>NZ_CP124681.1:2793638-5587277 GCF_029961765.1 Nocardioides sp. QY071
CGGATGACGTTGTGCGGCTTGCCGACCAGCTCGGCCTCCGGGTAGCCGCTGATCTCCACGAACAGGTCGTTGACGTAGGTCAGCCGTCCCTGACGGTCGGTCTTGGACACGATGATCTGGTCCGGGTGGAAGGTCTTCTCCACGCCGGTCGGCGCGATCGCGGTGCGAGCCACGGTGCCACTCCCCTCTCCCGTCCGCTCGGACGGCTCAGAGGGAGGATCGGCCGAGCCCGGGCCGGGTTGAGGCGGCTGAGCGAGTCTTTGCCTCAGGCCTGGTCGAGGAACCGGTCCATCACCCGCGCCCCGAACTCCAGCGCGTCGACCGGGACCCGCTCGTCCACGCCGTGGAAGAGGGCGGTGAAGTCGAGGTCGTCGGGGAGCCGCAGCGGGGCGAACCCGAAGGAGCGCATGCCGAGCTTGGAGAAGTGCTTGGCGTCGGTACCGCCGCTCATCAGGTACGGCGCCACCAGGGCCTCGGGGTCCTCCGCCAGCAGGCTGCGGGTCATCGCGTCGACCAGCTCGCCGTCGTACGGCGTCTCCCAGGGCGCCTGCCGCGAGACGAAGTCGATGTCGACGCCCTCGCCGGTCAGCTCGGCCAGGGTCGCGAAGAACTCGTCCTCGAAGCCCGGGAGGAAGCGGCCGTCGACGTGGGCGGTCGCGTCGGTGGGGATGACGTTGACCTTGTAGCCGGCCTCGAGCATGGTCGGGTTGGTCGAGTTGCGCAGCACCGCGCCGAGCATCCGCGCGGCGCCGCCGAACTCCTCGACCAACGCCGGCGCGTTCTCCGGCGTCGCCTCGACCCCGGCGAGCTCGCCGACCGTGGCGAGCAGGGTCTGCATGGTGGGCGTGAGCCGCACCGGCCAGTCGTGGGCGCCAATCCGCGCGACCGCGGAGGCGAGCCGGGTGACCGCGTTGTCGTCGTTCATCATCGAGCCGTGGCCGGCGCGGCCACGGGCGCTCAGGCGCATCCAGGCCATGCCCTTCTCGGCCGCCTCGATCAGGTAGAGGCGGCGGCCGCGAACCGTCGTACTGAACCCGCCGACCTCGCCGACCGCCTCGGTGCAGCCCTCGAACCACTCGGCGTGGTTCTCGACGAGCAGCTGGGCGCCCTCGTGGCCACCGGCCTCCTCGTCGGCGGTGAAGCAGAGCACCACCTCGCGCTCGGGTGCGCGTCCGGCGCGCTGGCGGGCGCGGACGACCGAGAGCAGCATCGCGTCGAAGTCCTTCATGTCGACCGCGCCGCGTCCCCAGACGTAGCCGTCGTGCACCTCGCCACTGAACGGGTGCACGGCCCAGTCCTCCGCCGCCGCGGGCACGACGTCCAGGTGGCCGTGCAGAAGCAGCGCGCCCCGCTCGGCCGTGGCCCGGGATCCGGCGCCGCCCCAGCGGGCCACGACGTTCGCGCGGCCCGGCTTCGTCTCGATCACCTCGGCGGCGATCCCGACCTCGTCGAGCAGCGCCGCGACGTGCTCGGCGGCCTTCCTCTCGCCGGTGCTCTCGCCACCGCCGTAGTTGGAGGTGTCGATCCGGATCAGGTCACGACACAGGTCGACGACCTCGGCGGCGACATCGTGCTCGGGCACCGGCGTGGGGGTCGTCGATTCGGCCATGCGGCCATCGTTGCACGCGCCTTCCCACTAGCGTTCTGCCGTGGCCCCTCGCAAGTGGAAGCAGTACCGCCCCGACGACACTCCCGACCCGGATGGTGCGCCCGCGCAGCCGCCCACGCACAAGCCGTACACGCCGCCGAAGCAGCCGAAGCGGGTCCGCAGCCTCGAGGAGCGGACGGTGCGCAAGCAGCGGATCCATCCCGTCGGGCTGCTGATCGCGGTCGGCGGGGTGGTCGTCGCGCTCGGTACGGCGGCGGTCTTCGCGATCGCGGGCAGCGAGGACGCCCCTGCCGCGGGCCGGCCGCAGACCGACAAGGGCTTCGACGCGCTGGTGGCCGCGTTGCAGGAGGAGCGCGGCTCGACCCTCGTGCGGCGCGCGGTCATCTACCCGGAGTACGCGAGCGTCGCGACGCCGTACAAGCCCGACGACCCGGCCGACGAGCGCCAGCTCGACTACTACTGGGACGGCGAGCTGAACGAGCCGTCGAAGACCACCGGCGACGAGGAGTCGTTCGACCTGGCCACGGTCGACAGCCTCGTCCTCGACGGCCTGTGCCCGCAGGTGCGGAAGCTGGTCGAGGACGCGACGAACTGCTACCTGATCATCGAGAAGCCGGATCCCGAGGACGAGACGCCGGCGTGGATCTCGGCATACGCGAGCAACGAGTTCAACCAGACCGCCTACGTGGAGTACGACCTCAGCGGGACCCAGGTCGAGGTCCACCCGGCGACGTGACGTCGGCGACGGTGGCGCCGAGCGCCGCCACGAGCGCGTCGCCGTCGACGGTGAGCGCGACGCCGTACCCGCCACCGCCGATCGACACCGGCCCGGTGACCCGGCTGTCGGCGATCACGGGCAGCGCGCTCAGCGCACCGAGGGGCGTGATCGTGCCGCGGACGTAGCCGGTGACCTCGCGGGCGGCGTCGGCCGAGGGCATCGAGAGCCGGCTGACGCCGAGCAGGGCGCGCAGCAGCGGCCAGGAGATCTCCCGGTCGCCGGGCACCAGCACGAACCGATGATCGCCCTCGGCCACCCGGACGACCATGGTCTTCACGATCTGGCGCGGCTCGATCCCGCGCACCGCGGCGGCCTCCTCCAGCGACCCCACCGGCCCGTGCCGGGTGACCTCGAACGCGAGGCCCAGCGCCTCGGCGGCCGCGATCGCACGGCCGGACCGGTCGGTCCCTTCGGTGGCGGGGTCGCTCATGCCTCGACCGCCAGCGCCGTCGCGAACCCGAGCATCACGACGCCGGTCGCGCCGTCCACGCTGCGCCGGAAGGACGGCCGGGTGAGCGCGGAGGCGGCCTTGCCGGCGATCCACACCACGGCCAGCAGCACGATCGCGCCGATCACGACCAGCGTGAGCGCGTAGGCCAGCAGCACCGGGATGCCCTGGTCGGTGCCGACGAACTGCGGCAGCACCGCGAGGTTGAAGGCGAGCACCTTGGGGTTGGTGATGTTGCAGACGAAGCCCTGCCGGAACGCCGTACGGGCACGGACCACGCCCGTCCCCTCGCCCACCGACCACACGCTGCCGTCGCGACGCAGCGCGTCGCGCAGCGCATTGACGCCGAGCCACACCAGGTAGGCCACGCCGGCCCAGCGGACCGCGAGGAACACCGGCTCGGCGTGCGCCAGCACCGCCCCGAGCCCGGTCGCGGCGAGCACGCCCTGCAGCGCTCCTGCGGCGGTGATGCCCGTCGCGGTGGCGACGCCGCGGGCGCGGCCGCCGACGACGGTCGCCCGCAGGGTCAGGAAGGTGTCGGGACCGGGTGCGGTGGCCAGCAGGGCCGCGAACACCACGAAGGACAGGTACGCGCTCACGCAGCGATGCTAGGAGACCCGGTAGGCCGCCGGGGCGTCCGAGGGCACCTGCGGACGGTGCGGTGCGACCGGTTCGACCCGGCGGTACGACGATCCCGCCGCCGGCCGTGGGTCGGCCTCGCCCTTGTTCGGCCACATCGCGACGGCCCGCTCGGCCATGGCCGTGATGGTCAGGGACGGGTTGACACCGAGGTTGGCCGCGACGGTGGACCCGTCGATCACGTGGAGGCCGTCGTACCCGTGCACGCGGTGGTACGGGTCCACCACACCGCTCGTCGCGGACTCGCCGATCGGGCAGCCGCCGATGAGGTGGCCGGTCGCGGGGACGTTGACGAGGTCGGCCCAGGTGCCGCCCGGGATGCCGTCGACCTCCTCGGCGACCTTGCGTGCGACGTCGTGGCCCTGCGGGATCCAGACCGGGTTCGCGGCGCCGGTCCCCTGCCGGGTGGTGAGGGTCCGGCCCCACGGGCGACGGCGCAGGTACGTCGTCAGCGAGTTGTCGAGGCTCTGCATCACCAGCAGCACGATGGTCTGCTCGGACCAGCCGCGCGGGTCGTGCAGCCGGGGCAGGTCACGCCGCCGGCGCCACATCTCCCGCAGGCCGGCGAGGGCACGGTTGCGGCCGTCGGCGGGCACGTCGGTGAGCGTGGCCATCAGCAGCCCGAGCAGGTTGCTGCCCCGGCCGTAGCGGACCGGTTCGACGTGGGTGTGGTCGTCGACGTGCAGCGAGGACGTGATCGCCACGCCGCGCGAGTAGTCGACCTCGTCGCCGCGGGCCCGGACGCCGAGGATCGCCTCGGAGTTGGTGCGGGTGAGCTCGCCGAGACGCGGGGAGAGCGCGGGCAGGCTGCCGCCGTCGCGGAGCCGGTGCAGCAGGCGCTGGGTCCCGAGCGAGGCCGCGGCGAACACCACCTGGTCGGCGGTGAAGGTGCGCCGGCCGCGGCGCACCTTGCCCTCGGTGCGGCGGGTCGTGACGTCGTACCCACCACCCGGGCGCGGCCGGACATCGCTCACCGTCGTCATCGGGTGCACGACCGCGCCCGCGGCCTCGGCGAGGTGCAGGTAGTTCTTGACGGTCGTGTTCTTGGCGCCGACCCGGCAGCCCGTCATGCAGGCGCCGCAGTCGGTGCAGGTGGTGCGCTCGGGGCCGGCGCCGCCGAAGAACGGGTCGGCGACCCGCTCGCCCGGGCTCTCTCCGAAGAGCACGCCGACCGGCGTCGGCCGGAAGCTGTCGCCGACGCCGAGGTCCTGTGCGACGGCCTTCATCACCAGGTCGGAGGGCGAGCGCCGCGGGTACGGCGTCACGCCGAGCATCCGCCGCGCCTGGTCGTAGTACGGCGCCAGCTCGTCGGCCCAGTCCGTGATCCCGGCCCAGTGCGGGTCGTCGAAGAACGCGCGCGGCGGCTCGTAGAGCGTGTTCGCGTAGACCAGCGACCCGCCGCCCACCCCCGCCCCGGTGAGCACGAGGACGTCCTTGAGCAGTGTCATCCGGAGCAGGCCGTAGCAGCCGAGCGCCGGGTTGAACACGTAGTCGCGCACCTTCCACGAGGTGGTCGGGAGCTCGTCGTCGGAGAAGCGCCGGCCGGCCTCGAGCACGCCGACGCGGTAGCCCTTCTCGGCCAGCCGGAGCGCGGTGACGCTGCCGCCGAAGCCGGAGCCGACCACCACGACGTCGTAGTGGGTCATCGGGTCGCTCCTTCCTGGGCAGGGAGGTCGGCGCGGAAGTCTCCGGGGTCCAGGCGGGCGGTGCGCTGCTGGTACTCGCGCACCGTGCCGGGCCAGTTGGTCGTGATCCGGCCGCTCGGGTCGCGGTACCAGCTCGTGCACGAGCTCCACACGCTCTCGGCCAGCCGGCGCTGCATCTCGGTGTCGTACGCCGTCGCGCGGTCCTCCCGGACCTCGACCGGGCCGTGTCGCCCGAGGGAGGTGACCGCCTGCGCGACATACCCGGCCTGCGCCTCGAGCATCCCGATGATCGAGCTGCCGCCGAGGTTGGTGTTGGGGCCGTAGAGGACGAAGAAGCTGGGGAAGCCGGGGACGGTGATGCCGAGGTGGGCGCGGGCGCCGCCCTGCCATGCGTCGGCGAGCAGGCGGCCGCTCCGTCCGCGGATGTCCATGGGAGCCAGGAACTCGGTGGCAGCGAAGCCGGTGCCGAAGACGATGACGTCGGCCTCGTGCAGCCTGCCGTCGGCGGTCCTGATGCCGCGGGACTCGACGGCCTCGATCCGGTCGGCGACCACGTCCACGTGGGGGCGGGTGAGGGCTGGGTACCAGTCGTTGGAGAAGAGCAGCCGCTTGCAGCCCAGCGGGTAGTCCGGCACCAGCCGCGCCCGGAGGGCGGGGTCGCGCACCTGGCGGCGCAGGTGCAGCTGCCACGCCTTGTGCAGCACGCCGACCAGACGGCCGTCGGAGTCGAGGGTCCGGTTCAGCTGCTCGGACAGATGGAACACCCCCTGCCTGGTGAGGCGGTGCAGCCGCGGGTGCGCCGCGAACCGGCGCTGCTGCCGGGGCGAGTACGGACCGTCGGGCTTCGGGACGACGTACGGCGCCGAGCGCTGGAACACGCTCAGCGAGGCGACCCGGTCGACGATCGCGGGCACCACCTGGATCGCGCTCGCGCCGGTGCCGACGATCGCGACGCGCTGTCCGGTGAGGTCGACCCCGTGGTCCCAGGTCGCCGTGTGGAAGGACGGGCCCGTGAAGCTCCCGAGGCCCGGGAGGGCCGGGATCGAGGGACGCGAGAGCTGGCCGACCGCGGAGACGAGGACGTCGGCGCGCAGCTCCTCTCCACCGGCCAGGCGGACCGTCCACTGCCGCCCGACGTCGTCCCACGCCGCGCCGGTCACCTCCGCGCCGGTGCGGACCAGCTCGCGCAGGCCGCTGGCAACGGCGTGGGAACGGAGGTAGTCGAGGATCTCGGGCTGGCGGGCGTAGCGGTGCGACCAGTCGTGCTTGCGCGCGAAGGACCACGAGTAGAGCACCGACGGCACGTCGCACGCCGCCCCCGGGTAGGTGTTCTCCCGCCACACCCCACCGACGTCGTCGGCGCGCTCCAGGACCGTGACGTCGCTGACGCCCGCCTCGCGGAGGTGGTGGGCAGCGGCGAGACCGCCGAAGCCGGCGCCGATGACGATCACGGAGGGATGGGCCATGAGCCCACGCTAGGAACCGGAGGTGGACCGCTGCCAGCGACGTCCGGCCAGGAGATCCATAATTCCGGCCATGATCTCCACGTCCTTCGAGCCGGCCGCGGCCCGTGACTGGCAGTTCCCGCGTCACGTCGCCGGGACGGCACTGCTCGTGACGGTCGGCGCGGCGGCCGGCGCACCGGTGACGGCGCTGCTGCGCGGCAGCGGCCTGGGCGCGCGTGACGTCGCCGACCCGCAGCGCGAGGTGACCGCGGACCAGGAGCTCCGGGTGGTCCGCAACCTGCTCGCCGCCGCTCCTGGCGTGACCGGCGGGCAGGTCGGTGCGGCCTACCACGCCTCCACGTTCGGTCCGCTCGGCTTCGCCCTGCTGAGCAGCCCGACACTCGGGGACGCCGCCAACCTGGCGCTGCGCTTCATCGACCTCAGCTTCACGTTCACGATCCCGTCGGCGAGCGTCGAGGACGACGAGGTGGTCGTGCGCGTCGACCACCGTGGTGTCCCCGACGACGTCCGCCGGTTCCTGGTCGAGCGAGACCTGACCGCGATCTGGACGGTGCTGCGGGAGATCTGCGGCAACCCGCGAGGCCTCGTCGCCACCGGCGATCCGGCCGGCGGCGAGCTCCGCTTCGCGAGCACCTGGCTGGCCCACCCGCTCCCCCAGGCCAACACCCACGCCTGCGCACTCGCCGAGGCCCTGTGCCGCGACCTCGTCTCACCGCGTCGCGGCCGCGACGCCTTCACCGGGCAGGTCAGGATCCTCGTCGCCCAGCACCTCGAGGCGGGCGCCCCGATGGCCGACGTCGCCTCCGCCCTCGGGCTCAGCGAGCGCTCGTTGCGCCGCCGCCTGGCCGCCGCGGGGACGTCGTACCGCACCGTGCTCGACGACGTCCGCGCCGTGGCCGCCGAGGACCTGCTCGCCGACGGGCTGCTGCTGGACGAGGTCGCGCGGCGACTCGGGTACGCCGAGGCGTCGAGCCTGGTCGTGGCCCACCGGCGGTGGACCGGGCGCACGCCGCGCCGTCAGGCGTCGAGCGCACGCAGGTAGCCGCCTCGTCCCTTCCGGCCCCGCCCGGGTTCGCGATACTGATGCGATCGGCCACGGGTACTGCCTGAGCATGGGTATCGAGTCGGCCACCGTCCTCGACGACCGCTACCGGCTGCTCGACGAGCTGGGCCACGGCGGGATGTCCGACGTCTTCCGCGCCTTCGACGACGTGTTGAAGCGCGAGGTGGCCGTGAAGGTCCTGCGCGAGGTCGAGGATCCCGTGCTCCGGGCACGGTTCGTCGCCGAGGCCCAGCTGCTCGCAGGACTCAACCACCCCGGACTGGTCACGCTGCTCGATGCCGGCATCCGGTCCGACCGGCCCTATCTCGTGATGACTCTGGCCGAAGGGCCGACCCTCGCCGGCCAGCTCAGCGCGGGAGCCCTGCCGCCGAGGACGGTCGCTGAGATCGGGACACAGCTCGCCGCAGCGCTCGCCTACGCCCATGAGCAGGGGGTCACGCATCGCGACGTCAAGCCGAGCAATGTGCTGCTGTGCGCCGACTCGCGGGCGCTGCTGGCCGACTTCGGGATCGCACGCCTCGCCGGCGACCTCGAGCAGCACACCCGGTCCGGCGAGACGGTCGGCTCTCCGGCCTACCTCGCGCCCGAGCAGGCCGCGGGCGAGGCCATCACTCCGGCGGCGGACGTCTACTCCCTGGGCCTCGTGCTGCTCGAAGCACTCACCGGGGAACGGGCGTTCCCAGGTCCGCCGCTCGAGTCAGCCGTACGCCGGCTCTGCACCCAGCCGGCGCTCCCGGCGTCGCTACCACGCGCCTGGCGAGACCTGCTGCAGGCGATGACCGCCCGTGACCCCGACGCCAGGCCGACCGCCGAGGACGTCGCCTCGGCGCTGGCCGCGGTCGCGAACGACCTGGTGCCGCCCGCCCCTGAACCGAGCGAGAGCACCCAGCCGATGGCCGTGCCGCGTCCCGGCGAGCCCGCGTCCCGCCACCGACGCCGCTGGCTCCTGGCTGCCGCGCTGCTGGTCGCGTTGGCCCTCACCGCCCTGGTGCTCGTCGTGACGTCGCGCGACCCAGCGCCCACCTACGGCCGCACGGACGTTCCCGCGGGCGTTCCGGAGCAGTATCAGGCACCCTTGCAGGACCTCCACGACGCCATCGAGGAGCCGCAGTGAGCCGGCGCATCCGAGTCGCGCTCGCCGCCGCCGCCCTCGTCCTCCTGCCTGCACTCGGCGTCGCGGGCTGCGGGGCGGCGCAGCGGACCTCTGCCGCGGACGACGTGCCTGCGCTCCGCGCGTCGCTGAGCAAGGTCGATCACGCGATGGCCGCGCGGCACTACCCGGCGGCACAGGAGGCGCTGCTCCAGCTCATCGCCGAGGTCCGGCGCGCACGCGCTGCCGGGGACCTCGACGCGGCAGCGGCGAGGGACATCCTCGCCGCGGCGCGTGCGCTGCTGGCGGGCCTGGGCGTCGACGCCCCGGCGGCTGACCCTCCGACACCCGCGGTCGGTGAGAGTCCGGGGAATGACGCGACTCCCCGCCCGACCAGGACCCCGCGCAGGGAGTCGTCGCCCGGACCCATCCCGACACCGACCTCGACACCGACCTCGACACCGACTCCCGGTCCGCTGCCGTCAGAAGCGCCCACGTCGGCGTCCTCGGACCCGGCAGGTCCCGGGGCCCCCGCGTCGAGCCCGGGGGCCGACGGCACGACGCCCTCCCCGTCAGGAGCCGCCACGCAGGCCGCCACGCAGGCCGCCACGGCCAGTACCACGGCGAACGCACCGTGACCGAGTGCGCGCCGCGGGTGTGACTACGCGGCGGGATAGGTCACCGTACGGTCGGGGCCCACCTCCGGCTCCGCACCCCACCGGCCCAGCACGTGACGTCGTGGCGCCTGGCCGACGCTGAGGTGCCACACCGTCCAGCCGCGTGCGACGACGTCGTTCGCGATGAGCAGCCGGTGACAGCGCCACGGCATCGGCTCCCCGCAGAGCAGGACCGCGTTCCGGGCACGCGCCAGCTCCTCGAGCTCCGCGCGTCCCTGTGCGTAGGGTGCGGTGAGCGTGTAGTCGGCGTAGTTGTGGAAGCTCTGGTTGCGCCACCCGGCGTTGAGGGCCGGATCGACGTCCTGGCGCCGGCGGCGCCCGGCCAGCTCAGGCACCCGGAGGTAGTCGATGCCGGCCTCGCCCAGCCACCCCGGCATGGCGTCACCGTCGAACTGCGGACTCCGACGGGACCCCGGCAAGGCTCGAACGTCGACCACCAGGTCCACCTGCTCCGCGAGCAGCGGTTCGAGGAACGCCGCTTCCGGACACGTCCAGTGCCCGATCGTCCACAGCGTCTCGCCGGTCGTCGCCGGCGTCCCTGGCCCGTGGTCACCCATCAGACCGGTCTACACCACCGGTGGTCGGCCGGTCGGCGCGATGCATGAAATGCAGAACGGCGGCCCTGGGGCCGCCGTTCTGTCTGGTGTCCGAGGGGGGACTTGAACCCCCACGCCCTAATACGGGCACTAGCACCTCAAGCTAGCGCGTCTGCCAATTCCGCCACCCGGACGAGTGCTGGGAAACCGTAGCAAAGGCTGCGCGCAGACACGGAATCGGCACCCCTTTTTTCCGCTACGTGGGCTCACTGCGGGCGGACGAGCTGCACGACCAGGCCGCGGCCCGGCTCCGCCTCGCTGGCGACCACGGTGAGGGTGTCGGGGAGCTCGGCGCCGAGTGCCTCGGCCTCGGCGTACGAGCCGAGCTGGAGCAGGGCGGCTCCGTCGGGATGGAGATGGCGCTCGATCAGCCGCACGCAGTCTCGTGCCCGGTCCAGCCCGTCGGCACCGCCGTCGATCGCCAGGACCGGGTCCGCGGGGAAGCACCCGACGAGCTCGCTGCGCACCCAGGGCGGGTCGGCGACGACCAGCGCGAACACCTCGTCGGAGCTGAACTCCTCCAGCGACACGGTGCGCACGTCGACCAGCGCCGCGCGGCCCGCCGACTCCGCGTTGAGGCGGGCGTAGGCACAGGCCACCGGGTCCACGTCCACGCACACGAGGCGGCGGTCGGTGCCGTGCACGGCCAGCAGGCCGAGGTGGCCCACGCCGCTGCAGAGCTCGAGCACGGGTCCGGGTGGTACGACGGACAGCAGGTCGTGGGCCCACAGCGCCTGGGTCTGCGTCCATGCCCGCGGCGCCAGCACCCGCTCGTCGTAGCTGATCGTCAGGGAGCCGAAGGGAACGCTGTGGCCCCTCGTGGGGCGGCGGGTCACCGGTCAGCCGACCGTCTTGCCGTCGGGACACTCCCGGCAGGCCCACCACTGCACGAGGACCGAGCCGTCCGGAGCGAGCGTGACCGGCCCCCGGACGTGCTCGGTGGTCGTGCCGCAGGACAGGCACTCCAGACGCCGCACCTGCTGTGGACTGCCGGCCGTCCGGCCGTGGGGGACGAGACGCGCGGCGACCACGCGGGGGTCCGGCGCCGGCGCAGCACTCCCGCAGCCGCTCGAGGGGGATTGCTGCATCCCTCCACGCTAGGCACCGGCTGGTCCGTCCGATATCCGCTGCGCGCCAGTCTCCGTGGCCGTCCAGCGAACCCGGGCACGGAGCTGGTCACCCCCGGCGACGCGTGGCGCCGGGCGTCTCGTCGTACGCACGCCGGTAGGCCTGCCCGAACCTGCCCTGGTGCGTGAACCCCCACCGCAGCGCGATGTCCGTCACGCTCGCGCCGTCACCCGAACCCGCGGCGGCGAGGTCGCGGTGCGCCCGGGCGAGGCGGACGTCGCGCAGGTACGTCATCGGCGTGGTGTCCAGGTGACGCCGGAAGGCCAGCTGCAGCGACCGGACGCTCACGTGGGCGGCCGCCGCGATCTCGACCGGAGAGAGGTCGAGATCGGCGTTCGCGTCGATGAAGGCGATCGCCCGGCGTACGGCGGCCGGGTGGGCGTCGCGACTGTCGGCGAGGCTCGGACCGGCGACCGAGGTGTTCGAGAACGCCTCGAGCAGCTGGGCCGCGAGGTAGCGCGTCGCCGTCCCGAGCACCAGCGGGCTGGCCACTGCGTCCGGGTCGGACAGTACGACGTTGTCGAGGTGGTCGATGGCGGCCCGGACCCGACGTGCGGCGGCCGCGTCGACCGGACGGTGGCCGGTGAGCTCGACCGTGTCGTGACCGGGCGCCGGGGAGGCCACCTGGGCCAGGACCGACGGGTCGAGCATGGTCACCGTGTAGCTCGCCCGGTTGATCGTGCCGCCGTAGGCGCGCTGCGGTGGCGCGAGCGAGAACAGCTCGCCGGCGCCGAAGCTCTCGGCCGTCGTGCGCTCCGGTCCGTGGTCCTCGACGGTGCCGGACGCGACGTCGCACAGGCTGATCATCTGCAGCGGCTCGACCTCGTAGGACATGACGAACCCGAGGTCGACGCGGTCCACGCTGATCGCTGGGGCGGCGGCCCGCGCGATCCGGGTCGACGCGGTGGTCGTGGTGCTCCCGATCCGCATGGGCGCGTAGTTCTCGCTCAGGAACTGCTCGGTCTCCTCGAGACCGTCACTCTCGAACAACATCGTCGCCGCGCCTCCTGCACACTTCTCCACGGACCCTAGTACCCGCTACGGACAGTCATGACCTCCCAGGTCATGGGCAGCGGCCGCGACCGGTCGGACGATGGCCGCATGACATCGAGCCTGGACGTCCTGGCGTGGGGGCGAATCGGACTGGGGGCGGCGGCGCTCGCCGCGCCCGGCACGACCAGCCGCACGTTCGGGATCACGCCGACCCCGGAGGTGGCGTACCTGACCCGGATCTACGGTGCCCGCGCGATCGCCCTCGGGGCGGCGTACCTCCTCGGCGGAAGGGCTGAGCGCGACCGCCTGCACCTGCTGGGGCTCGGCATCGACGTGTCCGACACGGTGACCGGCCTGGGGCACCTGGTACGACGCGACAGCAGCCCGCGCGCGATGGTGCTGGTGACGGCGCTGACCGGGAGCTATGCGGCGGTCGGTGCGGTGCGCGCGCTGGGCCGACACGCCCGGCGCCCTTGAACGAGGTGCGGGCACCTGCAACGGTGGGAAAGGTCTCTGACCTCGAACCGAGAAGGCAAGCCATGCTCACCCTCACCGAGAACGCCTGCACGATCGTCAAGCAGATGACCGACGCCCCCGACGTCCCGGACTCCGCGGGACTGCGCATCACCCAGGCCGAGGCCGGCTTCGCCGTGTCCGCTGCCGACCAGGCCGAACCCGGCGACAAGGTGGTCGAACAGGACGGTGCGACCGTCTACCTCGACGAGGACTCCGCCACCAAGCTCGACACGATGACGCTCGACGCGGGCATCGACGACTCCGGCACGCTGCAGTTCGGGCTTCTCGCCCAGGCCTAGATGTAGGCCCGTCGGGCTCGCTCTGGGATCGTGGGCGCATGCAGGACCTGCGCATCGCCTTCGTTCCCGGAGTGACCCCCGACAAGTGGGCGCGGGTGTGGCGCGAGCGCAACCCGCGGATCCGGCTCCACCTCCTCCCGGTCGAGGAGGAGCAGCAGCGTGGCGTCCTCGACGACGGCGACGCCGACATGGCGCTGGTGCGGCTGCCGGTCGACCTCGAGTCGCCGTCGCCGCTGCACTGTGTGCGCCTGTACGACGAGGTGCCGGTCGTCGTCGCCGGGCGCGAGCACTTCGTGGCAGCCTCCGATCCCGACACGCCGATCCCCCTGGCCGACCTCGCCGAGGAGCAGCTCGTGCTGCCGCACCCGTCGGGGTGGACGCCGTCGGTGGAGCAGCTGCCGTTCCCCGCGATGGACGTCAAGGACGCGATCGAGGTCGCGGCCTCGGGCAGCGGGATCGTGATCGTGCCGATGTCGGTGGCCCGCCTGCACCACCGCAAGGACGTCGTGCAGCGTCCGGTCGAGCTCGACCCGACCAGCGTGGCCCTCGTGTGGCTGCGGGACGCGGACAGCCCGGTCCACCAGGACTTCGTCGGCGTGGTGCGCGGCCGCCGCGCCAGCAGCAGCCGCTGACCCGCTCGCCCCTGCGTCGGCTCAGCCCCAGGTCGCGCCGACCCGCGCCGCCAGCTCCCGCCCCTGGTCCCGACCGGAACGTGCCGCCGGTGCGCGCAGCGAGAGGTCCATGGCACTCGCGCCGAGGTGCTCGGTGGCCGGGAAGAGCGTCTCCACCCGGCTGCCGCCCGCGCGCAGCCCGGCGACCTGGGACGCGAGGTCGAGGCCCCACTCCTGCGGGGCACGCGACCGGCCGCCGAACGGCGAGAGCACCAGGACGTCGTCGTAGCCGGCCGCCAGGTCCGCGTTGTCGGCATTGGCCCGGAAGCCGCCGTCGATGTAGGACCGGCGCCCGATCGGGTACGCCGGCCCGCTCGAGCAGCTCGCCGCCACCGCGTCGACGAGGTCGACCCCGCTGTCGCGCTCGAAGCCCACGGGCTCGCCGGTCGCGGCGTCGACGGCCGTGATCAGCAGCCGCTGTGCCGGCCAGGCCGGGCTCGGCAGGCGGGTCGCGACCGTGGCTCGCCAGCGCTCGGCCCAGGACTCCCCCGACCCCGCCGCGAGGTCGAGCGCCGCGGCGCCCAACCGCCGGCGCATGTCGGCCGCGTCGGTGGCGGCGGCGATCAGGCGCGCCGTCCGCTCCATCTGGTCCGCCACGGGTCGCGCCGCTCCGGGCCGTGCGGGACGCTGCGGGACCGGTGCCTCCAGGACCGCCGTGAGCAGCTCCGCCGCGGAGCTGCTGGTGACCTGGGCGGCGGCGGTCGAGCCGGCCGACGTACCGATCATCAGGTCGGCGGTCGTGACGTCGACGCCCGCCTCGAGCAGCCCGGCCACGACGCCGACCAGCCAGGCGTTGCCGGTGGCGCCGCCGCCACCGAGGACGAGTGCTCGCGTGCTCATGACAGGTGGCTCGCCGCCCATTCGCCGAGGACCCGGGCGCTGCGGTCGACGAGGGTGGCCCACTCCCACGCACCCGCGTCGGCGTTGTCGGAGACGTGCTTGACCAGCCGGACGGGTACGCCGAGCTCCTGGGCGACGTACGCGACGGCGTAGCCCTCCATGTCGACGAGCTGGGCCTGTTCGGCCAGCCGGGCCCGCACGACCGGGTCGGTGACGAAGACGTCGCCGGTCGCGAGGACGGTCCCGCCCGGCCCGACGACGATCCGCTCGCGCGGGTCGTAGCCGAGCGCGCGGATCGCGTCGGCGTTGATGTCGTGGTTGAGGACGGTGCCGATCTCGTAGAGCCCCGACTCGGCCGACAGCCCGTCGTGCAGACCGCCGGCGGTGCCGAGGTTGACGACCTCCAGGTCCGCGAGGTCGCTGCGGACCGCCAGGTGGCGGGCGAGGGCGGTCGCCGCGGCGGTCTTGCCCATGCCCGTGACCAGCACCTCGAGACCGGCGGGGACGTGCGCGACCTCGGCGCGGGTGGCGGCGACGATGAGCGGACGGGGCACGGCGGTCACCCTAGTGTGGCCCCGTGCACTCCCCCCGCCCGGCTGTCGTGGCCCGTGCCCCCGGCCGGGTCAACCTGATCGGCGAGCACACCGACTACAACGGCGGCCAGTGCCTGCCGTTCGCGATCCGGCTCGCCACCACCGCCACCGTGACGCTCCGCGCCGACGACCAGCTGCGGATGACCAGCACCGAGGCGGCCCCGGGTGACGCCCTCTGGCAGCGGTACGTCGTCGGCGTGGTCGCCGAGCTCCGCGCGGCCGGCTGGACGGTGCCCGGCCTCGACATCGGGCTCGCCTCGACCGTGCCGCTCGGCGGCGGCCTCTCCAGCTCGGCCGCGTTGGAGTGCGCCGTCGCCACCGCCGTCGCGGGCCTGCTCGGCATCCCCCTCGACGCCGACACCCGGCGGCTGCTGGCGGGTGCCTGCCGCCGGGCCGAGACCGACCACGTGGGTGCCCCGACCGGCGGCATGGACCAGCTCGCCAGCATGCTCGGCGCCGAGGGCCACGCCCTGCTCGTCGACTTCGCCGACCCGGGCGGACCGGCCACCACCCCGGTCCCGCTGCCCGTGACGGCGGCCGGGCTCGCCCTGCTGGTCACCGACACCGGCGTCCGGCACTCGCTCGCCGACGGCGACGGCGGGTACGCCCAGCGCCGGCGTGAGTGCGAGGCGGGCGAGCCGCGTCGGCTACGCCACGTCACGACCGAGAACGACCGCGTCCGCGCGGCGGTCGAGGCGATCGACGACGGCGAGTGGGACCGCCTGGGTGCGTTGATGACGGCGTCCCACGCGTCCCTGCGCGACGACTTCGAGGTCTCCGTCCCCCAGCTCGACCTGGCCGTCGAGACCGCCAACGGCGCCGGCGCCCTCGGCTCGCGGATGACCGGCGGCGGGTTCGGCGGCTGCACGATCACTCTCGTCGCGGCGGACCGGGCGGCCGTCGTACGGGAGGCGGTGGACGCGGCCTACGCCGAGCGCGGCTGGGCACGCCCGGTGCACCACCTCGTCGAGCCGGGTCCGGGAGCGGAGGTCCTCAGCACTGCGGGATGAGGCAGAACGCTCCGTCGGAGAACCCGGCGGGCCGGATGCCGAGCACCTCGGCGAACCCGCCGGTTCCTCGTTGCATTCCGACCTTCTTCGTCCGACCTCGCCCACGTGTCACGTGGCTGTTCCGGCATGCGGTTTGGTCCCAAACCGCAACATCCGGGCCTCCAGACCTGCGGTTTGGGACCAAACCGCAACTGGTCAGACCAGCCCACCGACCGTCACCAACGCCTCGGGCCCGCCCCCGCCTCAGCGAGAACGGGCCCAAAGCACCCCGGCTGGTCAGCTCACTTCAGCTCGGCGCTCGACAGGCCGAGCACCCGCCTGGCGACGATCAGCTGCTGGATCTGCTGGGTGCCCTCGAAGATGTCGAGGATCTTGGAGTCGCGCGCCCACTTCTCGAGCAGCTCCTCCTCGCTGTAGCCGATCGAGGCGCACAGCTCGACGCACGACAGCGTCACGTCGGAGCCGACCCGGCCGGCCTTCGCCTTGGCCATGGAGGCCTCGAGCGAGTTGGGCTTGCGGTTGTCGGCCATCCACGCGGCCTGGAGGGTGAGCAGGCGCCCGGCCTCCCAGTCGGACTCGAGCTGGAGGAACTTCGCCGCCGCCGCACTCTGCAGGATCGCCGGCTTGTCGTAGTCGACCTCGATCCCGGCCTCCTTGAGCAGGTCGCGGGTCAGGTCGAGCGAGGCACGGGCGCAGCCCACGGCCATCGCGGCGACCAGCGGCCGGGTGTTGTCGAAGGTCGCCATCGCGCCGGCGAAGCCCTGCTCGACGTTGATCTCCGGTGAGCCGAGGAGGTTGTCCTTCGGGACCCGGGCGTCGGTGAACGTGATCACCGCGGTGTCGGAGGCGCGGATGCCGAGCTTCTCCTCGAGCCGCTCGACCTTGACGCCCGGCGTGCCCTTCTCGACCACGAACGACTTGATCGCCGCGCGGCCCAGGGACTTGTCGAGGGTCGCCCACACGACGATGCAGTCGGAGCGCTCACCGGAGGTGACGAAGATCTTCTCGCCGTTGATGACGTACTCGTCGCCGTCGAGCACCGCGGTGGTGGAGATCGCGGCCGAGTCGGAGCCGAACGACGGCTCGGTGATCGCCATCGAGGCCCAGCGGCCCTTGAAGCGCTCGAGCTGCTCGTCGTTGGCGACCGAGGCGATGGCCGAGTTGCCGAGGCCCTGGCGGGGCATCGACAGCAGGAGGCCGGTGTCGCCCCAGCACATCTCGGCGACCGAGGTCACCGAGGCCAGGTTGGCGCCGTTCTTGACGCTCTTCTTGTCTGAGTCGTCGCTGTCACGACGTACGCCGGTCGCGCCGGCACCCTCGCTCGCGCCGGACTCGGAGAGCCCGTCGATCATCGCCGCGAGCATGTCGAGCTCCTTGGGGTACTCGTGCTCGGCGATGTCGTACTTGCGAGAGATCGGTCGCAGCATGTTCATCGCGACCTGGTGGGCCTGGTCGACCAGCGCCCGGTGCTTCTTCGGAACCTCGAGGTTGATGGCCATCAGACCAGCACCGTCCCTTCCATGATGCCGATGGCACGCAGGTCGCGGTACCACCGCTCGACCGGGTGCTCCTTGACGAACCCGTGGCCACCGAGCAGCTGGACGCCGTCGAGGCCGATCTGCATGCCCTTGTCGGTGCACGCCTTGCGGGCCAGGGCGACTTCGCGGGAGAAGTCCTTGCCGGCCGCGGCGCGCGAGGCGGCGCGGTAGGTCAGCAGCCGCATGCCCTGCAGCTCGATCGCGATGTTCGCGACCATGAACGCCACCGACTGGCGGTTGGCGATGGGCTCGCCGAAGGCCTCGCGGCCCTTGACGTACGGCGTCACGTAGTCGAGCACGGCCTGGCCGGTGCCGACCGCGAGGGCGCACCAGGCGAGACGGGACAGGCGCACGCACTCGGTGTACGTCGACCCGTCGGTCTCGCCCAGCACGGCATCCGCCGGGACCTTGACGTCCTCGAGGACCAGCTTGGTCATCGACGCGGCGCGCACGCCCATCGCCGGGTCGCCCTCGACCGAGAGGCCCTCGGTGGAGGACTCGACGAGGAACAGGACGGGCTTGCCGTCGAGGCTGGCGCCGACGACGAACAGCTCGGCGCTGTCGCCGCGGGCCACCAGGCTCTTGGTGCCGTTGAGGACGTAGCCGTCGCCGGCCTTCTTCGCGGTGGTCGACGGGGTGAGCACGTCGAACAGGACGGTGGGCTCGGTGAGCGCCAACGCGGCCGCCGGCACGGTGCCGTCCTCGGCGCTGAACGCCGGGAGGTAGGTCTGCTGCTGGGCGTCGGTGCCCCACAGCCCGATCGCGGTGGCGACCGAGCCGGGCGCCAGCGTCGCGACGGCCAGGCCCAGGTCGCCCTTGGCGAGGGCCTCGGCGACGAGGGTGCCGGCCATGGCCGAGCGCTCCTCGGAGACGCCGCCGAGCGACTCGGGCAGGCCGAGGATCGGCAGGCCGATCTCGAGGCTGGCCTTGAGCAGGTCGTCGGGCGCCGCGCAGGCCTTGTCGGCCTCGGCCGCGGCGGGCCGGACGACCTCGTCGGCGAACTCGGTGACGACGTCGACGAGCATCTGCTCGTCCTCGCCCGGGGTGAGGTCGAAGACGCCGCTCGCGGCGGCGTTGGTCGGCCGGGTGCCGGGCTGGCCGCCCTTGCCGGCCTTCGCGAACGTGCGGCTCGCGTTGGTCATGGTCTTGAACCCGGTCCGGGTGACGGAGAAGACCGCCTGCTCGGCCGGCTTGCGGAGGCGGACCTTGTCGAGGAGGTCGGTCTGGGCGAGCCGGTTGAGGCCGGCGACGAGGTAGCCGATCGGGTCACGGCTCTCGCTGCTCGGGACCCCGTGCTTGCCGCCCGGCTTGAGGTTGCTGATCAGGGACATGACACTAAATGTAACTATGAGTTACACATTGCGCTACAGATGGTCCCAAATCACCGCGTGTGATCTGGGCGTCAGTCGATCCGGACCCCGATCGTCGTGCGCGGCAAGGTCAGCAGCACACTGCCCGTCCCGCCCGTGCTCGTGCGGGTGGTGACCCGCCGGGTGCCCTCGATCACCAGCGTCCCCGACGTGAACGACGCCGGTACGACGAAGGCCGGGTCCGGCGTGGGCGTGTCCGGGGAGAGGTCCCGGCGAGGGAACGCCGTCCCGTCGTCCGCCTCGAGGTGCAGCTCGGCGAGCTCGAAGCCGCGCGGGCGCGGGTCGTCGGGCGTCGTGTAGGTGACCTCGACCGCGAGATAGGCCTGGCCCGGGTCCCGCAGTCCACGCGGGCCGTTGAAGAAGAACAGCCGCGCCAGGCCGACGTGGACCGAGCGCACCGCGTCGGGGCCGAGCGGTGCGTCCGCGGTCGGACGCAGCACGAGGTCCGCGTCGAGGTCGGCCTGCGGGTCGGGCCGGGTGAGGACCGCGATGTTGCGTCCGGTCGCCGTACCGTCGACCAGCGAGACCCGCTGGTCGTAGCCGTCCGCGTCGAGGCGCAGCTCGACGCTCGCGCCGTCCGGCACCGCGACCACGTACGACGGTCCGCCGGCCGGCAGCGGCACTGCCATGCCGTCGACGACGACCGCCAGACCGGCCGCGGCCCACGGGGCGCACGGCTGGTCCTGGCACGGCCCGTCGGCGAGCGTGAACCTGCGCAGCCGACTGCCGGGCGCGGAGAGCAGCACCCCGATCTCGTCCTCGGCCTGCTCGACCGCACCCAGGTCGCCGACCCGCACGCCGGCAGTGCGTCCGGCCAGAGTCGCGGCGACGACACCGGCACCGGCCGGGTCTCCGGTGCCCACGACCGTCCCGGCCGGCACCACGCGCAGGTCCGGCGGCGCGGCGCGCCGGGCCGGACCGGACCGTGGTGTGCCCTCGCCGCGCGACACGACCACCGCCAGCACGATGAGCGCGACGACGACCAGGACGGCCACCGCCACCAGGGCCGCGACCTTCAGGCCGCTCCGCGCTCGTGAGCGCTCCACCTCGCGCGACGGCGGCGCGAGCGACAGCGGCAGGAGCGGGCCGGCCAGGACGGTGCGCTCCTCGGGGAGCACCGTGCGCGGCTGCGAGCCGGCCACCTCGTCCTCGCTCACCTTGCCCAGCGCGAACAGCAGCGCCGCGAGCGCCCAGCGCGCGCTCATCACGTCCGCTCCACCGCGCAGCCGGGCCAGCCGGAAGGCCTGCGCGTCGAGGGTGTGCCGGGGCTGGGCCCCCTCGGCGAGCTGGGCCAGCACGCGGGCGAGCGTGCCGAGCCGGATGGCGTCGGTGAGCAGGTTGACCTGGCCGTCGGTCGTCCGGCCGGCCGGGGCGTAGTCGTCGAAGGCCGCGCGGAAGTCCTGCGGGTCGTCGAGCACCGCCGGTCCCAGCCGGGCCACCAGAGCGGCCAGCTCGTGGTGGGTCTCCACCCGAGCACCATCGCACCGGCGCCCGTCGTACGGCCGGTCCCGACCGATCTATACCGAGTTCGGGGGACGGCACGGCGGCTCCGGCGACCGTACGTTCGGCTGCACGGGACGATCACCGGTCGCAGACACCTGGGGGCGACGATGCGCAGGATCCTCGTGACAGTGACGGCGGCACTCGCCGCGCTCGGCGTCGTGCCGCCACCGCCCGCGCTCGCGGCCGCGCAGACGGTGGTGGTCAACGGCTACGCCTTCCCCCACGGCGTGCTGGAGTACGTCGCGGACCCGTGCCCCGGTGGCGTGCTCCGGGCGCCGTACGCCGCCTACCGCCGCGACGACGTCCTCGGCGACCACGCGATCGGCCTCGCGTTCGGCGGGCAGAGCGGCGGCATGGCCGGCGTCGCCGTGTGGGTGGCGGAGCCGAGCACCCTGCTGGACGCGTCCCTCGCGACCTACCACCCGAGCGTCTCCCCCGGCTTCGCCCGCGACGGCCAGATCGTGATCAGGCTCTACCTCGATGAGGGGCCGGACCCGCTCTGGCTGGAGGGCCGCTACGACGTCTCAGGCCTGGGCGGCCGGCACGCGGGCGACGACGTCGCCGACATCGCGACGGACTGGTACTGGTCCGACGACGCGACGCTCGCCGACGAGGACCGCACGCTCGCGCAGGAGGCCGACGACTGGGGGTCACCCGGGCGGGCCCGGATCGCCTTCGAGCTCGGCTGCCGCGGCCGCGACTTCTTCTTCGACGACCTCCGCATCCGGACGACGACCGGCGCGACGACGTACGACTTCGAGGGCGTGCCGTCCCAGGCCTTCATCTCGGCGGCACCGACCCACCACAGCAGCGACCTCGAGCGAGGGATCACCCGCCTGGACCTCGTCAAGGGACAGGACCACTACCTGCTGGCCGACGCCAAGACACCCGGTGACGGCGTGTGGTCGCCCGGGTACGTCCCGGGAACGGCGACCCTGTGGGCACGCCCGTGGGGTGCTCCCGACTTCTCCCCCGTCGCGAGCGGCGGCTTCGGGACCGACACCTACGCCCAGTTCCACGTCCAGCCGGACCGCCAGACCGAGTACCAGGTCCGCACGAGCGGCGACGACACCTTCGAGGCCAGCACGTCCGCGACCCTGCTGGTCACCGTGGCGCGGCAGGTCGACGCCCGCGCGCCCGCCACCCGGGTCCGGCAGGGTCAGCCGATCCGGGTCAAGGGCCGGGTCGCGCCGGGTGACGCCGGCCTCCGGGTGACGCTCCAGCGCAAGGTGGGCAAGCACTGGCGCACCGTCGACCGGGCCAGGACGCGGGCCAACGGCAGGTTCGCGCTGCGGGTGAGGGCGAGCAACACCGGGCGGTGGACGGTCCGGGTCGCCGTGGCCGCCGCGAAGGGCAACGGGGCCAGCGTCACGCCCGGCACCCGGATCCGGGTGCTGCCACGTCCCCTGCCGCAGCCCCAGCCGGTCCCGCAGCCCGTCTACGTCCCCGTGCCCGTCACGCACGTCCCCACCGACGCACCGAAGGGCACCGTGCCCCCGTCGGCCCACCACCGGCTCACCCCGCACTAGCGCTCTCCTAGCATGGGCCCATGCCCGAGGACCTCGACGACACGACCCCGGAGGCCGTGCTGGCGCCGTACGGACCGCTGCCCCGCAACGGGCGGGTCCGCCCGATGACCCGCTGGGGCACGCCGGTCATGCACCGCCCCCAGGCCCGGGTCGAGGTCTACGACGCCGCCCTCACCGCGCTGGCCGCCGACATGGTCGCGAGCATGTACGCCGCCGACGGGGTCGGCCTGGCCGCCTGCCAGATCGGCGAGGACGTCGCGATGTTCGTCTTCGACTGCCCCGACGCCGAGGGCACGCGGGTCGTCGGGGTCGTGTGCAACCCGGTCCTGGTCGAGCCCGAGGGCGTGTCCCGGCGCCTCGACGACAGCCCCGAGGGCTGCCTGTCGTACCCCGGCGCGTTCGTCGACTGCGCCCGGCCGGACTACGCGGTGGTCGAGGGCACCGGTCTCGACGGCGCCCCGGTGCGCTTCGAGGGCGACGGTCTGCTCGCCAAGTGCCTGCAGCACGAGACCGACCACACCCTCGGCACCGTGTTCGGCGACCGGATCTCGGCGAAGGCGATGAAGAAGCTGCGCAAGCAGCACGACGCCGCGGCCGAGGACTACCCGCCGGAGTGGCCCACCTGAGCCGTGGGGCACTAGCGTCAGGCCATGCCCGTCGACCCGTCCCTGGCCGGTCTCCTCATGGCGATCGAGGCCGGCACCCCCATGTCCGAGCTGTCCCCCGCCGAGGCCCGCACCGTGTTCCGCGCCCTGACCGTGGGCGGACGGCCGCCCGAGAGCCTGGCGCCCGTCGGCTCGATCGCCGAGGACGAGGTGGCCGGTGGCGCCGGTCCGCTGCGCGCGCGGGTCTACCGTCCCGAGGGTGACGGCCCGGTGCCGACCGTGGTGCTCTTCCACGGCGGCGGCTGGGTGGTCGGCGACCTCGACACGCACGCCGCGATGGCCCGCTCGATCTGTGCCGGCACCGGCTCCGTCGTCGTCGCCGTCGACTACCGCCTCGGGCCCGAGGCCCGCTTCCCCGCAGCCGCCGAGGACGCGATCGCCGCGGTCCGCGACGTCCAGGCGCGCATCGGCGAGTACGGCGGCAGCGAGGTCCTCGCCCTCGCCGGCGACTCCGCGGGCGGCAACCTGTGCGCGGTCGCGGCCCAGCACGTCCCCGGGATCGCGGCCCAGCTGCTCGTCTATCCCGCGACCGACGTGCTTGGCGACTACGTCTCGCGCAAGGAGAACGGGACCGGGTACTTCCTCGACGACGCGACCATGGTCTGGTTCGTCGGCAACTACGTCGAGGCAGACACCGACCTCAGCGACCCACTGCTCTCCCCGCTGCGCGGCGACCTGACCGGGCAGCCGCCCGCGGTCGTTGTCACGGCGGAGTTCGACCCGCTGCGCGACGAGGGCATCGCGTACGCCGACGGGCTGGCCGCGGCCGGCGTACCCGTGCGCCAGACGACCTACCCCGGGTTGATCCACGGCTTCTTCGACATGGGCCCGTGGTCGCCTGCCTGCCAGGCCGCGGCCGACGACACCGTCGCGCAGTTCGCGGAGCTGCTCCGCCAGGCCTGACGCTCAGGCCTGACCGGCGTGGCTCGGCAGGACGCACGCCGCGTCCAGGCCGAGCACCCGGTTGAGCCGACCGAACGCCAGCCACGACCCCAGGCACATCGACAGCTCGACGATCTCGCGGTCGGAGTAGTGCGTGCGCATCCGCTGCCAGAAGCCGTCGTCGATGCCATGGTGGTCGAGGGCGTAGCGCTCGGCGTACTCCGCCGCCAGGCGGGTGCGGTCGTCGAAGTCGCGCGTGGTGCGCCAGTCCTGGACGGCCCGGTCGAAGGTGCCCTCGACCCTCTGTCCGTCGCGCTCGGTGCGCCAGTCCTGGCAGAACAGGCAGCCGTTGACCTGCGCGATCCGCAGCCGGGCCGCCTCGAACTCGCGCAGGCCGAGCGTGCTGTGCTCGTAGACGCTCATCGCGAGCGTGGACGCGGCGGGGCCGATGCCCGGCACCAGCTCGCCCCACACGTAGGTGATCGGGTCCTTGCCGTCGGGGATCTCGAGGAACATCAGGCCTCCTCGCCGATCGTGCGCAGGTACGTCGACGGCACGAGCGGCACGTCGAGGCCGTCGTACAGGCCCGGCGTGGCGGTGCGCAGCCACGGGATCGCGTTGACCAGCCGGTTGGCGGCGGTGGCGTTGCCGCCGGCGGCGCGGTTGCCGCCCTCGTCGGTGGCCTCGACGTTGATCTCGATGCGCGGGCGGCCCTCGATGATCACCCGGTGGGCGCCGTCGCCGCCGTCGGGCGGCATCGGCCAGTCCGTGGCGCAGGCCGCCGCGATCCGGGTGACGTGCTCGACGACGATCTTCGGCTCGCCACCGACGATGCCCTGCACCTCGAACCTCAGCCCGCCCTGGGTGCCGGCCTCGAAGTCACCGAGGGCGGTGGTCGCGGACGCGTCGAGCGCCCGCCGCTCCACCGTCTCGCGCAGCTCGTCCACCTCGACGCCCAGCGCCCGGGCTATCAGCCGGATCTGCCCGCCCCAGACCATCGAGGGGATCCCCTCGGCCACCATCGGCGGCTCGTAGTCCATCGGCTGGCCCATGCCGACGATGTAGCGGACCGAGTCCTCGGCGTCGTACGTCGAGTAGTCGAAGATCTCCTGGCAGCGCACCTGCTCGATCTCCGAGGCCAGGCCGCTGACGAGCGCGGGCAGCAGGTCGTTGCCCCAGCCCGGGTCGATGCCGCTGACGAACAGCGCGCTGCCGCCGTCGGCGCAGGCCTTGCTGAGAGGGTCGGTCAGCTCGGCGGGCGCGCTGCGGTGGTCGTAGAGCGCGTAGACCGAGGGCGTCACGACCACGGCGCCGTTCGCCAGCGCTCGCGCGATGTCGACGACAGCCTCGTCGGGCCGCAGCTCGCCGGACGCCGTGTAGGCGACCGCGCCGCCGCCGTCGAGGGTCGCCAGGGCCGCATCGACGTCGGCGGTCGCTCGGACGCCCAGGGTGCGCCCCAGCTCGGCGAGGTCGCCGGCGTCGCGCCCGACCTTCGCCGGGTCGCTGACGATCACCCCTGCCAGGCTCAGCCCAGGGTGCGCCGCGACCGCCCGGATGGACGCGCGGCCCATGTTGCCGGTGCACCAGACGACCACCGGGACCGCTTGGTAGAACGTGTTCTCATCCGCCATGGACGGGACACTAGGCGGCCCGGAGCGCGAGCGGTAGTGCGACAGCGTGTCAGTTTTTGAGAGATCTTCACGAACTCGACGATCCCGCGGGATCCGTCAGAAGGGATAGCGCTCGATCTCCGCCTGCATCGTGACCCACTGCAGGTGACAGAAGGTGTCCAGGTTCGCCTCGGCGCCGCCGAAGTGCCCGCCGCTGCCCGAGGCCTTGATGCCGCCGAACGGGATGACGGCCTCGTCGTCGACCGTCTGGTCGTTGATGTGGACCATGCCCGACTCCAGCCGCGCACTGAGCTCGAAGCCACGCATCGCGTCGCCGGTGAGCACGCCGACCGAGAGCCCGTAGGGGTCGTCGTTGACGAGCGCGACCGCCTCCTCGACGTCGTCGTAGGCGATGACCGGGGCGACCGGGCCGAAGATCTCTTCGCGCGCGGCCGGGTGGTCGGGCCGGACGTCGGCGAGCACCGTCGGGCGGTAGAACAGCCCGTCGTAGGTGCCGCCCGCGGCGAGTCGGGCGCCGGCCGCGACGGTGTCGGTGACCAGCCCGTGCACCTTGTCACGCTGGCCGGCGTCGATGAGCGGGCCGAGCGCGACGTCGCCGGCGAACGGGTCGCCGACGCTCAGCGCCCCGGCCTTCGCGGCCAGCAGATCGGCGTACTCGTCGGCCAAGGCCCGGGGCACCAGGTGGCGACCGGTGGTCATGCAGATCTGGCCCTGGTGCAGGAACGACCCCCAGGCCCCGGCGGAGGCGGCTCGGTCGAGGTCGGCGTCGGGCAGCACGAGCAGGGCGTTGTTGCCACCGAGCTCGAGATGGACCTTCTTGAACATCGGCGCCGCCGTCGCCGCGATGGCGCGTCCCGCGGCCGTCGAGCCGGTGAAGCTCAGGCAGGGCACGTCCGGGTGGGCGACCAGCCGCTGTCCGGCCTCCGCTCCGCCGGGCAGCACCTGCAGGACGTCGTCCGGCAGCCCGGCCTCGTGCAGGATCTCGGCGAGGGCGACACCGCCGGCGACCGCGGTACGCGGGTCGGGCTTGAGGACGACGGCGTTGCCCAGCGCGAGCGCCGGGGCCACCGAGCGCATGGACAGGATCGCCGGGAAGTTGAACGGCGAGATGACGCCGACCACGCCGACGGGCACGTGCCGGGCGAGCGACATCCGGGGTCGGGTCGAGCGGAGCATCCGGCCGTACGGCGCCGACGCCGTCGCCGCAGCCTCACGCAGCTCCGAGACGACCAGCCCGTGCTCGAAGGCGGCCTTGCCCGGCGCGGAGCCGGCCTCGCGCTGCAGCCACGGGACCAGCCGCTCGGGTTCGGCCTCGGCGATCGCGGCCGCCCGGAGCAGGACCGCGGCCCTCCGGTCGTACGGCAGGTCGGCCCAGGCCCGCTGCGCGAGCCGGGCCCGCGCGACCGCCTGGTCGACGTCGGCGGCGAACGCCTCCTCGAGCGAGGCGAGCACCTCGCCGGTGGACTTGTCGGTGACGTCGATCATGCGGAGACCTCCTGGGTCGGGACGGGAGTGGTAGTGCGTTCGAACCGCTGCGGGATCACCACGATGGCGACCGCGGCGAGGACGGCGACGAACGCGAAGACGTAGAACCCCCACGGGTAGGCCAGGTCGGCGGTGACCAGGGCGCCGGTGATCGCGGGGCCGACGATCGAGCCCAGTCGTCCGACACCGGAGGCCAGGCCGAGGGCCGTGCCGCGCAGGTGCGGCGGGTAGTAGCGGGTGATCCACGCGTAGACGAGCACCTGGGCGCTGAAGACGAAGACCCCGGTCAGGAACACCGCGCCGTTGAGCACGAGGGTCGGCAGGTGCACGCTCAGCACGGCCAGCAGCACGGCGGCGGCGGCGAACCACCCCAGTGTGCTGCGCCGGATGCCCCGGGCGTCTCCGACGATGCCGGCCAGCACGAGTCCCGCGATGCCGCCGAGGTTGAGGAGCAGCAGCAGGGTCAGCGAGGCAGCGATCTCGTAGCCCGCCTCGCGCATGATCGTCGGCAGCCAGCTGTTGAGGCCGTAGACCAGCAGCAGACCCATGAAGCAGGCGGCCCAGGTGGCCAGGCTGGCGGTGCGGTACGGCGACCGCAGGATCTCCGAGGCGCGCGGCGCCGGCACCGCCGACTCCCCCTGGCCGGTGGTGGCACCGCGGCGAGCCAGGGCAACGACGTTGGTCTCGGGGAGCTTGAGCCACATCAGCGGCAGGATGACGAGCCCGGCGACGCCGCCGATCACGAACAGCAGGTGCCACTGCGGCACGACGGCCAGCGCGACGAGCGCGGTCAACACCGCGCCCACGTGGTAGCCGGTCATGGTCAGCGTGGTGGCGCGAGCCCGCTGGGTCTCCGGGGTCGCCTCGCTCATCATCGTGAGCGCGGCGGGCATGCAGGCGCCGAGGCCGAGTCCGGCGACGAGGCGCAGCGCGCCGAAGGTCTCGGGGTTCGTCGCGAGCGGAACGGCGAGGGTGAACACCGAGAACAGCGCGATCGAGGCGAGGATGCAGCGGCGCCGGCCCCACCGGTCCGAGAGCGGGCCGACCAGTATGGCGCCGACCATGATCCCGACCAGGGAGATCGTGGTGACGAAGGTGGCCGAGGCCTTGTCCATGCCGACGTGTCCGCCGTCGAGGATGGTCGGCAACGCGGCGCTGAGGGCGACGATGTCGAAGCCCTCGAGGGTGACGGTCGCCCAGCAGAGGGCGCGGACCCAGGTCTGGGTCCGGTCGGGTGCGGTCATCGGTGCTCCTGGGATCAGTGCGGCGTGGTGAGGGTGGTGTCGACCTGGATCAGCCGGGGTCCGTCGGGCTCCCGGGCGAGCTCGCACTCGAGGGCGGCGACGTCCTTGACCCGGGTGCCGGGCACGCCGTACCCCTCGGCGACGGGGACCAGGTCGAGGTCGGGGATGTCGAGGCCGGGGACGTCGGGGGTGCCGAGCAGTCCCGCGAACCAGCGCAGCGCGCCATAGGTGCCGTTGCGCAGGATCACGATCGTGAGCGGCAGCCTCAGCTGGGCCGCCGTCCACAATGCGGTGATGCCGTAGTTGGCCGAGCCGTCGCCGATCACGCCGACCACCCGGCGCTCGGGGCGGGCGAGCGCGACGCCGACCGCAGCGGGCAGGCCGAAGCCGAGCCCGCCGGAGGCCGGCCAGTAGAAGCTGCCGGGGGCGCGCAGGTCCATCTGGGCCCAGAAGTCGGCACTCGTCGACGTGGACTCGACGACGTAGGCGGTGTCGGACGGCTGGGTGCGGCGCAGCGCCGCGAAGACCTCGGCGGGCTGCAGCCGGCCGGCCTCCCCCCGCGCCGGCTCCGGGCAGGCCACCCAGCGCCCGTCGTCGGGGCCGGCCTCGTCCGGGACGCCGAGGTGCTCGGCGAGCAGCGCGACGACGGCGGCGGGCTCGGCGAGAAGCGTGTCGCCGAAGGGCGCCCGGGCCGCGGCCGCGTCGTCGTCGGTGACCTGCACGAGCGCGGTCCCCTCGGGGAGGTAGGCCGCGGGCTCGTGCTGGTGGTAGCGGAACACCGGCGCTCCGAGCACCACGACCAGGTCGTGGCCGCTCAGCGCGTCGTGGATCGCGCGGATGCTGGCGGGGAGCACGCCGCGGCACAGGCGGTGCCGGTTGGGGAACGGCAGCCGGTACGGCGACGGGGCCACCGCGACCGGCGCGTCGAGGTGCTCGGCGAGGCGGACCAGCAGGTCCATGGGGACCGTGCCGTCCAGGTCGGAGCCGAGCACGAGCAACGGCGAGCGGGCGTCGGCGAGCCGTGCGGCCAGGTCCTCGACGACGGCCCGGTCGGCGCCGTGGGCGCGGCGCACACGCCGGCCCACCACGAGCTCGGAGCCGGCGGGCGCCGGGCGCTCCCAGTCGTCGTACGGGACGGAGACGAAGGAGGGGCCGCGCCGGCCCGCGGTCGCGCTGTGGATCGCCTCGGCGAGCGTGCGCGGGACGTCGTCGGCGCTCAGCGGCTCAGCGGCGAAGCCGGTCAGCGGCCGGGTGAGCTGGGCGGCGTCGACGTTAGCGAGCATCACGTCCTGGCCCACGGTCGAGCGGACCTGCTGGCCGGCCAGGAGCAGCAGTGGCGAACGGGAGACGGCGGCGTTGCTCAGTCCACCCATCGCGTTGCCGGTGCCCGACGCGGCGTGCAGGCTCACCACGCCGAGGCCGCCGCCGGCCTGGGCGTAGCCGTCGGCCATGCCGATCGCCGCGCCCTCGTGGAGCGCCAGGACGTAGCGCACGCCCTCGGGCAGTCCGGCGAGGAACGGCAGCTCGTTGGAGCCGGGGTTCCCGAAGATCATGGAGACCCCGGCCTGCCGGAGCAGGGCGTGGCTGTGGTCGCGGATCGTGGCGGTCGTCACACGGGACCGTAGGGTCGCGTCCTCATCGATGACCAATAGAATCGGCGGTGACGCCACATCGACGGGATCGATATCCAGAGGAGGCCGGAGTGGAGCTGAACGAGGTGCGGACGTTCGTGACGCTCTACGAGACCGGCTCGGTCACCGGCACCGCCGAGCGGCTCCACGTCACCCAGCCCACGGTGAGCTACACCCTCGCCAAGCTGCGACGACGCTTCGGCGACGACCTCTTCACCCGCTCCCGCACGGGCCTCGAGCCGAGCACCCAGGCCAGCGCGATGTATGGCCCCCTGCGGGAGGCCCTGCTGACGATCGAGCGCACCACGGGCGGCGCCGACACCTTCGACCCGGCGACGACCGACCGCGTCTTCACCGCGCTGCTCTCGGAGTTCGGCGAGCTGTCCTTCCTACCCCTGCTGCTTCCCGAGCTGGCCCGGCACGCGCCTCAGGCGAGGCTGCGGGTCGAGAGCCTCTCGGCCGAGGACGTCGTCGAGCAGCTGGTCCGCGGCCGCGTCGACCTCGCCCTGACCGGCGCCTTGATCGACGACGAGCGGCTGGAGCGCCGTCCCTTCATGAGCGTCGGCTGGGCGATCATCGCCGCCGCCGACCACCCGCGGATAGGGCAGCCGGTGATCGAGGCCGAGCAGTTCGCGGCCGAGCGGTTCATCCACGTCCGCAGCCGTGCCGGGCATGACGGGCCCACCCGGCTCCTCGACCAGGTCGGCCTACGCGGCCAGGTCGAGCTCGAGCTGACCAGTTACTCCTCGGCGCCCTATGTGGTCGCCGCGACCGAGCTCATCTCCATCGTGCCGCGCCACATCGCCGAGGTGTTCGCCCGGCGCCACGACCTGCAGGTCGTCGAGCTGCCCTTCTACGTCACGCCGATCGACGTCGCCGCCTACGTCCGGCGCACCCCCGGAACGGCCCAGCAGTGGCTCGCCGATCTCGTCGTCGAGACGCTGTCGCAGCGGCGGCTCTCCTAGGGCGTGTCTCCCAAGTCAGCGCCGTCGCGAGCCGTGCAGCAGGCGGGGACTTGGGAGACACGCCCTAGCGCCGAGCGGTGACGTAGCACGCGACAGCCGTCGCGGCGGCCACGTTGAGCGAGTCGACACCGTGCTCGATGGTGCGCGCCATCGGGATGATCGCGCGCCGGTCGGCCGCCTGCTCCCAGCGTGCGGACAGCCCGTGGCCCTCGGAGCCGAGGACCAGCGCGACCTTGTCCCGGCCGGTCACCGCCTCCTCGATGGGCACGGCGTCCGCGGCCAGGGTCAGGGCGACGGTGGTGAAGCCGCGCTCGGTGAGATCCGGCAGGGCGTCGTACCAGTCCGGGAGCCGGGTCCAGGGCATCGCGAACACGGCGCCCATGGCGACCTTGATCGCGCGGCGGTAGAGCGGGTCCGCGCAGCGGGGCGCGAGCAGGACGGCATCGAAGCCGAGCGCGGCGCCGCTGCGCAGGATGGCGCCGACGTTGGTGTGGTCGACGAGGTCCTCGAGGACCAGGATCGTGCGCGCTCCGGCGAGGACCTCGTCGAGGCCCGGCAGCGGACGGCGCTCGAGCGAGGCCAGGGCGCCGCGGTGGACGTGGAAGCCGGTGACCTCCTCGGCCAGGTCCTCGGACAGCACGTAGCAGGGAGCGTCGGAGCGGTCGAGCACGTCGGCGAGGCCGTCGAGCCAGCGTGGCGCCATCAGGAAGGAGCGTGGTGCGTAGCCGGCCTCGACGGCTCGTCGTACGACCTTCTCCCCCTCGGCGAGGAACAACCCGTGCTCAGCCTCGAGGTGCTTGCGGAGCTCGACGTCGCGCAGGTCGCGGTAGTCGCCCAGCCGCGGGTCGGCGGGGTCGGTGATCTCGACGAGCTCGGCCATCGGGCTGCGCTCAGAAGGCGTCGGGGTGGGCCACGGCGACGACCTCACCGATCACGATGATCGCGGGCGGCTTGACGTCCTCCTCGGCCAGACGCGTGGCGAGGGTGCCGAGCGTGGCCAGGACGGTGCGCTGGGTGGGCATGGTGCCGTCGCAGATCACCGCGACCGGCGTGCCCTCCGGACGGCCGCCGGCGACGAGCGCCTTCGCGATGTGCGGGGCGTTCTCGACGCCCATCATCACGACCACGGTCCCCTGCATCTGCGCGAGCGCGCCGTAGCTCACCAGCGACTCGGGATGCCCCGGGGGGAGGTGGCCCGAGACGACGGTGAACTCGTGGGTGACACCGCGGTGGGTGACCGGGATTCCGGCGATGCCCGGGACCGAGACTGGCGAGGTGAGGCCGGGGATCACGGTGACGGGTACGCCGGCCGCCCGGCACGCGATGATCTCCTCGAAGCCGCGGCCGAAGACGAAGTTGTCGCCACCCTTGAACCGGACGACCCGCTTCCCGGCCTGCGCGCGCTCGACGATGATCCGGTTGATCTCCTCCTGCTGGGCCGAGCGGCCGCGCGGCAGCTTGGCGACGTCGACCAGCTCGACGTCGCTGGGCAGGTCGCCGAGCAGCTCGCGCGGCGCGAGCCGGTCGGCGACGACCACGTCGGCCGCCATCAGCGCCTTGCGCCCCGCGATGGAGATCAGCTCGGGGTCGCCCGGTCCCCCGCCCACCAGCGTGACGCCGGGCGTGCGCTCCGGCGTACCGGCGCGGTGGTGGGGCGCGGCGATGGTGCCGTCGCGCAGGCCGGCGACGATCTCGTCGCGCACCGAGGCGGAGCGCCGCGGGTCACGGTTGCCGACCACGGCCACGGTGATGCCGGCCTCACGACCGACCGCCGGCGTCCACGCCGTACCGAGCGTGGCGTCGTCGGAGCGGACGCAGAACACCCGCTGGGCCTCGCACAGCGCCGAGACGTGGTCGTTGACGGCCCGGTCGTCGGTGACCGCGATGACGTACCACGCGCCGTCCACGTCGGAGTCGGCGAACGCCCGCTCGTGCCAGGTGATCTCGCCCGAGCCGACCAGACCCTCGATGGCCGGGGTGACCGACGGCGAGACGACGTGGACGTCGGCGCCGACGGCGATCAGCTGCGGCACCCGGCGTTGGGCCACATGACCCCCGCCGACGACGAGCACGCGGCGCCCGGCGAGGCGCAGACCGGAGGGGTACGGCGGGAAGTCGCTCACGCCGACCATTCTCCCGGCATGCACCGGGGCGCCCCTGACACGGGACCAGTACCCGGACTAACTTCGGTGACATGAGTCTCGATCGCCCGGTCACCCCGGACCCCTACCCCCTGCTCCCCGCCGCTGCGTCCTTCGCCGTGACGAGCGAGGACGTCACCGCCGGACAGCCGCTCAAGGCCGACCAGGTCTACGACGGCGGGAACACCTCGCCGCAGCTGAGCTGGGAGCCTGGCCCCGAGGGCACCCAGAGCTACGTCGTGACCTGCTTCGACCCGGATGCGCCCATCCCGAGCGGGTTCTGGCACTGGGTCGCCGTCGACATCCCGGCCGACGTGACCAGCCTCGACACCGGGGCAGGCGCGTCCGACGCCACCCTGCCCGAGGGCGCCTTCCACGTCCGCAACGACTTCGGCACGCTCGACTTCGCCGGCGCCGCACCGCCCCAGGGCGACCAGGTCCACCGGTACTTCTTCGTCGTCCACGCCGTCTCGCAGGCGCAGCTCGGCGTGGACAGCTCCGCCACGCCCGCCGTCGTCGGCTTCAACCTGGCGTTCAAGACGCTCGGCCGGGCGATCCTGCACGGGACCTACCAGCACTGATCCGAGCGCGGGGACTCTCCGAGGGACGAGGAGAGTCCCCGAAGAGCGAGGAGGTCGAGGAGCGTCGGCGAGCTCGCGCCGCGAAGCAAGCGAGGTCGCGACGCGTCACGAGACCAGGTGAGGTGCTGCCGGAACTGTCCGTGGAGAGTTCCGGCAGCGCGGCCAGGCGTCTCGTGACGGTTGCTGCGCAACCTCCTCGACGTCCGGGGTCACAGCCCCATCGACTTAGCGATGATCAGCTTCATCACCTCGGACGTGCCGCCGTAGATCCGGGTGACCCGGGTGTCGGCGTAGAGCCGGGCGATGGGGTACTCGTTCATGTAGCCGTAGCCGCCGTGCAGCTGCAGGCAGCGGTCGATGACCCGGCCGGCGACCTCGGTGCAGAACAGCTTGGCGGAGGCGGCGTCCACGGCGGTCAGCTCGCCGAGGTCGTGGGCCTCGAGGGCCCGGTCGCACACGGCCTGGGCGGCGTCGACCTCGCTCTGGCAGGCGGCCAGCTCGAACTTGGTGTTCTGGAAGGAGGCCACCGTCGCACCGAAGACCTTGCGCTCCTCGACGTAGGCCTGGGTGAACCGGATCGCGGCGGCGGCCTGGGCGTAGGCGCCGTACGCGATGCCGAGGCGCTCCTGAGGCAGGTTCTGGCCGAGGTAGGAGAAGCCCTCGTTCTCCTCACCGAGCAGGTCGGTGGCGGGGACCATCACGTCGGTGAACGACAGCTCGGCGGTGTCGGAGGTGCGCAGGCCGAGCTTGTCGAGCTTGCGCCCGACCGCCCAGCCCTCGGACTTCGTGTCGACGCAGAACAGGGAGATCCCGAAGCGGCGGTTGCTCTCCAGCGGCGGGGACGTGCGGGCACACACGATGACGCGGTCGGCGAGCACACCGCCGGTGATGAAGGTCTTCGCCCCGTTGAGGACGTAGTGGTCCCCGTCGCGCTTCGCGGTGGTCTGCATGCCGGCGAGGTCCGAGCCGGTGCCCGGCTCGGTCATCGCGATCGCCCACATCTCGGTGCCGGCGACGAAGCCCGGCATCCAGCGCTTGAGCTGCTCGGGGGTGCCGAGCTTGAGGAGGTACGGCAGGCACAGCTCCACGTGCACCCCGGACCCGCCGAGGTTCACGCCCGCCCGGGCGCACTCCTCGGTGAGGATCGCGGAGAACTTGAACGAGTGGATCCCGGCGCCGCCGTACTCCTCGGGGACCTCGATGCCGAAGACACCCAGGTCCCCGAGCTTGGTGTAGAGCTCGCGCGAGACCTGGCCCGCGTCGTACCACTCCTGGTAGTGGGGGACGACCTCCGTCTCCAGGAAGGCACGGATCGTCCGGCGGTAGTCCTCGTGGTCCTCGTTGAACACTGTGCGGCGCATGCGCTCATGCTGCCACCGGCGTCAACGGGCCGGACCAGCGGACCGGACCAGCGGACCGGGTCAGCGGACCGAGCTGCCGCCCGCCTCACGCAGGAGCTGCTCGAACGGCGTGGGCGCCGCGAGCTCGTCGTCGACGGTACGACGCCGCGGCGCCCTCTCCGGCGCGGAGCCGCCCCCGAGCAGCGCCGCCAGCTCGCCGGCCGCGCGCTCGACCCGCTTGTCCAGGGAGCCGTCGTCGGTGGCGCCGAAGTCCTCGCTCGCCGCGAACACCCCGGTGGGTACGACGACCGCCCGCAGGTAGGCGAGCAGCGGACGCAGCGCGTGGTCGAGGACCAGGCTGTGCCGGGCGGTGCCGGCGGTGGCCGCGATGACGACGGGCTTCCCGTCGAGCATGCCGTTCTCCAGGACGTCGAAGAAGGTCTTGAAGAGCCCCGAGTACGACGCCGAGAACACCGGCGTCACGACGACCAGTCCGTCCGCGTGCCGCACGGCCTCGATGGCCTGCGCGAGCTCGCCGGTGGCGAAGCCGGTCAACAGGTGGTCGGCCAGCGCGTGGGCCAGCGGTCGGAGCTCGACGTGCTGGACGTCGACCTCCCGGCCGCGTGCGCCCACGGCCCGCGCGACGGCGTCGCCGAGCTTGTCGGCGAGCAGCTTCGTCGACGACGGGACGGAGAGTCCCGCCGAGACGACGACGATCCTGGTGGTCATGCCTGGACCTCCTCAGCCTCTTCGGCACGGTCGGTGGTGCCGGTCATGGTGTCCTTCGCGTGGACCGTGACGTCCTTCGCGCCGCCCGACGCCGCGACGAGCGAGGCGTGGGTCGGGGCGTCCGGGACGGTGTCGGGACGACCCTCCGCGAAGCCCCTGCGCATCTCGGGCAGGATCTCGCCGAGCAGGTCGAGCTGCTCGAGGACCGTCTTGAGCGGCAGCCCGGCGTGGTCGACCAGGAAGAGCTGGCGCTGGTAGTCGCCGGCGTACTCCCGGAACGACAGGGTCCGCTCCAGCACCTGCTGGGGCGAGCCGACGGTCAGCGGCGTGTGCTCGGTGAAGTCCTCGAGCGACGGGCCGTGGCCGTAGACCGGGGCGTTGTCGAAGTACGGGCGGAACTCGCGTACGGCGTCCTGGCTGCTCTTGCGCATGAAGAACTGCCCGCCGAGGCCGACGATCGCCTGCTCGGCCGTGCCGTGGCCGTAGTGCGCGAAGCGCTCGCGGTACAGCGCGACCATCTGCTCGGTGTGCGACTTCGGCCAGAAGATGTGGTTGTGGAAGAAGCCGTCACCGTAGTACGCCGCCTGCTCGGCGATCTCGGGGCTGCGGATCGAGCCGTGCCACACGAACGGCGCGACGCCGTCGAGCGGGCGCGGGGTCGAGGTGTAGCCCTGCAGCGGGGTCCGGAAGCGGCCCTCCCAGTCGACGTCGGACTCGGTCCACAGCCGGCGCAGCAGCGCGTAGTTCTCGATCGCCAGGTTGATGCCCTGCCGGATGTCCTTCCCGAACCAGGGGTAGACCGGGCCGGTGTTGCCGCGGCCCATCATCAGGTCGACGCGGCCGTCGGTGAGGTGCTGGATCTTGGCGTAGTCCTCGGCGATCAGCACCGGGTCGGTGGTCGTGATCAGCGTCGTGGCGGTCGACAGGATGATGTTCTCGGTCTGCGCGCCGATGTAGGCGAGCGTCGCGGTCGGGTTGGACGCGATGAACGGCGGGTTGTGGTGCTCTCCGGTCGCGAAGACGTCGAGGCCGATCTCCTCGGCCTTCTTCGCGATGGCGACGGTGGCCTTGATCCGCTCGTACTCCGACGGCGTCTGCCCGGTGGTCGGGTCCGTGGTGACGTCGCCGACGGTGAAGATGCCGATCTGCATGCCCATGGTTTCGCGCTCCTGGTGGATGGTGGTCAGTCACCCGGCTCAACAGATGACATGTCAACTATATTCCATCCGGGCCCCGGCGTCAGCGCCGGGCCAGCACCAGCACCGCCCGGTCGTCGTCGCCGCGCTCGACCAGGTCCACGATCCGCTGTGCCGCGCCCTCCCAGCCGCCGAGGTACGACGTGCGGGCGGTCTCCTGCAGCCAGGCGATCCCTTCGTCGATATCCGCCGAGCGCGACTCGACCACGCCGTCGGTGTAGAACATCAGCGCGTCCCCTGTCCCGAGGACGCCGACGCTCTCGACGATCTCCGGCAGCTCGCTGACACCGAGCGCGGTCCCGCGGGCGTTGTCGATGCGCCACTGCTGCTCGTTCGCCGACCAGACGAGGGCGGGCGGGTGCCCCGCGCTGCGGATCAGGTAGTGCCCGGTGGCCAGGTCGAGGTCGAGCTGGACCGCGGTCGCGATCGCCTCGTCCGAGGGCTGGCGCAGCAGGTAGGCGTTCGCGTCCAGCAGCAGCTCCTCGCCCGGTACCACCGGGATCAGGCTCTCCAGCGCCCCGGCGAACTGCAGGGCTGCCGGCACCGCCGCCTCGCCACCGCCGCACACGTCGACCAGGACCGTCCGCAGCCGCCCGGCAGCGACCTGCAGGTCGGCCACGATGAAGTCGCCGCCGTACGCGTGGCCGTGGGCGGCCAGCATCGCCGACTGGTGCCGCCAGCCGTCCGGGAGCGCGGGCATCCGGCCGCGGGCGAGCAACCGCTCGCGCAACCGGGCCCAGCTGACGCCCTCCTCCATTCGGCACAGCGTAGGAGACGGACCCCCGCCGTCGACCTCTTCCCTAGACTTTCGCCGTGACCGACACGAGGGACGTCGACATCCTGGGTGAGCCGTGGACGGCGGAGACCATCGCGCTCGAGGACGACTTCGAGGGCGAGGTCGTCGCGACCCTGGTCAGCCGCCCGGCCGCGGAGCCTGACGGTCCGGCCACCCTGCACGTGCACGGGTTCTCCGACTACTTCTTCCACACCGAGTACGGCGAGTGGTGGCTCGAGCACGGGCACGCGATGTACGCGCTCGACCTGCGCAAGTACGGGAGATCCCTGCGACCGCACCAGTCGGCGACCTACGTCGCGGACCTGACCGACTACTTCGCCGAGCTGGACGCCGCCTGGGAGCGGATCACCGTGCGCGACGGGCACCGGCAGGTCGTGCTGTCGGGCCACTCCACCGGCGGGCTGGTCGTGGCGTTGTGGGCCGACGAGCGCCGGCCGCCCGAGCTGGCCGGCCTGCTGCTCAACTCGCCGTGGCTCGACCTGCAGGGCAAGGCCTGGCTGCGCTCCCCCGTCGCGAACCGGATGATCGAGGAGGCCGGCCGGCGGCGCCCGATGCGGGAGCTGCCGCGCGACGTCAGCGGCTACTACGGCCGCAGCCTGCACCGCGACCACGAGGGCGAGTGGGACTTCGACCTCACCTGGAAGCCGGTCGAGTCCTTCCCGGTGCGCTTCGGCTGGCTGCGCGCCGTGCGGCAGGGCCACGCCCGCCTCCAGGCCGGGCTCGACGTACCCGCGCCGGTGCTGGTGCTCTCCTCCGACCGCACCGGTCAGCCGGCCGGGATGGACGAGGACGTCTTCTCCACCGACATCGTGCTCGACGTCGAGCAGATCCGGCGCTGGTCGGTCGCCGTCGGCCGGCACGTCACCTACGCCGCCGTGCCCGGCGCGGTGCACGACGTGGTGCTCTCGCGCAGCGGGCCGCGGGCGCGGGCGTACGACGAGATCGAGCGCTGGCTGCGCGCCTACGTTCAGCTGCAGCGGTAGACGCCGTCGGAGTGGGTGTAGCAGTCGTCGACACTGCTCTCGGCCCACACCCCGAGCACGATCACCGCGGCGACGCCGAGCAGGAAGAGCGCGAAGCCGATCCAGCCGATGATGATGCCGGCCGTCGCCAGGCCCCCGCCCTGGTCGTTGCGCTGCCGGATCTGGCCCTTGGCGATGTGGCCGAGGATCGCGCCGACGATGCCGGTCGCCCCGAGGCAGGCGGTGAGCGAGATGATGCTGACGACGAGCGAGGCGATGGCCAGGCCGTTGGTGGTCGGGGTCGGCGGGTAGCCGTAGGGCGCCACCGGCTGGCCGTACGGCTGCGCCGGCTGCCCGTAGGGCTGGCCGTACTGACCCGAGGGCTGGCCGTAGGGCTGGTACGGGTCGTTCTCGGGCGGCGGAGTCGTCATGGCGGAAGGATCCCACGCGCCCACGAGCCGGGCCACTAGGGTCTCCCCATGGCCGCATTCCAGCTCGACCCCGTGACCGGACTCTCCCTGGGTCGCATCGCCATCGGCGTCGGCGCACTCGCCGCGCCCTCGACCACCGCCCGCGTGCTCGGCCTCGACCCGGCCGCGAACCCGCAGCTCGACTACATGGGCCGGATGTTCGGTGCCCGCGAGATCGCTCTCGGCGCGGTGACGCTGGTGTCCCGGGGTGCGCTGCGCCGCAACCTCACCGCCGTCGGCATCGCCGTCGACGGAGCCGACCTCGCCAACGGCGTGATCGAGCTCGGTCAGAAGAACGTCTCCAAGCTGGCCAGCGGGATGCTGATCGGCGCGGCGGCCGGTGCGGTCGGCTCGGGCGTGCTCGCCCTGGTCCGCGGCCGCGGCCGGGCCAAGGCCGCCTGACCGGGCTCACCCGGACCGGCTCACCAGCCCAGGCTCACCAGCCCAGGCTCACCACAGCAGGTTGGCCACGGCCACCAGGCCGACGACCACGATCACGGCACGCAGCACGATCGGCGGCAGCCTGCGGCCGATCGCGGAGCCGAGCACGCCGCCGCAGACCGCGCCGACGCCGACGAGCAGCACGAGCAGCCAGTCGACCTTCGCCTCGCTGCCGAACAGGCCGAGCTCGGCCACGCCGACGAACACCAGCCCCGCGACACCGTTGACGACGGCGACGAGCACGTTCTTGACACCGTTGAGGCGTTGCAGCGACTCGGAGATGCCGATCCCGAGCACCCCCATCAGCAGCACGCCCTGCGCCGCGCCGAAGTAGCCGCCGTACACGCCGGTGCCGAACACGGCCAGCGGCACCCACCAGGACCGCTCGACGGCGCCCGCCTCGCGGTGCTCGGCACGGGCGGCGACCGCCTTCGACAGCCGCGGTTGCACGACGACGAGGACGATGCCGAGCAGGATCAGCACCGGTACGGCGGCCTTGAACGCCCCCGGCGGCAGCACCAGCAGCAGCACGGCGCCGAGCACGCCGCCCGCGGTCGAGAACGCCAGCAGGCGCAGGATCCGGTCGCGCTGCCCGACCAGCTCGCGGCGGTAGCCCACGGCGCCCGCGATCGAGCCGGGCACCAGGCCCAGGCTGTTGGACATGTTGGCGGTGACCGGCGGGACGCCGAGGGCGAGCAGGGTCGGGAAGGTGATCAGCGTGCCCGAGCCGACCACGGCGTTGATCGTGCCGGCGCCGACCCCGGCGAGCAGGACCGCCGCGACCTCGAGGAGGGTCACTCCGCGGAGGGGTCCTTCTGGCCCGGGTGGGCCGCGCTCTCGGCCTCGGCGATCGCCTCCTGGACGGCGGCGCTGGTGCCGGTGTCGGGCAGCTCGAGCTCGGTCGGGCCCATGTCGACCCGCTTCGCCGGGCCCGGCGTGGACTTCGGGATGCCGGCGATCTCGTGGATCGAGGAGCCGAGACCCTCGAGGGCCTTGGTGATCTCCGAGGGGATCACCCACACCTTGTTGGCGTCGCCCTCGGCGATCTTCGGCATCATCTGGAGGTACTGGTAGGCCAGCAGCGACTGGTCCGGGCGCCCGTCGTGGATCGCCTGGAAGACGGTCTGGATGGCCTGGCCCTCACCCTGGGCGCGCAGGATCTGCGCCTCGCGCTCGGCCTGGGCCCGCAGGATCTGGGACTCCCGCTCGCCCTCGGCGTTGAGGATCGCGGACTGCTTGTTGCCCTCGGCCGTGAGGATGGCGGACTGACGAGCACCCTCGGCGGTCAGGACGAGGGCGCGCTTGTCGCGCTCGGCGCGCATCTGCTTCTCCATCGCGTCCTTGATCGACGGTGGCGGCTCGATGCCCTTGATCTCCACGCGCTTGACCTTGATGCCCCACCGCCCGGTCGTCTCGTCGAGCACGGCGGACAGCCCGCTGTTGATGGACTCGCGGCTGGTGAGGGTCTGCTCGAGATCCATGCCGCCGACGACGTTGCGCAGCGTGGTCATGGTGAGCTGCTCGATGGCCTGGATGTAGTTGGAGATCTCGTACGTCGCCGCGATCGGGTCGGTCACCTGGAAGTAGATGACGGTGTCGATGTCGACGGTGAGGTTGTCCTCGGTGATCGCCGACTGCGGCGGGAAGCTCACGACCTGCTCGCGCAGGTCGATGACGTAGTGCACCTTGTCGACGAACGGCAGCACGAAGTTGAGGCCGGCCGGCAGGGTCTCCTTGTACTTGCCGAAGCGCTCCACGATGCCGGTGTAGGCCTGCGGGATCACCCGGATCGACTTCGCGACCACGGTGATCACCAGCAGGAGCAGCAGGGCGAGCAGGACCAAGACGATCATCGGGGCTCCTCGATCTGGGGGTCGGACACGGGACGGACGTGGGCGGTGGCGCCGACGATGGAGACGACCTCCACCGCCTCACCGACGGCGAGGCTGCCCCCCGGGGGCTCGGCGACGGCGAGCCAGGACTCGCCGCCGATCTTCACCCTGCCGGGCCGGTGCTCGGCGACCGGCTCCGTGACGATCCCCCGGCTGCCGACCAGGCTGGCCGGCCCGAGCACGAGGTCCGGGCCGCCGTGCAGCCGGCGTACCAGCTGCGGCCGGACCCCGGCGAGCAGGGCCACGGCGGCGGCCGAGGCGACCAGGACGGTGACGACGACGTTGTCGGTGACCAGTGCGGTCACTGATCCGGCGACGGCTCCACCGGCGAGCATCAGCAGGAACAGGTCCAGGCTGAGCAGCTCGGCCAGGGCCAGTGCGATCCCGACGCCCAGCCAGGTCTCCCACAGGTGGTCCCGCAGCCAGTCCATGCCACGACTCTAGTTGAGAGCCCTCTACGTCACCCGCGGTGGTGCTGCTTGCGGCGGGCCGCGTAGCGCCCGTCGTGGTTCTCGAGCACCAGGGGCATGCCGAAGGTGGCCGAGAGCGCCTCGGCCGTCATCGTCTCCTCGATCGGGCCCTCCGCGACCACCTGGCCGCCGCGGAGCATGAGGACGTGGGTGAACCCCGGCGGGATCTCCTCGACGTGGTGCGAGACCAGCACCGTCGCGGGCGAGAGCGGGTCGTAGGCGAGGACCGAGAGGGTGGACACGAGGTCCTCGCGGCCGCCGAGGTCGAGGCCGGCCGCCGGCTCGTCGAGCAGCAGCAGCTCGGGGTCGGTCATCAGGGCCCGGGCGATCTGGACCCGTTTGCGCTCCCCCTCGCTGAGGGTGCCGTAGGTGCGGTCGGCGAGCCCGGCGACGCCGACCTCGCGCAGCAGCGCGTCGGCGCGGTCGTGGTCGACGGCGTCGTACGCCTCGTTCCAGCGGCCCAGCACGGCGTACGACGCGGTGAGCACCAGGTCGCGCACGGTCTCGTTGCGCGGGATCTGCTCGGCGACGGCGGCGCTCGAGACGCCGATCCGGGGGCGCAGCTCGAAGATGTCGACGGTGCCGAGCAGCTCGCCCAGCAGGCCCACGGCGCCCGCGGTCGGGTGCAGCTGGGCCGCGGCGATCTGCATCAGGGTGGTCTTCCCCGCGCCGTTCGCGCCGAGCACGACCCACCGCTCGCCCTCACGGACCACCCAGCTGACGCGGTCGAGCAGGGTCGCCCGGCCACGACGCACGGACACCTCGGCGAGCTCCAGCACGGCGGACATGCGAGCCACCTTAACGAGTCCGCGGGCAGTAGGGTCGCCGGGTGAGCGCACTCCCCGTCTCGGCCCGGCTGGCGTGGTGGGGAACCGCCTGGCTGCGCGGACGGGTCGGCCCCGACGAGGTCCTCGACGCGGTCCACGGCTACGACGTGACCCACGTCGTGAGCACCCCCGACGGACCGTCCTCGCTGCTGCTCGAGCTCGCCGCCGCCCGCAACGCCGGGGCCGACGGGGTCGCTGCAGCGTTCCCGGCACCGGGCGATCCGGCCGGGCTGCGTGGGCCGCGGGAGCTCACGACAGCGGCCGTCGAGGCCGGCGAGGTGGTGCTCCTGCCCGGCACGGGCCTGGTCCCGCGCCAGGTCGGGCGCGCCGTCGAGTGGACCGTGCTGCCCGCCGAGCGCCGGCCGCCGCCCGACCTCGGCGACGCCGACCGGCAGCTGCGCGCGGTCCTCCTCACGGCGGCCAACCTGCTCGCCGATCTCGACGTCGCCCGGTGGCAGCCGCTGGTCGCCGACGAGCTGCACGACCTGCGCACCGCCGTACCCCTGCCGGCTCCGGCAGGCACTCCGCCCCGCTGCGTAGATCTCGCCGGCCGGGCGCTGCACCTCGAGGCGGTCGTGGAGCTCGCGCTGCGCGACGACGGTGGGGCGCTGTCGGCGGGCGAGGCGGGCATCCGCCGAACCGCGCTCGAGCCGCTGGAGCGCGCCGCCCGGCACGCGCTGACGGCGGCCTGCTCGCCCGACGGCTGGCCACCGGCGTGAGCCGGGGCCGCGCAGCGGTAGCCTGCACCCCGCGATGAGCCCTCACGATGCAGCGGACGACACCCTCCTGATCACCGTCACCGGAGCCGACCGGCCCGGCGTCACCTCCACGGTCCTGGAGAGCCTCGCCGCCTCCGGCGTGAGCGTCGTCGACCTCGAGCAGATCCTGATGCGCGGCCGGCTCGTCCTCGGCGTCCTGGTGACCGCGCCGCGCGACCGCAAGAAGCTGCGCCGGCAGCTGGAGGCGACGGTCGAGGCGCTCGGCATGACGGTCGAGGTCGAGAAGGGCTCGGGCGACAACCGCACCCGCCACCAGGACCGGGCACACGTCACCGTCATCGGTGCGCCGCTCAAGGCCTCGGCCATGGCCGCCATCGCCGGCCGGATCGCCGACTGCGGCGGCAACATCGACCGGATCGAGCGGATGGCGCGCTACCCCGTCACCGCGCTCGAGCTCGACGTCTCCGGCGCGCGGCCCGACCGGCTGCGCCAGCTGCTGGCCGTCGACGCGGCCGCCCACCGCATCGACGTGGCCGTCCAGCCCGCCAACCTGCTGCGCCACGGCGTGCGGCTGATCGTGATGGACGTCGACTCGACCCTGATCCAGGGCGAGGTGATCGAGATGCTCGCCGAGCACGCCGGCTTCGGCGCGGAGGTCGCCGACGTCACCGAACGGGCGATGCGCGGCGAGCTCGACTTCGAGCAGTCGCTGCGAGCCCGGGTGAAGCTGCTCGCCGGTCTCGACGAGTCCGTCCTCGACGCCGTGTACGACGCCATCGTCGTCAACCCCGGCGCCCGCACCATGGTGCGCACCCTGCGCCGCCTCGGCTACCGCTTCGCCATCGTCTCCGGCGGCTTCAGCCAGATCACCGACCGCCTCGCCGAGGACCTCGGCATCCACCGGGCCCGCGCCAACACCCTCGAGATCGTCGACGGCAAGCTCACCGGCGAGGTCGTCGGCGAGGTCGTGGACCGGGCCGGGAAGGCCACCGCGCTGCGGGAGTTCGCCGCCGACCTCGGCATACCCGAGGACGCCACCATCGCCATCGGCGACGGCGCCAACGACCTCGACATGCTCGCCGCCGCGGGCCTGGGCATCGCCTACAACGCCCGCCCTGTCGTCCGGGAGGCCGCGGACACGGCCCTCAACGTGCCGTACCTCGACGCGATCATGTACCTGCTCGGCATCACCCGCGAGGAGATCGAGGCGGCCGACGCGGCGGCGGGCATCGTCACGCCGGCACCGCCGGTGTGATTTTGGCCGTCGCTTCGCTCCGGCATGTCGGCCGCCCTTTTGCGCGTCGCCTTCCTCCGCTGCGCTCGCTGGCGCTCGCTCCGCTCCGTCCAGGCAACGCGGGGCGCCCGACGAAAGACACTCAGCCGAGTGTGGTGCACACACGCGTGGCATCCGTCTGGAGCTCGTCGCGCCGCCCGCCGTTTCTGCACGGAGGAGCGAGCGAGGAACGAGCGAGCGGGGGAGGAAGAAACGGCGCCAAAGGCGGCGCGACATGCGAGCGAAGCGAGCCAAACCAACACCGTGAGTCCCTCACGAGACGCACCGACCCCGCGCCGAGGGCCGGATCACGCCGCCTTGCTCAGCCCCGCCCCACCTGGAACGCGAGCAACCGGCACCCGACCGGCACCACGTCGTCCCACGTGCCGTCGACGGCGAAGACCGCGGCCGCACTCGTCGGGAAGCTGCCCAGCTCGATCGCGCCCGACGCCTGGCCCTCACCGTCGTCGAGGAGCTGCACCAGCATGGCCATCGTCGGGTTGTGGCCGACCACGATCACCGTCGACGCGTCGTCGGGGGTGCTGTGCACCAGCTCCAGGACGCCGGCCTCGTCGGTGCCGTAGAGGGCGCCGTCGATCTGGGGGGTGAGGTCCCAGCCGGCGCCGCTGGCCAGGACGTCCCAGGTCTCGCGGGTGCGGGCGGCGTACGACACGTAGGCGACGTCCGGCTCGACCCCGGCGCCGGCCAGCCACTCCCCCAGGGCTCGGCCGTCATCTCGGCCCCGCTCGCTCAGCACGCGTTCGACGTCGGAGGCGGCGAACTGCTCGGCCTTGGCGTGTCGGACGACGACGAGCAGCCGTTGCTTCTCCACCCGGGCATCGTAGTCCCCGTGACGCCCTACGGAATCACCCATCTGGTGCCGCTGGCGGTGTTCGCCGTGGGGCTGGTGGTGGCCGTGCTGCGGGGACGGCGCGATGCGTCGTACGACGGACCGAGCCGGTTCAGCCGGACCCTCGCGGTGCTCATTCCCCTGGCCACGGTGCCGCTGCAGCTGGTCGACCTCCTGGTGAACTTCGACCTCGACGTGACGCTGCCGCTGCACCTGTGCGACCTGGCGTGGATCGCGGCAACGTGGGCGCTGTGGACGCACCGGCCGCTGGCGGTGACGCTCACCTACTTCTGGGGCCTGACCCTGACCATCCAGGGGGTCGTCACGCCCTCGCTCAACGAGGACTTCCCGCACCCGAGGTACTTCGCGTTCTGGGCGCTGCACCTGCTGATCGTGTGGTCGGCGGTCTACCTGGTGGTGGGGCTGCGCAAGGCGCCCCTGTGGCGTGACTACCGCGCAGCGGTCGCGGTGACGCTGGGGTGGGCCGTGGCGACGTACGCCTTCAACGTGGTGGCCGATACGAACTACGGCTACCTGGTGCGCAAGCCGGGCACGTCGATCCTCGACCTCCTCGGCCCGTGGCCGTGGTACGTGCTCGAGGAGGTCGGAATCGTCGTCGTGGTGTGGGCGCTGCTCACCGTCGCTGCGCAACGGTGGGCGCGTCGTACCGGATAGGTCGTCAGGCGCCCATCGCGTGGAAGCCGCCGTCGACGTGGACGATCTCGCCGGTCGTGGCCGGGAAGAGGTCCGACAGCAGCGCGCAGACGGCCTTGGCGGTCGGCTCCTGGTCGGTGTTGTCCCAGCCGAGCGGCGACTTGGTCGACCACATCGACTCGAGGTCCTCGAAGCCCGGGATCGCCTTGGCCGCGAGGGTGCGCAGCGGGCCGGCGGAGACCAGGTTGACCCGGATGCCGTCGCCGCCGAGGTCGCGGGCGAGGTAGCGGGCGCACGACTCCAGGCCCGCCTTCGCGACGCCCATCCAGTCGTAGACCGGCCACGCGACGCTGGCGTCGAAGGTGAGCCCGACGACCGAGCCGCCCTCGCTCATCAGCGGGCGGCAGGCGACGGCGAGGGACTTGAGGGAGTACGCCGAGACCTGGACGGCCTGGGCTACGTCCTCCCACGGGCCCTCGAGGAACTTGCCGCCGAGCAGCGTCTCGGGGTTGCCGTAGGCGATCGAGTGGACGACGCCGTCGAGCTTGGCGTCCGGGCCGAGCGCCTCGCGGACCGCGTCCGGGAGGGCGGCCAGGTGCTCGGCGTCGGTGACGTCGAGCTCGATGACGGCGGGCAGCTCGGGGAGCCGCTTGACGATGCGGCGGGTGATCCGCAGCGCCTGGCCGAAGTTGGAGACGAGCACGGTCGCGCCCTGCTCCTGAGCGAACTTCGCGACCGCGAAGCCGATCGAGGTGTCGAGGGTGACACCCGCGACGAGGATGTTCTTGCCTGCGAGGATTCCGGTCATTGTCAGTGCCCCATTCCCAGTCCGCCGTCCACGGGGATCACCGCGCCGGTCACGTACGCCGCCTCGGGGCTGGCAAGGAACAGCACCGCCCCGGCGATCTCGGTCGGGTCGGCGTACCGACCCAGCGGGACCTGGTTGCGGATCCCTTCCTTCTGCTCGTCGGTCAGCACCGCGGTCATGTCGGTGTCGACGTACCCGGGCGCCACGACGTTCGCCGTGATCGAGCGCGGCCCGAGCTCACGCGCCAGCGAGCGCGCCATGCCGACCAGGCCGGCCTTGGAGGCGGCGTAGTTGACCTGGCCCGGCGAGCCGAGCAGGCCCACCACGCTGGAGATGAAGATGATCCGGCCCTTCTTCTGCCGCAGCATGCCCTTGGCGGCGCGCTTGGCCAGGCGGAAGGAGGCCGTGAGGTTCGTGTCGATGACCGAGGACCAGTCGTCCTCGGACATGCGCAGCAGGAGCGTGTCCTTGGTGATGCCGGCGTTGGCGACCAGCACCTCGATCGGGCCGTGCGCCTCCTCGGCGGCGGCGAAGGCCGCCTCGACCGCAGCGGCGTCGGTGATGTCGGCCTTGAGCTCGAGCGCGCCCTCGGGAGCACCTCCGCTCCGGGTGGTGACGGCGACCTTGTCGCCCGCGGCGATGAAGGCCTCGGCGATCGCGCGGCCGATGCCGCGGTTGCCTCCGGTGACGAGGACGGAACGTGGTTGGCTCACGCTCTGTGACGCTAGTGCCGCGGGCCTGCCGACCTCACGGGCGGCAGGCACCAAGTTCGGTCCGGTCCCTTGTAGGACCCCTACAAGGTCGCCCGTCGGCTACTCCTCGGCTACTCGTCGTCCTCGAGCCGGAACCCGATCTTCATGGTCACCTGGAAGTGCTCGACGGCGCCGTCCTTGATCTGGCCGCGCACCTGGGTGACCTCGAACCAGTCGAGGTGGCGCAGGGTCTGGCTGGCGCGCTCGATGCCGTTGCGGACGGCCTGGTCGATGCCGTCGGGGGACGTGCCGACGATCTCGCTGACGCGGTAGGTGCGGTTCGACATGCCGCCAGCCTACTCAGCGGCGTACCGGCGTAGGCTGAGGCCATGGACGCCATCCGGATCACCACGGCCGGCTCCAGCGCGCAGGAGGACCTTGCGCGGCGGCAGAGGAAGTACGTCATCGCGATGACGATCCGGACCCTGTGCTTCATAGGTGCGGCGATCAGCGGCGCCGCCGGCATCCACTGGCTGTGGCCGATCCTGATCGCGGGCGCGATCATCCTGCCCTACGTCGCCGTGGTGATGGCCAACGCGGAGGACAGCCGGAGCAGCGAGCTGCCGCTCACCGGCGGTGGCGACGCGCAGCGCCAGCTCGAGCAGGGTGGGCATGGAGCCTGACCTCTGCTCGGCCAAGGGCTGTCGTGAGCCGGCCATGTGGCAGCTGCTGTGGAACAACCCCAAGCTGCACACGCCCGATCGCCGCAAGATCTGGCTCGCCTGTGACGGCCACCGCGAGTCGCTCGAGGCGTTCCTCGGCGCGCGTGGGTTCCTGAAGGAGACCGTCCCCCACCGTTGAGTTGCCGCATCCTCCCCGTTGAGTTGCCGCATCCTCGCCCTTGAGTTGCCGATAGCGCCGTTCTTCATCCACAGGGGGACCCGTCGCCAGCCCCATCCACAGGCCGCGGGTGGGACGTTCCGTACAGCCTCCGGATCAGCAACCGTCGTCGGATGGTCATCGACGACTTCCCGACTGAACCAATCCACCTCGACGAGGCGGCCGAGCACGGCCTGACCCGACGACAGATCTGGCGTGGCGTTGCGATGGGTCTCCTCGTCCGCGTCGGGTCCGGCACCTATCGCCGGGTCGACATCCCCGACTCGGTCGCCCTGCGCGTGCACGCGCTGCGCTGCCACGTCGCCGCAGGTCAGATCGTGGTCGACCGAACCGCTGCGTGGATCCACGGGGTCGACGTCCACACGATCGAGGAGAAGGACGTGACACCGGCTGTGGAGACGTGCTCGCTGCGTGGTCGTCACGCCACGCGTCGACGCGAGCTCAACGGCCGGCAGCGTGACGTCGTGCCGAGCGACATCGTCGAGGTCGATGGCCTGCGGGTCACCTCACCCATCCGGACCGCCCTCGACCTGGGTTGCCACCTCCACCGTCGTGACGCGTTCGCCGCGATGTGCCTGCTCGCTCGCCTGAACGGATTCACCAACGCAGATCTGCAGCGTGAGTCGGCGAGGTTCCGTCGCCGCAGGGGCGTGGTCCAGTGCCGGCCGCTCGTCGCCCTCGTAGATCACGCGTGGAGTCGCACCGCGAGGCGTGGGTACTGCTCGAGATCCTGGACGAGGGCCTGCCGAAGCCCGAGCCCCAGTGGTGGATCGAGATCGACGGCGTGCCGACCTACCGGCTCGACTTCGCCTACCCGTCCGCACGCGTGTGCGTCGAGTACGACGGTGAGGAGTTCCACGACCTGCTGGAGGAGCAGCGCGAGTACGACGACGAACGCCGCCGTTGGCTGCGCGAGCACGGCTGGACCGTGATCGTCGTCAAGCGCGGTGACTTCACCGGCACCGCCCGCACACGCTGGATCCGCCGGCTCGAGGCCGCGCTGGCGCCGTCGTACAACAACCGCCGTTGGACCAAATGGTGACTCGACCGGAGGGGCAACTCAACGAGGAGAAAGTGGCAACTCAACGGTGAGGATGGGGAAACTCAACCACCGATCGCGGACATGGGGCGGTCGGGCTGGAGGAACGTCGGGTCGTCGATGCCGTGGCCGGGGAGCTTGCCCCACATCGCCGTGCGCCACCGCGCGGCCAGCTCCTCGTCGCTCGCGCCGGCCCGCATGGCCAGGCGCAGGTCGGACTCGGAGCGGGCGAACAGGCAGTTGCGGACCTGGCCGTCGGCGGTGAGCCGGACCCGGTCGCAGTCGCCGCAGAACGGGCGGGTGACCGAGGCGATGACACCGACGGTCGCGGGGCCGTCGTCGACCAGGAACAGCTCGGCGGGGGCGCTCCCCCGCGGCTCGGACGCCGGCGAGAGCCGGAACGCGGAGGACAGCGAGGCGAGGATCTCGTCGGCGGTCACCATGGAGTCCCGGTCCCAGCCGTGCTGGGCGTCGAGGGGCATCTGCTCGATGAAGCGGAGCTGGTAGCCACGCTCGAGGCACCAGGCCAGCAGCTCGGGGGCCTGGTCGTCGTTGACGCCGCGCAGCAGCACCGCGTTGACCTTCACCGGCCCCAGGCCCGCGGCCTCGGCGGCGGCGAGGCCCTCGACCACGTCGGCGAACCGGTCGCGCCGGGTGATCTCGTGGAAGGTGTCGCTGCGGATCGTGTCGAGACTGACGTTGGCCCGGTCGAGGCCGGCGTCGGCCAGCGCCTGCGCCGTCTTCGCGAGGCCGAGGGCGTTGGTGGTGATCGACATCTCGACACCGGCGTCGAGGGCGCGCACCTGGCGCACGATGTCGACCAGGCCACGGCGTACCAGCGGCTCGCCGCCGGTGAACCGGACCTCGTCGACGCCGAGCTCCCTGACCGCGACGCCGATCAGCCGGACGACCTCGTCGTCGGTGAGCTGCTCGTCGGTCGGCATCCAGTCGAGGCCCTCGGGCGGCATGCAGTAGGTGCAGCGCAGGTTGCAGCGGTCGGTGAGCGAGACCCGCAGGTCCGTCGCGGTCCGTCCGTGCTGGTCGATGAGTGGCTGCACACCCCCAGTCTAGGCGGGGCCCCGGTTGGCTCCCGGCTGGTGCCGGGTCGCGCCGACCCGATGGCTACCGTTGTCCCGTGTTCTCCTGGCTGTCCTCGTGGCGATTCCTGCTCAGTCGCCGCTGGGTGCTGTTCTTCCTCGCGATCATCCTGGTGGGCTGGGCCACCTGGTGGCTCGGCGAGTGGCAGTTCGGGCGCCTCGACGACCGCAAGGAGCAGAACGCGATCGTGCGCGCCAACGAGGTGCGCGACCCGGCCGACGTCGCCGAGGTCCTCGCCCCCGGGCGCAAGGTCGCCGAGGAGGACGAGTGGCGCCTGGTCACCGCGACCGGGGAGTACGTGCGCGACGACACCGTCGTGGTCCGCTACCGCACCCGCAACGGCTACCCGGGGGTCGAGGTCGTGGTCCCCCTCGTCACCGCCGACGGTACGACGCTCCTGGTCGACCGCGGCTGGTTCGGCACCGACAACCCCGTGATCAAGGGCGCCGAGCTCCCCGCACCCCCGTCCGGCGAGGTCACCGTGACCGGCTGGGTCCGCGCCGACGGCACCGGCGGCAGCACCGCGGTCGACGACCACTCCACCCGCGCGATCGCCAGCGGCCCGATCGGCAGGGCCATCGACCGCACGGTCTTCACCGGCTTCGTCGCGCTCAAGTCCGAGGACCCGAAGCCCGCCAAGGAGCTCGCCGCCGTCGAGCTGCCCGACCTCGGCGAGGGACCGCACTTCTTCTACGGCCTGCAGTGGTGGTTCTTCGGCGTGCTCGCCGTCGGCGGCTTCGGCTACCTCGCCTGGGACGAGCGCAAGCTCGGGCCGCGCGGCGAGCGGGTCGGCACCAAGCGCCGCTCCGGCGGCCCGTTCTCCCGCAGGCCCCAGCCCCAGCCTCAGAGCGAGCGGAGCATCCCGCCGTCGACGGGCAGCATCACCCCGGAGACGTACGACGCCCCCGGCGACAGCACGAAGGCCGCCACCCGCCCGAACTCCTCGGGCCGGCCGTAGCGCCGCAGCGGGATCTGCTGCGAGGCGCGCTCACGAGAGGCGTCGGCGTCGCCGCTGGCGGCGTCCAGCTCGGCGACCCGCTCGGTCGCGAGCCGGCCCGGCAGCAGGCCGTTGACCCGGATGCCGCGCGGGCCGAGCTCGTCGGCGAGGGTCTTCGCGGCCATCGCCAGCCCCGGCCGCAGCCCGTTGGAGATGGCCAGGTCGAGGATCGGCTGGCGCACGCTGCTGGACAGCACGAACGCGATCGAGCCGCCCTCGCCGAGCACGGCCCCGACCTCGCGAGCCAGGCGGACCGCGCCGAGGAACACCGAGCCGAAGGAATCGGTCCACTGCTCGTCGCTCATCTGGGTGATCAGCCCGGCCGGCGGGCCGCCGACGCTGATCAGTACGCCGTCGATGCGGCCCCAGGCGTCGTGGGCGGCCGCGATCAGCCGGGTGGGCGTCCCCGGGTCGGCGTTGTCGGCGACGACGCCGAGCGCGCAGGTGGGCCCGCCCAGCGCCGCGACGGTCGCCTCCACGGAGTCGGCGTGCCGCCCCGAGACGACCACCCGGGCGCCGTCGGCGACCAGCGCCTCGGCCGTCGCGCGGCCCAGGCCGCGGGTACCACCGGTGACCAGGTAGACCCGGTCCGTCAGCTGCAGGTCCATCAGGAGCTCTCCATGGTCTCGATCGACTCGGCCACCCGCGACACCGGTACGACGTCGGGCGCACCCTTGCGTGCCGCGTCGGCCGTGTGGTCGTCGGGCTGCCGCTGGCTCTCGCGCTCCGCCTCCACCCGCTTGAGGTAGTGCTGCAGCTCGCGGGTGTGCTGGTCGGAGTCCCAGTGCAGGTGGCCCCGCACCAGGTCGGCGACGTACGGCGCCGCCGCGGCGCCCCGGTCGAAGGTCTCGAACGACACCCGCAGCCGCCGGGTCAGGATGTCGTCGAGGTGCCGGGCACCTTCGTGGGTGACGGCGTACACCGCCTCGGCCATCAGGTAGTCCTCGGCGCCCGGCAGCGGCTCGCCGAGGTCGGGCTCGGCGGCGATCAGGTCGAGGACCTCGAGGACCAGGGAGCCGTAGCGCTCCAGCAGGTGCTCGATCCGGTTGATCGCCAGCCCCGACTGGGTGGCCAGCGCCCGGCGCTGGTTCCACAGCGCCTGGTAGCCGTCGGCGCCGACGAGCGGCACCGTCTCGGTCACGCACTCCCCCGCCTTGCGGCCCAGCACCGTCTCCAGCCCGTGCACCGCCTCGTCGACCGCATCGGCGGCCATCACCCGGTACGTCGTGTACTTGCCTCCCGCGACCACCACCAGCCCCGGCACGCTGTGGGCGACCGCGTGCTCGCGGGAGAGCTTGGACGTCGCCTCCGACTCGCCGGCGAGGAGCGGGCGCAGGCCGGCGTACACGCCCTCGACGTCGTCGCGGGTCAGTGGCACCTCCAGCACCCGGTTGACGTGCTCGAGCAGGTAGTCGATGTCGCTGCTGCTGGCCGCCGGGTGGTCCTTGGACAGCTCCCAGTCGGTGTCGGTGGTGCCGATGATCCAGTGCCGCTTCCACGGGATCACGAAGAGCACGGACTTCTCGGTGCGCAGGATCAGGCCGCTCTCGCCGCGGATCCGGTCGCGCGGCACGACCAGGTGGATGCCCTTGCTGGCCCGCACCTTGAACTGTCCCCGCTCGCGCGCCATCGCCTGTGTCTCGTCGGTCCACACGCCGGTCGCGTTGATGACCTGGGAGGCACGGATCTCGAAGCGGTGGCCGGTCTCGAGGTCGACCACCTCCGCCCCGACGACCCGCTCGCTCTCCTTGACCAGCCCGATGACACGGGTGCGGGAGGCGACCGCGGCGCCGTACGTCGCGGCCGTGCGCGCCAGGAACATCGTGTGCCGGGCGTCGTCGACCTGCGCGTCGTAGTAGCGGATCGCGCCCACCAGCGCGTCCTTGCGCAGCGAGGGGAACGCCTTGCGCGCGCCGCGGCGGGTGAGGTGCTTGTGGACCGGCATCCCCTCGCCGTAGCCGCTGGCCTTGGACATCGCGTCGTACATCGCGACCCCGGTGCCGGCGTACCAGCGCTCCCAGCCCAGCCCGGTGAGCGGGTAGAGGAAGGGCACCGGGCGCACCAGGTGGGGGGCGAGGCGCTGCATCAGCAGGCCGCGCTCCTTGAGGGCCTCGGCGACCAGGCGGAAGTCGAGCATCTCCAGGTAGCGCAGGCCGCCGTGGACCAGCTTCGAGCTGCGGCTCGACGTACCGGACGCGAAGTCGCGGGCCTCGACCAGGCCGACGGACAGGCCCCGGGTGGCGGCGTCGAGCGCCGCACCGGAGCCGACGACACCGCCGCCGATGACCAGGACGTCGAGCTGCTGGCTCGCCAGCCGCTTCAGAGCCGCGGTGCGGGCGCGGGGCGAGAGGGCCGCGGGCTTCACCGGTCCGCCACCTCCACCCAGTCGAGCGTGCGTTGCACGGCCTTCTGCCACTGCGCGTAGCCGGCGTCACGGCGTTCGGAGTCCCACTGGGGCTCCCAGCGGGTGTCCTCGCGCCAGTTCTGCCGGAGCTCGTCGGTGTCGCGCCAGTAGCCGACCGAGAGGCCGGCTGCGTACGCCGCACCCAGGGCCGTCGTCTCGGGTACCACCGGCCGGGACACGGGTACGCCGAGCACGTCGGCCTGGATCTGCATGCACAGGCTGTTGAGGGTGACCCCGCCGTCCACCTTGAGCACCTCCAGCTCGACGCCGGAGTCGGCCGACATCGCCTCGATCACGTCGCGCGACTGGTAGCAGATCGCCTCCAGCGTGGCGCGCGCGACGTGGGCGTTGGTGTTGAACCGCGACAGTCCGACGATCGCGCCGCGGGCATCCGAGCGCCAGTACGGCGCGAACAGGCCTGAGAACGCTGGCACGAAGTAGACCCCGCCGTTGTCCTCGACCTGGCGGGCCAGCGACTCGGACTCGGCGGCGCCGCTGATGATGCCGAGCTGGTCGCGCAGCCACTGCACGGCCGACCCGGTGACGGCGATCGAGCCCTCCAGCGCGTACACGCAGGCCTCGGAACCGAGCTGGTAGGCCGGCGTGGTCAGCAGTCCGGACTTCGACCGCACGATCTCGGTGCCGGTGTTGAGCAGCATGAAGTTGCCCGTGCCGTAGGTGTTCTTGGCCTCGCCGGGCGCGAAGCAGACCTGCCCGACCGTCGCCGCCTGCTGGTCGCCGAGGATGCCCGTGATCGGCACCTCGCCACCGAAGGGGCCGTTGGCCCGTGTGACGCCGTACGGCGTGGTCGCCGACGACTCCCGGATCTCGGGCAGCATCGCGCGCGGGACCCCGAAGAAGCCGAGCAGCTCGTCGTCCCAGTCGAGGGTCTCGAGGTCCATCAGCATGGTGCGGCCGGCGTTGGTGACGTCGGTGACGTGCACGCCGCCGTCGGGGCCGCCCGTGAGGTTCCACAGCACCCAGGTGTCCGGCGTGCCGAACAGGGCGTCGCCGCGCTCCGCCGCCTCCCGCGCGCCGGGCACGTTCTCGAGGATCCACTGCAGCTTGCCGCCGGAGAAGTACGTCGCCGGGGGCAGCCCGGCGCGGTGCCGGATCACGTCGCCACGACCGTCGCGGTCCAGGGCGGCGGCGATCGCGTCGGTGCGGGTGTCCTGCCACACGATCGCGCTGGACAGCGGGCGTCCGGTGCGGCGGTCCCACACGATCGTGGTCTCGCGCTGGTTGGTGATGCCGACGGCGGCCAGGTCCTCGGCGCCCAGCCGTGCCTTCGCGAGCGCGGTCTGGACGACCGCGGAGGCCCGCTCCCAGATCTCGATCGGGTTGTGCTCGACCCAGCCGGCCCGCGGCAGGATCTGGGAGTGCTCGAGCTGGTGGCGGACGACCTCGGTGCCGGCGTGGTCGAACACCATGAACCGGGTGCTCGTCGTGCCCTGGTCGATCGCCCCCACAAAGCTCGCCATGGGGCAACTCTGGCACATCGCCCTTGACCTCAAGTGAACTTCAGGTTCGACGATGGTGGCTCGACCCACCGAGCAAGGGAGTTCCCATGACCCACGTCGCACTGGTCACCGGCGGCAGCCGGGGCCTCGGCCGGGCGCTGGCCGACAGTCTCGTCGCGGTCGGCTGGCACGTGATCACCGACGGACGCGACGCCGACGCGCTGGCGACCGCGGCCCGCCCCTGGGCCGGCAGCGCCACGGCGATCCCCGGCGACCTGACCGACGCTGCACACCGGGACCGGCTGGTCGCGGCCGTGCGCTCCCGCGGACGGCTCGACCTGCTGGTCCACAACGCCGGGGTCCTCGGGCCGGCGTCCGGGACCACCCGGCGGCGCGCGCTCGCCGAGGTCGGGCCGGAGGACCTGCAGCACGTCTGGCGGCACAACGTCGGCGCGCCGATCGTGGTCACCGGCCTCCTCGTCGGCGAGCTCGCCGCCTCGCGCGGCACGTTGCTGTCGATCTCCTCGGACGCCGCACTGGAGCACTACGAGGGATGGGGCCTGTACGGCGCCTCCAAGGCCGCGCTGGACCACCTCACGATGACCTTCGCCGCCGAGAACCCGGAGATCCGTGCCTACGCGGTCGATCCCGGCGACATGCGCACCCGGATGCACCAGGAGTGGTTCCCCGGCGAGGACATCTCCGACCGGCCGCTGCCGGAGACCGTCGTCCCCCACCTGCTGGCGCTCCTCGAGCAGCGGCCGCCGTCCGGCCGGTACCGGGCCGCCGACATCACGGTGCCCGTCGCGGCAGGGGGCTGAGCCGTGCGCCTACTCGACGAGAGCCCTGCCGTCCGGTTCGAGGCTCCGCGCACGACGTACGCCGGCGCCCCGGCCGAGCGTCGCGGCCTCGCCCGTGACGGGGTCCGCCTGCTCGTCGCCGACGGCGCCACCGGCGTCACGCACACGCGCTTCGACCGCATCGGCGACCACCTGTCCGCCGGCGACCTGCTCGTGGTCAACGACTCGGCCACGGTCGCCGGCGCCCTGGACGGCCGCTCCGAGCGGCACGGGGACGTCGTGGTCCATCTCGCGATGCCGCTCGACGACGACACCTGGGTGGTGGAGGTGCGTCGGGCGCCCGACGCCGACCGCAGCATCCTCGACGCCCAGGCGGGCGACACGATCAGCATCGCCGCTGGGAGGACCGTCCTCCGGCTGCAGGAGCCGTACCCGCCGGCCGGGTCCTCGCCGACCGGCGTCGGCAACCGGCTGTGGCGGGCCGTGCCGACCGGTGCCCCGCTGGCGCGCACCGCCCACCGCTACGGGCGCGCGATCGCGTATGGCTACCTGGACGACCGCTACCCGCTCTCCGACTACCAGACCGTCTTCGCGCGAGTGCCGGGCAGCGCCGAGATGGCCTCCGCCGCGCGGCCCTTCACCGCCGACCTGGTGACCCGGCTGGTCGCCCGTGGAGTCCTGCTCGCCCCGGTGACCCTGCACACCGGCCTGTCCTCGCAGGAGGCCGGGGAGTCGCCCCAGGCCGAGCGGTTCGTCGTACCCGCGGCCACGGCGGACCTGGTCAACCTGGTCCGCTCGCGCGGGCGCCGGGTCGTCGCCGTCGGCACCTCCGCGACACGGGCGCTGGAGTCGGCCGTGGTCGCCGGCTCGCCGACGACCGTGGCCGCGACGGCAGGCTGGACGACCCGGGTGGTCACGCCCGGCCGGCCGCCGGCAGTCGTCGACGGCCTGGTCACCGGCTGGCACGACCCGGGCGCCTCCCACCTGCTGCTGGTCGAGGCCGTCGCGGGGGCCGCTCTTGCCCAGCAGGCCTACGCCGCCGCCACCCACGGCGGCTACCTGTGGCACGAGTTCGGCGACTCCTGCCTGCTGCTGCCCGCCCGCCCCTGATCCGCAGGCTCAGGGGCGTCTGGGGGTGTTTCCTGATGATGGCGCGCGGCTGCATCGGGCAAGGTGGTGTCATGACGGCCGACACCCCTCTCGCCTCCCCGGCCGCGGTCGCGGCTCGTGCGATCGACCTCCACAAGCGCTACGGCTCGGGTGACTCCGAGGTGCGCGCGCTCGACGGGGTCTCCCTCGACATCGGCGCCCATGAGTTCACCGCGATCATGGGGCCCTCCGGCTCGGGCAAGTCGACGCTGATGCACTGCCTGGCCGCCCTCGACACCCCCACCTCCGGCGAGGTCCAGATCGGCGATGTCACCCTGTCCCGGTTGCGTGACAAGGCCCTCACCGCGCTGCGCCGCGAGAAGGTCGGCTTCGTCTTCCAGGCCTTCAACCTGGTGCCCACCCTCACCGCGCGCGAGAACATCCTGCTCCCCCTCAGCCTGGCCGGCCGCAAGCCGGACCAGGACTGGTTCGACACGGTCGTCGACACGATCGGGCTGCGCGACCGCCTCGGACACCGGCCCTCCCAGATGTCCGGTGGCCAGCAGCAGCGGGTCGCCTGCGCGCGGGCGCTGGTCAGCAAGCCGGCGATCGTGTTCGCCGACGAGCCGACCGGCAACCTCGACAGCACCTCGGGAGCGGAGGTGCTCGGCTTCCTGCGCCGCAGCGTCGACGAGTTCGACCAGACGATCGTGATGGTCACCCACGACCCGGTCGCGGCGTCGTACTGCGACCGCGTCGTGTTCCTCGCCGACGGCCGGGTCGTCGACGAGCTCCGCGAGCCCGACCGCGAGGCGATCCTGGAGAAGATGACGTGCTTCGCCTGACCCTGCGCAACCTGTTCGCCCGCAAGGTGCGGCTCGTGATGAGCGGGCTCTCGATCATCCTCGGCGTGGCGTTCCTGTCCGGCGTGCTGGTGTTCAGCAACGGGCTCTCGACGACCTTCGACGGGATCATCCACGGCTCGACACCCGACGGCGTCGTCCGGGCGGCCGACACGGCGTCCTTCGACGGCGGGGTCTCCGGTCAGACCCTCAAGGCCCTCACGCCCGACGACGTGGCCCGGCTGAAGGCGCTGCCGCAGGTCGCGCGGGCCGACGGCGACGTCGCCGGGTTCGGCATGAGCCTGCTCGCCAGCGACGGCACCCTCGTCGGGGGCACCGGTGCCCCGACGCTCGCGTTCAACCACACCGACGGCCCCAACATGGACGGGGAGCGAGCGCTGCTGCTCACCTCCGGTCGCTGGCCGGGCGGGCCGGGCGAGATCGTGCTCGACGAGGCCGCCGCGAAGGCGGGCGACTACGAGGTCGGCGACCAGGTCAAGCTGCTCGCACCGTTCGGGACCCTGGAGCGCACCGCCGAGCTGGTCGGCACAGCGGAGTTCAACGGCGGCGGTACTGCGGGCGCGACCCTGCTGGTCTTCACGACCCAGGAGGCGCAGGCGCTGTTCCTGGGCGGCAAGGACGTCTACAACCAGATCAGCCTCACCGCGGCCGCCGGGGTGTCGCAGGAGCAGCTCGCGGCCGCGGCCTCGGCGGTGCTGCCCGACGGCTTCGAGGCGGTCACCGGTGACAAGGTGGCCGAGGAGTCGCAGGACGCGGTCGGCTCGTTCCTCGGCATCATCAGCACCTTCCTGCTGGTGTTCGCGATCATCGCCGTGATCGTGGGCGGCTTCATCATCGTCAACACCTTCTCGATCCTCGTGGCCCAGCGCACTCGCGAGCTCGCCCTGCTCCGTGCGCTCGGTGCCGGCCGGGGCCAGGTCACCCGCTCGGTGCTGCTGGAGGCGTTCGTGCTGGCCGTGGTGGCCACGACCGCCGGCATCGCGCTCGGTCTCCTGCTCGCCCGAGGCCTGGCCGCCATGTTCCGCTCCCTCGGTCTCGACATCGCCGGCGCTGCGCTCGACCTCACCCCGCGCGCGGTGGTCACCAGCTATGTTGTCGGCGTCGGCGTGACGATGGCGGCGGCCTACCTGCCCGCCCGGCGCGGCGCGAAGGTGGCGCCCGTGGCGGCGATGCGGGCCGACGCCGTGCCGGAGCGGGGATCGCTGCGTCGTCGCACCCTCATCGGTGTGGTGCTGCTCGTGATCGGCGCCGGCTTCGCGGCGGTCGGCGTCGCCGGCGCTCCCGGCTCGGACGCCGCATGGATCGGCGTGGGCGCGGTGATCTGGATCCTCACCGTCGCCGCGATCAGCCCGGTCGTCGGCAAGCCGGTGCTCGCCCTGTGCCGTTCGCTGTTCGGCGCGGTCTTCGGCACCACCGGACGCCTCGCCGGCGAGAACGCGCTGCGCGACCCGCGCCGTACCGGTGCCACCGCGTCCGCCCTCATGATCGGCCTGGCCCTCGTCTCCACCATCGGCGTCCTCGCCGCCTCGCTCAACGCGTCGGTCGACGACGTGGTCGACGAGCAGTTCACCGCCGACCTGCTGGTGCAGAACTCGAACTTCCTGCCGTTCTCCACGACGATCGGCGACGAGGTCGCGAAGGTGCCGGGCGTCGCCGTCGTCAGCCGCCAGCAGTGGACGGCGGCTCACGTGGCCTCGGGACCACGCGACGGCGAGACGGTGAGCGTGGCCGGCAACGACGCGGAGTTCGCGCGGATCTACCACCAGGACGTGGTCTCCGGCGTCGCGTCGCCCACCGGCGCCGAGGCAGTGCTCTTCCGCTCGCTGGCCCGCTCGCTCGGCCTGAAGGTCGGCGACCGGCTCGACCTCGGCTTCCAGGGCGGGACCACGCTGCACCTGAAGGTCGCGGGCATCGTCGAGTCCGCCGACACCACCTCCGAGGTCACGGTCCCGCTCGACCAACTGGTGGCGGCCGGCGTGCTGCGGCAGGACTCGACCCTCAGCGTCCTCATCGAGCCCGGCGCCGACAAGGCGAAGGTCCGCGACGCCGTCGACGCCGCCGCGGCCTCGGCCCCGATCGTCGGCGTCTTCGACAAGGAGGGCTTCGCCGACCAGATCCGCGACCAGGTCAACCAGCTGCTCTACATCATCTACGGGCTGCTGACCCTGGCCATCGTGATCGCCGTCATCGGCATCATCAACACCCTCGGCCTCAGCGTCATCGAGCGCACCCGCGAGATCGGCCTGCTCCGTGCGGTCGGCATGAGCCGCGCCAAGCTGCGCCGGATGATCACCCTGGAGTCGGTCGCCATCGCCGTCCTCGGCGCCGTGCTCGGCATGGCCCTCGGCCTGTTGATCGGCATCCTGCTCCAGCGTTCGCTCTCCGAGGACCTCAGCAGCCTCGGCCTGCCCCTCGGCCAGCTGCTCGGGTTCCTCGTCGTGGCGATCGTGGTGGGCGTGCTGGCTGCCGTCATCCCCGCCGTCCGGGCGAGCCGGCTGGACGTGCTGGACGCGATCGCGAGTGAGTGATCAGGCCGGCGAGTTGTTGCGGTTTGGTCCCAAACCGCAGCAATTCGGCCCTTTGACCTGCGGTTCCTGCCCAATCGAGGAGCCAGAGGCGGACGTACGGAGACCTGCTCGCCTCGCTGGAGTAGCGGAGCTCGCCGTCAGTCGCTGGAGTCCCGGAAGTGCCGAACGATTCGGACGGCGCTGTTCGCCAGAGCGTCGACCTCCGCGTCGAGGTCGTCCGACCGGCGCAGCCCCAATGCCATCTCGAGTGTCTCTGCATCGACGTACGCCTCGCGGAGAAGCGCGGCGAAGACGTCGGCATCCGGATCCACGAGCCCCAGCACCGCCGCGAGAGTGGCGATGTCGGCGTAGTCGCGTTCGCGCATCGCCACCATCTTCATCGCCAGCAAGTGCTCGGGCGGGGCGTAGTCGATCGACAGGCCGGGCGACTTCGGCACCGACGTCGACCTGCGCGGCGGAACCCACGGCGCAGCTCCCGGGTTGAGCCAGCGCGGGGGCAGTCCATGGAGGTGGGCAATCGCCGCTGCCTCGTCGTACACGGCGGCGTCCGTGGCGATGGCATCGACGTCGACCGTCACCCGGCGCTCCACGACGGTCAGGGCGATAGCAGCTCCGCCGACGACATAGATGCCGGCGGCGATCCCTCTCTCGGCGAGGCGTTCGTCGAGCTCAGCCAGCAGCCTCTCGAGCTGCTCACGGCCGAGCTCGACGAGCGCGCTCATTGGTGCACCATCCCTTCGGTAGCGGTGATGGATGGTGCGGGATGAGGCTTCCTGACGAACCGCCGGCCGGTGGCTGACCGCCCAGCGCGCTTGTCCCTCGAGGACCAGCGTGAGATCTGCGGCAGCCGCCGGGCCGGGAAGCCACAACCGGCGCTAGGGATATGCGGGTTGGACCGCCACGCAATGAGCATCCGGCACGGCTTCTCGACACCGACGGTGCCACATCCATCATCACCGGAAGGACCGGACGAATGTCCACACATCAAGGCCGGCTGTTCGCTGGCATCGACTGGGCCACCAAGACCCACGCAGTCTGCGTGGTCGACGATCAAGGCGCCATCAAGGTGCGTTTCGAGATCCCCAACACCAACAAGACCTTCACCGGGCTGGTCAAGCGCCTGAGCAAGCTCGATGTCGAAGGAGTCGCCATCGAACGCTGCGACGGGCCCTTGGTCGAGGCGTTCCTCGACGCAGGGCTGCGCGTCGTGGTCATCACCCCACGCCAGGTCAAAGGCCTGCGCAGCCGCTACACCGGCTCCGGCGCCAAGTCCGACGCCGGTGATGCCTACCTGCTGGCAGACGTGCTGCGCACCGACGGCCACCGCCTCACCCCGCTGACCCAAGACAGTGAAGCCACCCAGGTACTGCGATCCCTCTCGCGCACCCGCAAGCAGCTGGTCGAGTCCCGCGTCGGACTGGTCAACCAGCTCCATGCCCAGCTGGAACGCTGCTTCCCCGCAGCGATCGGACTGTTCTCGCGACTCGACAGCGACGTCACCATCGCCTTCCTGCGTCGCTACCCCACCCAGCATGCGGCCAGCCGGCTCACTCCGGCCCGGTTCGCTGCGTTCCTGCGCCGCATCGCCTATTGCGGCCGCAAGCCCGTTGACGAGCTCTACGCCCGCATCGCCGACGCCCCATCCGCAGGCCTGTCCGCGACCGAAGCCGAAGGACGAGCCGTGTGCGTGCTGGCCCTGCTGCGCACCATCGAGACCACCCGCCACGAGGAACGCGAACTCGAGGCCGAGATCATCGAACGCCTCGACGCCCACGCCGACGCGCACATCTTCACGTCCCTGCCCAAAGCCGGACACGGCGTCCGCGCAGCCCTGCTGCTGTCCGAGATCGGCGACGTCCGCGCCCGGTTCCCCGACGAGGAATCCCTCGCCGCCCTGGCCGGCGTCGCGCCCGTCACCAAGGCCAGCGGCAAGCTCCACACCGTCGGGTTCCGCTGGGCCGCGGACAAGAAGCTCCGCAACGCACTCATCGACTTCGCCGACGACTCCCGCAACGCGAGCCCATGGGCCGCGAAGATCTACGCCGACGCCATCGCCCGCGGCAAACGCCACCCCCACGCCGTGCGCATCCTGGCCCGCGCATGGGTCCGCGTGATCTGGCGCTGCTGGCAAGACCACACCGCCTACAACCCCGAACTCCACGGAGGCGCCATGCAACTTCAAGCCGCCTGAGGTTGACCTAGGGAATCTCATGCCGTCGCCAAGTCGCGCTCGGCGACATAGATCCCGCGCGCCGAAAGCCAGCCAGGGGTGGCATCCCGGATCTCGGCGTCATCGAGCAGGAGGTTCGGCTTGATCCATTCCTCGTCGGCGCGCAGGTCCGTCCATGCAGGAGCCGTGCGGTCGGCGGCCATGAACTCGTGGGCGACGAAGGCGCCCAGCAGTGCGTCCCAGCGATCGGTGGTCCTAGCGCTCGGCCGGGCTTCCCATGCGTCGGCGGGTGCACCCGGCGTCGCGAGCAACTCACGAACCTGGTCCCGAGCCTGGACCGCGATCTTGAAGGCCCAGGCCTCGTCACCCTCGTCGACCGCGTCCTTCAACGCTCGCTGGGCGAGGTCCGGCGTGAGCCACCCCTGATCACGCGCCTCTCCGAGTGCGGCACCGATGCGGCACGCCCGGACGAACAGCGCTGCCGACGGGCTTGCAGTCCCCTTCAGGTAGGAGGACAGGCGGGAGTGCGAGGTCCCCAGGGCAGCAGCGAACCCACGCAGGCTGAGACCGCTGCTCTTCATGGCCTCACTCAGCCGGCGGGCGACTTCGCGGGTGTCGACGTCCATCACGCCTCCTTCACGACAATGGTACCCGATCAGGTACCACCGGCGGTCACGCCAGCGCGACCAGGTCGGCGTAGTCCGGGCTCCACAGGTCCTCGACGCCGTCGGGGAGGATGAGCACGCGGTCCGGCTCGAGCGCGTGGACGGCACCCTCGTCGTGGGTGACCAGCACGATCGCGCCCTCATAGCGGCGGATCGCGTTGAGCACCTCCTCGCGCGAGGCGGGGTCGAGGTTGTTGGTGGGCTCGTCGAGCAGCAGCACGTTGGCGGCCGAGACGACCAGCGAGGCGAGCGCCAGGCGGGTCTTCTCGCCGCCGGAGAGCACGCCGGCAGGCTTGTGCACGTCGTCACCGGAGAACAGGAACGAGCCGAGGACCGAGCGGGCCTCGGTGTCGGTGAGCTGGGGCGCGGAGGACTGCATGTTCTCCAGCACGGTTCGGGACACGTCGAGCGTCTCGTGCTCCTGGGCGTAGTAGCCGACCTTGAGGCCGTGGCCGGCGACGACCTCGCCGGTGTCGGGCTTGTCGACGCCGGCGAGGATGCGCAGCATCGTGGTCTTGCCGGCGCCGTTGAGGCCCAGGATGACCACGCGGGAGCCCTTGTCGATGGCCAGGTCGACGGCGGTGAAGATCTCGAGGGCGCCGTACGACTTGGACAGGTCGTGCGCGGAGAGCGGGGTCTTGCCGCAGGCGGCGGGCGTCGGGAACTTGATCGCGGCGACCTTGTCGGACTGCCGCTCCCCCTCGACCCCGTCGAGGAGCTTCTCGGCCCGCTTGAGCATCTGCTGCGCGGCACTCGCCTTGGTGGCCTTGGCACGCATCTTGTTGGCCTGGTCGGTGAGCGTCTTCGCCTTGTTCTGGGCGTTCATCAGCTCACGCTTGCGGCGCGCCTCGTCGGTCTCTCGCTGGGTCAGGTAGTTCTTCCAGCCCATGTTGTAGACGTCGATGACCGAGCGGTTGGCGTCGAGGTGGAAGACCTTGTTGACGGTCTCCTCGAGCAGGTCGTTGTCGTGGCTGATCACGATGAAGCCGCCCTTGTAGGACTTCATCCAGTCCCGCAGCCAGGTGATCGAGTCGGCGTCGAGGTGGTTGGTCGGCTCGTCGAGGACGAGCACCTCGGCGCTCGAGAACAGGATCCGGGCCAGCTCGACGCGACGCCGCTGGCCGCCGGACAGGGTCCCGAGCGGCTGGTCCATCAGCCGGTCCGGGATGCCGAGGCTCTGGGCGATCTGGAGTGCCTCGGTCTCGGCGGCGTACCCGCCACCGGCGTCGAGCTCGTCCTGCGCCCGCTGGAACTTCCGGAACGCCCGGTCCCGCTCGTTCGGGTCGTCGGAGGCCATCGCGACCTCGGCGGCCCGCATCCGTCGTACGGCGTCGTCGAGGCCGCGTGCGGACAGGATCCGGTCACGCACGATGACCTCGGGGTCGCCCACGCGCGGATCCTGCGGGAGGTAGCCGAGCTCGCCGCTGTTCGTGACGGAGCCGCCCGCGGGCAGCGCGTCGCCGGCGAGCACCTTCGTGAGGGTGGTCTTGCCGGCGCCGTTGCGGCCGACGAGGCCGACCTTGTCGCCGGGGCCGACGCGGAAGCTGACGTTCTCCATGAGGAGTCGCGCACCCACGCGTACCTCGAGCTGGTGCACGGTGATCATGAGGAGGCCATTCTCCCACGGCGGTTCGGCGCCCCCTAAATGCCGGCGGTGTCCTCTAGGGTGCTGACGTGGTGCGATTCAATCCGAAGGCCCGCCTCGACCAGTCCCGAGTGCGTGACGCCGGTTCCGGCGGTGGCGGCGGCATGGGCGGCGGTCTCGGTGGCGGCGGCATGCGCATCCCCATCCCGAGCGGCAAGGGCGGCATCGGTGGCCTGATCGGAGTGATCCTGGTCGTGGTGGTGACCCTCCTGCTCGGCGGCAACCCGCTCAGCGGCGGTGGCGGCACCGGCGGGCTCGGCAACGTCTACTCGCCCTCGCGCCTGAGCGACCAGCAGCAGGGCACTGACCGCTACGCCGACTGCAAGACCGGCGAGGACGCCAACAACAGCCAGGACTGTGCCCGGGTCGCGATCGAGAACTCGATCACCGCCTACTGGGACAGCGAGCTCGGCGGCAAGTTCCGCCCGGAGAAGGCGATGGTCACCTTCACCGGCTCGGTCGACACCGGGTGTGGCGCGGCGTCGTCGGCGGTCGGCCCGTTCTACTGCCCGACCGACGAGACGATCTACCTCGACACCACCTTCTTCGACGACGTGCTCGAGGGTCAGCTCGGCGGTCCGGACGGCAGCTTCGTGGAGTTCTACGTGCTCGCCCACGAGTACGGCCACCACATCTCCAACCTGCTCGGCTACATGGGCCAGGTGCGCAGCCAGCAGACCGGGCCGCAGAGCGACGGCGTACGCCTCGAGCTGCAGGCCGACTGCTACGCCGGCATGTGGGCCAAGCACGCGACCACCACCGAGGACGCGTCGGGCGAGAAGCTGATCCTCGACCTCACCCAGGACGACATCAACCAGGCCATCGAGGCCGCGAAGTCCGTCGGCGACGACTACATCCAGAAGCGCTCGGGCGGCCGGGTCAACGAGGAGGCGTGGACCCACGGCTCCTCCGCGCAGCGCCAGAAGTGGTTCATGGTCGGCTTCCAAGAGGGCACCCTCGACGCCTGCGACACGTTCGCGGCCCCCAAGGTCTGAGCCAGCGGGTCCTACAGCGCCAGCAGGGACTCCATGTGCCCGAACGTGCGTTGCAGCGCGCGCAGGTGCGGGGCCACGGCCGGGTGGCGGTACTTGCCGGCGAGCGCGCCCTCCCCACCCGCGACCCGGGCCAGCGCCCACTCGGCGCGGTTGAGCGCGGTGTAGACGGACACGACCTGGGCGCCGAGGACCACGGCGTCGCGCTCCGCGATCCCGTCGGGCAGGCCGAGCAGGTAGGCGTCCAGGAGGGGCTCGAACTCCTCGCGCGAGGAGAGTGACAGGTAGCCCAGGTCGCCGCCGACCGGACCGTGGCCGAGGGTCCCCCAGTCGATGGCGAGCGCGTCGTCGCCGGACCGGCCGGGGACGTTGAGCGCCGTCGGGTCGCCGTGCTGCGGGACCTGCGGCAGGTCGTCGAGCAGCGCGAGCATCCGCTCGCGGTGGGTCCACAGGTGCTCGGCGACGTCAGCGACCGTCGTCCGGGCCAGGGTCGTCCAGCCGCCGCTCCTGGAGACGCGGGCCAGGCGGTCGCGGAGCAGGGAGGTCGCGAGGAATGCCGGGTGGCCGAGGTCGGCGCCTGAGAACCGGCCGAGCGACAGCGCGAGGAACAGCCCGCTCGACGCCGCGTCCTCGACCCAGTCCCGCACGATGGTGACGCCCTCGTCGTCCTCCTCGACCGAGGCGCCGGCCGAGCGCAGCCCGGGCGTGCCGGCGGTGAGGCCGGCGACCAGGACGTCGGCCTCGCGGCGCCAGTACCCGGCGTGGGTGCGCTCCGAGAGGACGGCCGGGTCGCCCGGAACCGGCGCGCCGAGCCGCTTGACCACCACGGGCCGCCCGCCGAGCGCGGTCCGCCACACGCCGACGGTGGACGTCCCCGTGCCTCCGGGGAGAGCCACCCAGTCGGGCTCGGGCTGCCACATGCGGCTGAAACTAGCCGATGTCACGCTCGCGGAACCGCCACCACGCCACGACCAGCAACGCGGCGGTCACCGCGCTGAGCCCACCGGCACTCCCCCAGCTCCATGCGTCGGAGGGCAGCGACGGCACGTGGGAGTACGGCGAGAGCCCGGTCAGCCACCCCGGCAGGTCCAGCAGGTCCCCGAGCAGGCTGAGGGTCAGGAAGGCCGCCGGCCAGGCCCAGACCAGGGCCGACCACCGCAGCCCAAGCGCCAGCGAGAGCACGGCGAGCGCGCCGACCACCCAGGCCGCGGGCACCCACGCGAGGGCCGCGAGGACCAGGCTGCCGATGCCGGGACCGTCCGCGGCGACGTACCCGATCCACAGGCCGACGCCGGTCACGACGAGCAGCCACGCGGTACCGACGAGCGCGAGCACCGCGGACGCGGCGAACCACCCGCTGCGACTGGTCGCGGTCGCGAGCACGAGCTCGGCGCGACCGTCCTCCTCGTCGCGGCCGGCGTGGCTCACCACGGTCACCGCGAAGTAGGTGAGCACGACGGCGACGATGGACAGGATCGCCGCGACCAGCGCCCCGCCGAGCTCGTCGATGATCGACTGGGCGACCTCGGAGTCCAGCAGGTCGCCGATGCCGGGGGCGATCATGCCGAACACGACGCCGAGCACGCCGGCCGCGACCGACCAGAGCAGGAGGGTGGTGGCGTGCACCTTGAGCGCCAGGGTGAGCGCGTCGGCCAGCCGGGGCGAGCCGGTCCGCGGACCGGGGCGGGTCGGCACCAGCCCGGAGCCGAGGTCGCGGCGGGCGCGCAGCACGAAGGCGGCCGCGGCCAGGACGCCGGCGACGAGGAGGTAGCAGGGCAGCAGCCACCACCGGACCTCGCCGTAGGCGCGCACCTGCGTGTTCCAGCCCAGCGGCGAGAGCCAGCTGAGCCACTCCGGGCCGGTGTCGCCGGCGGCACGCAGCACGAACAGGATCCCCACCACCCCGGCCGCGTACGCCGCGCAGGTGCGTGCACTGGCGGAGAGCTGGGCGGTCACGGCGGCGATGCCGGAGGCCACCAGGGCGGTGCCGGCCCAGAGCGCGCCGAAGGCCACCGACCCGGCGGCGCCGAGCCCGGACACGGTGTTGCCGAGAGCGGTGAGCACACCCAGCACGAGGGCCAGGAGCACGGCCTCGAGAAGCGTGGCGACCAGCGAGGCGTGGCGGCCGACCGCGGTGCCGCCGATCAGCTCGGTGCGGCCGGTCTCCTCCTCGACCCGGGTGTGCCGGCGCACGACCACGATGAACAGCACGGCCACGAACACGGCGTACAGCACCGTCATCTTGGTCATGGCCAGCTCGCCCTCGCTGGTGACGTCGAGGATCGGGCCGTAGAGCGCGACGATCGCGGGGCTGGCGTTGATCGCCTCGGCGGCCCGGACCCGGTCGGCCTGGTCGGCGTACAGGCCCGGGGTCGCGGCCGCGGACGCGACGCTCATCAGCACGAGTACGGCGAGTGCCACCGGCGCGAGGATCCGGTCCTGGCGCAGGCCCAGGCGCAGCAGGAGCGGCCAGCCGGTCACCGGCCCGCTCCGACGCGGTCCCGGTAGGCGTCGAGGAAGAGCTCCTCGAGGCTGGGCGGGGTGCTCGTCAGCGCCGTGACACCGGCGGCGGTGAGTGCAGACAGCACGCTGGGCAGGCCGACGGGGTCGACGGTGCAGCTGACCTGACCGTCGGCGACCGCGAGGTCGTGGACGCCGGGTACGGCGGACAGGTCCGGCGCCGTACCGCTGAGCGAGGCGACGATCCTCGACCTGCTGAGGTGGCGCAGGTCGCTGATCCGCCCGCTCTCGACGACCTCGCCCTCGCGGATGATGGTGACCCGGTCGGCGAGCCGGTCGACCTCGCTGAGGATGTGGCTGGACAGCAGCACCGTCGCACCGCGGCCCGTCTGCTCGGCGACGCACTCGTTGAACACCTGCTCCATGAGCGGGTCGAGGCCGGAGGTCGGCTCGTCGAGGATGAGCAGGTCCGGGTCGGTGGCGAAGGCGGCCACGAGCGCGACCTTCTGCCGGTTGCCCTTGGAGTAGGCGCGACCACGCTTGGTCGGGTCGAGGGAGAACCGCTCGATCAGCTCCTCGCGCCGCGATGTCGCCGGGTCGGCGCCGCGCATCCGGATGAGCAGGTCGACGATCTCGCCGCCGCTGAGGTTGGGCCACAGGCTCACGTCGCCGGGCACGTAGGCCAGCCGGCGGTGCAGGTCCGCGGCATCGCGCCACGGATCGCCGCCGAGGATGGTGACCTCGCCGCCGTCCTTGCGTAGGAGGCCGAGGAGCACCCGGATGGTCGTGGACTTCCCGGCTCCGTTGGGACCGAGGAATCCGTGCACCTCGCCGGCCTCGACGACCAGGTCGAGGCCGTCGAGTGCGCGGAAGGAGCCGAACGTCTTCACGAGGCCGTGCACCTCGATGAGGGGACTCGTCATGACTCCATCATGCACCTGTTTCAGCAATTTCTGAATGTTGTATAGGATCTGGGCATGGCGACCGAGACCTCCCGCGACTCCTTCGTGGAGCGGATGGGCGGTGCGCTCACCAGCGCCGGCCTGGCCCGGCTCCCCTCGCGGGTCTTCGCGGCCCTCCTCGTCGACGACGACGGCCGGATGACCGCCGCCGAGCTCGCGGCCGGCCTCGGCATCAGCCCGGCCGGCGTCTCCGGCGCCGTGCGCTACCTCGACGGCATCGGCATGATCCGCCGCGAGCGCGAGCGCGGGTCCCGCCGCGACGTGTTCGTGGTCGACGACGACGCCTGGCACGGGATGATCGGCCGGCTCGACCAGTTCTACGCGCCGCTCATCGCCGCCCTCGACCGCGGCCTCGCCGACCTCGCCGACGGCGACCCCGCCCGGCGGCGGCTGCGCCTCTCACGCGAGTTCCTGGCCTTCGTGCTCGCCGAGATGTCCGAACTCGACCAGCGGTGGGCCCTACGACGTACCGAGCTCGGCCTCGACTGACGCCTGGCTCGTTGAGTTGCCGCTTTCTCACCGTTGAGTTGCCACAAACTCACCCTTGAGTTGCCACCCCGCGGAGGGTCGTTGTCCCGAGATGGCAACTCAACCGCGAGAAAGCGGCAACTCAACGCCTAGCGCGGGCAACTCAACGAGGGGGGCGACGACTGTTCGACGCCCCGGCGTACGGGAGGATCGGAGCATGCAGATCGCGACCGACGACCCCCGCCGGAGCGACGTGCTCGGGCTGCTCGAGGAGCACCTCGCCGACATGTACGCGACCTCGCCCGCCGAGAGCGTGCACGCCCTCGACTCGGACGCCCTGGCGGCGCCGTCGATCACGTTCTGGACCGCCCGCGAGGACGACGTCCTCCTGGGCTGCGTCGCCCTCAAGCAGCTCAGCGACGGGCACGCCGAGCTCAAGTCGATGCGTACCGCGACCGCGGCCCGCCGCCGCGGCGTGGCCGGGCGGCTGCTCGACCACGTGCTGGCCGAGGCCCGCGAGCGCGGACACGCCCGGATCAGCCTGGAGACCGGCACCGAGGACTACTTCGCCCCGGCCCGCGCGCTCTACCTGACCCGCGGGTTCACCGAGTGCGGGCCGTTCGAGGGCTACGCCCTCGACCCGAACAGCGTCTTCCTCACCCTCGATCTGTGAGGCGAGCCGCCCCGCCGGCGTTCTCCACGACCACCACCAGCGACTGCGCGTCGCGCAGCGCCTGCTCGAGCACCGCTCGTCGCGGATCGGGTACGGCGAGCCACGGCCCCACCACGGCGACGGACCGCAACCGCGGGTCACGGAGCACCTCGTCCACCGCGCCCCGGTCGCCGCCGGCCACGATCTCGCTCGCCCCGGCCAGCACCGCCACGGCATGCTCGGCGGCCGCCTCGTAGGCGACCCGGGCCTGGTTGGCGCGCCGACGGGCGAACCGCTGCTGGGACTGGCCGCCGGCCTTGGTCCGGCCCTGGACGTGGCGTTGGCCGACCTTGCTGGCGACGACCTCGCCGGCCTCGAGGCGTGCAACGGCGAAACCGCCCTTGCGGACCAGCAGCACACCCCAGACCGGCGGCTGCTCGGTGTGGTCGGCGAAATCGGCGAGGTCGTCGGGCCGGCCGTCGTACGCCCGGGAGAAGGGCAACCGGGCGGTGAAGGTCGACCCGTCCTCCGCGACGCCGCGCATGCCGCCGTCGACGACGGTCAGGGCCGTGCCGCCGTGCGAGGACATGAAGTTCTCCAGCCACCGCGGCCAGCGGGCGGACGGGACGAGGACCTCGGGCACAGCGCGACCCTAGTGCGCATCCCGTCGCCGGCAGCAACAAGAACGTGTTCTACTTCTCTTCATGTCGGAGCCCACCATGCACCCCTGCGAGCGGGTCGGGATCGAGTACGTCGACACCGCGCCGCACCGCTACGCCAACAGCGTCGACCTCGCGATCACCCCGCAGCAGCTGTTCGAGGTCTTCGCCGACGCCGACGCATGGCCGCACTGGGCGAAGGTGATCCGGCACGTCGAGTGGACCTCGCCGCTCCCGCCGGGGGTCGGCAGCACCCGTGTCGTGTCGATGCTCGGCGGCCTCGAGGGCGCCGAGGAGTTCCTGGCCTGGGAGCCCGGCCGGCGGATGGTCTTCCGGTTCAACGAGGCCTCGGAGAGGTCGATCCGCGCCTTCGCCGAGCGGTACGACGTCGAGCCGACCCCGCAGGGCTGCCGGCTCACCTGGACCCTGGCGCTCGACGTGACCGGGCCCGGCAAGCACTTCATGCCGGTCAGCGGGCTGGTCTCGAACCTGTCGTTCCGGTGGTTCCTGCGGAACCTGCGCCGCTACACCGACCGCCGGTTCGCGACGGTTTCGTAAATTCATCCGCGATCGACCGCGGCGAACGCGCGCGCGACATAGCGTCGCAGCGTGCTCCCGCTCCCCCGTCGCACGCTCGTGCTCGCGCTGGCCGTCCTGGCCGCGCTGCTCGGCGCACCCGCGGCGGCGTCGGCTGACGACGGCCTGCCCGGCCTGCCCGGCCTGACGGTCGGCACGGCAGTGCGCACCGTCGACCCAGCGGTGCAGGAGTACTGCTGGACCTATCCGGACGTCGTCACCGAGCAGGGCGAGATCGGGTCCAGCACCTGCGGCAACCACAGCCGGCGCCCGGCGCCCACGCTGCGGCACGACGGCGCCCTCCGGCTGACCTTCGCCGGGTCCGGGTGGCGCTGGAGTGCGCGCTACGAGAGCACCCGCCCGGCGAGCCCGGCGTGCCGGGAGACCCGGCGGGTGCGTCGTCTCGGCGAGCACGACTACCGGGTCCGGCGCCCCGCGTACCACGGGACCTACCGGGTGACGCTGACCGGACGCGGACCCGAGGGTCGGATCGTCGCGGCGTTCGTCTGGCGCTACGGCACGGGCCGCTGCTCCTGACCGATCAGACGTTGAAGCCCAGTGCGCGCAGCTGCTCGCGGCCGTCGGGGGTGATCTTGTCGGGACCCCACGGCGGCATCCAGACCCAGTTGATGGCGACGTCGTTGACCAGGCCCTCCAGCGCGGAGTTGGTCTGGTCGGTGATGACGTCGGTCAGCGGGCAGGCCGCGGAGGTGAGCGTCATGTCGAGGACGAGGTTGGTGTTCTCGTCGACGTGCATGCCGTAGACCAGGCCGAGGTCGACGACGTTGATGCCGAGCTCGGGGTCGACGACGTCCTTCATCGCCTCCTCGATGTCGGCCAGCGCCACGTTGGTCGAGGCGTTGGTCGAGCCGCCGGCCTCGGGGACCTCGGGCAGGTCGCTGTTGTCGATGGACTCGGTCATGAGTTGTCTCCGTCTCCTGCGACGACCTGGGCCGTCGCGTCCTTCCACGCCATCCACGACAGCAGGGCACACTTCACGCGGGCCGGGAACTTCGCCACACCGGCGAACGCGATCCCGTCCTCGAGCACGTCCTCGTCGGGCTCCACCGCGCCCTTGCCCTGCATCAGGGTCAGGAACTCCTGGTGGATCGCCATCGCCTCGTCGACGCTCTTGCCCACGACCAGGTCGTGGAGCACCGAGGCCGAGGCCTGCGAGATCGAGCAGCCGAGGGCGTCGTACGACACGTCGTCGACGACCCCGTCGGCCAGGTGGACCCGCAGGGTCACCTCGTCGCCACAGGTCGGGTTGACGTGGTGCACCTCGGCCGTGTGGTCGGCGTGCTCACGAAGCCCCTTGCCGTGGGGGTTCTTGTAGTGGTCCAGGATGATCTCCTGGTACAGGGCGTCCAGATCCTGCGCTGTCATCCTCAGTCCAACTTGAAGTAGGAGCGGGTGTATTCCAGCGCCTCGACCAGGGCGTCGATCTCGCGCGGCTCCGTGTAGAGGTACGACGACATCCGCGTCGAGGCCTGCACACCGAAGCGGGCGTGGGCCGGCTTGGCGCAGTGGTGGCCGGCGCGTACGGCGACGCCGCGGCTGTCGAGCACCTGCGCGATGTCGTGCGGGTGCACGCCGTCGAGCTCGAAGGAGATCGCACCGCCGCGCTGGGCGGCGTCGAGCGGGCCGAGCACGGTCAGGCCCTTGACCGACTGCAGGCCCTCGAGGGCGTAGCCGGTGATCGCCTGCTCGTGGGCGTGGATCGCGTCGAGCCCGATGTGGCCGAGGTAGTCGACCGCGGCGCCGAGACCGATCGCCTCGACGATGGGCGGGGTGCCGGCCTCGAACTTGTGCGGGATGCCGGCGTACGTCGAGCCCTCCATCCGCACGGTCTCGATCATCTCGCCGCCACCGAGGAACGGCGGCAGCTCGTCGAGCACCGCACGCGAGCCCCAGAGCACGCCGATGCCGGTCGGTCCGACGACCTTGTGGCCGGTGAAGGCGACCAGGTCGGGGCGCTCCTCGACCGGCATCGCGGCCAGGTCGATCGGCAGCTGCGGCGCGGCCTGCGACGCGTCGACGACGACGATGGCGCCGACCGCGTGCGCGCGGCGGGTGAGCTCGGCGACCGGGTTGATCGTGCCCAGCATGTTGGACACCCAGGTGAACGAGACGACCTTGGTGTGCTCGTTGATCAGCTCGTCGATGCCCGACAGGTCGAGCTGTCCGTCGTCGGTGAGCCCGAACCAGCGCAGCGTCGCGCCGGTGCGCTGGGTGAGCAGCTGCCACGGCACGATGTTGGAGTGGTGCTCCATCTCGGTGATGACCACCTCGTCGCCCGCACCGACCTGCCGCGGGCCCGTCCAGGCCAGCGTGTTGGCGGCCAGGTTGAGCGCCTCGGAGGCGTTCTTGGTGAAGATCACCTCGTCGCGGTCGGGCGCACCGATGAACGCCGCCACCTTGTCGCGCGCGGCCTCGAAGGCCTCGGTCGACTCCGCGCCGAGCTGGTGCATGGCGCGGGCGATGTTGGCGTTGTGGCGCTCGAGGTGGTCGACCATCGTGTCGATGACCACCTGCGGCTTCTGCGAGGTGTTGGCGCTGTCGAGGTAGACCAGCGGCAGCCCGCCCGCGAGCGTGCGCTCGAGGATCGGGAAGTCCTTGCGGATGACCGCCAGCTCCGGGAGGAGCCCCTCCAGGGTCATGGTCAGACCCCGGCTGCCTGGATGCCGACGTACTTCTCGTAGCCGTTGGCCTCGAGCTCGTCGGCCAGCTCCGGTCCGCCCGACTCGGCGATCCGGCCGTCGACGAAGACGTGCACGACGTCCGGCTTCACGTACCGCAGGATCCGCGTGTAGTGCGTGATCAGCAGCAGGCCCTTGCCCTCGCGGCCGGCGTAGTCGTTGATGCCGTCGGAGACGACCTTGAGCGCGTCGATGTCGAGGCCGGAGTCGATCTCGTCGAGGATCGCGAACTTCGGGTCGAGCAGGTCGAGCTGGGCGATCTCGGCGCGCTTCTTCTCACCACCGGAGAAGCCCTCGTTGACCGAGCGGCTGGAGAACGCGGTGTCGAGCTTCATCCGGTCGAGGGCGCCGTTGACGTCCTTGACCCAGGTGCGCAGCTTGGGCGCCTCGCCGTCGACGGCGGTCTTGGCGGTGCGCAGGAAGTTCGACATGGAGACGCCGGGGACCTCGACGGGGTACTGCATCGCCAGGAACAGGCCGGCGCGGGCGCGCTCGTCGACGGTCATCTCGAGCACGTTCTCGCCGTCGAGGAGCACCTCACCGCCGGTGATCGTGTACTTCGGGTGGCCCGCGATGGAGTACGCCGTGGTCGACTTGCCCGAGCCGTTGGGGCCCATGATCGCGTGGGTCTCGCCGTCCTTGACGGTCAGCGTGACGCCCTTGAGGATCTCCTTGGCGCCGTCCTCGGTGTCCACGGACACCTGCAGGTTCTTGATCTCGAGGGTGCTCATGCGGGGGTGACTCCGTTCAGGGTCGTGGTGACGTCGACGTAGATGTCGCCGTCACGCACTTCGACAGGGAAGGTGGCGACCGGTTCGGTCGCCGGGAGGCTGGTGGGCTTGCCGGTGCGCAGGTCGAAGGTCGACCCGTGCAGCCAGCACTCGATGGTGCAGTCGGCGACCTCGCCCTCGCTCAGCTGGACGGCCGCGTGCGAGCACAGGTCCTGCAGGGCGAAGACCTCGTCGCCGTCGCGGGCGATGGCGACGTCGTAGCGGTCGACGGTGACCGCGAGGGCCTCGTCGGCCGGTACGTCGGCCAGCGAGCAGGCGCGTTCGAAGCTCACTGCCCGACCTCGCGCAGCACGTTCTTGGCGAGCTCGGCCTCGACGGTGGTGAGGAGCTTCTCCTCGATCTCCGGGACGTCGATCTTGCGGATCAGGTCGTTGAAGAACCCGTGCACCACCAGGCGCTGCGCCTCCTTCTCGGAGATGCCGCGCGAGCGCAGGTAGAACAGCTGCTCGTCGTCGAAGCGGGCTGTCGCGGAGGCGTGCCCCGCACCCTCGATCTCGCCGGTCTCGATCTCCAGGTTGGGGACCGAGTCGGCCTGGCAGCCGTCGGAGAGGACCAGGTTGCGGTTCTCCTCGTAAGTCTCGATGCCCTCGGCGACCTTGCGGATCAGCACGTTGCCGATCCACACGGTGTGCGCCTTCTCGCCCTGCAGCGCGCCCTTGTAGACCACGTTGGACTTGGTCCGCGGCGCGGTGTGGTCGACGAACAGGCGGTGCTCGATGTGCTGGCCGGCGTCGGCGAAGTAGAGGCCGAGGCCCTCGTAGGAGCCACCCGGTCCGGCGTAGTCGGCGGTGCTGTCGCTGCGCACCACGTCGCCACCGAAGGTGACGGCGACGTGCTTGAGAGCGGCGTCGCGACCGATCCGGGCACGCTGGCTGACGACGTGGACCGCGTCGTCCTCCCAGTCCTGCACCGTGACGAACGTCAGGTCGGCGCCGTCCTCGACGACGACCTCGATGTTCTCAGCCCAGGTCGCGGACCCGGAGTAGACGACCACCACGGTGGCCTTGCTGAACCGTCCGGCGCGCACCAGCAGGTGCGCGGCCGTGGCGTGGTCGGTGCCCGTTCCGGTGAGCCGGATCGTCGAGGCGCCCTCGACGACGGCCTCCTCGGGGATCTCGACCTCGTAGACCGAGCTCGCGGCCTCCCAGACGCGGGCGGAGATCCGGTCGAGCGGGACGAAGCCGGACGAGCCGCGCCGCGAGTCTGCAGCGGCGACGGTGCGGGCGGTCACGCCGTCGGCGAGGTCGGCCTCGACCTTGAACGACGAGCCGTCCAGCGCGGCGTCCGTGTGGACCCCGCGCAGCCGCTTGAGCGGCGTGAACCGCCAGATCTCCTCACGACCGGTCGGCACCTCGTGGGCGTCGACGTCGAAGGATCCTTCGGGGTGGAGGTGGCTCTCGACCTTCTCGAGAGCACCTTCGAGAACTTCGGCAGTCATCAGCCGACGGCACCTTCCATCTGCAGCTCGATCAGTCGGTTCAGCTCGAGGGCGTACTCCATGGGGAGCTCCTTGGCGATCGGCTCGACGAAGCCGCGCACGATCATCGCCATCGCCTCGTCCTGCTCCATGCCACGCGACATGAGGTAGAACAGCTGGTCGTCGGAGACCTTCGAGACGGACGCCTCGTGGCCCATCGACACGTCGTCCTCGCGGATGTCGACGTACGGGTAGGTGTCGGAGCGGCTGATCTGGTCGACCAGCAGCGCGTCGCACAGCACGTTGGACTTCGACCCGTAGGCGCCCTCGTTGACCTGGATCAGGCCGCGGTAGGACGTACGACCGCCACCGCGGGCGACCGACTTGCTGAGGATCGAGGAGGACGTGTGGGGCGCGGCGTGGACCATCTTCGCGCCGGCGTCCTGGTGCTGGCCCTCGCCGGCGAACGCGATCGACAGCGTCTCGCCCTTGGCGTGCTCGCCCATCAGGTAGACGGCGGGGTACTTCATGGTGACCTTGGAGCCGATGTTGCCGTCGACCCACTCCATCGTCGCGCCCGCCTCGCAGACCGCGCGCTTGGTGACGAGGTTGTAGACGTTGTTCGACCAGTTCTGGATCGTCGTGTAGCGGCAGCGGCCGCCCTTCTTGACGATGATCTCGACGACCGCGGAGTGCAGCGAGTCCGACGAGTAGATCGGCGCGGTGCAGCCCTCGACGTAGTGCACGTAGGCGTCCTCGTCGACGATGATCAGCGTCCGCTCGAACTGGCCCATGTTCTCGGTGTTGATCCGGAAGTAGGCCTGCAGCGGGATGTCGACGTGGACACCCTTGGGGACGTAGATGAAGGAGCCACCCGACCACACCGAGGTGTTGAGCGCGGAGAACTTGTTGTCACCGACGGGGATGACGGTGCCGAAGTACTCCTTGAAGAGCTCCTCGTGCTCCTTCAGCGCGGTGTCGGTGTCGAGGAAGAGGACGCCCTGCTCCTCCAGGTCCTCACGGATCTGGTGGTAGACGACCTCCGACTCGTACTGCGCGGCGACGCCGGCGACCAGGCGCTGCTTCTCCGCCTCCGGGATGCCGAGCTTGTCGTAGGTGTTCTTGATGTCCTCGGGCAGGTCCTCCCAGCTCTGGGCCTGCTTCTCGGTGGACCGCACGAAGTACTTGATGTTGTCGAAGTCGATCGCGCTGAGGTCGGAGCCCCAGGTCGGCATCGGCTTGCGGTCGAAGAGCTTGAGGCCCTTCAGGCGCAGGTCGAGCATCCAGCCCGGCTCGCTCTTCTTCGAGGAGATGTCCCGTACGACGTCCTCGTTGAGGCCGCGCTTCGCGTTGGCACCGACGTCGTTCTTGTCGGACCAGCCGAAGTCGTAGCGACCGATCCCCTTGAGCTCGGGGTTCAGCTCTTCGATCGAGGTCATGGCGTGACCTGCTCCTTCTGTGTTGAGGGGATGCACGTGGTGCACACCCCGTCGCCGTGGGCGATGGTGGCCAGGCGCTGGACGTGGGTGCCGAGGACCCGGCCGATGGCCTCGGTCTCGGCCTCGCACAGCTGGGGGAACTCGTGGGCGACGTGGGAGACCGGGCAGTGCTGCTGGCACAGTTGCTCCCCCACGACCGGCAGCTCGCGCACGGCGGCGGCGTACCCCTCGTCGGAGAACACCAGCGCCAGCACCTGCGCGGGCGACGCACCCGGGTTGGCGGCGGCGACGACCGGGAACTTCTCCTCGATGAACGACGCCCGCCGCTCGGCGAAGGCCCGGACGGCGTCGTCGCCGCCGGTCTCGGCCAGGAAGCGGAGCGCCTCGGTGGCCAGGTCGTCGTACTGCTGGTCGAAGGCGTCGCGGCCACGCTCGGTGAGCGCGAACACCTTGGCCGGGCGGCCCCGGCCGCGCGAGCCCACCGGACGGGGGTCGCGGGCGTCGACCGCGCCCTCGGCGAGCAGCTGGTCGAGGTGGCGCCGCACGGCCGCGGGCGTCAGCTCGAGGCGCTCGGCGAGCGCCGCCGCGGTGGACGGACCGTTGACCAGGATCGCCCGCGCGACGCGCTGCCGCGTCGGCTGGTCGGTCTCGGTCATGAATTCCACAACAGCAGTGTGCCGTTATTGATTCCGGCGGTTCAAGGAAGGTAAGGCTTACTCAGGCGTCTCTCACCCGCTGGGTCGGGGCCGGAATTGTTGCGGTTTGGTCCCAAACCGCAGGTTTTCGGCCCCGAATGTTGCGGTTTGGGACCAAACCGCAGCACTCCGACCGGCCACTAACTGCGCGCGGGACTCGTGTGACGCAACCAGGCCAGCCCGGCGAAGGGCAGCACGAGCGGCAGGAAGCCGTAGCCCTGGCCGAAGTGCGACCAGACGGTCTTGTCGGGGAACAGGTCCGTGGCGAGGTAGCTGAGCGTGCCGACAGAGAGCACGCCGAGCAGCTCGATGGTCACCGCGATCCCGGCCACCCGCCAGCCGGTGCTGCCGCCGAGGAGCAGGCAGGTGGTCGCGACCAGGTAGAGGACCGCGGCCACGAGCGAGAGGGAGTACGCCAGCGGTGCCTTGTCGGGCTCCATGCCGAGCTGGACCGCCGAGCGGCCGGTGGCGGCGACGGCGAACAGGCCGTAGACGAAGACGAGGGCGCGGCCCCAGCCCTGGGAGAGGGGATGTGACGGCTGTGCGGATCGGTCAGGCACCCGGACCACTCCACACGTCCCACAGCCGGGCCTCGAGACCCGCGACGGTCGCCACGCCGAGCAGCAGGATCGTCGTACCGACCCGGGAGCGCTCCGCGAGTGCGAAGAAGGCGGCGACGACCGGGACCAGCAGGTTGGTGACCAGGTAGCTGACGAACACCGCGCCCTCGATGTCGCGCTCGGTGCGGGCCAGGGCGACCACTCCCCCGACCAGCTGGACGAGCATCACGACCTCGACCACGGCCAGACCGACGAAGTGGGAGTCCTGCGCGGCCCGGTCGCGGACCAGGTCGACCACGAGGAGGACGGCGAGGGCGCCCGCGAGGACCAGCGCGACGCCGTACAGCCAGGGATTCACGGCGGTCAGCGTAGACCGGTGAGGTTCCGCAACAATGACCCGCATGCAGCTCGACCAGCTCGACCGCCTGATCGTCGGCGCCCTCTTGGAGGACGGCCGCGCCACGTTCGCGCAGATCGGGCACCGGGTCGGGCTGTCCGCGCCTGCCGTCAAGCGGCGGGTGGACCGCCTGGTGGCGTCCGGCGCGATCACCGGCTTCACCGTGCGGGTCGACCCGGCGGTGGTCGGCTGGTCGACCGAGGGCTACGTGTCGATCTACTGCCAGGGCTCGACGACGCCGGCGGAGATCCTGGCCGCGGTGGACCACGTGCCCGAGGTGGTCTCCGCGTCGACGGTCACCGGGGAGGCGGACGCGATCCTGCACATCCACGCCTCCGACATCCGGCACTTCGAGCAGGTGGTGGAGCGGATCGCCGGCGAGCCGTTCGTGGCCCGCACCAGGAGCGAGCTGGTGCTCTCGCCGCTGGTACGACGCGAGCAGGGCAGCCTTCCCGACTGAATCCCCGCCCGGTTGCACAACAGATCTCCGCACACAGCCAGACCAGCGCAACAGATCGTCGCAAGCGAGCAACGCGCACGCCTCGATCTTGTGCCACCGCGTTCCTAGTCTTGTCGGGTGACCGACACCCCCCGTGCCGACGCGCTGGTCGTCGCCGCCTGGCAGCCCGACGGGCCGCTGCTCGACGTACCCGCCGCCCTCGCTGCCCTCGACGCCACTGCCGCCGAGGCCGCCTTCGCGGGCGCCCGCCTGCTCGTGTGCCCCGAGCTGACCCTCACCGGCTACGACATCGCCCCGCAGGCCGCCGAGCTGGCCGAGCCCGCCGGCGGCCCGATGGCGGCCGCCGTCGCGGAGATCGCCCGCAAGCACGGCTTGGCGATCGCATGGAGCTGGCCCGAGCGCGACGGCGAGCAGGTCCACATCGCCGCCGAGCTCGTCGACCGCGACGGCACCGTGCTGGCCCGGCACCGCAAGGCGCACCTCTACGGTCCCGACGAGGCCGGCGCCTACGTCCCCGGCGACGGGACGCCTGCGGTCGGCGAGGTCGACGGGTACCGGGTCGGGCTCCTGGTCTGCTACGACGTCGAGTTCCCCGAGCAGGTGCGGATGGTGGCCCTCGCCGGTGCCGACCTCCTGGCCTGCCCGACCGCCCTGATGGCGCCGTACGACGCGGTCAGCACGCTGATCGTCCCGGCCCGTGCCTTCGAGAACCAGATGGCCGTGGCCTACGCGAACCGGGCCGGCTCCGAGAACGACCTGACCTACACCGGGCTGAGCTGCGTCGTCGGCCCCGACGGCGTCGACCTCGCCCGCGCGGACGACCGGGCCGGCCTCGTGGTCGGCACCCTCACCTCCGCCGCGCTCGACGACGCGCGCCGCGCCAACACCCACCTGGCCGACCGCCGGCCCGAGGTCTACGGAGGCCTGACCCGATGACGACCGGACAGACCACGCCCGACCCGGCCCACACCGTCCCGGCGCCGGTGACGATGCTCGGCCCCGACTTCCCGTTCGGGTACGACGAGCACCTGGCCCACCCCGACGGCCTCGGCTCGGTCCCCGCCGAGAACCACGGCCGCGAGGTCGCGATCATCGGTGGCGGCCTCTCGGGCATGGTCACCGCCTACGAGCTGATGCGCCTGGGCCTCAGGCCGGTCGTCTACGAGGCCGACCGGATCGGTGGGCGGCTGCGCTCGCAGCCGTTCGGCGGTCCGCACGGACCCGTCGCCGAGCTCGGCGGGATGCGCTTCCCACTCTCCTCGCGGGCCCTGTTCCACTACATCGACCACCTCGGTCTGCGCACCTCGCCGTTCCCGAACCCGCTGTCCGAGGCGACCCCGAGCACGGTCGTCGAGCTGGGCGGCGAGTCCTTCTACGCCCGCGGGTACGACGACCTGCCGGCCTTCCTCAAGGACGTCGCCGACGCGTGGCACGAAGCCCTCGGCGAGATCGGCTTCGCCGACGCCCAGCGCGCGATCGCCGGGCGCGACGTGCCCCGGCTCAAGGAGCTGTGGAACGAGCTGGTCCTCAGCCTCGACGAGGAGACCTTCTCCGGCTTCCTCGCCAACTCCAAGGCGTTCGGCTCGCGCAGCTTCCGGCACCGCGAGGTGTTCGGCCAGGTCGGCTTCGGCACCGGCGGCTGGGACACCGACTTCCCGAACTCGATGCTCGAGATCCTCCGGGTGATCTTCACCAACGCCGACGAGGACCACCAGATGATCCACGGCGGCGCCCAGCAGCTGCCCGTCGGGCTGTGGCAGGACACGCCGGAGTGCGCGCACTGGCCGGCCGGTACCTCGCTGGAGAGCCTGCACGGCGGCTCCCCGCTGCCCGGGGTGGCCCGGATCGCCCGTGACGGGTCCGACGACGGGCGGTTCGAGGTCACCGACCGCTGGGGCAGCACCCGCTCCTACGACGCCGTGGTGGTCACCTGCCAGGTCTGGCTGCTGTCCGCGCGGATCGACGTCGACGAGTCGCTCTTCTCCCCCGACCTGTGGATGGCGATGGAGCGCACCCACTACATGCAGTCGTCGAAGACGTTCGTGCGCGTGGACCGGCCGTTCTGGAAGGACGTCGACCCGGCCACCGGGCGCGACGTGATGAGCATGACGCTCACCGACCGGCTGAACCGGGCGACGTACCTCCTCGAGGACGACGGCGCCGCCTCGATCTGCCTGTCCTACACGTGGAACGACGACGCGCTGAAGTGGCTGGCGCTGCCGGTCGAGGAGCGGGTGCGGCTCCAGCTGCACTCGCTGCGCAAGATCTATCCCGACGTCGACATCGCCTCGCACATCGTCGGCGACCCGATCACCGTGTCGTGGGAGTCCGACCCCAACTTCATGGGCGCGTTCAAGGCCAACCTGCCCGGCCACTACCGCTACCAACGGCGGCTGTTCTCGCACTTCGTGCAGGACGACCTGCCCGCCCACCGGCGCGGCATCTTCCTCGCCGGCGACGACATCTCCTGGACCGCCGGCTGGGCCGAGGGCGCGGTCACCACCGCCCTCAACGCGGTGTGGGGTGTCGTGCGTCACTTCGGCGGAGGCAGCGCCCCGGGCAACCCCGGTCCGGGTGACAGGTTCGCCGACCTCGCACCCGTGGCCCTGCCGGACGGGCTCTGACCGGGCGTTCCTAGACTGTCGCCGTGCCTCACGCTGCTGACCTTGCTGTCGAGGTCGACGGACTGGTGATGAGGTACGGCGACACGGTCGCCGTCGACGGCCTGTCGCTCACTGTCGAGCGCGGCACCATCACCGCCGTCCTCGGTCCCAACGGGGCCGGAAAGACCACCACCCTGGAGACCTGCGAGGGCTACCGGCGCGCCCAGGGCGGCACCGTCCGGGTGCTCGGCCTGGACCCGGTGCGCCAGCGGGCCGAGCTGCTGCCGCGGATCGGCGTGATGCTGCAGTCCGGTGGCGCCTGGAGCGGCGCGCGGGCCGAGGAGATGCTCCAGCACTTCGCCCGCCTGCACGCCCGGCCCCAGGACGTGGGCCTGCTGATGGAGCGGCTGGCGCTGCACGAGTGCGGGCGCACGCCGTACCGACGACTCTCGGGTGGCCAGCAGCAGCGGCTGGGCCTGGCCCTCGCCCTGATCGGGCGTCCGGAGCTGGTGTTCGTCGACGAGCCGACCGCCGGCATGGACCCGCAGATCCGGCGAGCCGTGTGGGACCTGCTCGAGGAGCTGCGGGCCGACGGGGTGACCGTCGTGCTGACCACGCACTACCTGGAGGAGGCCGAGCGGCTGGCCGACCGGGTGCACATCTTGGACCGCGGGCGCCTCGTCGCCAGCGGCACCCCGCTCGAGCTGACCCGCGGCGGCACCGTCGCCACGATCCGGATCGTCGTCACCCAGCCCTTCCCTCCGGGTGCGCCCGAGGAGCTGGTCCGCGCGCTGGGCGACGGCACCGAGCTGACCGTGCTCGACCCGCTCAGCCTGCAGCTGTCGGGTCCGGCCGACAGCACCACGCTCGCCACCGTCGCCGCCTGGTGCGCCGCCCACGACGTGCTGCCCGAGTCGCTCTCGCTGGGCCAGCGCAACCTCGAGGACGTGTTCCTCGAGCTGACCGGCAGGGAGTCGCTGTGAGCACCTTCGCCCCGGCGCCCGGCGCCGCTCCCGTCGTCCGCCAGCTGGTCACGCAGGCGGGGATGGAGGCGCGGCTGATGCTGCGCAACGGCGAGCAGCTGCTGCTGGCCGTGGTGATCCCGGTGATCGTGCTGATCGGCTCGGTCCGCGGCGTCGAGCGGGTCGGCTTCGACCTCGACGGCCGCCCGATCGACGTACTGACCCCCGGTGTGCTCGCGCTGGCGATCATGTCCACCGCGTTCACCTCGCTGGCGATCGCGACCGGCTTCGAGCGCAGGTACGGCGTCCTCAAGCGCCTCGGCACCGCTCCCCTGTCCCGCGCCACGCTGCTCGGCGGCAAGGTGCTCGCGCTGCTGCTCGTCGAGGTCTTCCAGTTCGTCGTCATCGGCGGCGTCGGCCTGGCCCTGGGCTGGTCCGGTCCGTCGGGCGTCGGCGGCGCGCTCCTGCTCGGGGTCGCCGCGCTGTTCGGGACCGCCGCCTTCGCCTCGCTCGGCATGCTGCTGGCCGGCTCGTTGCGCGCCGAGGCGACCCTCGCCGCCGCGAACCTCGTCTACCTGCTGCTGCTCGCCGGCGGCGCCGTGATCCTGCCCGCCTCGCTGTACGGCGGGCTCGGCGACGTCGTGCGCTGGCTGCCCTCGGGGGCGCTCGGCGAGGCGGTCCGCGCTGCGTGCGACGGCTCGGTCGCCGTACGCGACCTCGTGGTGCTGCTCGCCTGGACCGTCCTCGGCTCCGCCCTGACCGCCCGAACCTTCAAGTGGGAGTGACCGTGAGCACCGCGACCCGACTGACCGACCTGCAGCGAGCGCTGGAGGCGCGGCTCGTGCCGCTGGCGTGGGCCAACCTGGTCGCGAACATCGGGATCGTCGTGACCGGCGGTGCCGTCCGGCTCACCGGCTCGGGCCTCGGCTGCCCGACGTGGCCGAAGTGCACCGAGGAGTCGTACACCACCCACCCGGCGCTCGGCATCAACGGCGTCATCGAGTTCGGCAACCGGCTGCTCACCTACGTCCTGCTGGCCATCGCCCTCGCCTTCGTGGTCGCCGTGTGGCAGCGCGCCGGTCGGGTGCGCACCCTCGGCCTGGTGATCCTCGCCGGCATCCCCGCCCAGGCGATCGTCGGCGGCATCACCGTGCTCACCGACCTCAACCCCTGGGTCGTGGCCGGCCACCTCCTGGTGTCGATGGCCATGGTCGGGGTGTGCGTGTGGGTGCTCGACGACCTGACCGGCCCCGCACGTGGGGCTGCCTCTGGTGTGGTGCGCCGGCTCGCGTGGGCCACCTTCGCCGTCGGCTGGGTGGTGCTCTGGCTCGGCACCGTGGTCACCGGCTCCGGGCCCCACTCCGGCGACCTGGAGTCCCGTCGTACCGGACTGGACCCGGAGGTGGTCTCCCACGTCCACGGCATCTCGGTCGGCGTGCTGGTCGTGCTGACCCTGTCGCTGCTGCTCGCCGCCCGTCGTCGGCACGACCGCTGGGTGGCCACCTTCGCCGCGGCCCTGCTCGGCGTCGAGCTCGCCCAGGGCCTGCTCGGGTACGTCCAGTTCTTCACCGACCTGCCCGAGATCCTCGTCGGCCTGCACATGCTGGGCGCCGCGCTCGTCGCCGCCGGCCTCGCCCGCGTGGTGGTGACCACCCGCCCTCGTTGAGCTCAGTCTCAGTCTCAGTGCAGGAGAGGGTCGATCGCGACGGCGACGAAGAGCAGCGAGAGGTACAGGTTCGACGAGTGGAACAGCCGCATCGGCTGGAGCACGCTCAGCTCGTCGGAGGTCCGGGCCCGGCGGTGCAGGCCGTGGGCCTGGGCCAGGAAGACCGCGCCGAGCACGGCAGCGGCGATCGGGTAGACCGGGCCGGTGTCCGCAACCGGCCACAGGACCAGCGAGGTCGCGACCATCACCCATGAGTAGACGACGATCTGGAAGGACACGACGCGCGCAGACTTCACGACCGGCAGCATCGGCACGTCGACCTGGGCGTAGTCCTCGCGGTAGCGCAGCGCGAGCGCCCACGTGTGCGGGGGCGTCCAGAAGAAGACCACGAGGAACAGCACGACGGGCACCCAGGACAGCTCGCCGGTGACGGCGGTCCAGCCGATCAGGGCCGGGAAGCAGCCGGCGATGCCGCCCCAGACGATGTTCTGGGTCGTCCGGCGCTTGAGCAGCATCGTGTAGACGAACACGTAGAACGCGTTGGCGGAGACCGACAGGATCGCCGAGAGGGGGTTGACCCACGCCCACAGGATCACCGTCGAGAGCACGCCGAGGACCACACCGAAGACGAGGGCGGCACCGGGCGAGACGATGTGGCGCGGCAGTGCCCGTCGCCGGGTACGACGCATCTGCTCGTCGATGTCGCGGTCGTAGACGCAGTTGAAGACCGAGGCCGACCCGGCCGAGAGCGTCCCGCCGATCACGGTAGCGACCACGAGCCCCAGCGCGGGGACGCCGCGGGCCGCGAAGAACATGACCGGCACGGTCGTCAGGAGCAGCAGCTCGATGACGCGCGGCTTGGTCAGTCCGACGTACGCCATCACCACGTCGCGCAAGGTCGCCTTCTGCGGTCCCTCGTCACCGGACATCAGCTCGGGGCTGGTCGGGTCGACGTGGGTCACGGCAATGTTCCTCGGAAAACCTTGCGAAGCAGTTACGGAAAGCGGTCCGAGTGTAGCCCGACCGGGTCGCGGGCCGGGCACCGAGCCGGTGTCGTGCTCACCACGCCGCTCGGTAGGCTCGGAGCCATGATCCCGGAGCTCGAGTGGACCGACCTCGACCGCAAGGCTGTTGACACCGCCCGCGTCCTCGCGATGGACGCCGTGCAGAAGGTCGGCAACGGCCACCCGGGTACGGCCATGAGCCTGGCTCCCGCTGCCTACCTGCTGTTCCAGAAGGTGATGCGGCACGACCCCGCCGACCCGGCCTGGATCGCCCGCGACCGGTTCGTCCTGTCCTGCGGCCACTCCTCGATCACGCTCTACACCCAGCTCTTCCTCGGCGGCTTCGGCCTCGAGCTCGGCGACCTCGAGGCCCTGCGCACCTGGGGCAGCAAGACCCCGGGCCACCCCGAGTACGGCCACACCGCCGGCGTCGAGGTCACCACCGGCCCGCTCGGCCAGGGCCTGGCCAACGCGGTCGGCATGGCGATGGCCGCCCGGCGCGAGAAGGGCCTGCTCGACCCGGAGGCCGGCGACGGCCCGTCCCTGTTCGACCACCACGTCTACGTCCTCGCCTCCGACGGCGACCTCGAGGAGGGCGTCAGCAGCGAGGCGTCCTCGATCGCCGGCACCCAGGAGCTCGGCAACCTCACCGTCGTCTACGACGCCAACCGGATCTCGATCGAGGGCGACACCCACATCGCGTTCAACGAGGACGTCGCGAAGCGCTACGAGGCCTACGGCTGGCACGTCCAGACGGTCGACTGGACAGGCAACGACCACAACGACCTGGCCCACTACGAGGAGGACGTGCCGGCGCTGTACGACGCCCTCAAGGTCGCCGACGAGGTCACCGACAAGCCGTCACTGATCGTCCTCAAGACCGTCATCGCGTGGCCCGCGCCCAACGCGCAGAACACCGAGGCCGCCCACGGCTCCGCGCTCGGCGCCGACGAGGTCGCGGCCACCAAGAAGGTGCTGGGCTTCGACCCGGAGAAGACCTTCGAGGTCCCCGCCGACGTGCTGGCCCACACCCGCGGGCTGATCGAGCGCGGGAAGGCCTGGCAGACCGCGTGGACCGCTGAGCGCGACGCCTGGGCCGAGGCGAACCCGGAGCAGGCCGCGCTGCTGCACCGGATGAAGGACCGCCGGCTTCCCGACGGCGTCGAGGAGGCGCTGCCGGTCTTCGAGGCCGACGCCAAGGGGGTGGCCACCCGCGCCGCGTCCGGCAAGGTCATCAACGCCATCGCCGGCGTCATGCCCGAGCTGTGGGGCGGCTCCGCCGACCTGGCCGGCTCCAACAACACCACGATCAAGGACGCCGCGTCGTTCCTGCCGCTGGACCGCGGCGTCGACGAGTGGCCGGCCGACCCGTACCAGGGCCGGGTGCTCCACTTCGGCATCCGCGAGCACGGCATGGGCGCGATCATGAACGGCATCGCCGTCCACGGCGGCACCCGCGTCTTCGGCGGCACCTTCCTCACCTTCTCCGACTACATGCGCGGCGCGGTCCGCGTGGGCGCGCTGATGGGCGCCCCGGTCGTGCACGTGTGGACGCACGACTCGATCGGACTCGGCGAGGACGGCCCGACCCACCAGCCGATCGAGCACCTCGCCGCCCTGCGCGCGATCCCCGGCCTCGACGTCGTCCGTCCGGCCGACGCCAACGAGACGGCCGCCGCCTGGCTGCAGGTGCTCCGCAACAGCGACCGTCCCGCCGGCCTGATCCTGAGCCGCCAGAACGTCCCGACCTTCCCGCGTGGCACCGAGGGCTACGCGACCACCGACGACGTGGCCAAGGGCGGCTACGTCCTGCTCGAGGCCGAGGGCGGCCAGCCCGACGTCGTCCTGATCGCGACCGGCTCCGAGGTGCAGTACGCCGTCGCGGCCCGCGCCCAGCTCGCGGCTGAGGGCATCCACGCCCGGGTGGTCTCGATGCCCTGCCTCGAGTGGTTCGACGCGCAGACCCAGGCCTACCGTGACAGCGTGATCCCGCCGACCGTCAAGGCGCGGGTGTCCGTCGAGGCCGGCATCAAGCAGGGCTGGCGCGAATACGTCGGCGACAAGGGCCGGATCGTCAGCATCGAGCACTACGGTGCGAGCGCGGACGCCGGAACCCTGTTCCGCGAGTTCGGGTTCACGCCCGAGGCTGTCGTCCAGGCCGCCCGCGAGAGCATCGCGGCGGCTGCCCGGGACTGAACCGGGCACCGCACCACAGAAGCCACCGCAGAAGGAGGAACCGATGACTGATCGACTCAAGGCCCTCGCTGACGCGGGGGTGTCCATCTGGCTCGACGACCTGTCGCGCGAGCGGATCGAGACCGGCAACCTCGCCGACCTCGTCCGCGAGCGCTCGGTCGTCGGCGTGACGACCAACCCGACGATCTTCGCCGGGGCGATCGCCAACGGTGAGCGGTACGACGCCCAGGTGCGTCAGCTCGTCGAGGGCGGCATGGGCGTGGACCAGGTGATCTTCGCGCTCACCACCGACGACGTCCGCAACGCGTGCGACGTGCTCGCGCCGGTGGCGGCCGGCCACCCGGCCGACGGCCGGGTCTCGATCGAGGTCGAGCCGACCCTGGCCAACGACACCGACGCCACCATCGCCTCCGCGAAGGCGCTGTGGGCCGCCGTCGACCGCCCGAACGCGCTGATCAAGATCCCGGCCACCCTCGAGGGCCTGCCGGCGATCACGGCGACCATCGCGGCCGGGATCAGCGTCAACGTCACTCTGATCTTCTCCGTCGAGCGCTACCGCGCCGTCATGGACGCCTACCTCGCCGGCCTCGAGCTGGCCCGCGACGCCGGCATCGACCTCGGCACGATCCAGTCGGTCGCGTCCTTCTTCGTCTCGCGAGTCGACACCGAGATCGACGCTCGCCTCGACAAGATCGGCACCGACGAGGCACTCGCCCTGCGGGGCCGGGCGGCCGTGGCCAACGCCCGGCTCGCCTACGCGGCGTTCGAGGAGGTCCTCGCCTCCGACCGCTGGCAGGCGCTGGCGGCGGCCGGCGCGAACCCGCAGCGCCCGCTGTGGGCCTCGACCGGCGTGAAGAACCCGGCGTACCCCGACACCCTCTACGTCACCGACCTCGTCGTGGCCGACACGGTCAACACGATGCCGGAGAAGACGCTGATGGCGTTCGCCGACCACGGTGACGTGACGGGCGACCAGGTCAGCGGCAAGGGTGCGGACGCCCAGGAGGTCTTCGACCGGCTGTCGGCTGCCGGGATCGACCTCGACGACGTGTTCCGGGTCCTCGAGACCGAGGGCGTCGACAAGTTCAAGGTCTCCTGGACCGAGCTGGTCGCCACCGTCGAGGCGCAGATGGCGGCGACTTCGGGCCGGGCCGGAGCCTGACCTCCGTGGGCGCGGCTCCCGTCGACCCGACCACGACCGAGGCCTGGGGCCGGCTCGCCGACCTCGCCTCGGACTTCCGGCCCGACCTGCGCCGGATGCTCGCCGACCCCGAGTGGGTGACGAGGTCCACCGTGCAGGCGGGCGACCTGCGCGTCGACCTGTCCAAGAACCTGGTCACCCCGGAGATCTGGAAGGCGCTCCAGGCGCTGGCCGGCGAGGTCGACCTCCCGACTCAGCGCGACGCGATGTTCCGCGGCGAGCACATCAACGTCACCGAGGACCGAGCGGTGCTCCACACCGCCCTGCGGCGCGCGGCGGGCTCCGACCTCGAGGTCGGCGGCGCCGACGTCGTGGAGCAGGTCCGGGCCGTGCTGCGCCGGGTCTACGCGTTCGCTGACGACGTCCGCTCCGGCGCCTGGCGCGGGTTCACCGGGCAGCCGATCCGCACGGTCGTCAACATCGGCATCGGCGGCTCCGACCTCGGACCGGTGATGGCCTACGAGGCGCTGAAGCCCTACGTGCAGGCTGGCCTGGAGTGCCGGTTCATCAGCAACATCGACCCGACCGACGCGGCGCAGGAGCTGGCCGGCCTCGACCCCGCCACGACGCTCTTCATCGTCTCCAGCAAGACCTTCGGGACCCTGGAGACCCTCACCAACGCCCGGCTGTGCCGGGCCTGGCTGCTCGAGGGCCTCGGCGCCGGCGACGAGGCGGTCGCGCGCCACTTCGTCGCGGTCTCCACAGCGCTCGACAAGGTCGAGGCCTTCGGCATCGACCCGGCCAACGCCTTCGGGTTCTGGGACTGGGTCGGCGGGCGCTACTCCGTCGACTCCGCGATCGGCACGTCGCTCGCGGTGGCGATCGGTCCCGAGCGGTTCGAGGAGTTCCTCGGCGGCTTCCGGGCCGTCGACGACCACTTCGTCTCGGCGCCGGTCGAGCACAACGTGCCGATGCTGATGGGCCTGCTGAACGTCTGGTACACCAACTTCCTCGGTGCCCAGTCCCACGCCGTCCTGCCGTACTCCCAGCTGCTGCACCGGTTCCCGGCGTACCTCCAGCAGCTCACCATGGAGTCCAACGGCAAGAGCGTGCGCTGGGACGGCTCCCCCGTCACCACCGACACCGGCGAGGTCTTCTGGGGCGAGCCCGGCACCAACGGGCAGCACGCGTTCTACCAGCTCATCCACCAGGGCACTCGGCTCATCCCCGCCGACTTCATCGGCTTCGCCACGCCGGCGTACTCGCTCGCCGACGGCGACACCGACGTGCACGAGCTGCTACTGGCCAACTTCCTCGCCCAGACGAAGGCGCTGGCGTTCGGCAAGACGGCCGAGGAGGTCCGCGCGGAGGGCACTGCGGAGGCGATCGTCGCGGCCCGGGTGTTCTCGGGCAACCGGCCCACCACCTCGATCATGGCGCCGGCGCTGACGCCGTCCGTGCTCGGCCAGCTGATCGCGCTCTACGAGCACATCACCTTCACCCAGGGCGCCGTGTGGGGCATCGACAGCTTCGACCAGTGGGGCGTCGAGCTCGGCAAGCAGCTCGCGCTGCAGATCGCCCCGGGCCTCGCCGGCGACGCCGCCGTCCTCGCCGAGCAGGACGCGTCCACGCGGGCGATGATCGACTACTACCGGGAGCACCGCGCACCATGACCGAGACCCCGCCACCCCTCGTCGAGGTCCACCCCGACGCCGACACCCTCGCGACCGCCGTGGCCGGCGAGCTCCTCAACCGGATCGCCGACGCCCAGGCCGCCGGGCACGTGCCGAACGTCGGGCTCACCGGAGGCACGATCGCGGACGCCGTCCACCGCGAGATCGCCCGCCTCGCCCCCGCGTCCGGGGTCGACTGGGGCGCCGTCGTGCTCTGGTTCGGCGACGAGCGCTTCGTCGCGGCCGACTCCCCCGACCGCAACCTCAACCAGGCCAGGACCGCCTTCCTCGACGAGGTCGGCGCGCACCGGGTGCACACCGCCCCCTCCTCGACCGAGGTGGGCTCCGCCGAGGAGTCCGCGACGGCGTACGCCGACACGCTCCGTGCCGACGGCAGCGGCGACTTCGACGTGCTGATGCTCGGCCTCGGTCCGGACGGCCACGTCGCCTCGCTGTTCCCCGGGCATCCCGGGCTCGAGGCCACGGGCACCATCACCGTCGCCGTGCACGACTCCCCCAAGCCGCCACCGGACCGCGTCAGCCTGACCTTCGAGGCCCTCAACCGCTCACAGTCGGTGTGGTTCCTGGTCAGCGGCGAGGGCAAGGCCGACGCCGTACGACGAGCGCTCGCCGACGAGGGCTCGATCGCCGAGACGCCCGCCCGGGGCGTCACCGGCACCGCCGAGACCGTCTGGTTCCTCGACCGCGACGCCGCCAGCCAGCTCTAGGAGCCTGCTGGAGCGTACTGACGCCTCAGAAGATGATCTCGCCGGACTTCCGGCGCGACCGGAGCAGCTGGATCGCCTCGTCGAGGATGACCTCCGCCTCCTTGTCGGAGCGGCGCTCCTTCACGTAGGCGAGGTGGGTCTTGTAGGGCTCGATCTTCGGTGCCGGCGGCGCGTTCTCCGAGTCGAGGCCGGCGGGCAGGCCGCACTTGGGGCAGTCCCACGAGTCCGGGACGGACGCCTCGACGGAGAAGGTGATCACCGAACGGTGGTCGTTCGCACAGAAGTACGTGACCGCCTGACGAGGCGCGGCCTCACCGCGCTCGGCCTCGCCCATCGGACCCGCACCGACGCGACTACCGCGGATCGCGTTCCCACCACCAGCCAACGGATTCTCTCCTCAAGCCCTCGGACGACCCGGTGCCCGGGTCGGTTGCAAAGCGATCTGTGCTGTCAGTTCTGATAGGCGAGCAGGAGGCCCAGCGCGATCACGCAGGCGAACCAGATCACGCCGATGCCGACCGTGAACCGGTCGAGATTGCGCTCGGCGACCGAGGATCCGCCGAGCGAGCTCGACACACCGCCACCGAACATGTCCGAGAGACCACCGCCGCGACCCTTGTGCAGGAGCACGAGCAGGATCATGATCAGGCTCGTCACGATGAGCAGCACAGTCAGAAGCGTCGACACGCCAGGAATCCTACGTCAGGCCCGGTGCTAGGACAGCACCGGCATGTCGTAGAACCGGCAGATTCCCCCGAACTCGTCGGCCTCCAGGCTCGCGCCACCCACGAGAGCGCCGTCGACGTCGGCCTTGGCCATGATGCCGGCGACGTTCGCGGCCTTCACCGAGCCGCCGTAGAGGATCCGGACGGCGTCCGCCGCCTCGTCGCCGTGGCTCTTGCGGACCTGCTCGCGAATGGCCGCGCAGACCTCCTGCGCGTCGTCGGGGGTGGCGACCTCGCCGGTGCCGATCGCCCAGACCGGCTCGTAGGCGATGACCAGTCCGGCGACCTGCTTCTTGGTCAGGCCGTCGAGGGAGCCCTCGACCTGGGCGTTGGTGAACTCGACGTGCTCGCCCGCCTGGCGGACCTCGAGGCCCTCGCCGACGCACACGATGGGCGTGATCTTCTCGGCCAGGGCCGCCTTGGCCTTGGCGTTGACGACCGCGTCGGTCTCGGCGTGGTACTGACGTCGCTCGGAGTGGCCGACCACGACGTACGAGCACCCCAGCTTGGCGAGCATCGCCGCCGAGATCTCGCCGGTGTAGGCACCGCCGGCGTGCTGGGAGACGTCCTGGGCGCCGTACCGGATGGAGAGGCGGTCGCCGTCGATCAGCGTCTGCACCGACCGGATGTCGGTGAAGGGCGGGATCACCGCGACCTCGACCTTGCCGTAGTCGTGCCGCTTGTCGGACAGCGTCCACGCCAGCTTCTGCACGAGCACCACGGCCTCGGCGTGGTTGAGGTTCATCTTCCAGTTGCCCGCCATGAGCGGGGTGCGCGCAGCCCCGGTGGTTGAGCTTGTCGAAACCATCAGTCCTCCAGAACCGTGATGCCGGGGAGTTCCTTGCCCTCGAGGTACTCGAGGCTCGCACCGCCGCCGGTCGAGATGTGGCCGAACGCGGCCTCGTCGAACCCGAGGGTGCGTACGGCGGCCGCGGAGTCGCCGCCGCCCACGACCGAGAGGCCGTCGACCTTGGTCAGCGCCTCGGCGACGGCCCGGGTGCCCTCGGCGAAGGCGGGCTGCTCGAAGACGCCCATCGGGCCGTTCCAGAAGACCGTCCGCGCGTCGGCGAGCGCGGCCGCGAAGGCCTTGCCGGACTCGGGACCGATGTCGAGGCCGAGGCTGTCGGCCGGGATGGCGTCGGCAGCGACGACGCGGGCCGAGGCCTCGTCGCCGAAGCTGTCGGCCACGACGATGTCGGTGGGCAGCACGATCTCGACGCCGAGCTCCTTCGCGCGGTCCTGGTAGGCGCGCACGGTGTCGAGCTGGTCCTCCTCGAGCAGGCTGTTGCCGACCTCGAGGCCGTCGGCGCGCAAGAAGGTGAACACCATGCCGCCGCCGATGAGCAGCTTGTCGGCCTTGCCGAGAAGGTTGTCGATCACGCCGAGCTTGTCGGAGACCTTCGACCCGCCGAGCACGACGACGTACGGGCGCTCCGGGTCCACGGTGAGGCGACGCAGCACCTCGACCTCGGCTGCGACCAGGCCGCCCATGGCGTGCGGGAGGCGCTGCGCGACGTCGTACACGCTGGCCTGCTTGCGGTGCACGACACCGAAGCCGTCGGACACGAAGGCCCCGTCAGCACCGGCCAGGCCGGCGAGCTGGTCGGCGAAGGCACCGCGCTCGGTGTCGTCCTTGCTGGTCTCGCCGGCGTTGAACCGGACGTTCTCGAGCAGCGCCACCTGGCCGTCCTGCAGTGCGGTCACGGCCTCCCGGGCCGAGGCGCCGACGGTGTCGGTCGCGAAGGCGACGGGGGCGCCGAGCAGCTCGCCGAGGCGGGCGGCCACGGGCGCGAGGGAGTAGGCCGGGTCCGGCTCGCCCTTCGGCCGGCCGAGGTGCGCCATGACGACCACGCGGGCGCCGGCGTCGGCCAGCGCCCGGATCGTCGGGACGCTCGCCCGGATCCGGCCGTCGTCGGTGATCCGGGTGCCGTCGAGCGGCACGTTGAGGTCCGAGCGGACCAGGACCCGCTTGCCGCTGACACTGTCCAGGAACTCGCGGCGAAGGCCGTTGAACTCAGTCACGGGGTCAGAGCGTAGTGCCCACGTGCGTGATCAGGTCGGCCAGCCGGTTGGAGTAGCCCCACTCGTTGTCGTACCAGCCCGCGACCTTGACCTGGTTGCCGATCACCTTCGTCAACGGCGCGTCGAAGATGCACGAGGCCGGGTTGGTCACGATGTCGGAGGACACGATCGGGTCGGTCGAGTAGACCAGGTAACGGCCGTCGGCAGCCGCCTTCACGATCGCGTTGACCTCCTCCACACTCGTCTCCCGCGACGCCTCGAAGGACAGGTCGGTCAACGAGCCCGTCGGGGTCGGGACCCGCAGCGCGTAGCCGTCGAGACGCCCCTTGAGCTCGGGCAGCACCAGCCCGATCGCCTTCGCCGCACCCGTCGAGGTCGGGATGATGTTCAACGCCGCCGCCCGGGCCCGGCGCAGGTCCTTGTGGATGTTGTCCTGCAGGTTCTGGTCCGCGGTGTAGGCGTGCACCGTGGTCATCAGACCCTTCACGATGCCCAGGCCGTCGTTGAGCGCCTTGGCCATCGGCCCCAGGCAGTTGGTCGTGCACGAGGCGTTCGAGATCACCGTGTGCACGGCCGGGTCGTAGGCCTCGTGGTTGACGCCCATCACGATCGTCACGTCCTCGTTCGAGGCCGGCGCCGAGATGATCACCTTCCTCGCCCCGCCGCCGTCGACGTGCGCCCGCGCCTTGGTGGCGTCGGTGAAGAACCCGGTCGACTCGACCACGACGTCGACCCCCAGCTCGCCCCACCGCAGCGCGGCCGGGTCCCGCTCGGCCGAGACCTTGATCTCCGCATCGCCCACCACGATCACGCCGTCACCGGCATGCACGTCGGCATCCAGCGGCCCCAGGATCGAGTCGTACTTCAGCAGGTGGGCCAGGGTCGCGGTGTCCGTCAGGTCGTTGACACCGACGATCTCGATGTCCGCACCACCCGCGCGCACCGCGCGCAAGAAGTTGCGGCCGATCCGACCGAAGCCGTTGACGCCTACACGAACAGTCACTGCGAACCTCCTGGGAGAGCGGGACCTTCTCGGTCCTCCGACCCTATCCCGCAGGCCGCAACCGCGTCAGGGTCGCGCGCGGGGCCGGCTCAGGCGTCGCCGGCGAGCATCTCGGGCGTCAGCGACGCCTCGGTGTCCGGTACGCCGAGCTCCTCGGCCCGCTTGTCGGCCATGGCCAGCAGCCGGCGGATCCGGCCGGCGATGGCGTCCTTGGTCAGCACCGGGTCGTGCAGCTGACCGAGCTCCTCGAGCGAGGCCTGCTTGTGCTCGAGGCGCAGCTCGCCGGCCATCTTCAGGTGGTCGGGGACCTCGTCGCCGAGGATCTCCATGGCCCGGTGCACCCGGGCGCCGGCGGTGACGGCGGCGCGGGCGGAGCGGCGCAGGTTGGCGTCGTCGAAGTTCGCGAGCCGGTTGGCGGTGGCCCGGACCTCGCGCCGCATCCGGCGCTCCTCCCACGCCATCAGCGTCTCGTGGGCGCCGAGCCGCGCGAGCAGCTGGCCGATGGCGTCGCCGTCGCGGATGACCACCCGGTCCACGCCACGCACCTCGCGGGCCTTGGCCTGGATGCCGAGGCGGCGGGCGACGCCGACGAGGGCGAGCGCGGCCTCGGAGCCGGGGCAGGTGACCTCGAGGGACGAGGAGCGGCCGGGCTCGGTGAGCGAGCCGTGGGCCAGGAACGCACCGCGCCAAGCGGCCACGGCGTCGCAGGCGCCACCGGACACGACGGCGGGCGGCAGGCCGCGGACCGGGCGGCCGCGCTGGTCGAGCAGGCCGGTCTGGCGGGCCAGCGCCTCGCCGTCCTTGACGACCCGCACGATGTAGCGGCTGCCCTTGCGCAGGCCGTTGCCCTGCACCATGACGACCTCGGAGCCCTGGCCGTAGATCTCGGAGATGTCCTTGCGGAGGCGGCGTGCGGCCGCACCCGTGTCGAGCTCGGCCTCGACGACGATCCGGCCGCCCACGATGTGAAGCCCGCCGGCGAAGCGCAGCATCGAGGCGACCTCGGCCTTGCGGCAGCAGACCTTCGTCACCGGGATGTTGGCGAGCTCCGCCTTGACCTGTGCCGTCATCGCCATAGGGGCGATCCTCCCACGCGGGTCAACAACCCCACTCGGCGCTGCCGAAGACGTGGGCGTACGCCGTGGCGAGCCTCACGGGATCGTGCCGCGGCGTCCCGTCGCCGATCGCCAGGTCGTCGAGGACGAGCCGGGCACCGAGGGCCGCGACCGTCTCCTCGAGCTCGGCGAGGTCGTCGGCGACCGAGGTGCGGTCGGCCAGCACCACGTCGATGCCCAGGTCCGGGGCGTGCTCGGCGAGAACGGCCAGGTGGTCGGCCGGCCCGAAGCCGCCGGTCTCGCCGGCCTGCTCCTCGAGGTTGAGCACGACGACCACGCGGGCGTCGGTCGCGACGAGGGACTCGCGCAGCCGCGGGACGAGCAGGTGCGGCAGCACGCTGCTGAACCACGAGCCGGGCCCGAGGACCACCCAGTCGGCAGCGCCGATCGCGTCCAGAACCGCGGGACTCACCTCCGGGTCTGCGGGCTCGAGGGCGATCGCGGCGATCACGCCGTCGGTGGTGGCGACCTCGACCTGTCCCCGCACCGCGGTGAGGGCGTCGGGATCGCCGGCGACCAGGCCGCGCACCTCGGCGGTGATGTCCATCGGCGTCATCGCCATCGGCAGCACCCGGCCCTTGGCGCCGAGCAGCCGGCCGACCCAGTCGAGGGCGTCGACGTGGTCGCCGAGCAGCTCCCACAGGCCGACGATGAGCAGGTTGCCGACCACGTGGCCGCGCATCTCGCCGTCGCCCTCGAAGCGGTGCTGCAGCACCTTCGCCCAGGTGTCGCCCCACTCGTCGTCGCCGCACAGCGCGGCCAGCGCCATCCGCAGGTCGCCGGGCGGCAGCACGCCGAACTCGCCACGCAGCCGGCCCGACGAGCCGCCGTTGTCGGCGACGGTGACCACGGCGGTCAGCTCGTCGACGGTCAGGTCGTCGACGAGGTGGCGCAGGGCGCTGAGGGAGGCGTGCAGGCCGTGCCCGCCGCCGAGCGCCACGACCGCCTGCGCGCGCTCACTCACGGCCCAGGTCGCGGTGGATGGCGCGGGCGACGTACCCCTGCTCCCCCAGCCGGCGGGCGATCTCCTCGGTCATCGCCACGCTGCGGTGCTTGCCGCCGGTGCAGCCGATCGCGACCCGCATGAATCGCTTGCCCTCGCGCAGGTAGCCCTCCGCGACCCCGGACAGCAGGGGGACGTAGGCATCGACGAACTCGGCGGCACCCGGCCGGCCGAGGACGTACGCCGACACCTCGGCGTCCTGCCCGGTGCGGGGTCGCAGCTCGGGGACCCAGTGCGGGTTGGGCAGGAACCGCATGTCGGCGACGTGGTCGGCATCGACCGGGATGCCGTACTTGAAGCCGAAGCTGATCACCGAGACCCGCAGCTGCGTCGTCTCGCGGGTGCCGAAGGACTCCGCGATCCGGTCAGTGAGCTGGTGCACGTTGAGGCTGCTGGTGTCGATGACCAGGTCGGCCTCGGAGCGCAGGTCGGCGAGGACGCCGCGCTCGCGCTGGAGCCCGTCGAGGAGCCGGCCGCCCCCCTGCAGCGGGTGCGGGCGCCGCGCGGCCTCCTGGCGGCGGACCAGCACGTCGTCGGTCGCGTCGAGGAAGACCAGGGTGGTGACCCGGCCGGCGACGCCGTGGGCGATCGCGCTGCGCAGGCCTTGGAAGAAGGAGCCGGACCGGACATCGACCACGACCGCGACCGGCTGGGCCGGGCCGTGGCTCTCGTCGACGAGGCGGACCACCTCGGGCAGCAGACCGGGCGGGAGGTTGTCGACGACGAAGAAGCCGAGGTCCTCGAGCTCCTTGGCCGCGGTGCTGCGGCCGGCACCGGTCATGCCGGTGACGACCACGAGCTGACCGTGCGTCTCATCCATGGGCGTCATTGTGCCCAGTTCCGCCGTCGAGGGCCTCCTTGATGGCGGTGGCCGTGCGCGGCCCCACCCCGGGGACGGCGGCGATCTCCTCCACGGTGGCGGCACGCAGCTTGCGCAGCGAGCCGAAGTGGCGCAGCAGCGTCTTGCGGCGTACCTCCCCCAGGCCTGGTACGTCGTCGAGCAGGCTCTCGACCATCGACTTGGAGCGGCGGTTGCGGTGGTGCGTGATGGCGAACCGGTGGGCCTCGTCGCGGATCCGCTGCAGCAGGTAGAGACCCTCGGAGGTGCGCGGCAGGATGACCGGGTCCTCCTCGCCCGGCACCCAGACCTCCTCGAGCCGCTTGGCGAGGCCGCAGACCGGGATGTCGTCGATGCCGAGCTCGTCGAGCGCCCGCTGGGCCGCGGCCACCTGGGGCGCACCGCCGTCGACCACGACCAGGCCCGGCGCGTAGGCGAACTTCCGCGGCCGGCCGGTGTCGGGGTCGACCAGCATCGGGCCGGTGCCGGCGTCGGGGTCGCCGGGTCGCAGCTCCGAGCGCGCCTGCTCGTCGAGCAGCCGGCGGAACCTGCGGGTGATCACCTCGTGCATCGCCTTGACGTCGTCGGAGCCGTCCTGGTCCTTGATCACGAAGCGGCGGTACTCCCCCTTGCGCGCCAGGCCGTCCTCGAAGACCACCATCGACGCGACGATCTCGGTGCCCTGGATGTGGGAGACGTCGTAGCACTCGATGCGCAGCGGCGCCTCGTCGAGCTCCAGCGCCTCCGCGATCTCGCCGAGCGCGATGTTGCGGGTGGTCAGGTCGCTGGCCCGCTTGGTCTTGTGCAGCGCGAGTGACTCGGTGGCGTTGCGGGCCACCGTCTCCTGCAGCGTCCTCTTGTCGCCGCGTTGCGGGACCCGGATCTCGACCTTCGCGCCACGCAGGTCCGAGAGCAGCTGCTCGAAGGTCGCGTGCTCGGCCGGGAGGGCGGGCACCAGGATCTCCCTGGGGACGGCGTCGCGGACGTCCTCGGGCGCGACGCCGGCGTACAGCTGGAGCAGGAAGTCCTCGACCAGGGCGGCGGTGTCGCCGTCGTCGGTGCGGTCCGCGACCCAGCCCCGCTGGCCGCGGATGCGGCCACCGCGCACGTAGAACACCTGCACCGCGACCTCGAGCGGGTCCTCGGCCAGCGCGATCACGTCGGCGTCCGAGCCGTCGCCGAAGACGACGGCCTGCTTCTCCAGCGCCTTGTTCATCGCGCCGAGGTCGTCGCGCAGCCGCGCGGCCTTCTCGAAGTCGAGGGCGTCGGACGCGGCGTACATCTCCTGCTCGATGCGCCTCATGAACGGACGCGTGCGCCCGGCCATGAACTCGCAGAAGTCGTCGACGATCGCCCGGTGGTCCTCCGGCGTGATGTTGCCGACGCAGGGCGCCGAGCACTTGTCGATGTAGCCGAGCAGGCAGGGCCGCCCGATCTGGCTGGACCGCTTGAACACGCCGTTGCTGCACGAGCGCATCGGGAAGACGCGCAGCAGGATGTCGACGGTCTCGCGGATGGCCCAGGCGTGCCCGTAGGGGCCGAAGTAGCGAGTGCCCTTGCGCTTCGCGCCGCGCCCGACCATCACCCGCGGGAACTCCTCGGACACGGTGACCGCGAGCCACGGGTAGGACTTGTCGTCGCGGTACTTCACGTTGAACCGCGGGTCATACTCCTTGATCCAGGAGTACTCCAGCTGCAGCGCCTCGACCTCGGTCCCCACGACCGTCCACTCCACCGAGGTCGCGGTCGTGACCATCGTGGCGGTGCGGGGGTGCAGGTTGCCGATGTCCTGGAAGTACGACGACAGCCGGGCGCGCAGGTTCTTCGCCTTGCCGACGTAGATCACCCGCTGGTTGCGGTCACGGAACCGGTAGACCCCCGGCTGGGTGGGGATCGAGCCGGCCTTCGGCCGGTAGCTCAGCGCGGGTGACACGCCCACAACCCTACGGAGCGGCGCCGACACCTCCTTATTCGCGTTAGTCGCGTGCTTTACTACAGTTATGCGATGTCGGGACGCCTACGACTACGAGCTCACCACCGGCCCCCTGGCCGCCGACGCCTACGTCGGCGGGATCCGCGACCTGCTGCGGCTGCGCTCCGGCGCCGCCGACCGGATCGCCGCCTCCGTCGCCCTCGACCCGACCTTCGCCGTCGGGCACGCGGCGCTCGCGCTGCTCGGCCACGAGATGTGCGTCGAGGTCGACATCGCGGCCCGGCTCGCGGACGCCCGGCTGCACGCCGCGCGGGCGAGCGAGCGCGAGCGCAGCCACGTGCACGCGATCGAGCGGCACCTGGTCGGCGACCCGGCGCCGCTGGTGGCCCACCTGGCGTCGTACCCGAGGGATGCGCTGCTGCTCTCGGTCGCCATGCCGACCATCGCGTTCGCCGGCGTCACCGACGTCCCCGAGCAGGCGTGGCGGATCGCGGAGGACGCGGCGCCGGCGTACGGCGACGACCCCTGGATCACCGGCCTGATGGCGTTCGTGCGCCAGGAGCAGCGTCGGTTCGACGACGCGATGGAGCTCTCCTGCCGCTCCCTGGCAGCCGAGCCTTCGGGCGGCCACGCGGCCCATGCCCGGACGCACGCCCACTACGAGACGGGCGACCACGCGGCCGGGCTGGCGTGGATGGACGGCTGGATCCTCGGCGACGGTGCCTCGACCGACAGCCTCACCCACTTCTCCTGGCACGCCGCCCTGCACGAGCTGTCGATCGGCGACCTCGCAGCGGTCCGCGCGCGGTACGAACGCCAGCTCCAGCCGCGGCAGGCGGTCGGCTGCCGAGCACTCGTCGACAGCGGGTCGCTGCTGTTCCGTTGGGCGATCACCCCGGACGCCACCGACGTGCCTCCGCTCGCGGAGGTCGTCGCCGTCACCGGCCGCGACGTGCTCGAGCGGCCCGGGACGGCGTTCCTGGGCCTGCACGCGGCGGTCGCGCTGCTGGCGACCGGCGACCGGGCGGGCTTGCGGGACCTGGCCGCCTGGTGCGCCCACCACCCGAGTCCGACGCACCGCGAGGTGGTCGCTCCGCTGGCGACGGCGCTGGGCCTGCTCGCGGCCGGTCGCTCCTCGGCCGCCGCCGACCGGCTCGCGGCTCTGGCGTCGTCGACGTGGCGACTCGGCGGGTCGGACGCCCAGCGCGAGATCGTCGAGGAGGCTCGGATCGCGGCGCTGCTCCGCGCGGGCCGGTACGACGAGGCGCGGCAGGTCCTCGACGCGCGGCTCGACCGCAGGGTGTCGCCGAGGGATCGCGCGTGGCGCCGGTCGGCCGCCGATCAGGCGGCGAGGATCTTGTTGCCCTCGACCTTGATGTCGACCTTCGCCAATGCCGACGGCGCCGGGCCGCCCTCGACCGCACCGGTGGTCGCGGAGTAGGACGAGCCGTGGTTGGCGCAGTGGATGGTGCCGTCCTCGACCGAGGTCACCAGGAGACCCTGGTGGGTGCACACGGCGCTGAACGCGTCGTACGTCCCCGCGGTGGGCTGGGTGATCACGACCTTCTGGTCGGCCAGGATGATGCCGCCCCCGACCGGGACCTCCGACGTGGACGCGAGCTCGGTGCCGGCGCTCACCTTCGTCTTCGTCGAGCCGCCGTCGCTGCCGGCGCACCCGGCCAGGGCGGCGGCGACACCGAGGGCGCCCAGGCCGGAGAAGACGATGCGGCGGCTGGCGCGGACCTCACCGATCGTCGTACGCGGCGTCATGCGCGCTGCACCTGCCCGTCGACGACGCTGACCGCGACCGCGGCGAGGGGACCGCTCGCCGGACCGCTCTCCACGGACCCGTCGACCGCGGAGAACAGGCTGTTGTGGCACGGGCAGTGGATCGAGCCGTCGCTCACCGAGCCGACCAGACAGCCTTGGTGGGTGCACAGCGCCGAGAACGCCTTGTAGTCGCCCGCGGTCGGCTGGGTCACCACGATCTCCTCGGCCTTGAGGACCACACCACCGCCGACCGGCACGTCGGCCGCGGCGACCAGGCCGGTCGCGCCCCCGGTCGCAGCGCCGGCGTCGGCGGTCGTGGTCGCTGTCGTCGGCGCCGTCGTGGGCGCGGCCGAGGTGGGGTCAGGGGTCGTCGCCGGGTCCGTGGCGGCGGTCGAGTCGTCGCCGCAGGCCGCCAGCAGGGGGACGCCGACACCGAGGGTGGCGGCGCCCGCGAGGGCCCGTCTCCTGCTCACCGAGGAAGTCATGGGCGTCAGGCTACGGTCCGCTCCTGAGAGCGACCTATGAGCCCGCCCTCGCCGCGCTCTTCTTCGCAGGTGCCTTCTTGGCGGGCGCCTTCTTCGCTGCCGTCTTCTTGGCGGCGGCCTTCTTGGCCGGTGCCTTGACCGCCGCTGCCGGGGCCCGCTTGAGGCCCGTCGGCTGGCGCGCGGAGCGTCCCTCGAGCAGCGGCCTGAGGAAGGCGCCGGTGTGGCTGCCCGCGGTCGCCGCGATGTCCTCGGGCGTGCCCTCGGCGACCACGGTGCCGCCGCGGGAGCCACCCTCGGGACCCATGTCGATCAGCCAGTCGGCGGTCTTGATGACGTCGAGGTTGTGCTCGATGACCAGGACGGTGTTGCCCTTGTCGACCAGGCCGGACAGCACGCCGAGCAGCTTGCGGATGTCCTCGAAGTGCAGGCCGGTGGTCGGCTCGTCGAGCACGTAGACCGTGCGCCCGGTGGACCGCTTCTGCAGCTCGGCGGCGAGCTTGACCCGCTGCGCCTCGCCACCGGACAGCGTGGTCGCCGGCTGCCCGAGCCGGACGTAGCCCAGCCCGACCTCGGTCAGTGTGGTCATGTGCCGCGCGATCGCCGGCACGGCGGCGAAGAACTCCTGCGCCTCCTCGATCGGCATGTCGAGGACCTCCGCGATGGTCTTGCCCTTGTAGTGCACCTCCAGCGTCTCGCGGTTGTAGCGGGCGCCGTGGCAGACCTCGCACGGGACGTAGACGTCCGGCAGGAAGTTCATCTCGATCTTGATCGTGCCGTCGCCGGCGCACGCCTCGCAGCGGCCGCCCTTGACGTTGAACGAGAACCGGCCCTGCTGGTAGCCGCGCATCTTCGCCTCGGGCGTCTGCGCGAACAGCTTGCGGACGTGGTCGAAGACGCCGGTGTAGGTCGCCGGGTTGGACCGCGGGGTGCGGCCGATCGGCGACTGGTCGACGTGGATCACCTTGTCGACGTGCTCGAGGCCGGTGATCCTCTGGTGGCGTCCGGGGATGGCGCGGGCGTTGTAGATCTGCTTGGCCAGCGAGGTGTAGAGGATGTCGTTGACCAGCGTGGACTTGCCGGAGCCGGACACGCCCGTGACCGCGGTGAAGACGCCGAGCGGGAATGCGACGTCGACGTTCTTCAGGTTGTGCTCGCGGGCGCCGATCACCTTGAGCTCGCGGCCCTTGGTCCGCGGACGGCGGATGGCGGGCACGGGGATCTCGCGACGACCGGAGAGGTACTGCCCGGTCATCGAGTCGGGGTGCTCGAGCAGGTCCTTGACCGTGCCTGAGTGGACGACCTGGCCGCCGTGCTCGCCGGCACCGGGCCCGATGTCGACGATCCAGTCGGCGACCCGGATGGTGTCCTCGTCGTGCTCGACGACGATCAGGGTGTTGCCGAGGTCCTTGAGCCGGACCAGGGTCTCGATCAGCTTCTGGTTGTCTCGCTGGTGGAGACCGATGGACGGCTCGTCGAGGACGTAGAGGACGCCGACCAGGCCGGCGCCGATCTGGGTCGCGAGCCGGATCCGCTGGGCCTCACCGCCCGACAGCGAGCCCGAGGGCCGGTCGAGCGAGAGGTAGTCGAGGCCCACGTCGAGCAGGAAGTTGAGCCGCTCCTGGATCTCCTTGAGCACCCGCTCGCCGATCTGGCGCTCGCGCGGCGACAGGTCGAGGTCGGCGAGGTAGGCGGCGGCCTCGTTGATCGGCAGTGCGCAGACCTCGGCGATGTTCTTGCCGCCGCGTCCGTCAGCACTGTCGCGGGCGCCGAGGGTCACCGACATCGACACCGGCTTGAGCCGGCTGCCGGCGCACACCGGGCACGGGACCTCGCGCATGAAGCCCTCGAACCGCTCCCGGCTGGTGTCGCTCTCGGCCTCGCGGTGGCGGCGCTCGACGTACGTGCGCACGCCCTCGAAGTCGGCGTAGTAGGAGCGCTCGCGGCCGTAGCGGTTGCGGGTGACGACGTGCACCTTGGTCGGGTGGCCCTCGAGGATCGCCTTGCGGGCCTTGGGCGTGAGCTGCTCCCACGGCGTGTCGACGTCGAAGCCGAGCTCCTCGCCGAGCGCGATCAGCAGCCGGCCGAAGTAGTCGGCGACGTGGGCGTGGCTCCACGGCTGCAGCGCACCCTCGGCCAGGGTCGCGGTCGGGTCGGGGACGACCAGCTCGGGGTCGACCTCCATCCGGGTGCCGAGGCCGGTGCAGGCAGGGCAGGCGCCGAAGGGCGAGTTGAACGAGAAGGAGCGCGGCTCGAGGTCGTCGGTCTCGATCGGGTGGTCGTTGGGGCACGCCATCTTCTCGGAGAACTTGAGCTCCTGGCCCCCGGGCTCGGTGCTGTCCACGAGGTCGAACACGACCAGTCCACCGGCCAGGCCGAGCGCGGTCTCGACCGAGTCGGTGAGCCGGCGCTTGGCCGACTCCTTGACCGCGAGCCGGTCGACGACGACGTCGATGGTGTGCTTGTACTTCTTGTCGAGCGTGGGCGGGTTGTCGAGGTTGTGCGTCTCCCCGTCGACCCGGGCCCGGGAGAAGCCCTGGGACTGCAGCTGACGGAACAGCTCGACGAACTCGCCCTTGCGGCCGCGGACGACCGGCGCCAGCACCTGGAACCGGGTGCCCTCCTCGAGCGCGAGCATCCGGTCGACGATCTGCTGCGGCGTCTGCCGCTCGATCGGTGCGCCGCAGGTCGGGCAGTGGGCGCGGCCGGCCCGGGCGTAGAGCAGACGGAGGTAGTCGTAGACCTCGGTGATCGTGCCGACGGTCGAGCGGGGGTTCTTGGACGTCGACTTCTGGTCGATCGAGACCGCGGGCGAGAGGCCCTCGATGAAGTCGACGTCGGGCTTGTCCATCTGGCCGAGGAACTGTCGGGCGTAGGCCGACAGCGACTCGACGTAGCGCCGCTGGCCCTCGGCGAAGATCGTGTCGAACGCGAGGCTGGACTTGCCCGAGCCGGACAGGCCGGTGAACACGATGAGGGAGTCGCGGGGAAGGTCGATCGAGACGTCCTTGAGGTTGTGCTCGCGTGCCCCACGGATGATCAGCTGATCGGTCACTACCGGTCCCTCTTGAGAGTCTCGACGTCTTCGAACAAGTGTTCGCCATCGTACGCCGGCGGGCAAGCCGCGACGCACAGGGAACAGCCTCTCACCCGGCACCGACACCCGCCCTGTTCGCGCAGGCCGGGATGTGGATGATGGGGGCGTGACCTCCCCCACCTCCACCCTCGCCGCCGCCACCGACCGGCTCCTCGCCACCGCCCGCGCCCTGCCCGCCGCCGACTGGGCCGCCCCGTCGCTGTGCACCGGCTGGAGCCGCGGCCACGTGCTCGCCCACCTCGCGCTCAACGCCGAGAGCCTCGCCGGGGTTCTCCGCGGCATCCGCGACGGTGCTCCGGCGAGCATGTACTCCTCCGACGAGGCGAGGGACGGCGACATCGCCGTGCTCGCCACCGCGCCCCCGCAGGAGGTCCTCGCGCGCCTGGTCGCCGGGTCCGCGAGCCTCGCCGCGGTGCTCGACGTCGCCGCCGGATTGGCCCCGGGCACGACCTTCGAGCGCACCCCCGGCGGACGACTGATGTCCGCCAACGCCGTACCGCACCTCCGGCTGAGGGAGGTGGAGATCCACCACGCCGACCTCGGCGCCGGCTACTCCGCCTCCGACTGGCCACCGAGCACCGCGATGACGTTCCTGCACGACGATGCCGAGCGGTACGACGGCCCCGGCTTCCACGTCGTCGCCACCGACGAGCCCGCCCGCTGGGCCTTCGGCTCCCCCGCCGCCGACGCCCCGACCGTGAGCGGCCCGCTCGGCGCCCTCGCCTGGTGGGCGACCGGCCGCACCGCGGCGCCAGTAGTCTCGAGCACGACCGGAACGCTGCCGAGCCTGGAGGGACGATGAGCTACACCGGAGAGGTCACGGTCGGCGGTCCCGCCGACGTGCGCGAGCTGGCCGGGCTGACCATCACGAAGGTCGCCGTCGACGAGAAGATGTCGAACAACTGCTACCTGCTGCGCTGCACCGACACCGGCGACCAGGTCCTCATCGACGCCGCCGCCTCGCCCGAGGTGCTGCTCCCGCTCATCGGCGCGGACGGGCTGTCGGCCGTCGTCACCACCCACCAGCACTGGGACCACCACCGGGCGCTGGCCGACGTCGTACGACAGACGGGGGCGGAGGTCGTCGCGGGTGAGCCCGACGCCGACGCCATCACCGAGCAGACCGGCGTCCCGGTCTCCCGGCGCGTCACCGACGGCGACAGGGTGCCGGTCGGCTCCTGCGAGCTCGAGGTCATCCGGATCACCGGCCACACCCCCGGCTCGATCTGCCTGCTCTACCGCGACCCCGCCGGGCATCCCCACCTGTTCACCGGCGACTCCCTGTTCCCCGGCGGCGTCGGCGGGACCTTCGGCGATGCCGATGCGTTCGTGTCGCTGATCGGGGACGTCGAGACGAAGCTGTTCGGCGCGCTGCCGGACGACACGTGGTTCTACCCGGGCCACGGCAACGACTCGCAGCTCGGCGTCGAGCGGCCGCACGTCGCGGAGTGGCGCGAGCGGGGCTGGTAGGCCCGAGGTGCGCCACCCTCAGGCGGCGTAGCCCTCCGCGAGGACGATCGCGTCCTGCGCATGGAGCAGGTACTCGGCTCGGGTGATCGCGGTGGTGCCGCCGCCGGTGACGAGTCTGTAGAGGCCGTGGGGTGTGCCCCAGATCCACTTGTCGGGTCCGAGCTGCATCACCGTGTAGCCGGGCACGTGGGTCTTGGCCCGGTGGTGGTGCCGGGCGAGCGGGGTGTCGTTGTGGTCGCCGGTCTGGCCGGGTGGTCCGTGCTTGTCGTACGGCGTGGTGTGGTCGTGATCCGGTGTCCGGCCGTGTTTCGCGAAGAGGCCGGTGGCGTGGGGGAACACGTCCCCGACCGTGCGTAGCCGGGTGCGCTGTTTGATGTCGGTGGGGTGTTCGTAGCCGTTGACCGAGCGTCCGGTGTGCAGGTCGATGACGGGCTGCACGGTGATGGTCGTGTGGCGACCCAGGAGGTCGCTCACCTGGGTGAGGAGTCGTGGGCCGAGGCTCTCGACCCGGGCAACGGGTCCGAGGGCGCCGGTGTCGTCGAGCGCGACGTGGACAACGATCTCCGCGGACCGGCGGGGGTCTCGTGACGGTTGCTGCGCAACCTCCTCGACCTCCGAGGTGCCCGGGGTGTCGTCGATGCCGTGGAGGAACGCGAGGACGGCGGCGGGGTCGGCGAGCATCGCGAACGCCTCGGCCCGCCAGTGCTCCATCGACAGTGGTTCGGCGCCCTCGGGGACGTCGGCGTGCTCGGCGAGGGCAGCCGCGAGGTCGTCGACCGTGTGCTGGTGGGCGAGGGCGTCGGCCTCGTCGAGCCGGGCGAACACGGTCCCGATACCGGCAGTGTTGACCGCATCGTTGTCGTCGGCCTGGGAGCCCGGGCGGGGCTTGGGGTACCAGGCACCCTTGTCGTTCTGGTTCTTGTCGATCCGGGTCTGATGAGCGGTGGGGTCGGCCTCGATCACCTTGGCCTCGGCGATGGCAAGGATCCGCGACGGCGACTGGTCCAGAGCAGATGCGACGGCGGTATCGACGAGCGCAACTTGGTGGCGGTCGAGCGCGCGGGACATCCGTGCGACCCGCCGCACCACCCACACTTCGCACCGGCCGGACTTCACGCCTTCCCATACGGCGGGGAGGCGGTGGCGCAGGTCGAACGCATCGGCCAGCGCGCCACGGGTCGCGAGCACGTGCTCGTGCCGGGCGATCGCCATCTCCACCAGCGCGAGGTCGGCGACCTCCGGAGTCCCGTCCCCACCCAACGAGATGAGCCGCGGTCCACCGAACCTCACTGGTACCGCGCCGGGCTCGACCTGCGGGTCACCGGAGTGCAGGTCGGCCCACGCGAGCAGCAGCTCGAGCTGCCGGACCTCGGCCTTCCGCCGATCCCGGACGCCGTCCTCGGCCGCGCGGAGCAGCTGCTCCGGCGTGGCATCCGAGAGGTCCGAGATCAGGCGGTTTCAATCGGCTGTTGCAACTCCATGCGGGAAAGTGGAGGTTGCGCGGATGGCAGGAAAGCGTTTGACCGCTGAGAAGCGGTCGGTGATCGAGCGGGGTTATCGAGTTGGTCTGCCGCAGCGGACGATCGCAGCGTTGGTGGGGGTACATCCCTCGACGATCTCGCGTGAGCTGCGTCGACACCGGGCTACCGGGTACGGGTCAAGGTCGGTGCGAGGCCGGATCGCGCGCGGCGGCGGCAAGGGCTACCGGAATCGATATGACGCAGCCTCGGCCCAGGAGTTCGCCGATCGGCGGGCACGTCGGCGGTGCCGGCGCCGGCTTGACCATGGCCCGTTGCGGGAGAAGGTCTGGGAACTGCTGCGGGCCGACTGGTCCCCGCAGCAGATCGCGGCGATGCTGCCGGTGATGTTCCCCGATGACGAGGCGATGCGGGTGTCCCACGAGACGATCTACCAGGCGCTGTTCGTTCAGACCAAGGGCCAGCTCAAGCGGGAGCTCACACAGCACCTGCGTTCGAAGCGGATGCAACGAAAGCCGCAGGCCAGTGCCGCAAAACGCAGCAGCATCCGACTCAGTGATGATGTGCTGATCAGCGCACGTCCCGCCGAGGTAGAAGACCGCGCTGTACCTGGGCACTGGGAGGGTGACCTGCTGATGGGCGCCAAGGGCAAGGGGTCGATCATCACATTGGTGGAGCGCTCGAGCCGGTACGTGCTGCTGGCCCCGATCCCCGGCCGGCACACCGCCGAGACGACCCGGATGACGCTGGCACAGTTGATCGCCACGCTGCCCACCGACCTGGTGAAGTCGATCACCTGGGATCGCGGCACCGAGATGGCCGAACACGCCAGGTTCAAGGTCGAGACCGGTGTGAGCGTCTACTTCTGCGATCCCTACTCGCCTTGGCAGCGCGGCAGCAACGAGAACACCAACGGCCTGCTCCGCCAGTACTGGCCCAAGAGCTCTGACCTGACTGGAGTCACTCAGACCGAGTGCGACGACGTGGCGCTGCGGCTCAACACCCGGCCCCGCATGACGCTCAACTGGCAAACTCCCGGACAGGTGCTCAACGAGGCACTCGTTGCAACAGCGGGTTGAGTCCGCCTCATGCACCCATTCTACTAGAACATATGTTCGACTCCAAGAGGTTGGAGGAGACTTTCGCCTTGTTTCTAGGGGTTTCCGACCGTGCAGACCGCATCCCGACCGGGGAACCCGGCGACCTCCCGACCGTCTTCGTCGCTGCTCTTCGGAACGCGACCGGCTACGTACCCGAGGCCCGCGGACAGTTGCCACGTACGGCCCCGGTGGTCTCGTGACGGTCGCTGCGCGACCTCCTCGACCTCCTGGCGGGAACCGCAGGCCGACCGCAGAACCCGGCTCCTACGGACCTTCGTCGTTGCTGCGCCTTACCGCACTGTGCCGGCTATGCAGCCGAAGCCCGCGGACAGTCAGCGCGGATTGCCCGGAGGTTCCGAGGCTCGTCGCGGGCGCTCCTCGCACCGCAACCACCGAGACGGAAGGATGAGGACATGCCTGGACCGTCCCACGACGCCCCGACCGGACCCGCTGAGGAACAGGTCGCCCTGTACGGCGCCGACGGCCGCCCGACCGGCGAGTCGGTGCCGCGCTCACAGATGCGGGCCCGGAACCTGCGCCACGCGGCGACCCTGGTCGTGGTGCGCAACAGCGCGGGCGAGGTCTACGTCCACCGGCGCACCGACACCAAGGACGTCTTCCCCGGCTGCTATGACTTCGCGGCCGGCGGGGTCCTCCAGGCCGGCGAGGACCCGTACGACGCCGCGGTGCGCGAGGCGGCCGAGGAGCTCGGGGTCACCGGTGTCGACCTCCAACCGCTGGGCGAGGACGACTACACCGACGCGCACACGTCGTACCACGCGTTCGCCTACACCTGCGTCTACGACGGCCCGATCACCTGGCAGGCCGAGGAGGTCGCCTGGGGCGAGTGGGTGAGCGTCGAGCGGCTGCGGGAGATGCTGGCGACGCGGGAGTTCGTGCCGGACACCGTGGCGGTGCTGGGCGCGTGGCTTCACGGCGTGGAACCGCTGTGGGAGTCTCGGGAGGTGACCACCGTGACCTCGCTCGCCACCGCCATGTTCACCGTCGCCGACCAGGACGCCGCCGTCGCGTTCTACACCGGACCGCTCGGCTGGGAGCTGCGCTCGGACCTCGCGTTCGGCGAGGGCGAGGCCGCCGGCCGATGGGTGGAGGTCGCGCCGCCGGGATCGGTCGCGGTGCTGGCGCTCAACGTCGCCTGGGACGGTTCCGCGCCGGGCGGGGGCGCCGTCGGCGTGGAGGCGACGGACGTCCGCGGGGAGCGGTCCCGCCTCTCGCACGAGGGGGTCGTCGTCGGCGAGCTCATGGGCGGCGAGGGCCCGGTGCCGCTGATGTTCTCCGTCGCCGATGCCGATGGCAACACGGTCTGGGTCGTCGAGGCGCAGCCCCTCACGCCGGGGGCGTGAAGCCGGCCCGGGCGCGGGCGACCTCCTCACGGGTCACACAGCCCGTGACGTGGTCGTTGACCAGCCCCATCGCCTGCATGAACGCGAACGCGGTGGTCGGCCCGACGAACCGCCAGCCGCGCTTCTTGAGGTCCTTCGACATCGCGACGGCGGCGGGCGAGGTGGTGAGGGTCTGCGGGTCGCCCAGCTCGGACAGGGGCGGCTCGAAGCCCCAGAAGTACGCCGCCAGCGAGCCGCGCTCCTCGACCAGGTCGAGCGCGCGGCCGGCGTTGTTGATCACCGCCTCGATCTTGCCGCGGTGCCGCACGATCCCGGCGTCGGCGAGCAGCCGGGCGACGTCGGCCTCGTCGTAGCCCGCGACCACGTCGAAGGCGAAGCCCGCGAAGGCGGCGCGGAAGGCGGGACGCTTCACCAGGATGGTGCGCCAGCTCAGGCCGGACTGGAAGCCCTCGAGGCTGACCTTCTCGAACAGCCGCTGGTCGTCGACGACCGGGAAGCCCCACTCCGTGTCGTGGTAGGCGGGGAACTCCGGGGCGCTGACGGCCCACGGGCAGCGGGGCAGGCCGTCGGGACCGGGCACAGCAGTCATGCCGAGACCCTCCCACGACCCACCGACACGCCCTACAGTCCCGTCATGGCGTTCACTGCGCGGCAGGTCAGGGCCATGGGCCTCATCGCCGACACCTTCGCCCCCGGTGGCGACGGCGTCCCGGCCCCGACCGAGGTCGGCGCCCACGAGCTGGCGCTGCGGATCGCGGAGGCGAACCCGCGCACCGGCGAGGTACGTCAGCTGCGGGCGCTCCTCGACGCGTGGGACAGCCGGGCGCTCGGACTCGCCCTCACCGGGCGCCCCCGCCGCTTCTCCGAGCTCGACCAGGCGGCGCGCGAGCAGGTCCTGCTGTCGCTGTCCGACAGCCGCGTGGGCGCGAAGCGGGTGCTCTTCCAGGGCCTGAAGACCGCGAGCCTGCTCCCCTACTTCATGACCGGCGGCCAGGCACTGTGGGACGAGATGGGCTACCCGGGCCCGCTCGGGGTCCGCGCCGACCCGCCGACACCGGTGGTCCGGCCGATGCCGCTGACCCACGACACGACGATGAGCTGCGACGTGGTCGTGGTGGGCTCGGGTGCCGGCGGCGGTACGGCGGCCGGGGCGCTCGCGGCCGCCGGGCTCGACGTCGTCGTGCTGGAGGCGGGCGGCCTGCACGACGAGCGGCACTTCGACGGCAGCGAGGAGACCGGCTTCCTCGAGCTCTACGCCCTGAGCCCGCAGTCGACGGCGGAGGGCCAGGTGGCGCTGCTGGCCGGGCGGGGCCTCGGCGGCGGCACCGTCGTGAACTACTCGACGTCCTTCCGCACACCCGACCGCGTGCGCGAGGAGTGGGCCGGGCACGGCGTACCCCAGTTCGCCACCGGTGAGTACACCGCCTCGATGGACGCCGTGTGCACCCGCCTCGGCGTCAACACCGACCACGACAAGGCTGCCCCGCGCGACGCGATCCTCGAGCGGGGCGCCCGGGCGCTGGGCTGGGACGTGGCCGCGATGCCGCGCAACGTGGTCGGGTGCGACCAGGACGTCGAGTGCGGCCGGTGCGGGATGGGCTGCCGGCTCGGCGCCAAGCAGTCCACGGCGAAGACCTGGCTCGAGGACGCGGCCCACGCGGGCGCCCGGATCTGCACCGGTGTCACGGTCCGCACCGTCACGACGAGCTTCGGGCGCGCGACGGGGATCGAGGGCGTCACCGCGGACGGCCACCGGGTCCAGGTCCGCGCCCGCGCCGTCGTGGTCGCGGCGGGCGCGATCCAGACCCCGGCACTGCTCCAGCGCAGCGGGCTGACCAACCCCAACATCGGCCGCCACCTCCGCCTGCACCCCGCCACCGCCGTCTGGGGCCGGATGGAGGAGCCTGTCGACGGATGGGTGGGCGCCATGCAGAGCCGGTACGTCGATGCGCTCACCGACCTCGACGGCGACGGGTACGGCGTGCTCTTCGAGACCGCCCCCTTGACGCCGGCGTTCGGCACCGGCTTCGTCAACTGGCGCGGCGCCGAGGACTTCCGGCGCCGCATGAACGAGCTGCGGCACACGCTGGGCGTCGCCGTGATCGTGCGCGACCGCGACCCGGGCGGCACCGTGCAGGTCGACCGGCACGGCGAGCCCGTCGTCCGCTACCGGCTGTCCCCGCGCGACACCGACCACCTGGTCCAGGGCCTGGTCGGTGGCGCCCGGATCGCGGAGGCCGCCGGCGCCCGCTGGATCGCCTCGACCCACCACCGCACGGTCAGCTACGAGCCGGGCGTCCGCGGCTCCGCCACGACCTTCGAGCAGGACCTGCGCGCGGCCGGTGCTGCGCCCGCCACCCTCGCCCTCGCCGCGCTCCACATCATGGGCTCCGCACGGATGGGCGGCTCGCGCGACACGTCCGCGGTCGACCCGGACGGACGCACGTGGGAGGTCGAGGGGCTGTACGTCGCCGACGGCTCCTGCTTCCCGACCGCCTCCGGCGTCAACCCGATGATCTCGATCGAGTCGATCGCCCACATGACCGCGACCAGGCTCGCCGCCCGGATGCGCTGAGGCAGCGATGTAACGCACGGGCCGGTCAGCGACATGTACCGGGTGACGAACGATTCGACCAACGAAAAGGAGCGTCACCCATGACTCTCGCCCGTACCGCCGCCGCCGCGGCCGTGCTCGCCCTCGGCTTCACCGTCGCGCCGCTGACCGGCGCCGTGGCCGCGCCGCCCACCGACGCCCCCTGCGCGAAGCAGCAGGCGCAGCTCGACAAGGCCGAGGCCAAGCTCGAGTCGCTGACCGCGAAGCTCGCCGCCAAGAAGGAGGCCGTCGCCGAGGCGAAGGCCGAGGTCAAGGCCTCCGACACGGCCCAGGAGAAGCGCAACGCCAAGGCCGAGCTCGCCACGGCCAAGGAGAAGAAGCAGCACGTCCAGAAGGCCAAGAAGTTCCAGGTGCAGCGCGTCGAGCACGCGCAGGCGCGCCTCGACAAGTGCCTGGCCGCCCAGCCGGCCACCCCGGCCCCGACCGCCTGAGGCCGGTAGCCACACAGACGGACGGCCGCCGGCTGCATCCTAGGGGGGTGCAGCCGGTGGCCGTTGTCGTCTCTAGGAGTAGCTCACCTTCACGGTGTCGGTCAAGGGCACCGACTGGCAGCCCAGGCGGATCCCGTCCTCGAGGTCGTCGTTGTCGAGCACGTCGTTGTAGACCATCTTGACGTCGCCCTCGATCAAGCGGATGGCGCAGGCCGAGCACTCACCCTCACGGCAGGAGTACGGCGCCTTGACGCCCTTCGACTCCAAGAAGTCGAGCATCTTGGTGCGCGGGTCCCAGTCGTCGAAGGTGTACTCCTCGCCGTCGAGCTCGACCTCGAGCTTGACCGGGCCGGCCGGGGCGTCGGCGAAGACCTCGGCACCCGGGCCGTCGTCGTCGGACTCGGCGAGGGCGATCTCGGCCTCGACGGCCTGCAGCTCCTCGAGGTCGCCGAACGGGTTGCCGCCCAGGGAGACGAACTTCTCCTGGTGGCGCAGGCTGCGGGGCACCTCGAGGTCCTTGAGGACGGTGGTGACCATCTTCATGAACGGCGCCGGGCCGCAGACGAAGGAGTCGAAGCCGCCGTACTGCGACGCGAAGGCCTTCATCTGGGCCTCGGTCGGCAGGCCCTGGACGGACTCGAGCCAGTGGATGACCTGCAGGCGCTCGGGGTTCTCGGCGGCCAGGCGGGTGAGCTCGGCGGCGAAGATGACCGACGACTCGTCGCGGTTGGCGTAGAAGACCACGATCTGGCCCTTGCCGTGCGCGAGGGCGGTGCGGGTGATCGACATGATCGGCGTCACGCCGGAGCCGCCGGCGAAGAGCAGCAGGTCGGCGTCGATCGAGGCCGGGGTGAAGATGCCGGACGGCGGGAGCACGCGCAGCGTGTCGCCCACCTCGAGGTTGTCGCAGATCCAGTTGGACGCGTACCCCTCCGCCGTGCGCTTGACGGTGACGGTGAGCGGACCGCCGTCGTGGGGGCTGCTGGAGAGCGAGTAGCACCGCGCCGCGATCCCGGTCCGGTCGCTGGGCACCGCCACGGTCAGGAACTGGCCGGGCTTGTAGTCGAACGTCTCCTCCTGGCCCGCGGGCACGGCGAAGCTGATCGACTTCGCGTCGGCGGTCTCCTCGACCACACCGACGACGTCCAGCACGAAGGACTCGATGTCCACGAAACTCCCACTCCTCGAACAGATGGCTCAGTAGCCGTCGTACGCGCCGACCGGGACATCTCCGGCCCGGACGGCGTCGTCGATGCTAGCCATCAGCCGCGTGCACGGCTTGTGCACGTCCCGTCCGCCGGGACGCTGATCTCGTCGCACGAACTCTTGACACGCCGACCTCGCCTCTGCGCTCCACTGCACGGAGGTCTGGTGGTCGCTGTTCTTCTTGACCCGCACCCGCGCCAGGCAGTCCAGGCAGGCCACGTCGACCAGCCGGTCCTCCGTGTAGCGCCGCAGGTCGTCGAGGGTCTCCTCGCTGGTCGGGACGAACGATGCCATCGCGCGTCGCCGGCCTCAGGCGTCCGCGGGCGCGGCGGCCTCGGCGGCCGCCCGCTTGGCGAGGTTCTCGGCGACCTCGGCGTGCCAGTACTCATTGGCCTTGGTGGTGTCGACCTCGAACTCGAACCGGTCGGTCATCTCGGGCGCGATGTCGGCGACGTCGACGTAGAACTGCTCGTACCAGCGACGCAGCTGGTAGACCGGGCCGTCCTCCTCACACAGCAGCGGGTTCTGCACGGCGACCTTGTTCTCCCAGATCGCGACGTCCTGGAGGAAGCCGTCACCGAAGGACTCCGTGTAGCGCTCGGCGATGTAGGCGCAGGTCTTCTCGTCGAGGCCCTCGGGCTTCTTGACCGTGATGCCGTACTGCAGCAGGAACGACTCGGGCCCGGTCGGGATGTGGCAGTTGATCAGGATGACCTCGGTGACGAAGCCCTTGTAGTCGACCTCGAGCCAGTTGATCATGTACGACGGCCCGTAGTAGGTCGCGACCGACTTGAGGGTCGAGTTCTCGTCGCCGTACCCACCGCCCATCGTGTCGGGGCGGCCCTTCGACTCCATGAACTGGGTCGCGGTGTGGCCGTCGAAGATGTTGCGGAAGCTCGTCGGGAACGCGAAGTGCACGTAGTAGAAGTGCGCCATGTCGGCGACGTTGTCGATCAGCTCACGGCAGTGCGAGCCGTTGATCTCCTTGGTGTTCCACGACCACGGCGTGTACGCGTCCGACATCACCTCGGGCAGCTCCGGCGGCAGGATGTCGTGGTCGGCCGCCGAGCCCTCCGGGTCGTGCCAGATCAGCAGCTGGCCGTTGCGCACGACGGTCTCGTAGCGCTGCGTGCGGGCCCGCAGCGGGACGCGCCGCGCGTACGGGATCTCCTTGCACTTGCCGTCGCCGCCCCAGCGCCAGTCGTGGAACGGGCAGGCGATGTTGTCGCCCTTGACCTCGCCCTGGGTCAGGTCGCCTCCCATGTGGCGGCAGTAGCCGTCGAGCACGTTGAGCTCGCCGTCGCCGCCCTGCCACACGACCAGCTTGGTGCCGAACCCGTGGACGGCGTGCGGCTTGCCGTCGGCGAAGTCCGAGGCCAGCCCCAGGCAGTGCCAGCCGCGAGCGAAGCGGATCGGCACGGTGCCCTGGTCGAGAAGTCGCGTGTCGCTCATGTAGAACACGTTACAGTTTTGACGTTAAGGTGACAACATGCACATCGACTTGGAGCCGCAGCAGGTGGCCCTGCGCGAGGAGCTTCGCGAGTACTTCGCCCAGCTCGTCACCCCCGAGATCCGCGCCGGCCTGGCGTCCGCCACCGGCGAGTTCGGCGAGGCGGGTGTCTACAAGGACGTCATCCGCCAGATCGGCAGCGACGGCTGGCTCGGGATCGGCTGGCCGAAGGAGTACGGCGGCCAGGCCCGCTCCATGGTGGAGCAGCTGATCTTCACCGACGTGGCGGCGATCGCCGGCGTGCCGATCCCCTACCTCACGCTCAACACCGTCGGACCGACGATCATGCGCTACGGCAGCGAGGAGCAGAAGGAGCATTTCCTGCCGAAGATCCTCGCCGGCGAGCTGCACTTCTCGATCGGCTACTCCGAGCCCGGCTCCGGCACCGACCTCGCCTCGCTGAAGACCAAGGCGACGCTCGAGGGCGACGAGTGGGTCATCAACGGCCAGAAGATGTGGACCTCGCTCATCCAGTACGCCGACTGGCTCTGGATGGCGTGCCGCACCGAGCCGGACGCGCCGCGCCACAAGGGCCTGTCGATGATCCTGGTCCCGGCCGACGCGCCGGGCGTGTCGTACACCCCCGTCCACACCGTCGCCGGGGTCGGTACGTCGGCGACGTACTACTCCGACGTCCGGGTGCCCGCGTCCAACCTGGTCAGCGAGCGCGGCGGCGGCTGGGCGCTGATGACCAACCAGCTCAACCACGAGCGGGTCGCGCTGACCTCGGCCGCCCCCCTCCAGCACTCGCTGACCCTGGTCAAGGACTGGGCCCGTGAGACGCACAACCCCGACGGCAGTCGCGTCATCGACACCGAATGGGTGCAGATCGCGCTCGGCCGCGCGCACGCCCGGATCGAGGCGCTGACCCTGATCAACTGGAAGCTGGCCGCGGACGCCGACCACGGCGTACCGCTGTCGCCGGCGGAGGCGTCGGCGACCAAGATCTACGGCTCCGAGCTGGCGACCGAGGTCTACCGCTCGCTGATGGAGGTCGTCGGGCCGCACGCCGGGGTCACCGGCGACTCCCCCGGCGCCGTGCTCGCCGGCCGCCTCGAGCGCTTCCACCGCTCGTCGCTGGTCATGACCTTCGGCGGCGGCACCAACGAGATCCAGCGCGACATCATCGGGTACGTCGGCCTCGGCCTGCCCGCCGCCAAGCGAGCCTGAGGAGCACGGACATGGACTTCCTCTTCACCCCCGAGCAGGACGAGGCCGCCGAGCTGGCCGCGCAGATCCTCGCTGACAAGACCACCAACGAGCGGCTCAAGGAGGTCGAGGCCGGCGGCGACCGGTTCGACCGCGACCTGTGGGCGACGCTGGGCGACGCCTTCGACTGGACCGAGCTGGACCTGGTCATGGTCGCGCGCGTGCTGGTCGAGTGCGGCAAGCGCGTCGCACCCGTGCCGCTGGCCGTGCACGCCGCCTGCCTCGCCGCGCTCGGTGACGCCGCCGACTCGGGCAAGCTGTACGCCGCCGCGGTGGCCGAGGAGCGCGCGCACCTGCCCGCCTCCCCGACCGTCACGGCGGACGCGTCCGGTGCGCTGAGCGGGACCAAGACCCTGGTCCGGGCCGGCATGGCTGCCGACGCGCTGCTCGTCACCGCAACCGGTCCGTCCGGAGTGGGCGTCCACCTCGTCGACGCGACGGCGCCCGGCGTCGAGCGGGTCGCGCAGAGGACCAGCGACGGCGACGTGGCTGCGCTGGTGACCTTCTCCGGCGCCGCGGCCACCCAGGTCGGCGGGCCGGAGGCGCCCGAGCGCCTCGGCCAGCTCCTCGTCGCGCTCGCCGCGGCCGAGCAGCTCGGCGTGACCGAGGGTGCGCTGCGGCTGACCTCGGAGTACGCCAAGACCCGCGAGCAGTTCGGTCGCCCGATCGGCACCTTCCAGGCCGTCTCGCAGCGCCTGGCCGACGGGTTCATCGACGTCCTCGGCCAGCGACTCACGCTGTGGCAGGCGATCTGGCGCCTCGAGGAGGGCCTGCCGGCCGCGACCGAGGTCGCGACCGCGAAGCTCTGGGCCGCCGACGCGGGCCACCGGATCGCGCACACCACGGTCCACGTGCACGGCGGCGTCGGCATCGACCTGGACGGCGAGGCGCACCGCTACTTCACCAGCGGCAAGCGCTTCGAGTTCCTCTTCGGGGGCGCCACCGAGCAGGCGTTGGCGATCGGCCGCAGCTTCGCGTCCTGATCGCCGGCTGCTGCCCTGAGCCGCCCGGTCAGGGCAGCAGCGCCGCGGCCGGTCCCTGCAGCCCGACCGCGAAGAAGCCCTCGTCCAGGTCGGTGTACCAGACCTGCTGGCGCTCCACGTCCCATGCGGGCTGCGAGAGCGCTGCGCCGCCGTCGGGGCCGGGCTGGTTGAAGTAGCCGACCTCGCGCGGGTGGGCCAGGTCGGAGATGTCGAAGAGCCGCAGCCCGGAGCCGATCATCGAGCAGCCGGCGATCCGCGGCTCGTCGCGGGTCGGCAGCGAGCAGTAGTGCCCGGTGTAGCTGCGCACGATCATCCGGGCGCCGGGGTCGCCCATCACGTCGGCGCGCAGCAGCGGGTCGTGGACCTCGAGCCGCACGTTGGAGACGACGGAGGGCGCTCGCGGGTCGGTCACGTCGATGATCCGCGCGGCCCCGACCGGGCTCTTCGGCGAGTTGATGCGTGAGAAGTCACCGAACAGGTCGCTGAACTCGTCGACCTCGAGGACGTACTGCCGCCCGTCGCGGGTGAACGGCTCGGCGACCTGCGGGATCGACGACTCGTCCCAGGTCAGCCGCGAGAGCGTGCGGATGGCCGGATCCGGGCGACGGTCCTGGATGTCGGAGACGTCGAGGACGTCGAGCCCGGCGCCCTCGAGCAGGCCGCCGGTGAGGATGCTGGGGCTGCCGATGTTGGCGACGTACATGGTGCGGCCGTCGTCGGAGAGCCGCAGCCCGTGGTAGACCACCCCGGTCTTCGTCTTCAGCACGCGCGGTCGCCGCGGGTCGGTGAGGTCGACGGCGGTGAGCGTGAAGCCCGCGGCGCCGGCGGTCCAGAAGGTCCGGCCGTCGGGCGCGAAGCCGCTCTCGTGGCCCATCACGCCGGACAGCGTCGTGGACATCAGCCGCGGGTGGCGGCAGTCCTGGCTGGCGTCGTACACGTCGAGCACGCCCGGCGCGGTCGCCAGGGTGCCCATGACGGCGGCGATCAGGCCGCGCTCCTGGTTGACCAGCAGCGACTCGTGCGGCTGGAGCATCGCGGGCGTGATCAGGTTGGCCGTCTTCACCGGATGGGCGGGGTCGGTCATGTCGAGCACGACCACGCCCAGGCCCGCACCGCCGGTGAGCAGGCCCGGCAGGTTGAGGCCGACCATCATGGCCGAGTCGTAGTAGGCGCAGGTGCGGCCGGTGACGTCGGTGTAGCGCTGCACCTTGTAGCCGCCCGACCCGAGCGCCGAGCGCTTGCCGTGGTGCCCGACCTGCACCGTGTTGCAGCGGTAGCCCTGGGCCGCGCGCCCCGACGTGTAGTCGGCCGCCGGCACCCGGCCCTGCTGCGCGGTCTCGGGCAGGTCGCCGGTGGCGCAGGTCGCGCGCGGCACGCCGCTCAGCGACAGGTCGGCCTGCGAGGAGCCCGCCGTCAGCACCGCCCCGGCGAGGACCACCGTGGCCGCCACCGCGGCGAGCCCCAGCCGGCGTACCGCGTGCGGCCGGCTGCCCGTGCGCTGCGTCGTGTCCTCGTGCACCATGGCGACCCCCATGTCGTCTGCGGTAGGGCGGCCCCGGCCGCCGAGTGCGCCCACCCTCGCACGGTGACGGCGCTCACGTCGACCACCGACCCGTGGCTAGTGTGCGGGCATGGAGCACGCCTCGTTCGTCGATGCCGCCCGGATCGCCCTCGACCTCGCCTCGAGCACCGAGGTGAAGGCCGGCTGGCTCGAGGAGAGCTCGTGCGCGGGGATGTCCGTGGGCGGCCTGGCGCACCACCTGGTCCAGCAGGCCGGCAACACGGTGCGGCTGCTGGAGATGGAGCCGGTCGCGGAGCCGCCGATCCCACTGCTGGAGCACTACGCCCGCGCGGCCTGGGTCGAGGCCGGCCCCGACGACGAGGTGAACGTGACGATCCGCGAGGGTGCCGACGCCGCCGCCGACACCGGGCCGGACGACGTCATCGCGCACGGCACCGCCGCACTCGAGCGCCTGCCCGATCTGCTCCGCGACCACCACCGCCGGATCCCGGACCAGGTCCGGATCCCCTGGCAGGGCTGGTCACTCTCCACGAGCGACTTCCTCGTCACCCGCGCGATGGAGATCGTCGTGCACGCCGACGACCTGGCGAGCAGCGTCGGTGTCGAGACGCCCGACTTCCCCGACGACGTGGTCGCCGACGTCCTCGCTCTGCTGAGCGCGGTCGCCGTACGCCGCCACGGGCAGGTGGCACTCGTGCGGGCCCTCAGCCGGCCGCAGCGGGCGCCGGGGGACGTCTCGGCCTTCTGAGATCCAGGCTCAGCCGGTGTAGGGGACCTCGGCGCGCCAGTCCGCCTCGTCCTGGTCGATCGCGGCCCGCAACGCGCGCGCCACGTTGTCGGGCGCGAACGGGCCCTCCTTCTTGAGCAGGCCGCGAACGGTCACCGAGACCGCGCGGATGCCGTCGCCCTTCAGCGTCGCGTCGATGCTGCGCACCAGGTTCTGCACCCCGGCCTTCTGCACGCCCAGTGACGCCGCGCCGAACCACGGCGTGTCCGCGGCCATGCTCCCGGTCACCGTGATCCGGCCGCCGGGCCCCATGAACGGACGCGCGGCCTGGAGGACCGAGAGCAGCGCGCCGACGCCGAGGCGGACGTCCGCGAGCAGCTCGTCGGGGCTCAGGCTCAGCGGGTCCTTCTCGCGGTACGCCGAGGGGTTGAAGTGGACGACGTCGAAGTGACCGACGTGCTCCCCCATCCGGGTCACGGCCGCGCGGGTGGCCGCGTCGTCGGTGAGGTCGACGACCGACGAGCCGGCGAGCGCCCCGGCGGCCTCGACCTCGCCCCGCAGCTGGGTGAGGACGTCCTCCTCGGCGCCCAGCAGGCCGACCGAGCCGCCCTCCGCGGCGTACAGGCGGGCGAGCGAGCCGCTCACCCCGGGTCCGGCTCCGGCGATCAGCACGTTGCGGGTCATGGCACCAACCTAGATGAGTAAGTCGTCGCTACTCCGGACAGCGGGTGGCCTCGGCCCGCGGCACGACCTCGCCGTCACGTACGACGACCTCGCCCGGGGCCAGGGACGCGAGCTGGACCGGCGTGAAGGTCACCTGGGTGGCCTCGGCGTCCGCTGCGGAGTCGAGGGCGCTCAGCACGTAGGTGCGGTCGTCCTCGAGCGAGAGCTCCTCGGGACCGCTCCACCCGTCGTTGGTGGCGCCGAGGACCAGCTCGACGGTGCCGCCGTTCCCGCTACCGGCCCGCCAGGTCCCGAGGACCGGGTTCGGCTCGTCGTCTGCCAGCCCGACGCGGTCACCGAGGACCTGGACGGTGTCGATGCCGCCCGTGCACACCCGGACCAGCGCGACCGGCCGGCCGTCGGCGCCGACGGTGACGGCCGTCGTACCGATGACGTCGGCGGTGACGGCGTTGCCGCAGGCGGTGAGCGCAGGCGCGAGGACGAGGGCGAGCAGGACGAGACGCAGGCGTGTGGTCATGCTCCGATCCTGCGCACCCGGGCCCGGATCCGGCTGAGTACGCAGGCTCAGCCGAGCCCGCCGACCCCCGAGGGCACGTCGGGGTCGACGGTGAAGCTCGGGACGAGTCCTCGCTGCCGCCCGGGCGCGAGCACGCCGGCGCGGCGGCCGAGCCGCATCGCCGCGACCTTGGCGGCCGGGAGCAGGCCGTGCTCCCGGGTCGAGCGCGGCACCCGGCCGAGCCGGTTGCGCAGGTAGTAGTTGGCCGTCCACAGGTGCTCGCGGCGCACCGAGGCGGCCGTCCAGTGCTCCGTGGACAGCGAGACGTTCATGTCGCCGAGGTTCTCGACGCGGTGCGGGCTGTTCTGCGGCCACCAGGCGACCTGGCCCGGCTCGAGGTCGAGCACCGCGGCCTGCTCGTCGTACCCGAGGTCGAACGGCAGCTCCTCCTCGGTCTCCCCTGCCACCAGCCGCTCGAGGTTCTCGTCGCTCACGAACCGCTGGGTGCACGGGTACACGTAGGCGCGCTTGTGCCCGCGCAGGTGCCACAGCAGGTTCGGCTGGTTGTCGGCGTGGTAGTAGACCATCGCCGACGGCGAGGACAGCAGCAGCGTGGCCGAGGTGCGGATCGGGGCGAAGCCGGGCACCAGTGCGCGGATCCCGGCGTACAGCTCGTCGACGAGGCGGGCGAGCTCAGGGTCGTGGCGGTCGATGCCGACCAGGTTGAGCCACAAGCGGCCGCGGGCGACGACCTCCAGCAGCTCCTTGCCGGGCAGGTCGGTCTCGGCACCGCGCCGCCACTGGTCCGGGCGCGCCGGGTCGTCGCCCATCGTGTACGGATGGACGACCGACCGCGGCAGCCGGTCCAGCAGGTCGGCGAGAGCGTCGTCGGTGAACATCGGCTGCTCGTGCAGCCGGTGCGGGGCGAGGTGAGGGCGGGCGCCGAACGCAGCGATGTCGTCGAAGCCCCACGGGAGGAGGGAGGAGTCGGTCACGCCGTACTGGTGCGGCCGGTACGGCGAAAAGATCCGTCAGATCCCCGCGATCCCGTCGAGCTTCTTGACCGTCGCCTCGAACTCGGCCACCAGGTCGGCGACGACCTCGGCGACCGGGCGGACCTCGTTCATCCGGCCGACGATCTGCCCGATGGGCATCGAGATCACGTCGGGGTCCCCGGAAGCGTTGATCCGGTTGTGGGCGTCGGCGACGAGGAGGTTCTGCAGCGGCATCGGGAGGGGCGCCGGAGCGTCCTCCTCCGACCATGCCTCGGTCCACTTCGTCTTGAGCAGCCGGGCCGGCTTGCCGGTGTAGATCCGGGTGCGCACCGTGTCGGACGAGGTGGCCCGCAGGAACGCGGTCTCCCAGCCCTTGTTGCCGGCGAGGTTGCGGTACTCCTCGGTGCCGAGCCAGATCGAGCCGGTCCACACGCCCTGCGCGCCGAGCGCGAGCGAGGCCGCGATCTGGCGGCCCGAGCCGATGCCGCCGGCACCGAGGACCGGGACGTCCGGGCCGACCGCGTCGACGATGTCAGGCGTGAGCACCATGCTGGCGATCTCGCCGGTGTGCCCGCCGGCCTCGTAGCCCTGGGCGATGATGATGTCGACGCCGTTGGCGACGTGGCTCAGCGCGTGCTTCGGCGCACCAGCGAGCGCGGCGACCTTGAGCCCGGCCTCGTGGCACTGCTCGATCACGTCGACCGGCGGCGAGCCGAGCGCGTTGGCGATGAGGACCGGGCGGTGCTGCAGCGCGACGTCGACGTGCGAGCGGGCCACGGAGTGCAGCCAGCCGAGGACGCCCTCACGGCCCTCGCCCTCCGGCAGCGGCGGCACGCCGAGCTTGAGCAGGGTCTCGTCGACGAACTTCTTGTGGTCCTCGGGGATGTACGACGACAGGTCGGCCGAGGTGCCCTCGGTGGGGATCTTCATCGGCATGACCACGTCGACGCCGTACGGCTTGCCGTCGGTGTTCTCGTCCATCCAGGTCAGTACGCGGTCGAGCTCGTCGGTGTCGTTGAACCGGACACAGCCCAGCACACCCAGGCCACCGGCGCGCGACACGGCGGCCGCGACGTGCTCGGAGGGGGTGAAGGCGAAGATCGGGTACTCGATGCCGAAGGCATCGCACAGGGCGGTGTGCATCAGGCGTTCGCTCCTTCGTTCTCTGCGCGCTGCTCACGGGAGGCCAGCGCGAGCTCCTTGGCCCGCGGGTACTGCGCCTTGCCCGTGGCGTTGCGCGGGATCTCGTCGACGATGGTCAGTGCGCGGGGCAGCTTGTAGCCGGACAGGTGCGCGCGCAGGAAGGTGCGCAGCTCCTCGAGCTCGACCTCGTGTCCCGGGCGGGTCTCGACGACGGCGGCGACGCTCTGGCCGTACTTCTCGTCGGGGAGGCCGACCACCAGGACGTCGTACACGCCGGGGTGCGCCTTGATCGCCTGCTCGACCTCTTCCGGGTAGACCTTCTCGCCACCGGTGTTGATGCAGTTGGAGCCCCGGCCGAGCAGGGTGATCCGGTTGCCCTCCTCGATCCGGGCGTTGTCGCCGGGGATCGAGTAGCGCACGCCGTCGATCTCGACGAAGGTCTTGGCGGACTTCTCGGGGTCCTTGTAGTAGCCGACCGGCACGTTGCCCGAGCGGGCGGTCCGGCCGATCCTGCCGACGTCCTTGACCGGGTCGAGCGGCCGGTTGTCGTCGCCGAGGATCACGGTGGTCGGCGGGATCGAGACGACCGGGCCGTCGGTGGACAGGGCGCTGGCGTCCTGCAGGCCGGTGCCCTGGAAGCCGGTCTCCGAGGAGCCGACCGAGTCGGTGAAGACGGCGTTGGGGAAGTGCTTCATCCAGCGCTCCTTCACCGACTTGGAGAAGATCGCGGCGCTGGAGGCGATGGCGAACAGGGTCTGGCCGTCGTACCCACCGGCCTCGTAGGCGTCGATCAGCGGCACCGCCATGGCGTCGCCGGTCATGAAGAGCATCTGCACGCCGTGCTTGTCGACGAGGTCCCAGGTGCGGACCGGGTCGAACTTCGGCTCCAGGATGGTGACCTGGCCGGCGAACAGGTGCATGAGCAGCGAGGCCTGGGCGCCGCCGTGCATGAGCGGGCTGAGGGGAAGCGTGACCAGGCTGTCCTGCAGCGCCTTCTTGGACTGGTCGTACTCCTCGAGCGGCTCGGCCGTCATGAAGTCGATGCCGCCGCCGAGCACCCGCCAGAAGTCCTCGTGGCGCCACATGACGCCCTTCGGGAAGCCGGTGGTCCCGCCGGTGTAGATGATGTGGATGTCGTCGGGACTGCGCTCGCCGAAGTCACGGGCGGCGGACTGGCCGGCGACCGCCTCCTCGAGCGTGACGCCGCCGTACGACGACAGGTCGCTCTCGTCGCCGGGCTCGAGCGGGTTGGGCACCGCGATCACGGCCTTCATGGCACCGACCTTGGGCAGCACCTCGGCGACCAGCGGCGCATACACGCGGTCGTGGACCAGGCCGACGAGGTCGGCGTTGTCGAAGAGGTACTCGAGCTCGCCGGCGACGTAGCGGTAGTTGACGTTGATCGCGACCGCCCGGACCTTGAGGATCCCGATCAGGGCGATGACGTGCTCGATGCTGTTCTTCGCGTAGAGGCCGACGTGGTCGCCCGTCCCGATGCCCTGTGCCTGCAGGTAGTGCGCGAGCCTGTTGGACTCGGCCTCCAGCTCGGCGAAGGAGATGACATCGTCACCCACCTGGACGGCGGGCTTGTCGGGAACGGCGTCGACGGCGTGTTCGAAGAGATCGGCGATGTTCAGGGCCACGAGGCCGACAGTAGAACACGTTTCACTTTTTCGCTAGCGTTGTTCACATGAGTGATTGCCTCGTCGAGCAGGACGGCCACAAGCTGGTCGTCACGATGAACCGCCCGGAGCGCCGCAACGCGTTGTCGAGCGAGATGCTGCGGATCATGGAGGCCGCCTGGGACCGGGTGAACGAGGACCCGGAGATCCGGGTCTGCATCCTCACCGGCGCCGGCGGGTACTTCTGCGCCGGCATGGACCTCAAGGCCGCCGACGACAAGCCGCCCTCGGAGAGCTTCGAGTCCGGCGCCTACGACCCGACCACGATCAAGGGCCTGCTCAAGGGCTTCCGGCTCACCAAGCCGCTGATCGCCGCGGTCGAGGGCCCCGCCATCGCGGGCGGAACGGAGATCCTGCAGGGCACCGACATCCGGATCGCGGGCGAGTCGGCCAAGTTCGGCGTCGCGGAGGCGCGCTGGTCGCTGTACCCGCTCGGCGGCTCCGCCGTACGGCTCCCCCGCCAGATCCCCTACACGGTCGCCGCCGAGCTGCTGCTCACCGGGCGCACCCTCGGCGCTCCCGAGGCCAAGGAGCTCGGCCTGATCGGCCACGTCGTCCCCGACGGCGAGGCGCTGGCCAAGGCGCACGAGATCGCGGACCGGATCGCGGCCAACGGCCCGCTCGCCGTCCAGGCGATCCTCAAGACGATGCGCGACTCCGAGGGCAAGCACGAGGAGGAGTGCTGGGCCGACGACGCGAAGATCGGTGCCGCGGTGTTCTCCTCCGAGGACGCCAAGGAGGGCCCGCGTGCCTTCCTCGAGAAGCGGGCTCCGCAGTTCCGGGGTCGCTGATCAGTCGCTGACCGGTCGCGGGTCGGGAGCGGGCACCGCCGTGGCGGGACAATGATTCGAACGGGCTATGGCGCCCGGGCGCTCACGAGAAGATAGTGAGCACCGCCACATCCTGCTCTGCTCCCGATCCCCCCGATTCGGCAGGTGACCTCCGTGCGCCCTCGGACCCTTTGCGCTGCGCTCTCCTCGGCCGTGCTGCTGGCCGTCCTCGTCAACCCGGGGGCCGCGCATGCCGCGCCCCTCCCGGCGCAGGCCGACGGCAGCGCCGTACGCTGCGCCGAACCGCCGCCCACCGAGGGCACGACAGCGGAGAACCGTGACCGCTTCGTCGAGCTGTGGTCGCCACGGTTCACTGACAATGCCTGGCGCAAGGACTTCGTCGCGCTGGAGGAGGTTCCTGCCGACATCCTCGCCGAGGGCTTCCACGCACTGCCCGAGCCCACCCAGCTGTGGCTGAGCTCCTGTCTCCTCGAGGACCTGCTCGCCGTCACCCACACGACGCCGACCGCGCAGGAGCGCGAGACCTACCTCGCCGGGGTCGCGATGGTGATCTTCGGCAAGGAGGGCACAGAGCAGCTCAAGGAGGACATGAACGAACCGGCCGAGACGCCGCCCGCCTCCGACCTGCCGCCGGTGAACCGTGACCAGACCGGCGAGGCGCTGGACGACGTCGCCGAGGAGCTCGCGGAGGCGCCGAGCCTGACCTCCGCGCAGCTGCCGCGCACCTCGAAGGCCGCTCCGTCCGCCCGGACGTCGAGCGCCGTCACCGCAGGCCTCCCCCCGAGCTTCAACGACACGCTCACGTCGCTGCCGCTCGTCCCGCTGGTGCTCGACGCACTCGACGAGCTCCTGCAGGAGGTCGGCAAGGTCCAGGGCAAGCTGTTCACACTGCCGGTCGTGAACCTGCTCTCGCCGCTCTTCTACAAGATCTGCGCCGAGTCACCGACCATGACCCTGTCGTGCAGCATCTCGCTGCCCGTGGGCGTCCCGGTGCCGGCCGACGTGACCGGTGACCACCTGCCCGACGTGCTCGGTCAGCTCAACCCGGTGACCAACCTGATCGACGTGGGCGCCCGGTTCGCAGTCCAGCGGATCGCGCCCAACAGCGGTCCGCTCCCGGCGCACGTGTTCGCCGTCTACGACACCCCGATCGTGAAGAAGCGAGTCACCGTCGGGATCGACGGCCGGGCCTCGACGCTCGGGGGCAACAGCACCGCGCGGGTGATGCTCAAGAACATCGTCGACGCCATCACGGGCGACATCAAGATCGCAGCGGACGTCACGTCGACCAACCCCGGCCCGACGGAGGCGATCACGTTCGGCGTGAAGTCGCTGACCGGTGGCAGCGGCGGCGTACCGCTGACCGAGCAGGACCCGCTGACCGGCTCCGTGCAGCTCAGCCCGTTCCCGACCACGCTCGACGTGGGCGCCCAGATGACGCACCGAAGCACCGGCAGCAAGGACACGATCACGGTCAACACCCCGACCGCGACCCGCGTCGACGCCGTCATCGACCAGGCCACGACGTCGGGCCCCGTCGACAGCGACCGCCGGTTCACCGCGACGGTCGACAAGCTGCCGTCGTCGGTGCGCGTCGACCTGACCCGCCAGGGCACGCACCAGAACATCGAGTACACCGCCAACGACGAGATCGCCCTCGTGGAGGCGACCGACACGACCACCCCGGACATCACCAGGCCGACGGAGGTCGACCACGCGGTCTACCGGGTCAACGGCATCCCGAAGCACATGTCGGTCGACCTCGACGGCGACCTGATCACCTACGACGCCAGCGACTCCATCGACAAGGTGTACGCCGGCGTCGAGCGGATGGGCGGCGACCGGATCACGGCCGAGGTACTCGGCATCCCGGCGCACGCCGAGGTGCTCTTCGACGGGAAGGGCTCCGTCCTCGACTGGGACGCCGACACCGCGACCACGAGCGCCGCGGCCACCGCACATCTCACGGCCGCGACGCTCGGCACGGACCGCGACTTCGACGCGGGTCTGGCGATCACCTCGATCCCGGCGAAGTGGAACGCCTCCTGGGCGGACGGCGACGTCCTCTTCGAGGCACCTGCGGGGGGCATCGGCTCGATCGTCGCCAATGTCACCAACCACGAGACGTTCTCGACGCTGTCGGGCGACCACCTCGCGGCGTACTACGACGAGGCCTCGGGCAACCTCGACGCCAGCCTGAAGATCAGCAACCTGCGCCGGGCGGCGTTCTCCAAGCTGCCCGACGACGGCGACGGCGGTGGCTTCGAGGCCGGGCTCGACATGGGTGACAACAGCATCTTCGCCTTCGCCGCGGAGACGCACCTGGCGCAGGGCGACGTCGTCGCCTCCGGCCAGCTGAGCAACCTGCCGTCGCAGGTCACACTGCGCAGCGAGGGCGGCCGGATCACCTACGAAGGCAACACCAACCCCGACCTGACGCTGTCGGTCGCCGCAGGCAAGGCCGCCGCGCTGGCCGCCACGCCCGTGCCGCCGCAGGTCCACGGTGTCGCCGTCCGCGACGGTGCGAGCGGGTCCGACAAGGCGGTCCGGGCCAAGCTCTACCTGACCGGACTGCCGACGGGTCTCGACCTCGACTCGACCCACGGCACCTACACGGTGACGGGCTTCCACCCGACCAACGGCACCCTGGTGGTCGACGCCAAGCTGCAGGCGCTCGCGCCCAAGCCGCTCAGCCTCTACCTGACCCAGGGCATCCCGACGGCCAACCCCGTCGACTTCACCTTCGGCCCGATCGTCACGCGCACCGAGCCCGACGGCCAGCACACCATCGGCATCGACTACGTCGCCAGCGAGACGCTCGGGGCGTTCACGGCCAACGCGCAGTACGACAACACCGACGAGGCGCAGCTGACCATCAGCGCGATCCCGAAGACCATCAGCGTGGACGCCTCCTTCGGGGCCGACACGAAGGAGGTCGACGTCGCGATGGACCAGGGCATCAGCGACATCACGGCGGCGTACAAGCACGTGGGTGACCTCGACTTCGCCGCGTCCGTGCACCTGCACGACGTACCGAAGACGGTCGACCTGCTGATCGGCAAGAAGACCCAGGCCGGCAGCGGCACCACCGTCGACGCGCCGGTCTTCACGATGACGGCCTTCTCCCCCGGCCTCGACATCGACGCCTTCGCCTCGGCGAGGATCGCCGACCCCGTCGACGCCGCCGCCGCGGTGACGCTCGACGTCACCGACCTCGGCCAGCTGGTCACGGCCGACCTGATCGGTGCCCGCCTGCACATCACCTCCGCGCCGGCGACCCACGCCTTCGCCCTGGAGGCGGCCGGGCGGGTCCAGAAGTCGATCTCCCTCGACTGGGGCAGCGGTGAGGACGGTCAGACCGGCTTCTTCCAGAACCGGGGCAACCTGTCGGCCGACCTGAAGATCCACCGGGTCACGCTGGGTCTGACGGACTTCTCGGACGTCAACCTCCGCCTGGGCTTCACCACCGGCCTCGACGGCGACTTCGGGACGTTCACGTTCGGCCAGGACACCGACCTGACGGTCGACCTCGAGGAGAGGTTCTCGGTCTTCATCGACTGGCCCGACCCGCTCGGTACGGACACGATCACCATCGTGGACATCCCGCACGCCTCGATCCCGTTCGGCAACGTCGCGCCGCGCTGGCACATCAACCAGAACGTGCAGGAGCGTGCACTCCACCTGCCGATCATCCACTTCGGGATCGCGGACTGCGGCGTCTCGTTCGACGTCCGCCCGGCACCGGGCTACACGACACCGGGCAACACGTTCACGCTCGGCCAGCCCGCCGGCGACGGGACACACACGCCGGCCTGGCTGATCACGCCCGACATCAACCTGCTCGGGCTGTCGCTGCCCGACTTCGGGCTGGACATCATCGCCTACTTCCTCTCGCCCTACGGCAACAACATCAAGGTGTACCCCGAGTGTCAGTGGCTCGTGTAGGTCTGGCGCTCGCCGCCCTCGCGCTGGCCTGCTCCGGGTGCAACGACACCCCGGAGCAGGCCGGGCCCGACCCGTCCGCACCCGTCACGGACATCACCGTCGAGTGCGACCGCTTCGCTGCCACCGCGCAGCGGATCACCGACGCCCAGACGGCGCTCTACGACGGCAAGGACTCCCCCGAGGACGCGACGGCCGTCGAGGACCTCGTGACCGAGCTGGACGCGCTCAAGGAGGACGCGCCGGACGACGTCGACGAGGCGCTGACCGCGCTCGGCGCGGGCTTCCGCGCCGCGCAGGAGCTGCTGGCGGACCCGACCCCGGCGAACACCGCAGAGCTGGCCGCGCTGTCCTCCGGGCTCTCCGAGGACAGCCAGGCCGTGACGGCCTGGATCCTCAGCGAGTGCTGACGTAGCCGGCCAGCCAGTCCGGGAACTCATCGAGACCGTCCAGCACGGCGTGGGTGCCGGCGGCGACGAGCTCGGCGGCGGTGCACCCGCCGGTCAGCACGGACACGCTGGTGACGCCGGCGGCCAGGGCACCCTCGACGTCGTGGACGTGGTCGCCGACGTAGACCGAGGCGCCCTCGCGGCGCAGCACGCCGGCCTTGCCGACGCCCCAGACCCAGCCCTCGAGCAGGTCGACGTCGAGGCCCGTGTGGTCCAGGTGCAGCTGGGCGTTGGGGGCGTACTTGCCGGTGACCACGACGACCCGCCCGCCGTGGCGTCGTACGGCGGCGATCGCCTCGTGCGCGCCCGGCAGCACCGGCACGTTGGCGATCGCGTGGTCGGGGTAGAGCGCGCGGAACCGGTCGCCCGCGGCCGGGATCACGTCTGCCGGCAGGTACGGCGCGAGCAGCATCTCGAGCGGCGGCCCGAGCCTGTCGGTCATCTCCTCGACCGGGAAGTCCACGCCCAGCTCGCGGCCGAGCTCCAGCAGCACGTCCCGGAACCCGGGCACGGTGTCGATGAGGGTCAGGTCGAGATCGAACCCGACGACGAGATCCGCCATGGCCGCACGCTATCCACCCGTGTCCGGCGAGGCGTGGGCGGGCGGCGACGGGGCAGGATGGCGCCATGGCTGCCCTCCTCGTCTTCGCCGTGTTCGGCCTGGTCTTCGTCGCCGTCATCGTGCTGCTGGTCCTCGGCGTGTCCGCCGGCATGAAGCGCGCGGCCGAGCGGCGGCAGGGCCTGGCCGGCCTGGCGTGGGCGCGGGAGTGGGAGTATCGGCCGAACGACCCGGGCCTGGTCGACCGCTTCACTGGTGCGCCCTTCGGGAGCGGGCACTCCCGCCAGGCCGTCAACGTCCTCATCGGGCGCCACGACGGGCGCCCGTTCACCGCCTTCGACTACCACCACACGACAGGCAGCGGCGACAGCCCGAGCCGCCACGTCCACTCCGTGCTGGCCATCAACCTCGGCGTCCAGGCACCGCCGCTCTCCGTCGGCCCGACCACGATGGTGGGGCGCTGGATCAGCTCCCTCAGCGGCAGTGACATCGAGATCGGCGACCCGGCGTTCGACGCCTACTTCACGGTGCGCTCCCCCGTGCGGGATTTCGCGGTCGACGTCCTGCTCTCCGACGTGCGCGAGGTCATGCAGCACCACCCGAACGTCGCCTGGCGGATCACCGGCGACTCGCTGCTCGTCATCCGCGCCGGTGAGCACACCCCGGCCGAGGTCGACGCCAAGCTGCACCTGATGGACGCCCTGCTCGACCGGATCCCGGAGCGGGTCTGGGAGCGCCTGCGCGGTGAGCAGGCGCGCTGAGAGGAGTCGACCGGCGCCGGCCGGGAAAAGTCACGCGCATGGACTCGCTCCCCACCTTCATGGTCGTGATCTTCGCGATCGTCATCGGCGGTCTGCTGGTGCTCTTCCCGATCGCGATCCTCACCTCGAGGAGGACCGCGGCCCGACGCCGGCGCAGCGTCGCGTCCTTCGCCCACGACCGGGGCTGGGAGTTCCGCGCCGACCACCCGGCCCTGGCCGACCGGTTCGCCGGAGTCCCCTTCGGCAGAGGTACCGCGCGGTTCGCGACCAATGTCGTGATCGGCGAGCACGAAGGGCGCCCGTTCGTGGCGTTCGACTACCAGTACACGGACGTCATCGGCGAGAACAACAACCAGCATTTCTACTCCGTCGTGGCCGGCAGCCTCGGCCTCCGGGCGCCCGACCTGTTCGTGGGGCCGACCACGCTGCTCGGTCGCTGGGCCGACGGACTCACAGGGGGCGACATCGAGATCGGAGATCCCGCCTTCGACGGCCACTTCACGGTCCGCTCACCGAGTCCGGAGTTCGCCATCGACGTCCTGCTCTCCGACGTGCGCGAGGTCGTGAGGCACCACCCGGACCTCACCTGGCGCATCACGGGGGACTCGCTGCTCGTCGTCAGTCCGGGCCGCCACGCGCCGGCCGAGGTCGACGCGAAGCTGGAGATGATGGAGGCCCTGCTCGACCGGATCCCCGAGCGGGTCTGGGAGCGGCTCCTTGCCGGCGAGTCATAGGCCCACCGGCACGGTCCGACACGTCAGTGACCGGTGCGCCTGCCCGCCCAGCGCAGCGGGCTCGCCGGGTCGGTGCCGCGGCGGCAGGAGCCGACCTCGTAGGACAGCGTGCCGTCCTTGACCTTGCGCTTCTTCGCGATGAGCTTGCCGCCGACCTCGATGTGGTACGACGTGCCGTTGTCCTGGGTGCCGGCGAAGACGCTGCTGAACCGGCCGTTCTTCTTGACCTTCATGGTCGGCATGGTCTGCTGCACGAGCTTCACGTCGAGCCCGCAGACCACGTTCATCGTGACCAGCCAGCCCTTCACCTTGCGACCGTTCTTGGCGACCTTGAACCGGATGTCCAGGCGGTCGAGCGGGTTCGGCTCGGTCGGCGTCTCCCCTGCGGTGTAGCTGCCGTCGGGACCGGCAGCCGCCTGAGCCGGCGCGGGCGAGGCGGTGAACAGGACGGCGAGGGCCACGACCGCGACGGCGAGTGCCCGAGAGAGTCGACGCATGTCGGGGACGTTAGCACTCAGCCGACGGAGCGCTCCCCCGTCCAGAACCGTGCGCGCAGCGCCTTCTTGTCCGGCTTGCCGAGCGCGGTGAGCGGCAGCGCGTCGACGGCAAGGACGTCCTTGGGCGACTGCACGGAGCCCTTGCGCTCCTTGACCGCGTCCTTGATCTCGGCGACGACCTCGTCGGTGAGCTCGAAGCCCTCACGCAGCACCACCACCGCGGTGACCGCCTCGCCGAACTTCTCGTGCGGCGTACCGATGACACCGACCTGGGCGATCGCCGGGTGCTCGGCGATGACGTCCTCGACCTCGCGCGGGAAGACGTTGAAGCCGCCGGTGACGATCATGTCCTTGGTGCGGTCCACGATGTACCAGAAGCCGTCCTCGTCCTCGCGCGCGACGTCGCCGGTGTGCATCCAGCCGTCGCGGAAGGTCTCGGCGGTGGCCTCGGGCAGCTGCCAGTAGCCGGCCGACAGGAGCGGTCCGGCGACGCAGATCTCGCCCGGCTCGCCCGGCGCGACCGGGTTGCCGGCCTCGTCGAGCAGCGCCGCGCGCAGGTACGCCGAGGGCCGTCCACACGAGGTGAGCCGGGACTCGATCGGCGCACCCGAGGCGTCGACGTGGTCGCCCTTCGGAAAGTAGCTGATCACCATCGGCGCCTCGGACTGCCCGTAGTACTGGGCGAAGATCGGGCCGAACCGCTCGATGGCCTCCTTGAGCCGGACCGGGTTGATCGCGGACGCGCCGTAGTAGACGGTCTCCAGCGACGACAGGTCGCGGGTGCGCGAGTCCGGGTGGTCCATCAGCGCGTAGAGCATGGTCGGCACGAGCATCAGCGAGTTGATCCGCTTCTCCTCGATGGTCGCCAGCACCTCGGCCGGGTCGAACCGCGAGGACACGAACAGGGTGCCGCCCTTGAGCACGACCGGGACGAAGAAGGCGGCGCCGGCGTGGGAGAGCGGCGTGCACATGAGGAAGCGCGGCTCCTCGGGCCACTCCCACTCGGCCATCTGCACCTGCGCCATGGTCGAGAACGCACGCACCGTGCCGATCACGCCCTTGGGCTTGCCGGTGGTGCCGCCGGTGTAGGTGATCGACGTGATGTGGTCGGGCTCGAGCAGCGCGGCCTGGAACGGCTGCGGCTCGAACGACGCCGCCACCTCGGTCAGGTCGGTGCCGACCTCGGCGAGCTCCGGCGGGACCGGGCCGATGGTCAGGACCTGCTTGAGGCCCGGGCACTTGCCCAGCAGCTCGACCGCGCGGGCGGCGAAGTAGGGATCGATGACCAGCGTGGTGATCCCGGCGTCGTTGATGACGTACGCGTGGTCGTCGGCGGAGCCGAGCGGGTGCAGCGAGGTGCGCTGGAAGCCCTGGGTCTGCCCTGCGCCGAGGATGAACAGCACCTCGGGGCGGTTCAGCGCGAGCAGCGCGCCCGGCGTACCTCGCCCGGCGCCGAGCGACTCGAAGGCCTGGATGTACTGCGAGATCCGGTCCGCAGTCTCCTTGCCGGTCAGCGTCACGTCGCCGAGGTGCACGATCGGGCGGTTCGCGTGGCGCTTGAGGGCAGCGACCATCAGGTGGCCGTTGTGGGCAGGCATGCGGAGCGTGTCGGTCACCCTCGCAGACTAGAACGTGTTCTATCCACGAGCAAGGACCCTTACCGACGGGGCGCCTCAGCCGGCCGGTCGCCGCTCGACCGGCGCTCGCCGAAGCTGATCCACACCGGCACCCAGTCGGCCGCGCAGTCCCACGCCCCGCGCTGCGCCTCGACGAGGCGGCGGCGCACCTGGAACTCGGTGCGCGGACCGTCGGCGCAGATGGGCGCCGAGCGGACCGGCCACGCCCACAGGTCGAGCTCGACCAGCTCCAGCTCGAGATCCGGCAGCAGGGCAGGATCGACCAGCACCGTGGCGACGTTCTCGTGCGGCTCGCGCCTCATGCGACAGGACGGTAGCCCGCGCCGCCGACAACGACCAGCGATCAGGCCAGCAGCTCCGCGATCCCCCGGATCTCGTCGGCACTGCGGCACGACAGCAGCAGCGTGGTCACGCCCGTCTCCTCCCACTGCGCCACCCGCTCGCGCACCTCGCCGGGCGTGCCGATGATGTGCATGTCATCGACCAGCTCGTCGGGGATGAGCGCGGTGGCCTTGTCCTTCTCGCCCGACAGGTAGAGCTCCTGAACCTCGTCGGCCAGCTCGCCGTAGCCCATCCGAGTGAAGACCTGGTGGTGGAAGTTCTGCTCCTTGGCACCCATGCCGCCCATGTAGAGCGACACGAACGGCTTCATCTTGTCGATCACCATCTGCTTCTGCGCAGGCGTCTCGACGACCTGCAGGTGACAGGTGGCGGCGATCTCGAAGTCGGCACGGGTACGACGGGCGCCGGGTCGGGCGAAGCCCTCGTCGAGCCACGGCTGGTACATCCCGGCGCTCTTGGGCGTGTAGAAGATCGGGATCCAGCCGTCGGCGATCTCAGCGGTCTGGGCGACGTTCTTGGGGCCCTCCGCACCCAGCCAGATCGGCAGGTCGGCGCGCAGCGGGTGCACGATCGGCTTGAGCGGCTTGCCGAGGCCGACGGCGCCGGGCCCGTTGTAGGGCAGCGGGTGGTGCGGGCCGTCGTTGGTCACCGGCGCCTCGCGGGCCAGCACCTGGCGGATGATCGAGACCACTTCGCGGGTGCGGGCCAGCGGCTTCGAGAACGGCACGCCGTACCAGCCCTCGACGACCTGCGGACCACTGACGCCCATGCCGAGGACCACCCGGCCACCAGTGAGGTGGTCGAGCGTCAGCGCGTGCATGGCGATCGAGGTCGGCGTGCGGCCCGACATCTGCACGATCGACGTGCCGAGCCGGACCCGGGAGGTCTCACGGCCCCACCAGGCCAGCGGCGTGAACGCGTCGCTCCCCCACGCCTCGGCGGTGAAGATCGCGTCGAAGCCCGCGTCCTCCGCGGCGGCGACGAGCTCACCGACGCCCTGCGGCGGTTGCGCGGACCAGTAACCCAGCTGCAAGCCCAGTTTCATGCTCCGCATCATGACGGATCAGGCAGATCCATTTCTAGAACGTGTTTCACTTTCTGGCAGAACATGTTTCACTTCGACCATGAGCCGCACCCTCTCGGCGCCGGTCACGGTCGCCTTCGACTACACCCGGTCGACCGGCCCCGTCGTCGGTCGCTTCCTCTCCGGACTCCGCGACGGCGTCGTCGTGGGCGCCCGGACCTCGACCGGTCAGGTCGTCGTTCCCCCACTCGAGTTCGACCCCGTCACCCACGAGGCGACGACCGACTTCACGGAGGTCTCCTCCGTCGGCACCGTCACGTCGTGGACCTGGGTCCCCGAACCGGTCAAGGACCAGCCGTTCGACCGGCCGTTCGCCTTCGCCCTGGTCACCCTCGACGGCGCCGACGTGCCCTTCCTGCACGCCTTGGACGTCGCGTCACCCGCCGAGGTCACCACCGGCATGCGGGTGCGGGTGCGCTGGGCCGCGGAGCGGGTCGGCCACATCAACGACATCGCGTGCTTCGAGCCCCTGGCTCCCGGCGAGGCCGAGGCCGCCGCTGTCCCGACCGCCGCCGGCGACGAGCCGGTCACCGGCGTGGTCACCCCGGTCTCGCTCGACTACAAGTACGCCGCCTCCCCGGAGGAGTCGCTGTTCTACCGCGGCCTCAACGAAGGCCGGATCATGGGCCAGCGCTGCCCGACCTGCCAGAAGGTCTACGTCCCGCCGCGCAGTGCCTGTCCCTCCGACGGCACCCCGACCGTCGAGGAGATCGAGCTCTCGCAGACCGGCACGATCACGACGTTCTGCGTCGTCAACGTGCCCTTCCTCGGCCAGAAGATCACCCCGCCCTACGTCTCGGCGTACGTCCTCCTCGACGGCGCCGACATCGCCGTGCTGCACCTGATCCTCGGCGTCCCCGCCGACGAGGTGCGGATGGGCATGCGGGTCAAGGCGGTCTGGACGCCGAGGGACGAGTGGGCCTACTCCCTGGAGAACATCGACCACTTCGCGCCGACCGGGGAACCGGACGCCGACTTCGACACCTACAAGCACCACCTCTGAGACGGGAGACAAGGACAGATGCGTGACGTCGCCGTCGTCGGGTTCGCCCAGCGACAGATGCCTGAGTTCGACGGGTCCCCGACCTGTGTGGAGCTGCTCGTTCCGGTCTTCAAGGAGCTCTACGAGCAGACCGGCTGGACCCGCAAGGACGTCGGGTTCTGGTGCTCCGGCTCCTCCGACTACCTCGCCGGTCGTTCGTTCTCGTTCGTCCAGGCGGTCGACGCGATCGGCGTCATCCCGCCGGTCAACGAGTCCCACGTCGAGATGGACCTCGCCTGGGCCATGTACGAGGCGTGGCTCAAGATCCAGACGGGCGAGGTCGACACCGCCCTCGTCTACGCCTTCGGCAAGAGCTCGGCCGGAGTCCTGCGCCGCACCCTCGCGCTCCAGCTCGAGCCCTACACCATGACGCCCCTGTGGCCCGACACCGTGTCCCTGGCCGGCCTCCAGGCCCGCGCGGGCATCGACGCCGGGATCTGGGACGAGCGTGCGATGGCCGAGGTCGCCAACCGCTCGCTGACCGATGCGGAGAAGAACGAGCACGCCATCCGCAAGGGCGGCTCGTCGGTCGAGGAGCTGCTCGCGCGGCCCATGTACGCCGACCCCCTGCGCAAGCACGACTGCTCCCCGGTCACCGACGGCGTGGCGGCCCTGGTGCTCGCCGCCGGCGACAGGGCCCGCGAGGTCCGCGAGCGTCCCGCCTGGCTGACCGGCATCTCCCACTACGTCGACCCGATGGGCATGGGTGTGCGCGACCTCACCCGGTCGCCGTCGGCCCAGCGGGCCGGTGCCGCGCTCGACCTCGGCGGCGTCGAGGTGGCCGAGCTGCACGCTCCGTTCAGCCACCAGGAGCTCATCCTGCGCACCGAGCTCGGGCTCGGAGAGGACGTCGTCATCAACCCGTCCGGCGGCGCGCTGGCCAGCAACCCGATGTTCTCCGGCGGGGGCATCCGCGTCGGCGAGGCCGCGAAGAGGGTCTGGTCCGGCGAGGCCGACAAGACCCTCGCCCACGCCACCAGCGGTCCTGCCCTGCAGCAGAACCTCGTGTGCACCCTGGAAGGAAAGATCTGATGGGCAAGCAGCCTGCAGCGATCATCGGCGTCGGCCAGACGCACCACCGCGCGAAGCGTGAGGACGTCTCCATGGCCGGCCTGTGCCGCGAGGCCATCGACCGGGCGCTCGTCGACGCGAACCTGACGCTCGACGACATCGACGCGATCGTCGTCGGCAAGGCACCCGACCTGTTCGAGGGCGTGATGATGCCCGAGCTGTTCCTCGCCGAGGCGCTCGGCGCGGCCGGCAAGCCGCTGCTCCGGGTCCACACGGCCGGCTCGGTCGGCGGCTCGACCGCCATCGTCGCGTCGTCACTGGTCCAGGCCGGCGTCCACAAGCGCGTGCTGACGGTCGCCTACGAGAAGCAGTCCGAGTCCAACGCGATGTGGGCGCTCTCGGTGCCGCTGCCGTTCAACATGCCCGTCCACGCGGGAGCGGGCGGCTACTTCGCGCCGCACGTGCGGTCCTACATCCGCCGTTCCCAGGCGCCCACCCATATCGGCGCGGTCGTGGCCGCCAAGGACCGCAACAACGCGCTGAAGAACCCCTACGCCCACCTGCACAACGAGGGCACGACCGTCGAGTCGGTGCTGGCCTCGCAGATGCTCTGGGACCCGATCCGGTACGACGAGACCTGCCCCTCGAGCGACGGCGCCTGCGCGCTGGTCATCGTCGACGAGGACACCGCGAGGACCTCGCCGAACCCGGCGTGGATCCACGGCACCGTGATGCGGTCCGAGGCCACCACGGCCGCCGAGCGCGATCAGGTCAACCCCCAGGCCGGTCGCGACGCCGCCGCCGCGCTGTGGAAGCAGGCCGGCATCACCTCGCCGATCGACGAGATCGACGCGGCCGAGATCTACGTGCCGTTCTCCTGGTTCGAGCCGATGTGGCTGGAGAACCTCGGCTTCGCCGCCGAGGGCGACGGCTGGAAGCTCACCGAGGCCGGCGAGACCGCGATGGGTGGCCGGATCCCGGTCAACTGCTCGGGCGGCGTGCTCTCCTCCAACCCGATCGGCGCCTCGGGGATGCTCCGCTTCGGTGAGGCCGCACTCCAGGTCCGCGGCGCGGCCGGCGAGCACCAGGTCGACGGCGCCCGCAAGGCGCTCGGCCACGCGTACGGCGGCGGGTCGCAGTTCTTCGCGATGTGGGTCGTCGGCGCCGACAAGCCGACGAACTGACCCACCTGCGGTTTCGGCCGGCGCGGGGACGGCTAGGTTCACGACGTGAGTGACGCGTCGTACCCGCCGCCGCCCCCGCCGCCCGGACCGCCGTACGGCGCCGCGCCGGTTCCCGCGTCACCCGGCAACGGCCAGGCGGTAGCAGCGTTCGTCCTCGGCATCGTGGCGATCTGCGTCGCCGTCGTCCCGCTCGTCAACGTCGTCTCCGTGGTCCTGGCAGTGATCGGGATCGGCCTCGGTGTCGCCGGCGTGATCCGTGCCCGCAGACTGGCACGTCCGGCGCACCTCGCGGGTTGGGGCATCGGCCTTTCGGTCGCCGCGCTCGGCGTGTCCGCGGTGGTCTCCTACTACACGCTTCGCTACCTCGGCGACTGGTTCGACACCGTCGACCCGCCCGACCCCAGCGCCGAGGTCGGCGAGTGGTTCACCACCGACGACGGCGACCTGCGGATCAAGGTCACCTCGCTCGAGTGCCACCCCGACGACTCGGAGTACGCCGGCACCGACGACCTCGACTGCACCTTCGCCTTCGACGTGGAGAACCGCAGTGACCGCACGATCGAGCTCGACGACATCACGGTGAAGTCGGTGCTGGACGGCGAGTGGGGCAGCGCCGACGTGTCCGACCCCGCCCAGGGCGACACCTACTCGGCCGGCGTCGACGTACCGCCCGGCGCCGAGATGTCCCTGGCCGGCAGCGTCCAGCCCGGCACCCGCCACCTCGACGGGATCGTGTTCGACGCCGACGACGCGTCCAGTCACAGCGCGGTCGTCGTGGATGCCGGGGACGCCTCCTCGGGTCAGTAGGCTCGTCCCCGTGATCGAGCTGCGCACCCCCACCCAGATCGAGCAGATGCGTCCGGCCGGGCGCTTCGTCGCCTCGGTGATCCAGGCCCTCTCCGAGAAGGCCGCGGTCGGCGTCAACCTGCTCGAGCTCGACGCCCTGGCGCACCAGATGATCAAGGACGCCGGTGCCGAGTCGTGCTACATCGACTACCACCCGTCCTTCGGCGCCAGCCCGTTCGGCAAGGTGCTGTGCACGTCGGTCAACGACGCGGTGCTGCACGGTCTCCCCCACGACTACACGCTGCGCGACGGCGACCTGCTGTCCGTCGACTTCGCCGCCTCGGTCGACGGCTGGGTGTCCGACTCCGCCCTGTCGGTCGTCGTCGGCACCCCGCGCGAGGAGGACCTCCGCCTGATCGAGACCACCGAGCAGGCCCTCGCCGCCGGCATCGCCGCCGCCCGCGCCGGCAACCGCCTCGGCGACATCTCGGCCGCCATCGGCGACGTCGCCCACGCGGCCGGCCTCCAGGTCAACCTGCAGTTCGGCGGCCACGGCGTCGGCCGCACCATGCACGGTGAGCCGCACGTCGCCAACGACGGCCGCCCCGGCCGCGGCATCAAGCTCCGCCCGGGCCTGGTCATCGCGATCGAGCCGTGGTTCCTGCACACCACCGACGAGATCGTGTTCGACCCCGACGGCTGGACCATCCGCAGCGCCGACGGCTCGCGCGGCGCGCACGCCGAGCACACCGTCGCCATCACCTCCGGCGACCCGCTGGTGCTCACCGCCCGCGACTGACCCCCTCGCTTCGGGGTACCTCCATCCCCACGACCCGAGCGGTCGGGAGGTGGGATGGAGCGGCGCACCTTGGGCGTCGAGGAGGAGCTGCTCCTCGTCGATCCGGAGACCCGGGCGACGACGTCGCGCGCCGAGCAGGTGCTGAGGTACGCCGCGGAGCACGACCCGGAACCCGCCGACGAGCTCGACCACGAGCTGTTCGCGCACCAGCTCGAGACCCGCACGCCCCCGGTCCGCGACGCGGCGGACCTGCGCCGCCACCTGGTCCGGCTCCGGGACCGCGCCCGCCGGGCCGCCGAGGCGGTGGGAGCGCGGACCGCAGCCACCGGTGCCGTGCCGCTGCAGGGCGGCCCGCCCCGCACGACCCGTGATGACCGCTACCTGGCCATGGTGGCGACCTTCGGGGAGATCGCCCGCCCGGGCGGGACCTGCGGCCAGCACGTGCACGTCCAGGTCGACTCCGACGAGCAGGGCGTGCGCGCCATCGACGCGATCACGCCCTGGCTGCCGGTGCTGCTGGCGATCAGCGCCAACTCGCCGTACTTCCACGGCCGCGACACGCACTATGCGTCATGGCGGGCCGAGGCCTGGGCGCACTGGCCCAGCGCGTGCTCGACCGAGCGGTTCGGCTCGGCCGATTCGTACCACGCCCTCGGCCGCGCCCTGGTGGCCTCGGGCGCCGCCATGGACGACGGGATGCTGTACTTCGACGCCCGCCTCTCGGCCCACCAGCCGACGGTGGAGGTGCGGATCGCCGACGTGTGCACCGATCCCGACGACGCGGTCCTGGTGGCGGTGCTGGCCCGCGCGCTGGTCTCCCGCGAGGTCGACGGCGACGGGCTGCCCAGCGGTCACTGGCGGGCCGAGCTGCTCCGCGCGGCCCGGTGGCGCGCGGCGCGCTACGGCCTGACCGAGCGGCTGCTCGACCCGGTGACGGGCGACCTGGCCCCGGCGCGAGAGGTGCTGAACCACCTGGTCGCCGTCGTCGCGGACCCGTTGGCTGCGTACGGCGACGACGAGGTCGTGCGGAGGGGAGTGCCGCGAGTCCTGGCCGAGGGTGGCGCGACCCGACAGCGGGCCAGCTACGAGCGCAGCGGCGGCAGCATGACGGCGGTGGTCGACGACCTGGTCAGCCGCACGAACGCCGGCTGACCAGGTCGGAGGGGATCAGTGGCTGACGCCCCAGATGAAGCCGAAGATGCCGCAGGCGACGCCGAGTCCGACGATCACCCATAGTGAGACCCAGGCAAGGGAGTGCATCCCGTGCTGGTAGTGGTTCTCGGAGAAACCGGGGAACTGCTCGGCGTTGATCTCGCTCATCGCGTCGTCCTCCTGATGCTCGGCGTCCTGCACGAACGAACGCTACTCCATCGGGTCCCTCGGGAGGATCAACGATCCTCGGTCTTCTGGACGACGGCGAAGGCCGCGTCGAGGTCCACGTTCCACTCGACGCCCTGGGTGTCGCGCACGTCGGCCTCGTAGGCCACGCCCGGGTCGTCGCTCGCGCTCGCCTCGAGCAGGGTGCCGCCGCCGACGGCGTCCAGCGCCGCCTTCTCGACGAAGTCCCGCTCCTCGGCGGTGAGCACCCGGTCGTCGGCGTCGTTCACGTCGTTGTCGTCCGTGTCATCGTCGTCGCTCTCCTGGCCGACGACGGCGAGGTCCTCATCGAGGGTGACGTCCACCTCGGTCCCGTCGGGGCGGCGTACCTCGACCTCGTAGGCCTCGCCCGCGTCGTCGCTCTTCTCGACGGACACGGCCTCGCCGCCGCCGGCGGCCTTCTCGGCTGCGGCGGCAACCCGGTCGCGCTCCTCGCCACCGACCTCGTCGTCGCCGGAGGCCGCCCACACCGTGCCGCCCACGGCCAGGACGGCCACGACGACGACGGCGGGGATGAGGACGCGCTTGCTGCGCAGGCGTGCGGTGTTCATGGGTTTCCTTGTCTCGGAGGGGATGTTCGGCTCCGACTCTGGCACCCTCTCGCTGAACCCCTGCTGAACCTTCCTGAAGGGGCCTTCAGCCCGGCAGCCGTACGACGAACCGCGCGCCCCCGAGCGGCGACGAGTCCAGCACGACCGAGCCCCCGTGGGCGGCCACGACCTCACGGACGATGGCCAGACCGAGTCCGCTGCCGCCGGCGTCGCGGGCCCGGGCCTCGTCCAGGCGCCGGAACCGCTCGAAGACCCGCTCCCGCTCGGCCGCCGGCACGCCGGGGCCGTCGTCCTCGACGCTCACCACGACGCTGTCGTCCTGCTGGCGCACCCCGACGACCACGCGCCGGTCGGCGTGACGCACGGCGTTGTCGAGCAGGTTGCGCACCACCTGCCCCAGGGCCACGGCGTCGCCACGGACCCGGCCCGGGCCGACCCCGCCCGTGTCGATCTCGGGGCACGGCCGTCCTCCGCGGCGGGCGTGGAGCAGCACCAGGTCGTCGACGTCGACGTCGACCCGCCGCATCCTGGGCGCGCCCTCGCCGGCCCGGGCCAGCACGAGCAGCTGGTCGACGAGCAGCTGCATCCGCAGCGACTCCTCCAGCACCGTCGCGGCCAGCTCTCCCTCCGGCAGTGCGCCGGGATGGGCCTGGGCGACCTCGGCGACCTGGCGCAGGCTGGCCACCGGTGAGCGCAGCTCGTGGGAGGCGTCGGAGACGAACTGCTGCTGCAGCTCGCTCGCCTCCTGCACGCGCCCGAGCATCAGGTTCATGGTGCGGGCCAGGCGACCGATCTCGTCCTTGCCCGTCGGCACCGGGACCCGCCGCTCCAGGCTCGATCCGCTGATCCGCTCGACCTCGGCCCGGATCCGGTCGACGGGACGCAGTGCGCGCCCGACGACCAGCCAGGTGGTCGCGCCGACGACGACGAGGAGCAGTGGAACGCCGAGCAGCAGGGGGACGACCAATGCGGCGGTCGTCTCGTCGAGATCCTCGAGAGACGCGGCCACCGCGACCACGCCACCGGCCCCGGTGTCCTCGGTGACGACGACGTAGCGGTGTTCGCCGCCGCGAAGGGCGACGACCTCGCCGTCCTCGACGGGGATCCGGCCGCTCAGCGACCCGGACGCGACGACGACCTGCCCGTCGGCGCCGGTGACCTGCCAGACGACATCGTCGGGCTCGTCGTCGGTCTCCCCCGGCTCGGGCAGCCGTCCGGAGTCAACCTGGGTCACGAGGTCGCTCGCCCTGTGCTCCGCGGTGGTCTCGGCCGCGTCGCGCAGCGAGGAGCGCACCGCCAGCACGAGCAGCACCGCGGCCACCACGAGGGCCACCGCCACGACGAGGACCGCGGCGAGCGTCGTGCGCAACCGCATGTCAGCCGCCGTCGCTCGCGAGGCGGTACCCGGCGCCGCGCAGGGTCTCGATCGCGCCCCGGCCGAAGGGCCGGTCCACCTTGTTGCGCAGGTGACGCACGTAGACCTCGACGATGTTGGGGTCGCCCTCGAAGTCGCCGTCCCAGACGGCGTCGAGGATCTGGCGCTTGGACACCACGTCGCCCTTGTGCCGCGCGAGGAAGGCCAGTACCGAGAACTCGCGGGCGGTCAGCCCGATCTCGACGTCCCCGCGGTGCACCCGCCGGGCGGCCGTGTCGACGACGAGGTCGCCGATCTCCAGTGCCGTCGGGCGCTCCCGCGCACCTCGCCGGGCGACCGCTCGCAGCCGGGCGACGAGCACGGGGAAGGAGAACGGTTTGGTCAGGTAGTCGTCGGCACCGGTGTCGAGGCCCTCGACCTGGTCCCACTCGCCGTCCTTGGCGGTGAGCATCAGGATCGGGGTCCAGTTGCCCTCCTCGCGCAGTGCCCGGCACACCTGGTAGCCGTTGATCCCGGGCAGCATCAGGTCGAGCACGATCGCGTCGTACGCGTTCTCGCGGGCCAGCCACAGCCCGTCGGTGCCGTCGTGGGCGAGGTCGACGGCGAAGCCCTCGGCACCGAGCCCGACCTGCAGCGTGCGGGCGAGCCGTCGCTCGTCGTCGACGACCAGGACACGCATGCGACCTCCGGGAGAAACGGCTCAGGGTGGCCCCATTGTCGCGGAGCCACCCTGAACCTGCGCTGAAGAGGTGCGCTACTTGGTGTAGTTGACCTGCATCTCCTTGATGGCGTTGAGCCATCCGGAGCGGAGCCGACGCGGCTTGCCGACGAGCTCGATGTCGGGCGCGAGGTCGGCGATCGCGTTGAAGATCAGGTTGATCTGCAGGCGCGCGAGGTTCGCCCCGAGGCAGTAGTGCGCGCCGTGGCCGCCGAACGCGACGTGCGGGTTGTTCTCGCGCATGATGTCGAACTTGAACGGATCCTCGAAGACGGTCTCGTCGAAGTTGGCGGACGCGTAGAACATCGCCACGCGGTCACCCTTCTTGATCGCCTGGCCGGCCAGCTCGGTGTCCTTCTTGGCCGTGCGCTGGAAGACGGTCACCGGGGTCGCCCAGCGGACGATCTCGTCGATGGCCGTCTCCGGGCGCTCCTTCTTCCACAGCTCCCACTGGTCGGGGTGCTCGAAGAAGGCGTGCATGCCGTGGCTGGTCGCGTTGCGCGTGGTCTCGTTGCCCGCCACGGTCAGCAGGATCACGAAGAAGCCGAACTCGTCGTTGGTGAGCGCGCCGTGGTCGTCGTCGGCGCCGACGCTGATCAGCTTGGTGACGATGTCGTCCTGCGGGTTCGCCCGGCGCTCGTTGGCGAGCTGGTCGAAGTAGACGAGGATCTCCATGGACGCGACCGCCGGGTCGGCGCCGATGTCGGGGTCGTCGTACCCCATCATCTGGTTGGACCACTCGAAGAGCTTCTTGCGGTCCTCCTGCGGTACGCCGAGGAAGTCGGCGATCGCCTGCAGCGGCAGCTCGGCGGCGATGTCCTCGACGAAGTCGCCGGAACCCTTGGCCACGGCGTCGGCGACGATCTCGCGGGCCCGCTCCTCCAGGACCGTCTTGAGGGCGGCGATCACGCGGGGGGTGAAGCCGCGCGAGACGATGCCCCGCATCTGGGTGTGGTCCGGCGGGTCGTGGTGGATCAGCATCGCGCGCTGGACCTCGACCTGGTCGCGGGTCATGTCCGGGGCGAACCGGATGATCACGCCGTTCTCCATGGCCGACCAGTTCTCGTTGTCCTTGGAGACCTGGCGGACCTCGGCGTGGCGGGTCAGCGCCCAGTAGCCGGTGTCGAGGAAGCCGGCGCGCGCCTCGGGGACCTGCTCGATCCAGCGGATCGGCTCGTTGGCCCGCAGCGCACGGAACTCGTCGTGCGGCAGGGCCACTTCGTTGATGTCGGGATCGGTGGGATCCCATCCCTCCGGAATGAGGAGCTCGGTCACGCGACGAACCTTTCGCTACTGGACGACCATGGGGGGTGGAACACGTTCTAGAGCCACCGTACAAAGCATCGCGCCAATACGAAAGGGTTTCGTGAAAGGACTTTTCCCGTGGCGCGGATCACGACGGGACGCTGGCTAGAACGTGTTCTACTTCGGTGCTACCGTGCGGACATGGGCAACCCTGTGATCGTCGAAGCAGTCCGCACCCCCCTGGGCAAGCGCAAGGGCTGGCTGGCCGGCCTGCACCCGGCCCAGACCCTGGGCTTCATCCAGGCCGAGGTGCTCCGTCGCGCTGGGGTCGACCCGGCGCTCGTCGAGCAGGTGGTCGGCGGCTGCGTCACCCAAGCCGGCGAGCAGTCCAACGACATGGTGCGCCGGGCGTGGCTGTACGCCGGGCTGCCGATGGCGACCGCGGGGACCGCGCTGGACGCGCAGTGCGGCTCGGGACAGCAGTCCGCCCACCTGGTCAACGACATGGTCGCCGCCGGCACCATCGACGTCGGTATCGCCTGCGGCGTGGAGATGATGTCGCGCATCCCGCTGGGCGCCAACGTCCCGCCGGGGATGGGCGACCCGCGCCCCGACGACTGGTCGATCGACATGCCGAACCAGTTCGAGGCCGCCGACCGGATCGCGAGGAACCGCGGCCTCACCCGCGCCGACCTCGAGGCGCTCGGCCTCGCCTCCCAGGCCAAGGCCCGGGTCGCCGTCGACGAGGGCCGCTTCAAGCGCGAGATCGCCGCGATCGAGGCGCCGGTGCTCGACGACGAGGGCAAGCCGACCGGTGAGACCCGTCTCGTCGACGCCGACCAGGGCCTGCGCGAGACCACCGCCGAGGGCCTGGCCGGCCTGCGCACCGTGCTCGAGGACGGTCTGCACACGGCCGGCACCTCCTCGCAGATCTCCGACGGTGCGGCCGCGCTGCTGATCATGGACGAGGACAGGGCGCGCGCCCTGGGCCTGACCCCGCGGGCCCGGATCAAGGCGCAGTGCCTGGTCGGGTCCGACCCCTACTACCACCTCGACGGCCCGATCGACGCCACTGCGCGACTGCTCGAGAAGACCGGCATGGCGATCGGCGACTTCGACCTGTTCGAGGTCAACGAGGCGTTCGCGTCCGTCGTGCTCTCCTGGGCCGGCGTCCACGGCGTCGACCTGGACAAGGTCAACGTCAACGGAGGTGCTATCGCGCTCGGTCACCCGGTCGGGGCCACCGGCGTGCGGCTGATCACCACCGCGCTGCACGAGCTGGAGCGGCGCGACCAAGGCACCGCGCTGATCTCGATGTGTGCCGGCGGTGCGATGGCGACCGGCACCGTCATCGAGCGGATCTGACCTCGCCCGGCTGGCCCGGGCGAACGCCCGGGTCAGCCGACTGCTCAGCGTCGGCCGCGCTTCTCCCGCGGCTGCACCTTGATCTCGATCGGCGTGCCGACGAACCCGAACTCCTCGCGCAGCCGGCGCTCGATGAACCGCTCGTAGCCCTGGTCGAGCTTGCCGGTGGTGAACAGCTTGAACACCGGCGGCGCGCTCTGCACCTGGCTTCCGAACAGGATCCGAGGCTGCTTGCCGCCCCGCACCGGGTGCGGGTGCTCCGCGACGATGCGGCCGAGGAAGGCGTTGAGGGAGCCGGTGGAGATCCGGGTCTCCCAACCCTCGATGGCGCGGTCGAGTGCGGGCACGAGCCGGTCGATGTGCCAGCCGGTCTTCGCGGTGATGTTGATCCGCGGCGCCCACTGCACCTGCACGAGGTCGCGGTCGATCTCACGGTCGAGGTAGTAGCGGCGCTCGGCATCGACGAGGTCCCACTTGTTGAAGGCGATGACGAGCGCCTTGCCGGCCTCGCGGACCTCCTGCAGGATCCGCATGTCCTGCTCGGCGATCGACTCGTTGCCGGCGAGCACGAGCACGCACACCTCGGCCCGCTCGATCGCGGTGGAGGTGCGCAGCCACGCGTAGTACTCGTGGCCCGAGGCCTCCTTGACCCGCTTGCGGATGCCGGCGGTGTCGATGAAGCGCCACTCGCGGCCACCGAGCGAGACCAGCTCGTCGACCGGGTCGACCGTCGTACCGGCGACGTTGTCGACGACGACCCGCTCCTCGCCGGCGAGCTTGTTGAGCAGCGAGGACTTGCCGACGTTGGGGCGACCGACGATGGCGATCCGGCGGGGGCCGCCGAGCTCCTGCTCGACCCTGTCGGGCGCCTCGGGCAGCACCGACAGCACAGCGTCGAGCAGGTCGCCCGAGCCTCGGCCGTGGAGCGCGGAGACCGAGAACGGCTCGCCGAGGCCGAGGTTCCACAGGCCGTGGGCCTCGGCCTCGGCCCGCTCGTCGTCGACCTTGTTGGCGGCCAGCACGACCGGCTTGCCGGACTTGCGCAGCACCCGGACGACGGCCTCGTCGGCGTCGGTGATGCCCACCGATGCGTCGACCACGAAGAGCACGGCGTCAGCCAGGGTGACGGCCACCTCGGCCTGGACCTTGATCCGCTCGGCCATGCCGCGCGCGTCGGGGTCCCAGCCACCGGTGTCGACGAGCGTGAACGCCCGCCCGGCCCACTCGGCGTCGTACGACACACGGTCGCGGGTCACGCCGGGGATGTCCTCGACGACGGCCTCGCGGCGGCCGAGGATCCGGTTCACCAGGGTCGACTTGCCGACGTTCGGGCGGCCGACGACGGCCAGCACCGGGACCACCCCGGTCGGGGTGTCTTCACTCATCACGTTCTCCTTGCGGGAGCGGTCCGGGCAGGCGCCGCCCCGTCTCGTCCAGGGCTTCGGCCAGCTGCTGCTGCAGGTGGGTGCGCAGCGCGGCCGAGGTCAGACGGACATTCTCCCGCGTCCGGGGCCACGGAGCCGCATCGACGGCGTACGGCTCCCCCACGACGATGTCGATCCGGGCCCCCTTGTGGGGCAGCGAGCTGCTCGAGCCGCCGGGGTCACGGGATCCCAGGAAGGTCAGCGGTACGACGGGTGCCCCCGTCACGAGCGCCAGGTACGCCGCCCCGCCGTGGATCCGCTCGAGGTCCCCCGGCCCCCGCGTGCCCTCGGGGAACACGCCCACCGCGTGGCCGTCGCGGAGCACCCGCAGCGCGGTCCGCACGGCCGCCGGATCGGTGTGGTCGCGGTCGAGCGGGATCTGCCCCGACGCCCGCAGGAACGGGCCCAAGGGGCCCGAGAACATCTCGATCTTGGTCAGCGCGTGCACGGGTCGCGGCGCGAAGATCGCCATCAGTGGTCCGTCAACCAACCCGATGTGGTTGCCCGCGACCACCGCTGCCCCGTGGGCGGGGAAGCGGTCCGGGTGGTGCACCCGGACGTCGTACCGGCGCCGGATCAGCCACCGCGAGGCCGGCCGTCCCCGGACCAGGAGCCAGCGAGCGGGTCGCCGGACCTCGTGCGCGCTCACACGCGCTCCATCACCAGGCCCACCACGACGTCGACGACCTCGTCGAGGCTCAGCTCGGTCGAGTCCACGTGGACCGCGCCCTCGGCCATGGTCAGCGGGGCGACGGCCCGGCCGGAGTCGATCTTGTCGCGGGCGAGCAGCGACTCCTGGGTGGCGGTGACGTCGGCGCCACCGTTCTCCAGGGCGCGGCGGGCGGCGCGGGCGGCCGGGTCGGCGGTGAGGTAGACCTTGAGCTCGGCCTGCGGCCAGACCACGGACCCGATGTCGCGGCCCTCCACGACGATGCCGCCGGCGCCGATCAGGGCGCGCTGGAGGCTCACCAGCCGGGTGCGGACCTCGGGCACCGCGCTCACGGGCGAGACCGCGCCGTTGACCTCGTCGCTGCGGATCTCGACGGAGACGTCACGGCCGTCGACCGTGATGGTCGGCGCGAGCGGGTCGGTCCCGGAGACGAGGACCGGCTCGGAGGCGCGGGCGGCCACCGCGGCCGGGTCGTGCACGTCGACACCCTGGTCGAGCATCCACCAGGTGATGGCGCGGTACTGCGCCCCGGTGTCGAGGTAGCGCAGGCCGAGCCGGTCGGCGACCGCGCGGCACGTGCTGGACTTGCCCGAGCCGGAGGTTCCGTCAACTGCTACGACCACGTTCACCGGCACACTCACGGGCGGCACCCTACCGGTGAGTCACCCAGCCCCTCGACTCCAGAGCGGCCCGCAGCTCCTCGGCACGGCCCACGACGACGTCGAGCTCGACCTGGCCGACGGGGCGACCGGGGTCGTGGTCGATGCGCACGTCCTCGATGTTGACGCCGCTGTCGCCGGCGTCCGCGAACAGCCGCGCCAGCCCGCCCGGCTGGTCGGGCAGGGCCACCCGCACGGCCTCCATCGGCTCCGGCGCCGCGCCGTGCTTGCCCGGGATCGCCCGGGTGCCGGCCTGCCCGTAGGCCAGCAGCGACTCCAGGCCGACCCGGTCGCCCCCGGCGACCGCCTCCAGCGCCAGGTCCAGCCGGTCGCGGACCTCGCTGAGCAGCGCGGCGACCGCGGTCGCGTTGCCGCTGATGATCTGGCTGTACAGCCGCGGGTCGCCGCCGGCCACCCGGGTGACGTCGCGCACACCGGTGCCCGACAGGGCCAGGTGGTCGGCCGAGGCGCCGGCCAGGGTGCCGGCGACGAGCGAGGCCATCAGGTGCGGGACGTGCGAGGTGCGCGCGACCGCGCGGTCGTGCTCGACCGGGCTCAGGTGCACCGGCACCGCGCCGCACACCAGCGCCAGCGCCTCGACCACGCGGGTCGCCGACGCGGTGGCGTCCGGCCCGGGAGTGATCGCCCACGGGCGGCCGTCGAAGAGCTCGGCATTGGCCGAGAGCGGACCGGAGTGCTCGGTGCCGGCCATCGGGTGGCTGCCGACGTACCTGCCGATCGCCGCGTGCCCGGCCACCGCGGCCAGCGGACCGGCCTTGACGCTGCCCACGTCGGTGACCACCGTGTCGTGGCCGACGGCGTCGAGGACCTGGTTGATGACACTGCCCAGCGCGTCGGGCGGTACGGCGACCACGACCAGCTGCGGGACGTCGTCCGCCGTGCGTGCGCGACCGGCGCCGAGCCCGGTCGCCGTACGCACGTGGTCGGACGTGGTGTCCGTCAGCAGCACCTCGAGGCCCGCGCGTCGGCAGGCCAGCGCGATGGAGGTGCCGATCAACCCGGTCCCGACGATCTCGACCGGGCCGGTGAGCGGACTGGTCAGGCTCGTCTCGGACACGCAGGCAAGGCTAGTGGGATCGGGCTCACCCGTCCGCGCCGGGCTGGTAGGACCCGAAGGACCAGTGGTTGCCCTCGGGGTCGCGGACGCTGCCGCCGCGGCCGCCGTAGTCCTGGTCGACCATCGGGCGCTCCACCGCGGCCCCGGCCGCGACGGCGGCGTCGAAGACGGCGTCGGGGTCGTCGGTGACGAGGTAGACGGCGGCGCTCCCCGCCGGCTGGAGCGGGGCATCGGGCCGCACGGCGCCGAACATGATCCCGCCACCGCCGGGCCAGAGCCATTCGGCGTGCACGACGGTGCCGGCGTCGTCGCGGTGGGTGGCGTGCTCGACGAAGCCGATCCCGCGCAGCCACGCGTTCATGGTGTCGACATCGCGGAACTGCATCGCGGGCCCAGAGGCGGACTGTTGCTGCGGAGGTAGCTGTCGTTGTCATGCCTGCAAGCCTGCTCCCACGTCGTCGTCGCGGTCTTGAACGAACGGGAACTCCTCGCGCAGCCACGTCGTCGGCGTGCACCCGGCCAGCGCGGTCCACTCGCGCGTCAGGTGCGCCTGGTCGGCGTACCCGCACGCGTCGGCCACCTCCGCCAGCGGACGGTGCCCGAGCAGCCCACGCGCCGTCTCCAACCGCGCTACCCGCTGGAACGCCTTGGGCGCGAGCCCGCACTCCGCCCGCACCAGCGTCCCGAGCCGGCGCCGGCTGTAGCCGACCTCCTCGGCCACCTCCGCCACCCGGTTCCCCGACGTGAGCAGCGCGAGGGCGTGCGCGACCTCGGCCCGCGGGGCCGGGTCTCCCCCACGCGCCGCCAGCCCCGCCAGGGTCCGGTCCACCAGCGCGACCCGCGCCGGCCAGGACGCCAGCGCGTGCAACCGCTCGGGCAGGTCCCGCAACGCCTGCGGTACGACGGCCTCGTCGAGGTCGGTCAGCGCTCCCGACAGGTCCGCCGCCGGCCTCCCGAGCAGCACCCGCACCCCCTCGACCGTCAGTGCGACCTGGACCCCGCGCTGCGAGCCGTCGTGGTGGATCGCCGCCGGCTCGGTGTGCAGCCCGGACAGGGACGCCCAGGCGGAGTGCAGGCTCGCCGGACGCCCGGCCCACGAGACCCGGAGGGGGTCGTCGAGCGGGAGCACCAGGGTGATCGTGGTCGACGGCAGCCCGCGGTGCATGCCGGGCGCGCCGAAGTCGACGTCGTACGGGATGCGTGCGACGACATACCCCCGCAGGGCCGCGGGCACCGGTGGAGCCGGGATCATCCGACCACCGTAGATTCTAGAGCCCGACCAGCTCCAGCAGCTGGCCGAGCTCGTCGTCGGACAGCTCCCGCAGCCTGCCGCCGCCGAGCGTGCCGAGCTCGATCGGCCCGAACCTGGTGCGGCTGAGCTGGCGCACCGGGTGCCCGACCTGGTCGAGTAGGCGGCGCACGATCCGGTTGCGGCCCTCGTGGATGACCAGCTCGATGATCGACTTGTCGGTCGAGGTGTCGATCACCCGCGCCCGGCGTACCTCCACCGGGCCGTCCTCCAGCGTCACGCCGGCGAGCAGCTCTGCGACGGTGCCCTTGGCGAGCCGGCCGGCGACCTCGGCGACGTAGGTCTTCTCGACCTCGAACGACGGATGCGCCATCCGGTGGGCGAAGTCGCCGTCGTTGGTGAGCAGCAGCAGGCCCGAGGTGTCGGTGTCGAGCCGCCCGACGTGGAACAGGCGTTCGGGCCGGTCGGCCACCAGGTCGGAGAGCGTACGACGCCCCTGCGGGTCGGACATCGTGGACACTACCCCGCGCGGCTTGTTGAGCACGAGGTAGACGTGGTCGGAGATCGGGGGCAGCCGCTTGCCGGACACCTTGATCACCGCGGTGCGCGGGTCGACCTTGGTGCCGAGCCGGGTCACGACCTCACCGTCGACCTCGACCTCGCCCTCGAGCATCAGCTCCTCGCAGCGGCGCCGGGAGGCCACGCCGGACTGGGCGAGCAGCTTCTGCAGGCGGATCTGGCCGTCGTCGTCGACGGCGATGTCACGCGTCATCGTCGTCCTCCTCGGCCACCGGCGCGGGCTCGTCGGCGCCCGCGGCGGCCGGCTCGGCGACGCTCTCGCGCAGCTCCTCCTCGACGTCGGCGAGCTCGGGCAGGTGCGGCGCCAGGTCGGGCAGCTCGTCGAGCGAGACGATGCCGATGCGCTCCAGGAAGTAGCTCGTGGTCCGGTAGAGAGTCGCGCCGTGCTCCCCGTCGCGGCCGGCCTCCTCGACCAGGCCGCGGCTGAGCAGGGTCCGCATCACGCCGTCGACGTTGACCCCGCGCACGGCCGAGACCCGCGCGCGGGAGACCGGCTGCTGGTAGGCCACGACCGCGAGCGTCTCCAGCGCGGCCTGGGTGAGCCTGGCCTGCTGACCCTCGAGCACGAACGCCTCGACGACGGGTGCCAGCTCCTCGCGGGTGTAGTAGCGCCAGCCGCCGGCGACATTGCGCAGCTCGAAGCCGCGGCCCTGGTCGTCGTACTCCGCCGCGAGGGCGGCGAGCGCAGCGACGACCTCGGGCTCCGGGTGGCCGACGGCGGTCGCCAGCGCCACCGCGTCGAGCGGCTGGTCGGCGACCATCAGCACCGCCTCCAGCGCGGGACGCAGCTCGGCCACGGGCGGGGCCAGGGCCTCTTCACTCATCGGTGGGCTCCTCCTCGGGCGGTGCCGCCCCGTCGAACTCGTCGGTGATCAGGTCCTCCACGTCGACCGCCTCGTCGCCGGTCCAGCGGACCGACAGCTCGCCCAGCGGGGTCACCTGGTCGAAGGCGACCGCCCCCTCGCGGAACAGCTCGAGCAGGGACAGGAACCGTGCCACCGTGGTCAGGGTGTCCGGCGAGTCGCCGCACAGCGCCCGGAAGGTGAGCGTGCCGCTGCGGCGCAGCCGATCGACCACGATCGCGGCCTGCTCGCGCACGCTGACCGTCGGGGCGTGGATGTGGTGCAGGGTCAGCTGCAGCTCGGGCCGGGGTGTCATCGCCTTGGCCGCCAGCGCCGCGAACTGGTCGAGGCCGATCCCGATCAACACCTCGGGCAGCAGGCCGGCGTAGCGCTCCTCGAGCCCGACCGCGCGCGGGTAGCGGCGGGACTCGGCCTGGAGCCGCTCGTCGAGGACGGCCGCGACCTGCTTGTAGGCCTTGTACTGCAGCAGGCGCGCGAAGAGCAGGTCCCGCGCCTCCAGCAGCGCCAGGTCCTCCTCGTCCTCCACGTCGCCCGCCGGCAGCAGCCGGGCTGCCTTGAGGTCCAGCAGGGTCGCCGCGACCAGCAGGAAGGACGTCGTCTCCTCGAGCGAGTCGTCCGGGAGCTTCTTGATGTGTGCGATGAACTCGTCGGTGACCTTCGAGAGCGCGATCTCCGTGACGTCGAGCTTGTGCTTGGAGATCAGGCTCAGCAGCAGGTCGAAGGGGCCCTCGAAGTTCGCCAGGCGTACGGCGAAGCCACCGTGCTGCTCGCCGGGCTCGGCGCCCGCCTCGACCTCGCTCACGCCTGCATCATGACTCACGCAGGCGCCTGACCAGCGCGGAGCCCTCCCCCTCGGCCTCGAGCTCACCCAGGACCAGGTGCAGCGCCTCGCGGACCAGGCGGCCGCGGTCGACCGCCATGCCGTGCTCCCCGCGCAGCGTGAGCCGGGCCCGCTCCAGCTCCATCAGCTCCGCGGAGGAGACGTAGACGGTGATCTTCTCCTCGTGGCGGACCCGGCCGGACGGGCCCTTCTGGGGCTTGTCGGGTACGTCGGCCGGCGGGTCGGGGACGGCGCGGACGGCCGGCCCGGTCGAGTCGCCGGTGGGCCGGAACAGGTCGTCCGCGGCCGGCATGCTCACACGTCGAGACACCTCAGCGCCACCTCCTTCGCGAGCTGGCGGTACGCCTCCGCCCCGCTCGAGCCGGAGGCGTACGACGTGATCGGCTCGCCCGCGACGGTGGAGTCGGAGAACTTCACGGTGCGGCGGATGACGGTGTGGAAGACCTTGTCGCCCCAGGCCTGGACCAGGCGCTCGAGCACCTCGCGGCCGTGCAGGGTGCGGCCGTCGAACATGGTGCCGAGGACGCCGTCGACCTCGAGGCCGGGGTTGAGCCGCTGCTTGACCTTGTCGATGGTGGCCTTGAGCAGCGCCACGCCGCGCAGCGCGAAGTACTCGCACTCCAGCGGCACGATCACGCCGTCGGAGGCGGTGAGCGCGTTGACCGTCAGCAGGCCGAGCGAGGGCTGGCAGTCGATGAGGATGACGTCGTACTCCTCGATCGCCGGGGCGAGGACGCGCTGCAGCGTCTGCTCGCGGGCGACCTCGTGGACCAGCTGCACCTCGGCGGCCGACAGGTCGATGTTGGAGGGCAGCAGGTCCATGCCGGGCACACCGGAGGGCACGACGACCTCGTCGAGCGTGGCCTCGGGGTCCATGAGCAGGTTGTAGACCGTGCTCTCCATCTCGTGCGGGTTGAGGCCGAGGCCGACCGAGAGCGAGCCCTGCGGGTCGAAGTCGACCAGCAGCACCTTGCGGCCGTACTCGGCCAGTGCGGCGCCCAGGTTGATGGTGGTCGTGGTCTTTCCGACCCCACCCTTCTGGTTGCACATCGAGATGACCCGGGCGTGACCGTGGGCGGTGACCGGCTTGGGGTCCGGGAGCACCGGCATCGGGCGCCCGGTCGGGCCGAGCTCGCCGGTCACGGTCTGCACCGAGGCGGGCTCGGGCGCGTTCCGGTCGGGCAGCGGGAACTGCAGCGTCATCGCGTCCTCGCGCGTCGCGTCGCTGGTCACGGCTGCGTCCTCCGTGCCGAGCGGTACGTCGCTGCCGGGTGCCGGGATCGGCATCCTCGGCGGCATGTCGGGTGCACTGGATCCTCCGTAGAAGCCGGCCATTGCCCTCACCTTTGTCTGGAGTGGTTGCGGGCTCCTTCCCCAGAGCCCGGGACTCCTCCATCCAACAATGTCGACACGGCGACATTGTGGAGGCGCGCCGCGCGTCGGTCAGCCGTCGATGCCGGTGGCCGCGTGCGGGGCCCCGGTCGGCTTGCTCTGCGAGGACCCGCGCTGGCGCAGGTAGATCGAGAACACAGCCATGGCGCCGACGGCGAGGAACTCCGACTGCCAGTTCTGCAGGGTGCGCTCCCAGAAGTCCGCGGAGCCGACGTACGCCGGCCAGCTGACCGGGTCGCGCAGGTCCTGGAACCGCTGCTCGTCGTACGCCGCCCGACCGGCGACCGACTGGACGAGCCACGAGCAGACGAAGATCGTGCCCATCGCCAGGGCCAGCGAGGTGCCGTACGCGTGACGGCGCCAGCCGCTCGCCCTCGCCCAGGCCGGTGAGTCCGGACGGGCGTACTCACCGACCATCTGGTCCTCGTCGCTCTCCAGGCCGGCCTTGTCGAGCTGCTTGGACTCCGGCGAGCCCTGCTGCAGCAGCCAGACCGTGGCGAGCAGGTAGAGCAGGAACTGGAGGAACTCGCTCTGCCAGTTCTCGGCCACGGCGACGGCGTAGTCGGTGGAGGTGACGTAGTCGCCGAGGCCGATGGTGCCGACCTGGGCAGCGACCTGCTGGTCGTTGAACGACTGCCAGCCCGCGACTGCCTGGGCACCGAGGGTGGCGAGGAACAGGACGCCGAACGCGAGGCCCAGTGCGTTGAGGGTCACGAAACGCTTCATGTGTGCCGCGATCCCGCCAGGAGGAGCAGCACGATGCCGATCGTGATGACCAGGGCGTAGGTGATGAACAGGGCCTTCACCTCAGCCTCCCTCCACCGCGCACCGGTACGGCGCGTCGCCCGAGGCCTCGCAGCCCGCCGCGATCACCCGCCAGCGGTGGTCGAACCGGCCCAGGAAGACGGTGTCGGTGCCGGTCCGGACCTGGGCCGCGGTGCCGTAGACCTCGGTGTCGACGTCGTCGCCGGCAGGCGGGAGGTCCTCGTCGAGCACGGCGGCCGCGCAGGCGGCCTGCGCGTCGCGTTCGAGGGTGTCGCGGGTCGCGGGTGCGAGCAGCCGGCAGGCGCCGGCCCCGTCCCCGGCGTCGACGGCTGCCTGGAACTGCTGGGTGACCTGCGCGACGGCTCGGTCCCGGTCGGCGTCGCCGCCGCAGCCGGACAGGGCGAGCGCGAGCAGGGTCGCGCTAGCCGCCCAGGGCGCGCATTGCCTCCGTGCGAACGACGGCCTCGCCCGCCTCGTCGGAGGCGGCGAGGTCGACCACCGCTTCGATGACCCAGTCGTGATGCCCCTCGGGGTCGTGCAGGGTCTGGACGACGCGCCACTCCCCCGGCGCGCTCTTGTCGACGACGAGGAGCGCCGGTCCGCGGGCATCGGCATCGGTGAGGAGCCGTTCATGCTCGTCGTAGTACCCGTCGAGCGCGGAATCCCAACGGTCCGAGGTCATCTCGGATCCCTCGGGCTCGAGCGCGGCCAGTCCGTCGAGGTCGTCGCGCGCGACGAGCTCGACCCGGCGCCACAGCGCGTTGCGCACCATCACCTCGAACACCCGGCCCTGCTGGCTGAGCGGTCGTGGCGGGGGCGGCGGCTCGTGGTGGCTGACCTGGCGGGTCGCGTGGTCGGGGTCGTTGAGCGCCTCCCACTCGTCGAGCAGCGAGGAGTCGACCTGACGGACCGTCTCCCCCAGCCACTCGGTCAGGAGCTCGAGCTCCTCGGTGCGGTAGGACGCCGGTACGGTCTGCCGCAGCGCGCGGTAGGCGTCGGTGAGGTAGCGCAGCACCAGTCCCTCGGACCGGGCCACCTGGTAGCGCGAGACGAGGTCGGTGAACCCCATCCCCTGCTCCCACATCTGGCGGACGACGGACTTCGGCGCCAGCGCGTCCGGCACCAGCCACGGGTGCCGCTCGCGGTAGGTCTCGAAGAGCGGCTCGAGCAGCTCGCCCAGCGGCTCGGGCCAGGTGATGTCCTCGACCAGGGCCATCCGCTCGTCGTACTCGACGCCGTCGGCCTTGAGCGCCGCGATCGCCTCGCCACGGGCGGCGTGGCGCTGGGCCATCAGCAGCGGCCGCGGCGCCTCGAGGGTCGCCTCGACGACCGAGACGACGTCGAGCGTGAACGTGTCGCTGTCGGGGTCGAGGACGTCGAGCACCGCGAGCGCGAAGTGCGAGAGCGGCTGGTTGAGCGCGAAGTCCGCAGGCAGCGCCTCGGTCAGCACGTAGCGCCGGCCGAACCCGTCGACCTGGTCGAGCCGGGTCAGCACCTCGGAGGCGACCAGGCTGCGGGCCAGCCGCACCGCCCGCTTGGCCAGTCGCAGCTGGCTGCGCCGGTCCTCGTGGTTGTCGGTCAGCAGCCGCCGCATGACCGGGAACGCGTCCTTCTCGCGGGAGGCCACGTTGACGAGCATCGCGTTGTCGACCTTCATCTGCGACTTCAGCGGCTCCGGCTTGCCCTCGACCAGCTTCGCGAAGGTCTGCTCGCTCCACACGACCGTGCCCTCGGGGGGCTTCTTCAGCTGGGGCTTCGACTTCTTCTTCGCCCTCTTCTCAGGGCTCAGTGCCGCGTTCTTGGCCTCGGACTTCGCCTTGGCCTTCTCGTTCTCGATGACGTGCTCGGGGGCCTGGACGACGACGTAGCCGGCCGTGTCGTAGCCCGCTCGCCCCGCCCGGCCGGCGATCTGGAGGAACTCGCGCGTGCGCAGCACCCGCTGCCGCGACCCGTCGAACTTGGCCAGACCGGTGAACAGCACCGTGCGGATCGGGACGTTGATGCCGACACCGAGGGTGTCGGTGCCGCAGATGACCGTCAGCAGCCCGGCCTGGGCGAGCTGCTCGACCAGGCGGCGGTAGCGCGGCAGCATGCCTGCGTGGTGGACGCCGATCCCCTGCCGCAGCAGCTTGTTGAGCGTCTTGCCGAAGCCGGCGGCGAAGCGGACGCCGGCGATCCGCTCGGCGATCTGCTCCTTGCGCTCCCGAGGCAGCACGGTGTCCAGGCGCCCGGGTCCGCTGAGCAGGGAGACGGCGTGCTCGACGGCCGCGGCCTGGGTGAAGTGGACGACGTAGACCGGGCCCTGGCCGGTGGTGACCAGCTCCTCCAGCTTCTCCCCCATCGGCTCGAGCGACCACGAGAAGTCCAGCGGGACGGGGCGTTCGGCCTGGTCGACGATCGTCGTGTCGCGCCCGTTGCGCCGGGTCAGGTCGCCCGCGAGCTCGGTCGTGTCGCCCAAGGTGGCCGACATCAGCAGGAACTGCGCCTGCGGCAGCTCGATCAGCGGTACCTGCCACGCCCAGCCGCGGCCGGGCTCGCCGTAGAAGTGGAACTCGTCCATCACGACCATGCCGACGTCGGCCCGGTCGCCCTCACGCAGCGCGATGTTGGCGAGCACCTCGGCGGTGCACGCGATGATCGGAGCGTCGGCGTTGACCGCGACATCGCCGGTGAGCATGCCGACGTCGGCGGCACCGAAGATCTCGACGAGGTCGAAGAACTTCTCGCTGACCAGGGCCTTGATCGGCGCGGTGTAGAAGGTCACCCGATCGTCGGCCAGCGCTCCCATCGCGGCCGCCATCGCGACGAGCGACTTGCCCGACCCGGTCGGCGTCGCGAGCACGACGTTGTCGCCGGACAGCAACGCCAAGATCGCGTCCTCCTGGTGCGGGTACAGCTCCAGCCCGCGCCCCTCGGCGTACTCGAGGATCCGGTCGTACGCGCCGTCGGATGTCTCAGCCATGGCGCGCCCTCGGGTGCGCGGTGGCGAAGACCTCGCGCAGGTTGTCGACGGTGACGAGCGTGTAGACCTGCGTCGTGGTGACCGACGCGTGCCCGAGCAGCTCCTGGACCACGCGCACGTCGGCGCCACCATCGAGGAGGTGGGTCGCGAACGAGTGCCGCAGCGTGTGGGGTGAGACGTCGCGGGTCACCCCGGCCCGCTCGGCGGCCTTCACCAGCACCGCCCACGCCGACTGGCGCGAGAGCCGGCCGCCGCGGGCGTTGAGGAAGAGCGCAGGCGTCGCCTGGGCGGTGAGGGCAGGCCGCCCCCGCACGAGGTACGCCGACAGCGCGGCGCGCGCGTACGACCCGACCGGGACCATCCGCTCCTTGCCGCCCTTGCCGCGCAGCAGCAGGGTCGCGTCGGCGGCGTCCAGGTCGGGCTCGGCCAGGTGGCTGACGTCGTCGACGTCGAGTCCGACGGCCTCGGAGATCCGCGCGCCCGTGCCGTAGAGGATCTCCAGCAGCGCACGGTCGCGCAGCGCCAGCGGGGTGTCGGCCGCACCGGCCGCCTCGAGGATGGCCTCGACGTCGGCCAGCGGCAGTGCCTTGGGGAGCCGTTTCGCCGGTGTGGGCGGCTTGACTCCCGCCGCCGGGTCGGCCTGGGCCAGCCCGTCGGCGACGGCGAACCTGTGGAAGCCGCGCACCGCGACGACCGTGCGGGCCGCGCTGGACGCGCTCAGCGGCGGGTGGGCGTCGTCGCCCTCGCGTAGCCACACCAGGAACTCGGTCACCGTCTGCTCGGTGACCGCGTCGAGCGAGTCGATGCCCGCGGCGGCGAGGTGCGTCCGGTAGCGGCGCAGGTCGCGCTGGTAGGACGTCAGCGTGTTCGCCGCCAGTCCCTTCTCGACCGCGAGGTGGTCCAGGTACGTGCGGACCGCCCGGTCCACCGCACTTGGTCCACTCACGCGGTCAGGTTAGGCCATGGCTCCGACGCGTCAGGCGAGCGCCTCCGCGACCGGCACGGCGGCGATGCCGGTCGCCTCACCGACGGGTGTGTTGGTCAGCAGGCCGGCGTGGGTGTTGAGGCCCAGCGCCAGGCTGGCGTCGGCACGGCACGCGTCGGCCCAGCCCTTGTCGGCCAGCGCCACGGCGTACGGCAGGGTCGCGTTGGTCAGCGCGTACGTCGAGGTGTTCGGCACCGCGCCGGGCATGTTGGCCACGCAGTAGAAGGTCGAGTCGTGCACCTGGTAGGTCGGATCGGCGTGCGTGGTGGGGTGGGTGTCCTCGAAGCAGCCGCCCTGGTCGACCGCGATGTCGACGAGCACCGAGCCCGGCTTCATCCGCGAGACCAGGTCGTTGGAGACCAGCTTGGGCGCCGCGGCGCCGGGGATCAGCACGGCGCCGATCACCATGTCGGCCTCCATCACCTGCTGCTCGATCGCCAGCTTCGAGGAGGCCAGGCCATGGACCCGGTTGTTGTAGCGCCAGAACGACATCCGCAGCTTGTCGAGATCGGTGTCGAGCAGGGTCACGTCGGCACCCATGCCGAGGGCGATGTTGGCCGCGTTCTGGCCCGAGACGCCGGCGCCGATGATGACGACCTTGGCGTTGGCGACGCCGCCGACGCCACCCATCAGCACGCCACGGCCGCCCTGGGCCTTCATGAGGGAGTACGCGCCGACCTGGGGCGCCAGGCAGCCGGCGACCTCCGACATCGGGTACAGAAGCGGCAGCGCACCCGAGGGCAGCTGGACCGTCTCGTAGGCGATCGCGGTGACCTTGCGGGCGATCAGCTCCTCGGTGAGCGCCTTGTCGGCTGCCAGGTGGAGATAGGTGAACAGCACCTGGCCCTCGCGCATCCGGGCGTACTCCTCGGAGATCGGCTCCTTGACCTTGAGGATCATGTCGGCGCTGCCCCACACCGCGTCCGCGTCGGGCAGGATCGTGGCGCCTGAGGCGACGTAGTCCTCGTCGGCGATCTGCGAGCCGACGCCCGCACCGGCCTGCACGACGACCTCGTGACCGTGCGCGACCAGCTCGTGCACGCCGATCGGCGTGATGGCCACCCGGTACTCGTTGTTCTTGACTTCCTTGGGCACGCCGACGCGCATGTGGGATTCCTCCTGGTCACGGAATCCGTCGCGGATTCCCCTGTGAAGAGAAATCATGAAGATCAGTCGAGCCACCCGCTAGTAGGTGAAGCGAAAATTCGCGCCCTGCCCGAGAACCCGGATCGGATCGTCGGCGATCAGCCCTGTGGCGCGCGTCGCGCCGAACCCTGTTCGGCCGGACGCCCCCGCAGGTGCTCGAAGATCAGGCTGGTCTCGGTCATCGCGACGTCACGGGTGCCGCTGAGGTGGTTCAGGACGAACTCCCGCAGCTCCTCCGAGCCGGCGGTCGCGACGTGGATCAGGAAGTCGTCCGCGCCGGCGAGGAAGTAGACGTTGAGCACCTCGGGCAGGGTCGCCATGGCCTGGGCGAAGGCGCTCAGCTCGCCCCGCGCGTGCGGGCGCAGCCGCACCGAGATCATCGCCTGGAGCGGCCGGCCGATGCTGGCCTGGTCGACCTCCGCGTGCGCGCCGCGGATCACGCCCCGCTCGAAGAGCGCCCGGACCCGGCCGTGGCAGGTGGAGGGTGCGATGCCGACCCGTGCGGCCAGCACGTTGTTGGCCAGCCGAGCATCGTCCTGGAGCTCGCGGACGATCGCCGCGTCGATCGGGTCCAGCTCAACCACGCGCGGCCTCCCGGTCGCGACGGACCTGGACGGCGAGCACCGCCTGCACGACCGGTCCGTCGGTCACGTCGCCGGCGAGGATCGCGTCGACCAGGTCGGCGAAGGGCACCCAGAGCACCTCCAGGTCGGCCTCCTCGTGGCGCAGCTCGAAGTCGCCGCGGTCGGCCGGTGCGAGACCCTCGGCCAGGTAGTAGTGGATCCGCTCGGCGGAGTAGCCGGGCGAGCTGAGCGTGGAGAGCAGGTGGGTCCACCGCTCCGCGGCCAGCGCCGCCTCCTCGCGCAGCTCGCGCCGGGCGACGTCCTCGGGGTCCTCGCCCGGGTGGTCGATCACGCCCGCCGGCAGCTCGACCAGCCGGGACTGCGCCGGGTGCCGGTACTGCTTGAGGCACAGCACCCGGTCCTCGTCGTCGATCGCCAGGACGACGGCCGCCCCCGGGTGCTCGAGCACGAGCCGCCGGAAGGGCTCCTCGTCCTCGGCCCCCGGACGGCGGATCCGGTCGGAGCGGAACGCGACGACCCACCCGTCTCGGTGCAGGTCGACACTGTCCTCGACCGGCCAGGACTCGGGGACGTCGCGCAGGTCGCTCACTCGTCGTCAGTCGGCTCGGCGTGCAGGTTCGTGTCGTCGATCTCGAGGCGCGTCTCGCGCTGCCGCTTGATCGCCGCGCCGACCAGGCCCGCGAACAGCGGGTGCGGGCGGGTCGGCCGTGAGCGCAGCTCGGGGTGGGCCTGGGTGCCGATGTAGTAGGGGTGCACGTCGCGCGGCAGCTCGACGAACTCGACCAGGTCGAGGTCGGTGTTGAGCCCGGAGAAGACCAGGCCGGCCTCCTCGAGCTGGGCGCGGTAGGCGTTGTTGACCTCGTAGCGGTGGCGGTGCCGCTCCTCGATCAGCTCGGCCCCGTAGACCTCGCGGGCCAGCGTCCCGCCCTTGAGGTGCGCCGGGTAGAGGCCCAGTCGCATGGTGCCGCCCAGGTCGCCGGCACCCTCGACGATGGACTTCTGCTCCTCCATCGTGGCGATCACGGGCTCGGGGGTGTCCGGGTCGAACTCCGTCGAGCCGGCCTTGGCCAGGCCGAGCTCGGTGCGGGCGTACTCGATGACCATCGACTGCAGGCCCAGGCACAGGCCGAGGGTCGGGATCTTGTTGTGGCGGGCGTAGGTGAGCGCGCCGAGCTTGCCCTCGAGGCCGCGGATGCCGAAGCCGCCGGGCACGCAGATCGCGTCGACGTCGGAGAGGTGCTTGGCCGCACCCGCCGGCGTCTCGCAGTCGTCGGAGGCGACCCAGCGGATCTCCACCTTGGCCTCGTGGGCGAAGCCGCCGGCGCGCAGCGCCTCGCTCACCGACAGGTAGGCGTCGTGCAGGTCGATGTACTTGCCGACCAGCGCGACGGTGACGTCCTCCTTCGGGTGGTGCACCCGGCGCAGCAGGTCGTCCCAGACCGTCCAGTCGACGTCACGGAAGGGCAGGTTGAGCCGGCGCACGACGTACGCGTCGAGGCCCTGGCGGTGCAGCACCTTGGGGATGTCGTAGATCGACGGCGCGTCGGCCGCGGTGACGACCGCGTCCTGGTCGACGTCGCACATCAGCGAGATCTTCTTCTTGATGCTCTCCGGCAGCTCGCGGTCCGCGCGGCAGACCACCGCGTCGGGCTGGATGCCGACCTGGCGCAGCGCGGCGACGGAGTGCTGGGTCGGCTTGGTCTTCAGCTCGCCCGAGGGTCCGATGAACGGCACCAGCGAGACGTGCAGGAAGAACACGTTGTCGCGGCCGATGTCGTGGCGGACCTGGCGCGCGGCCTCGAGGAAGGGCAGCGACTCGATGTCGCCGACGGTGCCGCCGATCTCCGTGATCACCACGTCAACCTGTTCGTCGCCGTACCCCATGGCGAGGATGCGGTCCTTGATCTCGTTGGTGATGTGCGGGATCACCTGGACCGTGTCGCCGAGGTAGTCGCCGCGGCGCTCCTTGGCGATCACCGACGAGTAGACCTGCCCCGTGGTGACGTTGGCGATCTGGTTGAGGTCGGTGTCGAGGAAGCGCTCGTAGTGGCCGATGTCGAGGTCGGTCTCCGCGCCGTCGTTGGTGACGAAGACCTCGCCGTGCTGGAACGGGTTCATCGTCCCGGGGTCGACGTTGAGGTAGGGATCGAGCTTCTGCATCGTGACCCGCAGCCCACGTGAGCGCAGCAGCCGACCGAGACTGCTGGCGGTGAGTCCCTTGCCCAGCGAGGAGGCGACGCCTCCGGTGACGAAGACGTGCTTTGCCTGCCGATTCTGTCCGCTACCGGGCGCCATGTTCACGGGATTCCATCCTACGTCATCTGTGGCTGATTCACCGTGCTCGCGGTGCGTTTCGCGCCAGCTCGAGCAGCTCGCGGGCGTGCGCGAGCGCGGTGTCGGACTCCGCGAGGCCGGCCAGCATGCGGGAGAGCTCCCGCTCCCGGCCCGCGTCGTCGAGAGTGACCAGGCCCGAGCTGGTGACCGATCCGTCGCTCGACTTCTCGACCAGCACGTGCCGGTCGGCGAAGGCCGCCACCTGCGGCAGGTGGGTCACGACGAGCACCTGGGCGTCGTCGGCCAGCTTGGCCAGGCGCCGCCCGATCTCCACCGCGGCAGCACCGCCGACGCCGGAGTCGACCTCGTCGAACACGAAGGTCGGCACCGGGCTGGTGCCGGCGAGGCAGACCTCGACCGCGAGCATGACCCGGGAGAGCTCACCGCCCGACGCACCCTTGTGCAGCGGCCGCGGCTCGGACCCGGTGTTGGCGGCGAGCAGGAACTCCACCTCGTCGAGCCCACTGCGCCCGAACCGCACCCAGCGCTCCCCGACCTGCAGCAGGTCGGCCGGCGGGTGGGCGGGGTCGGCCGGCGCCTCGGCGGCACGCGGCGAGACCCGGATGGTGACCACGGCGTGCGGCATCGCCAGCAGCGTCAGCTCGTCGGAGACCGCCGTGCCGAGCCGGCTGGCGGCCTTGACCCGCGCCTCGCTGAGCTTGCTGCCCGCCGTCGCCAGGTCGGCCCGGAGCCGGGTCGCCTCGGCGCTCAGCTCCTTGATCTTGTCGTCGGTCGAGTCGAGGTCGAGCAGCCGCATCGCCGACCTCTCGGCCCAGGCGAGCACCTCGTCGACCGTCTCGCCGTACTTGCGGGTCAGCCCGATCAGCGCCGCGCGCCGCTCGGAGACCGCGGCCAGCCGGTTCGGGTCGGTGTCGATGCGCGCGGCGTACGACGCCACGTCGGCCGCGACGTCGGAGAGCAGGTAGCTCACCTCGGCCACCCGGTCGGCCAGTGCCGCCGCCTCGGGGTCGTGGTCGCGCACGCCCTCGAGCAGTCCGCGCGCGGCAGCCACCGCGCCGAGAGCGTCGGGTGAGCCGTGCTCGCTGGAGAGCGCCTCGCGGGCCTGCTCGGCCGCGCCGCGCAGCGTGTCAGCGTGTCCCAGCCGCGCCTCCTCGGCGGCGAGCTCGGCGTCCTCCCCGGGCTGCGGCTGCACCGCGGCGACCTCGTCGACGCCGAAGCGCAGCAGGTCGGCCTCCCGGGCCCGTTCGCGCGCGGTGGCGACGACCTCGGCCAGCTCCTTCTCGGTGGCGACGAGCTTGTCGTGCGCCTTCGTGTAGGCCGTCAGCAGCTTGTCGAGCGCCCCGAACCGGTCGAGCGCGTTTCGCTGGGTCTGCGCCTTGAGCAACCGGTGCTGGTCGGACTGGCCGTGCACCGCGACCAACGGCTCCGCCAGCTCGGCCAGGGTCGCGACGGGGACCGCGGCACCGCCCGCGAACGCCCGGGACCGGCCCTCGGCGCTCACGTTGCGCGCCAGCACCACCCCGTCGTCCTCGGCCTCGCCGCCGGCCTCCTCGACCGCCGTGACCAGGTCGGGCAGCGACTTCGCGGCGACCAGCCCCTCGACCCGCGCCTGCTTGGCGCCGGCCCGCACGGCGCCGCTGTCGGCCCGGCCGCCCAGCAGCAGGCCGAGCGCGGTCACCACCATCGTCTTGCCGGCACCGGTCTCACCGGTGATCACGGTCAGGCCGGGGCCCAGCTCGAGCGTCGAGGAGTCGATGACCCCGAGCGAGCTGATCCGGATCTCCTCGATCATGCGTCCTCCCCCCGGGCCCGCGCCTCCCGGCGCTGCTCCGCGGCACCTCGCCAGCCCTCCACGGACAGGCCGAACTTCGCCACCAGCCGGTCGGTGAACGGTGCAGAGTGCAGCCGGACCAGCCGGACCGGCCGCTGCCCGCGGCTCACCTCGATCCGGGCGCCCGGCGGCAGGTCGACGCTGCGCCGACCGTCGCACCAGAGCACGCCGGACCCCTGGTTGCCCTCGAGCACCTCGATCGCGATCACCGACGACGGCGCGACGACCATCGGCCGCGCGAACAGCGCGTGCGCGCTCAGCGGCACGATGCACAGCGCCTCGACCTGCGGCCACACGATCGGGCCGCCTGCGCTGAAGTTGTAGGCCGTGGAGCCGGTCGGCGTCGCGCACACGACACCGTCACAGCCCCACCGCGACAGCGGCCGGTCGTCGATCTCGACGACCACCTCGAGCATCCGCTCCCGAGCCGCCTTCTCCACACTGGCCTCGTTGACCGCGAAGGTCGAGTAGACGAGCTGACCGCCGACGTACGCCTTCACGTCGAGCGTGAGCCGGTCCTCGGTCCGGTACCGCTGCTCGACGATCGCCTCGATGGTCGCCGCCACGTCCTCGTGCTCGGCCTCCGCGAGGAAGCCGACGTGTCCGAGGTTGACGCCCAGCACCGGCGTCGAGCGCTGGTGGGTCACCTCCGCCGCGCGCAGGATGCTCCCGTCGCCGCCGATCACCACGGTCAGCTCGCAGCCGTGGCTGGCGTCGGACTCGGAGTCGGTCAGCTCGACCTCCGGGACGTAGGCGCCCGGCTCCAGGTCGAGGTCGTCGGCCTCGTGCCGCAGCAGCCGGACCACGATGCCGTGCCCCGTGAGCTCCTTGACGAAGGCACGCGCGACGTCGCGGGCCTCGGCACGCCCGGTGTGGGCGAGCACGAGCACCCGGCGCGGGATGTCGGCGGACGTCATGGGGTCACCTTCTCATCAGGGTCCGACGTTCCGCGGCGCACGATCACCGCCATGGACTCGTCGTCGATCGTCGCCGGCCCGTGCCGCAGCCACAGGAAGAACTCGACATTGCCCGAGGGGCCCGGCAACGGGCTCACCGTCACCGCCCGCGCGCCCCAGCCGCGCTCGGCGGCCGCGTGGGCCACACCCAGCACGGTCTCCACCCACAGCTCGGGGTCGCGGACGACGCCGCCCTTGCCGAGCCGGTCCTTGCCGACCTCGAACTGCGGCTTCACCATCAGCGCCAGGTCGCCGTCCGGCCGGGTCACGCCCAGCAGCGCGTCCAGCACCAGGGTCAGCGAGATGAAGGACAGGTCGCCGACCACCAGGTCCACGGGACCGCCGATGTCGTCGGTCGTCAGCGTGCGCACATTGGTCCGGTCGTGCACCACCACCTTCTCGTGCTGCTGCAGGGACCAGTGCAGCTGGCCGTAGCCCACGTCCACCGCCACCACCTCGGCCACCCCGGACCGGAGCAGCACGTCGGTGAAGCCGCCCGTGGAGGCCCCCGCGTCCAGCGCACGACGCCCTTCGACCTCGAGGCCGAGCGGGGTGAAGGCCGCCAGCGCACCCACCAGCTTGTGGGCGCCCCGCGACACGTAGTCGGGCCCGTTCTCGCCCTCCTTCACCACGATCGCGACGTCGGTCGTCACGCCCGTGGCCGGCTTGGACGCCACCACTCCCGCCACCTTCACCCGACCCTCGGCGATCAGCTGGGCGGCGCGCTCGCGCGACGACGCCAGCCCGCGGCGGACCAGCTCCGCGTCGAGGCGCAGTCGGCGCGGCGGCACTACGGGACGGCCGGTGCGGCCGGTGGGTTGTCGAGGGTCCGCCGGAGCTCGCCGTGCGCCTCCTCGAGCACACCCGCGTGCTCCTCGAGCGGACGCTCGGTCAGCCCCGCGACGAGGTCGAGCACCCGGTCGACGGCATCGATCCCGGTCGGCGTGGGCGCCGGAACTGGTACCTCGGTCATGGCCCGAGGCTACCGCGCCGCCGGGCCGGTTCCGGGGACGCGTGCCGCGGTGATGTCCGGCACCGTTCCCGTCCGGTCCCGGTGCGCCCAGGCCGTCGCCGCCGCCACGCGCCACCAGTCGTCGAGGCTCGCCCCGGCACCGGTCTGCTCCACGACCAGCCTCCCGTCGACCACCCGCCCGGACCACCCACCGGCCCGCCAGCCGTCCCCCGCTCGCTCGGGTGCCGCGTGGGCCTGCGTCAGCCCGCCGAGATCCTCCGCCACGTACGTCGGTCGCTCCCTCGGCGCCGCCGCCACCAGCTCCGCGAGCCCCGTCACGCCGGTGAGCACCAGCAGCGAGTCCACACCCGCATTGCGCGCCCCCTCGATGTCGGTGTCGAGCCGGTCGCCCACCATGAGCGGGCGCCGGCCGCCCACTCGCCGTACGGTCTCGTCGAGCAGCGGCCGAGCCGGCTTGCCGGCCACCTCGGGGCTCACGCCCGCGAACCGCTGCACCATCTCCACGAGCACGCCGTGGCCCGGCGCCACGCCGTACGTCGTCGGGATGGTCCGGTCGGTGTTGCTCGCCACCCACGGCAGCCCGTCGCGGATCCGCACCGCGGCGTGCATGATGTCGCGCCACAGCAGCTCGGGTCCGTACCCGCTCACCACGGCGACCGCCTCGGACTCCACGTCGACCGCCACCAGGCCGGCCTCGTCGAGCGCGCTCTGCAGTCCCGGGCCACCCAGGCACACCACCCGGGCGCCCGCTCCGAAGCGCTCCGCCAGGACCCGCGACGCGGCCTGGGCACTGGTCACCACGTCCGCGGGCTGGGCCGTCACCCCGAGGTCGCGCAGGTGCTCGGCGACCACAGCCGCCGACCGCGACGCGTTGTTGGTGATGAAGGCAACGCGCATGCCGGCCATCCGCGCCCGCCCGATGTGACCGGCCGCGCCGTCGACCGCCTCATGACCGATGTAGACCACGCCGTCCAGGTCGAGCATCGCCAGGTCGTAGGCCTCGGCCAGGGGATCCGCGGATGTGAGCAACACGTGCCCCACCTTGCCAGCCCGCACCACCAGCCGCTCCGTACGATGCCCTGATGGACGCAACCACCCTCGTGACCCCGCCCTACGTGGCCGGTCCGTTGCGTCTCGAGCCGTTCCCGGCGCTCATGCTCGCACCCGCCCGCGTGGGCAACCCGACCACCGGTCGCGCCTTCGCGCGCCCCTACAAGGATGTCTCGGCGCGCCTCCTCCGCTGGCAGGCCCGTGGCCTCGTGACGGCCGACGCCGAGCCCGCGCTCTACCTTCACGAGTACAGCTCCAACGGGATGACGGTCCGTGGCCTGGTCGGCGCGCTCGACGTCTCCCGCCGGGCCGCACGCGCCACGGACCGCGCCGTCCTTCCCCACGAGGGCATCCACCCCATCCAGGCAGACGAGCTCGCCGACCGGATGGACGAGATGCAGCTCAACCCCGCGCCGATCCTGCTGGTCCACCAGGGCAGTCCCCGCCTGCGCGAGGTGATCGCCGAGATCGCCCGCCGCGACCCCGACCACGCGTTCACCGACCGGGGCGGACAGGAGCACCGGATCTGGGCCGAACGCACCCCCGACACCCTCGCCGTGATCGCCGCCGAGCTGGCCGAGAGCCGAGCCCTCATCGCCGACGGCCACCACCGCTACGCGGCCTACCTCCGGCTCCAGCGTCGTCGCGTCGGCGATCCGACCGGCCCCCGCCCCACGGACTTGGGCCTGGCCATGCTGGTCGACCAGACCGACACTCCCCTCTTCCTCGGCCCGATCCACCGCACCCTGAGCGGCACGTCCCTCGAGGACCTGCGCGACGCCGCCGAGACCCTCGGCCTCGAGTACAGCGAGCAGGCCCAGTCCGACGCGGTCCACGCCCTGTCCTCGTCCCGTCTCGCGGCCACCGACGGTGTACGCTGGGCGGTGATCGGCCTGGGCATCGACGCCGACGAGGCCGCGGTGGAAGCGCTCCACCACCGGATCCTCCCGGCACTCCCGCACGGACCCGCCGCGATCGCGTACCACCACACGGTCGACGACGCCCTCGGCGGCGCTCGTCCCGATGCCATCGCGGTGCTGATGCCGGCACCCTCGGTCGACCTCGTCATCCGGGTCGCGGAAGCAGATCGGCTGCTTCCCGAGAAGGCGACCTCCTTCCAGCCGAAGCCGAGCCTCGGCGTGCTCATCCGCTCACTGCGCGACGCACCAGTCGAGCCGTCCTGACCTCGACCTCCATCCGCGACGCGGTCTGCCCGCCCGACCGGTAGAACCGGCGCCGCAGCGCGCCCTCCACGCCGACGACGTCACCGGCCCGCCAGGTGCGCATCGAGCGACGCACCTTCGACGACCAGCCAGCGAGCTCGACGACGTCCACCGACGGCCCCTTGCGTCCAGACGCCAGTGTCCGCACCGCCGCACGCGGCACGATCAGCCGGCACGTCCACAGCCGGTCCCCGCTCGGCAACACCCGCTCCTCGGGATCGGCCGCCAGCCGACCGCTGAGCTGCACCGTGTTCGCCGTCTCCGACTCCACCACGTCCCTCGTCATCCTCCGACCACCTTCGCGTCATCGGGGAGCCCCACTGGCTCACCCGAGCGACGATCCTGCGGAACAGCTCCGACACGACTGTGCCGTGCCGGCGGACGCTGGGGACAACGTCGGGCGAAAGGCAGCCTGGGGACGACCGACGGCTCCGAACATCACCCATGTGACCCACGAGGCGTGAACTGAGCCCAAAAAGCACTCAGGGCCAGCACATATATGTGCTGGCCCTGAGCCAATGTTTGTCCGGCGGCGTCCTACTCTCCCACATCCTCTCGGTTGCAGTACCATCGGCGCTGGCAGGCTTAACTTCCGGGTTCGGGATGGGACCGGGTGTTTCCCTGCCGCTATGGCCGCCGTAACTCTATGAACCCCTGTCTACGACATGTATGTCGGGGTTGGTCATCTTCATGTGGACGCGCGCACCAACACAGTGTTGTCTTGTGCTTGTTGAGTGTGTTGGGGGTTTGTTGTGGCAAGTCTTCGGCCTATTAGTACCGGTCGGCTGGGCATTACTGCTGTACACCTCCGGCCTATCAACCCAGTGTTCTGCTGGGGGCCTTAACCCACAAAGGGGTGGGAAACCTCATCTTGAAACGTGCTTCCCGCTTAGATGCGTTCAGCGGTTATCACTTCCGAACGTAGCCAACCAGCCATGCACCTGGCGGTACAACTGGCACACCAGAGGTTCGTCCATCCCGGTCCTCTCGTACTAGGGACAGCCTTTCTCAAGTTTCCTACGCGCGCGGCGGATAGGGACCGAACTGTCTCACGACGTTCTAAACCCAGCTCGCGTGCCGCTTTAATGGGCGAACAGCCCAACCCTTGGGACCTACTCCAGCCCCAGGATGCGACGAGCCGACATCGAGGTGCCAAACCATCCCGTCGATATGGACTCTTGGGGAAGATCAGCCTGTTATCCCCGGGGTACCTTTTATCCGTTGAGCGACGACCCTTCCACTCGGAGTCGCCGGATCACTAGTTCCGACTTTCGTCCCTGCTCGACATGTCTGTCTCACAGTCAAGCTCCCTTGTGCACTTACACTCAACACCTGATTGCCAACCAGGCTGAGGGAACCTTTGAGCGCCTCCGTTACATTTTGGGAGGCAACCGCCCCAGTTAAACTACCCATCAGGCACTGTCCCTGAACCAGATCATGGCCCTAGGTTAGACATCTAGTACGACCAGAGTGGTATTTCAACGATGACTCCACAACCACTGGCGTGGCTGCTTCAAAGTCTCCCACCTATCCTACACAAGCCGAACCAAACACCAATGCCAAACTATAGTAAAGGTCCCGGGGTCTTTCCGTCCTGCCGCGCGTAACGAGCATCTTTACTCGTAGTGCAATTTCGCCGAGTCCATGGTTGAGACAGTAGGAAAGTCGTTACTCCATTCGTGCAGGTCGGAACTTACCCGACAAGGAATTTCGCTACCTTAGGATGGTTATAGTTACCACCGCCGTTTACTGGGGCTTAAATTCTGAGCTTCGACTTGCGTCTAACCCGTCCTCTTAACCTTCCAGCACCGGGCAGGAGTCAGTCCGTATACATCGTCTTACAACTTCGCACGGACCTGTGTTTTTAGTAAACAGTCGCTTTCCCCTGGTCTCTGCGGCCTCCGGCGCTTCCCCAGCAAGTGGGTACACGCCTCGGGCCCCCCTTATCCCTAAGTTACGGGGGCATTTTGCCGAGTTCCTTAACCATGGTTGTCTCGATCGCCTCGGTATTCTCTACCTGATCACCTGAGTCGGTTTCGGGTACGGGCGGCTCATGGCTCGCTAGAGGTTTTTCTCGACAGCATAGGATCACCCACTTCGACCAAAAGGTCTCGGCATCACATCTCAGACTCACCCACCAAAGGGCTGGGACCCGGATTTGCCTAAGCCCCGTCCTACATGCTTACCCGCCGTCTACCATCGCGGCGGTTGGGCTACCTTCCTGTGTCACCCCATCGCTTGACTACTACCGGATCGGATCCCACGCTCCACACCAAGCCCTCACCCCGAAGGGATCAGTACGAGGTGCTTCGGGTGGTTAGCATCACCGGGCTCGTCATGGGCGCCATTTCGCCGGTACGGGAATATCAACCCGTTGTCCATCGACTACGCCTGTCGGCCTCGCCTTAGGTCCCGACTTACCCAGGGCAGATTAGCTTGACCCTGGAACCCTTGATCAATCGGCGCACGGGTTTCTCACCCGTGATTCGCTACTCATGCCTGCATTCTCACTCGTGTCACATCCACACCTGGATCACTCCGGCGCTTCACCCGTGACACGACGCTCCCCTACCCAGCTCCACCCCTGGACGCCCCTCAAGGAGACGCCTGGGTTGAATGGAACTGCCATGGCTTCGGCGGATGGCTTGAGCCCCGCTACATTGTCGGCGCGGAATCACTTGACCAGTGAGCTATTACGCACTCTTTCAAGGGTGGCTGCTTCCAAGCCAACCTCCTGGTTGTCACTGCGACTCCACATCCTTTTCCACTTAGCCACCTCTTAGGGGCCTTAGCCGATGGTCTGGGCTGTTTCCCTCTCGACTATGAAGCTTATCCCCCACAGTCTCACTGCCACGCTCTCACTTACCGGCATTCGGAGTTTGGCTAACGTCAGTAACCTGGTAGGGCCCATCGGCTATCCAGTGCTCTACCTCCGGCAAGAAACACGCAACGCTGCACCTAAATGCATTTCGGGGAGAACCAGCTATCACGGAGTTTGATTGGCCTTTCACCCCTATCCACAGGTCATCCCCTCCATTTTCAACTGAAGTGGGTTCGGTCCTCCACGCCGTCTTACCGGCGCTTCAACCTGCCCATGGATAGATCACTCCGCTTCGGGTCTAGAACACGCGACTCAAACGCCCTATTCGGACTCGCTTTCGCTACGGCTACCCCACACGGGTTAACCTCGCCACGTATCGCTAACTCGCAGGCTCATTCTTCAAAAGGCACGCTGTCACCCCAAAGGGCTCCAACGGATTGTAGGCACATGGTTTCAGGTACTATTTCACTCCCCGCCAGGGGTACTTTTCACCTTTCCCTCACGGTACTGGTCCGCTATCGGTCATCGAGGAGTATTTAGGCTTAACGGGTGGTCCCGCCAGATTCACACACCATTTCAGGGGTGGCGTGTTACTTGGGAAATGCTGAACACAGCCAGACACTGTCGTCTACGGGGCTATCACCCGCTACGGCACCGCTTTCCAACGGACTTCGACCTCGCGTCTGGTTTCTTACTGCGCGCCATCCCGGCAGAGACGACAACAACACTCCCACAACCCCCACACCGCAACGCCTGCCGGCTATCACACGACATGGGTTTAGCCTCATCCGATTTCGCTCGCCACTACTCTCGGAATCACTTTTGTTTTCTCTTCCTACGGGTACTGAGATGTTTCACTTCCCCGTGTTCCCTCCACACACCCTATTTTATTCAGATGCGGGTAACTGGACATGACTCCAGCTGGGTTTCCCCATTCGGACATCCCCGGATCAACGCTCGGTTGCCAACTCCCCAGGGCATTTCGCAGGCTCCAACGTCCTTCATCGGCTCTCGATGCCAAGGCATCCACCATGTGCCCTTAACAACTTGCCCACAACAAACCACCAACACACACAACAAACACCCCACCACGAACACCCAGAATACAAGGCCCGCAGCAGAGCATCCATGCAGTCAGTGGCCCTCATCACAAGACGTGTGGTACAAACCTGATAAGAGAACACACAAAACAATCACGAAACAAACACTATTATTAATGCTCGCGTCCACTATGAAGAAGTCAAACAACCAGAAGCCAAACCAGCCCCACACCCGGAACCAATCCAGGCAGGCGTCTGATGCCTCAGACACCCAACAGCGTGCCATACCTACCGAACAGCAACCCGATCCACCCGAAGATGAACCAGCACCGTCCAACGATCGTTGCGTTCCACTATCCGAACACCCCAAGTAACAACAACACATTCGGCTGTCGTTGCGGGTGTGCTCCTTAGAAAGGAGGTGATCCAGCCGCACCTTCCGGTACGGCTACCTTGTTACGACTTCGTCCCAATCGCCAGCCCCACCTTCGACGGCTCCTTCCACAAGGGTTAGGCCACCGGCTTCGGGTGTTGCCGACTTTCGTGACGTGACGGGCGGTGTGTACAAGGCCCGGGAACGTATTCACCGCAGCGTTGCTGATCTGCGATTACTAGCGACTCCGACTTCATGGGGTCGAGTTGCAGACCCCAATCCGAACTGAGACCGGCTTTTTGGGATTCGCTCCCCCTCACGGGATCGCAGCCCTTTGTACCGGCCATTGTAGCATGCGTGAAGCCCTGGACATAAGGGGCATGATGACTTGACGTCATCCCCACCTTCCTCCGAGTTGACCCCGGCAGTCTCCCATGAGTCCCCGGCATAACCCGCTGGCAACATGGAACGAGGGTTGCGCTCGTTGCGGGACTTAACCCAACATCTCACGACACGAGCTGACGACAGCCATGCACCACCTGTACACCAGTATCAAAGAGACCCCCATCTCTGGGGGCTTCCGGTGTATGTCAAACCCAGGTAAGGTTCTTCGCGTTGCATCGAATTAATCCGCATGCTCCGCCGCTTGTGCGGGCCCCCGTCAATTCCTTTGAGTTTTAGCCTTGCGGCCGTACTCCCCAGGCGGGGCGCTTAATGCGTTAGCTACGGCACGGAACCCATGGAATAGGCCCCACACCTAGCGCCCAACGTTTACGGTGTGGACTACCAGGGTATCTAATCCTGTTCGCTCCCCACACTTTCGCTCCTCAGCGTCAGGTAATGCCCAGAGAACCGCCTTCGCCACCGGTGTTCCTCCTGATATCTGCGCATTTCACCGCTACACCAGGAATTCCATTCTCCCCTGCATACCTCTAGTCTGCCCGTATCGGAAGCAAGCACCGAGTTAAGCCCGGTGTTTTCACTCCCGACGCGACAAACCGCCTACGAGCCCTTTACGCCCAATAATTCCGGACAACGCTCGGACCCTACGTATTACCGCGGCTGCTGGCACGTAGTTGGCCGGTCCTTCTTCTGTACCTACCGTCACTTGCGCTTCGTCGGTACTGAAAGAGGTTTACAACCCGAAGGCCGTCATCCCTCACGCGGCGTTGCTGGATCAGGCTTCCGCCCATTGTCCAATATTCCCCACTGCTGCCTCCCGTAGGAGTCTGGGCCGTGTCTCAGTCCCAGTGTGACCGGTCACCCTCTCAGGCCGGCTACCCGTCAAAGCCTTGGTGAGCCATTACCTCACCAACAAGCTGATAGGCCGCGAGCACATCCTGTGCCGAAAAAACTTTCCACCACCAATAGATGCCTATAGTGGTTATATCCGGTATTAATCACCGTTTCCGGTGGCTATCCCAGAGCACAGGGCAGATTACTCACGTGTTACTCACCCGTTCGCCGCTCGAGTACCCCCGAAGGAGCCTTTCCGCTCGACTTGCATGTGTTAAGCACGCCGCCAGCGTTCGTCCTGAGCCAGGATCAAACTCTCCATAAGAAACTTGATACCTGACAATCAAGACCCTGCTGACAAACTTGTCATCAGAATCATCATTGCCGAAAACACACACCCAACCCCAAAGGATCGAGTGCACACAAACGTCACAACAATCTATGCATGACACACTGTTGAGTTCTCAAACATCACACGCTCTCGCGCCTCGGCCCTTCGGGCTTCGGTCGCGGGGCAACCTGTGAAACGTTAGTGGTTCGTCTTCCGCTCGTCAACTCCGGGCTACCGGAGCCTCAGACCGGGGTCTGAACCGTGCTGCGGGCGTAGCGAAACGCTCTTGTTTGGGGCCTTGCCCCGGAGGTTTTCGCTGCGTTCCCCGCAACGAGAAGAACATTAACAGCACACGTCCCCCTCGTTGCAATTCGGGGTGCCCCTCAGCGTGCGGAGCGGGTCTCCTGCACGCGTTTGCGCAGGTCAGCGAGCTGTTCGGCGACGCGGACCGGTGCGGTGCCGCCCCGGCCGTCGCGGGACGCGACGGATCCCTCGACGGTCAAGACGGTGCGGACCTCGGGGGTCAGGTGGGGCGAGATGGCCGCGAACTGCTCGTCGGTGAGCTCGTCGAGCTCGATCCCGAGGCCTTCGCACTCGCGGACGCAGGCGCCCGCGAGCTCGTGGGCGACCCGGAACGGGACGCCCTGCTTCACGAGCCACTCGGCGATGTCGGTGGCCAGCGAGAATCCCTGGGGTGCCAGCGCCCCCATCCGATCGGTGTCGAAGACGAGCGTCGCGACCTGGCCGGTGAAGGCCGGGAGCAGCACCTCGAGGGTGTCGACGGAGTCGAAGACCGGCTCCTTGTCCTCCTGCAGGTCGCGGTTGTAGGCGAGCGGGAGGGCCTTGAGGGTGGTGAGCAGGCCGGTCAGGTTGCCGACGAGGCGGCCCGCCTTGCCGCGGGCCAGCTCGGAGATGTCGGGGTTCTTCTTCTGCGGCATGATGCTCGACCCCGTCGACCACGAGTCGTGGAGCGTGGCGAAGCCGAACTCCTTGGTCGCCCAGAGGATGACCTCCTCGGCGATCCGACTGACGTCGATGCCGGTCTGCGCGGCGACGTAGGCGAACTCGGCGACGAAGTCGCGCGACGCCGTACCGTCGATCGAGTTCGCGGTCGATCCGGTGAAGCCCAGCTCGCGGGCGACCAGCTCCGGGTCGAGGCCCAGGCTCTGGCCGGCCAGCGCCCCGGAGCCGTACGGCGAGTCGCCGGCCACCCTGCGCCGCCAGTCGCCGAGTCGCTCGACGTCGCGGAGCAGCGCCCAGGCGTGGGCGAGCAGGTGGTGCGAGAGCAGCACGGGCTGGGCGTGCTGGAGGTGGGTGCGGCCCGGCATGATCGCCGGTCCCCCACCGACCGAGGTGAGGTGCTGCTCGGCCTGCCCGGCCAGTGCCTCGACCAGGTCGAGGACCAGGTCCCCGACCGTGACCGAGTGGTCGAGCAGGTAGCAGCGGAAGAGCGTGGCGATCTGGTCGTTGCGGGAGCGGCCGGCGCGGAGCTTGCCGCCGACGTCGGGGCCGACCTCCTCGATGAGGAGCCGCTCGAGGGCGCCGTGGACGTCCTCGTCGGAGGGGTCGGGCCGCAGGGAGCCGTCGGTGAACCGGGAGGCGAGGGCGTCGAGCCCGCGGTGCAGCTCGGCCTCCTCGTCGGCGGTGAGCAGGCCCGCGGCGCCCAGTGCCTTGGCGTGGGCGTGGGAGCCGGCGATGTCGTAGAGGCCGAGCCGCCAGTCGAAGTGGGTCGAGCGCGACAGGGCGTCCAGCTCCGGCGACGGTCCGCCCTCGAAGCGTCCGCCCCACAGCTTGCCGGTGTTGGTGCTCATTGCGCTGGTTCCGTCCTGTCAGTTCCGCCGGACGTGCGCGATCGCCGCCCGCATCTGGTCGATCAGCCGCGGGTCCACCGCGCGGCCGTCGTGGTCGAGGTCCTCAGGGGTCCACCAGGCCGCGTCGAAGATCGACTGCGACTCCAGGTGGTCGAGCCCGTCGAAGCTGATGGGCGTCTCCTCGAGGGCGAGCGCGAACAGCGTCGAGTCGTTGACGTAGTCGCGGCCGTCCCAGGAGAACCCCACTTCGAAGGTGCCGAACGGCTCGCCGAGCAGTGCCGCGGAGACGTCGATGCCGGTCTCCTCGCGCAGCTCGCGGGCGCCGGCCTCGGCGAGGGTCTCCCCCGCGTCGAGGCCGCCGCCGATGCTGAACCAGTAGCGCACCTCCGGCAGCGCGGGATCGCAGCCGAGCAGCAGCAGGACCTTGCCGTCGCTGCTGACCGGGAGCACCCGGGCCACCGTGCGCCTGGTCGGCTCGTCGTGCACCTCAGTCGGTCCCGATCTCCATCGCCACGTCCTCGAGGATGGCCTCGCCCTCGTCGCCGCCGTCGGGGTTGGCGGTGATCTGGTCGTAGCCGCCGGCAGGCAGCTCGCCGAAGAGGGTGCCGTGCTCGACGAGGACGGTGCCCTGGTCGAGCGGCTGACCCGCGTACGCCTCGAGCTTGGCGCGGCTGTCGGCGATGTCGAGGTTGCGCATGGTCAGCTGGCCGATCCGGTCGGTCGGGCCGAAGGCGGCGTTCTCGACGCGCTCCATGGAGAGCTTCTCCGGGTGGTAGGAGAAGTTCTCGCCCTCGGTGCGCACGATCGTGTAGTCGTCGCCGCGGCGCAGCCGCAGCGTGACCGTGCCGGTCACCAGCGAGGCGATCCAGCGCTGGATCGACTCGCGCAGCATCAGCGCCTGCGGGTCGAGCCAGCGGCCCTCGTAGAGCAACCTGCCGAGCTTGCGGCCCTCGAGGTGGTAGTTGGCGAGGGTGTCCTCGTTGTGGATCGCGTTGAGCAGGCGCTCGTACGCCGCGAACAGCAGCGCCATGCCGGGCGCCTCGTAGATGCCGCGGGACTTCGCCTCGATGATGCGGTTCTCGATCTGGTCCGACATGCCGAGCCCGTGTCGCCCACCGATGGCGTTCGCCTCCAGGACGAGGGCCACCGCGTCGTCGTAGCGCCGGCCGTTGATGGCGACAGGACGGCCGGCCTCGAAGGTGACCGAGACGTCCTCGGTGTCGATCGCGACCGTGGGGTCCCAGAACTTCACACCCATGATCGGCTCGACGATCTCGAGCGAGACGTCGAGGTGCTCGAGCACCTTGGCCTCGTGGGTGGCGCCCCAGATGTTGGCGTCGGTGGAGTAGGCCTTCTCCGTGGAGTCGCGGTACGGCAGGCCGTGCTCGACCAGCCACTCGCTCATCTCGTGGCGGCCGCCGAGCTCCTCGACGAAGTCGGCGTCCAGCCAGGGCTTGTAGATCCGCAGCTCAGGGTTGGCCATCAGGCCGTAGCGGTAGAACCGCTCGATGTCGTTGCCCTTGTAGGTCGAGCCGTCGCCCCAGATGTTGACGTCGTCGGCCTGCATCGCGCGCACCAGCATGGTGCCGGTGACGGCACGACCGAGCGGCGTGGTGTTGAAGTAGGCCTTGGCGCCGGAGCGGATGTGGAAGGCACCGCACGCCAGAGCGGCGAGGCCCTCCTCGACCAGCTGGGGCTTGATGTCGACCGCTCGGGCGATCTCGGCGCCGTACTGCTTCGCACGCGCGGGGACGCCGGCGATGTCGGGCTCGTCGGGCTGACCGATGTCGGCGGTGTAGGTGCACGGGATCGCACCCTTGTCGCGCATCCACGCCACCGCGACGGAGGTGTCGAGGCCGCCGGAGAAGGCGATACCGACGCGCTCTCCCTGGGGAAGGGAGGTCAGGACCTTGCTCAACTCTGTGAATCCTTTCGGGTGTCGCCCTCGGCGAGTGCGGTGAACTTGTGGGCCAGGGCGTCTCCCCCGGCGGGGTCGCGCCCGATCACGAGCACAGTGTCGTCCCCGGCGATGGTCCCGAGCACGTCGGCGAGCTCGACCTTGTCGATGGCGCTGGCCAGGAACTGGGCCGCGCCGGGCGGGGTGCGGAGTACGACGAGGTTGGCACTGGCCTCGGCGCTGACCAGCAGCTCGGAGGCCAGCCGGGACAGGCGGTGCTGGGACGCGGCGCTCTCCCCCGTCACCGGGGACCGGTTGCCGCCCTCGGCGGGCACGGCGTACACGAGGGCGCCGGTGGTGGAGCGGACCTTGACCGCGTCGAGCTCGACGAGGTCGCGGCTCAGCGTGGCCTGGGTGACGTGCACGCCCCGACCGCCCAGCAGGTCGGCGAGCTCGGGCTGGGAGCGCACCTCGCGGGTCTCCAGGAGCTCGACGACGATCGCCTGCCGGGCGCTCTTCGTCATCGGGGTCAGGGCGTGCTCGCTCATGTCAGGAACGCTTGCCCTCGAGCCAGGTCAGGACGGCCTTCTGGGCGTGGCGCCGGTTCTCGGCCTCGTCCCACACCACGCTCTGCGGGCCGTCGAGGACCTCGGCGGCGATCTCCATGCCGCGGTACGCCGGCAGGCAGTGCATCACGATGGCGTCGGCCCGCGCCGCGGCGACCAGGCCGGGAGTCACCGACCAGGGGCCGAAGACGGCGCGGCGGGCGTCGCGCTCGTCCTCCTTGCCCATCGAGACCCAGGTGTCGGTGATGACGACGTCGGCGCCGGCGACCGCCTCGAGCGGGTCGACGACGGCGACGCCGGATCCGCCGGTGGCAGCGCCGATCTCGTCGGCGCGGGCGAACATGGCGTCGTCGGGGACGTAGCCGTCGGGGCCGCTGACCCGCACGTGCATCCCGGCGGTGGCGCCGGCGAGCAGCCAGGAGTTGCCCATGTTGCAGGCCCCGTCGCCGAGGAAGGCGGCGGTCAGCCCGGCCAGCTCGCCCTTGTGCTCGCGGATGGTGAGCAGGTCGGCGAGCAGCTGGCAGGGGTGGAACTCGTCGGTGAGGGCGTTGACCACCGGGACGCCGGCGTGGGCCGCCATCTCGTCGAGGTTCGCCTGCGCGTAGGTGCGCCACACGATCTGCGAGGCCTGGCGGCCGAGCACGCGGGCGACGTCGGCGACGGACTCGCGCTTGCCGATGCCGGCCAGGGTGCCGTCGACGAGCATCGGGTGGCCGCCGAGCTCGGCGATGCCGGCCGCGAAGGAGGCCTGGGTGCGCAGGGTGGGCTTGTCGAAGATCATCGCGACGGTGCGCGGCCCGGCCAGCGGCTGGTGGCCGAAGGGCTCGGCCTTGAGCTTGGCCGCGAGGTCCAGCACCTCGGCCTGCTCGGCCGGGCTGAGGTCGTCGTCGCGGAGGAACGAGCGGGTCATGCCTGCACTCCTGCCTGGTCGAGGCCTGCGTGGTCGAGGATGGCCGGCCAGGCCGCCGCGAAGGCGGCGACGTCGGCGTCGGCGAGGTTGAGCGGCGGGGCCATCCGCACCCGCTCGGGGGTGGCGGCGTTCAGGAGGAAGCCGGCGTCCTGCGCGGCGGTGACCACCTCGGCGGCCTTGGGCTCGGCGAGGGTCAGCCCGACGAGGAGACCCGCACCGCGGGTCTCCACGACCCGGGCGTCGGCGCCGGCGGCGGCGCGCAGCGCGGCGCCCTGGGCACGCGCGTGGGCGAGCAGGTCGTCGTCGGCGATCACGTCGAGGACGGCGAGCGCCGCCGCCGCGGCGACCGGGTTGCCGCCGAAGGTCGTGCCGTGGTTGCCCGGGTCGAAGAGCTTGCCGGCTCCGTGGGTGGCCAGGCACGCACCGATCGGGATGCCGCCGGCCAGGCCCTTGGCGAGGGTGACGATGTCGGGCGTGACCGGAGCGTCGACGAGGGCGGGGTTCTGGTGCGCGAACCAGGCACCGGTCCGGCCGACGCCGGTCTGGATCTCGTCGAGCCAGAGCAGGGCGCCGTTCTCGTGGGCGATCCGCTGCGCGGTCGGCAGGTAGTCGCGCGGCGGCACGATGACGCCGGCCTCCCCCTGCACCGGCTCGACCAGGATGGCCGCGGTGTCGCGGTCGACGGCGGCCTCGAGGGCGGCGGAGTCGCCGTACGGGACGAACACGACGTCGCCGGGCAGTGGCTCGAAGGGCTCGCGGTAGGCGAGCTTGGAGGTCAGTGCGAGGGCACCCATGGTGCGGCCGTGGAAGGAACCCTCGGTGGCGACGATCTTCGTGCGGCCGGTGCGCCGGGTCAGCTTGAACGCGGCCTCGTTGGCCTCGGCGCCGGAGTTGGTGAAGAACACCCGGGCCTCGGTGCCGAGAAGGCCGACGAGCCGCTCGGCGAGGGTGATCTGCGGGCCGCTGGCGAAGAAGTTCGAGATGTGGCCGAGGGTCTGCAGCTGCTCGGTGACAGCGGCGACCAGGCGCGGGTGGCCGTGGCCGAGCGCGTTGACGGCGATGCCGCCGAGCAGGTCGACGTACTCACGACCGTCGGCGTCCCACACGTGGGCGCCCTCACCGCGCACCAGCACGGTCTTGGGCGGGCCGAAGGTGTTCATCAGCGCGCCGGTGTAGCGCTCGGTCCACTCCCGGTTGTCGGGGTGCGTCGCGGTCATTGGTGGGCCTCCCGGGCCTTGCGGGTCTTGGTCGTGACGCCGGGCAGCACCTGGGTGCCGACGCCCTCGTCGGTGAACAGCTCGAGGAGTACGGCGTGCTCCTGGCGCCCGTCGACGACGGTCGCCCGCTTCACGCCGTCGCGCACGGCCTGCAGGCAGGCGCTCATCTTGGGGATCATCCCGCTGGCGAGCGACGGGAGGATCTCCTCCAGCGCCTCGGGGCTGATCTCGCCGATGACCTCCTCGGGGTCCGGCCAGTCGAGGTAGAGGCCCTCGACGTCGGTGAGGACGAGCAGCTTCTCGGCACCGAGGGCGGCGGCCAGCGAGGCGGCCGCGGAGTCGGCGTTGACGTTGTGGACCACGCCGTCGGCGTCGGGCGCCACGCTGGACACGACCGGGATCCGGCCGGCCTCGATCAGGTCGAGGACCGCCTCCGGGCGGACGTGGGCGACCTCGCCGACCAGGCCGAGGTCGACCTCCTCGCCATCGACGACGGTGCCGGTCTGCTCGGCGGTGAACAGGTGGGCGTCCTCGCCGGACAGGCCGACCGCGAGCGGGCCGTGCTCGTTGATCAGGCCGACCAGCTCGCGCTGGACCTGGCCGACGAGCACCATGCGTACGACGTCCATCGCCTCGGGCGTGGTGACCCGCAGGCCGCCGCGGAACTCCGACTCGATGCCGAGCCGGTCGAGCATGGTGGAGATCTGCGGACCGCCGCCGTGGACGACGACCGGGCGGAAGCCCGCGAAGCGCAGGAACGCGATGTCCTCGGCGAAGGCGCGCTTGAGGGTCTCGTCGGTCATCGCGTTGCCGCCGTACTTGATGACGACGATCTTGCCGTGGTACGCCTTCAGCCACGGCAGCGCGCCGGCGAGGGTCTCGGCCTTGAACGGGTCGGGCTTTCCCTTGGCTTCATTCATGAGGAGTAGGCGCTGTTCTCGTGGACGTAGGCGTGGGTCAGGTCGTTGGTCCAGACCGTCGCCTCGGCGGCGCCGGCCTTGAGGTCGATGGTGACGGTGACCTTCCGGTCGGACAGGTCGACGAGCGACGGGTTCTCGGCGGGCGTGCTGTTGCGGCACACCCACACGCCGTTCATCGCGACGTCGAGGTCGGCGGGGTCGAAGGCGGCGCTCGTCGTACCGACGGAGGCGAGGACCCGGCCCCAGTTGGGGTCCTTGCCGAAGACGGCCGCCTTGAAGAGGTTGCTGCGGGCGACGCTGCGGCCGACCTCGACCGCGTCGTCCTCGGAGACGGCGCCCCGCGTGGTGATCGCGATCTCGTGGTCGGCGCCTTCGGCGTCGGCGAGCAGCTGGAGCGCCAGCGAGCGGCAGACCTCGGTGAGCGCGGCGGTGAAGTCGGACAGGGCGGGCGCGACGCCGGACGCGCCGCTGGCCATCAGGGTGACGGTGTCGTTGGTGGACTGGCAGCCGTCGGAGTCGAGCCGGTCGAAGCTGACCCGGGTGGCGGCGCGCAGGGCGGCGTCGAGGTCGGCGGCGGGGACGACGGCGTCGGTCGTGATGACGACGAGCATGGTGGCGAGGGCCGGCGCGAGCATGCCGGCGCCCTTGGCCATGCCACCGATCGACCAGCCGTCTCCCTGCACGACGACCTGCTTGGACACCGTGTCGGTGGTCATGATCGCCTCGGCCGCCTCGTTGCCGCCGTCGGCGGAGAGCTGTGCGTGGAGGGTGCCGACGCCGTCGAGCAGCGTCTGCCGGTCGTTGACCAGGCCGATCAGGCCGGTGGAGCACACGACCACGTCGCCGGCGGCGATGCCGACCAGCTCGCCGACCTTCTCGGCGACCTGGTGGGTGGTCTGGAAGCCTTCGGGGCCGGTGTAGCAGTTGGCACCGCCGGAGTTGAGGACGACGGCGCGTACGACGCCGTCCTTGGCGACCTGCTCGCTCCACAGCACGGGGTTGGCCTTGCAGCGGTTGCTGGTGAAGACCGAGGCGGAGTCGAACGTGGGGCCCTGGTTGACGACGAGGGCGAAGTCCTTGTTGCCGGTCGACTTCAGGCCGATCGCGGCTCCGGCGGCGACGAAGCCGGCGGGGTGGGTGACGCTCATGGGTTATGCGGTTCCTTCGGGACGGTTCAGGCAGGGACGGCGGGGGCGACGGTGTGCCCCGATCGTCGCCAGGCCTCCTCGGCCGTGTCGGCCATGCCGGTCGGGACCAGGATCCAGTCGGTGTCGAAGGTGGAGAGCGTGAAGACCGGGATCCCGGCCTCGGCCAGCGGGGTCAGCAGGCCGACGAGGATCCCGACCGCCGACAGGTCGAGCTCGCCGTCGACGCAGAAGGCGGTGAGCGGCTTCTGGTGGCGCGCCTTCTTGGGCACGCTGCGCCCGGCGCAGACCAGGGAGGTCTCGGTCGCCGTCGCGGTGATCGAGAAGACCGAGGAGGACTCGGCCCACAGCGGGATCTCGGCGCCGGCCGCCAGCCGGACGACCGCGAGGGTCTCCGGGTAGCGCGAGAGGGAGTAGCTGGTCTGCTCGGTCTGCTCGGTCACGGGGCCAGTCCTACGGTGGTCAGGCCCGTGGTCTCGTCGAGACCCAGGGCGAGGTTCATGCACTGCACGGCGGCGCCGGCGGTGCCCTTGGCGAGGTTGTCGATGGCGCCGACGGCGACCAGCCTCCCGGCCGCCTCGTCGACGGTGACCTGCAGGTGCACGGCGTTGGAGCCGAGCACCGCCTGGGTCTGCGGCCACTGGCCGCCGGGCAGGACGTGGACGAACGGCTCGTCGGCGTACGCCTTGACGTACGCGGCGTGCGCCTCCTCGGGGGTGACCGGGCCGGCCAGCGGGGCCGAGCAGGTGGCGAGGATGCCGCGCGACATGGGCACGAGCAGCGGGGTGAAGCTGACCTTGACCTCGGTGCCCTCCGGGGCGAGCCGGCCGAGGTTCTGGGTGATCTCGGGCGTGTGGCGGTGCACTCCGCCGACGCCGTACGCACTGGTGTTGCCCATGACCTCGCTGCCGAGCAGGTGCGTCTTGGCGGCCTTGCCGGCGCCGCTGGTGCCGGAGGCGGCGACGACGACGACATCCGGTACCACGAGTCCGGCGGCGACGGCCGGAGCCAGGGTCAGTGAGGAGATCGTCGGATAGCAGCCGGGTACGGCGATCCGCCGGGCTCCCTGGAGCGCCTCCCGGTTGCCGGGGAGCTCGGGCAGGCCGTAGGGCCAGGTGCCGGCGTGGGCGCTGCCGTAGAACTGCTCCCAGGCAGCGGCGTCCTCGAGGCGGAAGTCGGCGCCGCAGTCGATGACGACGACGTCCGGGTTGTGCGCGGTGAGTTCATCGGCGAGTGCGCCGGACTGGCCGTGGGGCAGGCCGAGGAAGACGACGTCGTGACCCGCGAGCACCTCGACCGTGGTCGGCTCGAGCACCCGCTCGGCGAGCGGGACCAGGTGGGGCTGCAGTGCGCCGAGGCGCTCCCCCGCGTTGCTGGCCGCGGTGACCGCGCCGATCTCGACCCCGGGGTGGCCGAGCAGCAGCCGCAGCACCTCGCCCCCGGCGTACCCACTGGCGCCCGCGACGGCGGCCCTCACCTTGCTCATGTGCATGAACATACAGGGTTGTGCATGAAACCGCGACAGCGGCCCGCTGAAACCGCCGTGAAAGCGGCGCCCGGCAGGCTCCCACCCATGAACGACATCCTCCACCCTCCCGCCCCCGGACGCGACCTCGCGGTCGACGCCCGCGGCCTGGTGAAGACCTTCGGGAGCTTCACCGCGGTCGGCGGCATCGACCTGCAGGTCGCTCGCGGCGAGGTCTTCGGCGTGCTCGGACCGAACGGCGCCGGGAAGACGACCACCTTGTCCATGCTCGCGACCCTGCTACCCATCGACAGCGGTCACGCCTCGATCTTCGGCGTCGACGTCGCCTCCGAGCCGCACCGGGTGCGCCAGCTGCTCGGAGTCACCGGCCAGTACGCCTCGGTCGACGAGAACCTCACCGCCACGGAGAACCTGGTCCTCTTCGCCCGGCTGCTCGGACACCGGCGGCAGGGCGCGTACACGATCGCGGCCGACCTGCTCGAGCGGTTCGGCCTCACCGAGGCCGCCACCCGGCAGATCAAGAACTTCTCCGGAGGCATGCGGCGCCGGCTCGACCTGGCCGCCTCGCTGATCGCTCGGCCGCCGCTGATCTTCCTCGACGAGCCGACCACCGGCCTCGACCCGCGCACCCGCGGCCAGATGTGGGACACGATCCGCGAGCTGGTCGCCCAGGGCTCGACGATCCTGCTCACCACGCAGTACCTCGACGAGGCCGACCAGCTGGCCGACCGGATCGCGGTCATCGACGCGGGCCGCAAGGTCGCCGAGGGGACGCCGGAGCAGCTGAAGTCCGGCGTCGGGTCCTCGACCCTGCACCTGCGCCTGGCCGACCGCGAGCAGACGCCGACTGCCGCCGTGGTCGTCGAGCGGGTGCTCGGCGAGGCACCGGTGCTCACCCCCGAGGCCGGCGGGCTCAACGTGCCGCTGACCAACGCCGACCAGGCCGGCGACGTGCTCATCGCGCTGCGCCAGGCCGAGCTGTCGATCACCACCGCGACCGTGCGCCAGCCCACCCTCGACGAGGTGTTCCTGGCACTGACCGGGCACCACAGCGAACCCGACCAGACCGAGACCGAGGAGGTGGCGTGATGACCATGCTCGTCGACACGCACCCGGCGGCCGCCGTACCGCTGTCGCCGGCGGACCTGCCCGCCCGCCCGACCCTGCGCGACACGATCGACCAGACCCTGGCGATGGCGTGGCGCTCGACCAAGAAGATGCGCCGCAACCCGGAGCAGTTCTTCGACGTCACCATCCAGCCGCTGCTGTTCACGGCGATGTTCGCCTACATCTTCGGCGGCGCGATCTCGGGCAGCGTCAGCGCGTACCTGCCGCTGATCATCCCCGGCATCCTCGCCCAGACCGCACTCACCACCTGCATGGCGATGGGCACCCAGCTGCGCGAGGACATGGACAAGGGCACCTTCGACCGGTTCCGGTCACTGCCGATCGCCCGGATCGCACCCCTCGCGGGGCCTGCGCTGGCCGACGTCATCCGCTACACGATCGCCTCGACGCTGACCATCCTGGTCGGCCTCGCCATGGGCTACCGCCCCGGCGGTGGCGTCCTCGGCACGCTCGGTGGCTGGCTGCTCACCATCGTGGCGGCCTGGTCGCTGGCCTGGATCTTCACCTGGCTGGGCACCGTCGCCCGGTCCGCGCAGGCCGTGCAGGGCATCTCGATGCTCATCATGTTCCCGCTGACCTTCCTGTCCAACGCGTTCGTCCCGGCCGACTCGCTGCCCGGGTGGCTGGAGGCGTTCGTGAAGGTCAACCCGGTCTCGCACGTGGTCACCGCGTGCCGCGACCTGATCAACGAGGGCCAGGTCACCGCCGAGGTCGGCTGGGCGGTGCTCGGCTGCGCCGCGGTGGTCGCGATCTTCGCGCCGCTGGCGGTGCGGTCCTACTCGCGGAAGTTCTGAGGCCTCGGCTCATCGCCGAACAGCCGCGCGACGACGTCGCGGGTCTCGTCCAACAGGTCGAGCCCGCGGCGTTCGGCGTACTCCGCGTCGAGCAGGGCGAGCTCGCCCGGAAGGACGTCCTCGCAACGGGCGGCCGCGCGCTCCCACGACAGAGACGGCACGAAGCGCGGGTAGGCGAGGCGCTCGGCAAGCACGAGCAGTCGGACGGCCTCGGCCGTGGAGGAGGTGCCGTCGCGCAGGGCCCAGGTGCCGAGGGCGAAGAGCATCAGGCCCACCACCGGGACGTCGACGAACCTGCGGTCGCGCTCGATCACCCGCCGCAGCGCGTCCACCAGCCAAGGATGGAGCTCCCTCCCCCGCTCCTCGCGTCCGTGGAGGGCGAACGCGAGCAGGGCCACGGTGTTGCCGTAGATCGTCCACGGAGCGATGTCGGCGTCGTCCCCCATGCCGGGGAAGCGGACGGCGGCCATCGCCGCGGCGGCCTGCTCGACGATGCGGCAGCCCTCGTCCACCTCGCCCCGAGCGAAGGCGATCTCGGCCCTGGTGACCAGCACGGAGCCCCGGGCGCTGAACGCACCGCCGGCGGGGATGTCGGTGCGCGCCAGCACGTCGTCGAGGATCCGCTCGGCCTCGTCCGGGTCGCCGCGCTCGATCGCGGCGACCGCCGAGACGGCCATGGCCTGCAGTGCGTCCTCGTGCGCGCCGAGCCGGACCAGCACGGGTACGGCGGCCCGCGCGTACGGCTCCGCGAGCTCGGGCCGGCCGACCTGGCTGTAGAGGCCGGCGAGCTGGGAGTGCAGCACCGCCCTGGTCCAGGGACCGTCGTCGTCGGTGGCGACCGTCAGGGCCTCCTCGGCCGCCGCGATCGCTCCGGCGGCGTCACCGATGTTCTCGCGCTCGTGGCTGCGCCACTGCAGGGCCACGCCGCGCACCCGCGGATCGGCGGATCCGACGAGCTCGTCGGTGGGCGAGATGAGGTGGGTGGAGCCGGGCGCGTCCACGCCGAGCACGACGGTGGTCATCGCTGCGATCCGCGGGCTCGTCGTGCCGGGGCCGAGCGCGGTGAGCTCGCGGACGAGGGCGCTGACGTCGAGCTGGGCGATCCAGGAGTTGACCAGGGACAGGCACAGGGCCGCTCGCGCCTGGTCGGCGCGGGCGTGAGCGGCGCGGGCGCCGGCCAGGACCTCGGCGACCGGCTCGACCAGCATCACGACGCGGGCGTGCTCGCCGCGGATGCTCCAGAAGCCGCCGAGGAGCGCCATCAACGCGACCACGGCGTCGGGATCCGCGGCGGCGAGTGCCTTGCGCAGCGCGTCGGCGAGGTTGTTCTCCTCGGCCGCGATCTTGTCGATCGTCTCCACCTGCTCCCGGGAGAACAGCCGCGGTCCCAGTCGGTCCGCGATCGCGACCGCCCAGCCCTGGTGGGCCGCCTGCGCGTCGGCTTCCTCACCGGCGTCGACCAGCTGCATCCGGCCGAACTCACGGACGGTCTCGAGCATGCGATAGCGGGCCGGGGCTGCGTCACCGCTGTCGAGGACGGTCAGCAGGGACTGGGCGACCAGCTCCTCGACGGACGTGAGCGCGTCGTCGCCGAGCATCCGCTCCGCCGCCTCGAGCGTGAAGCCGTCCTGGAAGACCGACAGCCGGCGCAGCCCGCGTCGGTCGCGCTCGGAGAGCAGGTTCCAGGACCAGTCGATGACCGCGAGGAGCGTCTGGTGGCGATCCGGGGCGCTGCGGTCGCCGCCGCGCAGGAGGGCGAACCGGTTCTCCAGCCGGGTCGCGATGTCGTCGACCGACATCGCGCGCACCTTGACCGCGGCCAGCTCGATCGCGAGCGGCAGCCCGTCGAGGCGCTCCACGATCTCGGCGACGGCGGCGTCCGGGAGTGCGACCCGGGGCCGGGCGGCGAGCGCACGCTGGCGGAACAGGTCGGCTGCGTCCGCGGGTCCGAGCCGGCTCAGCTCGAAGACGTGCTCGGCGGCGATCGCGAGCGGGGCCCGGGTCGTGGTGAGCACCCGGAGTCCGGGTGTGAGGGCGACGAGGAAGGCGACCAGGTCCGCGACGGCCTCGACCAGGTGCTCGCAGTTGTCGAGCACCAGGAGGCTCGGCGCCTGGTCGAGCTGCTGGGCGATCCGGGAGCGGATGTCGCGCACCTGCTCGGGGGTGAGTCTCTTGCGCCCCGTCACCGAGTCCCGTACGCCGAGTGCCGAGCCGACCTCGGCGACGACGTCGGCAGGGTCGACGACGCCGACCAGCTCCACCACGTGGACCGCCGGCTGGTCGGCCTCGGCGGCCACCAGCTGGGCGAGGCGGGTCTTGCCGAGCCCGCCCGGGCCGAGGATCGACACGACGCGGTGGGAGCCGACCAGCGCGCGCAGCCGGGCGAGGTCGCCGGTGCGTCCGACCAGGCTGCTGGCGTAGTGGGCCAGTCCCGAGCGGACCGGCCGGTCGAGCAGCATCAGCTCGTGGTGGAGGGCCTGCAGCTCGGGGGCGGGGTCGACGCCGAGGCGGTCGGCCAGACGGGCCCGGTGGTCCTCGTAGCGGGTGAGTGCCGCAGGCACGCCGCGGACGGCGGCCTCGCTGCGCAGCAGGGCCGCGAGGGCGAGGTCGTCGCCGTCGGTGCCGTTCTCCTCCAGCAGCGGCAGAGCCTCGTCGTGGCGGCCGAGGGCGGCCAGGATCCGGCCGGCGAGGGCGGGGTGCGCGTCGAGCTGCGGGAGGTACGGCGCCGCCTCGCTCCAGGCCCCGGCCGCGACGGCCCGGCGGGCAGCATCGACCGCCTGGTCGCTCGCCCAGACGTCGACGTCACCGGTGTCGAGCGCCAGCCGGTAGCCGTGCCCCGCCCGCTCGACGACGCCGGGCGCGGTCGCGGCCCGCGCCCGGGACACGACGACCTGCAGTGCCTTGGTCGGGCTGACGGGCGGCTCGTCGCCCCAGATCGCGTCGATCAGGAACTCCTCGCCGACGCTCTTGCCACGAGCATCGGCCAGCGCCGCGAGCAGCGTGCGCGTCCGGTCACCTGGGACGGCGACGCCGTCCCAGGTGACCTCGTCGGCCAGCCGCAGCCGCGGCCCCGGCTTGCCCTGACTCAGCGTTGCACTGCCCCCGTCAGCTCCGCGGCGCGGGCCACGGCGGCGTCGCGGGCGGCACCGGTCTCGGCCTCGGTGAGGGTGCGGTCCGGTGCTCGGAAGCGCAGCGCGAACGCGAGCGACTTCTGCCCCTCGTCGATCTGCTCGCCGGTGTAGACGTCGAACAGCCGGATCGACTCCAGCAGGTCGCCCGCACCCTCGCGCAGCGCGGCCTCGACGGCGGCGACGGTGACGCCGGCGTCGACGACCAGGGCGACGTCCTCCTTGGCCAGCGGCATCGTGGAGAACTCCGGGCCGGGGACGACCTCGGTGGCGGCGGCCATCAGCGCGTCGAGGTCGAGCTCGACGGCGGCGCTGCGGGCCGGGAGGCCGTAGGCACGGCACACATTGGGGTGGAGCTCGCCGGCGTGGCCGATCTCGACGCCGTCGATGCTGACCACCGCGCAGCGGCCGGGGTGCCAGGGCATCCGGCCGGCCGAGGCGACCTGGACAGTGACACCCAGGTCGGCCGCGAGACGTCGTACGACGGACAGCGCGTCGGTCCAGCCGGCCTCGGTCCCGGCACCCCACCAGCCGGCCCGGCGCCGCTCGCCCGCGAGGACGACGGCGAGGTGCTGCGGCTGCACGGGCAGGGCCTCGACCAGCTTCTCCAGCTCGGCCGCGGACGGGCGGGTGTGCACGCCGTAGATCGGTGCGGGGCCGTTGTCGGCGGGGAACGCGACGGTGCCGGTCTCGAACAGGGCGACACCGGGCGCGCCGCGTCCGACGTTGCGCGCGGCGGCGTCGAGCAGGCCGGGGAGCAGTGTCGTGGTGTAGGCCGGCTCCTCGCTCGACAGCGGGTTGGCGAGCCCGACGGTGGCACGCAGCGGGTCGTCGGCGGGCAGGCCGAGCTTGTCGAAGGTCGCCTCGCCGACGAACGGGAAGCTGACGATCTCGACCAGACCGGCACCGGCGAGGGTGCGGCCGATCCGGCGGCGCAGGCGCTGGGTGCGGGTCAGGCCACGGCCGGTCGCGCGCCGCGGGAGGACGCTCGGCACCTGGTCGTAGCCGACGATCCGCACGACCTCCTCGACCAGGTCGTAGGGGTCGTTGATGTCGGGGCGCCAGGTCGGCGGGACGACCTCGATGGTGCCGGCGTCCTGCTCGGTGACCGTCGCACCGATGCTGCGGAGGTTCTCGACGGTGGCCATCGCGGTGATGTCGATGCCGCTGAGCCGGGCGGGCAGGTCGGTGGCGATGGTGATCGCCGGGCGCTCGGGGGCGGTGCCGACCAGGGTGTAGCCGGGCTCGGCGGTCGCGCCGCCGTGCTCGACGAGCAGCTCGACCACGCGGTCGGCGGCGATGCCGGGCAGCAGCGGGTCGACCCCGCGCTCGTTGCGCTTCCCGGCCTCGGAGGTCAGCTTGTGGCGCTTGCCGGTGCGGAACATGGCGACGGCGTCCCAGTGGGCGGCCTCGACGAGGATCCGGGTGGTGCTCTCCGACATCTCGGTGGTCGCACCGCCCATCACGCCGGCCAGGCCGATCGGGCCGGAGTCGTCGGTGATGACCAGGTCCTCGACCGACAGCTCGCGCACGGCGTCGTCGAGCGTGGTGAGCCTCTCGCCCTCCTTGGCCCGGCGGACGCCGAGGGCTCCGGCGACCTTGTCGGCGTCGTACCCGTGGATCGGCTGGCCGAGCTCGAGCATGACGTAGTTGGTGACGTCGACGGCGAGCGAGATGGAGCGCATGCCGGCCTGCTCGACGCGGCGCTTGATGAACTCCGGCGTCGGGGCGCCCGGGTCGAACCCGCTGACGAGGCGCGCGGCGAACACCGGGCAGCCGGCGGGATCGTCGACGACGACCTCCCAGGCCTTGCCGTCGACCTCGGGGAGATCGCGCTCGGCAGGGTCGGTGAACGGTACGTCGAAGCCGAGCGCCGCCTCGCGCGCGACACCGCGCAGGGACAGGGCGTAGGCGCGGTCCGGGTTGATCTCGAACTCGATGACCTCGTCGTCGAGCCCGAGGAGCGCGAACACGTCGTCGCCGGGCTGGCCGGCGTCCGGGGGCAGCACGATGATGCCGTCGTGGTCCTCGCCGATGCCGAGCTCGCGGGCCGAGCAGATCATGCCGGCAGAGACGTGGCCGTAGGTCTTGCGGGCGGAGATCTCGAAGCCGCCCGGCAGCACGGCGCCGGGGAGGACGACGACGACGAGGTCACCGGGCGCGAAGTTGTGGGCGCCGCAGATGATGCCCTGCGGCTCACCGGTGCCGTTGGCGTCACCGACGTCGACGGTGCACCAGTTGATGACCTTGCCGTTCTTCTGCGGCTCCTTGTCCTGGGTGAGGACACGGCCGATGACGAGCGGGCCGGTGATGTCGGCAGCCTCGATGGCCTCGAGCTTGAGGCCGAGCGCGGTGAGCCGGTCGGTCAGCACCTCGGTGGTGACCGACTCGGGCAGGTCGACGAGCTCCCGGATCCAGGAGACAGGGGCCTTCACAGTTCACTCCCGAATGCCGTGGTGAAGCGCACGTCGCCCTCGAACAGGGTGCGCAGGTCCTCGAGGCCGTGCCGGAACATCAGGGTCCGGTCGATGCCCATCCCGAAGGCGAAGCCCGAGTAGCGCTCGGAGTCGACGCCGCAGGCCCGGAGCACGCGCGGGTTGACGATGCCGCAGCCGCCCCACTCGATCCAGCCCTCGCCGCGACAGGTGCGGCAGGCGTCGGAGTCGATGCCACGGCAGACGAAGCAGACCAGGTCGACCTCGGCGGACGGCTCCGTGAAGGGGAAGTACGACGGCCGGAACCGGGTGGTGATGCCCTCGCCGAACATCTGGCTCGCGAAGTGGTCGAGGGTGCCCTTGAGGTGGGCCATCGAGATGCCCTCGTCGATGGCGAGGCCCTCGACCTGGTGGAACATCGGCGAGTGGGTGGCGTCGTACTCGTCGGTGCGGAAGACGCGACCCGGGCACACGACGTAGAGCGGAGGCGTACGCGTCAGCATGGTGCGCGCCTGGACCGGGCTGGTGTGGGTGCGCAGCACGACGTGGTTGTCGGCCGGCTCGGTCCAGAACGTGTCCTGCATGGTGCGAGCCGGATGGTCGGGCCCGAGGTTGAGCGCGTCGAAGTTGAGCCACTCGGCCTCGATGACCGGCCCCTCGGCGACCTCCCAGCCCATCGCGACGAAGATGTCGGCGATCAGCTCCGCGCCGGTGGTCAGCGGGTGACGGCCGCCGAGCGGGAGCTCGTCGGTCGGCAGCGTCACGTCGACGGCCTCCTCGACGAGGATCCGCGCCTCGTGCTCCGCCTCCAGCACCTCCTGCCGCGCGGCGAGCGCCTTGCTCACGGCACCGCGGGCCTGGCCGACGCGCTGGCCGGCCTCCTTGCGGGCCTGAGGAGGCAGCGCGCCGATCTCGCGGTTGGCGAGAGCGAGCGGCGAGCGGTCGCCGGCGTGGTCGGTCCGCACCGCCTTGAGCTGCTCCAGGTCGGTGGCGGCGGCGATCGCGGCCAGGGCGGCGTCGCGCGCCGCTTCGAGCTCGGCAGGGCTCACGGCGGCGACCTCCACGGGGTCGTAGTCAGTGTTCGGGCCAGACATATCGGCGCCAGTCTAGGAACCCGGGTCGCTCCCCCGCGAACCGGTATTCGCCCGTGGGACCTACTCGGGGAACTGCTCGGCTACCGCGGTCAGCCGCGCGACGTACGACGGCCAGTCGACGCCGTCCGGGACGTTGGTCATCGCGGGGCGCAGCCCGGCGGCGCCGTCGAGCTGCTCGCGGAGGATGTCGAGCTGGCCGGCGTGCCGCTGGAGGTCGCACAGGACGTGGACGGCGATGTGGTGCAGCGTGGTCCCTGCCCCGTCCTGCGGCCACCACGGGACGCGCCCGGGAGTGTCCAGCGGGAGCTCGGCGAGCGCGGCGTCGGCGAAGGCGCCGACCCGGCCGTAGAGGGCGATCAGCTCGGCGGCCGGGAGGTCGGCGGGCACGGTCCAGTCGGCCTGGGGATCGGTGTCGTAGGCGTCCATCGCGATCACCGCCGGGTGGTCCGGCTCTGGCCAGACCCGTCCGAAGGTCGGGCCGAAGTAGCCGATCTCGACGTTGGCGCAGTGCAGCACCGTGCCCAGGAAGGAGGTCCCGGTCGGGGTGCGGGGCAGGCGCAGCTGCCGCTCGCCCAGTCCCTCGAGCTTCCAGAGCAGCGCCTCGCGGACATTGGTCAGGTAGCGGCGAAGCACGTCGGCGGGCGGTTCGGCCTCGGTCATGGGCTCATGCTGCCACGGTCCGCGCGACCGGCCAGGTCGTGACGATCCGGGCGCCGCCGCCGGGGCGGTCGTCGACGACGATGGTGCCGCCGTGAGCGCGGACCAGGCCGCGCACGATGTAGAGGCCGAGGCCCGACCCGCCGCCCGTGCCTTCGGTCCAGAACTTGGTGAAGATCCGCTGCCGCAGCTCGGGGGCGATGCCGGCGCCCTCGTCGGTGACGGTGACGGCGAGGTGGTCGTCGTCCTCGCCCCAGCGCCCGACGTGGACCCGGACCGTGCCGCTGCCGTGGCGCACGGCGTTCTCGACGACATTGGTGAGCACCTGCAGCACCTTGTCCGGGTCGGCGTCGACCGGGGGGAGGTCGGGCTCGATGTCGAGCTCGATCGGCGTGGAGGTGACCACGGTGATCGACCGGTGCACCAGCTCGGCCTTGCGACCGAGGTCGGTCGGGCGGCGGTGCAGCTGGAGCCGGCCGGTGTCGATCCGGGCGACGTCGAGCAGCTCGGTGATCAGCCGGCTGAGCCGGTCGGCGTCCGCGCTCGCGGTGGTGAGCATGAGTCGCTTCTGCTCGTCGCTGAGCTTGTCCCACCGGTTGAGGAGGGCCTGGACGAAGCCCTTGACGCCGGTGAGGGGGGAGCGCAGCTCGTGGGCGAGGGTGGCGACGAGGTCGGAGCGGTCGCGGTCGAGGCGGGCCCGGCCCCGGCCGGAGCGCAGGTCGATGGCCACAGTGGTGACCGGGCCGGGGCGGACGGCACGGTGCAGTCGCGCGGTGACCAGCACCTCGGTGCCGTCGGGCAGCAGCCACGACTGCTCGGGGACACCGCTGCGGGTGGACAGTCCGCGGTACGGCGCGTTCGCGTCGGTCCAGGTCCGCGCGTCGTGGTCGGTGAGGGCGAGCACCTCGCCCAGCGGCCGACCGACGGCGGCAGCCGGGTCGTCGATGCCGAGCATGGCGGCCGCGACCGCGTTGACCGCGCTCACCGTGGCGTCGGCGCCGGCGAGGACGACGCCGTCCGGCAGGAGGTCGAGGGGGTCGGTCACGACCTCATCATGGCGCGGGCGCTGGCGTAGAGACAGACCGCCGCGGCCGTGGCGAGGTTGAGCGACTCGGCACCGCCGAGGATCGGGATGCTGACCCGGTGGTCGGCCAGCGCCGCGAGCTCCTCGGGCAGGCCCCAGGCCTCGTTGCCGAACAGCCAGGCCGTGGGCCGCGCGAGCAGGTCGTCGGCGGCGAAGAGGTCGACCTCTCCCCCGCCGTCGGCGGCGAGCACCGTGAGCCCGGCCGCCTGCGCCCGTCGTACGGCGGAGGCCGGGTCGCGCTCGACGACCACCGGGAGGTGGAAAAGGCTGCCGACGGTCGCCCGGACGGTCTTCGGGTTGTAGGGGTCGACGGAGTCACCGGCCAGCACGACGGCCCCGGCGCCGGCGGCGTCGCTGGTGCGGATGACGGTGCCGGCGTTGCCGGGGTCGCGCACGTCGGCGCAGATCGACAGCAGCCGCGGGGCGGACGGCAGCTCGCTGTCCAGGAACCGGCACACCGCCACCAGGCCGGCTGGGTTGACGCTGTCGCTGAGGCCGCCCATCGCGCGGTCGTCGACCAGGGTGACCGGGGCGTCGGCCAGCAGGTCGGCGTACTGCACGGCGGCCTCGGCGGTCGCGAACACCTCGACCACGACACCGGCGCCGAGCGCGCCCTCGACGGCCTTCGGGCCGTCGGCAAGGAAACACCGCCGCCCGGATCGCTCCGGACGGCGGTGCAGCTTGCGTGCTTCCTTGACGCGGGTGTTGCCCGCGCTCAGAGGAGTCATGCTCAGGCGGACACCTTGGGCGCGTTGACGTCCTCGGGCAGCGCGGCCTTGGCCTGCGCGACGAGCGCGGCGAAGGCGGGCGCGTCGTTGACCGCGAGGTCGGCGAGGATCTTGCGGTCGACCTCGATGCCGGCCAGGTTGAGACCCTGGATGAAGCGGTTGTAGGTCAGGCCCTCGGCGCGGGCAGCGGCGTTGATGCGCTGGATCCACAGGCGGCGGAAGTTGCCCTTGTTCTTCTTGCGGTCGTTGTAGCTGTAGACCAGCGAGTGGGTGACCTGCTCCTTGGCCTTGCGGTAGAGCCGCGAGCGCTGGCCGCGGTAGCCGCTGGCCCGGTCGAGGGTGGTACGACGCTTCTTCGCCGCGTTCACTGCGCGCTTGACGCGTGCCATCTTCTTACTCCTTGTTACTAAAGTTCAGGGGCGGACGGCCGGTCAGAGACCGAGCATCTTCTTCGCGCGCGGGACGTCGTTCTTGGCGACCTCGACCGTGCCGGTGAGGCGACGGGTGACCTTGGAGGCCTTCTTCTCGAGGTTGTGGCGCTTGCCGGCCTTCTCGCGAAGGATCTTGCCGCTGCCGGTCACCTTGAACCGCTTGCTGGCGCCGGAGTGCGTCTTGTTCTTGGGCATCTGATGTGTCCGCTCTGTCTCTTCGTTCGTCTTACAGGTCGATGTCGGGGTCGAGCGCCTCGTTGGCGCGCTTGGCCTTCTTGGTGCTCGACGGCTGCACGGCGGTCCGCTCGGCGTGCTCGGCGGCCTGCTCGGCGGCGCGCTCCGCGGCGGCCTCCTGCTTCGCGGCCTTCACCTCGAGCTTGGCCTCGGCCTTCTTCTTGTGCGGGCCGATGACCATCGTCATGTTGCGGCCGTCCTGCTTGGGGTTGGACTCCACGAAGCCCAGCTCCTGGACGTCCTCGGCCAGCTTCTGCAGCAGTCGGTAGCCCAGCTCGGGGCGGTGCTGCTCGCGGCCGCGGAACATGATCGTGATCTTGACCTTGTCGCCGGCCTTGAGGAAGCGAACGACGTGACCCTTCTTGGTCTCGTAGTCGTGCGCGTCGATCTTGGGCCGGAGCTTCATCTCCTTGATGATGACGTTGGTCTGGTTCCGTCGCGCCTCACGGGCCTTCTGGGCGTTCTCGTACTTGAACTTCCCGTAGTCCATGAGCTTGCAGACGGGGGGCTTCCCCATCGGGGCGATCTCCACCAGGTCCAGGTCGGCCTCCTGCGCGAGCTTGAGGGCCTGGTCGGTGGGGACGATGCCGACGGTCTCGCCGTTGGGTCCCACGAGACGGACCTCGGGAACCCGGATCCGCTCGTTGATGCGCAGCTCGGTGCTGATGTGTCCTCCAAACTAGGTGTGTCGGGAGGTCTTCAGCCCTGCAAATGAGAAGAGGCTCCCGCTGGTACAAGCGGAAGCCAGTCACGGGCCCCGTGACTCCGGTGTCGTCGTACGACGGCCCCGGCGGGGCTTTCCACGGACCGGACCCGACGACCTGGCGGCCGCTGCGGGTGGGAGACGATGGTGCTGGTCCCCGCTTGTGGATCTGTCGACGCCTGCGGGTACAGGCATGACGGATCGGTCAACGCCCGATGCTAACCCGTTTGTTCCGCAGGGTGCTAATCCGCGGCACCCAGCCAGGCCCAGTCGCCGTCCTCGAGCCGGACGGGGGTCCAGCCGGACGCGATCCGGTGCAGGTCGTCGTCGGCGAGGACGAAGGTGTGCGGGCCGGCCACGTCGACCACCAGCGCCTGCGCGCCCTCCTGCACGGCGGTGGCGGCGGCGAGGTGCGCGGCGACCGGGACCGGACGCGCCTGCGGGTCCCACGCGGCCAGCGCGGCGAGGTCGGTGAACGCGAGCAGCGCGAGCCGGCCGTCGGCGCCGGTGAGCAGCACGGCCGCCATGTCGCTCGACTTGTCGCGCGCGAGCCCGTCCTCGCCGACCTCGGCCTCGCCGAGGAGCGCGACGACCGGGACCAGCAGCCTGGCCGGGGCCAGGGCGGCGAGCGCCTCCGGGTACGGCGTCGTCCCGGCCTCGTGGCCGGCCAGCGCCCGAGCCAGGGTGGCATCGGCACCGCCGTCGTCGTCGACGTACTCCGAGCCCTGCAGGCGGCGGGCGTCGGGACGCTCGTTCGGCGATGCGGTCACGGAGGAATCATCCCACCCGTGGAACGATGACCAGATGCAGCACCACCCCCCTGCGTCGTCGATCGCGCGCACCAGGCTCGCCGCGCGCCTGCGCGAGGCAGTCGCTGCCTGGCGCGAGCCCCTGTCCACGCCGGTGTTCGTCGTCGACCTCGACGCTTTCGACGCCAACGCGGCCGACCTGGCCCGCCGGGCCGGCGGTACGCCGATCCGGGTCGCGTCGAAGTCGATCCGGGTGCCGGCGCTGGTGAGCCGGGCGCTGGCGGCCGACGGGTTCGCCGGAGTGCTGGCCTACACGCTCGCCGAGGCGCTGTGGCTGGCCGAGGAGGACGTGTGCGACGACATCGTGGTCGCCTACCCGAGCGTCGACCGGGCCGCGCTGGCCGCGCTGGTCGCCTCGCCGCGGGCGGCCTCGCGGATCACGATCATGGTCGACGACGTCGCCCACCTCGACCTCGTCGACAGCCTGCGGGCCTCCACGGCGGTGCCGGTGCGGGTGGCGCTCGACATCGACGCCGGGCTGCGCTGGGGCGGACAGGCGGTCGGCCCCAAGCGCTCCCCCCTGTACGACGTCGGCGCGGTCACCTCGCTCGCCCGGACCGTGATCGACCGCAAGGGCTTCCAGCTGGTCGGGGTGATGACCTACGAGGGCCAGGTGGCCGGCGTACCGGACGCGGTGCCGCACCAGCGGGCGAAGTCGGCGATCGTGCGCAAGCTCAAGCAGCTCTCGGTCGCGCAGCTGCAGGTGCGTCGTACCGCGATGATCGAGGCGCTCGACGCCCTCAAGGGGTACGGCGACTTCGCGGGCATCGAGTTCTGGAACGCCGGTGGCTCGGGGTCGATCGAGTCGTCGGCCGCGGACCCGGTCGTGACCGAGGTGACGGCCGGTTCAGGCCTGCTGGCGCCCACGCTGTTCGACCACTACGAGTCCTTCTCCCCCATCCCGGCGGCCTTCTTCGGGCTGCCCGTCACCCGGCGGCCCTCGGCCGACGTCGCGACGGTGCACGGCGGCGGCCTGATCGCCTCCGGCCCCACCGGCTCCGACCGGGCGCCGACGCCGTGGGCACCCCCGGGCCTGAGCCTGACCGGGCTCGAGGGCGCCGGCGAGGTGCAGACGCCCTTGGTCGGCACCAACGCCGGGCGGCTCGCGATCGGCGACCTGGTGTGGTTCCGGCACGCCAAGTCGGGCGAGCCGTTCGAGCACGGCCGCACCGCGCTGCTCCTGCAGGGCGAGCGGTTCGTCGAGGAGGTCCCGACCTACCGTGGCCACGGCCTCGCCTTCTGACATCCTCGCCGCGACCCTGTCGCGGCCGCCGACGCTCGGGGCGGGACGGCTGATCTGCATCGACGGGCTGGCCGGTTCGGGCAAGACCACGCTGGCCCGCGCGCTGGCGGCCCTGGCACCGGAGGCGGTCGTGCTCGGCACCGACGAGATGCTCGAGGGCTGGCGCGGGCTGCCGGGGCTGGGCGCCTCGGTCGAGGCGCTGCTGCTCCCCCTCGCCGCCGGGCAGCCCGGGCAGTGGCGGCGCTGGGACTGGTACGCCGACGGCTGGGACGGGACGTTCGTCGTCGACCCCGGGCCGCTGCTCGTGCTCGAGGGCGTCGGCAGCGCGGCGGCGTCGTACGCGTCACTGGTGACGTTGACGGTGTGGGTCGAGGCGGACCTCGACGTGCGCCTGGCGAGGTGGCTGGAGCGCGACGGCGAGCAGATGCGGCCGCACTGGGACGCGTGGCTGGCCGACGAGGAGGCACTGCACGCCCAGGAGGGGACGCGGGCGCGGGCGGACCTGGTCGTGCGCACCTAGCGCGTTGCCTAGGCTCACCCCGTGACCGCACCCACCGGCGAGCAGTACGTCCTGTCCTCCCACGGCTACCGCGCCGTCGTCACGCAGGGCAGTGGCGCGCTGCGGTCGCTGACGTACGGCGGCCGCGAGCTGGTCGACGGGTTCGCGGAGGACGCGATGCCGTCGGGTGGGCGGGGGCAGCTGCTGGTGCCGTGGCCGAACCGGATCCGGGACGGGCGCTACACCTTCGAGGGGAGCACCCAACAGCTCGCGCTGACCGAGCCGAAGCGGGGCAATGCGTCGCACGGGCTGGTGCGGTGGGCGGCGTGGACGTTGGCGTCCGCGGCGCCGGACCGGGTGGAGCTGTCGTACTTCCTGCCCGCGCAGACGGGCTATCCGTGGGCGCTGGCGCTGACGACGGCGTACGCGCTGGGGGCGGACGGGCTGACGGTCACGCAGGCGGCGACAAACCTGGCGACGTCGGCGGCGCCGTACGCATCGGGGGCACATCCCTACCTGCTGGCCGGGCCGGGACCGTGCGACGGATGGACGATCGACCTCGGCGCGGCGACGGTGCTGGAGGTGGACCCGGAGCGGCTGCTGCCGACCGGGACGGCGCCGGCCGAGGGGCTGGTGACCTCTCCGCTGGGCGGCACGGTGCTCAACCACGCGTTGACCGACCTGGCTCGCGACGCGGACGGCCGGGCGACGGTGACCCTGCGGTCCGGCGACGCGGGGGTGGCGCTGTGGGTCGACGAGCACCACCGGTGGCTGCAGGTCTACACCGGCGACGACACCCCGACACCGCGGGTCAGCGTCGCCGTCGAGCCGATGACCGCTCCCCCGGACGCCTTCAACTCCGGCGAGGACCTGGTGGTGCTGGCGCCCGGCGAGACCTTCGCGGCCTCCTGGGGCATTCGCGCCCTCTGAGCCGGCTCAGCCCTGGTGGGCGGCGACGACCGCGCGCAGCTCGCGGATCGCCCTGGCGGCGCGGGCACCGTCGGAGGCGTGGATGCCGAGCAGGGAGACCCGCTCGTCGTCGCCGAGGTCGAGGTGCGGCCACGGGGCACCCTGAGGGAACCGGACCGTGCCGACCTCGCTCCAGGCGAAGCGACGGGTGCGGTAGCCGTTGACGACGGTGAGCCCGTCCTCGCGGGCGACCACCCGGGAGCGGGCCAGGGCGTTGAGCAGCGCCAGGCCGAGCAGGATGAAGAAGGCGACGGTCCCCTTCTCCAGGTTGTTGACCGCGGCCTTGGTCTGGTCGTCGAAGTTCACCCAGAGCCAGGCGAAGGCGCCCACGAGGATCACCGCGAAGACCGCGGCGGCCATCCGTGGTCCGAAGGGCCGCCAGGTCCGCGGCAGCGTGGGCAGGTCGGGCGAAGAGGTCACGGGCGGGTCAGAGCCGGCAGGCGTGGATGTCGGTGGTGAGGATCGCGCGGGCGCCGAGGGCGAACAGCTCGTCCATCACCCGTTGGGCGGTGGCCCGCTGCACCATGGAGCGGACCGCGACCCAGCCCTCGCGGTGGAGCGGGCTGACGGTGGGGCTCTCGATGCCGGGAGTCAGCGCGATGGCCTGCTCGACCTTCTCCGCACGGATGTCGTAGTCCATCATCACGTACGCGCGAGCGACCAGGACGCCCTGCAGGCGCCGGGTGAAGACCTCGAGCGCGCTCGGGTCGGCGTCGGGGCGGGTGATCATCACCCCCTCGGACTCGAGGATGACGTCGCCGAACACCTCCAGGCCCGCGTTGCGCAGGGTGGAGCCGGTCTCCACGACGTCGGCGATCACGTCGGCCACGCCGAGCTGGATGCTGGTCTCGACCGCGCCGTCGAGACGGACGACCGAGGCCTCGATGCCGCGCTCGGCGAGGTAGCGCTTGACCACGCCGTCGTAGGAGGTCGCGATCCGCTTGCCCGCCAGGTCCTCGACCTTCTCGGCGGTGCCGGGGCGGGCGGCGAAGCGGAACTTCGAGCGGCCGAAGCCCAGCTGGAGCGCCTCGGTCGCGGTCGCGTGGGAGTCGAGGAGCAGGTCGCGGCCGGTGATGCCGGCGTCGAGGGTGCCCTCGCCGACGTACAGCGCGATGTCGCGCGGACGCAGGTAGAAGAACTCGACCTCGTTGTCGGGGTCGATCTTGGTGAGCTGCTTGGAGTCCGAGCGCTGGGCGTAGCCCGCCTCGCGGAGCATGCCGGAGGCAGCCTCGGACAGGGCCCCCTTGTTGGGGACGGCGATCTTGAGCATCGGAGTTACCTCAGAGGTGTGCGTAGACGTCGTCGAGCGAGAGTCCGCTCGCGATCATGAGGACCTGGGCGTGGTACAGCAGCTGGCTGATCTCCAGGGCCGTGGCGTCCTTGCCCTCGTGCTCGGCGGCCATCCAGGACTCAGCGGCCTCCTCGATCAGCTTCTTGCCGATCGCATGGACGCCGGCGTCGAGCTGCCGGACGGTGCCGGACCCCTCGGGCCGCGTCTGTGCCTTCTCGCTGAGCTCTGCGAACAGCTCGTCGAACGTCTTCACGGGAGGTCAGCCTACGGCGTGGCCGCGGCCGGACCAGCGCCGGTCTCAGCCCGTGTAGCCGCGGCTGCGGATCTTCTTCAGCGTGGCCGCGGTCTGCAGCGCGGCCGAGGCCGCCTCGTAGCCCTTGTCCTCGTGCGAGCCCTCGAGGCCGGCGCGGTCCAGCGCCTGCGCCTCGTCGTCGCAGGTGAGCACCCCGAAGCCGATCGGAATGTGGTGGTCGAGGGAGACCCGCGTGAGGCCGTCGGTGGCGGCGCTGCAGACGTACTCGAAGTGCGGGGTGCCGCCCCGGATGACCACGCCGAGCGCGATCACGGCGTCGTACGACGGAGCGAGGGCGTCGGCGGTGACGGGCAGCTCGAAGGTGCCGGGGACCCGCACCACGACCGGCGCCTCGACCTTGTGGTCGGCGAAGGCCCGCTGCGCGCCGGCGATCAGCCCGTCCATGACCTCGGTGTGCCAGCTCGCCGCGACGACCGCGACCCGCAGGTCGTGGCAGTCGGTGGGGGCGATGTCGGGGGCGCCGTGTCCGGCCATGTCAGTTGACTCCTTCGAGGTCGAGGTCGGGCAGGTCGTGGCCCATCCGGTCGCGCTTGGTCAGCAGGTAGGCGAGGTTGTGGCCGTTGGGGTGCGGCGTGAGCGGGACCCGCTCGCTGACGGTCACGCCGTAGTCCTCGAGCGAGGCCACCTTGTCGGGGTTGTTGGTCAGCAGCCGCACGTCGGAGACGCCGAGGTCCTTGAGGATCTGCGTGGCCGCGCCGTAGTGCCGGGCGTCGGCGGGCAGGCCGAGGTCGAGGTTGGCGTCGACGGTGTCGCGGCCGCCGTCCTGCAGCTGGTAGGCCTGCAGCTTGGCGACCAGGCCGATCCCCCGGCCCTCGTGGCCGCGCAGGTAGATCACGACGCCGCGGCCCTCCTCGACGATGCGGTCCATCGCCTCGTTGAGCTGGGGGCCGCAGTCGCAGCGGCTGGAGCCGAAGACGTCGCCGGTCAGGCACTCCGAGTGCACCCGGGTGAGCACCGGTCCGCCGTCCGCGAGGGTGGCCGGATCGCCGTACACGAGGGCGACATGCTCGCTGCCGTCGACGGTGATCGTGTAGCCGATCGCGGTGAAGTCGCCGTGACTGGTGGGCAGGCTGGTCTCCGCCTCGCGCACGACGTGGGTCTCGACGCGGCGCCGGTAGCGGACCAGGTCCTCGATCGAGATCATCGCCAAGCCGTGCTCGTCGGCGAACGCGCGCAGCTCGGGGGCTCGCTTCATGGTGCCGTCGTCGTTGACCACCTCGACGAGCACGCCGGTCGGGGTCAGGCCGGCGAGGCGGCACAGGTCGACGGCGGCCTCGGTGTGGCCGCGTCGGACCAGGACGCCGCCCTCGCGGTAGCGCAGCGGGAAAACGTGGCCCGGACGGGTCAGCTCCCACGGCTCGGTGGCCGAGTCGGCGAGGACCCGCACGGTGTGGGCGCGGTCGGCGGCGGAGATGCCGGTGCTGACGCCGTCGCGGGCGTCCACCGAGATGGTGTACGCCGTGCGGTAGGCGTCCTTGTTGTGCGGGGTCATCAGCGGGATCTCGAGCCGATCGAGCATGGCGCCGGGCATCGGGGCGCAGATGACGCCGCTGGAGTAGCGGATCGTGAACGCCATCAGCTCCGGCGTCGCCTTGCTGGCGGCGAAGATGATGTCGCCCTCGTTCTCGCGGTCCTCGTCGTCGACGACGACGACGGCCCTGCCCGCCGCGATGTCGGCGATCGCGCGCTCGACCGGGTCCAGTCGCACCGACATGTCAGTTCTCCTTGCTGCTGGCGCCGGGGGCGCTGGTGTAGGCACGGACGAGCTTCTCGACGTGCTTGGCGATGACGTCGACCTCGAGGTTGACCCGGTCGCCGACGGCCCGGAAGCCGAGCGTCGTGCGGGCCAGGGTCTCGGGGATCAGGCTCACGGTGAAGGTGTGCTCGCCGGCCTCGACGACCGTCAGCGAGGTGCCGTCGACGGTGATCGAGCCCTTGTCGACGAGGTAGCGGCCAAGTTCGTCGGGCATCGCGATCTCGACGAGCTCCCAGTGCTCGCTAGGGGTGCGGGCGACGACCTCGCCGACAGCGTCGACATGGCCCTGCACGACGTGGCCACCGAGGCGCTTCTCCGCGGTGACGGCGCGCTCGAGGTTGACCCGGTCGCCGACGTGGAGCCGGCCGGTGGTGGTCTTGGCGAGCGTCTCGGCCATCACGTCGGCGGTCCAGGTCGTGTCGGTGCGCTCGGCCACGGTCAGGCAGCAGCCGTTGACGGCGATGGAGTCACCGAGGCCGGCGTCGGACAACGTCACGTCGGAGGCGATGGTGAGCCGGATGGCGTCCCCCTGGTCCTCGACGGCGGTGACGGTGCCGAGCTCCTCGACGATGCCGGTGAACATCAGGCGGTTCCTTCCTCGGTGCGGCCCGTGCCGGGCCTCATGATCAGGCGCACGTTGGCCTCGGCGCCCTCGCCGACGACAGTGGTGTCGACGAGCCGCAGGTGCAACGCGTCGGCGATGGTGGCGATTCCGAGGTCGCCGACGGCGGAGCGGCCGGCGCCGAGCAGCATCGGGGCGACGTAGGTGACGACCTCGTCGACCAGGCCCGCCTGCAGGAAGGCGGCGGCCAGCGTGGGCCCGCCCTCGAGGAAGACGTGGTGGCGGTCGTGCTCGGCGTACAGGCTGCGCAGCGCCTGCTCGGGGTCGCGGGTGCGCAGGTGCACGGTGGGCGCCGCATCGTCGAGGACGCGGCGGTCCTCGCCGAGGTCGCGCTCCCCCATCACCACGCGCAGCGGCTGCTCGCCGACCGGCTGGTCGTCGTCGCCGCGGACGGTGAGCTGCGGGTCGTCGACCTCGACGGTGTTGGTGCCGACGAGCATGGTGTCGCACAGGCCGCGCAGCAGGTGCGTGTCGCGGCGCGCGGCCGGCGAGGACACCCAGCGCGAGGTGCCGTCGGCGGCGGCGCTGCGCCCGTCGAGAGTGGTCGCGAACTTCCAGGTCACGAAGGGCCGGCCGTTGCGGTGCGCGAACGTCCAGGCCCGGTTGACCTCGGCCGCCTCGTCGGCGAGCAGGCCGGCGTCGACCTCGATGCCCGCCTCGAGCAGCGTCTCCATGCCGCCCGCGGCCTGCGGGTTGGGGTCGCGCTGCGCGATGACCACGCGGGCGACGCCGGCGGCGATCAGCGCCTGCGAGCAGGGGCCGGTGCGACCGGTGTGGTTGCACGGCTCCAGCGTCACGATCGCCGTGGCGCCGCGCGCTCGGTCGCCGGCCACCTTCAGCGCCTCGACCTCGGCGTGCGGCGTACCGGCGCCGTGGTGGTAGCCCTCGCCGACGATGTCGCCGTCAGGGCCGAGCAGCACGCAGCCCACTCGCGGGTTGGGATGCAGAGGCACCCCGGGGGTCGCTGCCAGCGCGAGCGCACGACGCATCGCGTCGTACTCACGGGTGAACGTCTCCGCCACCGGCCACCGCCTCTCGTCGTCCTGGACGCGGACTCCGGGGCTTGCCTGGCGTACGACGGGCGCCCGCTGCGGGGCGTCCGTCGGACACTCGTGCGTGCACTTCCCATCCGGACTTTGACCGTCGGTCCAGGAGTTCCACCTGGTCAACCGATCACTGGCTGCGATCGGGTCGCGGACTGTCACCGCCGGTTCGGATTTTCACCGACCCCAGAGCACGCGAGCTCTTGGGACCCATGGTGGCACACGGCGACACGCCGCGGGTTGTGGGTCCGGTCACTGGAACCTCGGTAGCGTCGCAGGCATGTCGTATCCCCCACCCCTCTACGACGGCGAGGTCTCGGCCTGGGTGCGTCCCGGCACCGACGGCCCCGACCTCGTCTACCCCAACGGCAACCGGGTCCACTACCTGGCGCGTGGCGAGGCGACCGGCGGCCTGTTCGGCCTCTACCGCTGGGAGTTCTCCGAGGCGGTCAGCGGTCCGAGCCCGCACTTCCACCGCACCATGTCCGAGTCCTTCTACGTCCTCGAGGGCGAGGTGCGGATCCACACCGGCACCTCGTGGACGACGGCGCGGCCGGGCGACTTCCTGCACGTGCCGCCCGGCGGCGTCCACGGGTTCCGCAACGAGTCCGGTGCCCCGGCGTCGATGCTGCTGCACTTCGCCCCGGGCGCGCCGCGCGAGCCCTACTTCGAGGGGCTCGATCGGCTCGCCCGGGGCGAGGAGTGGACGCCCGAGGAGTACGACGCGTTCATGCGCGAGCACGACAACGTGTGGGTCGAGGAGTAGGCGTCTCGAGACGGTCACTGCACGACCTCCTCGACGTCCGGGCTACGCCGAGAGGATCAGCCCGCTCGTGGGCACACCGGTGCCGGCGGTCACCAGCACGTGGTGGGCGTCTGCGACCGGGTTGACCGAGGTGCCGCGGATCTGGCGCACTCCCTCGGCGATGCCGTTCATGCCGTGGATGTAGGCCTCGCCGAGCTGGCCGCCGTGGGTGTTGATGGGCAGCCGGCCGCCGATCTCGATGGCGCCGTCCTTGACGAAGTCCTTGGCCTCGCCGCGGCCGCAGAAGCCGAGCTCCTCGAGCTGCATGAGGACGTACGGCGTGAAGTGGTCGTAGAGCACGGCCATCGGCATGTCGGCGGGGGTGAGGCCGGACTGCTTCCACAGCTCGCGGCCCACCACGCCGATCTCGGGGATGCCGATGTCGTCGCGGTAGTAGGACGTCATCACGAACTGGTCGCGGCCCGAGCCCTGCGCCGCGGCGGCGACGTACGCCGGTGGCTGGGCCAGGTCCTTGGCCCGCTCGGCCGACACGACCACGAGGGCGACGGCGCCGTCGGACTCCTGGCAGCAGTCGAGCAGGTGCAGCGGGTCGGCGATCATCCGGGAGGCCTGGTGGTCCTCGAGGGTGATCGGCTTGCCGAAGAAGAACGCGGCCGGGTTGGTGGCGGCGTGCCGGCGGTCGGCGACCGCGACGCGGCCGAAGTCGGCCGAGGTGGCGCCGTACTCGTGCATGTAGCGGCGGGCCTGCATCGCGACCGTGGCGGCCGGGGTGGACAGGCCGAGCGGGTAGGTCCAGGCGTTGTCGAGGCCGTTGGTGTTGACCTGCTGGGCCGCCCACGCCGACACCTGGCCGAACCGGTCACCCGAGCGCTCGTTGAAGCCGCGGTAGGCGACGACGACGTCGGCGACGCCGGTGGCGACGGCCATCGCGGCCTGCTGGACGGTGGCGCAGGCAGCACCGCCGCCGTAGTTGATCCGGCTGAAGAAGCGCAGCTCGGGGATGCCGAGCTCGCGGGCCACGGCGATCTCGGACGAGGTGTCCATCGTGAAGGTGACCAGGCCGTCGACGTCGGCGGGCGTGAGGCCGCAGTCGGCGAGCGCGTGGCGCACGGCCTCGACGGAGAGCTGGAGCTCGGAGCGGCCCGACTCCTTGGAGAACTCGGTCGCGCCGATGCCGGCGATCGCGGCCCTGCCCGACAGGGTGCGCTCGGTCATGCCGCCACCGTGACCGTTCCGACGACGTGGTCGCCGAGCGACACCGCGCCGACCACCTTGATGGTGGCGACGCCGTCGGCGACGTCGGTCACCTCACCGGTGAACGTGAACGTGTCATAGGGGTACGCCGGCGCGCCGAGGCGGATCGCGATGCCCCGGATCTGCACGTCGGGTCCGACCCAGTCGGTGACGTAGCGCTCGCACAGCGCGGTCGAGGTGAGGATGTTGACGAAGATGTCCTTCGATCCGGCCGCCTGGGCGATGTCGCGGTCGTGGTGGACGTCTTGGAAGTCGCGGGTCGCGATCGCGGTCGAGACCACGAGGGTCGGCGTGATCGGAAGGGTCCACTCGGGGAGCCGGTCCCCCACGAACAGCTTGGCGCTCATCGGTCCACCTTCGTCCAGATCGGGAGGGTCAGGTCGTCGTCGACCACGTTCCAGCCGACGGTGGCGCGGTCGCCGATCTCGACCGGGCCGGTCATCTCGGCCACCATCCGCACGCCCTCGTCGAGGTCGAGCAGCGCGATGACCAGCGGGAGCTCCTTGCCGGGCACCTGCGGAGCGTGGTGGACCAGGTAGGAGAACACCGTGCCCTCGCCTGCGGACACGACATAGCCGCGGTCGAACGCGCCGCAGTCGGGGCAGGCCGGGCCGGGCGGGTGGCGCAGGACGCCGCACTGGTTGCACTTCTGGATGCGCAGCTCGCGCTTCGCCGTACCCTCGAAGAAGTAGGCGTTGTCCCGGTTGACGACCGGGCGCACCGGGCCGCTCACGCGTCGGCTTTCGCACGCGGGACGAACTTGAGGACCCGGAAGAGCATGGTCGCGACCCGCTCGCTGGGCCCGTCGGGGTGGTCGACGTACCAGGTGTTGCGGGAGGTCACGAAGTAGCCGACGCCCATCCCGGTGGCCTTCGGGCCGACGACCGAGTCGAGCGCGGTGGTGACCCGCAGCTGCTCCCCCACTCGCAGGTAGCGGTCGTAGGACTGCTCGCAGTTGGTGCCGAGGACGGCGGTGAAGCCCGCGTCGGTGAGCACCCGCATCATCGAGTGGAGGGGGTCCTGCTCGGGCGGCTTGCCGCCGAGGCCGTACATGGTCCAGACCTGGGCCATCGACGGCGGCGCCTCGCCCGCCGCGAACCGCGGGTTGTCGAGGCCCATCGCCTCCAGCCAGTTGTTGATCGTCGGCTGGTTCACCTCGTCGCGGGCGACCCGCTCGGCGGCCTCGCCCCAGGCCTTGATCCGGTCGGCCTCGGCCATGATCTTCTCGTGGACCGCGGGGTCCACCAGCGCCTGCTGCTCGTGGGTGCTCATCGCGGCACCCGCGGCAGGCCGAGGCCGAACATCGAGATCAGCTCGCGCTGGACCTCCTGCACCCCGCCACCGAAGGTGAGCACGAGGTTCCGCTTGGCCTGCGCATCGAGGTAGTCGAGCAGGTCCTTCGTCACCGTCTCCCCCGCGTCACCGTGGCGGTGCACGAGCGAGATGAGGTCGGCGAGCAGGTGCTGCACCTGGTCGGAGGCGAAGACCTTCGACGACGACGCGTCCGCCACCTCGATCTCGCCGGCGGCCGCGGCACGCGCGACCTCCCAGTTGAGCAGCTCGTTGATCCGGAACACCGCGGTGGTCCTGCCGAGCACGTCGCGGACGTCGGGACGGTCGAGGACGCCGGCCGCCCCGGCCCAGCGCAGGACCCGATCGCGCAGGCCCTCGATCCGTCCGGCGGGGCCGAGCATGACCCGCTCGTGGTTGAGCTGGGTCGTGATCAGCTTCCAGCCCTGGTTCTCCTCGCCGACGAGCATGTCGACGGGGACCCGGACGTCGTTGAAGTACGTCGCGTTGACGTGGTGCGAGCCGTCGGCCGTGATGATCGGGGTCCAGCTGTAGCCGGGATCCTTGGTGTCCACGATCAGGATCGAGATGCCCTTGTGCTTCGGGGCGTCCGGGTCGGTGCGGACCGCGAGCCACAGGTAGTCGGCCTGGTGGCCGCCGGTGGTCCACATCTTCTGTCCGTTGACCAGGTAGTAGGGGTCGCCGTCGCCCTCGATCAGCTTGGCCGTGGTGCGCAGCGAGGCGAGGTCCGTGCCGGCGTCGGGCTCGCTGTAGCCGATCGCGAAGTGCACGTCGCCCTTGAGGATGCGCTCGAGGAAGAGGTCCTTCTGCTTCTGCGTGCCGTAGCGGATCAGGGTCGGGCCGACGGTCTGCAGGGTGACCGACGGGAGGTGCACGTCGGCGTACTGCGCCTCGTTGGCGAAGATCGTCTGCTCGATCTCGCCGAGCCCGTGGCCGCCGTACTCCTCCGGCCAGCCGACGCCCATCCAGCCGTCGGTGCCGAGGCGGCGGATCATCCGCTCGTAGGTCGGCCCGTGGCGGTTCCAGGCGCCCTCGACCGGGTCCGGGTCGTGGATGCCGTCGAACTCGGCCGCGACACCGCCGAAGTACTCGCGCAGTCGCGCCTTGAGCGCGCGCTGGTCGTCGGTCAGCTCGAGGTTCTTGGCGTCGGCGTCCTCGACCGGGACGTCGGCCGCGGTGGTGTCGAGCGCGTGCGCGAGGTCGGTGCCCCACATGGTCAGCGCGACGAGCGGGTAGGTGATGTCGACGCCCATGCCGCCGTGGAGGTGGTGACAGGTGCGCAGGGCGTACGGCGCCACCTGGCTCGCCCAGTAGCCGGCCACGGCGAGGTCGTCCTCGGCCGGGAGGTCCTCGGCGACGCGCCACACGGCGTTGTCGGCAGCGAGGTCGAGGGTGCGCGAGGTGATGTAGACGTCGGCCATCTGGAGCGAGACGGCCTGGAACTCGGCGAGCGCGCGACCGAACTGCCGGCGGCCCTTGACGTAGTCGGCGGTCAGGTCGCGGGCACCGGCGAGCACGCCCGCGGCGGTGGCGGCCAGGCCGGCTCGAGCCAGGTCGCGCAGCCGGGCGGCGGCACCGTCGGCGAGCGGCTCGGCCGGGGCGCCGTCGAGGACGACGGTGTGCTGCGGGATGGCACTGGACGCGCTGGCGGGCAGCAGGGTCACGCCCGGACCGGCCGGGTCGACGAGCACGACGACCTCGTCGTCCCCGTCGGCGGCCGTCACGAGGAGGCGGGCGGCCTGCTCGGCGAAGGTGACGGCGAGCTTGCGGCCGCTGACCGTGCCGTCGGCGTACGTCGCGGCGCCGCGCAGCGCGGGCGTGAGGACCAGCTCGCCGGCGGCGATGCCGGGCAGCAGCTCCTTGCGCTGGGCGTCGGTGCCGTGGCCGGCGAGGGTGAGGGCGCCGCAGCACAGCGTCTCCCACGCCGGCACCTGGACGGCGACGCGGCCGGTCTCGCGGAGCAGGACGGCGACCTCGGTGAGGCCGAGTCCTTCGCCACCGTGCTCCTCGGGAACCGGCAGCGAGGTCAGTCCGGCTCCGGCCCAGGCCGCCCAGTCCCGGGCGTCGGCCTCGCGCTCGAGCACCTCGCCGACGACGGCACGTACTGCGTTGATCGCCTCTGCATCCACGGAGAAACTGTAACGTGTTCTAGTCTGGCCCGCATGGGTGCCGTCTCACTGATCGACGTCGCGCGCCGCCGCGTGGAGCTGCCGGCGACCCGGATCCCGTCGGGACGGATGGTGGAGCTGCCGGGACGGGGCGGGTCGACGTACGTCACCGACACGCCGGGACCGCACCCGGACTCGCCGGCGATCGTACTGCTGCACGCGCTCGGCACGACCGGACTGCTCACCTGGTTCCCCGCGATCGAGCCGCTGTCGCGGCGTTTCCGCGTGATCACGCTCGACCAGCGCTGGCACGGGCGCGGCATCCAGGGCGCGGAGTTCTCGCTCACCGACTGCGCCGACGACGTGGCCGCGCTGGTCGACGTCCTCGGGCTGGACGAGGTGATCGTCGGCGGCTACTCGATGGGCTCGATCGTCGCCCAGCGGGTCTGGCGCCAGCATCCGGCGATCGTGGCCGGCCTGGTCCTCGGCGCGACCACCGACCGGTTCCAGCTCACCGCGGCCGAGCGCGGGTTCTTCCTGGGCATGGGCTCCACCATGGTCGCGCTGCGCGGCGTCTCGCGGTCCCGTACGGCGGTGCGCGCGGCCCGTGCGGCGGCGCGGGGCGTCGACCTCGAGGTCTCCGACCTGCACGAGTGGGCGCTGCGCGAGTTCCGCTCGACCAGCCCGTGGGCCGTCGGGCAGGCGCTCGCCGCGCTCGGCCAGCACCACTCGCGACCGTGGCTCTCGCGGATCGACGTACCGACCGCCGTGGTCGCGATGATGCGCGACCGGGTCATCCCGACCCCGCGCCAGCTCGCGCTGGCACGCGCGATCCCCGGCGCGACCGTGCACGAGGTCGACGACGGGCACGCCGGGTGCGTGCTCGGCGCCGGGAAGTTCGTGCCGCGCTTCGTCGAGGCGGCCGCGACCGTCAACGCGCGGCGTCGGGACTTCCCGCGCCATCGACCGCTGCGCTGAGCCGGGCCAGCTCCCCCGGGAAGTGGCGCACGAGCGCGTCGGTGTCGGGCATCGACTCGCGGCAGGCGATCGCGCCGACATGCATCTGGCCGGCGTTCGACATCACGGTGACGTTCAGGCCAGCACCGTGGAAGACCGGGCCGAGGGGACACAGGGCGTCGATCCGCGCACCCATGAAGTAGAGCGGGACCGGCGGTCCGGGCACGTTGGAGATGACCAGGTTGTGCACGACCGGGTGCTTCTCCGCCAGGCGCAGGTTGGCGTAGGCGCGCACCGCGAGACCGAAGGTCCGCGGCGCGGCGAACTCCGCCCAGTCCTGCAGTGCGTCGGCGCTGATCGCGTTGTGGTGCTCCTTGGCGTGCTGGTTGCGCTCGGCGAGCATCCGCAGCCGCTCCAGCGGGTCGTCGATGTCGGTGCCGAGCTTGGTGAACAGCGCGGAGACCTTGTTGGCGCCGGTCGAGCGCCGTGAGCTGTCGCGCACGCTGACGGGGACGGTCGCCAGCAACGAGGACTCGGGCAGCTCGTCGCGCTCGGCGAGGTAGGCGCGCAGCGCGCCGCCGGAGACGGCGAGGACGACGTCGTTGACGGTGGTGCCGGTGACCTTCTTGATGCGGCGGATCTCCTCGAGGTCGAGGTCGGCCATCGCGATCGAGCGGTGCGAGGTGATGGTGCCGTTGAAGGAGGTGCGCGGGGCGGAGAAGGGCGCGGCCATGGCGGTCCCCTGCCGGGCGCGACCGATGCTCCTGGTGACCAGCTGGGCCGAGGGCTTGAGCACCTTGACCAGGGTGACCGGGCGGGTCGCCGTACCGATGACGGCACGGCCGAGCAGCTCGCCCCGACCGGGGTCGCGCGGGTGCGGGGCGTTCTCGGGCACCAGGGGCGGTGAGTCGGGCTCGAGCGAGCACAGGTGCGAGATCAGGTTGGAGCCGGAGACGCCGTCGACCGTCGCGTGGTGCATCTTGGCGAACACGACGACCTTCTCGGACTCCTCGCCCTCGGGCCGGTAGCCCTCGATCACCCACATCTCCCACAGTGGGCGGGAGCGGTCGAGCGGCAGCGAGGCGAGGTGGGCGCACAGGTCCATCAGCTCGGCGTACCCACCGGGCGTCGGCAGCGCGAGCCGGTGCACGTGGCGCTCGATGTCGAAGCCCTTGTCGCGCACCCAGACCGGGTGGTCGAGGCCGAGCGGGACGCCGCGCACCTTGCGGGTGAAGCCGGGCACGTCGCGCACGCGGACCTCGATCTCGCGCTGCATCGCGGCGAAGGTGTAGCGCGCGGTCATCGTCGCCGGGTCGAGCACCATCACCGCGCACACGTGCATCAGCTGGGCGGGCGTCTCCAGGTAGAGGAAGCTCGCATCCAGTCCCGACAGCCGATCCATCGCTGACCCCCATGAAAACTAGAACGGGTACCAGTTTCTCACAACGAGCCGGATACTCTCGCGTCATGGGTTTCGTACGGCGCCAGCTCGTCACGGCGGCGCTGACCGCCAACGCCATCCGCCCCGTCCCCGGCTTCCGTGCCGGCATCCCCGCCTTCTTCGCCGGCTGGCTCACCGGCGAGCTCGCGCCCCACGTCCTCGGGCTGACCGTCGCCGACGCCGCCGCCCACGCGACCGGGTCGCGGCGCGACTGGCGCGGCCTGGCCCTGGCCGGGCTCTCCGCAGCCGGACTGGCGTACCTGGTCAAGCAGAGCCGGCAGGCGGTCGACGACGCCGAGGACGCGCTGGTCGAGGGCCTCGGCGTGGAGTACGTCGAGCAGCTCGACGCCCGGCCGACGCCGGCGGACCTCGCGACGCCGTGGCGACGGCTGGCCAACCCGTTCGCCTTCGGGCGGGCGGCCCGCCGAGCGGGGGTCGAGGTGCACCGCGACATCCCGTTCACGCCGTACGGACGACGGGGGCTGCTCGACGTCTACACCTCCGAGGTGACTCCGGCCGCCGGGGCGCCGGTGCTGCTGCAGGTGCACGGCGGCGGCTGGGCGATCGGCAACAAGGACCAGCAGGGACTGCCGCTGATGCAGCACATGGCCGCGAAGGGCTGGGTCTGCGTCGCGATCAACTACCGGCTCGCGCCGCGCGACCGGTGGCCGGCGCAGGTCGTCGACGTGAAGGCCGCGATCGCGTGGATCAAGGAGAACATCGCGGAGTTCGGCGGCGACCCGTCGTACATCGCGATCACCGGCGGCTCGGCCGGCGGGCACCTCACCGCCCTCACGGCCGTCACCCCCAACGCGCCGGAGTTCCAGCCCGGTTTCGAGTCTGCCGACACGACCGTCCAGGCCGCGGTCCCCTACTACGGCGTCTACGACCTCGCCGGCGCGAGCGGGCTGCGCACCGCCGAGCTGATGCGCGACAAGTTCCTCGCCCCGATCGTCTTCAAGCGCTCGCCGCGCACGGAGCGCGAGGTGTTCGAGGAGGCGAGCCCGCTGCTGCGGGTCACCGCCGACGCCCCGGACTTCTTCGTCATCCACGGCTCCCGCGACACCCTGGTCGACGTCGGGCAGGCGCGGGCGTTCGTCGAGGCGCTGCGCTCGACCTCCAAGCGGACGGTGACGTACGCCGAGCTGCCGGGCGCCCAGCACGCGTTCGACATCTTCCCGTCGATCCGCTCCCAGCACCTGGTCCGCGCCACCGACCGGTTCCTGCACTGGCACTGGAACGGATGGCGGCGGGAGCGGCTGTCCACAAGCTCCCCCGCACCGTTGGATCCGCCCGCCGACGCGACGTAGGGTCACCACACGACCACGACCCGGAGGACCACCATGGCCATGTCGAACGCCAACCTGGAACGGCGCATCGAGCGCAACACCAACGACATCGAGGCGATCTACGACATCCTGACCGACCACGGTGAGCAGCTGGGTGCGATTCAGGCAAAGCTCGTCGAGCACGATGCCCGGTTCGAGGCGATCGACGCCCGGTTCGAGGCGATCGACGCCCGGTTCGACGGAGTCGACGCGACCCTTGCCGAGATCCTGCGCCGGCTGCCCGAGCCGCCGGCCGAAGGCTAGGAGCGCGGCAGCCCGAGGATGCGCTCGCCCGCGACGTTGCGCAGGATCTGCGTCGTACCGCCGGCGATCGACAGGCAACGGGTGTTGAGCTGCTCCCAGACGTCGGCCGCGAGCGGGTCGCGAGACTCCTTGCCGATCGGGCCGAGCAGGGCGAGGTCGTCGCCCTGGAGCCGGACCACGAGCTCGGCGGAGTCCTGACGGCTGCGGACGCCGAGCAGCTTGGCCACGCTCGACTCGGCGCCGGGGCCGTGGCCGCCGAGGGCGCGCAGGGTGGTGCGCACGCCGAGGAGCGCGCAGACGGTGGCGAGGGCGACCTGACGGCCGACCTCGACGCGCTCGACGGGACCGAGGTCGCGGGTCGCGGCGAGCTCGACGGCGCGCTCGACGCTCTTGGTGAGCCGGGCGCCGGCCATGGCGACCCGCTCGTTGGCGAGGGTGGTGCGGGCCAGGCGCCAGCCGTCGCCGGGCTCGGCGACGACGCAGTCGTCGGGCACGAAGACATCGTCGAGGAAGACCTCGTTGAACAGCGCCTCGCCGGTGATCTCGCGCAGCGGCCGGACCTCGATGCCGGGCGTGCGCATGTCGACGAGGAAGTAGGTGATGCCCTTGTGCTGCGGGACGTCGGCGTCGGTGCGGGCCAGGCAGATGCCCCAGTCGGCACGCTCGGCGACCGAGGTCCACACCTTCTGCCCGGTCAGCGACCAGCCGCCGTCGACCTTCACGGCGCGGGTGCGCAGCGAGGCGAGGTCCGAGCCGGAGCCGGGCTCGGAGAACAGCTGGCACCAGGTCAGCTCGCCGAGCAGCGAGGGCCGCACGAAACGCTCGCGCTGCGCATCGGTGCCGTGGGCGAGGATCGTCGGGACGGCCCAGCCAGCGATCACCAGGTCCGGACGTACGACGCCCGCGCGGCCCAGCTCCTGGTCGATGACGATCTGCGTGGTGGCGTCGGCACCGAGGCCGTAGGGGGTGGGCCAGTGCGGCGTCAGGTAGCCCGCGTCGACCAGGGCCGCCCGCTGCTCGGCCGCCGGCAGCCCGGCGATCCGCTCGGCGACGGCGCGCGCCTCCGGCCGGATCGGCTCGTCGCGGCCCTCGAGGTCGACGTCGACACGACGCCGGACACCGGACACGGCGGCGGCGGTCACCCGCTCCGCCGCGGGGTCGGCGGAGCCGACGAGGGCTCGCAGGGTGAGCGCGCGGCGCAGGTAGAGGTGGGCGTCGTGCTCGTAGGTGAAGCCGATGCCGCCGAGGACCTGGATGCAGGCCTTGGCGACCTCGACGGCGCCGTCGAAGCAGGTCACGTGGGCGACGTCGGTCGCGAAGGCCCACTGCTCCTCGTCGGCGCCACCGGCCGCCGCGGCCGCGTCCCAGGCTGCCGCGGTGACGGCCTCGGCGGTCTCGAGCATCTGGGCGCACAGGTGCTTGATCGCCTGGAAGGCGCCGATCCGCTGGCCGAACTGCTCACGCACCTTGGCGTAGTCGACCGCCGTCTCCAGGCACCAGCGCGTCACACCGGCGGCCTCGGCCGCGGCCAGGGTGACCGCGGTACGCCGCGCGGCCGGCTCGGCGAGCCCGGGACCAGTGCCGCGGGCGTGCCGTGCCGAGAGGTCGATGCCGGGCGCGGGGACGCCGCGGCCCGCCGTACCGCCGTCCCACACGACGCCGTCGTCGTCGAGCTGCACGCCGTGCCGCCCGGGCGTGCCGGTCAGCAGGCCGCCGACGGCCGCGCCGAGCAGTCCGCCCGGCAGCAGCTCGTGGGCGCAGGCCTCGAGGGCCACCGCCTGGTCGAGCACGGTGCCGCCACCCCCGCCGTCCGCCTCGGGTACGGCGATCGCGTGGACCCCCATCTCCTCGATCGCGGCCCAGATCGCGGCGAAGTCGGCATCCACCTCGCCCTCGGCGGCGCGGACCGCCGCCAGCGGGGACAGGCTCGCGGCCCACTTGCGCAGGCTGTCGGCGAGCTCGACCTGCTCGTCGGTGATGCCGATCGACATGGTGCTCCTTGGTCTCGAGGCTCGCTGCGCTCGCACCTCAACCTGCGGAGCGCCAAACTAGAACGCGTTCTAACTCTACTAGAGTGCACGGGTGACCGACACCATGCCGTCCGACCTGCTGGACCATGCCCGCGCCGCGAAGGGCTTCATGCCCGAGGACGAGGGCGCGCTGCTGCACCGGGTCGCACTGGAGCGCCTCCCCCACGGTCCCGCGCTCGAGGTCGGCACCTACTGCGGCAAGTCCGGGATCTACCTCGGCGCCGCCGCCCGCCAGGTCACCGACCAGACGGGCGAGACGGCGGTCGTGTTCACCGTCGACCACCACCGCGGCTCCGAGGAGAACCAGGCCGGCTGGGAGCACCACGACGCCAGCGTGGTCGACCCCGAGTTCGGCCTGATGGACACGCTGGGCCAGTTCCGCAAGAACATCGCGCGCGCCGGCCTCGAGGACCACGTGATCGCCGTCGTCGGCCAGTCCGCCACCGTCGCCGCCCACTGGCGCACGCCGCTCTCGCTGGTGTTCATCGACGGCGGGCACGGCGAGGAGCCGGCCCGCGCCGACTTCACCGGCTGGGCGCACTGGGTCGACGCGGGCGGCTATCTCGCCATCCACGACGTCTTCCCGGACCCCGCGGACGGCGGCCGGCCGCCGTACGAGCAGATCTACCTGCCCGCCCTCGCGAGCGGGCAGTACACGGAGGTCGCCGTCACCGGCTCCCTCCGTGTCCTGCAGCGCACCAAAGGGTCAGCGGGCGACCCGCTGTGATTCTGGCGCTCGCTGCGTCAGCGAACCGGGGCCGAGGAGCAGTCGCACTCCAGCGCGATCTCCTCGAAGTGCGGGGCCAGTGACGTCCCGCGCATGATCCCCGAGCCCGGGGTCGCGTGACCGTAGGTCTCCCCCAGCGCGTCGACGGCGAGCACCACCGCGGCGGCGGTGTACGTCGTGTGCTCGTGCGGCCAGTGCACGTCACGCGGCTCGTCCGCGGGCGCGGGGCGGGTCGGGTCGGCGTACACCCAGCCGGTCCAGTAGCGGCCGTCGTCCTCGCGCAGGTGCTGCATGTCAGTGAGCAGCGTCAGCGCGCGCTTGCTGGAGTCCGGGTCGCCGAGGACGTCGAGGGCCATGGCCAGCTCGCAGGTCTCGGCGCCGGTGACCCACGGGTTGGTGTCGACGCAGTGGATCCCGAGGCCGGGGACGACGAAGTCGTCCCAGCGCCGGGCGAGCAGCTCGCGGGCCGCGTCGCCGCGCACGGCGCCACCGAGGACCGGGTAGTACCAGTCCATCGAGTACGTCGATTTGTCGGCGAACCGGTCCGGGTGGGTGCGCACGGCGTGGCCGAGACGGCCTCCGGCGAGCTCCCACTCGGGCTGCGGGTCGTCCATCAGGTCGGCGAGCGCGACACCGGCCCGCAGCGAGTGGTAGATCGAGGAGCTGCCGGTGAGCAGGCAGAAGTCGTCCTCCGGCGTCCAGCGGATGCCGCCGAACGGGTTCTGCAGGGAGACCACGAAGTCGAGGCCGGCGCGCACCGAGGGCCAGTAGCGCTCGACGAAGCGGATGTCGCGGCGCACCAGCCAGTGGTGCCACAGGCCGACGGCGAAGTACGCGGACATGTTGACCTCGCCGCGCTCGTCGTCGGCGACACCGCCCACGATCTTCATCGGCCAGGAGCCGTCGGCTCGCTGCATCGTGGGGATCCAGGCATAGGCGCGCTCGGCGGCCTCGACCTGGCCGCCGACGAGCATCGCCATCGCGGCCTCGACGTGGTTCCAGATGTCGACGTGCTCACCGGTCGTCCACGGCACCGCCCCCCACGGCTCCTGCATCGCCGCGATCGCGGCGGCGGTGTCGGCCACCTGCTGGGCCGACAGCACACCCTCGACGTACGGCAGGCGGTTCAGGGGGACCTCCGGCGTGGTGCCGCGGCTCACGCCGCCTCCGGCTTGCGGAAGTACAGCACCATGCTCTTGCCGATCATCGGGTCGAGCACCTTGCCGGCGACCTGGAGCGCCTTGGGCTGCTTCATGATCTCCCACACCAGCAGCTTGTGGTACGCCTTGGCGAGCGGGTGGTCGTCGTTCTCGACGCCGACGGCACACTTGATCCACCAGTACGGCGCGTGCAGGCCGTGCGTGTAGCTCTTGCCCTCGAACACCATGGCGTCGCCGGGAGTGCCGTCGTTGAGGCGGCCACCCTTGGTGACCTTGTCGACCAGCTCGTGGTCGGTGTAGATCCGGATGTGACCGCCCTCGGCGTTGTGGTAGTCGGCCGACAGGCGCCAGTTGATCACCTCCGGCAGCCAGCGGGGCACGGTCACCGCGAGGGTGCCGCCGGGGCGCAGCACCCGGATCAGCTCGCGGATCGCGGCGACGTCGTCGTGGATGTGCTCGAGCACCTCGGAGCACACGATCCGGTCGAACTCGCCGTCGGCGAAGGGCAGCGCCAGCGCGTCGCCCTGCTTGACGTCGGCCTCGGCGCCCGCGGGCACCTCGCCGGCCTGCTTCATCGCGACGAACAGGTTGCGGACGTTCTCGAGCTCCTCGGCGTCGAGGTCGAACGCGATCACGTCCGCGCCGCGGCGGTACATCTCGAAGCTGTGGCGGCCGGCACCGGCGCCCATGTCGAGGACGCGGTCACCGGCCTGCAGGCCCAGGCGGTCGAAGTCAACGGTCAGCATGTCAGTTCTCCTCAGGCCTTCTTCTCGGCCTCGTATTCGGCGATCACGTCTTCGAGTACGGCGGCAGTGCTCGCCGCGACGGCACTCCAGCTGAACAGCTCCTTGACCCGACGGCGGCCCGCGGCGCCCATCTCGGCCCGACGGGCGGGGTCGTCGAGGAGCGCGGCCAGCGCAGTGGTCAGCTGACCGACGTCGCCGGGCTCGACGACGTCGGCGCACAGGCCGTCGGGTCCGACGACCTCGGGGATGGCTCCGGCCCTGGAGACGACCAGCGGCGTCTCGCACGCCATCAGCTCGGCGGTCGGCAGCGAGAAGCCCTCGTAGAGCGAGGGCACGCAGGCCAGCTCGGCCGAGCCCATGAGCGCGACGAGCTCGTCGTCGGTGAGCCCGTTGGCGAACGAGACGCGGCCGGCGATGCCGAGCTTGTCGATGAGCTTCTCGGTCACGCCGCCCTCCTTGGGCTTGGTGACCAGCACCAGCTCGAGGTCGCGCTCGACGACGAGCTTGGCGAACGCCTCGAGCAGGATCGAGATGCCCTTGAGCGGGGCGTCGGCGCTGGCCATCGCGAGGATGCGGCCGGGGACGCGGGGCTCGGTCGGCGGGGCGAACCGGTCGTCGACGCCCAGCAGGATCGTGTCGATCCGCGCCGGGTCGACCCGGAACTCGCGCACGACGTCGCGCTTGGACGACTCGGAGGGCACGATCACGCGACGCAGGCGCGGCGCGGTGCGCTTCTGCTGGTTCAGGAAGGAGTACCAGCGCCACACGCCGATCTTGGGCAGCTCGAGGCGCCACCGCGAGCCGTGCTTGCGCTTGGCCCAGACCGCGGAGGCGAGCTCGATGCGGCGGTCCATGGTGATCGGGTGGTGGATCGTGGTCGCCAGCGGCAGGCCGACGCCCGCGGGGTCCTCGATTCCGAGCAGCGGAGTGGCCAGCGTCTGGTTGTCGAAGACGATGTCGAAGTCGCCGCGACGGGCCTTGAGCAGCTTGACCACGCGCCTGCTGAAGGTCAGCGGCTCGGGGAACGCGCCGCTGCGCATGGTCAGCCACTCCTCGACGTCGACCAGGTCGCGGAACTCGCTCGGCCGCGGGTTGCGGAACTCGTCGCCGGGCCGGTACAGGTCGAGGCTGGGGACCTTGGTGAGGGTCACGCCCTCGTCGAGCTCGGGGTAGGGCTGGCCGGAGAACACCTCGACCGTGTGGCCGAGCGCGACCAGCTCTCGGGTGAGCCGGCGGATGTAGATCCCCTGGCCGCCCACATGGGGCTTGCTGCGGTAGGACAGCATCGCGATTCGCATCAGGTACTTCTCCCCTTTTCGAGCTCCCGGGGAGCAGGGCCGAAACAGAAACGTAGTGGAACGTGTTCCAAATTATGCGCTACCTGCCGGTAGCCTATCGACTGGGTCCACATCGACCCGACTCGTCACACCACTCCAGGGGGACCTCTCCGTGAGCATCGCGAACCCGACCACGTCCGACGATCTCGGATCGGCCGCGCAGCGGGAGCGCCGCAAGCGAATCCTCGACGCGACCTACGAGCTGGCCAAGTCGGGCGGATTCGACGCCGTGCAGATGCGCGCCGTGGCCGAGCAGGCCGACGTGGCGCTCGGCACGCTCTACCGCTACTTCCCGTCCAAGATCCACCTGCTGGTCTCCGCCCTGGGCCGCCAGTTCGAGGACGCCTCGGCGCGACTCAACGAGCGCGAGATCCCCGGCGACACCCAGGCCGAGCGCGTGCTCTACGTGCTCAAGCGGATGGCCCGCGGCATGCAGGGCGACCCCAAGCTCACCGAGGCGCTGACCCGCGCCTTCATGTTCGCCGACAGCAGTGTGACCAACGAGATCCACGTCGTCGGCATGGCGATGACCTCGATCGTGACCCACGCGATGCACGGCGGCGTGCCCGTCGAGGGAGCCCTCACCGACGAGGACGTCGCCATCGCGCGGGTCATCGGCGACGTGTGGCTCTCCGCCCTGGTGGCGTGGGTGACCGGCCGCTCCACGGCCGCGGAGACCGCGACGCACATGGAGAAGGCCGTTCACCTCATCCTCCGCGACTGATCAGGCACCGAAGGCGTGCGTGCTCGTCACGCCGCCGTCGACCGCGATCTCGGCACCGTTGATGTACGACGACTCGTCGCTCGCGAGGAAGACGTAGACCGGGGCGATGTCCTCGGGCGTGCCGACCCGGCGCAGCGGCACCTTGCTGGCGCCGTACTCCATCGCGGCGTCGCCGCCGTGCACCCGCGTCATCGGGGTGTCGATCATCCCGGGGTGCACCGAGTTGACCCGGATCCCCTTGGGGCCGAGCTCCATCGCCGCGCACTTGGTCATGCCCCGGATCGCCCACTTGGTGGCGGCGTACGCCGTGCACGACGGCATGCCGGCCAGGCCCTCGACCGACGAGGCGTTGATGATCGAACCGCCGCCGTTCTTGCGCATCGTCCGGCTGACCGCCTGCATGCCGAGGAAGACGCCGAGCTGGTTGACCCGCCAGAGCAGCTCGACCTCCTCTGCGGGCATCCGCTCGATGTCGCCGAAGCGCAGGATGCCGGCGTTGTTGGCCAGCACGTCGACCGGCCCGAAGCGGGCGTTGGCGTCCTCGACCAGGCTCGCCCAGGACGCGGCGTCGCTGACGTCGTGGTGCACGAAGTGGGCAGCATCCCCCAGCTCGTCGGCCAGCGCCTGGCCCTGCTCCTTGGCGACGTCGGCGATGACCACCTGCGCGCCCTCGGCGACGTACGCCCGGGCGATCTCGGCACCCTGGCCCATCGCGCCGCCGGTGACGATCGCGACCTTGTCCTCCAAGCGCCCCATGCTCACACCGTCAGCTTCATGATCGAGTCGGCGGCGAAGCCGACGTGCGGGTCGCGGCCGGCGAAGAAGCCGCCCAGCTGCTTGTCGAGGTCGTCGGCGGTCCACAGGTCGCCGGAGGCGTCGAAGCGCTCCTCGACGACCGGCGCCGCGACGACCGCCACCATGCCGCCGTACACGACCATGACCTGGCCGGTGATCCGCTCGGCGGCCGGCGAGGCGAGGTAGGCGACGACGGGCGCGACGTGCTCGGGCGAGTACGGGTCGACGGCCTTGCCGGACCGGTCCTCGCCGAAGACCTCGGCGGTCATCGCGGTGCGGGCGCGCGGGCAGATCGCGTTGGCGCGCACGCCGATGCGGGACAGGCCGCGGGCGCTGGACAGGGTCAGCGCGGCGATGCCGGCCTTCGCGGCGGCGTAGTTGGCCTGGCCCGGGGAGCCGCCGAGGAAGGCCTCGGAAGCGGTGTTGACGATGCTGCCGTAGACGGTGCCGGACTCGCTCTCCTTGGCCTTGCCGCGCCAGTAGGCCGCCGCGTTGCGCGAGAGGAGGAAGTGGCCGCGCAGGTGGACCGCGATGACCGCGTCCCACTCGTCGTCGCCCAGGTTGAAGAGCATCTTGTCGCGGGTCATCCCGGCGTTGTTGACCACGATGTCGAGTCCGCCGAGCTGCTCGACGGCGGCCGTCATCATCGCGTCGGCCGTCTCGCGCCGGCTCACGTCACCGGGTACGACGAGCGCCTCGCCGCCGAAGGCGCGGATCTCCTCCGCGGCCTCGTCACCGGCGCCAGGCAGGTCGTTGATGACGACCCGGGCGCCGGCGCGGGCCAGGGCGACCGCCTCGGCGCGGCCGAGACCGGCGCCGGCACCGGTGACGACGGCGACCTTGCCGTCGAGGCTGGTGCTGGCGGTGCTGCTGCTCACGCGTCGTCCTCCACGAGGGTGATGGCGGCGCGCGGGCAGGCCGCGACGGCGCGCTTGACGTTCTCGATGTTCTCGTCGGTGGTCTGCTCGGTGTGCAGCTGGAGGAAGTCGTCGTCGTCCAGCTCGAACACCTCGGGAGCCATCGCCTCGCACAGGCCGTTGGACTCGCACAGGTCGAAGTCGACCTTGATCTTCATCGGTTCATCCCTCTCAGGTCATCTTCCGGTGGTCCCAGGACGCGACCCGCTCGGGGTGGATGATCACGCCCACCCGCTTGGTCGCCTGCTTCTGCACGGCCTGCATGCCGATCTCCCCCAGCGACTCGAACGAGTCGGCGCCGACCATGCGGGTCGCGACGGCCGAGCCGATCTCGAAGATGGCCTCGGGGTCGCGCACGATCTCCGCACGGCCCTCGATGGAGACGCCGCGCAGCTCGAAGTAGTCGGTGCCGTCCTCGACGAGCGCGCTCACCCGTGGGTCGCGGTCGAGGTTGAGGATCTTCTGGCTGCGGCCGTAGGTCCAGAACGCGATCCTGCCGTCGCGCACGACGTAGAACAGCGTCGTCAGGTGCGGGAAGCCGTCGCGGCCGTTGGCCGCGACCTGCACCTTGAGGTTCTCCCCCAGCAGCGCCTGGACCTCCTCGTCGCTCAGCTTGACCTTGTCGCGTCCAGAGCTCATCTGTGCCTAGCTTCCTTCCGAGGAGTGGCCGGGGAACACGTGGGCGGTCGGGTCGATCACGACCGCCGCGTTGTTGACGGCGGTCGCGGCCTCGCCGAACCCGACGGCGATCAGCCGGACCTTGCCGGGGTACTCGGTGATGTCGCCGGCCGCGAAGACGCGCGGCAGCGAGGTGCGCATCGAGGGGTCGACGACCACGTGGCGCCGGTGGGTCTCCAGGCCCCACAGCTGGAGCGGGCCGAGGTCGGCGACGAAGCCGAGCGCCGCGACCACGGCCTGGGCGGGCAGCACCTTGGTGGCGCCGTCGGCGACCAGCTCGATCTCGGCCAGCGCGCCCGTCGTACCGCCGTCGGCGTCGCGTAGCGCGGCCACCTCGGCCTTGGTGACGACCTGGACCGAGGACGCGAGGACCTGGTCGACGGTGCGCTGGTGGGCTCGGAAGGCGTCGCGGCGGTGGACGAGGGTGACCGAGCGGGCGATCGGCTCGAGGTGGATCGCCCAGTCGAACGCGCTGTCGCCGCCGCCGACGATGACGACGTCCTGGTCGCGGTAGGGCTCGAAGGCGGGCACGAAGAACTCGACGCCGCGGCCGATCCAGCCCTCGGCGGCCGGGAGCGGGCGGGGGCTGAACTTGCCGATGCCGGCGGTGATGACCATCGCCTTCGCGCGTACGGCGGTGCCGTCGTCGAGCGCGAGCGTGAGGCCCTCGTCGTCGGTGACCAGGTCGGTGGCGGTGCAGCCGAGCAGCTGCTCGGGCTTCGCGGTCAGGGCCTGGGCGACCAGGCCCTCGACCAGGTCGCGGCCCTTGACGTCCGGGAATCCGGCGACGTCGAGGATCGCCTTCTCCGGGTACATCGCGGTGATCTGGCCGCCGAGCTCGGGCAGCGAGTCGACGAGTGCCACCCGCATCCCGCGGAATCCGGCATAGTAGGTAGCGAACAGACCGCTGGGACCGGCGCCGACCACGACCAGGTCGCAGTCCACGGTGTTCTCTCCTCGGGTGACCACGACCGAACTGTAACGTGTTCTAGTTCGTCTTGTCTTGGGTCGGCGTGTCTTCGGACGGCGCGTCGCTGCTCGGCGCACCCGACGGCGTACCGCTGGACGGGGTGTCCTGCTTAGTCCCCGCGGACGGGTCGTCGGTGTCGAGCCGGTCGACGAGCCAGCCGTGGTCGGTGTGGACCATCGTCACCAGGACGCGGTAGGGCGTCACGACGGTCTCCTTCTTTCCGTCACGCACCCGCTCCACGACCTGGTTGAGGAAGACCAGCGCCTCGAGCCGGGTCCGGTTGGCCCGCACCACGCCCTGCGCGACGACGCTCGCCTGGACCTTGAGCTGCTGGGCGATGCCCTGCTCCTTCACGTCCCCGATCGTCTTGAGATAGTCCTTCTCGTAGCGCGAGGTGGTGAGCGCGACCGCCTTCTTCACCTCGTCGTCGTACTTGCTGTAGTCGACGGACACGAGCTCCTGGGCGGCCTTGGCCGCGGCCTCGACGCCGTCGCGCCACTGCAGCGCGGACGCGACGACCGGGCGGCCCTTGGGCACGGCCAGGCTGCCGGCGCCGTCGGTGTCGCGCGCGGACGCCTTGTCGTCGTCGCCGATCCGGTCGACGACGAGCAGCGCGAACTCGGCGACCAGCGCGATCGTGACCAGCGCGAGCACGGCGATCAGGATCCGGGTGGTCCGCGGTCGGGCCAGGACGCCGGCACCGGCGGGCGCGTCGACGACATCGGTCCCACTGGGTCCGTCGACAGGTCCGTCGACGGGTCCGTCGACGGGTCCGTCGACGGGTCCGTCGACGGGCGTGTCGGCCGCGTCGGGGGTGTCGTTCGTGTCGTCGGCGGCCGAACGCGTGGCTCCGGCCTGACCGGCGATCCGGCGCGGCCGTGGCGTCTGGCCGCGCGAGCTGGCGGGCTTGCGGGGGGTGGGGCGGCTCATCTGTTCCTCGTCCTGCGCAGCGTCAGCCCAGCGCGACGTACTGGAGGTCCTTGGTCAACCAGCGACCGCCCTCCCGCACGAGCTCGAGCTGGATGCGGTAGTTGCGGGCCTCCGGCTGGAAGTTCGTCGTCTTGTTCTTCACCGTGCCGCTGGTGGCGACGATGGCCGTCGCGGTGTCCTCGTCGCCGGCGACCAGGCCGGTCCAGACGACTTCGGCGACCATGCTCGACTGTGCCTCGGTGGCGAGCTTCTCGAGATCCTTGGCGCCCTTGCTGTACTGCGACAGGAAGGTGCCGGTCGCCATCGACTTGACCGCCTCGATGGTGCGGGCCGGGTCCTGGTAGTCGAAGTTCACGAACGCGGTGACCATCTTGCTCGCCGCCTCGAGCTGCGCGGCGGTGCGCTCCTGCTCGGCGTCGTCCGCGAGCGGGACCGCCTCGACGAGGCCGCGGCCGACGTCCTGGCCCGCGCCGGGGACGACGTCGGTGCCGTTGACCTCGTTGTCGGAGGTGGTCACGTGGAGGTAGAGCAGCAGCAGAGCCACGCACCCGCACAGCACCGTGGCGGCGTAGAGGGCGATGTTGAGACGGACCCGGCTCCTGTCCACGCTCACTTGCTCGCCACCGGACCGACCAACAGCCACTTCCACGCATCCCCTCCCAGGACGGAAAGGTCCTCCGGCTGCCGCAGCTCGACCGGAGTCCCCTGGTTGTCGACCAGCCCGGGCACCTGACCGGTGGACGGGTCGTAGGTGCCACTGTAGACGCGACCGGGCGAGGCCCGGTTCTTGCGGTACGCCGGTGCGTACTTGCTGCCGCGCATCGAGTACGGCGCCCCTGCGGTGCAGCTGACGTCGGCAGGCTTCTTGTCGGTCAGGTCCTGGGTCGAGCGCCACTCGGACGGCGGGACGTAGCCCTGGGTGCACGGCGGCACGCTGTAGTCGAACTGCAGGTTGACGTGACCCCAGCCGTCCGCGGTGCTTCCGGTCGGGCCGCCGGAGATGAGCACGGGGTAGGTGACGAGCAGCTGCTCGATGCCGTCGAGCTCGGTGACCAGCACCTGGTCGACGGTGACCAGGTCGCCGAGGAGCACCGGCACGGTCGGCGAGAGCTCCTTGAGCAGCCGGGTCAGCGCCCTGGCGGCGCCGGGGGTCGCGCTCAGCACCGTGCGTAGGTTGCCGTCGCTGCCGCGTAGCGCCGTGGTGAGCGTGTTGAGGTCGTCGGCGAACCGGCGGATGTTCTCCTTCTGGCCCTGCTGCGTCTTCAGCACCGCGAGGCCGCTGTCAAGCAGCTGGATCGTCTCGTCGGTGTGGGCGTTGGCCTCGGCGATGAACGCCGAGCCGCCGTCGAGCAGCTCCTGCAGGTCGTCACCGGTGTCGGTGAACATGGTGCCGAGCTCCTTGACGACCTTCTCGAGGCTGTCCTTGTCGACGGAGTCGACGAAGCGGCTGAGGTCGACGAGCAGGTCGCCCTCGTCGACGGGCAGTGACTGGTCGTCGCCGGCGAAGGTCGAGCCGTCCTCGGCGTACGGGCCCTTCTCGTCGGGCGGCTGGAAGTCGAGGTACTGCTCGCCGACGGCCGAGAGGTTGTGCACGAACAGCCGCGAGTCCAGCGGCAGCCGGGTGTTCTCCTCCAGGTCGAGGGTCAGGTCGACCCCCTTCTCGGTGGTGTCCATCTTCGCGACGCGCCCGATCTTCACACCGCGGTAGGTCACCTCGCTGCCCTCGAACAGGCCGCCGGAGCCGGGCAGGCTGGCGGTGACGGTGATCCCCCGGCCGGTGATCCGGTCGATGATGCCGAGATAGCTGGCGGCGATGTAGGTGATGCCGACGGCGCTGAGGACGACGAACGCCATCAGCCGGATCCGGACGCCCCTGGTCATGCCAGTCCCCCGCCCAGCAGGTTCTCCGGCGAGGTCTGGTACGACGACCGTTGGGCTCCGGTGAGACCCTTGAGCAGTCCGCCGAGCAGGCCGTCGGGGCCGAGGACTCCGTTGGAGCCGGTGAGCAACCCGCCCAGGTCGAGGTTCGGCAGCGAGGTCAGCAGCTTGCAGACGGGGCTGCCGCTGATCTTCGGGTCCTGGCACTTGGTCTGCAGGTCCTGGAGCAGGTTGACGTCGCTGAGCACCTTGAGGCAGGACACGCTGGTCAGGCTGCCGCTCTTGAGGCACTTGCTGACCGAGTCGAGGACCTCGCCGAGGTCGGGCAGCTCGACCTCGGGCAGGCCGAGCGTCTTGTAGAGGTTCTCGAGGTTGAGGTCGGCGCGGATGATCGTGTCGGCGTAGTCACCCTGGACGATGTTGTTGGCCGCCTGCGGGAACGGGAAGCTGACCAGCAGGTTGAGGCCGGGCGCAAGCTGCTCGTCGGCCTCGGTGAGCCGGCGCAGGATCGGGCTGAGGTCGGCGAGGATCTTGAGCACGTCCTCCTTGCTGGCGTTGATCACGCGGGTGCCGACCTTGCCGAGGTTGTCGAGCGAGCCGAGCATCGCGATCAGCTCGTCGTGCTGGGCGGCCAGCACGTCGACGGCGGGCCCGACGGCGTCGAGCGCGTCGCCGATCGTCTTCTTCTCGGCGTTCAGCGTCGAGGTGAGGTTGTTGAGCGACTCGAGCGCCGAGATGATGTCGAGCTTCTGCTGGTCGATGGTCCCGACCACCGAGTCCAGCGAGGACAGCAGGGCCCGCAGGCGGTCCTCGCGCCCGGACATGACCAGGTTGGCCTCCTTGGTGATCGTGCCGAGCTGCGCGACGCCGCCACCGCTGAGCAGGAAGGACAGCGCGCCGAGCACCTCCTCGACCTCCGGGTTGCGGCCGGTCTTGGCCAGGGCGATCTCGTCGCCCTGGCCGAGGCGCCCGCTCGGCGCCTCCTGCTGGGGTGCCTGCAGCGAGACGTACTTCTCGCCGAGCAGCGAGACCTGGCGGATGTCGGCGATCGAGTTGTCCGGCAGCTCGACGTCCTTGCGCACCCGCAGGGTGACCTTGGCGTTCCAGCCGGACCGCTCGACCTGGGTCACCTCGCCGACGACCACGTCGTCGACCATGACGGGCGAGCGCGGGACCACGTTGAGCACGTCGTGGAAGTACGCCGTGACCTCGAACGCGTCGTCGGCGTCGACCGGGTGACCGGGCAGCGGCAGGTCGTAGGCGCCGTCGAAGCTGCTGCAGCCGGTGAGCAGGGCGGTGCCGAGCAGCAGCGCGAGGACGCGGCGGAGGGTGCCGTTCACGAGCCACCTCCCAGCAGGTTCTGGACGGACGCGTCGTCGCCGGTCGAGTAGGACACGTCGGAGATCTCCGGCACCTGGATGCCCTTCTTCGAGGCGGCCTGCTTCGGCAGGTACTGCTTGTATCCGGGCGGCAGCCACGGCAGCTGGGTCACGATCGGCTCGATGAGCTTCTCGATCAGCTCGCAGGCGGTGTCCTTGAGCGCCGGCGGCATCGCCGGGTGCTGCTGGATGAGGCCGCAGATGAAGCCGTCGGCGTCCCACACGTTGCCGCCGATGGCGAAGCGGGAGTTCTGGCTGTCGCTGACGTGGTCGAAGCCCATCGCCAGGTTGCCCATCGCGACCGGCGCCACCTCGACGGCGGTCTGGATGTTGTCCTTCTCCGAGGCGATGGTGCTCATCACGTCGGTGAGCTTCGCGATGTCGGCGACGAATGCGTCGCGGTTGTTCTTGACGAAGCCCTTGACGCTGCCGACCGCCTTGGCGACGGCGGCGACGGCCTTCTGCAGCTCGTCGCTCTCGTCGGCCAGCATCGCCGAGACGCCGGTGAGGTCCTGCATGAAGCCCCGGACCAGCGAGTCGTTCTGGGCGAGCGTGCTGGTGAACTTCGCGAGCTGGGTGACCGACTCGAACAGCGGACCGGCGCCGTCACCGAAGGTCTTCGCCGCGTCGGCGAGGTCCTGGATCATCTGGTTGCCCTTGGCGCCCTGGCCGCTGAACGCCTTGTTACCGGCCTCCAGCAGGTGGTCGAGGGTGCCGTCGGCGTTGACGCCGTTGGGGCCGAGTGCGCGGGTCAGCGCCTGCAGGCTGCCGTAGATGCGGTCGAGCTCGACCGGCACGGCCGTCTCGGGCAGCGCGATGTCGGCGCCGTCGGCCATCACGTCGCCGCCCTGGAAGACCGGGGTGAGCTGGACGAAGCGGTCCGCGACCAGGGTGGGCGTGACGATGACGGCCTGCGCCTTAGCCGGGACCTCGTACGACGCGTCGTACTCCATCTCGACGCGGACCGAGTTGCCCTCGGGGATCACGGCGGTCACCTTGCCGACGTTGACGCCGAGGATCCGCACGTCGGTGCCCTTGTAGACGCTGACCGCGCGCGGGAAGTGCGCGGTCACGGTCTTCGTCTCGGCGGGCGAACGGACCAGGTTGATCGTCACGGCGAGCAGCAGCACGACGGCGACGAGAGCGATCACGCGCCGGTCGATGCGCTTGAGGACGGTGGACACCATGGCGATCACAGCCCCGTTCCGGGGACGAACTCACCGGTCGGGATCGCGAGGACGTTCGCGGCGTACGCGTCGAACCAGGGCCCGGTGCCGATGATGTTGCTGAGGATGGACACGTAGGGACCGAGGGCGGCCAGGGTCGCCTTGAGCTTGTCCTTCTTGGAGACCAGGAAGCTCACCAGCCCGTCGACCTCCTTGAGCGCGGGGCCGATCTGCTGCTCGTTGTCCTCGACCACGCCGCGCAGCTCCTTGGCCAGCGAGCGGGCGTTGACGAGCAGTGCGTGCACCGCGTCCCTGCGCTTGGTCAGCTCCTGGAACACGAGGTCGCTGTTCTTCATCAGGTCGACGATGTCGTCGCTGCGGTCGGCGAGGACCTTCGTGACCTCCTTCGAGCTCTCGAACAGGGTCTGGATCTCGGCGTCGCGCGACGCGATGCTCCGCGAGAGCCGGGAGATGCCGTCGAAGGACGCCTGGATCTCGGGTGCGGACTCGTCGAGGGTGTCGGCCACCGTGTCCAGCGCCGTGGCGAGCTGCTGGGTGTCGATCTCCTCGGTCGTGGTGGTGAGGTCGCCGAAGACACCGACGATGTCGTAGGCCGCCTGGGTGCGCTCCATCGGGATGGTGCCGCCCTCGGCGAGCTGCCCCTTGCCACCGGGGGTGAGGTCGAGGAACTTCTCGCCCAGCAGGTTGAGCACCTCGATCGAGGCACTGCTCTCCTTGCCGAAGTCGACGTCACCGTCGATCTCGAACTTCACCTTGACCCGGTCGCCGGCGAGCGTGACCGCGGCGACGCGGCCGACGCGGATGCCGCCGACCTGGACGATGTTGCCCTTGTGGATGCCGCTGGCGTCGCTGAACTCGGCGTAGTACGTCGTACCGCGGAAGCCCGGGAACTTGCCCAGGTTGAAAGTCGCGGCGGACACGACGGCCATCACGACCAAGGTGATGACGCCGAGGCGGAGGACGCGGGCGTCGCGGGCGCGCTGGTGCTTGTTCATCGGTCCTGACACCTCGGCGCCTTGGACTTGAAGGAGAAGTTGGTGATGTAGTCCTCGATCTCCTTGAGGATCGGCAGGTCCTTGATGATCGGCAGCCGGATCCGGGCGGAGACGCCGCAGACGTAGTACTGGTACCAGGAGCCGTAGGTACCGGTGCGGGTCTGGTCGGTCATCATCTCCGGCATCCGGTCGAGGAGGCTGGCCAGGTTGTCCCGGTTCTCCTTCTTGTTGAGCAGCTTGGCCAGGTCGCGCAGCGCGGCGATGTCCTCCTTGACCAGGGGCCGGCCGCGGCGCAGCAGGTCGGCCACGGCGACCGTCAGCTCGGAGATGTTGTCGAGCGAGGAGCCGATCGTGTCGCGGTCCCTGGCGAGGTCGGTCATCCAGTCCTTGAGGGAGACGATGAGCGAGCTCAGCTGCTGGTGCCGGTCGTCGACCGTCTTCAGGGTCTGGGTGAGGTTCGTGATCACGTCACCGACCAGCTGGTCACGGTCGGCGAGGGTCGAGGTCAGCGACGCGGTGTGGTCGAGCAGGCTCTTGACCGTGCCTCCCTCGCCCTGGAGCACCTGGACCAGGTTCATGCTCAGCTCGTTGACCTGGTCGGGCGTGAGCGCCGCGAACAGCGGCTTGAAGCCGTCGAAGAGCACGGTGAGGTCGAGCGCCGGCTCGGTGTTGCGCACCGGGATGGTGGCGCCGTCCGGCAGTGCCTTCGCCTCCGCGGCGCCGGTCCCCTGCTCCAGGGCCATGTAGCGGTCGCCGACCAGGTTGAGGAACCGGATCTTGGCCTCGGACGCCGTGGTCATCTTGACGCCGGAGTCGACCTTGAAGGTCACCTTGGCCATCGTGCGGTGGTAGTGCTCGACCTTCTTGACCTCGCCGACGTTGACGCCGGCGACCCGGACGTCGTCGCCCTTCTCCAGCATCGTGGCGTTGGTGAAGATCGCCTGGTACTCGTTGCGGTCGCCGAAGCCGACGTTGCCCATGATCACGGCCAGCAGGCCGGTCACGAAGACCGACACGACGGTGAAGATGCCGAGCTTGATCGCCGCGGCCGTCGTGGCCGCGTTGCGCTGGTTCCCTCCGGGGTTCATCCGGCCGCCTTCCCTTCCCGGACGACCGGCCCGTAGAGCAGCGTGCCGAGGGAGCCGTACGCCGCGGGGTCGTGACCGCTCTCGCCGGCGAGCATCGCGTTGACCACGCGCTGCTCGGCCACGCTGCCGGCGTACCCGCTGTCGATGGCGGCGGGCCGGCCCAGCAGACCCTGCAGGGGCAGCGGCGAGAAGCCGCCCTTCTCGTCGATGTCGGAGCCCTGGTCGAGGGGATGCGCCGGGGCCGGGATGGTGAAGTCCGGCAGCCCGAGGCACCACGGGCCGTGCCCGACCTCGCCGTACGACGGCAGGTCGCGCTCGTCGTAGGGCCGGAACTGCGGCTGGAAGAACTCGATGTACTGCTTGACCACGTTGCCCTCGAACGTCTTGGACAGGATCGGCGCGTAGTTGGCGGCACCGCGGATCAGGCAGGGGAACTCCGGGGAGTACTCCGCGAGCAGGTCGAGGACCGGCGCGGTCACCTGGCCCATCCGGATCAGGTTCTGCTCGTTCTCGGCGAGGAACTTCGTCGCGGTGTCGGACAGGCCAGTGAGGTCGGAGAAGAAGACGTCGAGGTCCTTGGCCTTCTCGGTGACCGTCTTGCTGGTGACCGTGACGTTGTCGAGGACGTCGAGCAGGTCGGGCGCGGCGACGTCGTACGCGTCGGCGACGTCGGCGAGCGCGACCAGGTCCTTGCGCAGCGTCGGCAGGTGGTCGTCGATCGCACCGATGTAGTCGCCGAGCTGGTCCATGGTCGCGCCGAGCTTCTCGCCGCGGCCCTCGAGCGCGGTGGCCAGGGCGTGCAGCGTGGCGTTGAGGTCGGCGGGGCGCACGGCGCGCAGCAGCGGGAACAGGTTGGCGAGCACCTGGCTCAGCTCGACGTTGGTGTCCACCCGGTCCGACGCGATGACGTCGCCGTCCTGCAGGTGCCCGCTGGCGGCCTCGGGCCGGACCAGCGCGACGAACTTCTGGCCGAACAGCGTGGTCGGCAGGATCCGCACGCTCACGTTGGCGGGGATCTTCTTCGCGGCGTCGTTGTCGATGGCGAGGGTGATCTCGGCCTGCTTGCCGTCCTGGTCGATCTTGTCGACCCGGCCGACCAGCACGCCGTTGATCCGCACGTCGCCGAACTTGGCCAGCTGCAGGCCGGCGCGGTCCGCCTTGACGGTGACGGTGGTCGAGCTGTCGAAGGTCTTGTTGTAGATCGCGATCGAGAGCCACACGAGCAGCGCGATCACGGTCAGGAACACGGCCCCGGCGACGAGGAGCCGGTTGTGCTCCCGGGCACTGTCGTGATGGATGTTCACCAGCATCGGCGGCTCACCCCGTGATCCGGACGGTCGTCGTCGAGCCCCAGATGGCGAAGGTCAGGAAGAAGTCGGCCATCACGATCGTCACGATGCTGGTGCGGATCGCCTTGCCGACCGCCCGGCCGACGCCGGCAGGCCCGCCCGAGGCGGTGTAGCCGTAGTAGCAGTGGATCAGGATCACCGCGACCGCGAGGAAAAGCAGCTTGAAGAAGGACCAGACCATGTCGATCGGCGGCAGGAACTGCAGGAAGTAGTGGTCGTAGGTGCCACCCGACTGGCCGTAGATCATGGTGACGATCAGCCTCGGCGAGAGGTACGACGCGCACAGCGCCACGATGTAGAGCGGGATGACCGCGATGAACGCCGCGACCATGCGGGTCGTGACGAGGAACGGCAGCGACGGGATGCCCATCACCTCGAGCGCGTCGATCTCCTCGGAGATCCGCATCGCGCCCAGGCGCGCGGTGTAGCCGCAGCCCACGGTCGCGGCGAGCGCGATCGAGGACACCAGCGGTGCGACCTCGCGGGTGTTGAAGTACGCGGAGATGAAGGCGCTGAACTTCGCCACGCCGATCTGGCTCAGCGAGGCGTAGCCCTGGATGCCGACCTCGGTGCCGGCGAAGAACGCCATGAACGCGATCACGCCGACCGAGCCGAGGATCAGGCTCAGGCCGCCCGAGCCGAAGGCGACCTCGGCCAGCGTGTTCATGATCTCGCGGGGGTAGCGCTTGACGGCCCGCGGCGCCCAGGTCAGCGCCTTGACGTAGAAGAGCAGCTGGTCGCCGTACCCCTCGAGGGTGGAGCGCCCGCTCTTGTAGCTGTTGGCGAAGAAGTCGGCGGCAGCCATCACAACCCCACCGGCGGGGCGACCTGGAAGTAGATCGCGGTGATCACGGCGTTGAGGAAGAACAGCGCCATGAAGGCGATGATCACCGACTCGTTGACCGCCCGGCCGACGCCGCTCGGTCCGCCGCCGGCGTTGAGGCCCTTGTAGGCGCCGATGATCGCGGCGAGCCAGCCGAAGATGATCGCCTTGATCATCGCGATGTAGAGGTCGGGCAGGGAGGCGAGAGCGGTGAACGAGGACAGGAAGGCGCCGGCCGACCCGCCCTGGACGATCACGGTGAAGAAGTAGCCGCCGCCGATGCCGGTGCCGATCACGATGCCGTTGATCATGAAGGCGACGAACATGGTCGCCACCACGCGGGGCGCGACCAGGCGCTCGAGCGGGTCGATGCCGAGGACCTCCATGGCATCGATCTCCTCGCGGATCTTGCGCGCGCCGAGGTCGGAGCAGATCGCCGAGCCGGCGGCGCCGGCGATGATCATCGCCGCCGCCATCGGCGCCGCCTCGCGCACGGTGGCGAGCACCGCGGTCGCGCCGGCGAAGGACTGGGCGCCCAGCTGACCGGTCAGGTTGCCGACCTGGAGCGAGATGACCGCGCCGAACGGGATCGAGACCATGATGGTCGGCATCAGCGTCACGCTGGTGACGAACCAGGCCTGCTCGAGGAACTCCCGCACCTGGAAGGGCCGGGTGAAGATCCGCTTGGTCACCTCCACGACCATCAGCGCGATCTCGCCAGGGCCACGCACGACCGCCATGGCATTGAAAGCCACGCCCCGACTCCTCTCCCCACGGTGTTCAAGCGGGTCCCGCTCCAGGGACCCGGCGATATTAGAACACGTTCTCGTTGTGACCAAGGCAACTTGGCCGGCCCTTGGTCCTTTTTGCCGCCTCCCCTCGCACAACGCCGCCGTGGTGGCCGGGGTCACGCCGGGCGGTTTCCTAGGATCGGCTCGTGCAGTCCTCCGCCGCGAGGCCGTCCCGGCCACTGGAAGTCATCGGCCGTCACCCCTCCGCACTCCTGCTGGCGGCCCAGCTGGTGGTCGTGCTCGCCTACCCGGCGCTCGAGGGATCGGCCGCGGGACGGGCGGTCGTCGGGGTGTTCCAGATGGTCGTCGTACTGTCCGCGGTCTGGGCGGTACGCCGGACGGCCACCCTGCGGTGGGTGGTCCTCCTCCTCGGCGCCCCTGCCGTCGTGCTCGCCGTGCTCGAGGCCGTCCAGCCCGACGTGGACTGGATCGTGCTCGCCTCGGCGGCCTTCCACGTCCCGTTCTACTTCTTCGTGTCGTACGCGATGATCCGCTACCTCTTCCACGACGACCGGGTCACGGTGGACGAGATCTTCGCGACCGGCGCGGCGTTCACCGTCGTGGCGTGGGCGTTCGCCTACCTCTACGCCGCGGCCCAGGTGCTCTGGCCGGGCTCCTTCGTCGGCTTCAACAGTCCCGACGGCGGCTCACCCCTGAGCTGGTTCGAGCTGCTCTTCCTGTCCTTCACCACGCTGACCAGCGTCGGCCTGTCCGACGTCTACCCGGTCGTGAACCAGGCCCGGTCGTTCGTGATGGTCGAGCAGGTCGCGGGCGTCTTCTACGTCGCGCTCGTCGTCGCCCGCCTCGTCGGGCTCAGCGCGCGTCGGGTGTGAGGTCCACCATCGAGGAGCCTCCGGCCACCTGCTCACGGGTGGTCAGCGAGCGGACCCGGCGCCGGTAGCGCAGCACCTGGACCACCCCGAGGGTCCACAGCAGGTACTGGGTCGCCATCGCCCACCGGAACGCCTCGGGCGTGTAGTCCTGCGCGCCCGGCGTCAGCGCGTCGAGGACCGCCCCGACCGCGAGGACCGCGAGCAGGCCCGAGGTGAAGCCGCCGACGTTGATGATCCCGCTGGCGCTCGCCGTGCGGTGGTCAGGGTTGCTGGTGCGGGCGACGTCGAAGCCGATCATCGAGCCCGGCCCGCCCGCGCCGACGACGACGATCAGGAGCACCAGCAGCGGGAGAGGGGCGTCGCCGGGCCACAGCAGCACCAGCCCCCAGGCCGTCGCGAGGGCGCCGACGATGACCAGCGAGGTCGTCGAGCGGTGCCACGGGTGCCGCCCGACCAGCCACCCGAGCAGCGGGCCGTAGGCCACCGAGGTCGCGACGAGCAGGGAGAGCAGCGCGCTCGCCGTACCGGCGGAGAGGTGCTCGGCCGTCACCAGGAAGGGGAAGCCCCACAGCAGGCCCATCAGGGTGGTGCTGAACGGCGTCGAGAAGTGCATCCACAGCCCCAGCCGGGTGCCGGGCTGAGCCCACGACGCGGCCAGGCTGGCGACCAGCGCCCGGGCGCTCAGCGGTACGCCGCGCAGGTGTGCCTGCGTCGGCGTGTCGTGGAGCAGCACCCGCAGCACCACGAGCATCACCGCCCCGGCGAGCGCGCCCCCGAGGTAGGCGCGGGTCCAGCCGAGGTGGCCCAGCGCCCAGGTCATCGGCGCGGCCGCGGCGAGGGCGCCGAGCTGGCCGAGGTTGCCGGTCAGCTGGCTGATCAGCGGCACCTGGCGCCGCGGGAACCAGGAGGTGACCAGGCGCAGCACGCAGATGAACGTCATCGCGTCGCCCGCACCGACCAGCACCCGGGCGCCGAGCGCCAGCGCGTAGCTGTCGGCGAAGGCGAAGGCCGCCTGGCCGGTGCCGACCACGACGATGGCCGCCGTGAGGACGGTCCGTGAGCCGAACCGGTCGACCATCAGCCCGACCGGGATCTGCATGGAGGCGTAGACCAGCAGCTGGAGCACGGTGAACGACGCCAGCTGGCTGGCCGAGATGTCGAAGCGCTCGGTCGCGGCGAGCCCGGCGACAGCGAGGCTGCTGCGGTGGAAGACCGCGAGTCCGTAGGCGAGGAGGCCGACGATCCACACGGTGTAGCGACGCCCGGGGACCGGCCCAGGCTCGTTGCTCACACCAGCAGGCTATCGGCTCCGGGTGGCCCAGACCGCCTTCGCGAGGACGTGCGACGGCTCACTTGGTCGCTTCGAGCATCTGGCGCAGCTCCTTCTTGAGCTCCCCGATCTCGTCGCGCAGCCGCGCGGCCAGCTCGAACTGCAGCTCGGCGGCCGCCGCCTTCATCTGGTCGGTCAGGTCCTGGATGAGCTGCGCCAGGTCCGAGCTCGGTAGCCCGGCCAGCTCGGCGGCATGCCCGCCGATGTCGGTCGTGCGCAGCTGGGGCGTGGGTGACTTCTTCGGCTTCACTCCCCCGGCGCGACCCTTCTGGCCGACGTCGGCCCAGGTCTGCAGCAGCTCCTGGGTGGTCTCGTCCTCGCGGGCGAGCATCTCGGTGATGTCGGCGATCTTCTTGCGCAGCGGCTGCGGGTCGATGCCGTGGGCCTCGTTGTAGGCGACCTGCTTGGCCCGGCGCCGGTTGGTCTCGTCGATGGCCGACTCCATCGACGGGGTGATCCGGTCGGCGTACATGTGCACCTCGCCGGACACATTGCGCGCCGCGCGGCCGATGGTCTGGATGAGCGACTTGTCGGAGCGCAGGAAGCCCTCCTTGTCGGCGTCGAGGATCGAGACCAACGAGACCTCGGGCAGGTCGAGGCCCTCGCGGAGCAGGTTGATGCCGACCAGGACGTCGTAGGCACCCAGCCGCAGGTCGCGCAGCAGCTCGATCCGCTTGAGGGTGTCGACCTCGGAGTGGAGGTAGCGCGTGCGGATGCCTGCGTCGAGGAGGTAGTCGGTGAGGTCCTCGGACATCTTCTTGGTCAGCGTGGTGACCAGGACCCGCTCCTGCTTCTCGGCCCGGGTGCGGATCTCGTGGATCAGGTCGTCGATCTGGCCCTTCGTCGGCTTGACCACGACCTCGGGGTCGACCAGGCCGGTCGGGCGGATGATCTGCTCGACGACGTCGCCCTGCACCTTGTCGAGCTCGTAGTCGCCCGGCGTCGCCGACAGGTAGACGGTCTGCCCGATCCGCTCGAGGAACTCCTCCCAGCGCAGCGGCCGGTTGTCCATCGCGCTGGGCAGCCGGAAGCCGTGCTCGACCAGGTTGCGCTTGCGCGACATGTCGCCCTCGTACATGCCGCCGATCTGCGGGACCGCGACGTGGGACTCGTCGACCACGAGCAGGAAGTCCTCGGGGAAGTAGTCGAGCAGGGTGTTGGGGGCGGTCCCCCGGCCACGACCGTCCATGTGCATCGAGTAGTTCTCGATGCCCGAGCAGGAGCCGACCTGCCGCATCATCTCGATGTCGTACGTCGTGCGCATCCGCAGCCGCTGCGCCTCGAGCATCTTGCCCTGCCGCTCGAACGTGGTCAGCTGCTCGGCGAGCTCGGCCTCGATGCCGTTGATCGCCCGCTCCATCCGCTCCGGGCCGGCGATGTAGTGGCTCGCGGGGAAGACGTAGAGCTCTTGGTCCTCGGTGAGCACCTCGCCGGTGACCGGGTGCAGCGTCATCAGCCGCTCGATCTCGTCGCCGAAGAACTCGATCCGCACCGCCAGCTCCTCGTAGACCGGGAAGATCTCGAGCGTGTCGCCGCGGACCCGGAAGGTGCCGCGGGTGAAGGCCAGGTCGTTGCGGGTGTACTGGATCTCGACGAGCCGGCGCAGCACCGAGTCGCGGTCGTGCTCCTCTCCGACGCGCAGCCGGACCATCCGGTCGACGTACTCCTGCGGGGTGCCGAGGCCGTAGATGCACGACACGGTCGACACCACGATCACGTCGCGCCGCGTGAGCAGGCTGTTGGTCGCGGAGTGCCGCAGCCGCTCGACCTCCTCGTTGATCGAGGAGTCCTTCTCGATGTAGGTGTCGGTCTGGGGGACGTAGGCCTCGGGCTGGTAGTAGTCGTAGTAGGAGACGAAGTACTCGACCGCGTTGTCAGGGAACAGCTGGCGCAGCTCGTTGGCGAACTGTGCGGCCAGCGTCTTGTTGGGCTGGAGCACCAGCAGCGGCCGCTGCACCTGCTCGGCCACCCACGCCACGGTGGCGGTCTTTCCGGTGCCGGTCGCGCCGAGCAGGACGACGTCCTCGACACCGTCGTTGAGACGCTTGGTGATCTCGGCGATCGCGGCCGGCTGGTCGCCCGAGGGCTGGTAGTCGGACTGCACGTGGAAGGGCGCGACGCGACGCTCGAGATCGGTGACCGGACGCATGGCTCCAGCGTACGAGGGGCCACCGACAGTCCTCCTGGCGCTGCCCTACCTCGGACGGTCCGGCTGCACCCGCAACGCGTGCAGCGCGGTGGCGAGCATCGCGTAGTGGCCCACGAGCATCACGATCTCGATCCGCTCGCGGTCCTCGAAGCACTCCCCCAGCTCGGCCCACAGGCCGTCGGGGATGTCCTGGTCGGCGAGCAGCTCGTCGGTGGCGCGCAGCAGCAGCCGCTCGCGCTCGCTCAGTCCCGGGTGCTCGCCGAAGGACTCGATCGCCGCCACCTCCTCGCGCGAGAGCCCGGCCCGGCGGGCCAGGCGGCGATGCTGCTCGAGCTCGTAGGCCGACCCGCGGCGCGCCGCGACCCGGACGATGACCAGCTCCGACTCCCGCCGGGACAGCCGGCCGCCCGGCATCAGCCGGCCCGCGAAGTGCAGCCAGCCCCAGAACAGGCGCCGGTGCCGGCCCAGGGTCAGGAAGACCGCCGGCGGCTCGGTGCCCTGCACCCGGCCCGCGATCCGGGCGAAGGCGGCCACGAACGGGCCGACCTCGCGCCAGCCGCCCGGCGCGATCCGTGCCGTGGTCCCGGCCCCGCTCATGCGGTCCTCCGGGCCTGCTCGACCGCGGGCAGCACCCGGTTGGCGCCGTAGTTGAAGACCCGCATCGCGATGGCGTACCCGGGCGGGAAGTAGCGCTGCAGCCAGTGGACCAGCCGGATGTCGGGCGAGGTGTAGACCCAGTAGCGGTTGCGCAGCGCGCCCCTCCAGATCGCGGTGGCGGCCTGCTCGGGCGAGACCGCACGCTTCTGGAAGTGTCGTCGGGCCCGGACGAAGGCCTTGCTCTGCTGGTCGATCCCGGCGATCCGGATGGTCTCGACCAGGCCGGTGTCGACGCCGCCGGGGCAGACCAGGCTGACCCCGATCCGATGCTTGCGCAGGTCGTAGCGGAGCACCTCGGAGACCCCGCGCAGGCCGAACTTCGACGCGCTGTACGCCGCGTGCCACGGCATCGCGATGATCCCCGCGGCCGAGGAGACGTTGACCAGCTGGCCACCGCGGCCGGCGTCGATCATCGGCGGCACGAACTCCTCGATCACGTGGATCGGACCCATCAGGTTGACGTCGACCAGGCGCTGCCAGTGCTCGGCCTCGAGGCTGCGGACGGTGCCCCAGATCGCGATGCCGGCGACGTTGAGGACCACGTCCATCGCGCCCGCGCGCTCGGTCACCAGCGCCGCGAGGCGGCGTACCTGGCCGTGGTCGGAGACGTCGGCGACCTCGGCGGTGCCGACCGTCCCGCCGCGGGCCCGGATGGCGTCGGCGACCTCGGCCAGCCGCTCGGGCTGGACGTCGGTGAGGTGCAGCACGGCGCCGCGGTCGGCGGCCTGCTCGGCCACGGCGCGGCCGATGCCGCTGGCGGCGCCGGTGACCAGGACCTGCTTGCCGGTCAGGTCTCGGACGGGAGCACGGAACCACATGGACTTCTCCTGGATCGGTCGTCAGTGCGGGAACAGCGAGGCGGCGAGGGCGACGAGCGGCGGGTGCAGCCCGGCGAGCTCCTCGGGCTCGCCGAGGGTGATCCGGGCGGTCACCATCTGGATGATCGCGGCGAGCAGCGCCTCGCAGGCGAACCGCTCCTGCGCGGTCCGGGCCGAGAAGACCGTGGCGAGCGCCGCGGCCGCCTCCTGCTGGACCTCCACGCGACGGCGCATCGCCTCGGGGCCGGCGGCGTACACCTCGACGAGGAAGAGCCGGGCGCGGCCCGGGTCCTCGGCGAGGGCGGCGAGGTAGCGCTCGAGCAGCGCCGCGAAGCGTTTCTGCGGGGTGCCCCTGGCGGCGAGCCCGGCGGCGAATCCGGCCCGGAGGGCGTCGGTCGCCCACGCGTAGGCCGCGATGAAACAGTCCTGCTTGGAGCCGAAGTGCTGGTAGAACGTCTCGCGCGAGACGCCGGCCCGCTTGATGATCTCGGCGACCGGAGTGGCGACGTACCCGCGCTCGGTCATCGCCGCCGCCAGCGCGTGGAACATCCGCTCGCGCTGGTCCGCGGCCACCTCGGCACGGCTCAGCCCGTGTCGGCCGCGGGGCAGGGTCGCCATGTCCCGGACAGTTTCACGAACAGTAGTGTTCGTCAATGTCTATTGGCTCGCTGCGCTCGCATGTCGCGCGCGCTTTGACGCGTTGCCTTCCTCCGCTGCGCTCGCTGGCGCTCGCTCCGCTCCGTCCAGGCAACGCGGCGCGCGCGACGGGCTCGCCTGAATGTCATGCGCGCCCGAACGTCGTTCGGCTGAACCCCGTCGGGCGCCCCGCGTGATCTGGACCGAGCGGAGCGAGCGACCGAGCGCCAGCGAGGAAGAGAGCGCAGCGAGGGAAGATCACGCGTTAAAGGGCGCCCGACATGCGCGAGCGAAGCGAGCGCCAAACCAACACCGTGAGCCGCTCACGCAGCGCACCAGCCCCGACCCACCCGGCTACAAAAGAGGCCGCAGGGGGGCCAGCACCGCCTCGGTGAACTTGCGGTGCACGTCGCGGGCCTCCCACTCGCCGCTGGTCAGCTCCAGGCAGTTCGACTGGTCGACCTCGAAGATCTCCTCGAGCTCGCGGGCGAAGCCCTCGTCGATGATCTCGACGTTGATCTCGAAGTTGCCCGTCAGGCTGAGCCGGTCGATGTTGGCGGTGCCGACCGTCGCCCAGGTGCCGTCGACGGTGGCGGTCTTCGCGTGCACCATCGCGTCGCGGTAGCGCAGGATCCGCACGCCCGCGTCGAGCAGCTGCGTGAAGTGGCCGCGGGAGATCCAGTCGGCCACGATGTGGTTGGACTTGAGCGGCAGCAGCAGTCGTACGTCGACCCCGCGTCGCGCCGCCGCCTTCACCGCGTCGATGAAGTCCTCGTCGGGCAGGAAGTAGGCCTGGGTCATCCACACATTGCGGCTGGCCCGGTTGATCGCCTCGATGTACATCGCCCGGATCGGGAACATCCACAGCCGCGGCACGTTGCGCTGCACCCGGACCCGCGGCTCCCAGGTCGAGGCGGTCTCGAGCAGCAGCGGCCGCTCGGAGGAGCGCAGCCGGCGTCGCCGGTTGAGGTTCCAGAAGTCGGCGAACGCCCGTTTGAGGTCCCACACCGCCGGACCGGTGATCCGGACGTGCGTGTCACGCCACTCCGACTCGTAGGCCGAGCCGATGTTGTAGCCGCCGACGAAGCCGAGGTTGTCGTCGACGACCAGGATCTTGCGGTGGTCGCGGCCGTAGCGGCGCAGGTCGAAGAACCGCCAGCCGGCCGTGTAGACGGGATAGCGCAGCACCTTCACGCTCGGCGGGAAGCGCTGGAAGGCCGGCGAGACCACGAGGTTCGCGAAGCCGTCGTAGATGCAGTAGACGTCGACCCCGCGCTCGGCGGCCGCGATCAGGGCGCGCTTGAACCGCTCCCCCGTCGCGTCGCCCTTCCAGATGTAGGTCTCGAAGAGGATCTGGCGCTCGGCGCCCTCGATCGCGGCGAGCATGTCGTCGTACAGGTCACGACCGAAGGTGTACGTCGTCACGTCCCCGTCGCCGACCGCGACCGTGCGCGGGTCGGTGGTCGGGAACGGCTTGGGCCGCTTGCCGCGCCGGCGGTAGGAGTCGACGAGCGACATCGCGATGGCGACGACGAACGGGATGCCGATCAGGGTCAGCAGGACGCGCCGCAGCACGGTCCTCAGGCCGGCAAGCGAGTCCCCGTCGTCGTGCGCCACGCGCGTCAATCTAGTGGGTCGGTCGCGACGCTACTGCGCACCCTCGCCGCTGTTGGTGCCGCTGAGCAGGTCCAGCCGGTCGACCAGCCACTCGCCCTTGACGAGCTTCATGGTCATGCTGACCCGCTGCTCCTCGACCTTGACGTCGGCGTTCTTGTCGTCGGTGATCGCCTGGTCGACGAAGGCCAGCACCTCGACCTGGGTGTCGTCGACCACCCGCCCGGCGGCGTCTACGACCTGGCCCTTCGCGGTGACCTTGCCGTCGACGATCGCCTTCTGCAGGTCGCCGACGTTGGGCGCCAGCTTGTCCTTGAGCTCGGTGTTGGCGATCTTGTCGACCCAGGCGAAGTCGTGCTCGCCGTCCTTCCAGGAGTACGACGTGATCTGGACCAGCAGCTCCTTGGCGGCATCGAGCGCCGCCTTCTCCGCGTCGTCGCGTGCGGTGAGCTCGTCGACCTTGGCCAGCGCGTCCTTCAGCGCCTTGTCGTCCGAGCTCGAGCCGCACCCGCCGGCCAGCAGGCCCAGCGCGAGCAGCAGGGCGCACAGCAGGGCCAGCGGACCGCGGCCGCGCCGGGTGCTGGTCGTCGTCCGGCTCACTGCACCGGCCCCGGGGCGTGGGCGGCACCGCGCTGCAACGTGGCGAAGGAGGCCGCGCAGCGCCCGTCCTTCTGCAGCGCCCGGCGCTCGGTCTTCTTCGGGTCGAGGCGGGACGTGCCGTAGCTGCACCGCGGATCCATGTCGGGGATCAGCTCGATGCGCAGCTCGCCGTCGCGGACCTTGGACAGCAGCGACCGCAGGCCCGGCGAGTAGTTCTGCAGCAGGGCGCGCAGGTGGGGCTCGTAGGAACGGAACACGTCAGTGAAGCTAACGCCCGTCGACAAGAACCCGGGCAGCACCTGGTCGGCGTCCTTGACCAGCTTGATCAGCTCGTTGACCTGGCCGGGGCCGCGCTTGAGCAGGTCGCGCAGCTCCGGGTCGTAGTTGCGCAGGAACCTCGCGAACTGCTTGGCCGAGGTCGCGAGCTGCCGCAGCGAGTCGGCGTTGTCGGTAGCGATGGACAGCACGCCGCCGGAGCTGCTGATGATCCGGTCGGTCTCGGGCCACACCTCGTCGAGGGTCTGCAGGATCGCGGTGCCCTGGTCGAGGATCTGGCCGAGGTCGTCACCGGTCCCCTTGAGGCCCGTGCTGAGCTCGCCGAGGACGATCCGCAGCTTCTTGTCGTCGATCTGGCGCAGCACGTTGTTGACCGCGACGACCGTCGAGCTCAGGCTCTTCGGTACGTCGGTCGACTCGGCGGGGATCTTGTCGCCACTGGCGAGGAAGGGCCCCTTGACCTGCTTCGGTTGGAAGTCGAGGTACTGCTCGCCGACCGGCGAGAGGCTGCGCACCCGGGCGAGCGAGTCCCTGGGGATCTCGGTGCCGGTGGTGATCGCGATCGTGGCCTCGACCCCCTTGGAGGTGGGCACGATCGAGCGGACCTTGCCGACCTTGATGCCGCGGTAGGTCACCACCGACCCCTCGAACAGGCCGCCCGTCTGCGCGAGCTCGACCTTGACCTCCACCGGCCGCGAGGTCAGCGGCTGGTCGAGGACGGCCGCGAAGATGTAGGCGGTCGTCACGATGAGCACGACGATGATCCCCGCGAGGCTGAGGTAGAGCTTGTTGCCCAGCAGCTTCAGCATCTCAGGCCCCCCGTCCGAACAGGGCCTTCAGGAGGCCGTCGAGTCCGAGCGGGTCGGGGGTGGTGGTCCCCGTCCCGCCGGCGGCGCCGTCGGTGGCCGGCGTACCGCTGCCCTTGGCGCCGGCCTTGGCGCCGGTCTTGTTGCCGCCGAGCAGGGGCAGGCCCTTGAGCAGGTCACCGAGCCCGACCAGGTCGAGCAGGTCGCCCACGACCCCGTTGACCGTGCCCTCGAGCAGTCCGCCGACGTTGAGGTTGTCGATGTGGAGCTCGAGCGCGATGTTGAGGTAGTCGGTCCCGATCACCGCGTCGGCCGAGCCCGACGCCTTGATCACGGCCTGCAGCGACTTCTCGAACGTGCCGTTGTTGGCCGCGAACTCGGCCAGCACGGGCTCGAGCTCGCTGAGCATCGAGAGCAGCTGCTGACGGGTCTTGGTGACGGTGTCGTTCGCCGCTCCGCTGAACTTCTCGACCTCCGCCAGCAGCTCGGTGAAGGCGGGCGTCTTCTCCCGCAGCACCTTGGCCGCCGGGCGGATGTCCTTCAGTGCCCGGTTGATCGTCTTCTTGCGCCCGTTGAGTGTGGTCGAGAGCGCGTTCATCGAGGTGAGCACGCTGTCGATCGCCTGGGTGGTCGAGTTGGCCTGGGTGAGGAACACCGAGGCCTTGTCGAGCAGCGCCCGGTAGTCGCCCTCGTTGCCGTTGAGCGCGGTGTTGAGCTCCTCGGTGACGGTCTGCAGCTGGTCGAGGCCGCCGCCGTTGATGAGCAGCGAGGCCTGGGCCAGGGCGTCCTCGACGGACGGCGCCGTCGTGGTGTTCTCGCGCGCCAGCACCGCCTTGTCGGCCAGTACCTTGCCGTCGGCCGGGTTGGTCACGTCGACGAAGAGCTCGCCGAGCGGCGTGGTGTAGCGCAGTCGCGCCTGGGCTCCGTCGCGGACCTCGGCGTCCTTCTTCACCGTCAGCGTGGCGCGGGCGGTGAAGTCGTCGGCCTCGATCGACTTGACCTTGCCCATGTCGACGCCGTTGACCTTGACCGGCGCACCGACGGCCAGGTTGAGCGCGTCGTCGAACTGGGCCTGGATCTCGATCGTGTCGCCGGAGACCCCGGTCCCGGGGATCGGCAGGTCGCGCATGGTGGTGCCGCACGCGGACAGCAGGCCCAGCGCGAGCGCCAGCAGCGCGACCAGGGCGGTCCGTACGGCGGTCGTGCGCGCCGTCAGCCTCATCGCAGTCATCGCTCCCCTCACGATCCCGGCTGCGTGCCGTTGATGAAGCTGCACAGCGGGCCGAGCAGGCCCTTGCACAGCTGCTGCAGGACGCCACCCAGCGGGTCGAGGATCAACGGGTCGATCCGGACCGGGAGCCGGTCGCCCTGGATCAGCTGCAGGTTCTGCAGCGCCAGCGGCATCACCCGCAGGATCTCGGCGAGCTGGTCCTGCTTGGTCAGCAGGGTCTTCATCAGCTTGGTCGAGCCGTCCAGGCTGTCGACGATGGACTGACGGTTGTCGACCGCGAACTTCGCGACAGTGGTCACCGCCTCGTCGAGCGAGCGCAGCGCCTGCTGGAAGTTGCCCCGCTCGTCGGCGAGCAGCTGCGAGGCCTGCGACACCTGCTGGATGAAGGTGCGCGCGGTGTCCTCGTTCGCCGAGATGGTGGTGAGCAGCACGTCGAGCGACTTCAGGGTCGCGGCGATGTCCTCGCGGTGGGCGGCGATGCCGTCGACTCCGTTGGCCAGCGAGTGGATCGTCTGGTTCAGCAGCGGTCCGCGGCCCTGGAGGGCCGTGGTGCCGGCGTCGATGAACCGCTGGACCGCCTTGGTGGTCTCGGCGTTGCCGCCGATGCCGGTGGCGAAGTCGTTGAGGGAGGCCAGCACCTGGTCGAAGTCGACCGGGGTCTGGGTCTTGTCGAGCGCGATCGTCGCGTTGTCGGCGAGCTTCTTGTCACCCTTGTGGTAGACGGGCGTGAGCTCGACGTAGCGGTCGGTCGCGACCGACCGGGCCACCACGACGGCACCGGCGTCAGCCGGGACCGGCTGCTCGGAGTCGACCTCCATCGTCACCAGCACCTTGTCGCCCTCGGGCTCGATCGAGGTGACCTTGCCGACGGTGACGCCGAGGACGCCCACGTCGTTGCCGACGAACAGGCCGGCCGAGTCGGCGAAGTAGGCCTTGACGGTCATCTTGTCGGACCCGCCGACGACGCCGCAGCCGGTGGTGAGCAGGACCGCGAGGACGGCGACGGCCGCCCCCACCTTCTTGAGTGCCCCGGTCATCGCTGGCACGTCCCTTCCAGCTTGCAGGTGGTGTCGTCGGCAGGGATCGCCGGCGGCTTGACGTACAGCGGGAGGTAGGGGCCGCTGCCGGTGGCGTTGGCGACGTACCGGATCGCGGGCGCCATGTTCTCCAGGAGCCTGGTCAGCTGCTTGTCCTGGCCGTTGAGGGTGTCGAGGACGGCCTTGACGTCCTTGAGCGCCGGCTTGAGCTTGCCGTTGGTCGACTTCACGATCGCGGTCAGCGCCTTGGACAGGTCGGTGGTCTCGACGAGCAGCCGGTGGATCGCCTGGCGCCGGGCGGTGATCTCGCTGACGACCAGGTTGGTCTGCTGCATCAGCCCGACGATGTCCTGGCTGCTGGCCGAGAGCTGGTCGGTGACCTTGCGGGTCGACTCCAGCAGGTCGCCGACCTGGTCGGAGCGCTTCGAGACGACCTCGGAGAGCCGGGCGACGCCCTCGAGGGCCGGCCCGATCTCATCCTGGCTCGCGCCCAGGGTGCCAGCCATGGCGGTCAGCGCCTTGGCGAGCAGCTCGGGGTCGAGCTCGTCGAGGGCGTCGGTGCCCTTCTCGATGACGTCCTGCAGGTTGTAGGGCACCGAGGTCCGCTCGAGCGGGATCCGGTTGCCCGCCAGGCCGCCGGTGCCGTGCGGGTCGACCTCGAGGTAGTGGGTGCCGAGCAGCGTCGCCACCTTGACCGTCGCGGTCGAGCGGTCGCCCAGCGAGATGTCCGAGTCGAGGGCGAAGGTCACCTGGACGTGGTCGTCCTGGATCTCGATGCCGGTGACCTTGCCGGAGATCACGCCGTGCACCTGGACGTCCTCCCCCTTGCGCAGTCCGGCGGTGTGCTCGAGCAGGGCGGTGTACTTCTTCGTGCCGAAGGTGCTGACACTGAGGAAGATGACCAGCCCGGCCACCAGCCCGATGACGACCAGGGTCACGATGCCGACGCGCAGCGGGTTGCGCTCGTTCATGGGCTTCATCGGCACGCCGCCGACCACGGGCCGTTGTTGCCGACCGGGTTGATGCCCGCACCGTTCTCCGTCAGCGCCACGGAGAGCGAGCAGACGTAGACGTTGAGCGCGTTCTCGTACGACGTGGCCCGGCCGAGCGACTCGAAGACCGTCGTGAACGCGGGGATCGCCTGCACCAGGCTCCCCCGGGACCTCTCGAACATGTCCGCGACCGTGACCAGGCGGTCGGTCGTCTTGGTCAGGGGCACCTTGACCTCCTTGAGCAGCGAGCTGGTCGCACCGACGAGCCGGCTGACACCGTCGATCGACGCCCCGATGGACTTGCGGTCCTCGGCCAGCCCGGTCATCAGCTTGCGCAGCTCGACGACGGTCTGGGAGAGCTCGTCCCCCTGGCCGGCGATGTTGTCGAGCACGGGCTTGAGGTTGGTCATCACCTCACCGATCACGGTGTCGCGGTCGGCGAGGAAGTTGCTGAGCTGACCGGTCTGGGCGAGCAGCTGCTCGACCGTGCCGCCCTCGCCCTGGAGCACCTTGACCAGCGAGGACGCGAGCTTGTTGACGTCGCCGGGCTGGAGCACCTTGAACAGCGGCCGGAACCCGTTGAGCAGGCCGGTCAGATCGAAGCCCGGGTCGGTCCGCGCGATCGGCACCGTGGCGCCGTCCTTCAGCGCGGCACCGCGCTGTGCCCCCTGGATCAGCGAGATGTAGCGCTGGCCGAGGAGGTTCTGGTAGCGCATGACCAGCTTGGTCGTGTCGAGCAGCGGCTGGTCCTTGACCAGCTCGACCTTGATCTCGGCACCGTCGGTCGTCGCCTTGATGTCCTTGACCTGGCCGACCCGGACGCCGGCCGCCTTGACGTCGTCACCGACGCGCAGGCCGCTGACGTCGGCGAACTCGGCCTTGAACTCGTGGGTCCCGCCGGGCACGCCGTTCTGCATGGTGTTGACCAGCAGCAGCAGCATCAGCCCGCTCACGATGGCGAACGCGGTGAACTTGATCGCGATCGAGCGCAGCCCGGTCATCGGCCCTCCCCCCAGAGTCGTCCGACACCCGCGGGGTCGGTGCTGCCCGTGCGGTAGACGGGCTGCTGGCCGCTCGTGTAGTAGGGCGGCGGCGAGAGGCGCAGCGTGCCGTCGGTCTTCACGAAGCCGCCGCGGACCGCCTCGGGCAGGTTGGTGCCGAGCAGGATGTTGACCGCCAGCGCGTCGGTGATGCCGGCCTTGCGGTTGTCGTAGACCGCGTCGAGCAGCACCGCCGATCCGTTGATGAAGTCCACCAGGTTCTTCTCGTTCTTGTTCAGGAAGGCACGCGAGGTCTTCGCCAGGTTGGTGCCGCCGCTGATGAGCGCCGTGATCGCTGCCTCCTGGGTGACGATCGTGTGCAGCGTGACCAGGACGTCGTCGGTCGCGTCGAGCAGGTCGGGCGCGATCTGGTTGACGAGCTGGGTCGTGGAGGCGAGCGCCTGCAGGTCCGCCCGGACCTGCGGCATCCGCGGGTTGATCCGGTCGAGGTAGTCGTTCAATGTGCGGACGGTCTGCCCGATCTGGCCGCCGCGACCGTCGAGCGCCTCGGCCGCCGAGCCGATCGCCGAGGCGAGCTCGGCCGGGCCCAGCGCCTTGACCAGGCGGTCGATGTCGTCGAGGGCCTGCTGCAGCTCCAGGGTCTCCTGGGTGCTGTCGGCCTGCACCTTCGCGCCGGCCTTGAGCTCGCCGGCGGGCTTGCCGTGCACGACCAGGTCGACGAACGTCGTACCGAACACCGTGGCGGGCAGGATCCGCGCCACCACGTTGCCGGGCACGACGTCCATGTCCTTCTTCGACATCTCCATGTCGACGGTGACGCCGCCCGAGGCGGCGCGGCTGATCTGGGTGACCTTGCCGACGATGACGCCGTTCATCTTGACGTCGGAGCCGGACCGCAGCGCGCCGCCGGCGTTGGCGACCTCGGCGGTGACGTGCGGCTTCGAGCCGAACGTGCCGTTGCTGCGCAGGGTGATGAAGGCACCGATGACGGCGAGCGCGACGATCGCGATCAGGCCGCGTCGGGCCAGCTGGTTGCGGGAGATCTCTCGAGCCATGTCGTCACCTCACCCGGAGATCCGGAAGCCCGGGTCGCCGCCCCAGAACACCAGGGTGAGGACCATGTCGAGGAGCACGATCGAGACGATGCTGGCCCGGATGCCGGTGCCCGTCGCCTCGCCGACGGCCTGCGGACCGCCGCCGACGCGCATGCCGTACCAGCAGTGGATCAGGGCCACGGTCAGGGCGAAGATCAGGATCTTGATGATCGAGAAGACGATGTCCCTGCCCTGGATGAACGTCGAGAAGTAGTGGTCGTACTGGCCTGGTGACTGCCCGAACAGGATGACGACCGAGGCCTGCGAGGCGACGTAGCTGCCGATCAGGCCGATCAGGTAGAGCGGAAGGATCGCGACCATGCAGGCGATGACCCGGGTGGTGCAGACGTAGCGCACGGCGCTGACCGCCATCACCTCGAGGGCGTCGATCTCCTCGTGGATCTTCATCGAGCCGATCTGGGCGGTGAACCGGCAGCCGACCTGGGCGCCGAGCGCCAGGGCGGCGATGAGCGGCGCCAGCTCACGGGTGTTGACGCTCGCGGAGATGAAGCCGGTGAGCGGCGCCAGGCCGACGATCTCGAGGCCGTTGAAGCCCTCGATGCCGATCGACGTACCGGCGGCGACCGAGAGCAGGATCATCACGCCGACCGTGCCGCCACCGACGAGGAGGGCGCCGCTGCCCCAGGCGATGTCCTTGATCTGGCGCAGCACCTCCTTGGGGTAGAGGGCGATCGTCGCGGGGATCTCGCGGAAGACCTTGCCGGAGAAGCTCACGAAGGAGCCGAGCATCGCGAGCGTGCTCATCACCGAGTCGGCGATGCCGACGAGTGCGTCGGAGAACCGGGCTCCGACGCCCCGACCGAGCTGGACCCCGGACATCAGGCACCTCCGGGGAAGAGCATCACGTAGGCCTGGGTCAGCCCGACGTTGATCACGGCGAGGATGATGACGCTGAGCACGACGGCCTGGTTGACGGCGTCGGCCACGGCCTTCGGTCCGCCGTGGGCGCTGAGTCCCTTGTGGGCGCACACGATGATCGCGACGAAGCCGAACAGCAGGCCCTTGAACTCGGCGAGGATCAGGTCACCCGGTTGGGCGAGCCCGACGAAGGAGTCGAGGTAGGTGCCCGACGAGATCTGGCCGCCGCCCACGACGATCACGAACGCGGTCGTCATGGCGGTCATCGCGACGATGATCGTCAGCAGGACCGAGACCAGCAGGGCCGCGAGGATGCGGGGCGCGACCAGCCGCTGGATCGGCGAGATGCCCATGACCTTGAGGGCGTCGATCTCCTCGCGCACGGTGCGGGCACCGAGGTCGGCGCACACCGCGGACCCGACCGCGCCCGCGATCATCAGCGAGGTCACGAGCGGCGCACCCTGCCGGAGCACGCCGATGCCGTTGACCGCACCGATGAAGGACTGGGCGCCGATCTGGTTGGCCGCGGCGCCGATCTGCACGGACGTGATGACGCCGAACGGGATCGCGACCAGGATGGTCGGCAACAGCGAGACCCGGGTCATGAACCAGCACTGCAGCAGGAACTCGGACCACGAGAACCTGCGGGCGACGATGTCGGAGAACCCCCACTGGATGGACTCCACGGCGAGCTTGACCAGCTCACCGGTGGTGATCACCCCAGCCCTGAACCGACCGGTCATGTTGTCGAGGACGGACCGTCCCCCGGCGACCACGGTGCTCATCAGGGCAACCGCCTCTCGTGCATAAACACCCCTGCCTGTCTCACCGGTGGAACCGGTTCCAGCCAGCCCCCCGTGACTGCCTGTTGCTCGGTGTAACACTTATCACGCAATTTGGTCACGGCTCCTGAGATGTTCACGTGGCGCCATCCGCGGACCGCGCCGGGGGCGGTGCAGCCCGGCGGCCGCCACGAGGAACGGGACGCGGCCCCGGTGCCCCGCCCAGGGGCGCAGGTACCGGGCCAGCTCGGCGTCGTCGAACAGCCGTCCCTCCAACGCCCAACCCACGTCCTTGGCGACGTGGTAGTCGCCGAAGGACACCGCGTCGGGGTCGCCGAGCGCGCGCTGGCGGACCTCGGCGGCCGTCCACACCCCGATCCCGGGCAGTGCGCGCAACCGTGCCTCCGCCTCCTCCCCCGGCAGGCCGGCGGCTCGCTCCAGGGCCTCGGCGTGCCGGGCGGCGGTCACCACCGCCCGGCTGCGCGCAGGGTCGATGTGCAGGCGCAGCCACTCCCAGGACGGGACCCGGCGCAGGGCCGCGGCGTCGGGCTGGACCATCAGCCCGAGCGCGGCACCCGGTCCCGGCGCCGGGGTGCCGTGTCGCCGTACGAGTGCCCGGAACCCGGCGAAGGCCTCCTGGCCGGTGACCTTCTGCTCGATGATCGCGGGCACCAGGGCCTCCAGCACCAGGCCGGTGCGTCCCAGCCGCAGGTGCGGGTGCCGGCGCCGGGCCTCCGCGAGGACGGGGTGGCGCGGCTCGAAGCCGGACCAGTCGTCGGACTCGCCGAGCAGAGCGGGCAGCTGCTCGGTCGCCCAGGTGGCGCCGGGCCCCCACGCGCGCGCCGCGATCGCGCCGCTCGCGTCCTGCTCGGAGACGGTGAGCGTCGCCACGCCGTCGGGCGTGCGGCAGGCGCGCCAGTGCCGGCCGGCGAGCGCCAGCCGATGGGTCGGGTCACCTCCGCCGTGCCGCTGCTGGCGCAGCAGCGCGCCCACCGGGACGGGACGACCGGGGAGCCACACGCGCTCCGCGTCCGGGGCGACCGGTTCGTCCGGGGAGGTCACGGGAGCACTGTAGGTCCATGGCTGGTCGCTGCGCTCCGGGTCGCGAGAGACTAGGCTCTCTCACGCAACGACGAATGTCTTTCGTTCGTCACCGACCTCTTCCTCAGGCTCCGGAGGGCAGTTGAGCATCGACACGACCCGCAGTCGCCGGGCCCGCCTCGACCAGGAGGCGGTGCTCCAGGCGGCGGAGGCGCTCGTCGACCGCGACGGTTACGACGCCCTCACCATGACCTCGCTCGCCGCCGAGCTCGAGGCCCGGGTCTCCTCCCTCTACAACCACGTCGCGAACCTCGAGGACCTGCGCGCGCTGATCCAGGTGCGCGCGATGCGCCTGCTCGGCGACCACGTCCGCGGTGCCGCGATGGGCCACGCCGGCGTCGCCGGGCTGCGCGCCCTCAGCCACGCGCTGCGCGCGTTCGCCCGCACCCACCCGCAGCGGTACGCCGCCCTCACCCGCCCCCCGATCGACCGTGAGGCCTTCTACGCCGCCGCGCTCGACGCGATCGAGGCACTGGCGATCATGGGTCGCTCCGCCGGGTTGCCCGACGAACGGCTCCTGCAGAACGCCATGGCGCTGTTCGCGTGCCTGCACGGCTTCGTGTCGCTGGAGGTCGCCGGCTACTTCGGCGACCTGTCCGGCACCAATGCCGAGCTCGACCTCGACGAGGTCTACGAGCACGTGATCGACGGGGCCGTCACCGCTGCCTCGCTGGACGCCACGCGCTGAGCCCCGGCCGAGCCATGCTGCTTCGCGACCTCGTCGACGTCTCCCGCCAGGTCGCCGCGACGCGCTCGCGCAAGGAGAAGACCCGGCTGATCAGCTCGCTGCTGGTTGCTGCCCCGGCCGGGGAGCGGGCGCTGGTCGCCCGCTACCTCAGCGGGCGGCTCCGGCAGCGTCGTACCGGACTCGGGTGGCGGGGACTGCAGACCCTGCCCTCCCCCGCCGAAGCGTCGTCCCTCGAGGTGAGCGAGGTCGACGCCGCCTTCGAGGCGATGTCGCTGCTCGGCGGGCCCGGCTCGGTCGGGCTGCGCTCGGCCGCGGTCGCGGACCTGTTCGGCCGGGCCACCGCGGCCGAGCAGGAGTGGCTGCGCGCGGTCGCGGTCGGCGAGGTCCGCCAGGGCGCCCTCGAGGCGGTCGTCACCGAGGCCCTCGCAGTCGCCGCCGGCGTGCCCCTGGCCGCGGTACGCAGGGCCGCGATGCTGGCCGGCGGTGCGACGTACGTCGTGGACGAGGCGTTCGCCGGCCCGGCGGCGCTGGGCTCGGTCGGGCTGACCGTCGGCCGGCCCGTGCTGCCGATGCTCGCCTCGTCGGCGCCCGACGTGGCCGCAGCCGTCGCGAAGGCGGGCTCCGGGGTCATCGGCGTCGACGCGAAGCTCGACGGCATCCGGATCCAGGTGCACCGCGACGGCGACGACGTCCTGGTCGCCACCCGCAGCCTCGACGACATCACCCACCGCCTGCCCGAGGTGGTCGCGATCACCCGCGCACTGCCCGCCTCACGGGTGGTGCTCGACGGGGAGGCGCTGTGGCTGGCCGCCGACGGCCGCCCGCGCCCGTTCCAGGAGACCGCCTCACGCACGGCCTCGGCCGCCGCCGCGGAGTCCGTCGTGTCGCCGTACTTCTTCGACGTGCTGCACCTCGACGGCACCGACCTGATCGACCGTCCCGCCCACGAGCGCTGGCAGGTCCTCGAGGACCTCGTCCCCGCCGAGCACCGAGTGCAGCGCTGGATCGGCTCCTCGGTGGACGAGGCAGCGGCCTTCACCGACTCGGTGCTCGCCTCCGGCCACGAGGGTGTCGTCGTGAAGTCCCTCGACGCGCCGTACGACGCCGGTCGCCGCGGGTCCGCCTGGGTCAAGGTGAAGCCGGTCCACACCCTCGACCTCGTCGTCCTCGCCGTCGAGCATGGCTCCGGTCGCCGCCGCGGCTGGCTGTCCAACATCCACCTCGGTGCCCGCGACCCGTCCTCCCCCACCGGTTTCGTGATGCTGGGCAAGACCTTCAAGGGCATGACCGACGAGATGCTCGCCTGGCAGACCGAGCGCTTCCGCTCGCTCGAGGTCGCCGACGACGGGTGGGTCGTCACCGTCCGCCCAGAGCAGGTCGTCGAGATCGCCTTCGACGGGTTGCAGCACTCGACGCGCTATCCGGGCGGGCTGGCGCTGAGGTTCGCGCGGGTCGTGCGGTACCGCGACGACAAGGGCGCCGACGAGGCGGACACGATCGAGACGGTGCGGGGGCTCGCGACGCCCTGACGGGGAGATGTTGCAACACCGAGTTGCACGTCTCGTACACTTCCCCCATGGCGACCAATGCACCAGCCACCGACGGCCGTCGCAAGGCGGCGGCCGCGCGTCGGAAGGCAAGGCAGGCGGAGATCATCGCGGCGACGCGCCAGATCTTCGACTCCAAGGGCGTGCGGGACGTCCAGATCGAGGAGATCGCGAGCGCGGTCGGGATCAACCGGGCGATCGTCTACCGGCACTTCACCGGCAAGGAGGAGCTGTTCGCGCTCACCCTGGTCGGCTACCTCGAGGAGCTGCACGACGCGATGGCGGCGGCCGCGGCGAGCGGGAGTGCTCCGGGCGAGCAGCTCGAGCGGATCGTGGGGGCGTTCGTCGACTACGGCGTGGCGCACCCCGCGTTCGTCGACTGTGCGCAGGCGCTCATGGTGCGTCCCGGCGAGGAGCTCCTCGACGAGATCGCCGAGGGACCGCTCTTCCGGCTCGGGCGCGGCATCACCTCCTGCCTGACCGTCCTGTCCGACACCCTCAGCCAGGGAGTCGAGGCGGGCGCGTTCGAGCTGAGCGACGACCCGGTGCTGCTCGCCAACGCGCTGTACGCCAGCGGGCTCGGGGCCCTGCAGCTGGCCCGGCTGGGCATCCTCGTCAGCGAGGTCGCGCCCGGCATCCCGACGGTCGGGCAGATCTCGGCGGCGCAGGTGCGCTCCTACCTGGTGCGCTCCGCCCTCGCCCTGGTCACCGCCTGAAAAACCACATCGGCGTCGATCGGACGAACCTGGTTCGTCCGATCGACGCCGATGTCCTGCTCAGCGCTCCATGATCGCGACGACGCCCTGGCCGCCGGCCGCGCAGACCGAGATCAGCGCCCGACCGCCGCCGTTGGCCTTCAGCAGCTTGGCCGTGTTGGCCACGATCCGGCCGCCGGTGGCCGCGAACGGGTGGCCCGCGGCGAGCGAGGAGCCCTTGACGTTGAGCTTGGCGCGGTCGATCGAGCCGAGCGGCGCGTCGAGGCCGAGGCGCTCCTTGCAGAACACCGGGCTCTCCCACGCGGCGAGGGTCGAGAGCACCTGCGAGGCGAACGCCTCGTGGATCTCGTAGAAGTCGAAGTCCTGCAGGCTCAGGCCGTTGCGCTCGAGCATCCGCGGCACGGCGTACGCCGGCGCCATCAGGAGCCCCTCGGCACCGTTGACGAAGTCGACGGCGGCGACCTCGGAGTCGACGAAGTAGGCGAGCACCTCGAGGCCGTGGGCCTCGGCCCACTCGTCCGAGCCGAGCAGGACGGCGGACGCGCCGTCGGTCAGCGGGGTCGAGTTGGCGGCGGTCATGGTCGCCGCCTCACCCTTGCCGAAGACCGGCTTGAGCTTGGCGAGCTTCTCCAGCGAGGAGTCGGCGCGCAGGTTGTTGTCGCGCTCGAGGCCGCGGAACGGGGTGATCAGGTCGTCCTGCCAGCCCTCGTCGTACGACGCCGCGAGGTGGTGGTGCGAGGCGACGGCCAGCTCGTCCTGGGCCTCGCGGGCGATCTGCCACTCCAGCGCCGTCAGCGCCTGGTGCTCGCCCATGGAGAGCTTGGTGCGCGGCTCGCCGTTGGACGGCACCGCGAGGCCGATGTCGCCGGGGCGGATGGTCGCCAGGATCGCGAGGCGGTCCTTGGTGGAGCGCGCGTTGTTGAGCTGGATCAGCTTCTTGCGCAGCTTCTCGGAGATCGCGATGGGCGCGTCGGAGGTGGTGTCGACGCCACCGCCGATGCCGGAGTCGATCTGGCCGAGCTTGATCTTGTTGGCGATGTAGTTGATCGCCTGGAGGCCGGTGCCGCAGGCCTGCTGCAGGTCGATGGCCGGGGTCTCGGGGGCGAGGCGGGTGCTGAGCACCGACTCGCGGACCAGGTTGAAGTCGCGGCTGTGCTTGAGGACGGCGCCACCGGCGACCTCACCCAGACGTTCACCCTCCAGCCCGAAGCGCGCCACGAGGCCGTCGAGGGCAGCGGTCAGCATCTCCTGGTTGGAGGCGGTGGCGTAGGCGCCGTTGGAGCGGGCGAACGGAATACGGTTACCGCCCAGTACGGCGGCCCGGCGAACAGTCTCGGTCATGGATCAATCCTCACGCAGCGGGGCCCTCCGGAGAACCGATTGAGGGCGAGATCACGAAATGTGGACTCAGAGTTACACATCTAGTTACATGGTGTCATGACTGACAAGTACCAGGGCTTCGTGAGCTCCCCGATCGGCAAGCTCCTCGTCAAGAACCTCGGACTGCCGAACCCCACCAAGCTGGACCGCTACCAGGCCGGCGACCCGCTGGTCGACGGCACCGTCCTCGTCGGCGGCCGCGGCCGCCTCGCCGAGTCCCTGCCGGGGCTCCTCGACGTGCTCGGCATCGCCTCGGTCGGCGCGCAGACCGAGGGCGAGAAGTACAAGGGCCTGGTCTTCGACGCCACCGGCATCACGAGCGTCGAGCAGCTCGTCGAGCTGCAGGCCTTCTTCACCCCGCTGATGCGCAGCCTCAAGAGCTGCGCCCGCGTCGTCGTCATCGGTACGCCGCCCGCCCTGGTCGAGGGCAGCGAGGAGATCGCGCAGCGCGCCCTCGAGGGCTTCACCCGCAGCCTCGGCAAGGAGATCGGCAAGGGCGGCACCGTCCAGCTGGTCTACGTGGCCGAAGGCTACGAGGACTCGGTCCTGTCGACCCTCGGCTTCCTGCTCAGCCCGAAGTCGGCCTACGTCTCGGGCCAGGTCGTCCGGATCGGCGCCCACGCCGAGTCCCACGGCTCGGCGCTCGCCGACTGGACCCAGCCGCTGGCCGGCAAGGTCGCCTTCGTGACCGGCGCGAGCCGCGGCATCGGTGAGGAGATCGCCCGGGTACTGCACCGCGACGGCGCGAAGATCGTCGGCCTCGACGTCCCGCAGGCCGCCGACGAGCTGGTCAAGGTCATGAACGAGCTCGACGGCGACTGGCTCACCCTCGACATCACCGCCGCCGACGCCCCGCAGCGGATCGCGCACCACCTCAAGGAGAAGCACGGCGGCGTCGACATCGTCGTGCACAACGCGGGCGTGACGATGGACAAGAAGCTCGCCAACCAGACGCCGGAGCGCTTCGGCAAGGTGCTGCAGATCAACCTGGAGGCGCCCGAGCGGATCACCGCCGAGCTGCTCGACCAGAAGGTCGTCAACAGCAACGGCCGGATCATCGGTGTCGCCTCCATCGCCGGCATCGCCGGCAACCTGGGCCAGACCAGCTACGCCGCGTCCAAGGCCGGCGTCATTGGCTTCGTCGACTCGCTGGCCGACAAGCTCGAGGACGGCGTCACGATCAACGCCGTCGCGCCGGGCTTCATCATCACCCAGATGACCGCCGCCGTGCCGTTCGCCACCCGCGAGGTCGGCCAGCGCCTCAACGCGATGGCGCAGGGCGGGCTGCCGGTCGACGTCGCCGAGACCATCGCCTGGTACGCGTCCCCCGCCTCGACCGCCGTCAACGGCAACGTCGTGCGGGTCTGCGGCCAGATGATGCTGGGAGCCTGATCATGGGTGGGATGGCTCTCCCCGTGATGCTGAAGGCCGCGCTGCCCGCGGTCCCCGGTGTGAACCAGCTGCCGGGCATCAAGAAGACCGGCGGCGCGCTGCCGGACCTCACCCTGTCCCGCGACGACGTGCTGGTGGAGCGCTCGGCCGTGGAGCGGTACGCCGCCGTGTGCGGCTTCCCGAACCGCGACGTCGCGCCGGTGCCGTACCTGCACATGCTGGCGTTCCCGCTGCACATGCAGCTGATGACCGACGCCAAGTTCCCGTTCCCGGCCATCGGGTCGGTGCACCTGGAGAACACCATCGTCCAGCACCGTCCGGTGGCGATCGGCGAGACCGTGTCGCTGTCCCTGAAGGCCGACAACCTGCGGGCCAGCACCAAGGGCCGCGCCTGGGACATGAACGTCACCGGCACCGTGGGCGAGGAGGTCGTGTGGGAGTCGGTGTCGACGTACCTGCGCGTCGGCAAGGGAGACAAGGAGAACGGGGACCCCGGGATGTCGCTGAGCTCGATCGCGGCCAAGGGCCCGGTGTGGAGCATCCCGGAGAACATCGGCCGGACGTACGGCGCCGTGTCGGGTGACCGTAACCCGATCCACCTCTACCCGCTGACCGCGAAGGCGCTGGGCTTCCCGCGCCACATCGCACACGGCATGTGGAGCAAGGCCCGCTGCATCGCGGCCCTGGAGAACCGGCTGCCGGACGCGGTCAAGGTCGAGGTGGCGTTCAAGAAGCCGATCTTCCTGCCGGGCAAGGCGCAGTTCGGCGCCGAGGCCAACGCGGCGGGCTACGACTTCACGCTGGTCAACCCGAAGAGCGGTGCGCCCCACCTGCTGGGTCGCACCACCGCCCTCTAGCCGCGTCAGTGGTGCAGGCGCGGCGTCACCTGCCGCGCCTGCTCCTCGGGCATCGGCTCGTAGTGCGCGAAGGCGCGGGTGAAGGTGCCCGCGCCGCGCGTCGAGGCCCGTAGGTCCACCGCGTAGCGGACCAGCTCGCGCTGCGGGACGTGGGCCCGCACCAGGGTCCGGCCGCCGTCGACGTTCTCGTTGCCGAGCAGCCGGGCCCTCCGTGCGCTCAGGTCGCTCATCACCGGCCCGACCAGGTCGTCGGGGACCAGGACATTGACGTCGTCGTACGGCTCCAGCATCGAAACGCCGGACGCCTGCGCCGCCTCGCGCAGGGCCAGTGCGCCCGCGCTCTGGAACGCCATGTCGGACGAGTCGACGCTGTGCGCCTTGCCGTCGGTGAGGGTGACGCGCAGGTCGACGACCGGGTAGCCGTGGCGCAGGCCGCGCTCCATCTGGGCGCGCACGCCCTTCTCGACGCTGGGGATGTAGCTGCGGGGCACCGCGCCACCCACGACCCTGTCGACGAACTCGAAGCCGCTGCCCTCGGGGAGCGGCTCGATCTCGATGTCGCAGATGGCGTACTGGCCGTGACCGCCGGACTGCTTGACGTGCCGGCCGTGGCCCTTCGCCGGACTGGTCACGCACTCGCGCAGCGGGACCAGCAGCTCGCGCTGCTCGACAGCCACGCCGTGCCGGTCCGCCAGTCGTTCGAGCACGACGTCCGCGTGGGACTCCCCCATCACCCACAGCACGAGCTGACCGGTGTCGGCGTTGTTGTCGATGCGCAGGCTCGGGTCCTCCGCGGCCAGCCGGCCGAGCGCCTGCGACAGCTTGTCCTCGTCGGAGCGGGTGGCCGCCTCGATCGCGACGGGGAGCAACGGGTCGGGCATCGACCAGGGCTTGAGCACCAGCGGCTTGTCGACGGCGGAGAGGGTGTCGCCCGTCTCCGCGCGAGACAGCCGGGCGACCGTGGCGAGGTCGCCGGCGAGCACCCGCGCGGCGGGCACCTGCGCGGCACCGAACGGGTGCCCGAGCGCGCCGATCCGCTCGTCCTCGTCGTGGTCCTCGTGCCCGCCCTCGGCGGCGAAGAACGACGAGAAGTGCCCGGACACGTGGACCGCCGTGTCCGGCTCGAGGGTGCCGGAGAAGACCCGGACCAGGCTGATCCGGCCGACGTACGGGTCGCCGGCGGTCTTGACCACCTCGGCGACCAGCGGACCGGTGGGGTCGCAGGAGACCCGGCCGACGGACGCACCCGCGGGGGTGAAGACCTCGGGCGAGGAGTGCTCCAGGGGCGAGGGGAAGCCGTCGACGCACAGGTCGAGCAACTCGCCGAGCCCGACGGCGGTGGTGGCGCAGACCGGGACGACGGGGTGGAGGCTGGCGCGGGCGACGGCGGTCTCCAGGTCGGCGACCAGTACGTCGAGGGCGACCTCCTCGCCGCCGACGTAGCGGTCCATCAGGTCCTCGTCCTCGGACTCCTCGATGATCGCCTCGATCAGCTCGCCACGACGCGGGTCGTCGGTGCCGCCGGAAAGCAGCCCGGTGAGGCCATCGGCCCCCACGAGGTAGACCGGCAGCACCTTGCCGCCGAACGCCTCCCTCGCCTGGGCGACGACCGCATCGACGTCGGCGCGCGGGTGGTCGAGCTTGGTGACCACGACCGCGCGCGGCATGGCGACCTGGTCGCACTCGCGCCACAGGGCGCGGGTGCCCTCGTCGACCTCCTCGTTGGCCGCGACCACGAACAGCGCGCAGTCGGCGGCGCGGAGCCCGGCCCGCAGATCACCGACGAAGTCGGCGTACCCGGGGGTGTCGATCAGGTTCACCTTCACCTTCCGGTGCACCAGCGGCGCCACCGCGAGCGAGATCGAGCGGCCGTGGCTGCGCTCCGCGTCCTCGCTGTCACACACCGTGGTGCCGTCGGCCGTCGTACCCGCCCGGTTGATCGCGCCGGTGTGCAGGAGAAGGGCCTCCACGAGGGAGGTCTTGCCCGAGTGGGAAGGCCCGACCAGGACCACGTTGCGTACCCGGTCGGGCCCGGTTGCCGCGAGGTCGTGCTCGCCCCGCCTCTCTCCGCGCTTGTCCGCCATGGCTTCACGTAACTCCTGTGGCGGCCCGGAGACAACCCCCGGACACGGGAGGGTCAGCGCGTCGGGCGGATCAGCCCCTCCTGGGCGACGGTGGCGACGAGGGTGCCGTCCTGGGTGAAGATCCGGCCCAGGGCGAGGCCCCGGCCACCGCTGGCCGACGGCGACCACTGGTCGTAGAGCCACCACTCGTCGGCCCGGAACGGCCGGTGGAACCAGATCGTGTGGTCGAGGGAGGCCATCTGCACCTTGTGCGGCCCGTGCTCCGGGTGGGCGGCGAGGGTCGCGCCGAGCAGCGACACGTCGCTGGCGTAGGTGAACGTCGCGAGGTGCTCCATCGGGTCGTCGCTCAGTCGCCCGTCGACCCGGATCCAGACCTGGGTCTTCGACGGGTGCATCGGGTCGGGGTCCATGCCGTGGGCGGAGTTGCCAAGCCAGCGCACGTCGAGCGCTGCCCACTCCTTGCTCAGCCCGTCGTCCGTGCCACGCTCGGCCATCAGCGCCATCAGGTCCAGGCCGTCCTCGGGCGGCCTGACCTCGGGCATGACGTCCTGGTGCTCGAGGCCCTCCTCGGCACGCTGGAAGTTGAGCGACTGGTAGTAGATCGGGCGGCCGTGCTGGCGCGCGAGGACCCGGCGGGTCGCGAACGACTTGCCGTCGCGGATCCGCTCGACGTCGTAGATGATCGGCACCTTGTAGTCGCCGGGCAGCAGGAAGTAGGAGTGCAGCGAGTGCACCTTCATGCCCTCGTCGACCGTCCGGGACGCGGCGATCAGCGCCTGCGCGGCGACCTGGCCGCCGTACACCCGCTGCCGGATGGTCTCGGGCTGCTGGCCGCGGAACAGGTCGGTGTCGAGCCGCTCGAGGTCGAGCAGCTCGACCAGCCTGCGCGTGGCCTCCCCCATGACACGCTCGCTCATGGCGTTCCTCCGGTCTCGTCAGGCCCCTCGAGGCCGGCCAGGAACTGCTCGAACTGCCGGCCGATCTCCTCGCCGGTCGGCAGCGGCTCGTCCTCGGCCAGGAGGCTGCTGCCCTCCTCCTCGGCGCGCGCGAAGGTGTCGTACTGCTGCTCCAGCGCGGTGACCACGTCGGCGACCTCGTCGTTGGCCGACAGGTAGCGACCGATCTCCTCCTCCCGCTCATCGGCGGACTCCCGCAGCTCGGAGAGGTCGACGGTGAGCCGGGCCGCCAGCTCGACCTGCTCCAGCAGCGACACCGAGGCCCGCGGGTAGTCGAGCTGGGCGAGGTAGTGGGGCACGTGGGCGACGAAGCCCTGGGCGTCGTGGTCCCAGTCGCCGAGCCGGACCTCGAGCAGTGCCTGGGCACTGCTCGGCACCCGCAGCTCACCGCGCCACGGGCTGGAGCCGGTGAGCAGGTCGGGGTTGTTGGCGTGGTGGGTGATCGCGATCGGCCGGGTGTGGGGCACCGCCATGGGCACCGAGCCCATCGAGACGACCAGCGCGACGTCGAAGCGCTCGACCACCTCCCGAACACCGCGGCAGAACGCCTCCCAGCGGATGTCGGGCTCGGGACCGTGCAGCAGGAGGTAGGGCGTACCGCCGGCGTCGCGCAGCATCCGCACCACCAGCCGCGGGGCCTCGTAGCCCTCGTAGTGGTCGCGCGCGAAGGTCATCGGGGGACGCCGGGCGCGGTAGTCGTGGAGCTGGTCGACGTCGAAGGTCGCGACCACCACTCCCCCGCCGTCGGTCGAGAACGCGCCGGCCCGGACCAGGTGGCGTGCGGCGAGCGCGCCGGCGTTGCCGGCGTCGAGGAAGCCCTCGAGCGCCACCACGAGCGCGAGGTTCTCGACGCCCTCCAGCTCGGGCACCTCGTCGACGATGTGGACGAGACGGGGCGATGAGGTCACCCGGAGAGCCTATTCGGTCGGCGGTCGCTGCTGCAGCCGGCTGTGGCTGCGGCCGTAGGCGAAGTAGACGACGAACCCGATCAGCATCCACACGCCGAACCGGATCCAGGTGTCCCCGGTCAGGTTGAGCATCAGGTAGAAGCACATCAGCGTCGAGACCGCCGCGACGACGGGGGCGGCCGGCGTACGGAAGCCGCGGGGCAGGTCGGGTCGGCTGCGACGCAGCACGACGACGCCGATGCTGACCAGCATGAACGCGAACAGGGTGCCGATGTTGACCAGGTGGGCGAGCGTGCTGAGGTCGATGAAGCCGGCCATGGCGGCCACCGCGACGCCGGTCAGGATGGTGATCCGGTACGGCGTCCCCCAGGTCGGGTGCACCTTGGCGAGCCCGCGCGGGAGCAGTCCGTCGCGCGCCATCGCGAAGCCGACCCGGGACTGGCCGAGCATCAGGATCATGGCCACGACGACCAGGCCGATGCAGGCGCCGATCGAGATCAGGTCGGGCATCCAGTCGACGCCGGAGGCTTTGAAGGCGTCGGCGAGCGGCGCCGCGCTGTCGGGGTCGATGTCCTTGTAGCTGCGCAGGCCGGTGACGACGAGGCTGACCGCGGCGTACAGGACGGTGACGATCGCCAGCGAGCCGAGGATGCCGATCGGGACGTCGCGCTGCGGGTTCTTCGTCTCCTCTGCGGTGGTGGCGACGATGTCGAAGCCGATGAAGGCGAAGAACACGATCGCGGCGCCGGAGATGACGCCGGCGAGGCCGAACACCGCCGGCTCGAGGCCGAGCAGGCTGGTGATCAGGGGTACGTCGGCGAAGCCGCCGCTGGACTCGGGTGCGGGCTGCGCGTCCGGGATGAACGGGGTCCAGTTGCTGACGTCGATGTGGGCGATGCCGACCACGATCACGGCGGCGACCACGACCAGCTTGAGCGCGACGACGACCTGGTTGAAGCGGCTGGAGAACTTGGTGCCGCGGATCAGCAGGAATGTGACGAGCAGCGCGATCACCACGGCGGGCAGGTCGATGAGGCCGTCGGCGGCGGAGCTGATCTGGGTCGGCAGGGTGACGTCGGCGATGCCCAGCACCTCCTGGAGGTACGCCGAGAACCCGGTCGAGAGCGCCGCGGCGCCGACGGTGAACTCCAGCACCAGGTCCCAGCCGATGATCCACGCGACGAGCTCGCCGAGCGTGGCGTAGCTGAAGGTGTAGGCGCTGCCCGCGACCGGCACGGTCGAGGCGAGCTCGGCGTAGCAGAGCGCCGCGAGGCCGCAGGCGACGGCGGCGATCACGAAGCTCAGCGCGAGCGCCGGACCCGCGTTGCTGGCGGCGACGGTGCCGGTGAGCACGAAGATGCCGGCACCGATGATGACGCCGACGCCGAAGACGGTGAGGTCGAGCGCCGAGAGGTCCTTGCGCAGCCGGTGGTCCGGCTCGTCGGTGTCGGCGATCGACTGCTCGACCGACTTGGTGCGGAAGAGGCTCATGGGCCCTCCTGTCCCGAGTAGGTGCGTTCCATCAGTCCTACACCCCGCTGGGCCAGCTGTGCGGGAGTGACACCGAGGACCTCGGGCAGTACCTGCGCTTGGTCGGCGCCGTCGGCGAGCCGGTCGAGGAGCAGCAACAGCACCGGCCGGCCGTAGACGCTGGCGACGTACTCGCAGACCCACCAGGACACGGCGTACCAGGCCTCGGCGTCGGGGCCGCCGAACTGGGCCGCGCCGGGGAGGTCCGTGACGGTCGCGGCGAGGTCGAGCGCCCGGGCCGGGAGCCGGCGGCGGGTCGGCGCCATCGGCTGCACCGAGACGTACTCGGCGACGCCCTCGCTCAGCCACAGCGGGGCCCCGTGGCCGCGGGAGCCGAGGGTGGCGTGGGTGAGCTCGTGGCGGACCAGCCGGCCGAGCACGCCGACCGGCTGCTCGAGGACCCGTGGGTTGAGGAAGATCCGGTACGACGCGACACCCTGGCTCGCGTCCATCCCGTCGACGGGCACCGCGATCGTGAGGCCGTCGGCGCGGTCGGGGTCGCCCACCGTCTGGTCGGCCAGGCCGCGCAGGAAGGCCGGGTCGCGCAGCGAGTAGACGACCACGCCCGTCGGGGCGGTCGCGCTGGTGGAGCCGATCACGCTGCGCACGTCGGAGCGCCCGCTGCCGGCCGCGTCGAGCACCTTGCCGGCGTTGCGCACCGTCGTGTCGTCGAAGATGCCGAGGACGCCGACCGCCTCCCGGACCTGGATCGGGCCGAGGTCCCACGGCTGGAGGTTGCCCGGGTGCGCGGTCTCCCACGAGTAGTCGGTGGTCGAGGTGATGACCAACCGGCTCTTGTCGGGCGAGGGCGTGAACAGGAACCGGTCGCGGGTGCGGGTGGGCGTGGCGTCGTACCCGTCGAGGCCGAGGCTGAGCACCACCTCGACCCAGTAGTCCTCGCTGCCCTCGACCGGCGTGATCGTGTCGGCGGCGACCTCGTAGTGGAGCTCCCCGACGGGCAGCTGGGCGAGGTTGTCGAAGTAGGCCTGCTGCTCCTCGACCAGCCCGGCGTCCCCGCGGTCGAGCGCCTTGCGGAACCGGGCCACGTCGTGGGTGCGCAGCCCGCGAGCCCGCTTGTTCAGCGTCTTCTGCATCAGGGTCGCGACGTCGTCGTATCCGGAGCCGGAGTACGTCGGCGGCGGCGGGTCGTCGGAGCAGGCGGTGAGCGGCAGCAGGAGCAGGGCCAGGGCCGGGAGGAATCCCCTAGCGCGAGCCGTCGACATCGAGGAGCGCCCGTCCTTCCGGGGCGGGGTCCGCGCTGTCCCGAGCGATGTCGTGGAGGACCTCGAGCGCGATCGCCGAGGGGGTGAGCCCGATCCGCTCGAGGATCGCGGCCCGCTTGGCGTGGTCGAGGAAGTCCTGCGGGATGCCGTGGATGCGCACCGGGGTGCGCACGTCGGCGGCCGCGAGGGTCTGCAACAGCACCGCGCCCACACCGCCCACGACTCCGTTGTCCTCGAGGGTGACGACGCGGGCGTAGGTGCGGGCGAGCTCCACCAGGGCGGGGTCGACCGGCTTGACCCAGCGCGGGTCGACGACGGTGACGCCGATGCCCTGGTCGACCAGGCGCTGCGCGACATCGACGGCGACCGGCGCCATCGAGCCCACGGAGACGATGAGCACGTCGCGGGCGCCGTTGCGGACGAGTACGTCGCAACCGCCCTCGGTGCCGATGGCCGGCACGTCCTCGGGGGGCGGGCCCTTCGGGAAGCGGACCACGGTGGGGGCGTCGGCGACCTCGACCGCCTCGTCGAGAAGCTCGCGCATCCGGGTCACGTCACGGGGCGCGGCCAGGCGCAGGCCCGGCACGACCTGCAGGATGGACATGTCCCACATGCCGTTGTGGCTGGCGCCGTCGTCACCGGTGACGCCGGAGCGGTCGAGCACGAAGGTGACCCCGCACCTGTGCAGCGCGACGTCCATCAGGACCTGGTCGAAGGCCCGGTTGAGGAAGGTCGCGTAGACCGCGAAGACGGGGTGCATGCCGCCCATCGCGAGGCCGGCCGCGGAGGTCGCGGCGTGCTGCTCGGCGATGCCGACGTCGAAGGTGCGCTCGGGGAACCGGGCCTGGAACTTGTCGAGGCCGACCGGGTGCATCATCGCCGCGGTGATCGCGACGACGTCGGGGCGGCGCTCGCCGATCGCGACGACGTGGTCGGCGAAGTGGTCGGTCCAGATCGGGCCCTTGGGCTTCTCGGCGCCGGTCTGCACGTCGAACGGCCCGGGCGCGTGGAACTGGTCGGCCTCGTGCCGCTCGGCAGGGTCGTAGCCGAACCCCTTGCGGGTGATCGCGTGCACGATGACCGGGCCGCCGAAGCGCTTGGCCTGGGCGAGTGCCTGCTCCATGGCCGAGCGGTCGTGGCCGTCGACCGGGCCGACGTACTTGAGCCCGAGGTCCTCGAAGAGCCCCTGCGGCGCGAGCGCGTCCTTGATGCCCTTCTTCATGGCGTGCAGGGCGTCGTAGGCCGCCGCGCCGACGCCGGGCACCGCGTTGAGGCGACGCTTGACGACGTCGAGGACGTGCTCGTAGCGCGGGTTGGTGCGCAGGCTGGTGAGCGCCGTCGCGAGACCGCCGATGGTCGGCGTGTAGGAGCGGCCGTTGTCGTTGACCACGATCACGAGCTTGGAGTCGTGCTGGATCGCGATGTTGTTGAGCGCCTCCCAGGCCATGCCGCCGGTGAGCGCGCCGTCGCCGATGACGGCCACGGTGTGCCGGTCCTCGCCACGGATGCGGAACGCCTTGGCGATGCCGTCGGCGTAGCTCAGCGCCGTGGAGGCGTGGGAGTTCTCGACCAGGTCGTGCTCGGACTCGGCCCGGCTCGGGTAGCCGCTCAGCCCGCCCTCGCGCCGCAGCGTGCCGAAGTCGCCGGCACGGCCGGTGACGAGCTTGTGGACGTAGGACTGGTGGCCGGTGTCGAAGACGATCTTGTCGCGCGGGGAGTCGAAGACCCGGTGGATCGCGAGGGTCAGCTCGACGACGCCGAGGTTGGGCCCGAGGTGGCCGGTGTTGGTGGCGACGGTGCGGATGAGCAGGTCACGGATCTCGGCCGCCAGCTGGGTGAGCTCGTCCTCGGACAGGGCCCGCAGGTCACGCGGGGTGGTGATGGTCTCGAGGACAGACATGAGGGCCAGTCTACGGGGCTAGAGGTCGGTGAACGCGATCGCGGGCTCGTGCAGGCTGCCCAGCCAGACCCGGCCGCGGTGCTCCCGCACGCCGGTCACCATGTGGTACGCCGCGCCGTGCTCGCCCGGCGCGAGGTCGAGGTCGTGCACGAGGGTGCCCTGCTCGTCGTACGCGACGACGCGGACGGTCTGCTTCGGCTTCGGTTGGAACTCCTCCGGCAGCCTCGTGGCCAGCTTGCGCAGCACCATCGGGCCGCGCTGCAGCCGCTCGACGAGCGGGTCGGTGGGGCTGGCGATGGTGATCCAGATCAGCCCGTCGGTGCCGCGGGAGATGTTGTCGGGGTAGCCGGGCAGGTCGGCGGCGAGGAGGTCGCGGCTGCCCTGCTTGTCGCCGGTGACCCAATGGCGTACGACGGTGCGGGCACCGGTCTCGGCGACGCAGACGAAGTCGCCGGCGGCCGAGAGCGCGACGCCGTTGGCGAACGCGAGCCCGTCGAGGACGACCGCGACGGTGCCATCGGGGTCGCGGCGCAGCAGTCGCCCGGTGCGGGTGTTGCGCACGAAGTCGTCCTTCCAGCGGGCGATCCCGAACTCGGTCGAGGAGTCCGACCACCAGATCGTGCCGTCCTCGGCGATCGCCGCGTTGTTGCAGAAGACCATCGGCCGGCCGGCGACGTCCGCGGTGATCAGCTCGACGGCGCCGCTCGCCGGGTCGGCCCAGAGCAGACCGCGCTGCGCGTCGCACACGAGCAGCCGGCCGTCCGGCGCGAACTCGATGCCGAGGGGGCGCCCGCCGGTGTGGGCGACCCGATCGACCTTCGTGCCGTCGGGGCTGACCCGGAAGATCGCGCCGTCCTCGGTGCCGGTGAACACACAGCCCAGGTCGGGCCCGGACGTCGCCACGACGACGTCCTCCGCGCCGTGGCCGGGAACGGGGATCACGGTGAGGGAGGTCACGGATCCGACCTTAGCCTCGATCCACCGATGCTCAGCCCCCGTGGTCGGTGAGCTCGCGGTAGCGCTCGGAGGCGAGGAAGGCAGGCAGGATCTCCTGCGCCGCGCGGCTCAGCGGGCGCCCGGCCAGGGCCGCCGGGTCGACGAACACGATCTGGCGCCCCTCCCCGACGACGACGTCGGCATCGGTGGCCCGGGTCGGGGCGGCGTAGAGGCCGACCACGTCGTCGGCGCCGTTGGCCTGGTGGGAGACGGCGAACTCCCGCCACAGGGGCAGCTCCTCGGCGGCCAGGCCGGTCTCCTCGGCCAGCTCGCGGTGGGCGGCGGCGTCCGGGTCCTCACCCGGCTCGACGTGGCCGCCCACGAAGCCCCAGCAGTCCGGATCGAGCCGCGGGTGCTCGTCGCGCTCCTGCAGCAGCAGCCAGCCGCGCGGGTCGACCAGCAGCACGGCCGCGAACCGCTGGCTCACGCGGCGATTCCGCCCGACGGCAGGTCGGCCGGGTCGACGCCGCCGTGGCAGGACGCGAAGGGCTCGGGTGCGGTGTCGCCCGCGCCGAACTCCGCGACGAACAGCCCGATCCGCGGGTCGTCCGGCCCGGTCAGCGCGAGCTGGCGACCCCAGACCGTGATCACGACCGGTGCCTCCTGGTCGTCGTACGGCGACAGGATGCCGTTGTCCGGCAGCTGCTCGGCGAGCTGCTCGATGCCGGCGGCGTCGACGTCGTCGGTGCGGTAGGTCAGCCACACCGTGCCGTGCTCGAGGTCGTGGACTGCGTTCGCCTCGGGCACCGGCTCGTCGTAGACACCACACTCGAGCCAGTACTGCGCGTGGTCGCCGCCCGCCGGCGGGGACTGCGGGTAGTCGATCTCCTGGCCGGGCGCGAGGTGCTGGTTGGTCAGCCCGGCGTACTCCTGCACGGCGTCCAGGTTGCTCGTGTCGACCTGCGCGGAGGTGTCGTCGTCGCCGGCGTCCGTCCCGGAGTCGTCGTCCTTCGACAGCACGACCGGGACCAGCACCGCGGCCGCGACCACCAGGACCGCGGCGAGCGCGGCGAGCACGATCGGCAGCGGCGAGCGCCTGCGCGGGGGCAGCGGGGGCGCGAAGCCGGCTGGCGGCCCGTACGGCGGGGGTGGGCCCGGCGGGGGTGGGCCCGGCGGCGGGGGCGGAGGAGGAGGGGGCGGCGGCGGGAACGGCGGCTGGCTCACTGCTCGAGCGCCCGCTCCACCCGCTCCACCTTCGCGGTGAGCTCACCGGTGAAGCCCGGCCGGATGTCGGCCTTGAGCACCAGCCCGACCCGCGGCGAGGTCGCGGCGACGACGTCGACCGCCTGCTTGACGACGGCCATCACCTCGTCCCACTCCCCCTCGATCGTCGTGAACATCGACGTCGTCTCGTTGGGCAGACCCGACTCGCGGACCACCCGGACCGCGGCGGCCACGGCCTCGGACACGCCACCGGTGTCGTCGGAGCTGGACGGGCTGATGCTGAACGCGACGAGCATGCGCCCACCGTAGTCACGCGGGCCTCAGCCGCCGGCGGGCGCCCAGCGGTCGAGCAGGTCGAGGAAACCCTCGTTCGCACGTTCCCGGACAGCGGCGCTCGGCGTACCGCCGATGTCGGGATCGGTCGCGAACACCCCCTCCACCCAGGCCGCGATGGCCGGCGGGACGGGGGCGTCGCCCAGCTCGCGGGTGCGGGCCTTGAGGTCGCGCAGCCCTTCGAGCTCGGCGCGGACGGCGACGGGGACCTCGGACTCGGCGAGCAGCTCGTCGAGGTTCATGGGCGGGACGCCGACGTTCCCGTCCAACCAGCGCAGGGTCACGGCGGGGCGCACGGCGTAGAAGACCCGCTTGAGCCGGACCAGGTCCGCGCCGACGCGGGCGTTGGCCCACTGGCCGCGCCCGACATGCAGGTAGTGGCGCCGCACCCACGCCGGGTCGGTCACCGCGGCCACGAGGTCGAGCAGGTCGTCGCGGAACGCCGGGTCGCCGCCGTACACGTGGGGCGAGCGCAGCCACTCCCCGACCGTCGCGTTGCCGGCCGTGGCCAGGCGCACCGCCTTGGCCAGGTCCCAGCCGTTGACGTCGAGCAGCCCCTCGAGCGGGGTCTCGATGACGTCGCGCGGCGCCCACAGCGACAGGTAGTCGCGCCGCGGCCGGACGAAGAGGAACCGGCAGTCGTAGTCGCTGTCCGGCGACGCGAACCCCCACGCCCGGCTCCCGCTCTCGATCGCCCACGGCACCCGGACGCCGTACGACGCCGCGATGTCGCCCAGTCGCGCGTCGATCGCCGTGACGGTCGCCGGGTCGAAGTCATCGGGGATCGAGCGCATGGGCGGCACCGTACGACACATGCCGAACGGCCCGCCCCTCCGTTGCGGGGGGACGGGCCGTTCGGGTCGAGCAGCGTCGCGGGTCAGCCGCGGAGCAGGTTCCGCAGGACGTACTGCATGATGCCGCCGTTGCGGTAGTAGCTCGCCTCACCGGGGGTGTCGATGCGGACGACCGCGTCGAACTCGACACCGGTGTCGGTGGTGACCTTGACGGTCGCCGGCGTGGTGCCGTCGTTGAGCTCGGTGATGCCGGCGATCGAGAAGGTCTCCTCGCCGGTCAGGCCGAGCGACTCGGCGTTCTGGCCCTCGGGGAACTGCAGCGGGATGACGCCCATGCCGATGAGGTTGGAGCGGTGGATGCGCTCGTAGCTCTCGGCGATGACCGCCTTGACGCCCAGCAGCGAGGTGCCCTTGGCCGCCCAGTCGCGCGAGGAGCCCGAGCCGTACTCCTTGCCCGCCAGGACGACGAGCGGGGTGCCGGCCTCCTGGTAGTGCACCGAGGCGTCGTAGACCGTGCTGACCGGGCCGCCCTCGACCGTGAAGTCGCGGGTGAAGCCGCCCTCGGTGCCGGGCGCGATCTGGTTGCGCAGGCGGATGTTGGCGAACGTGCCGCGGATCATGACCTCGTGGTTGCCACGGCGCGAGCCGTAGGAGTTGAAGTCACGCGGGGCGACGCCGTGCTCGGTGAGGTAGATGCCCGCGGGCGAGTCGGCCTTGATCGAGCCGGCCGGCGAGATGTGGTCGGTGGTGACCGAGTCGCCGAGCTTGAGCAGGACGCGGGCACCGGAGATGTCGGTGACCGGGGCCGGCTCGTCGGGCATACCGTCGAAGTACGGCGCCTTGCGGACGTAGGTCGACGCCTCGTCCCAGGTGAAGGTGTTGCCCTCGGGGGTGGGCAGCGAGCGCCAGCGCTCGTCACCCTTGAAGACGTCGGCGTAGGACTCGGCGAACATCTCCGAGTTGATCGCACCGGCGATGGTCTCCTCCACCTCGGCCGGCGAGGGCCAGATGTCCTTGAGGAAGACGTCGTTGCCGTCGGCGTCCTGGCCCAGCGCGTCGTTGAACAGGTCGACGTCCATCGAGCCGGCCAGCGCGTATGCGACGACCAGCGGCGGGGACGCCAGGTAGTTCATCTTGATGTCGGGGCTGATCCGGCCCTCGAAGTTCCGGTTGCCCGAGAGCACCGAGACGACGGCGAGGTCGTTCTCGTTGACCGCGGCCGAGACCTCGGGGATGAGCGGGCCCGAGTTGCCGATGCAGGTGACGCAGCCGTAGCCGACCAGGTTGAAGCCGAGCTTGTCGAGGTACGGCGTCAGGCCGGCCTTCTCGTAATAGTCGGACACGACCTGCGAGCCGGGGGCGAGGGTGGTCTTGACCCACGGCTTGCGGGTCAGGCCCTTCTCGACGGCCTTCTTGGCGAGCAGCGCCGCGCCGATCATGACCGACGGGTTGGACGTGTTGGTGCAGGAGGTGATCGAGGCGATCGTCACCGCACCGTGGTCGAGCGTGAAGCTCGTGCCGTCCTCGAGGGTCACCTCGACGGGCTTGGACGCCCGGCCACCGTCGGCGGGCGCCGCGGAGAGGTGGTTGTTGGGCGCCGGCGCACCGTTGGCCTGGTTGGGGTCGTGCGACGGGGCGTCGGAGGCCGGGAAGGACTCCTCGACGGCCTCGTCGTAGCCCTGGGCGTCCTGGGGGGCGCCGGCGTAGTCGACCAGCGCGCCGCGGAAGGACTCCTTGGCCTCGGAGACGAGCACGCGGTCCTGCGGGCGCTTCGGGCCGGCGATCGAGGGGACGACGCTCGCCAGGTCGAGCTCGAGCTTCTCGGAGTAGCGCGGCTCGGCGGCCGGGTCGAGCCAGAGGCCCTGCTCCTTGGCGTACTTCTCGACGAGAGCGATCTGCTCCTCGGAGCGACCGGTCAGGCGCAGGTAGCTGGTGGTCTCGCCGTCGATCGGGAACACCGCGATGGTCGAGCCGAACTCCGGCGACATGTTGCCGATGGTGGCGCGGTTGGCCAGCGGCAGCGCCGCGACGCCGGGGCCGTAGAACTCGACGAACTTGCCGACGACGCCGTGCTTGCGGACCATCTCGGTGATCGTGAGGACCAGGTCGGTGGCGGTGGAGCCCTCGGGCAGCTCGCCCGACAGCTTGAAGCCGACCACGCGCGGGATCAGCATGGAGACCGGCTGGCCGAGCATCGCGGCCTCGGCCTCGATGCCGCCGACGCCCCAGCCGACGACGCCGATGCCGTTGACCATGGTGGTGTGCGAGTCGGTGCCGACGCAGGTGTCGGGGTAGGCCAGCAGCTCGCCGTCGACCTCACGGGTGAAGACGGTGCGGGCGAGGTGCTCGATGTTGACCTGGTGGACGATGCCGGTGCCCGGAGGAACGACCTTGAAGTCGTCGAAGGCGCCCTGGCCCCAGCGCAGGAACTGGTAGCGCTCGCGGTTGCGCTCGTACTCGATCTCGACGTTGCGGGCGAAGGCCTCGGGCGTGCCGAAGACGTCGGCCATGACGGAGTGGTCGATGACCATCTCGGCCGGCGCGAGCGGGTTGATCTTGGTGGCGTCGCCGCCCAGGTCGGCCATGGCCTCGCGCATGGTGGCGAGGTCGACGACGCAGGGGACGCCGGTGAAGTCCTGCATGATCACGCGGGCAGGCGTGAACTGGATCTCCTTGTCGGGCTGGGCGGTCTCGTCCCAGCCGGCGAGGGCCTTGATGTCCTCGGCCGTGATGTCCGCGCCGTCCTCGGTGCGGAGCAGGTTCTCGAGCAGCACCTTCAGCGAGAAGGGCAGGCTCTCGACGTCGAGGCCCTCACCCTTGACCGCGTCGAGGCGGAAGATCTCGTAGGACTTGCCGTCCACGTCCAGGGTGCTCTTGGCGCCGAAGCTGTTCTTGCTGGCCATCGCGTCTCCGTCCTCATCGACTTCATCGTTGTCGGTAGGTCTCCTGTTGCATCCTGCCGCCGCGAGCGGCGGATCGGATAGTGAGGCTGACCTAAGTCTTGCGGACACCGGGCTCCCGATATCTCTTGACGTCAAGATACACGATCGGCGGGCAGATCTCCATGGAGGTCCGGCGCCGGCGCGCTGGGAGCGTCCTCGGCGAACTGGGTCCGGTACAGCTCCTCGTAGCGACCGCCCGCGGCCAGCAGCGCGGCATGCGTGCCCCGCTCGACGATCCGGCCGTCCTCCACGACGGCGATCAGGTCGGCGGCCCGGATCGTGGAGAGCCGGTGCGCGATCACCAGCGCGGTCCGCCCGGCGAGCGCCTCCCCCAGCGCCGCCTGCACGGCGGCCTCCGAGGTGGAGTCCAGGGACGCCGTCGCCTCGTCGAGGATGACCACCCGGGGCTGCTTGAGCAGCAGCCGGGCGATGGTGAGCCGCTGGCGCTCGCCGCCGGAGAGCCGGTAGCCGCGCTCCCCCACGACCGTGTCGAGTCCGTCGGGCAGCCCGCGCACCAGGTCGGCCAGCCGGGCCCGGGACAGCGCGTCCCACAGGTCCTGCTCGTCCGCCTCCGGCCGGGCCAGCAGCAGGTTGCCGCGGATCGTGTCGTGGAACAGGTGGCCGTCCTGGGTGACCATGCCGACCGCCCCGCGGATCGAGGAGGCGGTCAGGTCGCGCACGTCCACCCCCGCCAGGCGTACGGCGCCCCCGTCGACGTCGTACAGCCGGGACACGAGCTGCGCGATGGTCGACTTCCCGGCGCCCGAGGAGCCGACCAGGGCCACGACCTGCCCGGGCTCGGCACGCAGGGAGATGCCGTGCAGCACCTCCTCGCCGCCGCGGGTGTCGAGCGTGGCGACCGCCTCCAGCGAGGCGAGCGAGACCTTGTCGGCCGAGGGGTAGGCGAACCGGACGTCGTCGAGCTCGACCGCGACCGGGCCGTCCGGGACGGTGCCGGCGTCGGGCCGGTCGGTGATCAGTGGCTCGAGGTCGAGCACCTCGAAGACCCGCTCGAAGCTGACCAGCGCGCTCATCACCTCGACCCGGGCGCTGGCCAGCGCGGTGAGGGGCGCGTAGAGCCGGGTGAGCAGCAGGGACAGGGCGACCACGTCACCGGCGTCGAGGGTGCCGTCGAGGGCAAGGGTGCCGCCGAGGCCGTAGACGACAGCCACGGCGAGCGCTGACACCAGGGTGAGCGCGGTGACGAAGGTGGTCTGCACCATCGCCGTGCGCACGCCGATCTCGGCGACGCGCTCCGCCCGCGCCGCGAACTCGACCGACTCCTGCTCGGGGCGGCCGAACAGCTTGACCAGCGTCGCCCCCGGCGCCGAGAACCGCTCGGTCATCTGGTTGCCCATCGCGGCGTTGTGGTCGGCCGCCTCCCGCTGGATGCCGGCCAGCCGGCGCCCCATCCGCCGCGCCGGGACGACGAACACCGGGAGCAGCACGAGCGCGAGCAGGGTGACCTGCCAGGAGATGCCGAGCATCACGACCAGGGTCAGCACCAGGGTCACCAGGTTGCCGACCACGCCCGAGAGGGTCTGGCTGAACGCCCGCTGTGCCCCGATCACGTCGTTGTTGAGCCGGCTGACCAGCGCACCGGTGCGGGTCCGGCTGAAGAAGGCGACCGGCATCCGCTGCACGTGGTCGAACACCGCCGTGCGCAGGTCGAGGATCAGCCCCTCGCCGATGCTCGACGACAGCCAGCGCGACACCAGCCCGAGTCCCGCGTCCAGCACCGCCAGCACCGCGATCGCCATCGCCAGCCGCAGGACGACCGAGCGGTTGTCGCCGGCGACGATCGCGTTGACGACGTCGCCGGCCAGCACCGGTGTCGCGACCGCGAGCCCGGCTGTCACGACGCTGAGGACCACGAACCCGATCAGCTTGCGGCGGTGGGGACGCGCGAAGCGCAGGATCCGCTTCGCGGTCGCGGTGCTGAACTCCCGCTCCTCGTCGGGTCCGTGCATCCCCCGGTACACCTGGTTCCAGGCGATCGACTCCATGCTCATGTCGCCGAAGGTAGAACCTCAAGCCGACATGAGGACAAGCCGGAGAGGTCAGGACCGGGGAAAATCACCGAAAAAAGATTCGTCCGGCCTGTCGTACCGGCCCTGCGCCGTTCGTGGAGAGGATGTCAGCGCCCCCATCCCGACCTCGGAGGTCATCCATGCGCACCCTGATCTACACCGCCTTCGTCTCGCTCGACGGCGTCGTCCAGGCCCCGGCCCCGGAGCCCGACTACCGCAACGGCGGGTGGACCTTCCAGGGCATCGACTTCCTCCCGGAGGTCTACGAGCTCAAGGGCCGCGAGCAGGAGGAGGCCGGCGCGCTGATGCTCGGCCGGGTCAGCTACCAGGCCTTCGCCCCGGTCTGGCCGACGATGACCGAGGAGTTCCCGAAGTACAACGCGATGCCGAAGTACGTCGTCTCCACCACCCTCGAGGAGGACGACCTCGTCACCGACTGGGGCGAGACGACGATCCTGCGCTCCGTCGACGACGTCGCCGCACTGAAGGAGACCGACGGCGGCCCGATCTCGATCCACGGCTCCGCGAGCCTGGCCCGCGGCCTGGCGGACGCCGGCCTGCTCGACCGCTACCACCTGCTGGTGTTCCCGTGGGTCCTCGGCGCCGGCAAGCGGATGTGGAGCGAGACCGACAAGGACCGCCAGCGCCTGGAGCTCGTCGAGAGCGAGTCCTACGCGAACGGCGTGCAGAAGCTCTGCTACGCCGTCGTGCGCTGACGCCCTACAGCACGACCGTCGGCTTGACCCGGCTCGGCGTCCACACCCGGTGCCTGCGCGCGACCAGCGAGGTGAGCACCAGCGCACCGACCAGGTACGCCGCCAGCACCAGCACCGCCGTGGACGCCCGGGCCGGGTCGCCGCCGTACATCAGCTGGCGCAGGCCGTCGACGGCATAGCTCATCGGCAGCACCTGGTGCAGCCAGTGCAGCGGTTCGGGGATGGTCTGCCACGGGAAGGTGCCGCCGGCGGTGACCAGTTGCACCACCATCAGGACCAGGGCGAGGAACTGGCCCGGCGTGCCGAGCAGGGCGTTCATGAGGTGCACGATCGCGACGAAGGTCGCCGAGATCAGGATCATGAACAGCCAGGTCCGCAGGCTCTCGACGATCCCGACGTCGAGGGCGAGCGCCACCACGGCGAAGGCGAGGGTCATCTGGGCCGCCCCGATGAGGGCCGGCGGCAGCCAGCCGCCGACGGCGATCCGCAGCGGGTGCTGGTTGGCGGCCAGGGCCCGGCTGGACAGCGGGCGCACCAGGAGGAAGAGGACGTAGCCGCCGATCCAGGCGGCCAGGGCCAGGAAGAACGGCGCCAGTCCCGCGCCGTAGTTGCGGGCTGCCGCGTCGCTGCGGGCCTGGACGTCGATCGGGTTCGCGATCGTCTCGGCGATCTGCTGGCGTGACTCCTCGGTGGTGTCGGGCACCTTCTCGACGCCGGCGGCGAGCCCGTCGCGGAGCGTGCCGGCACCCGTCGTCAGCTGGCGCAGGCCCTTGCGCAGCTCGAGGGTGCCGTCGTGCAGGGTGGCGGCGCCCTTGTCCAGGCGGGCTGCTCCGGTCTCCAGCTCGCCGGCTCCGTCGCGCGCCTGGCGGATGCCGTCGAGGAGAGCCGGCGCCGAGCGGGCGAGCTGGTCGGCACCGTCGGCGACCCGGTCGGCGCCGCCGGCGAGCTGGTTGAGCTGCTTGCGTACGTCGCCCGCCTTGGTGTCGACGTCGTGGACCTTGCCACCGACCCGGTCGTAGACCGCGAGCAGCCGGTCCTGGGCGGCCTGGTCGATCCCGAGCTGGTTCATCTGGGCGACCAGATCGGCCCGGCCGCCGTCGTACGCGACCCGGGCGCCGTGGACCGCACCCGCGATCCTGTTGCCCGCGTTGGCGACCTTCTGGTCACCGTCGGCGACCTGACGGGCGCCGTTCGCCAGCTTCCTCGCCTGCTGGGGCAGGGGCGCCGTACGCGTGGCGAGGGTGGTCAGCCCGTCGTGCAGCTGGGTCGCGCCGTCGTGCAGCTGCCCGGTGCCGTCGGCGAGCCGGGCGCTGCCGTCGACGAGCCTGCGTGAGCCCTTGCGAGCCTGCGTCAGCCCGTCCTGCAGCTGGCCGGCGCCGTCGGCACCCTGCTGGAGGCCCTGGCGGACGTCGGCGATGCCGAGCAGGAAGGTGCCGACCGCCTCCTGGGAGACCTTCTGCCCGATCGCGTCGCGCACCTTGGTGGCGACGGTGTTGGCGATGGTGGTCGACAGGTAGGAGTTCGCGTCGTTGGTGAGCATCGTGATCCGCGCCTGCTCCGGGTCGCTCCCGGAGCTGCTGGTCAGGGCGGCGGAGAAGTCGCGCGGGATCAGCAGCGCGAAGTCGTAGGTGCCGTCGTCGACGCCGGCCTCGGCGGTGGCGCGGGAGACCTCGTGCCAGCCGAAGTCGGCGGACTCCAGCAGCTGGTCGGCCACCTCGCGCCCGGCGTCGAGCTGCTTGCCGTCGAGCCCGGTCGCACCGGTGTCCTCGACGACCAGGGCGGTCGGAACCCGGTCCAGTGCCGAGTAGGGGTCGTGGTTGGCATAGAGGTAGAGGCCGGCGTAGATGGTCGGCACCGTGACCAGGGCCAGCACGGTGATGCGGCCCATCCGGATGCTCAGCAGGCGGGAGAGCTCGCTCCAGGCGATGCGCAGGGTGTTCACGCCGCACCTCCGATCGTGGCCGTGTGGACGACCTCGCCCGCCAGGTCCACCGCCTCGCTCACCGTCACGAGGACGCCGAGCCCGTCGTCCGCGGCGGCCCGGACGACCGGCCACCAGTCCCGGCGGTGCAGTCCGTGCCGGTCCGGCGAGACCAGCACCAGGAACCGCGCGCCGGGTCGCGCCGCCCCCAGCTCAGTCAGCGAGCGGATCCGGTCGGCCGGCGGCACGTCCTCGGTCCGCAGCCCCGGCCCGGTGGTGAGCCGGTGCTCGCGCAACCACGCCGACGCCGCCCGCGGGCCGGCGGGCCGACCCGCGAGGGCCAGCTCCTCGGCCACGACCACCCGGAACGGCACGCTGTCGTCCGGCTCGGTGACCCCGGGTACGTCGACCAGCACCACCGCCGCCTGCAGCGCTCCTGGCTCGGGGTCTTCACCGAGCGCGACCGTGCCGCCGGTCAGCCGGAGCCGCCCGGCCAGGGCGAGGGCCAGAGCCACGTTGCCGTGGCCCGGCCGGCCCACGGCGACCACCACCTCGCCGGCGACCAGCTCCACCGAGGTGGGTTCCAGCAGCCCCGAGACCGCCCCGTCCGTCATGACCAGGTTCGCCATGGCGGCCAGTCTGCCGTGTCGGTCAGGTCGTGCCGTGGACCTGGTGCGCGATCGCCGAGAAGACCGCCAGGCCGACGGCCAGGGCGTCCTCGTCGGGATCGAAGGTCCCGGTGTGCAGGCCTCCGCCGGCGGCACCGGCCCGCCCGCAACCGAGCATGAACATCGCGCCCGGCACCACCTGCTGGTAGTAGGCGAAGTCCTCCGAGCCGAGGTGCGGTCGCTCCAGCTCGATGAGCTGCGCTCCCGGGGCGAGGGCCTCACGAGCCGCCATCCGGACGGTGGCGGCCAGGTCCGGGTCGTTGACCACCGGCGGGAAGCCCTCGACGATCCGCACGCCCGCGTGCGCGCCCATCGACGCGGCGACGGCCTCGGCCGTCGTGGTCAGTCGCTCACGCAGCAGGATCTTGTCGGCCGACTCGACGCACCGGATCATGCCTCGCACCTCGGCGGCGCCGGGGATCACGTTGACCGCGTCGCCGCCGCGGACCGATGCGACGTTCAGCGTGGCCACGCTGAACGGGCTGAGCGTCGCGCACAGGCCGTCGAGCGCCGTGACGATCCGCGCGGCCACCGACACAGCGTTGACGCCGAGCTCGGGCTGGGAGCTGTGCGCCTCACGTCCGGCGACGGAGATCTCGAACTCGTCGTCGGTCGCCGTCAGCGCACCGTCGCGGAGCGCGATCGAGCCGGTCGGCAGCTCCGGGACGACGTGCAGCGCGAAGATCCGCTCCACCCCGGCGTCGCTGAGCTCTCCGGCGTCGATGACCCGCTGCGCGCCGCCGTTGGCCTCCTCTCCCGGCTGGAAGACGAAGACGACGGTGCCGGTCAGCCCATCCGCCTCGGCGGCGAGCCGCTCGGCCAGCCCCAGCAGGATCGCGGTGTGCATGTCGTGCCCGCAGGCGTGCATCACGCCCGCCACCGCGGACCGGAACGGCAGCGCGGTCTCCTCCGTGATCGGCAGCGCGTCCAGGTCGGCGCGGAAGGCGGTGACCGGGCCCGGCCGACCGGTGTCGAGGGTGGCGACGACCCCGGTCCCGGCGACACCGGGGCGGTACGGCAGGCCGATCCGGTCAAGGTGCTCGCAGACCAGTCGGGCGGTCCGGTGCTCCTCGAAGCTCAGCTCGGGGTGCTGGTGGATCGACCGGCGCACCGCGAGGGCCGTCGCCGACGCGGCCGCCACGACGTCCGTGGACACCGCTAGCGCGCCGGGAGCTCGGCGAGCCGGCCCAGCAGCGTGTGGGTCGTCTCGGAGTTCGCGTAGATCTTCCGGATGCCCTGCAACGCGTACTCGTGCCGCTGCGGGCTGAGCGCGCCGACGGCGTCCTCGATCAGGTCGACCTGGTAGCCGAGGTCGGACAGGTCGCGCACCGACGCGCTGATGCACTGGTCGGTGTAGAAGCCCACCACCAGCACCTTCCGGGCGCCCAGGTTGCGCAGCACCTGGTCGATGTGGGTGCCGACGTGGATGCCGGAGCAGGTCTTGTTGAGGACGACCTCGTCCTCGCGCGGCATCACCTCCGGGAGGAACTCGGAGTCCTTCGAGCCCGGCGGGTAGAACATGCCGGCCGACCGGTGCAGGGCGCCGGTGTCGGCCGCATCGGGGAGATGGGACTGGATGCGCACGTGGATCGGGCGGATCCCGGTCTCGCGGCACCGCTCCAGCACGGCCGATATGTTCGCCACCGTCGCCCGCATGTCGGCCTCGATGCGGTCGAGGACCGGGAGCATGGGCTCGGAGTCGACGCCGAGCGCGGCGAAGGTCTTGAGGAACGCGTCCTTGGTGATGCACTCCTGGATGTCGATCAGGACCAGCACCGTGTCCGCCGGGTCGAGCGGCACCGGGGTCGCGTAGATGCTGGAGCTGAGCCCTCCGTAATAGGTGTCGGCGAAGGCGTTGACCATCGCGTCGGTGACGGCGGACGGAGTCGAGGTCATGAGGGGTCCTGTCTGTGAGGGCGGCGCCCGAGCGCGAAATGGTGTGCCCTCACTGTAAAGGGGTGCCGGTCCTCGTCAGCAGCGCGACGCACTCCACGTGGTGCGTCATCGGGAACAGGTCGAAGGCGCGCAGCGACGCGAGCCGGTAGCCGTGCTCGGCGAAGATCGCGACGTCGCGGGCGAGCGCGGCGGGGTCGCAGGCGACGTAGGCCACCGCGCGGGGTCCGCGGGCGACGACCTGCTCGACGACGGCCCGCTTGGCACCGGCACGGGGCGGGTCGAGGACGACGAGGTCGGCGTGACCCCAGGCGGCGGGCAGGCCGGTCGCGAGCACGGAGGCGACGTCGCCCGGCACCGCGGTGAGTCCCGGGCAGTTGCGCTCGGACAGGGCCGAGGCGGCCAGGTCGCCCTCGACGGCGGCCACCCGTCCGGTGGGCCCGACGGCCTCGGACAGGAACCGGCTGAACAGCCCGACGCCGGCGTACAGGTCGAGCGCGCTCTCCCCTGGCCGCGGGTCGAGGGCCTCGAGCACCGCACCGACCAGGGCCTCCGGGGCGCCCGGGTGGACCTGCCAGAAGCCACCGTCAGCGACCTCGAAGCCCCGCCCCCGGACGTCGTACGACGGACCGGTGGGCGCCTCGAGCAGGCACTCGTCGACCGGGATCACGTCGTGGGAGCGGTGCTTGCGCATGCCGCGCCGGCCGTCGGGCAGCGGGACGTAGCGTTGGCGGGTGCGCCAGCGCAGTCCGTCCTCGTCGCCGGGCACGGCCTCGACGCTCACCTCCACGTCGAGGCGGGCCACCCGGCGCAGCTGCTCGCGCACGACCTCCGCCTTGAGGGCGCGCTGGGCCGGGAGCGCGACGTGCTGGAAGTCGCAGCCGCCGCACAGCCCGGGGCCGGCGTACGGACAGGGCGCGGGCACCCGGTCGGGCGAGGGCGTGAGCACCTTCACGGCGTCGGCGCGCCAGAACCGGTCGCCCTCGGTGCCCTCGGTGATCTCGAGGACCACCCGCTCACCGGGCAGGGCGTGGCGCACGAAGACCACCCGGTCCTCGACGCGGGCGACGCAGTGGCCGCCGTGCGCGACCGGGCCGACCTCGGCCTCGAAACGGCGCCCGGCCACCGAGCTGCCGCGGGCGGTGCGGGCCCGGGGGCGGCGCGACGGTCGGCGGGCGGGCCGGCTCACCGCGGGGTCTGCCGGTCGTTGCCGACCACCCGACCACGACGCAGGTCGCCGGCGTGCACGCGGTGCTCCTCGCGCTCCTCACGCTCGAGCGCGAGCTTGGAGGACCGCAGCTGGTAGGGCACCGAGATGACCATGACGCCGGGGGTGAACAGCAGCCGGCCCTTGAGTCGAAGGGCGGTCTGGTTGTGCAGGAACTGCTCCCACCAGCGCCCGACGACGTACTCGGGGATGTAGACGGCCACCACGCCGCGCGGGTTGGACCGGCGGATCGCCGAGGCGTACTCCACGATCGGCTTGATGATCTCGCGGTACGGCGAGTGCAGCACCTTGAGCGGGACCCCGGTGTTGCGCTCGTCCCACTCCTCCAGCAGCCGGGCGGTGTCCTTCTCGTCGACCGACACGTAGACGCCCTCGAGCGCGTTGGGCCGGGTCGCCTTCGCGAAGGCCAGCGCCCGCAGAGTCGGCTTGTGCAGCTTGGAGACGAGCACGATGGCGTGCACCCGGGTCGGCAGCGCCTTGTCGGTCTCGTCGGCGGCGAGCTCGCGCGCCACGTTGTCGTAGTGCTTCTTGATGGCCTTCATCAACGCGAAGAAGAAGCACATGGCGAGGATGGTGATCCAGGCGCCGGCCAGGAACTTGGTGATCAGCACGATGACCAGGACGACCGCGGTGAGGCCCAGGCCGAACGTGTTGATCGCCCGTGCGCGCTGCATCCGCCGTCGTTCGCCGGCGTCGGTCTCCGTCGCGAGGTGCCGCGTCCAGTGCCGGATCATGCCGAGCTGGCTGAGGTTGAACGAGACGAAGACGCCGACGATGTAGAGCTGGATGAGCTTGGTGGTCTGGGCCTCGAACACGACGATGAGCACGATCGCCATGACGGCGAGGAAGACGATGCCGTTGCTGTAGGCGAGCCGGTCTCCCCGCGAGCCGAGCGCACGGGGGGCGAAGCCGTCCCGGGCGAGGATCGAGCCGAGTACCGGGAAGCCGTTGAAGGCGGTGTTGGCGGCCAGCACGAGGATGATGCCGGTGACGGTGACCACGAAGTAGAAGCCCGGCGAGAAGTTGCTGAAGACGCCGTTCGCGATCTGCGAGATCACCGGGTGCTGCTGGTAGTCGTCCGGCACGGCGTCGCCGCCGGCGGTGCGCAGTCGCTCCAATGCGTGCGGGTCGACGAACCGGATCGCCATCTGCTTGGCCAGCACGATGATGCTCATCATCATGCTGACCGCGATCAGGCCGAGGAGCAGCAGCGTGGTCGCCGCGTTCTTGCTCTTGGGTCGCTTGAAGGCCGGGACGCCGTTGGAGATCGCCTCGACGCCGGTCAGCGCCGCACAGCCGGACGAGAAGGCACGAGCGAGCAGGAAGATCAGGGCGACCTGGTTGAGCGGGCCCTCCCAGCCCTCCTCCGGGACGATCTTGAGGTCCGCGCTCTCCGCGTCGGGCAGGCTGCCGGCCAGCAGCTGGACCAGCCCGTAGGCGCACATGCCGAGGATGGCGAACATGAACAGGTAGGTCGGGATGGCGAAGAACGTGCCCGACTCGCGCACACCCCGCAGGTTCACGGCCGTGAGCAGCACCACCGCGATCGTCGCGACCATGACCTCGTGGCCGATCAGCTCGGGTATCGCGCTCGCCGCGTACTGGGACGCGTTGGAGATCGACACCGCCACCGTGAGCACGTAGTCGACCAGAAGGGCGCTGGCGACGGTCACGCCGGCGGTCTTGCCGAGGTTGACCGTGGCGACCTCGTAGTCGCCGCCGCCCGAGGGATAGGCGTGCACGGTCTGGCGGTACGACGCGACCACCGTGAACATCACGAGGGCGACGGCGAGGCCGATCTTCCACGACCAGGTGTAGGCGCTCGCGCCGGCGATCCCGAGCATGATGAAGACCTCGTCGGGCGCGTACGCCACCGACGACAGGGCGTCGCTGGCGAACACCGGGAGCGCGATCCGCTTGGGAAGCAGTGTCTCCCCGAGCTGGGCGCTGCGCAGCTTGCGTCCGAGGAGGATGCGCTTCGATACGTCTCCGACACCCACGAGCGACAACGGTAGGGCATCTCCCGTGGGATAGCGTGCTCACCGTGCACGTCGTGATCATGGGCTGCGGACGAGTCGGCTCGACCCTGGCCCGCAGCCTCGAGGACCGCAACCACACCGTGTCGATCATCGACAGCGAGCCGGACGCCTTCCGGCGGCTCGGCCCGGGCTTCAACGGCGACAAGATCCCGGGGATCGGCTTCGACCAGGAGGTCCTGGAGAAGGCCGGCATCCGGCGCGCCGACGCGTTCGCCGCGGTGTCCAGCGGTGACAACTCCAACATCATCGCGGCCCGGGTCGCCCGGGAGACCTTCGGGATCCAGCAGGTCGTCGCCCGGATCTACGACCCCGGCCGCGCCGAGGTCTACCAGCGACTCGGCATCACCACGGTGGCCACCGTGAAGTGGACCGCCGACCAGGTGCTGCGCCGGATCCTCCCGGCCGGTGCCGAGCCCGACTTCCGCGACCCGTCGGGCACGATCCGCGTCGACCACATCCCGACCCCCGAGGTCTGGGTGGGCGCGCGGGTGGGCCAGCTCCAGGAGCAGGCCCGCTGCCGCGTCGCGTGGATCGACCGTCTCGGCGAGGGCCTGCTGCCCGACCGCGACAGCGTGATCCAGGAGGGCGACATGCTGCACCTGGTCACCCGCGAGGAGTCCGCGGACCAGGCGTACAAGGTGCTGGCCCGCGGGCCCGAGCACGAGGGCTGAGAGGGAACCAGAGATGCGCGTCGCCATCGCCGGAGCAGGTGCCGTCGGTCGCTCGATCGCCCGCGAGCTGATCGAGAACGGCCACGAGGTGCTCCTCATCGACAAGTCCCCCGCCTCGATCCGGCCCGAGCGGGTCCCCGACGCCGAGTGGCTGCTCGCCGACTCCTGCGAGCTCTCCTCGCTCGAGGAGGCCCGCCTCGACAAGTGCGACGTGGTCATCGCCGCCACCGGCGACGACAAGGCCAACCTGGTCACCTCGCTGCTCGCCAAGACCGAGTTCGGGGTCCCCCGCACCGTCGGCCGGGTCAACCACCCCAACAACGAGTGGCTGTTCACCGAGGCCTGGGGCGTGGACGTCAACGTCTCCACGCCGCGGATCATGTCGGCGTTGGTCGAGGAGGCCGTCAGCGTCGGCGACCTGGTGCGGCTGTTCACCTTCCGCAAGGGCAACGCCAACCTGGTCGAGATGGTGCTGCCGGCCGACTCGCCGTACGTCGGCAAGGCCTCGGGCCTGATCCCGCTCCCGGAGAACTGCGCCCTGGTCTCGATCCTGCGCGACGGCCAGGTCTACGTTCCGACGCCCGAGCAGCCGGTCGAGTCCGGCGACGAGCTGCTGTTCGTGGTCCCGGCCGAGGCCGAGGACGAGCTGGAGCGGCTGCTGGCGCCGGGCTCGCACCCGGAGAAGTAGGTCAGGCGGGCTCGGCGTCCGCGTCGGGCTCACCCGCGGCCGCCTCAAGCGGCGTCGCGTTGCGGGCGAGCAGCCAGAACATCAGCGAGAACGCCGCGATCCGCAGCACCCAGCCGAGCCCGAGCCGCAGCACCGCGATGATCGTGACCGCCACCTCGGCGCGGATCACGTCGTGGTGGCCGAGCAACCAGACCGGACCCTGCAGGAGCACGCCGATGGCGCCGGGCGCCAGCATCAGCCAGGTGAGCCGGCTGCACAGCCGGACCACCTGGTCGTTCTTGCGCCACTCGAGCGGGTCCTCGGCGCCCACGCCGAGCATGAAGCCGAGCATCGGCCAGCGCAGCAGGCAGGTCGCGGCGAGGACGATGGAGTAGACCCCGCTGTAGAGGATGCCGGGCAGGAAGTAGGCCAGCGCCTGGTCCGAGGCGTCGCCGCCCGAGCCCGCGGCCCAGCGGACGAAGACCCAGCCGATGGCGAGGCCGAAGATCGCGTTGAAGACGTACTGCGTGGTGCTGCGCTGCACCAGCCGCAGGACCAGGGCGATCGCGGCCACGATGCCGGCGGCGACCAGGGCCAGCTCGATCTGCTTCGTCGGCAGCCAGAGCAGGGTGAACACGAGACCCGGCAGCGCCGCCTCGATCGCGCCCCGCCGGCCGCCGAGGGTCGCCGCCAGCTGACGGCGCACGAGTGCCTCGACGGTGTCGACGCCGATCGGGTGGGAGCTCGCCGTGTCCTCCACGGCGCGCTGCGGTGCGTCCTCCGGCATGCTCACAGCAGCTCGTAGCGCGGGTTGTAGAGCATCCGGGTGCCGTCCTGGGTGCCGATCCGGCCCCGCACCTCGAGCGCGCGGCCCGGATCGATGCCGGCGATGCGCCGGCGGCCCAGCCAGATGACGGTCACGACGCCGGTGCCGTCGTAGAGCTCGGCCTCGAGGGCCGGCACGCCGCCCCGGGGGCGCAGGGTGACTGTGCGCAGCGTGCCGCGCAGCCGGACCGGCTCGCGGTCGGGTGCGTCGCCGATGCAGACGACTCCGCTGCCGCTGAACTCGGCACGGAGGTCACGGGCCTCCGCCTCGTCGGGATTGGCCCACTTGCTGATCGTGCGCCGCAGGCGGCTCTTGGTGCGCATGGGACCGGTCAGCTGGTGGGTACGGCGCGCGGCGTGGCGCCCTCAGGCAGCGAAAGAGGGAGCTGCTCGCCGACAGGCATGGCGTGGGCGCCGCGGCGTACGGCGACCTGGGCGATCGCGGCCTCCCAGGCGTCGGCCGTCTCGGGGTCGCGGGCCGGGTCGCCGAGCAGCGTCGCGCGCAGCAGCCAGCGGGGGCCGTTGATCCCGATGACGCGGGAGGTCTGGGTGCCGGTGGCGCCGTCGGGGCGGGTCATCCGCACCTCGCACACCAGCTCGGTGCCGAACCGGCCCTCGCGCTCGGTGGCGGTGCCACCTCGGCGCGCGGCGTCGGCGGCGATCTGCGGGCGGATCTCGCTCCACAGGTCGCCGTTGCGGGGCGCCGCGAAGGCGCGCAGCTCGAGGGCGCCGGCGTCGCTGGCGAGGAGCACGGCACGGACCGCACCGGACTGCTCGTCGACCTGCACCCGCAGCTCACGGTCCTCCGTCGGCGCGACGAGCAGGGAGCCCAGGTCCAGCCGGGCCACGCCGTCGTCGGGGAGGTCGTCGGCGTCATAGGGACCGGCGGCCACGTCACCCGCGGCCTCGGCGGTCTCGCGGGCACCGGTGGTCTCGTCCACCGCGTCGTCGACCGACGGGTCGGCAGCCTTGCGCCGCAGCCTCACTGTGTCCTCCTCGTCACGCCGCTCGGGCCGCTGTCGGCCCTCACGACTGGAATCCTCCGGTTGAACCGTAGCCGCCGCTGCCACGCACGCTGTCCGGAAGGGCGCTCACCGCCTCGAACCGGGCCCGCTCGACCCGCTGGACCACCAGCTGGGCGATGCGGTCTCCCCGGCGCAGCGTGATCGCCTCCACCGGGTCGTGGTTGATCAGCAGCACCTTGATCTCTCCACGGTAGCCCGCGTCCACGGTTCCCGGGGTGTTCACGATCGACAGGCCGTGCTTCGCGGCCAGGCCCGAGCGCGGGTGGATGAGCGCGACGTACCCCTCGGGCAGTGCGATCGCGATCCCGGTCGGGATCAGCGCCCGCTCACCGGGGGCCAGGTCGACGTCGACACCGGCGACCAGGTCGGCGCCCGCATCACCCGGGTGGGAGTAGGCGGGCAGGGGCAGCGCGGGGTCGAGCTGCTGGACGGCGATCACCAGATCAGCGGAGTCGTCAGGCACGGGGAGACCCTAGCGACCCCTCACGACGAGGTCCGACCGGCCGGATGGGATCATCCTCCCCGTGAGCGAGAGTGCGAGCTACCAGGAGCGGCTGCGGGTCCCGCTGCGCTGGTGGGCCCAGGGCACGATGCTCGTCGCGACCCTGTGGCTGACCCTGATCGTCGCGCTGATCGGCCACGCCGCCTGGCTCGCGTGGGTGGTGACCGGCCTGGTCCTGGTGGCGATGGCGGCCTGGCTGCGGTCCTACGGTGGAGCCCGGATCGTCGTGTCCGACGGCTGGTTCCGCGCGGGCCGGGCCCGGATCGAGATGTCGTACGTCGGCGCGGCCGAGGCCCTCGACGCCGACCGTACCCGGCGGGTGTCGGGTCCCGAGGCCGACGCCCGGGCGTACCTGCTGCTGCGCCCCTACCTGCGTCAGTCGGTCAAGGTGGAGATCACCGACCCGGCCGACCCGGCGCCGTACTGGCTGGTCAGCTCCCGCCACCCGCGCGCCCTGGCGACGGCGCTCAACACCCGGGACCACTAGCACCCACTAGGCTCGGGTGCATGGCAAAGGACAGCTCCAAGGTCTGGTCGGCGTTCTCCCTCGTCGCTGCGCTCGGCGCCGCGTCGGTGGCCAAGAAGGGGCTGGACACCAGCTGGCGCGCCGCGACCGGCAAGAAGCCGCCGGTCAACCCGGCCGACCCCGATGTCGACGTCTGGGAGGCGGTCGCTTGGGCGGCGGCCAGCGGCACGTTCATCGCGCTCGCCAAGATGCTCGCCCAGCGCCGGGCCGCCGGCTACTACCTGAAGTCGACCGGCCAGCTGCCCCCGGGCCTGCGCAAGGGCGACGCCTGAGGGACCGACCGGTCAGGACATGACAGAGCGGCCGTGGCGGTCAGACCGCCCCGGCCGCTCGTCGTCTGTCAGACGCAGTCCTTGCAGATCATCTTCTTCGGATCTGCGAGCTGGCTGCGGTGGTGGACCAGGAAGCAGCTCATGCAGGTGAACTCGTCATCCTGCTTGGGCTTCACCTCGACCGCGAGCTCCTCGTGGGAAAGGTCGGCGCCGGGCAGCTCGAACGACTCTGCTGCCTCGGTCTCGTCCTCGTCGACCTTGCCCGAGTTCTTGTCGTGGCGGCGCGCCTTGAGCTCTTCGATGCTCTCCTCGGACTGCTCGTCCTCGTTCTTGCGCGGTGCGTCGTAGTCAGTCGCCATGACCGGTTGCTCTCTCCCCTCAGTGGCCGCCACCCGCACGGGAAGCGTGCGGATGGGCGCGGCAGATTGTGCACCATGGGAGCCGGTTCGCGACACCCGGGTCGGTGCGAGTCCCCAGAACAGTGGACGGGGCGGTCCTATTCCCCGGTCGCCACGGCGAGGAATCCGGCGGTCCGGACGGCCTCCAGGAGCTCGTCGAAGCCGTGATCGGGGCCACAAACGACGGCCTCCTGTCCGCCGGCGCCGACGGTCACGAGGAGCCGCGCCCCGGCGAGCCGGGCGAGGAACCCGCCGGCCGCGTGGTCCCACAGGTGGACCCCCTCCTCGACGTACCCGTCGAGGGCTCCCTCGGCCACCCGGCACAGGTCGAGCGCGCACGAGCCGGTGCGCCGGATGTCGCGGATGTGCGGCAGGAGCCGGGCCGCCGCGGCGGCCTGGACCTCGCGCACCGGGCGGGTGTAGTTGAAGCCGGTGGCGACGAGCCGGTGCGCGAGCGGCGCGGGACCACGCACCGTCAGGGGAACGCCGTCGCGGGTCGGTACGCCGCCCGCGTGGCCGGCGTAGAGCACGTCCTTGGCCACGTCCATCACGACGCCGGCGACCACCTCGCCGTCGACCTCGGCGGCGATCGACACGGCGTACTCCGGGATGCCGTAGAGGAAGTTGACGGTGCCGTCGATGGGGTCGACCACCCAGCGCACCCCGGAGGTGCCGGCGAGGTCGTCGCCCTCCTCGCCGAGGAAGGCGTCGTCGGGGCGGGCCTCGAGGACCAGGCGGCGGATCAGCTCCTCGCTGGCCCGGTCGGCCGCGGTGACCACGTCGATGTCGCTGGACTTGGTGGCGGCGACCGAGACCCCCTTCGCGGCGTGCTCGCGCACCAGGACGGCGGCCGCGCGGGCGACGTCCTCGGCCAGGGCGCGGAGGGCGGCGGGCTCGCTCATCCGCGGCCGGCCGTGCAGCAGCCCAGGGGGCAGTGGTCGCGCGGCACCGGCGTCAGCGTGCGCTCGCGGGAGGCCCGGGCCAGCAGCAGGTCGCGGATCGCCGCCACGAACGCCGGGTGGGTGCCCGCGGAGGCTGCCCGGCGGGCCGGGAGGCCGAGCCGCTCGGCGGTCGCCAGCGCCTCGGTGTCGAGGTCGTAGACGACCTCCATGTGGTCGGACACGAAGCCGACCGGGACCAGGACGACGGCCGCGGTCCCCTCGCCGGCGAGCTCCTCGAGCCGGTCGTTGACGTCGGGCTCGAGCCACGGGACGTGGGGTGCGCCGGAGCGCGAGCAGTAGACGAGCTCGTGGGGTCGCTCGACGCCGGTGGCGGCGGCGACCTGCGCGGCGACGGTGGCGGCGACCTCGAGGTGCTGGGCGACGTACGCGCCGCCCTCTGGTCGGTCCGCGGGAGGACCGCTGGACTCGCTCATCGAGATCGGGATCGAGTGCGTGACGAACACCAGCCGGGCGGCGTCGCGGACCTCGTCGGGCAGGTCGGCCAGGGCGGCGAGCACCCCGTCGGTGTTCGCGGTGACGAAGCCCGGGTGGTCGAAGTAGGCGCCGACCTTGTCGATCTCCGGCGCGACCAGACCCTCGGGCACGGCGCCGAGCGCCGCCTCCAGGTTGTCGCGGTACTGGCGACAGCTCGACCAGGAGGAGTAGGCCGACGTGGCCAGGCACAGCACCCGTCGTACGCCGTCGCGGGCCATCTGCTCGACCGTGTCGGCCAGGTAGGGGTCCCAGTTGCGGTTTCCCCAGTAGACAGGCAGGTCGAGCCCGTGCTCGGCGAGGTCCTTCTCGATCGCCGCGATCAGCGCCCGGTTCTGGTCGTTGATCGGCGAGCGGCCACCGAAGAGGAAGTAGTGCTCCCCCACCGCCTCGAGGCGCTCGCGTGGGATCCCGCGGCCGCGGGTGACGTTCTCGAGGAACGGTACGACGTCCTCCGGCCTCTCCGGTCCGCCGAAGGAGAGCAGCAGGAGCGCGTCGTAGGGGTCGGTCGATCGTTCGGTCGGTCGGGAGTCCGGCGCGACCTGCTGCTGATTGGGCACGTGCCCATCGTAGGGAGGACGATGAGCACGCAATGTTGCAGACCTATCGCCAGATCTTCACGCCGGCCACCGCACGCTTCAGCCTCGTCGGGCTGGTCGCCCGCCTGCCCATCTCCATGGTCGGGCTCGGCATCGTCCTGCTCGCCGAGCACGAGACCGGGTCCTACGGGTTCGCGGGCTCGGTGTCCGCCGTCGCCGTCATCGCCAACGCGGTCTTCGCGATCCCGCAGGGCCGGCTCATCGACCGGCTGGGCCAGGGCCGGGTGCTGCCGGTCGTCATCACGCTGTGGGGCGTGGGCCTGGCGCTGGCGATGGGCTCGCTGTCGTGGGACTGGCCGACCTGGTCGACGTACGCCTTCGCGATGCTGGCCGGCGCCTCGCTGCCGTCGGTCGGCACCTGCGTGCGAGCCCGCTGGTCGCACACGCTGGCCGATCGGCCGGCGCTACTGCACACGGCGTTCTCGTTCGAGGCCGTCGGCGACGAGGCCGTCTTCATCGCCGGCCCGGTCGCGGTCACCCTGCTCGCGACCTCCGTGCACCCGGCGGCCGGGCTCGGCACCGCGCTCGTGGTCGGCCTCGCCGGGACCTGGGCCTTCGCGCTCCAGCGCGCCACCGAGCCGCCCGCCCACCCGCGCGCCGACCGGACCAGTGCCCGCCCGCCGATGCCGTGGGGAGCGATCGCGCCGCTCACTCTCGTCGGTGCAGCCCTGGGCATCGTGTTCGGCGGGGCCGAGGTGGTCACCGTCGCCTTCGCCGACGAGCAGGGCCACCAGTCCCTGTCCGGCATCTACCTCGCTGTCTGGGCGCTCGGCAGCCTGCTCGCCGGGGTGGTGTCCGGGGCGATCACCTGGCGGCGCGGCCCGCTGGCGCGGCTGCGGATCGGGGCGATCGGCATGGTCGTCGCCACCCTGCCACTCGCCTTCGTGCCCAACCTGGTGGTGATGGCGCCGGTGCTGCTGCTCAGCGGCCTGGCCATCTCCCCCACCCTGATCGCGACGATGTCGCTGGCCGAGCAGGTGCTCCCGCACGCACGGCTCACCGAGGGCATGGCGTTCATCCAGACCGGCCTGGCCGTGGGTCTCGCGCCCGGCGCCGCCGTCGCCGGGGTCGTCATCGACGAGGCGGGCGCCTCGCCGGCGTACCTCGTGTGCCTGGTCGGCGGCGTCCTCGTCCTCGTCGGCGCGCTGCTCATCCGGGTCGGGCCGCGGCCGGATAGCGTGCCTCCCCATGAGCACAACCCCGAGCAGACCGACCGGGCAGACCGCGCCGAGCTGGCGTAACTGGTCCGGCCTCGAGTCGGCCGACGGCCTCGAGGTCGTCCAGCCGGCCGACGCCGTCGAGGTGGCCGAGATCGTCCGCCGGGCCCGGGACGCGGGCCGGACGGTCAAGAGCGCGGGGACCGGGCACAGCTTCACCGGCATCGCGACCCCGCGGCACGTGCACCTGCGCCCCGAGCGGATGCGCGGGATCGTGGCCGTCGACCGTGACGCGATGACGGTCACGGCGCTGGCCGGCACCCAGCTCAAGGTGTTCAACGCCGAGCTCGCCCGGCTCGGGCTGAGCCTGCACAACATGGGCGACATCGCCGAACAGACCCTGGCCGGCGCGATCTCGACCGGCACCCACGGCACCGGCGGACGCGCGGCCGGCCTCGCCGCCCAGGTCGTCGGCCTCGAGCTGGTCACCGGCACCGGCGAGGTGCTGCGCGCCAGCGCCGCCGAGAACCCCGACGTCCTCGACCTCGCACGGGTCGGCCTCGGCGCGCTCGGCGTGCTGACCACGATCACCTTCGCCGTCGAGCCGCTGTTCCTGCTCCGCGCCGAGGAGCAGCCGATGTCGTGGACCGACGCCCTGGCCGCCTTCGACGACCTGACCGCGGCCCACGACCACGTCGACATGTACTGGTTCCCCCACTCCGACCGGATGCTGACCAAGCGCAACACCCGGCTCGGCACCGACCTGACCGCCGCCGAGCCGCTGGCCCGCTGGCGGGCCTGGCTCGACGACGACCTGCTGTCCAACAAGGTCTTCGGGGCACAGACCGCGGCGCTCAACCTGGTGCCCCGCGCGATCCCCGCGGCCAACCGCTTCGCGTCGCGGCTGCTCGGGCCGCGCACCTACACCGACCTCGCCCACAAGGTCTTCACGACCGAGCGCGACGTGGTCTTCTGCGAGATGGAGTACGCCGTCCCCCGCGAGGCCGGGCTCGACGCGCTGCGCGAGTGCCGCACGGCGTTCGAGCGCTCCGGGCTCACCGTCTCCTTCCCGGTCGAGATCCGGGTGGCGCCGGCCGACGACGTGCCCCTGTCGACGTCGTACGACCGCGACTCCTTCTACCTCGCCTTCCACACCCACCGCCGCGCCGACCACCACGCCTACTTCGCAGTGATGGAGCCGATCCTGCGGGCCCACGGCGGCCGACCGCACTGGGGCAAGCTGCACACCCTCGACGCCGCGGACGTCGCCGGGCTCTACCCGCGACTGCCCGACGTCCTCGCCCTGCGCGAGCGGCTCGACCCCGACCGGGTCTTCGCCAACGCCTACCTCGAGCGGGTGCTCGGTGGCTGAGCCCGGGGAACGTCCTGCCTGCCCGTGCGACTCCGGGCGGACCTACGACGACTGCTGCCGCCCCTACCACCGCGACCCCGGCTCGGCGCCGACCGCCGAGGCGCTGATGCGCTCGCGGTACTCCGCGTTCGTGAAGGGGCTCGCGTCCTACCTGCTCCACACCTGGCACCCCGCCACCCAGCCCTCCTCGCTGCAGCTCGACGACCGCATCGAGTGGACCGGCCTCGAGGTGCTCGCGGCCCAGGCCGGTGGCCTCGAGGACAAGCGGGGCATGGTCGAGTTCGTCGCCCGCTTCACGCGCGACGACCTGCCCGGTTCGCTCCACGAGATCAGCCGGTTCCGCAGGCAGGGCGACACCTGGCTCTACGTCCGCGGACGGGCCCGCTGGAGGGCGTAGGCTCGCCCGATAACCTGAGCACGACGCAGACCAGCATCCGCAGAGCACTGACGACAGCACTGACGACACAGAGCATCGACGACCCGAGGGCAGCATGACCGACACGGCGGACCAGGGCGGCACCGGCCGCCCCGTGCGCCTGACCCTCGCCGACGGCCAGTCGTCCGGGTCCGACCGGCGGCGCCTGCTGCTGGTCGACGACCAGGGCGGTGAGTTCACGCTCGACATCACCCCCGACCTGCGCGCAGCCGTGCGCGGCGACTCACCGCGTCGATTGGAGACACCGATGAGCAGCAGCATCCGGCCCCGCGAGATCCAGACCCGGATCCGTTCCGGCGAGTCCGCGGAGGCGGTGGCCGAGGCCGCCGGCACGTCCGTCGAGGCGATCATGCCCTACGTCGCCCCCGTGCTCGCCGAGCGCGAGCATGTCGCCGCGCGGGCCCAGAAGGCCTCGGTCCGGCGCACTCCCGGAGAGGGGCAGTCCGGTCCCTCCGCCAGCCGCGTGCTCGGCGACGCCGTCGCCGCCCACCTGCGCGGGCGCGGCGGCAACCCCGAGGCCGTGGCCTGGGACGCCTACCGGCGCGACACCGGTCGCTGGGTGCTCACCGGCACCTTCGAGACCGGAGAGCGCGGCGGCGTCGCGCGGTTCACCTACGACGCCCCCGGCAACTACGTCCTCTCCGACAACGACGACGCCCGCTGGCTGATCGGCGAGGTGCTCGCGCCCGCCGTCCCGCCGGCCCGCGACGACCTGCAGCAGGTCCGCGAGCGGCGGCTGGCCGCCGTACCCGAGGACCTGCCGCTGGGCGGCGAGGCGCTCGACCACGTCGACGAGACGCTGCCGCTCGGCGACTCCATCGACCAGGCCCTGGACCTGGTGACCGGCGAGGCGGCCGATCCGCTCGCCGACGAGCCGATCCGCGCGACGACCCAGGAGCCGGCCGCGGCGGCCGAGCCGACGGCCGAGGAGGCCGCGGCGGAGACCGAGGCGGAGCGCGCCAAGCATCGCCGGCCGGTGCAGAAGAAGCGCGGTCGCGCGTCGGTCCCGAGCTGGGACGAGATCATGTTCGGCGGCGGCGACCAGTAGTTAACTGACCAGTAACGGAGCAGGGCAAAAGCGCGTAGCGTTCGCGCATGGCCTACTTCGTGACCGGCGCCACTGGATTCATCGGGCGCCACCTCATCGCCGAGCTCGTCGACCACCGGGAAGGCCCGGTCTTCGTCCTCGTGCGTGCGTCGTCGCTCCCGCGCATGGAGGCACTGGTCCGGCAGTGGGGCTCCGAGCGGGTGCAGCCCGTCGTCGGCGACCTCACCCGGCCCGGGCTCGGGGTCGACCCGGCCTGGGTCGCCGAGCATGCCGGGACGATCGACCACTTCTTCCACCTCGCCGCGATCTACGACATCACCGCCGACGACGCGACCAACGACGCGATGAACATCGACGGCACCCGCAACGCCCTCGCCCTCGCCGAGGAGCTGCGGGCCGGGGTGTTCCACCAGGTGTCCTCGGTCGCCGCGGCGGGCGACTACCACGGCCGGTTCGACGAGACCATGTTCGAGGAGGGCCAGCCGCTGCCCTCGCCGTACCACCGCACGAAGTACGAGTCGGAGAAGATCGTCCGCGACGAGGCCACCATCCCGTGGCGTGTCTACCGGCCGGCGATCGTGGTGGGCCACTCCGAGACCGGCGCGATGGACAAGATCGACGGGCCCTACTACTTCTTCCCGCTGATCAAGCGACTGCGCGACTCGCTGCCGGCCTGGCTCCCGCTGGTCGGGCTCGACCTCGGCGACACCAACCTGGTGCCGGTCGACTACGTCGCCAAGGCGATGGACCACCTCGGCCACCTGCCCGACCGCGACGGCGAGGCGTTCCACCTGGTCAACCCGGAGCCGCAGCCCGTGATCGAGATGATCAACGCGTTCTGCTCGGCGGCCGGCGCCCCGCGCTTCGCGACGCCCGTCGACCGCTCGATCACCACCGCCGGCCCGCTCGCCCTGATCCCGCGCGCGCTGCGCCCGATCAACGTGATGAACGCGGTCGTCCGCTCCGCCCCGGCCCAGCTGGTCCTCGACCAGACGATCGGCCGGCTCGGCGTCCCCGCCGAGGTGTTGGCCCACACCTCCTTCCCGTCGGTCTTCGACTCGCGCATCACCGAGAAGGCGCTCGCCGGCTCCGGGATCAGCGTGCCTCCGCTGGAGACCTACGTGCGCGCGCTGTGGGGCTACTGGGAGGAGAACCTCGACGACGCCACCGGACGCGACCCGAAGGCCGTGGCCGCACTGAAGGACAAGTACGTCGTCATCACCGGCGCCTCCTCCGGCATCGGCCAGGTGGTGGCGCTCAAGGTCGCCCAGGCGGGCGGCATCCCGGTGCTCGTGGCCCGCGGCAAGGAGAAGCTCGAGGCGACCCGCGACATCATCGAGCTGCGCGGCGGCCGGGCCGAGGTGTTCCCCTGCGACCTGTCCGACCTGGAGGCGATCGACCGGCTGTGCGAGCAGCTGAGCACCGAGCTGCCGAGCGTCGACTACGTCATCAACAATGCCGGCCGCTCGATCCGGCGCTCCCTCAAGCTGTCGCAGGACCGGTTCCACGACTTCGAGCGCACCATGCAGCTCAACTACTTCGGCGCGATCCGGCTCGTGATGGGCCTGATGCCGCAGCTGCACGAGCAGCGCTCGGGCCACATCGTCAACATCTCCTCGATCGGCGTCCAGACCAACCCGCCCCGGTTTTCGGCGTACGTCGCCTCGAAGGCGGCCCTCGACGCCTGGAGCAATGTCGTCTCCTCCGAGGTCGTCGGGCACGGCATCACCTTCACCAACGTGCACATGCCGCTGGTGCGCACGCCGATGATCGCGCCGACCAAGATCTACGACAAGTTCCCCACGATCTCCCCCGCCCAGGCCGCCGACGTGGTGATCAAGGCGATGGTCGACAAGCCCCACGAGATCAACACCGCGCTCGGTACCGCCGGCGAGCTCGCGCACACGATCGCGCCGCGCACCGCGTTCCGGGTGCTCAACCTGGCCTACCAGGTGTTCCCGGACTCGGCCGCGGCGAAGGGCCAGAAGCCCGCGTCACAGGCGGCGGCTGCCGCCGAGGAGGCGCCCGCCTCGAACCGGCGCGAGACCGAGCAGATGCTGATGGCCCAGCTGTTCAGGGGCGTGCACTGGTAGCAACCGGACGCGAGGGGTCGGCCACCCACTCGCTCCAGCTGCCCGGGTAGAGGGCGGCGGTGATCCCGGCGAGCTCCAGTGCGAGCACGTCGTGGGCCGCCGTGACCCCCGACCCGCAGTAGACCGCGACGTCGGCGCCGGGCACCGCACCCACCTCGGCGTAGGTCGCCGCCAGGCTCGCGGGATCCCGGAACCGGCCGCGCTCGTCGAGGTTGCGGCCGGTCGGCACGTTGACCGCGCCCGGCACGTGCCCGGCCACCGGGTCGATCGGCTCGACGTCGCCGCGGTAGCGCTCGGTCGCCCGCGCGTCGACCAGCACGCCCGCTGCCCGCACGGTCGTCGCGTCGACCACCGGCAGCGCACCCGGAGCGGCCGTGAAGTCGCCGGCCACCCGCGGCGCGCCGTCGCCGGTCGCGACCTCGCCGCCCGCCGCGCGCCAGTCGGTCCAGCCGCCGTCGAGCACTCGGACGTCGGCGTGGCCGTGGTACCTCAGCAGCCACCAGGCCCGCGCCGCCGCGTGCCCCGACCAGTCGTCGTACACGACCACCGGCCGGGCGGCCCGCACCCCGACCCGCCGCATCGCCGCCTCGAAGACCGCGACGTCCGGCAGCGGGTGCCGGCCACGCTCCCCCGGCTCGGCGGCGAGGTCGCGGTCGAGGTCGACGTACGCCGCCCCGGGGACGTGCCCCGCGACGTACTCCGCCGGCCCGGCGGGCCCGCCCATCCGGTAGCGCACGTCGAGGAGGGTCACCTCCTCGAGGCTGGCGCGGAGCTCGTCGACGCTGATCAGTCCGGACCTCATGGGGCGAGCCTAGGAGGGGGCGGGCCGGGCCTGTGGAGGACGCTCCCGCGACCGGCGCCGATCAGGCAGGCTCCCCCGCATGATCCAGGAGCCGGTCCCGACCCTGCTCGAGCGCGTGCTCCTGCGGGCGGTGCGCGAGCACGCCGAGGCCGAGGGCCGCTGCCAGCTGCCGCCCACGCTCCACGTCGGCATCCCCGGCGCCGAGGTCCGCGCCTTCGAGATCGTCGCCGGCCAGCGGCTCGACCTCACGTTGCGCACCGAGGTGCTCGAGGCGATGTGCCGCGACCACCTCGAGCGCGACGTCGTCCCGCTCGTCTGGCTCACCCGGACCCCGGACGGCCACGACGTCGAGGACCTGGCCTGGGCGGCCGCCGTCGGCTGCGCGGGGCCCGAGCTCGGCGTCCGGCTGGACCTGGTCGTCGTCACCCGCAGGTCGTGGCGCGACCCGCGCTCGGGCGTGGGCCGGCGGTGGACCCGGTTGCGGCGGCCGCGCCCCGAGGAGGCCCGGGCCCCGGAGACCTAGGCCCAGGTGTGCACCGGCTCGTTGTCGTGCATCCGCTGCCGGTACTCGGCCAGCACGGCCCGCAGCGCGTCGTAGCGGTCGGCGTCGTCACGCTCCTGCACCCGCCGGGTGAACCAGTCCGAGGCGTTGGTGCCGGCCAGGCAGCGCTGCTCGATCACGTCGAGGTAGCGGTGGGCCTCCTCTGACGAGACGCCCCAGGCGGCCAGGCCCTCGTGGGCCAGGGGCAGCAGGCGGCGTACGACCAGCTCGGTCGCCCGGACCCGGCCCAGCTGGGGCCAGTAGACCTCCGCGTCGATGCCGTGGCGCGCCGCGCTGTGGAAGTTCTCCTCCGCCGCGCTGAACGACATCTGCGACCACAGCGGCCGGTCGTTGTCGGCGAGCGCGCGGACCAGTCCGAAGTAGAACGCCGCGTTGGCGACCGTGTCGACGACCGTCGGGCCCGCCGCGAGGATCCGGTTCTCGACGCGCAGGTGGGGCAGGCCGCCGGTGATGTCGTAGACCGGGCGGTTCCAGCGGTAGATGGTCCCGTTGTGCAGCCGCAGCTCGGACAGGTTCGGCGTGCCGCCCGCCTCCAGGACGGTGAGCGGGTCCTCCTCGTCGATCACGGGCAGCAGCGGCGGGAAGTAGCGGACGTTCTCCTCGAACAGGTCGAACACGGAGGTGATCCAGCGCTCGCCGAACCACACCCGCGGCCGCACGCCCTGCACCTTCAGCTCCTCGCCGCGGGTGTCGGTGGCCTGCTCGAACAGCGGGATCCGGGTCTCGGACCACAGCTGCTTGCCGAGCAGGTACGGCGAGTTGGCCGCCACCGCGAGCTGGATGCCGGCGATGGCCTGGGACGCGTTCCAGTACGACGCGAACTGGTCCGGGCTCACCTGCACGTGGAACTGGGTGCTGGTGCACGCCGCCTCCGGCATGATCGTGTCGACCGTGGTGTGGAGTCGCTCGACGCCGCGGATGTCGATGAGGATGTCCTCGCCGCGGGCGCGCAGGATCTGCTCGCTCAGCAGGCGGTAGCGCGGGTTGGCGCTGATCACCTCGGCCCGCAGGTGCTCGGGCGCGAGTGTCGGCAGGATCCCGATCATCACCAGGTGGGCCCCGAGCGGCGCCGCCCGCTCCTCGGCGTGGTTGAGGCTGGCCCGCAGCTGCTTCTCGTAGCCCTCCAGACCGCCGCCGGCCAGCGGTCCCGGCGCCAGGTTGAGCTCGATGTTGAACTGGCCGAGCTCGGTCTGGAAGTCGGGGTCCTCGATCGCCTCGAGCACCTCGGCGTTGCGCAGCGCCGGGTCCCCGGCATCGTCGACCAGGTTGAGCTCGACCTCGACGCCGGTCCACGGATCGTCGGTGTCGAAGGCCGACTCGCGCAGCATCCGCTCGAACACGTCGAGACAGCGCCGGACCTTCTCCCGGTAGCGGGTCCGGTCGGCGGGGGTGAACTGCTGGGCCGCGACGTCGTCTCCCATGCACCGACCTTAGATAACTCATCCAGCGTCCGGCAGCCCCTCGTCCCATGCGAATCCTCCTTCCCAGCTCTGCGGCGGCACGGCGCCCTGGAGGATCGAGCCCAGCTGCTCGGCCATCCGGTAGCCCGGCTCGGCCCGCAGGCACCGGTCGACCGCGACCCAGGCGAGGGCGCCGTCGCCGGCCTGCCAGGCCGCCCAGCCGAGCAGCGCGGCCGGGGCGGCCACCAGGGGGTCGGGCGCGCGGCGCACGGCATCGGTCCACAGCCGGACGTGGCCCTCGGCGGTGCGACGGCCGAGGTGGGCCCAGGCAGCGTCGCGCACCCGGGTGGCCTGCATCACCCACAGCAGGCGGGCCAGGTCGGTGTCGTCGGGAAGGGCGTCGTCGGCGACCAGGTCGTGGACCGCGTGGTGCACCCACTCGCCGGCGGCACGGATCGCACGGCCACTCGTCGGCACACCCGCGTCGGCGTAGCGGCCGGCCACGAGCGCCGTGCTCACCGCGGCGGCCGCCGCCCGGTCGGGGTCGAGCGAGGCGACCAGGTCGGCCCGGGAGCGGTGGGCGAGCCGCCCCGACACCAGTGCCTCGAGCACGAACGGATGGGCGCTGACGTCGTAGGGATGCCGTCGGCGCCGTTCGTCGGGGTCGGGGGCGCTCAGGTCGCGCAGGTGGGTGCGGTCGGCGACGAGCGCGGCGATGACGACCAGGCCGGTGCGCCGGCAGGTCCGGCGCAGCGAGCGGTGCACGGCCTGCGCCGCCGCGGGCTCGTCGGTGTAGTAGAGGAGCACGACGTGGCTGGCGCCGTGGCGCAGCGCGGGCTCGAGGAGCACCTCGGCGAGCTCGCGGCGCACGGCAGGCCGTTGCGCGGCGAGCGGCGGCAGGTCGACGCGTGCGTGGAAGGGATGGTGGGCACCGAAGGTCATCAGCACCACGGACTCCTCGGGCCAGAAGCCGAGCAGGACGGGAGCGGCGGCGAGCAGGTCGGCGTGGCCGCGGACGGTGAGAGAGGTGATGGGGCGAGGGGTCGTGGTCATGACGACGACGGTCGCCGGGAGGTCCGACGCGAGCCCGAACGGCAGGGACGGGCTGTGGAGGACGACCGTCGGCACGCCGGCTGTGGAGAGCCGAGGGACCCGGCTATCAGCACTGCGCACTAACGTGACCTAGTGGCCACCCCCGAGCGCTCGCCGTGCGTCCCGCACTCCGGGCACGCACCTGGCTGCGTTGGCGTCGCTCGATGGACGACCCAGTACGGCTTCGCTCCGCCGCCTTGCCATGCACGCACCCGGCGCACGGGACGCCCCCGCCGAGCGCCCGGGCGTGTCCACTAGTGCGCCCCCACGCCTCGGTCCTCCACCTGGACCTCGACGCGTTCTTCGCGGCGGTGGAACAGCGCGACAAGCCCTCGCTGCGCGGCAAGCCGGTCGTCGTCGGCGGGACCGGCGGGCGCGGAGTGGTGTCGACGGCGTCCTACGAGGCCCGGGCGTACGGCGTCCGCTCGGCCATGTCGACCCGGGAGGCGCGCGCTCGGTGCCCGCACGCGGCGTACCTCTCCGGCCGGTTCGAGGCCTACCGCTCCACCAGTGCCGCGGTGATGGCGGTCCTGCGTGACTGCTCGCCGCTGGTCGAGCCGCTCTCGCTGGACGAGGCGTTCGTCGACCTGGCCGAGGCCGGCCTGGCCGACCTCGAGGTGCCGACGGTGACCGCGCTCGCCGAGGAGCTGCGGCAGCGCGTCCGCGAGGTGACCGGCGGGTTGACCGCGTCGGTGGGCGTCGCCTCGTCGAAGTTCCTCGCCAAGATCGCCAGCGACCTGCGCAAGCCGGACGGGCTGGTCGTCATCGAGCCCGGCACCGAGCTGGACCTGCTGCGCCCGCTGCACGTCTCGGTGATCCCGGGGGTCGGGCCGGCGACGGTCGAGCGGCTGCGCCGGGCGGGCGTGCACACCGTCGCCGAGCTGGAGCGGGTCAGCCTGGACGAGCTGGTCCGGCTCGTGGGCAAGGCCCAGGGGCAGGGCCTGTTCCACCTGGCCCGTGCCGAGGACGACCGGGCCGTCGTACCGGACCGCGAGACGAAGTCGGTCAGCGTCGAGGGCACCTACGAGACCGACCTCACCGACCGCCAGCAGATGAGCGCGATCGTCACCCGCCAGGCGGGAGAGGTCGCCAAGCGGCTGCGGAAGAGCGGGCTGTCGGGTCGCACGGTCACGATCAAGGTCCGCCTCTACGACTTCACCACACTGAGCCGCTCCTCCACCCTCCCCGCCCCGACCGACTCCCCCGCGACCGTCGCCCGCCTGGCTCGGACCCTGCTCGAGGATCTCGACACCTCCGGCGGCGTACGCCTGCTCGGCGTCGGCGTCTCCGGCCTGGCCGACTGGATCCAGGAGGACCTGTTCGCCACCGAGTCCGAGACGGACGACGACCAGGAAGAGGAGGAGTCCGCCGAGCCCGACCAGGCCGGCGCCCGGTGGCGCAACGCCGGTCCGCAGAGCTGGGCCCCCGGAATCGACGTCGTGCACGCCGAGCACGGCCGGGGCTGGGTGTGGGGATCGGGCAAGGGGGTGGTCACGGTGCGCTTCGAGACCGCCGAGACGCCGCCGGGACCGGTCCGCTCGTTCCCTGCCGACGACCCGGCGTTGACACGCTGGCAGTAGCGTTCCCGGCATGCCCGTCCCGCCGAGCGCCCCGCGCCACCCGGTCACCACGACGAACCACGGCCACACCCGCACCGACGAGTACGAGTGGCTGCGCGACAAGGAGGACCCGGCGGTCATCGCGCACCTCGAGGCCGAGAACGCGTACACCCAGGAGCGCACCGCGCACCTCGCCGACCTGCGCGGGCGGATCTTCGAGGAGATCAAGGCCCGCACCCTCGAGACCGACCTGTCGGTGCCGACCCGCGTGCGCGGGTTCTGGTACTACGGCCGCTCCTTCGAGGGCCGCCAGTACGGCGCCAGCTGCCGCGTCCCGGTCAGCGACCCGGACGACTGGACTCCCCCGCAGCCCGCCGCCGACGCGCGTCCCGACGAGCCGGCGCTGCCCGGCGAGGAGGTGCTGCTCGACCTCGACGCGCTCGCCGAGGGTCACGACTTCTTCAGCCTGGGCGGCTCCTCGGTCAGCCCCGACGACCAGCTCCTCGCGTACGCCGTCGACGTGGTCGGCGACGAGCGCTACACCGTCCGCGTGCTCGACCTGGCCACCCGTGCGCTGCACGACGACGTGCTCACCGACGTCCTCGGCGGCGTGACCTGGGGCGGCTCTCCGGACCACTTCTACTACACGACCGTCGACGAGGCCTGGCGTCCCGACAAGGTCTGGCGGCACCGCCTCGGCACCGCCCAGGCCGATGACGAGCTGGTGTTCCACGAGCCCGACGGCCGCTACTTCGTCGGTGTCGGGCGCACCCGCAGCCGGCGCTACGTGATGATCGCGGCCAGCTCGAAGACGACCTCCGAGTTCCACGTCCTCGACGCGGCCGACCCGCAGGCGCAGCCGGTCTGCTTCGCCGAGCGCACCGACGGCGTCGAGTACTCCCTCGAACACGCGGTCGTGGGCGGCCAGGACCGGTTCCTGGTGCTGCACAACGCGACCGGGCCGGAGTTCGAGCTGGGCCACGCCCCCGCCGTACCGACTCCCCCGGAGGAGTGGCAGCCGCTGCTCCCCCACGACCTCGCGGTGCGGCTCGAGGACGTCGACGCGTTCGAGGGCCACCTCGTCGTCCAGCAGCGCAGCGGGGGCAGCAGCCAGGTCCGCGTCCTCGACCTCGGCGACGACCCGCAGAGCCCGGTGACCGGCGACCGGTTCGTCGAGTTCCCCGGCGAGCTGGCGACGGTCGGCGCGGGCAGCAACCCCGCGTTCGAGCAGCCGACCATCCGGGTCGGGATGACCAGCCTCGCGCGCCCCTCGGCGGTCTACGACCACGACCTGCGCACCGGCGAGCTGGTGCTGCGCAAGCAGGCACCGGTGCTGGGCGGCTACGACGCCGACGACTACGAGGAGCACCGCCTGTGGGCGACCTCGGTCGACGGCGTCCAGGTGCCGATCTCGCTGGTGGTCCGCAAGGGCGTGCGCGGCCCCGACGGAACCGACCGGGTCCCCGTCCACCTCTACGGCTACGGCGCCTACGAGGCCTCGATCGACCCCTACTTCGCGGTCGCCCGGCTCTCCCTGCTCGACCGCGGCGCGGCGTTCGCGATCGCCCACGTGCGCGGGGGCGGCGAGATGGGCCGTCACTGGTACGACGACGGCAAGCTCGAGCACAAGCAGCACACCTTCGACGACTTCATCGCCGCGGCCCGCCACCTCGTCGAGGCCGGCTGGACCACCCCGGACCGCATCGTCGCGGAGGGCGCGAGCGCCGGCGGGCTGCTCATCGGCGCAGTCGCCAACCAGGCGCCCGAGGCGTTCGGCGGCTTCGTGGCGGGCGTGCCGTTCGTCGACACCCTCACCACCATGCTCGACGCGACGCTGCCGCTGACCGTCCCGGAGTACGACGAGTGGGGCAACCCGAGCGACGACCCGGTCGCCTACGAGCGGATCGCCGGCTACGCGCCCTACGAGAACGTCGCCGACCTCCCCTACCCGCCGATCCTGGCCGAGACGTCGCTCAACGACACCCGGGTGCTCTACGTGGAGCCCGCCAAGTGGGTCGCGCGGCTGCGCGAGCGCGCGCCGCAGGCCGACGTGCTGCTGCGCACCGAGATGGCGGCCGGGCACGGCGGCGTGTCCGGGCGCTACCGCGCGTGGGAGGACCGGGCGTTCTCGCTGGCCTGGATCCTGGACCGGCTCGGCCTCGCCGACGCCGAGCCGCGTTCCTGAGCGCTGACCCCCCGAAATTGAGAACTCCCTGAGATTCGTCGTCAGGGGCAACTTCCGGGGATTCCCAGACGTCAAAGCCGGTGAGAGCAACACCGAAGGTTCCGGGGAATCCCGGGTACCTCGCCGGTGTTGGGAACCACAGGTGCGGATGGGCTCCAGCCGCACGGGGCAAGGAGGGACGCCATGGCAGCGACGATGACCGCGACAGTGAAGAGGACGCGCAACACCGGACGCGAGATCGAGGGGCGCGACAGCGTCGGGCTGTACCTCGACGAGATCGCCCGCACCCCCCTGCTCGACGCGGCGCGGGAGGTCGAGCTCGCCAAGGCGATCGAGGCCGGCCTGTACGCCGAGCACCTGCTCGCCGAGGGCCGGATCGGCCGACGCAAGGGCGGCGCCCCCAAGCAGGCCACCGAGGCCGAGCTCGAGTGGATCGCCGAGGAGGGCCGCAAGGCCGTCACGGAGTTCATCAACGCCAACCTGCGCCTGGTGGTGTCCATCGCCCGCAAGTACGGCCGGGCGCAGATGCCGATGCTCGACCTGATCCAGGAGGGCAACACCGGCCTGATCCGCGCGGTCGAGAAGTTCGACTACGCCAAGGGCTACAAGTTCTCCACCTACGCCACCTGGTGGGTCCGCCAGGCCATCACCCGCGGCATCGCGCAGCAGGCCCGCGTGGTCCGGCTGCCCGTGCACGTGGTCGAGGAGCTCAACCAGGTCGGCGGCGCCCGCCGTACCCTCGAGCGCCAGCTGGGCCGCGACCCCGAGCCGGCGGAGATCGCCGCCGAGCTCGGCCTCGAGGTCGACCGGGTCCTCGACCTGATGGCGTGGGGCCGCGAGCACGTCAGCCTCGACACCCCGGTCGACGAGGACGGCGACACCTCGCTCGGTGACCTGATGGCGCAGGAGACCGCGCCCGGCCCCGACCTGACGGTGCTCGACGTCGAGGCCCGCGAGCGGCTCAACACCCTGGTCGACCAGCTCGACGCGCGGGCCGCCGACATCATCCGCGAGCGCTACGGCCTGGTCGACGGCCGCCAGCACAAGCTCGCCGACATCGGCGTCAAGCACGGCATCTCCGCCGAGCGGGTGCGCCAGCTCGAGCGTGAGGCGCTGCAGAAGCTGCGCCGCCTCGGCGACCCCGACATGGCCGCCTGAACCGACCGCTGCCCGGCTCCGCGGGGACCTCCGTCATCTGAGGACGGAGGTCCTCGTGCGTCCGGGCACCTTCGCGCTCGCGCGGGCCACGCCGATCCAGATCGCCCAGGTCCCGAGCAGGGCGCTGACCGGGAACAGCGGGTCGAAGGTGTCGGTGAAGGCGATGGTCGCCGAGGCGAGCGTGAAGGCCCCGCCACCGACGGCGCCGAGCGCCGCGGTCACCGGGTTCCCGATGCTGCGGGTGACGCCGCCGACCACGGCCAGCGCCGCGAAGGCGAGGCCCCAGGCGGAGTCGACGACGGTCTCGTTGACCACCTGGAGCTGCGCGAACAGATTGGTCCGGCCGTCGGCGAGCGCGTCCGCGTTGAGCGCCTCGAGCAGGTGGATCGCCATGCCCAGCACAGCGACCACGCCGACCACGGATGCGATCCGGGCGGTCGCGCCGACGACTCCGGTGGCGCCGTGCCGCAGCGCGAGGGCGCCGGCCGCGAAGCCGACCGTGGCGAGCAGGAGCAGCGCGTGCGCGGGGTACCAGCTGGACTGGACCAGCATCTCGTGCAGCTGCTCGGTCTTGGTGCCGGAGCCGCTGTCTCCGGGGTGCAGCATCCCGCCCGCGATGAAGGCGAGGCCGCCGACGGCGAGCAGCGGGAACGCGAGGGCGTGAGGAGGTCGGGTGGTGTGGGTCATGGACCGCACGCTGCCCCCGGTCGGCGGCTGCGGGCTCCGGGGCTGACCCTGGCGGCGATCTCCAGGGAGAACCCTGTACCGATCGCGCTCCGGGGGGCCGGCCGTCGTGCCAGCATGGCGCCGTGGCACAGCCCGAGGTCCGCTGGGGCGACGTCGTCGTCACGCTCGGTGGCGTCGGGGTCGTGGCCGTCCTCGTCGCCCTCGGCGCGCAGCGTGGGCTCTGGGTGTCGAACCTCCACAACGCCGTCCTCGCCACCACCTTCACCCTGGTCGGCGCGCTGACGCTGGCCAAGCGGCCCGGGCACGCCGTGGCCCGGCAGTTCGTGGCCGTCGGGGTGGCCAGCGCCGTGCTCTACCTCGGCCGGCAGGTCGGGCTCGCCTCCACCGACCGGGCCGACGCGTGGTGGGGCTGGCTGGGCGTGTGGCCGACCGCGGTCATCATCGGCCTCACGACCTGGGTGGTCCTCGGCTTCCCGGAGGGACGGCCGCTCTCGCCCACCTGGCGCCGGGTCGCCGTCGGCGCGGTCGGGCTGGCGCTGACGAGCGCGGCCCTGTCCGCCCTCTACCCGGTGGAGTACGGCGACGCGGCCGTCGGCACGCCGTACCCGTTCCGCCTGCCGGGGCCCGACGTCGCGCAGCGGGTCTGGGACGTCCTCGGCCCGGGCACCTACCTGCTGCTGCAGGGGCTGTGGGTCGTCGGCCTGGCCGCGCGCTGGCGGGTCTCCGACTCCGCGGTGCGGCGCCAGCTCACCGTGCTGCTCGCGACCGTGGCGGTCGCGACGGTGCTGCTGCTGGCCGGGCTCGTGGTCGGCGGGACGCCGACACCGGGGCTGATCGCGCTGGGCGCCGTGCCGGTCGTCGCGGGCCGGCTGCTCGACCGGATGAGCCTGGCCCACGTCGTCGAGATCGAGCAGGCCGCCGGGCGGCTGCCCGAGCTGTCGCCGCGTGAGAACGACGTGCTCGAGCTGATGGCCCAGGGGCTCTCGAACGCCGCCATCGCCGACCGGCTGTGCCTGAGCGTGAAGACCGTCGAGCCGGCGATCAGCTCCATCTTCCGCAAGCTCGGCCTCGCCGAGGAGCCGGCGAGCAACCGGCGGGTGCTGGCCGTCGTGCAGTACTGGTCGCGCCCCGACCTCAGGCGGGTCGACTGAGGGCGTCGAAGACGTCGACGACCGCGCGGCGCAGGTCCTCGCGGGTGCCGGTGTTCTCGATGAGGTACGTCGCCACGGCCCGCCGCTGCTCGCGGCTCGCCTGGGCGGCGATCCGGGAGCGGCCGTCCTCCTCGGTCCAGCCGCGGTCGCGCACCATCCGCTCGAGCTGGACGTCCTCGGGGGCGTCGACGACGATCACGGCGTCGAACTCCTCCGCGCGGCCGGACTCCACCAGCAGCGGGATGTCGTGGACGACGATCGCATCGGCCGGTGCGGCGGTCTCGAGCTCGGCGTACCTCTCGAAGACGAGGGGGTGCACGATCCCCTCGAGCCGGCGCCGTGCGGACTCGTCGCCGAAGACGAGCGCACCCATCCGCGGCCGGTCCAGCTCGCCGTCGGCCGTCAGCATCTCGGGCCCGAACGCCTCGACGACGGCCGCGAGCCCGGGGGTCCCCTTCGCGACGACCTCGCGCGCGATCTGGTCGGCGTCGATGACGACCGCACCCAGCTCCCGCAGGATCGACGAGACAGTGCTCTTCCCCGAGGCGATCCCCCCGGTCAGTCCGACGCGCACACGCGGACCCTATCCGGCTACGGCGCGCACGGCCCGACCGCGGCGCCCGGGAAGCAGACGTAGACGGGCGCGCTGGTGCTCCGGATCCCGCTGCTGTCGGTGACGGTGGCCCGCAGCCGGACGACCCCGGCACCGGGCGCGTGCAGGTCGCTGACCTGGACGGTGCCGGCAAGCACGCCGTCGACGCGCTGCACGGGGTGGGCGTGGAAGGTGCCGCCGGAGTAGTGCAGGAAGTCGACCGCGAGCTCGGCGCCGTCGGCCAGCACGGTCCCGTCGGGGTCGTGGGGGTCGTCGGGGTCGCTGGCGGCGATCGTGAACGGCACCTCGCCGGTGGCGGCGACGTAGCCGTTGGCGGGCGCAGCCAGCGCCACGACCGGAGGGCCGCCGGTCCGGGTCCAGGTCACTTCGGCCGACGCGTTCGCGACGTCGCCGTGGACCAGCTCGGCACGGACGGCGTGCAGCCCGTCGGCCAGCACCACGTCGTGGTCGCGGCTGGCGGCCCAGAAGCTGCCGGCGTAGAAGTCGTGGACCACCTGGTCGTCGACCCACAGCCGCACCCACTCGCCGCTGCGCACCGAGAACCGGTAGGTCCCGGCGGCGAGGTCGACCCGGCCGCGCCACGCCGTACCGAACCGGTCGCCGGGGTGGGCGCGCTCGTCGGGGTGCTCGGCGCCGGCCCACGGTGAGCCGGACGTCGGCTCGAGCCGGATCCCGGCCTCGCAGGTCGCCTCGGCCAGCGGCTCGGCCGGCAGCTGCGCGGCGGTGTAGGGATAGACCCAGCGCCAGGCGGGGTCGACCTGGTCGAGGTCCAGGTCGAACACGGAGTCGGCCCCGTCGAGGTCGTGGAAGGTACGCCGGAAGCTGCCCTCGGGGCACCGGTCGGGCGTCGCCGCGGCGGTCGGGCGGATCCGGCGCAGGCTGCCGGTGTAGATCGACAGCGTCCAGACCAGGCCGTCCGGACCGGTCAGGAACTTCACCGGGCCCTCGGCCGCCGTGGTGTCGGCGAGCACCTCCACACCCGTGACGTCGCCGTCGACGGCGAGGTGGGCGGTCCAGATCCGGTTCTGGGCGTAGTCGCCGAAGACGTAGCGACCACGCGTGCCGGTCGGGTACGCCGGATCGGCCAGCACCGTGCCGCCGGTGACCGAGCCGCCGCCGGTCGCGTGCGGGTAGGAGTACGACGGCGCGCGTGCCCCGCCGTCGGCCCGGACCGCCGCGCACGCGTGCCACGGGCTCTCCGGGTCGTCGACGTCGCCGAGGTCGGTCGCGGCGGCGCCCTCCCGGCAGGGCCATCCGAAGTTGGCCGGCGCGGCGGCGGAGGCGGCCAGGTCGACCACGTCGACCTCCTCGGCGCTGCCCTCGCCGACCTCGCCGATCACCAGCAGGTCGCCCTGGAGGCCGAACCGGAACGGGTTGCGCAGCCCGAGCGCCAGCACCCGCGAGGCGTTGTCGGAGCCGTCGCCGGTGTACGCGGGGTTGCTGGGCACGCCGCGGCCGGTGGCCGGGTCGATCCGGAGCACCTTGCCGGCCAACACCTGCGGGTCCTGGGCGCGCAGGGTCTCGAGGCGACCGCGCACGCCGTTGGAGGTGAGGTAGAGGGAGCCGTCGCCGATCCCCACCAGCAGCCGGCCCGCGGCGTCGAAGCCGAGGTCGCCGATGGTGTGGGCGTCGCCGCGCAGCGGGAGGCAGTCGGGGGTGCGGACGTTCTCGTCGGCCCAGCAGCCGGGACCGGTGACGCTGCCGAGCACGACGGTGCGGGACGACGGGTCGAGCGCGTCGCCGTCCCAGGTGTAGCGCGCGACCTGCTGGCTGTGCCGGTCCGCCGTACCGTCGGCCGGGTCGGCCGGGTCGGCCAGCACGTGGGCGAGGTAGACGTAGCCGTTGTCAGTGAAGCCGGGGTCGACGGCGATGCCGGTGAGGCCGGCGTCGCCCTCGTCGCGCACCAGGTCGCGCAGGTCGAGCACCTCGCGCGGCGGGGCGAAGCCGCCCTCGCCGGTGGGCTCGACCGCCTGCACCAGGCCGGCCTTCTCCGTCACCAGCACCGCGCCACTCGGCAGCACCGCGGCGCTGGTCGGCAGGGACAGCCCGCCCTGCACTGTCTCGATCGCGAAGCCGTCGGCGACGCCGGAGTCGACCCCGATGACGGGCGCCGGTACGTCGACCAGCACCGCCTCGCTCAGCGTGCTCCCGCCGCGGCCGATCGCGCGGGCCACGACGTCGTGCGTCCCGGAGGCGGCGGTCAGGTCGGCCTGCCAGGGCGGGACGGGGTCCTCGGCGACCGCGACGCCGTCGACGAGGAAGCGGACCCGGTCCGCCCGGCCGGTCGTCGTGGCGGTGATCGTGCGCCCCTCGACGGCGACGGTGACGCCGGGCGGCGGCGGGAGCGGCTCGGGGGCGGGCGTGGTCGTACCGGTGACCGTGACGACGCGGCTGACCGCGGCCGGCAGCCGGCGCCCGCCGGATCGTTGTGCCGGCGCCCGGAAGCGGTACCGGACCGGACCCGCGGTGGCGACCAGCTCGGCCCGGGCGACGCCGCGGCGGTCGGTGCGGGTCCGCGCGACGCGGACCCAACGGCCGGCGACCGACTCCTCGATGCGCACCGGCCGCCGGCCGTCGCCGGGCAGTCGGGTGCGCAGGCGGACCGCCTCGCCGACCCGGGGGGACGACGGCGAGACGCTCACCGTGGGACGCGCCGCCGAGCCCGAGGGCGCGGCGGCACCCGACCCGGTCGTCTGCAGGACGACGACAGCCACGAGCAGGCTGGTCAGGAGAGCACGCACCACCGCGCCAGCCTGCTCGACCGCCGCGGGCGGCGCGGGCGAATGGCGACCACCCGGGGCCAAGGTCCCTGATACGCCGTCCGGTCGGCGTCGACGCACCTGCGATGATGCGCCCGATGGACGAGCCCACCTCGCAGCCGACCCTGCACCCCGGCGACCGGGTCGCGCTGCTCGTGCCCGGTTCCCATGCGTACGTCGACGCGGTGCTCCGGATGCTCACCGCCGGCGTCTTCCCGATCCCGCTGGACCCGCGACTCACCCCCGCCGAGCAGTCACGGATCCTCGAAGGCCTGGCGCCGACGGCCGTCGTACGGACGACGGACGAGCTGGCCGCCCTCGTGGCGCCCCTCCCCGGCGCCGGTCTCCCGCTGGGCCGGCCGATGCACTGCACCAGCGGCACGACCGGGGTGCCGAAGGGAGTCTGGTCCGGGCTGCTGTCGCCGCCCGACGCGGCGGCACTGGTCGCCGAGGAGCGCGACCTGTGGGGCTTCTCCCCCGACGACGTCAACCTGGTCCTGAGCCCGCTCTACCACTCCGCACCGCTGCGCTTCGCGATGGGCACGATCCTCGCGGGCGGCCGGATCGTGATCCCCGGGCCGTTCGACCCGGCAGCGGTGACGGCGGCGATCGAGGCCGAGCGGCCGACCACGATGTTCTGCGTGCCGACCCACCTGCAGCGGCTCTTCGCGTACTGGGACGAGCACGGGAGGCCCGACCTGTCGTCGTACCGACTGGTCGCGCACGCCGGCGCACCCTGCCCGACCGAGCTCAAGCACCGCATCATCGACGCCTTCCCGCCGGGCTCGACGTGGGAGTTCTACGGCTCGACGGAGGGGCAGTTCACGGCGTGTCGCAGCGAGGAGTGGCTGGAGCGGCCCGGCACCGTCGGCCGCGCCCGACCCGGCCGCACCCTGACGACCGACCCCGACGGCACGATCTGGTGCGCCGTCCCGCCGAACGCCTGCTTCTCCTACTTCGGCGCGCCCGAGAAGACCGCCACCGCCTGGCGCGACACCCCCGACGGACCGGCGTTCACCGTCGGCGACCTCGGCCGCCTCGACGCAGACGGCTACCTCTACCTCGACGGCCGCCGCGAGGACCTGGTGATCAGCGGCGGCGTCAACGTCTACCCGACCGAGGTCGAGCAGGTCCTCGGCACCTGCCCCGGCGTCCTCGACATCGCGGTCTACGGCGTCGACGACCCGCAGTGGGGCCAGCGGGTCTGCGCCGCGGTGGTGGCCGGCCCGGACGGACCCTCGGAGGAGGCGATCCGGGCGTTCGCGCGCGAGCACCTGGCACCGCCGAAGCGGCCCAAGGACTACACCTTCCTCGCCGAGCTGCCCCGCACCCTCACCGGCAAGGTCCGGCGGAACGAGCTGCGGGCCCCGTGATGACGTGATCAGGCGGGAGTGCGCAGGCACCGCGGGTCCGGGGCCGCTCCGGCTCCCACATCCTCGGTCTGGGAGAGGCAGGCACCGTCGTACACCGCGCGCTCGCCCAGCGGCGCGGCCAGCTCGACGGTCATCTCATAGCGTTCGAGCACGAGGATGCACATCTGCGCCGAGTCCTGTGCATACGCGGTGATGACCACGCGGTCGGGGTGCTCCTCTACCAGGTTGCCGTTGGACTCCTGACAGGCGCTGCCGCCGTACCCGACGACGAGGCGGTCCTCGGCCGCGACGCTCAGGTGGTCCCAGGTGATGGGCGCGCCGGCGGGGACGGTCTGCAGCCGCCGCGGCGGGTCCTCGGCAACGTCCGACGAGTCGGCGCGGAACAGCCGCCAGCCGGCGACGCCCAGGACGGCCACCACGAGCACGGCCACGGCACTCCACAGCACACCCGAGCGTGTCATGACCGGATGGTCACCCGACTCCTCGGCTGCTGTCCAGCAAAGGCTCCGGTCACCGACCTGCCGCGAGCTCGAGCGCCAGCCACGCACCCACCCGGGCGGCGGGGTCGTCGAGGTCGAGCCCGGTCAGCCGCTCGATCTCGGCCAGCCGGTTGCGCACGGTGTTGCGGTGCACGCCGAGGTCGTCGGCGACCGCGCCGCGGGAGCCGTGGTGGCGCAGGAAGGCGGCCAGCGTGGTGCGGTGCTCGTCGTCGAGGGGCGCGAGGAAGGCGGCGGCGTACTCATGGCCGAGGGCCTCGGGCACCAGCGCCAGCGGACCGGCGTCGGCGACCTCCTCCCAGCGCCGGACCGGGCTCGCCGCGGTGGTGCGGTCGAGGGCGTGGCCGGCGGTCTCGGCGCCACGGCGCCCGTCCTGTGCCGGCACCGCCCGCCCGACGCCGGCCCGCAGTCCGCCGGCCCGGGCGAGGACGGCCCCGATCCGCGACGGCACGGCGACCGCCACCAGCTCGCCGTCGAGCAAGCCGGCCAGCACGCCCTCGTCGGCGAGGTCGTCCTCGAGGCGCTCGAGCACGTCGCCGAGCGTCTCCTCGGGCCCGGTCATCCGTACGACGCGCAGCCGCTCGGGCACCGACCGGCCGCCCTCGGCGGCGTCGAGCAGCACCTCGGCCGAGCGCAGGTCCCCGGCGCAGAGCAGCTCCAGGGCGCGCCCGCGCAGCCGGCGGTCGGCGGCGCGGCGCTCGGCGCGGCGCTCCACGGCCAGGCTGAGCAGCACGGCCGCGGTGCTGACCGCGGAGCGCTGCGGCTCGGCCAGACCGCCCGGGAGGCAGACCGCGAGGTAGAGCTCGGGCCGCCCGGCGAGGCCGATCGGGCGCACGACGGTGGTGTCGCGGGCGCGCGTGGTCGTGGAGACGGCGCCCAGGCCCTGGCCCTTGATGCCGGCGACCTCGCCCCGGACCAGGTCGAGGTCGAGGGTCTCGGGGTGCGCGCCGAGCGGCCCCTCGGCCGGTGCCCCGTCGCGCTGCACCAACGCCACGCTCGCGTCGAGGAGCTGGGCCAGCCGCTCGACGAGCGGGCGCAGGTCGAGGCCGAGCGCGGCCCGGGTGAGGCGGCGCTGCAGGTCGAGCGCGAGGCGGGTGGTGGCCGCCTCCTGGTCCTGGAGCAGCTCGGCCGCGGCGCGGGAGACGGCGACGAAGGGCGTGGCCCGCGGGACCTCCAGCAGCACCAGCCCGCGCGCCGCGCAGGCGGCGACGAGGGCCGGCGGCAGCCGGTCGTGGGTGAGCCCGGTGCCGAGGCCGAGAGCCGCGGCGCCGGCGTCGGCCAGCCGGTCGACGTACGACGCCCACTCCCGGCTCCACCCACGGGTGCCCAGGCCGGTGGTGAGCAGCAGCTCCCCACCTTCGAGGTACGGCGTCGGGTCGGCCAGCTCGCTCGTCGCGACCCAGCGCAGGACCGGCCCGTCGAGCGCCGGGGCGCCCTCGGCCGGGCGCAGGCCCAGGCCGGGCATCGCCACCAGGTCGGCCACCGTCACCACGGTGACATTGTTGCACAACCATTCGAGCAAGATTGTGCAGATCGAGCATGGCCGGGCAGGCCGGGCGGTCCTACCGTCGTACTCATGACCGACACCACCTCCGGGCACACCTCCGGCGGCCCTGGCATCACCCAGGAGCGACGCCTCGTCACCGCTATCCCCGGCCCGCGCTCGCAGGAGCTCGCGGCCCGCAAGGCGAAGGCGGTCGCCTCCGGCGTCGCCGTCGGCCTGCCCGTCCAGGTCGTCGCGGCCGGTGGCGGCATCCTCGTCGACGCCGACGGCAACCAGCTGATCGACCTCGGCTCCGGCATCGCCGTCACCACCGTCGGCAACAGCTCGCCGCGCGTGGTCGAGGCCGTGACCCGGCAGGTCGCCGAGTTCACCCACACCTGCTTCATGGTCACCCCCTACGAGGGCTACGTGGCCGTCGCCGAGAAGCTCAACGAGCTCACCCCCGGCACCCACGAGAAGCGCTCGGCGCTGTTCAACGCCGGCGCCGAGGCGGTCGAGAACGCCGTCAAGATCGCCCGCTCGGCCACCGGCAAGCAGGCCGTCGTGGTCTTCGACCACGCCTACCACGGCCGCACGAACCTCACCATGGCGATGACGGCGAAGAGCATGCCCTACAAGAGCGGCTTCGGCCCGTTCGCCTCCGAGGTCTACCGTGCCCCGCTGTCCTACCCCTTCCGCGACGGCGGCCTCGACGGCGTCGAGGCGGCCCGCAGGGCGATCGACGTCATCGAGAAGCAGGTCGGCGCGGGCAACCTGGCCGCGGTCGTGATCGAGCCCATCCAGGGCGAGGGCGGCTTCATCGTCCCGGCCGAGGGCTTCCTGCCGACCCTGGTGGCCTGGTGCCGCGAGAACGGCGTCGTCTTCGTCGCCGACGAGGTGCAGACCGGCTTCGCCCGCACCGGCGAGCTGTTCGCCTGCGACCACGAGGGCGTCGTGCCCGACCTGATCGTGACCGCCAAGGGCATCGCCGGCGGCCTCCCGCTCGCCGCCGTCACCGGCCGCGCCGAGATCATGGACGCCGCGCACGCGGGCGGCCTCGGTGGCACCTACGGTGGCAACCCGCTCGCCTGCGCCGCCGCGCTCGCCGTCTTCGAGACGATCGAGGCCGAAGGCCTGGTCGACCGCGCCCGCACCATCGGCAAGACCATGACCGAGCGGCTCGCCGCGATGCAGGAGAACGACCCCCGCATCGGCGAGGTCCGCGGCCGCGGCGCGATGATCGCCGTCGAGCTGGTCAAGCCCGGCAGCACCGACCCGGACGCCGACCTCACCAAGAAGGTCGCCGCCGCCGCCAACGCCAAGGGCATGGTCGTGCTGACCTGCGGCACCTACGGCAACGTGCTGCGCTTCCTCCCGCCGCTGTCGATGCCCGACCACCTCCTCGACGAGGCGCTCGACCTCCTCACGGAAGTCTTCCAGGAGAACTGATGACCGCGCTCCAGGAGCCCGTCGCCACCGCGACCGGGCCGCTGAATGACGCCCGCACGCAGCTGCGGGAGGCCACCACGCTGCTCGGGTACGACGAGGGCCTGCACCAGATGCTCGCCACCCCGCGCCGCGAGGTGACCGTCAGCATCCCGCTGCGCCGCGACGACGGCACCACCGAGCTGTTCGTCGGCCACCGGGTCCAGCACAACTTCTCCCGCGGTCCGGCCAAGGGCGGCCTGCGCTACTCCCCCGACGTCGACCTCGACGAGGTCCGCGCGCTGGCGATGTGGATGACCTGGAAGTGCGCCCTGCTCGACGTTCCGTACGGCGGTGCGAAGGGCGGCGTCCGGATCGACCCGCGCAACTACTCCGATGCGGAGCTGGAGCGCGTGACCCGCCGCTACACCAGCGAGATCAGCCCGCTGATCGGCCCCGAGCGCGACATCCCGGCGCCGGACATCGGCACCGACGAGAAGACCATGGCCTGGCTGATGGACACCTACTCCGTCCAGCAGGGCCACACCGTCCTCGGCGTCACCACCGGCAAGCCGATCAGCCTCGGCGGCTCGCGTGGCCGCGCCACCGCCACCTCGCGCGGTGTCGTCCACGTCGCCCTGGCGGCGCTGCGCTCGCGCGGCATCTCGCCGGACGCAGCCACGGCGTCGGTGCAGGGCTTCGGCAAGGTGGGCCGGTACGCCGCCCGATTCCTCGCCGAGGCCGGCACCCGGGTGCTGGCGGTGTCCGACCAGTACGGCGCGGTGTTCGCGTCGACCGGACTCGACATCGTCGCCCTCGAGGCGCACGTCGACGCCACCGGTTCGGTCGTCGGCTTCGCCGGCGCCGAGGCGATCACCAACGACGACGTGCTCGAGGCCGAGGTCGACCTGCTCGTCCCCGCCGCGGTCGAAGGAGTCCTCCGCGCCGACAACGCCGGCCGGGTGCGCGCCGCGGTGATCGTGGAGGGCGCCAACGGACCCACCACGCCCGAGGCCGACCGGATCCTGCAGCAGGCTGACCGCCTCGTCGTACCGGACATCCTGGCGAACGCCGGCGGCGTGATCGTGTCCTACTTCGAGTGGGTGCAGGCCAACCAGGCGTACTGGTGGAGCGAGACCGAGGTCGAGGCCCGCCTCGCCGAGCGCATGCTCGACGCGTGGGAGTCGGTCAACGCCGCCGCCACCCGCCTCGACGTACCCCTGCGCACCGCGGCGACCTGCCTCGCCGTCGAGCGCGTCGCCCAGGCGCACCAGCTGCGCGGCCTCTACCCGTGATCCGCACCCCTGATCTGGAGACCACCATGACGAACACCTTCGAGGTCCACGACCCCGCCACCGGCGCGGTCATCGACACCGTCGCCGATGGCACCGTCGCCGACGCGACCGCAGCGGTCGACGCGGCCGCCGCCGCGTTCCCTGCCTGGGCCGCGACGCCGGCCCGGGTCCGTGCCGAGATCCTGCGCCGCTGCTACGACCTGATGGTCCGCGACGCCGACCTGCTCACCGGCCTGATCGCCGCCGAGAACGGCAAGTCCGTCACCGACGCGCGTGCCGAGGTCACCTACGCCGCCGAGTTCTTCCGCTGGTTCAGCGAGGAGGCCGTCCGTGGCGAGGGCACGTACGGCGACGCGCCGGCCGGCAACGCCAAGACCCTGGTGACCTACGCCCCCGTGGGCGTGGCCGCGCTGATCACGCCGTGGAACTTCCCGGCCGCGATGGCGACCCGCAAGATCGCGCCCGCCCTGGCCGCCGGCTGCACCGTCGTCCTCAAGCCTGCCGCGGAGACCCCGCTGACCGCGCTCGCCGTGGCGAGGATCCTGCTCGAGGCCGGCGTGCCCGAGGGCGTCGTCAACGTGGTCCCGACCACCGACGCCGCTGCCGTCGTGACCGCCTGGCTCGAGGACCCCCGTGTCCGCAAGGTCAGCTTCACCGGCTCCACCGGCGTCGGCCGCACCCTGCTGCGCCAGGCCGCCGACCGGGTCCTCAACTCCAGCATGGAGCTCGGCGGCAACGCCCCGTTCGTCGTCACCGCCGACGCGGACATCGACGCGGCCGTCGCCGGCGCGATGATCGCGAAGTTCCGCGGCGGCGGCCAGGCCTGCACCGCCGCCAACCGGTTCTACGTGCACGCCGACGTTGCCACCGAGTTCGTCGAGAAGTTCTCGGCTGCCGTCGCCGCGCTCAAGGTCGGCCCGTCCGCGGACGAGGCCAACCAGATCGGCCCGGTCATCAGCGAGAAGGCGCTCACCGGCATCACCAAGCTGGTCGACGCCGCTGTCGCGGACGGCGCGAAGGTGGCCGTGCAGGGCACCGTCCCGGCCGAGGGGTGGTTCTTCCCGCCGACGATCCTGGTCGACGTACCCGTCGGTGCGCCGATCCTGTCCGAGGAGATCTTCGGCCCGGTCGCGCCGGTCGTCACCTGGACCGACGAGGCCGAGCTGCTCGCGTCGGTCAACGACACCGAGTTCGGCCTCGCGGCGTACGTCTTCGCCGGCCGGCTCCAGGACGCGCTGCGCCTCGGCGAGCGGATCGACGCCGGCATGGTCGGCATCAACCGCGGCATCGTGTCCGACCCCTCCGCGCCGTTCGGCGGGGTCAAGCAGAGCGGCATCGGCCGCGAGGGCGCCCACGAGGGCATCCGCGAGTACCAGGAGACGCGCTACTACAGCGTCGACTGGAGCTGAGTCAGTCACGAGGTTCAGCTCCGGAACCGCCCCTCACCGCTGTGTCGGTGCGGGGCGGTTCCGCCATCTCGGTCGGGGAGCCGCGGCGGCAGGTCGAAGGCGTCGAGCACCTGCTCGTCGCTGAAGACCGTGGCCGTCACGGAGCACGTACGCCGCGAAGCCGGCCTGGCCGTTGGCGCGGACCGGGACGGTGCGCCAGTGCGTGCCGTTGGCCGCGAACACCCAGTCCATGAACACGCCGTAGCTCTCCGGCCAGGTGAACCAGTTGGTCATCGGCGGCATCTCCATGATCACGTCGGCCGCGTCCGGCTCCCGGGCGCGGTCCGCACCCGGGCATCCGGCAGCGGTTGCAACCACGGCACCTCCCCCATCTCGAACGGGCTGCGCGGGTCCGTCTCCGGGACCAGCCCGGACGGCAGCGGGCGCCCGGTCTCGCCGGCGAGCAGGATCCCCGCCTCGCTGCGGGCGATCACCGCGTCGGCGCCGAGGAAGCGCAGGCTGACCCGGGTGTCGACGGCGGTGCTGCCTCTGAGCGGACCGGCGAAGCCCGCCGCCATGGCGTCGCAGACGGCCGCCCGGCCAGCACGCAGGGAGCCGGGCATGATCGCGGGGCCGGTACCTCTGGAGTACGTACTCGCGGCGACGGTGGAACTCACCGGCCTGATCGCGACTTTTCGCGGGTGTCCACAGCAGCGGCCTGACGCGGGGTCGGGGCCGCCGCGCCGGTAGGATTCCGATGTGAAGGCCCTACTCCTCGAGAACATCCACCCGGCCGCCGTCGAGACCCTGGAGGCCCGCGGCTACGACGTGGAGCTGCGTGCGGGCTCCCTGTCCGAGGACGAGCTGATCGCCGCCCTCCCCGGCGTCCACCTGCTCGGCGTACGGTCCAACACCAACGTGACCACCAAGGTCCTCGAGTCCGCGTCCGACCTCGTCGCCGTCGGCTGCTTCTGCATCGGCACCAACCAGGTGGACCTCAAGACCGCCGCCGCCACGGGCATCGGGGTGTTCAACGCGCCGTACTCCAACACGCGCAGCGTCGTCGAGCTGGTCATCGCCGAGATCATCGCGCTCGCCCGCCGCCTGCCCGAGAAGACCCAGCGCATGCACGAGGGCGTGTGGGACAAGTCGGCCAAGGGCAGCCACGAGGTGCGCGGGCGGACGCTCGGCATCGTCGGCTACGGCAACATCGGCACGCAGCTCTCCACCGTCGCCGAGGCCCTCGGCTTCAACGTCGTGTTCTACGACACCGCCGACCGCCCGGCCCACGGCACCGCCCGCCGCGTTCGCTCGCTGCGCGAGCTGCTCGAGATCTCCGACGTCGTGAGCCTCCACGTCGACGGGCGCCCCGGCAACGCCGGCTTCTTCGGTGCCGCCGAGTTCGCCCAGATGAAGCCGCGGGCGCTGTTCATCAACGCCTCGCGCGGCATGGTCGTCGACTACGAGGCCCTGCGTGACTGCCTGGAGTCGGGCCATGTCGCCGGTGCCGCCGTCGACGTCTTCCCCGCCGAGCCGAAGGCCCAGGGCGACCCGTTCGACTCGGTGCTGCGCGGGCTCGACAACGTCATCCTGACGCCCCACATCGGTGGCTCCACGCAGGAGGCGCAGGAGGAGATCGGCTGGTTCGTCGCCGAGAAGCTCGCCCGCTTCGCCCTCGAGGGCAGCACCGCCCTGTCGGTGAACCTGCCCGCCGTCCAGCCGCCCGAGCTGCCCGCCGGCCGGCGCCTGGGCCTGCTGCACCGCAACGTCCCCGGTGTCCTCGCCGACCTCAACGCCACCTTCGCCGAGGCCGGCGACAACGTCGTCGACCAGCTCCTCTCCACCAAGGACGGCCTCGGCTACGTCGTCATCGACGCCGCCGAGCCACTCTCCAGCGCCGCCCTCGACCGGCTCCGCGCCGCCGAGTACACCGTCTGGGCGCGCACCTGGTGACCACCTGAGTGGACGCCCTTCGGGGCTTTCCACAGCTCGCCGCCTGTTGGTGGCGCCTGCCGCCCGGATCGGGATAGCGTCACGAACGCGTCCCCGGTCCGGGCGCTGCAATTCTCGGGAGGACCCATGGGTACGACGCTCCGCGCCGCCGCCGCCGCCGCAGCTGCCGTGCTGCTGCTCGTGGCTGGGTGCTCCGACGACGGCCCGTCCCCACGGGACCCGACCTCGACCTGGAGCCCGACGGGGAAGATGGAGACACCCACCTCCGCCGCGCCCGACCCGGTCGAGCCGGACTTGCCGGCTGCGGCGGCCGAGGCGAGTGAGGCCGGGGCTCGGGCGTTCATCGGGTACTACTGGGAGCTGATCAACTACGCCCAGGCGACGGGGGATGTGAAGGCACTCAGGTCGGTGTCAGCATCGACCTGCGAGGGCTGCATGGCCGGAATACGCGGAATCGAGAAGCACTACAAGGCCGGCGGGTCGATCGTCGGTGGAACCAATCGGATCGCGCACCTGAACCTGACCGAGGTGACGTCGGCATCCGGCATCTACGCGTTCCAAGGCGACGCCCGGGTCGACCACGACGCACAGACGATCGTTGCTGGCGACGGCACCCAGGACCCGCGCACGTCCGGGTCCGACAAATGGAACCTGTACGCCCTTTGGGCAGACAACTCCCATTGGCGCCTGGACGTCATGGAGCTGAAGTGAGAGTCCCGGTCCTAGTGCTGAGCGTAGCGCTCGCGAGCCTCGGGTCAGTGGCCCATGCGGACGACGGCGACTCGTCGGGGACCTCGGACGAGTCGTTCTGGGCTCAGGAAGTCGACGAGTCTCAGGCGAGCGGTGGAGGCCACCCGGCACATCAGGTCAACACCGCCACCGATGAGCCGCACATCACCGTGGGTGAGCACGCGTGCGTAGGAGCAGAGCAAGTCGTGGCTGCTCAATCCGGCGGCGAGACCGGCGCAGCTGTGTGCGGCGCCGAAGCGCAGCCCACGCTCACCACCGCCGACGTCCAGAAAGCCTTCGCCGAGCTCAAGCTCGACCCCGGCACCCTCGTCATCCAACCACCCGACGGCCTCACCCTGGTCAACTTCAAGACCAACTTCTACACGACCACAACCACCCCGACGACCCTGACCGTCACCCTCCTCGACCAACCCGTCACCCTCGAAGCCACCCCCGCCACCTACACCTGGCACTTCGGCGACGGCCAGACCACCAGCACCACCGAACCCGGCGCCGCCTACCCCGCCCTCACCATCACCCACGAATACCTCCGCAAGGGCGACTACCGCCCCAGCCTCTCCACCACCTACACCGGCCGCTACAAGATCGGCGCCGGACCCTGGCAGACCATCCCCGGCACCGTCACCATCGACGGGCCCACCCAACCGCTGCGCGCGATCGAGGCCCAACCCAAGCTGGTCGGCTACTGACCGGCGTCTCAGGCGGCGTTGTCGAGCAGCAACGTCGTCACCATGATGTCGGCGCGCGTCGATACCTCATCCGCCCGCGGGGCGGTGATGCGTCGTGTGCCGCTCGGATCGACCAGGTAGTGAGCCCCGTAGGGATCGCGCCAGATCACGATCCCGGGGAACGGATGTCGTACGTGCCAGCCGGCATGGGTCTTGATCCGGTGATGGGTCCGCGTCAGCGGCGCGAGGTTGTCGACACTCGTCGGACCGCCCTGGGCGTGAGGGACGGCATGGTCCAGGTCCATCCGCCGGCCAGTGTTGGCCGCGAACGGGAACACGTCGCCGGGATGGACCAGGTGGACCGCCTCACGCATGCGGGCGGGGATCTCGTAGGCGTCGACCGGCGCCATCCCCGCAAGATCGAGGACCGGCGTCACCTGCACTCGCGCGGCGGTGCCAGCCAGCAGCTCGACGATCCGGCCGACCGTGACCGGTCCATGGCCCTCGAGCCGGGCGACCGGTGAGTCGGCGTACAGGTGGAGGTAGACCTTGGCCCGCACCTTCACCGGCCCCGCTGTCGCGTCCACCTCGTCGAGGTCTCGGTGGGCGTCGGGGTTGAGCAACAACGCGGCAGCCGCGACCCGACGATCGTTGAGCGCGGCATCGGGCATCGCGCCCTTCAACCGCTCCGCGACCGCCGTGACCGCGGCGTCGATGCCCGCGATGGTCACGGCATCGGCGCGGATGGTGAAGGTCGCCATGCCGTGCAGGTTGACCCGCGAGGGCCGTGCACAGCGCTCCTTGGCGGCTGCTTGCTCACGGACGCGGGCCAGCTCGGGCGCCGCGGCGGCGACCTTGCCTTGGACCAGCAGCTCGAAGCGGGACCACGCCAGTCGGCCGTCCGCGACCTGGACCACCTCGCCGTCGACCCACCCTGCTTCGTCGACGGCGAGCTCGCGGGTCGCCGCAGCCACCCATCGCGCGTGCGAGACCCGCACCGTCCCGGCCTGCACGCCGGCCCACAGCTTCGGCAACCGCAGCACCAGGTCGACCGCGTCCGCGATCAGCCGGCGTGCGCCGTACGGACTCGTCTGGATCCGCGCGCCGAAGGCAGCGGCCGCATGCTCGGTGATCAACGGAGTGCCCGCTCCACCGACCCGACGAGCACGCGTCCGGCCACGTCGATCCGAGACAGGAAGCCGATCAGGATGGTGCAGCACCGCCCACTGGTAGGCCGCCTGCAGGATCCGGCGTTCGGCCTCCACCCGGGCAGCATGAGCAGCCTCGACGAAGTCGAGGACCCCCACTGCAGGCAGACCCTTCAGGTCTGCCACCGCCCGATCGGTGACCATGCCCCGATCGAACACGAGGGGTCCGACACAAACCCCCGCGTCCCGCCCCCGGGCCGACGAGGGTCAGGCGGGCTTGCCCGGCAGCACCGACAACAGCTCGTAGGCGACGTGGGCGGCGGCGATGCCGGTGATCTCGGCGTGGTCGTACGCCGGGGACACCTCAACGATGTCGGCGCCGACGACGTTGAGACCCTCGAGGCCGCGCAGCACCTCGAGCAGCTGGGCGCTGGAGAGGCCGCCGGCCTCGGGGGTGCCGGTGCCGGGCGCGAAGGCGGGGTCGAGGACGTCGATGTCGAGCGACACGTAGACGGGGCGGTCGCCGAGGCGCTCGCGCATCCGGTTGATGATGTCGTCGATGGGCGAGCGCACGAAGTCGCGGGCGTGGACGGCGGAGAAGCCGAGCGCCTCGGACTCGTCGAGGTCGAGCTTGCTGTAGAGCGGCCCGCGGATGCCCATGTGCATCGCGTGGGTGAAGTCGATCAGTCCCTCCTCGGAGGCGCGCCGGAACGGCGTGCCGTGGGTGTACGGCGCGCCGAAGTAGGTGTCCCACGTGTCGAGGTGTGCGTCGAAGTGGAGGACGGCGATCGGCCCGTGCCGCTCGGCCTGGACCCGCAGCAGCGGCAGGGCGATGGTGTGGTCGCCGCCGATGGTGAGCAGGGTGCGCGAGGTACCGGACAGCTCGCGGGCGCCGGCCTCGATGGAGGCGATCGCCTCGTCGAGCGAGAACGGGTTGGCGCCGAGGTCACCGGCGTCGGCGACCTGTGCCCGGGCGAAGGGCTCGCTGTCGTTGGCGGGGTTGTAGGGACGCAGCAGTCGCGAGGACTGGCGGATGTGGTTCGGGCCGAAGCGGGCGCCGGGCCGGTAGGAGACGCCGCCGTCGAACGGCACGCCCCACACGAGGGTGTCGGCGTCGCCGACGTCACTGAGCCGCGGCAGGCGCGCGAAGGTGGTGTCCCCCGCGTACCGCGGGATCTGGGTCGCGTCGACGGGTCCGACGGTCATGCTGCGCCTCCCTGGCTCTGGTTGTCTGCTGCGTCCATGATCTCGCGAGCTCCACGCTTCCCCGACTCGATGGCGCCGTCAATGAAGGCGCGCCACCGGGTCGCGGTGTGCGAGCCGGTGAAGTGCACGCGGCCCTCGGGGCGGGCCAGCGCGTGCTCGTACTTCGCGAACTGGCCGGCCCGGAAGGTCGCCCAGGTGCCGTACGAGAACTCGTCGTGCACCCAGTCGTGGGTGGCGGCGTCCACGACGACGGCGTCCGGCGCGTACTCCCGTACGGCGCGCTGGACGTCGGCGAGGTCGCTCGCGTCGACTCGGTCGTGCTCGGGCGCGAAGCAGACGAGCACGGTGCCCTCGGGCGACTCGTGCATCGCGCCGACGTAGTCGAACGACGTGCCCCAGCCGTAGCCGCTGATGTCGTCGGGCACGTTCGTCGCCAGCGCCCAGACCTTCTGGCCCTGGCCGGCGTGGTTCTCCTGCGAGGCGGCGAGCTTGTCGGCGGGAAGCGCGGGCTCCCACGCGATGTCCTTGAGTACGCCGATCGGCACCGTCACCAGGACCCGCCCGGCGGTGGCGGTGCCGCCGTCGTAGGTCACCGTCACGCCGTCGGCGTCCTGCACGACCGAGCGCACCGGGGAGGACAGCTTCAGCTCACCGGCCAGGTCCGCGCGGATCGCGTCGGCCAGCGACCGGGTGCCGTCGGTGAAGGTGTGGCCCAGCACCGAGGCCTGGACCATGCCCCACAGCGAGTTGTCCATCGAGGCGCACCAACGGATGATGTCGAGCGCCGAGCCGATCGACTCGTGCGCGTTCGCGCAGCCGCAGAACCACGAGATCAGCAGCTCGCGGGCGTTGCCCTTCATCCCGACGCTGTCGGCCCACTCCTCGATCGGCACGTCGAGGTCCGCGAGGTCCTGCTCGGACAGCGGCCGGGTGTAGTCGAGGCGGTCGCCGGCGGCGAGCAGCTGGCGCACGGCGTGCTCGAGGTCGCCGTACTCCGCGGGCGTGCAGGGCAGCAGTGTCTCGAGCACCTTGCCGTGGTCCGACCAGGTCATCCGGTCCGGGAGCACCGAGTCCTGGATCGGTACGCCGTAGCGCTCCACCTCACCCCAGACGTGGGTCTGCTGCGGGACGATCCAGGTGCCGCCCATCTCCAGGCCGACGCCGCCGAGCAGGTCGGTGCGGTACCAGGTGGAGCCGCCGATCCGGTCACGCGCCTCCAGGACGAGGACGCTCCGGCCGGCCTCCCCCAGCTCGCGGGCCGCGGTCAGGCCGGAGAAGCCGGCACCGATCACGATGACGTCGTAGTGCGGTTGGTTCATCGGGCGCTCCTGGTCGAAAAACTGAATGCCCGTTCAGAATGACCCATGCCACACCCGGAGGGCAGGGTCGGATCCTCCAATCTCGTCGACCAGCGTTGGAGGATCCTCCACCTCAGGGCAGGGCGCGCAGCGCTAAGAAGAGGTCGACCCGGTCGGCGGTGGAGGCCAGCGAGCGTCCGGTCAGCTCCTCGACGCGCTTCATCCGGTGGCGCAGCGTGTTGATGTGCACGTGCAGCGCGTCGGCCGTCTCCTGCCAGCGCCCGCCGCCGTCGAGGAAGGCACGCAGGGTGGCGACCAGCTCGGTCCCACGGTCGCGGTCGCTGTCGAGCACCCCGCCGAGCACCGTGCGGGCCAGCGCCTGCAGCACCGCCGGGTCCTGTGCGGCGAGCAGCACCGCCGGGCTGGCGAGCTCCTCGTGGGTCAGCCAGCCCTCGACACCGCGTGCCACCAGGGCGTCGGCCGCGTGCCGCGCCTGGAGCAGGCTGACCCGCAGGTCCTCCGCGGCAGCGGCCTGTCCGACACCGACATAGCCCGCGACCGGCACCCGGGCGACGTCGTCCCCCACGAGGCACACGACGTCATCGGCCCGCTCCACGACGAGGTACGGCGCCAGCGCGGCCGCGACCACAGCCGGGGTCACGCCCCGGGCGACCACGCAGCGCAGCGTGCGGCCGAGCGGGACACCCAGCGCCTCGAGCCGTGCGGTCACCGTCGCGGCCGGTGCGCCGGTGGCGATCCACTCGACGACCTCCCAGGCGTAGCGCTGCTCGGTGGCACGTACCGCCCGCTCCCGCTCCAGCTCCAGCGCCAGGAAGGGCATCGCACTGGAGACGGCGGCCTGGACGTCGACGTCGAGCGCGGCGAGCGGGCGCGGGAGCACCAGTGACGCGTCGGCGAGCCCCTCACCGATCAGCGTGACCGGACAGCCGCCCTCGGGGACCGGGCCGTGGGTCGTCGTACCGGCGACGACGGCGACCTCGATGCCGAGCCGGCGACGCAGCACGCGCAGCACCGAGTCGACACCCCGCTCGGCGCGCAGCGCGGCCACGATGGCGCCGTGGTGCTCGAGCTGGCGGCGCAGCGGCGCCTCCCACTCGACCCGCTTGGCGGCGACGAACACCTCCGCCAGCTGGACGAAGGGCACCGCGACGGGTACGGCGAAGCAGGTCAGCCCGCGCGCCGCGGCGGCGGCCACCAGGCCGGCGGGCGCCTCGTCGTCGGCTGCGAGCCGGCCGAAGCCGATCGCGATCGCACCGGCATCGGCGACCTCGTCCACCCATGCAGCGGGCGCCTGACCGAGCCGCTGCCAGGCGCCGGTGGTCAGCACGACCTCGCCACCACGGAGGAACTCCCCCGGGTCGGCGACCTCGATGCTGTGCACCATGCGCACCTCCCGGTCCGCAGCGCCGGGGACCAGGACCTCGAGACCGAGCGCCGGGTCGTCGAGCAGCTCGTGGAGCAGCACGTCCGCCCCGCTCAGCAGGCGAACTGGCGGCGGTAGCTCTGCGGGCTGACCCCGCGGACCCGCACGAAGTGGTGGCGCAGCGTCGCGGCGTTGCCGAAGCCGACCTCGCCGGCGATCCACTCGACCGGCTGCTCGGTGCGCTCCAGCAGCTCCTCGGCGGCACTGACCCGCTGCCGGGTGACCCAGTGGTGCGGGGTCGTTCCGGTCTCGTCGCGGAAGCGGCGGGCGAAGGTGCGTGGCGACATCAGCGCCCGCTTGGCGAGCGCCTCGACGGAGTGGTCCTCGCCGAGGTTCTCCAGGATCCAGGTGAGCAGCGGGCGGAGCGTGTCGGCGTCGCAGTCGGGCACGGCGCGGGCGATGTACTGGGCCTGTCCCCCGTCGCGGTACGGCGGCACGACGGCCCGACGCGCGACGATGTTGGCGATGCCGGCGCCGTACTCCTGGCGCCAGATGTGCAGCGCGGCGTCGAGCCCGGCCGCACTGCCGGCGCCGGTGACCACCTGGCCCGCGTCGACGTAGAGGACCTCGGGGATCACCTTCGCGAGCGGGTACTCGCGCTGCAGCCGCTCGGTGTGCATCCAGTGCGTCGTGCACTCGCGGCCGTCGAGCAGGCCGGCCTGGCCGAGCACGAAGGAGCCACTGCAGACCGACATCAGCCGGGCACCGCGGTCGTGGGCGGCGCGGATCGCGTCGAGGACGGCCGGCGACGCATCGCAGTTCTTGATCGCGGGGATCGCCACCAGATCGGCCTCGGCGACCCGGTCGAGACCGTGGGCGGCCTGCAGGGTGAAGCCCATCGAGGTGCGCATCGGGCGGTCGTCCTCGGCGCACACGGCGAAGTCGATCGCCGGCACGCCGTCGTCGGTGCGGTCGATCCCGAAGGCCTCGCACAGGATCCCCAGCTCGAACGGAGCGACGCCGTCGAAGGCGATCACGGCCACGTTGGTCAGCACCGGACCACTCTCGCAGCAGAGTGGCAGATAATCAATGCAGTGCGTCTTTTCTGCCACTGGTGGCAGGAACTGCGCCAGAGCATGATTTCTGCCATGACCATCGCACTGATCCTCCTCCTGCTTCTCGCCGGGCTCGGCGGGCTCCTCCACTGGGCACACCGCGACGGGCTGCTCATCCGCCAGCAGCCCACCTGGTTCGACTGACCCGCACGGGCAGGTGGGGATATCCCCACCTCCGGTTCGGGGCCTGGACTCCGCGCGGTCACCGCCTGCGGCGACGAGCGTGGAGCCATGACCACCACCACTCTCGGGCCCACCCGACGCAGCGAGCGTGCGCTCGCCCCCGACCTGATCCGTGGCGCGATGCTGCTGTTCATCGCGCTCGCCAACGCAGGCAACTGCGCCTTCGCCGGCCAGCCCGGCCTCGACCCCGACCCGCACGGCATCGCCAGGGTCCTCAACTTCGGGCTCTCCCTGCTCGTCGACAGCCGGGCCTATCCCGTCTTCGCGATCATGTTCGGCTACGGCCTGGTCCAGATCGCCCGGCGCCAGGAGCGTGCCGGCGCCGACCCCCGGCGGGTCCTCGTCCGGCGCAACGCCTGGCTGGTCGGCTTCGGCCTCGTGCACGCGGGCCTGCTCTACTTCGGCGACTTCCTCGGCGCGTACGGGCTGCTGGGCCTGGCCGCGACCTTCCTGCTCGTGCGCCGCACCGACCGCTTCCACCGGGCGGTGCTGTGGCTGTGGGGACTGCAGTCGATCTACCTCGTCGTGCTCCCGGTCCTCGCCGCCACCCACGACTGGTCCGGCGGCGCCGGGCTGGTCAACTCACCGAACCCCTCGCTCGCCGCGGACTCCTACCGCGCCTCCATCGGCGACCGGATCGCCGAGTGGCCCGCCCACACGCTTTCCGTGCTGCCGGCCATCGTCATCGTCTGGCTCGGGATCTGGGCGGCTCGGCGTCGGATCCTCGAGAACGTCGACCAGCACCGCACCCTGCTCGTCCGCACCGCGGTCATCGGCCTCGGCATCGCGGTCCTCGGCGGACTCCCCTACGCCCTCGTCGCCGCCGGCGTCCTCCACCCGGCCGCCGGCACCGTCGACATCCTCGCCCTGCTCCACGACGTCAGCGGCGAGTACGCCGGGCCCGGCTACATCGCCGCCCTCGCCCTCCTCGGCGCCCGCCTCTCCCGCACGGGACGAGTCGGCGCCGTGGCCGCTCTCGGTCAGCGCTCCCTGTCCGGCTACCTGCTCCAGTCGGTGTGCTGGCTGGTCCTGTTCGCGCCCTTCGCCCTCGACCTCGGCGGCCACACCGCCTTCGCGGTGCTCGCCGCGGTCGGCGTCTGGCTCGCCTCCGTGGCGCTCGCCGCCGGCCTCCACAGGCGCGACCACCCCGGCCCGGCCGAGAAGGTCCTGCGCCGGCTCACCTACGGCCACCGCTGAGACAGCCAGAAAGACCCGAAGGCCCCGACCGTACGGTCGGGGCCTTCGTGGTTGCTGCGGTGAAGCGTGGGGCGATCAGTTGCCGCCGGTCAGCTTCTCGCGAAGCGCCTGCAGCGCCTCGTCGGACGCGAGCGAGCCGCCGGTGGCGTCCTCGGCCGGGGCGGAGGAGTACGAGCTGGACTCGCCCGCCTCGATCTCGGCCTGCTTCGCGTCGGCCTGCTGCTTGACGTGGGCCTCCCAGCGAGCGTGCGCCTTGGCGTACTGCTCCTCCCACTTCGCACGCTGCTCGTCGAAGCCCTCGAGCCACTCGCCCGTCTCCGGGTCGAAGCCCTCGGGGTAGATGTAGTTGCCCTGGTCGTCGTACGTGGCCTCCATGCCGTACAGCGTCGGGTCGAACTCCTCGACGTCCGCCGCGGCAGCGGTCTCGTTGGCCTGCTTGAGCGAGAGGGAGATCCGGCGACGCTCGAGGTCGATGTCGATGATCTTGACCATGACGTCGTCGCCGACCTGGACGACCTGCTCCGGGATCTCGACGTGGCGCTCGGCCAGCTCGGAGATGTGGACCAGGCCCTCGATGCCCTCCTCGACCCGCACGAACGAGCCGAAGGGAACCAGCTTGGTGACCTTGCCGGGGACAATCTGACCGATCTGGTGGGTCCGGGCGAAGTGCTGCCACGGGTCCTCCTGGGTCGCCTTCAGCGACAGGGAGACACGCTCGCGGTCCATGTCGACGTCGAGGACCTCGACGGTGACCTCGTCACCCACGGTGACGACCTCGGACGGGTGGTCGATGTGCTTCCAGGACAGCTCCGAGACGTGGACGAGACCGTCGACGCCGCCGAGGTCCACGAACGCACCGAAGTTGACGATCGAGGACACGACACCCTTGCGGATCTGGCCCTTCTGGAGCTGGGTGAGGAAGCCGTGGCGGACCTCGGACTGGGTCTGCTCGAGCCAGGCACGGCGCGACAGGACCACGTTGTTGCGGTTCTTGTCGAGCTCGATGATCTTGGCCTCGAGGGTCTGACCGACGTAGGGCTGCAGGTCGCGGACCCGGCGCATCTCGACGAGCGAGGCGGGCAGGAAGCCGCGCAGGCCGATGTCGATGATGAGGCCGCCCTTGACGACCTCGATGACGGTGCCCTCGACGACGCCGTCGGCCTCCTTGATCTCCTCGATCGTGCCCCAGGCGCGCTCGTACTGGGCGCGCTTCTTGGACAGGATCAGGCGACCCTCCTTGTCCTCCTTCTGGAGAACGAGAGCCTCGACCTTGTCGCCCACCTGGACGACCTCGGACGGGTCGACGTCGTGCTTGATCGACAGCTCACGCGAGGGGATGACGCCCTCGGTCTTGTAGCCGATGTCCAGCAGAACCTCGTCACGGTCCACCTTGACGATGGTGCCGTCGACGATGTCGCCGTCGTTGAAGTACTTGATGGTCGCGTCGATGGCGGCCAGGAAGTCCGCCTCGGAGCCGATGTCGTTGACCGCGACCTGGGGCGCGTTGTCGTCGAAGCTCGCAAGGGGGGTCGAGAGGGTGCTCGTCATGTAGTCGGTCAGTCCTTGAAGTGGGCAGATGTAGTCGGGATGATGCGTCTGCGGACCGTCGCCCGGCGGGCAGGCCAGCACACAGACGTTCCAGAGTACGCGCCGCCCGACGCGGGAGTCCAACCGGCGACCACTATCCTCGGCAGACGTGCAGGACGTCGAGGGCGCAGAGGGCGTCGAAGCATGGCCACATCCCCCCGTGACCGCCCACCGGCGGGCCGCCGACGAGGGCGAGTCGCGCCGTGCCAACGGAGCCGACTGGGACCGGTACGCCGACGAGTACCAGGCGACCCACGGCGGGTTCCTCGGTGACATCGGCTTCGTGTGGGGCCCCGAGGGGCTGAGGGAGGAGAACGCCGGGATTCTGGGCGAGGTGCGCGATCGCGACGTCCTCGAGGTCGGCTCCGGCGCCGGTCAGTGCTCGCGCTGGGTGCGCAGCCGGGGCGGGCGCGCCATCGGGCTCGACCTCTCCCACCGGCAGCTGCAGCACTCGCGACGGATCGACGAGGCGTCCACGGTCGTCGTACCCAGCGTGCTCGGCACCGCCACCGCGCTCCCCTTCGCCGACGCGAGCTTCGACGTCGTGTTCTCCTCCTTCGGGGCGCTGCAGTTCGTGGCCGACATCGACGTCGCCGTCGCCGAGACCGCGCGGGTGCTGCGTCCGGGTGGCAGGTTCGCGTTCTCGATCACCCACCCCACACGGTGGATGTTCCCCGACGATCCCGGCGAGGAGGGGCTGACGGCGACCCAGTCGTACTGGGACCGCACGCCGTACGTCGAGGTCGACGACGCGACCGGCGCGACGTCGTACGTCGAGCACCACCGCACCCTCGGCGACTGGGTCGCGCTACTGGCGGGGGCGGGCTTCCGGCTGACCACGCTGCTCGAGCCGGAGTGGCCCGAGGGGCACGAGCGGCTCTGGGGCGGGTGGTCCGGGACCCGTGGGCGGCTCACGCCGGGCACGGCCATCTTCGGCGCGGACCTGGGCTGACCTGGTCATTTCGGACCATGGCCGGCCGGGCCTTCCGTCCTCATTCCGGCCGGATCGACGGCGTACCCCTCCCCGGGACCGTCCCGCTCATCAATAGTGGCGGTTCGGGAACCGTGCTGGAGGGAGCACCTCATGTCCGCATCACAGGCGCGTCGCAGGCTCAGGGCCGTGGCGCCACTCGGTACGGCGGCCGCGACCATGGCCGCACTCGCACTGACCGTTCCACTCGCCCCACCAGCGCAGGCCGATCCCCTGCCGGCCCCCTACTCGGGATCGGCGCACGCCGACCTCGTGGACCTGCCGGTCGACGTACTCGATGCGTCGGCGGCGAGCGTGCCGGTGGGCCACGCGCTCACCACCGTCGACAGCACGCTGGCAGCCGACAACGTCACCGCGGACTCCGCCAACGTGGACGTCGCGCTGGCCGGTATCCCGATCGACCTGGACAGCCTCAGCGTCACCGCGCCGCCGACGGACTCCGCGTCCGACACGCTGGTGCCGCTCGACCTCGCCGCCCTGGGCGCGATCGACGCGATCGACCGCACCGTGGCGGCCAATTACGTCAGCGCGACGTCCTGCCCGCCGCTCGTCGGCACCGAGCGCCTGCTCGGCCGCTCCACCAGCTCCGTAGCGTCGGTCGGCCTGCTGAACAACGTGGCGACGATCGGCGCGGTCCAGGCGACGACCACGACGAAGCTGGTCGACGCCGACGTCGACGGTCACGCCGACATGGTCTCCGAGACCAGCACCACGGTCGGCGACGTCCAGCTGCTGCCCGCCGTGGCCGGCGGCATCACGGTCCGGCTCTCCGACGCCGTCGTGACCCGGGCCACCTCGGACGGCACCACCGGTACCGCCGCCGTCGTCAGCCCCGCCGTCACCGCCCAGGTCCTCGTGGCCGGCCTTCCCCTCGCCACGATCAACGTCGGCGACGGCATGGTGAACGTCCCGGTCAACCTCGGTCTCGCCACCGTCAGCCTGCAGATCGGCTTGGCCAACTTCACCGACACCTCCTCCGGCGCCACTGGCGCGGGTGCCCTCGACGCCGTGCTGCGCATCCGGCTGCAGGCGTCGCTCGCCCTCACCGAGCTGGCGGACCTCGACCTGGCGATCGGCGCCGGTGCGGTCGAGGCCACGGCGCCGGCAGGCGGCGTCGAGTGCGGCGCCACCCCGGCCGACACTGTCATCACGGCCCCGGCCGACGCCTCGACCGTCACCGACGCCACCCCCGCCATCACCGGCACCGGCGAGCCCGGCACCACGGTCTCCCTGGTGATCGACGGTGGCACCCCGATCAGCGTGCCGGTCGACGGGTCCGGCAACTGGACCTACACCCCGACCACCGACCTGACTGAAGGCAGCCACACCATCACGGCCGACGGCAACGCCAACGGCACCGGAGTCGACGACACCACCACCTTCACCGTCGACGCCGTACCCGCCGCCGCCACCGTGATCACCGCCCCGGCCGACGCCTCGACCGTCACCGACGCCACCCCCGCCATCACCGGCACCGCCGAGCCCGGCACCACGGTCTCCCTGGTCATCGACGGCGGCACCCCCATCACCGTCCCCGTGGACGGCACAGGGAACTGGACCTACACCCCGACCACCGACCTGACTGAAGGCAGCCACACCGTCACGGCCGATGGCAACGCCAACGGCACCGGCGTCGACGACACCACCACCTTCACCGTCGACGCCGTACCCGCCGCAGCCACCGTGATCACCGCCCCGGCCGACGCCTCGACCGTCACCGACGCCACCCCCGCCATCACCGGCACCGCCGAACCCAACTCGACGATCTCCCTGGTCATCGACGGCGGCACCCCCATCACCGTCCCCGTCGACGGGTCGGGCAACTGGACCTACACCCCAGGAACCGACCTCACCGACGGCAGCCACACCGTGACCGCCGACGGCAACGCCAACGGCACCGGCGTCGACGACACCACCACCTTCACCGTCGACGCCGTACCCGCCGCCGCCACCGTGATCACCGCCCCGGCCGACGCCTCCACCGTCACCGACACCACCCCCGCCATCACCGGCACCGCCGAACCCAACTCGACGATCACCCTGGTCATCGACGGCGGCACCCCCATCACCGTCCCCGTCGACGGGTCCGGCAACTGGACCTACACCCCGACCACCGACCTGACTGAAGGCAGCCACACCGTCACGGCCGATGGCAACGCCAACGGCACCGGCGTCGACGACACCACCACCTTCACCGTCGACGTACCGCCGAAGGACACCGACGGCGACGGCGTACCGGACAGCCAGGAGGCGGCGGACGGGACCGACCCGAACAACCCGGACACCGACGACGACGGGCTGAACGACGGTGCCGAGAAGGCGGCCTGGACCAACCCGAACAACCCGGACACCGACGGCGACGGCCTCAAGGACGGGCGGGAGGTCTTCGGACCGACGGGATGCGTGACTCCGGCTGGTGTCGCGACCAGCACCAACCCGCTCTGGCGCGACACCGACGCCGACGGCCTGACCGACGGCCAGGAGGTCAACGGGTCCGACGTGGCGCAGAAGTACTGGACGGTCCGGGGCAAGCCGAGGAAGTCGAAGGCGAAGACGATCGGCCTGGTCCGCACCAACCCGTGCAACCGGGACACCGACGGCGACCGGCTCACCGACTTCCAGGAGGTCACCGGCGTCAAGGTCGGACAGCGGGTCGTCCGCTCGAAGGCCAACGGCGGGCCCTACAAGATCAAGGTCCGCAAGACCGACCCGACCCTCGCCGACACCGACAAGGACAAGCTGAGCGACTACGACGAGGTCACCGGCGCGAAGAACAAGAGCTTCGGCAAGCGGAAGACCGACCCGACCCTCGCCGACACCGACTGGGGCGGCGGCCGCGACGGCAAGGAGGTCCGGACCAAGACCGACCCGAGCCGCCACGGCTGAGGGGAACCGCCACCTCTCGTGCACTGTCACTAGGGTGGATCCGTGGACGCGGAGGAGATCGCCAAGTCGGCCGAGCTCGAGCACCGGCACTGGTGGTACGCCGCCCGCCGAGCCCTCGTGCGACGTACCGTCCGCGACTGGCCGGCGGGCCGCGCCATCGACGTCGGGTGTGGCATGGGTGGCAACACCGCGGTGCTGCGCGAGCTCGGCTGGCAGGCGATCGGGGTCGAGTACACCGACACCGGCTCCGACATCGCCGCCGCCCGCGGCATCCCGGTCGTGCAGGGCGACGGCCGGCAGCTGCCCGTCGCGGACGCGTCGGTCGACCTGGTGATGTCGACCGACGCGTGGGAGCACATCGACGACGACGCGGCGGTGGCCCGCGAGACCGTGCGGGTGCTGCGTCCGGGTGGCCGCGTGCTCGTGGCGGTCCCGGCCGGGATGGCGCTGTGGAGCGGGCACGACGTCGCGCTGGGCCACGTCCGCCGCTACGAGAGGCAGCAGCTGGCCGACCTCGTGACCGGCGCCGGGCTGGTCATCGACGACCTCTGGTCGTGGAACGTGCTGCTGCGCCCGGTCGTCCGCGCCCGCCGCCGCAACAAGCACGCCGCCGAGAGCGAGATGGAGGAGGTGCACCCGGTGCTCAACGCCGGGCTGCGCGCCGCCCTCGCGGTCGAGCGCGGCCTGCCCGTCAAGCGGCTGCCGGGCGTCAGCCTGGTGGTCCTCGCCCACAAGCCGTGAGCGGGTACGACGACCGCGGCTGGGTCGCCGATCCCCGGATCGGCTGGCGGATCCTGCTGACCGCGAGCGTGCCGGCACCGGTCCGGACCGTCGAGCTCGCCGACCGGCTGGACGCCCTGGTCCGTGCCGAGGGGTGGCCCGCGCGCCCACCGCTCACCGCACCGACCCTCGCCCACCTGTACGACGCACTCGTCGCACCGTCGCGCGAGCCGCTGCTCGTCGGCGCTCACGGCCGCGACGTCGTGGTGTCCGCCCACCACGGCGCAGTCGACGGCCTCGGCCTGCTGACGGTCCTGGATCGCCTCGGCCTGGGTCCCGCGACCTCGTCGGCGCGCGGGGTCGGGGACCGTACGACGACCGGTGGCCTCGTCACGACGGCCGCCCGGCGGCTCGGCGAGGTGGCTCTCCACCCGCCTTCAGGGGTGAGCCCCCCGGCGGTCCCGGTGCCCACGCCCGGCGACGTGCTGGTGGCGGCCGAGGTCCCGGGCACGGTACGCGCGGCGCCGCTGGTCCACGCCGCCGCGCGGGCGGTGGTGCGGCACCAGGCCGCGCGCGGCCAGCAGGCGCGCCACGTCGCGATCGCCGTGGGCGCCGTTCGCGGACAGGCCGGCGCCGGGCTCGGCGACCACAGCGTGCTGCTGCGCCTGCGCGACGTCGAACGGCTCGACCTGGCCGGCGTCACCGAGGCGCTGCGCACCGCCCCCGTGGTGACGCCGCCGAGGCCGGCGCCCGACCGGCCGTGGACGCGCCTGGCGGCCCGGGCGACCGCGACCGGCCTGCGGCTGCTGGCTCCACGGCTGGGCTCGACGCTGCTCGTGTCCCACCTCGGCGAGGTCGAGGCGCCCCACGTGGAGCGGCTCGCCTTCCACCCCGTGACCGCCGGCGGCACCGGGCTCTCGCTCGGCGCGGTCGGCCACCGCGGCCGCACCGTGCTGACCCTGCGGGCCCGCGCCGCGCAGTGGAACGACAACGGCCTCGAGCAGATGCTCGAGGCCGTCGTCTCCCTCCTCGGAGAGGAGTCCTAGGGGTCAGGCGTCGACGAGCGCCTTGTCGTCACGCCGGGCGGTCCGCTGCTGGCGGGCGCTCTTGCCGAGGACCAGGCCCGCGGCCAGCAGGCCGGCGCCGAGCAGCAGCAGGATGCCGGGGAAGACCAGCTTCATGCCGCCGAGCAGGGTCGCGTTGCCCTTGGCGTCGCTGACCAGGTCGTCGACCTGGGCCTGGGTGTACTGCACCGTGCCGGTGAACGCGGGGACGCTGGTGCCGTCGTACCGCAGCTCCTGGACGCGGTTCTCGACCCGGTTGACCGGCGAGCCGGTGGTCGGCTCGACCCAGAAGGTGCGGGTCATCTGGTACCACATCTCGGCCTCGACATTGCCGGTCTCGGTGGAGCCGAAGACCTTCGCCGGGACGCTGCGCGTCTCGACCATGGTGTCGGGGATGGTCTGCACGAACTTGTAGACCGTGAGGCCGTCGACCTTCTCCTCGCCCTCGAACTTCGCGTCGACGGCCTTGCCGAGCGTGCCGTCCCAGAGCGGGTAGTCCTTCTTCTCGGTGGCGAACGGGAACTTGAAGACCAGCCCCTTGCGGGTGACGTCGACCCGGTCGACCTTGGTGAAGTCGTCGGCGCTCGCGACCTCCTCCCACGAGCCGCACTTGGCGCAGTCGACGGCGGCACCGGTCTTGCCGTCGAAGGGCGCCCGCTCACGGGTCTGCTGGAAGTCCTCGCCGCCGACCCGCTTGACCGTGGTCGAGTTCACCCACACCACCGTGTCGCCGGGCGCCTTGACGCCGCTGTCGGCGATGGTGAACGACGTGATGTCGAGGTCCGAGGTCTCCGGCGCGAGCACGTCGGGGTCGGAGTTGAAGATCTCGGCGCCCTTGGCCTCGAGCTTGGTGGTGCCCTCGTAGTCGGGCGGCACGTTGGCGAGAACCGGGTAGGCGTAGAAGCGGACCAGGGCGGCTGCCACGATCAGGAAGACACCGAGTCCGACGGACACGGCGGCGAGCTTGCTGCGCATGAGCGAGCCTCTCTCAGACGGCCACGCGAGCGTCGCGTGGGTGGTGACGGTCGGGCAGCGCGGCCGCGTGCCCGAGGAGCTGGATGGTCAGGTCGCGCGCCTGCGAGCGCATCTGCGACCAGTCGAACTTGTGGGCCCAGGCCAGGCACGCCTCGGCGCGCAGGACGCGGGTCCCGGGGTCGGCGGCGTCGACAAGGGCGGCGGTCAACGCGTCGGTGATCCGGGTGACGACGGTGGCCGGGTCCGCGCTGTCGGGGACCAGCCAGCCGCTCTCCCCCGGCCGGATCGAGTCACGCAGCCCGGGCACGTCCCGGGCCACGGTGGGTACGCCGTGGGCGGCCGCGTCGATGACCGCCTGGCCCCAGCCCTCGGCATCCGAGGCGCACACCTGCACCGAGGCCCGCGCGAGCAGGCCGTCCTTGTCGGCTGCCGGCACGAAGCCGTGGAACGTGACCTGGCCGGCGAGGCCGAGCTCGGCCGCCCTGGCGACCAGCCGGTCGTGCTCGGGCCCGCGGCCGATGACGTCGACGCGGAGGGTGCGGCCGGCGAGCGCGGCGCTGTCCTGCGCGCGGCGCACTGCCTCGAGCACGAGGTCGACCCGCTTGTGGGTGACCAGCCGGCCCAGGACGACGACCCGGTCGGGATCCTTCGCCGCAGCATCGACCTGCTGTGCGTCGGGCAGGTCCGCACCGTTCTCCAGGATCCGGACGTCCCCGGTCCAGCCGAGCTGCTCGCGCATCTCGGCGACGGTCGAGGCCGACACCGCAGCGGTCACGTGGTGCCGGTAGACCGAGCGCATCGCGACCCGCTCCATCCAGCGGCCGAAGGCCGCGACCGGAGCCGGGAAGTGCACCGCGAACTGGGCCTGGTGCACGTGGTGGACGATGAGCAGGGCCGGAGTGCCGCGGCGCAGGACCAGCGGCGAGAACGACGGCAGCCCGCAGGCCGGGTCGATCACGGCGTCGATCCGCCGCCGGTGGCGCAACAGCCAGGCCAGCGCGAACAGGTAGAACGTCAGCGCGCCCCCGCCGCGGCGTACGGCGATCCCGTCGCGGACCTCGCGGGGCGCCTGGCCCTCGTCACGAGCGGTCACGAAGTGCACCCGCGCCCCGGCCTCGTGCAGCGCCCGGGCGTACTGCCAGGCGTAGATCTCCGCGCCGCCGGCGAGCGAGTGGTCGAGGTCGCGCCAGTTGACGACGACGACGCGTCGACCCGCGAGCGCGTGGTCGGGCCGGGTCATGCCTGGCTCCCGGCGAGCAGCACCGGGGCGGCCGCGACCGGCGCGGGCCGGTCGAGCGCCCGGCAGCGCCAGGCGATCCGGGCCAGCTCTGCGAACGCCGCGGCGCCGTGGCGCGACGGCACGAAGGTCGACCCGGGCACGTCGGTCCAGGTCACCGGGATCTCCTGCACCTCGGCGCCGAGGCCGCGCAGGCGCACGAGCAGCTCGACGTCGAACGAGAACCCCGCGGTCTCCAGCCGGCGCGCGGCCGACCGGGCCAGGCTCCCGCGGAACACCTTGAACCCGCACTGGGTGTCGGCGATCCCCGGCACCAGCCGGCCGGCGAGGCGTCGGTAGGCCGCCGCACCCAGCGAACGGGTGCGGCAGTGCCGTGCCTCGGTCTCGCTCCCGGCGACCGCCCGCGACCCGATGACGACGTCGGCGCCGAGGAGCACCTCGCGCCAGGCCGCCTCGATCGCGTCGAGGCCGGTCGCGCCGTCGGCGTCCATGAAGCACACCAGGTCGGCGTCGGTGGCGAGCAGGCCCGCACGGACCGCGGCACCCTTGCCGCGGCGCGCGCACCGCACCACCCGCACGGGCAGCGCCGCCGAGTCGGCCTCACGGGCCACCTCCGCGGTGCGGTCGGTGCTCGCGTTGTCGACGACGAGCACCTCCACCCGGCCGAGCACGCCGCGGTGCGCCGTCACGTGACGACGCAGCTCCCGCAGCGTGCGCGGCAGCCGGCGTTCCTCGTTGTACGCCGGAATGACGATCTGCAGCATCGGACCCTCCCAAGCCGTCTGCTCAGCCGTCCCCCTCCCCAGGGACGGTACGACGAACCGCGCCTCGAGCGACCGGGGTCATTCGAGGATGCGGCGAAGGCGCCCTACTTGCTGGCGTAGCTGTAGAGCTTCTCGTTGCTGACGGGCTTGTGCTCACCCTGCGCGGCGTTGACGCCGGCGACGAGGACAGCGGTCGAGGCGAGTGCCCCGACGACAGTGGCGATGATCGTGTTCATGCGACGGTCCCCTCCCAAAGACCGGCACAGAGCATCACACCCCATGACTTTCATGACTGTGATGCCCGTTACTCCCAGACCGGAGTATCCATGCGGCACCGGCCAAAAGCAAAAGAATCGCGGAAGTCAGGCCGATCGACACCAGAACGTGACGCGAACGGTCGTCGTCGCCCGCAATGTCGGCGACCGGCCCGCCGGCGGCGAGGTCGACGAGCATCAGCCCGCCGCCGTCGTACGCGACCCTGCCGGCGGGGACCTCGGGCTCCCCCATCCCCCGCTCCACCAGCACCCAGCGCACACCCTGGGCGCGCAGGGCTCCGGCCGGGTCGGGATCGGCCAGCGCGAGCGCGACCGCGACGACCCGCGGGTCCTCGGCCGGGACGACGCGGTCGGCCAGCAGCACGCGGTCGTCGACCAGCACGGTGCCGGGCAGCAGCCGGGGCGCCGGGTCGAGGACGGCGCGACGGTGGTTCCAGGAGTAGCCACGGTAGGAGCCCTCCCAGGGCAGCACGACAGTGGTGTCGTCCGAGCCGACCAGGTCGGCGACGTCCTCCCACGCCGTCGGGTACGACGAGCGCGGCAGGTCACCCAGCGCGCCCCACGCCAGGCTGGGCAGGAGCAGCAGGGGGGCCACGACGAGCAGCACCACCGCACTCCACAACGCCCCCGTCCCGGGGCGGATCCGGGCCCGCACCGCGCTGACCGCATGGGCCGAGCCGACCGCCAGCACGAGGCCGAGCGGCGCCAGGAAGCGGTGCGAGTCGCGCAGCAGGGCCAGCCCCGGCACGTGGCCGGCGAGTCCCTCCAGCAGGCCGCTGCCACCCGGCAGCGCGGGCAGCAGCGCGAGCACGACGGCCGCGGCGCCGAGGACCGCCCAGCGACGCCGGTCCGTGCCACCGCGCGCCAGCCCGACGCAGGCAACGACGCTGAGCAGGCAGGACAGCAGCACCAGCACGGCGCTGGTGCGCTCCTCGGGGACGATCGAGGTCTTCCAGATGCCGCCGAGGGAGAACACGCTGGCCGCCGTACCGGCCGCGGACTCGGCGCGGGCCGCGAAGCCCGCGAAGACGCCGTCGGTCGACACCCGCACGGTGGAGGCGGTCAGCGCCGGCACGGCCCAGCACAGGTTGGCGGCGAGGGCGAGCAGGCCCACCCACGCCCAGGTACGCCGGTCCCGACCGAGCGCGAGCACGGCCAGGACCCCGACGGCCATCACCCCGCTCGACGGGCTGCAGACCGCGGACAGCACGAGCACGACGGCCGCAGGTGCCCACGCCTGCCGGTCCGCGCGCAGCCGGAGCGCGGCGAGCGCGACCCACGGCAGCAACAGGTAGCCCAGCAGGATCGCCCACTGGCCGATCAGCAGCCGTTCCAGGACCCACGGGTTCCAGCAGAACAGCGTGATCGCGGCAGCGCGGGCGTACCACCGCTGCTCGGCGACGACGCGCGCGATCCCGAGCCCGCCCGCGAGGAACCCGCCGACCAGCAGCAGTCGCTGGACCACGCTGCCCGGCACCACGTGGGTGGCCAGTGAGACCAGCGCGTCCATCGGGACGGCGCGCGGCAGCGAGCCGTCCAGGCCGAGCCATGCGCTCTTCCAGGGCTGGTGGGGCACGAAGACCATGTCGCCGACGAGCCAGTAGCCGCCGCCGACGAGGAGCGGGCCCAACACCAGCGCGGTGACCGCGAGCGTCACCGCCAGGTCGGGGCCGCCCGCGCGACGCAGGCTCACGGCTGCTCCGGGAGGCCGGCGTCGATGTCGGTGATGCAGACCGTCGACCGGCCGTCGCCGCGGAAGGTGAGCGCGTCGACCTCGCCCGCGAGGTCGGGCAGCACCAGCCACATCCGGTTCGGGCCGCGGCTGGCGAGGAAGTCGGTGCTCCATCCGTCCGTCGTGACGCTCAGCGTCGTCTCGTCCGAGGTGAAGTAGGAGACGCGGACGAGCAGCCGACCGTCGACGGGTACGACGAACGGGGCGCGCCGAGACGCACGGCCGACCTCGTAGCCGCACCCGTCGTCGGGTCCGTCCTCGGCGGGGATGATCCCCGCGAGCTCGACCGGCCGCAGGCTGCCGTCGTCGGCGACCACCCGCAGGTGCGCGGACGCCTCGTCGAAGCGCAGGTGCTCGGGCAGGGGCGCGAGGATCCGCGAGAGCTGGGAGTCGGCGCCGACGAGTGGCAGCACGACGTCGGTCGGTGCGAGCCGGTCGAACAGGACGGCCGTCGGGTCGGCGGCGAACTGCGAGCGCAGCGTCGTGACGAAGGCCTTGTCCTCGGTGTTCTGGAAGTGGGGCACGAGCAGGGCGGTGCCGGCCGCCGACGCGGCGCCGTACAGCAGGACGGTGGTGGCGACGACGCCCCCGCGGACCCGCGCGGACGCCGTCTCCAGCAGCCCGAGCCAGGGCCGGGAGCCGCGCAGGCACAGGGCGACGCAGAGCACCGCGGCGTGCACCGTGTCGGAGGAGTAGCGCGGGTCGAGGCCGATGATCGAGCCGAAGCCCGCGCGGCCGGACAGCAGCAGGGCGAGGTCGGCGGCCACATAGGCGACGAGGAACGCCAGGCCCCAGCGACGGGCCGGCCCGCCGCGGACCAGGAGCAGCACCGCTCCGGCCAGCGCGAGCACGAGCGACACCACCACGACCCACACGGCCGGCCGCACCGCGCCGCCGTCGAGCTCGCCGGTCCACGGACCGCCGAACAGGCCGGGGACGATGTTGCGGCCGAGGAACGACCAGGTCACCTCGAGGCGCTGCTTCCAGGTGCTCTCCCCGCCCTCGACGTCGGTCAGCATGCCGTGCGCGACGAGGAAGCCGCCGAGCAGCAGCACCTGCCCGGCCCACAGCCAGCGGAACCGCGTCAGCGCTGCCCGCAGTCGCCGCCAGCCGGTCGCCTCGTCGGCGAGCGCCACCGCGACGCCGTACAGCACCGGAGGGATGAGCACGGCGCGCTCGTGCCAGAGCAGCCCGACAGCCGTCGTGAGCAGGATCGCGAGCACGGCCCACACCGCCCGGGCATCGCCCTGCCGCCAGCGCACCAGCAGCCACACCGCCAGCAGCGAGCAGAGCACGTGGGGCCACAGACCCATCGCCGCACTCCACCACAGCGTCGTGGCGAGGGTGAGCGGGGCCCACGCGAAGACGGCCAGCAGCACCACCCGGCTCCACCGCTCCCCCAGCAGCCGCGTCAGGATCAGCCACATCACGACCGTGGCCGCGGTCTGCAGCAGCAGCACGAAGGTGGCCACGCTCGCCCAGCTGTACGGCGCCAGGTGGGCGAGCAGCCAGTAGGCCAGCTGTTGCAGCGGGTTGACGTGGCCCGCCGTGTCGCGGACCAGGAACTCGGCGCTCAGGTCGGCGGAGGCCGCCCGGCCCGAGAGGTAGAAGTCGTCCTGGTTGAACCACGAGCCCGCCAGGAGCACCGCCCGGCTGACCACCATCGAGAGCAGTACGGCGATCGCCGCCGTCCCCTGCCGTCCGCGCCACGCGCTCATCGCGCCACCTCCGCGCGACGGGTCGGCCGGCCCAGCACGAGGCCCGCGACCAGGCCGACGCCCAGCGCCGCGGCGACGTCGGCGCTGCCGGTCACGAAGCGTCCGCCGTCGAGGGCGTCGAGCAGGCCCGACGCGGACACCAGCACGAGCACCGCCACCGCGGAGCGGGCCGGGTGTCGGGGCAGGAACGCGCCGGCGAGCAGCCCGACGGCGGCCACCGGGCCGAGCAGCACCCCGGCCGCGACGAGGGCGACGCCCCACCACAGCGGGCGGGTGGCGGGCTCGGTCGCCGGCCACGGACGCCGGCGATCGCGCGGGCTGCGCCGTACGAGCACGAGCACGAGGCAGGCAGCGCCCAGCAGCAGCACGCCGCCACTGACGGCCAGGCCGAGGGGGAGCACGACGGCGTACGTCTGCTGGGGTGCGTAGCGCAGTCGGACCGTCGCGGCCTCCTGGCCGGCCGGGAGCAGCCACCCCTGCTGCCAGCCGTCGACGCGGATCGGCTCGAGGCGGCGCCCGTCGAGCTCGGCGACCCAGCCGGGGTTGGCGTTCTCCGGCAGCCACAGCACCGCCGCGGGGCCGCTGCCGACACGGACCGTACGACGATCACGGTCCCAGCGCTGGACGGTGACGTCACGCTCGCGGACGGCCGTGGCCTGCTGCCCGGCCGGCACGAGTGAGACGTCGGCGAGCTCGAACTCACTCGTCGGCGTGGCGTGCAGGTCCTGGGCACCTGAGGGCAGCCGGACCGCGGACGGCTCGCAGCTCTCGAGCTCGAGCGGGGTCCCGTTGACCAGGTCGGCCATGGTCCCGGTGACACGCGTGGCGACCTCGCGGCCGCCGACCTCGATGACCGGCCCGAGCCCGCACAGCGCGCCGGTGGGCGCGTCCCCCACCAGGGGCCGGGTCACGTCGACGCCGGTCAGCTCGATCTCGGGGACCACCACGTGCCCGGCTCCGGGGGCCTTCTCGAAGCGCACCTGCAGCCGGTTGGTGCGGACCGGGTCGATCGGGACCGCGCCGCCGGCGTCGAGCACGACCCGTTGGGTGCGCCGCCCCGAGGTGATGACCGCCGCCACCGGAGTGCCGGCGACCCCGCTCGCCGGGACGCTGATCCCCGTGATGGTGCGGGTGCGGCGCCACTGGAAGGTCAGGGTCGGGTACAGGTCGCTGTCGTCGGAGACCCACGCGGTGCTCGGCTGCCCGTCGTAGGCGAAGCGGCCGGCGACCTTCGGATCTCCGCCGTACGACGAGGTCACCTCGACCGGGGGACGGCGCTCGACCTGGTCGAGCAGCAGCGCGGCCTCGGGGGTGTTCCGTACGACGACGTGCCCGGTGAGCCGGTAGGAGCCGGAGGCCTCGAGGGCGAAGGACCGGTCGATCCCGCCGGCCTCCTCCGGCTGCCGGATCCGGGTCACGTCGCAGTCCGGCACGCTCGGGGTGATGAAGCACGCGCGGCGGCCGGGGACGGTGCTGAAGGCCAGGGCGTCGTCCGGGCCGGCGGTGCCGGGGACCACGAAGGTGCGACGCGGCCGCAGTCCGTCGACGGCGACCTCGCGCAGGCCCACCCGGGCCGAGCGTGCCGCGGTCGCCGCTTCGACGATCCGCACCTCCACCCGGTCGACGCGGCTGCCGTCGAGGCGCACCCGGACCGGCGCGCCTGTGGCGCCGACGCTCGCCCGGACGGTCTGGGTGCCCGCCGCGACCTCGATCGTGCGGATCGGGACGACCTGCGGGTCGTCGGCGACCGGCGTCACGGTCACGGTCCGCACGGCCCGTGGGGCGGCGAGGTCCAGCCGGAGCCACTGCCGCTCGGGGGCGGTCGCCGACGAGGTGACCCACTGCGTGTCGAGGTCGCCGTCGACGGCGGCGTACGGGCCGGACGCGGTGATGACCGGGCCGAAGTTGTCGGCGTACCCCTGCGCCGAGGAGGCCTCCAGTCCCCTCAACCCCGCGTAGCGGGCGACGACCGGCGTGCCGCCGGGCTCGCCCGGGAAGTCGTGGGCGGCCCGTGCGACGCGCCACGGCTCGTCGGCGGTCATCAGCGCGGAGAGACCCTCGTCGTTGCTGCCGAACGCGCGCTCGCGTCGCTGGTCGGTGTCGGTGACGATGTCGGCCGAGCGGTCCCAGCCGGGCTCGCCCTCGAGGACCGTCGGCTGGTCGGCACCGACCAGGCCGGCGCTCTGGGCGAGCAGGCTGCTCTCGGCCGCGCCGCGGACGGTCGCGACGTCGTCGAGCGCGGTCGCCCGGACCACCGGCAGCCGCCGCGGGACCCGGAACACCTCGACCTCCGGCTCGTCGTCGGCGGTGGCGCCGAACGCCGCGACCCGCTGCATCCCGGCCTTCGCCAGCGCGACCGCGGCGCCTCCGGGATGGGGCGAGCGGGTGACCTGGCGCAGCAGGTCGCGCCGGAGCACGACGTGCCCGATGCCTGCGCGGGCCAGCTCGTCGACGAGGGCCGGCGTCACCCGCCCGGTCACGATCGACTGGTCGAGCGCGGAGAGGTAGCGGATGGACTCTCCCGGCACGAGCGGGACCTGGGTGCGGCTGACCATGTCGACCCCGCCGAGGATCGCCAGCGGCTCGTCGAGGGTCCAGCCCCAGGCCTGCTGCGCGAAGCTCGAGCCCGGTACGACGAGGGTGCGGTCGGCCTGCTGCGAGCCCTCGTCGGCCTGCTGGTCGGCGAGGTAGTCCCGCGCCTGCTGCCAGGGCTCGGAGATGTCGGTCCAGCCCGGGGTGCGGGTGTCGGAGCCGAGGAAGGGCTGGCCGAGCACCGCGAGCAGCAGCAGGGGCACCAGGACCAGGCCGCTGCGCCCCGGCTCGAGCCGGGGCCGGCGGGCCACCAGGCGCTCGGCGCCGGCCGCGACCGCCGTACCGAAGCCGAGGGCGAGGGGCAGTCGCACTACCGGGTCGATCTTGTGGACGTTGCGGAAGATCTGCAGCGGGCCGTCGAGCAGGTCGCGGAAGGCGCCGGCGACCGGGGCTCCGGCGACGCCGCCGTGGGCGACGGTCAGGCAGCCCAGGCCGAGCAACGCGGCGAGAAGCAGCGGGCGCCGTACCGGACCCTCGATGAGGGTGAGCCCGGCCAGCCCGACCCCCGCCACGACGGCCGCCACGACGACGAGGACCGGCTCGGTCGCGAGGTCGAAGGCCGCCGGCCACCACGGCCGGTCGCCGGACAGCAGGTAGCCGAGCCACGACGAGTCGCCGCGGGCCGCCTCTGACCAGCCGATCAGCGACGTGGTGTCACTGGCGCTCTCGACGTACTCGAAGAACGGCGGCGCGTACTTGGCCAGCACCGCGAGCGGCAACGCCCACCACAGGCAGGCGGCGCCGACCGCGGCCGCCCAGCCGGCCGCGAAGCGCCACGTGGCGAGCCGGCCGCGCACGCCCCACAGCACGAGGAGGACGGCGAGCGGGAGGCAGGCGGCGGTCTCGACGGCGTTGACGCCGCCCATGCACACGACCGCCGCACCGCTGAGCAGTGCCGCTGCGCGCCCGGAGAGCCGGCCGCGCAGGTGGAGCACGACGGGCAGGACCAGCCACGGCATGACCGCGCCGGGCAGCGACTCGGCCGTCTGGACCGTCACGGTGCCGAGCAGCCGCGGCGAGAGCGCGAAGAAGGCGCCGGCCAGCAGCGCGGGCAGCTCCGCCAGCCCGACCGCACGGCCCACCCGCCGCGCACCCTCGCACGCCAGGACCAGGATCAGGGCGGACCACAGCCGCTGGCTCACCCAGTCGGGCATGCCGAGGAGGTCGCTGAGCCAGAACCAGGTGCCCTGCGGGAAGAGGTAGCCGTAGGCCTGGTTCTGGAACTCGCCGAAGTTGGACTCCGGGTGCCACAGGTTGAAGGCGCCGGACAGGAAGCTGCCGGGGCGCTCGGTCAGCTCCGCGCGGGTGTCGTAGGTGGTGGTGCCGGGCTGCTGCAGGAGCATGAGGACCGTCATGACGGCGTACAGCGCCACCGCGACTCCCGTGCCCCGCACGGCCGGCTCGGATGTCTCCCTCATCCCCCTCCTCCCACAGGTCGCCCGGCGACACTGTAGGAGACAGGACCCCGGCGACGCCGGGTCGGCTTAGGTTCACGCCCACCGGCCCCCTAACCTGCTCTGGTGACGACGACCTCCCGCCCGGCGGGCTCACGCATCTCCCGGCTGCTGCGCAGCAGCGCCGGCATCGCCATCGCGATGGCCGTGATGAACGTCGGTACCTACGGCTTCCAGATCGTCTCCGCGCGGCTGCTCGGTCCCGGCCAGTACGGCGCGCTCGCCGGCGTGATGGCGCTGCTGCTGGTCCTCTCCGTGCTCCAGCTCGGCCTGCAGGCCACCTCGGCGCGACGGATCGCCGCCGACCCCGAGCACGTCGCCGCCGTCGAGGCCGCCGTCCTGCGCACCGGCTGGCGGCTGGCCCTGGTCCTCGGCGCCGTGACCGTCCTGGCCGCACCGCTCGTCACGAAGCTGCTGCGCCTCGACGGGCTGCTGCCCGCCGTCCTGCTCGGCCTGGCGATCGTCCCCGCGACCGTGATGGGCGCCCAGGCCGGCGTGCTGCAGGGCGAACGCCGCTGGCTCCCGCTCAGCCTGGTCTACCTGGCGGTCGGCGTACCCCGTGTCATCCTCGGCATCGGCTTCCTGCTGGTGTGGCGCTCGGAGAGCAGCGCGATGCTCGCCGTGCTCGTCTCGACGTGGATCCCCGTCCTGGTCGGCGCCTGGGCGCTCGGCCGCCATCCGCGGCGCGAGTCCAGCGTGACCGAGACGGAGATCCGGCGCGACGTGCTCCGCGAGACGCTGGGCAGCTCGATCGCGCTGCTGGCCTTCTTCGCCATGGCGAACCTCGACATCGTCGTCGCCCGCAGCATCCTCGGCGAGCACGACGCCGGCCTGTACGCCGGCGGCCTGATCGTCACCAAGGCCGTCCTGTTCCTGCCCCAGTTCGCCGTCGTGGTGCTCTTCCCGTCGATGTCGACCGGCGGCGAGAGCCGCGCTGCGGTCATCAAGGGCCTGGCCTTCCTCGGCTCGCTGGGCGCGCTCGGCGTCGCCGCGACCTATCTGCTGCCCGGCCTCGCGATCATCTTCGTCGGCGGCGCCGACTACGCCGAGGTGCAGGACCGGCTGTGGATGTTCGCCGTCCTCGGCGCCCTGCTCTCGCTGCTGCAGCTGCTGGTGTACGCCGGCCTGGCGACCCGCGGCGTCGCGACCAAGTACGTCGTCGGCATCGGCGTGCTGCTGCTCATCGGCCTCGGCGCCACGGCCTCCAGCGTGACCGGCCTCGCCACGCGGGTCGGCGCGGTCGACCTCGCCGTCCTGCTCGTGCTCGTCGCCCTTCAGGTCGTGCGGCACCGTCGCGACGACGAGGTCACGCCCGCGCCAGCCAGCTAGTGGTCATCCCCGGAAGTTGTGCGGGGGTGGCCAGTGCCCCGGGTGCGTGCATCGCAAGGCGCCGGCGCGCAGCCATACCGGGTCGTCTCGCAAGCGTCGGCAACGCCGCGAAGTGCGTGCCCGGGGTGCAGGACACTCGCAGAACTTCCGGGGATGGCCACTAGTGCGCGGCCTCGTGCCAGGACCGGCCGGTGCCGACGGAGACGTCGAGCGGGACGGTGAGGTCGGCGGCGCCGGCCATCTGCTCGCGGACCAGGGCCTCGAGCGCGTCCTGCTCGCCGTCGGCGACCTCGAACACGAGCTCGTCGTGGACCTGCAGCAGCATCCGTGAGGCCAGCCCGGCCTCCTTCAGCGCGGCGTCGGTGCGCAGCATGGCGACCTTGATCAGGTCGGCGGCCGAGCCCTGGATGGGGGCGTTGAGCGCCATCCGCTCGGCGGCCTCGCGACGCATCCGGTTGTCGCTGGTGAGGTCGGGCAGGTAGCGGCGCCGGCCCATGATGGTCTCGGTGAAGCCGGTGCGGCGGGCCTCGTCGACGACGCCCGCGAGGTAGTCGCGGATGCCGCCGAAGGTCTCGAAGTAGTCGTCCATCAGGGCGCTGGCCTCGCGCGGCTCGATGCCGAGCTGCTGGGACAGCCCGAAGGCGGACAAGCCGTAGGCGAGGCCGTAGTTCATCGCCTTGATCTTGGCGCGCATCTCCGGTGTGACCGCGTCCGACGCGACGTCGAAGACCCGCGAGGCGGTCTCGGCGTGGAAGTCGCGGCCGGAGCGGAACGCCTCGATGAGCAGGTCGTCCTCGGACAGGTGGGCCATGATCCGCATCTCGATCTGGCTGTAGTCGGCGGTCATCAGCGACGCGTAGCCGCTGCCCACGACGAAGCTCTCGCGGATCCGGCGGCCCTCCTCGGTGCGCACCGGGATGTTCTGCAGGTTGGGGTCGGTGCTCGACAGGCGGCCGGTGGCGGCGATGGTCTGGTGGAAGGTGGTGTGGATGCGGCCGTCGGGCTGGACCGTCTTGAGCAGGCCCTCGATGGTCTGCCGCAGGCGGATCACCTCGCGGTGGCGCAGCAGGTGGAGCAGGAACGGGTGCTCGGTCTGGACGAACAGCCACTGCAGCGCGTCGGCGTCGGTCGTGTAGCCGGTCTTGGTGCGCTTGGTCTTCGGCATGTTGAGCTCGTCGAAGAGCACGACCTGCAGCTGCTTGGGTGAGCCGAGGTTGATCTCCTGGCCGATGACCTCGTAGGCCTTCTGGGCCTCACTGCGGACCTCCTCGCCGAAGTGCGCCTCCAGCCCCTCGAGGTGCTCGACATCGATGGCGATGCCGGTGCGCTCCATGGCGGCCAGGACGCCGACGAGTGGCATCTCCACGTCGGTGAGCAGCCCGCGGCCACCGGCCTTCTCGACCTCGTCGGCCAGCTCGGCGGACAGGTCGAGCGCCGCGCGGGCCTGGACCATCGCGCTGGTCGCGACGCCGCCCTGGTCGGCCGCGCCGTCGTCGAAGAGCAGCTCGCCCTGGTCGGGGTCCTGGGCCTGGGCGAGCTCGCGGTGGAGGTAGCGCAGCGAGAGGTCGGCCAGGTCGTAGGAGCGCTGGTCCGGCGCGACGAGGTACGCCGCCAGCGCGGTGTCCTCCGCGACGCCGGCCAGGCTCCAGCCCTGCGCGGCGAGCGCGTGCAGCGGTCCCTTGGCGTCGTGCAGCACCTTGGGGCGCGCCGGGTCGGCCAGCCAGGCCGCGATCGCCGTGTCGTCGGCGGGGCTCATCGCCGCGACGTCGACGTACGCCGCTCGTCCGTCGGCCAGGGCCAGCGCCAGGCCGTCGACGCGACCGGTGCCGCTGCCCCACGTGCCGCGGACCGACAGGCCGATCCTCTCGTCACCGGCCCGCTCCAGCCAGGCGGCAACGGCGTCGGGCGCGAGCGTCGTGCCGTCGAGCTCGACGCCGGTCTCGACCTGGACGTCCTCACCCGGTGCGACGACGTCGAGGATCCGGGTGCGCAGCTCGCCGCGGAACTCCAGCTCGTCGAGCAGCTCGAGCGCCGCGGCGCGGTCCCACTCCTTGAGCACCAGGTCGTCGACGACCACACCGAGGTCGAGGTCGCGCACCAGCGCGTTGAGGCGGCGGTTGCGGATGACGTCGCCGAGGTGCTCGCGGAACGCCTCGCCCTTCTTGCCGGTGATCTTGTCGGCCTGGGCGATGACGTTGTCGAGGCCGTCGTAGGTGTTGATCCACTTCGCGGCGAAGCCCGCGCCGACACCGGGGACCCCGGGCAGGTTGTCGGACTGCTCCCCCACGATCGCGGCCAGCTCGGGATAGCGGTGCGGCGGTACGCCGTACTTCTCCTCGACGAAGGCCGGCGTCATCCGGGACAGGTCGGAGACACCGCGCATCGGGTAGAGGACGGTGGAGCGCTCGGTGACCAGCTGGATGGAGTCGCGGTCGCCGGTGAGGATCAGCACCTCGAGGCCGCTCGTCTCGTCGGCGAGGGCCTGGGTGACCAGGGTCGCGATGATGTCGTCCGCCTCGTAGCCGGGGACCTTGATGAACGGGATCGAGAAGGACGTCAGCATCCGCTCGATCAGCGGCAGCTGGCTGCTGAACTCACCGGGGGTCTTGTTGCGCTTGGCCTTGTACTCGGCGTACTCCTCCGTGCGGAAGGTCTGCCGCGAGACGTCGAACGCGACCGCCACGTGGGTGGGCTGCTCGTCGCGCAGCACGTTGACCAGCATCGAGGTGAACCCGTAGACCGCGTTGGTGTTCTGTCCGGTCGCGGTGGAGAAGTTCTCGACGGGCAGGGCGAAGAAGGCGCGGTAGGCCAGCGAGTGACCGTCCAGGAGAAGGAGTCGCGGGCGAGTCGTCTCCGTCATGTCGTGAGGCACCCGGCGACTCTACCGATGCCCGCCGACTATCGTTTCGGCCCATGACGACCATCGACGAGATCGCCGACTTCATGCGCACCCACATGGGTGCACTCAACGAGCGGATGGGCATCGAGCTCGTCGAGGTCACCGCGGACCGGGTCGTCGCGACGATGCCCGTCGAGGGCAACACCCAGCCCTACGGCCTGCTCCACGGCGGTGCGTCGGTGGTCCTCGCCGAGACCCTCGGATCGGTGGCGGCCGCGATCCACGCCGGCCCGGACCGGTTCGCGGTCGGCACCGACATCAACGCCACCCACCACCGTTCGGCCACGTCCGGTGTCGTCACCGGCGTCGCGACGCCGCTGCACCGCGGCCGGACCATGGCCAGCTTCGAGATCGTCGTCAGCGACGACGCCGGGCGGCGGGTGTGCACCTCGCGGATCACCTGCGCGCTGCTCGAGCGCGATCCCAGCCCCAAGGCCTGAACGCGCTCCCGGTCACTCCGGGAGGACGAGCCGCTCGGTGCGCGCCCGGCGCAGCGAGCGGCGGGCGGCGAGCACCCGGCTGCGGCTCCCGTCGACACCGGTCTGCTGGCGCTGCGGCGAGACCCGGCTGCGCAGCAGCGTGGTCGGGGCGATCCGGTACATCACGACCGGCGCCAGGCCCAGGCGCGCCATGAACCGGTTGGACTCGCGCGAGGAGTGCGGGACCGCGGTGACGACGTGCAGGATGCCGTTGTCCTCCGCGAACGCGGTGGCGGCCTCCATCAGGGCGTGCCCGACGCCGTGGCGCCGGCAGGCGTCGAAGACCCGCGGGTGGATCGACTGGACGCACGGCTCGAGGTTGAGCGGCGAGAGCGTGGTGATCCGCAGGTAGACCGCGCCGGCGACCTTGCCGTCGTACTCGACGACGACGAGGCGCTGCTCCGGCGAGGCCGCGGCGGCCTTGACGATCAGCTCGACGTCGGCGACCTGCTCGGCCGGATCGGCCCGGCGTACTGCGTCGCTCCACAGCTCGGCGAGCACCGGTGCGTCCTCGCGCGTGGCGACGCGCGTCGTCAGCGAGTAGCGACTCATCCCGACCCTGCCCCTCCATGACCCCCACGGCGCAGACCGCTCGGTCCCGAACGGTCAGGCGGAACACTACGCTCACCCGGCCGCGTCGCACAGGGGGACGCCCCATCTGCGTTTTCGGCAAAGGATCAATCTCGGATCCGAGAAATGTGTCCTGCGACACGCCTTCGCGGCGCCGGAAACAGGGGCCTAGAGTGCGGCTCATGCAGAAGTCGCGCATCACCGCCCTCGCCCTGACGGCCCTCGCCACGTTCGCGCTCAGCGCCTGTGGCTCCGAGGACAGCGCCAAGTCCGCCACCGGCGCCGACCTCATCAAGAAGGACACCCTCACCGTCTGCTCGGACGTTCCGTACCCGCCGTTCGAGGATTTCGACAAGTCCAGTGACACCGGCTTCAAGGGCTTCGACGTCGACATCGTCTCCGAGGTCGCCAAGCGCCTCGACCTCAAGCTCACCATCAAGGACTCGTCGTTCGACGCGCTCCAGAGCGGTCAGGCCCTCAACGCCAAGCAGTGCGACCTGGTCGCCTCCGCGATGACGATCACCGACGACCGCAAGAAGAACCTCGACTTCTCCGACGGCTACTACGACTCCAAGCAGTCGCTGCTCGTCGCAGCCGACAGCAAGATCGCCTCCATCGGCGACCTCAAGGACGTGAAGCTCGGCGTCCAGCGCGGCACCACCGGCAAGACGTACGCCGAGGAGAACGCCAAGGGCGCCAAGATCTCCACCTTCCCGAGCGACGCCGAGATGTACCAGGCGATCAAGGCCGGCCAGGTCGACGCCCTGCTGCAGGACCTCCCGGTCAACCTCGACCACACCACCGACGGTGCCTTCAAGGTCGTCGAGACCTACGACACCGACGAGGAGTACGGCTTCGCCATCAAGAAGGGCAACAGCCAGCTGGTCAAGGACATCGACGGTGCGCTCGAGGAGATGCACTCCGACGGCACCTACGACACCATCTACAACAAGTACTTCGAGGTGAAGTGAAGCGCACCACACAGCGCCGGCTGACGATCTGGAGCCTCAACCTCGGCGTGCTCGTCGTCGTCGTCGCGCTGGCCGCGCTCGCCGACTGGGACCAGATCCACCACAACTTCTGGAACTCCGGCGGCGTCGACGGCTGGTCGGCCGGCAACTGGGCCGACCTGGTCACCATCGGTGCGGTCAACACGGTCAAGTACACCGCGATCGCGTTCGTCGGCGGCCTGGTCCTGGCGCTCGCCCTGTCCCTGATGCGGCTCTCGCCGGTCGCGACGCTGCGCTGGCTCGCGACGGTGTACGTCGAGTTCTTCCGCGGCCTGCCGGCGCTGATCGTGATCTTGTTCATGGCGTTCGGCCTGCCGATCGCCATCGGCTGGACGCCCCCGGGCGGGCCCGCCGGGGCCGGCCTGATCGCGCTGATCATGGTCGCCGGCGCCTACATGTCCGAGACGCTGCGGGCGGGCATCCAGGCCGTGCCGAAGGGCCAGACCGAGGCGGCCCGCTCGCTCGGCATGAGCGGGACTGCCACCTTGTTCAAGGTGGTGCTCCCCCAGGCGTTCCGGGTCGTCATCCCACCGCTGACCAACGAGTTCGTCCTGCTGATCAAGGACACGGCCCTGCTCTCGGTCGCCGGGGCCACCTTCGACAGCCGCGAGCTCACCAACGTCGCCAACGACTTCACCACGTCGGGTCCCTCGACCGGCACCTCGACCAGCCTGATCCAGGCGGCCCTGCTCTACCTGGTCATCACGATCCCGATCACCCAGCTCGTGGCCTGGCAGGAGCGCCGGCAGAGGAAGGCGACCCGATGAACTCCCCCACCCTCGCCAACGGCGAGCCGATGCCGGCGATCGCGGTCCGTGGCCTGCACAAGTACTACGGCAACCACGAGGTGCTCAAGGGCATCGACTTCTTCGTCGACGCCGGCCAGGTCGTCTGCGTGATCGGCCCCTCCGGGTCCGGGAAGTCGACGCTGCTGCGCTGCGTCAACCGGCTCGAGGAGCCCACCTCCGGCGAGATCCTGATCGAGGGTGTCGACATCTGCGACCCCGAGACGGACCTCGACGAGATGCGCTCGCGGATCGGCATGGTCTTCCAGCAGTTCAACCTGTTCCCGCACCTGTCGGTCCTCAAGAACCTGACCCTGGCCCAGCGCAACGTGCGGGGCCGGAGCAAGGACCAGGCGGTCCAGATCGCTCGTCAGAACCTGGAGAAGGTCGGGCTCTCGGACAAGGAGTCGGCCTACCCCGCCCACCTCTCGGGTGGTCAGCAGCAGCGAGTCGCGATCGCCCGGGCGCTGTCGATGGAGCCCGACATGATGCTCTTCGACGAGCCCACCAGCGCCCTCGACCCCGAGCTGGTCGGCGACGTCCTCGGCGTCATGAAGGAGCTCGCGCAGGAGGGCATGACCATGATGGTCGTCACCCACGAGATGGGCTTCGCCCGCGAGGTCGGCGACAAGCTGGTCTTCATGGACGGCGGGGTCGTCGTCGAGGAGGGCCTGCCCGCCGAGGTGCTGTCCAACCCCCAGCACGAGCGGACCCAGTCCTTCCTCTCGAAGGTCCTCTGAGCCGATTCGTCACGCAGTACGACGAAGGGGCCCCGGCATCGCGCCGGGGCCCCTTCGTCGTCCTGCGTGCCGGATCGGCTCAGACGTCGCCTCCGAGGTAGGCGGCCTTGACCGCCGGGTCGACGGCCAGGTCGGCGCCCGCCCCGGACCGGACGATCTCGCCGGTCTCGAGGATGTGGGCGTCGTGCGAGCGCTTGAGCGCCTGGGCGGCGTTCTGCTCCACGAGCAGAACCGTGGTGCCCTGCTCGTTGATCTCCGTGATGATCGTGAAGATCTGCTGGATCAGCTTGGGCGCCAGGCCCATCGAGGGCTCGTCGAGCAGCAGCAGCTTGGGCCGGGACATGAGTGCACGCCCGATCGCCAGCATCTGCTGCTCACCGCCGGACATGCTGCCGGCTGCCTGCTTCTCGCGCTCCTTCAACCGGGGGAACAGCGTGAAGACCCGGTCCAGGTCCTCCCGGTAGGCCGCGGTCTTGCGGTCCTTGCGCAGGAAGGCACCCATGTCGAGGTTCTCGCTCACGGTCATGCCAGGGAAGCAGCCGCGCCCCTCGGGCGACTGGCTGATCCCCCGCTTCACCCGCTCGTACGGCGGGAGCTGGGTGATGTCCTCGCCCTGGAACCGGACCGCACCACCGCGCACCTTTCGCAGCCCCGAGACCGTCTTCAGCGTGGTCGTCTTGCCGGCGCCGTTGGCTCCGACCAGCGAGGTGACCGTGCCTTCGGGCACCGAGAAGCTGATGCCACGGATGGCCTCGATGTGGCCGTAGTTGACCTGCAGGTCGTCAACCTCAAGAAGCATCTTCATCCACTCCCAGGTAGGCGGCGATGACCGCCGGGTTGTCGCGGATCTCGGCAGGGACGCCCTCCGCGATCTTGCGGCCGAACTCGAGCACCACGATCCGGTCGGTGACGCCCATGACCAGGCGCATGTCGTGCTCGATCAGCAGCACGGTGTAGCCCTCGTCGCGCACCTTGCGGATCAGCTCCATGAGCTTGACCTTCTCGGCGGGGTTGAAGCCGGCCGCCGGCTCGTCGAGGCACAGCAGCTTCGGACCGGTGCCCATCGCCCGGGCGATCTCGAGGCGCCGCTGGTCGCCGTACGACAGGTTGGCGGCGAGCTCGTCGTGCCGGGCGGTGATGCCGACCAGGTGAAGCAGCTCCTTGGCCCGCTCCCGCGAGGCGCCCTCGGTGCGGCGGTGACGGGGGGTGCGCAGCAGCGCGTCGAAGAAGCCGACCTTGCTGTGGGCGTCGGTGCCGACCATGACGTTCTCGAGCACTGTCATCGACTTGAACAGCCGGATGTTCTGGAACGTCCGGGCCAGGCCGAGGCGGGTGATCTTGTGCTTCTTCATCTTCGCCAGCACATTGCCGTCGAAGCGCACCTGCCCCGAGGTCGGCCGGTAGACGCCCGTCATCACGTTGAAGCAGGTGGTCTTGCCGGCGCCGTTCGGGCCGATCAGGCCGAGGATCTCGCCCTCGCGGATCTCGAAGCTGACGTCGTCGAGCGCTGTCAGGCCGCCGAACCGCAGGGTGACGTGGTCGACCTCGAGCAGAGCCCTGCGCTCCCCCGGCATCGCCGTCGTCTGGTCAGTCGTCTGCTCAGGCATTGGCGTCCTCCTCCAGCTCGCCCTCTTCGAGTGCCTCGATCTCCGCTTCCATCGCCTTCGCCCGCCTCGTACGGCGTGGCGGCAACAGGCCCTCCGGCCGCAGCACCGCGAGCACGGTGAGTGCGAGGCCGAAGATCAGCAGGCGGTAGTCGTTGATGTCGCGGAACCGCTCGGGCAGGTAGGCCACCAGCGCACCACCGGCGATCGCTCCCCATCGGTTGCCTGAGCCGCCCAGGATGACCGCCGCGACGAAGAGCATCGAGAGCAGCAGCGGGAAGCTCTGCGGGTTGATGTAGCCGCCTTGGCTGCTGGCGTAGAACGACCCCGAGAGGCCACCGATGGCGGCACCGAGGGCGAACGCCATCAGCTTGTACTTGAAGGTCGGCACGCCCATCAGCTCGGCCGCGTCCTCGTCCTCGCGGGTCGCCTCCCAGGCCCGACCGACCCGGCTGGCCTTGACCAGCCGGTCGCCGATCAGCACCAGGATCAGCACCGTGAGCAGCAGCCAGTAGTAGGGGATCGCGTCCTGCGAGCCGAAGATCAGGAAGGAGGTCGGGTGGTCGTGGTCGAGGTGCGGGACCAGGCCGTCCCACTCCAGCCGCGGGATCTGGAACAGCCCGCGCTCGCTCGGGTCGACGAACGGGCCCTCGGGGTTCGGTCCGATGTTCGGCGGGTGCGGGATGTCCTTGATGCCGGAAGCGGCACCGAGCCACTCGACGTTGGTCACGACGATCCGGATGATCTCACCGAAGCCGAGCGTCACGATGGCGAGGTAGTCACCGCGCACGCGCAGCGTCGGGGCGCCGAGGATCACGCCGGTGACCATGGTGACGGCCACCGCCACGGGCAGCGCCAGCAGGAACGGCCAGCTGCCGTGGTAGACGGTCAGCACACCGGTCGTGTAGGCGCCGACGCAGTAGAAGCCGACGTAGCCGAGGTCGAGCAGGCCGGCGTACCCGATCACGATGTTGAGACCCAGCGCGACCAGCGCGAACGCGATCACCTGGAACATCACGCCACCGAAGTCGATGCCGCCGGTGGTCAACAGCGGAGGCCGCAGCAGCGGCAGCGCGTAGAAGAACAGCACGAACAGCAGCAGGAACCCCAGCTTGACCGGCGTCGGCTTCCTGTTGAAGCCGTCGACCACGCCGTCCCACTTCTGCCCGATGCCCCGCAGGGCGTCACCGATGGAGCTCATCACGCACGCGCCTTTCCGAGGGCCTCGCCCAGCAGGCCGGAGGGCCTGACGAGCAGGATCAGGACGAGGAGCACGAACGCCACCACGTCCTTCCACTCCGAGCCGAAGATCGCGGACCCGTAGCTCTCGGCGACGCCGAGCACCAGGCCGCCGAGGAGGGCACCCCGCAGGTTGCCGATGCCGCCGAGGACGGCGGCAGTGAAGGCCTTGACACCGAGCAGGAAGCCGGCGTTCTGGCGGGTCGAGCCGATCTTCATCATGTACAGGGCGGCCGCCGCACCGGCCATCAGGCCTCCGATCAGGAAGGTGACCTGGATGACCCGGTTGGAGTTCACCCCCATCAGGGCCGCGGACTCCGGGTCCTGCGCGACGGCACGGATGCCGCGGCCGAACCGGGTCCGCCGCACGAAGGTGTCGAGCGCGACCATCATCAAGATGGCGGCGACGATGATGACCAGGTCGACGTCGGTCAGCGTGTAGTTGCCGACGTCGAAGAGGCCCTTGGGCTGGATCGTGACCGGGTTCGAGTACACGTCGCGCGCCTTGGCGACGTAGTCGGACAGGTTGTCGTCGAGGTGCACCCAGCCGGCGAACCGGTCACGCAGGCCCATCGCCTCGGCGAGAGCGAAGGACGCTCCGATCGCCGAGATGAGGGCGATGAGCTTGGGGGCACCCTTGTTGATGAGTGGTCGGTAGGCCACGCGTTCGAGGAGGAGCGCGATGGCGGCCGACAGGATCATGGCGGCGACCAGCGCCACCAACAAGAGGGGCAAGGCCTTGCCCAGGCTCCAGGTCACCGAGTCGGTGCCGTGGAAGAGCACGAAGACCCAGGCGACGGCGAAGGTGCCGTACATGAAGACTTCGGAGTGTGCGAAGTTGATCAGCTGCAGGACGCCGTAGACCATCGTGTAGCCGAGGGCGACCAACGCGTAGATCGCGCCGAACACCAGGCCACCGATCGTGAACGCCGGCAGGTTGTTGATGAGAACGTCGAAGTGCAAGGGGTCCCCCCTGGTCGCCGGTCTTGACTCGACTGCGGCCGGGGGGCGGTGGCCCCCCGGCCGCAGCTCAGCGGATGACGCGTGTGGTCACCCGCCGACGATCACTTGATCGCCTCCGGGTTCTCGAGGTCGAGCTTGCCGCCCTTGACGAAGTACGCGTAGATCGTCGAGGAGGTGATGTCACCCTTGTCGTCGAACGCGATCGGGCCACTGGCGCCCTCACCGTCGTACTTGCCGATGAAGTCGTTGACCTCCTCTGCGGTGGCTGCGCCGTCCTTGACCGCGGCGAGGAAGATGTTCGCCGCGTCGTAGGCCTGGGTGGAGTACAGACCGGAGTCGGCACCGACGACGGCCTTGTACTTGTCGTTGAAGTCGGCCGGGGCCGGGGCGGCCGGAGCGGAGAGGACCGCGCCCTCGGCCGCGTCGGCGCCCGCCGCCTTCACGAACGCCGGGTCCTCCGAGCCGTCGCCCGACATGAAGGTGCCGGTGAAGCCGCCCTGGCGCAGCTGCTTGACCAGCAGGCCCGCCTCGGCGTAGTAGCCGCCGTAGAAGACCGCGTCGGCGCCCGAGGCCTTGATCTGGGTGACGACCGCGGACATGTCGGTCTGGCCCACGGTGATCTGGTCCTCGCCGACCTTCGCGTCGCCGAGGCCCTCCTTGACGTAGCCCGCCAGGCCCTTGCTGTAGTCCTGGCCGTCGTCGACGACGAACACCTTGGTGGCACCGACGGTCTCGGTGAGGTACTTGGAGTCGGCCTTGCCCTGCGCCTCGTCGTTGCCGATGACGCGGTGCCAGGTGATCCAGTCCTGCTGGGTGATGGTCACGTTGGTGGCCGACGCGGAGATCGACGGCAGGCCGGCCTCGTAGAACGTCTTGCCGGTCGCGAGCGACTCACCGGAGAAGCCGGGGCCGACGAGGCCGAAGATCGAGTCGTCGTTGATGATCTGGGTGGCGAGGCCCGGAGCGACCTTCGGGTCACCCTGGGAGTCGAACTCCTTGACGCCGATCTTGCAGTCGGCGTTCGCCTTGTTGTACTCGTCGAGCGCGAGCTTCACGCCACCGAGCATGTTCTGGCCGAGAGCAGCCGCGTCGCCCGTGAGGGCGCCGAGGAACGCGATGTTCTTGCCGCAGAGGTCGCCGCCACCCTTGGCGCCCTTGTCGCCGTCCCCGCTGTCATCGGACCCACAGGCCGTGACGGTCAGGCTGAGGGCCAGCACCGCAGCCCCGACACCGAATACCTTGTTTCGCCTCAAGAGACCTCTCCCGCTTCCTCATCGGCCGGGGACGGCGCGGTGCCACCCCGGAGTTGTCCTGCCGCGGGAACCTACACCGGCGCACGGGTCGGTGGAAGCAACTCGGTGGCCCAGGTCACAAATCATGACGAATCTGTTACCTGGACGACCCGAACGTCGGACGATTTACGGAGCGGGCGTGCCGGGGACGCCGTGGGCGACCACCCCGTCGGCCACCTCGCGCATCGACATGCGCAGGTCCATGGCCGTCTTCTGGATCCACCGGAAGGCCTCGGACTCCGAGAGCGAGAGCTGCTCCTGGAGGATGCCCTTCGCCCGGTCGACCGCCTTGCGGGTCTCGAGCCGCTCGGTCAGGTCGCTGACCTCGTTCTCGAGCTGGCGGATCTCCGCGAACCGGCTCACCGCCATCTCGATCGCCGGCACGAGGTCGGACTGCGAGAACGGCTTGACGAGGTACGACATCGCGCCCGCCTCCCGCGCCCGCTCCACCAGGTCGCGCTGCGAGAACGCCGTCAGCATGACCACCGGCGCGATCCGCTGGCCCGCGATCGCCTCGGCCGCCGCGATCCCGTCGAGCACCGGCATCTTCACGTCGAGGATGACCAGGTCGGGCCGCAGCTCCTCGGCCAGCTCGATCGCCTTCTGCCCGTCGCCGGCCTGCCCCACGACGTCGTACCCCTCCTCGGCCAGCATCTCGGCGAGGTCCATCCGGATCAGGGTCTCGTCCTCGGCGATGACCACGGTGCGGGGCTGCGGCTGCTCGTTCGGGGCGGTCTCGGTCACGGGGTCAGGCTATCGGGCCGGGCGGTGCAGGGGCGGCGGAGTGTCTCGGCTACCGTTTCTCCTGACCTGGCCGGGTTGGCGGAACGGCAGACGCGATGGTCTCAAACACCATTGTCCGAAAGGGCGTGTGGGTTCGAATCCCACACCCGGCACCCCATCGATGAGTTTCTGCCGGACCACCGAGGCACCCTGTGCCATGGTCCACGTCCGCCCCGCTGAGGTCGTCGACAGCGCTCTGCGCGACTCCGATGCCGGGATGTCGGACGCCGAGAACGCAGCCAAGCATGGCGTCGCCATCAAGACGATCCGTCGCTGGCGGCGCCTCTACCAACGTCGCGGTCAGGCACGCGGACAGGCACACACCTCGGTTCCGTGTCCCCGCTGCACCGACGCCGAACTCGACCATGGCTCATACGCAGAGCTCCTTGGGTGGTACCTCGGCGACGGGCACATCTCGCGCGGCCGGGGCGCCGTCTGGAACCTGCACGTCTTCAACGACGAGAAGTACGTCGTCGACAACGCGCGCCTGATCGACCTGATGACGCGGGTGAAGCCCGGTGGTCGCCCGCACACCCGGATGGCACCGGGCTGCGTGATCACGACCGTGTCCTGGCAACACTGGACGTGCCTGTTTCCGCAACACGGACCGGGCCGGAAGCACGAGCGACCGATCGTGCTGGAGGACTGGCAGCGCGCGATCGTCGAGGACAACCCCGGCCCGTTCCTACGTGGACTGTTCCACTCCGACGGCTGCCGAGCCAACAACTGGACGCGCCGGATGGTCGCGGGTCGGCCGAAGATCTACCGCTACCCACGGTGGCAGTTCTGCAATGCCTCCCAGGACATCCGCGAGCTCTGCTGCTGGGCTCTCGACCTGGTCGAGATCCCATGGCGCCAGTCCAACACCCGGGTGATCAGCGTGTCCCGCCGCGACGCGGTTGCACGGCTGGACGCGCTGGTCGGGCTGAAGACCTGAGGATCAGCGGCTGCGCCGGTACGCGGGGGCGACCTCATTGATCGCGTCGCCCATCCGGTGCACGCGCAGCGCGTTGGTCGAGCCCGGGATCCCCGGGGGGCTGCCGGCGACGATCACGACCCGGTCACCCTCCTTGACCCGGCCGATGCGGAGCAGCTCCTCGTCGACCTGGCGGACCATCTCGTCGGTGTGCTCGACGGTGGAGGTCTGGAAGGCCTCGACGCCCCAGCTGACGGCGAGCTGCGAGCGGGAGCGGGCCTCGGGTGTGAAGGCGAGGACGGGGATCGGACTGCGCAGGCGGGCCAGGCGGCGGGCGGAGTCGCCGGACTGGGTGAAGGCGACGACGTACTTGGCGCCGACGCGCTGGGCGACCTCCTCGGCGGCCTTGGTGATCACGCCGGAGGTGGTGTGGGGGTCCCACTCGATGCGGCCGAAGCGGCTGAAGCTCTCGTCGACGAGGGCGTGCTCCTCGGTGGCGGTGATGATCCGGGCCATCGTCTCGACCGTGTGGACGGGGTGCTCCCCCACGCTGGTCTCGCCGGAGAGCATCACGGCGTCCGCGCCGTCGAGCACGGCGTTCGCGACGTCGCTCGCCTCCGCGCGGGTCGGGGCGGGGTTGGTGACCATCGACTCGAGCATCTGGGTGGCGACGATGACCGGCTTCGCGTTGCGGCGGGCGGCGACGATGATCTTCTTCTGCAAGAAGGGCACCTCCTCCAGCGGGCACTCCACGCCGAGGTCGCCGCGGGCGACCATGAACGCGTCGAAGGCGTCGACGACCTCGTCGAGGTTCTCGATGGCCTGCGGCTTCTCGATCTTCGCGATGACGGGGACCACGATCCCCTCCTCGCGCATGATCGTGCGCACGTCCTCGGCGTCGGCGGCGTTGCGCACGAAGCTGAGGGCGATGAAGTCGACGCCGAGGCGCAGGGCGAAGCGCAGGTCCTCGGTGTCCTTGTCCGACAGCGCCGGCACGGAGACCGCGACACCGGGAAGGTTGATGCCCTTGTTGTTGCTCACCTTGCCGGCGACCAGGACCTCGGTGACCACGTCGGTCCCGTCGACGACCTCGACGACGCGGAGACGGACCTTGCCGTCGTCGATGAGCAGCGGGTCGCCGGGCGCGACGTCGCCGGGGAGGCCCTTGTACGTCGTACCGCAGATCTCGGCGTCGCCCTCGACGTCGCGCGTGGTGATGACCCAGCGCTGCCCTCGCTTGAGCTGGACCGGCCCGTCGGCGAAGCGCTCGAGGCGGATCTTCGGGCCCTGCAGGTCGGCGAGGATGCCGACGCCGTGGCCGGAGGCGTCCGACGCCTCCCGGACCAGGCGATAGGCCTCGGCGTGCTGCTCGTGGCTGCCGTGGCTCATGTTGAGACGGGCGACGTCCATGCCGGCATACACGAGCTCGCGGATCCTCCGCTCCGAGCTGGTGGCCGGACCCAGGGTGCACACGATCTTGGCTCTCCGCACCCTCAGAGCCTATCGGGCAATTGGAACGTCAAAAACGCCGACCCGGCTCATCCCGAGAGGTTTCGGGATGAGCCGGGTCGTTGTCCGTCAGACCACCAGCGGACGCGCGGTCGGCGGGATCGGCGCGGGCAGCTGGGTGCTGCCGGTCAGGAAGGTGTCCACACCGGCGGCCGCGGCCCGGCCCTCGGCGATCGCCCACACGATGAGCGACTGGCCGCGGCCGGCGTCGCCTGCGACGAAGACGCCCTCGACGTTGGTCGCATAGCTGTTGTCGCGCTTGATGTTGCCGCGCTCGTCGAGCTCCAGGCCGAGCTGCTCGACCAGGCCGGGCTGCTCGGGACCGAGGAAGCCCATCGCGAAGAGGACCAGGTCGGCCGGGATCTCCCGCTCGGTGCCCTCGTGCTCGACCAGCTTGCCGCCCTCGAAGGACACCTCGACCAGGCGCAGCGCCCGGACGTTGCCGTCCTCGTCGCCGAGGAACTCCTGGGTCGACACGGCGTACACCCGCTCGCCACCCTCCTCGTGAGCGGAGGAGACCCGATAGGTCATCGGGTACGTCGGCCACGGCTGCCCGTTCGGGCGGTCCTCCGTCGGCTGGGGCATGATCTCCAGCTGCGTGATCGAGGCCGCACCCTGGCGGATCGAGGTGCCGAGGCAGTCGGCGCCCGTGTCACCGCCACCGATGATGACGACGTGCTTGCCGTCGGCGCGGATCTGGTCCTCGACCGTCTCCCCCAGGGCGACCCGGTTGGCCTGCGGCAGGAACTCCATCGCCTGGTGGATGCCCTTGAGCTCGCGGCCCGGGACCGGGAGGTCGCGCGGGACGGTGGAGCCGACGGCCAGGACGACGGCGTCGAAGCGGTCCTTGAGCGCGTCACCGGTGAGCTTGCCGGTGCCGACCTCGACGCCGGAGCGGAAGACCGTGCCCTCGCGGCGCATCTGGTCGAGCCGGCGCTCGAGGTGCTTCTTCTCCATCTTGAACTCGGGGATGCCGTAGCGCAGCAGGCCACCGGGCTGGTCGGCCCGCTCGTAGACGGCCACGGTGTGGCCGGCCCGGGTGAGCTGCTGGGCGGCGGCCAGGCCCGCGGGACCGGAGCCGATGACGGCGACGGTCTTGCCGGTCAGCCACTCGGGCGGCTGCGGCCGCACGAAGCCCGACTCGTAGGCCCGGTCGATGATCGAGACCTCGATGTTCTTGATGGTGACCGCGGGCTGGTTGATGCCGAGGACGCACGCCGTCTCGCAGGGAGCCGGACAGAGGCGACCGGTGAACTCCGGGAAGTTGTTGGTCGCGTGCAGGCGCTCGATGGCACCGTCCCAGTCGTCGCGCCAGACCAGGTCGTTCCACTCCGGGATGATGTTGCCCAGGGGGCAGCCGGAGTGGCAGAACGGGATCCCGCAGTCCATGCAGCGGCTGGCCTGGACGTTGATGATCGGCAGCAGCGCACGACCGATCCCACCCGGGTAGACCTCGTTCCAGTCGTGGACCCGCTCCTCGACCGGACGACGCCCGGCCACCTCACGGGTGTTCTTCAAGAACCCCTTCGGGTCAGCCATGGAGCACCTCCATAATCCGGTTGGCGGCGGCGTCGGCGTCGAGGCCCTCGGCCTCGGCGTCGGCCTGGACCGCCAGTACCTTCGCGTAGTCGCGCGGCATGACCTCGGTGAACCGCGGCAGTGCGGCCTCCCAGTCGGCCAGCAGCGCCTCGGCGACCTCGGAGCCGGTCTCCTCGAAGTGGGCGCGGACGATCTGCTGGAGCTCCGCGGCGTAGGCCTCGGAGACCGGACGCAGGTCGACCAGCTCGGCGTTGACCCGGAAGTCCTTGAGATCCAGGACCCAGGCGATGCCGCCCGACATGCCGGCCGCGAAGTTGCGGCCCGTCTTGCCGAGGACGACGACGCGGCCACCCGTCATGTACTCGCAGCCGTGGTCGCCCACGCCCTCGGTCACGATGGTGGCGCCCGAGTTGCGCACGCAGCACCGCTCTCCCACGCCACCGCGGATGAAGATCTCACCCGACGTCGCGCCGTAGGCGATGGTGTTGCCGGCGATGATGTGCTCCTCGGCGCGGAAGGTGGCGTTCCGGTCGGGCCGGATCGCGATCCGGCCGCCCGAGAGGCCCTTGCCGACGTAGTCGTTGGCGTCGCCCTCGAGGCGCAGCGTGATGCCGCGAGGCACGAACGCGCCGAAGGACTGGCCGGCCGAGCCGACGAACGTCAGGTCGATCGTCCCGTCGGGCAGGCCCTCGCCGCCGTACTTCTTGGTGACCTCGTGGCCGAGGATCGTGCCGACCGTGCGGTTGACGTTGCGGATCGAGAGCTGGGCCCGGACGGGCTCGCCGCTCTCGATCGCCGCCGCCGCCAGGGGCAGGATCTCGGTGACGTCGAGCGACCTCTCCAGGCCGTGCTCCTGACCGCCGGTGTTGCGCAGGTCCTGGTCGGGGAAGTGCGTCTCGGCGATCTCGACCTTGTGCAGGATCGGCGCGAGGTCGAGACCCTTCGCCTTCCAGTGCCGCTCGGCGTCGACGGTGTCGAGCACCTCGACCTGGCCGATGGCCTCCTCGATCGACCGGAAACCCAGCTGCGCGAGCAGCTCACGGACCTCCTCGGCGATGAACTCGAAGAAGTTGACGACGTACTCGGCCTTGCCGCTGAACCGCGAGCGCAGGGTCGGGTTCTGGGTCGCCACGCCCACCGGGCAGGTGTCGAGGTGGCAGACCCGCATCAGGATGCACCCCGAGACCACCAGCGGGGCGGTCGCGAAGCCGAACTCCTCGGCACCGAGCAGCGCCGCGATGACCACGTCGCGACCGGTCTTGAGCTGGCCGTCGGTCTGGACGACGATCCGGTCGCGCAGGCCGTTGAGCAGCAGCGTCTGCTGGGTCTCGGCCAGGCCGAGCTCCCAGGGACCACCGGCGTGCTTGAGCGAGGTCAGCGGGGACGCGCCCGTGCCGCCGTCGTGCCCGGAGATGAGTACGACGTCCGCGTGCGCCTTGGACACACCGGCCGCGACCGTGCCGACGCCGACCTCGGAGACCAGCTTCACGTGGACGCGGGCCGACGGGTTGGCGTTCTTGAGGTCGTGGATCAGCTGGGCCAGGTCCTCGATCGAGTAGATGTCGTGGTGCGGCGGCGGGCTGATCAGGCCGACGCCCGGCGTGGAGTGCCGGGTCTTGGCCACCCACGGGTAGACCTTGTTGCCGGGCAGCTGGCCGCCCTCACCGGGCTTCGCGCCCTGCGCCATCTTGATCTGGATGTCGTCGGCGTTGGTGAGGTACTCCGAGGTGACGCCGAAGCGGCCCGAGGCGACCTGCTTGATGGAGCTGCGACGCTCGGGGTCGTGCAGCCGCTCGGAGTCCTCGCCGCCCTCGCCGGTGTTGGACTTCGCGCCCAGCCGGTTCATGGCGATGGCCAGCGTCTCGTGCGCCTCGCGCGAGATCGAGCCGTAGGACATGGCACCGGTCGAGAACCGCTTGACGATGTCGGCCACCGGCTCGACCTCGTCGATGGAGATCGGGGTGCGGCCGAACGCGCCGGCGTCCTTGAACTTGAACAGCCCGCGCAGCGTCATCAGCTTCTCGGACTGGTCGTCGACGGCCTGCGTGTACTGCTTGAAGATGTCGTAGCGGCCGGTCCGCGTGGAGTGCTGCAGGCGGAACACCGTCTCCGGGTTGAAGAGGTGCGGCTCGCCCTCGCGACGCCACTGGTACTCGCCACCGATCTCGAGCTCGCGGTGCGCGGGCGCGATGCCGGCCGGCGGGTACGCCTTGGCGTGCCGCGCTGCGACCTCCTGGGCGACGACCTCGAGCTCGACACCGCCGAGCTTGGAGGTGGTGCCGGTGAAGTACTTGTCGACGACCGACTGCGAGAGGCCGACGCACTCGAAGATCTGCGCACCGGTGTACGACGCCACGGTGCTCACGCCGATCTTGGACATCACCTTCACGACGCCCTTGCCGAGCGCCTTGACGAGGTTGTTGACCGCCACCTCGGGCTCGGCCTTGACGTAGTAGCGCTCGCGGGCGAGGTCCTCGACGCTCTCCATGGCGAGGTACGGGTTGACCGCCGCCGCGCCGTAGCCGACGAGGAGCGCCACGTGGTGCACCTCGCGGACGTCGCCGGCCTCGACGAGCAGGCCGACCTGGGTGCGGGTCTTCTCGCGCACCAGGTGGTGGTGGACCGCACCGGTGAGCAGCAGCGACGGGATCGGCGCGAGGTCGGCCGTCGCGTGCCGGTCCGAGAGCACGATGATCCGCGCGCCGGACTCGATCGCGGCCGACACCTCCTGGCAGATCTCGTCGAGCCGGGCCGCCATCGCGGCGCCGCCGCCGTTGACGTCGTACAGACCGCGGGCCACGTGGGTCTGGAACCCGGGGTGGTCGCCGTCGCGGTTGATGTGGCGGATCTTCACCAGGTCGTCGTTGGAGATGACCGGGAAGGGGACCACGATCTGGCGGCAGGACGCCGGGCCGGGCTCGAGCAGGTTGGCCTCGGGGCCGATGGTGCCGTTGAGCGAGGTGACGAGCTCCTCGCGGATGGCGTCCAGCGGCGGGTTGGTGACCTGCGCGAACAGCTGGCTGAAGTAGTCGAACAGCAGCCGGGGCTTGTCGCTGAGCGCCGCGATGGGCGTGTCGGTGCCCATCGAGCCGAGCGGCTCGCCGCCGGTGTTGGCCATCGGCGTGAGGATGACCCGCAGCTCCTCCTCGGTGTAGCCGAAGATCTGCTGGCGACGCGTGACCGAGGCGTGGGTGTGCACGATGTGCTCACGCTCGGGGATGTCGTCGAGGTGGATGATCCCGCCGTGCAGCCACTCGCCGTACGGGTGCTCCGTGGCGAGCTGGTCCTTGATCTCCTCGTCCTCGATGATCCGGTGCTCCTCGGTGTCGACCAGGAACATCCGGCCCGGCTGCAGGCGGCCCTTGCGGACCACGGTGGCCGGGTCGAGGTCGAGTACGCCGACCTCGGAGGCGAGGACGACCAGGCCGTCGTCGGTGACCCAGAAGCGCGAGGGACGCAGGCCGTTGCGGTCGAGGACCGCGCCGATCTGGGTGCCGTCGGTGAACACGACGCACGCCGGGCCGTCCCACGGCTCCATGGTGGCTGAGTGGAAGCGGTAGAAGTCGCGCCGCTTCGCGTCCATCTCGCTGTGGTTCTCCCACGCCTCCGGGATCATCATCAGCACCGCGTGCGGCAGGCTGCGACCACCCATGTGGAGGAGCTCGAGGACCTCGTCGAAGGAGGCCGAGTCCGACGCACCGGGCGTGCAGATCGGGAACAGCCGCTCCAGGTCGCCGGGGATGGCCTCGGAGGCCAGCAGCGCCTCGCGGGCGCGCATCCAGTTGCGGTTGCCCATCACGGTGTTGATCTCGCCGTTGTGGGCGATGAACCGGAACGGGTGCGACAGCGGCCAGCTCGGGAAGGTGTTCGTCGAGAACCGCGAGTGCACCACGCCGATGGCCGAGGCCATCCGCTCGTCGCGCAGGTCGGGGAAGAAGTTGTCGAGCTGGTCGGTCGTCAGCATGCCCTTGTAGGCCAGCGTGCGCGACGACAGCGACGGGAAGTAGACGTCGGTCTCGCGCTCGGCGCGCTTGCGCAGGCAGAAGGCGAGGCGCTCGAGGTCCATGCCGTTGAGGGCGCCGCCCGGCGCCTGCACGAACAGCTGCGTGAAGGTCGGCATGACGCTGACCGCCATCGTCCCGAGGATGTCGGGGTTGACCGGGACCTCGCGCCAGCCGAGGACGACCAGGCCCTCCTCGGCGGCGATCTCCTCGATCCGGGTCCGGGTCTTGGCGACCTGGCCCTCGTCACCGGGCAGGAAGGCAGTGCCCACGGCGTACGTGCCGGCGACCGGCAGGGTGATCCCCGCATCGGCGGCGACCGCGCGCAGGAACGCGTCGGGCACCTGCATCAGGATCCCGGCACCGTCACCGGAGTTGGCCTCGGCGCCGGCGGCACCGCGGTGGTCGAGGTTGCGAAGAGCCGTGAGCGCCTTCGCCACGATGTCGTGGCTGGCCTCCCCGGTCAGCGTCGCGACGAAGGCGACGCCACAGGCGTCCTTCTCGTGGCGCGGGTCGTAGAGACCCTGCGGCGGTGGGAACGAGTGCATGGAAGGCACCAAGGTTCTCCCGTCGGCTACGTCTGCGTCCCGGTCGAGCCCGTGGGCCGGTGAGGGACTAACAGAAGGTGGGGCGCAAGGGACGGCACTGGCCCACGCGGCGGAGCCCTCAGGTTAGCAGCATGTCAACTGCGTGTGTTCAATCGTTTTCGTCCGTGGATGCGTCGCCGGTCACATCGGCCGCGGGCTCGTCCTCGGCGGCCGGGCCGCGCCCGTCGACGTACACCTGCTCCTCGCGCCCGGGCCGGTTGCGCGTCGCCCACACGAAGTAGGCGGCCGCCGCGATGAACAGCACGATCGAGGTCCACACGTTGAACCGCAGGCCGTAGACGTTCTCGAGCTGGACGTTGTCGACGCGGAGGTACTCGATCCAGCCGCGGCCCAGGGTGTAGGCCATGACGTAGACCGCCATCACCCGGCCGTGGCCCAGGCGGAAGCGGCGCTCGAGCCAGATGATGAGCGCGAACGCGGCCAGGTTCCACAGGCACTCGTAGAGGAAGGTCGGGTGGAAGACGACCCCGTCGGGGTAGGGACCGCCGAGCGCGACGCCGCAGTTCGCCCCGCTGGTCTGCACGCCGTCGACCAGGCACTGCCAGTGCTTCTGCTGGATCTCCAGGCCCCACGGCAGGTCGGTGGGCCGGCCGTAGAGCTCCTGGTTGAACCAGTTGCCCCAGCGGCCGATCGCCTGCGCGACCAGGACCCCGGGCGCGAGCGCGTCGAGCAGCGGCAGCACCTTGATGCCGCGGCGGCGGGCGCCGATCCAGGCACCGAGGGCGCCGAGGGCGACGCCGCCCCAGATGCCGAGGCCGCCCTCCCAGACGTAGAGCGCCTTGACCGGCTCGCCGCCGGAGCCGAAGTACTTCTCCCAGTCGGTCGCGACGTGGTAGAGACGGGCGCCGACGAGGCCGAACGGGACCGCCCAGATCGCGACGTCCTGGACCTCGCCGAACGTGCCGCCGCGGGCCTGCCAGCGCTTCTCGCCGATCCAGATCGCCACGACGATGCCGAGGATGATGCACAGGGCGTAGCCGCGGAGCGGGAACGGCCCGAGGTGCCACACGCCCTGCGACGGGCTGGGGATCGTGGCAGCGATGAGGGCGGGAAGCACGGCGACTCCTGGTCGTGTCCTGGTCGTGTGTCAGTCGTCGGTGAGCAGCGTGTGGATGTCCGAGGCGAACTCCGCGCTCGAGGTCTCCTGGCTCCACAGCGCGACGGCCTGATGGCTGCTGTCGATGGCGAAGGTGCTGGTGGTGTGGCCGCCCAGGTCGTAGCCGCCGGTGGGCAGCTTCTTCCCGTCGCTGACGTAGACGTGAAGTGAGTTGCCGATCTCGATGATGGTGTCGAGGTCGCCGGTGACGCCGATGAAGTCCTTGTCGTAGCGGTCCAGGTAGGTCCGCAGCGTCTTCTCGTCGTCGCGGGCCGGGTCGGTGGTCACGAACACCACGTCGACCTCCTTGCGGTCCGCGGAGTCGAGCCGGTTCATCGCCGCGGCCAGGTTGTTCATGACCATCGGGCAGTAGTCGGGGCAGCTGGTGTAGCCGAAGAACACCAGGGTGAGCGGCTTCGTGGTGTCCTTGCCGAGGGAGTACGACGACCCGCCGGTGTCGGTCAGCGCGATGTCGGAGGCCTTGTAGGGGTTGGTCAGCCGGCTTCCGGTGAAGGTGTCGGACTCGCCGCTGCAGGCCGACAGCGCCAGGCCGAGCAGGACGACGAGGGCTGCGAGCCTACGCACGGACACCTCCTGCGAGCTCCTCGGTGAGCGTTGCCAGGGCGGCCAGGCCCGCGGCCCGGTCGCGGGGGTGGTCGAGCAGGGTGCGGACGAAGGCGGAGCCGACGATCACCCCGTCGGCGTACGACGCCAGGTCGGCCGCCTGGGCGCCCGTGCTGACCCCGACGCCCACGCCGACCGGGAGGTCGGCCCCCTGCTTCGGGCTCAGGGCCTTGGTGCGCGCGATCAGTGGGGCCACGCCCGCGGCGGTGGCCTGCTTGGTGCCGGTGACGCCCATGACGCCGGTGGCGTAGACGAAGCCGCGGGAGGCCGCGGTGGTCAGCGCGATCCGCTCGTCGGTCGACGACGGGGAGACCAGGAAGACCTTGTCGAGGTCGCGGGCATCGGCGGCGGCGATCCACTCGGGCGCGTAGTCCGGCGTGAGGTCGGGCGTGATCAGGCCCGCTCCCCCGGCGTCGGCGAGGTCCTGTGAGAACCGCTCCACGCCGTACCTCTCCACCGGGTTCCAGTAGGTCATCACCAGGGTGGGCGTGCCGGTGGCGGCGACCGCCTCGACGACCCGCAGCACGTCGCTCGTGCGGATGCCGGCGTCGAGGGCCTGCTGCGCGGCGGCCTGGATGATCGGGCCGTCCATGACCGGGTCGCTGTAGGGCAGGCCGATCTCGATCACGTCGCAGCCGGCCGCGACCATCGTCCTCAGCGCGGCGATGCTGCCCTCGACGTCGGGGAAGCCGGCCGGCAGGTAGCCGACGAGCGTCGCCCGAGCCTCGGCCCGCGCCTTCTCGAACGCGGTGCTGGTGGTGCTCACTCGCTCTCCCCCGACTCCAGGCCCGACTCCAGGCCCGACTTCTGGCCCGACTTCTGGCCCGACTTCTGGCCCGACTTCTCGCCCGCCTCGCCGAGGTGGAACCAGTCCATGGCCGTGCCCATGTCCTTGTCGCCACGACCGGACAGGTTGACCAGGATCGTCTGGCCGGGACGCTCCTCGGCGACCCGCAGGGCGCCGGCGACGGCATGGGCGGACTCGATGGCCGGGATGATCCCCTCGGTGCGGGCGAGCAGCGCCATCGCGTCCATGGCCTCGGTGTCGGTGACGGGCAGGTACGTCGCCCGTCCGGACGCCGAGAGCGCGGAGTGCTGCGGCCCGACGCCCGGGTAGTCGAGGCCGGCGGAGATCGAGTGGGACTCGATGGTCTGGCCGTCCTCGTCCTGCAGGACGAAGGTGCGCGCACCGTGGAGGACGCCGATGGTGCCGGCGAAGATGGTCGCCGCGTGGCGCCCGGTCTCGACGCCGTCACCGCCCGCCTCGAAGCCGTAGATCGCGACCTCCGGGTCGTCGACGAAGCCGGCGAACAGGCCGATCGCGTTGGACCCGCCGCCCACGCAGGCGGCGACCGCGTCCGGCAGGGCGCCGTACTGGTCGAGGCACTGCCGGCGCGCCTCGTCGCCGATCCCGCGCACGAAGCTGAGCACCAGGCTGGGGAACGGGTGCGGGCCGGCGGCCGTGCCGAACAGGTAGGCCGTCTCGTCGACACTGGCGACCCAGTCGCGCAACGCCTCGTTGATGGCGTCCTTGAGCGTGCGCGAGCCGCTCCGGACCGGGACCACCTCGGCGCCGAGCAGCTGCATCCGGGCCACGTTGAGGGCCTGCCGCTCGGTGTCGACCTCGCCCATGTAGACGGTGCAGTCGAGCCCGAGGTACGCCGCGGCGGTGGCCGAGGCGACGCCGTGCTGGCCGGCGCCGGTCTCGGCGATCACGCGGGTCTTGCCCATCCGCTTGGTGAGCAGCGCCTGGCCGAGCACGTTGCGGATCTTGTGGGCGCCGGTGTGGTTGAGGTCCTCGCGCTTGAGCAGGATCCGGGCACCGGCGGCCTCGGAGAGCCGGGTGGCGTCGTACAGCATGCTCGGGACGCCGGCGTAGTCGGTGAGCAGTCGGTCGAACTCGCCCGTGAACGCGGGGTCGGCCATGGCATCGCGCCACGCCACGTCGAGCTCGTCGAGCGCTGCCATCAGCGCCTCCGGCATGAAGCGGCCGCCGAATGCGCCCGTCCCCCCGAACCAGCCGAACGCGTCGGCATCGAACTTGCTCATCCAGCCCTCTGATCCATTGTTTTCAGGCCCGTCATTGCTGCGACCGCCTGGCGCGGTGCGCCGTCCTTCACGAGCGCCTCGCCGACGAGCACCGCACGGGCGCCCTCGCCGACGAACCGCTCGACGTCCTCGGGTCCGAAGATGCCGGACTCGGCGACCTTGACCCGGTCGTCCGGGATGAGGGGCGCGAGCCGGCCGAAGACGTCGAGGTCGACCTCGAGCGTCTTGAGGTTGCGCGCGTTGACGCCGACCAGCTCGGCGCCGACCTCGACCGCACGGGCGGTCTCCTCCTCGTCGTGGACCTCCATCAGCACGGTGAGGCCGAGCTCGCGGGCGTAGTCGTGGAGGCGGCGCAGCCGCTCGCCCGGCAGCGAGACCACCATGAGCAGCGCCAGGTCGGCGCCGGCGGCCCGGGCCTCGAGGAGCTGATACTCGGTGACGATGAAGTCCTTGCGCAGCAGCGGAGTGTCGACACTGGCGCGGACCGCGCGCAGGTCGTCGAGGCTGCCTCCGAAGCGTCGCTGCTCGGTCAGCACGCTGATCGCGGCCGCGCCGCCGGCGGCGTACTCGCTCGCGAGGGCGGACGGGTCGGGGATGTCGGCCAGGGCGCCCTTGCTCGGGCTCCGGCGCTTCACCTCGGCGATCACGCTCGAGCCGGGTGCGCGCAGGTGCGGCATCGGGTCGCGCGGCGGGTCGACGTCGGCGAGCGCGGCCCGCAGGTCCGCCTCCGAGGTCACCGCCTGGCGGGCGGCGAGGTCCTCGAGCACTCCGGCGACGATCCCGTCCAGCACCGTGGGCTGGGAGGCCTGGGGGGCCGACATCTGACGCCTCCGTGACGTTTCTGTGGTGGGCTCTGGTTCACCGCGCAGGTTTGGTGGGCGGCTCGCGCTGGGGAAGGTCCGACGGCACCGACACACCGACGCGTGGTGTCGAGTGTGGCACGCGGCCGTTAGGGTTCCACACACCGCCCGGAACTCGGTCGGGCCGCACGACACCTGCACACCTGAGAAGGGACCTCATCGTGAGCTACAACGAGCCGCCGAACTACGGCACCCCGCCCCCGCCGCCCGCTGGTGGCTACGGATACGGCGGTCCCGTCGGTGGAGGAGACCACCCGCAGGGCACGACGATCCTGATCCTCGGCATCCTGAGCATCGTCTGCTGCGGAATCTTCACCGGCATCCCGGCGATCATCATGGGCAAGAAGGCCCTCGACGAGAGCAAGACTGCCAACTACTCCAACGCGGGCGTCATCAAGGCCGGTTGGATCTGCGGCATCATCGGCACCGTCTGGTCCGCGATCGGCATCGTGATCTACGCGATCATCTTCATCGCCGCGCTCTCCTCCAGCTGAGCCGCGCCGAGACCACCGAACGCCCCCTGACCGCTGCGGCGGCAGGGGGCGTTTGTCACCCGACCCGCACCGAAGGACCGCTGTGAGCGCGAACGAGCCCCCTCCCCCGTACGGCGCAGCGCCGCCGGGCCCCTACCCGCCCTACGGCTACGGTCCGCCGCGGCAGCAGTCCGGTCTCGCCGTCGCGTCGATGGTGACCGGCATCGTCGGCGTGGTTCTCGGGTTCTGCGGCTTCTTCGGCTTCTTCGGGTTCGTCGGCCTGATCGGGATCGCGGGCATCATCTGCGGGGTGCTCGCGAAGACGGACATCCGCCGCTCGGGAGGCGCGAAGACCGGTGACGGCATGGCGCTGGCCGGCATCATCACCGGCGCCATCGGCGCGGCGATCGGCGTCGCGAACATCGCGCTGATCGTGTTCGTGGTGAGCAGCTACAGCGTCTAGCCCCGGGTGCTAGGGGGCGAGCCAGGACCCCGCCGGGGTGTTGCGCACGACGGCGAACAGGAGCATCACCCCGACCAGCCCGACCGTCAGCACGGTCGTGCGGCGATCGGGGACCGACCAGGCCCGTCCGGTCCAGCGCCCGTGCGTCCAACGCACCATCGCGTAGAGCACGAACGGCAGCGCGACCACGAAGAGCAGGTTGCTCGACGCCGCGGCGCCGAACTGCAGGTCGGTGAGGTCGTTGACGGCGCGCAGGCCGCCACAGCCCGGGCAGTAGATCCCGATGGCCGCCGAGGGGCACAGCCCCCAGCTGCCCTGCTCGTGCGGGTCGCGCAGGTGCAGGGCGAGAGTCGCCGCAGCGAGGCCGCCGACGACGAGGGCGGGCGGCACCATGCGGCGCCGCCGGGTCGCGAGGGTCAGTGACCGGCCTCGTGGAAGCCCATCTTGGCCATCACCAGGAAGACGACGCCTCCGGCGACCACGACGGCCGTGCCGATCCAGAACAGGGCCCAGTTCAGCGGGTGCAGGGACATGCCGATCGCGCCCACGACGAAGCCGACGAGCGCGACGAGGACGGCGGTCCAGGCCGCGGGGGTGTTGCCGTGGTTGTCGGCCATGAGAGGGAACTCCTCGCTCGTTCGGGTGGATCGGGTGTGATTCTAGGGGGTGGAGGGGTTCACTCGTCCGTGGGGTCGTGGCCCTCGTCGAGTGACTTCCACAGGTCGAGGTTCGACTGCCCGGCGGGATCCTGGCCGGCACCCGCCGGCGACCCGGTCCCCGCGGCCGTGGGGGCGTCGTACCGGCTGCCCATCTCGGGCCACGACGGCACCAGGCGTACGGCGGCACCCGCGGCGACGAGGGCGACCAGGGCGCAGCCGAGGGCGACCCACAGCCAGCCGCTGCGCTCGACGTCGACGGCCGTGACGTTGAGGCCGAGGCGGGTGGCGAGGTCGGCCGTGGCGTCGTCGTCCTGGACGAAGCCGCCGATGACGACCACGGCGAGGACGCCGGCGGCCGCGACCAGCGCGAGGACGGCGGCGCCGCGGCGCACGATACCGCGCGTGACGAGCAGGACGCCCCAGGCGGCGAGCGCGACCAGCGCCAGGGCGCCGGCGAGCGGGAACTCCACGGAGCGCTCCTGCACGGTGGGGGCGATGCCGCCGGCCGCGGTGAGCGTCGCCTCGGGGATCGCGAGCATCGCCTTGTGGCCCGCGACCGCGGCGAAGCCGCTGCCGGCGAGGCCGAGCAGGACGACCGGGCCGAAGGTGCGACGGGCGTTGTCGGTGCGCTCAGCCACCGAGCAGCCCCCCGTCGTCGATCAGGCCCTGGTCGAAGCAGGTGCGCGCCCCGGTGTGGCAGGCGACGCCGACCTGGTCGACCTTGACCAGCAGGGTGTCGCCGTCGCAGTCGAGGCGGACCTCCTTGACCTGCTGGGGGTTGCCGGACGTCTCACCCTTGACCCAGTACTCGCCCCGCGAGCGGCTCCAGTACGTCGCCCGCCCGGTCGTCAGTGTGCGGTGCAGCGCCTCGTCGTCCATCCACGCGAGCATGAGCACCTCGCCGGTGTCATGCTGCTGCACCACCGCCGGCACCAGCCCGTCGGGAGTGCGCTTGAGGCGGTCGGCGATCTCGGAGGGAAGACTCACGAGTCCATTATCCGTGTTGGGCCACCCACGACGCGTGCAGCCTCGCGTAGGGGGTGTCCGCCTGCCTCACGAGCTCGGCGTGCGGGCCGTGCTGGACGATGCGCCCCCGGTCGACGACCACGACCACGTCGGCGGCCTCGGCGGTGGAGAGCCGGTGGGCGATGGTGACCGACGTGCGTCCGCTCATCAGCCGCTCGAGGGCCCTTCCGATCCGGGTCTCCAGCTCGGGGTCGACAGCGCTGGTGGCCTCGTCGAGGACCAGCAGGTCGGGGTCGGCGAGCTGGGCACGGAGCAGGGCGACCAGCTGGCGCTCCCCCGCCGAGAGGGCCTCGCCGCGCTGGCCGACCCGGGTGTCGACGCCGTCGGGCAGCCCGGCCAGCCAGTCGCCGAGGCCGATCGTGTCTGCCGCCTCGCGGATGTCGTCCTCGGTGGCGCCGATCCGGCCGTAGCGGACGTTGGCGGCAAGGGTGTCGTCGAAGAGGAAGCCCTCCTGTGGCACCAGCACGACGCTGCGGCGCAGCGCGCTCTCGGCGACCTCGCGCAGGTCGATGCCGTCGAGCAGCACCCGGCCGCGGCTGGGGTCCATCAGCCGGGTGAGCAGCTTGGCGATGGTCGACTTGCCGGATCCGGTCTCCCCCACGACCGCGACCCGCTGGCCCGCGGGGACCACGAGGTCGATGTCGCTGAGGACGTCGGGACCGCCCGGGTAGGCGAAGGTGACGGCGTCGAACCGGACGTCGATCGCGCCCTTGGGCAGGCTCTGCCCGGAGGGTCCGGGGTCGACGAGGTCGGCCGGGGTGTCGAGGATGCCGATGACGCGACGCCAGCCGGCGATGGCGTTCTGGGCGTCGGTGAGGATCTGGGTGCCCATCTGGACCGGCCCGACGAAGAGGGTGACCAGGAACGCGAAGGCGAGCACCTCGCCGGCCGTGATGCCGCCTGATGATCGGCCCCACGCGAAGCCCTGGCCGAGCCAGATGCCGACGATGAGCACGCCGGCGTTGGCGAAGCCGGCGGAGATGCCGCCGAGGCTGAACGAGAACGCGGTGAAGCCCTGGGCGCGGGTGCTGGCCGCCTTGTGGGTGTCGATGGCGGTGTCGATCCGCTCCTGGGTGCGCGCCTCGATCGCGTACGACTTCACGACCGCCGCCCCGACCACCGGCTCGGAGACCGCCGAGAGCAGCACGCCGACCTGGCGTCGTACGGTCCCGTAGGCGGCGGCCAGCTTGCGCTGGAAGTAGCGCAGGCTGAGGAAGAGCGGCGCGAAGCAGACCCACACGACGACGGCGAGCTGCCAGCTGTAGAAGACCATCACCACCGTCGCGATGAGCATCTGCCCGACGCTCACCACGAAGATCAGGCCGCCGAACACGAGGAACTGGCTGACCTGGTCGACGTCGCTGGTCACGCGCGAGACGAGCGCACCGCGGCGCTCGGTGTTCTGGGTGAGCAGCGGCAGGTCGTGGACATGGCGGAACGCTTTGACCCGCAGGGTCGCGAGGCCGCGCTCAGCCGAGGAGAAGAGCCGCGCCGTCATGGCGTACGACGCCCAGCTGGTCACCACGATCGCGGCGGCCGCGGCGAGTGCGAGCCAGGTCGTGAAGGCCGGGTCCGGGCCGTCGGGGCCGCGCAGGCCCTTGTCGATGGTCTGCTGCACGGCGATGGGTACGACGACCTGGCCGACCGAGGCGAGCACGGCCAGCGCGAGGGTCCAGCCGACCCCCTCGACCAGCTCGGGCGAGTGGCGGATGCCGCGCCGGATGGTCTCCCAGGCGCCGATGTCCTCGCCGGTCGCGAGCCGGGTGTGCTCGGGAGCGCCCCGCTCCGGAGTCAGGGTCGTGCTCATGCGGTCACCTCCTCGTGCTCGGTCTCGTAGGCGTTGACGAGGCGGGCGTAGTCGGCGTTGCGAGCGACCAGCTCCTCGTGGGGGCCGCGGTCGGCGATCCGGCCGTCGACGAGGTAGAGCACCTCGTCGGCCAGGCCGATCGTGGCCTTGCGGTAGGCGACCACGACCAGCGTGGTCTCGCTCCCACCCGGTCCGCCGGCGCGCAGGCCGGCCAGGATCCGGGCCTCGACCTCGGGGTCGACCGCGGACGTGGCGTCGTCGAGCACGAGGAGCCGCGGGCGTCGTACGAGTGCGCGGGCCAGCGCCAGGCGCTGCCGCTGACCGCCGGACAGGGAGGTGCCGCGCTCCCCCAGCCGGGTGTCGATGCCGTCGGGCAGCGCGGCGACGAAGCCGTCGGCCTGGGCGGTGCGCAGCGCGGCCCAGACCTCGTCGTCGGTGATGTCGAGGCCCCCTCGTTGTGCACCCAGGGTGACGTTGCCGCGGACCGTGTCGTCGAACAGGAACGCGCTCTGCGGCACGACGGCCAGCACCTGCGCCAGCCCACCGCGACGCAGCTCGCGCAGGTCGGTCCCGTCGACCCGGATCGCGCCGGCGTCGACGTCCACCAGTCGCGCCAGCAGCCCGGTCAGCGTGCTCTTCCCGGACGCGGTCGCGCCCACGAGTGCGACGGTGCGACCGGGCTCGACGTCGAAGGTGACCTCGCGCAGCAGGGGCCGGCCGGCGGTGTAGCCGAAGGCCGCGCCGTCGACCTCCAGCCGAACACCGCCGTCGTGACGGGGGGCTTCGCGGTCGCCGTACTCCATGGCTCCGGTGGCGGCGATGACCGCAGCGACCCGTCGGTACCCCACCACGCTGCGCGGGAAGTCGCCCAACAGCCAACCGATCGACCGGATCGGGAACGCGACCACGGTGAGCAGGTAGGCGATGGTGACGACGTCTCCGGCGACCGTCGAGCCGGACACGACGCGGTGCACGCCGATCACCAGGACGACGAGGACCGCGAGGTTGGGCAGCGCGGCGAGCGTCGGGTCGAACGCCGCGCGGATCCGGCCGACCCGGATGTTGGCCTCGCGCAGCTCCTCGGCCTTGGCCCGGAACCGCTGGGTCTCCTCGGGCTCGCGGCCGAGGGTCTTGACGACGAGCGCGCCGTCGAACGACTCGTGGGCGATCTCGGAGAGCTCGGCACGCAGCTCCTGCGCGCGTGTCGCCCAGCCCTGGGCGAGGCGCTGGTAGACGACGTTGACGCCGATGACGAGCGGGAAGACGAGCAGGCCGACCGCGGCCAGGACCAGGTCGGTGAGCAGCATCTGCACCACCGCGATGACCATCATCGCGACCGTCCCGACGGCCATCGGCAGCGGCGCGATCGGCCCCCAGGCCGCCTCGACGTCGGCGTTCGCGTTGGAGAGGAGCTCACCGGTCGGGTGCTTCTGGTGCCACTCCATCGGGAGGCGGAGGTACTGGCGGGTGACGGCGCGGCGGCTGTGCGCCTGCATCCGGTACTGCATGACACCCGCCCCCAGCCGGCGGGCCACGATGCCGACCGCGCGCAGGATGGCGACCCCGACGAAGAGGCCCAGCACCGCCCACAGCAGGCCGGCGCCGATCTCGCCGTCCCGGAACGCCGGCAGCACGACGTGGTCCGTCGACCAGCCCAGGACCCACGCGTCGGCGACGGTCAGCGCACCGAAGAGCACGCTGCCGATCGTCGAGACCGCGAAGATCCAGGGCTCGCGCTTGATAGCCACCCAGAGCACGCCGAACCCGGCGGACGTCGTACCGCTTCCTGTGCTCACTTCTGCCCGCAACCTCGCACCGCGCGAGCCTATTCCTGCAGGGTCAGGCACGCAGCACCGCTACCGTCGACTCGTGGACAACCCCGGGGGCCACGAGCTCCTCACGCGGCGAGCTGGTTGATCAGGACCTCAGAGAAGGAGATCTCGGCAGGGGTGGGCGGATCGCCGGCGAGGTGGCCGGTGATGCGTCGTGTGCCGGTCGGGTCGACCAGGTAGTGGGCCCCGTAGGGATCGCGCCAGATCACGATCCCGGGGAACGGATGTCGCACCTGCCAGCCCGCATGGGTCTTGATCCGATGGTGCGTCCGCGTGAGTGGCCCCAGGTTGTCGATGCTCGTGGCCCCGCCTTCGGCGTAGGGCACCGCGTGGTCCAGGTCCATCCGCCGCGTCGTGTTGGCCGCGAACGGGAACACGTCGCCCGGGTGGATCAGGTGCACGGCCTCACGGAGTCGGGCCGGGATCTCGTAGGCATCGACCGGCGCCATCGCGGCCAGGTCAAGGACGGGAGTGATCTGAACCTTCGCTGCGCTGTCGCCCAGCAGTTCGACGACCCGGCCGATCGTGACCGGACCATGCCCCTCCAGCCGCGCGATCGGAGAGTCGGCGTAGATGTGGAGGTAGGCCTTCGCTCGGATCTCGACCGGACCTACCGAAGGGTCGACGTGGCTGGCCGGGTTCAGCAGCAACGCGGCGGCGGCGACGCGTCGGTCGTCGAGCAGGGCGTCGGGCATCGTGGCCTTCACCTTCTCCGCGACCGCGCTCACGGCGGCGTCCATGCCTGCGATCGTGACCGCGTCGGCGCGGATGGTGAAGGTGGCCATGCCGTGGCGGTTGATCCGGCTCATGCGGGCGCAGCGTTCCTTGGCGGCTGCCTCCTCACGAGCCCGGGCCAGCTCAGGAGCGGCCGCGGCGATCTTGCCCTCGACCAGGGCCTCGAAGCGGGACCAGGCCAACCGGCCGTCGGCGACCTCGACTAGCTCACCGTCCACCCAGGCCGCCTCGTCCTCGGAGAGGTCGCGGGTGGCGGTGGCGACCAAGCGGGCGTGCGGGACGCGGACGGTCCCGGCTCGCACGCCGGCCCACAGGCGTGGGAGGCGGAGCTGGAGGTCGAGGGCGTCGGCGATCAGTTGGCGGGCACCGTAGGGGCTGGTCTGGATCCGGGCTCCGAAGGCTGCTGCGGCGTGTTCGGTGATCAGCGGTGTGCCCATGCCTCCGAGGCGTCGTGCACGCAACCTGGCGCGGCGGTCGGTCGGGGCGAGTCGGTCGGGGTGGTGCAGCACGGCCCAGTGGTAGGCCGCCTGAAGGATGTCCCGCTCGGCGTCGAGGCGGGCAGCGTGAGCAGCCTCGACGAAGTCGAGAACCCCCACTGCCGGCAGACCCTGGAGGTCCGCCACCGCCCGATCGGTGACCATGCCGGCATCACATCAAAGAGGTCCGACACAAACCTCAGGCTGCGTCTCGACAGAGCTCTCCCAGCTGCACACAGCGCTCGCGAGCCTGACCATCGACTGCAGCCGCCAGCGTGCTCCAGGCACTCATCCACTGGCTGCCGGTGCATTCCTTCAACGCGGCCTCGTGAGCACCCGGCACTGCGAACGCTGCGCGGAGGTGTGGCGCCGCACGGCCGGCGACGGACGCGTCGACGCTGACTCCCACGAGACACACCTCGATCACTCCGACGGCATTGGCGACGGCGGCCGGGTATCCCTGCGCCCGGAGGTCGCGAACGCGGGGCGAATCGCCGTACCGGCCGTCCTTGCGCGAACCCATGACGGTCAGATCGGTCAGGTAGAGCGTGCGCTCCTCGCAGCTGAAGCCGCGATCCAGTCGTCCCCCGAGGCGCGCCATGGCGAGGGCGTCGAGCCAACCCAGACCTTCGTCAACGCTGTCCCGGGTCAACATCACGACATCCGACGCCGTCTCGGCATCGATCTCGAGAGGACGGGACTCGAACATGAGGTACGGCGGATCGCTGATCGGGACCAGCCTGCCCAGCAGGAACGCGTCGGAGTCGCGCTCGGCCAGGGCGCCCAGGTTCAGGACCTCGATCTCGTCGCCCGTCGCGAGGTCCTCGAGCACCAATGCCGAGCCGCGGGTTCCGCGACCGGCATAGGCGCCCATCGGCGCGTTCCGCCACTCGTTGACGAGATCAGCCCGGCCGAGGAGACCGGGTTCAGCGCGTACCTCCAGGAAGTCTCCCAGGCCGCCGAAGTCGAAGACGGCGATCTGCTGCACGACCCAGTCGCAGGCAGCGACCATGGTGCCGTACTCCTTCAGGGCGACCGGATCGTCCAGGAGCGCTTCGACGTGCTCCAGATGGAGAGCGTCGAGCACCATCCGGACCGCCGCGTCCGTCCGCGGATCCCGCTCGAGCAGCATCCAGCGATAGGCCTGGTCCACCGTCCAGCGAGCGAAGGGCCATCCCGCCCCGTGCTCCCCCAATGAGATCAGCTCCTGGAGCCGCGCGGGCCTGACCGTGCCTTCGACGAGCAGACCTTCGACCTCGTGCTCATACGCCGCCCGAGCGTCGCCCCGTGCTGCCGCGTCCACAGCAGCGCGCATCGCCTCGTGGTCGCTGGGGGTGAGGAGGTGTTCGATGTCCTGTCCTGGCCGGACGGTCGCCATGACTCGGCGACGGTCTGCTCGCTGAGCGCGCCTGCGCGTCCGTCGGCGATCAGGGCGAGGTTGGGTGCGGTTCCGCTTCCGAGAGATGGGCATGTCCGCCAGCATCCGACGTTGCTGCGCGGCGGACCACCCCTCTTTCGCGGCCTGTGGAGAACTCAGCGCACGCCCGACCCGATCGGACCATGCTGCTGGCATGGACGTTCTCGGTGCCCGTCTCGGGGTCCTCTGCCTGGCCATCGCCGTTCTGCTGTGCGGCTGCGCCGCCGCAACCGGTCCGGAACCCGACCTACGCACGCCTCCGGTCCGTGACACCCCGCCGGCGCAACTCGGCGACGGCGCCGGCGACGGTGCCGACGGCCTCGCCACGCCGTGACGGTCGTGGGCTACTGGTCGGAGCCCGGCGGGCCGACCGGGCTGACGATCCGCACACTCATGTGGAAGGTCGACATCGCGCCCTCGAGCACGACCAGGAACCCGTCGGGACCGTCCCGGTAGACGTCGCGGCGCTGCTCGAACGCCGGGTCGGGCGGGTTGAACTCGCGGCAGGCACGCAGGGCGGCCTCGAGCGCGGTGCCACGCTCGGCGTGAACGGTCTTGCCGATCTGTACGACGGTCGGCGGCTTGAGGTCGCCGCGGTTGGAGTACTCGAGCATGACCCGCCACGGTCCCCGGCTGCCGGCGCCGTCGGACGCGGTCTCGGACTCGGACTGGGCGGAGTTCGCGACGGCGCTCGGTTCGTAGCTGTCGTAGGTCATGGCCGGACCCTCCCCCGTCACCGGACCGGCACACCTGCCGCAGACAGGGAGGCCTTCACGTCCGAGATCCGCAGGGTGCCGAAGTGGAAGACGGTGGCGGCGAGTACGGCGTCCGCGCCGGCCTCGACGGCGGGCGGGAAGTGCTCGACGGCACCGGCGCCTCCGGATGCGATGACCGGGACCGACACCTCGGCGCGGACCTTGCGGATCAGCTCCAGGTCGAAGCCGTCGGTGGTGCCGTCGGCGTCCATCGCGTTGAGGAGGATCTCGCCGGCGCCCAGCTCGGCGGCGCGGACGGCCCACTCGATCGCGTCGATGCCGGCGGACTGGCGGCCGCCGTGGGTGGTGACCTCGAAGCCCGAGTCGGTGCGGACCTCGGAGCCACTCGGCACGCGGCGGGCGTCGACGGAGAGGACCAGCACCTGGTTGCCGAAGCGGTCGGCGATCTCGGCGATCAGCTCAGGGCGGCGGATGGCGGCGGTGTTGACGGCGATCTTGTCGGCGCCGGCGCGCAGCAGCCGGTCGACGTCCTCGACCGAGGAGACGCCGCCGCCGACGGTGAGCGGGATGAAGACCTGCTCGGCCGTCGCGGAGACGATGTCCATCGTGGTCGCGCGACCCTCGTGGGACGCGGAGATGTCGAGGAAGGTCAGCTCGTCGGCGCCCTCGGCGTCGTACAGGCGCGCCAGCTCGACCGGGTCACCGGCGTCGCGGAGCTCCTGGAAGTTGACGCCCTTGACCACCCGGCCGGCGTCGACGTCGAGGCACGGGATGACCCGGACCGCGAGGGTCATACCAGCCCGCCGCGGGTCAGCTTGAGTGCGTCCTCCAGGGTGAATTGCCCGGTGTAGAGGGCGGTTCCGGCGATCGCGCCCTCGACTCCGACGGGCACGAGCTTCATCAGCGCGCGGATGTCGTCGAGTGTCGTGACGCCGCCGGAGGCGACGACCGGACGCGACGTGGCGGCGCAGACGTCCTCGAGCAGCTGGAGGTTCGGGCCCTGCAGCATGCCGTCCTTGTTGACGTCGGTGACGACGTAGCGGGCACAGCCCTCGGCGTCGAGGCGGGCGAGCGTCTCGTAGAGGTCGCCGCCCTCCTTGGTCCAGCCGCGCGCAGCCAGCGTGCGGCCGCGTACGTCGAGGCCGACGGCCACCCGGTCGCCGTACGTCGCAATGGCGCGGGCACACCACTCCGGCTGCTCGAGGGCGGCGGTGCCGATGTTGACGCGACGACAGCCCGTGGCCATGGCGGCCTCGAGCGACTCGTCGTCGCGGATGCCGCCGCTCATCTCGACCTGGATGTCGAGGCGGCCGACGATCTCGGCCTGCAGCTCGCGGTTCTGCCCGTGTCCGAAGGCCGCGTCCAGGTCGACCAGGTGCAGCCACTCGGCGCCGGCCTCCTGCCAGCGCAACGCGGCCTCGATCGGGTCGCCGAAGCGCTTCTCCGAGCCGTCCACGCCCTGCACCAGCTGGACGGCCTGGCCGCCCTTGATGTCGACGGCGGGCAGCAGCTCGAGGTAGCCGGTCATGGCCGCGATCCTAGATGAGCAGGATCGGGGTCCCGCGCCGCGTCTCGCCGACAGCCGACGAGACAGCCGACGAGACACGGGACCAAGGGACTAGAACTTGTTCTCTTTTTGTGATGGGGTGTCGAAACCGGCCGCCACCTGGGAGGGGTGGCGGCCGGCACAACCACACATTTCGGGAGGGAAACCCACATGACCTTGCGTCATCGCTTCACCCTGCGCTCGGCGTCCGCCGGCGCTGTTCTCGGCCTCGCGGCCAGCACCGCCGTCGTCCTCGGTACGGCGGGCACGGCCTCGGCGACGCCGATCGACTTCAGCTGCGACGTGCCGATCCTCGGTCCGAACACGTTCTCGGTGGACGTCAGCACCAACGCGCCGGCAACCGCTCCGGCAGGGACGTCCGTCAGCCCGACGGTCACGTCCGTGATGACCGTGCCGGCAGGCCTGGCCGACACGATGCGTGGGCTGCTCGGCACCGACCAGATCGGCGGGACCGTCCAGGCCACCAACCTGGTCAACGGCGTGGCCGTGCCTATGACCATCACGATTCCCACGACCACCGTCCCGGCCAGCGGACCGATCGCGCTCACGGGGACCGGCGTGATGCCGGCCTTCACGGCGGGACCGGAAGGGACGACACACGAGATCACGGCCGGCGCGCAGAAGGTCGGCATGGTCCTGCTCAACGACGGCACCCCGTCGCCGTTCGACATCCCCTGCACACCGGCGGCCGGTCAGAACACCCTCATCGGCTCCGTGAAGGCAACCGCGGCCCCGGCCTCGACGACCACGCTCAAGGCGAAGTACGTCAAGAAGTCGCGCAAGGCGACGGTCACGGCGAGCGTCTCCGCGCCGGGCGCCAACCCGTCGGGCACGATCACCTTCACCCTCAAGAAGGGCAAGAAGGTGAAGACCAAGACCGTCGCGATCACCGGCGGCACCGCGAAGGCGACCTTCAAGAAGCTCCCGAAGGGCAAGTACAAGGTCACGGCGTCCTACACCGGGAGCGTCGGCTCCTCGAGCGCCACGACCAAGCTCAAGGTCCGCTGACCTCGGCCCGGGTCGGCTCCGTGACGGGGCCGGCCCGGGTGATCAGCCCAGCGAAGCGACCCAGTTGCGCAGCAGCTGCGCGCCCGCGTCGCCCGACTTCTCCGGGTGGAACTGGGTCGCGCACAGTGGCCCGTTCTCGACCGCGGCGACGAAACGGTCGCCACCGTGCTCGGCCCAGGTCACCAGCGGCTGGTGGCTGTCGGGCGTGCGGTCGTTGGTGACCAGCGTCCAGTCGCGCACGCCGTAGGAGTGCACGAAGTAGAAGCGCTCGTCTTCGATCCCCGCGAACAGCCGCGTCCGCTCGGGCACGGACACGGTGTTCCATCCCATGTGCGGCACGATCGGCGCCTGCAGCCGCTCGACCACGCCCGGCCACTCGCCGCAGCCCTCGGTCTCGACGCCGTGCTCGATCCCACGCTCGAACAGGATCTGCATGCCCACGCAGATGCCGAGCACCGGCCTGCCGCCGGAGAGCCGCCGGGCGATGATCCGCTCGCCGCGGATGGCCCGCAGCCCGCGCATGCACGCCTCGTACGCGCCGACGCCCGGCACCAGCAGGCCGTCGGCCTCCATCGCGGTGTCGAGGTCGCCGGTGAGGGTGACCGAGGCCCCGGCCCGCTCGACCGCGCGTACGGCGGAGCGCAGGTTCCCGGAGCCGTAGTCGAGGACGACGACGGACGGAGCGCTCACAGAGCGCCCTTCGTGGAGGGGATGCCGGTCTCGCGCGGGTCGATCGCGACGGCGTCGCGGAAGGCCCGGGCGAACGCCTTGAACTGGGTCTCGACGATGTGGTGCGGCTCGCGGCCCGCGAGCACCCGCACGTGCAGCGCGAAGTGGCCGTGGAAGGCGATCGACTCGAAGACGTGCTGGGTCAGCGAGCCGAGGTAGGACACCCCGGAGCCGCCGAGCTGGACGTACTGCTGGCCCTCCGGCTCGCCGGTGTGGACGCAGTAGGGACGCCCCGACACGTCGACGACGGCGTGCACGAGCGCCTCGTCGAGCGGGACGGTCGCGTCGCCGAACCGGCGGATGCCGACCTTGTCGCCCAGCGCCTGGCGCAGCGCCTGGCCGAGGGTGATCGCGGTGTCCTCCACGGTGTGGTGGGCGTCGATGTGGACGTCGCCGTCGGTCTGCACCGTGAGGTCGACCAGCGCGTGGCGCGCGAACGCGGTGAGCATGTGGTCGTAGAACCCGACGCCCGTGGAGATGTCGTGCTTGCCGGTGCCGTCGAGGTTCACCTCGACGACGACCTTCGACTCGCTCGTCTGCCGCTCGATCCGAGCAGTCCGGGCTCCGCCGTCTCGACCGCTCGCTGCGCTCGCGTTCATGCGCGCTCTCCATTCACATCGGTCAGTGCGGCCCGGAAGGCCGCCATCTCGTCGGGGGTGCCGACCGAGACCCGCAGCCAGCCGTCGGGCCCGGTCTCCCGGATCAGGACTCCCCGGTCGAGGAGACCCTGCCAGACAGCATGACGCTCGGCGAATCGCCCGAACAACACGAAATTGGCGTCCGAGTCGGCGACGTCGTACGCCTCGGCCCGCAGCCACTCCACAAGCGCGTCCCGCTCGCGGCGCAGGTCGTCGACCCTGCCGAGCAGCTCGGGCGCGTGGCGCAGGGCCGCCAGTGCGACGGCCTGGGTGACGGCGGAGAGGTGGTAGGGCAGCCGCACCACGCGGATCGCGTCGCAGATCTCGGGCGCCGCTGCGAGGTAGCCCAGCCGCAGCCCAGCGCCCGCGAACGCCTTGCTCATCGTGCGGGTGACCACGAGGTTGCGGTACGACGGCAGCAGCTCCAGCGCGCTCGGGACGCCGGTGCGCCGGAACTCGCCGTACGCCTCGTCGACCACGACGATCCCGCTGATGTCATTGCCGCCGGCGGCCTCGCACAGCATGGACACAGCCTCGGGCGGCAGCGCGGTGCCGGTCGGGTTGTTGGGGCTCGGCAGCAGGATCACGCTCGGCTGCTCGGTCTTCACCAGGTCGCGCGCGGCGTCGAGGTCGAGCGCGAAGTCCCCGGCCCGGCGCCCGGCGACCCAGCGGGTGTTGGTGTCGCGGGCGTACTCCGGATACATCGAGTACGTCGGCGCGAAGCTCACCGCCGTGCGGCCCGGCCCGCCGAAGGCCTGCAGCAGCTGCAGCATGACCTCGTTGGAGCCGTTGGCCGCCCACACCTGCTCGGGCACGACCCCGGCGGGGGTGTCTTTGGAGAGGTAGGCCGCGAGTGCGGTGCGCAGGCCGGTGAACTCCCGGTCGGGGTACCGGTTCAGCGTCGCAGCGGCCTCCCCCGCGGCCGCCGCGATGTCGGCGATACAAGCCTCGGACGGGCCGTAGGGGTTCTCGTTGACGTTGAGCTGGACGGGCACGTCGAGCTGCGGGGCGCCGTACGGCTCGATCCCGCGCAGCTCCTCGCGGAGCGGCGGCCAGCTATCTGCGGTCATCGCGTCGACCGGACCGTGATGGCGGCGCCGTGGCCGGGCAGGTCCTCGGCCTCGGCGAGGGTGACCACGTGGCCGGCGACCTCGGCGAGCGCCGCGGCGGAGTAGTCGATCACGTGCACCGACTTGGTGAACGCGCGCACCGACAGCCCCGAGGAGTGGCAGGCGCAGCCGGCCGTCGGGAGCACGTGGTTGGACCCGGCGCAGTAGTCGCCGAGGCTGACCGGGGCGTGCGGGCCCACGAAGATCGCACCGGCGTTGCGGACCCGGGCCGCCCAGGCGGCGGCGTCCTCGGTGTGGATCTCGAGGTGCTCCGCGGCGTACGCGTTGACGACCTCCAGCCCCTGCTCGAGGTCGCGGACCAGCACGATGCCGGACTGCTTGCCGGCGAGCGAGGTGGTGATCCGCTCGCTGTGCTTGGTCGCGGCGACCTGCTGGTCGAGCTCGGCCTCGACCTCGGCGGCGAGCCGCTCGGAGGTGGTGACGAGGACCGAGGCGGCGAGCGGGTCGTGCTCGGCCTGGCTGATCAGGTCGGCGGCGACGTAGGCGGCATTGCCGGTGTCGTCGGCGAGGATCGCGATCTCGGTGGGGCCGGCCTCGGAGTCGATGCCGATCTGGCCCTTGAGGATCCGCTTGGCGGTGACGACCCAGATGTTGCCGGGTCCGGTCACCAGATCAACGCGGGCGACGCGCCGGCAGGGGTCAGCGTCGTTGAGGCCGTACGCGAACATCGCGATCGCCTGGGCGCCGCCGACGGCGTAGACCTCCTCGACACCGAGCAGCGCGCACGCGGCCAGGATCGTGGGGTGGACCGAGCCGCCGAACTCTTTCTGCGGCGGGCTGGCCAGCGCGATCGACTCGACGCCGGCGGTCTGGGCCGGGACGACGTTCATCAGCACGCTCGACACCAGCGGTGCGAGGCCGCCGGGCACGTACAGGCCGACCCGGCCGACCGGCACCTTGCGGTGGGTGACCCGGGCGCCGGGACCGAGGTCGGTGACCGCGTCCTGCTCGAGCTCGTTGGCGCAGGTCGCCCGCAGCCGGCGGATCGACTCCTCGAGGCCCGCACGGATGTCGGGGTCGAGGTTGTCGAGCGCGGCCTGCATCGCGGCCGGCGCGACCCGGATGTCGTCGACGCGCACGCCGTCGAACCTCTCCCCGAACTCCACGATCGCGTCCAGCCCGCGGGTGCGGACCTCCTCGCAGATCGCATGCACCGCCGGCACCGCCGCTTCGATGTCGAAGTCGGCACGGGGCACTGCTGCGCGGTAGTCGGTCTCGGGACCGGCCTGACGCAGGTCGATGCGACGGATCAGGGACATGCCCCCGATTCTACGGTCGATGGTGGGTCCGCCCTCTAAGTTGGACACGTGACGGACCAGCTCCCGATGTTCCCGCTGAACGCGGTGCTCTACCCGGGGGTCAGCGTGCCGCTGCACGTCTTCGAGGACCGCTACCGCGCGCTGGTGCACCACCTGCTGCGCACCGAGGACCCGGCGCAGCGGCTGTTCGGGTCGGTGGCGATCCGCGAGGGCTACGAGGTCGGTGACCACGGCACCCAGTCGCTCTACCGCATCGGTGTGCGTCTGCAGCTCACCGAGGTCGAGGCCCGCGCCGACGGCAGCTTCGACGTCGTCGCGGTCGGCCGCGACCGGATCCAGCTGGACCGTCTCCTCACCACGGGCGACTACCCCGTCGGCGAGGTGACGCTGGTGCCGGCCGGGCCGGCGGAGGTGCCCGAGGTCGTCGTGCAGCAGGCGCGGGCGACGTTCACGGCGTACCGGCACGTGCTCAGCTCGATCGCCGGCGACCCCCTGCAGGGCGAGCTGCCCCAGGACCCGACGTACCTGTCCTGGACGCTCGCGGCCTGCAGCCCGCTGCCGATGGGTGAGCGGCAACAGCTGCTCGAGGCCGAGGACACCACCGAGCGGCTGCTGCTGGTGACCGACCTGCTCCGCGCCGAGCTGCGGGCCATCAACGTGATCACCTCGCTGCCGGCGACCGAGGTCGCCCGCACCCGCTGGTCGCCGAACTGAGCGCAGGTCATGGCGAGGAAGAAGCAGTCCGGCGGCGGTACGCCGGCCACCACCGCGCTGACGAGCGCCGGCGTGGCGTTCACGGTTCACGAGTACGACCACGACGCCCGCACCGACTCGTACGGCGGCGAGGCCGCCGAGGCGATGGGCGTCGCGCCCGAGCGGGTCTTCAAGACCCTGTTCGCCGACATCGACGGCGCCCTCGTGGTGGGTGTCGTGCCGGTCTCGGGTCAGCTCGACCTCAAGGCGCTGGCCCGCGCGGTCGAGGGGCGCAAGGCGGCCATGGCCGACCCGAAGGCGGCCGAGCGGGCCACCGGGTACGTCGTCGGCGGGATCTCGCCGCTCGGGCAGCGCAAGGCGCACCCGACGGTCGTCGACGACTCCGCGCTGGACCACGACACGGTGTTCGTGTCGGCGGGCCGGCGCGGGATGGAGGTCGAGCTCAGCCCTGCGGAGCTGGTGCGGCTGACGGCTGCGCGGGTGCGGAGGATACGGAAGGGTTGAGCGCGAGCATCAGCACCAGGTAGGCGAGCATCGCGCCGACCGGCCACGCGAGGTAGGGCGTCCAGCCCGCGACGGCGAGGTGGCCCGGCAGGGTGTCGCCGACCTTGTGGGCGGACAGCAGGCCGGCCGGGTCGGCCGGGCTGAACGACTCCCCCAGCAGGGTCATCACCAGCACACCGAGCCCGGCGCCGACCAGCACCGCGATGATCCCGGCCACAGCCTGGTTGCGCGCGAGCCAGCCACCGACCAGGCCGAGCAGGACCGCGAGCCCGAAGGCGACGACGACATAGGTCGCCGTACCGCTGAAGTCGCGGGTGATGCCCGGGTCGAACGGATCGGGGTACCAGGCCTTGCCGGCCACGGTGTCGTAGATCTTCCCGTCGGGGGCGGGCCCCCACCACGTCCACCACAGCCAGCCGCCAGCGGCACCCAGGAGGGAGCCGAGCACCACGGGCACGAGGAGCGGCAGGACTGCCAGGCGCCTCATCGGTCGAGGCACCCCGGGCCGAGGAGCTGCTTGAGGTCGGCGAAGAGGGAGACCGAGGGAGTCACCCGCAGATTGTCCCCCAGTCGCATGACCTTGGTGGAGTCGCGGCTCAGCAGCTGGAGCCGCACCTCGGTCAGCCCGGCGTGGGAGGTCAGCACCTCGCGCAGCTGGGCCACGACCGGCCCGGTGCACCGGGTCGAGGGCAGGCTGATCACGACCGGGCCGTCGCTGCCCCGCTCCAGGTCGGGGACGGTGACCTCCTGGCCGCGCAGCTGCGCCGGCTCGCGGTCGGTGTCGAGCTGGCCGCGCACCCGGATGATCGCGTCCTCGGTGAGGTACGGCGCCGCGAGCCGGTAGCTGCTCGGGAACAGCAGCACGTCGATCGCGCCCTCGAGGTCCTCGAGGGTCACGGTGGCCCACGGGTCGCCGTTCTTGGTGATCTTGCGCTGGATCGAGGTGACCAGGCCGGCCACCGTCACCGTCGAGTTGTGCGGCCGGCTCTCGTCGGTGACCAGCTGGCCGATGGTGCAGTCGGTTCCGTTGGACAAGACGTGCTCGAGGCCGAGCAGCGGGTGGTCGGAGACGTAGAGGCCGAGCATCTCCCGCTCGTGGCCGAGCAGGGTCATCTTGTCCCACTCGTCGATCTCGGGGATCGCGACGCTCACGCCGAACCCTCCGTCGCCCCCGTCGTCGTCGCCCAGCCCGGCGAACAGCGAGTCCTGGCCGATCGCCTCGTTGCGCTTGATGTCGACGTACTGGTCGACCGCGGTCTCGTGGATCGCGACCAGGGCGCGACGCAGGTGCTTCATGTCGTCGAAGGCACCGGCCTTGATCAGCGAGTCGATGACCCGCTTGTTGCACACGGTGGCCGGCACCTTGGACAGGAAGTCGTTGAAGTCGGTGAACCGGCCCTTCTCGACCCGGGCCTCGGCGATGCCGTCGACGACGTTGGAGCCGACGTTGCGCACGGCGGTGAGGCCGAAGCGGATGTCGCGCCCGACGGCGGTGAAGTTGTGCGCCGACTCGTTGACGTCGGGCGGGAGCACCTGGATCTTCATCCGACGGCACTCGTTGAGGTAGATCGCCATCTTGTCCTTGTCGTCCTTGACGGACGTGAGGAGCGCGGCCATGTACTCGGTCGGGTAGTTGGCCTTGAGGTAGGCGGTCCAGTAGGTGATGACGCCGTAGGCCGCGGAGTGGGACTTGTTGAACGCGTAGTCGGCGAACGGGACGAGGATCTCCCAGAGCGTCTTGACCGCGTCCTTGGGATAGCCCCGCTCGAGCATGCCGGCCTCGAAGCCCTCGAACTGCGCGTCGAGCTCGGCCTTCTTCTTCTTGCCCATGACCCGGCGCATGTTGTCTGCCGCGCCCAGCGAGTAGCCGGCCAGGACCTGGGCGATCGCCATCACCTGCTCCTGGTAGACGATCAGGCCGTAGGTCTCCCCCAGCACCGGCTCGAGCGCCTCGGCGAGCGCCGGGTGGATCGGCTCGATCGGCTGGCGCCCGTTCTTGCGGTGGGCGTACTTGTTGTGGGAGTCGGCGCCCATCGGGCCGGGGCGGTAGAGCGCACTGACCGCGGTGATGTCGGCGAACTTGTCGGGCAGCATCGAGCGCAGCAGCGCGCGCATGCCACCGCCATCGAGCTGGAACACGCCCAGGGTGTCGCCCCGGCCCATCAGCTCGTAGGTGGCCCGGTTGTCGAACGGGAGTTCCTCGAGGACGACGACCTCGTCCTTGTTGGCCTTGATGTTGGCCAGCGCGTCCTCGAGGATGCGCAGGTTGGACAGGCCCAGGAAGTCCATCTTGACCAGGCCCAGCGACTCGCACATCGGGTAGTCGAACTGGGTGATCACCGCGCCGTCCTGCGGGCGGGCCATGATCGGCACGATGTCGATCAGCGGCTCGCTGGACATGATCACGCCGGCCGCGTGCACACCCCAGTTGCGGATCTGGCCCTCGAGGCCGACCGCCGTCTGGTAGATCGTGCGGACGTCGGCGTCGGACTCGTAGAGCGCGCGGAACTCGCCGCCGTCGTTGTAGCGCTTGTGCTCGGGGTTGAAGATCTCCTTGAGCGGCACGCCCTTGCCCATGACGTCGGGCGGCATCGCCTTGGTGATCTTGTCGCCGATCGCGAAGCCGTGGTCGAGAACCCGGGCGGCGTCCTTGATCGCGGCCTTGGCCTTGAGCCGGCCGAAGGTGGCGATCTGCGCGACGCGCTCGGCGCCGTACTTCTCGGAGACGTACTGGATGACCTCGCCGCGCCGCGCGTCGTCGAAGTCGATGTCGAAGTCGGGCATCGAGGGGCGCTCGGGGTTGAGGAAGCGCTCGAAGAACAGGCCGTGCTCGAGGGGGCACAGGTCGGTGATGCTCAGGGCGTACGCCGCGATCGAGCCCGCACCCGAGCCACGACCCGGGCCCACCCGGATGCCGTTGCGCTTGGACCACTGGATGAAGTCGGCGACCACGAGGTAGTAGCCGCAGTAGCCCTTCTGCGAGACGATCGCGAGCTCCATCTCGACGCGGTCCTTGACCTCCTGGGTCAGCCGGTCGCCGGGGTAGCGCGCCTCGATGCCGCGCCACACCTCCTTGCGGAACCAGGACTCCTCGGTCTCGCCGTCGGGGATGTCGGCGCGGGCCATGTAGCCGCCGGTCGACTCGGTGAACTCGACCGAGCAGCGCTCGGCGATCGCCACCGTGTTGTCGCACGCCTCGGGCATGCCGAACTTCCCGGCCCACAGCTCGCGCATCTCGGCCGCGGACTTGATGTAGTAGCCGCCGCCGTCGAACTTGAGCCGGTTGGTGTCGGAGAGCCGCTTGCCGGACGCGACGCAGATGAGGGCGTCGTGGGCGTCGGCGTCCTCGGGGTTGTTGTAGTGGGAGTCGTTGGTCGCGATCGGCGGGATGCCGAGCTCCTTGCCGAGACGCAGCAGGTCGTCGCGGACCCGCTTCTCGATGGAGATGCCGTGGTCCATCAGCTCCAGGAAGACGGACTCCTTGCCGTAGATGTCCTGCAGCTCGGCCGCCTCGCGGACCGCCTCGTCCCACTGACCCAGCCGCAGGCGGGTCTGGATCGCGCCGCTGGGGCAGCCGGTGGAGACGATGATCCCCTTGCTGTGCTCGGCGAGGATCTCCTTGTCCATCCGCGGCTTGAAGTAGTAGCCCTCCAGGCTCGAGCGCGACGAGAGCCGGAACAGGTTGTGCATGCCCTCGGTGGACTCGGCCCACATCGTCATGTGGGTGTAGGCGCCACCGCCGGCGACGTCGTCGCCGCCCTCCTCGGCCGCGTCGCCCTTGCCCCAGCGCACCCGGCGCCGCTCGCCCCGCTGGGTGCCGGGGGTGATGTAGGCCTCGATGCCGATGATGGGCTGGACGCCGTACTTCTTCGCCTTGGAGTAGAAGTCGTAGGCACCGTGCAGGTTGCCGTGGTCGGTCATCGCGATCGCCGGCATGCCGAGGTCGTTGACGCGGGTGAACAACCCGTCGAGCAGCGACGCTCCGTCGAGCATGGAGTACTCGGTGTGCACGTGCAGGTGGACGAAGTCCCCGGCGTCAGCAGCCATCGGTGGTTCGGCGCTCCTCAGTGATCAAAGGGTGGTCGCTCGGGGAAGAGGACCAGCCTACGTGACGGACGAGGAGACTCTAGGCCGACCCTCCGACAGATCCGGGCGGCCACTCCATCCGCAGGTCCGGCTCCCGCTCCTCGTTGTCCGAGCCGTCGGTGTGCTCGCGCTCGACCAGCCCGCGGGCGGCGTAGAAGGCCCGGGCCGGGGCGTTCTGCTCGAAGACCCACAGGCTGAAGCCGCCGGGGTGGCGTGCCTTCACCAGCTCGAGCAGGGCGCCGCCCACGCCGGCGCCCTGGTGGGCCGGGTCGACGTACAGGTCGTCGAGCCAGGTCCGGGTGAACCGGGCGTAGCCGACGACCTCGCCTGCCGCCTCGGCGACCCAGCTCTCGGCCGTGGCGAAGTTGGCGGCGAGGTAGCTGCGGACCTCCTCGGGCCGGTGGATCCCGGGTGGCATGGCGGCCGCGGCCCGCGCGGCGACCTGGACGGCGGCGATGGCCGGCACGTCGGCAGGGACGGCCGGGCGCAGGAGCAGGCCCGCGCCGCCAGAAGGGTCAGTGGGCGTCACGGATGACCTCGAGCGCGTGCGCGAGGTCGGCGGGGTACGACGACTCGTACTCGACGTACGCATTCGTCTCCGGGTGCTCGAAGCCCAGCTTCACGGCGTGCAGCCACTGGCGCTCGAGCCCGACGCGACGGGCCAGCACCGGGTCGGCACCGTAGGTGAGGTCGCCGACGCAGGGGTGCTTGAGCGCGCTCATGTGCACCCGGATCTGGTGGGTGCGGCCGGTCTCGAGGTGGATCTCGAGCAGGCTCGCGAAGCGGTGCGCCTCGAGCGTCTCGTAGTGGGTGACGCTGTGGCGCCCGTCCTCCATGACCGCGAACTTGTAGTCGAACCTCGGGTGTCGCCCGATGGGGGCGTCGATCGTGCCCTCGAGCGGGTCCGGATGGCCCTGGACCAGCGCGTGGTAGGTCTTGTCGACCGTGCGGCGCCGGAAGGCGTTCTTGAGGACAGAGTAGGCGTGCTCGGACTTGGCGATCACCATCACGCCCGACGTGCCGACGTCGAGGCGCTGGACGATGCCCTCGCGCTCCTTGGCACCGGAGGTGGAGATCCGGAAGCCGGCGCCCGCGAGGTGCCCGACGACGGTGGGACCGCGCCAGCCCGGGGACGGGTGCACGGCGACGCCGACCGGCTTGTCGATCACGACGATCGCGTCGTCGTCGTGGATGATCTTGATACCCTCGACCAGCTCCGGCACGACCTCGAGCGGGTCGGCCTCGGCCGGGATGGAGACGTCGAGCACCGAGCCGCCGAGGACCCGGTCGCTCTTGCCGCTGACCGGCGCCCCGTCGAGCACGACGAGGTCCTGGGCGATCAGCTCGGCGGCACGCGTGCGCGAGACTCCGAACAGCTGGGCCATCGCGACGTCGACGCGCTCGCCGTCGAGGCTGTCGGGGACGGGCAGGCTGCGGTGGTCGACCGTGGTCACGACTCCTCCTCGGCCACGTCGGTTCGGTCCTGCTGGGCACGGCTGCCGTCGAGGCTCACGCCGCGCAGCACCTGGAGCAGGATCAGTCCGACGCCGACGTTGATGCAGATGTCGGCGACGTTGAAGACCGGCCAGTTCGGCAGCATGAGGAAGTCGACGACGTGGCCCTTGAACGGCCCCGGCTCGCGGAGCATCCGGTCGACGAGGTTGCCGTCGATGCCGGCGAGCAGCAGGCCCAGGCCGACCGCCCAGAGCTTGTTGACCACCTTGCGGCTCACCCACAGCACGACCACGGTCGCCACGCAGGCCAGGCAGGTGATGGCGACCGTGAACCGGATGCCGAGGCTGAACGCCGCGCCTGGGTTGTAGGTCAGGTGCAGCTGCAGCAGCTCGCCGACGACCTCGCGGTCGGGCTCGCCCGCAAGGTGGCGCACCGCCAGGACCTTCGCGACCTGGTCGATCGCGACCATGACCGCGGCGACCGCCGCGAAGAGCAGCCAGCTGCGCGGGTGGGCCAGGAAGCGCTCGCCGGTCCGGCCGGGTCCGTCGTCGCGGTGGTCTACCGGCGTTCCTCGCGCTGCTTGCATGTCATGCACAGTGTGGCACGCGGGAAGGCCATCAGCCGCATCTTGCCGATCGGGTTGCCGCACGACTCGCACACGCCGTACGTGCCGTCGTCGATGCGTGCCAGGGCCCGGTCGATCTGGGCCACCTTCTCCCGCTCGTGGTTGAGAACTGTGAGCTCGTGGTCGCGCTCGAAGCTGGTCGCGCCGAGGTCGGCCTGGTCCTGGCCGGCACCGTCACCGGAGTCGCGCAACAGGCCACTGAGGTCGGCCTCCTGCTCCTCGAGGATCCGGGCGCTCGCCTCACGCTGCTCGTGGAGCTCGGCCAGCACCTCGGCGAGCTCGGCGGCCGACCAGGCCTCCTCGTGGTCGAGGACGACCAGGGACGCAGGAGTGGCCTTGCGGGTCGTCGTCCGCTTGGCGGGGGCCGCCTTCTTGGCCGGTGCGGCCTTCTTCGCGGGGGCCGCCTTCTTCGCGGGGGCCGCCTTCTTCGCGGGGGCCGCCTTCTTCGCGGGGGCCGCCTTCTTCGCGGGGGCCGCCTTCTTCGCGGGGGCCGCCTTCTTCGCGGGGGCCGCCTTCTTCGCGGGGGCCGCCTTCTTCGCGGGGGCCGCCTTCTTCGCGGGGGCCGCCTTCTTCGCGGGGGCCGCCTTCTTCGCGGGGGCCGCCTTCTTCGCGGGGGCCGCCTTCTTCGCCGGAGCCGGCGCGGCCTTCTTCACGGCGGCCTTCTTGCCGGCCGTCTTCTTGGCGGCGGCCTTCTTGGCCGGCACCTCCGCGGTGGCGGTCGCCTTCCGTGGACGGATGATCTTCCGGGCGGCGGAAGCGGCCTGACCGGCCAACGACTTCTTCGTGCTGCGGGCCATTGAAGGACTCCTCGAAAGGCGGCGACCCACGCGCCAGCAAGCGGTGGGCGTGCTGCGGAGGGTAACGGGTACGGCGAAAGGGTCCAAGGAGGCGCGCAGGGAGCGAGACCGGGCCGGCCGACCGACCGCCCGGAAAAGACGAACCGGCCGACCCGCGGTGCGGGCCGACCGGTCGGTCGAGCTGTGCGGAGGGCGAGCCGGGTGGCTCAGGCCTCTTCCTCGCCGAGGATGGAGCGCAGCCGCTTGGGTGCGGGGGTCTCCTCGACCGGCGCCAGGGTGTCGCCCGGCGTCTGCAGCGACTCGAGCTGCTGGGTGAAGTAGCTCTTGAGGCGCGAGCGGTACTCACGCTCGAACGAGCGCAGCGTCTCGACCTCGGCCGAGAGCTTGTCGCGCTCCTTCTCGAGGTCGCCGAAGAGCTGGGTGCGGCGCTCGGCGGTCTCGGCGTCGAGCATCTCGGCGCGGGTGCGGGCGTCGGACTCGAGGCGGTCGGCCTTGACCTTCGCCTCGGAGGCGAGCCGGTCGGACTTGGTCCGGGCCTCGCCGACGATCTTGTCGGCCTCGTTCTTCGCGTCCTCGACGAGCTCGTCGGCGTTGCGCGTGGCGATCTCGAGGAGACGCGCGGCGGCGTTGGACGCCTCCGGCACGGTCTCGACCCGGATCGTCTCGACGCCACCGGCGGCGGGGGCGGGCGCGGCGACGGGGGCCGCGACGACGGGCTCGACCGGAGCAGGGGCCACGACGGGAGCGGGAGCCGGGGGCTCGGGCAGGATCTCGGGCACCGGCGCCAGCTGGGTCGGAGCGTCGAAGGACGCGGACGACGACCCGGCCTGCGCGGCCGCGAGCTTCGCGCGGAGGTCGTCGTTCTCCTGGGTCAGCCGAGCGAGCTCAGCCTCGACCTCGTCCAGGAACTGGTCGACCTCGCCCATGTCGTAGCCCTCGCGCAGCCGAACCGGCGTAAAGCGCTTGTTGCTCACGTCCTCTGGCGTCAGGGGCATGGACCTCACCAATCTTCAATAAGTATCTCGACGGTATGTCTTCACGAACCATAGCGCCTGCGCGGGTGAAGGCGGCATCCGCGGCCCGCCACTGGCGTCACAGCAGTATCAGAGCAGAAGGGTGGAACGGTTCACCGACAGCAGCACGTAGGCCAGGATCATGACGAGGATGAAGCTGATGTCGAGGGCGAAGTTGCCGATCCGGATCGGCTTGATCACGCGGCGCAGCCCGTTGATCGGCGGGTCGGTGACGGTGTAGGCCAGCTCCAGGAACACCAGGACCGGACCGCGGGGCTCCCAGGCCCGTGCGAACACCTGCACCCAGTCGGTGATGAAGCGCACCCACAGGAACGCGATGAAGGCGAACAGCACGCCCTCGATGATCCAGCCGACGATCGTCACGGCATCAACCTATCGCTCACTCATGAGCGCCCCGCTCGCACCCACCGGAGACCGAGCGACACGCTCGCGCAGGTCACCACCTACGGACTCGACCGCGTGCGCGGCAGCGCGGCGCGACGAAGGAGCGACGCGCTCGCGCCATCCAACTCAGCTCTGGTTGAAGAAGCCGTCGGCCGCGATCGCCTGCTTGTCCTCGGCCGCGACGGTGACGTTCGGCGGCGAGAGCAGGAACACCTTGTTGGTCACCCGCTCGATGCTGCCGCGGGTCGCGAAGATCAGGCCGGCGGCGAAGTCGACCAGGCGCTTGGCGTCGGCGTCGTCCATCTCGGTGAGGTTCATGATCACCGGGGTGCCCTCGCGGTACTCCTCGCCGATCGAGCGCGCCTCGTTGTAGGTGGTCGGGTGCAGGGTCGTGATCCGGGACAGCTCCGCGACGACCGGCTGCGGCGCGACTGCGACGGGGCGGCGACGCTCGTCGAGGTCGGCCACGCTGCCGGGGGTGCTGCCCGAGACGTTGGACGGTACGGCGCGGACGGGGCGCTCCTGGCGCGGCTCGCGGGTCTCACGACCGCGGGTCCTGTCGGTCGCCTCGTCGCCATAGTCGTCGTAACCAGCCTCGTCATAGCCGGTGTCCTCCAGCAGGCCGAGGTACTCACCGATCCTGCGCATCGCACCGCTCATGACTGTTGCCTCCGTGATCCGCGTCCCCGACTGGGAACGACTGGTGGTGTTGTGGACATTACTGGACCGCAGGCCTCGTTCCGAGGACCGCGGAGCCAATGCGTACGTGTGTCGCGCCGACCGTGATCGCCGCCTCCAGGTCGCCGCTCATCCCGGCCGACAGGACCGTCGCGTCGGGGTGGCGGGCGAGGAAGTCGGCGCGGATCCCGGCCAGCCGGGCGAAGGCCAGCGCGGGGTCGTCGTCGAGCGGCGCGACGGCCATCAGGCCCCGCAACCGCAGCTCGGGGGTGCGGGCGACCTCGTCGGCGAGCGGCGCCAGCGTCGCGGGGTCGGCGCCGGCGCGGTGGTCGCGGCCGGGCGGGTCCAGGCTGACCTGGAGCAGCACGTCGACGACGTGGCCGGCGTCGGCGGCACCGCGGGCCAGCCGCGGGACCAGGGAGGTGCGGTCCACCGACTCGACGACGTCGGCGTAGCGGGCGACGGCCGTCGCCTTGTTGGACTGCAGGCCACCGATGAAGTGCCAGTGCAGGCCGAGGTCGGCGCACTCGGCGGCCTTGGCCTCCGCCTCCTGGTGCCGGTTCTCCCCCACGTCGGTCACGCCGAGCCCGGCGAGCAGCCGGACGTCGGAGGCGGGGAAGTACTTGGTGACCACGACGAGTGCGACGTCGTCGGCCGGGCGGCCCGCGTCGGCCGCCGCGCGCGCGATCCGGTCGCGGACGGCGGCCAGGTTGGCGCGCAGCTCCTCGGCGCGGGTCATGCGAGCCACACCAGCCCGGCGAAGCGACCGGCGCTCTCGCCGTCGCGTCGGTAGGAGTGGAAGGCGGTGTCCTCGAGCGTGCAGCCCGGGACGACGCTCGACGGCACGCCGGCGGCGGCGAGCTGCGCGGCGACGCCGGCGCCGAGGTCGAGCGCGGGCGTGCCCCAGCTCGTCTCGGCGTACGTCGCCGGCACGGCGGCCGCGACCTCGTCGCGCAGGTCGGCGGGCACCTCGTAGCAGCGGCCGCAGACGTGGGGGCCGATCCAGGCGCGGACGTCGCGGGCGCCGAGCTCGCGCATCCTCTCGACGGTCCGGGTGACGACATCGAGCTGGACGCCGCGACGGCCCGCATGGGCGACGCCGACGACGGCGTCGACCGGGTCCGCGAGGACGACCGGGACGCAGTCGGCGACGCGGACCATCAGGCCGAGCCCGCGTCGCGCGGTGACCTGGCCGTCGCCGGTCGGGACGGAGTCGGACGCACCGTCGACGGTGACGACGACGTCGCCGTGGACCTGGTGCAGCCGCGCGAACGGGACGCCGGCCTCCTCCCGCAACGCGGTGAGCGTGCCCGCGAGCCCGTCTCCCTCGCGGACGTCGAGGGACGCGTCGGTGAACGCGACCTCGACCCGGCCCGCGTCAGCGGGGGCCGGGTCGAAGTACACGGACTCACGGAAGGCATACATATGGCCGGTGATCGAGCCTGTCGAGATTCACTTGAGGAAGTCGGGGACGTCCAGGTCGTCGCCGTCGTCGAACTGCATCGGCGCCGGGTTGGTGCGGGCACCGACCGGCTGCGGCTCGGCGGGCGTCGCGGGGGCCTCGCGGGTCTGGGCGGGCTGGGCCGCCTGGGCGGGCTGGGCGGGCTGGGCGGGCGCCGTGCGCGCGGGGGCCGGGGTGGCCGGCGCCTGCTGTGCCGGGCGGCGTACGGCGGTCTCATCGCGACGCTTGGGCAGGCCGCCGTCGAAGCCGGCCGCGATCACCGTCACCCGGACCTCGTCGCCGAGGGCGTCGTCGATGATCGTGCCGAAGATGATGTTGGCGTCGGCGTGCACCGCGTCGGCCACCATCGCCGCGGCCTCGTTGATCTCGAAGATGCCGAGGTCGGAGCCACCGGCGATCGAGAGCAGGACACCGTGGGCGCCGTCGATCGAGGCCTCGAGCAGCGGGCTGCTGATCGCCATCTCGGCGGCGGCGAGCGCGCGGTCCTCGCCGCGGGCCGAGCCGATGCCCATCAGCGCGGAGCCGGCGTTGCTCATGACCGCCTTGACGTCGGCGAAGTCGACGTTGATCAGGCCGGGGGTCGTGATCAGGTCCGTGATGCCCGAGACACCCTGCAGCAGCACCTGGTCGGCCTGCTTGAACGCGTCGAGCATCGACACGTTGCGGTCCGAGATCTGCAGCAGCCGGTCGTTCGGGATGACGATGAGGGTGTCGACCTCCTCGCGGAGACGCTCGATGCCCTCGTCGGCGGACTTCTTGCGGCGGGCGCCTTCGAAGGTGAACGGACGGGTCACCACACCGATGGTCAGCGCACCGAGCGAGCGGGCGATCCGGGCGACGACCGGCGCGCCACCGGTGCCGGTGCCACCGCCCTCGCCCGCGGTCACGAAGACCATGTCGGCGCCCTTGAGCACCTCCTCGATCTCCTCCGCGTGGTCCTCGGCGGCCTTGCCGCCCACGTCGGGGTTCGCGCCCGCGCCGAGGCCGCGGGTCAGCTCGCGGCCGATGTCGAGCTTCACGTCGGCGTCGCTCATCAGCAGCGCCTGCGCGTCGGTGTTGATCGCGATGAACTCGACGCCCTTGAGGCCGACCTCGATCATCCGGTTGACGGCGTTGACGCCGCCCCCGCCGATCCCGACGACCTTGATGATGGCCAGGTAGTTCTGTGCTGCTGCCACTGCGGCTCCACCTCTCCGGTGTTGCGATGAGTTGTATGTGTCCGTTCACCGACGTCGGCGGCCGGACCGCTTCCCCCTCATTTCGATTGGGTGGCCAGCCGGCGTGTCGCCACAACCCTTACCCTCAGCCTGAGGGTTATAGTTATGTCAACCTCGTCGTGGTCACGACAGTAGGGACGGCGCCGGGCGCGATGGCGCAGACACGCCGTGGGCCGACAGGTTTCGCCGTCAGCTGGTGGTCGGTGCGCCGGGGACGGAGACGTCGTACACCTGGGCCTTGCGGTTGAGCAGCTCGAGGAGCACCGCAGCCTTGTCCTCGGCCTGGTCCGAGCTCCCCCAGCGCACCAGGCGCCCGTCGCGAAGGTGCAGGTCGATCTCGTCGACGCTGCGGACCTCGACGAAGTCGACCAGTTCGGTGATCGCCGGGTCGAGGGCCACGACCACGGCTGCCCCTTCGGCGAGGGCGTCCCCGTCGGCTCCCGGGCCGATCTTGACCCGGGGCAGGCCGTCGGGGGCCTTGGCGAGCCGGCCGAAGGCGACGCCCGAGGCGTCGAGGTTGGTGAGCCGGTCGCCGCGGTCGAGGACGGCGACGGGGGTGCGCTCGACGATCTCTATCCGTACGTCGTGGGGCCAGGTGCGCGAGACGTCCACCGACTTGACGGTCGCCAGGGACTTCAGCCGTACCTCGATCGCGTGCACGTCGACGGTCGCCAGCGGCCCGCCGAGGGGGACGTCGGCGGTCGCGAGCACCTGCTTCTCGGACAGCTGGGCGTTGCCGACCACCTGCACGGCGTCGGCGCGCAGCCACGGCGAGAAGTAGATCGCGTAGATGCCGAAGCAGAGCCCGCCGACGAGCAGCACGGCGGCCAGGACGTAGCGCCAGGTCAGCCAGCGGCGGGCGCGCTGGCGCCGGGCGAAGGCGCGGCGCATCCGGTCCTGCGGGCTCGGCCCCGTGCCCCTACCCCTCGCCATCGCCCGCCTCCGCGAGTGCGGCGGCGACCTGCGGCGCCAGGGTGGTCACGTCACCGGCGCCGAGGGTGAGGACCAGGTCGCCGGGACGGGCCAGCCCGACCAGCGTGGGCACGACGCCAGCACGGTCGGGCACGAACCGGACCCGGTCGGCAGCGAGGGGCACCGCGCCCGCGACCAGCGCACCGGTCACCTCGGGGTCGGGGTCCTCGCGGGCGACGTAGACGTCCATCACGACGACCTCGTCGGCCGCGCCCAGCTCGCGGCCCATCTGCTCGCCGAAGATCCGGGTACGGGAGACGAGGTGGGGCTGGAAGCAGACGACGAGGCGGCCGTCGCCGACCAGCGAACGGGCGGCCTCGAGGTCGCCGCGGATCTCGCTGGGGTGGTGCGCGTAGGAGTCGTAGACCCGCACTCCCCCGGCCGAGCCGACCGGCTCCATGCGGCGCTTGGCGCCGCGGTGCCTCGCGAGCCCGCGGACCAGGGCGGCGGGTTCGAGGCCGAGCTCGAGGCCGACGGCGAGCGCGAGCAGGGCGTCCTGGGCGTAGTGGCGCCCGGGGACGGCGAGCTCGACGGTGCCGAGGTCCGCACCGTCGCTGCTCACCCGGAACCGGGTGCGGCCGCCCTCGATGACGAGGTCGTGACCGCGCAGCCGGGCGTCGGGGGTGAAGCCGACGGTGCGGGTGGCGAGGTCGGCACGGTCGGTGAGGGTCACCGACGCGCGGGAGGCGAACGCGGCGAAGGCGGCCTCGTAGGCATCCTCGGTGCCCCAGTGGTCGAGGTGGTCGGCGTCGACGTTGGTGATCACGCCGATGCGCGGGGTGTAGACGAGGAAGGCGCCGTCGGACTCGTCGGCCTCGACCACGGCGACCTCGCCGCCGCCGAGGGCGGCGTTGGTGCCGAGCGCCTCGACCTCGGCACCGATCGCGAAGGTGAGGTCGACGCCCGCCTCGCGCAGGGCCATCACGGTCATCGCCGTGGTCGTGGTCTTGCCGTGGGTGCCGGCGATCGCGACGACGTCCTTGCCGAGCAGCACGGACTGCAGGCCCGCCGAGCGCGGCCACAGCCGCAGGCCGCGCTCGCGGGCGGCGACGATCTCGGGGTTGTCCTCGCGGGCGGCGGTGGTCGCGACGACCGTGTCGACGCCGTCGAGGTGGGCCGCGTCGTGGCCGACGTGGACGGTGATGCCCTCGGCGCGCAGGGCCTGCACGACGGACGAGTCGTTGGCGTCGCTGCCGCTGACGACCACGCCGGCCTGGTGCATCAGCCGGGCGATGCCGGACAGCCCGGCGCCGCCGATGCCGACGAGGTGGACGTGACCTAGCCGGTCGACCGGCAGGATCTCGTCGGGGACGGGAATCTTCATCGGGCCGCGTCCTGGATGATCCGGGCCAGCCGCTCGTCCGCGTCGCGCGGGACGAGGTCGGCGGCCGCGGCGCCCATCCGGGCCAGCCGGTCGGCGTCGGTGGCCAGCGCGGGCACCGTGTCGGCGACGTAGTCGGCGGTGAAGGACGCGTCGTCCACCAGCACGGCTCCCCCGGCGTCGACGACCGGGCGCGCGTTGAGCGCCTGCTCGCCGTTGCCGATCGGCAGTGGCACGAAGATCGCGGGTACGCCGGTCGCTGCCGCCTCGACGACGCTCGAGGCGCCGGAGCGGCAGACCATGACGTCGGCGGCGGCGAGCGCGAGGTCCATCCGGTCGACGAACGGCAGCACGATGTACGGGACCCCGGTGGGGACCGGCTCGGTCCAGCCCGGGTCGCTCGCCCCGTTGGGGCCGATCACGTGGAGGACCTGGACGCCGGCCGAGCCGAGGGCGGCAGCGGCGCCGCTGACCGCCTGGTTGAGCCGGCGCGCGCCCTGCGAGCCGCCGGTGACGACGAGGGTCGGCCGGTCGGCGTCGAGCCCGAAGAAGGCGCGGGCCTCCGCGCGCAGGGCGGGCCGGTCGAGGGTGGAGATCATCCGGCGGATCGGCAGGCCGACGTACTCACCGCCCTTGAGCGGGGTGTCGGGGAAGCTGACCGCGACCCGGTCGGCGATCCGCGCGCCGACCTTGTTGGCGATGCCGGGCAGTGCGTTCTGCTCGTGGACGACGAGGGGCAGCCTGCGCCGGCGCGCGGCGACGTACGCCGGCATCGACACGTAGCCGCCGTAGCCGACGATCACGTCGGGACGCACGTCGTCGACCACCTCGAGCGCGGCCTTGACCGCGCCACGCAGCCGGGCCGGCACCAGGGCCAGGTCCTTGCCTGGCCTGCGCGGGAGCGGGACGGGCGGGACCAGGCGCAGCGGGTAGCCGGCCGCGGGCACGACCTTGTTCTCCAGGCCCCGGGGGGTGCCGAGACAGGTGATCTCGGCGTCCGGGTCGAGTCGGCGCAGGGCGTCGGCGGTCGCGAGCAGCGGAGAGGTGTGCCCCGCCGTGCCCCCGCCGGCCAGAAGAATCCTCACGCGGCAGAACCTATCGCGCGAGCCGTCACGCACTCAGACCGGCCGAACGGGCCCGGCGGCGCTGGGCGAGCGCCCGCGCGGCCGCCGGCTCGCGGCGGGCGAACCCGATCACCAGGCCGAGCGCGCTCAATGTCGGCAGCAGGCTCGAGCCGCCGTAGGACACGAGGGGCAGCGGGATGCCGATGACCGGCAGTAGCGCGAGCACCATGCCGACGTTGATGATCATCTGGCACAGCAGCCAGACCACGATGCCGAAGGTGCAGTAGCGCACGAAGGGCTGCTTGGTCTCGCGTGCGACCCGGACCCCGGCGTAGGCGAGGACCAGGAACAGGCCGATGACGAGCAGGGTGCCGACCAGGCCGAGCTCCTCGCCGAGCACGGCGAAGATGAAGTCGGTGTGGGCCTCCGGCAGCTGGCCCCACTTCTGCTGGCTGGCGCCGATGCCCTCGCCGAGGACGCCGCCGCTGGCCATGGCGTAGAGGCCGTGGGCCGGTTGCCAGCCGGTGCCGTGGTAGTCCTTGAACGGGTCGGCGAAGTTCGCGATCCGCGCCAGGCGGGTGGGCGAGGTGGCGGCCAGGCCGAGGGCGGCGACGGTGACGACGGCGAAGACCATGCCGAACAGCCGGCCCGGTGCCCCGACCACCCACAGCATCGCCACGAGGAGCGCGAAGAAGATGAGGGCCGTGCCGAGGTCCCGGCCGAGCACGACCAGGCCGGTCGCCAACGCCATGCCGGGCACGACCGGCACGAGCATCTGGTGCAGGTTGCCGAGGCGGCGCTCCTTGTTGGCGTAGATGTTGCTGGCCCAGATGATCAGCGAGAGCTTGGCGATCTCGGAGGGCTGGATCTGCAGCGGCCCCAGCACCAGCCAGTTCGTGTTGCCGTTGACCTCCTTGCCGGCGAACGCGGTCACGAACAGCAGCGCGAGCGACACGGCGAAGGCGGGATAGGACAGCCGGCGCACCCAGCGCTCGGAGACCCGTGAGGCGACGAACGCACACGGCACGCCGATCAGCACCCACATCACCTGGCGGCGCACGATCGTGTAGGAGTCGCCGGTCTCGCGGTAGGCCCGCACGCTGGAGGCGCTCAGCACCATGATCAGGCCGATCACGAGCAGCAGCGCGGTCGCGCCGAGCAGCAGGTAGTACGTCGTCAGCGGCCGGTCGAGCGCCTCCTTGAGGGCGCTCAGCCAGCCCGGCCGACGGGTCCGGGCACGCAGCAGCGGCCCCAGGCGGATGCGCGGTCTGGTGGACTCGGGGTTGGCGGTGGTGATGTCGCTCCCCCTCGCTCTCAGCCGCTGACGTGTTCCCGCACCGCCGCGGCGAAGGCGTCGCCCCGCGCGGCGTAGTCGGTGAACTGGTCCATCGAGGCGCATCCCGGCGCCAGCAGCACGGTGTCGCCCGGCTGGGCGGCTCCGGCTGCAGCGGCGACGACGCGCCTCATCAGGTCGAGCTCTCCGAGGGCTCCAGTCTCAGGGGTGTCCACCTCGATCACCGGCACATCGGGTGCGTGTCGCGAAAGCGCCTCGGCGATGACCGCGCGGTCGCGGCCGATGAGGACGGCGGCGCGCAGCCGGTCGCCGACCGAGGTGACCAGGCCGTCGAAGGCCGCGCCCTTGGCCAGTCCACCGGCGACCCACACGACCGGCGCGAAGGCGGCCAGCGACGAGGCGGCGGCGTGCGGGTTGGTGGCCTTGGAGTCGTCGACCCAGGTGACATCGTCGTGCTCGGCGACGACCGCGATGCGGTGGCCGTCGGGGCGGAAGGACCGCAACCCGTCGCGTACAGCGGCCTGGCTGATGCCGTGCGCCCGCGCGAGGGCCGCGGCGGCGAGGGCGTTGGCCACGAAGTGCGGCGCCGTCGAGGCCAGGTCCTCGAGCGTGCACAGCTCGGCGGCACTGGTGGAGCGCTCCTCGATGAAGGCCCGGTCGACGAGGATGTCCTCGACGACGCCGAGCATGCCGACGGCGGGCGTGCCGAGGGTGAACCCGATCGCCCGGGCACCCTCGACGACGTCGGCGTCGCGGACCAGGTCCTCGGTGGCGGGGTCCGCGGCGTTGTAGACGCAGGCCCGCTGCACGTTGGTGTAGATCCGGCCCTTGTCGCGGGCGTAGTCGTCCATCCCCGACGGTCCGGCGTACCAGTCGAGGTGGTCCTCGGCGACGTTGAGCACCGCGGCGCTCTCGGCCGACATGGAGTCGGTGTAGTGCAGCTGGAAGCTGGACAGCTCGACCGCGATGACGTCGTACGGCTCCGGATCCATGACCGCCTCGGTCAGCGGCAGGCCGACGTTGCCGGCCGCGACGCTTCGCAGGCCTGCCGCGCGCAGGATGCTGTCGAGCATCTGCACCGTAGTGGTCTTGCCGTTGGTACCGGTGACGCACAGCCAGGGGGCGGGGTTCGCGGGGTCGCGCAGCCGCCAGGCCAGCTCGACCTCGCCCCAGACCGGGATCCCCCGCTCGCGGGCGGCCACGATGATCGGCGCGTCGGGGCGGAAGCCCGGCGAGACGACCAGGACGTCGGCGTCCTCAGGCAGGGTCGAGGTCGCGCCCTCGTGGACCTCGATCCGCGCGCCGAGCACCTCGAGCAGCTCGGCGCGCTCGAGGATCCGCGGGCTCACCGACTCGGCGACGGCGTGGACGGACGCACCGAGGTGGAGCAGGTTGTCGACGGCGGCGGCACCGCTGGTGCCGAAGCCGGCGACGACGGCGCGCACGCCCTCCCAGGAGTCGGTGCGGCCGAGGGTGGAGACGTCAGGCTGGTTGACCTCAGGCATTACAGACGCGAGACCCATTCGGCGTAGAAGATGCCGAGGCCGGTGGCGACGAAGAGACCGGTGATGATCCAGAACCGGATCACGACGGTCACCTGCTCCCAGCCGAGCATCTCGAAGTGGTGGTGGATGGGCGCCATCCGGAAGATCCGGCGGCCCTTGCTGAGCTTGAAGAAGCCGACCTGCAGCATGACCGAGACCGTCTCGAGGACGAACAGGCCACCGAGGATGACCAGCAGCAGCTCGGTGCGGGTCAGGATCGCGAAGCCGGCCAGCGCGCTGCCGAGCGCCAGCGAGCCGGTGTCGCCCATGAAGATCTTGGCCGGCGAGGCGTTCCACCACAGGAACCCGAAGCAGGCGCCGGTGATCGCCGCGGCGATGATCGCAAGGTCCAGCGGGTCGCGGACGTTGTAGCAGGTGGCGCTGGGCTCCTCCTGGCAGAACTGGTTGCTCTGCCAGATGTTGACCAGCGTGTAGGCGCCGAAGACCATCACCGAGGCGCCGGCCGCGAGTCCGTCGAGGCCGTCGGTGAGGTTGACCGCGTTGCTGAACCCGGCCACGAACAGCCAGATCAGCAGGACCGCCAGGATCATCGGCAGCACGAACCAGTCGAGCTCGCGCAGGAAGGAGACCTTCTCGCTGGCCGGGGTGCGGCCGTGGGAGTCCTCGAGCATCGGCGAGAGCGCCAGCCAGCCGAAGACCAGCGCGATCACGGTCTGGCCGGCCATCTTGGCCTTGCTGCGCAGGCCGAGGCTGCGCTGCTTGTAGATCTTGATGAAGTCGTCGAGGAAGCCGACCAGGCCCATCCCGACGAACAGGAAGAGCAGCAGCAGCGCCGACGCGCTCGGCACGGTGAGCGTGATCAGCTTGGCCGCGAAGTAGCCGATGACAGCGGCCAGGATGATGACCACGCCGCCCATGGTCGGCGTACCGCGCTTCGTGTGGTGGCTGGTCGGGCCGTCCTCGCGGATCTCCTGGCCGTAGCCCAGCTTGGTGAACGCGTTGATCGCCACCCGGGTGCCGAGCAGCGAGATCAGCAGGGCGATGCCTCCGCCGAGCAGGATCGCTCTCACGCCGTCGTCTCCTCGGTGCTCTTCATCAAGATCGCCTCTGCCACCACTTCCAAGGCGGCGCCGCGCGACGCCTTGACGAGGACGACGTCCTCCGCCCCGGCATTCTGCCGCACCCAGGCCGTCGCTTCCTCACGGCCGGCCGTGACGATCACCTCACCGGCCCCCGTGCGGGCGCCGTCGGCGATCCCGGAGGCGGCCTCGCCGACCACCACGACCACGTCGACACCGAGCCGGGCGGCGTCCTCGCCGACCGCGCGGTGGCCCGCGTCGTGCTCGTCGCCGAGCTCGCGCATCTCCCCCAGCACCGCGACGGTACGACGACGCGGCCCGGCGACGGCCACCAGCGCCTCGAGGGCGGCGCGCATCGAGTCAGGGTTCGCGTTGTAGGAGTCGTTGATCACGGTGAGCCCGTCGGCTCGCTGGTGGACCTCCATGCGCCAGCGGGAGGCGGAGGTCGCCTCGCCCAGCGCCCGGGCGACGTCGGCCAGCCCGAAGCCGGCGGCCAGCGCCATCGCGGCGGCAGCGGAGGCGTTCGCGACCTGGTGGACGCCGGTCTGGAGCAGCTGCACCGGCGCCGACTCGCCCGCGCGGTCCGGCTCACGGTGCTCGAGAAGGAAGGCGGGCCGGCCGAGCTGGTCGAGGACGACGTCGCGCCAGCGCAGGTCGGCGGACTCGCCGAAGGTGACGACCCGCGCGCGGGTGCGCGACGCCATCGCGGCCACCAGCGGGTCGTCGGCGTTGAGGACTGCCGTTCCCTCGGCGGGGAGCGCCTCGACCAGCTCGCCCTTGGCCCGCGCGATCTGGTCGCGGCCGCCGAACTCGCCGATGTGGGCGGTGCCGACGTTGAGCACCGCCGCGATCGAGGGCGGTGCGATGTCACACAGGTAGGAGAGGTGGCCGACCCCGCGCGCGCCCATCTCGACGACCAGGAAGCGCGTGCCGGCGTCGGCGCGCAGCACGGTGAGCGGTACGCCGAGCTCGTTGTTGTTGTTGGCCGCGGTCGCAACGACCGCGGCCTCGCCGGCGAGGCTGCGCAGCACCGCGGCGAGGTAGTCCTTGGTGCCGGTCTTGCCCTGGGAGCCGGTCATCGCCAGCACGGTGGCGTCGAGCCGGTCCAGGACGTGGCGCGCGAGCCGGCCTGCTGCTGCCACCGGGTCGGTGACGACCACGGTCGGCGCGGTGGTCGGGCGGCTGCCGAGGACGGCATGCGCGCCGTCGGCGTAGTCGTGGCCGTCGACGCGCTCCCCCACGACCGCGATGAACAGGCCGCCGGCGAGCGGGGCGCGGCTGTCGACGTACGCCGGAGCGGAGACGGTGACGTCGTCGCCGTGGAGGGTGCCGCCGACCACCTCGGCGATCACCGAGAGCGGGAGCGGGATCACGCGTCACCCCCGGCCGGCAGCTGCGCGAGCAGCTCCCGGACGACCTCGCGGTCGTCGAAGGGGTGGACCACGCCGGCGACCTCCTGGCCCGCCTCGTGGCCCTTGCCGGCGACCAGGACGACGTCGCCGGGTCCGGCTCCGCGCAGCGCGGTCGCGATGGCCTCGCGGCGGTCGCCGATCTCGAGGAGCTCCGCGCCGCTGCGGGCGCCGGCCAGGCTGGCTCCCTCGATGATGGCGGCCCGGATCGCGGCCGGGTCCTCGGAGCGGGGGTTGTCGTCGGTGACGACGACCAGGTCGGCCAGCTCGGCGGCGATCGCGCCCATCACGGGGCGCTTGCCCCGGTCGCGGTCTCCCCCGGCGCCGATCACGACGACCAGCCTGCCACGGGTGACCGGGCGCAGGGTCCGCAGCACGGCGTCGACCGCGTCGGGCTTGTGGGCGTAGTCGACCACGACGGTCAGGTCTCGGCCGGTGTCGATCCGCTCCAGGCGACCGGGTACGCCGCCCGCGCGGCCGATCCCGTCGGCGACCTGCTGGGCGTCGAAGCCCGCCTCAGCCGCGGCGGCGATCGCGGCCAGGGCGTTGGCGACGTTGAACTCGCCCGCCAGCGGGACCGCGCCGCGCACGGTCAGCCCGTCGGGGCCGTGGACGGTGAAGGTCGAGCCGTCGGGACGCTGGTCGACGCCGGAGACGGTCCAGTCGGCGTCGGTGCCGACGGCGTAGGTGCGCATCGGGATCGACGCCTCGGCCACGAGCCGGCGGCCGTGCTCGTCGTCGACGCAGACCAGCCCGAACCGCGCGTGCTCGGGCGTGAACAGCCTCGCCTTGGCGGAGAAGTAGTCCTCGACGTCGGCGTGGAAGTCGAGGTGGTCGCGACCCAGGTTGGTGAAGACGGCGACGTCGAACACCACGCCGTCGACGCGGCCCATGACCAGCGCGTGGCTGGAGACCTCCATCGCGCAGGCGGTGACGTCGAGCTCGCCCATCCGGGCGAAGAGGCCGTGCAGGTCGGGCGCCTCCGGCGTGGTCAGCGCGGTCTTGACCTCCTCACCGGCGATGCGGGTGCCGACGGTGCCGATCACGGCGCTGCGCACCCCGGCCGCGAGCAGGCCGCCGTCGAGCAGCCGGGTGACGGTGGTCTTGCCCTGGGTGCCGGTGACGCCGACCGTGCGCAGCCTGGCTGCCGGGTGCCCGTAGACGAGCGCGGCGACCGCGCCGAGGACGTGGCGCGGGTCGTCGACGACGAGCGCCGGGAGGCCGGTCGCGGCGGCCAGCGCGGCGCCCTCGGCATCGGTGAGCAGCGCGACCGCGCCGGAGGCGGCGGCCTGCTCGGCGAAGGTGGCGCCGTGGGCGCGCGAGCCCGGCAGGGCGGCGTACAGGTCACCGGGCTGGACCCGGCGTGAGTCCAGCGTCATCCCGCCCAGGTCGACGCCGGGGTGGGTCGTCGCGAGTCCCAGCGCCCGCGCGACGGCGTCGAGGGGCGTCAGCGGCGGGCGGGCGGGGCGGGTGGCGGTGGCGCTCACCACTCGACCGGCGTCTGGTTGGGCTCGGTGCCGGTCGGCGCGACGCCGTAGCGACGCAGCGCGTGGCTCATCAGCTTGGCGAACGCCGGACCGGCGACGCTGCCACCGCCGCTGCCGGCGCGCGGGTTGTGGACGACGACGTAGATGGTGAACCGCGGGTCGTCCGCGGGCGCGAATCCCGCGAACGAGACCGTGAGGCTGCCGTCGTAGCGGCGGTCGACGACGCGCTGCGCGGTGCCGGTCTTGCCGGCGACGCGGTAGCCGGGGACAGCGGCCCGGGGCGCGACACCGGCGTCGGGGTCGACCACCCGCTCCATCATCAGCATGGTGTCGTGGGCGGCCTTGGCGCTGATCACGCGCTTGCTGGTGGCGACGTCGGTGCCGACCTCGGAGCCGTCGTCGGTGCGGGCCTCGCCCTTGACCAGGCTCGGGGCGATCCGGACACCGCCGTTGGCGATCGTGTTGACCGCGGTGATCATCTGGACCGCGTTGACCGACAGCGACTGTCCGAACGCGATGCGGTCGCCGACCTGGGAGGTCCAGGCCGCACCCTGCGGCAGGATGCCGCGGGTCTCGCCGCCCAGGCCGATCGCGGTGCGCGAGCCGAGCCCGAACTCGGTGAGGTAGCCGCGCAGCTGGCCGGGCTTGAACTGGTCGGCGGCGAGGACGGTGCCGACGTTCGAGGACTTGGCGAGGATGCCGGCCAAGGTGAGCTTGAGGATGCCGTGGTCCCAGTAGTCGCCGATCGGGCGGTCCTGGCGGTGCAGCTGGCCGGGGACCTTGAAGCGCTGCTCCTTGTAGGCCAGTCCGGCGTCGATGAGCGAGCTCATCGTCAGCACCTTCTCGACCGAGCCCGGCTCGTAGACGTCGGTCAGCGCCGAGGACTTGTAGAGCTCCTCCGGGTAGCGGCTCGGGTCGGCGGCGTCGTACGTCGGGTAGTCGGCCAGGGCCAGCAGCTCACCGGTCTTGGTGTCCTGGATGACCGCGATGCCGGACTCGCCGCCCGACTTCTGCACGGTCTGCTGCAGCACCCGCTGCGTGTAGTACTGCAGGTCGCGGTCGATGGTGAGCGTCAGGTTCTTGCCGTCGACCGCGGGGGTGACGGTGTTGTCGCCGAGCGGGATCTGGTTGCCGGCGCCGACCTCGTAGCGGGCCTCGCCGTCCTTGCCCGACAGGTAGGTGTTGAAGGAGTCCTCGAGCCCGGCGAGGCCGATGATCGCGGCGTCCTTGCCCTTCTTGCCGTTCTCGCCGAGGAAGCCGACGAGGTTGGCGGCCACGGTGTGGTTCGGGTAGACCCGCAGCGGGTCGCGCTCGGTCGCGAGACCGGCGAACGGGCGGCCCTTGTCGTCCTTGAACCGCTCCTGGATGTCGGCGACGACCTTCTCGGCCTTGCTGGCCGGCACCTGGCGCGCGATGTACTGGAACCGGCCGCCGTCGCCCTCCACCCGCAGCCTGCGCAGCGTCTCGAAGTAGTCGACGCCGAGCCGGTCGGACAGGATCGTGGCCAGCTCGGGCGCCACCGGCGAGGTGACCTTCGGGTCGGCGACGATCATCCGGCCGTCGACCGTGTCGGCCATCGGCTCGCCGTTGCGGTCGAGGATCTCGCCGCGCGTGGCGGGCAGCGTGACCCGCACCTGCCCCTCGGCGGCGGCCATCTTCGCGTAGGACCGAGGGTCGACGCCCTGCAGCTGCACCAGCCGCGCGGCGAAGACCGAGAGCACCATCGCGATGAGCAGGAACCCGATCTGCATGCGACGGTGCGGGGAGCCCCGCAGGACCTCTCCGGTACGACGCCGCAGGCGGCTGGGGACGGGTCGGCTCACGCGCTCCAACCTACGGCGCGGGGGTCACTGAACCGTGGCGGGCACGCCGTCGGTGGTGGGCTTCACCTTGATCTTGACGGGGTTCGGGTCGAGGTCGGCCGGGCGCTTCGGGCCGGGCTGCTGCAGCGGGAGCTTGTCGGCGCCGGTGGCCGGCTGCGGGTCGCCGCTGATCGTGCCGGAGCCGAGGTGCAGGACGCCCGCGCCGGTCGTCGGCATCACCATGCCGAGCTTCTCGGCCGCGGCCGCGACGTGGGCCGGGTCGTTGAGCGCCTGGATCTCCATCTCGAGCGCCTCCTGCTGCGCGCCGAGGTCGGTCGCCTGGTTGCGCAGCGCGGTCTCCCGGAAGGAGGCCTGCTGCATCGAGGTGTTGAACATGAGCAGGCCGATCACGCCACCGAGCAGGATCACGCTGACGAAGGTCACGAACGGCACCCGCGCCGCGCGGGTGCGTCGCCGCGGGACGACCGTCAGCCGGGCCCGCTCCAGGGCCGCCTGCGCGACCCGGGGCGCGACGTACGGGAGCCGGTTGCGAAGAGGTGAGGTGGAGGACATCAGACGGCTCCCTTGCCAGTGGATGTGCTGCTCGGACGGGTGGCGGCGCGGACGCGCTCGATGGCGCGGAGTCGGACGGAGGCGGCGCGAGGGTTCTCCTCGACCTCCTCGGGAGTGGCCTGCTCGGCACCCCGGGTGACGAGGCGGTACGACGGCTCGGCGCCCTCGGGCACGAACGGCAGGTCGTCGGGCACGTCGAGCCGGGTGGCGGCGGTGAAGGTGCGCTTGACCAGCCGGTCCTCGAGCGAGTGGTAGGACTCGACGACCACGCGGCCCCCGACGCCGATCACCTCGACCGCGGCGGGCATCGCGCGCTGCAGCACCCGCAGCTCGTCGTTGACCTCCATCCGCAGCGCCTGGAAGGTGCGCTTCGCAGGATGGCCGCCGGTGCGCCGGGCGGGAGCCGGGATGACGTCGTACAGCAGCTCGACGAGGCGGGCCGAGCTGGTGAACGGCTCGACCTGGCGCTCGCGGACGACCGCGTCGGCGATCCGGCGCGCCATCTTCTCCTCGCCGTACTCCTTGAGGACCCGGGCCAGCTCGCCCGCGCTGTAGGTGTTGAGGACGTCGGCCGCGGTCGGGCCGGTGTCCCCCATCCGCATGTCGAGGGGCGCGTCGACGGCGTAGGCGAAGCCGCGCTCGGGCAGGTCGAGCTGCATCGAGGAGACACCGAGGTCGAACAGCACGGCGTCGACCTCGGCGAGGCCCTGGTCGGCGACGACGTCGGCGATCTCGTCGTACACCGCCTGCACCCCGCGGAACCGGTCGCCGTACGGCGCCAGGCGCTCGCGGCTCATCTCGAGCGCCCGGGGGTCGCGGTCGATGCCGATCACCCGGGCCTGCGGGAGCCGCTCGAGGACGGCCTCGCTGTGGCCGCCGAGACCGAGAGTGCAGTCGACGAGGACGGCGCCCTCGTGGTCGAGCGCGGGCGCGAGGAGGGCGACGACCCGGTCCAGGAGGACGGGGACGTGGCGGGGGCTGCTCATCTCAGCGCCCCGCGAGACGGGTCAGCACGAGCAGGAGTGCGCAGCCGACCGAGAGCGCCGCGGAGAAGGCCATGAGGGCGACGACGTCTCGTGCCTGCTCGCGGACGCGGCGCTCACCGGAGACCTCCGGTGGCTGCGTGCGAACGACGCTCATGACTTCGACCCCTCGACCCTGGAATGACTGTGCGGCTGGTGCTGCTGGTGCTGCCGACAAATGCGGCGGATCCGCAGAGCCAGGTCCCGGCCCGCTCCCGTTCCGGTGTTCGGGGTGCCGTCTGGTGCCGGGGAAGGTGCCCCAGAAGGCGGGGTTCGGCGAGGCGCCTGTGGCCGGGGAAGGTGCTACAGGTGGCTGCCTGGGGAGCGAGAACGGGCTGAGACCTCGTCCTGCGGATCCGCTGTGTTGTTGTCAGTGCTGGTGGTGGTGCTGGTCCTGCTGAGGGACTAGTCGTCGTCCTCGTCGAGGTCGGCGAACTCCTCCAGGGCCTCGAGCTGGAACTCGCGCCAGGCGGCGGGGTTCCAGATCTCCAGGCGGTCCCGGACCCCGATCACGACGACGTCGCGGTCGAGTCCGGCGTACTCACGCAGGTGTGCCGGGATGCCGACCCGGCCCTGCTTGTCGGGGGTGCTCTCGTCGCCGCCGGCGAAGAGGACCCGGGCGTAGCGCCGGGCGGCGCGGTTGGTCATCGGCCGGGCGGCTTGCCGCTCGGCCTCCTCGGCGAAGACGTCGGTCGGCCAGACGACGAGGCACTTGTCCTGTCCCTGTGTGACCACGAGGCCCTCCGCCAGTCGATCCCTGAACTTCGCCGGGAGGAAGAGGCGGCCCTTGTCGTCGAGCTTCGGGGTGTAGGTGCCCATGAAGAGCATCGGGCCACCCCCAGCCGTCCCACCGGACTCCGCCGTTCCTCCACTTTCCCCCACACTACTCCACTTTCCTCCACCGTCAACCACCGAGGCCCCACTCGGTGCGGCGTTTCGCACCACCGCGCGCCCCAAATGCGCAGGTCAGCGCGCTGGGAGCGCTGGTGGAGCGAAGTGGAGGAGAAGTGGAGCGCCGGCGGAGAGCCGGCGGAGAGCCGGCGGGGAGCCGCGTCCGGTCGTGGCCGGGTGCCGCCGGGTGCTGCCGCCGTTCCCACGTCGGCCGCAGGCCGACTCGCCCGATCGGACGCCGTCGCGAGCGCCGCTTCCGGCCGATCTGGCAAGGCGGCGGAGCGAAGCCATGCTGGGCGCACGTCGAGCGACGGCAACGCAGCCAGGCCGAGTCGGAAGTGGCGCGCAGCAGGGGTGCGATTGGGCGAGTCGGCCTAAGGTTGCTCCACCGCAGCGAGGTGGCTGCTGAGAGAGGGAGAACAGCCGTGGAGTCGCCGAGCACCGATGTGGACACCGTCGCGCGCGTCGCCGGCCGGATCCAGGCCAACGTGGAGAAGGTGATCGAGGGCAAGAGCGAGGTGGTCTCGGCCGCGATCGTCGTCCTGCTGGCCGAGGGTCACCTGCTGCTCGAGGACGTCCCCGGCGTCGGCAAGACCATGCTGAGCAAGGCCCTGGCCCGCAGCATCGACTCGACGGTGCGCCGCGTGCAGTTCACCCCGGACCTGCTGCCCTCCGACATCACCGGCGTGTCGGTCTACAACCAGTCGACGCGTGAGTTCGAGTTCCGCCCCGGCGGTGTGTTCGCCAACGTCGTCATCGGCGACGAGATCAACCGCGCCTCCCCCAAGACCCAGTCCGCGCTGCTGGAGTGCATGGCCGAGCGGCAGGTGACCGTCGACAACATCACCTACCACCTCGAGTCGCCGTTCATGGTGATCGCGACCCAGAACCCGGTCGAGATGGAGGGCACCTATCCCCTCCCCGAGGCACAGCGCGACCGGTTCCTGGCCCGGGTCTCGATCGGCTACCCGGTGCCGGCCGCCGAGATCGCCATGCTCGCCAGCCACGGCGCGGTCAACCCCCTCGACGACCTGGAGCCGGTGACCGACAGCGCCGAGATCCGCAAGATGTGCGCGATCGTCAGCCAGGTGCACGTCTCCGACACGGTGCAGCGGTACGCCGTCGCGCTCACCGCCGCCACCCGGCACAGCCCCGAGCTGGTGCTCGGCGCCTCGCCGCGCGCCACGCTCCACCTGGTCCGGGCGGCCAAGGCCCGCGCCGCCCTGCACCGCCGCGACTACGTCCTCCCCGACGACCTGCGCGCCCTGGTCCAGCCGGTGCTCGCCCACCGCCTGCTCCCGAGCGCCGAGGCCGCGATCGGTGGGCGGAACGTCGCGACCATCCTCGAGGGCATCGCGGCCCAGGTCCCGGTGCCCGAGCCGACCTCCTGACGAGCACGCGCGGTCATCCGATGCGCCGGCACCTCTCCTCCCTGACCCTCCGCGGACGCGCGTTCGTCGCGGCGGGGGCGACCGCGGTCGTGTGCGCGGTCGGCTTCGGCCAGCCCGCGCTGACCCGGGTCGGCGTCCTGGTCCTGGCCCTCCCCCTCCTGGCCGCGCTCGTCGTCAGCCGGCGCAAGCACGACCCCATGGTCGCCCGCACGGTGTGGCCGCGGCTGCTCCGCGCCGGCGAGACCGCGCGGATCGACCTCACCATCGCCAGCGACCGCAAGCGCTCGGACGGTGCGCTGCTGGTGGAGGACACGCTCCCCTACGCACTCGGCGGCCGGGCCCGGTTCGTGCTGCAGGGCCTCGGCGGCTCCTGGGAGCGCACGGTGTCCTACCCGGTGCGTTCCGACATCAGGGGCCGGTACGTCGTCGGGCCGGTCGTCGCCCGCCTGGCCGACCCGTTCGGCCTGGTCGAGCGGCGCCGCGCGATCGGCGGGACCGCCCAGCTGACGGTGACCCCGCGCGTCGTACCGCTCCCCTCGATCCCGTTGACCGGCGGCTGGCAGGGCGCCGGCGAGCACCGGCCTCAGGCGTTCGCATCCGGGTCGGCCGAGGACGTGAGCGTGCGTGAGTACCGCCGCGGCGACGACCTGCGCCGCGTGCACTGGCGCAGCTCCGCGCGCATCGGCGAGCTGATGGTGCGCCGCGAGGAGCAGCCGTGGGAGGCGCGCGCCACGGTGCTGCTCGACAACCGGCGCCTCGCCCACCGCGGCCAGGGCCCGGCGTCCAGCCTCGAGGCGGCGGTGATCGCGGCCGCGTCGCTGACCGTGCACCTCGAGCAGCACGGCTACACCGTCCAGCTCTGCACCGCCGACGGGACCGTGGGCTCCGACGGGGCCCTGGAGCACCTCGCCGTGCTGGAGATGACGCACCGCACCACCCTCGACGTGGCCTGGTCCGGCGAGCAGGCCCGCGGTGGCGTCGTGGTCGCCGTGCTCGGCGGCTTCCTCCCCGACGACAACGCGGCGCTGCGCCGGATCCGCCACGACGCGGGCGCCGCGCTGGCGCTCGTGCTCGACGTCGACCAGTGGTCCCCCGCCCGCGCGGGACTCGGCGCCGCCGCGGCGGCCGCCGTCACCTCGCTCGCCTGGCGTGCCACCTCGCTCGGCCCGCGCGACCACCTCGACGCGGCCTGGCGCGAGCTCGGCCGGGCCCCCGTGCGCGGAGGTGCGCGGGCATGACCAGTGCCAGCCCGACGATCACCAACCGACGCGGCCCGTTCGGCCCGGTCCTGCTGCTCGGCGTCGTCGCCGTGCTGACCACGTGGGCGGCGCTGACCGCGTGGCGCGGCTTCGTCGAGATGCCCGGCAGCTACCTGCGCCCCCTCGCCGTCCTCGCCGCGCTGCTCGCCCTGAGCGGTGCCGGACTGCGCTGGTCGGGCGCGCCCCGCTGGCTCACCACCCTGGTCCAGGTCGTGCTCGCCACGGTCTTCGTCACCCACCAGATCACCGGCTCGCTCCTGCCGGTCGGCGCCACCGCCACCGAGATCTGGCAGTCGCTGGAGGCCTCGGTGCGCACGGCCCGGCAGTACGCCGCGCCGATCGGCGACCGGGTCGCTCCGGTCTGGCCGCTGCTCGTCGTCGCCGGCGCCGTGGTCCTCGTCCTCGTCGAGACCCTGGCCTGCACGCTGCGCCGCGTCCCCGCCGCCGGCCTCGGCCTGCTCGCGGTCTACGCCCTGCCCAGCGGCGTGCTCGACGGCGGCCCGGACGCCCTCAGCTTCCTCGGCGCCGCGGGCGGCTTCCTCGTCCTGCTCCACCTCGAGTCGCGCGAGCACCTGCTGCGCTGGGGCCGCACCGTCGGCCCGCAGCAGGACTCGATGTGGCGCGGCAACCCGGTGCGCGAGGCGATGCGGGCCGGTGCCGGACGGATCGGGATCACCGCGACGGCGCTCGCCCTCGTCGTCCCCCTGCTCCTGCCGACGGTCGGCGTCAACGTGCTCGACCTCGGCACCGGCAAGGGCAACGGCGACATCCGGATCCGCAAGCCGATCGCCGACATGCGCCGCGACCTCGAGCGCGGCGAGGACGTGCCGCTCGTGCGGCTGCGCACCGACGACCCGTCGCCGTCGTACCTGCGGATCTCGGTGCTCAACCGCTACACCGGCGACGAGTGGAGCAGCGGCGACCGCGACGTGGCCCGCGACGACCGCGCCGACGGGTCGGTCCCCCTCCCCCGCGGGCTGTCCGAGGACGTACGGCGCACCACCTTCGACTACGACGCGACGGTCAGCGAGCAGCTCGACTCCACCTGGCTGCCCACGCAGTATCCGATCTCCGCCGTCGACGCCCCCGGCGACTGGCGCTACGACCCGTCCACGATGGACTTCCTCGCCGCTGACGACGGCCTCGACACCCGCGGCGTCAGCTACACGATGACCGGCGTCGCCCTGGACTTCGGCACCGACCGCTCGTTCTTCCGCGACTCGCGTACCGGCGACGTGTCCGAGGAGGTCCTCCACGTCCCCAGCACGGTGCCGCCGCTGGTGCGCAACCTGGCCCGCGACGTCACCTCCGGCGCGACCACCGACTACGAGCGCGCCCTGTTGCTGCAGCGGTGGTTCCGCCAGGACGGCGGGTTCACCTACGACCTGCAGAAGGCACCCAAGGGCACCGGCAACCAGACCCTCGAGGGATTCCTGGCCCGCAACGGCCGGGTGGGCTACTGCGAGCAGTTCGCCTCCGCGATGGCCGTGATGGCCCGCGTGCTCGGGATCCCCGCGCGGGTGGCCGTCGGCTTCCTGCAGCCCGACCAGACCGGTACCCACACGTGGGTCTACAGCAGCCACGACCTGCACGCCTGGCCCGAGCTCTACTTCGCCGGCTCGGGTTGGGTGCGCTTCGAGCCCACCCCGTCCGGGCGCGTCCAGGAGGTCCCCGCCTACACCCGGGTCCCCGTCGACGGCGGCAGCGACGACCCGCGCGGCGGGCCGACCAACGCCACGTCGGCCGGCCCCGGCGCCTCCGGCACCGCGGCACCGAGCGCCGGGCCCAACCGCCGCCCCGAGATCGACCGCGACCCCGGCACCGCCACCGGAGCCGACCAGGGCGGCCTTCCGCTGCCGGTGCTGATCGGCGGCGCGGTCGTGCTCGTGCTGCTGCTCGCCGGCATCGCCGCCCTCGGCGGCCCGACCGCGGTGCGGACCCGCGGGCGCCGTACCCGACTCGCGGGCTCGCCCGACGACGTGTGGCGCGAGGTCCGCGCCACCGCGATCGACCTGGGCCTGCCCTGGCCGGCCGGCCGGTCACCCCGCGAGTCCGGCGCCTTCCTGCTCGGCCACCTCGCCACCCCCACCGACCGCCCCGCCGAGCGCCCGCGCACCGGCCCCGAGGCAGCGCCCGAGGCCGCCGACGCCCTGGAGCGGCTGGTCCTCGCCGTCGAGCACGCCCGGTACGCGCGGCCCGGTGCGGTCGCCACGCTCGAGCGGACCTCGGTCGCCGAGGACGGTGCACTGGTCCTCGCGGCCCTGGAGGCCGGGGTCACGCCGCGGGCACGGCGGCGGGCGCGGTGGGTGCCGATGTCGGTCTGGCGGCGTTGACCGGCAGCTCCACGCGAGCGTCCGTCCCGGCGCCGCAGGCGCCGGGACGGACCCTGGACATGAAACAGCCCCCGGGTGAGCGGGGGCTGCGGATGAGGTCCTCGGAGTGTGTCGGCTCAGAAGCCGCCGCGGTCGCGACGGCGGCGCCAGCGGGCCTGGAGGTTGTCCATGAAGCCGGAGGACCGGCCGTGGCCCCGACCGTGACCGCGACCGTGGTGGCCGCGGCGACCGCCGTCGACGACACCGAAGCCGGACGGGTGCGCCGACACGTTCGGAGCGGCTGCTCCCCCGCGCTGGCCGCGGACCGAGCCGAGCAGGATGGTGGCGGAGGCGAGCATGATCAGGAAGCCGGCGACGCCGACGGGCCAGTAGCCGCTGACGGCTCCGCCCATCATCACGGCGATGCCGCCGGCGAAGACCACGCCGGCGAGGATGGCGCGGCGGCGGGCTGCCTGGCGGAGGGTCGTGCCCCGGAGGGTGGACGCGAACTTCGGGTCCTCCTCGCTGAGGGCGCGCTCCATCTGCTCCAGCAGTCGCAACTCCTCTTCCGAGAGTGGCACCGAATCCTCCGACACGTGTGAGGCGGTTCCCCGCCCGATGACTCTTCCTCCAAGTGTAGGCAGGCATCTCCAGCGGTGGTAGGCCGTCCCCCGAAATTGTGCGGTCGGCGTCCGGGGACGGTCCCGACGGGCCACCCGGTCACAGCAGGCTGGCCCGGCGCACGGCGGCGCTGCCGAAGCGGTCGACGGCCCGGTCGACGGCCCGGTCGGCGTCGGGCCAGCCGGGGTCGCGCTCGCCGAGGGCGAGCTGGCGGCTGTCGACGGGCCGGAGCCGGCGTAGGCCCTCGACCCGGACGCCGACCAGGCGGACCGCGAGCGGGCGCGGGCCGCGGGCCTCGAGGAGGCCGTCGAGGAGGGTGACCGCGACGGCGTACACCTCCTGGGTCACGTCGGTCGGCTCCGGCAGGGTGCGCGAGCGCTGGACGGTGGTGAAGTCGGAGAAGCGGACCGTGACCGTGACCGTGCGGCCGGTGCGTCCCGCGCCGCGCACCCGGGCGGCGACCCGGGCGGTCAGCCGGAGCAGCTCGCGACGCAGCTGCGCCCGGTCGCGTACGTCGACCGCCAGCGTGTGCTGCGAGCCCATGCTCCCCTCGGGCTCGCCCTCACCGAAGCCGAAGACCCCGGCACCGCCCGGCACCAGCTCGGTGCGGTCGCTCCCCCACACCAGGGCGTGCAGGTGCCCGCCGAGGTGACGCCCGAGCATCCGCCGGAGCAGGTCGACCTCGATCGCGGCGACGTCGCCGACCGTGATCAGCCCGAGACGGTGCAGGCGCTGACGGGTGGCCTCGCCGACGCCGTAGAGCACGCCCACGTCGAGCGGGTGGACCTCGGCGACGAACCGGTCGGGCGGGATCACCCGGACGCCGTCGGGCTTGGCCTGGCGGCTCGCCAGCTTGGCGACCGAGATGGAGGCCGCGATGCCGACCGAGCAGGTGATGCCGTGCTCGGCGCGGATCCGGGAGCGCAGCCGCTCGGCGATCGCCTCCGGCGGCCCGAACAGCCGGACCGCACCGCGCACGTCGAGGAACGCCTCGTCGAGCGAGGTGACCTCGACCAGCGGAGTGACGGTGCGGAAGGTCTCCATGATCGCCTTCGACACCGGGGTCAGCAGACCGAAGTCGGGCGGCATGGTGACCGCGTCGGGGCACAGCCGGGCGGCCTCGGTGCCGGACATGCCGGAGCGGATGCCGTAGCGGCGGGCCGGGTAGTTGGCGGACAGCACGACCCCGCGGTGCCCGCCGCCCACGACCACCGGGACGTCGTGGAGCTCGGGCCGGTCGCGGATCATCACCGACGCGTAGAACGCGTCCATGTCGACGTGCAGGATCGGGCAGGTGACGCTCACGGCCCGCTCCCGGGCCGTGTGCGACCGGGCTCAGGAGGCGGCGTTCGCCAGGACGTGGAGCTGGGTGGCCAGCGGGAGGTACTCCGGGCGCTGGGCCACCGCGCGCTCCAGGTCGACGAGGGCAGCGGCGGCGCCGGGCTCCTGGTCGACGAGGGCCGCGGGGACCAGGTCGGCGAAGACCCGGACGGCGTGGACGGACACCGCGCCGAAGCCGTGACCGGCGAGCAGGTCGCGTACCTCCTCGACGGTGAACCGGCGACCCGTGCGGGTGTCGACGGGCTGCTGGTCGTCGAGCAGGTCGCGGGCCTGCTGGAAGTGACCCGCCATCGCGCGGGTGATGACAGCGGCGTGCCGCTGGCCGACGACGAGGCTGAGCAGGCCGCCGGGCCGCAGCACCTCGGCGATCCGCTCCAGCGCGAGCGACGGGTCGACCACCTCGAGGACGCCGTGGCACAGCACCACGTCGGCGCTGCCGGCCCCGACGACCTCGACGAGGTCGGCGACGTCGCCCTGCAGCCCGGAGACCTCGAGGTCGACCTCGCGCGCCCGGCGGGCCAGCGCCGCCAGGGCGTCGGGACTGGGGTCGACCACCCGGACCCGGTGGCCCGACTCCGCGAGCCGCACGGCGAAGCCGCCGGTGCCGCCGCCGAGGTCGACGACGTCGCGGGGTCCGCCCGCGAGCGCGGACTCGAGGGCGTCCCACACGACCGCGGTGCGGACCGATCCACGCTGCTCGCGAGAGGCCATGTGCCGAACACTAGTGGTCACCTCAGGATGGCTCGGACAGGCACTCCGTCAGCCGACGGCCAGGCCCGCGAGCTGCTCGCCGAGCGGGACGTGCGGGGTGAGGCCGAGCGCCTGCTCGATGAGGGCGAGGAAGCGGTCGGCGTCGCGGACCAGGTCGTCGGCCTCGCGCTCGGTCGCGGCCCGGGACGACCCGGCCTCGGCCGCCGCGCGCTTGGAGGCGCCCGCGGCGAAGAAGGACGCCCACTCCGCGAGCTCGGGCGCGACCTCGGCGAGAAGCACCCAGGCATTGCGCTGAGCGCGCCGGCGGCCGGCCTCGGGGCGGGCCCGGGCGGCCAGCAGGGCGGCGGCGGCGCGCAGCGCGGCGACGTGGGCGCAGGCATAGCGGGTGGCCACGTCGCGGGCCGCGACCGCCTCGCTCAGCGATTCTGCCGACCGGATCAGGTAGTTGTGGGTGGTCGCCGGCAGGGCGTGCGGGCTGACCGTGAGAGGGGCGGACTGCTGGGCCACGGCGACTTCTCCTCCAGATCTGTTCGAACAGGTGTTCGAATGATCCGACGGTACACCGCAGGTCCGACACTGCTCAAGAGGCAGCGCCGGAGACGGGATGGGCGACCGGGCTCGGCGACCGGGCTCAGCGGCTCGCGAGCCGCACGTACTCCCGGCTCTGCGGGTGCCACAGGAACACCAGGGTCACCGCGCTGATCACGGCGGCGGCGATCGCCATGCCGTCGACCATGGTCGGCGGGTCGGTGCGCACGGTCGCGACCGCGACCACGATCACGCCGGCGACGATCGCGGCCAGCGAGTGACGGGCCCAGTTGTAGCCGACCCGGAAGAGTGCGATGAGCGTGAGGGACAACACGGCCGTGACGCCGTAGAGGACCAGGATCACCGGGACGAACTCCACCGGCTGGACAGTGCTGTCGCCGACCTGCATGGGCGACCAGACGCTGCCGAGGTCCTCGCGCTGGGTGACCACGAGGACGCACACCAGCAACCCGGCCGCGACCAGGGACCACAGCAGCCAGCACGCGATCACGACCGCGGGCGGCCGGGCCGTCACCTCGCCGGGCTGCTCGCCCGGCCGCTCGACCTCCTGAGCGGCCTGCTGCTCGGCGTCGGTCTCGGGCATGGTTCCTCCAGTCCGTGGTGGGGTCGTGCTCGGTAGGGTCACCCCCATGTCGGCCGAGCATCCCTCGATCACCCGGTTCCGCGACGAGCACCAGCGCCGGGGCGGAACCGGCCAGATCGTCATTCTGCCCGACTCGGTCCACACCGCCGCACTGGCCGCCGAGGCCCTGGGGTGCGAGGTGGGGGCGATCGCCAACAGTCTGCTCTTCGATGCCGGCGGCACGCCGGTCCTCATCCTCACCTCCGGCGCCCACCGGGTCGACACCGACCTCGTGCAGGCCGCGATCGGCGGACCGGCGCTGCGGCGCGCGAAGCCCGACTTCGTCCGCCAGCACACCGGACAGGTGATCGGCGGGGTCTCCCCCATCGGCCACCCGGTCCCGGTGCCGACGTACCTCGACCCCTGGCTGCAGCGCCACGAGGTCGTCTGGGCCGCCGCGGGCCACCCGGCGGCGGTCTTCTCGACGACGTACGACGAGCTGCTCGCGCTGACCGGCGCCGAGCCCCTCGACGTGGCCAAGGACTGAGGGCCCACCGGTGGCACGCGTCGTCGTCGTCGGCGGCGGTCTCGGCGGGATGGCCGCGGCCGCCCGGCTGGCCAAGCTCGGCCACGAGGTCGCGCTGCTGGAGGCGTCCGGCCGGCTCGGTGGCGCGCTCGCGCCGGTCGAGCGGGACGGGTACCGGTGGGACGCCGGTCCGACCAGCACGCTGCTGCCCGCCGCCCTGCGCGACCTGTTCCGCAAGTCCGGTCGGCCGCTGGAGAAGGAGCTGGGGTCCGACCTCGAGCCGCTGCCGGTGCTGCGCGAGCACCGGTTCGCGGACCGCACCTCGGTGCTGCTGCCCGGCGGCTCGAGGGCCGACCAGATCGCGGCGTTCGACGCGCTGGGGCACGGACTCGGGGAGAAGTGGGCGACCCACGTCGACGTCTACGGACCGGTGTGGGACGTGCTGCGCCGCCACTACGTCGAGGTCCCGTGGGACCCGCGCACGAAGGGCGCGGTCCCCAAGGAGCTGGACTCGATGTTCGACATCCGCGAGACCCTCCACAAGCGGCTGCGTCACGCGTTCCGCGACGAGCGGCTGGCGCTGGTCGCCGGCCATGCCGCGGTCGCCGAGGGGCACGACCTGCGCAACGTGCCGTCCTGGGTGGGCGTCACCGCCTACCTCGAGCAGTGCTTCGGCGGCTGGCGGGTGCCCGGCGGCATGGGCCGGATCGTCGACCTGCTCACCGCGCGCCTGGAGACCCGTGGCGTGCGGGTCCGCACCGGGCTCGAGGTCGAGGACCTGGTCCTGCGGGAGGGGCGCGTGGTCGCCGTACGAACCGCGGAGGGCGAGGCCGACGCCGACGCCGTCGTGGTCGCGATCGACCCGCGCCGGCTGCCCGTGCTGGCGCCGCACGTCGAGCGGACCATGCCCGCGATCCCGCCGGTCGTCAGCCATGTCGGGCTCGCCGGCGACGTCCCCGACCTGCCGCACGAGCTGGTCATCCACGAGGAGCCGCTGCTGACCGTGCGTCCCGGCGGGCATGCTCCCGACGGCGGCACCGCCTGGACGATCCACGGCCGCGGCAAGATCGCCGAGGACCTCCTCGACGCCCTCGCCCGCCACAAGCTCGACGTGCGCGAGAACGTCGTGACCCGTGTCGACCTGTCGCCGCGCGACCAGGTCGAGCAGTGGCGCGGCTCGCCGATGGGCGTGCTGTGGCAGGGCCGCGGCACCGTCCGTCGCCGGATCGGTCCCGGCACCCCCGTGCCCGGTGTGTACGCCGCCGGCGCCCACACCGCTCCCGGCGCGGGCGTGCCGTTCGTCACCCAGTCGGCCGCGCTGGTCGCCCAGCTGATCGGCCCGGCCTGATCACGCGTGTTCAGACCGTGATCAGACCGTGATCTGCAGCGCCTCGAAGATCTCGAGCGTCGCCTTGGACCGGTTCAGCGTGTAGAAGTGCAGTCCCGGCGCGCCCCCGGCGAGCAGCTCGTCGCACAGCTCGGCGGCGATCCGGATGCCCTCGGCCCGTACGGCGGCCGGGTCGCCGTCGTACGCGCTGATCCGCTCGACCACGTCCTCGGGGACGCTGGTGCCGATCAGCTCGCCCTGGCGGCGGATCGCGGCCAGGTTCAGGATCGGCATGATGCCCGGCAGGATCGGGATGTCGACCCCGCGCGCGCGGACGCGCTCGACCAGGGAGAAGTAGTCGGAGGCGCGGAAGAACATCTGGGTGACCGCGAACTCGGCGCCGGCCCGCGCCTTGGCGACGAGGACGTCGGCGTCGGCGTCGAGCGAGTCCGCCGAGGGGTGGCCCTCGGGGAAGGCGGCGATGCCGACCCGGAAGTCACCGCGCGAGCGGGCCAGCTCGACCAGCTCGACGGCGTAGTTGAGGCCGCCCTCGGTCGGGGTCCAGTCGGCGCGCGGGCCCTCCTGCGGGTCGCCGCGCAGCGCCATCACGTGACTGACGCCCTCGGCGACGTAGGAGTCGAGGATGCCCTCGAGCTCGGCGCGGGTGTGGCCGACACAGGTCAGGTGGGCCATCGGGACCATCGAGGTCTCGCGCGCGATCCGGCCGGTGATGGCGACGGTCTTGTCACGGGTGCTGCCGCCGGCGCCGTACGTCACGGACACGAAGGTCGGGCGGTAGGGCTCGAGCGCCCGGATCGCGTCCCAGAGCTGCGCCTCACCCGCCTCGTCCTTGGGAGGGAAGAACTCGAAGGAGAACGAATGGCCGCCCTCTCGGATGATCTCGCCGAGGGAGCGCCCAGCACCGGTGGTCATGGGCCGCAGTGTAGGTGCGCGGAGCGCGCCGGGGCCGGGCATCTCGCCGATCTCCACAGTCACTAGGCTCACATCCGTGACACAGCAGGCGTGGGACCCGACCCCCTTCCGGACCGAGGTCCAGGCCACCCTGGACGCCTTCCTCGCCGACCAGGCGACCCGGCTCGCACCGCTCGGCGGGGACGCCGCGCGACTGCTGTCGGAGGCGCGCGTCACGGTGTCGGGCGGCAAGCGGTTCCGTGCCGCGTTCTGCCACTGGGGCTACGCGGCGCTGGCCGGCGACCCCACCGGCGCCGACGCGGACGCCGTACGACGTGCCGCCGCCGCCCTCGAGCTGCTCCACGCGAGCGCGCTGGTCCACGACGACCTGATGGACGCCTCCGACACCCGCCGCGGGCGCTCGGCCACCCATCGCACGTTCGAGCGCGCGCACCGGGCCGACGGCTGGCGCGGCGACCCGGAGCAGTACGGCGCCGCGGCGGCGATCCTGCTCGGCGACCTGCTGCTGTCGTGGTCCGACGAGCTCCTGCGCCGCTGCGGCCTGGGCTGGGACCGGGTCGGGCCGGCCCTCGACGTGTTCGACCTGTGCCGCTCGGAGGTGATCGCCGGCCAGTTCCTCGACGTGTCCGTCCAGGCCCGGGGCCGCGCCGACGTCGCCCAGGCGATGACGGTGCTGCGCTACAAGTCCGCGAAGTACTCCATCGAGCGCCCGATCCACGTCGGCGCCGCGCTCGCGGGGGCCGACGCGACCGCGCTGGAGCGGCTCAGCGCGTTCGGGCTGCCGCTCGGCGAGGCGTTCCAGCTGCGCGACGACCTGCTCGGCGTGTTCGGCGACCCGGCCACCACGGGCAAGCCCGCGGGCGACGACCTCGTCGAGGGCAAGCGGACCGTGCTGGTGGCCCTGGCCCTCGACCACGCCTCCCCCGCCGACGCCGCGCGTCTCGACAGCGCCCTCGGCACTGCACTGTCCGACGCCGAGGTCGCCGACCTGCGCGCGATCATCGACGGCTGTGGCGCCCGGGCCGAGGTCGAGTCGATGATCGACGACCTCGCCCGCCAGGCGGTCGACGCGCTGCATCGCGGCCAGGCCGAGTCCGGCTGGGACGCCGAGGCGTGCCGGGTCCTCGAACAGCTGGCCGCCGCGGCGACGCGGCGCGCCCACTGAGCCCGCCGCTCCGGTCCGCCGCTCCCGCGTGAACCAGATCGACCGGCTCCCCGGCCCTCTCCCCACCCGCGTGCTCGCCCTCGACGGGCTGCGCGGCGTGGCCGTGCTCGCCGTCGTCGGCTACCACCTCTTCCCGCACCGGCTGCCCGGCGGGTTCCTGGGCGTCGACATGTTCTTCGTCCTGTCCGGCTTCCTGATCACCGCGGAGCTGGTGCGCGGGGCCGACGGTTCGGGACGGCCCGCCTTCGCACCGTTCTGGGCACGACGGGCCCGCCGGCTCCTGCCGGCGCTGCTCGCGGTCCTGCTGGTGGTGACCGCGGCCACGGGGCTGCTCGGCGGTGCCCTGGAGGTGCGGCTGCGACAGCAGGTGCTCGCGGCGCTGACCTTCAGCAGCAACTGGTACCAGGCCGGCACGCCGGCGTCGTACGCCGACCGCTACGAGGCGCCGGTGCTGCAACACCTGTGGTCGCTGGCCGTCGAGGAGCAGTTCTACCTGGTGTGGCCGGTGCTGCTGTGGCTGCTGCTGGCCCTCACGCGGCCCTTCCGCACGGATCGGCGCGGACAGGTCGTGGCGGTGCTCGCGGTGCTCGGCGTCGCGGCCATGGCCGTCGGCCACCTGGGTGGCGCATCCTTGAACCGGCTCTACTTCGGCACCGACACCCACGGCTTCTCGCTCCTGATCGGTGCGGTCGCCGCGCTGTGGACGGTCGAGGTACGGCTGCGGACGGCGGTCGCGGCGGCGGTCGGCGCGCTGCTCGCCGTCGTGCTCCTGCCCTGGGACGCCTCGCTCACCTATCTCGGCGGTACGGCGGCCGTCGCCGCCGCCACGGCGCTGGTCGTGCTCCATGTGACGGCCGACGCCCAACGGCCCGACTGCGGCCGCTCGCCGGTCGCCATCGTCCTGTCCGCGCCGCTGCTGCGCTGGGCCGGGCGCCGCAGCTACGGGATCTACCTGTGGCACTGGCCGGTGATCGTGGTCCTGCTGCAGGTGGCGCCGGGCGTGCCGCTCGCGGTGGCCGCCGTACCGATCACCCTGGGGCTGGCCGCCCTGTCGTGGCGTCATCTCGAGGAGCCGGTGCAGCGACTCGGCTACCGGGCGTCGGCCCGGCAGGTGGTGGCCCTCGGGCAGCGGACCGGACTGGTCGGCATCGCCGTCAGCACCGTCGTCGCCGCCCTGGTCTCGGCCACCGTCACCGCCGGGATCGGCAACTCCCGCGACCACAGCGCGCTGCAAGTGAGCCTCGACACCGGACAGGCCGCGATCGAGGCGCACCGGAAGGCCACGACGCCAGCGCCGCCCGCGCCGGCAGCCGGTGCGGCACCCGCGGCGTCACCGTGGGCCGCGCCGGCCCCCGGTGACGGCCGCGACCTCACCGTCATCGGCGACTCCGTCACCGTCGCCGCCGCGCCGGCGCTCTTCGACCTGCTGCCCCAGGCCGACGTCCGCGCCCACGTGGGGATGCAGATGGCGAGCCTCGAGGGGCGGATCCGCGGACTGAGCAGGACCGGCGCGCTGCGGCCCGTGGTCGTCATCGCCCTGGGCACGAACGGCGACTTCGCACCCCACCAGCTCACCGACGCCATCGGCGCGGCCGGACCCGGCCACCGGTTCGTCCTGGTCACGGCCAGCGGGCCGCGCTCCTGGATCGGGCCGGCGAACGCCAAGCTGCGCCACTACGCCCGCACCCACGCCGACGCGCGGCTCGCCGACTGGGCGGCGCTGCGCTCCCGGGTGCCGGACTTCGCCGGCGACCGCATCCACCCGGGCCCGCGGGGCGGTGCGGTCCTCGCGCGGCTGATGTCACGCACGGCCGCGTCCTTCTACGCGTCCTGACCCGGCGGCGCCGGCCCGCCGCTTGACCGCGCACAGGCGGCTCCCTACGGTTTCGCGACATGAAGATCATTCGTCTCGGGGCCGTGCTCGGCTCAGCTCTTGCCGCCACCTCCTGCTCGCCGCGTCGCCGGCCACCGCCGCCAGCGGGTCGGTTGACGCCATCGGTGGCGGTGCACGAACCTGGTTCGGCGACGCCGACAACATCGTGATCGTGAGCGACCGGCTCGGGGACTACCACGGTGCCGTCGGCTGGATCGAGATCAAGCAGGCCGACGGTTCCTGGAACCAGCGCCCGGCCACGCGGATCTACGTGGGCGCCGGCGAGGGGTCGTTCCAGAGCATCCCGGTGACCGTCAACCGGGAAGCAGCCGACGTTCGCCTGGTGTCCTGCCTCCAGGACGGCGCGAGCGGCAGTCCCTGGAACTGCAACCGGAAGATCATCAGCGGCAGCTGACGCTCACCCGAGCAGCGGCACGACCTCGGCCGGCCCGGGTCCGCGCAGCAGCACCTCGACGGCCGGGTCGGCAGCGCCGCGGTCCCCCAGGACCTCGACCACGAGCCGGAACCAGCGCGGCTCCGCCCGCGCGAACCCGGACCAGGCGTCCCAGAGCAGCACGGTCGGGCCGGGCAGGTCGCGCAGGCAGTCGTTGAGGGCGTCCAGGTTGGCGCCGTAGTGGTCGGGGAACGCGAGGGCGTCGCCGAGCGCCCTCAGCACGTCGTCGCGGGCATCGAGGCCCACGCCGTCGACGTACCCGAAGCCCCAGCCGGCGTGCTCGGCCGCGTGCCGCACCGAGGCGACGTCGAGCGCCGACTCCCACCGGTGGACGCCGGGCGCGTGCCGCCCGGCGAGCACAGCCGCGAGCCCGCTCATCGCCCCAACCTCATCGCCGAATCCTCTCGAACGACTCGTAGTGGTCCTCTGTCCAGTACAGCTCCCCCTCGTCGCCGGCGATGATCCGCCGGGCGCCGCGGTGGTCGAGGCCGGGGGTCTCGACGGTGTACTCCGCGTAGTAGCCGCGCGGCCGGTCCGGCAGCACGCCCTCGAAGTTGCCGAAGGTGGAGCCGTCCTTGCCGGGATAGGGGAACGGCCCGCCGGCATCGATCAGGTCGACGGTCTCGGCGGCCTCCGGCGGCAGGTCGGCCAGGTCGACGTACGGGAGGCCGTCCTCGTCGCGCGACGCCGCGGCGGTGGGCGTGGCAGCGGCACGCGGTGTCGCGGTGGCGCTCGGGCTCTCGGTCGCGCGCTCCGGATCCGCGGTGTCGTCACCGCCGCGCGACTGCAGCCACCACACCCCGACCAGCAGGACGACGGTGATGACCGACGAGATGACCTTCGTCGTGCGCCGGCTCATGCTCAGAAGGCGAGCGCCTGGGCACGGCGCTTGACCTCGGCGCCGCGGTTCTCCAGCAGCGCGTCGATCGGGCGGCCCGGGAGGTCGGCGTCGAGGAAGATCCAGGCGATGCACTCGCGGTCGTCGTACCCGTTGTCGTGCATCAGGGTGAGCAGGCCGGGCAGGCCCTTCACCGGCTCGCCGTCGACGAGGAACAGGGCGGGGATGCCCTGCTTGATACCGCGACCGGGCTCACCCGGCACCGCGGCGGCCAGCTGGTGCTCGCGCACCATGGTGCGCACCTTCGCGGGCGTGACGCCGATCTGCGCGGCCGCCTCGTCCCAGTCCAGCCACTCCTCGACAAGGGCGGAGAGGTCCTGCTCGGCCAGGGGCTTGTCGCTCATGGAGGCCATCTTCCACGAAACAGGCGGCCAGGATCACACCGGCGTGGCCAGCCGGCGTGTGTGGTGCCGCGCCGTACGATGACTGCTCCGGTCACTTCCCCGGCCGGTCCAGCAGAACATGCACAGGAGGGTCGCTGTGCACGAAGACCAGCGCGCTCGCGGCCACGCCGCGCGACCCGGCGACCCCGCACGCATCCAGGACCACCAGCACGGGCGCCTGCTCGACGGCCGCTACCGGATCGGCATCCGGATCGCCCGCGGTGGCATGGCCAGCGTCTACGAGGCCGTCGACACCCGGCTGGACCGCACCGTGGCCGTCAAGATCATGCACCCCGGCCTCGGCGACTCCACGACCCAGGACGACGACTCGTTCGCCCGCCGCTTCGTCAGCGAGGCCAAGGCGGCGGCGCGGATCTCGCACCCGAACGTCGTGGCCGTCTTCGACCAGGGGCGCGACGAGAGCGACGGGACCGTCTACCTCGTCATGGAGTACGTCCCGGGGCACACCCTGCGCGACACGGTGACCAAGGACGCCCCGATGTCACCCGAGCGGGCGCTGGCGCTGCTCGACCCGGTGCTCTCGGCCCTCGGGGCCGCCCATCGCGCGGGCCTGATCCACCGCGACGTGAAGCCCGAGAACGTCCTGATCGCCACGGATCCGAGTTCCGGGGCGAGCCGGATCAAGGTCGCCGACTTCGGCCTGGCCAAGGCGGTCAGCGCCGACACCCAGCACACCGCGACCAACGGCGTGCTGATCGGCACCGTCTCCTACCTCGCCCCCGAGCTGGTCGTCGAGCAGCGGGCCGACGCCCGCGCCGACGTGTACGCCGTCGGCGTGATCCTGTTCGAGCTGCTGACCGGCACCAAGCCCCACACGGGCGAGACGCCGATCGCGGTGGCCTACCGCCACGTCCACGAGGACGTCCCGCTCCCGTCGAGCGTCGTACCCGGCATCCCCGACTACGTCGACGCGCTCACCGCACGGGCCACCACCCGCGACCCCAGCCTGCGCCCGGCGGACGCCACGGTGCTGCTGCACCACGTGCGCCGCGTCGTCCAGGCGCTGCACGACGGCCTGCGCTCCGACCCCGAGCTGGTCGCCGACCTGCTGCCCGCCGCCCGCGCGGGCGCTCCCGCCGAGGCGCCGGCCGGCGTCGACGGCGACACGACGCCGGAGCCGGTCAGCTCGCTGTGGGACGGCATGCCGGACCTGGTCACGCCCGACCACGAGCGCACCTCGGTCATCGTCGACCGGCCGCAGCCGGCCGTGCCGGTGCCCCCGAGGCCCCCGGCCCCGCCGAAGGCGGCCCGGCCCCCGCGCCAGCGCAAGCCCGGACGGGCCAAGCGGATCGCGATCGCGCTGGTGCTGGTCCTGCTCGCCGGTGCGCTCGGCGGCACCGGCTGGTGGGTCGGCTGGGGCCGCTACACGACGACCCCCGGCGTGATCGGGCTGGAGCAGGCCGCCGCGGCGGCGAAGCTCGACAAGGCCGGGCTCGGCGCCGAGGTCAAGGAGGTCTACTCCGAGAGCGTCGCCAAGGGCGTGGTCGTCTCGACCGACCCGCGCCCGGGAGCCAGGATCCTGCCCGACGGCGAGGTGACCCTGACCGTCTCGCGCGGCAAGGAGCGCTACGACGTCCCTGACCTCACCGGCAAGACCGTCGCCGAGGCGGAGGCGGCCCTCGCCGAGGTGAAGTTCGTCCCCGCCCAGCCGGTCGAGGAGTGGTCCGAGACCGTGGAGGCCGGCCGCGTGATCCGCTCCACCCCGGCGTTCGGGACGCCCGAGGCACAACGACTGCCCGTCGGCACCTCGGTCACCCTCGTCGTGTCCAAGGGCCGCAAGCCGCTCAAGGTCCGCAGCTTCGTCGGCAAGGACGCCGACAAGGCGAAGCAGGTGCTGGGCAAGAAGGGACTCGACGTCCAGGTCGTTGACGAGAAGTACAGCGACGACGTCGCCGAGGGCCGCGTGATCAGCCAGACCCCCGAGACCGGCACCCTGTTCAAGGGCGACAAGGTCGAGCTGGTCGTCTCGAAGGGCCCGGAGCTGGTCCTGGTGCCTGCGGTGCGGCTCAAGTCGACCGACGACGCGATCGCCCTGCTCGAGGACCTCGGCCTCGTCGTGCGGGTCGAGCACGCCGACATCTACATCAACGGCTCCGTCGCGTGGAGCACGGCTCCCGGCGGCGGGACCAAGGTGCGCAAGGGCAGCACGGTCGTCCTCTATGTCGTCTGACCCCTCCGCGGTCAACGGCAGCACCTCTCGTCGTACCGCCCTCCTGGCGACGCTCGCCCTGCTCGCCATGACGGCGTGCTGGGGCTCGACCTTCTTCCTGATCAAGGACCTGCTCGAGCGGGTGCCGACCGTCGACTTCCTGGCCGTGCGCTTCCTGATCGCCGGGGGCGCCATGCTGCTCATCGCGCCGCGGGCGGTGGCACGGCTCCCGCCCGACGTACGCCGCCGGGCGCTCGTGCTCGGCGCTCTCTACGGCGTCGGCCAGATCCTGCAGACCGCGGGACTCGCGCACACGCCGGCCAGCGTGTCCGGCTTCATCACGGGCCTGTACGTCGTCGCGACGCCGCTGTTCGCCGCCGTGGTGCTGAAGTCCCGGATCACCCCGGCCACCTGGGGCGCGGTCGTGCTCGCCACCACCGGGCTCGGCGTGCTCACGCTCGACGGCTTCTCGATCGGGTACGGCGAGGCGATCACCCTGGTCGCCGCCCTGCTGTACGCCGCGCACATCGTCGCCCTCGGCGCCTGGTCCCGCCCGGCCGACGCGCTGGGCATGTCGATCCTGCAGATCCTGGTCATCGCCGCGATCTGCCTGGTCGCGGCGCTGGTCTCCGGCGAGCCGGGCATCGTGCTGCCCGAGCGCGGAACCGACTGGCTGAACCTGGTCTACATGGCGCTGTTCGCCGGCGCCGCGGCGCTGCTCGCGCAGACCTGGGCGCAGGCCCACCTGCCGGCGACGCGCAGCGCGATCATCATGAGCATGGAGCCGGTGTTCGCTGCGTTCTTCGCCGTGCTGCTCGGCGGCGAGTCGCTGACCGTGCGGATGCTCGGCGGCGGCCTGCTGGTGCTCGCCGCGATGCTCGTCGTCGAACTGGTCCCCCGCCGCCACGTCGAGGGCGAGGTCACCCACCTCGCGGTGTGAGCGGACGAGGGGGTGGTCAAGCCGGCCGGGCAGGCGCACCATGGGCAGTGGGGGAACCCAACCCACGGGAGTCACCATGGCCGGTCACATCATCCACGTGCACAGCACCATCCCCGCCCCGCCGGCGCAGGTGTGGGACGTCATCACCGACGTCGCCCACGCCCCCGACGTGCTGCGCAGCGTCAGCGAGAGCGAGGTGCTCACCGAGGGCGGGTACGACGTCGGCACCACCTGGCGCGAGCGCCGGACCCTGTTCGGCCACCACGGACCCGAGCAGATCCAGGTCGTCGAGTCCGAGCCGGAGCGCCGTACCGTCGTCGAGGCGGAGGTCGGCAACGACATCATCCGCACCGCCTACCGCCTCACCCCGTCCGGGCCGGAGGCGACCGGCACCAGGCTGGCGATGACCACGACGGTCGAGATGAGCCACCGCTCGGCGCTCTCGCGGGCGATGTGGGCGATGTTCGGCGGCTTCAGCTACGACCGCACCCGCAAGGTGCTCGAGCACGACCTGGAGGACATCGAGGCGGAGGCCTGCCGACGCGCGCTCGCGGGCTGAGCCTGGATCCACCGGTGGGTGGCGCGTAGTAGCCAGCCACCGGTGGATCCAGGCTGAGTGCACACCTGATGACCGGTTCTGACACCTCACCAGTTCGTCGGGGTACGGTGAGCCCCGCGATGACCACCCCGACGCACTGCACCAGCTGCGGGCACGAGCTCGGGGTCGGCCGGTTCTGCACGAACTGCGGACAGCCCGTTCCCGGCCGGCACCCGGAGGCGGCGCCCGCCACGAGCGCGCCCGTCGTACCCCCGCCGACCGGCCAGCTGCCGCCCGCGGCCCGCTATCCGCTGTACGCCGACGCCCCGACCGCGCCCCCCGGACCGTCCGGTCCGCCCCCGGCGGCGCCGCCGGCCGCGGTGACCCAGGTGGCCGTGCCGGCGCCTCCGTCCGTCCCGTCGGCGCAGGGACCGGCGCCCCGCGAGCGCTCGGGCACGCCGTGGCTGCCCTGGCTGCTCGGCGTCGTGGTCCTCGCGCTGGTCGCCGGGATCGGCGCCTACCTGCTGGTCAGCGCCGGTGGTGACGGTGACGGCGACGCCACGGACGGGTCGGGCCAGGAGCAGCGCACCGACGACGCCGACCCGACCACGCCGCAGAGCCCCGACGGATCCGACGAGCCGCTGCCCGACAGCACGGGCACGGGCGGGCCGGTCGAGCCGCCGGCGACGGCCGACCTGCGCGACCTGACCGGGACCGCGAAGGCCGAGGTCCCCGCCACCGCGCCCGCCTCACGCGACCGGCAGAACCGCCCGGTCACCTACGACGCCGGCAACATGCTCGACGGCAAGCCCCGCACGGCCTGGCGGATGCCCGGCGACGGGACGGGCGCGACGCTCGTCTTCGACCTCGGCAAGGAGATCGTGCTCACCGAGGTGGGCCTGGTCAACGGCTACGCCAAGGTCGACGGCGGCGACAACTGGTACCGCGGCAACCGGCGGATCCGCGCCGTGCAGTGGGAGTTCGACGACGGCACCCGGATCACCCAGGAGCTCGGCGACCGGCAGAGCGTGCAGCTGCAGCCGGTCGGACCGGTGGCGACCACGAGGGTGGTGCTCCACCTCGTCGAGGTGAGCGCGCCCGGCAAGGGCCCGAACGGCCGCGACTTCACCGCGATCAGCGACGTCCGCTTCCGCGGCGCTCCCGCGTAACGTCCGTCCTCGCCCGAGGCCTCGGACTACTCGACGACCAGTCCGGCGAGCACCTTCGCGGCCAGCTCGACGTCGTCGCGGCCCACGTCGAGGTGCGTGACCAGCCGGATGGTGCGCGCACCGACGGCGCCGACGAGGACGCCGGCCTCCCGGGCCCGGGCGACGTACGCCGGGGCGTCGGCGACGTCGAAGGCCACGATGTTGGTGTCGACGCCGGCCGGGTCGGCCCCGACGGCCTCGGCGAGCAGCCGCGCGTGGGCGTGGTCGTCGGCGAGCCGCTCGACGTGGTGGTCGAGGGCGTGCAGGCCGGCGGCCGCGAGGATGCCGACCTGGCGCATGCCGGCGCCGAGCCGCTTGCGGCGTACCCGTGCCTGCGCCGTCCGCTCGGCACTGCCGAGCAGCAGCGAGCCGGCCGGTGCACCGAGGCCCTTGGACAGGCAGACCGCCATCACGTCGGCGACCCGACCGTAGTCGCGCAGCGGGGTGCCGGTCGCGACGTGGGCGTTCCAGATCCGGGCGCCGTCGAGGTGGACCGCGACGCCGCGCTCGTCGGCGAACGCCCGCAGCGCCTGCAGGTCGGCGAGCGGGAGCACCGCTCCCCCGGCGAAGTTGTGGGTGTTCTCCACCGAGAGCGCGGCGGTCTGCACGAAGTACGGCCCCAGGTCGGGCGCGAACAGCTCCCCGAGCGCGGCGAGATCGACCTGGCCTCGTGGGTGCGACCAGGTGCGCATGGTCAGGCCGGACACGGCACCGTGGGCGCCGAGCTCGGCCCGCGCGATGTGGGCGCGTGCCTCACAGAGCACCTCCTGGCCGGGTGCCACGACGGCCGCGACCGCGAGCACGTTGGCCAGCGAGCCGGTCGGCGTCCACAGCGCGGCCTCGCGGCCGAACAGCTCGGCCACCCGCTCCTCGAGGGCGCGGACGGTCGGGTCCTCGCCGTAGACGTCGTCGCCGACCTCGGCCGCCGCCATGGCGGCGCGCATCGCCTCCGTCGGCCGGGTGACCGTGTCGGAGCGGAGGTCGATCACGAGCGCAGCATGCCCGCGACCTGGAAGGCCAGCTCCAGCGACTGCACCCGGTTGAGGCGCGGGTCGACGACCGACTCGTAGCGGTGGGCCAGGCCCTGCTCGTCGAGCTCCTCGCCGCCGCCGACGATCTCGGTGACGTCGTCGCCGGTGTTCTCGACGAGGATGCCGGCCGGGACCGTACCGAGCGCGCGGTGCACGTCGAAGAAGCCCTGCACCTCGTCGAGGACGTCCTCGAAGCGGCGGGTCTTGTAGCCGTTGGACGCCTCGAAGGTGTTGCCGTGCATGGCGTCGCACACCCAGGCCACGTCGACGCCCTCGGCGGTGACCTTCTCGACCAGCGCCGGCAGGCCGTCGCGGATCTTGCCCGCGCCGAAGCGGGTGATGAAGGTCAGCCGGCCCGGCTCGTTGGTCGGGTTGAGCTTCGCGGCGAGGGCGAGCGCGTCGTCGGCGGTCGCCGTCGGGCCGAGCTTGCAGCCGATCGGGTTGCTGATGTGGCGGAAGTACTCGACATGCGCACCCTCGAGCTGGCGGGTGCGCTCGCCGATCCACACCATGTGGCCCGAGACGTTGTAGGGCTTCTCGGTGCGCGAGTCGATGCGGGTCATGGCGTGCTCGTACTCGAGCAGGAGCGCCTCGTGGGAGGAGTAGAAGTCGACCCGGTGGAACTCCTCCGGGTCGGCGCCGATCGCCTTCATGAAGGTCAGCGCACGGTCGATCTCGGCGGCCATCGCCTCGTAGTGCTGGCCCACGGGGCTGTTGCGGACGAACTCGGAGTTCCAGGTGTGCACCTGGCGCAGGTCGGCGTAGCCACCCGTCGTGAAGGCGCGCACGAGGTTCAGCGTGGACGCCGACGCGTGGTAGACGTCGAGCAGGCGCTGCGGGTCGGGACGGCGCGACTCGGGGGTGAACTCGAAGCCGTTGACCGCGTCGCCGCGGTAGGCCGGCAGGGTGACCTCGCCACGGGTCTCGGTGTCCGACGAGCGAGGCTTGGCGTACTGGCCCGCGAGGCGCCCGACCTTGACGACCGGCACCGACGCGGCGTAGGTCAGCACGACAGCCATCTGCAGCAGCACCCGCAGCTTGTTGCGGGTGTTGTCGGCGGTGGCGTCGACGAAGGTCTCGGCGCAGTCGCCGCCCTGGAGCAGGAAGGCCTCGCCGCGGCTGGCCGCCGCGATCTTGGCCTTCAGCTCGTCGCACTCGCCCGCAAACACCAGCGGGGGCAGCGTGCGCAGTCGCTCGACGGTCGCGGCCAGGGCCGCGGGGTCGTCGTACGACGGCTGCTGCTTCGCTCCGATGGCGTGCAACTGCTCGAGGGACGGAAGGCTGCTCACCTCCCAATCGTACCCACCGCTCAGTCGTCGGTCGGATCGACGTCCATGTGCTCGATGTCGGCGAAGTGACCGCCCTCGGGCTTGTAGAAGAGCCGGGTCAGCAACCAGAGCACGACACCGAGGCCGAGCAGGCCCGCGGCGATCTTGTACTGGATCATGTCGGCCTCCAGCCGGGCCCACGGTCCGAGCAGGTAGGCGCACAGGATCGCACCCAGGACGGGCACCACCGTCGGCGCCCGGAATGCGTGCGGCCGACGGGGCTCGCGACGCAGGACCAGGCAGGCGATGTTGACGATGGTGAAGACCGCGAGGAGCAGCAGCGCGGTCGTACCGGACAGCGAGCCGACGATGGTGCTCTCGGAGCCGAGCCGGACGTAGGTGATCAGGCCGAGGGCGAGCAGGGTGGTGAAGCCGATGGCGACGTACGGCGAGCGGCGGCCCGGCAGGACCTTGCCGAGCACCGGCGGCAGCACGTGCTGCTGGGCCATGCCGTAGATCAGCCGGCTGGCCATCAGCATGTTGATCAGCGCGGTGTTGGCCACCGCGAACACCGTCATGAACGGGAAGAAGTCGTCGATCGGCAGGTCCGGGGCACCGAGCTTGACGACGTCGATGAGGATGCCCGCCTCGGCGTTGGTCGGCGCACCGATCTTGTCGGTGGGGATCACCGCCACGACGGAGACCGCGACGAGCATGTAGATGACGACCGCGATGCCGAGGCCGGTGAGCATCATCCGCGGGAAGATCCGCTCCGGGTCCTTGGTCTCCTCGACCATGTTGACCGAGTCCTCGAAGCCGACCATCGAGAAGAACGCGATCGCGGTCGCGACCGTGACGGCCATGAAAAGGCCCTTGTCGTCCGGGCTCTCGAAGACGGTGATCCGGTCGAGGTTGCCGTCACCCTTGCCGATCACGTAGATGCCGATGCCGATCACGATCGCCAGGGCCGACATCTCGACGAGGGTGAGCACGACGTTGAACTTCACGCTCTCGCCCACGCCGCGCAGGTTGATCAGCGCGAGCAGCACCATGAACGCCAGCGCCACCGTCAGCACCAGCCCGTTGCCCGGTGCGTCGTTGCCGAGCCCGATCAGCAGGTTGGAGGCCAGCAGGCCCGAGGACGTCGAGGCGCTGGTGATCCCGGAGCAGACCACGGTGAAGGCCACCAGGAAGGTGACGAAGTGGATGCCGAACGCCTTGTGGGCGTAGAGCGCGGCGCCCGCCGCCTGCGGGTACTTCGTGACCAGCTCGAGGTAGGAGAAGGCGGTCAGCGTCGCGATCGCGAACGCCACCAGGAACGGCAGCCAGGCGATCCCGCCGACCTGTCCGGCAAGGCGCCCGGTGACGGCGTACACGCCCGCACCGAGGATGTCGCCGACGATGAACAGCAGCAGCAGGCCGGGGCCGAGGACCCGCTTCAGCTCCGGTTGTCCCTGCTGTCCTGGCGTCGCGGCGCCGGTGGTCTGCGTCGTCATGGGTGCCGTCCCTTCCCGAGGTTGGAGGTACTCCGTAGCTCACCTTCGCGCAGGCCGTGGAGGAACGGAAGCATTTGCCGGCTCCTGCGGCATGTCGGCGGCCGGTGGGACGGCGACGCCGAGCGCCTCGAGCAGGCCCAGGAACGCCCGGGCGAAGGGGTTGTCGGCCGTCCCGGCCGCCACGGCGGACCAGTCGACCTGCTCACGGACCGCCCGCGCGACGGGAAGCACCGCCGTGAAGTCGCATGCGTGCTCCTCCAGGGACCCGAGCTTGTCGGTCATCAACACGGTCGCGGACTGCACCGGCATCCGCACGGACTCGACCTCGATCTCGTCGGCGTCGGCGAAGCGGGAGCGCTCGATCGGCTCGTTGCGCACCCGGAAGATCACGTCGACCATCGCCTCCTCGACGAACACCTTGAACAGCCAGTCCTCCGGCGGCTGCACGACCTCCAGCCCGCTCTCGGCCAGCGCGTCCTCGACGCGGGCGGCGTCCTCCTCGGCGATCATGAAGTCCACGTCGTGCTCGGGCTCCGGGCCTCCCCGGGCCCACAGGCCGTAGCTGCCGGCGAGCGCGAACGGCACGCCGGTCTCCTTCAGCAGCACCGCCACGAGCTTCAGCGCCTCCCGCAGCTGCCCGGAGCGACCGACACCCTCCGCTGCCTCGACCACCCGTCATCACCTCGCGCATCTCCGGGGAGCACGAGGTACCCGGCCGGGTACGGCGCAGTCGGGCGGGTACCTCGGGCGGGATGCGGATCGTGACCTTCAACATCCTGGGCGGTCGCACCCAGCACGACCACGAGGTCGACGTGGGCGTGCTGCAGGACGCGATCCGCGACCTCGACGCGGACGTGCTCGCCCTGCAGGAGGTCGACCACCTGCTCCAGCGCTCCGGGCACGCCGACCTCACCGCGCTCGCCGCCGAGGCGATGGGCGCACCTCACCACCGGTTCGTGGCCGCGCTCGCGGGCAGCCCGGGGGCGACCTGGACGGCGGCCACCGGCGACGAGCAGCCGCACGACGCGGCGTACGGCATCGCGCTGCTGAGCCGCCTCCCGGTCACCGGCTGGCAGGTGGTCCGGCTCCCGGCCGTCACGACGCCGGTCCCGATGTGGTTCGGCGGGCAGCCGCGGCCGACCTGGGTGCGCGACGAGCCTCGGGTCGCGGTGGCCGCCACCGTCGAGGGTGCTGGCGGCGTGCTGACGGTGGCGACGACGCACCTGTCGTTCGTTCGATGGTGGAACGGACACCAGCTGCGGCGGCTGGTGCGGTCGCTGTCCGGCGCCCCACGTCCGCTCCTGCTGACGGGTGACCTCAACATGGGCACCCGGCGCGCGGCTCGGCTGACCGGCCTGCACCCCCTGGGCGGGGAGCCGACCTTCCCGGCCGACCGGCCGGTCGAGCAGCTCGACCACGTCCTCGCCGAGCCCGCCCTCCCGGCGGTCGCCCGGGCGCGCCGGATGCGGCTCTCCGACCACCGGGCCCTGGTGGTCGACGTGGAGCTCGCGGCGTCCCCGCTCAGCCGCTGAGCGGGGATCCGCGCAGCAGGACGTCGAGCGGACGTCCCAGTGCCGCCGGATCGGCCGCCAGGTCGCCCTCCACCACGAGCAGGTCCGCCGCCAGCCCCGGTCGCAGCGCCCCGGTCTCCGCACCGAGACCGCAGGCGTCGGCGGCCCCGGAGGTCCCCGCGGCGAGCGCCTCGTCCAGGGGCCAGCCGGCCGTGGCCAGGTCGAGCACCGCCCGCCACGCGTTGCCGTGCGCCTTCGTCGGCGCGGCACCGGCGTCGACACCCGGCACCACCCGTACGCCGTGGGCGCGCATCCGGCCGACGTCGACGTACCGCTGGGCGAAGAAGGCCTCGATGTCGAGCCCGACGCGGGCCATGATCTCGAGGATCGCCGGCGGTGGTGTCGGCAGCATGGCCAGCACCGCTGGATCGTTGCCCATCGTCGGGTCGACGGCCACGCCCGCCGCCGCGGTGCGCTCGAGCAGGTCGTCGCTGAGCACGGCGCCGTTCTCCGTGACGCCCGTGAAGTGCTCGATGCCGTCGACGCCGGCGTCGAGCGCGACCTCGATCGCGACCACCGAGTGGGCATGCGCGAGCACCGGCAGACCGAGGCCGTAGGCGGTGTCGACCACCAGGCGCAGCGCCTCGACCGCGAACTGCGCACCGATCATGTCGCTGCCCGGGGTGAGGAAGCCACCACCGGCCATGACCTTGACGAGGTCCACGCCGCGCTCGGCGTGCTCGATCACCGCAGCGCGCAGGTCGTCGTCGCTCGCAGCCGCGCCGCCGAGGTAGTGGCAGTGCCCGCCCGGGGTGGTCAGCGGCGGCCCGGAGGCGACGATGCGCGGTGTCCCCGGTCCGGGGGCGTCGCGGAACGGCAGCGTGCGGTAGTCGCGGTCGCCGAGGTCGCGGACCGTCGTGACACCGGCGGCGGCCTGTGCCGCAAGGGACCGGGCGACCTGGGCGTCGATCTCGTCGTCGCCCTGGACCCCGACGCGTTCGAGCGCGCCGACACTGCCGTCGGACACCAGGTGGACGTGGGCATCGACGAGGCCGGGCATCAGCGTTGCGTCGTACGTCGTGACGGGACAGTCGTGCGGCACCGCGAAGTGCGCCGGTTCGACGCCGACGATCCGGTCGCCCTCGACCAGCACCGTCGCTCCCCCGGCGAGGAAGCGGTGACCGTCGAAGGCGCGGGGCGCCCGCCAGGCGTGCATCCGACTAGCCGAAGAACACCTGTGCCTCGGCGTACTCCGCCGGGCTGACCAGCTTGAGCTCACCGGTGCCCTCGACGAGGGGCACCCGGACGATCGACGTACCGCGCAGCGCCACCATCACGCCGTACTCACCGTCAGCGACCGCGTCGATCGCCTGCAGCCCGAACCGGGTGGCGAGCCAGCGGTCGAAGGCGGACGGCGTGCCGCCGCGCTGGATGTGGCCCAGGACGACGGCGCGCGCCTCCTTGCCGGTGCGCTGCTCGATCTCCTGGGCGAGACGATCGCCGATGCCGCCGAGGCGGACATGCCCGAAGGCGTCCCTCTCGCCGCTGACCAGGGTCATGCCGGTGCCGTCGGCCGGGACCGCGCCCTCGGAGACGACGATGATCGGCGAGTACTCGCTGCGGAACCGGGTCTCGACATGTGCGCACACGGCCTCGATGTCGAACGGGGCCTCGGGGATCAGCACCGCGCTCGCTCCCCCGGCGATGCCGGCGTGCAGCGCGATCCAGCCGGCGTGGCGGCCCATCACCTCGACGACGAGCACCCGGTGGTGCGACTCGGCGGTGGTGTGCAGCCGGTCGATCGCCTCGGTGGCGATGTTGACCGCGGTGTCGAAGCCGAAGGTGAAGTCGGTGCCGGAGAGGTCGTTGTCGATCGTCTTCGGTACGCCGACCACCGCGACCCCCAGGTCGGCCAGCCTCGTCGCGACGCCCAGGGTGTCCTCGCCCCCGATCGCGACCAGCGCGTCGACTCCGGCCGCGGCGAGGTTGTCCTTGATCCGCTGCACGCCGTCGTCGATGGCGAACGGGTTGGTCCGCGAGGAGCCGAGGATGGTGCCGCCGCGCGGCAGGATCCCGCGGCACTGCTCGATCCCGAGTGGCACCGTCGCGCCCTCGAGAGGTCCACGCCAGCCGTCACGGAAGCCGACGAACTCGAACCCGTGCTCGTTCACCCCCTTGCGCACCACGGCCCGGATCACGGCGTTCAGGCCCGGGCAGTCACCGCCACCGGTCAGCACTCCGACGCGCATGGCTCCCAACGTACATCGGGTCCGGGCACGGTATCTAGGCTCTGGCCATGACCTTCTCGATCGTGGCCCGCTCCGCCGACGGCGAGTCCTGGGGCGTCGCCGTCGCGTCCAAGTTCCTGGCGGTCGGCTCCGCCGTGCCGGCCGCCGTGGCCGGTGTCGGCGCGCTCGCGACCCAGGCCGACGCCAACGTGGCCTACAAAGGGCTCGCACTGTCCCACCTCGACGAGGGCGCCACCGCACCGGTCGCGCTGCAGCGGCTGCTCGAGGAGGACGAGGGCCGGGCGCACCGCCAGGTCGGCATCGTCGACCTCGACGGCACCGCCGCCTCCCACACGGGCGCCGAGTGCATCCCCTGGGCGGGCGGGCGCACCGGCGACGGGTACGCCGTCCAGGGCAACTGCCTGGCCGGCGAGGAGGTCGTGGCCGCGATGGAGGACGCCTGGCTGGGCGGTGCGGCCGACGCACCGCTCCAGGACCGGCTGATCGCCGCACTGGCTGCCGGCGACGCCGCCGGCGGCGACCGCCGGGGACGGCAGTCCGCCGCGATCCTCGTGGTCCGCGAGGGTGCCGGGTACGGCGGCCTCGACGACGTCGCCGTCGACCTCCGGGTCGACGACCACGAGGCACCGATCGACGAGCTGGTCCGGCTCCTCGACCTGCACGACCTCTACCTGACCGCCTCGACCGAGGAGGAGAGGGTGAGCGTCGACGCTGCCCTGCGCGAGGAGCTCGAGGCGTTCGCCGTGGCCGCCGGGCACCGCGACTTCCACACCTGGGTCAGCACCGAGAACTACGAGATGCGGGTTGCCCCCGACCTGGCGTGGATCGACCGGCGGGTGCTGGCGATCGTTCGGGAGCTCAGCGACTCCTGACCCGCTCCAGCGCCTGATGCGCCGCGTCCCGCTCGGCGGTGGCGGTGCGCAGGTCCGCGCCGGTACCGTCGCGGACCTCCTCGGCCTCGGCCAGCTCCTCCTCGAGCGCCTCGGCCTGCTCCTCGAGGTCGGCCAGGCGGCGGCGCAGCTCGTCGGTCTCGGCCTCCAGCTGGAGCGACCGGGCGGAGAGGCGCTCGACCTCGCCGGCCGCGTCGTCGTGGGCTGCCCGGGCGGCGGCGTACTCCTCCTCGGCGGCGTCCAGCCGATCCTTCGCAGCGGCGACCGCCTTGGCCGCCTTGTCCGGGTCCGGTACGACGTGCAGGTCGGGCGGGCCGGGGCGCGGGGCCTCGCGCGGGGTGGCGCTGAAGCCCAGCGCCTCGGGGAGGGCGACCGCGCGGGCGAGGTCGTCGGCGTCCATCGGCTCGAGCCCGGTGGTGCGCAACGTGCTGACCAGCAGGCCGCTGCGGACGGCGCGGCCGCACTCGGCGTCGACCATCGCGGCGGTCAGCGTGGCCTCGACCTGCTCGGCGACGGCCTCGGTGACCCGCAGGCCCTCCTCGGCCGCGATCCGGCGGGCCTGGGTGGTGACGGCGGCGGTGACCTGGCGGCGTTGCTTGGTCAGTGCCCGCAGCTCGCCGGCCGACATCGCCTCCTGGGCCTCGCGCAGCGCCGCCCCGACGCTGAGCACCTGGTCGACCTGGGCCGCCTCCCGGCGTACCAGCAGGTCGACGACCCACGCCGCGGTGCTGGGCTTGCGCAGTGCCTTGACCTGCGCGGCCAGGGGCGTGCCCTTGAGCTCCTTGGCCCGGGCGTCGCGCGTCGGCGTGAAGTCCCCCAGCGGCAGGGCGTAGAGCTCGTCGGCGATCTCCAGCAGGTCAGCCACGGTCGGAGTCTTCCAGAGTCATCGCAGCCCGGCGCCGATCATCACGACGGTGAGCTCCACGAGGTCCTCGCGGGCCACGCCCTCGGGCCGGGCGAGCGCGATCCGCAGGCAGGTGGAGACCAGGACGCCCATCAGCATGAACACGACGGCCTCGAGCTGCTCGGGCGCGAGGTCGGGACGGTGCCGGCGCGGGAGCAGCGAGGCCAGCCGGTGCAGGTCGGCCTCGATCTCGGGGAGCACGTTGGCGTTGTTGCCGGCCGGGGTCTGGTTGACCATCGCGGTGATCACCCCACGGTGCCGCTCGAACCCGTCGACGAGGGTGACCACGACCATCCGCAGCGCGGCGTCGAGGTCGAGCTCGAGCGCGTCGACGACGCTGACCATGAGGTCGTCGCTGATCGCGTGCACCGCCTGCTCGCGGAGCACGGCGAGGAGCTCGGTGCGGTCGTTGAAGTAGCGGTAGAAGGTCCCGCTGCTGACGTGGGCCTCGCGGATCACCGCCGAGGTGGTCAGCCGGTCGAGGCCGTCGCGGTCGAGCACCCGCACCGCCGTGTCGAGCAGGAGCCGGCGCGTCTGCACCGCACGGTCCTGCCGGGGCCGGGCCCGCTGCCGCTCCGCCACGGGCCGATCAGTTCTCGTCGTCGGCGTCGAGGCCCTGCTCGATCACGTACCGGGTGAGCTCGACCCGGTTGTGCATCTGCAGCTTGCGCAGGGTGTTCTGCACGTGGTTCTGCACGGTGCGGTGCGAGATCACCAGCCGCTCGGCGATGTCCTTGTAGGACACCCCCTTCGCGACCATCCGCAGGATCTCGGTCTCGCGGTCGGTCAGCCGCTCCCCCGGCGGCGTGGCCGGCTCGTTCATCCGCCGGAACTCGCCGAGCACCAGCGCTGCCAGGCCGGGCGTGAAGACGGTGTCGCCCTTCGCGACCCGGCGTACGGCGGTCAGCAGCTCCTCACGCGAGGCGGACTTGAGGAGGTAGCCGGTGGCGCCGGCCTTCACCGCCGCCAGCACGTCGTCCTGCTCGCCGGAGGCGGACAGGATGAGCACCCGCGAGGACGGCTCGGCCGCCAGCACCTGTGCGGTGACCTCGACGCCGCTCGGCTCGGGGATCTGGAGGTCGAGGACCACCACCCGCGGCCGGGTCGCGTGGAACCGGGCGATCGCCTCGGCGCCCGTGGCCGCCACGGCGACCACGTCGAAGCCGGCAGCCTGCAGGTCGCGCTCGACGGCGTCGCGCCACATCGGGTGGTCGTCGACGACCATCACCCGGATCGGGTCCGTCATGTCAGCGAACCCTACCCACCGGAGGTCGAGGAGGTTGCGCAGCAACCGTCACGAGACCCGCAGGAAGCGGCCGCGGCGGTGCAGCAGCGGGTCGTCCTCGTCCCCGACCACGACCTGCTCGAGGACCGCACTCACCTCGACCGACCAGCCGACCTCGCGCTCCCCTGCCAGCCGGACGCCGGCCCAGGTGGTGGCGGAGGCGAGCCGGGGGCCGTGGGACTCGGCGACGAACGGGGCCTGGCGGAACGGGCCGCCGGGGGCGGGCGCCGTACCGGCGAACGACTCGGCCAGCTGGCGGTCGGCCCAGGTCAGCAGCTGGATGACGCCCTGCCCGGTCGAGCGGAGCGTGTCGAGCAGGTCGGAGTCGGGGTCGAGGAGGGCCAGCACACACGGCTCGGGGCCGAGCGCGACCATCAACGAGGTGACGGTCAGGCCGGCCCGGTCGTGCTCGTCGCCGGCGGTCCACAGCGTGACCGCGCCGCCGACCCGGCCGCGGAAGCGGCGCGCCGGGTCCGGATCGGCGTCGGCGAAGGGGTGCGTGCTGTGGATCGTCACGATCGCTCCTGCCCACGGGGGACGACGAAGGTCCACTCGGTCCCGTAGGAGCCGGTGTCGAGGGACGCGGTCCCGCCGAGGTCGCGGACCCGACCGCGGATCGACTCCACGACGCCGAGCCGGCCCTCCTGCTCGGCGGCCTCGAGCCGGCCGGCAGCGATGCCGGGCCCGTCGTCGCGCACGCTCACCTCGACCTGGTCGCCGAGGTCCTCGACGAGCACCCAGGCACGGGCGTCGGGCCCGACGTGCCGTTCGACGTTGTCGAGGCAGGCCCGGACGACCGCGGCCAGCTCGGTGACGGTGTGGGCGGGCAGCTCGACGGCGCCCGCCGGCAGGCCCACCTCGATGCCGGGCCGGGCGCCGAGCGTGCCCAGCGCGCGAGCGAGGTCGGCGTGCCCGGCCAGCGCCTGCGGGGTCGCGGTCAGGGCGTCCTGGGAGCGGATCAGGGTGCGCAGCGCCTGCTCCTGCGCACCGGCCGCACGGCCCAGCTCGCCACCCTGGCGCTGGACCAGGGCGAGCACCTGCAGCACGCCGTCGTGCACGGCCCGGGCCAGCCGGACCCTCTCCGCCGCCGCGGCGGCCTCGCGCTGCGCCAGGTCGCGCTCGGCCGCCATCGCCTTCAGCGACTCACAGACGAAGCCAACCATCGAGCCGCCGAGCAGGATCAGGAAGACGTTGCCCCAGTCCTTCTGGGCGACGTGCGAGCGGGTCAGCAGGTCGACCGCGCCGAGCAGCACCGCCGCGATCGTGCCGCCCCGCCAGCCGTAGCGCACCGCCCACGCCAGCAGCGCCCCGACGATCCAGTAGCCCGGGATGGTCGCCTGGAACCACGGTCCCTTGACCACCGGGGTCGCGAGCAGCAGGGCGAGCGCCAGCGCGAGGTCGGCCAGCAGCACCGCGGTGACGCGACGCTCGGGGGCGGCGTACACGACGGTCGCGACCGCGGTCGCGACCACCATCACCGCGACGCAGACCCAGCCGAGGACCGGGTGGTCGAAGTTGTTGCGGTAGGCGTTGAGGACGACGGCGTAGCCCAGCACGACGACCCGCAGCACCGCGAGGGCCCGGAACATCCGGTCCTCGACGGCCAGAGCCGCCTTGGTGGTCGTCAGGAGGCGAGCTTCCGTGACTCGGACTTCGACTCGGCCTTGGCGCGGGTGGCGTACATGTCGACGTACTCCTGCTGGGAGAGCCGCATGATCTCGTACATGATCTCGTCGGTGATCGAGCGCAGGATGAAGCGGTCGTTCTCCATGCCGGCGTAGCGGGAGAAGTCGAGCGGCTTGCCGAAGCGCACCGTGGGGCGGGTGATCCGGCCGAACTTCTTGCCCGGCGGAGCCACCACGTCGGTGCCGACGACGGCGACCGGGATGACGGGTACGCCGGTCTCCAGGGTCAGCCGCGCGATCCCGGTCTTGCCCCGGTAGAGACGACCGTCGTGGGAGCGGGTGCCCTCGGGGTAGATGCCGAACAGCTCGCCCTCGGCCAGCACCCGCTTCGCGGAGACCAGGGCGCCGGAAGCGGCGTCACCGCTGGTGCGGTCGATCGGGATGTTGCCCGTACCGCTGAAGAAGTTCTTCTGCAGCCAGCCCTTGACGCCGGGCGAGGTGAAGTACTCGGCCTTCGCGACGAAGCGCACCATCCGCGGGATGACCAGCGGCATGAACAGCCAGTCGGCGTAGGAGAGGTGGTTGCTGGCGAGGATCGCCGGCCCCGTGGCGGGGACGTTCTCGACGCCTTCGGCCCTGGGGCGGAAGACGACCTTCAGCAGCGGCCCGAGGGCGACGAACTTCAGGAACCAGTAGAACAACCTCTTCGGACCTTTCCCCAGGGACCTGGCGCCTGCCCGGACCGACGCCACTGCAACGGATCCTAGTGCCAAGCCTGGATCCGTGGATGGGCACCGTAGCGAGCGGCACCACAGGGGTGTGATCGCAAGGCGCGGGCGCGAAGTCGTGCTGGGCCGCCCATCGAGCGTCCGCAACGCAGCGAGCGCGCCGCTGTGGGGCCGCGTAGTAGGTGGCCATCCGCGGATCCAGGCTGCGGTACGGCACAATCCCGTCATGCCTCCGAGCACCCCCGAGCGCGGGACCGACCAGACCGCCGCCCTGACCATCGCGGCCCGGCCGGAGCTGACCGGCGGACGCCGGATCGGCGTGCTGCTCAGCCACGGCTTCACCGGCTCGCCAGCGTCGATGCGACCGTGGGGCGAGCACCTCGGCGCGCTCGGGTACGGCGTCGCCGTACCCCTGCTGCCCGGGCACGGCACCACCTGGCAGGAGCTCAACACCCTGCGCTGGACAGACTGGTACGCCGAGCTCACCCGCACCTTCGACGCGCTGCGCGCCGAGCACGACGCGGTCGTGGTCGGCGGGCTGTCGATGGGAGGTGCGCTCGTGCTCCGGCTGGCCGCCGACCGGCCCGACGAGGTCGCCGGCGTGATGGTGGTCAACCCCGCGGTCGCGACCAGGCGGCTCGACGTCAAGCTGCTGCCGGTGCTCAAGCACCTGGTGCCGTCCTTCCCCGCGATCGCCAACGACATCAAGAAGCCCGGTGTCGACGAGCGCGGCTACGACCGTACCCCGCTCAAGGCGATCCACTCGCTGATCCAGGCGTGGCCGTCGCTGCGCACCGACCTGCCGCGGATCACCGCTCCCCTGGTCTACTTCCGCTCCGCCGACGACCACGTCGTCGACGACGCCTCCGAGCCGCTGGTGCTCGACGGCATCTCGTCGACCGACGTCACGCGCATCGCGCTGCCGGAGAGCTTCCACGTGGCCACGCTCGACAACGACGCTCCCACGATCTTCGAGGAGTCGGCGGCCTTCGTCGCGCGGGTGACCGGGGCGTAGCCTGCGGACCGCAGGCGTAACCTGAGGACGTGCAACGGGACGACCCGGACTACGACGCCGCCGCCTGGCAGGCGATCGTCGACAACTACGGCGAGCGTGTCGAGATCGAGACGCCCGACGAGGCCGAGCACGATCCCGGGCCGGCACCCGACCCCGATGACGCCGACCGCTACGAGAGCCCGTACGACGACGCCTACGACGAGATCGACCTCGTCGACGACGACCGCTTCGTGCCCGACAGGCCGCCGCCGGTGCCGATGCCTCCGGCGGACCGACTGCTGGCCTGGCTGGGGGTGTTCTGCTCTCCGGCCGTCCTGCTGGTGTTCCTCGTCTTCGGCATCGCGATGCCGTCCTGGCTCGGCTGGCTGCTGGTCGCGTGGTTCGTGGGGGGCTTCTGCTACCTGGTGATCAGGACGCCGGGCTCGCCGCGCGATCCCTGGGACGACGGGGCACGCGTCTGACCGCACCCCACGCCGCCGCCAGGGCCGTGACGCACAGGGCGGCGAGCAGCAGGTTGCGCAGCGCGAGCAGCGCGGCCACCGGGACGCTCCAGCCGGAGTGCCCGTCGATCAGCGCGCGGTAGGCGTGCGGGTAGATCACGTGGGACAGCACCGCCGCGACGAGCAGCGCGGCCGTCCAGCGTCCGAGCCGGCGCTGGTCCTCCCCGTCCAGCATCGCGAGGCCGGCGCACGCGGCGGGCAGCAGCCAGAGCAGGTACTGCGGGCTGAGCACCTTGCCGCTCACCACGAACGCGCTGAGCGCGGCCAGCGTCAGCCACACCACCGCCGGCAGACCAGTCCGCGCGTCGGGCAGTCGGGTCCAGGCGAGCACCCACAGGGCGACGAGGGCGGCCGCGAGCAGCACGGTCATCACGACCGAGACCCGGAGCAGGACATCGGTCCAGGGCCCGTCGATCTCCCAGGCGAGGGAGGGCGCGAAGAAGATCTCGTGGTCGCCGGGTGAGAGCGCCCAGCGCAGCACGGCCGGGGTCGCGGCGAGGGACTCGACCTGCAGGCCGCGGTCGCCCTGGTAGGCCAGCGGCGACACGATCCGGTCCCAGCCGCCGACCGCGATGCTCACCGCCACCAGCCCGATGCCCGCCAGGGCACCGGACACGACGACACGCACCCTGCCTGTGGCGGGGGCCGCGAGGGCGGGGAGGACGAGCGCGGGGCTGTACTTCACGCCGGTCGCCAGGACCGCCAGCAGCGCGGCCCGGCGGGGGGCGGCGACGAGCGCGAAGAGGGCCAGCGCGACCAGGACACCGGGCACGAGGTCGAACCGGGCATAGCTGATCGCCCCGAGCGCGGGGGTCGCGACCAGCCAGGCGAGCGCCGGTGTCGCCGTACGTCCACGCCGGACCAGGGCCGCCAGGAAGCCCGCGTCGAGCGCGAGGAGGAGGACCAGCACCAGGACCTGGTACGACGCGGTCAGGCCGGCGAGCGACAGCAGCGCGTAGGGCGCGGCGAGCAGCAGGAACGCCGGCACCGGGTACTCCGCGAGGGTGTCCCCCACGCCGCGGGACCCGAGGTCGTCGAGGCTCGCCCTGTAGTAGTTGAGGTCGGAGATCGACCCCGACTCCCCGGTCATCAGCAGCACGACCAGGAGCAGCCGGGTCAGGCCCCACAGCGCCCACAGCCGGGCGGGCGCCGCGGTCATCGACGACCGTCGCGCGCGAGCAGGGCGGCGCCGATCGCTCCGGCCTCCGGGCCCAGGCGGGCCGGGACCAGCGCGGGCACGGCGCGGTAGGCGGTGCCCTGCAGCGAGCCCGCGAGCGCCATGCGGGCGGGGTCGAGCAGCAGGTCGCCGACCGCGGACACCCCGCCGCCGACGACCACCAGCTCGGGGTCGAAGGCCGAGACCAGTCCCGCCGCGCCGACGCCGAGCCAGGTGCCGACGGACGCGAAGGAGCTGAGCGCGACCCGGTCCCCCGCGCGGGCCAGGGCGGTGACCTCCGGACCGTCGAGGTGCCTTCCGAGCGCGACCCGGGTGACCCGCTCGAGCGCGCGGCCGCTGCAGTACTGCTCCCAGCACCCGCGCAGCCCGCACTCGCAGGCGAGGCCGTCGGGTACGACCTGCATGTGGCCGAACTCCCCCGCCAGGCCGTGCGCGCCGCGCACCACCCGGCCGTCGAGGACGACCGCGCCGCCGATGCCCGTGCCGATGGTGATGAGCAACGCCGAGCGCACACCCCGGGCGGCGCCGGCGACCAGCTCGGCGTGGGCCGCGCAGTTGGCGTCGTTGTCGAGTACGACGGGCAGGCCGGTCCGCTCGGCGAGGGCACGACGCACCGGTGCGTCCCGCCACGGCAGGTGGGCGCCGAACAGGAAGCGCTCGCCCGCGGCGTCGACCAGGCCGGCGGCCGAGACACCGAGCGCACGGGGCTCCCGGTCGTCGTACACGTCACGGGCGGCGAGGGCGACCGCCTCCTCGACCGCGTCGGTCCCGGCGGACCGGCCGGGCATCGGTCGGGTCGCGCTGGCCTCGACCGTGCCGTCGGCGTCGACGCGGACGGCGAGCACCTTGGTGCCGCCGACGTCGACGCCGACCCAGGAGTCGGTCGCGCCGGCCATCTCAGCCGCGGGCCAGGTCGGCCGCGCCGACCACGCCGGCGCGGTTGCCCATCGCGGCCAGCCGGATCTCCGCCTCGGGCCGGAAGCCCCGGCCGGTGAGCTCGCGCTCGAAGGCGGTGCGGATCGGGTCGAGGAGCAGGTCGCGGGCCTCGCTGACGCCACCGCCGATCACGACCACACCGGGGTCGAGCACCGCGGCGAGCGAGGCGATCCCCTGGCCGAGCGCGTCGCCGAGGGCCGCGAGCCGGCCGGCGGCGAAGGCGTCGCCGTCCTGGGCGGCGGCGGTGATCAGCGGTCCGTCGATCGCCTCCACGTCGCCGCCGGCCCGGGCGAGCAGATCTGCTGCCGCAGTCGGGTCGGCGAGGACGACGTCGCGGGTGTCGCGCACGAGTGCGGAGCCGCTGGCGTACTGCTCGAGGCAGCCGTGGTTGCCGCAGCCGCACAGGCGACCGTCGGGGACCAGGCGCAGGTGGCCGATCTCGCCGGCGACGCCGTGGGCGCCGCGCAACAGCCGGCCGCCGGCGATCACGCCGCCGCCCACACCGGTGCCGACGGTGACCATCAGCTGGTCGTCGTGGTCGCGCCCGGCGCCGTAGCGGAACTCGCCCCAGGCCGCGACGTTGCCGTCGTTCTCGACGACGACGGGAAGCCCGACCAGCCGGCCGAGGTCGGCGCCGAGAGGCTCGTTGCGCCACGCGATGTTGGGCGCGAAGAGCACGGTGGAGCGGTCGGAGGCGATGTAGCCCGCGGCTCCGACTCCGACGGCGGTGACGGGATGGTCGGCGACGAGCTGCGCGACGAGACCGGCGACGGCGGCCTCGATCGCGCTGGGGTCGGTGGCGGGCGAGACCACCCGCGCCTCGGCGAGCACGGTGCCGTCCTCGTCGACGACGGCGCCCGCGATCTTGGTGCCGCCGATGTCGATGCCGCAGGTCAGGCTCACGGGGTCGGCTCCTCGGGGTCGTCGAGGTCGATGCGCTGCACCTCGGAGGTCCGGGTGCCGTTCTCCGGCGACGTCTCCATCAGGCTCGCCGCGGCCTGCAGCAGCGAGGATGCGGCCACCATCAGGTGCGCCTTGACCTCGGGCGAGGTCTGCCGGACCGCGTGGACCACCCGGCACACCGGGCAGTACTTGCACTCGACCGCGTCGGTGGCGATGTGCTCGCCGACCTCGTGCGCCATCGCGGCCGCCTGCCCGGCGAGGTTGCCGACCCCGCCGGCGGCATCGCCGCCGTGCTGGCGGGCCAGGTCGGCGAAGGCGCCGAGGAGCTTCATCGCCTCCTCGCCGACACTGCCGATGTCGTCGGGCTTCTTGTCCTGGGGCTGGTCGTCGGTCATCGGGCCTCCACCGGCTCGGGCTCGGCGAACCGCACCCGGAGCTCGCCCTCGACCACACTCGCGCCGGCCACCCGCAACCGGGCGAGACCGGGCGGCAGCGTCAACAGGCGGCGGTACGAGCCGACCGTCATCACGAGCTCGTCGCCGTTGCGGGCCAGGTCGACCTCCGAGCGGGACACGAAGGGCAGGGACAGATGGGCGACGGCTCCCCCGTCGTCGCCGCGGTCGACCCGGAACGGGCCGTCGCCGGCAGGTACGGCGAGCGGGTCGGCGTCGTCGTACAGGTCCGTGGCGAGGGTGCTGAGCGCCGCAACCCCCACGGGTTCGGCGGCCTGGTACTCCGAGGTCCACACCGGCAGTCCGCTGAAGGACTGGGCGACCTCGCGCAGCACGCCGGCCTGGGCGGTGACCCAACCGGCCCGCCACGGGTCGTCCTCGCCGGCCGGGAAGACCCGGTTGGCCACGACGCCGTCGACGCGGTAGCCGAACAGGCACAGGCTGGTGTAGGCGCGGCGCGCCTCGGCGAGCACGACCTTCTCGGGCGTGAGGACCAGCCGCACCGACGACTCCGGGCCGGACAGCAGGGCCTGCACGTCGTCGAGCTCGCCGTGCAGGCGGGTGATCGCGTCGAAGACCGCGTCCCCGGGCATCGGTACGCCGGCCGCCCGGTTGAGCACCGGGCGCAGGGCCTTGACCAGGCGGCGCTGGATCGGCAGCAGCCGCTCGAGGTACCAGCCGAGCGCCTCCGGCAGGGCCAGCAGCCGCAGCGTCTCCGCGGTCGGCGCACAGTCGACGACGATCACGTCCCAGGCGCCGGAGCGGGCGTGCTGGCGCAGCTCGAGCAGTGCGAGGACCTCCTCGGCGCCGGGGATGACCGTCATCTCCTCGGCCGCGACCGGGTCCATGCCGACGGCGTCGAGCACCGAGAGCAGGTAGCGCTGGATGTCGGCCCAGGACTGCTCGAAGCGCAGCTGGGCGTCGACCTGCTGCAGGAACAGGTGGGGGGCGACCTCGGTCGGCTCGGCGCCCGAGTTGGTCGAGCCTGTCGAGACACCCGGGGCGCCGTACGCATCGGCCAGCGAGTGCGCGGCGTCGGTCGAGATCACCAGGGTGCGCAGGCCCCTCGCGGCCGCGAGGGCCGCCGTGCCGGCGGCCACGGTGGACTTGCCGACACCACCCTTGCCGGTGAAGAGAACGATCCGCACGCGCAGACCTCAGACGCCGGACTCGACGCGCTTCTTCAGGCCCTTGAGCGCGGTGTCGATGAGGATCTTCTCGCCCTTGCGCTTGAGCATGCCGATCAGCGGGATGGAGACGTCGAGCGCCAGCCGGTAGGTCACCTCGGTCGACGCGCCCGCCTCCCGCAGGACGTAGGCGCCCTCGAGCGCCTTGAGCATCTTGCCCTCGACGAGGGTCCAGGTGACCTGGCGGTCGCCGTCCCACACGTAGGAGAGGGTGTACTCGTCCTTGATCGGCGAGACGTCCAGCGCGAAGAAGACCTCGCGGGCCCGGCCACCCTGGCCCGGGTCGGAGGCGTCGTACGACGAGCGCACGTCGGCGACCGTGACGCCCTTGGCCCACTGGGGGTACGCCGCGAAGTCGGCGATGACGGCCATCACATCGGCGGCGGGGGCGTCGACGACGATCGACGAGGACGTCTGTTCGGCCATGGCCGGAAGGCTACCGGACCACATTCGCCAACTCGGCGGTAACCTCGCTCCGTGCGCGAGTACTCCACCCCGCAGACCATCGAGATCCCCCGGACGGGCAACCTCACCGACGACGTGGTCCGCAACGCGGCCGAGGCGCCGCAGACCGTGCAGTTCAGCCGGGCGAACGCCGACGGAGGCTGGGACGACGTGTCCTGCGCCACCTTCCTGGCCGAGGTGTCGGCCGTGGCCAAGGGCCTGATGGCAGCGGGAATCCAGGCCGGCGACCGGGTCGCTGTGATCTCGCGCACCCGCTACGAGTGGACCCTGCTCGACTACGCGATCTGGTTCGCCGGCGCGGCGACCGTGCCGATCTACGAGTCGTCCTCGGAAGAGCAGGTCAACTGGATCCTCTCCGACTCCGGCGCCCGTGCCGTGGTCTGCGAGGACGCCGGCCACCGGGACCGGGTCGAGGCGACCCGCGACCGGCTGCCGGCGCTCGAGCACCTGTGGACCATCGAGGACGGGGCGATCGCGACCCTGACCGGGCTGGGCGCCGACCTCGGCGACGACGACCTCGAGGCGCGTCGTACGACGGCCGGCCCGGCCGATCTCGCGACCCTGATCTACACCTCGGGCACGACCGGCCGTCCCAAGGGCTGCATGCTCACCCACGACAACTTCCAGACCGAGCTGGGCGTCGCGGTCGCCGAGCTGGAGCGGCTGTTCGACGCCGAGGGCGCCTCGACGCTGCTGTTCCTGCCGCTGGCGCACGTGTTCGCGCGGATCATCCAGGTGGGCTGCATCAAGTCCCGCACCCGGCTGGGCCACAGCGCGGACATCAAGAACCTGCTGCCCCAGCTGGCCACCTTCCAGCCGACCTTCATCCTCGCCGTCCCCCGCGTCTTCGAGAAGGTCTTCAACACCGCGTCGCAGAAGGCGACCGCCGACGGCAAGGGCAAGATCTTCGACCGGGCTGCGGAAGCGGCGATCGCCTACTCCCGCGCCCTCGAGGGCGGGCGGATCCCGGTCCGGGTGCGGGCCCAGCACGCCCTGTTCTCGCGACTGGTCTACGGCAAGCTCCGCACGGCGCTCGGCGGGCGGTGCGAGTTCGCGGTCTCCGGCGGCGCACCGCTCGGCGACCGGCTCGGCCACTTCTACCGCGGGATCGGGGTGACCGTGCTCGAGGGCTACGGCCTGACCGAGACCACCGCCGCGCTCACGGTCAACCTTCCCGACGCCCAGAAGGTCGGCACCGTGGGGCGCCCGATCCCCGGCACCGCCGTACGGATCGCCGACGACGGCGAGCTGCTCTTCCGCGGCGGCCAGGTCTTCACCGGCTACTGGGACAACCCGGCCGCGACGGCCGAGGCGATCGACGGCGACGGCTGGTTCCACACCGGCGACGTCGGGGAGGTCGACGACGAGGGCTTCGTGCGGATCACCGGTCGCAAGAAGGAGATCCTGGTGACCGCCGGAGGCAAGAACGTCGCGCCGGCGGTCCTCGAGGACCGGGTCCGCGCCTCGGCCCTGGTCAGCCAATGCCTGGTCGTGGGCGACGGCCAGCCGTTCATCGCCGCACTCGTCACCATCGACGAGGAGGCCTTCCCCGCCTGGGCCGAGCAGCACGGCAAGACCGGCAAGGTGGCCGACCTCGTCGACGACGAGGACCTGCGTGCCGAGGTCCAGGCCGCGGTCGACGAGGCCAACAAGGCGGTCTCCAAGGCGGAGTCGATCCGGAAGTTCGTGATCCTGCAGACGGACTGGACCGAGGAGGCGGGCCAGGTGACGCCGAGCCTCAAGCTCAAGCGCAATGTCGTCATGCGCGAGTGCCGCGACGAGATCGCCGCGCTCTACTCCTGACGGGACTCCCGACGAGACTCCTGACGGGACCGCCGCACGTACCCCACGGGACCTCGCGGGACATAGTCCCAACGGGCCATCCCGCGGCCGGCGATCGGGCATCATTCGGCCCCAATTGGCCTTTTCGCTCACGCCCCGAGCACGTCCTTCGCTAGCCTCGCCGTGCGCTGCAACCGGGGAGCAGCCACCATGCACATGGGGAGCGGGAGGGCTCTGAAGTGGACCGTCGCAGGTTGTTGCTCGTCGTGGCCGCGGTGATCGCCGCGCTCGGCGTCGGGCTGGTGTTCGTCTTCGCCCGGGGGGCCGAGTCGCGCGCCGCGGAGAAGTACCAGACGACGAACGTCGTCACCGTCGCCGCAGGCAAGACCGTGCTGCCGGGCGAGAGCATCAAGTCGGCGCTCGACACCGGCAAGCTCGCCGAGACCGCCGTACCGCAGGGCCAGGTGCTCGAGAACGCGCTGCGCCAGAGCGACCTCGGCGACCTCGACGGCAAGGTGGCGCTCACCACGCTGTACGCCGGCGAGCAGCTGCTGTCGACCAAGTTCGGTGGCGTCGGCGACCCCGTCGACGTGGCCTCGCTGCCCCTGCCGAAGGGCATGATCGCCAAGCCGGAGTCCTTCGACCTCCCGGTCGGCTCCTTCATCGAGCCGGGCTCGCAGCTCGCGGTGTTCCTGACGGTCAACCCCAGCACGCCGACCTGCCTGCTCATCGACCGCGTCACCGTGCTCTCGAAGGGCGCGCAGACCGAGACCGCCACCGACTCGAGCGGCGACGCCGCCGCTGAGAAGGCCCCCGCCCTGCACCTCGCCGTCACCCAGGAGCAGTTCGAGTGGCTCCAGGACGGCCGGGAGCGCGGCGAGCTCTCCGTGGCCCTGCTCAACGCAGAGAGCGAGGTCCAGGTCGACAAGACCGGACCTTGCGCCACCATCCGCGACAGCGAGTGAGGACGACATGCCGGTTCTCGTCGAACAGGATCCGTCGCTCGTCGACGCACTGGTGCGCGCCCTGCCCACCGGCTCTCACGCGGTCGCCTCGACCGAGCGGGCCGTGGCGTGGCTCGACCAGCACCCGGACGAGTACGTCGTGGCCCTCGGCCCGACCGTCGACCTCGGCGCGGCGCTCGCCACGGCCGAGGAACTGCGCATCAAGCGCCCCACCGTCAGCGTCGTGCTGGTCCGCGACCAGTTCGACACCGAGGTCCTGACCCGGGCGATGCACGCCGGCATCCGCGACGTTGTCGTCACGGGCGGCGACGAGAAGGCGCTCACCAGCGCCGTCGAGCGGGCCCACCAGCTCTACCAGGCCCTGCGCGGCCCGGGCGGTGCCCGGCAGCTCGGCCGGGTGGTGACGGTGTTCTCCCCCAAGGGCGGTGTGGGCAAGACGACGTCCTCGGTCAACCTCGCGCTCGCGCTGACCGACCGCGGGGCCCGCAAGGTGTGCCTGGTCGACCTCGACCTGGCCTTCGGCGACGTCGCGATCACCATGCAGCTCTTCCCGACCCACTCGATCGAGCAGGCCGTCGGCTCGGAGGACTCGATCGACCTCGGCATGCTCGAGGGACTGCTGACCCGGCACCAGGACTCGCTCACCGTCCTCGCCGCCCCGGCCCACCCCGACGTCCGCGAGCGGGTCACTCCCCTGCTCATCTCGCGGATCCTGCGGGCGCTGCGCGACGGCTTCGACTACATCGTGGTCGACACCTCGCCGTCCTTCGACGACGCCACCCTGACCGCGCTCGACGAGACCGACGAGTGCGTGATCGTCGCGACCCTCGACGTACCGACCCTGAAGAACGTCAAGGTCGCCCTCGAGACCATGGACATGCTGAGCATCGCCCGCGGTCACCGGCACCTGCTGCTCAACCGGGCCGACGACGAGGTCGGCATCAGCGTGGAGAAGGTCGAGAGCATCCTCGGCATGCCGGTCAGCGCGCAGGTCGCGACGGCGGTCGACATCGCGGCCGCCACCAACGCGGGTACGCCGATCGTCTCCCACAAGCCGGGCCACCCCGCGAGCCTCGCCTACGCACACCTCGCGGCGTCGGTCACGGGCGAGCCGGTCGCCGCGCCGGCCTCCGCGACCTCGAGCCAGCCCGAGCCGACCCGCTCGCGCGGCCTGTTCCGTCGCGGGAGGGGCTGAGTCGTGTCCAGCCTCTCCGAGCGCCTCGCCGCCGCGCGCCGCGACGCCGCTGCGCAGGGCCGGCACGCCGCCACCCCGGGCGCCGACACCGACCTGCTGGCCGACGTCGTGAGCGCCACCGAGCAGCCCCCACCCGCACCGGTGGCGACCCACGCCGAGGCCGAGGCACCCGCCGCCGGGCACAAGACCCCCGGTCCGCTCTCGTCGCGTGCCGCGGCCGCGGCCACCGACGGCAAGCCCGGCCGCCGGATGGCCGGCACCGAGAGCGACCGTCTCGAGGACCTCAAGTCCAGCGTGCACACCGAGCTGATCAAGCAGCTCGGCCCGCACCTGTACGACGCCGAGATGGACCAGGACGAGCTCGACCAGACGGTCCGCTCGGTCCTCTCCGACGTCCTCGGCGCCCAGGATCGGCCGCTCAGCGCGGCCGACCGGGTGCGCGTGACCCAGGAGATCACCGACGACATCCTCGGCTACGGCCCGATCGACCCGTACCTGCGCGACCCCGAGGTCTCCGAGGTCATGGTCAACGGCCACGACGACGTCTGGCTCGAGAAGGACGGCCGGCTGGTCAAGGCCGAGGCGCACTTCGCCGACGAGGCCCACCTGCGCCGTACGATCGACAAGATCGTGTCGCGGATCGGTCGTCGCGTCGACGAGTCCTCCCCCATGGTCGACGCCCGTCTGCCCGACGGCAGCCGCGTCAACGCCATCGTCCCGCCACTGGCGATCGACGGCTCCGCGCTCACCATCCGGAAGTTCTCCACCGACCCGCTGACCGTGCAGGACCTGATCAACTTCGGGTCGCTGACGCCGCAGACGGCCGACTTCCTCGACGCGTGCGTGCGCGGCCGGCTGAACGTGATCGTCTCCGGCGGCACCGGCGCCGGCAAGACGACCACGCTCAACGTGCTGTCGTCGTTCATCCCCACCGACGAGCGGATCGTCACCATCGAGGACGCCGCCGAGCTCCAGCTCAAGCAGGACCACGTCGTCCGCCTCGAGTCCCGTCCGGCCAACATCGAGGGCAAGGGCGCGGTGACCATCCGCGACCTGGTCCGCAACAGCCTGCGCATGCGCCCGGACCGCATCGTCGTCGGCGAGGTCCGCGACGCCTCGGCTCTCGACATGCTCCAGGCCATGAACACCGGCCACGACGGCTCCATCTGCACCCTGCACTCCAACGGCCCGCGCGACACGCTCGCCCGCATGGAGACGATGGTGCTGATGGCCGGCATGGACCTGCCGATCCGTGCCATCCGCGAGCAGGTGGCCTCGGCGGTCGACCTGATCGTGCACCAGACCCGGTTCAAGGACGGCTCGCGCCGGATCACCCACATCACCGAGGTCGAGCGGATGGAGGGTGACATCATCACCCTCCAGGACATCTTCGTCTTCGACAACTCGGCCGGCTTCGACGAGAACGGCCGGATCCTCGGGCGGCTCCGCTCGACCGGCCTGCGACCCAAGTTCCTGGAGAAGCTGGCCTACGCCAACGTCGCCGTCGATCCCACGATCTTCCGGACGGAACGCATCTGATGCGCGGGCAGCAGGTCGTCCGTCGGGGAGCGGGGCTGCTGATCGCCCTCGTGGCCGCCCTCCTCGCCGCCCTGGTCGTCGCGCCGGCGTACGCCGAGGACGGCGGGATCGCCCACGTCGAGTCGACCGGCGACGGCATCCGGATCCTGGTCGACGTACCGGCCGGCAGCCAGGTCGACCTGTCCGGGGTGACCGCGACGCTCGACGGCAAGGCGCTGGACGCGACCGCGAGCAGCACCAGCTCGGGATCGGCCGTCAAGCGCACCACCGTGCTGGCGATCGACACGAGCAACTCGATGCGCAAGCAGGGCCGCTTCGAGGCCGCCCAGCAGGCCGCATCGACGTACCTCGACGCCGTGCCCGACGACGTCGAGGTCGGCATCGTCACCTTCGACAGCACCGTCGACGTCGCGCTCGAGCCGACCACCGACCGCGCCGCCGCACGCAGCGTGATCGACGGGCTGTCCCTGCAGCGCAACACCCTGCTCTACGACGGCATCATCGCCGCCACCGACCTCGCCGGCGACACCGGCCAGCGCTCCCTGCTGCTGCTGTCCGACGGCGCCGACGCCGGCAGCAAGGCGTCGATCGAGGACGCCGTGGCCGCGATCAAGGACGCCGGCACCCGGGTCCACATCGTCGGCCTCGACCTCTCCGAGGACCAGCTCACCCCGCTGCGCACGGTCGCGGAGGCCGGCAAGGGCGACGTGATCACCTCGAGCGGGTCCGCGCTCGCCGCGGCGTTCGCCGAGCAGGCCGAGGCGCTGGCCGACCAGGTCCTCGTCACCGCCCCGCTGCCCTCCGGCTTCTCCGCCGACGTCGCCACTGTCGAGGTGACCCTGCCGACGAGCAGCGGCGCGCCCCTCGTCGCCCGCAGCCTGGCCACCATCGAGGCCGCGAGCACGCCGGGCGCCGCGGCTCCGCTGCCCACCATCGGCAACGACGACGGCGGGTTCACCGCCCCCGACTGGCTGCTGTGGGTCGGTGTGGGCGTGTTCGCGGTCGGCCTGCTGTCCGTGGCCGTGCTGCTGGTCCCGGCCAAGCCGGCGCCGATGAGCATCGCGGACCGCGTGACGGCGTACAGCACCCGGGTGACGGGCCTGGAGGAGCGCGCCCAGAAGCCGCAGGCCGACCCCGTCCTCGACCAGGCCAAGGCCGCCGCGGCCGAGATCCTGCAGCGCAACAGCGCCCTCAACGACCGGATGACCCGGCGCCTGACCGCCGCGGGCAGCGAGTTCAAGCCGTCGGAGTGGCTGCTGCTGCACGTCGGTGCGGTGCTCGCCGGCGGTGTCATCGGGATGCTGCTCGGCCAGGGCAGCATCATCCTCGGCCTGCTCTTCATGCTCGTCGGCGCCATGCTGCCGCCGTTCTACCTGCGGTTCATGGCGGGCCGGCGCAAGCGCGCCTTCGACGCGGCGCTGCCCGAGGTGCTGCAGCTGCTGTCCGGTGCGCTGAGTGCCGGACTCTCCCTGGCCCAGGCCGTCGACACCGTGGTCCGCGAGGGCCCCGAGCCGATCGCCTCGGAGTTCAAGCGGGTCCTGGTCGAGGCTCGGATCGGTGTGTCGATCGAGGACGCCTTCGAGGGCGTGGCCCGAAGGTTCGAGAGCAAGGACTTCGGCTGGGCGGTCATGGCCATCCGGATCCAGCGCCAGGTCGGCGGCAACCTCGCCGAGCTGCTCACGACGGTCGCCGCGACCATGCGGGAGCGGCAGTACCTGCGCCGCCACGTACGCGCCCTGTCCGCCGAGGGCCGGCTCTCCGCGATCATTCTGTGCGCCCTGCCGATCCTGTTCGCGCTGTTCCTGTTCCTCACCAACCGTGAGTTCCTGCACCCGCTGGTCGCCGACCTCCGGGGCTGGATCCTCCTGGGCTTCGGCGTGCTGTGGATGTCGATCGGCACCTTCCTGATGTCCCGCATGGTCAGAGTGGAGGCCTGATGCTGCTCCTGGTCGCATTCCTGTTGCTGCTCACGGCGATCGCCACCATCGGAGCCGCCCTCGCCAAGGAGCAGCCCGACGGGTTGGCGCGGGCCCTCCAGGCTCTGGAGCAGTCCGGTCACGCCGGTCGCGAGCTCGCCGAAGAGGCCGACCGTCCGTTCGCGGACCGGGTCCTGGCGCCCTTCCAGGCCCGCGCGCTGTCCCTCGGCCGGCGGATCACCGGCGCGGACAAGGCCGACCGGATCCGCCAGCGCCTCGACTTCGCCGGCAACCCGCGGGGCTGGACCGTCGACCGGGTCCTGTCCATGAAGGTGATCTGCGCGGTCGCCCTCCCGGTCGTCGTGGTGGCCTACGGCGCCCTTCTCGGCGGCTCCTTCACGGTGCTGCTGGTCATCGCCGTGGGCAGCGCCGCTCTCGGGTTCTTCGGGCCCGACCTCTACCTCTACAACAAGGCCGCCCACCGTGCCGACCAGATCAGGCGCAGCCTCGCCGACGCGGTCGACCTGCTCACGATCAGCGTGGAGGCCGGCCTCGGCTTCGACGCCGCCCTCCAGCAGGTCGCCCGCAACACCACGGGCCCGGTGGCCGAGGAGTTCTCCCGAGTGCTGCGGGAGATGCAGCTGGGCATGAGCCGCGCGGACGCCCTGAAGGCCATGGGTGGGCGCAGCAACGTCGAGGACCTCAACACGTTCGTGGGCTCGATGGTGCAGGCCGACGCGTTCGGCATCCCGATCAGCCAGGTGCTGCGCGTGCAGTCGAACGAGATCCGGGTCAAGCGCCGGCAGTACGCCGAGGAGAAGGCCCAGAAGGTGCCGGTGAAGATCATGGTCCCGCTGATCCTGTTCATCCTCCCCTGCCTGTTCATCGTCGTCATGGGCCCGGCGGTGCTGAACGCGGTCGACGCGTTCAACAACAAGTGAGCGAGCGGCTGCGGCACTAGGGTGGAGACCATGCCGAGCAGCCAGACGTACGCTGTGGTGGGCGCGGCGCGCTTGTTCGCGCTGCTCGCCATCGGCGGACCGATCGTCTGGCTCCACCAGGAGCAGGGCCTGCTCGCCCTGGCGGCCGTGAGCTGTGTCTGGATCTACCAGGGCGTGACCGCCACCCGGCGCGAGCTCGAGCTGTCGCTCAGCCCGATGACCGAGGCCGCAGCCATCGGCGTGATCGGCGCGCTGGCGATGACCGACGCACCGGTGATCCTCGCCGCGCTCGTCGTCCCGCCGCTGTACGCGACCGCGATCGCGGGGATCCGGACGATGATCCGCACCGTCCTGGTGGAGCTGATCGCGGTGGTCGCCCTCGGACTGATGTGGTGGGAGGAGATCACCAACGACCAGGCGGTCGCGATCTTCACCTGGTCGATGGCCGGCCTCGGCCTGAGCCTGATCGCCGCCGTCACCTTCTCCTCGGACCGGGCCCCGGACCCGGTGGCGCCCTACCGCGACGCACAGGAGCACCTGCGGCAGCTGATCGACCTCGCGGGCAGCCTCAGTTCCGGGCTCGACGTCGGCGCGCTGGGCGGTGAGCTGCTCAGCCAGGTCGGCGATGACATCCCCAACCGGGCCCTGGTGCTCTACGTCCCCCGCGGCGAGGCGCTGACCCCGGTGGCGTCGACCGTCGAGCTGGAGGCCGCGGATGCCATCGCGACCGAGACCCTCGCCGGTGACGTCAGGCTGCAGGAGTCGGACAGGAACCGGCCGATCGAGATAGGTGAGGGATTCGCGTTCCGGGTCAGCGACCAGGCGATCGTCGCCGGGCTGCGGCCGACCGGGGCCGACACGACCCTGCCCCTCCCGCTGTCCGCCGTGGCCAGGGATCTCTCGGACACCGCGGTCAAGCTGGACGCCGCACTGCTCTTCGCACAGTTCCGCGACGCCGCCACTGCCGACGAGCGAAACCGGCTCGCCCGTGAGATGCACGACGGCGTCGCGCAGGACATCGCCTCGCTCGGCTACATCATCGACGCACTGGCCGCCCGCCCCGCCGACGAGCAGCAGGCCAAGGCCCTCGCGATGCTGCGCGAGCGCGTATCAAAGGTCGTCGCCGAGGTACGGCAGTCCGTGATGAACCTGCGCACCAGCATCGGTGAGAACGAGAGCCTCGGGGCCGCGATCAGCAACGTCGCGCGCCATCTCTCCGAGTCGTCGGGCATCCCGATCCGGGTCCGGCTCGACGAGCAGCCGACCCGGCTGCGTCCCGAGGTGGAGGCCGAGCTGTTCCGGATCGCCCAGGAGTCGATCAACAACGCGGTCAAGCATGCCCGGGCCACCTCGATCGACGTGCGCTGCCAGGTCTACGCGCCGGAGGCGATCATCACCGTCACCGACGACGGCGTCGGGCTGCAGGCGGCGCGCGCGGACTCGCACGGCCTGAAGATCATGCGCGAACGTGCCAGACTGATCGGCGCGGAGCTCGTGGTCCGCGACAATGCCAGTCGGGGCCTCACGGTCTCGGTGGCCCTCAAGATCCCACGGAGCGCGGCCGGCAGCGACGACTCCCCGATCCTCACGGAGCAGCGATGAGCGACATGACGACCGTCCTCCTGATCGACGACCACGAGCTGATCCGCGACGGGCTCGGCGCCGTCATCGACCTCGAGCCCGACCTCAGCGTCGTCGCGACCGCCGGCTCGGTGATGGAGGGCATCCAGCGCGCCCGCGAGGTGCGTCCCGACGTCGTGATCACCGACCTGCAGATGCAGGACGGCACCGGTCTCGACGTGGTCCGCACCCTGCGTAAGGAGAACGACCAGGTCGGCCTGATCGTGCTCACCATGCACTCCGGCGACGAGCAGATCTTCGCCGCCATGCAGGCGGGCGCCTCCGGCTTCGTCGGCAAGGACGCCCCCTCCACCGAGGTGATCAAGGCAGCGCGGCACGCCGCCGTGTCCCCGAAGGCCTTCGTGTGCGCCGGCCTCGTGGGCGCGATGATGCGCCGCCAGTCGGCCGAGTCGACCGCGCTCACCGAGCGCGAGCACGACGTACTGCTGCTCCTTGCCGAGGGCCTCAACGCCGCCGCCATCGGCGCCAAGCTCTACCTCTCCGAGTCGACGACGAAATCCCACATCGCCCGCATCTACCAGAAGCTGGGCGCCGCCAACCGGGCCCAGGCCCTGGTCACGGCGATGCGGATCGGCCTGCTCTCGACGGTCCAGCCGTCGGCACGCTGAGAGCCTCTGCAGCCCGTCGGCGGCCGCTAGTCCGAAGTGACTAGCAGCGAGGAGACGAACTCCCGATCCCTCGTCGGGGCCCTTCCGGCAGAGTTCTGTGCATCGGGGAAAGCACTCCCCGGGGACACGAAGAACCAGTGCACAGGGAGACCCCATGATCCAGTACCTCAACATCCTGCTGAACGGCCGTCTGGCCAAGATGGAGGAGCGGGGTGCGACCGCCGTCGAGTACGGTCTGCTCGTCGCGCTCATCGCCGCCGTCATCATCGCCGCGGTCATCCTCCTCGGCAACAAGCTCGATGACGCCTTCGGCAAGGTCAACAGCAGCCTCGGCGGCTGATCCTCGTATCGAAGGCCATCTGCAGCCGCGTCAAGGGAGCCTTGGCGCGGTTGCGCCGTTCCGGCCGCCTCTAGCTTGGGAGACGACATTGACAACACCGCTCGGTCGCAGCCAGCGAGGCGCCACCGCCGTCGAGTACGGCCTCCTGGTGGCGCTGCTCGCCGCGGTGATCGTCTTCGCCGTGGTGCTGTTCGGAGGCGGTGTCGGCGATCTCTTCGAGAACACCAACGCCAGCTTCGACTCCGCCATCACTCCGTAGCGCGCGTCTCGAACTGGTTGGCCAGCCCGATCCGCTGCAGCACCGTCGGGTGCGAGCCGAACCACCACTGCGACCACGCCGGAGGTGTGGGGTCGGCATGGGACCGCAGTGCCAGACGGCGCTGGAGGTCGACGAACGCCTGGGGGGCGTTGGTCACCGCCAGCGCCGTCTGGTCCGCCCGGGTCTCGATCGCCCGGCTGATCCCGTTCTGCAGCGGCGCGACCAGGAACGTCGCGATCGCGACCAGTGCCAGCACCCGCGGCACCGCGGACACCTCGTCCCCCGCGTCCCCCGAGTCCCCCGCCCGGTCCCGGCGCGGGACGGCCAGCAGGAAGCCGAGCAGCCCGACGCCGAGGGCGGCACCCGCCGCGCCGAGCAGCGTGCCGGTGAGGACGTCGTCGTACTTCGCATGGGCGAGCTCGTGAGCGACGACCGAGAGCGTCTCGTCGGTGGGCGTGCCGGTCACGAGAGTGTCGTAGAGCACCACCCGGCGGCTGTCGCCGAAGCCGGAGACGTACGCGTTGAGCGTCGTCGTGCGCCGCGACGCGTCGGCCACCAGCACGTCGTCGACGTGGACCCTCTCCGCGTCGGCGAGCGACAGCACCTGGCTGCGCAGCGGACCTTCGGGCAGTGAGTCGAACGAGTTGAAGACCGGCTCGACCACCAACGGGTAGGCGAACGAGCCGAGCATCACGAGGACCGCCGCGGCGAGCCCGGCCACGGCCGGCCACAGGCGTGGCAGCCGGCGCATGCAGGCGACGAGCGCGGCCACCGCGATCGAGGTGCTGACGACGGTGACCAGGTAGCCCTTGACCTGGTCGACGCCCCAGTCGGCCCAGGTGCCCGCGACCAGGCCCTCGGTGAGTCCGAGGCGGCGCAGCGCGATCCCGAACGGCAGCGTGACCAGCTCGCCGGCCAGGGCGAGGCCCGCGACCACGACGACGACCCGGACCCACCACCACCCGCGCAACCGGGCCGCCCAGCGCCGGCCGACCGGTCCGAAGCCCAGCCAGGCGGCGACGGCCAGGGAGACCGCCAGCCGCGACCAGCTCCAGATCCGGCCCCAGAGCGCATAGTGCTCGCCCCGGTCGATCTGTGCGCGGGTGAACACCGACGATGCCGTCACCGGGTCGGGCAGGCCGCCGGGGACCGGGTGCCACGGGACGCGCGTCGCGGCGACCAGGACGAAGGCGGCGGCCCCCACCAGCACGGTGCCCAGCGCGACCCTGCGCACCGCCGATCGGTCGTCCACGACAGTCAGCCTGCCACGCCGGGCAACGAGCGGAGCCGCTCCTGCCACGCGGCGGTGAGCTCGGCCTCGGTCCAGCCGGCGTGCTCGCGCAGCGCGGCGGCGAGCTCGCCGCCGTCGCGCACCTGCTCGTAGAGGTCGACCAGCGCCCGTTCGCCCGCGTGGTCGGCAAGTGTCACGCAGACCAGCCAGGCGGCCTCGTAGACGCCGCCGAGGTGGCTCGCCGTCGGGTCGAACTCGCTGTCCGGCGGCAGCGTCTTGGGCGTCCCGTCCTTGCGGACCTCGGTGGCGACCTGGCCGGCGGTCTTGGTGAGCGGCAGGTCGACGTCGCGCAGCGCGACGTAGTCGGCGAAGCCCTCGACCAGCCACAGCGGCGCCTGACGCGCGCCGACCGCGTCGGTGAGCGCGTGCACGGCCTCGTGGGTCATCACGACCTGCGCCGCGACGGGGTCGAGGTCGTCGTACACGCTGCGGTTGAGGAACACGTGCACCGGGCTGCCCGCGGCCTGTGAGCCGTCGACCGGTGCGGTGACGGCGGCGATCGCGGAGTACTGCCCGGGTGCGGTGTCGAGCGTGCGCTGCAGGCCGTCGGGATCGGCGGGCACCTCGACGACGAGCCCGGCCTGGCCGGGGACGACGGCGCGCACCTGCGTGACGGCGCGCCGCGCCGCCGCGAGGTATGCCGGAGCCCGGGCCGGGTCGCCGGCCACCGAGACGAGCACGTCACCTGCGCGCTCGACGGCGAGCGGGCCCGACAGCCACAGCGGGAGCCGAGCACCAGTGCCGCCGATCGCGGCGATCGAGGCGCCGTGCCCGGCGAAGGAGACCGGGAGCTCGGTGCGCGCCGACGCGGCGTCGTGCCCGTCGACACGCCAGGTCACCGCGACCTGGCCGTCCCAGCCGTCGGCGCCGGTGGTGCGACCCGTCTCGGTGACGTAGCGCAGGGTGACGTCGGTGAGTCCGAGCGCGCCCGCGTTGGTGACGACCGCGGCCAGCAGGTCGCGGCTGCGCGCGTCGGCACCGAGGTCGGCCGCGGCCGAGGTGTCACCGGCCGAGATCGCGTCCTGCAGCGCAGCCAGGGTCTGCGCCGCTGCCGCGGGATCGGCGGCGTCGCTGGTCCTCGCCGGCGGCGGGGCGACGTACTCGTCCTTCGAGCACGCCCCGGTGCCGAGCGCGACGACCAGCAGCGCGGCCGCGAGCGGCCTCACCCAGGCCGGACCGCTCCGGCGTAGGGCATCTCGTCGAGGTCGGAGACCTTGACGCCGGCGCCCGGGTTGGCCGCGTGCACGATCAGGCCGTTGCCGAGGTAGATCCCGACGTGGCTGATCGGGCTGTAGTAGAAGACGAGGTCGCCCGCCTGCAGGTCGCTCTTGGCGATGTGGGCGCCGCTGCCGTACTGGGCGCGCGAGGAGTGCGGCAGGCTCACGCCGGCCTGGGCGTAGGCCATCATCGTCAGGCCGGAGCAGTCGAAGGCGTTGGGCCCGGCGGCACCCCACACGTAGGCGTCGCCGACCTGGGCGAGGGCGTACTTGATCGCCGCGGCCGCGCGGCCGCTGGCCGGGATGGTCGCGGGGTCGATCGGGCGACCGGCGTTGCGGGAGAGGAACTCGGCACGCTGCTCGGCCTCGAGCTGCGAGAGCAGGTCCTTGGCCTCGGCCAGCTTGGCGTCGGCGGTCTTCTTCTCCTCCGCGAGCGTCGCCTTGAGCTCCTTGATGTCGGAGCGGCGCTTCTCGGTCTGGTCCTTGCGGATGTCGTAGGCCTCGAGCTCGTCGCCGTAGTCGGCGAGGAGCGAGTCCTGGATCCCCTCGACCGTCGACATGGTGGAGAGCTGGTCGAGGAAGCCCTGCGTGTCGGAGGACAGCAGGTCGCCGGTCGCACCGAGGTTGCCGGACTGGTACTGCTGGATGAGCGAGTCGCGCACGTCGGAGCGGACACCGTCGAGGGCGTCGCCCTGGCGGGACTGGTCCGACTCGAGGGACGACAGGTCGCTGTCGAGCTCGGTGAGCTCGAACTCGGCGTCGTTGTAGCGCTCGGCGGCCTGCTCGGACTCGTGGAAGAGCCGGTCGACCCGGGCCTTGACGGTCTCGATGTCGGGCTCGGCCTGAGCGGGGCTCGGCGTCCCGCTGATCGACAGCGTGATCGCTCCGGTGACGGCGAGTGCCGCGAGCGCGGCGGTAGTGCGTGTCCGGCCGTTCAGCACGAGCTGGCGGTCCCCTCTGGTGTCGTACGCCTACCGGGTGAGCTGACGGATTCGGGCACGACTCGCCCTACCCGCACTCCTCGCGCCGGCGGTGGTCCGGTCGAACCCTCGCCCTCGCGCCTCGTGCGGGATTCACCCCAGAGTGGTTGGTTCCCCGGCTCCGGATCCCCGAGTGGATCCGGACTCAGCGCGGCGTCCGCGCGGGTCGTCGACCCACTTCCTCGGACACCTGAGGGAGCAGCCTAGTCGTGGCTCCCGGCGGCACCAAACCGGTCGAGGGCGTGTTGTGGACGATTGCACGCAACAGCTGTCACGTGAGTCACACCAGCCCCTCCGGTCACGGCAGGTCCGCCTCGGTCGGCTCAGGTCGGCTCAGGCCGACTCGACCTGGGGACCGTCGACCGGCTGGACCAGCCGCAGGGGCGGCACCAGCCCTCCGTCGGCCAGCGCCTCGAGGGCGGCCATCTCGTCGTCGCCGATCACCAGCTCGGGCGGTGGCCCGAGCAGCACCGTCACCACGCAGTCGTGGCAGGCCAGGCCTCGCACCACACAGGTGTCGCAGTCGATCCTCGTCATGTCCGCGAGGGTGGCAGAGCGGTCCGACACAAAGCCCGCGCCGGGTCCCCGGACCGCGCGGCTCCCGGGATGCGTCGGAGGTGGCGCCTACCGTCGCTCCCATGACCGCAGCACCGCTCGCCCCCCGGTGGGATGCGCAGCGCGGCTTCGACGAGCTCGGCCGCCCCCTCCACGACGTGACCTTCTGCGTCGTCGACCTCGAGACTACCGGCGGCTCGGTGGCCGACGGCGACATGATCACCGAGATCGGCGCGGTCAAGGTCCGCGGTGGCGAGGTGCTGGGCGAGTTCCAGACCCTGGTCAACCCGCACGCCGCGATCCCGGCCTTCATCGCGGTCCTGACCGGGATCACCAACGGCATGGTCGCCGACGCCCCGCCGATCGAGTCCGCCCTGCCGGCCTTCCTCGAGTTCGCCGCCGGGTCCGTCCTGGTCGCCCACAACGCCCGCTTCGACGTGGGCTTCCTGCGCCACTTCGCGCGCGAGCAGGACATCGCCTGGCCCGACTTCGAGGTGCTCGACACGGTCAAGCTGGCCCGCCACGTGGTGACCCGCGACGAGGCGCCCAACCACAAGCTGTCCTCGCTGGCCCGGGTCTTCCGCGCCGGCACCACCCCCAACCACCGGGCGCTCGCTGACGCCCGGGCCACCGTCGACGTGCTGCACGGCCTGATGGAGCGCCTCGGCGGGCTCGGCGTGCAGACCCTCGAGGAGCTGCAGGGCTACTCCAGCAAGGTCGCGAGCGCCGCCCGCCGCAAGCGCCACCTCGCCGAGCACCTCCCCCACGCCCCCGGCGTCTACCTGTTCCGCGACGACAGCGCCCGGGTCCTCTACATCGGTACGTCGCGCGACCTGCGCCGTCGGGTCCGCAGCTACTTCACCGCCTCGGAGAAGCGCACCCGGATCGGCGAGATGGTCCAGATCGCCTCGTCGGTCAGCGGCGTCGAGTGCGCGACGCCGCTGGAGGCCTCGGTGCGCGAGCTGCGCCTGATCGCCGAGCACAAGCCGCCCTACAACCGGCGCTCCCGCCATCCCGAGAAGGTCACCTGGCTCAAGCTGACCCGCGAGCCGTGGCCGCGGCTCTCCCTGGTCAAGCGGGTCCTCGACGACGACGCCGACTACCTCGGACCGTTCTCCTCGCGGGCGGCGGCGGAGAGCTCGCTGGCCGCACTGCACGAGGTGTTCCCGATCCGCCAGTGCAACGACCGCTTCGGCCGGCAGCCGCAGCGCAGTGCCTGCGTGCTGGCCGAGATGGAGCGCTGCCTGTCCCCCTGCGACGGCAGTGTCGACCCGCAGACCTACGCGGCCGTCGTACGCCAGCTCAGGGACACGCTGCTCACCCGGCCCGACGACGTCGTCGACCTGGTCCACGCCCGGATGTCGGCCCTGGCCGACCAGGAGCGCTTCGAGGAGGCGGCCCACCATCGCGACCGGCTCGCCGACTTCGTCCGCGCGGCCGCCCGCACCCAGCGCCTCACCGCGCTGACCGGCTGCCCCGAGGTGGTCGCCGCCCGCCGCGAGGACGACGGCCGCTGGGCCGTCCACGTGGTGCGCCACGGCCGGCTCGCCGCCGCCGGCGTGATCCCGTCCGGCGCCGACGCGGTCGCGTACGTCGACGGCCTGCGCGCATCGGCCGAGACCGTGCTGCCCACGATCGGTCCGACCCCCGCGGCGACCGCGGAGGAGTCCGAGCGCATCCTGCGCTGGCTGGAGTCGCCCGGCGTCCGGCTGGTCGAGGTGGTCGGCGAATGGGCTTGTCCGGTGCAGGGCGCGGGGCGCCACGCCACGACTCTGCTGACCACTACTGTGACCCCATGATCACCGCCATCGTCTTCGTCCAGGCCGAGACCGCCCGGATCCCGGAGGTCGCCGAGGCGATCGCGGCGCTCGAGGGCGTCAGCGAGGTCTACTCCGTCACCGGCCAGATCGACCTGATCGCGCTGGTCCGGGTCAGCTCCCACGACGACATCGCCGCGGTGGTCGCCGACCGGCTCAACAAGGTCGACGGCGTCGTCGACACCGAGACCCACATCGCCTACCGGGCCTACTCCCGCCACGACCTCGAGGCGGCGTTCTCGCTCGGCCTCGACTGAGGATGACCGACCGAGCCCGGAGCGAGCCGCGGTTCCCCCTGCTCGCCCGGGCCTACCCACCCGCCGTCGCGGTGCTCCTGGCGGTGCTGGTGATCGCGCTGGTGCGTCGTCCGCTGCGCGCCTTCGACACCTACTTCCACCTGCGCTTCGGCGAGGAGTTCCGGCACGACTGGTCGATCGCCCACCCGGGCCAGCTCAGCTCGGCATCCACCAACGACTGGGTCCCCACCCAGTGGCTGCCCCAGGTCGTGCTGTCCCAGCTCGACGACAGCTTCGGTACGACGGGCCTGGTGCTGGCGTTCGCCGTGCTGGTCGTCGCCTTCGCCACCGCGACCTACCTGCTGCTGCGCCGCCATGCCGGACCGTCGGTCGCGATCACCCTCACGGTGGTGGTCGTCCTTGGCTGCCTGCCCAGCCTGTCCCTGCGCCCGCAGCTGCTCAGCTACCTCTTCCTGGTGGCCGTGCTCGCCGCCTGGGACCGAGCGCGCGCCACCGGCCGGCCCCCGTGGGCGCTCGTCCCGCTCGGCTGGCTGTGGGCGACCTGCCACGGGATGTGGATCATCGGCGTCGCGGCCAGCGCCCTGCTGGCGGTCCTGGTACTCGTCGAGCGGCGCCCGCGCCGGGCCCAGGCCCTCGCCCTGCTGGCCGTCCCGGCCGGCATGCTCCTCGCCGCGCTGGTGACACCGGTCGGCCCGCGGCTGCTGACGGCGGTGCTGCTCGTCAACTCGCGTGCCGACTACTTCGCCGAGTGGGCCGCCCCCGAGCTGCTCACGGTCCGTGCCGCTCCGGTGACCGTCCTCGCCGCGGCGGCAGTGCTCCTGCTCGTCAGGCGCCACGACGTGCGCCCCTACGACCTCGGCCTGCTCGCGATGGGTGGGGCGTTCGCGCTCTACTCGGGCCGCACGCTGCCCCTCGCGCTGGTGACCCTGGCCGCACTCGTCGCCCCCGAGCTGGCCCGCCGGGGCGGGCACCGCCCGGTCCGGCGGCCCGAGCTGCTGGTCGCCCTCGGCCTGGCGGTCGCGGTCCTGGCCGTCGCGCCGACCCAGGACCTCGTCGACGACCCGGCCGACCGGGTCCGCCCGTTCGCCGAGCGGCTCGACGCGCTGCCACCGGGCACGCGGGTGCTGACCGACTGGCCGGTCGGCGGGGTGCTGCTGTGGCTGGAGCCGCGGCTCGACGTACCGCTGCACGGCTACGGCGACGTCTACACCGACGCCGAGCTCGAGCGGTACGCCGACCTCGACCACCTCGAGCCCGGCTGGGACCGGACGCTGGCCGAGCTCGACCCCGGGGTCGCCCTGCTCCCCGACGACTCACCCCTCGCCTACGCGCTCGAACACGACGGCTGGACGGTCGCGCAGCACACGTTGGAGCTGGTGCTGCTCGCTCCCCCGGCACGCTGAGCGTCAGCGTCCGGCTGCGGCCACCCAGCGGTCCAGCGTCGCGCGCGCGGCCCCGGAGTCGATCGCCTCGCCGGCGCGGGCGATGCCGGCGAGGAGCGCCTCGTCGTACGGCGCCCCGGGGGCGTCGTAGACGGCGAGCGCGGCACCCGCGTTGAGCAGCACCGCGTCGCGCACCGGGCCGGTCTTGCCGTCGAGCAGGTCGCGGACCACGCCGGCGTTGTGCTGGGCGTCGCCGCCGCGCAGGTCCTCGGCGGTCGCCGGGGCGATGCCGAGGGCGGTCGGGTCGACGCTGACCTCGCTGACCTCGCCGCCGTGGACCTGCCACAGCCGCGAGGTGGTCGTCGTGGTGAGCTCGTCGAGCCCGTCGTCGCCGCGGAAAACCCAGGCGTCGACGCCGCGGCGCGCGAACACGCCGGCCATGACCGGGGCCAGCCTGGGGTCGGCGCAGCCGATCGCCTGGGCGGCCGGGCGGGTCGGGTTGGCGAGCGGGCCGAGCGCGTTGAACGCCGTACCGATGCCGAGCTCCTTGCGCGGGACCGCGGCGTGCCGCATGGCCGGGTGGAAGGCGGCGGCGAAGCAGAAGGTGATCCCGGCCTCGTCGACGACCTCGGCGACCCGGGCCACCGGCAGGTCGAGCCGAACGCCGAGCGCCTCGAGGACGTCGGCGGTGCCGGCCTGCGAGGAGGCCGAGCGGTTGCCGTGCTTGACCACGCGCGCGCCGGCCCCGGCCGCGACGATCGCGGACATGGTCGAGATGTTGACCGAGAAGGAGCGGTCGCCGCCGGTACCGACCACGTCGAGCAGCCGCCCGCGGACGGAGATCGGGGTCATCACGGCGTACATCGCGTCGACGAGGCCGGTGAGCTCGTCGATGGACTCCCCCTTCGCCCGAAGTGCGACCACGAAGCCCGCGATCTGGGCGGGGGTCGCCTCGCCGGCGAGGATCTGCCCCATAGCCCACGAGGACTGGGCGGGCGTCAGGTCCTCCCCGGCGACGAGGGCACCGAGGACGTCGGGCCAGGTCGCCACGTCAGGCCGGGACGCGGGCGCGGAGCAGCGAGACCACGGCCTCCGCGAGCTGGATCGGGTCGAGCGGGTGCGGTACGGCGGCGTCCGCACGCGACCAGGTCGCCAGCCAGGCGTCCTGGGGCCGACCGGTGAGCACCACGAGCGGCGGGCAGTCGAGGATCTCGTCCTTGAGCTGCTTGGCGATGCCCATCCCCCCGGCCGGGACCGCCTCGCCGTCGAGGATCGCGAGGGCCAGGCCGCCGGCGTCCATGTTCTGGATCACCACGGGCTCGGTGGCGACCTCGACGTACTCCAGCTCGGGCAGGTCCGGGTGGGGACGGCGTCCCAGCGCCAGGATGACCTGCTCGCGGGTGTGCACGTCGTCGCTGTAGACGAGGACCTTCAGGGTCTTGGGGGACGTCACCCGCGCGATGCTACTCGGACGCCTCGCGGTCCGCGGCCGCGGCTTGCCGTTCCAGCCGGTCGAGCCGCCGGTCCTCCCGCGCGGCCTCCTTCATCGACGAGCGCACCCACTGCGCGAAGAGCACGACGAAGAACACCAGGCCGACGAGGTCGCCGGCGCCCCACAGGATCCCGCCGGCGAGCTTCTGGTCCTCGTAGGGGTCCGGGAGCCAGGCGCCGAGCGGGCCGTCGTGCAGGGAGGGGTACCAGTCTCCTCCGAGCAGGGTCTTCTGCCCCATGATCGTGACGCCGAGGAAGGCGTGGAACGGCAGCGTCATCACGGTCAGCAGCACCCGGAACGGGTGCGCGACGCGCCCGGGCAGCGGGTCGACCCCGACGATCGGCCAGAAGAAGAGCGCGCCGACGACGACCAGGTGCACGTGCATCATCTCGTGGACGTAGGTCGAGCGCAGCGACGCGTCGTACCAGCCGGAGAAGTAGAGCGCCCACGGCGAGATGACGTAGAGGCCGAAGGTCAGCGGCGGGAAGCCCAGCACCTTCGCCAGCCGGGAGTGCAGCAGCGCGAGCAGCCAGCCGCGCGGCCGCCGCGGGAGGGTCCGCAGCGCCAGGGTCACCGGGGCGCCCAGGGCCAGTGAGAGCGGCACGACCATCGACAGGATCATGTGCTGGACCATGTGGACGCTGACCAGGACGGTGTCGTACGCCGCGAGCCCCGACGAGGTGGCCAGGTAGAACGCCAGCATGCCGACGCCCCAGGCGATGGAGCGGCCGACCGGCCAGCCGTCGCCGCGGCGGCGCAGCGTGAGCACGCCGACGGCGTACAGGCCGGTGGCCCAGACGGTGATGATCAGCGGCAGCGGCGCGATGCCCCACTGGGAGAGCAGTGCTCCGGCGTCGAACGGGGGAAGGTTCTCGACTCCCGCACCGCCCGCAACGACCACCGTCCGAGCGTAGGTGGCAGGTGGTGAGGGCCCAGAACGGGGGGTCGGGATGCCGATGCGATCCGATACCGCCATAATGGCGCCCGTGGCGATCTCAGCTTCGGCAACTCTCCCGGCCTCGCGCCTGCACGGCCAGCACGACCGACCCAGCATGGTCGCGGTCGGCACGATCATCTGGCTGTCCAGCGAGCTCATGTTCTTCGCGGCGCTCTTCGCGTCGTACTTCACGATCCGCTCGGTCTCGCCCGAGATGTGGTCGGAGAACACCCAGCTGCTGAACGTCCCGTTCGCGTCGATCAACACCACGATCCTCGTGCTGTCGTCGTTCACCTGCCAGCTGGGTGTGTTCGCGGCCGAGCGCGGCCAGGTCTCGCGCGCTGGCTCGCTGCTCCAGGTCGGCAAGTGGGGCCTGCGCGAGTGGTTCATCCTGACCTACGTCATGGGTGCCATCTTCGTCGGCGGCCAGGCGCTCGAGTACGCCGAGCTCATCCACGAGGGCGTCACGATCCCCCACGACGCCTACGGCACGATGTTCTACCTGACCACCGGCTTCCACGGCATCCACGTGACCGGCGGTCTCATCGCCTTCCTCTTCGTCCTCGGCCGCACGTACGTCGCCAGGCGCTTCACGCACGAGCAGGCGGTCAGCGCGATCGTCGTCTCGTACTACTGGCACTTCGTCGACGTCGTGTGGATCGGCCTGTTCGCGACGATCTACCTGATCAAGTGACACGGGCCACCCCGATGACGAAGAGCTGTTGGATCCTCCGGACTGACAAGGACTGAATGTGCGCCTCCTGAACCGAACCGCTGGTCGCCTCTCGCGGCATCGCCGCGGTCCGATCGCCGGACTCCTGGTGCTCGTCTGCGGCCTCCTGCTGACAGGTGGCCTCTACGCAGCGCTCGCGCCGGCCCAGGCCGACACCAGCCAGGACGAGGCGGCACTGGTCAAGGAGGGGCGTGAGCTCTTCCTGGTCGGCTGCGCCTTCTGCCACGGCCAGAACGGCGAGGGCGTCCTCACCCAGGGCGGCTCGCAGTACGGGCCCGCCCTGACCGACGTGGGCGCCGCGGCCGTCGACTTCCAGGTCGGCACCGGCCGCATGCCGATGGCCCAGCCCGGCGCCCAGGCGCCGCGCAAGGAGGTCGTCTACACCAAGGAGGAGACCGCTGCGCTCGCGGCGTACGTCGCCTCGCTCGGCACCGGCCCGGCCGTCCCCGACAAGGAGCTCTACTCCACCGAGGGGATGAGCGAGAAGGAGATCGAGGAGCTCGTCGTGCGCGGCGGCCAGATCTTCCTCGCCAACTGCACGGCGTGCCACAACTTCGAGGGCTCCGGCGGCGCCATGCCGCGCGGCGGCTTCGCGCCCAAGATCCGCGGCGTCGACTCCAAGCACATCTACGAGGCGATGCTGACCGGTCCCCAGTCGATGGACACCTTCTCCGACGGCAACATCCCGCCCGAGGACAAGAAGGCCGTCATCGCCTACCTCAACGAGCTGGACCAGGCCCCGAGCTACAGCGGCTTCACGCTGGGCGGCCTCGGACCGGTGAGTGAGGGCATCATCGCCTGGGTCGGCGGCATCGGCCTCCTGGTCGGCTTCGCCGTCTGGATCGCGGCCCACACCACCCGCTCGAGCAAGAAGAAGGACGAGGCGGCAGCGTGACCGACGCACACGACAACCACTCCGACGCGAGCGGGGGCGAGCTCGCGATCCCGATCGCGGACCCGGGCCTGCCCGAGCACCAGTGGCGGCCGACGGACGTCGACCCCGCCAAGGAGAAGCGCGCCGAGCGCCAGGTGGCCACGCTGTTCGGCCTCTCCGCGCTGGCGACCCTCGCCTTCCTGGTCTCCTACTTCACCCTCGACATCGGTGACGACTGGACCCTGATCGGCAACCACGGCGCCTCGACCATGGCGCTGGGCTTCTTCCTCGGTCTCGCACTGCTGTTCATCGGCGTCGGCATCATCCACTGGGCTCGCAAGCTCATGGCCGACCACGAGATGGTCGAGCTGCGCCACCCGGCGAAGTCCTCCGAGGAGGACCGTGAGGTCGCCGTCCAGGCGCTCAACGACGGCATCGCCGAGTCGGGCATCGGGCGCCGTCCGCTGATCCGCAACTCACTGCTCGGTGCGGTCGGCCTGCTGGGCCTGCCGGCCGTGGTCCTGCTGCGCGACCTCGGTCCGCTGCCGGGCGACAAGCTCTACCACACCATCTGGGGCAAGGGGACCAAGGACAAGCCGATGCGCATCGTGCGCGACGGCATCTGGACCCCGATCCTCGCCTCGGACCTCGAGATCGGCGACCTGGTCAACTGCCAGCCCGACGCCTACCACAACCCGGAGCGCTACGACATCGACCCGACCGAGGTCGAGGGCGTGAACCTCCAGGTCCACAAGTCCAAGGCGTCACTGGTCCTGCTCCGGATGAACCCCGGCGACATCAAGCCGGGCAAGGACGCCGAGGGCAAGAGCCGGAAGAACTGGACGGTCAACGGCATCGTGGCCTACTCCAAGATCTGCACCCACGTCGGCTGCCCGATCTCGCTGAACGAGCGGACGACCCACCACCTGCTGTGCCCCTGTCACCAGTCCACCTTCGACCTCGCCGACTCCGGCAAGGTGGTGTTCGGCCCCGCCGGCCGTCCGCTGCCCCAGCTGCCGATCACCGTCGACGACGAGGGCTACCTGGTCGCACAGCGTGACTTCGACGAGCCCGTCGGCCCGAGCTTCTGGGAGCGTGACTACTATGACCGTTGGTGACATGAGCAAGGTCGCCACGACCAACGGCACGACGCCCGCCACCGCCAAGGGTGGCAAGGCCGCCGGCGCCATCGCCAACTGGGCCGACGAGCGCCTGGGCCTCGGCACGGCGATGAAGAAGAACATCCGCAAGGTGTTCCCGGACCACTGGTCGTTCATGCTGGGCGAGATCGCCCTGTGGAGCTTCGTGGTCGTCCTGCTGACCGGTGTCTTCCTGACGCTGTGGTTCGACCCGAGCATGACCGAGGTCCAGTACGACGGCGCCTACGACCCGCTGCGCGGCGTCCACATGTCCTCGGCGTACGCCTCCTCGCTCGACATCTCGTTCGACGTGCGCGGCGGCCTGCTCATGCGGCAGATGCACCACTGGGGCGCGATGATCTTCATCGCCTCGATGATGATCCACATGATGCGCGTCTACTTCACCGGCGCCTTCCGCAAGCCGCGCGAGCTCAACTGGGTGATCGGCTGCCTGCTGCTGCTGCTCGGCACGATCGAGGGCTTCACCGGTTACTCGCTTCCCGACGACCTGCTCTCCGGCACCGGCGTGCGCGCCGCGGACGGCTTCATGAAGGCCTCGCCGGTCATCGGCTCCTACATGTCGTTCTTCCTGTTCGGCGGCGAGTTCCCGGGTGACGCGATCATCCCCCGCTTCTACGCGATGCACATCCTGCTCATCCCCGGCCTGCTGCTCGCGCTGGTGGCCGCGCACATGCTGCTGCTCGTCTACCACAAGCACACCCAGTGGCCTGGTCCCGGCCGGACCGAGCAGAACGTCGTCGGCTACCCGATGCTCCCGGTCTACGCGGCCAAGGCGGGCGGCTTCTTCTTCATCGTGTTCGGCACCATCGCCACGATGGGCGGCCTGTTCTCGATCAACGCGGTCTGGAAGTACGGCCCCTACGACCCGTCCAAGGTGACCGCGGGCTCGCAGCCTGACTGGTACATGGGCTGGCCCGACGGCCTGCTGCGCATCATCCCGGCCTGGGAGACCCACATCTGGGGCATCACGCTGTCCTGGAATGTGATGATCCCGATCCTGGTGATGCCGCCGCTGATGCTGATGATCCTGATGGCGCTGCCGTTCCTGGAGGCCTGGATCACCGGCGACAAGCGGGAGCACCACCTGCTCCAGCGTCCGCGCAACGCACCGACCCGCACCGCGATCATGGTGGCGCTGATGACCTTCTACGGCCTCTCCTGGGCCGCGGGCGGCAACGACATCATCGCGATCAAGATGCACCTGAGCATCAACGAGATCACGTACTTCATGCGGGCCGCGGTGTTCCTCGGACCGGTCATCGCCTTCATCATCACGCGTCGCTGGTGCATCTCGCTCCAGCGTCACGACGAGGGCAAGCTGCTCCACGGCTACGAGACCGGCGTTCTGGTCCGCTCCCCCGAGGGCGGGTACGCCGAGAAGCACCTCCCGCTCCCCGAGGGCAAGGCCTACACGCTCACCGCCCGCGACGACGACCCGACGCCGGAGACGGTCGAGGAGATCGACGCCTCGGGTGCCACGGGCCGCAGCGCGCGCCTGCGCAAGCTGCGGGCCAAGCTGGCGACCGTGTTCTTCGCGGACAACGTCCAGAAGCCCACGGCCGAGGAGCTGCACGAGGCCCAGCACCACGCGGAGCACGAGCTCCACGAGCTCGAGTCGCAGATCGCCGCCGGCCCCAACCGGCACGGTCCGGCAGAGCACTGATCAACCAGCACGACCGCAGCCGACCCCGGCGCCGCGTCATCGCGGCGTTCGGGGTCGCTGTGTTCCTGCTCTGCAGCCTGGGCGCACTGCACCCGCCCATCACCGGCGACGTGTGGTCGGCCGACCTCGGAGCGTGGCGTCTCGCGACCAGCGGGACACCGTGGGTCGACGGGGTCTCCCCCGACCAGCTGCCAGCGTGGCCCGGCGTCGACGACGTCGACAGCGACGCCCTGTGGACGGTGATCAACCCCGACAACGGGCACCGGGTCGTTGCTCGCAGCCCGGGAGCGATCCTCGCCGGCGTGCCCGCGTATGCGATCGCCGGCTGGTTCGACACCGACCGATCGGGCCGCTTCAGCGACGTTCCGGGATCTCTGTCCGCCTCCGCGCTGGTCGCTCTGACCGCCGCCCTGCTGCTCCTGGCCGCGTCCCGCCTGGTCCCGGGCCCGGTCGCCCTTGCCTGCACCGCGGCCCTCGCCGCCGGTACGCCGCTGTGGAGCATCGCCGGCAACGACCTCTGGCCGCACACGGTCGGAGTGCTCGGAATCGCCGGCATGGCCGCCGCGGCCGCGCGCGAGCGCTGGTGGCTCGCGGGGATCCTCGGGGGTGTCGCGCTCGTCGGCCGCCTCCACCTCGCCGTCGTCGTCGCCGTGCTCGGCGTCGGCGTAGCGCTCGCCCGCCGGCAGCCGGGTATCGCCGTCCGCATCGCCGTCGGCAGTCTCCCCTTCGTCCTGCTGAGCTCCGTCTGGGGGCACTGGCTGTACGGATCCTGGAGCCCCACCGCGGGCTACGCCGCGAGCAGCCTCAGCGCGTGGCCGGCCTCGCGCAGCTGGCCGGAGCGCGCCGCTGACGTCGCCGGCATCCTCATCTCCCCCGGCGTCGGCGTCCTGGTCTGGACGCCGTGCCTGCTCGTGCTCCTGCCGTTCCTCCGCGGCGCCTGGCGAGAAGCACCCGACTGGGTCCGGGCGCTCGCCGTCGGCGGTGCGGTGTATCTCCTGATCCAGGTGTATCTGAACCCGTTCCAGGGTGGCACGGGGTTCTGGGGCTACCGGCTCCCGCTGGAGACGCTGTGCGCGTGCTTCCCGCTCCTCGCGCTCGCCGCGGCGCGGCTCGGGCGGCGCGGCCGGACCGCGGCGGCCGTCCTGGTCGGGCTGCAGGTGGGCCTACTGGCCATCGGGGTCCTGTTCGGCGCCGCCTCGACCGACGGCGACGGCGACGGCTCCGCGTGGCGCTACAACCTCGCCCTGGACGCCCTGCGGGAGAACCCGCCCGCCTTCCTTGTCATCCTCGGCATCGGCGCCGGCGTGGCGTACCTCGCCGACCGGTGGACCGGGTCCGGACCGGCCGGGAGCGGTCGGCACCCGGCCTAGTCCCAACGGGCTAGGGCACCGCGGACTGTCGGCCACACTTGGGCGGGACGCATGTCGCGGAGCCGTCCTCATCACTAACCTCGTCGACGTGAGCACGTCCCCCGCCTTCGATCGCACCGTCGTCGTGGTGCCGATGTACGACGAGGCCGCCATGGTCGGGTCCGTGGTCACCGCTCTGCGCGAGGTCTTCCCGCACGTCGTGTGCGTGGACGACGGCTCCCGTGACGCGTCGGCGCAGGTCGCCCGGGAGGCGGGTGCGACGGTCCTGCGCCACCCGGTCAACCTCGGCCAGGGTGCGGCGCTGCAGACGGGCTTCGACTACGTGCTGCGCCACACCGACGCGACCCACGTCGTCACCTTCGACGCCGACGGCCAGTACCTCGTCGCCGACGCGGTCACGATGGTCGGCCTCGCCACGGACACCGGGACCGACATCGTCCTCGGCTCCCGCAACCTCGGTCGCACCGAGGGCCAGCCCCACGCCCGCCGCGTTCTCATGGCCGCGGCCCTGCGGTTCTCGCGCACCCTGACGGGCATCCGCCTGACCGACACCCACAACGGCCTGCGGGTGCTCAACCGCCGTGCCCTGGCCGCGATGAACCTGCGCCAGCGCGGCATGGCGCATGCTTCCGAGATCGAGTCCCGGATCGTCAGCGCCTCGCTCTCGTGGCGCGAGCACCCGGTCACCATGTGCTACTCGGACTACTCGCGCAGCAAGGGGCAGTCGAACCTCAACGCCCTGAACATCCTCTACGACCTCGCCAGCGACCGATTGCGATCACCGGCATGATCATCCGGATCTTCCTCATCGCGAGCATCGCCGTCGCGTCGTGGTGGCTGCTGCGCCACCCGACTGGCAACCGGCTCGCGCTCACCCGCCTTGCCGGGATGCTGGTCGCGGCCGCCGCGATCGTGAGCGTCCTGGCCCCCAGCCTGGTGTCCGACGTCGCTCACCGCGCAGGTGTCGAGGAGGGCCCGCACCTGCTGCTGTACCTCCTGATCGTCGTCTTCACGTTCACCTCGATCGCCCAGGCGATGCGGAACCGCGCGATCGAGCACCGCGTTGCCGAGCTGGCCCGCGCGCACGCCCTCCTGCAGGCGGCGTACGCCGAACGCTGTGACTCCGACGCCTAGCAACCTCCCGTCGGTCGAGTTCGTCCTGCCGTTCTACGGAGACCCGGACTACCTGGTCGAGGCGGTCGGCAGCATCCGCGCCCAGAGCGATCCCGAGTGGCGGTTGACCGTCCTCGACGACTGCTACCCCGATCCTGCGGCGAGCGCTGCCGTCGGCGACGGTGACCCACGGATCACCGTCGTCCGGCACCCCGCGAACATCGGCCTGAACCGCAACTTCCAGGCATCCCTCGACGTCGCCACGGCCGACTACGTGGTGTTCATGGGCGGCGACGACCGGCTGCTCCCCGGGTACGTCGCGAGGATGCGTGAGACGGCGCGACGCACCGGTGCGGACATGATCCAACCCGGCGTCGAGGTGATCGACGAGCACGGCGCCCCTCATCTCCCGTTGGTCGATCGCGTCAAGCGCCTCCTGCGCCCCTCCCACCGCGACGTACGTGTCCACTCCGGCCAGCGGGCCTCCGTCCGTCTCCTCACCGGCAACTGGACGACCTTCCCGGCCATCGCGTGGCGCAGGGAGGTAGCACAGGCGATCGGCTTCCGCCCCGGCTACGACATCGTCGTCGACCTGGCCCTGCTCCTCGACGTGCTCGCCGACCGCGGCACCCTCGCTGTCGATCCTGCTGTCACCTTCGAGTACCGCCGGCACTCCGCCTCCGTGTCGTCGGTGCAGGCGGAGTCCGGCACCCGCTTCGACGAGGAGGCGGCGTTCCTCGACCTGATGGCGCGCGACTACCGGCGCCGTGGCTGGCACGTCGCGGCCGCCGCAGCCAAGCTCCGCGTGACCCCGAGGTTGCACGCGCTCCTGGCCCGCCACCGTCGACGGCCGCTGGCCCGGCCCGACGCTCTCAGCTGAGGGCGGAACCCGCCACGTAGTCGTTCCAGGAGACGTTCCAGTCGCCCCAGCCGTTGCCGGGCTCCATCTGGCGGTCGGTGCCGACGTACTCGACGACGTCGCCGCGACGGGTCATCGAGTAGAGCCAAGCTGCGTTGTCGGTGCTCATGCCGGTGCAGCCGTGGGACACGTTGGCGTGGCCCTGGGAGCCGACCGACCACGGCGCGGCGTGGATGAACTCACCGGAGCTGGTCAGGCGCATGGCCCACTTGACGTCGTCGATGTCGTAGGCCTCGGCGGAGCCGCGGGCGATGCCGACGGTCTCGGAGTTCATCCGCTTCTGGGCGTACTTCTCCATGATGACCTTGACGCCGGAGCGGGTCGTGAAGCCGGCCTTGCCGGTCGTGATCGGCAGCGTGCGCAGCAGCTTGCCGTTCTCGAAGACCTTCATCTGGTGGGTGCGCGCGTTGACCTTGTAGACGTGGGCGGCGCCGATCTCGAAGTCGACCCTGCGGTCCTCCTGGCCGTAGATGCCTGCGCCGGCGCTGACGCCGTTGACGCCGACGTCGACACTGACCTTGGTGCCGGCCTGCCAGTAGGACTCGGGGCGCCAGTGCGCCTCCTTGCTGCTGACCCAGTACCAGGAGCCCGGCTGTGCGGGAGTGGAGGTGACGGTCATGTGCTTCTCGAAGCTCGCCTGGTCGGTGACCGGGAGGTCGAAGGTCACGATGACCGGCATGCCGACGCCGACCGTCTCGCCCTGCAGGGGCGCGATCGAGGCGTAGGTCTGCTGGTCCAGGCTCAGCGACTGGGTGGTGAAGGTGGAGATGCTCTCGACCTCCTTGCCGTCGCTGTTGCGGGCGACGGCGCGCACGCGGTAGCGGGTGTCGGGCTCGAGGCCGCCCGAGGACACCCAGCGGGCACCGTCGCCGCGGATCTGTCCCTCGACCCGGCCGGACTTCGACTTGAGCACCACCGAGCTCAGCGTGCCCTTGTCCGCCTTGACCCGGACCACCTTGTCGACAGGGACGCCGGACGCGTCGTCCTTGACATTGGTCGTCACGATCGCCTCGGAGGCAGCGGCCGCCGTGGTCTCGTCGCCTGCCGGGTCGTCTCCGCCGGGGACGAATCCCGAGCCGTCGCAGGCGGTCGCGACGAGCGCGACGGCAGCCAGCAGGGCGGCGGCGCGCAGGGCGCGCGAGCGGGAGCGTGTCAGCGGGGAAGGCACGGAACGAGGGTACCTGCCCCGTCCGGAGATTCCGGGCTGGCAAGCACGTCGGCGGTGTCACACCGTGAGGTGGGACACCGCCGACGAGGGTGCTGAGCGGGGCTCAGCGGGTGGATCAGGGTCGATCAGTGGGCGTAGACGCCGCGGTAGTACTCGAAGATCCAGCCGCTCAGCGCGATCGCGCCGAGGACGAACCCGATGATCACGAGCCACCACGCCAGCATGGCCAGCGCGAGGACGATCACGCCGAGGCATGCGGCGCACCACAGCGGCCACCAGGAGTACGGCGGGAAGAAGCCCAGCTCACCGGCGCCGTCGGCGATCTCGCCGTCCTTGAGGTCCTCCGGACGGGCGTCCATCCGGTTGGCGTGGAACCCGATGTAGAGCGTGACCATGGCGCACAGCAGCGTGGTCATCACCAGCGCGGAGGTGCCGGTCCAGTCGGCGCCGTGGTCACTGCCGTCGGTGATGAACCAGTAGGCAGGGCTGACCAGGACCAGGAAGATCGTGGTCACGCCGAAGATCCATGCTTCGACCTTCATCAGGCGTCGACCTCCTTGGCACCGGCGCCCGCGGCGACCGGCTCGTCGTACATCTCGATGGCGGCGATCTCCGGGTGGTGGAGGTCGAACGCCGGCGACTCCGAGCGGATCCGCGGGATCGAGTGGAAGTTGTGGCGCGGCGGCGGGCAGCTCGTGGCCCACTCCAGCGACCGGCCCCAGCCCCACGGGTCGTCGGTGTTGACCAGCGGACCCTTGCGCGAGACGTAGACGTTGTAGAAGAACGGCAGCATCGAGGAGGCGAGGATGAACGCGCCGATCGTCGAAACCTGGTTCAGCGTGGTGAAGCCGTCACGCGGCAGGTAGTCGGCGTAGCGCCGCGACATGCCCTCGATGCCCAGCCAGTGCTGGACCAGGAAGGTCGTGTGGAAGCCGATGAACAGCAGCCAGAAGTGGATCTTGCCGAGGCGCTCGTCGAGCATCCGACCGGTGAGCTTGGGCCACCAGAAGTAGAAGCCGGCGAACATCGCGAACACGACCGTGCCGAACACCGTGTAGTGGAAGTGCGCCACCACGAAGTAGGAGTCGGAGACGTGGAAGTCCAGCGGCGGGCTGGCCAGGATGATGCCCGTCAGGCCACCGAAGAGGAAGGTCGTGAGGAAGCCGATCGACCAGAGCATGGGTGTGTCCATGCGCACTGAGCCGCCCCACATCGTGCCGATCCAGTTGAAGAACTTCACGCCTGTCGGTACGGCGATCAGGAACGTCATGCCGGAGAAGAACGGCAGGTTGACGGCCCCGGTGACGAACATGTGGTGCGCCCACACGGCCACCGAGAGGATCGCGATGCCGAGCGTCGCGCCGACCAGGCCGACGTAGCCGAAGATCGGCTTGCGGCTGAAGACCGGGAGGATCTCGGAGATGATGCCGAAGAACGGCAGGGCGATGATGTAGACCTCGGGATGCCCGAAGAACCAGAACAGGTGCTGCCACAGGATCGCCCCGCCGTGCGAGGCGTCGAACACGTGGGCGCCGATCTGGCGGTCGGCCTCGAGGGAGAGCAGCGCGCCGGCGAGGATCGGGAACGCGATCAGCACCAGGATCGCCGTGATCAGCACGGTCCAGACGAAGATCGGCATCCGGAACATGGTCATGCCGGGGGCACGCATGCAGATGATCGTGGTGATGAAGTTGACCGCACCGAGGATGGTGCCGAGACCCGCCATCCACAGACCCATGATCCACAGGTCACCACCGACGCCGGGGCTGTTGACCGAGTCGGACAGCGGCGTGTAGGCGAACCAGCCGAAGGACGCGGCGCCCTGCGGGGTGAGGAAGCCGGCGCCGGCGATCAGGCCGCCGAACAGGTACAGCCAGTAGCTGAACATGTTGAGGCGCGGGAACGCGACGTCGGGCGCGCCGATCTGCAGCGGCATGATCGCGTTGCCGAAGCCGAAGAACAGCGGCGTCGCGAACAGCAGCAGCATGATCGTGCCGTGCATCGTGAAGAGCTGGTTGTAGAGCTCCTCGTTGACGATCTGGCTGCCCGGATAGGCGAGCTCGGACCGGATGAGGAGCGCCATGATGCCGCCGGCCATGAACCAGGCCAGTGCGGTGCCGAAGTACAGGTTGCCGATCAGCTTGTGATCGGTCGTGGTCATCGCGCGGACGATCTGCTGGCCGAGCGGCTTGCGCTGGCTGAGGTCCGCGGAACGCGCGAGAGTGGTCACTCGTGCTCTCCCTCGTCGTCGTTGATGGGCTGCTTGGCGTACTTGCCGCCTTCGACAGGCTCGTCCGACACGTGGTCGGGGTCCTTGGCCAGGTCGGCGAGATAGGCCTCGTAGTCAGCCTCGGAGACGACCTTCACGTTGAAGAGCATCCGCGAGTGGTAGACACCGCACAGCTCGTAGCACTTGCCGTCGTAGTCGCCGATCTCGGTCGGCGTCACCTGGTAGGAGTTCTTGTTGCCCGGGACGACGTCCATGCGCATCGCGAAGGCCGGGATGCCGAAGTTGTGGATGACGTCGGGGCTGCGCAGCTGGAACTCGATGGTCTTGTCGACCGGGATCACGAGGTCCGGGATGTCCTCACCGGTGCCGGAGACGAAGACGTTCTTGCCCTCGTAAGGCTGGTTGAACGTCCACTGCCACTTCTGGCCCACGACCGTGACGACCACGTCGGGGTTGGGGTCGTGCTCGAGTGCGATGTTCTGCACCCGCACGGTCTGCGAGAAGAACGCGATGACCATGATGACCGGGAAGATCGTGTAGAAGATCTCGATCGGCAGGTTGTAGCGCGTCTGCACGGGGACCTCGTCGTCGCTGCGACGACGGAACCAGATCGGGACGCCGATGATGAGCGCCCACGTGATGACACCGGTCACCAGCGCGGCGATCCAGGCGCCCTGCCACAGGTGCAGGATGTGCTCACCCTGCGTGGTCGTGATCTCCGGCATGCCGAACCGTTCCCACTGGGTATCGGTCGAGCAGCCGGACAGCGCGAGCGCGAGTACGACGAATCCGGCGAGCGGGGTCGCGCGACGGAAACGTCGCTGCGCGCCACGCGTGCGCTCGGGGTGCCACCAGCCCACGAACGAGCCTTCCTCTCGAGGGTCAGAACCACTGCGAACACTAGCGGAGTGCGGCCCCGGTCGGGGCAAGGGGTCCTTCCGTTGGGGTGTTCTAGGGTTCGGATGTGAGCAGTACCTCCGAGGTCTACCTCGACTCGGCCTCGTCGACCCCGCTCCACCCGGCGGCCCGGGACACCCTGCTGGCCGCCCTGGATCGCGGGTACGGCGACCCACGGCGCCTGCACGCCGCCGGGCGCGATGCGCGACTGCTCCTCGACAACGCCCGGGCGGTCGTCGCCGAGTGCCTCGGCGCCCGGCCCGACGAGGTGGGCTTCACGGCCTCGGGGACCGACGCCGTGCACCGCGGCCTGCTGGGCCTGACCGCGGCGAGCGGGCGCGACGGGATCGTGCACGGAGCGGTCGAGCACTCCGCGGTGCTCCACGCCGCCGCCTGGCGTCCCTCCCCCGCCCACGCGAGCATCCCGGTCGACGCGCTCGGCCATGTCGACCTCGCCGCGCTGGCCGGGGCGGCGCGCCTCCCCGGCGTGGGCGCGGTGGCGCTGCAGGCCGCCAACCAGGAGGTGGGGACGGTGCAGCGGGTCGCCGGGCTCGACCTGCCGGCCGGCGTACCGCTGCTGGTGGACGCGGCCGCCGCCGTCGGCCACGTGCCGCTCCCCCGCCGGTGGGACGCGCTGACCGCGTCGGCGCACAAGTGGGGCGGCCCGGCCGGCGTCGGCGTGCTGGCCGTCAGGCGCGGCACCCGGTGGACCAACCCGTTCCCGGGCGACGACGGCCTGGACCAGCTGGGCGGCTTCCCCGACGTGCCCGCGGCGCTCGCCGCGGCGGCCGCGCTGCAGGCCGTCCTGGCGGAGCGGGAGGAGGTCGCCGCGCGCCAGCACGCGCTCGTCGACCGGATCCGGGCGGCTGCGGCGGCCCTGCCCGACACCGAGGTCGTGGGCGATCCGGTGGCCCGGCTCCCCCACCTGGTGACGTTCTCCTGCCTCTACGTCGGCGGCGACGAGATCGTCAGCGCGCTCGCGCGGCGCGGCTTCGGCGTCGCCAGCGGCTCGGCCTGCACCGCCTCGACGCTCGAGCCCAGCCACGTGCTGGCCGCGATGGGCGCCCTCACGCACGGCAACGTGCGGGTCTCGCTGGGCCGCGACACCACCGCCGCGCAGGTCGAGGCGTTCTGTGCCGCCCTCGCCGACGAGGTCGGCCGGATCCGGGCGGAGGCCGGTCTGTGACCACCGAGATCGACTGCCGCGACCTGCCCTGCCCGCGCCCGGTCATCGAGCTCGCGAAGGCGCTGCCGACCGTGGAGGTCGGCGACCTGCTCGCCGTGGTCGCCCGCGACCCGGCGGCGCAGCACGACGTGCCGGCGTGGTGCCGGATGCGCGGGCAGGAGTACGTCGGCGAGGAGCGCGCCGCGGACGGCGCGCCCCGCTACGTGGTGCGGCGCCTCAGCTGAGGTACTTGGCGACCTCGTCGGCCGCGTCGTCGCCGTACGAGTCGCGGATGCGCGCGACGAACTGCTCGTGGGTGAAGTCGTACTCCTGGGTGCCGACGGTCTCGACGACGTAGGCGGCGAGCACGCAGCCGACCTGGGCGGCGCGCTCGAGCGAGGTGCCCCACGACAGCGCGGCCAGGAAGCCGCCCCGGAAGGCGTCGCCGACGCCGGTCGGCTCGACCGCGGCGACGTCCTTGGCGGCGGGAACCTCGAAGGAGGTGCCGTCGCTGGAGGTGACCCGGACGCCGTCCTTGCCGAGCGTGGTGACCTGCAGGCCGACCTTGGAGAGGACCTCCTCGGCGCTCCAGCCGGTCTTCTTCTCGATGACGTGCGACTCGTACTCGTTGGAGAACAGGATCGCCGCGCCCTCGATGAGGTCGCGGATCAGGTCGCCCTCGGCGAACGCGAGCTGCTGGGAGCAGTCGGCGATGAAGGCGTAGCCGCGCTGGCGGCACTCCTCGGTGTGCCGCTTCATGGCGTCGGGGTCGTCGGCACCGATGAGGACGTACGCCGGCGCGCCGACCCGCTCGACGATCGGCAGCAGCTCGATCTGGCTGGCCTCGCTCATCGCGCCCGGGTAGAAGGACGCGAACTGGGCCATGGTGGTGTCGGTGGTGCACACGAAGCGGGCGGTGTGCTTGCTCTCCGAGATGTGCACGGAGTCGCAGTCGACGCCGTTGCGCTCGAGCCAGGAGCGGTAGTCGGCGAAGTCCTCGCCCGCGGCACCGACGAGCACGGGCCGCAGCCCGAGCCGGGCCAGCCCGAAGCACATGTTGGGCGCCACGCCCCCACGGCGGATCTCGAGGTCGTTGACCAGGAACGAGACCGACAGCTTGTCGAGCTGCTCGACGACCAGCGAGTCGGCGAACTTCCCGCCGAAGGTCATCAGGTGGTCGGTGGCGATCGAGCCGGCGATCAGGAGGGAGCCCGTGGGTGCAGTCACGATACGAAAGGTTAACCGAGCCGTAGCCGGCGCGACGGCGTTCCCCCTGGGAGTACTGGAAAGTAACGCTTAGCGTCGAAGACATGCCGCCGTACGAAGAGATCGCCAGCCCCGCCGACCTGCACGCCGACTGCCAGGCCGTCAGCCGGCGCCTCCAGGACGCCGCCGTCAAGGCCACCCGACCCGCGCCGAGCATCCACTTCGACGACCAGCCGCGCGAGGTGCCGAAGCGCGACATCCAGATCTCCGAGGCCGCCCAGCGCCTCGCCAACGCGCTGCACCTCCACCTGGACTGACGGGTTGAGTTGCCACTTTCTCACCGTTGAATTGCCACAGCCGCACGGGCTACCCGTGCGGCTGTGGCAATTCAACGGTGAGAAAGTGGCAACTCAACCTCAGTGGAACGAGTCGCCGCAGGCGCAGGAGCCCGTGGCGTTCGGGTTGTCGATCGTGAAGCCCTGCTTCTCGATCGTGTCGACGAAGTCGATGACCGCGCCGTTGAGGTAGGGCACGCTCATCCGGTCGACGACGACGGCCACGCCGTCGAAGTCGGTGACGATGTCGCCGTCGAGGGTGCGCTCGTCGAAGAAGAGCTGGTAGCGCAGGCCCGAGCAGCCGCCGGGCTGCACCGAGATGCGCAGGGAGAGGTCGTCGCGACCCTCCTGCTCGAGCAGGCTCTTCACCTTCGTGGCCGCCACCGGGCTCAGGTTGATCTGGTCCTCACGGCGCTCGAGGTCCACCGGGGCCGCGACGGTCGTGGTCGCGCCGGGGGCCTCGTGGCTGTGGCCGCCTCCGCAGCAGCTGTCGCTCATGCTCACTCCAGGGTGTGTCAGTCGGTGTAGCCAAAGGGTGTTCGACTAGCCCAATGGTCGCACAGTCCTGGTTATTCCCCCCAGACGAGGACCGGCTTGACCACCGTCCCCGCCCTGGAGTCGGCCACCGCGTCGGCGATCTTCTCGAACGGGTACGTCGTGACGAGGTGGTCGACGTCGAACCTGCCCGCCTCCCGCAGCGCGATCAGCTCGGGGATCGTGACCAGCGGATCGGCCTCCCCCTCGATCGAGGAGCGCACGATCTTGCCGCTCGAGAGCAGGTCGATCGCGTCGATGGTGTACTCCGGCGCGCCGAGCCCGAGCGCGACCAGCATGCCGCGGGTGCGCAGCGAGCGCTGGGCCTGCAGTACGACGGCCGGGATGGCCGTCGTGTCGATGGCGTACGTCGCCCCGCCGCCGGTCGCCTCGCGGACCCGGTCCTCGACCGGTGCGGCGCCCTCCTCGGTCGGGTCGAGCGCGATCGCCCCGTAGCCCGCGGCCGTCTCGCGGCGCGAGGCGACCGGGTCGACGGCGACCACGGTCTCCACGCCGGCGCCGCGGGCGACGGCGATCGCGGCGAGGCCGACCGCGCCGGCGCCGTACACGACGATGCTCTCGCCGGGCGCGGGGTCCAGGACGTTGAGCACCGTGCCGGCACCGGTCTGGAAGCCGCAGGCGAAGGGTGCCAGGCGGGTGAGGTCGAGCCGCTTGTCGACGACGACGCAGTTGTCGGCGTACGCGAGGGCGTGGCGGGCCAGGCTGGACTGGCCGAAGAAGCTGCCGAAGACGGTCTGGCCGCCCCCATCCTCCTGGCTCCGCTTCATGTGGTCGAGCCGTCGGCGCGCATGCCCATGTAGTTGAGCAGCAGGGACTGCTCGCAATAGCCGACGTCGCCGGCCAGGCACGGCGCGCACTGCCGGCAGGAGCGGAAGCTCAGCACCACGTGGTCGCCGACCTCGATGCCGCTGACGGCGGCACCGACCTTCTCCACGACGCCGGTGCCCTCGTGGCCGACGACGGTCGGCAGCATCTCCTGCGGCAGCATGGTCGGCACGGTCAGGTCGGTGTGGCACAGGCCGGTCGCGACGATGCGGACCAGGACCTCGTCGTCGCGGGGCTCCTCGAGCTCGACCTCGGCGGCGACGAACTCGCCACCGGGCTCCTCGACGAGGTAGGCAGTCGTCTTCACGCGTCACGCTCCAGCCAGAAGTAGTAGAGGTCGTCGATGCCGAAGGTCCCGGCGAGCTTGCCGTTCATGATGCCCATGACGGTGTCGGCGTCGACCTTCTTGAAGTGGTCGAGGACGGGCATCTTGTCGTAGACCATCGTGGCCGTGACCTCGCCGCGGAAGCCGACGGGCCACAGTGACGCCTCGCCGCCGCCACCGGCCGCGAGGTTGGAGTAGAGCTCCCCGTTCTCGTCGCGACAGACCAGCGGGACCGCCTCGAGCGGGCTGTCGAAGCGCTTGCCGTGCCAGCGCACCTTCTCCAGCACGCTGCTGGCGACGTGCCCGGTGGCGAAGTCGCCGCCCCGCCAGGCACCGAGCATCTCCTCGACCTCCACGGTCGCGAGGTCGGCCCAGAGGGCGTCGAGGTCGGCGGGGTCCGCGTGCTCGGCGGCCCGGAGCTCGTCGAAGCGGGTTCTGATGTCCGTCACCCGGGCAATCTAGAACACGTTCCACTCTTGGCGCGAGTGGCTCAGCTCGACCAGGTGCGGGCGACCCTGGCCGCGAGCTCGCTCAGGGCACCCGACGGGTCGGCGAAGGCCCGCTCCTCGCCCACGGCGTCGACCAGGGAGTACGCCGCGTCCATGCCGAGCGCGCGCATCTCCCGGGACCCGACGAGCACCTGGCCGGCCAGCGCCACGCACGGGCGCAGCGCGTCGGCTGCGATCGCGGCCACCCCGGCCGGGACCTTGCCGGCGCGGCTGCTGAAGTCGAAGGCGCCCTCGCCGGTGATGACCAGGTCGGCGTCGCGGGCCTGGCGGGCCAGGCCGACCGCCTCGGCGACCAGCTCGATGCCGGAGACGCGGGTGCCGCCCAGCAGCATCAGCGCGAAGCCGAGCCCGCCGGCCGCACCGGCGCCGGGCTCGAGGGCCACCCGCCGGTCGGTCGCGGCCGCGAAGCTCTCGAGGAACCCGTCGAGCAGGACCTGGGTCTCTTCGTCGAGGCCCTTCTGGGGGCCGAAGGTCTTGCTCGCCCCGAACAGCCCGGTGAGCGGGTTGTCGACGTCGGTCGCCGCGATGATCTCGACGCCGTCGACCAGGCCGCGCGGGATGCTCAGGTCGACCCGGCTCACCCCGTCGAGGAAGATCCCGCCGACGTCCAGCGCGACGTCCGCGTCCGCACCGAGCGCGGCGAGCAGGCCGGCTCCCCCGTCGTTGGTCCCCGAGCCACCCAGCCCGACCACCACCCGGCGGGCGCCGGCGTTGACCGCCTCGAGGAGCAGGCGGCCGACGCCGACCGTCGTACCGAACTCGCCGAGCTTGCCGTCCGTCAGGTGGACGCCGCAGACCTGGGCGCTCTCGACGTAGACGGTGTCGCCCACCTCGAGGATCGTGGCCGGGACCTCGTGGCCCTGCGGCGCCTCGCCGACGACGGCGAGCAGCTCGCCGCCGAGGGTCGCGTGCAGGACGTCGACGAACCCGGGCCCGCCGTCCGACATGGGGGCGAGCACGACCTCGTCGTCGGGCGCGTGCCGGCGCCAGCCGGCCGCGATGGCCTCGGCGGCCTCGACCGCCGTCAGGGTGCCCGCGAACTTGTCGGGGGCGACCAGGATCCGCATGCGTCACATCATGGGGGACGTCTACGGTCACAGGTGTGCAAGACGTGCTGATCCGACCGATGACCGACGCCGACGTACCCCTGGCCGAGGGGATCAGCGACGACGCCTTCTTCGCCCTCGACGTCGCCAACCGGCTGCCCGCCGCGCCCCCGCCCGAGCGCCGCTCCGCCTCGCACAGCGCGGCCTGGGAGGCCCGTACCCGGGGCTTCCTGGCCTCCGACCCGGACGGATGCTGGGTCGCCGTTCAGGACGACGAGGTGGTCGGGTTCGCGACCAGCTTCCGCCGCGAGCGGGTCTGGTGCCTGGCGACCTTCGCGGTCCGGCCGGGCCTGCAGGGGGCCGGGATCGGCGCGCAGGTGCTCGACGCCGCGGTGGCGTACGGCGCCGACACGCCCCGCGGGATGCTCGCCGCCTCCGTCGACCCCCGGGCGCTGCGCCGCTACCACCTGGCCGGGTTCCGGTTGCACCCCCAGCTCGCCCTGCACGGCGCGGTCGACCGGTCGGTACTGCCGGCCCTGACCGGGGTGCGCGAGGGCGACGCCGACGACCTGGCCTGGATGGACGACCTGGACCGCGCCCACCGGGGCGGTCCGCACGGCACCGACCACGAGCGGCTGCTGGCCGCCGGCCGGCTGGTCGTGACGACCGACCGCTCGGGCTACGCCTACACGAACGGCCGGGTCATGGCGTTGCTCGCGGCCCGCGACGAGGACGCCGCGCGCACCCTGCTGTGGGAGTGCCTCGCGAGCGCCGAGGAGCGCTACGAGATCGCCCACGTGACGTCGGCGAACTACTGGGCGGTCGAGGTCGGCCTGACCGCCCGGCTGGACCTGGTCGCCCGCGGCCACCTCGGCCTGCGCGGCATGGCCCCGCCCTCGCCGTACGTGCACCACGGTGCGCTGCTGTGACGGGCTTAGCCCGGATCCGGGCTTAGGATCGGACCGTTGGCGCGACCGTCCGGTCGCCCTCGGACAGGGAGCCCGATGCCTCGCCGTGCGCACGACTTCCGCGGCCTGACTCCGCTGGGCCGGCTGAAGGTGCTGCGTGCCGTCCAGCACCGGCCCGGCAGCCTCCTGGCCGAGATCGCCGAGGCCACGGGGCTGCACGTCAACACCGCGCGGGACCACCTCGGCGTGCTCGAGGAGGAGGGCCTGGTCGCCCGTCACACGGTCGCGACGAAGCGGCGCGGACGCCCGCCGGTGGCCTTCGTCCCCGTGAGCGACACCAGCCAGAACCCCCGGGCGGCCCAGCGGGCCGCGGAGGCGGCCCAGCGGGGCGACCTGCTGCGCAAGCTCGCCCCGCACCCCGCTCACGGGGGGTCACTCGGCGAGGGGGCCGCCCACCAGCTCGACGTGCTCTACGAGCACCTCGACGACACCGGCCTCGAGCCGGTGGTCGACGTCGAGGACCTCACGATCGGGCTGACACCCTGCCACTACGGCGACGTGAGCGCCGAGGAGCGGCCGATGGTGTGCTCGGTCCACACCCGGCTGGTCGAGTCGATGCTCGAGCAGGTCCCCGGCCCTCTGGAGCTGGGCACGCTCCAGCCGTTCGTCACGCCGCGGTCGTGCGTGGTCCGGCTGCGCCGTACCGATGCTGCCGGCAGCGCCGGCACCGACTGAGGTCCCGGCGGGTCAGGCCGGCTGCTGCACCCACAGGTCGGGCCCGAACACCTCGTAGTGGATGTTGCCCGACTGCACGCCCTGACCGATCAGCGTGCGGCGAGCCTCCTGCATGAACGGGATCGGGCCGCACATCACCACCTGCGCCTGCTCCGGGATCTCCACGTCCGACAGGTCCATGCGGCCCGCCCGCGCCGGGTGCAGCGTGGGCGCGGAGTCGGCGCGCTCCTCGTACCAGTTCTGTGCCCGGGCGTCCGCCATCGCCAGCACCCTGCGCCGCAGCTCGACGTAGAGGGTGTGGTCGTCGTGGGACCGGTCGGCGTGGAACAGCCGCACCGTCCGGGCCGGCTGCCGACGGGACAGGTCCGCCATGATCGCCAGCACCGGCGTGATGCCGATTCCCGCGGACACCAGCACCAGGGGGACCTCGGACTCGTCGAGCACCACGTCCCCGCACGGCTGGGAGACGTCGAGGACGGCGCCCGGGACTGCGTGCTCGCGCAGCCAGCCGGACACCTGGCCGTCGGGGGCGCCGTCGGTGCCGCGCATCCGCTTGACGGTCACCCGCAGCGAGTCGTTGCCGGGGCCGGAGGAGATCGTGTACTGCCGCGGCTGGCGGGTGCCGTCCGGCAGGTCCACGGCGATCGCGACGTACTGGCCCGTGCGGTGCGGGAGGACCTCGCCGTCGAGGGGGACCAGCACGAGCGAGAACACGTCCTCGGACTCCTCGACCCGCTCGGCGACCCGGTGCGGGCGCCACGGGTGGGCCGGGTCGGTGCCGTGGCCGGCGTACAGGCGGGCCTCCTCGGCGATCAGGGCGGTGGCGAAGAGCCAGTACACCTCGTCCCACGCGGCGGCCACCTCCGGCGTGACCGCCTCGCCCAGCACGGTCTTGACGGCTTTGAGCAGGTGGTGCCCGACGATCGTGTACTGGGCCGCATGGATGCCCAGGGAGACGTGCTTGTGGGCGATGCGACGCAGCACCGGACCGAAATCGGGTGCGTCCGGGTCGATGAGATGGACGGCGAAGGCGACGACCGACGCGGCGAGCGCCTTCGGCTGCTCGCCGACCGCCTGGTTCGCCCGGTTGAACACGTCGAGCAGCTCCGGGTGGGCGGCGAACATGTCCGGGTAGAAGACGCCGGTGATCGCCTCGGCGTGCTCGGCCACGACGCCCGCGGTGGCGGCGACGACGGCTTCGGACTCGGTGGACAGCTTCATGGGGACCCCTTGGTGAGGCTGGGTGGTGGACGAACACCTGATCCTGTCCGTGGCCGGCGGGACGCCGATCCCTCTTCGGCCGTGACTATTCGCGGGGCTGGCCGGGGAACGGCGGGATCCGCGGCCAAACTAGGATGACTCCATGACCACCGTTGACCTCCCGCTGCTGCCGCTGGGCCGTGGCACGGACGCGCTCTCCGAACGCGGCGTCGACTGCCCCGGCGACCTGCCGGCGCCCTCCGACCCGGACCTGGTGGCGCGCGCCCGCGCGGCCAAGGAGAAGCTCGGCGACCGGCTGTTCGTGCTCGGGCACCACTACCAGCGCGACGAGGTCATCCAGTTCGCCGACGTCACCGGCGACTCCTTCAAGCTCGCCCGTGACGCGGCGGCCCGCCCCGACGCGGAGTACATCGTCTTCTGCGGCGTGCACTTCATGGCCGAGTCCGCCGACATCCTCACCGGCCCCGGCCAGAAGGTGATCCTCCCCGACCTCGCCGCCGGCTGCTCGATGGCCGACATGGCGCGGATCGCCCAGGTCGAGCGGGCCTGGGAGGCGCTGGCCGCCGCTGGCGTCCAGGACGTCGTCGTGCCGGTCACCTACATGAACTCCAGCGCCGACATCAAGGCGTTCTGCGGCCGCAACGGCGGTGTCGTGTGCACCTCGTCCAACGCGGAGGTCGCCCTCGACTGGGCGTTCCAGCAGAAGGGCCCCGACACGAAGGTGCTGTTCCTCCCCGACCAGCACCTCGGCCGCAACACCGCGGTCCTGCAGCTCGGGTACTCCCTCGACGAGTGTGTCGTGTGGAACCCGCTGATGCCCAACGGCGGCCTGACCGCCGAGGAGCTCGCGGGCGCCCGGATGATCCTGTGGAAGGGCCACTGCTCGGTCCACGGCCGGTTCTCCGCCGACGTGGTCGACGAGCTGCGCGCGAAGGTGCCGGACCTCAACGTCCTGGTCCACCCCGAGTGCCAGCACGAGGTCGTGCTCAAGGCCGACCTGGTCGGCTCGACCGAGTTCATCATCAAGACCATCGAGGCCGCGCCTGCCGGCTCGAGCTGGGCGATCGGCACCGAGCTCAACCTGGTGCAGCGCCTGGCCAACGCGCACCCGGACAAGAACATCATGTTCCTGGACCGCAACGTCTGCTACTGCTCGACGATGAACCGGATCGACCTGCCCCACTTCGTGTGGGCGCTGGAGAACCTCGTCGAGGGCGTCGTCGTCAACCAGATCGAGGTCGACCCGCAGACCGAGGCCGACGCGCTGGCCGCCCTCCAGCGGATGCTGGACCTGCCCGGGAAGTCCCACCGTGACTGACGCCCTCCCGCCGTGCCCGGAGTGCTCGAGCGCGTACACCTACGAGATGGGCGACCTGCTGGTCTGCCCCGAGTGCGCCCACGAGTGGTCGCCCGCCGAGGCCGCGGCGGCCGCTGACGAGGCGGCGGCCGCGGGCGTCGTACGCGATGCCAACGGGAACGCCCTCGCCGACGGCGACGACGTCATCGTGGTCAAGGACCTGCCGGTCAAGGGCGCGCCGAAGCCGATCAAGTCCGGCACCAAGGTCCGCAACATCCGCCTCGTCGCCCCCGACATCCGGGTCGGCGACCACGACATCGACTGCAAGGTCGACGGGTTCGGCCCGATGCAGCTCAAGTCCAGCCTGGTCCGGAAGGCCTGATCGTGTTCAAGCGCACCAAGTCCCCCGCCGCCCCCGAGCCCGCACCGGACGGTGAGGGCAAGGTCGGCGGAAAGGGCCGCCCGACGCCGACGCGCAAGGAGGCCGAGGCCGCCGCCAAGGCGCGCGCCAAGGCACCCACCGACCGCCGCGACGCCTCGCGTCGCCAGCGGGAGTACCGCGCCGAGGAGAGCCGCAAGATCCGCCAGGGCATGAAGAGCGGCGACGAGCGCTACTTCCTGCCCCGCGACAAGGGCCGGGTGCGCCGCTTCATCCGCGACTACGTCGACCGCCGCTTCTCCATCGTCGAGATGGTCATCCCGTTGATGATCATCGGCCTGATGCTCGGCTACACCGGCAACTCGGCGCTCGTGCAGGCCTCCAGCATGGTCCTGCTCGCCACCGTGCTGTTCGTCGTGACCGACATGCTCGTCCTCCGCTTCCGGCTGCGCCGCGAGCTGCGCACCCGCTTCCCCGACGAGCCGCTCAAGGGCACGACCTACTACGCGCTGACCCGGTCGATGCAGATGAAGTTCATGCGCCTGCCCAAGGCCCGCGTCAAGATCGGGCAGCCGCTGCCCGAGGACTACGACAAGTAGCACCAAGCATGCGCTAGGTTTCAGGCGCATGAAGGTCATCGCCGCGCTGCACGGCCCCGGCCCCGCCCTGCTCAAGCCCGCGTTCCGCGCGGAGGTCGCCGCGACCGGCGCCACCCGCCTGCAGGTCAACGTCGACGACGACGAGGTCGCGCCGGCGATGAGGTTCGGCCCCGGTACGCCGATCACGGCCGTGGTGACGGCGTGGACGGACCGCGACCCCGCGCCCCTTCTCGACGTCGTACGACGCCACGACCCGGACGTGCACGCGTGGTCGGTGGACGAGCGCGAGCCGCTGGTCCCGCCCGCGGTGGCCGACGGCGCACGCACCGACGCGCTGGCGAACCTGGCGTTCCTGCGCCGCCCGGCGGCGATGCCGCACGCTGCCTGGCTCGCCGACTGGCTGGACCGCCACACGCAGGTAGCGATCGACACGCAGGGCACCTTCGGCTACGTCCAGAACCCGGTCGTTGCGCACCTCACCGACGGCGGACGCGACGTGGCCGGCATCGTCGAGGAGCTGTTCCCCATGGCGGCGATGGCCGACCAGCACGCGTTCTACGGCAGCGGTGGCGACGACGAGGAACTCCAGCGCCGGTTCACGATGCTGATGGACAGCTGCGCCCGGTTCGGCGCCGCCGAGGGTCTCGACCTGGTTCCGACGAGCCGCTACCGCTTCACGCTGTAGGAACGACCCCATCCCTGACGGCAGGCCGAGATCGCTCCGCGCGTGCCGTGCGGTAGCCGGAGGTCGTCGCGCCGCCCGCCGCTTCTGCACGGAGGAGCGAGCGAGGAACGAGCGAGCGGGGGAGGAAGAAGCGGCGTTGGCAGGCGGCGCGACATGCGCGCGAAGCGCGCCAGGCAGCTCAGCCCAGGATCTCCGAGCGCCGCGGCGAGCGGGTCAGCGCCGGGTCGGAGGTGACGACGCCGTCGAGCGCCCCGTCGATCGCTGCCAGGGTGTCGGCGTCGAGCGTGATCCCGGCGGCCTTGACGTTCTCGGTGACCTGCTCGGGCCGGCTGGCGCCGATGATCGCGGCCGAGACGTTGTCGTTCTGCAGCACCCAGGCGACGGCGAGCTGGGCCAGGGACAGGCCGGCGGCGTCGGCGATCGGCTGCAGCAGCTGGACCCGCTCGAGCACGTCGTCGCGCAGCCAGCGGCTGATGTCGTTGGCGCCGCCCTTCTCGTCGGTGGCCCGGGAGCCGGCGGGCGGCGCCTGGCCGGGACGGTACTTGCCGGTCAGCACGCCCTGGGCGATGGGCGACCAGACGATCTGGCCGATGCCGAGCTCGCGGCAGGTCGGGACGACCTCGCTCTCGATGACCCGCCAGAGCATGGAGTACTGCGGCTGGTTGGAGACCAGCGGCACCCGCAGCTCGCGGGCCAGCTCGGCGGCCGACCGGATCTCCTCGGCCCGCCACTCCGAGACGCCGATGTAGAGCGCCTTGCCCGACCGTACGACGTCCGCGAACGCCACCATGGTCTCCTCGAGCGGCGTCTCGTGGTCGTAGCGGTGGGCCTGGTAGAGGTCGACGTAGTCGGTGCCGAGCCGGCGCAGCGAGCCGTCGATCGACTCCAGGATGTGCTTGCGGGACAGCCCGTGGTCGTTGTGCTTGCCGGGCCCGGTCGGCCAGAAGACCTTGGTGAAGATCTCCAGGCCCTCGCGCCGCTCGCCGGCCAGCGCCCGGCCGAGCACGGTCTCGGCGGCGGTGTTGGCGTAGACGTCGGCGGTGTCGAAGGTGGTGATCCCCTCGTCGAGCGCGCGGCGCACGCAGGCCAGCGCGCCGTCCTCCTCGACCTGGGAGCCGTGGGTGATCCAGTTGCCGTAGGCGATGGCCGAGATGCGGAGGCCACTCGCCCCGAGGTTGCGAATCTCCATGCCCCGACCATAGGGCGCGGCTCCTCATCCCGCGCCTGCTGCGCGGACTTTCGGACTCGATCTGGCTGCGTTGGCGTCGCTCGAAGGGCGATCCAGCACGTCATCGCTCCGCCGCCTTGCCAGATCGGCCCGAAAGCCCGCTCGCGACGGCGCGGGACAAGGAGCCACACCCTAGTCGCCGATGCCACACCCCCGCCCTGACAGGATGGCCGGCATGGTCGTTGCTGACGTCTCCGTACGGGTCGCCTGGCCGGCCGACGCCACCGGGATCGCGGCGGTCCAGCTGCGCGCCTGGCAGGAGCGGTACGACGCCGGCCCGGCCCTCGACGTCCCCACCCTCACCGAGGCGTGGCGCCAGTCCCTCTCCCGGCCCCCGGAGGCCCGGCACCGCGCCCTCGTGGCGCTCGCCGGCGACCAGGTCGTCGGGTTCGCGCTGACCGGCCCGAACGCCGATCCCGACGCCGATCCGGCCGCCGACGGTGAGATGGCCGAGTTCACCGTGAGTCCGGACGCCACCCGCGCCGGGCACGGCTCGCGACTGCTGCAGGCCTGCGCCGACACCCTGGCCGCCGACGGCTTCGCACGTGCCGTGTGCTGGCTGGACGCGACCGACGACGTGCTGCGGGCCTTCTTGACCAGTGCCGGCTGGGAGGCGGACGGCGCGAGCCGCGAGCTCGCCGACGAGTCCGGTACGACGCTCAAGCAGGTCCGGCTGCACACCGGTCTCGCATAGCCCGTGGCCGAGCCGACCAGGCGGACCGTGATCCGCGACAGCCTCGGCGTCGCGATCGCGACCGGCACCTACGGCCTGAGCTTCGGCGCGGTCGGCGTCGCGTCCGGGCTGAGCCTGGCCCAGACCTGCGCGCTCTCGCTGGTCATGTTCACCGGCGCCTCGCAGTTCGCGCTGGTGGGCGTCCTGGGGTCGGGTGGAACGCCGATCGCGGGGGCGCTGACGGCGATGCTGCTCGGCACCCGCAACGCCCTCTACGGCCTGCGCCTGGCTCCCCTGCTCGGCTATCGAGGCTGGCGCCGGGCAGCCGCGGCACAGGTCCTCATCGACGAGTCGACCGCGATGGCGGTGACCCGTCCCGACCGAGACCTGGCGCGCACGGGGTTCCTCACCACCGGGGTGACGATCTTCGTGCTGTGGAACCTCACCACGTTCGCCGGTGCGGTGGCCGGCGAGCAGCTCGGCGACCCGCGCGACCTCGGCCTGGACGCAGCCGTGGGCGCAGCCTTCCTCGCGCTGCTGTGGCCACGGCTGACCACGCCGGTGCTGAAGGCGACCGCGGCCCTGGCTGCACTGGTGGCGGCGGGCGCGGTGACGGTGACCCCGGCCGGCGTACCCGTGCTGGTGGCGGCCGGCGTCGCCGTGCTCGTGGGAGCGCTGACCCGGTGATGTGGTGGGCGGTGCTCAGCGCCGGCGTCGGCTGCTACCTGCTCAAGCTGGCCGGGCTCTCCGTGCCCGCACGGGTGCTCGGCAACCCGCTGGTGGCCCGGATCGCGGACCTGATCCCGGTCGCCCTGCTGGCCGCCCTGGTGACGGTGCAGGTGCTCGCCGCGCCTGAGGGCCGCGCGCTGGTGCTCGATGCACGGGTGCTGGCGCTGGGCGTGGCCGTGCTGCTCCTCCTCGCACGGGCGCCGTTCCTGGTCGTCGTGTTCGGCTCGGCCGCGGCCGCCGCGCTGGTCCGGCTGCTCTGAGCGCCGGGGAGGCTAGCCGAGGTCGAGGAAGTGCTCCAGGCCCACCGTCAGGCCCGGGAACGACCCGATCCGGCGTACGCCGGTCAGCACGCCGGGCGTGAACGAGACCCGGTCGAGCGAGTCGTGGCGGATGGTCAGGGTCTCCCCCAGCCCGCCGAGGATGACCTCCTGGTGGGCGACCAGTCCCCGCACCCGCACGCTGTGGACGCGTACGCCGTCGACTTCGGCGCCCCGCGCGCCCTCGAGCCCGGTGCTGGTCGCGTCGGGGATCGGCGCGCTGCCGGCCTCGCGGCGGGCGGCGGCGATCAGCTCGGCCGTGCGGCCGGCCGTGCCGCTGGGGGCGTCGGCCTTGGTCGGGTGGTGCAGCTCGACGACCTCGACCGACTCGAAGAAGGGCGCGGCGACCGCGGCGAAGCGCATCATGAGGATCGCACCGATGGAGAAGTTGGGGGCGATGAGGACGCCGGTGCCGGGGCTGTCCGCGAGCCAGCCGCGCAGCGTCTCGAGGCGCGTGTCGTCGAAGCCCGTCGTACCGACGACGGCGTGGATGCCGTTCTCGATGCAGAAGCGCAGGTTGTCCATCACCACGTCGGGATGGGTGAAGTCGACGACCACCCGGGTGCCGCTGTCGACCAGCGAGGCGACCGCGTCGCCCTGGTCGATCCCGACGGTGAAGTCGAGGTCGTCGGCACTCTCGACGGCCTTGACGACCTCCGCGCCCACCTTGCCCCGGGCACCGAGGACGCCCACCTGGAGGCGCTCAGCAGCACCCTGATCCGCGACACGTGAACTCACGCCACCAAGGTAGTGCGTCACCCCGGCTCGCGTTCTGGCAGGCTGACCCCCATGGTGAACAAGATCCCGGCCCGGATCCGGTGGGCGGTGGACTTCATGGACGTCCAGCCCAACGACCACGTGCTGGAGATCGGCTGCGGAAATGGCGCGGCCGCCGACCTCATCTGCCGACGCCTCGAGGGCAAGGGCAAGATGTTCGCGATCGACCGGTCCGAGGCCGGCGTGGACCGCACCAAGGCCCGCTGCGCCGAGCACATCGCCGCCGGCCGGCTCACGGTGCGCCAGATCGACCTCGCCACGCTGCGGGTGCCGGTCAAGCGCCTCACGAAGGTCTTCGCGTTCGACGTCAACCTGTTCTGGGTGCGCGACGCGAGCGAGGAGATCGCACTGCTCCACGAGCGGCTGATGCCCGGGGGCTCGGTGAACCTCTTCTTCGACACCACCCGCCCCGAGCAGGTGCCCGACATCCTCGCGAAGGCGTCCGAGCAGCTGCGCGACGGCGGCTTCCGCGTCTACATCGTGGACTCCAAGATGCCGCCGGTCATCGGCATCATCGGCCGCCGCTGACCCGTCCCGAGGCCCTCCCGGGGCCGCCCCCGATTCGACGCGGCGGGGTCACTCCTTGTTAACGTGCGGGAGCAGTACGCCCGTCTCGGGGCTGGCCTGACCTCAATATCGGACCTCTCTCACCGCCTCGGCGCGCGTGCTCGTCCTGATCGGCGAGACCCTGGAGAGACGTGACCCAGACCGACCGTAGTGCCCCGAGCAAGACCCGAGCCGCCGACCTGGCCGACGCGCTGAGCACCCCCGCCGCGGACGTCGTACCGCACCCGGCGCTGGACCAGGCCGTCGAGGTCGACGCGCCCGCACGCCGCGGTCTCGACCCCGTCGTCTTCGGCGTCGCGGCCGTCGTGAGCATCGCCTTCGTGGTGTGGGGCCTGGCGAGCACCAGCTCGCTCGGCACCGCCTCCGGCAAGGCGCTGGACTGGGTGATGACCAACACCGGCTGGCTGTTCGTGCTGACCTCCAGCGGCTTCGTCGTGTTCGTCATCTGGCTGGCGATGAGCAAGTACGGCACCATCCCGCTGGGCCGCGACGACGAGGAGCCGGAGTTCCGCACGACGTCGTGGATCGCGATGATGTTCAGCGCCGGCATGGGCATCGGGCTGATGTTCTACGGCGTCAGCGAGCCGCTCTCGCACTTCGTGGACCCGCCTCCCGGCACCAGCGGCGAGCAGGACGCCGCGGCGCAGACCGCGATGGCGACCACGATGTTCCACTGGACCCTGCACCCGTGGGCGATCTACGCCGTCGTCGGGCTCGCGATCGCCTACGGCGTCTACCGCAAGGGCCGCGTGCAGCTGATCTCCGCGGCGTTCGCGCCGCTGCTCGGTGAGCGGGCCACCGGCGGCGCCGGCAAGGTGATCGACATGTTCGCGATCTTCGCGACGCTGTTCGGCTCGGCGACCTCGCTGGGCCTGGGTGCCCTGCAGATCAGCAGCGGCCTCGAGATCGTGGGCGACATCGGCCCGCTCGGCAACGGCGTCCTCGTCGGCATCATCAGCGTGCTGACCGTCGCATTCGTGCTCTCGGCCGTCTCCGGCGTCGCCAAGGGCATCCAGTGGCTGTCCAACATCAACATGGTGCTGGCCGTCGTCCTGGCGCTGTTCCTGTTCGTGGTCGGCCCGACCGTCTTCATCCTCAACCTGGTGCCGACCTCGCTCGGCAGCTATGTGCAGGACCTGGCGATGATGGCCGCGCGCACCGGCGCCGAGGGTGCCGACACCGAGGCGTGGCTGAGCGGCTGGACCGTCTTCTACTGGGCGTGGTGGCTGTCCTGGACGCCGTTCGTCGGCATGTTCATCGCACGCATCTCGCGCGGGCGCACCATCCGCCAGTTCGTCACCGGCGTGCTGCTGGTCCCGAGCGTGGTCAGCGTGATCTGGTTCTGCATCCTCGGCGGCACCGCGATCGACCTCCAGCGCACCGGCACCGACATCGCGAACGCCGGCGGCCTCGAGGCCCAGCTCTTCGGCACCCTCGACGCGCTCCCCCTCGCCACCGTCGCCAGCATCCTGGTGATGGTGCTGGTCGCGATCTTCTTCGTGTCCGGCGCCGACGCGGCCTCGATCGTGATGGGCAGCCTCTCGGAGCGCGGTACGACGGAGCCGCGGCGCAGCACCGTCATCTTCTGGGGCGTCGCCACCGGCGCCGTGGCCGCGGTGATGCTGCTGGCGGGCGGCGAGAACGCCCTGACCGGCCTGCAGACGATCACCATCGTCGCGGCTCTGCCGTTCGTGGTGATCATGATCGGCCTCGCGGCCGCCCTCGTCCGCGAGCTGCGCACCGACCCGATGGTCGTGCGCCGCCGCTACGGCGAGGAGGCGGTCGAGCAGGCCGTCATCGCCGGTGTCACCGAGCACGGCGACGACTTCGTGCTGTCGATCGAGCCGGTCGACCCCGAGCCCGAGCCGGTCGAGGCCGACGTCGTCCGGGAATCCTGACGGATCAGTCCGGCCGGACTCACGCCCGTCGCCCTCGAGTCGTTCGATCGAACGGTTCGAGGGGATGACGCGCGAAGGAATCCCTCAGATCGTTCGATCGAACGATCTGAGGGATTGCTCGCGCCGTCGGCTCACGCTGAGCCGGGCCCCACGAGAGCGAGCAGCTCGGGCCGGCCGAAGACCTCGGCGGCGACCTCACGCACCTCGTCGAGCGTGACCGCCTCGATCCGCGCGATCACCTCGTCGATGCCGAGCACCTCGCCGTTGACCAGCTCGTTCTTGCCCAGCCGCATCATCCGCGAGCCGGAGTCCTCGAGGCCGAGGATCATCCCGCCGACCAGCTGACCCTTGCCGCGGACCAGCTCGTCCTCGGTGATCCCCTCCTCCGCGATCAGCCGCAGCTGCTCGCGGACCACGGCCAGCACCTCGTCGGTGCGGTCGGGCAGGCAGCCGACGGCGACCCCGACGATCCCGGAGTCGGCGTAGTGGCTGGCGAAGGAGTAGACCGAGTACGCCAGCCCGCGCACCTCGCGGACCTCCTGGAACAGCCGGCTGGACGTGCCGCCACCGAGCGCGGTGTTGAGCACGCCGAGCGCGTAGCGCCGATCGTCGTCGCGGGTCAGTCCCTCGCGGCCCAGGACCAGGTTGACCTGCTCGAAGGGCCGGTCGACCCGGCCGTCGCCGGCGGCGACCTTGGGACGGCGCCGGGTCGACGTGGTCCGCGGGGCGGCGGGAGCGGCCAGCGCGTCGAGCCAGCCGTGACGGCCGAACGCCTTCTTCACGGAGCGTACGACAGCCGCGTGGTCGAGCGCGCCGGCGACCGAGATGACGGTGTTGGCCGGGGCGTAGTGGCGCCGGTAGAAGCGCTTGATCTGTGCCGGGGTCATCGCCTCGATCGAACCGGTGGTGCCGGCGATCGGGCGCCCGAGGGCCGACTCGGCGCCCCAGGCGAGCTCGGCGAGCAGGTTCTGGACGACGTCGTCGGGGTCGTCGTCGTGCATCGCGATCTCGTCGAGGATGACGTCGCGCTCGGCGTCGACGTCGTGGGTCGCGATGAGCGAGCCGGTGATCATGTCACCGAGCACGTCGACGGCCAGCGGCAGGTCGTCGGAGAGCACCCGCGCGTGGAAGCAGGTGTACTCCTTGGCGGTGAAGGCGTTGAACTCACCGCCCACGGCGTCGAGCTCGATGGAGATGTCGAGCGCGGAGCGCTCGGTGGTGCCCTTGAACAGCAGGTGCTCGAGGAAGTGCGAGGCGCCGTGGGTCGTGGCGGTCTCGTCGCGCGAGCCGACGCCGACCCAGACACCGACGGACGCGGAGCGGGCGCCGGCCATCTGCTCGGTGACGATCCGCAGCCCGGACGGCAGCTGCGTGCGTCGTACGAGCGAGGTCACCTGACCGGCCTGGTCGCGCACGGTCTCGAGGGTCCGGGTGGACGCCCCGGCGCGGGAAACGGCCGACGGCCGGCCAGCAGAGCGCTGGCCGGCCGTCGTGGAGCTGGTGGTGCTCACTCGGAGTCAGACTCCTCGCCCTCGGCGGTCTCGGCGGCGTCCGCCTCCTCGACCACCGGGATGAGGGACAGCTTGCCGCGGTCATCGATCTCGGCGATCTCGACCTGCAGCTTCTGGCCCACGGAGACGACGTCCTCGACGTTCTCCACGCGCTTGCCACCGGCGAGGCCACGCAGCTTGCTGATGTGCAGCAGGCCGTCCTTGCCCGGCATGAGCGCGATGAACGCACCGAAGTTGGTCGTCTTGACGACCGTGCCGAGGTAGCGCTCGCCGACCTCGGGCATGGTCGGGTTCGCGATCGCGTTGATCGCGGACCGGGCCGCCTCGGCGGCCTCGCCGTTGGTCGCACCGATGTAGACCGTGCCGTCGTCCTCGATGGAGATCGAGGCGCCGGTGTCGTCCTGCAGCTGGTTGATGACCTTGCCCTTGGGCCCGATGACCTCGCCGATCTTGTCCACGGGCACCTTGACGGTGATGATCCGCGGGGCGTGGACCGACATCTCCTCGGGAGCGTCGATCGCCTCGCCCATGACCTCGAGGATCGTCAGGCGGGCGTCGCGGGCCTGGGTCAGCGCCGCGGCGAGGACCTCGGCCGGGATGCCGTCGAGCTTGGTGTCGAGCTGGAGCGCGGTGACGAACTCCTTGGTACCGGCGACCTTGAAGTCCATGTCGCCGAACGCGTCCTCGGCACCGAGGATGTCGGTCAGCGCGACGTACTCGGTCTTGCCGTCGATCTCACCCGAGATGAGGCCCATGGCGATGCCGGCGACCGGCGCCTTCAGGGGCACACCGGCCTGCAGCAGCGACAGGGTCGAGGCGCAGACCGAGCCCATCGAGGTGGAGCCGTTGGAGCCCATGGCCTCGGAGAGCTGGCGGATGGCGTACGGGAACTCCTCGCGGTTCGGGAGCACCGGCAGCAGCGCACGACGCGCAAGGGCGCCGTGGCCGACCTCGCGGCGCTTCGGCGAGCCGACGCGACCGGTCTCACCGGTGGAGAACGGCGGGAAGATGTACTTGTGCATGTAGCGCCGGTGGGTCTCCGGCGACAGGGTGTCGATCTGCTGCTCCATCTTGAGCATGTCGAGGGTGGTGACGCCCAGGATCTGGGTCTCGCCACGCTCGAACAGCGCGGAGCCGTGGACCCGCGGGATCACGTCGACCTCGGCGTGCAGCGGACGGATGTCGGCGAGGCCGCGGCCGTCGATGCGGACCTTGTCGCGCAGCACGCGCTCGCGCACGACCTGCTTGTTGACCGAGCGGAAGGCCGCGCCGATCTCCTTCTCGCGACCCTCGAACTGGCCGGCGAGCTTCTCCAGCAGCCCGGCCTTGAGCTCGTCGGTGCGCGCCTCGCGCTCCTGCTTGTCGCCGATGGTCATCGCGGCGACGAGGTCGTCCTTCGCGGCGGCCTCGACGGCGGCGTAGACGTCGTCCTCGTAGTCGAGGAAGATCGGGAACTCCTGGACCGGCTTGGCGGCCACGTTGGCGAGCTCGACCTGGGCCTCGACCAGCTGCTTGATGAACGGCTTGGCGGCCTCGAGGCCACCGGCCACGACCTCCTCGGTCGGCGCCTGGGCGCCGCCGCGGACCAGCTCGATGGTCTCCTCGGTCGCCTCGGCCTCGACCATCATGATCGCGACGTCACCGGTCTCGGTGACCCGGCCGGCGACGACCATGTCGAACACGGCCTTCTCCAGCTGGCTGTGGGTCGGGAACGCGACCCACTGGCCCTCGATGAGGGCGACGCGGGTGGCGCCGACCGGGCCGCTGAACGGCAGGCCGGAGAGCTGGGTCGAAAGCGACGCGGCGTTGATCGCGAGCACGTCGTACGGCGTGTCGGGGTTGAGCGCCATGACGGTGATGACGACCTGGACCTCGTTGCGCAGGCCCTTCTTGAAGGTCGGGCGCAGCGGGCGGTCGATGAGGCGGCAGGCCAGGATCGCGTCCTCGCCCGGGCGGCCCTCGGAACGGAAGAACGAGCCGGGGATGCGGCCCGCGGCGTACATCCGCTCCTCGACGTCGATGGTCAGCGGGAAGAAGTCGAAGTGGTCCTTCGGGTGCTTGCCGGCCGTGGTGGCCGACAGCAGCATGGTGTCGCCGTCGAGGAAGGCGCTCACCGAACCGGCGGCCTGGCGGGCGAGGACGCCCGTCTCGAACTTGATGGTGCGAGTGCCGAACTTGCCGTTGTCGAGAACGGTCTCGACCTCGGAGATGACGGGTTCAGTCAATGTTTTCTCTTGTTCGTGCGGTGCGGGACGCGCTGCCCCGCGGAATCGGACTTGAATGACGCCTGCCACTTTATCGACCGGCAGGGAAATTGCAGAACGGGCGACCCGGTGCGGGTCACCCGTTCTGGAAGTTCATCAGCGCGTCGAGATCAACGACGCAGGCCGAGGCGCTCGACGATCGAGCGGTAGCGCTCGATCTCGGTCTTCTTCAGGTAGTTGAGGAGACGGCGGCGCTGGCCGACGAGCAGGAGCAGGCCACGACGGCTGTGGTGGTCGTGCTTGTGCTGCTTGAGGTGCTCGGTCAGGTGGCTGATGCGGTGCGAGAGCAGCGCGATCTGCACCTCGGGCGAACCGGTGTCACCCTCGGTCGTGGCGTACTCAGCGATGATCTTCTTCTTGGTCTCAGCGTCGGTACCGACTGCCATGTGAACTCCTTGTTCGCTCGTTGCGCGGCGCCCCAGCCTGAAATCCTGGAGCTCTCTTGATCCGCGGCCGTCCTGACGGCAACCGCACAAGGCTAACAGCGGGGGTCACGCGCGACCGAATCGCTGTGCGACGATGCCCACGTGGAGACGCGGACCGGCGTGTGCAACCTGTGCGAGGCCACCTGTGGCCTGCTGCTGAGCATCGAGGACGGCGCCGTGACCGGCGTGCGGGGCAACCCCGACGACCCGCTCTCACGCGGCCACATCTGCCCCAAGGGCGTGGCGATCGGCGACGTCCACGCCGACCCGGACCGCCTGCGCCGTCCGGTACGACGCATCGGGCGCGGCGACGACGCACGCTGGGAGGAGATCGGCTGGGACGAGGCGCTCGACCTGGTGGCCGACGGGCTCGCGCGGGCCGTCAACGAGCACGGCGAGGACGCACTGGCGATCTACCTCGGCAACCCCAACGTGCACAGCCTCGGCTCGATGACCCACGGTGTCGCGCTGGCGCAGTCGTTCCGCACCCGCAACAAGTTCAGCGCGACCTCGGTCGACCAGCTCCCCCACCAGGTCGTCGGACACCTCCTCTACGGCCACCAGCTGCTGCTGCCCGTGCCCGACATCGACCGCACGTCCTACTTCCTCGTGCTCGGCGCGAACCCGATGGCGTCCAACGGCTCGCTCATGACGGTGCCCGACTTCCCCGGCAGGCTGCGTGAGCTGCGCGCCCGCGGCGGCCGGATGGTCGTGCTGGACCCGCGGCGCACCGAGACCGCGAAGGTCGCCGACGAGCACCACTTCGTCCGCCCCGGCACCGACGCGTGGGTGCTGCTGGCCCTGCTGCAGGTGCTGTTCGCCGAGGGGCTGACCACCCCGCCGGCGTACGTCGACGGGCTGGCGGGCGTCGAGGCGCTGGTCGCGCCCTTCACCCCCGAGCTCGCCGAGCAGGCGAGCGGGGTGCCGGCCGGGGAGATCCGCCGGATCGCGCGGGACTTCGCGGCCGCCGACGGAGCGGCGGCGTACGGCCGGATCGGGGTGTCGACCCAGGAGTTCGGGACGGTCTGCCAGTGGGCGGTCCAGGTGATCAACCTGGTCACCGGCAACCTGGACCGCGAGGGTGGGGTGCTGTTCACGAGCCCGGCGATCGACGCGATCGGCCGGGGGCTGATCGGGCGCGGCCACCACGACCGCTACCGCTCGCGGGTCCGGCAGGCTCCCGAGTTCGGCGGCGAGCTGCCCGTCGCGGTGCTGCGGGAGGAGATCGAGACGCCCGGCGAGGGCCAGGTGCGAGCACTGCTCACCGTCGCGGGCAACCCGGTGCTGTCCACCCCGGACGGCGCCGCGCTCGACCGGGCGATCGCGGGCCTCGACTTCTACGCCGCGGTCGACATCTACCTCAACGAGACGACCCGGCACGCCGACGTCGTGCTCCCGCCGACGACCCTGCTCGAGCGCGACCACTACGACCTGGTCTTCCACCTGCTGGCGGTGCGCAACACGGCCCGGTTCACACCCGCGGTGTTCGCGAAGGGCCGCGACCAGCGGCATGACTGGGAGATCTTCCGCGACCTCTACCTGCGGGTGACCCGTCGCCGCCGCCGCAAGCCGCCGCTCAGGCGCCGGGTCGTCGCCGAGGCGCGGATGCGGATGAGCCCGACCTTCCTGATCGGGATGCTGCTGCGCTCCGGCGGCTCTAGGACGACGCTGACCGAGCTGCGCAAGCACCCCGAGGGTGTGGACCTCGGTGCGCTGCGTGCCGGTCAGCTGCCCGGCCGGCTGCGGACGCGGGGCGGCCGGATCGACGCGGTGCCGGACCTGGTGGCCGCCGACATCGAGCGGCTGCGTGAGCACGCGCTGCCCACCGACGGCGAGCTGCTGCTCATCGGCCGCCGTCACCAGCGCGACTGCAACTCGTGGATGCACAACACCGAACGGCTCACCCGCGGCAAGGCGCGGCACCAGCTGCTCATGAACCCGAGCGACCTGGCCTCGCGCGGCCTCGCGGACGGCGCGGTCGTCACCGTCCGCTCCCGCGTCGGCGAGGTGAAGGTCGAGGTGGCCGCGACCGAGGACGTGATGCCCGGCGTCGTCTCGCTCCCCCACGGCTACGGGCACGGCCGCACCGGCGCCCGGCTCGGCGTCGCGGCCGGCGTCGCGGGAGTGTCGATCAACGACCTGACCGACCCCGACCGGCTCGACGTGTCGGGCAACGCGGCGCTGTCCGGCGTACCGGTCACCGTCACGTGAGAGTTCTCGGTCTCGCGTGAGATGGCGCTGAACGATCTCATCATCCCTCCCGGCCCGGGCCTGCCCGGCGGGCTGGTCATCCCCGACACCGAGCTGGTCGAGCGGTTCTCCCGCTCCCCCGGCCCCGGTGGCCAGTCGGTCAACACCACCGACAGCCGGGTCGAGCTGGTCTGGGACCCGGCGGCGTCGAGCGTGCTCACCGACGCCCAGCGCAGCCGGCTGATCGCCCGCGCCGACGGCCCGATCGGCGTCGTCGCCCACGAGCACCGCTCCCAGCACCGCAACCGGGTCGCCGCCCGGGAACGGCTCGCCGCCCGGCTCCGCGAGCTGCTCGCTCCCCCGCCGCCGGCCCGACGGGCCACCAAGCCGACCCGCGGCTCCAAGGAGCGGCGGCTGGAGGCCAAGCGGCAGCGCGGGCGGACCAAGCAGCTGCGCGGCCGGGTCGACGACTAGGCCGCCACCACCACGGGGTGCCGGACGACGGCGTCGAAGAAGTACCCGTTCGGGTTGTAGGCCGCCACGTCCGGCTGGGTGCGCCCGTGCAGGTCGGTCGCCCGGGCGAGGAGCTCGTGCCGCCCCGCCGGCGGCGCGTGCCAGGTGTGCGACCAGCGGGTCCAGCCGTGCCCCTCGGTACGGCGCCCGGGCGGGCGGCCCAGGCGGGCTGCGGTCCACGTCGTACCTGCGTCGGTACTGACCTCCACCCGGGCGATCGGCGCCGCGCCGGACCAGGACCGCCCGGTCAGCCGGAGGGTCCGCCCCGCCGGGAGGGCCGCGTCGCGAGGCAGCTCCCAGGCCGAGCGGACGGGGTTGGCGCCGAGCGGGCCGCCGATGTTGTACCAGCGGGTGTTCCACGGCGAGGTCAGCTCGGAGGCCGACACCTCCAGCTCGCCGAGCCACTTGATGCTCGCGATGCCGACCCAGCCCGGCAGCACCAGCCGCAGCGGGAAGCCGTGGTCGGGCAGCAGCGGCTCGCCGTTCACGCCCCACGCGAGAAGCGCGTCGTCGAGCGCCTTGGCGATCGGGAACGGGCGCCGCACGTGGCCGAGGTTCTCGCCCTTGTCGACGTACTCGTCGTCGAGGCCGACGCCCTGCACGCAGACCGCGTCGGGACGCAGCCCCGCCCACCGCAGCACGTCGCGCAGCCGGACGCCCTGCCAGGTCACGGCGCCGACCGCGCCGAGCGTCCAGGGCGTGCCGGCGGCCCTGGTGCCCTGCTGGGTGTCGAAGAGGCTGCGGCCGTTGCCGGTGCACTCGTGGACCGAGGTGACCTCGACGGCAGGGAACCGCCGCCTCAGCTCGTCCAGGCCGAGCGTCACGCCCGCGGCGTCGCGCAGGCCGTCACCGTGCACCCGCAGCCGGTACGACGACGCGTCGAGCCGCGGCGTGCGCGTGTGGTTGCGCACGAACAGCCGGGACTGCGGGGTCAGCTGGCGGTGCGGGTCGACCGACTCCCAGCGCATCTCCGCGTTGGTCCCGTAGTCGACGAAGGCCTCAGCCGGGAGCGGCTTGAGGATCGCGGGCGCGCCGGCGCCGGCTCGGGAGGCCAGCGGCCCGAGCTGGGTGAGCGTGGCGCCGGCCAGGCCGGCGGCGGGCAGGGCGAGCACCGAGCGGCGGCGCAGGCTGTACGGGGTCATGCACCGACGTTAACATGAGTTATTCAGTGTAGTTAGTGCGGTTGGCGGCCGAGTGTCGCGCAGAGCAGGTCGACGTACCGCTCGCGGTCGGCGCGGACCGCCACCGTCACCCGCCCCCGGGCCTCGTCGACCTCGGCGGCGAAGCGCGTGGCGCCGTACGTCGTCGGGTCGGTGCGCTCGACCCGCACCGCCGCGCGCAGGGTGGTGAGCAGCCCGGGCTCGACCAGCGCGGCGACGGCCAGGGGGTCGTGCACCCGCGCTCCGCGGTCGAGCCGGCTCGCGGCGAGGTCCGCGGCGGCACGGGCGGCCGGGGTCCCGAGAGCACGCCACCGGTCCAGGTCCGCACTGCTCAGTGCCGCGGACGCCGTTGCGTCGGCCGTCACCAGCAGCACCTCGCGGAACGGCGCCGCGAGCACGGTGGCGGCGGCATCCGGGTCGGACCAGACGTTGCGGTCGGCGTACGGCGTCACCCCGGGCTCGCGGTGCGTGCCACCGAGCACCACCAGCCGGGCCACGGCGCCGGTCAGCGAGCGGTCGGCCGCCAGCGCCGCGGCCAGGTTCGTCAGCGGCCCGGTGGTCACCAGGGTCACCGGCGCGGCAGCTCCGGCCAGCGTCGAGAGCAGCCAGGACGTGCCGGGGCGCACGTCGACCTCGACACCGCCCCGCTCGATCATGCCTCGCACGGAGGCTGCCTCCTCCTCGCTCGCCGTGGACACGCCGAGCAGGTCGAGGCCCGGATGGAGGGCGGCGAGCAGGATCGCGATGGCGTCGTCGGTCCCGGCGTCGCAGTCGAGGACCAGCGGGACCGGGGTCACGCCAGATCCTCGTCGCGCAGCGAGCGGTAGGCCACCCGGGCGCTCACCGCCCGCTCGAGCTCGCGGATCACCACGGAGAAGAACTGCCGGCGGTAGAGCTCGTCGGTGACGGCGTACACCGTGAAGTAGAGGCCGCTGAAGGCGGCGAGGAAGGTCGAGACCCGCAGCAGCTCGAGGCTGAGCCGCTCGCCGAACAGGTGCCCGACCGGGCCGTCCAGCGCGTGCACCGGGTGGGCGAGCCACAGCTCGAGCACCTCCGGCTCCATCGCGACCAGGCCGAAGACGATGAAGAAGGCGAAGACCGCGAGGGCGAGCAGCAGCACCTGGACCGTCTGCGTGACGAGCAGGACCAGCACCAGGTTGGCCTTCTGCAGCCCGCTGACCTCGGCGTCGACCGCGCCCACCCGGTCGACGCGGGCGGCGATCCGCCGGGCCGCGGGCTCGAGCGGGGTGCCGGTGCAGGCCTCGATCAGCTGCGCCGACTCGACCTCGTCGTCGACGCTGTCGAGCTCCTCGGGCAGCCGGGTGAGCAGGAAGCCCACGGCGATGGCCGCGAACAGCAGCACCGCCACCCACAGCACCCCGCCGTCCAGGCTCGCCGCGACCTGCCAGACCTCGGTGTTGATGAACAGGAAGGTGATGAACAGCAGCAGCAGCGGCAGGGCGCGCGTCACGAGCGGGAGCATCAGCCCCATCGAGCGGAAGGTACGCCGGATCGCCCAGCCCACGATCAGCCACGCACGCAGCACGGCGACGGCGTACATCGCGAGCACGACGCCGAACGCGGTCAGCGCGGCGCCGAGCGCGGAGGCCACACCGAGCCACGGCCCGGTCACGAGGCCGGCCACGACGGCCAGCACGCCGGCCACCGCCAGGGCAGGGACCAGGCGCGCGCGGCGCAGCCCTCGGGCGACCGCGGCGCGGTAGCCGTCGACGAAGTAGGGCAGCCCGTGCTCGACGAACCACCGCTCGGCGGCGGCGAGGTCGTCCCGCGCCCCGGTCATCGCAGCCCCGTCAGTCGGCGAGGATCGCCCGGGCCCGGTCGACGTCGTCGGCCATGGCGGTGAGCAGCTCCTCGATCGAGTCGAACCGGACCATGCCGCGCAGCCGCTCGACGAAGGCGACCTCGACCTCGAGGCCGTAGAGGTCGAGGTCGGTGCGGTCGAGCACGTAGGACTCGACCCGCCGCTCGCGCTCGCCGGCGAAGGTCGGGTTGGTGCCGACACTGATCGCGGCCGGGTACGACGTACCGGCGTCGGGGCCGTCGTGCACCGTCAACCGGCCGGCGTACACACCGTCCGCCGGGGCCGCGGCGCCCGGACGCACCGGCACGTTGGCGGTCGGGAAGCCCAGCTCGCGCCCGCGCTTGTCGCCCTCGACGACCGTGCCGGTGACGGTGAAGACCCGGCCGAGCGCCTCGGCGGCGCCGGTGACGTCGCCGGCCGCGAGGCAGGTGCGCACGTAGGTGGACGACCAGACCTGGGGTCCGCCGTCGAGGCTGACCTCCTCGAGGACGAAGTCGTGCTCGAGGCCGGCGCTGCGCAGCAGGTTGCAGTCCCCGGCGGCCCGGTTGCCGAAGCGGAAGTTCGCCCCGACGACCACGGCCCTGACGTGCAGGGTGTCGACCAGGATCCGGTCGATGAACTCCTCCGGCGTCCAGGCCGCGATGTCGCGGGTGAAGGGGATGACGAGGACGTCATCGACACCGGTCTCGCCGAGCAGGCGCAGCCGCTGGTCGATCGTGGTGAGCGTCGGTGGGGCGTGCTCGGGGCGCAGCACGGCGATCGGGTGCGGGTCGAAGGTCACCGCGACCACGTGGTCGACGCCGACCTCGGCGGCCACCTCCCGCGCCCGTCGTACGACGTGCTGGTGGCCCAGGTGCATGCCGTCGAAGTTCCCGATCGTCGCGACCGTGCGACCGAGGTCGCCGGGCACGTCGGAGAAGTCACGCCACACTCGCACGGCCGCAACTCTCCCACATGGTCACTCAGCCGACGAAGACGGCCGCCGGGCGCGCCGCGCCGCCCTCGGGACGGTAGAGCGCGAGGAACTCGCCGTCGGGGGCGAACACCCCGGTGAGCGCGTCGATGGCGAGCGGCAGTGGCCGGCCGTAGCGGACCGCCTGCGCCTGGCCGGCGTCGAGGTCGAGCGCGGGGAAGCTCGCGCGCGCCGCGTCGGCGAGCGGGGTCACGGTGACGTCGTCGAGGTCGGTGACCGCGCCGTCGAGGGTGAACGGCCCGACGGCGGTACGACGCAGCGCGGTCAGGTGACCGCCCACGCCGAGCGCGGCGCCGACGTCACGCGCGATCGCGCGGATGTAGGTGCCGCTCGAGCAGCGGACCGTGATGTCGACGTCGAGGTAGTCCCCCACGACCCGCTGGTCGTGGACGGTCAGCTCGTGGACGGTCACCGGCCGCGCGTCGAGCTCGACCTCCTCGCCGTCGCGGACCCGCTGGTAGGCGCGCTTGCCATCGACCTTGATCGCACTGACGGCCGTCGGCACCTGGAGGATCTCGCCGACCTGGGTCGCGAACCGGGCGCGGACGGCCGCGAGCTCGAGGTGACCCGTCGGCGTCGCGGTGACGAGCTCACCCTCGGCGTCGTCGGTGGTGGTCGAGGCGCCGAGCCGCACCGTGGCGTCGTACGCCTTCTCGGTGAGCATGAGGTGCCCGAGCAGCCGGGTGGCGCGCTCGACGCCGAGCACCAGCACCCCCGTCGCCATCGGGTCGAGGGTACCGGCGTGGCCGACCTTGCGGGTGCCGACCGCCCGGCGCACGCGGGACACGACGGCGTGCGAGGTCATGCCGGCGGGCTTGTCGACGACGACCAGGCCCGACGGCACGGCGGGCTTGGCCACCACTAGTCGTCCTCGGCCTCTTCGTCGACGACCTCGCGCGGCTTCTTGTAGGGGTCGGCCTCGCCGGCCGGCCGCGCGCCCTCGCGGGCCGCGGCGACGGCCGCGTCGGCCTCGCGGGCCCGGGCCAGCACCTCGTCGAGGTGGCGGGCGGTCTCGGGGACGCCGTCGAACTCGAAGGCGAGCGACGGGACGTGGCGCATGCCGAGCTGCTTGCCGACCTCGGAGCGCAGGACGCCCTTGGCGGACTCCAGCGCGGTCGCGGTGGCCTGCTGGTCGGCGTCCTCGCCGAGCACCGTGTAGTAGACGGTCGCGTTCTGGGCGTCGCCGGTGAGGCGGACCTCGGTGACGGTGACGAAGCCGAGGCGCGGGTCCTTGATCCGGCGCTCGAGCATCTCGGCGACGATCACCTGGATCCGGTCGGCGATCTTGCGTACCCGCGGGCTGGCCATGGTCTGTTTCCTATCACTAGAACGGCGGCGCCGCCCGCCCCTGTGCAGGGACGGGCGGCACCACGAGGTGTTGCCGGCGTGCGTCAGCCGCGCGGGATCTCCCGCATCTCGAAGGCCTCGACGATGTCGCCCTCCTTGATGTCCTGGAAGTTCTTGAGCACGAGACCGCACTCGAAGCCTTCCCGGACCTCGGCCGCGTCGTCCTTCTCACGCTTGAGCGAGGCGAGGTCGAGGTTGTCGGCCACCACGGCGCCGTCGCGCAGGACGCGGACCTTGGCGTTGCGGCGGATGACACCACTGGTGACCATGCAGCCGGCGATGTTGCCGATCTTGGACGAGCGGAAGATCGCACGGATCTCCGCCTGACCGAGAGCGTGCTCCTCGTACTCCGGCTTGAGCATGCCCTTGAGGGCCGCCTCGATCTCCTCGATCGCCTGGTAGATGACCGAGTAGTAGCGGATCTCGACGCCCTCCTTCTCGGCCATCTGACCCGCCTTGCCCTGCGGGCGGACGTTGAAGCCGATGATGATCGCGTCGGAGGCGGCGGCGAGGTCGACGTTGGTCTCGGTGATCGCACCGACACCGCGGTCGATGACCCGCAGGCTGACCTCCTCGCCCACGTCGATCTGGGCGAGGGCGTCCTCGAGAGCCTCGACCGAACCGGACACGTCGCCCTTGAGGATGAGGTTGAGCTCCTGGCTCTCGCCCTTCTCCATGGAGGCCATGAAGTCCTCGAGGGTACGACGCACGCGGCGCTTGGCCTGTAGGGCCGCCCGCTCCCGCGCCTCACGCTTCTCGGCGATCTGGCGTGCCATCCGGTCGTCCTCGACCACGAGGAAGTTCTGGCCGGCGCCCGGGACGGACGAGAGGCCGAGGACCATCGCCGGACGGGCCGGGTCGGCCTCGGTCAGCTCGTTGCCGTGCTCGTCGAGCATGGCGCGGACGCGGCCGTGGGCCGGACCGGCGACGATCGAGTCGCCGACCCGCAGCGTGCCGCGCTGGACCAGGACGGTCGCGACCGGACCGCGACCGCGGTCGAGGTGCGCCTCGATGACCAGGCCCTGGGCGTCCTGCACCGGGTTGGCCCGCAGGTCGAGGGACGCGTCGGCGGTGAGCACGACGGCCTCGAGCAGCTTGTCGAGGTTGAGCCCGGCCTTGGCCGAGACGTCGACGAACATCGCGTCGCCGCCGTACTCCTCGGGCACCAGGCCGTACTCGGAGAGCTGGCCACGGACCTTGGTCGGGTCCGCGCTCTCCTTGTCGATCTTGTTGACCGCGACCACGATCGGCACGTTGGCGGCCTTGGCGTGGTTGAGCGCCTCGACCGTCTGCGGCATGACGCCGTCGTCGGCCGCAACCACCAGCACCGCGATGTCGGTCGCCTGGGCGCCACGGGCACGCATCGAGGTGAACGCCTCGTGACCCGGGGTGTCGATGAAGGTGATCCGGCGGTCAGTGCCGTCGACCTCGGTGTGGACCTGGTAGGCACCGATGTGCTGGGTGATGCCGCCGGCCTCACCCGCGACGACGTTGGCGTCGCGCAGCGCGTCGAGGAGCTTGGTCTTTCCGTGGTCGACGTGACCCATGACGGTGACGACCGGCGGGCGGACGACCAGGTCGTCCTCGCTGCCCTCGTCGGCGCCGAACTCGAGGTCGAACGTCCCGAGCAGCTCGCGGTCCTCGTCCTCCGGGGAGACGACCTCGACGACGTAGTTGAGCTCGTCACCGAGCAGCTCCAGCGTCTCGTCGCCCACCGACTGGGTGGCCGTGACCATCTCGCCGAGGTGGAAGAGCATCTGCACCAGCGAGGCGGCGTCGACGCCGATCTTCTCGGCGAAGTCGGTCAGCGAGGAGCCCCGGGCGAGACGGACCGTCTCGCCGTTGCCCTTGCGGACCCGCATGCCGCCGATCGTCGGGGCCTCCATGGCCTCGAACTCCTGGCGACGCGCCCGCTTCGACTTGCGACCGCGGCGCGCGGGACCACCCGGGCGACCGAAGGCACCCTGGGTCTGGCCGCGCTGGCCGGGACGACCGCCGCCACCGGGACGACCGCCGCCACCGGGGCCGAAGCCACCGGGACCGCGACCGCCGGGAGCTCCCGCACCGGCACCGGCACCGGGACGACCCGGGGCACCAGCGCGACCGGGACCACCCGGACCACGACCACCGGGACCGGGGCGACCGGGGCCACCCGGGCCACGACCGCCGCCGGGGCCGCCCTGCCCGAAGGAACCGGCGGACTTCGGCATCATCGCCGGGTTGGGACGCGGCATGCCGGGACGGCCAGCGCCGCCGCCGGCACCGGCCGGCGGCCGCGGGCCGGCCGGACCGGCCTCACCCTCGCGCGGCGGCGGAGCGGGACGACGCCCCATGCCCTGGCTGGGTGCGAACGGGTTGTTGCCCGGACGCGGGGTGCCACCGGGCTTGCCGACCGGACGCGGAGCCGGGGCCGGCGCCTTGGGCGTCGGGGGCTTCGGCGCACCGGGCTTGGCAGCCGGGGCGGCGGGAGCGGCCGGAGCCTCAGGGGCCTCGGGCGCAGCCGGGGCCGCGGCAGCGGCGGGCTGCTCCTCGACGGCCGGCGCCTCGGGAGCGGCGGCAGCCTTCGGACCGGGCCGCGGGCCCGGGCGGGGACCGCCGGGCTTGGGCGCGGCAGCAGCCGGCGCCTCGGCCGCGGGGGCCTCAGCAGCGGGGGCCTCGGCAGCAGGAGCCTCGGCGGCGGGCGCCTCGGGCGCGGCAGCGGCCTTCTTGGCCGGAGCCTTCGGGGCCGGCTTGGCGGCCTCACCGGCGGACTCGCCGGCAGGCTTCATCTTGGCGAGGAGCTCGGCTCCGTAGGTCGCCTCGAACTTCTTCACGGCGGGGAGCTCGATGCTCGACGACGCCGTCTTGGCGAACTCGCCAATGTCACTGAGCATCTTGAGCGCGTCGGCGCTCTTGATGCCGTACTGCTTCGCGAGTTCGGAAACTCGGGTCTTGGCCACGGTTCTCCTTCTGGCCCAAGACCCGGGTTGGATCTCTAGACCGTTGGTGGGTGGTGCAGAACGAACTGGCTCATCGCGAGGTACTCATCGAGTGCTCATGAGCTGTTGCTCCAGTCTCTGTCGGTCGGATCGGTCCGAGCTGCGGCCGCCTGGGCGACGTACTCCCCCACCGGCACGCTGGAGTGCCCACCCGCGCCCGGAGCGATCCGGAGCACACGGGAGAAGGCCTTCCGCCGTACCGCGAGGTCGTAGCAGCCGGTCGTGGGGTGCAGGTGCGCTCCACGGCCCGGCGCGGTGCCACCAGGATCCGGGACGACGGCCGGCTGGCCGTCGGGTCCCGAGCCGGCGGTCACCCGCAACAACTCGCTCTTGGTGGCGCGTGCCCGGCAGCCGATGCAGGTCCGGACGGGCCCCGGGATCGGGACGGCGTCAGGGCGTACAGGGGAATTCGGTCGGTGTGCCACCAAGAACCAACTCTACCGGTTGGGGTGCCGAGTTCACGAACCGGGAGGTGCGTGACGCCGACCCGGCGCAAGCCGCCCTCCTCCACTTCGCTCCCCCGGTGCGTTTCCGCCGGGTCGGCCGCATCCCCTCGGACTCGTCAGCCGGCTGCGCCGGCCTCCTCATCCGAGTGGATGTCGATGCGCCAGCCGGTCAGGCGAGCGGCGAGGCGGGCGTTCTGGCCCTCCTTGCCGATGGCCAGCGACAGCTGGAAGTCGGGGACGACGACGCGGGCCGAGCGGGCGGCCGCGTCGACCACGGTCACCGACTGCACCTGGGCCGGGGACAGGGCGTTGGCCACGAGCCGGGCCGGGTCGTCGGACCAGTCGACGATGTCGATCTTCTCGCCGCCGAGCTCGGCCATCACGTTGCGCACCCGCTGGCCCATCGGGCCGATGCAGGCACCCTTGGCGTTGACGCCCGAGACGGTCGACTTCACCGCGATCTTGGTGCGGTGGCCGGCCTCGCGGGCGATGGCGGCGATCTCGACGGTGCCGTCGGCGATCTCGGGGACCTCGAGTGCGAACAGCTTCTTGACCAGGCTCGGGTGGGAACGGGACAGGGTGACCTGCGGGCCGCGCATGCCCTTGCGGACGGAGACCACCAGGCACTTGATCCGGGTGCCGTGGCGGTAGTCCTCGCCGGGGACGCGCTCGCTGGCGGGCAGGTGGGCCTCGATCCGGCCGAGGTCGACGAGCACGTCGTCGGGGTTGCGGCCCTGCTGGATGACGCCGGAGATGATGTCGCCCTCCTTGCCGGAGAACTCACCGAACTTGATCTCGTCCTCGGCGTCGCGCAGCCGCTGCAGCATGATCTGCTTCGCGGTCGTCGCGGCGATGCGGCCGAAGCCGTCCGGGGTGTCGTCGTACTCGCCGACCTTGTTGCCCTCGGCGTCGAGCTCGGCGGCCAGCACCGTGACGTGCCCGGTCTTGCGGTTGAGCTCGACCCGCGCCTGCGAGACCGAGCCCTCGGTCTTGTGGTACGCCGTGAGCAGCGCCTGCTCGATCGCCTCGACGAGGACGTCGAACTTGATCTCCTTCTCGCGCTCCAGCGTCCGGAGGATGCTGAGGTCGATGTCCATCAGTCGGCGTCCTTGTCGTTCTCGTCGTTCGTGTCGTTCTTCATGTCTTTGCGGTTGAACTCGATCTGCACCAAAGCCTTGCGCACCTCGCTGTAGGCGACCCGGCGCTCGCCGCCGTCGACGGCGAGATCGACGCCCTCGTCGTCGCTGGTGCCGATCCGGCCGGTCACGGTGGCGTCGTCGGCGAGCGACACCTTCACCAGGCGCCCCTCGTTGCGGCGCCAGTGGCGCGGCAGGGTGAGCGGCCGGTCCACGCCGCGGGAGGTGACCTCCAGCGTGTACGGCAGCTCGCCGAGGGCCTTGGCTCCCCCGTCGGGGCCGTCGTCCTCCAGGACCCGGTCGATCACCTTGGTCGCCGACGCGACGTCGTCGAGGGTGAGCCCGCCGTCGGTGTCGACGGCGATCCGCAGCACGCGACGCTTCCCGGCGGGGGTGAGCTCCACGGCCTCGAGGTCGAGGCCCAGCTCGGCGAGCGGAGCGACGAGGACGTGCTCGATCCGCTCTGCTGTCGCTCCCTGAGCGGAATGAGTACCCATGGTGAGTCTCCCCGTGTCCTGTTGTGGCTGTGCGAGGCACACGATACCCGGCCGCCCCCTGCCCGATAGGGTCGCCGGGTGCCTGCAGGTCCCCGCCCCGTCCCCCGACGGCTCGTCCTCCTCGGCGGGATCGGCGCAACGACGCTGGTGCTGACCGGATGCGACGCGATCGACGACGTCCTCGGCTCGGGCGACGACCCGGGCGTGTCGGGCGCGGTGACGCCCACGGCGCCCGCGGCCGACGCCGACAGCACCCTCGTCGAGACCGTCCTGGCCGCCATCTCGACCACCGGCGCGCTGGCCGCGGCGACCGCGGACGCACTGCCCGGCCTCAAGGTCGCCGCCCGCCTCGCCCGGGTCCACGACGCCCACGCCGCCGAGCTCGGCGGCTCTGTCACCGCGACCGCATCGGAGGTCGCCGCGGACCGCCCGGCGGCACGCGCCGCCCTGGTCACCGCCGAGACCGCGCTGCGCGACCGGCTCGTCGGCGCTGCCCGCGAGGCGCACAGCGGCGGTCTCGCCCAGGTTCTGGCCTCGATGGCCGCCGCCCTCGCCCAGGTCCTCGTCGGCCCCGCCAGCCGGCCCCCCGCCACGCTGCCCGCCGCGGCCGGCGACCCCCCGCCCGCCGTCGAGGCCCTGCAGACCACGCTCGCCGCCGAGCACGCCGCCGTCTTCGTGTACGGCGTCCTCGGCGGCCAGACCTCGCAGTCCGGCTCCGCCGCGCTGTACGCCGCCCTCACCTCGGCGTACACGACCCACCGGACGCGCCGCGACGACCTGATGGCCCGGCTGCGGGCCGCCGGCGCCGAGCCGGTCGCCGCCGAGCCGGGCTACGGCCTGCCGGCGGACCTCGGCACGCCCGCGGCGGTCACCGACCGTGCCCGCGCGCTCGAGGAGTCAGCGACGCAGACCTACGCCTACCTCGTCGCCAGCACGACCGGCGAGGCACGCGCCTGGGCTGTCGACGCGCTCGTCGACGCCGCGGTGCGCAGCACCGCCTTCGGTGGCCGGCCGGACCGGCTGCCCGGCCTCTGAACGCCCCAAAAACGCCACCGGTTCGCGACCTCCGACATCCGGGGAACTCCCGAGACGTCCCCCGAAGCCGGGGTCGCGAACCGATGGTGACCGGGGACAACGGTCATCAGGCGACCGGGAGAGGTGGGGCTCACCGTCCGCCGTGTGCACAATCATGCAACAGAACGCGTCCGAGGGCCCGCGGTTGCGATCCTCATAAATGTGCACTGCACAAACCTGCAGATGAGGGAACCCTCACCTGAGTCCGATCAGCGCCAGGGAGCGAGCAGTCCGGGCAGCTCGGAGAGGCGGTGCGCGACGGCGTCGGGCTCGCCCTCGGTGTGGCCCACCTGGTCGGCCGGGATGGTGCTGTGCGGGACGTGCACGGCCCGCATCCCCGCGTTCTGCGCGCCCCAGACGTCGTCGAAGAGCCGGTCGCCGACGTACACACAGGCGGCGGGGTCGGTCACGCCGACGGCGTCCATGGCCGCGCGGAAGGCCTCGGGCGAGGGCTTCGTCCACGGGACCTCGCTCGTGTAGACGTCGCCGTCGAGGAGGTCGAGGACGCCGTCGCGCTCGAAGTACCCGCGGTGCCAGGCGCGCGGCCAGATCGTGTTGGACAGGACGCCGACCTTGATCCCCTCGCTGCGCAGCCACCGCCACAGCGGGCCGACCTCGGGGTCAGTGAGGGTGTGCGGCTCCCAGAACGCGTAGTAGGCGTCGAGCAGGTCCGGGTCGTGGTCGAGGCCGGCCGCGTCGAACAGGTCGCCGATGGTGGCGCTGCGCTGGTGGTCGCGGCTGCGGCCCCAGACCACGCTGCCGGCCTCGTGCAGGCGGACGGCGTGCGCGTGGTGGTCGTCGGACGTGTCCGGCGTTGTTCGCACGGCCTGCGCGAGGGCGAGCGACTCCGCGTGGAAGTCGATGTCGTGCCAGGCGGTCAGCGTGCCGCCCCAGTCGAAGATGACCGCGTCGACCGCCACCGGGATCAGCCCCGGACGATCGCCGTCAGCGCGGCGACGGCGTCGCCGAGGGCGACCTCCTGCCGCTCCCCGCTGCGCCGGTCCTTGATCTCGATGACCTTGTTGTCGGGATCGGCCACGCCGCGCCCGACGGTGACGATGGTCGGTACGCCGATCAGCTCGGCGTCCTTGAACTTCACCCCGGGGCTGATCTTGCCGGCGCGGTCGTCGTAGATGACGTCGAGGCCGGCGGCGGTGAGCCCCGCGACGAGCTCGTCCGCCGCGGCGAACACGGCCTCGTCCTTGCCGGCAGCGACGACGTGGACGTCGGCGGGCGCGACGTGGCGCGGCCAACACAGGCCGATCTCGTCGAGGGTGTCCTCGGCGATCGCGGCCACCGCGCGCGTGACGCCGATGCCGTAGGAGCCCATCGTGACGGTGACCAGCTTGCCGTTCTCGTCGAGCACCTTGAGGTCGAGCGCGTCGGCGTACTTGCGGCCGAGCTGGAAGACGTGGCCCATCTCGATGCCGCGGGCGGTCTCGAGCGTGCCCTCGGTGCAGTTGGGGCAGGCGTCGCCGTCGCGGACCTCGGCGGCCTCGATGGTGCCGTCAGCGGTGAAGTCGCGGCCGGCCACGAGGTCGATGACGTGGGAGCCGTGGACGTCGGCGCCGGTCACCCAGCGGGTGCCGTCGGCGACCCGGGGGTCGAGGAGGAAGCGGATACCGGACTTGCTCTCCTCGCCGAGCGCTCCGGGCCCGATGTAGCCCTTGACCAGCGCGGGGTGCTTGGCGAACTCGGCCTCGTCCATGGGCTCGACCTCGATCGGCTCGAGCTGGCCCTCGAGCCGCTTCTGGTCGACCTCACGGTCGCCGGGCAGGCCGATGGCGAGGGGCTCGCGGGTACCGTCGGGGTGCTTCAGCACGACGACGACGTTCTTGAGCGTGTCACCGGCCACCCACGGACGGTCCTCGCGGGGATAGGCCGCGTTGAGGTGGGCGACCAGCGTGTCGATGGTCGGGGTGTCGGGGGTCGGCTCGGCGTGGGCAGCCGGCAGTGCGTCGTACGACGTGGGCGCGGGCGGGCGGACCTGCACGGCCTCGACGTTGGCGGCGTAGTCGCAGTGGGTGCAGCGGACGTAGGTGTCCTCGCCGACCTCGGCCTTGGCGAGGAACTCCTCCGACTTCGAGCCGCCCATCGCGCCGGCGGTGGCCTTGACGATGGCGTAGTCGAAGCCGAGCCGGTCGAAGATCCGGACGTAGGCGTCGCGGTGGTTCTGGTAGGACACCTCGAGGCCCGCGTCGCTGACGTCGAAGGAGTAGGAGTCCTTCATCGTGAACTCGCGCCCACGCAGCAGGCCTGCGCGGGGCCGCGCCTCGTCGCGGTACTTGGTCTGGATCTGGTAGAGGCTCAGCGGCAGGTCCTTGTAGGAGCTGTACATGTCCTTGACGAGGAGGGTGAACATCTCCTCGTGCGTGGGACCGAGGAGGTAGTCGGCGTCCTTGCGGTCCTTGAGCCGGAAGATGCCCTCGCCGTACTCGGTCCAGCGGTTGGTCGCCTCGTAGGGCTCGCGCGGCAGCAGCGCGGGGAAGGACACCTCCTGCGCGCCGATCCCGTTCATCTCGTCGCGGATGATGCCCTCGATCTTGCGCAGCACGGCCAGGCCCAGCGGCAGCCAGGTGTAGATGCCCGGCGCGGCGCGGCGGATGTAGCCGGCGCGCACGAGCAGCCGGTGGCTCGGGACCTCCGCGTCCGAGGGGTCCTCGCGCAGGGTCCGAACGAACAGGGTCGACATCCGCATCAGCACGGGCCGAAGCCTACGGCCGGGCCCCGTGGCGCAGCGAACCAGTAAGAGGTTCCGCCAATAGGTGGCGTCGTCGCGAGCGTCGCGAGGCGCGTGCGCTGACAAGGCGGCGGAGCGAAGTCGTGCTTGTCCGCCCAACGAGCGACGCCAACGCCGTCAGCGTACGTGGATCGCGGCGCGCAGCAGGCGGCACCTATTGGCGGAACCTCTAACGCTCAGGCCGCGCGTGCCGCCTTCAGCATCGCGCGGATCATCGGCACCTGGAGCGGCAGCCGGGCCAGCGTGCCGGCCTTGAGCACCGCGTTGTCGCCGCGCTGGGCGTCGAGCGCCATCTTCACGTTCCCCGGGAGCACGCCGGCCAACAGCGCCGCGCCGGCGTACGCCGCCACCCGGCGGGTGCGCGGGTGCAGCATGCCGGCGGCGCAGGCCAGCTCGGCGACACCGCTCCACGTCACCCACGGCCGTGGGCCGCCGGGCAGCTGCTCGGGAACCAACGGCTCGAACACCTGCGGGCGGACGAGGTGCACGACGCCGCTGGCGACGAAGGCTCCGGTGACGGCCTTGGCCGTGAGGGGGACGGTCATGTCCCCACTCTGTCAGCCGACCTGTCAGCCGAGGTCGAGCAGGTTGCGCCGGCCGAGCTTGTAGAGCACCTTGTCGGCCTGCTTGAGCAGGGCGAACTCGGGCGGGTCGTAGAGCGTGAAGGTCTTGGCCCGCGCCGCCGGCGAATCGGCCTCGTCGAGGAGCGCGTTGACGGCGTGCCGGGCCGACTCGTTGGCCCCCTCCATCGTGGCCAGGTCGATGTCGGTCTGCACGAAGTCGCCGCTGAGCAGCAGGTTGGGGATCCGGGTGCGGGCGGTCGGCCGGCTGGACCAGGAGTCGACGGTGTTGACCAGCAGCGGCGTCTCGTTGGTGTTGCGGCCGGCCGCGGCGTTCCACTGGACGCCGGGGTCGAGGAACCACGAATGGATGATCCCCTCGGGCAGCAGGTCGCCGGCGGTGTGGTGGTCGCGGATCTGGGCGAGCACCTCGTCGGCGATCTCCTGGCGGGTGCACTCCTTGGCCGGCTTGCCGTACAGGATCCCGGGCGCGTCCCAGTTGGAGACGTCGACGGAGAGGATGTCGACCACCTCCCCGTCGCCGTAGTCGCGGGAGACCACGCGGTCCGCCCAGAACTGGCCCTGGGTCAGCGCGGTGAGCGCCCACGGAGAGTCGATGAAGGTGATGTGCCCCTTGGTGATCGGCACCGGTGCGCGCAGGAAGAACTGGATGCCCACCATCCAGTCGGTCTTGAGCGCCGAGAGCCGCTGCAGGCCGGGGTCGAGGGCGAGGACGTCCGGAGTCAGGGTCGGGACCACCCGCTCGACCGGCATCGCGCTGACGAACCAGTCCGCCTCGACGCGGCTCGTCGCGCCGGCGGCGTCGGCGAGGACGGCAGCGGTGATCCGCCCGCCTGCGGTCTCGTAGCGGACCAGCCCCTGGCCGGCGACGAAGCGGACGCCGCGCCCGCGCAGGTAGGTCAGCCACGGGTCGATCCAGGCCTCGTTGGTCGGCAGGTCGAGCACCCGGTCGAGCGCGCCGTCGTTGCCCCGACCCATCATGTTGTAGACGAAGGCCTCGCCCATGTTGCCGATGGTGCGGGTGCTGGCGATGGTCTCCTTGGCCGCGACCAGGTTGCGGGTGAGGCCGGCGGCGAGGATCTTCTGGTACGGCGTGGACCGCTTCGCCGCGCCGACGAAGTCCCACCAGCTGACCTTCTCCCACTGCCCGAGCCGGCGCTCGTCGCAGCTGGTGAGGAAGACGAGCAGCCGCTCGACGAAGTAGGTGAGCTCGTGCGGAGGTACGGCGGAACCGCCGAGCGTGTCGCGCAGGAACCGGCGCAGGCCGTCGACCGTGAGGACCTGCTGCGGGTCCGGCCCGATGCCGAACACGAAGGCGTCGGCGTGGTCGCCGGAGCGCAGGAACTTGCCGCCACTGGCGGCGACCAGGTTGTCGCCGACGGTCCCGTTCCCGAACGGGATCCGTCGCATCGTCTCCGGGACGTGGTGGTAGAAGCCGGGGAAGAAGCGGAAGCCGTGCTCGCCCGGCAGGTCGGCGCGACCACCCGCGGCGGTGCCGGCGACCGGGATGCTGCGGGCCTTGCCGCCCCAGGCGGACGGCTCGAAGACGGTCACCTCGAAGCCCCGCTCGACGAGCTCGTGCGCGGCGGTCAGTCCGGCCATGCCGCCACCGAGGACGGCGACCCGCTTGCCGGGAGTGGCGGCGAACGCCGGGGCCAGCCCGGTGCCGGCGAGGACCGCGCCGGCGCCGACGGCACCGGCGGACGTGAGCAAGGTACGACGGTCCAGCTGCGCCATCGGCGATCACCCCATGATCTCCAACCGACACTGGTGTCGGTTAGTCGTTGACAGCGAGTATCGTGACCTGAACCACATCCGGTCAAGAGAGACGCCCGCAACCGACGTTCCTGTCGGTCCGGGCGACCGCAGCGAGGAGGCGTCGTGAGCACCACCGAGGGCCTCCGCCGGCGGCTCAGCGCATCGGCTCGCCGCGAGCGGATCGAGGCCGCGGCGGTCGAGGTGTTCGCCGCCCGTGGGTACGACGCCGCGTCGGTCGGCGAGATCGCGGGTGCTGCCGGCGTCAGCAGGACCGTGCTCTACGACCACTTCCGCTCCAAGCGCGACCTCTACCTCCACGTCCTGGACACCCAGAACGCCGCCATGCTGGCCGAGGTGGGTGCCGGCATCACCGGGGCGGGGGCGGGCCGGGACCGGATGCGGGCGACCGTGGCGGCGTACCTCTCCTTCGCGCGGCAGCGTCCCGCCGCCCGCCGGATCCTGGTCGACCCGATCCCGACCGGCGACCCCGAGCTGGACCGGGCGCTGCGGACCTTCCGCACCGCCCGCACCCAGGCGGTCGCCACCATGCTCGGACCCGACCTCGACCGCGCGGGCCTCCCCCACGGCTCGACCGCGGCCGAGGTGGTCGTCGAGCTGCTCATCACCGGCGTCGACGGCGTCGCCCGCTGGTGGCAGGAGCACCCGGCGGCGAGCCTGGACGAGGTGACCGACGTCGCCGCGCGACTCCTGTGGGCCGGGGTGCCCCACCTCGGCGAGGTCAGAACATGACGGTCGCGAAGCGCGCGGTCTCGGTGAACCCGACCCGCTCGTAGGCCTTGCGGGCCGCGTGGTTCCAGTCGTTGACGTAGAGCGACACCGAGGGCGCGATGCGGGCCCGCACGTGCCGCACGACCGCGGCCATCCCGGCCGTGGCGATCCCCTCGCCGCGCCGGTGCGGTGGCACCCACACCCCCTGGATCTGGGCGGCGTCCGGGGTCGCACAGGCCACCTCGGCCTTGAAGACCAGCTCGTCGCCGTCGTACCGAACGAAGGACCAGGCCCGGCTGACCAGCTGGGCCACCCGGGCACGGTAGAGGTCGCCTCCCCCGCCGAGCTCGGGCGAGACCCCGACCTCCTCGGTGTACATCGCCACGCACGCCGGGTAGAGCGTGGGGACGTCCTCGGGCGTGCCGTGTCGCACCCCGTGGTCGGGCGCGACCAGTGGTTCGGCGTCGATGACGAGGTGGCGCTGGTCCCAACGAACGTCGCGCGGCTGCCCCCACTCCCGGCCGACGTGGCCCCAGAACGCGCGGACGGCGTCCTGCGGCCCCACGATCGTCGAGGCGGTACGACGCCGGGCCAGCGCACGTCCCGCGAACACCTCCGCGTCCTCGGGCGTGGCCTGCACCGGCACCAGGTTGGCGGCGACGTGGCACGCCGCGACCAGGTGACCGCCGTCGAACCGGCCCCACATCTCACCCCCGAGCCAGCGCGGCTCGAGGTTCGTGGTGTGGGCGCGGTGGATCGCGAACACGTTGACCACGGGGTCGCGGCCGGCGAGGGCCACGAAGGCGGGAAGGTCTGCCTGCGCGAGGACGCGCACGCCGTGCCGGGTGGTCAACACGCGACCACACTAGTGGCGATGGGGCACCCAGGTCCTCAGGAGACCGAGACCGTGGCCTCCGCGCCCTCGACCGGCTCCATCGACTCGGCGATCTTCATCGCCTCCTCGATCAGGGTCTCGACGATCTCGGCCTCGGGGACGGTCTTGATGACCTCGCCCTTGACGAAGATCTGGCCCTTGCCGTTGCCGGAGGCGACGCCGAGGTCGGCCTCGCGCGCCTCGCCCGGGCCGTTGACGACACAGCCCATGACCGCGACGCGGAGCGGGACCTCGAGCCCGTCGAGGCCGGCCGTGACCCGCTCGGCGAGCGTGTAGACGTCGACCTGGGCCCGGCCGCAGGACGGGCAGGAGACGATCTCGAGCTTGCGTGGGCGCAGGTTGAGCGACTGCAGGATCTGGATGCCGACCTTGACCTCCTCGACCGGCGGCGCCGAGAGCGAGACCCGGATCGTGTCGCCGATCCCGCGCGAGAGCAGCGCACCGAAGGCAGTGGCGGACTTGATCGTGCCCTGGAACGCGGGGCCGGCCTCGGTGACGCCGAGGTGCAGCGGCCAGTCGCCCTGCTCGGCGAGCAGCTCGTAGGCACGGACCATCACGACCGGGTCATTGTGCTTGACCGAGATCTTGAAGTCGCGGAAGCCGTGCTCCTCGAACAGGCTCGCCTCCCATACGGCGGACTCGACGAGCGCCTCCGGGGTGGCCTTGCCGTACTTCTCCAGCAGCCGCTTGTCGAGCGAGCCGGCGTTGACGCCGATCCGGATCGAGGTGCCGTGCTCCTGGGCCGCCTTCGCGATCTCCTTGACCTGGTCGTCGAACTTCTTGATGTTGCCCGGGTTGACCCGGACGGCGGCGCAGCCGGCCTCGATCGCCGCGAAGACGTACTTCGGCTGGAAGTGGATGTCGGCGATCACCGGGATCTGGCTGTGCTTCGCGATCTCCGGCAGTGCGTCGGCGTCGTCCTGGCTCGGGCAGGCCACGCGGACGATGTCGCAGCCCGCGGCGGTCAACTCGGCGATCTGCTGGAGCGTGGTGTTGACGTCGGAGGTGAGCGTCGTGGTCATCGACTGCACCGAGATCGGGTGGTCGCTGCCGACCCCGACCTTGCCGACCCGGATCTGGCGGGTCCGGCGGCGGGGAGCGAGCACCGGCGGGGGCGCCTCGGGCATGCCCAGGCTGATGGACGTCATGGCGTCAAGACTACTTTCCGCAGCGGGTGGATCAGGATTCGAGGTGAACCGGTACGACGATGTCGCCGACGATGAGCACGATGCCCATGACGAGGATCGCCAGGCCGACGACGTACGCGATCGGCAGCAGCTTGGCCACGTCGACGTAGCCGGGGTCGGGGCGGCGACGCAGCCGGGCCCAGCCACGGCGCACGGCCTCCCACAGGGCACCGGCGATGTGGCCGCCGTCGAGCGGCAGCAGCGGCACGAAGTTGAACATGCCGATGAAGAAGTTGAAGCCGGCGACCAGCATCAGCAGGGAGACCAGCTTCGCCTTCACCGGGATCTCGGTGTGCGAGGCGGTCTCGCCGGCCAGCCGGCCGCCGCCGACGATGCTGACCGGGCCCATCGGGTCGCGTTTCTCGGCGCCGACGATCGCCTTGGCGACGCCCCAGACCTTGGCCGGCAGCGTGGCGAGGGACTTCACCACCTCGACGGTCATCGAGCCCATCTGGTCGACGGTGTAGACGACGCCGCCGGTGGTGGGGTGCGAGCGGGGGACGACGCCGAGGAAGCCCACCGTCTTGTCGACCTTGTCGCCGGCCTTGAGCGGCGGCTTGACCACGGTCTGGGTGCGGAAGGTCTGCTCCTTGCCGTCGCGCTCGACGACGACCTCGGCCTGCCCGGTGCCATTGGCCTTGACCAGCCGCTGGACCTGCGACCAGCTGGTGACCTCGGTGCCGTTGAACGACACGATCCGGTCGCCGGCCTCGATCCCGGCCGCGTGGGCGGGCGTGGGACTCTGCGCGAGCTCCTCGGGGGTGCACACCCGGCCGGACTCCTCGGCCGGGAGCACGCAGGCGTTGACCTCGGCGATGGTCGTCTCGACGGTCTGGTCGCCCGGGTTGCCGTAGGTCGCGAACACACCCGCGAACAGGAGGAAGGCGATGGCGATGTTCACCGTCGGGCCGCCGCCCATCACGATGACCTTCTGCCACCACGGGAACTTGTAGAAGAGGCGGTCGGCGTCCTCGGGGCGGATCGTCTCCCACTCCGCCGCGCGGGCGTCCGAGATCAGCTGGGTGAACATCCCGGTGTTGGACTTGCGGACCCGGACCACCTGCCCGATGACACGGCCCTCGGCGTCGACCTCGTCAGACACCTCGTCGGCCAGCTCGGCCGCGCCGGGCGGGAGCATGCCGACGATCTTGACGTAGCCGCCGAGGGGGATCGCCTTGACGCCGTACTCCGTCTCACCGACCTGCTTGCTCCACACGGTGGGGCCGAAGCCGATGAAGTACTGCGTGACCTTCCCGCCGAACCGCTTCGCCGGGATCATGTGGCCGAGCTCGTGGAGCCCGATCGACGCCAGGATCGCCGCCGCGAAGACGACGACACCGAGCAGGTAGAGCAGAGCGGTCATGGGCGGGTTGCGGTCCTCGAGTCGATGAGCTGGGTGGCCGCCTCCCGCGCCCACGCGTCCGCGCCGAGGACGTCGTCGAGGGAGAGCTGCCCCTTCGAGGGTACGTCGTGGGCGGCTAGCGCGCTGGCGACCACGTCGACGATCCCGGGGAATCCGAGGCGACCGGTGCGGAAGGCCTCCACCGCGACCTCGTTGGCGGCGTTGTAGACCGCCGGGGCGGTGCTGCCCTTCTCCCCCGCCTCGCGGGCGAGCGCGACGGCAGGGAAGGCCTCGTCGTCGAGGGGCAGGAACTCCCAGGTCTCGGCGCGGGTCCAGTCCACGGCGGGCGCGGCGTCCGGGACCCGGTCGGGCCAGGCCAGGCCGAGGGCGATCGGGATCAGCATGGTCGGCGGGCTGGCCTGCACCAGCGTGGAGCCGTCGACGAACTCGACCATCGAGTGCACGACGCTCGTCGGGTGCACCACGACCTCGATCCGGTCGAACGGGATCCCGAAGAGCAGGTGCGCCTCGATCACCTCGAGGCCCTTGTTGACCAGGGTCGCGGAGTTGATCGTGATCACCGGGCCCATGTCCCAGGTGGGGTGGTTGCCCGCCTGCTCGGGCGTGACGTCGGCGAGCTCCGCGCGGCTGCGGCCGCGGAAGGGTCCGCCGCTCGCGGTCAGCACCAGTCGTCGTACCTCGTCGGGGGTGCCGCCGCGCAGGCACTGCGCGAGCGCGCTGTGCTCGGAGTCGACGGGCACGATCTGGCCGGGCCTCGCCTTGTCGAGCACGAGCGGGCCGCCCATGACGAGCGACTCCTTGTTGGCCAGCGCCAGCGTGGTGCCTGCCTCGAGCGCGGCCAGGGTCGGGAGCAGTCCCACGGCGCCGGTGATGCCGTTGAGGACGACGTCGCACTCCTGCTGGGCGGCCTCGACGCTGGCCTGCTCGCCGAGCCCGTGGAACCGGGGCGCGAACTCCGCGACCTGCTGGGCGAAGAGGTCAGGGTTGCCGCCGCCGGCGGTCAGGCCCACCACCCGGAACCGGTCGCGGTTGGCCCGCACCAGGTCGAGCGCCTGGGTCCCGATCGATCCGGTCGAGCCGAGGATGACGACGTCCTTCACGTGGTCATCCTCGCAGGAGCGACGTCACAGTCCGGAATCCGCCGAAATGCCGGTTCGGGGCGCCCGGACCCTTCATGCTGTGGCGGTGCTCCGTCCTGTCCCCGCGCTCCTCGTCGTCCTGCTGACCCTCGGCGGGGTGACGCTCGCGTCGCCGGCCGAGGCGATGCCGCCCGAGGTCGCGAAGGGCTGCACGGGCAAGGTGGCGCTCACCTTCGACGACGGTCCGGCCCGCGGTACGACACACCGGCTGGTCCAGGTGCTGCGCCGCAACCAGGTCCCGGCGACGTTCTTCATGGTCGGGCAGCGGGTCGCGGCCAGCCCGGCGGCCGCGCTCGAGGTCGAGCAGGCCGGGAACCTGGTGGCCAACCACAGCTGGGCGCACCGCGACATGAGCCGCCAGTCCTACCGCGACGTGCGGCGCTCACTGCGCGCGACGCGACGCGCGATGAAGGCCGCCGGGCTGCACCCGACCGACCTGATGCGCCCGCCGTACGGCGCCCTCGCGAAGCCCGCACGCCGGGCGATCCGGGCCTCCGGCTACGTCCCCGTCCTGTGGACCGACGACTCGCTCGACTGGAAGTCGGGCAGCTCGCAGCAGATCGCGCGCCGGATCCTCGCGGGCCTGCACCCTGGCCGCAACATCGTGCTCCAGCACGACGGCGTCAACCGCTCGCCGATCTCAGTCGGCGCCGTGGAGCGGGTGATCCGCGTCGCGAAGCGGCGCGGCTACTGCTTCACCGCACTCGACGAGAACGGCCGTCCCGGGTTCCCGACGCCACTGGTCACCGCGGTCGCGAAGGACGCCGTCGAAGGCACCGACGCGGTCGTCACCCTCGAGCTCGCCCAGCCCGCCGGCCGCGCCACAGCGGTGGTCGTCGAGGCCGCCTCCGGTACGGCGCTCGTCGGCTCCGACCTGCCCGCCTTCCAGGCCCGGGTGGAGATCCCGGCCGGCAAGGTCAGGGGCACGGTGCGGATCCCGGTCGCCACCGACGCCGTCCTGGAGCCGGCCGAGACGTTCTCGGTCGTGCTCCGCGACCCCGAGGGCGTGCGGGTCGGCCAGCCAACGACGGTCACCGTGATCGACGCCGCGAACGCGCCGCGCATCGACCTGCCGGGCCCGCCGTTCCTGCCGCTGGGACCGACGTTCAGCTGAGTCTCCGAATCGTTCGATCGAATGGTTCGAGGGACTTGGGCGCCCGGAAATCCCCCTAACCGTTCGATCGAACGATTAGGGGGAGTCAGCCGGCGGTCAGCTGAGTCGCCGCGGTGTGCGGGTCGACCTCGCCCGCGACCACCGCGGCGGCGAGCTCGTCGAGCCGGTCCCCCTCGCCGACGCTGCCCCAGCGCTTGCGCAGGGCGGTGAGCGCGAGGGTCTCGATCTCGTCGCGGGCGCGGCGGACCCGGCGGCGGCCGAGCTCGCCACTGTCGCGCAGCCAGGCTGCGTGCTCGTCGATCGCGTCGACGACGTCGGTCACGCCGTCGCCGTTGGACGCGGTGGTCTTGAGGACCGGGGGCCGCCAGGCGCCGTCGCGCCGCTCGGCGAGGCCGAGCATGGACCGCAGGTCGCGGCGTACCTTGTCGGCGCCCTCGCGGTCGGACTTGTTGACGACGTAGAGGTCGCCGATCTCGAGGATGCCGGCCTTCGCGGCCTGGATCCCGTCGCCCATCCCGGGCGCGAGCAGCACGATCGTCGTGTCGGCCTGGCCGGCCACCTCGACCTCGCTCTGGCCGACGCCGACGGTCTCGACCAGGACGACGTCGAAGCCGGCGCCGTCGAGCACCCGCAGCGCCTGCGGCGTGGTCCAGGCCAGGCCGCCGAGGTGGCCGCGGGCGGCCATCGAGCGGATGAAGACGCCGGGGTCGAGGACGTGGTCACCCATCCGGATCCGGTCGCCCAGCAGGGCGCCGCCGGAGAACGGCGAGGACGGGTCGACGGCGAGGACGGCGACCCGGCGCCCGCGCCGGCGCAGCTCGCCGATCAGCGCGTTGGTGGACGTCGACTTGCCGACGCCCGGGGAGCCGGTGAGCCCGATGACGTGGGCGTGACCGGCGTGCGGCGCCAGCGCCCGCATCAGCTCGGGCAGCAGCGGCGACTCGTCCTCGACGAGCGACACCAGCCGCCCGACCGCGCGCGGGTCGCCCTCGCGGGCCTTCTCGACCCATGCAGGAACGGCCGCCGCGGTGATCCCGCGACGGCCGCCCTGGATGTTGCTCGCGTCAGGCAACGCTGTCCGCTCGGCCGATCAGCTGGCCGGAACCCGCAGGACCAGCGCGTCACCCTGGCCGCCACCGCCGCACAGGGCGGCGGCACCGAGGCCACCGCCGCGACGCTTGAGCTCGAGCGCGAGGTGCAGCGTGATCCGCGCACCGGAGGCACCGAGCGGGTGACCGATGGCGATGGCGCCACCGTTGACGTTGACCTTGTCCTCGTCGATGCCGAGGGCGCGGGCCGACTCGATGCCGACGGCGGCGAAGGCCTCGTTGAACTCGACCAGGTCGAGGTCGGCGGCGGTCAGGCCGGCCTTGTCGAGGGCCTTCTTGGTGGCGTTGGCCGGCTGCAGCTGCAGGGTTGAGTCCGGGCCGGCGACCTGCCCGTGGCTGACGATCTCGGCGAGGATCGGGAGACCGAGCTCCTCGGCCTTCTTCTTGCTGGTCACCACGACCGCGGCGGCGCCGTCGGAGATCTGCGAGGACGAGGCAGCGGTGATCGTGCCGTCCTTGGCGAACGCCGGGCGCAGGCCCGCGAGGCCCTCGGCGGTGGTGTCGCCACGGACACCCTCGTCCTGGCTGACGACGACCGGGTCGCCCTTGCGCTGCGGGATCGACACCGGGACGATCTCGTCGTCGAAGACGCCGTTCTTCTGCGCGGCGGCGGCGAGCTGGTGCGAGCGGGCCGCGACGGCGTCCTGCTCCTCACGGGTCAGCGGGGTCTCGCGGCACGCGTTGGTCGCCTCGGTCAGGTTGCCCATGCCCTGCTGGGTGGCCTGGTCGAAGAGCGCGTCGTAGGCGAGCGAGTCGACGAGCGCGGTGTCGCCGTACTTGAAGCCCTCGCGGCTCTTCGGGAGAAGGTGGGGGGCCTGGGTCATCGACTCGGTGCCACCGGCGACCACGATGTCGGCCTCGCCGGCACGGATCAGCTGGTCGGCCTGGGCGATGGCGTTGATGCCCGACAGGCACACCTTGTTGACGGTGATGGAGGGAACCTGCGGCGGCAGGCCTGCGGCGAGACCCGCGGTACGCGCGGGGTTCTGACCGGCACCGGCCTGGAGCACCTGGCCCAGGATCAGGTAGTCGACCTGGTCGCCGGAGACGCCGGCCTTCTCCAGCGCGCCCTTGATCGCGACACCGGCGAGGTCCGCGGCCGACAGGGTCTTGAGGGCGCCGAGGTGGCGACCGATCGGCGTACGGGCGCCGGCGACGATGACGCTGGGGTTGTCGGACATGTTTCCTCCGTGCAGACGTGTGGTCGGAACTCTTTCGAGCGTACTCGTGGGTAGCGGGACCCGGCGAGGGGTCCATCGTGCGGTCGGTGAGGCACTCGTCACACCACTCCGGGTAGCGGGCGACGGCACAATGACGCGCATGAGCATCACTGAAGGCGTCCCCACCCACCTGTTCACCGCGATCGACCACGTCGGCATCGCGGTCCCCGACCTCGACGAGGCGATCGCGTTCTACCGCGACAACTTCGGCATGCACGTCGCGCACGAAGAGACCAACGAGGAGCAGGGCGTGCGCGAGGCGATGGTCGCCGTCGGCGACACCGACTCCAAGATCCAACTGCTCGCCCCGCTCAACGCCGAGTCGACCATCGCGAAGTTCATCGACCGCAGCGGCCCGGGCCTGCAGCAGCTCGCCTACCGGGTCACCGATCTCGACCAGGTCTCCGCGATCCTGCGCGAGCGCGGACTGCGCCTGCTCTACCCCGAGGCCCGGCGCGGTACGGCGAACAGCCGGATCAACTTCGTGCACCCCAAGGACGCCGGCGGTGTCCTGGTCGAGCTGGTCGAGCCGGCAGCCGACGGTCACTGATCCTCAGCACCCGCCGTCAGCCGGGCTCAGGCCCAGCGGGTCTTCCCGTCGCATCTGACGAATGGGCTGCCGCCGAGGCCATTTCACAGCCCATTCGTCAGATGCGACGTCACGGTCGTCGTACGGCAGCAGCCTCATGGGGTCGCGAAGGCGCCGACGGGCAGTCCCGCAGCGTCCAGCGCGGCCCGCACCGCGGCGGCCAGCGCCGGTGCACCGGGCGAGTCGCCGTGGACGCACAGCGAGCGCACGTCGCCCGACCGGGCCAGCTCGACCGCCTGGGCGGCGACCGCGACCGGGTCGGTCAGCACCGCGCCTGGCGCAGAGCGCGGCACCAGTCCCCCGTCGGGCAGGTAGGCGCGGTCGGCGAAGCCCTCGCCGACCGCCTCCAGACCGGCCTCGGCCACGGCCGCCAGGAAGGCCGAGCCGGCGAGGCCGAGGACCGGCAGGCCGCCGTACGCGCGAACCGCGTCGATGACGGCGAGAGCCTGCTCCGGGTGACGCGAGACCGCGTGGTAGAGCGCGCCGTGCGGCTTGACGTAGGACAGCCGGCCGCCGGCCGCGCGGGCGATGCCGTCGAGGGCGCCGAGCTGGTAGAGCACGTCGGCGGCCAGCTCGTCGGTCGGTACGTCGACGAAGCGGCGCCCGAAGCCGGCCAGGTCGCGATAGCCCACCTGGGCGCCGATCGACACGCCGAGGGACACCGCGAGGTCGCACGTACGGCGCAGCGTCAGCGGGTCCCCGGCATGGAAGCCACACGCCACGTTGGCGCTGGTCAGGTGCGGCAGCAGCGCGTCGTCGTCGCCGAGCTGCCAGCGCCCGAAGGACTCGCCGACGTCCGCGTTGAGGTCGACCACCCCGATCGGGCCGTCCGGCGTGGACGCCGAACCCGGATGCAACGTCATGGCCCTATCGTGGCCCATCGATGCGCCGCCGAGCCCAGGACGGTGCAGCCGCCCGCGGCACTGGTCCGATGAGACGAGTGTCACGAACCCGTCACCGAGCGGTTACCGACGGGTATCTTCGCGGCGGCCGTATTGCCACCCAGCCCATCTGGGCCCATCTGGCTCGCAACGAATCCCAGGGAGACGACGACCGTGCAGCACATCCTCGACGCCATCCAGGCGGAGTCCTCCGCGGAGGACTTCGCCAACCTCGACCTTCCCGAGTCCTACCGGGCCGTCACGGTCCACAAGGACGAGGTCGACATGTTCGAGGGCATCGACTCTCGCGACAAGGACCCCCGCAAGTCCCTCCACGTCGACCAGGTCGCCCTCCCCGAGCTCGGGCCGGGCGAGGCGTTCGTGGCGGTCATGGCCTCCGCGATCAACTACAACACCGTGTGGACCTCGATCTTCGAGCCGGTCTCCACCTTCGGCTTCCTGGAGCGCTACGGACGTGAGTCCGACCTCGGCGCGCGGCACAACCTGCCCTACCACATCGTCGGCTCCGACCTGTCCGGCGTCGTGCTGGCCGTCGGCGCGGGCGTCACCAAGTGGAAGCCGGGCGACCGCGTCGTCGCGCACTGCCTGAGCGTCGAGCTCGAGGCCCCCGACGGCCACAACGACACGATGATGGACCCCTCCCAGCGCATCTGGGGCTTCGAGACCAACTTCGGTGGCCTCGCCGACGTCGCCATGGTCAAGGCCAACCAGCTGATGCCGAAGCCCGAGCACCTGACCTGGGAGGAGGCGGCCTCCCCCGGCCTGGTCAACTGCACCGCGTACCGCCAGCTCGTCTCGGCCAACGGCGGCAACATGAAGCAGGGCGACAACGTCCTGATCTGGGGCGCCTCCGGCGGCCTCGGCGGCTTCGCGACGCAGTACGCCCTCAACGGCGGCGCCAACCCGATCTGCGTGGTCTCCAACGAGGAGAAGGCCCAGATCGTGCGCAACATGGGCGCCGAGATGGTCATCAACCGCTCCGAGCTCGCTCCGAAGTTCTGGAACGAGGACGGCACCAAGCAGAACCCGAAGGAGTGGCAGCGCTTCGGCAAGGCCATCCGCGAGCTCACCGGCGGCGAGGACATCGACATCGTCTTCGAGCACCCGGGCCGCGAGACCTTCGGCGCGAGCGTCTACGTCACCCGCAAGGGCGGCACCATCACCACCTGCGCCTCCACCTCGGGCTACATGCACGAGTACGACAACCGCTACCTGTGGATGAACCTCAAGAAGATCATCTCCAGCCACTTCGCCAACTACCGGGAGTCGTGGGAGGCCAACCGCCTCATCGCCCAGGGCAAGATCCACCCCACCCTGTCGCGCACCTACAAGCTCGAGGACACCGGCCAGGCCGCCCTCGACGTGCACCACAACAAGCACCAGGGCAAGGTCGGCGTCCTGTGCCTCTCCCCCGAGGAGGGCCTCGGCGTCAAGAACGAGGAGCTCCGCGAGAAGCACCTCGACAAGATCAACCTGTTCCGCGGCATCTGAGCCTGCAGTACGACGAACCGGGCGGGTCCGTGCGCGAGCACGGGCCCGCCCGGCTCGCATCTGCGGCCGGATCCGCGTAGCGACGCGGTCCGGTCCCGCGCGCCGGGGTGGGAATCGCTGGGGCGATCAGGGATCATGGGCGGGTTCGTGCACGCGCACATCCCCCCATGACCGCAGCGAGAGCCAGGGAGGCTCAGTTCACATGAGCGACGAGGGTCTGTCCATCTTCGACGACGACGAGCCCACCCCCACCAAGGAGTCCACGCCCGTGACCACCAAGGCCACCGACGACCAGTCCACCCAGGTGATCCCGGCCGTGAAGACGGCCCAGACGCCGGCCGCCCCGCCGGCCGCCCCCACAGCCGCGGCCCCCCGGCCCGCCGCCGCGCCGTCCGCCACGAGCACCGGCACCGCCGCCCGCCCCGTCGGCTTCAACGCCCCCGGCGCCACCGGCGGCCTTCCGATCGTGCGCAAGGGGGGCTACGACCGCGACGCCGTCGACGCCCAGATCCGTCAGCTCTCCAGCGAGAAGGCCACGCTGGGCGCCAGCCTCAACGAGTCCGAGCAGCGGGTCATCGACCTCGAGCAGGAGCTCGCCAAGGCACGCGCCGAGCTGGCCGAGACCGACAACCCGTCGTACGCCGGTCTCGGCGGCCGCGCGAGCGCCATGCTTCGCCTGGCCGAGGAGGAGGCCGCGGAGATCCGGGCCACCGCCGAGTCCGACGCCCGAGAGATCCGCGAGCAGGCCGCCCGCGACGCGAAGGCGATCCGGGCCGAGGCCGCCCGCGAGGCCGACGACATGCGCGCGGTCCAGCTGCGCGAGCTCGAGGAGAACCGCACCCGTCTGCTGACCGACGCCGAGCAGGAGCGCTCCCTCGCCGAGACCGAGGCCGCCGACATGCTGGCCGCCGCCCGGCGCGAGTCCGACCAGCTCCGGCTCGCGACCCAGCAGGAGACGACCGAGCAGCGCAGCCAGGCCCAGCGCGAGGTCGAGCAGGCCCGCGCTGCCGTCGACCGCGAGGTCCAGGAGGCGCGGCGCGCGCTGGCCATGGAGAAGGAGCGCCTCGCCCGCGAGGCCACCGACCACCACAACACCGCGGTCGCCGAGACCCGCCGCCTGGTCGAGGAGGCCGAGCAGCGCGCGAGCGCCGCCGAGGCCCGCGCCGCCGAGGCCAGCAAGAAGGCCGCCGCCAACCGGGCCGCCGCGCAGACCGAGGCCGAGGGCGTGCTGAGCCGGGCTCGTCGCGAGGCCGAGCAGGTCGTCGCCTCGGCCCGCACGCAGGCCGAGGCGATCGCTGCGAGTGGCGACGCGGAGCTCGAGCGCGAGATCGCCGTACGCCGCTCCGAGCTCGACCGGCTCACCAAGCGCCGGGCCGCCATCACCGCCCAGCTGTCCTCGCTCGCCGACCTCGTCGCCGGCTTCGGCGAGGACGAGAGTTGAGCGGCGCCGCCGAGGCAGCCGCGACCGACGGCGTCACCGAGCACGCCGGGATCGACCCGGCGGCGCCGGTCGACGCCGAGGACGCGCCGTACGGCCGGCTCGGGAAGCCGTTCGACCGACGCTCGCCGTTCTACTACGGCTTCATCGGTGCCCTCGGCGCGCTGACCGCTTTCTGGCTCTTCCAGGCGGTCATCGGCATCGGCTCGGTGCTGATGCTGGTCGTGGTGTCCTTCTTCCTCGCAGCGGGCCTCAACCCGGCGGTGAGCTTCCTCGAGCGCCACGGCCTGCGTCGCTCGTGGGCGGTCACGGTCGTGATCGTTCTCGCCCTCGGGACCGTCGCGCTGTTCCTCGTGGCGATCGTCCCGGTCATCACCGACCAGATCACCGCGATCACCAAGAACGCGCCGGGCTGGCTCGACGAGCTCCAGCGCAACAAGCGCATCCAGCAGCTCAACGACGAGTACGACATCATCGACAAGCTCCAGGCCAAGATCACCGACGAGAACTTCCTCTCGGCCCTCTTCGGAGGCGCGCTCGGCTTCGGCCTCAAGATCGTCTCGGCGCTGTTCAACCTGTTCGTGATCGTCGTGCTGACGCTCTACTTCCTCGCCTCGCTGAAGACCACCACCGGCGCCCTCTACAAGCTCGCCCCGGCCTCACGACGCGAGCGCGTCGCCAAGCTCGGCGACAAGGTGATCGCCAACATCGGCGGATACGTCTCCGGCGCCTTCCTGGTCGCCCTCTGCGCCGGCCTGAGCTCGCTGGTGTTCCTGTCACTGACCCCGATCAGCGAGTACGCCGTCGCGCTGGCCTTCGTCGTCGCCGTCCTCGACGTCATCCCGATGATCGGCGCCACCCTCGGCGCGGTGATCGTCTCGGCGATCGCCTTCGCGACCGACGTCAAGACCGGTATCGCCTGCGTGGTGTTCTACGTGATCTACCAGCAGTTCGAGAACTACGTCGTCTACCCGCGGGTGATGAGCAAGTCCGTCGACCTGCCCGGCGCGGTCATCGTGATCGCCGCCCTGGTCGGCACCGCACTGCTCGGCGTGGTCGGTGCACTCCTCGCCATCCCGGTGGCAGCCGCGATCCTGCTGGTCGTGCGCGAGGTCGTGGTCAAGCAGCAGGACCTGCGCTGAGCCTCTCGCTCGCTTCAGCGGGCTCGGCCGGCACGACCGGCAGCGGATCGGTTCCGACCACGACGCTGCGCTCCCCCAGCTTGACCCCGATCACGCCGGCGAGGATGAGTGCCCCGCCGACGAACTGGACGGGAGCGGGGAGCTGGTCGAGGAGCAGCCACGCCCACGCGACGGCGGCCACGACCTCGCTGAGTGCGACGAAGGAGGCCAGCCGCGAGCCGAGGCGGCGGCTGGCGGCGATGCCGGTTGTGTAGGCGAGGGCGGCGGTGACCAGGCCCAGGGCGAGCAGCACCGTCCACGGGGCGACGTCGACACCGGCGTAGGCGACGGTGCTCGACGAGGCCGCCATCGGCATCAGGCCGGTCAGTCCCAGGACGCCGAGCAGCAGGCCGCCGACGACCAGGCCGCCCGCGGCCAGCGCCATCGGCGGGATGCCGCTGCGCTCGTCGGCCGAGATGACGAAGTAGGTCGCCGCACCGACCATCGCGGCGAGCGCCCACGCAGTGCCGCGGACGTCGACGTCGGCGCCGGCGAACAGGTCGAGGACGAGCACCAGGCCGAGGGCCGCGACGACGGCCCCGGCCACGGTGAGCCGGCCGGGACGCTGGCCGTGGGCGAGCCACATCCACACGACCACCGCCGCGGGCGCGGTGTACTCGATGAGCAGGGCCGGGCCGACCTCCATGGTCCGCACGGCCGAGAAGTAGCAGTACTGGGCACCGGCGACCGCCAGGCCGCCGTACAGGAGGACCGTGGGAGCGGCACGGCGCAGCAGGGCCCAGCGGCCGCGCAGCGCGACCAGGCCGAAGGGCAGGACGACGAGCGCGCCGATCGCGATCCGCAGCAGCACGATGCTGCCGGCGGTCCAGCCGCTGTCGAGCATCGGCCGCGCGAGGGCGCCGGAGAGCGCGAACGTGATCGCCGAGGTGAGCGCCAGGAGTACGCCGGCCCGGGTGGCGTCCCGCGATGCGTCACGAGTCAACGTCGTCATGACTCATGACACTAGGCCTCGATGCAGTAACCTGTCAAAGTGGTTTTCGCCCATGACACATCGTTGTCCCTGCAGGCGGCCGTGGCACTGGTCAACGGCAGCCTGGAGCCGGTGACGATCAGCACGCCCGACGAGCTCGACGCCTTCTTCGCCGACTTCGCCTACACCGGGCGCCACGACGGCGACCAAGCCGAGGTGGACGCCGTGCTGGCGATCGCACCCCGGCTCCGCGTCCTGCTGACCGCCGACCGCGACGACGCCGCCGACATCGTCAACGCCATGCTCCGCGACGCCTCCGCCCTCCCCCAGCTGCGCCGCCACGACGGTCACGACTGGCACCTGCACGCCGTCGACAACCAGGCCCCGTTCGCCGAGCGGATCGTGGTCGAGACCGCCATGGCGATGATCGACGTGATCCGCGCCGACGAGATGTCGCGGCTCTCGGTGTGCGCCGACGACACCTGCGAGGGCATCGTCCTCGACCTGTCCCGCAACCGGTCCAAGCGGTTCTGCTCGGTCACCTGCGGCAACCGCAACGCCGTGGCGGCGTACCGCGCCCGCCAGGCGAACGAGGAGTGACCTCGGCGTGACGATTCCGCCGCGCACCTAGCGCCAAGCCTTGCAGAGGACGAGGATCCCGGCATGACACGCACGCTCGGGCTGCGCCGTCGCGCGCTCCACGCCGTCCTCCTGTCCCTGCTGGCCGCTACCGCCCTCCTCGTGCCTCGCCCGGGGCCCGCGGCCGCAGCAGCCCCGCTCACCGTCGCGCAGGCGATCGCCACCCAGAACTCCTCGACCGCCACCGTGCGCGGGTACGTGGTCGGGCAGCCGACCGCGACCTCGACCGTGGTGACCAGCGGGTTCCCCAACGACTACGCCATCGCCCTCGCCGACGCACCGGGCACCTCCGCGACCAGCCAGATGGTCTACGTGCAGGTGCCCACCGCGTTCCGCGCGTCCTTCGGCCTGAGGTCGAACCCGTCGCTGATGGGCAAGCAGGTCGACGTCACAGGCACCCTCACGGCGTACTTCTCCCACCCCGGCCTCAAGGACGGCACCGACTTCGCGCTCACCGGCTCCGGAGGTGGGGACGGCGGTGGGGACGGCGGTGGCGGCACCGACCCGAGCATCCCGGCCGGCTACTACGACCCCGCGGCGGGCAAGACCGGCGCCGCGCTCGCGGCGGCACTGCACGGCATCATCGACGGCAACCGGACGCTGAGCTACACGCAGGTCTGGGACGCGCTCAAGGTCACCGACGCCGATCCCGCCAACAGCAACAACGTGATCGAGTTCTACTCCGGCCGCTCCGTCCCGAAGTCGACCAACGGCGGTGATGCCGACGACTGGAACCGCGAGCACACGTGGCCGCAGAGCCATGGCGACTTCGGCACCAGCGCCGGTCCGGGCACCGACCTGCACCACCTACGTCCCGAGGACGTCACCGTCAACTCCACCCGCGGCAACAAGGACTTCGACAACGGCGGCTCCGCAGTCGCTCAGTGCCCCGACTGCTTCTCCGACGCCGACTCCTTCGAGCCCCGCGACTCGGTCAAGGGCGACGTGGCTCGCGGGCTGATGTACATGGCCGTGCGCTACGAGGGCGGCGACGGCTTCGCGGACCTCGAGCTCAACGACAGCATCAACGGCACTACGCCGTACCTCGGCAAGATCTCGGTGTTGCTCGCCTGGAGCGCCGCTGACCCGCCGACGGCCGCGGAGCGGGCCCGCAACGACCGGATCTACCGCGACTACCAGGGCAACCGGAACCCGTTCGTCGACCACCCGGAGTACGCCGAGGCGATCTGGTAGTCAGTCCCCCAGGAACCGCTGCAGGATCTCGAGGAAGAGCTCCGGGCGCTCTGAGTGCAGCCAGTGCCCGGTGTCCTTCATCGTCACCTTGCGGTTGCGCGGGAACCAGCGGTCCATCGCGGCGTCGTAGGCGGGCTGGACGTAGCTCGACCGGCCGCCGGCGAGCCACAGCACCGGTCCGTCGTACGGCGCCACGTGGGCCAGCTCCGCCTCGGGCCAGCCGCTGATGGCGCCGAGGTCGCGGCCGAGCACATCGAGGTTGGCCTGCCAGCTCCAGCCGCCGGGCGCGGTGGGGTCGCGCCGCAGGTTCTGCAGCAGGAACGAGCGCACCGTCGGGTCGGGTACCGCGGGCTCCAGCAGTCGCTCGGCGTCCTCCCGGCGGACCACCTGCGTCAGGTCCATCGCGCGCATCGCGGAGATGTAGCCCTGGAACTCGCGGCCCTCGGGATAGCTCACGGGTGAGATGTCGGCGACGCACAGGCGCTCCACCCGATCGGGGTGGAGCAGGGAGAGCACCATGGCGACCTTGCCGCCGAGCGAGTGACCGACCAGCGCGACCGGCTCGTCGGCCGGGATGACGTCCGCGACGAGCGCCGCCGTCTCGGCGAAGTCGAAGCGGTCGGGCCACGCGGAGCGCCCGTGGTGGGGCAGGTCGACGAGCAGCACCCGGTGCCTGCCGGCGAGCTGCTTGGCGATCCCGGTCCAGTTCTTGCCCTGGCCGAAGAGCCCGTGGAGAAAGACCACACGGCTCCCGGTGGAACCGAGAGCCGTGTGGTGAAGCGTCACTCCGCCATTGTGTCAGGCGTAGTCGTGGAAGCCCTTGCCGGTCTTGCGGCCGAGCTCGCCGGCGTCGACCTTGGCGACGAGGGTGCCGGCCGGCTCGAAGCCCGGCTCGCCGAACTCGGCGTACAGCTCCTTCTGGATGGCCAGCGACACGTCGTTGCCGACCACGTCGAGCAGCTCGAACGGGCCCATCGGGAACGCGGCGGTCTCCTTGATCGCGGCGTCGATGGTCGTGAGCTCCTCGCCGCCCTCGGCGAGCTTGATCGCGTCGTTGAGGTAGGGGAAGAGCAGCAGGTTGACGATGAAGCCCGAGCGGTCGCCGGCGGAGACGCCGACCTTGCCGACGTTGGCGGTCAGCGCCCGCACGGTCTCGTCGACGTCGGCGGCGGTGGCCGGGGTCGTGATGATCTCGACCAGCTTCATGACCGGGGCCGGGTTGAAGAAGTGCATGCCGATCACGTCCTGCGGGCGGCCGGTTGCCTCGCCCAGCTTGGTGATCGGGAGCGACGAGGTGGTGGTCGCGAGGATGGCGCCCGGCTTGCAGATCCGGTCGAGGTCGCGGAACAGCTCGAGCTTGAGCTCGAGGTCCTCCGCGATGGCCTCGACGACGATGTCCACGCCGCCCAGCGCCTCGCGCTCGGTCGAGCCGGTGAGGCGGCCCAGCAGCGCGTCCTTGTCGCCCTCGGTGCCCTTGCCCTTGGCGATGGCGCGGTCGAGGTTCTTGGTGATGTAGCCGACGACGCCGTCGAGCTTCTCCTGGCTGCGGCCGACGTAGATGACCTCGTAGCCGGCCTGTGCGAAGACCTGGACGATGCCGGAGGCCATGGTGCCGGTGCCGACGACGCCGACCTTGGTGATGTCGTGCTTGAACTGCGGCGCGGCGGCCTCGCCCGCGGCAGCAGCCTCGTCGGCGAAGGTGCGGCCCTCGGCGACGAGCTTGTCGAGCAGGCCCGCCGGCTCGTGCAGGTGGTCGCCGGTCTCGGCGTACCGGGCGGCGAGCAGGTCACGGACCTGGGCGGCGCCGATCTCGTCGACGACGGTCAGCGGGCCCTTCGGGTAGCCGCAGCCGAAGCGCATGGCGGCGTCGATGTCGGTCACCGAGGCGTAGCCCGACTCGTAGGTGCGCACCGCGTGGTTGAGGTACGGCAGCACCAGCGTGTTGAAGATCTGCTCGCTCGAAGTCATGGCTGGCAGTGTGGCATCCGTCCGGCCCACTGACTACCAGTCGGTAACCATGTGGACAGAGACAGACGTCACATCCGGCGGGCGGTCACGTCGACGCGGACCAGCTTGGACCGCGAGGCCTGGCCGCGCACCAGGCTCACCGCAGAGCGGGGGACGCCGAGCTCCTTGGCCAGCCAGCGCACCAGCTCGTCGTTGGCTCGACCGTCGACGGGCGGCGAGGCGAGCCGGATCTTGAGCTCGGCTCCGTCCACGCCCGTCGCGCCCGCCGGGCCCGTGCGAGAGGCGCCCGGCAGGACACGTACGGCGAGCAGCCAGGTCGTCGTACGGCCCTGCTCGTCGACGTGCTCGGGGCGCCACCACGGCTGGTCGTCGATCTCCACGACGCAGACTGTAGATTCGTCGCCCGTGAGACTCGTCGTTGCGCGTTGCCAGGTGGACTACGCAGGCCGATTGACCGCGCACCTCCCGATGGCGACCCGGGTGCTCATGCTCAAGGCCGACGGCTCGGTGCTCGTGCACTCCGACGGCGGCTCCTACAAGCCGCTGAACTGGATGTCGCCGCCGTGCACGGTCCGGGAGGGCGAGGCCGAGGACGGCCGGGTCGAGTGGACCGTCACCGCGAAGGCGCCGAAGGGCCAGACGCCCGACACGCTGCGGATCCTCATCGACGAGATTCACCACGACACGAAGCACGACCTCGGCATCGACCCCGGACTGCAGAAGGACGGCGTCGAGAAGCACCTCCAGGAGCTGCTCGCCGAGCACCCCGGAACGCTGTCCGCCGGCCTGACCCTGGTCCGGCGCGAGTTCCCCACCGCCATCGGCCCGGTCGACCTCATGTGCCGCGACGGCGAGGGCCTCTCGGTCGCGGTCGAGATCAAGCGCCGCGGGGAGATCGACGGCGTCGAGCAGCTCACCCGCTACCTCGACCTGCTCAACCGCGACCCGCTGCTGACCGGCAAGGGCGCGGTGCGCGGCATCTTCGCCGCCCAGGAGATCAAGCCGCAGGCTCGCGTGCTCGCCGAGGACCGCGGCATCGCCTGCGCCGTGGTCGACTACGACGCGCTGCGTGGGCTCGACAACGCCGAGGACCGGCTCTTCTGAGCCGCCGCGCCATGACGCCGATCTTCCACCTCGCCCTGCTCCGCGACTGGGAGGAGGCTCAGCGCGCGGGCTCCTACACGACCTCCACGCTCGGTCGCAGCCTTGCCGAGGAGGGCTTCATCCACGCCAGCCGGGCCGATCAGTGGACCGGCGTGCGCGACCGGTTCTACGGCGAGGTCACCGACCCGATGGTGCTGCTGCAGATCGACCCGGGAGTGCTCGACGTACCCGTGGTCGACGAGGAGCCGTTCCCGGGCGCGGGCGAGACCTTCCCCCACATCTACGGACCGCTGCCGGTGACGGCGGTGGTCAAGGCGATCCCGCTCGCGGCGCAGCGATCCACCGAGCCCGCGCCGACGCCGGCCCCGGAGCCCGCACCCGTCGCGGACCGCCCGGACCGCCCGGACGTTCCGGACCGCCCGACCGAGAGCTTCTCCCGCGTCTACTTCCGCGAGGTGTTCTTCAACGTCGCCGTCCTCAGCATCGTGCTGCTGGTCGCTGTGGCGGGCACGGCCCTCGGCAGCACGCTGCCGATCGCCGCGGGTACGGCGCTCGGCGGGTTGCTGGGCATCGCGCTCGGCGTGGTGCTGGCAGTAGGGGTCTACCGGCTGCGGCACCCGCGCGCCGGACGCTGAGCGTCAGGCGCCGGCGGCCGGCGGAGCGGTCGGGTCGGTGTCGCCGGCGCCCTGCTCCCGGGCGACCCAGTCCTCGATCGCGTTGATGTCGTCCTTGCTGCGGGTGACCACGGCGAGCAGGTCGTTCATGGTCGCGACCTCCTCGACCTGCTCCTTGATGAACCACTGCATGAACTGCTCGGAGGCGAAGTCGTACTCGTCGCGGGCGATGCGCAGCAGGCCGTTGATCTGCTCGGTGACCCGCTTCTCCTGCTCCAAGGCCAGCTCGATCGGCGCGACGACGTCGTCGAAGACGGCGACCGGCGCCTCGACGCCCGGGATCTTCACGGGAGCGTCGGTGTCGAGGAGGTACTGCACCATCATCATGGCGTGCAGGCGCTCCTCGAGCGCCTGGGCGTAGAAGAAGGCCGCCAGCTGGGGCATCGTCAGCGCGTCGTAGTGCACGGCGCACGCGAGGTACTGGTTGTGCGCGGCGAACTCGTTGCCGATCTGGACGTTGAGCTGGTCGGTGAAGCGGGGTGCGGCCATGGGCGCCAGCCTAGTCGGCGGCGTGAGCGAGCCTCAGGCGGCCTTCTGCAGGCTCTTCTTGGTGACCTTCTTGCCGTCGGCGCGCACCAGCACGCGCTTCTTGACGGTGTAGCCCTCGGGGAGGGTGCCCTCCTTGAGCATGCGCAGGGGGCAGCGACCGCAGCGCGACTTCGACACGCAGCACTTCGTCTTGGGGAGCTTGCGCACCTTCCCCTTCGACTTCTTCTTGTCCTTGCCCACACGACGAGGGTAAGCGATTGAGGGTAGGCAGACCTAACCGACGTGACGCGGCTCACATGTGCCGCGGACTACTAGGGTTCCGGTCGTGATCGAGATCTGGCTGAACCCCGCCTGCTCCAAGTGCCGCACCGCCGAGAGCGAGCTCCGGGCCGCCGGCGTCGACTACACCGTCCGCCGCTACCTCGACGAGCCGCCGACCATCACCGAGCTCGAGGACGTGCTCGCCCGCCTCGGCCTCGAGCCCTGGGACATCGCGCGTACGGCGGACGCCGGCAAGCTGGGCGTCACGCTGCCCGCCCGGGCGGCCGAGCAGCGCGCGGCATGGCTCGACCTGATGGCCGCGCACCCGCGCCTCATCCAGCGCCCGATCCTCACCGCCTCGGACGGTACGACGGTCGTCGGTCGCGACCCCGAGTCGTTGTCCCGGGTGATCGCGGCCGAGTGACCGACGGGTCATGTAACTAAGTGTTACAGCACAGATATCCACCACTCTGGCCCCACAGGCACCAAATCAGTGCTGTAACACTTAGTTACAAGTGAGCGGCGGTCTCACCCCAGGCCGTTGGCCCTGCGGATAACGTTGACGATGCCGCCCATGATCTCGGTCAGCCCGAAGTCCTTGGGCGTGTAGACCGCGGCGACGCCCTGCTCGATCAGCGCCTTCCCGTCGGACTCGGGGATGATCCCGCCGACGATGACGGGGACCTCGCCCATCCCGGCCGCGCGCAGACCATCGAGGACGGCGGGCACCAGCTCCATGTGGGAGCCGGACAGGATCGAGAGGCCGACGCAGTGGACGTCCTCGGCGACCGCGGCGGCGACGATCTGCTCCGGGGTCAGCCGGATGCCCTGGTAGATCACCTCGAAGCCCGCGTCGCGGGCGCGTACGGCGACCTGCTCGGCGCCGTTCGAGTGGCCGTCGAGGCCCGGCTTGCCGACCAGCAGGCGCAGGCGGCCTCCGAGCTCCTCGCCCGTGGCGCGCACGGCCTCGCGGACGGCGGTCAGCTCGGCACCGGCCTCGGCGACGCCGACCGCACCGGCGACGCCGGTGGGGGCGCGGAACTCGCCGAAGACCTCACGCAGGACGCCGGCCCACTCCCCCGTGGTCGCGCCCGCACGGGCGGCGGCGAGGGTGGCGGCCATCAGGTTGGTGCCGGACTTGGCGTCCTCGGCGAGCCGGGCGAGAGCGGCCTCGACCTCGCCGGCGTCGCGCTGGGCCTTCCACGCCTCGACCGAGGCGAGGGCCGACTTCTCGGCCTCCGGGTCGGCGACCATGATCGCGCCGTCGAGGTCCGCGGTGAGCGGGCTCTGCTCGGTGGTGTCGAACTTGTTGACGCCGACGATGATCTCCTCGCCGGCCTCGATGGCCGCCCGGCGGCGGGCGTGGGAGGAGACCAGCTCCTGCTTCATGTAGCCGGAGTCGACGGCGGCGATCGCGCCGCCCATCGCCTGGACCCGGTCGATCTCGGCCTTGGCGCCGGCGATCAGCTCCTGCACCTTGGCCTCGACGACGGGCGAGCCGTCGAAGATGTCGTCGTACTCCAGCAGGTCGGACTCGAAGGCGAGGACCTGCTGCAGGCGCAGCGACCACTGCTGGTCCCAGGGGCGCGGGAGGCCGAGGGCCTCGTTCCACGCGGGGAGCTGGACGGCGCGGGCGCGGGCCTTCTTCGACAGCGTCACGGCGAGCATCTCGAGCACGATGCGCTGGACGTTGTTCTCGGGCTGCGCCTCCGTGAGGCCCAGGCTGTTGACCTGGACGCCGTAGCGGAAGCGGCGCATCTTCTCGTCGGTGACGCCGTAGCGCTCCCGGGTGATCTCGTCCCACAGGTCGACGAAGGCGCGCATCTTGCACATCTCCTCGACGAAGCGCACGCCCGCGTTGACGAAGAAGGAGATCCGGCCGACGACCTTCTCGAAGTCGTCGTCGGAGACCTGTCCGGAGTTCTTCACCTGGTCGAGGACGGCGATCGCGGTGCACATGGCGTACGCGATCTCCTGCACCGGCGTCGCGCCGGCCTCCTGCAGGTGGTAGCTGCAGATGTTGATCGGGTTCCACTTCGGGATCTCGTGGACCGTGTAGGCGATCATGTCGCCGATCAGGCGCAGGGAGTGCTCGGGCGGGAACACGTAGGTCCCGCGCGAGAGGTACTCCTTGATGATGTCGTTCTGCGTCGTGCCCGCGAGCTGGTGGGCGACCTCGGACGGCGAGGAGTCGGGGTTCTGCTCCTCCGCAGCGACCTGGTACATCGCGAGCAGCCACATGGCGGTCGCGTTGATCGTCATCGAGGTGTTCATCTCGGTGAGGGGGATCTGGTCGAAGAGCTTGCGCATCTCGCCCAGGTGCGGCACCGGTACGCCGACCTTGCCGACCTCACCGCGCGACAGTGGGCTGTCGGGGTCGTAGCCGGTCTGGGTGGGCAGGTCGAAGGCCACCGACAGGCCGGTCTGGCCCTTGGCCAGGTTGGTCCGGTACAGGGCGTTGGACGCCTCGGCGGTCGAGTGACCGGCGTAGGTCCGCATCACCCAGGGGCGGTCCTTGGCGTGCGATGCCTTCCCGGCGGGGCCGGCTGCGTCGGGCGAGGTGCTCATACGCCGAAGCGTAGGCCGATCCCTACCTGTTGGTAACCGCCGTCCGTGTGGGGTTCTCCACAACGCCGCCCCCGAGCAGGCGGCGTTGACACGGCGACCGGGCCCGCGCTCAGGCGGGGATCGGCTCCCGCTCGAGCTCGATCAGCCGGATCAGGTGGGTGAGGTGGAGCATCCGCCGGACAGCAGGCCGGGCGCCGCGCAGGACCACGCGCACGCCGTAGCGCTGGGCCTGTCGGCTCGCGGCGGCGATCACCTTGAGCGCGGTCGCGTCGACCGAGCGGACAGCGCTGATGTCGATGACGACCGGGCTGATCAGGTCGGTGCCGCAGGCGTGGATGTGGTCGTGGACGGCGGCGCGCAGCTCGCCCGTGCTGCGGACGTCGAGGTCGCCGGCCAGGACCAGGACGGGCTCGCCGAGGACATGCTCGACGGAACTGCGCACGACGGAAGGGTGAGTGAGCTGTCGTGCTGCCATGGTTCCCTCCCGAGATCGTCCTGGGCAGGCGCCCCACACGCCTGTTACCCACCATGACGCTCCGGCAGTCCGATCGGTTGCATGCCGGGCCGAACTTTTTCGTGCCGCAGCCCCGGCTACCCTGCGAGCCATGGTCAACCTCACCCGCATCTACACGCGCACCGGCGACGCCGGTGAGACCCGCCTGGGCGACATGAGCGTGACGTCGAAGACCGACCTGCGGCTCGAGGCCTACGCGACCGTCGACGAGGCCAACGCCCAGATCGCGGTGGCCGTGGCGACCGGCGGGCTCAGCGACCACGTCGTCGCCGTGCTCACGCACGTCCAGAACGAGATGTTCGACGTGGGCGCCGACCTGTGCAACCCGGTGGTGGCCGACCCGGAGTACCCGCCGCTGCGGATCGAGCAGCCCTCGATCGACCGGCTCGAGAGGTGGTGCGACCACTTCAACGAGGACCTCGAGAAGCTGCGGTCCTTCATCCTCAACGGCGGCACCCCGGCGGCGGCGCAGCTGCACGTCGCGCGCACCGTCGTACGACGTGCCGAGCGGGCCGCGTGGGCGGCCAACGCCGTGCACGGCGAGACGATGAACCCGCTCGCCATCACCTACCTCAACCGGCTCAGCGACCTGCTGTTCATCCTGGCCCGGCACGCCAACCGCGAGGTCGGCGACGTGCTGTGGGTGCCCGGCGGCGACCGCGGCTACTCCGACGAGCGCGAGCAGACCAGCTGAGGCGCCGCGGATAACCCGTTGCACCCGGCGGTCCGCACTGCCGACGATGCAGCGGTGGACGTGACCTTCACGAAGCTCGCCGGGCGCTACGAGATCGCCGTCGACCGCTCGGTCGGCGCGGCTCTCGCGCCGCGCAACGGACCGGGCCACAGCGACGCCGTGCCCCACGACGTCGCGCATCTGCTGGTGGAGGTCGAGGACGGCATCCGCGGCGGCGTCTACGGCCGGCTCGCGGCGGCCGACGGCGACGACGGGCTGTTCTGGCCGGCCGACCCGGCCACGCGCCGCGCCTCGTCGAGGAGGCGACGCGAGCCGACCCCCGAGGAGTCGGCCGACATGGCGCGCTCGGAGCGGCTCGCGTCCCTCACGGTGGCGCTGTGGGAGGTCAGGCGCGGGCGGCGGCGCCCGGACCCGGCATGGCCGGGGCGGGTCGAGGACAGCGAGGTCGCCCCGGCGCTGCTGGAGCGGCTGTTCGCGCGGTACGACGAGTTCGCCGCCCGCTGGTCGGGGCTGCCGGTCGGCGGCTCGATCACGCTGCCCTGGCCGTTCCCCGAGGGCACCGGGAAGCGCCGTCGCACCGGTCGGTGAGGCTCGTCCCGCCGCGATCCGGCCTTCGTCGCAGGTGCGTGCCACGATGAGGGAACCGTGGACGTCCTCGCCGAGCTGACCGACGACTTCCTGGCGCGCCACTTCGACGCCGGGACGCTGGAGCGTGCCCGCTCGATCGTCGCTGCGGGCGGCGTCCGGCGTCCCGAGATCGGGATGCGCTCGGCGGCGTCGGTCACGGCGACGGCGGAGGTCCTCGGGAGCCGGGAGGCGCCGTACCAGGTCCAGCTGCACGTCGAGGCACCCAACGCGAGCTACGCCGGCTGGGTGTTCACGGTGTGCACCTGCCCGGTGCGCTCGGTGTGCAAGCACGGCGCCGCGCTGGCGCTGAGCCTGCGCCAGACCTTCACCCAGCCGGCCGGCGAGGCCGCGTGGCGACGCTCGGTGGAGCGGCTGGTCGGCGAGCTGGCGCGCCAGCAGCCGTCGGTGCGCGAGGAGGTGCCGCTCGCGCTGGAGGTGACCCTCGACCGCGGTCGCGGCAGCTACCGCGCCGCCGGCCCGACGCTGCGGGTCCGGCCACTGCGGCAGGGCAAGAGCAAGCCGTGGATCAAGAGCGGCGCCGAGTGGAATGACGTCGCCGGCAGCCCGCGCGGCTTCGTGCAGCGGCAGGCCGACGCGCTCGCCGCGCTGCACACCCAGTGGGCCGGCCACCGCGGCTACTACTCCGCCGGGGTCTCCCCCGCGCTCGACGAGTTCGGCGACCAGGTGGTCCGCGCCCTGCGCAACGCCCGCGACGCCGGCGTCACCCTGCTGGCCGCCCGGCCACTGGTCTCAGTCGAGGTCGCCGACGAGCCGGCCGAGGTGGTCGCCGAGCTCGGCGACGTCGACGGCGGTACGACGATGCGCGCGGTCGTCACCCTCGCCGAGCGGACCTGGCGCGACGAGTCCGTGGTGCTGGTCGGCTCCCCCGCGTCGGTCGTCGGCCTGCTCGACGACAGCGGCCACCTCCTCATCGCCGCGACCACGACCCCGGTGCCGCCCGCGCTGCGCCACCTGGTCGACGGCCCGCCGATCCTGGTCCCGCCCGCCGACCTGGCCGACTTCCGCGAGACGCTGCCCGGGCTGATGCGGCTGGTGCCGGTGCGCGCGGACGCGTCGTCGGTCGAGCTGCCCGAGCCGCTGTCGCCGACACTGGTGCTGACCGTCTCGTGGCACACCTCCACCAAGGCGGGCCTGGCGTGGCACTGGCAGTACGGCGCCGACCCGGAGCGCAGCTGCCCGCTCACCAGCAGCGACTCCCTCGGCGGGGTCAGGGACCGTGCCGCGGAGCAGGCACTGCTCGCGACCGTGCCGCCGGCGCTGCTGCAGGTCTCGACGCTCATCGACGGCGACGCCCTCACCCTGGCCATCCACGACCTGCCGCACCTGCGCGAGACGGAGGGCGTGCGGGTCGTCGAGGAGGAGCGGCCCGACTTCCGCGAGGCCGACGTGGCGCCCGAGATCCGGTTCGACCTGGTCGAGCCCGACTCCAGCACGACGTCCAGCACGACCGACTGGCTCGACCTGGCCGTGACCGTCAGCGTCGACGGCGAGCAGATCCCGCTGCCCGACGTCCTCGCCGCCCTCACCCTCGACCTGGAGTTCCTCGTGCTGCCGAGCGGGCTCTACGTGACCACCGACCGCCCCGAGTTCGACCGGCTGCGCGAGGTGGTCACCGCGGCCGCCGAGCTGCGCGAGCGCGAGGGCGACCGGATCGGCATCGGCCACCACGACCTCGGCCTGTGGGCCCAGCTCGCCGAGACCGGTCTCGTCGACGCCCAGGTCGCCGCGTGGGTCGAGCGGGCCCGGGCGCTGCGGGACCTCACCGACATCCCGCGACCCGAGCCGCGCGGCCTGGTCACCGACCTGCGCAGCTACCAGCGCGAGGGCTTCTGGTGGCTGGCATTCCTGTGGCAGCACGGCCTCGGCGGTGTGCTCGCCGACGACATGGGTCTCGGCAAGACGCTCCAGGTGCTCGCCCTCATCACCCACGCCCGCGCCCAACGTCCTCTCGACGCGCCCTTCCTCGTCGTCGCCCCGACCAGCGTCGTCACCGCCTGGGCCACCGAGACCGCCCGGCACGCGCCGGGCCTGCGCGTCGCGGTGGCCTCGCGTCGTACCGACGACGTGGCGGCGCTGGCCCGCGACCACGACGTGGTCGTCACGACGTACACCCTGCTCCGGCTGGCCCACGAGGAGTACGCCGACCTGGCCTGGTCCGGGCTGGTGCTCGACGAGGCACAGCAGGCCAAGAACCACCAGAGCAAGACCTACCAGGCGATCCGCACCATCGACGCGCCGTTCCGCCTCGCCGTCACCGGCACGCCGTTCGAGAACCGGCTGATGGAGCTGTGGTCGCTGCTCTCGATCACGGTGCCCGGCCTGTACCCCTGGCCGCGCACGTTCCAGGACAAGGTCGTGCGGCCGGTCGAGCGCGACGGCGACCAGGTCGTGCTCGACCGGTTCCGAGCCCGGATCAGGCCGTTCCTGCTGCGGCGCACCAAGGAACTGGTCGCCGACGACCTGCCGCCCAAGCAGGAGCAGGTCCTCCAGGTCGACCTCGACGCCGCGCACCGCAGGATCTACGACACCCACCTGGCCAAGGAGCGGCAGCGGATCCTCGGCCTGGTCGAGGACTTCGACCGCAACCGGGTCGCCATCTTCAGCGCGCTGACCAAGCTGCGCCAGCTCGCCCTAGACCCCGCGCTCGTCGACGACGAGCACGAGAGCGTCGGCTCCGCCAAGCTCGACGTGCTCGTCGAGCACCTCGCCGAGATCACGGCCGAGGGCCACCGGGCTCTGGTGTTCAGCCAGTTCACGTCCTTCCTCACCCGGGTCCGCTCGCGCCTCGACGACGTGGGGATCGCGACGACCTACCTCGACGGCACGACCCGCGACCGCGCGGGCGTCATCGACAGGTTCCGCTCCGGTGCCTCCCCCGTCTTCCTCATCTCCCTCAAGGCCGGCGGCACCGGCCTGACCCTCACCGAGGCCGACTACGTCTTCGTGCTCGACCCGTGGTGGAACCCCGCCGCCGAGGCGCAGGCCGTCGACCGCGCCCACCGGATCGGCCAGACGCGCCACGTCCACGTCTACCGGCTGGTCGCGACCGACACCATCGAGGAGAAGGTGATGGAGCTCAAGGCCCGCAAGGCCGAGCTGTTCGCACAGGTCATCGACGGCGACGGAGCGATGAGCACGTCGATCGGGGCCGAGGACATCCGCGGTCTGTTCGAGGAGTGACGCCGGTGCCGGTCAGGGCGCCGGAGCGGCGCTGACCTCGGACGCCGGGTTGCGGATCAGCAGCCACGACAGCGCACCGCCGGCGACCAGCAGGCCGGCACAGCACAGCATCGCCGTGCGGTAACCGGCATCGAAGACCTCCGGGCGCTGGTAGTCGGCGCCCGCGAGCCCCACCACGAGCGGCAGGGCGGCGACCGCGAGCAGCGAGCCGGCGCGGGCGACGGCGTTGTTGACGCCCGAGGCGACACCGGCGTGCTCGTCGGGTACGGCGGCCAGCACGGCCGCGGTCAACGGGGCCACGAGCGAGGCGAGCCCCAGCCCGAACACGGTCAGCGGCAGGGCGACCTCGGTCCAGTAGTCGAGCTCGGCGTCGATCCGGCTCAGCAGCAGGGCGCCGACCGCGCACAGCAGCGGGCCGACGGTCATCGGCAGGCGCGGACCGATCCGGCCGGCGAGGGCGCCCCCGCGACCGGCGAGCAGCAGCATGACGATCGTGATCGGCAGCGTGGACAGGCCGGCCTCGAGCGGGCCGAGGCCGGCGACGGTCTGCAGCTGCAGGACGAGGAAGAAGAGGACGCCGCCGAGCGCGGCGTAGGTCAGCAGGGTCATCGCGTTCGCGGCGCTGAACTGACGTGAGGCGAACAACCCCGGCGGCAGCAGCGGCGCGTGCGAGCGGCGCTCGTCGAACCAGAAGGCGACCCCGGCCACGAGGCCGACCACGAGCGCGACGACGGCGACCGTCGGCTCGGTCCGCCACTCGATCAGCGCATAGGTGAGACCGCCCAGCGCGAGGGTGCACAGCGCCGCGCCAGAGAGGTCGAAGCCCCGCACCGCCGACGGGTCGCGGGTCTCGGGGACTCGGCGGGCGACGGCCAGGGTGAACAGGGCGACGGGCAGGTTGATGAGGAACACCCAGCGCCAGCTCACCGACTGGACCAGCCAGCCGCCGAGGAAGGGGCCGATCGCGGTAGCGACGCCGCCGAGCCCGGACCAGGTGCCGATCGCTCGGGACCGGTCGGAGGGCGCGAACGAGCCCTGGATCATGGCGAGACTGCCCGGCACGAGCAATGCGGCGGCGACGCCCTGTGCGATCCGGGCGAGGATCAGGACCTCCGCAGTCGGGGCGAGACCGCACGCGACCGAGGTGAGGGCGAAGCCGAGCACGCCGGTCATGAAGATCCGGCGTCGCCCGAACCGGTCGCCGAGCGAGCCGCCGAGCAGGGTGAGCGAGGCGAGGCTGAGCAGGTAGCCGTTCGAGACCCACTGCAGCTCGCCAAGACTGGCCTCGAGGTCCTCCCCGATCCGGTGCAGGGCGACGTTGACGACGGTGCTGTCGAGCAGCGCCAGCGAGGAGCCCAGGATCGCCGCGGCGAGGACCGTGCGACCGGTCCGCGACCCGACGGTGACCTCGGCGCAGGTCGGATCCACTTGCCGAGCGTAGTGGAGACGGGAGTTGGTGAGGGGGCTGTGATTGGATGCCGCCATGCTGAGGGTGGGACTGAGGTGTGCCGGCCTGCCGACCGTGACGCTCGGTTCGGGCGAGACGCTGCTGTTCGGGCGCTCGCCGCACCACGCCGTACCGCTCGACAGCCCGGACGACGCACTGCGCACGACGGCAATCGCGCTGCCGCGCTGCGCCCCGCACGTCTCCCGCCTGCTCGGTGAGCTCGTCGTGGGTGAGGAGATCGCCCGGCTGCGCTGGCACGGCGCTGGTGAGACCCAGGTGGCGAGCCTGTTCGACGCCCCGGGCGGCGCGCGGCGGGTCACGCTGGTGGAGGGCATGTCGCTCCTGCTCGACGAGGGCGAGAACCAGCTGGTCGTGCTCCGCGGCCGCGAGACCACGACGGGGACCTACGACGACCTGACCATCGTCGTCGATGTCCAGGCCTCCGCGCCGGCCGCCCCCCGCCGGCCGGTCGCCGAAGCGCCCGACACCGACGTCGACGGTACGGCGACCGCCCCCGCGCCCAGCCTGCCCCGCCTGTCGCGGGAGTGGTACGTCGCACTCGCGCTCGCCGAGCCGTGGCTCACCGGCACCGACGACTACCCGCGCCCCCCGTCCAACCGGGAGATCTACGAGCGGGTGCTGCACTGGCACGGCTACGCGTGGAACCTCGACCGCGCGCAGCGGGTCGACGACGCGATCCGCTCTGTGTCGATGCTCGCCTTCGGGCCCAAGGACGACCCGTGCCGCACGAAGGGGCGCGCGCAGAACGTGCGGTTCGCGATCGGCCGTCGTACCGCGGAGGTCCGGTTGGTCACCGCCGACGACCTCGACGCGGTCGAGAGGGCCGCGACGGCGCGGAACCTTCCGCCCGCCTGACGCTGGTGCCGCGCCCGGCGCGTCCCTACCGTTTCGCGACAACGACCGATCGGGCCACGTCACGAGCGAAGGAGACCACGATGAGCAGCAGCATGCAGGGCATGGACACCGAGCACGCGCGGGAGACGTCCGCGCGGATGGACAGCCACGCCAGCCAGGCCTCGGGCGTGTGCAGCGGGCTGTACGCCCGCCTGGGCGCGACCAACTGGGTCGGGCCGGACATGGACCGGATGATGGAGGACATGGCGTCGTCCTTCGTGCCGGAGTCGACCAACGCCGCCGAGACGCTGCGCGACCAGGCGCGGGTGCTCGCCGCCCACGCCGACCGGCAGGACGCCGCGAGCGCCTGACCCGCACCCCACCCGAGAGGGCCGCCGGCACTGCCGGCGGCCCTCTCGTGCGTCCAGGCCCGCCCAGGAGCGCGGCGACAAGGCGGAACCTTCCGCCCCTGGATCCCTCGACCGGCGGGCATGCGGCTGCCTAGCGTCCACGGCGTCCGGTCCGGCGACCGGCACCAGACCCTCCGACGAAAGGGAGATCACCATGGCGTTCCTCGGCGCAGACACCGACGAGCTCCGCGAGGTGGGCCAGGAGTTCCAGGAGGGCGCGGAGACGATCGACCAGATCATCGCGTTCGTCCGGGCGCTGATCATGGTCCTCCGCGCGGCGGCCTTCTTCAGCGGCGGCGCGAGCCTGGCCTACGCGCAGTACCTCGAGACCACGGTCCTGCCGTGGCTCCAGCGGATCTCGATGGCGCTCAAGGCCTTCGCGCAGGTGCTGCTGGCCAACGCCGACGCCCAGGACGAGGTCAGCAACGGCGCCACCGTCGACCTCGGCTCGCTCCCGATCTACCAGACGCCGGTCCTGCCGCCGTCGTCGCAGCCGTACGCCGGCGGCGACATCATCGGTGGCGGCGCACCCGGCGCCGTGCCGGTCTCCGGCACCCCGGGTCCCGGCACCTCGACCGCCGTCGGCGGGGGGATCGACGGCCAGGGGCACGCCGTCGCCCAGCCCGCGCCCGCCCGTACGGCGGGTGACCCGGTCCTGGTGAGCACGACCGGCGGCGGCATCGACGGCGGCATCGACGGGGGCGCCGGCAGCGGCGCCGGCAGTGTGCCCGCGGGCGGCGGTGCCGGCAGCGCAGGCGCGCCCGGGCTCGGCACCGGCTCGGTCGACGGTGGCACCGGCACCGGCACGGGTCCCCTCAGCCCTCACGGCACGGCGACCCAGCCGGCCGACGGCGGGCTCGGCGGTGCCACCCCGGGGGCGGAGGCGACCAGGGACGCGAAGGACGCCGGGTTCGGCGGGACCGCGCAGCCGAGGGCGAGCGAGCAGTCGTCGTACGGCGCCGCGGCGGCGATCGGCGGCGGGGCGGCCGCGGCCGGCCTGGGCGGCGCGGCGCTGGCCGGGCGCTCCGGGTCCACGAACAAGGAGATCGACGACCTCGGCTCCCGCAACGGCCGCGGGTCGCGTGGCGAGGAGGTGCGCCGGGTCCAGCAGCTGCTGACCGACGCGGGCTACGACACCCAGGGCGTCGACGGGGTCTGGGGCCGCGACACCGAGCGTGCCTACGACGCCTACCGGGCCGCGCACCCGCTCGAGATCCGGCACGGCTCCGGCTACAGCTCGCCCGACGGCTTCGACTACGAGCAGATCGCCGGGCTGCGCGGCAACGCGAACGTGACGCCGGAGTTCCTGCGGGAGGTCGAGGGCGTGGCGCAGCGCATCGGCGCCCAGCCCGAGCACCTGCTGGCAGCGATGAGCTTCGAGACCGGCGGCACCTTCTCGCCGTCCGTCGAGAACCCGCGCAGCGGCGCGACCGGGCTGATCCAGTTCATGGACCGCACCGCCACCGGGCTCGGCACCAGCACCGACGCGCTGTCGCGGATGACGCCCACCGAGCAGCTGACCTACGTCGAGCGCTACTTCGAGGGCCACCGTGGCCGGGTGGGCGACCTGGACAGCCTCTACACCTCGATCCTGGCCGGCCACCCCGCGTCCGGCGACGACGCCCTGTTCACCCAGGGCACCACGGCCTACCACCAGAACCGCGAGCTCGACATCGACCGCAACGGCGTCGTCACAGCCGCGGAGGCCACCGCGCACGTCCGGAGCCGACTCGGCACCGGCCACTGAGCAACCGGCTCAGGACCACCCCATCCATCCGTAGCAACCGCAGCACCCGCTGCAGAACAGGAGAACCACCATGGCCATGAAGGGAATGGACGTCGAGGCCGGTCGCCAGGCGTCGCAGCAGGTCTCGCAGGGCTCGCAGGAGCTGGACGCGCTCACCGCGCGGATGACCCAGGTGATCGACGGCTTCGAGTGGGTCGGCCCCGACGCCGAGCGCACCCGCGACTCGTGGAAGTCGGAGTACGTCCCCATGCTCGGCAAGGTCAGCCAGTCCATGCAGGAGTTCGGCTCGCTGATCAACAACCAGGCCCAGGAGCAGGAGCAGGTCTCCCACTGAGGACCGCCGAGTTCGTCGAGTAGCCGCGAGCGCTGGCGAGTTCCTCGCTCCGTGGCTGCTCGACGAGCTCCCAGCAAGCCCGGACGAAGGAGCCACCGATGCCGACCTGGACCCTCTCCCTGCGCACCGCCCCTGAGAGCGGGCTGCCGTCGGTCGACGTCGTGGTCCTGGCCCGCGAGGACGCGACCGTGGCCGACCTCGCCGACCAGCTGGGACGGCACCTGGCGCCCGAGCAGCACCAGCTCCAGGTGGTCCCGCTCGAGGGCGACCAGCCCTGGCCGCCGGACCGCCCGCTCGCGGAGTGCGGCCTCAACACCGGCGACCTCGTCGACGTCGTGGTCGCCGGGTCGGCGTGGCGCGAGCGCAGCGGCGCGCTGCGCCGGCCGCGGGCGGTGGTGCGGGTGGTCGCCGGTCCCGACCGCGGGCACCGGACCCATGTCCGCGGCAGCTCGCTCACCCTGGGCCGCGGCCAGCACTGCACCGTGCGGCTCACCGACCCGCTGGTCTCCCAGCGGCACGCCCGGATCGACCTCGGCGTCCGGCCGACGGTGCACGACGAGGGCTCGGCCAACGGTACGACGGTCGCCGGCGAGCGCGTGGTCGCCGGCCGGGAGTTCGACTGGGGTGTGCCGGTCCGGATCGGCGCCACCACGCTGGTCGTCGACCGCGGCGACTCCCCCGCCGAGCAGCCGGCGGTGGCGGTGTTCCGTCCGCCCCGGTTCGGCGACCCGCTGGCCGAGGGCGTCCTCGAGCTGCCGTCGCCGCCGGCGAAGGTCCGGCCGACGCCGCTGCCCTGGGCGATGCTCGCGCTGCCGATGGTGATGGGGCTCGCGCTGTTCAGCCGCACCCGCACGGCCTTCGCGCTGATCTACATGCTGGCCTGGCCGGTGATGGGCTACCTCGGCTGGCGCCAGCAGCGCAGGGCCGCGGAGCGGCAGTTCCAGGAGGAGCTCGCCGACTGGCGCACCGACGTCGACGGCCTGCTCACCACGATCGACGACGCCGCGGCCCGGCAACGGCAGCGGCTCGAGGACGACTACCCGGCCACCGACGTCGTCAGGCAGCGGGCGGCCGCCCGCGACCGGTACCTGTGGGCGCGGGCCGCCGAGCGGGAGGGCTTCTTGACCACCCGGCTCGGGACCGGGACGGTGCCGGCGCTGCTGACCGGATCGATCGGCGACGGCGGCGATCGCACGGCACGTCGCGGCGTCGTCGCCGAGCTGGCCCGGCGCGACCACCTCGCCGGCCTGCCCGTCGTGGCCGACCTCGCGGCGCACCCGCTCGTCGCGGTGACCGGCGCCCCCGCACCGGTGGACGCGCTGGTCCGCGCCGCCCTGCTCCGCCTCGCCTTCGACCACTCCCCGGCCGACCTGTCGGTCGCTGCCTGCCTCGGTCGCGGCCGGGCCGGCCACGAGGCATGGCTGCGCTGGCTCCCGCACGTGACCGCCCGGATCGGCGGCGAGGCCCCGGTCGCGATCGGGCCGCAGGCCTCGACCGCCCTGCTCGACCGGCTGGTCAGCGAGGACGGCCAGCGCGGCCACACGATCTGCCTAGTCGACGAGGACGCCGGTGTCCCCCGCCGCACCGTCGAGGCGGTGGCGGCCGAGGCGGGCGCCCGGCAGCTGCACCTGGTCTGGCTCGGCCGCACCCGCGACGAGGTGCCGGCCGCGACCAGCCTGCTCGTCGACCTCGACCAACAGCAGGTCGCCTCGGCCGACCGCACAGGCGTCGCCGGGCTCGACGTACCCGACGACGTCTCGCTGCACCAGGCCTGGCAGTCGGCACGCACCATGACCGGGTACGTCGACGAGGCGGCCGTGCTGCCTCCCAGCACCGCCATCCCGTCGGTGGTCCGCCTGCCCGACCTCAGCAGCGACTTCGAGGACCTCGACGAGACCACCGCGGTGCTGCGCCGCTGGCAGCAGGCGCGCGGCCTGCGCGCCCAGATCGGCACCGGCGTCGACGGCGTGGTCACCCTCGACCTGCGCGACGACGGCCCGCACGGCCTGGTCGCCGGCACCACCGGCTCCGGCAAGAGCGAGCTGCTGCAGTCGCTCATCTGCAGTCTGGCGCTCAACAACGCGCCGTCGCGGATCAACTTCCTGCTCGTCGACTACAAGGGCGGCGCCGCGTTCCGTGAGTGCGCGGAGCTGCCGCACACGGTCGGCTACATCACCGACCTCACCCCCGCCCTCGTGGCGCGCGGCCTGACCTCGCTCGGCGCCGAGATCACCGCCCGTGAGCACCTGCTGGCGGAGTACGGCGTCAAGGACCTCGTGCAGCTCGAGGCCGAGCATCCCGAGGTGGCACCGCCCAGCCTGCTCATCTGCGTCGACGAGTTCGCCGCGCTGACCGCCGAGGTGCCCGAGTTCGTCGACGGCATGGTCAACATCGCCCAGCGCGGCCGCTCGCTCGGCATGCACCTGCTGCTCGCCACCCAACGGCCGGCCGGCGTGGTGACCGGCAACATCCGCGCCAACTCCGACCTGCGGATCTCGCTGCGCGTCTCCTCGGCCGACGACTCCCGCGACGTCATCGACACCCCCGAGGCCGCCCGGATCTCCCGGCGCACGCCCGGCCGGGCCTGGATCCGGCGTACCGGGCACGGCACCGCCGAGCTGGTCCAGAGCGCCTGGACAGGTGCCCGCGCCCGGTTGCGCGACGACGAGCCGCCGGTGCTGGTGCACGCCTTCTCCGCGGAGGACCAGCCCGCCACGGCCGCCGCCGGGGAGGGACGCCTCGACCCGCGGACCGACCTCGAGCGCTGCGTCGCCACGATCCGGCGCGCGTTCGCGCAGTCCGGCGCGGCCACACCGAAGCGGCCCTGGCTGCCGACCCTGCCGGAGGAGCTGGTCCTCGACGACCTGGCGGTGGCCGGGACCGGGCGACGCTCCGGCCGCCTGGTCGTCGGCCGGGTCGACGAGCCGGACCGGCAGGCCCAACCCGAGCTGCTCCTCGACCTCGCCACGGTGGGCCACCTGCTCGTCCACGGTGCCTCCGGCTCGGGCAAGACCGAGCTGCTGCGCACGGTCGCCGCGGCCGCCTCGCTCGGTGACGCGACCGGCGAGTCGGGAACCCCGCCGTACCTCTACGCGATCGACCACGCCGGTGGCGGGCTGGCGGTGCTGTCCGAGCTGCCGACCGTGGAGGCGGTCATCCCGGGCACCCAGACCGGGCGGGTGCTGCGCCTGATCCGCCTGCTGCGCCGTACGGCAGAGGAGCGGACCGAGCTGCTCGCCGACCGCGGCTGCGCCGACCTCGACGACCTGGCCGCCCTCGGCGTCCACCTCCCCCGGGTCTACGTCCTCGTCGACAACCTGCCCAGCCTGGTCGAGGGCCTCGAGGGCGGCGGGGGCGTGGCGCCGGCCCACGCCGAGCAGCTGCGCACGGTGCTGCAGGTCGGGCGCCGCGTCGGCATCCATGTCGTCGCGACGGCCCCCGGGCGGACCGGCGTGCCGACCGCCGTCGCGGCGAGCTTCGGACGCCGGCTGGTGCTGCGGATGACCACGACCGACGACTACCTGCTGCTCGGCGTACCCGGCAACGTCCTCGACGCCGACAGCCCCGCCGGCAGCGGCCTCCTCGAGGGTCGCCAGGTGCAGGTCGGCACCACCGGCGGCGCCGGCAGCCCGCGCCAGGCCGAGCACCTGCGCCGGCTCGCCGAGCGTCTCGCCGACCGGGTCCGCGACCGCGGCCGGGCCCCCGTGCCGTCGATGCCCGCCCGCCTCGAACCCGCCGCGCTGCCCGCACCGGCCGGCGCGAGGGTGACCATCGCGGTCGACGCCGACGCCGTGTCCGTGCTCGACGTCGACCTGCTCGCCGGACCGGTCCTGGTCGCCGGGCGGGCCCGCAGCGGCCGTACGTCGGCGCTCGAGGGCCTGGCGCAGCTCGTCCGTGGGGGCGAGGACCCGCCCCGGATCGTCCGCGCGAGGTCGTACGACGACGCCCTGGCCGGCGTCGAGGGGTGGCTCGCCGCGCCCGCCGCACCCGCCGCGGAGTCCTGGTGCCTGCTGCTCGCCGACGACGTGGACGCCTGGCCGCCCGCAGGCGAGGCCCGTGACCGCCTGCTGGGGCTGCTCGAGGAGCACCGCGGCCGGGTTGCCCTGGTGCTGACCGCCGACGTCGCGGCGGCCCGCCAGCGCGGCACCGGACCGGGACTGGTCGAGCTCGCCCGGGCCCAGCGACGCGGCTTCCTGCTCCAGCCCGAGTGGGGCGACGGCGACGTCCTCGGCGTCACCGTGCCGACCAAGACCTCCGAGCCGCTCAGCGGTCCGGGACGCGGGCTGTGGTGCGACGGCGGGGCCACGTGGGTCGCCCAGCTCGTCGGCGCCGACCCCGTGGCGGCGGCAGGTGCCGGGTGAGGCGGCGAGCCGGAAGGTTCCGTCCTGGTCCCGCGGGGCATGTTGCGGATGGCCCCGGTCTGCTTGACTCCGGAGCACGACCCGCGGACGATGCCCGTCCGCACCTTGATCGAGGCAGGGACGAGGGAGACGTACGGTGATCGGGAGCCTGCGCAGGCTGGTGGCCTCCGCGCGCCGCCGCGGCCGGCGGCACAACACGAAGGGATCGGCCGAGATCGCGGTCGTCGTGGTCGCCTTCTCGCTCGTCGCCGGTGTCTTCGTCGGCAACGGCATCTCCAGCACCGGGGTCAACGTCGCCGACGGCCTCACCTGGCTCTCCGACGATCCCAGCGGCCGGGTGATCCAGGTGAACCCGTCGACCGGGCGCCCGGAGCTCGCGCTCAAGGTGGGCGCGCCCGGAGACGACCTCGAGATCGTCCAGTACGACGGCCAGCTCTACGTCCTCAACCACACGACCGGCCAGCTGATGGCCTTCGACCTGACCAGCATCCTGATCTCCGGGCAGCGCAGCATCACCCAGGGCGGCGTGGTCCACACCCTGCATCACGGCGACCAGCTGTTCCTGGTCGACGACAAGGCCTCCACCATCGCAGCGATCGACCCCATCTCGACGGAGGCGATCGGCACCATCTGGGCCTCCCCCGCCGGCCTCGCCGACGTGGGCATCGACGACGCCGGCACCGTCTGGGCCCTCGAGGACGACGGCACGCTGCACGAGCTCGCCTGGTCGCCCGAGCAGCAGGAGTTCACGACCCGTTCCTCCGAGGCGATCGACCAGTCCGGGCCGCAGTCGGTGCTGGTCACCCACGCACTGGGCGCGACCGTGTTCGGCGCGGACCACGGCATCGTCGTACGCGCGGGCACCGACGCGGACTTCTCCGCCGACGCGCCGCGGCTCTCCGGCCGGCTGGTCGCGCCGGAGTCGGCCCCCGAGGACCTGGTGCCGGTCTCGGCACCCGACACCGGCACGGTCGTGATCGTCACGCCCGAGAAGGTCAACGAGGTCAACGTGGCCGAGGTCGACTGCGCGAAGCCGGGCACGCCCGAGGAGTACGAGTCGGTCGTCTACGTGCCCTGCCAGGGCGTCGGCAAAGTGCTCCGGCTGCGCGCCGACGGCAAGCGGGCCGGGGAGGACATCCCCACGCCCGGCGCGCAGACCCCCGAGCTGGTGCGTGACGACGGCCGGCTGATCATCAACGCCCCCGGCACCACTCACGCGACCGTGGTCAACCCCGACGGCAGCCTCGACACGATCCAGCGCGACGACGACCAGCTGCCGATCGAGACGCCGAGCAAGACCGCCAACGACACGGCCCCGTTCGTGCCGGACGACAACGGCGGCAGCCGCAACGACGACGGGCGCGACAAGTGCCCGGTCGTGGACTGCACCGCCCTGCAGCCGCAGGTGCCCGGCGCCAAGAACCCGAACCAGGGCCGCGGCGAGGACAAGCCGACCGACGACCCGAGCGACGACCCGAGCGACGACCGGAGCGACCACCCGGGCGGCAAGCCGACCGGTGTCCCGACGGGCGACCCGACCGGCGGCCCGACCGGCGGGCCCCGGGACCCGGGCGGCTCGACCGGCCCCGGCGAGGGCACCAGCAGCCCCACCGACGCGGGCACCCTGCCCACCGACCCGACCTCCACCACACCCACGAACCCGACCCCACCGCCGACCACACCCACGAACCCGACCCCACCGCCGACCACACCCACGACGCCCACGACGCCCACCACCCCGGCGGAGCCGCTCCAGGCACCCACCGGCGTGTCCGCGGTCGCGGGCGCCGACGGCCGGGTCACGGTCAGCTGGAGCCACGGCGGGCCGACCGCGACGTCCTTCGTCGTCTCCCTCGTCGGCGGCGGCGACCTGACCACGGTCGACGGCAGCAGCCGCCAGGCCATGGTCACCATCGCCGCCGGCAGCTCCGCCTCGTTCACCGTCAGCGCGGTCTCCGGTTCCGACCGGGCCCGCTCGGCCGCGTCCAACACGGTCTCCACGACCGGCGCCCCCGGCGCCCCGGCCAACGTGACCGCCACCGGCGAGTGGCGCGGGAACTGGAAGATCGAGCGGTACGTCGGCACCGTCACCTGGGACGCGGCACCCGACAACGGCTCGCCGGTCACCGGCTACACCGTCTCGGTGTCCTCGCCCGACGGCGACCAGGTCCGCAACGTGGCGGGCGACGTACGCTCGGCGAGCTTCACCTGGTCCTGCTACAACCCCGACGGCGGGGCCGAGTGCGGTGGCATCGTCGGCGACTTCAGCGTCCGCATCACCGCGACCAACGCCATCGGCACCGGCCCAGCGGCGACCGACGCGGCGAACGCACCGCCGCTGCCCCCTCCGCCGCTGCCGGCCGGCGGCCAGCAGCACGTCACCGCCGAGAAGACCGACCCGATCTGGGTCGAGGGCTTCGGCGACACGGTGCTGACCCTGAACCCGCCCGACAGCTGGAAGACCTTCGGCGGCACCTGCACCTGGACCCACTCCGGCAACCGCAACGGTGACCGCTCCGGCACCCTCCCGTGCGACGCGACCACGCTGACCGTCCCGATCGACAACGGCTACATCTGGCAGCCGAACTCCGGCAACGTCGGCCACTCGATCACGTTCACGGCCAGCAACGGGTCCGGCACCGTCGACAGCGCCCGCTACACCTGGACCACCCGCCAAGACACGCTGTGCGAGGGCTGCCAGGTCCCCTGACCGCCGCACCCGACCGCCTCCCTGACCCCCGAACACCGGAAGCGAGCCCCCGTGACCACAGCACCGCCCCGTCCCCTCACCGAGGAGGACATCGCCGACTTCCGCTCCCTGCATGAGCAGCTCGGCGATGCCGTCGAGATCGCCGTGCACGGCAAGCGGGCGGTCATCGACCTGGTGCTCGTCGCGACCTTCGCCGAGGGACACGTGCTGCTCGAGGACGTCCCCGGCACGGGCAAGACGACCCTCGCGCGCGCCGTCGCGCACGCCCTCGGCGGCCAGGTCAGCCGGATCCAGTTCACGCCCGACCTGCTGCCCAGCGACGTCACCGGTACCACCGTGTTCGACCCGCGCGACGGCCAGATCCGCTTCCGCCGCGGCCCGGTGTTCACCCACGTGCTGCTCGCCGACGAGATCAACCGGGCGGCCGCGAAGACCCAGTCCGCGCTGCTCGAGGTGATGCAGGAGCACACCGTCACGGTCGACGGCACCCCGCACGACGTACCGAGCCCGTTCGTGGTCATCGCCACCCAGAACCCGCTCGACCAGGACGGCACCTACCGCCTGCCCGAGGCGCAGCTCGACCGGTTCCTGGTGCGTACGGCGATCGGCTACCCGGGTGCGGAGCACGAGATCGAGGTGTTGCGGCCCGGGAGCAGCGCCGGGCGGGTCGAGGACGTCAAGCCGGTCACCACGCCCGACCGGGTCGCGGCGATGTCCGCCCAGCTGCGCCATCTCCACGTGGCGGAGCCGATCCTGCGCTACGTGCGGGCGATCGGGGTCGCGCTGCGCGAGGACGAGCGGGTCCGGATCGGTGCCAGCACCCGCGGACTGCGTGCGCTGGTCCGCTGCCTGCAGGTGCACGCCGCTGCCCGCGGCCGCCACTACGTCGTGCCCGCCGACGTGCAACGGCTCGCCGAGCCGGTGCTCGCGCACCGCGTCGTGCTGGCCCGCGACGCGCTGCTGGCCGGGCACACCTCGGCGTCGATCGTGCAGGACGTGCTCGACACCGTCCCGGCACCGCGCCCCGACGACGCCTGAGCCTGGCCCACCGACCGATGGCGACGCTGTGGCGGACACTCACCGGGCGCGGACGCGGTACCGCCGCGCTCGGCCTGGTCCTGCTCGGCGCCGGGCTGGGCTGCCGCTACCCGGTGGTGGCGGTCCTCGGCGCGCTGCTCCTCGGCCTCGTCGCCGCCGAGCTCGCCAGCGTGCTGGGACGTACGACGGTGACCACCACCCGGGAGGTGAGCCCGCGGGTCGTCGTGCGCCACGGCGAGTGCCGGGCCCGGCTCCACATCGACGGCGCCCGGCGCCGCGCCCTGGTGCGGGTCGACGCCGTGGACCTGGTCGACGGTGAGCCGGTGGTCGTGAACCTGCCCGATGCGGGCTCCTCGCCGGAGGCGCGACGCACGACCACGACCCTCGACTACCCGGTCCCCACCCGGCGCCGCGGCCTGGTCGCCGTCGGTCCGGTCCGGGTGCGTGCGGTCGGGCTGACCGGGATGGCGGCCCACACGGCCGGCACCGGCAGCGTCGACCACGTCCGGGTGCTCCCCCGCCGGGTCCCGGTGACCACGTTGCCGGCCGGGCACCGTCGCGCGGTGACGGGCGGCGACGACAGCACCGAGCTGGGCGGCACCGACCTGGTCGGCCTGCACGAGTACACGATCGGCGACGACCTGCGCCGACTGCACTGGGCGACCAGCGCCCGCACCGGCACCCTGATGGTGCGCGAGGACGCCGAGCCGTCCGAGCCGCACGTGTGCGTGGTCCTCGACGACCGCGCCGCGAGCTATCCCGGGTCCGGGCCGGGCGAGCCGTTCGAGGACGCGGTGGAGCTGGCGGCGGCCCTGTGCCGGCTCACCATCGAGGCCGGGCACCCGCTCCGGTTCCAGGTCGCCAGCCGCCGGGTCTCGGTGACGGTGCCGGGCTCCGCGACCCGCCACCCACGGCCCGAGGGGCAGGAGCTGGAGCTGCTGTTCGCGGAGATCGACACGACCGCCGACGACCTGCGGGTCGACATCGAGCACGCCGACCTCGACCTCGCCGTCGTCGTGACCGGCGCCGGGGCCGACCTGGCCGAGCTGTCGCTCGCGCTGGGCGGCGCCCCCACCCGCATCGTCGCCGCCGTCGACCCTGCCCCGGTCGTCGCGGTGGAGCAGTACGGCGGCCTGCTGGTCGTGCGCAGCACCGACTCCACCGGCCTGGCGGCCGCCTGGGACCGGGTGGCGGCCCGATGACCGGTCCGCGCGGCTTCCGCACCCCCCTCGTCGAGGGCGTGCTGCCCGTGGTGCTGCTGGTGCTGGGCACGCTCACCCTCGCCACCGCCTGGCAGGGGGTCCTCGCCTTCACTCTTCTCGCCCTCGCGGCGGTGCTTCCGTACGCATTGCTGCGCGCGGTGGTCGGCGTCGGGGTGTCGCGGTGGGCCGCCGCGACGGTCCTCGTGCTCCTCATGCTGCTGGCGGCCTACGTGCTCACCGCGGGCGCCGACCTGTCGTTCCGCGAGATGCTGCGCGACCTGGTGCCGCGGCTGCTGACCTCGCCGCGCCCCTACGCCCTGCGCGGCGACCTGCTCGTCGGGCCGATGCTGCTGACCGGCCTGGTCTCCCTGCTGGTCGGGCTGCGCGCCCGCAGCCGGCTCCGCGTCGAGCCGCTGGTCGGTGCCGCGGTGCTCTACCTCGCCGGCCTGCTCCTCACCGGCGGGACGGCCGACCGGTGGGGGCTCGTGGCCGCCGCGCTGCTGGTCACCGCGGTGCTCGGCTGGACCGTGGTCGACGACCAAGGCGAGCCGGTCCGCCCCCGGGTCCGGGTCGGTGCCCCGTTGGCCGCGCTCGGCGTGGTCGCGCTCGCCGCCTCGGCCCTGGTCGCCGTCGACGACCCGTTCGAGCCGCGCGACCTGGTCGCCCCGCCGATCGTCGAGGTCGCGGCCAGCAACCCACTCACCCAGCTCGGCGCCTGGGCGGCCCATCCCGACGAGTCGCTGCTGCAGGTGCGCGGCGACCGGGTGCCGCTGCGGCTGGTCGTCCTCGACGACTACGACGGCACGCAGTGGACCGCCGCCACCCGCTACCAGCCGTTCGACACGGGCGGCACGACACCGTTGCCGCGCGGCCGGGTCGAGCGCTCCGCCTCGCAGCAGGTGCGCATCACCGGCCTGCGGGGTCCGTGGCTCCCCACGCCCGGACAGCCCTCGACGGTCAGCGACCCCGCGATCCTCGTCGACGTACCCACGGGAACGCTCGCGCGGCCCGAGGGCCACGACGCGAAGGAGTACGCCGTCACCGGGAGCATCGACGCCCCCGACGAGGCCGTCCTGGTCGCGGCCGCGGTGCCCCAGGACGCTGCCGCGCTACGCTACACGCGGCTGCCTCCGCTGCCCGCGGGGATCCGGCAGTACTGCAGCCAGATCGCCGGCACCGCCAGCACGCCCTACCAGCTGGCCCTGACCATCGAGGACACCATCCGCACCGGCAGCCGGCTGTCGTACGACGCGATCTCGGGCTCGGCGCTGTGGCGCCTCGACGCGTTCCTGGTCGGCCGTGAGGGGCGCAGCGGTGCTCGCGAAGGCACCTCGGAGCAGTTCGCCAGCGCGTTCGCGGTCGTCGCCCGCTGTCTGGGCCTGCCGTCCCGGGTCGTGGTCGGCTTCCGCCCGGGCACCGACCAGCCCGACGGCTCGCGGCTGGTCACCGGCAAGGACGCGTTCGCGTGGCCCGAGGTCTACTTCGAGGGCCACGGCTGGCTGCCGTTCTCCCCGCTGCCCGACGACGACACGTTCAGCCACGACCCGCCGCCGCAGCCGGTCGAGACCAAGGAGCGCCGTCCCGAGGACGACCCGACGCCGCCGGCCGACGCGCCCAAGGGGCCGAAGGACGCCGCGCCCAACCCGGACCACACCGACCCCGCCGTCAGTGCCGGCTCGCCCTGGTTGCTGGGGACGCTGGGTGGCGTCGTCCTCGCCGTCCCTCTCCTGCTGCTGGTCGCCCGGCGGGTCCGCTCCGCGCGGCACCGTCGGCGCGGCGCGATCGGCGCATGGACCGAGGTGACCGATGCGCTGCGGCTCTCCGGGATCCGCCCGCCGGCGGGTCAGCCCGCCAGCGAGATCGCCCACGACGTCGACACCCGGCTCGGCACGACCACGACGCGGGTCGTGGCGCGCGCCGCGGAGCGGGCCGCCTACGCGCCGGTCCCGGCCGGCGACGCCCGCAAGGAGGTCCCGGCGGAGGTCCCGGCAGCGGTGCGGGAGGTGCGCCGCGCCGTACGACGGGTCCGGCCGCGGTGGCGGCGCTGGTGGTGGCACCTGGATCCGAGGGTCTGGCGCCGCTGATCACTTCGCCGGAGTCGGGTCTGGTCAGGACTCGCGGTCGACGCAGCGGCGGTTGGAGACGCCGAAGTCGCCGTCGACCAGGTGCACCGTGAGGAAGTAGCAGCTGCGCCCCGCCGGGAGCGCGTGCACCGTCTCGCCCCGGGTGCTGCCCGCGGGGAAGGTCGCGACCAGGTCCGCGTCCGGCGCGACCTGGTGGAGCACGAAGGTGCCCTCCCCCTTGCTGGGGTCGGTCCAGGCCAGGTCGAGACCCGAAGCGCCCTCGGCATCGAGACGGGTCAGCACGACCGCGAGCTCGGGGTTCGGGTCACCGCTGAACGTCGGCACCGAGGTCGGCGAGGTCGACAGGGACGGGATGTCGGCGCCGGTCGGGGCGGGCGTGTCCTTCGGCGTGGTCTCCGGGTCGTCGTTGCGCAGGATCGCGCCGCCCACGCCGAGGGCCAGGCCCACGACCAGGGCGATGCCGCCGAGCACGAGTGCGGTGCGACGCTGCGAGGGTCCCCGCGTGTCCCCGGCACCGGCGGGCGCGGGCGCCTCCGGACCGGACGGGGGTGCGCCCGTGGCGTCCTGGTCGGGTCGCCCCACCCCCGTGGGGGCGTCGTCGCGCTCGACCGGGGCGTGCGCGGCGACCGAGAGCGCGACGGGCGGCGACGACGGTACCGCGGCAGGCACGGCGGGCGCGGAAGGAGCGGGCGCGGGCGTCGCGGAGCGGGGTGCGGTCGGCGTGCGGTCGGGCTCGGCCGGCGCTCCGGGCGCCACGGTCGCGGTCGTCGCCCGGGGTGCCCAAGCCGAGCTGCGCAGGCCCGCGAGGGCGTCGCGCAGCGCCTCGGCGGACGACCACCGCTCGGCGACGTCCTTGGCCAGGCAGCGGTCGATGATCGGCGCGATCCGCTCGGAGCCCGGTGTGGTGAGCGGGCGGTAGGGCTCGGTGCGGGCGCGGCGCAGGTAGGCCAGCGCGGAGTCCTCGTCGACGTCGTCGCTCGCGAACGGCGGCCGCCCGTCGAGCAGCGTGTAGAGCGTGGAGCCGAGCGACCAGATGTCGTCGGCGGCGGTCGGCGGGTGCCCGTCGAGGATCTGCGGCGCCGCGTGCCGGTAGGTGAAGTGCTCGGCGGAGTCGGTGTGCTCGGAGCCGGCCAGCCGGGCGATGCCGAAGTCGGTGAGCACCCACGACGTCGGCAGCACGAGCACGTTCTGCGGCTTCACGTCGCGGTGCAGGACGCCCCGGGCGTGGGCGAAGGCCAGTGCGTCGGCGAGCACCTCGCCGATCCGGCCCACCTCCTCGGCCGGCAGCGGACCGTGGGACACGAGCCGGTCGTGCAAGGTGCCGCCCTCGGCAAGGTCCATCACGATCGCGGGCCGGCCCGAGGCGGTGGTGCCGGTCGCGAGGATCGTGACGATGTTGGGGTGCTGGCGGCCGAGGTCGACGCTGATCTGGACCTCGCGGGCGAACCGGGCGAACCGCTTCTCGTCGTCGACGAGCAGCACCTTGATCGCGACGTCACGGCCCAGCGCGGCCTCGCGGGCCCGATAGACCACGGAGTCGCCGCCCCGGCCGATCGCGACCAGGCCGGTGTAGCCGTCCAGCGCCTCCACCGGGTCGGCGGGATGGTCCGGCGGTCGCCAGGCGCTGTCCGAGATGTCGTCGCTCATGACCGGGCGCGGTTCCAGTCCGTGCCGGGCGGCATCGCCTCGAGCCAGGACTGGAACCCGGTCAGCGACGAGACGCTCATCGCGAGCTCGACCTCGCCCTGCGACGAGTGGCAGCGGATGACGAGGTGGTCGGGGTACAGCGAGGCCTGCTCGGTGCCGACCGGCTCGCGGCGTCCGTCGTACTCGAGCTCGTCACGGCGCCAGGCCCGCTTCGGTCGCGGCGAGAGGGTGAAGATGCGGAACCACTCCAGGGTCTCCCCCGAGTAGCGCCCGAGGCCGAGGACCCAGCCCCGCCCGGACGTCCCGGTCCGCAGCCGGTGGCTCAACTCGAAGGTGCCACCGTGCCGGGAGAGCGTACGGCGCCGGACGATGAGTCCGGCGCCGTACAGCACACACAGGAGCAGGAGCGCGCCACAGATGTCGAGCAGCCACTCCCACCATGCCATCTGCGTATCAGTGACCTTCTACGAGACCTTCTCCGCGGCGCGGATCCGCGCCTCGGCGTGACGGACGCGCTGCTCCGCCTCGTTGCTCGAGTCGAGCAGCCGCTTGGCCTCCTCGAGGTCGATGCGCGCCTGGGACACCTCGATGTCCTCGGCCAGCTCGACCCGCTCGGCCAGGATCGACACGCGGTCGTTGGCCACCGACAGGAAGCCACCGTCCACGGCGACGACCACGAGCTGGTTGGAGTTCGCGACCTGGATCTCCACCACCGAGGCGGAGAGCAGCGACAGCGTGGGCGCGTGGCCGCGCAGCACGCCGATGTCTCCGTCGAGCGTGCGCGCAATGATCATCGCCGCGTCACCGGACCACACGGTCCGGTCCGCAGCGACGAGCTCGACGTGCAGGTGCTCGACCGTCGTGTCAGCCATGATCAGAGGCTCTTCTGGATCTCGGCCCAGTTGCGCTCGACGTCGTCGAGTCCACCGCACATGAAGAAGGCCTGCTCGGCGACGTGGTCGTACTCACCGTCGGCGATCTTGTTGAACGCCTCGATGGTCTCGGCCACGGGCACGGTCGAGCCCTCGATGCCGGTGAACTGCTTGGCGACGTAGGTGTTCTGCGACAGGAACCGCTGGATACGACGCGCGCGGGACACGATGATCTTGTCCTCTTCGGAGAGCTCGTCGACACCGAGGATCGCGATGATGTCCTGGAGCTCCTTGTTGCGCTGCAGGATCTGCTTGATGCGGATCGCGCAGTCGTAGTGCGCCTGACCGATGTACTGCGGGTCGAGGATCCGCGAGGTCGAGGTCAGCGGGTCGACGGCCGGGTAGATACCCAGCGACGCGATCTCACGGGAGAGCTCGGTCGTCGCGTCGAGGTGGGCGAAGGTCGCCGCCGGAGCCGGGTCGGTGTAGTCGTCCGCGGGGACGTAGATCGCCTGCATCGAGGTGATCGAGCGACCGCGGGTCGAGGTGATCCGCTCCTGCAGCGTGCCCATCTCGTCGGCCAGGTTGGGCTGGTAGCCCACCGCGGACGGCATGCGGCCGAGCAGGGTGGACACCTCGGAGCCGGCCTGGGTGAACCGGAAGATGTTGTCGATGAACAGCAGCACGTCCTGGCCCTGCACGTCGCGGAAGTACTCCGCCATCGTCAGCGCGGACAGGGCGACGCGAAGACGCGTGCCCGGCGGCTCGTCCATCTGGCCGAAGACCAGGGCGACCTTGTCGAAGACGCCGGCCTCCTGCATCTCCACGATCAGGTCGTTGCCCTCACGGGTGCGCTCGCCCACACCGGCGAACACCGACACACCACCGTGGTTCTTGGCGACGCGCGCGATCATCTCCTGGATGAGCACGGTCTTGCCGACACCGGCACCACCGAACAGGCCGATCTTTCCACCGGTGACGTACGGCGCGAGCAGGTCGATGACCTTGATGCCGGTCTCGAACATCTGGGTCTTCGACTCGAGCTGGTCGAAGGCCGGCGCCTTGCGGTGGATGCCCCACCGCTCGGTCACCTCGACGGTCTCACCCGGCTCGAGGTTGAGGAAGTCGCCGGTGGCGTTGAACACCTTGCCGAGGGTGACGTCGCCGACGGGGACGCTGATCGGGCTGCCCGTGTCGGTCACGGTCTGGCCGCGGACCAGGCCGTCGGTCGGCTTCAGGGAGATGGCGCGGACCATGCCGTCGCCGATGTGCTGGGCCACCTCGAGCGGCAGGACCGAGGTCTCGCCGTCGAGGGTGATCTCGGCCTCGAGCTTGTTGTAGATCTCGGGCATCGCGTCGGTCGGGAACTCGATGTCCACGACCGGGCCGATGACCCGAGCGATCCGACCCACCGAGGCCGCACCGCTGGCGGTGGTCTCTTCAACCGTTGCAGTCATGTCTTACTCCGTTTGGTGTTTTCTCTGGTGGGTCAGTCGTTCGCAGCCTGGGCGTCGGCGAGCGCGTTCACGCCACCGACGATCTCGCTGATCTCCTGGGTGATGCCCGCCTGGCGCGCCTGGTTGGCGATCCGGGTGAGCTTCTTGATCAGCTCCTCGGCGTTGTCGGTCGCCGACTTCATCGCCTTCTGGCGGGCGGCGAGCTCGGAGGCCGCCGCCTGCAGGAGAGCGTAGAAGATCCGGCTCTGGACGTACTGCGGCAGCAGTCCGTCGAGCACCTGGGCCGCCGACGGCTCGAACTCGTAGAGCGGCAGCAGCTCGTCGGCCTCGGGGGCCTCCTCGCCCTCGACGACCTCGAGCGGCAGCAGCCGGATCGCGGTCGGCTCCTGGGTGAGCATCGAGCGGAACCGGGTGTAGACCACGTGGACCTCGTCCACGTCGCCGTCCTCGCCCTGCTCCTTGAGGAAGGCCTCGATCAGCGCCGCGCCGATCTCAGCCGCCTTGTCGTAGGTCGGCTGGTCGGAGAAGCCGGTCCAGGCCTGGATGTAGGGACGACCGCGGAACTTGAAGTACGCCTCGGCCTTGCGTCCGGCGAGGTAGAAGTCGAGCTCCTTGCCCTCGGACCGGAGACGCTCGGCGAGCCGCTCGGTCTCCTTGATGACGCTCGAGGAGTAGGCCCCCGCGAGACCACGGTCGCTGGTGATGACCAGGACCGCCGCGCGCTTCGGGTTCTCCTCCTCCCGCGTCAGCGGGTGGTCGACGTTCGAGAACGTCGCCACCGCGGACACGGCACGGGTCAGCTCCCGGGCGTACGGCGCTGCCGCCTGCGCCCGCTGCTGCGCCTTGATGATCCGGGACGCAGCGATGAGCTCCATGGCGCGCGTGATCTTCTTCATCGACTCCGTCGACTTGATCCGCGCGCGGTACTCACGCAGCGATACGGCCATGCGTCAGCCCCGCTTCTGCTTGACGATCTGCTCCTGCTCGAGCTCGTCGTCGGCGAGCGCCTCGGCCTCGGGCTCGTGCCCGACCTTGATGCTGCCGCCCTCGGAGGTCTCGAACTGGGTCAGGAAGGAGTCGTACGCCGCCGCGAGGCCGTCCTCGTCCTCGAACTTCTGCGTCTCGCGGATGGCGGCCAGGATGCCGTCGTGCGAGCGGTGCAGGTAGTCGAGGAACTCGCGCTCGAAGCGCAGCACGTCGCCGGTGTCGACGACGTCGAGGCGACCCGAGGTGCCGAGCCACAGCGAGACGGTCATGTCGGCCAGCGGGTACGGCGAGTAGGCCGGCTGCTTGAGCAGCGCCATCAGCCGCTGGCCGCGGGCCAGCTGCTGCTTCGACGCGGCGTCGAGGTCCGAGGCGAACATCGCGAAGGCCTCCATCGCGCGGTACTGCGCGAGGTCGACCTTGAGCGAGCCGGTGACGGCCTTCATCGCCTTGGTCATCGCCGCGCCGCCGACGCGGGAGACCGAGATGCCGACGTCGATGGCCGGGCGCTGGTTGGCCGCGAACAGGTCCGACTGCAGGAAGATCTGGCCGTCGGTGATCGAGATGACGTTGGTCGGGATGAACGCCGAGACGTCGTTGGCCTTGGTCTCGATGATCGGCAGGCCGGTCATCGAGCCCGCGCCGAGCTCGTCGGACAGCTTCGCGCAGCGCTCCAGCAGGCGGGAGTGCAGGTAGAAGACGTCACCCGGGTAGGCCTCACGGCCCGGCGGGCGGCGCAGCAGGAGCGACACGGCGCGGTAGGCCTCGGCCTGCTTGGTCAGGTCGTCGAAGACGATGAGGACGTGCTTGCCGTCGTACATCCAGTGCTGGCCGATGGCCGAGCCGGTGTAGGGGGCGAGGTACTTGAAGCCCGCGCTGTCCGAGGCCGGCGAGGCGACGATCGTGGTGTACTCCAGCGCGCCGGCCTCCTCGAGGGCACCACGCACGGCGGCGATGGTCGAGCCCTTCTGGCCGATGGCGACGTAGATGCAGCGGACCTGCTTGGTCGGGTCGCCCGACTCCCAGTTCTGCTTCTGGTTGATGATCGTGTCGATCGCGATGGTGGTCTTGCCCGTCGAGCGGTCGCCGATGATCAGCTGGCGCTGGCCACGGCCGATCGGGGTCATCGAGTCGATGGCCTTGATGCCGGTGGCGAGCGGCTCGTGGACCGACTTGCGGGCCATCACGCCGGGAGCCTGGAGCTCGAGGGCGCGACGACCCTCGGTGGTGATCTCGCCGAGGCCGTCGATCGGCTTGCCGAGCGGGTCGACCACGCGGCCGAGGTAGCCCTCGCCCACGGGGACCGAGAGGATCTCGCCGGTGCGGCGGACCGTCTGGCCCTCCTCGATCTTGTCGAAGTCACCGAGGATGACGACACCGATCTCGCGGTCCTCGAGGTTCAGCGCGAGGCCGAGCGTGCCGTCCTCGAACTCGAGGAGCTCGTTCGCCATCGCCGACGGGAGGCCCGACACGCGGGCGATGCCGTCCGCGGCGGAGGCGACGGTGCCGACCTCTTCCTTGCTCGCGGCCGCGGGCTGGAAGTCGGCGACATACTTGGCGAGGGCGTCGCGGATCTCGTCCGGACGGATGGAGAGTTCCGTCATCTCTGGTGCCTTCTCTCTTGTCTACAGCTGTGAAGTCGTGGGTGGTACGGCGATCGGCGGGGTCAGCCGGCGATCTTGCGGCGAGCGTCGTCGAGGCGGGCCAGGACGGTTCCGTCGATGACGTCGTCCCCGATCTCCACCTTCATGCCGCCGAGCACGCCGGCGTCGACGACGATGTTGAGGTGCACCGGACGGCCGTACTGGCGCGTCAGTGCGGCGGCGAGGCGCCGCTGGTCGGCCTCGGTGAGCGGGCGGGCGACGTACACCGTGGCGACGCCCTCGCCCTGCACCTGGGCCGCGGTGCGCTCGTAGTCCTCGAGCGCGGCGACGACGGTGCGGTAGGAGCCGGACAGGGCCTGCCTGACCAGCTGCACGGTCGTCGGGAGCACCTTGCCGGTGAGCAGGGTCTCGACGAGCGCGCCCTTGTCGGCCGCGGAGCGGACCGGGTCGGACAGCGCGTCGCGCAGGCCGTGGTCCCCGTTGACGAGCTGACGCACGGCGAACAGCTCGTCGACCAGCGTGCCGGCCTGGAGGCCGACGGACCGGACGGCGGCGATCACGCCGAGCTGCTCGAGGGCGTCGGCGAGGTCGCGGGGGCGGGTCCAGCGCCGGGCGGCCGCGTCACGCAGCAGACCGGTCGTGGCCGCGTCGACCTTGCCGGCGAACAGGTCGCCGACCAGACCCGCACGGGCCTCGGCCGGGACCGACTGGTCGGTGACGACCCGACGCAGCGCCGCCTCGGCCCGCACGGTGCGGGCCGCGGCGAACAGGTCGCCGGCGACCGTCGAGGCCGACGCCTCGGCCACCCCACCGACCTGGTCGGTGAGGGCGGCCATGGCGTCTGCCGAGGCGCCGCGGAAGGACACCATCAGGCGTCCTTGCCCGCGTCGGCGGCCTCGGCCGTCTCGAGCTCGGCGAGGAACCGCTCGACGACGCGAGCCTGGCGCTCGTCGTCCTCCAGCGACTCACCCACGATGCGACCGGCGAGACCGGTGGCGAGAGAGCCCACCTCGGCACGGAGCGAGGTGACCGCCTGCTGGCGCTCGGCCTCGATCTGCGCCTTGCCGTGCTCGAGGATGCGGGTGGACTCGGCCTGGGCCTGCTCCCGCATCTCGGCCACGATCGCGGCACCCTGCTCGCGCGCCTCCTCGCGGATGCGCGCGGCCTCGTGACGGGCGTCGGCCAGCTGCTGCTCGAGCTCGGCCAGCTTGGCGTCCGCCTCGGCCTGCTTGGTCGCAGCCGCGGCGATGCCGCCCTCGATCGCCTGCGAGCGCTCGGCGAACGTCTTCTCGAAGTTCGGGACGACGAACTTCTTGATGGCGAAGAACAGGATCGCGAACACGACGAGGGCGAGCACGACCTCGATCCACTCGGGGACGAGGGGGTTGTGCTCCTCGGCCTCAGCGGCGGCGATGACCAAAAGTGACTTCATGGACCTGACCTAGATCTCGAGCTGACAGGAGGCGGCCGGTTCGGCTCAGGTGTTGCTGGCCTTGAGGACGAACGCGAGCGCGATGCCGATGATGGCGAGGGCCTCGGCGAGCGCGAAGCCGAGGATCGCGATCGACTGGAGGCGGCTCTGCGCCTCGGGCTGGCGGGCAACGCCGTTGATGTACGCGGCGAAGATGAGACCGATGCCGATACCCGGGCCGATGGCAGCCAGGCCGTAACCGATCATGTTGAGAGAGCCACCCATGGCTACTTTCCTTTCGGGTTGTTTTCTCTTGGTGAGAACTGTGGGGTTGTGGTCGGAGCGGAGCGTCAGTGCTCGTCGGCGAGCGCGCCCTGGATGTACATGGCGTTCAGCAGGACGAACACGTAGGCCTGCAGGAACTGGACCAGGATCTCCAGGAAGCTCACCAGGATCGCGAGCACCCAGGCCAGCGGGCCGGCGACGTAGCCGATCCCGCCGACGTGCTCGATGAGGTAGAGACCACCGGTCGCGAACAGCGCCAGCAGGATGTGGCCGGCGAACATGTTGCAGAACAGACGCAGGGCCAGCGTGACCGGGCGGACCAGGATGTTGGAGAAGAACTCCAGCGGGACCAGCAGCGGGTACATCGCGGGGCTGACGCCCGACGGCACGCTCTGCAGCTTGAGGTAGCCCAGGAAGCCGTGCTTCGCGATGCCGACGCCGTTGTAGACGACCCAGGACAGGCCGGCCAGCGCGTAGGCCATGCCGGCGCGGCTGAACGTCGGGAACTGGATGAACGGGATGGTCGCGAACAGGTTGTTGACCAGGATGAAGAAGAAGACCGTGACGAGGTACGGCACGAACTTCTGGAAGTCGTGGCTGCCGATGATGTCGCGGGCGACGCTGTTGCGGACGAAGCCGTAGGCGCCCTCGCCGGCGAACTGGAGCTTGCCGGGGACCAGCGCACGCTTGCGGGCGGCCAGGAAGAAGAAGCCGAACACGAGGATCGCGGCGAGGAACAGCTGGACCATCGGCTTGGTGACCTCGGTGCCGGCGATGCCGGGCAGGTCGAACAGGCTGGGGCCGGGGGCGTGGAAGCCCTCTCCACCCTCGGCGGCGATGGTGGCGCTGGCTGCGGTGATCACCAGGTCTCCTCTACGGTCACTGCTCGTCGGAACTGTCGGGCTTCGGGCTGTCGGGTGGAGCCGGTGCTTCGGGTGCTGCAAGAGGCATCGTGCGGAACCGCCTGGCTGTCATGAAGATCCCCAGCGCGGCACCCGCGAGAATGCCCACCGCAACGAGGAACGTGGTGCCCAGCCAGCGGTCTGCGAGCCACCCGAGGAAGCCGTAGAACGCGACCCCGGCCACGACGTAGCCGAACGCATGCCACGGGTCGCCCTGGGGCTTCTCCTCGGGCTGACTCATTGCGCCCCGGACAATAGCAGCAGCTCCGGGTCATCGCGCACCGCCCTCGACCGGGGCACCGGGACGCGGCTCGAAGGCCGGGATCCGGGCCGTCGTGGCGACCACGATCTGCACCGTCATCCACACGAGGGCGCCGAGGATGATGGCGATGCCGACCCAGGTGCTGTCGAGCTCGTCGTCCAGGAGGCCGGACTCGTTGAGCGCGACGAACACCAGCGCCATGGCCACCACCTGGAAGGTGTAGGTGAGCATCGCGAAGAGCAGCGAGGCGGTCGGCATCAGCCGCGAGACGAGCTCGACGGCGAAGGAGCCGAAGGCGAAGACGCCCACGGCGATCACTCCCCCGACGGCGGCGCCGAGCGCTGCGGACGAGCCGGCGACGAGAGCGGCGACCGCGACGAGGAGCACCGCGGCCGCGGCGGCCACCAGGGCCGCACGCAACACCATGCGGTGTGTCCGGGTCTCGGTCGTCAGCATCGGCGGCCGTTCTGCTCGGGTGCGTCCTGGGCGGTCTCGGAGATTGCTCTCCGGGAGTTCGTGAAAGTTATCACAAAGTCCCGGAGGGCTCCGAATCGGGGGTCGGATCGAGCTCCTTGGCGGCCTCCGCCGGGTCGTGCACGTGGGGCAGCGCGAAGGTGAGGACGAGGGTCACGACCAGGCTCACGCCCAGTGCGGCCCACACCGCGGGGCCGGTGAAGACGCTGGCCAGGACCACGCCGAAGGCGATCAGCCCGGCCCACAGCCACATGATGATCACCGCGCGGCGGTGGGAGTGGCCGATCTCGAGCAGGCGGTGGTGGAGGTGCTGCTTGTCGGGGGCGAACGGCGAGCGCCCGGCCCGCGTGCGTCGTACGACGGCCAGCACCAGGTCGCCCAGCGGCACGATCAGGATCAGGATCGGCAGCGCGAACGGCAGCAGCACCGGCAGCAGGCTCGACCGGGTGCCGTCGGCGCCCTGGGCGAGGTCGCCGGGCGCGAACTGGGTGGTGATCGTGATCGCGGTGGCCGAGAGGACCAGGCCGATCAACATCGACCCGCTGTCGCCCATGAACAGCCGGGCCGGGTGGAAGTTGTGGACCAGGAAGCCGACGCACGCGCCGGCCAGCGCGGCCGACAGCAACGCCCCGGTGGTCGCCCGGCTGACGTCGTTGAGGACCGAGAGGGCGTAGCAGAACAGGAAGAAGGCCGACGCGCTGATGCCGATGACGCCGGCGGCCAGGCCGTCGAGTCCGTCGATGAAGTTGACCGCGTTGACCGTGGCCAGGACGACGAAGGCGGTGAGCAGTGCCCCCTGGGCCAGGTCGAGGGAGAAGACCTCGCCGGTGGCCTGGTAGAAGTACTTGAACTGGATGCCGGCATAGACCAGCACCCCCACCGCCAGCACCTGGCCACCGAACTTGGTGAGCGCGTCGAGGTCGAAGATGTCGTCGACCACGCCGACCGCGCAGACCAGGGTGCCGGCCACCAGCACCGAGAGCGCGTCGTCCGAGAACGGGTTGCGGGTGCTCAGGAACGGCAGCTGCTGGGCGACGAGGTACGCCGCCCACAGCCCGCCGAGCATCGCCAGTCCCCCGAGGTACGGGATCGGCTCGGCGTGGACATCGCGGTCGCGCACCTTCGCGACCGCACCCGTGCGCAGCGCGATCTCCCGGGCGACGACCGTCAGCAGGTAGGTGACGATCGCGGCGACGAGGAAGACGACGAGGTACTCACGCATCGGTGGGCGCGGCCTCCTGAGCGTCCGGCTGGTCGTCGGGCTCGACCTGGACGGTGACGCCGAGGTCGGCGAGGGCGGCGTCGAGGTCGGCGACGGGGATCGCGCCCAGGCGCAGCAGGCGAGGCCGCTCGCCGGTGGCGTCGACGATGGTGGATGCCACGCCGCCGGGCGAGGCGCCCGCGTCGACGACGACCGCGACCGACTCCCCCAGCATCGCGATCGCGCCGTCGGCGTCGAGGGCCGCCGGGCTGCCGGAGAGGTTGGCCGAGCTCACCGCGAGCGGGCCGGTGCGGTCGAGCAGCTCGCGGGCGACCGCGTGGTCGGGCATCCGGATCGCGACCGTGCCGCGGGTCTCCCCCAGGTCCCACTGCAGCGACGGCTGCTGGTGGCACACGAGGGTCAGCGCGCCGGGCCAGAACCGCTCGACCAGCGGGGCGACGTACGGCGGCACCCGGGTCGCGAGCGCCTCGAGGGTGCCCTTCGTGCCGACCAGGACCGGCGGCGGCATCTCGCGGCCCCGCCCCTTCGCGGCCAGCAGCCGCGCGACGGCATCGGGGTCGAAGGCGTCGGCGCCGACGCCGTAGACGGTGTCGGTGGGGAGCACGACCAGGCGGCCCAGCCGGACGGCGCGACTCGCCGCGTCCAGCGCCGCCTCGCGCTCCTCGTCGGTCTCGGTCGGGAACCGCTCGGCACTCACGCGCTCCATCCTTCCACTGCGTCGTGGTCGTGGCGTGGGCGGCGTGCCGTGGTGAACCGCGGCCGGCCGGCGAGGTCGCGGTGGTCACGGACCTCCTCCCAGCGCGCGCCCCTGCTGAACACGGCGGGCGCGGACTCGCCCTGGACGTCGGCGTGCTCCACGCCGACGACGCCGCCGGGCTTGAGCAGGACCAGGCCGCGGGTGGCGATGACGCGGATCGCGTCGAGCCCGTCGTCGCCGGAGAACAGCGCGAGGTGCGGGTCGTGGTCGCGGGCCTCGACGGCCACCGACTCCCACGCCTCCAGCGGCACGTAGGGCGGGTTGCTGACCAGGACGTCGACCCGGCCGGCGAGGTCGTCGAAGGCGGTGGCGAGGTCGCCGATGCGCAGCTCGACGCCGGTGCCGGCGAGGTTGCGCTCGGCCCAGGCGTGGGCGGGCGGGTCCAGCTCGACGGCGTGCACCCGCGCCGACGGAACCTCATCAGCGATGCTCTTCGCGATCACCCCGGAGCCGGTGCACAGGTCGACGACGACCGGCTGCACCCCGGTCGCCGCGATGGCGGCGGCGTGCTCGATCGCCCAGCCGGCGAGCAGCTCGGTCTCGGGTCGCGGGACGAACACGCCCGGCCCGACCGCGACCTCGACGTGCCGGAACCAGGCCGCTCCGAGGAGGTGCTGCAGTGGCTCCCGGGCGGCGCGGCGGGCCAGCAGGTCGTCGTACCGCTGGGCGTGGGCGGAGCTGGGCTCGGGGGCGAGGAGGAGCTGACCGCGGGTGGTGCCGAGGACGTGGGCGAGCAGCTCGCCGGCGTCGTGCTCGGGGCTCGCGACCCCGGCTGCCCGGAGCCGGTCGGCGGCGTCGCGGAGCAGCTCCCTGGTCGTGCCCATCAGTCCTCGAGGGCGGCCAGGCGGGCGGCCATGTCGGCCTCGACGCAGGAGTCGAGGACGGGCTGGAGGTCGCCGTCGAGCACCTGGTCGAGGTTGTAGGCCTTGTAGCCGGTGCGGTGGTCGGAGATCCGGTTCTCCGGGAAGTTGTAGGTGCGGATCCGCTCGGACCGGTCGACGGTGCGGACCTGGCTGCGGCGGGCGTCGCTGGCCTCGGCGTCGGCGGCCTCCTGCGCGGCCTGGAGCAGCCGGGCCCGCAGGATGCGCATCGCCTGCTCCTTGTTCTGCAGCTGCGACTTCTCGTTCTGGCAGCTGACCACGATGCCGGTCGGGAGGTGGGTGATCCGCACCGCCGAGTCGGTCGTGTTGACGCTCTGGCCACCGGGGCCCGAGGAGCGGAAGACGTCGATGCGCAGGTCGTTCTCGTTGACCTCGACGTCGACCTGCTCGGCCTCCGGCATCACGAGCACGCCGGCGGCGCTGGTGTGGATCCGGCCCTGCGACTCGGTGACGGGTACCCGCTGCACCCGGTGCACCCCGCCCTCGAACTTGAGCAGGGCGTACGGCGTCTGGCCGGGCTCGGCGCTCCCGGTGCTCTTGACCGCCACGGTGACGGACTTGTAGCCGCCGAGGTCGGACTCGGTCGCGTCGAGGATCTCGGTCTTCCAGCCACGGCGCTCGGCGTACCGCGCGTACATGCGGAGCAGGTCGCCGGCGAACAGCGCGCTCTCCTCGCCGCCCTCCCCCGACTTCACCTCGAGCAGCACGTCCTTGTCGTCGGCGGGATCGCGGGGAACCAGGAGCCGGCGCAGCCGCTCGGCCGCGTCCTCGCGCTGGACGAGGAGGGTCTCGACCTCCTCGGCGAACGCGGGGTCGTCGGCGGTCAGCTCACGCGCGGCGTCCGCGTCGTCGCCGTACCGCTGCCACTCGCGCCAGGCGGCGATCACCGCGTTGAGCTCGGCGTAGCGCCGGTTGAGGGTGCGGGCCAGCCGGGCGTCGGCGTGGGTCTCGGGCAGCGCCAGCCTCGACTCGAGCTCGGCGTGCTCGGCGAGCATGCCCTCGACGGCTTCGAACACCTGGTCTCCTCGGCTGCATGAAACCCCGGCCGGCCGGGGATTCATGCACTTGTTGGGGGTTGCAACGCCTGACAAGTGCATGAGAACCCCGACAAGTGCCGGGGAACGACAAGCGCCGGCCATCCGCACGGGGCGGACGACCGGCGCTCGGAGACGGCTACTTCTTGCCGACGTTGGCGTAGCGGGCCTCGAAGCGGGCCACGCGGCCGCCGGTGTCGAGGATCTTCTGCTTGCCGGTGTAGAACGGGTGGCACTGCGAGCACACGTCGGCGTGGATCGTGCCGGACGTCGCGGTGCTGCGGGTGGTGAACGAGGCGCCACAGGTGCAGGTCACCTGGGTCACGACGTACTCGGGGTGGATGTCCTTCTTCATGGTGTCCTCTCACGGGGGTCCGGGTCGCAGCACGGGTTGTGGAGCGTGAACCGGAGCCAACAGTCGATTCTACGGGCGACGTCCCCGCCACCCAAATGCCGGGCGGCCGTGCCCGGCCCCAGGTCAGTCGCGCTGGACGCGGAGCAGGAACTCGTAGTTGGTACGCGAGTTCCGCAGCCGCTGCAGCAGGGCGGCGTGCGACTCGGCGCGGTCGCCGTCGGCCAGCTCGCGGCGCAGCTTCCAGACGATCTCGAGCTCCTCCTTGCCGAGCAGGAGCTCCTCGCGCCGGGTTCCCGAGGCGACCACGTCGATCGCCGGGAACAGCCGCTTCTCGGCGAAGTCGCTGCGCAGGCGCAGCTCGAGGTTCTCGGTGCCGCGCAGCTCCTCGAAGATCACCTCGTCGACGCGGGAGCCGGAGTCGACGACCACGGTGGCGAGGATGGTCAGCGAGCCGCCGTTCTCGATGTTGCGGGCCGCGCCGAAGAACCGCTTCGGCGGGAACAGCGCCGAGGAGTCGACGCCGCCGGACAGGATCCGGCCGCTGGCGGGGGCCGCCAGGTTGTACGCGCGGCCCAGCCGGGTCAGCCCGTCGAGCAGGATGACGACGTCGTGGCCCAGCTCGACCAGGCGCTTGGCCCGCTCGACGGCCAGCTCGGCGACCGTGGTGTGGTCGATCGCCGGGCGGTCGAAGGTGCTCGCGATGACCTCGCCCTTGATCGAGCGCTCGAAGTCGGTGACCTCCTCGGGACGCTCGTCGACGAGGACGACCATGAGGTGGCACTCGGGGTTGTTGGCCGTGATCGCGTTGGCGATCGACTGCAGCAGCGTGGTCTTGCCGGCCCGGGCGGGCGAGACGATCAGGCCGCGCTGGCCCTTGCCGACCGGCGCCGCCATGTCGATGAGCCGGCCGGTCAGGTCGTCCTGGCCGGTCTCGAGGCGCAGCCGCTCGGTCGGCGAGACCGGGGTGAGCTGGGTGTACTCGACCCGGTTCTTCGCCTGCTCGGGGTCGACGCCGTTGACCGACTCGATGCGGACCATCGGGTTGAACTTCTCGCGGCGCTCGCCGTCGCGCGGCTGGCGGACCTGGCCGGCGATCGCGTCACCACGGCGCAGGCCGTACTTGCGGACCATCGAGAGCGACAGGTAGACGTCGTCGGGGCCGGCGAGGTAGCCACCGGTGCGCACGAACGCGTAGTTGTCGAGCACGTCGAGGATGCCGGCGGCCGGGACCAGGACGTCGTCCTCGCGCACCTCGGTGTCGGGCTCGCGACCGGCACGGTTCGTGCGGTCGCGGTCACGACCCCGGCGGCGCCGGTTGCGGCGGCTGCCGCCCTCGCCGTCACCGTCGTCGTCGGCGTCGTCGTGGTCACCACCGGGGGCGGCGGCCGCGGGACGGGCCTGGTCCTGCTGCTGGTTCTGGCCCTGCTTGTTCTGCTGGGGCTGGCCCTGCTTGTTCTGCTGGCCGCCCTGCTTCTGTTGGTTCTGGCCGCCCTGCTGGTTCTGCTTCTGCTGGCGCTGGCCCTGCTGCTGCTTCTGCTGCTGGGCCTTGGGCTCCTGCTGCTCGGCCTTGGGCTGCTCGGCCTTGGGCTGCTCGGCCTTGGGCTGCTCGGCCTTGGGCTGCTCGGCCTTGGGCTGCTCGGCCTTCGGCTGCTCGGCCTTCGGCTGCTGGCCCTTCGGCTGCTCGGCCTTGGGCTCCGTCCGCGGCTCGGTCTTCTCCGCCCGCGGCGCCTCCGCCTTCGGGGCGTCGGTCCTGGGCGCCTCGGCCTTGGGCGCCTCGGCCTTCGGCGCCTCCGACTTGGGGGCCGACTCGGGCTTCTCGGCCGGCGCGCTGCGCTGCGTGGCCGCTCCGGCCTGGGTGGCCTTGATCGCCTCGACGAGGGCGGCCTTCTTCATCGAGCCGGCGCCGCGGATGCCCATGCCGCTCGCCATCGCCTTGAGGTCGGCGAGGAGCATGGCGTTGAGCCCACCCGTGCGCTTCTTCGGGGCCGCGGTGGCGGCAGGCGCGGTGGAGTCGGGAGTTTCGGTCACGTGAGTCCTTCCCACGTATCTCGTGGGTTCCGCGATCCAACGACGGCGGAACACGCACTGGTCTGGTTCTACGAAGGAACGTCCGGCCGTTGGCCAGTCGATCCTGGAAGAGGGGCGGATCGAGCCCGCCGGGGCGCCGAGAACTGCGGCGCTGCGTCAATGTACCACCACGGTGGCGGGGATCACCGGGCTCCGGGCTCGTCCGGCGCGGCGCCGGTGCCGGCCACGGCCAGCGCGTGCCCGCCCCACCCCTGCGGGCACCGGGCGAGGAGCTCCTCGGTGGCAATCGAGCCGGGACCGTCGGTGAAGGCCAGCACGGTCGGGCCGGCCCCGGAGATGACGGCCGGGATGCCGTCGGCACGCAGCGCCTCGACGAGAGCGAGGCTCTCGGGCATCGCGGGGCGTCGGTACTCCTGGTGCAGCCGGTCCTCGGTCGCCCGCAGCAGCTCCTCGGGGTGTCCCGACAGGGCGGCGACGAGGAGGGCGGCACGACCGGCGTTGGCCGCCGCGTCGGCATGGGGTACGGCGGCCGGCAGCAGCCCACGCGCGGCCTCGGTCTCGACCGGGGTGGTCGGCACGAACACGACCGCGCCCACCCGAGGGTCGACGCTGCCGGGGACAGCCCAGAAGGAGCCGTCGGCGTCCTGGCCGGAGATCACGAAGCCGCCCAGCAACGCCGGGGCGACGTTGTCCGGGTGGCCCTCGAGCCGGGCGGCGAGGTCGAGCAGCGCGGCGTCGTCGAGCAGCAGCCGTCCGCCGGCGACCAGCTCGCGGGCCAGCCACACGCCGGCGACGATCGCGGCCGACGACGAGCCGAGCCCGCGGGCGTGCGGGATGACGTTGGTGCAGGACAGCCGCAGACCGGTGGGCTGCGTGCCGAGGCGGTCGAAGGTCGCGCGCATCGCCCGGACCACGAGGTGCCTCTCGTCGAGCGGGACCTGGCCCTCGCCATACCCCCTCACCTCGACGACGAGCCCGCCGGGCAGCACCTCGGCCTCGAGACGGTCGTGCAGGTCGAGGGCGAGGCCGAGGGTGTCGAAGCCGGGGCCGAGGTTGGCCGACGTCGCGGGCACCCGGACCCGGACCGGGCCCTCCACGAAGGTCATCGGTGTCAGAGGCCCGCGGCCGCTGCGGCGGCGTCGACGTCCGCGTCGACCACGACGTCGGGCAGCACCAGGCCGTCGAGGGCGGTGGCGATGTCCTTGAGGCCGTGGCCGGTGACGGTGATCGCGACGGTGGTTCCGGTGTAGGACTCCCCCGCCTCGAGCTCGGCGAGCAGGCCGGCGATGCCGGCGGCCGAGGCGGGCTCGACGAAGACGCCGTCGTTGGCGGCGAGCGCCTTCTGCGCGGCGAGGATCTGCCCGTCGGAGACGGCGGCGAACCGGCCGCCGGACTCGTCGCGGGCCGCCTCGGCGAGCTTCCAGGACGCGGGGTTGCCGATCCGGATCGCGGTCGCGCGGGTCTCGGGGTCGGGGAACGGCTCGCCGGTCACCAGCGGGGCCGCGCCCTCGGCCTGGAAGCCACGCATGACGGGCTTCTTGGTGGCACGGCCGAGGCCGGCGTACTGCGTGTAGCCGAGCCAGTACGCCGAGATGTTGCCGGCGTTGCCGACCGGCAGCAGGTGGTAGTCGGGGGCGTCGCCGAGGAAGTCGACGATCTCGAACGCCGCCGTCTTCTGGCCCTCGAGGCGGGCCGGGTTGACCGAGTTGACCAGGGCGACGGGGTACTTCCACGCCATCTCGCGGGCCATCCGCAGGCAGTCGTCGAAGTTGCCGCGCACCTGGATGACCTGCGATCCGTGGAGCACGGCCTGCGCCATCTTGCCGGCGGCGATCTTGCCCTCGGGCACCAGCACGATCGGCGTGACACGGGCCTTGGCGGCGTACGCGGCCATCGACGCGGACGTGTTGCCGGTCGACGCGCACACGACGGCCTTGGCGCCCTCGTGGACGGCGACCGACAGGGCCGTGGTCATGCCGCGGTCCTTGAACGAGCCGGTCGGGTTGTTGCCCTCGACCTTGAGCCAGACCTGGGCACCGGTCAGGCCGGAGAGCCACTCGGAGTGGACCAGCGGGGTGCCGCCCTCACGCAGCGTCACCGCCGGGGTGTCCTGGGGGATGTCGAGAAGCTCGCGGTACTCCTCGATGACGCCGCGCCACTGCCCGCTTGCCCGGTCGGTAGGCCTCGTGCTCATGCTCACTCTTCGGTTCCCTCGACGCGCATCACCGAGGTGACCTCGCGCACGATGTCCATGTCACGCAGGTGGTCGACGGTCGCGGCGAGCGCCGCGTCCGTGGCCTCGTGCGAGACGACGACGAGCTGGGCGTCGTCGCCCCGCCCCTCCTGACGAACGGTCTGGATCGACACCCCGTGCTCGGCGAACGCCAGGGCGACCGCCGCCAGCACGCCCGCCTTGTCGTCGACGTCGATGGCGACGTGGTAGCGCGTGCGGGTCTCCCCCATCGGCAGCACCGCCCGGTCGGCGTACGCCGACTCACCGACGCCGCGAGTGCCCTGGCGGTGGTTGCGCGCGACCGTGACGAGGTCGCCGAGGACGGCGCTCGCGGTCGGGGAGCCACCGGCGCCGGGGCCGTAGAACATCAGCTGGCCGGCGGCCTCGGACTCGACGAAGACCGCGTTGTAGGCCTCGCGGACACTGGCCAGCGGGTGCGACCTCGGGATCATCGCCGGGTGCACGCGGACGCTGACCGCCTCCTCGCCGTTCTCGTCGGCGAGCAGCTCGGCGATCGCGAGCAGCTTGACGACGCTGTCCATGTCGCGCGCCGAGCGGACGTCGCCGGCGCTGACGTCGGTGATGCCCTCGCGGTGCACGTCGTTGGCGGTGACCCGCGAGTGGAACGCCAGGCTCGCGAGGATCGCGGCCTTCGCCGCGGCGTCGAAGCCCTCGACGTCGGCGGTCGGGTCCGCCTCGGCGTACCCGAGAGCCTGGGCCTCCTCCAGCGCGTCGCCGAAGCCCGCACCCGAGGTGTCCATCTTGTCGAGGATGAAGTTGGTGGTGCCGTTGACGATGCCGAGCACCCTGGTCACCTTGTCGCCGGCGAGCGACTCGCGCAGCGGCCGCAGGATCGGGATGGCACCGGCGACGGCGGCCTCGTAGTAGAGGTCGCGCCCGGCCTTCTCGGCGGCCTCGAAGAGCGTCGCCCCGTCCTCGGCCAACAGCGCCTTGTTGGCGGTGACGACCGACGCGCCGTGCTCGAGCGCCGACAGGATCAGGGACCGCGCCGGCTCGATGCCGCCGATCACCTCGACCACCACGTCGACGTCGTCGCGGGCGACCAGCGCCGCGGCGTCCGTCGTGAGCAGCCCGGCCGGCACCTCGACCTCGCGCGGGCTGTCGAGGCGACGTACGGCGACGCCGACCAGCTCCACGGGGGCCCCGACCCGGGCCGCAAGGTCGTCGGCCTGCTCGCCGAGGAGCCGCACCACCTGCGACCCCACGGAACCGCAGCCGAGCACGGCAACCTTGAGAGGACTGTTCACCCGCTGATCGTATCGGCGACAGTCGACCCTCCCGTCAGGGACGGCAGAACGCGGACACCTTGCGGTGCTCCGGCCCGGGTCGGGACTCCGGTCGGGACTCGGTTCAGGGCACCGTGACGACGACCTTGCCCATCACCCGCCCGGTCTCCAGCCGCTCCTGTGCGGCGACGACCTGGTCGAGCGGGAAGGCTCCGTCGACGAGGACGGTGAGCCGGTCGGCGTCGGCCAGGGCGGCGACCTCGGCGAGGGCGGCTCCGTCGGCCGTGACCATGATCCGCTCGAGCCCCGTCGCCCCGGCCGCACGCAGTGCCTCGACCGCGCCGTCGGGGAACGCCGTGATCGTCACGACCGCGGTGCCCTGCCGGACCGCGCCCAGCGGCGGGACGCCGTCACTCACCGTCGAGAGGACGACGTCGACGGGTTCGACGGCGGCAAGCGCCTCGGCATCGCGGTAGTCGACCAGCTCGTCGGCGCCGAGGCCGGCCAGGACCGCGTGCTTGGCGGGGCTGGCCGTGGCGATCACGTGGGCCCCGCGGGCCTTCGCGACCTGGATGGCGAGGTGGCCCACGCCGCCGGCGCCTCCGAGGACCAGCACCCGCCGGCCGGTCGCGTCGCCGACGAGACCGGCCGCCTCGAAGGCGTGCCACGCGGTGAGGACGGCCAGCGGAGCAGCGCCCTGCTGCTCGACCTTCCAGGACGTGGGTGCCTTCGCGAGGTCCGCCGCGGGTACGACGGCCAGCTCGGCGAGCGTGTGTGCCGCGTGCGGGAAGCGGGCCAGGCCGAACACGGCGTCGCCGACCTCCAACGACGTCACTGCAGCACCGACGGCCGCCACCTCACCGGCGACGTCCCAGCCGGGGAGCGGCGAGTACTCGATCGGCCCGAAGTCGCTGCCCGCCGCGCGGATCTTGACGTCGACCGGGTTCAGCCCGACGGCCCCGACCCGGACGAGCACCTCGTCGTCCGCGGGGACCGGATCGGCGACCTCCACCAGCTCGATGACGTCGGCTGCGGCGCCGGCCGCGGTGTAGCGCACTGCGCGCATGACTGCTCCTTCTCGTTCGTGTGTCCTGCGGAGCCTCCAGCCTCCCGGCCGCCGCCCGCGCTCACCAGTGGCCAGATAGACGACATGTGTCATGATCTGGCCATGACCTCGACACGTCCGCACCGCATCGGCGTCGTCGCCCTTCCGGGCGTCTACGCCTACGAGCTCGGCATCGCCTCGCGGTTCTTCGGCGCCGCCGAGGTCGACGGCCGGCCCGCCTACGAGGTCGTCACGTGCAGCCTGGACGGTCGGCCGGTGGCGACGTCCGCCGACTTCTCGGTCGCGGTGGGCGCGGACCGCTCGGTTCTGGACGAGGTCGACACGATCGTCGTACCCCCGTGGGACACGGCCCTCGACGGCACCGACCCGATCGGCCTCACCGACCATGCCGCGCGGCGCGTCGTGTCGTACTGCACCGGCGCCTTCACGGTCGCCGCGTCCGGCCTGCTGGACGGCCGGGCCGCGACGACCCACTGGCGCAAGGCCGAGCAGTTCCGCATCGCCTTCCCGCAGGTCGACTTCCGGCCGGACGCTCTCTTCGTCGACGAGGGCGACGTCCTGACCGCGGCCGGCGCGTCGGCCGCGATCGACCTGACATTGCACATCATCGCCAAGGACCTCGGCGCCGCCGTGGCCGGCGACGTGTCGCGGGCGACCCTCGCTCCCCCGCACCGCGGCGGGGGGCAGTCACAGTTCGTGGCCCGTCCGGTCGTGGCAGGGGGCCCGGGCACCACCGCCGACGTCCGCGCCTGGCTGCTGGACCGCGTCGACCGTCCGGTCAGCCTCGACGAGGTCGCCGCGGCGTTCGGGCTGAGCGTGCGGACGCTGACGAGGAAGTTCCGTGACGAGACCGGCCTCACCCTGGGCAACTGGCTGGTCCAGGCCCGGGTCGAGCGCGCCAAGGAGCTGCTGGAGACCAGCGACGCCGTCGTGGACGTGGTGGCGGAGCGGGCCGGCTTCGCCACCGCCGCGGCGTTGCGCAAGCACTTCCGCGACCGGGTCGGCCTCTCGCCGCAGCAGTACCGCGCCCGCTTCTCGCTGCGCGCGTCCTAGCTGAGCCGGGTCGCCGGGACCAGCGCGAGCGCCCCGGTGACAGCGGCGGCGAGCACCAGCCCGGTGGCCGCGGCGACCGGTGCCGTCACCGCGAACCCGGCGAAGACCACGCCACCGAGGGCGAGCCCGGCGCTGTTGGCGAGGTAGTCGTTGAGCTGCAGCGCCGAGGAGGTACGGCCCTCCTCGCCTGCCCGCGCGGTGGCGAGGGCGAGCACGGAGAGCGTCGAGAAGGCCATGCCGATGCCGAGGCCGGCGGCGGCCCACCCGAGGACGGGTACGACGAGCGGCACCCCGGGCACGGCGACCAGCGCGAACACCCCGATCCCGCCGCCGAGCAGCACCGCGCCGAGGCGGACCCGGGTGGGCTGGTCGGCGAGCAGCCGCCAGCGGGCGGCGAGGACGGCACCGGCCGACCAGGTGACGGCACCGGTGGTGAGCACCCAGCCGGCCTGGGCCAGGGAGAGCTCGCGCTGCAGGGTGAGCAACAGCGGGACGTAGACCTCGGCTGCGGCGAAGGCGGTGCCGATCGCGGCGCGCGAGCCCAGGACGGCCGGCAGTCCGGGGCCCATCCGCCAGGTGCCGGGCGGCAGCAGCCGGCGTGCGCCGGCGGCGATGGCGGCCAGGCCGGCGACCACGAGGACGGGCCAGGCCGGGAGGGTGCGCTGGCCGGCCAGGCTGACGAGCAGCACCCCACCGGCGGCGAGCAGCGCCACGGGGAGCCGGCCGGGCTCGGAGCGGTCGACGCCGGGTCGTGACGGCGCGTCGGCGACCAGCAGCCAGGCAGCGACCGCGACGACCGGGACGCCGAGGAACACCCAGCGCCAGCCGAAGGCCGCGGCCACCTGCGCCGCGAGCACCGGCCCGACCAGCGCGGGGAGCACCCAGGCCGTGGTCAGGACGGCGAACACGCGCGGTCGCAGGCCCTCCGGGTAGGCCTGCGCGATGACCACGTAGAGCGCGACGCCGAGCACGCCGCCGCCGTACCCGTGGACGAGGCGGCCCAGCAGGAACACCGGCATCGAGGGCGCGAGACCGGCGATCACGACGCCGGCACAGAAGATGAGGAGTCCCCGGCGCAGCGCCGGACCGGGGCCGCGGCGGTCGACCTCCGCGCCGGCAGCCGCGAGGGCGACGACGGACGCGGCGAGGGGGGCCGCGAAGGCGACGGCGTACCAGCGCAGGCCGTCGAGGTCGTCGGCCACGTCGGGCATCACCGTGGCGACGGCGAGCGCCTCGAAGGCGAAGAGGAAGGCCAACGAGAAGACGCCGACCGTGGTCCGGCCGTGCCTGCCTCGCCACGGCGAGGTCGCCGTGGGCTCGACGAGCGCGGTCACCGCGGCGACCGCTCGACCACGAGGACGACCTTGCCCGCGGTCGCGCCCGCCTCGAGCGCGCGGTGGGCGCCGGCCGCGTCGGCGAGCGGGAAGGCGGAACCGACGTAAGGCACCCGGGAGCCGTCGGCGGCCGCGTCGAGGGCCAGTCGCTCGAACTCGGCCAGTCGGCTCATGATCGGCGGGCCGAGGACGTCGACGACGGACCGGGCCGGGTCGTCGTACGCGTTCTGGATGCCGGAGGCCCAGCCGTAGCGGACCAGTCGGCCACCAGGAGCGAGCCGGTCGTAGAGCGCCTGCCCGACCACACCACCCACGCCGTCGAGGACCAGGGTGAGCGGGCCCGGGACGCTGTCGGCCCAGCCAGGGGTACGCCGGTCCAGGGCCGGGTCGGCGCCGTGCCTGGCGGCGACGGCGACCTTGTCGGGCCCGCCGGCGACGCCGATCGCGGTCGCACCGAGGTTGCGCGCGCCCTGCAGCAGCAGGGTGCCGAGGCCGCCGGCCGCGGACGTGACGGCGACGACGTCGTCGGCGGCGAGGCGGGAGAGCTCGAGGATCGCGGCGGCCGTGCGGCCGGTCCCGATGGCGGCGACCGCGGTGGCGGCGTCGAGGTGGTCCGGCAGGGCGTGGGCCCGGGCCGCGTCGACGACCGCCTGGTCGGCGTACCCGCCACCGGCGAAGCCCAGGTGCGCCACCACGCGACGGCCCAGCCAGGCGGGATCGACGCCCTCGCCGACCCGGTCGACGGTTCCGGCGACCTCGCGTCCCGGGACCACCGGCAGGTCCGGCACCTGGCTCGGGCCGAAGGACTCGCCGGCCCGGATCGAGGTGTCGAGCAGGTGGACGCCGGCGACCTCGACCGCGATCCGGAGCTGGCCGGGGGCGGGGTCGAGGTCGGGCAGCTGCTCGAGACGGAGGAGGTCGGCGGGCCCGAAGGCGTGGTGTCGGATCGCGTGCATGACGGCATTCGACAACCTGAACTAAGGTTGAGGTCAATGGACCTCAACCGCGCCCTTCGCAGCCACGACCTGACGCCCGGCGACGTCGCCCACCGCTCGGGCGTCGCCATCTCCGCCCTGCACTACTACGAGCGCGAGGGGCTGATCACCAGCATCCGCACGGCCGGCAACCAGCGCCGCTACCACCGCGACGTGTTGCGTCGGGTCGCGTTCATCCGGGTCTCGCAGGGCGTCGGGGTCTCCCTCGCCGAGATCCGCGACGCGCTCGCCACCCTGCCCGAGGGCCGCACGCCCACCAAGGCCGACTGGGCGCGACTCTCTCGCGCCTGGCGCAGCACGCTCGACGAGCGGATCGACCGACTCGAGCGGTTGCGCGACACCCTCGACGACTGCATCGGATGTGGCTGCCTGTCGCTCAAGTCGTGCTCGCTGGCCAACCCCGGCGACGTGCTGCAGGAGTACGGCGACGGGCCGGTGCGGCTGGTGGGACGCTCCCGGTAGTCAGCCGAGGTCGGTGGCGAGCAGGTCGTCGACCGTCTCCCGGCGCACGACGACCCGGGCCCGGCCGTCCTTGACCGCGACCACCGGCGGGCGGAGGGCGTGGTTGTAGTTGGACGCCATCGAGCGGCCGTACGCACCCGTCGCGGGGACGGCGACCAGGTCGCCGGGGGCGATGTCGCCGGGCAGGAACTCGTCCTTGACCACGATGTCGCCGGACTCGCAGTGCTTGCCGACGACCCGCGCCAGGACCGGCGTGGCGTCCGAGGCACGGGAGGCGAGCGTGCAGGAGTAGTCGGCGTCGTACAGCGCTGTGCGGATGTTGTCGCTCATTCCGCCGTCGACGGAGACGTAGGTGCGCGTGGCGCCGCCGTCGAGGGCGACCTGCTTGACGGTGCCGACCGTGTAGACGGTGCACATGGCCGGGCCGACGATGGCGCGGCCGGGCTCGATCGACAGGTGCGGTACGGCGATGCCGAGCGCGGCGCACTCGCCCGTCACGATCTTCGTGATCTGCTCGGCCAGCACCGCGGGGTCGGCAGGGTCGTCCTGGGTCGTGTAGGCGATGCCGAAGCCGCCGCCGAGGTCGAGCTCGGGCATGACGAGGGCCAGCTCGGTGGCGATGCGGGCGTGTAGGGCGAGCACGCGGCGCGCGGCGACCTGCCAGCCGGAGGTGTCGAAGATCTGCGAGCCGATGTGGCTGTGCAGGCCGCGCAGCTCCAGCCCCTCGGAGGCCACGACCCGCGACGCCGCCTCGAACGCGTCGCCCGAGGAGATCGAGAAGCCGAACTTCTGGTCCTCGTGCGCGGTCGCGATGAACTCGTGGGTGTGGGCCTCGACGCCGGCGGTCACCCGCACCATCACGCCCTGGCGTACGCCGAGCTGGCGGGCCACGTCGGCGACCCGCTCGATCTCGTGGAACGAGTCGACGATGATCCGGCCGACGCCCGCGTCGACCGCGCGTCGCAGCTCCATCGCCGTCTTGTTGTTGCCGTGGTAGCCGATCCGCGCGGGATCGGTGCCCGCGCGCAGCGCGACACTCAGCTCGCCGTCGCTGCACACGTCGAGGCACAGCCCCTCCTCCGCCACCCACCGGGCGACGGCGGTGCACAGGAACGCCTTGCCCGCGTAGTAGACGTCGTAGCCGGCGAAGCCGTCACGGAAGGCGCGCGCCCGCGAGCGGAAGTCGTCCTCGTCGAGGACGTAGGCGGGCGTGTTCACGTCGGCGACCAGGTCCGGGACCGGCAGGCCGCCGATCGCCAGCACGCCGCCCTCCTTGCGGGCCGACGAGGACCACAGCTCGGGGACCAGTGCGTTGACGTCGGCGGGCTCGCGCAGCCACACGGGCGACGTACCGGCGTAGTCGCCGGGCGGGACGCGTCCCATCACATGCGCTCCGGCGCGGAGACGCCGAGCAGGTCGAGGCCGCCCGCGATCACGGTCTGCGTGGCGACCACGAGCACCAGGCGCGCGAGGTTGGCCGGGCCGACGGGCTCGTCGCCCTGCGGCAGCATCCGGCACTCCTTGGTGTCGTACCACTTGTTGAACACCGACGCGGTGTCCTCCAGGTAGCGCGCGACCCGGTGCGGCTCGCGCAGCTCGGCGGCGCTGGCCACGACCCGCGGGTACTCCGCCAGCGCCCGCAGCAGCTCGCCGTCGCGCTCGTGGGCGAGCAGGCTCGGGTCGAACTCGGTCGCGAGGTCCGGCAGCGTCATGCCGAGGTCGGCGGCGTTGGCGAGCATCCGGCAGGTCCGTGCGTGGGCGTACTGCACGTAGTAGACCGGGTTGTCGTTGGACGCCTTGGTGATCTCGGCGACGTCGAGGGTCAGCGGCGAGTCGGCCGGGTAGCGCGCCAGCGAGTAGCGCAGCGCGTCGACGCCGATCTCGCTCGCGAGGTCGTCCAGGGTGATGATGTTGCCGGCCCGCTTCGAGAGCTTGAGCTCCTGGCCGTCCTTGAGGATCTTGACCAGCTGGCCGATCATCACGTCGAGCGTCTGGTCGGGGTCGTCGCCGACGCAGGCCGCCATCGCCCGCAACCGGCCGACGTACCCGTGGTGGTCGGCGCCGAGCAGGTAGATGCAGTGGTCGAACCCGCGCGCCCGCTTGTTGAGGTAGTAGGCAGTGTCGGAGGCGAAGTAGGTGAGCTCGCCGTCGGACTTGATGAGCACCCGGTCCTTGTCGTCGCCGAAGTCGGTCGTGCGCATCCACAGCGCGCCGTCCTGCTCGAAGACGTGGCCGAGCTCCTTGAGCCGCGCGAGCGTCTCGGGCACCGAGCCCGAGTCGTGGAGCGAGAGCTCGGAGAACCAGACGTCGAAGTGGGTGTTGAACCCGTCGAGCTGGTCCTGCTGCTCCTTGAGCTGGATCTCGTAGCCCTTGGCCCGTACGGCGGCGCGCCGCTCCTCGCCCTCCAGCTGGAAGATCCCGGGACTGGCCGCCTCCACCGCCTTGGCGAGGTCGTCGATGTACTCGCCGGCGTACCCGCCCTCGGGCTTGGGCTCGCCCAGCGCCGAGGCGATGATCGAGTCGGCGAAGTGGTTCATCTGCACGCCGCGGTCGTTGATGTAGAACTCCCGCGTCACGTCGGCGCCCGCCGCCGCGAGCACTCGCCCGATCGCGTCGCCGAGCACCGCCCACCGGGTGTGGCCCAGGTGCAGCGGGCCGGTCGGGTTGGCGGAGATGAACTCGACGTTGATCTTCTGGCCGGCGAGGACATCGCTGCGTCCGTACGACGCCCCGGCGGCCACGACCTCCGCCGCCACCTGTCCCTGGGCACCGGCCTCGACGGTGATGTTGAGGAAGCCCGGCCCGGCCAGCTCGACGTCCGCGATCCCGTCGGCCTCCTTGAGCCGCGCGGCCAGCAGCTCCCCCAGCGCCCGCGGGTTGGTCCCAGCCTTCTTGGCCAGCTGCAGCGCGACGTTGGTCGCGTAGTCCCCGTGCCCCTTCTGCCGCGGTCGCTCCACCGTCACCTCGCTGGGGACGCCGTCGGGCAGGGCGAGATCACCCTGGTCGACGAGCGTCGAGAGGGCGTCGACGATCGTGGTGGAGAGCTGCGCTGGAGTCACCGGCCCAGCGTATCGAGGGGCACCGGTTTCCTTTGCACGGATATCGCCCGGTAGGGTTCCTCATCGCGCCACGGACCTCACCGTCCGGGCGCATGCCTCCGTAGCTCAGGGGATAGAGCACTGGTTTCCGGTACCAGGTGTCGCAGGTTCGAATCCTGCCGGAGGCGCCCCATGGACACACCCTCGCGCGTCACGATCCACACCGACGGCGCGTGTCTCGGCAATCCCGGCCCCGGCGGCTGGGGTGCGCTGCTGCGCTACGGACAGCACGAGAAGGAGCTGTACGGCGGCGAGCCGGCGACCACCAACAACCGGATGGAGCTGATGGCGGCCATCCGCGCCCTGGAGTTCCTCAACCGGCCCTCGACCGTCGATCTCTACACCGACAGCAGCTACGTCCGCAACGGGATCCTGTCGTGGGTCGCGAAGTGGAAGGCCAACGGCTGGCGCACGTCGGCCAAGGCGCCGGTCAAGAACGACGACCTGTGGCGCCGCCTGGACCTCGCGGCGACCGCCCACGACATCGAGTGGCACTGGGTCAAGGGGCATGCCGGGGACCCCGGCAACGAGCGCGCGGACGCCCTCGCGGGCCGGGGCGCGCGCGAGGCCCGCGACGGCGTCGTACCCGCCTGACCCCCGCCTGACCAGCGCAGGACGAGAACACGTTCCACGAGCGGGGAACGACGCCTCGGTGTCTGATGCGCAACACCTGGCGGCATTGGGTGACCACAGGGCGGTATTTGCTTCCCCGGGGGACTAGCCTTGGCGGTCGACAGCCACCCGCTATCGGCGGCGGGTGCGTCCAGCTCATCGGAAGAGGCGAAGCACGTCGTGACGCAGTCGTCAGACCAGTCCACCGGATCTCCCGTTCCTGAGGACTTCGGGGCCAACGAGTGGCTCGTGGAGGAGATGAAGGAACGGTTCGAGGCCGATCCGAGCAGCGTCGATCCCGCGTGGGCGACGTTCTTCAAGAACGGCAGCAGCAACGGTACGACGACCGCCGTCGCCGCTCCCGCTGCCGCGCCTGCCGCCCCGGCAGCACCGGCAGCACCGGCAGCACCGACCGCGCCGGCCACGCCCGCCGCCGCGGCCCCCGCAGCCCCGGCCGCCACCACCGCGCCGACCCCGAAGGCCACCCCTGCCCCGCAGGTGAGCCCCGCCTCCTCGACGACGCCGACGCCGCCGAAGGCCGACTCCCCCGCCCCGACCCCGAAGGACGCCCCGCGCCCGGCGCCGGTCACGGCCAGCGACGAGCCGACCCTGACGGTGCTGCGCGGCATCCCGGCCGCGACCGCCAAGAACATGGACATCTCGCTGTCCGTGCCGACGGCGACCTCGGTGCGCAACATCCCGGTCAAGCTGCTGTGGGACAACCGCATCGTCATCAACAGCCACCTCAAGCGCGCCCGCGGCGGCAAGGTCTCCTTCACCCACCTCATCGGCTACGCGATCGTCAAGGCGATCAAGGCGCTGCCGGCGATGAACAACACCTACGACGAGATCGACGGCAAGCCGACCATGGTGACGCCGGCCCACATCAACCTGGGCCTGGCGATCGACCAGCAGAAGAAGGACGGCACCCGCCAGCTGGTCGCGCCCAGCATCAAGGCGTGCGAGTCGATGGACTTCGCGCAGTTCTGGACGGCGTACGAGGAGATCGTGCGCAAGGCCAAGGACAACAAGCTGACCATGGAGGACTACTCCGGTACGACGGTCAGCCTCACCAACGTCGGCGGCCTCGGCACCAACAACTCGGTGCCGCGCCTGATGCAGGGCCAGGCCGCGATCATCGGCGTCGGCTCGATGGACTACCCGCCGGAGTTCCAGGGTGCCTCCGAGGACACGATCGCCCGCAACGCGATCTCGCGGATCATGACGATGACCTCGACCTACGACCACCGCGTCATCCAGGGCGCACAGTCGGGAGAGTTCCTCGGCCAGGTGCACAAGTACCTGCTCGGCCAGGACGGCTTCTACGACGAGATCTTCCGCGCGCTGCGGATCCCCTACGAGCCGATCCGCTGGAACGCCGACATCGCGACGTCCCACGACGACCAGATCGACAAGCAGGCCCGGATCCTCGAGCTGATCCACGCCTACCGCGTGCGCGGCCACCTGATGGCCGACACCGACCCGCTGGAGTACAAGCAGCGCAGCCACCCGGACCTGCGCATCGAGTCGCACGGCCTGACCCTGTGGGACCTCGAGCGCGAGTTCCCGACCGGCTCGTTCGGTGGGCGCGACCGCCGCTTCATGAAGCTGCGCGACATCCTCGGCATCCTGCGTGACTCCTACTGCCGCACCACCGGCATCGAGTACATGCACATCATGGATCCCGAGCAGCGTGCGTGGATCCAGGAGCGCGTCGAGCAGCCGCACAGCAAGCCGCCGCGCGAGGAGCAGCTGCGGATCCTGCTGAAGCTCAACCAGGCCGAGGCCTTCGAGACCTTCCTGCAGACCAAGTTCGTCGGCCAGAAGAGGTTCTCGCTCGAGGGCGGCGAGACCACCGTCCCCGTCGTCGACGAGATCGCGGAGGCGGCCGCGCAGGCCGGCCTGGTCGAGGTCGCGATCGGCATGGCCCACCGCGGCCGGCTCAACATGCTGGCCAACATCGTCGGCAAGTCCTACAACCAGATCTTCCGCGAGTTCGAGGGCAACATCGACCCGCGCACGGTCCAGGGCTCCGGCGACGTCAAGTACCACCTGGGCGCCGAGGGCACCTTCGTGGCCGGCACCGGCGAGACCATCGCCGTGTCGATCGCCGCCAACCCCTCGCACCTCGAGACCGTCGACCCGGTCCTCGAGGGCATCGCCCGCGCCAAGCAGGACGTGCTCGACCGCGGCGCCGAGTTCCCGGTGCTGCCGATGCTCATCCACGGCGACGCGGCCTTCGCCGGCCAGGGTGTCGTGGCTGAGACGCTCAACCTCTCGCAGCTGCGCGGCTACCGCACCGGCGGCACGATCCACGTGGTCATCAACAACCAGGTCGGGTTCACCACCTCGCCCGGCTCCTCGCGCTCGACGCTCTACTGCACCGACGTGGCCCGGATGGTGCAGGCGCCGATCTTCCACGTCAACGGCGACGACCCGGAGGCGTGCATCCGTGTCGCGCGGCTCGCGTTCGAGTACCGCCAGGCGTTCAACAGCGACGTCGTCATCGACCTCGTCTGCTACCGCCGCCGCGGTCACAACGAGGGCGACGACCCGTCGTTCACCCAGCCGCTCATGTACGACCTCATCGAGCAGAAGCGCTCGGTCCGCAAGCTCTACACGGAGTCCCTCATCGGTCGTGGCGACATCACGATCGAGGAGGCCGAGCAGGTGCTGCGCGACTACCAGCAGCAGCTGGAGCGCGTGTTCACCGAGGTGCGCGAGGCCAGCGCCGCGCCGTCGGAGTGGACCACCGTGCCGGACTACCCGGACAAGTCGGTCGGCGAGACCCAGACCGCGGTGACGCCGGAGGTCCTCAAGCGGATCGCCGACGCCTACGTCACCCCGCCCGACGGCTTCACCGTCCACCCGAAGGTGATGCCCCAGCTCCAGCGCCGCGCCGGCGCGATCGCCGACGGCCCGATCGACTGGGGCACCGGCGAGATGCTCGCGTTCGGCTCGCTGCTCATGGAGGGCCGTCCGGTCCGCCTGGCCGGCCAGGACTCGCGCCGCGGCACCTTCGTGCAGCGGTTCGCGACGATGATCGACCGGGTCAACGCCGACGAGTGGACGCCGCTGGCAAACCTGACCGAGGACCAGGCGAAGTTCTTCGTCTACGACAGCCTGCTGTCGGAGTACGCCGCGCTCGGCTTCGAGTACGGCTACTCGGTGGCCCGGCCCGACGCGCTGGTCCTGTGGGAGGCCCAGTTCGGCGACTTCGTCAACGGCGCCCAGTCGGTCATCGACGAGTACATCTCGGCCGGCAAGACCAAGTGGGGCCAGGACTCCGGCGTCGTGCTGCTGCTGCCGCACGGCTACGAGGGCCAGGGCGCGGACCACTCCTCGGCCCGCATCGAGCGGTTCCTGACCCTGTGCGCCGAGGACTCCATGGTCGTCGCGCAGCCGTCCACGCCCGCGTCGTACTTCCACCTGCTGCGCCGGCACTCCCTCGGCGAGGAGCACAAGCCGCTCATCGTGTTCACGCCGAAGTCGATGCTGCGCCGCAAGGAGGCCGCCTCCATGCCGGCCGACTTCACCTCCGGCGAGTTCCGCCCGGTGATCGGCGACGCGAGCGCCGACCCGGCCAAGGTGAGGACCGTGCTGCTCGTCTCGGGCCGGCTGACCTGGGACCTGATGGTCGAGCGCCAGAAGGCCGAGCGCGACGACGTGGCGATCGTGCGCGTCGAGCAGCTCTACCCGTGGCCGACCGAGCAGCTGAAGGCCGAGCTCGACAAGTACCCCAACGCCACCGTCAAGTGGGTCCAGGACGAGCCCTACAACCAGGGCCCGTGGCCGTCGTTCTACCTGAACGTCGTCCCGCAGCTGGGCCGGGCGATCCAGCCCGTCACCCGGGCCGCGTCCTCGACCACGGCGGTCGGCACGGCCAAGCGCCACCAGGAGGAGGCCAAGGTCCTCATCGGCGAGGCGTTCGGCGACTGATGTACTTCACCGACCGCGGGATCGAGGAGCTCGAGCAGCGCCGGGGCGACGAGGAGGTCACCTTGGCCTGGCTCGGCGAGCGGCTGCAGGAGTTCGTCGACACCCATCCCGAGTTCGAGACGGCCGTCGAGCGGTTCGCCACCTGGCTGGCCCGGCTCGACGACCCCGAGGACTAGGCCGACCCGGCGCGAAGTAGCGCCAGGATCGCGCCGACCCGGCAGAACTTTCTGCCGGGTCGGCGCGTTTTTCGGGCCAGCTTCTGCCGGGTCGCGGGTCAGGCGGGCGCGGCCTCGGAGAGCCCGACCCGGCGGTGCAGGGCCCGCAGCGGACGGGGCGCCCACCAGGACCGCTCCCCCAGCAGCCGGATGCTGGCCGGGAGGAGTACGCCGCGAACCAGGGTCGCGTCGATCAGGATCGCCAGCCCGGTGCCGAGCCCGAAGAACTGGATGAAGCTCACCGAGCTCACCAGGAAGGCGAAGAAGCTGATCGCGATCAGCGCCGCCGCGGTGCTGACGATCCGGCCGGTGTGGGCCAGGCCGTGCACCATCGCCTCGTCGTTGGCCATGCCGCGGTCGCGCATCTCCTTGATCCGGCTCATCACGAAGACCTCGTAGTCCATCGACAGGCCGAAGGCGACGCAGAACAGCAGCACCATCATCGAGCTGTCCATCGGCTGCGGGGTGAAACCCAATGCCCCGGACAGGTGGCCGTCCTGGAACACCCAGACCATCGCGCCGAGGGTCGCGCCGAGGCCGACCGCGTTGAGCACGAGGGCTCGCAGCGGCTGCACCACGCTGCCGGTGAACAGGAACAGGATCACCGCCGTGGTGAGCACCAGCCAGCCGGCGACCAGCGGCAGCCGGTCGCCGATCCCGGTCATCTGGTCGTGCAGCTCCGCGCTCGCTCCGCCCACCAAGGCCTCGGTGCCGGCGGGCGCGGGGATGTCGCGGACGTCGTCGACCAGGGCCCGCGCGTCGGCGGACATCGGGTCGAGGTCGGTGACCACCGAGACCAGGTCGGCGTCGCGACCGGCCCGCGGGTCGACCCGGACCACGCCGGGCAGCTCCCCCAACCGCGTTGCGTACGACGACAGCTCGGCCTCGGGCACCGTCGAGGTGGTGACCACCTGGATCGGGTGGGTGCCGTCGCCGGCGAAGGACGAGCGCAGGACGTCACCGGCCTGCCGGCTCGACGCACTGGTGGGCAGCACCCGGTCGTCCGGCGTGCCGAGCTCGATACCGGCGAGCGGGACCGCCATCACCAGCAGGCCGGCGAGCACGGGCAGGGCGCTGAGCAGGGGGCGCCGGGCGACGAACCGCGCCAGCCGCGCCCAGGCGGGCGCCTCCTCGCCGCGGATGCCGCGCACCCGCGGCACCGGCCAGGCGTCGATCCGGTCGCCGAGCAGGCTGATCCCCGCCGGCAGCACGACGACCGCGGCGAAGGCGGTGATCAGCATGACGCCGATGCCGGCGTAGGCGAAGGAGCGCAGGAAGTACATCGGGAAGACGAGCAGCGCCGCCAGCGCCACGGCGACCGTGGTCGCGCTGAAGGCGATGGTCCGGCCCGCGGTCTCGACCGCCCGTCGTACGGCGTCCTGGTGGGCGCGTCCCGCGGCCCGCTCCTCGCGCACCCGGGCCACCATCAGCAGCCCGTAGTCGACGGCGAGGCCGAGCCCGAGGCCGGTGGTGAGGTTGACCGAGTAGATCGACACGTCGGTCGCCGAGCCGAGGATGGAGAGCTCGGCGAAGGTGCCGAAGATGGCGGCGACGCCGACCCCGAGGGTGACCAGCGCGCCGACGACGTTGCCGAACGCCAGCACGAGCAGGACCAGGATCAGCGGGATCGCGATGCTCTCGGCCAGGCCGAGGTCCTTGCCGATCTGGGCGCCGATCTCCTCACCGACGACCTCGCCGCCCGCGACGTCGACCTTCAGCGGGCCGGCGGCACCGCCGTACTCGTCGAGCACGGCACCCGGGTCCGCCTCCTCGCCGGGCGCGACCGACGCGGTGACCAGCGCGTAGCGGCCGTCGGTCGAGCGCATCGGGCCGGCCCGGGTGTCGAAGTACGACGCCACGTCGGCCAGCGCCGGGTCCGAGCGCAGCCGCTCGGTCAACGCGGCGCCGGCTTCGCTCGCCGCCGGGGCGTCGACGTCGCCGTCGGTGGCCTCGACGACGAACACGTAGTCGGAGCCTCCGGCGAACCGCTCCTCGAGCAGGGCCGCGGCGCGGCTGCTCTCGGATTCGGGGTCGTCGAAGCCCTCCGTCTGCAGCTTGGAGAAGGCGCCCACGCCGACGACCGCGGCGACCACCACTCCCAGCAGTCCGAGCGCGAGCACCGTGCGGGCCCGCCTCGTCACCAGTCCACCGATCCAGCTGAACATCGCGCTCCTCCAATGTGTGCGCCCGTAAACTTTGGTGGTGTTAACTTGGCATGGATGTGTACGGGTGTCAACATGTTCTCCGTGACGACCTCGAAGCGGAGCTACCACCACGGCGACCTGCGCAACGCCCTCGCCCGGGCGGCGGCCGACCTCGCCGCGAGCGGCGGCCCGGACGCCGTGACCATCCGCGGCGCCGCTCGCGAGGTCGGCGTGACCCCGACTGCTGCGTACCGGCACTTCGAGAACCAGGCCGACCTGCTCGAGGCAGCCCGCGCGCTCGCGATGGACGGGATGGTCGCCGCGATGGCCGACTACCTCGCCCAGGTCCCGACCGACGGCGACCCGGTCGCGCGGGCCGTCGAGCGGCTGCGCTCGACCGGGCGCGGCTACATCCGGTTCGCGATCGAGGAGCCGGGCGTCTTCCGGACCTGCTTCACCGGCGGCCTGCGCGACCAGGGCGGCAAGGGCGGCCAGGACGGGATGGGCGATCCGGCGCCGTACCTGCTGCTCGGGGAGATGCTCGACCAGCTCGTCGCCGTCGGCTACCTGGACCCCGCCGATCGCCCCGACGCCGAGGCCGGCCCGTGGGCCGCCGTGCACGGGCTGGCGATGCTGCTCATCGACGGCCCGATGTCCGAGCTGGGCCCGCCGGAGCAGGACATCGCCATCGCGCGCACCCTCGACATGGTCAGCCGCGGGCTGGCGACCGGCCCGCAGGGGTGCGCGCACCGCTAGTGTCACCCGCGTGAGCGAGGAGCTGATCGACTACGCGGCCTGGGGCGAGCGGTTCTTCGCCACCGCCGTCACCACCGAGCGGGTGCTGAACGGCGTCAACGTGCTGGCGGGCCGCCCCATCGACGTCGGCCCGCTGGGCGTCGGTCCCGGCCGGATCGCCAAGGTGACGGCCCAGGGCACCATCGGTACGGCGACCGGCGAGCGCGTCGGCGCCGACCCGGTGTCCTTCCACGTGGACCTGCCGGTGACGCTGAAGTTCAGCATCGACCTGGGCATGGACAAGCAGAACTTCGACGCCGAGATCACGGTGCCGCTGGTGATCACCGCCCACGGGCGCGCCGACCTTGCCATCGCCCTCGAGGTGACGCCGCCGCCCGCCGCACAGGTCGTCGTACGGCTCAAGGCGCAGGGGCTGCGCGCCTCGTTGACCAGCAAGGCCGCCAACGTCGAGGGCGAGCTGCGGCGGTTCGTGGCCAAGTACGTCGCCAAGGAGCTCGAGAAGCCCTACGTCCGCCAAGCCACGACCATCGACGTCGGCGCCGCGGTCGAGAAGGCCGCCGCCGGGCTCGGGCCGCGCGAGGAGAGCCCGATGGCCGACGAGCTGACCGACGACCTGCCGGCCGCGATGGAGGCCGAGCTCGAGCACACCGCCCAGCTGTTCCTGGAGGACGAGTCGTGACTTCCTATCCCCCGGCCCCGTGGCACATGCACGGGTCCCTGTGGCTCTCGGTGTTCCGCCTCGGCCGCGACGTCGACGCGCACCACCCGGCCGGGACGTACGGCGTCGCGCTGGTCTCCTACGAGGAGCCGAGCCCGCTGACGTACCACGAGCTGCTGCTCGCCAGGACCGTCAAGGCGAAGCCGGCGGGGAGCGCCAGCGACCGACGCCCGAACAGTGCTGGCAAGGGCGCGGTCACGATCACCGACATCTGGGTCGACTCCCCCGCCTCGCAGGCCGGCGGCCGCGCGCTGTGGGCGATCCCCAAGGAGCTGTGCGACTTCGACCTGGACACGTCCTTCCGGGGACCGGTCACCTCGACCGACTGGACGGCCACCGTCGAGCGGCGCCCGATCGTCGAGGCGAGCTTCACCGACGTGTCCCGCGCCGCGATCCGGGTGCCGTTCACCGGCCTGGTCGAGCAGCCCGGCATCCCCGAGCATCCCGAGACCGCGAACGTCGTGATGAAGGGCACCGCCAAGGCCCTGCCGTGCCGCGGCCGGTGGTCCTTCGCCGCTGACGGGCCTCTCGGGTTCATGCGAGAGGCCCGTCAGCTGGGATCGTTCCGGATGGCCGGGTTCCGGCTCGCGTTCGACTGAACTGGAACGCCTGGCGTTGCGGTTTGGTCCCAAACCGCAACATTTCGGGGCTCGGACATGCGGTCTCTGCCCAATCGCGGCGCCTAATCGGCGTCGGCGACCTCCGACGACTCCGGCAGCCCCGACGCCTCCGGCAGCCCCGGCGTCGTCGTGCCGTGCTCGGCGAGCGCGCGCTGCGAGGAGTCCTTGATCTCGAAGATCTCGGTCGCGAAGCCGCCGACGGCCGCGGCGACCTCGCCGACAGCGCGGGTCACGATGCTCGCGACCTCGCCGACGGTCTGGGCCGCGGCCTCGGCGCCCGCCTGGAGCGCGTCCTTGGTGATCTCGGCCTTGCTGAGGTGGTCGCGTCCGTCGCTCATGGGCGTCAGTCTCCCTCGCCGGGCCTCAGGCTGCCAACGAGTCCTCGGTCACGGCCTCGGGGCCGCGGACCGGAGCGACCTTCGCGTCCCCGCCCGGCAGCGAGTAGCGGCAGATCTTCTTGAAGACGCTCCACAGCTGCTGGTGCAGGCGACCGGTGTTGTACGGCAGGCCGTAGCGCTCGCAGATCTCCTGGACCTCGACGGCCATCTCCGGGTACCGGCGGGCCGGCAGGTCCGGGAACAGGTGGTGCTCGATCTGATGAGACAGGTTGCCGCTCATCAGGTGCATCAGCTTGCTGCCCTTGATGTTGGCCGAGCCGAGCATCTGGCGCAGGTACCAGTGGCCGCGGGTCTCGTTCGCGGTCTCCTCCTCGGAGAACGATGCGACGCCGGCCGGGAAGTGCCCGCAGAAGATGATGTTGAACGCCCACACGTTGCGGACCAGGTTGGCCACGGCGTTGCCTGCGAAGGTGAGCGGGAACAGCGGTCCGGTCAGCGCGGGGAACAGCACGTAGTCCTTGAGCGCCTGGCGCCGGATCTTGCGCATCAGGCCCGGGTAGAGCGGCTTGTTGTCGGCCATCTTCCGCTTGCCGGAGACGATGTTCTCGACCTCGAGGTCGTGCAGGGCGACGCCCCACTCGAAGAAGGTCATCAACAAGAACGCGTAAAGCGGGTTGCCGAGGTAGTAGGGGTGCCACTTCTGCTCGGGGTCCATCCGCAGGATGCCGTAGCCCACGTCGCGGTCCTTGCCGACGATGTTCGTGAACGTGTGGTGGATGTAGTTGTGGCTGTACTTCCACTGCTCGCCGGGGCACACGGTGTCCCAGTCGAACATCCGGGAGTTGAAGGCCGGGTCGCCCAGGAAGTCGTACTGACCGTGCATCACGTTGTGCCCGATCTCCATGTTGTCGAGGATCTTCGACACGCTCAGGCAGGCGACCGCGGGCAGCCAGCCGATCACGGGCAGGTAGAACAGCGCGCGACCGGCGATCTCCATCTTGCGCTGGGTCGTGACGACCTTGCGCAGGTACGCCGCGTCCGCCTCGCCGAGGTCGGCGAGCACGCGCTGGCGCAGGGCGTCGAGCTCGGCGCCCAGCTGCTCGATCTGGTCGGCGGTCAGGCCGTGGTACTTCTCGTCGGCCACGGGGGTGCTCAGGGTGTCGGTGCTCATGGGACTCTCCTCAGAGGTCGATGTGGCAGTCACCGGCAGCGGCGGTGACGCAGATGCGGATCTCCTCGTCCGGCAGGGAGGACTCCTCGCCGGTGAGGACGTTGCGGACGGTGCCGGCGGACTTGGTGCGGGTGCAGGAGAAGCAGATGCCCATCCGGCAACCGAACTCGGGCTTCAGGCCCAGCTCCTCGGCCTGCTCGAGCAGGCTGGCGCCGGTGGCGGCGGTCGTCGCGCCGGAGCGGGTGAAGGACACCTCGCCCTCGATCTCGCCGCCCGGTGCGGCAGCCCGGGCGACGGCGGGCTTGAAGAACTCCATCCGCAGCCGCGGCGAGAGCTCGCCCCCCGACGATTCCGGGTCGGTGTAGGCGTCCTTGACCAGCTCGACCAGGCCGGCCGGGCCGCACAGCCAGGTGTCGGTGTCGCGGTAGTCGGGCACCAGGCGGCGCAGCTCGAACTCGCTGAACAGCTGGTCGGCATAGCGCAGGTGGACGTCGACGCCGTTGTCGGCGGCGGCGATCTCGGCGAGCTCGTGGGCGAAGATCTGGTCCTCGGGGCTGCGTGCGAAGTGCAGGAAGGTCACCCGGCGACCCGCGTGGCCGTCGTACCCGTCGCGCAGGAGGGTGCGGACCATCGACATCGCCGGGGTGATGCCGGAGCCGCCGGTGATGAAGAGCAGCCGGCTGATCGTCGGCGTCGCCGGGCTCTCGACGAGGGTGAACTCGCCCTGGGCCTGGCTCAGGTGGAGCAGGGTGCCGGGCTGCGCCTCGCGGACCAGGTACGACGACACCTGGCCCTCGTCGTGCGCGCGGATCGTGAGCGTGAACTGCTCCCCCGGCGCCGAGGCGGCCGAGGAGATGGAGAACGCGCGGGTGTGCCGCTTCCCTCGACCTTCTGGGCCGGGCAGCTCGACGCCGACGAGTACATGCTGGCCGGCGCGATGGCCGCGCCAGGTGCTGGTGGGCTGCAGGGTCAGGGTGGCGACCGGGGCGGAGTCGGTCCCGCTGGTCTCGCGGTGGACCGAGACGACGCGGGCGCGCACTTCGTGCGCCGCCCACATCGGGTTGAACCGCTCGAGGTACCGGTCGACGCCGTGCGGGGTGGCCAGCGCGGCGGCGAGCCGCGAGCGCAGCAGCCGCCCGACCAGGTGACCCGCGCCGCCAGGAGCCGGCGGGGAGATGAGCGCGGACATCGCGCCTCCTTCGTTGGCGGAAAATTCGGTGTACATCCGTACTCCGAAACTCTCTCTCGTCCGTCCCGCGATGGTCAACGACCCGACCACGTGACAGTGCACACATGTTCACTCACGTAGAGTGGCTCCATGGCCCAGACCCGTGTCGAGCAGAAGGAGCGGACCCGCCGTGCCATCCTCGACGCGGCGCTGACCCTGTCCGAGGACTCCGCGCTCGTCGCACTGTCCCTGCGCCAGGTCGCCAAGGAGGTCGGCATCGTGCCGACCGCGTTCTACCGGCACTTCCCCTCGATCGAGCACCTCGGGCTCGCGCTGGTCGAGGAGTCGCTCGACACCCTGCGTGCCCTGCTGCGCGAGCTTCGGCACACCGCAGGCGAGGACGCCGGGACGATCATCGACGGCTCCGTGGCGGTCCTCGTCGAGCAGGTGCGCCAGGACCACGCCCACTACGGCTTCATCGCCCGCGAGCGGTTCGCCGGCCCGGCCGGGGTCCGCGACGCGATCGCCCGCGGCATCGAGCTCGCCGAGCGTGAGCTGGCCACCGACATCGCCCACCTGCCCGGCACCGACACCTGGACCGAGCGCGACCTCGAGGTGCTCTCCGAGCTGATCGTCGGCTCGATGGTCACCACCGCCGAGCGACTGCTCGGCACCGCGCCGGGCTCGGTCGCCGAGCAGCGGGTCGCCGAGGCCGCGCGCACCCAGCTGCGGATGATGCTGGTCGGCGCCCGCAACTGGCGTTCCCGAACCAGCTGATGCAACCCCGCAGGTACCCGCGTCCGTCTAGGTGATGGACCGTCCCCCGATCTCCAGGAGAAGCCGCATGTCCGTCTCGGGCCGCCGTACCGCCCCCGCCATCGCCGCCGTCCTCGCCCTCGTGGCCGGCCTGCTCGCCACCTTCCTCGCCGCGCCCCCGCCCTCGGACGCCGCAGCACCCGCCCGCACCCGGGTGGTCGTCAAGGTCGCCGACTGCGAGGGCTGCCAGGTCTTCGTCCAGCAGGGCCTGCGCCACAGCTGGTGGGCGAGCAAGACCCGCACCGTGCGCGACGGCAAGGCCGTCTTCGTGGTCCCGTCGAGCCGGACCCCCGGCCTGTCCATCGGCATCACCGGCACCTGGGAGGCCGCGTCGCCGCACCCGTCGGGCTTCCAGGCGATCGTGGCCATGCGCTACAAGGGCGTCGCCGCCGGCACCGGCATCGACCAGGCGAGCGCGCAGGCGAAGCAGCGTGCCTCGGCCTGCTTCCCCGGCACCAACGCGCACCGCGTGGTCTTCCACGTCACCGCCCGCAAGGTGACCGTCGCCGGCAACGGTGGGCCGGCCGACACCACGATGGCGTGGGCCGACCCGCAGGTCCGCACCATGCGCAGCACCATGATGGAGGTCTTCGACGGTGTCGCGGGCGCGCAGGACATCGTGCCCTGCTGGTGAGCTCCGACTGAGCGGTCCACGGCGAGCGTCACGCTCGTCACGTTCGGTGGACGGCCGGTGCGCGTGGCAGCGACCATGTCGCGGTGCCGACCGCAGCTGACCTCCTGAGCACCGCCGCCCGCAACGCCTGGGCGATCTCGCCCCTCGGCGACGGCGTCGAGCAGTACGACGGCCTGCCGGCCACCGTGCTGTCCGACGCCCCGCACCGGCGGCTGGTGCGCTACGACCGGACCACCGCCGCCCGGGTCCCACGCCCGGTGCTCCTCGTCCCGCCGCTGGCCGTCTCGGCCCGCTGCTTCGACCTGCGTCCCGGCCAGAGCCTGGCCGGCCACCTGCTGGAGGCCGGCCGGGCGACGTACCTGGTCGACTACGGGCGGATCACCTTCGCCGACCGCGGCATGGGCTTCGAGGCCTGGGTCGACGACATCCTCCCGACCGCCATCCACGCCGTGCTCGCCGACCACGCGGCCGGCGGCGACGAGGCCGACGGCGTCGACCTGGTCGGCTGGTCGCTCGGCGGCACGATGAGCCTGCTCACCGCCGCCGCTCACCCCGACCTGCCGATCGCGTCGCTGACCGCCTTCGGCACCCCGATCGACTACACGCAGATCCCGGCCGTCCAGCCGCTGGTCGTCGCGGATCGCCTGCTCGGCACCCGCGCCGTCACCGCGCCCACCGCCGCCCTCGGCGGTGTGCCGCGGCACCTGGTCCGGGCGAGCTACCGGGCGATGGCGCCCAGGCGCGAGCTGACCAAGGCCGTGCACCTGGCCAAGAACATCCTCGACACCGAGGCGCTCGCGCGCACCGGTGCCATCGACGGCTTCATCGGCGAGATGCCCGGCTACCCGGGACGGGCCTACCACCAGATCCACACCCGGCTGATGGTCCGCAACGAGCTGGCCTCCGGCACCGTGCGGCTCAGCCGCAAGCGCGAGGTCCGGCTGGCCGACGTGCGCACGCCGGTGCTGTTCGTCGGCAGCGAGAGTGACAACATCGCCGACGGCCCGGCCGTGCGGGCCGGGACGGACGTCGTGCCGGGCGCCCGGTACGCCGCCGCCGACGGCCTCAGTCACCTCGGCCTCGTCGCCGGCCCGAAGGCCGCCGAGATCAGCTGGCCGCTGCTCGACGCCTTCCTCGACAGGCCCTGAGACGCCGACCGGCCCGGTCCCCGAGGGGGCCGGGCCGGTCGTACGACGATCGGTCAGTGCCCGCCGTGGGCACCGGCCGGCGCGTCGGCCTTCGCCGGCAGCAGCAGCGACATCGCGATCACCACGAGGCCGATCACGGCACCCGCGAAGAACGCCCACTGCAGGCCGCCCATGAAGGCGTCGGCCGGCGAGCTGCCCGACTCCGCGAGGCTCTCGGTGCGGTTGGTCATGATCACGACCAGCAGCGCGGTGCCGATGGCGCCGGCGACCTGCTGGAGCGTGCCGAGCAGCGAGCTGCCGTGTGAGTACAGCTGCGGCGCCAGGTCGCCCAGGCCGATGGTGAACACCGGCGTGAAGATGGTCGCCAGGCTGGCCATCAGCGCGACGTGCAGCGCGACGAGCACGGCGTACGGCGTGTCGACGCCGATCCGGCTCAGCCCGAACAGCAGCGCCACCATGACGACCGAGCCGGGGATGACCAGCGGCCGGGCGCCGATGCGGTCGAAGACCTTGCCGACCTGCGGGCCGAGCAGGCCCATGGTCAGGCCACCGGGCATGACCAGCAGGCCGGTCTGCAGCTCGCTGAGGCCGCGCAGGTTCTGCAGGTAGAGCGGCAGCAGCAGCATCGAGCCGAGGAACGCCATGAAGCCGGCCGACATCAGGATCAGCGACACCGTGAAGTTGCGGACCTTCAGGGTGCGCAGGTCCATCAGCGGCCGGTCCGAGCGCTGCAGGAACAGCTGATAGCCGGCGAAGGCCGCGATCAGCACGACGCCCGCACCGATGAGCAGCGCCGGCTCGGGCCAGTCGGCGTTGCCGACCTTGCTCAGGCCGAACACGAAGGTGCTGAAGCCACCGGCCGCGAGCACCACGCTCAGCCAGCTGATCGGGCTGCGGTTGGTCTCGCCGACGTTCTCGAGCTGGCGCAGGCCGAAGAAGCCGACCAGCACGGCGATCGGGAGGACGACCGCGAAGATCAGCCGCCACGAGCCGAAGTGGAGCAGCACGCCGGACACCGCCGGACCGAGCGCCGGGGCGCAGGACATCGCGAGGGTGACCTGGCCCATCACGCGACCGCGGTCCTCGGCGGCGACGACCGTCATCAGGGTGGTCATCAGCAGCGGCATCATGACCGCCGTACCGCCGGCCTGGACGACGCGGCCGACCAGCAGCACACCGAACGTCGGCGCGAGCGCGGCGACGAGGGTGCCGACGCTGAAGGTCAGCATCGCGGTGGCGTACGCCGTGCGCGTGGTCACCCGCTGCAGGAACCAGCCCGTCACCGGGATCACCGCGGCCATGGTCAGCATGAACACGGTCAGCGACCACTGGGCGGTGGTCTCGGTGATCTTGAAGTCGGTCATCAACCGCGGGACCGCGTTGACGAGGGTGGTCTCGTTGAGGATCACGACGAAGGTCGCCGCGACCAGCAGCTTGATGACGAGCGGAGTCCGCCCCGGGGTCGCCGGGGCGCTCGTGAACTCCTGCTCGAAGGCGGCGAGGTCGCCGGTCTCAGCGGGTCCGGAGGGCGCAGTCATGACAGGTCCTATCGGTTGGTGGCAGGGTCTGGCGGTGGCCGACCCCATGACGCCGGGCGGTTCGGGCTGGCCGTCGCTTCACAAGTACGACGAACCGGCCGTCACCAGATCGACATGGCGAGCCGAGAAAATTCATCGGCCGCACCGTCGGGGCGCTGACAGGAGTCAATCGTCCAGCACCGACAGTCATTCCCGCCACTGGTTAAAAACGCCTCACCAAACCCCACCAGTCACAAGTTTCACCGGTCGGCCGGTGAAACTGGCGAGCCTGGACGACGAAACCGGCGCTTGGACGATGAAGTTTCCTCGTCCAAGCGCGAGTTTCACCGGTCGGCCGGTGAAACTCCCGTCAGCGGGTGAAGACGATCTTCCCGAAGACGTCTCCGGCAGCCATCGCCGCGAACCCGTCGCGGGCCTCGGTCATCGGCAGCACCCGGTCGATGACCGGACGCACACCGGTGCTGTCGAGCAGGTTGACCAGCCCGGCGAGCTCGCCGCGGGTGCCCATCGTCGAGCCGATCACCGACAGCTGGAGGAAGAAGATCCGGGTCAGCTCGGCGTCGTCGAGGTCGGGACCGGAGGTGGTGCCCGAGATGACGATGCGGCCGCCCGGGCGCAGCGCGCGGATCGAGTGCGACCAGGTCGCGCGGCCCACGGTCTCCATGACGGCGTCGACCTTCACCGGCAGCCGCGCGCCGGACTCGAAGACCTCGTGCGCGCCGAGCTCGAGCGCCTTGGCCCGCTTGGCCTCGTCGCGGCTGGTCGCGAGCACGCGCAGGCCGCCGGCCCGCGCGAGCGCGATGAGGGCGGTGGCGACGCCGCCGCCGGCACCCTGCACGAGCACGGTGTCGCCCGCCTTGAGCGCGCCCTGCGTGAAGAGCATCCGGTACGCCGTCAGCCAGGCCGTCGGCAGGCAGGCCGCCTCCTCGAAGGACATGGACGCGGGCTTCGGCACCACGTTGCGCCGCGGCACGATCACCTTGTCGGCGAAGGTGCCCTGGTGCCGCTCGGAGAGCAGCGAGCGCCGCGGGTCGAAGGTCTCGTCGCCGGTCCAGTCGGGGTCGGAGACGACCGCGTGCACGACGACCTCGTTGCCGTCCTCGTCGTACCCGGCGGCGTCGCAGCCCAGGATCATCGGCAGCGCCTCGGCCCTCAGCCCCACCCCGCGCAGCGACCAGAGGTCGTGGTGGTTCAGCGAGGCGGCCTTGACGGTGACCGTGGTCCAGCCGTCGGGTGCGACCGGGTCGGGGCGCTCCCCGAGCACGAGACCGGTCAGCGGGTCTTCGGACGAGTTGGCGAAGGAGTCGGCGTAGACGGCGAACATGACCCTGACGCTAGTGGCCGATCAGATCCGAGCGACACCGTCTCGTCGTGCGGCGTCCGCCACAGCGGCGGCGACCGCGGGGCCGACCCGCGGGTCGAACGGCGAGGGGATGACCAGGTCCTCGGACAGGTCGTCGCCGACCAGCGTGGCGAGCGCGTCGGCCGCGGCGACCTTCATGCCCTCGGTGATCGCGCTCGCGTGCACGTCGAAGGCGCCCCGGAAGATGCCCGGGAAGGCCAGCACGTTGTTGATCTGGTTGGGGAAGTCCGAGCGACCGGTGGCGACGACCCGCGCGTGGCGGTGCGCCACGTCGGGGTGGACCTCCGGGTTCGGGTTGGCCATCGCGAAGATGATCGCGTCGTCGGCCATCGTGGCCACGACCTCCTCGGGCACGGTGCCGCCGGAGACGCCGATGTAGACGTCGGCGCCGTCGAAGGCCTCGGCGAGCGTGCCGCGCCGGCCGCACTGGTCGGCGGTGAGCTCGGCGAGCGCCTTCTTGGCCGAGGTCAGGTCGGTGCGGTCCGAGCTCACGACGCCCTTGCGGTCGGTGACCGCGATGTCCTTGATGCCGGCCGCGAGCAGGATCTTCGCGATCGCCACGCCGGCGGCGCCGGCGCCCGAGATGACCACGCGGGTCGACTCCGGGGTCCGGCCGGTCAGCTTGAGCGCGTTGACGAGCGCGGCCAGGGTCACCACGGCGGTGCCGTGCTGGTCGTCGTGGAAGACGGGGATGTCGAGGGCCTCCTTGAGGCGGTCCTCGATCTCGAAGCAGCGCGGGGCCGAGATGTCCTCGAGGTTGATGCCGCCGAAGCTCGGCGCGAGCCGGACGACGGTCTCGATGATCTCCTCGACGTCGGTGGTCGCCAGGCAGATCGGGATGCCGTCGACGCCGCCGAACTGCTTGAACAGCACCGCCTTGCCCTCCATCACCGGCATCGCGGCGGCCGGGCCGATGTCGCCCAGGCCCAGCACGGCGGTGCCGTCGGTGACGATCGCGACGGTGTTGGGGACCCACGTGTAGTGGCGGGTCAGGCCGGGGTCGGCGGCGATGGCCTCGCACACCTCGGCCACACCGGGGGTGTAGGCCAGCGAGAGCTGGTCGCGGGTGCTGACATCGGCCGTGGGTACGGTCGCCATCTTCCCGCCGAGGTGCAGATCGAAGACCGGCTCACCCGCGCGCGGGTGGGAGGGAAGAACGTCGTCAGCCACGGTCATCCATCCTTTCACACCGTCCGGCCCGACAGCCGACGTGTCCGGATGGGACGGGTCACAGCCATCGGGGCCACGGCCACACCCGAGCCCGTACGACGCCCGCGACGTCGGCGTCCGGCACGGCACCGCGGTGGCGGGAGTCCACGCCGGCGTCGGCGTTGTCGCTGAGCAGCCACCAGCCGCTCCCCCGGCGTCCGGCGACCCGCTTCACCGCGAGGGTCCCGTCGGCGAAGCGGGCGACGACGACGCGACCGGGGCGCACGCGCGCGCCGTACAGGACCAGCAGGCGCTGGCCGGGCCGCAGCGCGGGCCGCATGGAATCGCCCCGGACGACGGCGATGCCGACCCGACGCCGACCTCCCGTTGCCGCTCGATCCATGACGAGTAGTGTCGCAGGCAGCAAGTACCTGCCCGCCCGAACCTCTGAGAGGACCGACATGTTCTCCCGTATCGCCGAATCGATTCGCGCGGCCTTCGTGGCCCCCACCGTCGACGTCTCCGCCCACTGCGACCTGCCCTGCGGTGTCTACGACCCCGCCCAGGCCCGCATCGAGGCCGAGTCGGTCAAGGCCGTCATCGCCAAGGCGCTCGACAGTGACGACGCCGACTTCCGCACCCGCGCCATCCTGATCAAGGAGCAGCGCTCCGAGCTCGTCAAGCACCACCTGTGGGTGCTGTGGACCGACTACTTCAAGCCCCCGCACTTCGAGGCCTACCCGCAGCTGCACACGCTGGTCAACGAGGCCACCAAGCTCGCCGGCGCGACCGGAACCAAGGGCACCCTCGACCTGGCCAAGGCCGACGAGCTGCTCGCGAAGATCGACGAGATCGCCGAGATCTTCTGGGCGACCAAGAAGGCCTGATCCGTTCGGACTAGTCCTTCCGGGCCACAGTGCCCAGGCCAGACGGGCCGCACGTCCATTTCGGGCGTGCGGCCCGTCGTTTTCGTCCCATCAAGGTCCCGGTTCCTTTAGCGTGACGGCGAGTCAGGCAAGTCGTTGTCTGTACCGAAATCACCAACCGACCAGGGAGCACAGGGTCGGGGGGACCCACACCATCCGGAGGGAGAAGTCGCGATGCATCGCGCCCTTTTCAAGATGTTCATCGGCCTGGCGGTTGCGCTCGGTCTGACCTTCACGACGGCGTCCGTCGCGTCGGCCACCCCGGCGGCCCCGGCCGCGACGCAGGCAGCAGAGCCTGACTGCAGCGCCCAGGGCGCAGCCCTGACCAAGGCGTACAACAACTACGCCGCCGCCAACGCGTACGTCGCTGCGGCCGACGCCAAGGTCAAGAAGCTCAAGAAGAAGCTCAAGAAGGCCAAGAAGCACCACGCGCCGGCCAAGAAGATCAAGAAGCTGAAGAAGAAGCTCAAGAAGGCCAAGAAGGCCAAGCGCGCCGGCATCGCGTACCGCAACCAGACCGTCGCGAACTACAACGGCGCCTACTCGGCCTACGCCACTTGCAAGGGCCGCCCGGGTGCCATCCCGCCGGCCACGCCCGAGCTGCCGATCCAGGCCCTCTGCGACGCGGTCCCGCAGCTTCAGCAGCTGTGCGACCTGTTCCCGACGGTGCTGGACCCGCTGATGAACACCTTCAACCAGCTCTGCGCGGCGGCCCCGGCTCAGATGCAGAGCCTGTGCGACGCGTTCAAGGCCGGCCTGGCCGACCCGACCGGCCTGGTCGACATCCTCGAGGCCACGCTGACCAACCTCGGCCTCGGTGCCGCGGTCGACGCCCTCAAGCCGGTGCTCGACGCGCTCGACTCCGTCGTCAGCCAGCTGGGCGGCGTGCTCGGCGGCGGCCTGCCGAGCCTGCCCGGCCTGCCGAGCCTGCCCGGTCTGCCGAGCCTCCCCGGTCTGTGATCTGATCGCAGGCAACTGAACAACTGACACGACTCAGGACCCCGGGACGAACGTCCCGGGGTCCTGTGCGTTCCGCCCTCCACTCCGTCCATGAAGGGCTCACCACGATGCCTTAGGGTGACCGGCGAGCCGGGCATCCTCACGCCCGGTGTCCGCGACCGGTCGTCGGGGAGGGAAGCTGCTGACGGCCGGCCACACCCAAGGGAGAGACCGGCATGCATCGTGCCCTGCTCAAGATCGTCCTCGGCGTCGCCGTCGCACTCGGCCTGACGCTGTCCATGGCCCCGGTGGCCTCGGCCGCCCCGTCCGCGCGGGATGCTCGCGCCGCGAGCTGCACCGTCGAGTACACCGCGGCCCAGGGCGCCTACACCACCTACACCGCCGCGAAGGCCACGGCCGCGAAGCTGGCGAAGAAGGTCGAGAGGCTCAAGAAGAAGGCCGCCAAGGCGCACGGGCGGGCCGCGGTCAAGCTGGAGAAGAAGCTCGTGAAGGCCAAGGCGCGCAAGCGCGCGGCACGGGCGTTCCTGGTCCAGGCCACCACCGCGGCGACCGCCACCGGTACGACGTACACCGCGTGCCTGAGCGGCCGCAGCACCGCCATCCCGAGCCAGGTCCCGGCCGGCACCACCCCGCTCGACTTCCTCGGCGAGGTCCTCGACATGCTCGGCGTCGGCTGGCTGGTCGACCTGCTCGGCCTCGACCGGGTCATCGACATGCTGGGCCTGCGCCCGCTCCTCGAGGGCCTCGGCCTGGGCGCGATCCTCGACTGACGACCACCTGTGGCGGGCCCCGGGATGCGACACATTCCGGGACCTGCTGCATGGAGGCTCACCAAATGCCATAGGGTGACCGCCGAGTCGGGCCTCAGTGCGCCCGGCCGATTCTCGGCTGTCGCCTATGGGGGGCGAGCGGCTGTCGACTTCACCTGAGGGAGAAACCGGCATGAATCGTGCCCTGCTCAAGCTGATCCTCGGCATCGCCGTGGCCATCGGCCTCACCCTGACCGCCGCTCCGGTGGCCTCGGCTGCTCCGGCAGCCGCTCCGGCCACCACCGAGCGCGCGGCCGACTGCGTCGCCCAGGCCAAGGCCGTCGACGTCGCGACGATCACCCGCTCCGCGGCCCGGATCAAGATCCAGCAGCTCAAGGCCAAGATCGTCAAGCTGCAGAAGAAGATCAAGAAGGCCAAGCGCCACCACCAGGCGGCCAAGGTCAAGAAGCTGACCAAGAAGATCAAGAAGACCAACCGCAAGATCCGCAAGACCAAGATCCTGCGCGCCAACGCCGCCAAGGCCGTCAGCGGCACCGCGGTGCTGCTCGCCGCCTGCCAGGCCGGCAACGGCGTGCCGCTCCCGAGCGGCAAGCCCGACAAGGACAACCTGCTCGACTACGTCGGCGACGCTCTCGACGCCCTGGGCATCGGCTTCCTGCTCGACTCGCTCGGTCTCGAGGCGGTTCTCGACCTGCTCGACCAGACCGGCCTGCTCGACCTGCTGGGTCTCGGCGACCTGCGTCCCTGACGCGACCCGTCCCCTCCAACGGCCGCGTCCTCCGGGGCGCGGCCGTTGGCGTAGGGTCGGTCCCGACCTGGTTCCCCAACGCCAACCCGGAGGATGCGGCATGTCGGAGACGAGCAGCCCTGCTGTCGGTGGTACGACGGCCGCCGGCCGACCCGACGAGGTCGAGCTGCGGCTCCCCGCCGACGGCGCCTACGCCTCGGTCCTGCGCACGCTGACCGCCGGCCTCGCGGCTCGTCTCGACTTCACCATGGACGACATCGAGGACCTGCGCATCGCCGTCTCCGAGGCCGCCGCCATGGTGCTCGACGAGGCCGACGCGGACGCCGTGCTCGACTGCCGCTTCCAGCTCGGCACCAGCGAGCTGGCCCTCACCATCGCCGCGGCCGCCCAGACCCCCACTGCTCCCGACTACGAGAGCTTCGGGTGGCAGGTGCTCGCGACCCTCGCCGACGAGGCGGCGATCGACGCCGTCGCCGGGCGCTACTCCGTCCGTCTCCTCGTGCGGTCGTCCCTGGCGTCATGACCACCGACCTGTCTCGGGGCGGCGGCCAGCGCGGGCCGACCAACATCGAGGTGACCCGCCGGCGCAGCGCGGAGCTCTTCGTGGTGCTCCGCGACGAGGACGCCTCCCAGGCCGAGCGCGACACCGCCCGCGACTCCCTCGTCCACCTGCACCTGCCCCTCGTCGAGCACTGCGCCCGGCGCTTCCGCAACCGCGGCGAGCCCTACGAGGACCTGGTCCAGGTCGGCACCATCGGCCTGATCAAGTCCGTCGACCGCTTCGACACCGAGCGCGGGGTCGAGTTCTCGACGTACGCCACCCCGACCATCATCGGCGAGATCAAGCGCTACTTCCGCGACAAGGGCTGGGCGATCCGGGTGCCGCGACGGCTCCAGGAGCTGCGCATGCAGATCAGCGCGAGCACCGCCGAGCTCACCCAGTCGCTGGGCCGCTCCCCCACGCCGCGCGAGCTCGCCGACGCGATCGGCTGCTCGGTGGAGGAGATCGTCGAGGGCCTCGAGTCGAGCAACGCCTACTCCACGCTCTCCCTGGACGCCACCGACGACGACTCCGACGGCGGCAGCGGCCAGAGCATGCTCGACGCGATGGGCGTCGACGACGAGGCGCTCGAGCACGTCGAGATCCGCGAGTCGGTCAAGCCGCTGCTGGAGAACCTCCCGCCGCGTGAGAAGAAGATCCTGCTGCTGCGCTTCTTCAAGAACATGACCCAGTCGCAGATCGCCGAGGAGATCGGCGTCTCGCAGATGCACGTGTCCCGGCTGCTCAGCCGCACCCTGGCCCAGCTGCGCGAATCGCTCGAGTCGGAAGGCTGAGCAAGCGGTCGGCAAATCGTCGCAGGAGCGACGTTTACCGTCGCGGCCCCCGGGCAGTACCCCTGCGTCTCACACTTCTTGACCGATTCCAGAGACCTCGTTCCGGACGGGTCGGTCCCTCCCCGAAGGAGCTCCTCCATGCGCAGGCTCGTCTCCGCTGGCGTCATCGCGATCACCTCGCTCGCGCTCGCCACGCCCGCTCTGACGTCGACCGCCGCGGCAACCCCCGGCACTGCCGACACCGCCGTCGTGGCGGCGAAGGTCAAGGCCGGCAAGTTCAAGATCAAGAAGTCGGCCGCCGGTGTCCAGCCCGGCATCAGCAAGCTCGTGCTCACGTCCAAGGGCCTTCGGGGCTCGGGCAAGGTGAAGTACTCGATCACCGGCGACAACGGCGTGGCCTTCAAGGGCAAGGCCAAGGTCAAGAAGGGCAAGGCCAAGTACCTCGTCCCGGCCCTCGGCACCGGCCACTACAAGGTCAAGGCCAAGTTCAAGGGCCGCAAGGGCAAGACCAAGTTCGAGGTCTACGACTCGAACCTGACGCTCAGCACGACGGCCCTGACCTGCGACATCAGCGACTACAAGGCCCGCACCTCGCTCTCCGGCAGCGTCAAGTACAAGGGTGGCCCCGCCACCTCGGGCTACGTCGACGTCTACCAGAACGGCAACGCGGCCGGCGGCTCGTCCTCGCCGTACCTGCTGACCTTCGCCTCGGTCAACACCGCCACCGGCACGTTCGACTTCGGCACCAAGATCTGCGACCGGGTCGTCACCGGCGGCACCGGTAGCGCCCTGTCCAACGGCCTGCCGGCCGGCAACTACGTGTTCCAGGCGTACTACACCAAGGACGCCGGGTACGACGACTACTTCTCGTCGAACCTGATCTCGGTGACCGTGGTCCCCTGATCACCCAGCACGCAACGACGGCCCGGTCCCCTCGCGGGGGCCGGGCCGTCGGCGTACCGGGCAGCCAGGGCGTGTCCTAGTCGTCCTCGCCCGGGTGGTCCTCGAGTGCCGCGACCGTGTCGGGGTGCACGACCGCGGCCACGACGACGAGGCCGACGACGGCCAGGCCGATGGCGGCGAGCACGTGCTCGCGCAGGTTCCAGGCGAGCCCGAGCACGATCAGCTGGGTGATCAGCACCGGGCCGCGCGCCCAGCCGTGCCGGCGCCACAGCGCCAGGGCCGCGCCCATCAGCACCACGCCGTACGCCGCGAAGAAGACCGCGGTGGAGACCCCGAACCCGAGCCGCTCCGAGGACACGCTGGCGAGCTCCAGGACTGCCAGGACGAGCAGCACGAGCGCCTGTACGGCGGCCAGCGAGGCGGCCACGGTCAGCGGTGGCGGACGGTCGGCGCCGGGGTCGGCAGAGCGGTCGGACGGGTGGTCGAGGGGCCCTTCGGTCACCGCCGCAGCCTAGGCGGTGGGTGTCCACGATCCGGTTGTGACCCAACGAACCACCGGAATTGCTTGATTCGTGACGCAATCCTTGGAAACCTTGCCGGAGCGATCGTGAAGCCGTTCACTTTTGCGGCTTCACGTGTGCCCGGTCGAGGGCACCCCCGGTAGTGAAAGAAGAGGGCTTTCCCACCCATGGATTGGCGACACCGTTCCGCATGCCTCGACGAGGATCCGGAGCTGTTCTTCCCGATCGGCAACACCGGCCCTGCGATCCTCCAGATCGAGGAGGCCAAGGCTGTGTGCCGTCGCTGCGACGTGCGTGAGCAGTGTCTCGCGTGGGCGCTCGAGGCGGGTCAGGACCATGGTGTGTGGGGTGGCCTCAGCGAGGACGAGCGCCGCGCGCTCAAGCGCCGCAACGCCCGCGCGCGCGTCCGCACCCCCGTCTGACCGGCGCCGCTCGCGGCCCGGCCCGGTCACTCGACCGGGATGCTGAAGCCTGCCCGGGTGCCGCCACCGGGCGCCTGACCGAGCGTCAGGTGCCCGCCGAGCTCGGACTCGACGAGCGTGCGCACGATGGAGAGCCCCAGGCTGGTCGCGGCGTCCAGGTCGAAGTCCTCGGGCAGCCCGCGGCCGTCGTCCTCGACGGCGACCTCCAGCACGGCACCGTGTCGGGCGGCGTGGATCGCGATCTGGCCGGAGCCGCCGGCGTCGTACCCGTGCTCGGCGGCGTTCTGCATCAGCTCCATGACGACCATGGCCAGGGGCGTGGCGACCTCGGAGGCGAGGACGCCGAAGCTGCCCTCGCGGCGCACGCCGATCTGCGCGGTCGTGGAGCCGACGTCGACCACCAGCCGGGCGAGCCGGTCGGCGATGTCGTCGAACTCGACGGTCTCCTCCACGGCCTGGCTCAGTGTCTCGTGGACGATCGCGATCGAGCCGACCCGGCGTACCGCCTCCTCGAGGGCCGAGGCGGCCTCGGGCGAGCCGATCCGCCGGGCCTGGAGGCGCAGCAGGGCGGCGACGGTCTGCAGGTTGTTCTTCACCCGGTGGTGGATCTCGCGGATCGTGGCGTCCTTGGTGACCAGCTCGCGGTCGCGCCGGCGCAGGTCGGTGACATCGCGCAGCAGGATGATCGCGCCGATGTGCTCCCCCTTGGGCCGCAGCGGGATCGAGCGCACGATCAGGGCGGCGCCGTCGCCGGGACCGCCGGACGCGCCGAGCTCGGTGTCGCGGTGCGCGCGGCCGCCGAGGACGGCGCTGAGCGTCTCCTCGTCGGGGCGCTTCTTCGGCGGCACCAGCTCGCGGGTCAGGTCGGGCAGGCGGTGGCCGGTGAGGTCGCCGGTCAGCCCGAGCTTGCGGTAGGTCGACAGCGCGTTCGGGCTGGCGTAGATGACCCGGCCCGCCGCGTCGACCCGCAGGAAGCCGTCGCCGACCCGCGGCGAGTCGGCGTGGTCGCTGCGCTGGGCGGTCGAGGGGAACAGGCCGGCGGCGATCATCTGGGACAGGTCGGTCGCGGCCTGGAGGTAGTTGATCTCCAGCAGGCTGGGGGTACGCACGCCGAGCAGGTTGGTGTTGCGGCTGATCACCGCGATCACGTTGCCGGCCCGGCGCACCGGGATCGCCTCGACCCGCACCGGCACGTCGTCACGCCACTCGGGGTCGCCCTCCCGGGCGATCCGGCCGAGCTCGAAGGCGGCGTCGACCAGCTGACGGCGCCCGGTGGGGGCGAAGGTGCCCACGATGTCGTCGACGTACGCCGTCGGGCCGGTCGTCGGGCGCATCTGGTCCCCCGCCCAGAAGCCCGCCCCGCCCCGGTCGGGCAGCCACAGGACGAGGTCGGCGAAGGACAGGTCGGCGATGACCTGCCAGTCGGCCTGGATCAGCTGCAGCCAGGCGATGTCCGCGTCGTCGAGGTCGGTGTGACGCCGGGCGATCGCGGACAGGGAGGGCACGGGCACAACTCTAGAGAGGGAGGGTGCCTCCCCACTTAGGGTCCCTTCACATTGTTTGGCAGGATAGGGGCCGGGGGATGAAGGCTCGGCTGCTCCGGAGGGTGTGGGTTGATGGTGTCGGTGGATTGGGCGCGCCTCCAACAGGCCCTCCGCGACGGTGAACGGCGTCCCCCTGCCGATCACCCGATCGGCGACCTGACCGCCCAGCTGACGCAGATGCTGGGCGACCCGGACCCGCAGGTGCGCGACGGGATGGCGTACTCCTTCCTCGCGACCTGGATCGAGCACGGCGCCTACGACGACCTGCTGGCCGGGCTCGGCGACGGCATGTGCGCCGGGCTCAACGCCGGGCTCGGCGAGCGCGACACCGACTCGGTCTTCCGGCGCAGCTTCTCGGTGCTGCTGCTGGCCGAGTGCATCCAGCGCGACACCCGGATCCGCCGGCTCCCCCCGAGCAAGGTGCTGCACTGGGGCGACCGGATCGCGGCCTGGTACGTCCGTGAGCGCGACCTGCGCGGGTTCGTGCCCGGCAAGGGCTGGGCGCACTCCGCCGCCCACGGCGCCGACGCGGTCGCCGCGCTGGCCGCCTCGCGCCACTTCGGCATGACGGAGCTGACCGTGCTGCTCGACGTGATCGCCGACCGCGTGCTCAACCCCGACACGCCGCCGCTGGTGCACGGCGAGCCGGACCGGATCGCCCACGCGGTGATGGAGATCCTGCGCCGCGACCGGGTCCCGCTGAACGTGCTGGAGCCGTGGGTGGTCCGCCTCGAGCAGGGCGCCCGGGCCAAGGCTCGCAGCGGCCGCGACCCCTACCGGGCGACCGGCAACGCGCAGGCGGTGCTGCGCGCGATCTACCTGCAGCTCACCATCTCGCCGCGCCACCCCTCGGTCCGCCCCGACCTGCTGCTCGCGCTGGTGGCCTCCCTTCGCCGGGTGCACCCGTACTTCCTCGACGACGTCGGCTGAGGTGGCTGACCGGGCGGGCGCCGCTGGCTAGGGTGCCCGGGTGACCTCCACTCCCCCGGACCAGACCCCGCTGACCGGCCACGCCGGCGAGATCGCCACCGCGGTCGCCCGCGCGCACGGCGTCGAGACGATGTTCACGCTCTCGGGCGCCCACGTGTTCCCGATGTACGACGGCGCGGTCAAGTCACAGCAGGACGGCGGCACGCCGGTCCGGCTGGTCGACGTGCGCCACGAGCAGACGGCGGCGTTCGCGGCCGAGGCGACCGGCAAGCTGACCCGGGTGCCGGGGCTCGCGGTGCTGACCGCCGGGCCGGGTGTCACCAACGGGGTCAGCGCCCTGGCCCAGGCCCGGTTCGCGGGATCGCCGATGGTGGTGGTCGGTGGCCGCGCGCCCAACAACCGCTGGGGCACCGGTGCGCTGCAGGAGATCGACCACCTGCCGATCGTCACGCCGGTCACCAAGCACGCGGCGACCCTGATGACGGCGAACGACGTCGCCGCCGGCTTCGACGCCGCGTTCACCGAGGCGCGCTCGTCGCACCGCGGGCCGACGTACGTCGACGTCCCGATGGACGAGTTCTTCAACGTCGGCACCGGACCGGCGCCGGTGGTCGGCGACGTGCGCGGCGCGGAGCCGGACAGCGACGCGGTGGCGCGGATCGCGGGCCTCATCGCGAAGGCGCGCCGTCCCGTGCTGGTCCTCGGCACCGACGTGTGGGCCGACCACGCCGAGGAGGCCGCGCTGCGGCTGGTCGAGGAGATGCGGCTGCCGGCGATCACCAACGGCATGGGCCGCGGCGTGGTGCCCGGCGGCCACCCGCTGCTGGTGACCAAGGCCCGCGGCGCGGCGATCAACGGCGCCGACCTGGTGGTCGTGGTCGGGACACCGCTCGACTTCCGGCTCGGGTACGGCGTGTTCGGCGCGCGCGGATCTGGCGGCGACGCCGAGCCGGCCACACCGACACCGGTCGTCCACATCGCCGACTCCCCCGGCCAGCTGTCCGGCCACGCGACGCTCGCGGCGTCGGTCAGCGGCGACCTGACCACGGTCCTCGACGGCCTGCTGGAGACACTGGCCGGCGCGAGCCAGCCGGACCGCTCCGAGTGGATCACCCTGCTCCAGGACACGGTCGCGGCGGCGAGCGCGAAGGACGCCGAGCTGCTCGGCGCGGAGGCCGACCCGGTCCACCCGGCCCGGATCTACGGCGAGCTGGTCCCCCGGCTCGCCGACGACGCCGTGGTGATCGGCGACGGCGGTGACTTCGTCTCCTTCGCCGGGAAGTTCGTCGAGCCGAAGCGGCCCGGCTGCTGGCTCGACCCCGGCCCCTACGGCTGTCTCGGCGCCGGTCTCGGCGCGGCCGTGGCCGCCCGGATCGCCCGCCCGTCGTCGCAGGTCGTGCTGCTCCTCGGCGACGGCGCCGCCGGCTTCTCCCTGATGGACGTCGACACCCTGGTACGCCACGACCTGCCCGTCGTGATGGTGATGGGCAACAACTCCGCATGGGGCCTGGAGAAGGGCCCGATGCAGATGCTCTACGGCTACGACGTCGCGGCCGACCTGGCCCCGCGCACGGCGTACGACCAGGTCGTGGCCGCCCTCGGTGGCGCCGGTGAGACGGTCACCGACCCGCGGCAGATCGGGCCGGCTCTGGACCGCGCGTTCGCGGCGAACGTGCCGTACCTGGTCAACGTGATCACCGACGTCGACGCGGCCTACCCGCGCACCACGTTCGGCATCTGATGTCGAACCACAGTCACCGAGGAGGATGAGCATGGCCGGCTCGACCGTGCGGTTCGCCGTGACCGACGCCGACACCGCGCTCGCGGTCGGCTCCGGCAGCCTCCCCGTCCTCGGCACCCCGCGGCTGCTGGCCTGGTGCGAGGCAGCCACGTGCGCCGCCGTCGAGGCCGAGCTCGCCGCGGGTGAGACCAGCGTCGGCACCCGGGTCGATCTCGAGCACCTCGCCGCCACGGCGGTCGGCGGGACGGTCGAGGTCACCGCCCGGCAGGTGTACGCCGACGGTCGGCTGCGCCGCTTCGCCGTCTCCGCGCGTGAGGTCGGTCCCGACGGCACGGCGGGCAAGCTGGTCGGGTCCGGAGAGGTGACTCGCGTCGTGGTGGACGCCGACCGCTTTATGGCCAAGGTTTCGAGACAGTCGGGATAGTCCGTCATTTCGCTCCGCCCGTTCCCGACTTCCTCAACCTCCTCGCGGTTCTTCCGCGGCCGCAAGCGGCCACGGAGCGTCGGAGATTTCGCCGCAGTAGCCGGGCCTGAGAGAATGGCTCGATTCACGACTTCAGGAGGAACCATGGGCAAGACCGGCCGCAAGCGCCGCGCGCGCCGCAAGAAGGGCGCGAACCACGGCAAGCGCCCCAACAGCTGAGCGCACGCACCGACGAACCCCCGCGACCTCACGGTCCGGGGGTTCGCCTCATTCTCGAGCCGCGAACCGGCGTCGCTGAGCGGCTCAGGCCTCGGTGATGCGGACCTGGATCTGCTGGATCTGGATCCGGACCCGCTCGCGCAGCTCGGCCGGGGCGGTCTCGCCGCAGGAGCGGGCGACCACGGCCTTGACCGTGCGCTGGAGGTCGTAGCGCTCCAGGCAGGGGCTGCACGAGTCGATGTGGGCCCGGACGATGGCACAGTCGCCGGCCTCGAGCTCGTTGTCGATCAGCCGCACGATGCGCTCGAGGAAGTCGGCACACTCGGCGTTGCTGGGGTCGTCAGACACGTGCAGGTGCTCGTGGCTCGGCTCGGACATCACTTGCCTCCCTCGAGCGGAGCGTCGCCGCCGGAGCGGACGTAGTCGGAGAGCATGTCGCGCAGCTGGCGCCGGCCGCGGTGGAGGCGGGACATGACCGTCCCGATCGGGGTGTCCATGATCTCGGCGATCTCCTTGTAGGCGAAGCCCTCGACATCGGCGAGGTAGACCGCGAGCCGGAACTCCTCGGGGAGCCGCTGCAGGGCGTCCTTCACCTGGCTGTCGGGGAGGTGCTCCAGCGCCTCCATCTCGGCCGACTTCAGCCCGCTCGACGTGTGCGACTCCGCGCGCGCCAGCTGCCAGTCCTCGACGTCCCCCGTGTCGCCGGCGAGCGCCTGCTGAGGCTGGCGCTGCTTCTTGCGGTAGGAGTTGATGAAGGTGTTGGTCAGGATCCGGTACAGCCAGGCCTTCAGGTTCGTACCGGGCTTGAACTGGTGGAACGCGGAGAACGCCTTGGCGAAGGTCTCCTGGACCAGGTCCTCGGCGTCGGCCGGGTTGCGGGTCATCCGCATCGCGGCGCCGTAGAGCTGGTCGAGGAAGGGCAGGGCGTCACGCTCGAAGCGCGCGGCCCGCTCCTCAGGGGTCTCCGACGCGACGTCGACGTCCTCGGGGTGAGAGGCGTCGGCGTCCAGGGACGAAAGATCGGAAATCTCGGTCATCGCGTCCCAGACTACGGTGCTCCCGGTCCGGGGGCGCTCCAGCGTCGCGATCATGGAAGCCAGAACGCCTCAGGTGCGGGCGTCATTCCCGACGACCTCGCGCACGATCCACTCGAGAGTCGACTCCACCACGATGCCCATCGCCTCGGCCTCGGTGAGCGCACCCCGCTTGGGTACGGCGAGGCCGTGGTCGGCTCCCGGGACCACGGCGAGGTCAGTGCGCCCCGGCAACGGGTCGGGAAACTCCTCGGGTCGCCCGAACGGGTCACGCTCGCCCTGCACGACCAGGGTCGGCACCCCGGCGCCGGCGAGCTCGTCGAGTCGGGAGCGCTCCGGCCTGCCCGGCGGGTGCAGCGGGAACGAGAGCGCCAGGCAGCCGGCGGCGCCGAGCTCGGCCGCGGTGCGGCAGGCCGAGCGGGCGCCGGCCGAGCGGCCACCGACGACCAGCGGGGTGCGGGTGCGCAACGCCTTCGCGGCCGCGCGCAGGCCGACGTCGAGGGTGGCCGGCGCACTGGCGACCTTGCGGCCGGCGCGGCGCCAGGGCTGCTCGAAGCGGGCCACGCTGATCCCCTGCCCCGGCAGCTGGGCGGCCAGCGCCTCGAGGTCGCGGGCGTCGATGCCGCCGCCGGCGCCGTGGCTGACGAGCAGGGTGGCCACCGGCCCGCGGGCCCGGCGGACGACGAGCCGGCCCTCGCCGTACGGCGTCTCGACGATGCGCTCGTCGCTCACAGCAGGGTGCCCTGTCCGTCGTCGGGCTCGCCCTGGTCATCGGCGAACGGGATCGGCTCGACCAGCTCGGGGCCGTTGTTGGCGACGTTGCCGACCGCCGTCGAGACGGGGTACGCCGTCAGGCCGGTCTGCTGGGCCGGCCGCAGCGACTGAAGCAGTCCGGGCAGGTCGCCCGCCGGTGTGCGCGGGTCGAGCCACTCGTGGCGCCGCTCGGGCTCGACGAGCAGCGGCATCCGGTCGTGGATCCGGCCGAGGTCGTCGGTGGCCTCGGTGGTCAGGATCGTGCAGGTCCAGCGGAACCGGTCGTCGGCGTCCTCGGCCTTCGACGGGTCACGCCAGATCTCGTAGAGGCCGGCCATCGCCAGGCTCGTGCCGTCGCCGGAGGTGATGAAGAAGGGCTGTTTCGCAGGTCGACGGGTCTTCCCCTTCGCGGTCGTCGATGAGTGCTGCGTCTCGTACCACTCGAAGTAGCCGTCGGCCGGCACGATGCAACGGCGGGCGGCGAACGCCTTGCGGAAGGCGGGCTTCTCGGCGACCGTCTCCATCCGGGCGTTGATCATCCGGCTGCCGATGCCGGCGTCCTTGGCCCACGACGGGACCAGGCCCCAGCGCAGCGCGCGCAGCTGGCGGGTCGGCTCGTCGGTCCGGTGGCCCTCGGCGTCCCGGGAGGCGCGCTCCATCACGGCGTACACCTCGTCGGTCGGAGCGACGTTCCAGGAGGGTGGGATCGCCCGCTCGAGACGCGGGTCGAGCACCTCGAACTCCTCCGCGAGGTCCTCCGGGCTCCGGCTGGAGGCGTAGCGGCCGCACATGGCCGTCAATCTATCGGTCTGCGCGGACAGTGCCCGGGTACCGACCGGCCATGGCTCTGAGCAGACTGATCGCCCGACCGCTGCTGGCGTCGTACTTCCTCGCCAACGGTGCCCAGGACCTGCGCGAGGCTCCCGCGCTGGCTGCACAGGCGGCACCCGTGACCGAGACGCTCGCGCCGGCGCTGGACAACGCGACCCCGGAGAGCGTCTCCGTGCCGCGCGACCCCGTGCTGTGGGTGCGGGCCAGCGGCGCGGTGCAGGTCGTCGCCGGCCTGGCACTCGCGACCGGCCACTTCCCGCGGCTCTCCGCCGCGCTGCTCGGCGGGACCCTGGTGCCGTCGACCGCTGCGCGGTACCGGTTCTGGGAGGCCACCGACAAGGAGCAGCGCCGCGAGCAGCTGACCCACTTCGTGAAGAACACCGCCCTCGCCGGAGGCCTGCTCATCGCGGCGCTCGACACCGCCGGCAAGCCGGGGGTCGCCTGGCGGGCCCGGCACGCCACCCACGACGCTCGGCGCGAGGCCGCGCTGGTGGGCGCCCGGGTGAGGGCGCGGGTCTCCTAGACTCAGCCGGGAGATGACGACTCCCGCCACGCACGCCGACCCCTGGCCCGCGCCCACCACCACCGGGCCCCTCGACGCGACGGTGACGCTGCCGGGCAGCAAGTCGCTCACCAACCGGGCGCTCGTGCTCGCGGCGCTGGCGGACGGGCCGTCCGTCGTACGCCGGGCGCTGCGCTCGCGCGACACCCTGCTGATGGCGCAGGCGCTGACCTCACTGGGTGCCCGTGTCGACACCTCGGGCGACGACTGGACCGTGACCCCGCTCGACGGTGCCGTCGCCGGCGACCGGGCGTCGGTGGACTGTGGGCTGGCCGGGACCGTCATGAGGTTCGTGCCGCCCGCGGCCGGGCTGGTGCGCGGGGAGGTCGCCTTCGACGGCGACGAGCACATGCGCAAGCGGCCGGTCGGCGAGATCCTCGCTGCCCTGCGTGGGCTCGGGATGGCGATCGACGACACCGACGGCGCGCTGCCGTTCACGGTGCACGGCGCGGGAACAGTGCCGGGCGGGACCGTCGTGATCGACGCGTCGGCGTCCTCGCAGTTCGTCTCGGCTCTGCTGCTCGCGGGCGCGCGGTTCGAGGCGGGAATCGACGTGCGTCACGACGGCAAGCCGATCCCCTCGCTCCCCCACATCGAGATGACGATCGCGATGCTGCGCGACCGCGGTGTCGCGGTCGACGACGGCGACGCGAACCGGTGGGCGGTCGCCCCCGGCCCGATCGCGGCCCACGACGAGGCGATCGAGCCCGACCTCTCCAACGCCGCGCCGTTCCTGGCGCTGGCGGCCGTGTCCGGCGGCTCGGTGCTGGTGCGCGACTGGCCGAGCGCCACCACCCAACCGGGCGACACGCTGCGCGACCTGCTGGCGCGGATGGGCTGCACGGTCGAGCGGGAGTCCGACGGGCTGCGGGTGACGGGACCCGCCGACGGCTGGCGCGGGCTGCAGGGACTGGACGCCGACCTGCACGACGTCGGGGAGCTCACGCCCGCGATCGCCGCGCTCTGCGCGCTCGCTCAGACGCCCTCGCACCTGACCGGCATCGCCCACATCCGTGGCCACGAGACCGACCGGCTGGCCGCGCTGGCGCACGAGCTGGGTGCGCTCGGCGCCGACGTCGTCGAGCACGCCGACGGGCTGACCCTGCGCCCGGCGGCGCTGACGGGCGGCGTGTTCCACACCTACGCCGACCACCGGATGGCCCACGCCGGCGTGATCGTCGGCGCCGCGGTCCCCGGCGTCCTCGTCGAGAACGTCGCGACCACCAGCAAGACCTTCCCCGACTTCGCCGGCTTCTGGTCCGGGCTGTTCTGATGCCGCGGTACGACGAGCACGACGTCGAGCACTACGAGCGTCCGCGTCGTCGTACCCGCCCCCGGACCAAGGATCGCCCCACCCACGACGACGCCGTCGAGGGTCTCGTCGTCACCGTCGACCGCGGCCGGTTCACGCTGCTCATCGACGACCGCACCGTGCTGGCCATGAAGGCCCGCCCGCTGGGCCGCAAGGGCGTGGTCGTCGGCGACCGCGTGCGCGTGGTGGGCGACGTGTCCGGTGCCGACGGCTCGCTCGCGCGGATCGTGGAGGTGCTCGAGCGCAGCAGCACGCTGCGCCGTACCGCTGACGACGACGACCCGGTCGAGCGCGTCATCGTCGCCAACGTCACCCAGCTCGTCGTCGTCACCGCCCTCGCGGACCCCGAGCCCCGGCCGCGGTGGATCGACCGCGCCCTGGTGGCGGCGTACGACGGCGGGATGGCGCCGCTGCTGTGCCTCACCAAGGCGGACCTGGAGGACCCCGAGACCCTGCTGGCGACGTACCGGTCGCTGGGGGTGCCGTGGGAGGTCACCCGCCGCGGCGCCGACCGCGCGATCATCGGCCTGGACGCGCTGCACGACCGGCTGCGCGGCGAGACCAGCGTGCTGATCGGGCACAGCGGCGTCGGGAAGTCCACGCTGGTCAACGCGCTGGTCCCCGACGCGCGCCGCGAGACCGGGCACGTGAACGCGGTGACCGGTCGGGGCCGGCACACGTCGACGTCGGCGCTGATGCTGCCCCTGGCCGACGGTGACGGCTGGATCATCGACACCCCCGGCATCCGGTCGTTCGGTCTCGCGCACGTCCAGCCCGAGCACCTGATCGAGGCGTTCCCCGACCTCGACGAGATGACCGAGGACTGCCCGCGCGGCTGCACCCACGGCGAGGACGAGCCCGAGTGCGGGCTCGACGAGGCCGTGGCGGCCGGTGAAGCCGATCCGGAGCGCGTGGCCTCGTTCCGGCGGCTGCTCGCCGCGCGGTCGGTCACCGACTACTGACCCGTCGAGTTGCCGCATCCTCACCGTCGAGTTGCCGCATCCTCACCGTCGAGTTGCCGCTGCCGGAAACTCAACGGCGAGTTCGGGGCAACTCAACGGTGAGGATGCGGCAACTCAACCGTTGAAGCCGCCCCAGACCGCCTTGGCGCCCGCGTCTCCGGTGAGAGCGACCAGCACGATGACGGCGACCGCGCCGGCGGCGAGAAGGACGCCGAGCAGCCAGCGCAGCGCGCCCTCCTTGGGGTGGAGCAGGCCGGAGACCAATGCGACGACGCTGAACCCGATCGAGGTCCACAGCAGCTTGAGCGCCAGCGAGTGGTGGTGGTCGATCTGGCGGGTGATCTCCGAGGGCGGCGTCGAGAAGAACTCGTTGGCGTCGCGGAAGCTGTTGCCCGAGACGAACGCCAGCACCACCGCGCCGATCGCGATCACGGCACCGACCACGAGCGGCCAACGCAGGCGGTCGCGCCAGGACGGCACGAGGGAGGCGAGGGCGAGGAGGGCGACGAGCGGCGCGAGCACCACGGCGGCGTGAACGGCGAGCGGGTGCAGCGGAAGGCCGTTGATCTCCATGGTTGAATCCTGCACGACCGCTGGTCACGGGAGCCGCACCCGCGCCGGTCGCGCGGCGCCCGACGGCTAGGGTGCCCCTGTGGCTGCCCCCGACTACACCGACGACCTGCGTCTGGCGCACCTGCTCGCCGACGACGCGGACTCGCTCACCCAGGCCCGGTTCCGCGCGCTCGACCTGCACGTGATGAGCAAGCCGGACCTGACGCCGGTGACCGACGCCGACCAGGCGGTCGAGGAGTCGATCCGCCGTACCCTCTCCAAGGCGCGCAGCCGCGACGCCGTCACGGGCGAGGAGCAGGGCACCTCCGGGCACTCGCAGCGACGCTGGATCATCGACCCGATCGACGGCACCAAGAACTACGTGCGCGGCGTGCCCGTGTGGGCCACGCTGATCTCGCTGGCCGTCGACGACGAGGTCGTCCTCGGCGTGGTGTCGGCGCCCGCGCTGCAGCGCCGCTGGTGGGCCTCGGCCGGCCAGGGCGCGTGGACCGGCAAGTCGCTGATGAAGGCGACCGAGTGCCACGTGTCCGACGTACGACGGCTGGAGGACGCCTCGTTCTCGTACTCCTCGATCAGCGGCTGGGAGGATCGCGGTCTCGGCGAGGACATGCTGGCGCTGATGCGCCGGGTCTGGCGGACCCGGGCGTACGGCGACTTCTGGTCCTACATGCTCCTCGCTGAGGGCGCCGTCGACATCGCGGCCGAGCCCGAGCTCGAGGTCTACGACATGGCTGCGCTCGACATCATCGTGCGCGAGGCGGGCGGCCGGTTCACCTCGCTGGAGGGCCGCGAGGGCCCGTGGGGCGGCAACGCGCTGGCCAGCAACGGACACCTCCACGAGGCCGCGCTGTCCTTCCTCGGCAGCGTCAGCGACCTCGACGACGACCCCGACTGGCCGCGTACCGGACCGGGCAGCGTGTCCGACCTGCGCTCCCGCCGGCACCGCGTGTCGGACGAGGGCAGTGACGACGAGGGCGACGCCGAGTAACCTGCGTCACATGCGCATCGCTGACGTGCTCCAGTCGAAGTCGCTTCGCGACGTGGTCACCATCAGTCCCGAGGCGGGGGTCCGCGAGCTGCTCGCGCTCCTCTCGGAGCACAACATCGGTGCGGTGGTGGTGAGCTCCGACGGCACCTCGCTCGACGGGATCGTGTCCGAGCGCGACGTCGTACGCCACCTGCACAGCGACGGCACGGTCATCAACAACGTCGTCTCGGCGATCATGACCACCGAGGTGAGCACCTGCTCCCCCGACGACGACCTCGACGAGGTCCTCGCCGTGATGACCGAGCGCCGGTTCCGCCACATCCCCGCCACCGACGGCGATCAGGTGGTCGGCATCGTCAGCATCGGCGACCTGGTCAAGCACAAGATCGACCAGCTGCAGTTCGAGCGCGACCAGCTCGACAACTACGTGCATCAGAGCTAGGGACCCAGGAAAGTCCGGGCAGCACCTCACCCGGTTTCGAGACGCGTCACTCGGCCCTCGCAGGCTCGGGCCGAGCCGACGCTCCTCAACCTTCGGCCGTGTCTCGTGTCCTCGCAAGCTCGGACACGACGCCCTCGACGGCGGCGAGGAAGACCGGGCGCCACCGGTGCACGTCGAAGACCACCGAGGCGTGGCCGCCGGGCGTCTCATGGACACTCGCGCCGGGAATGGCGGCGGCCATGGCGCGCTGGCGTGAGGTCGCGATGGCGTGGTCGCGGCCGGTGACGACGACGGCGGTGGGGACGTCGATCTCGCCCAGCCAGGGCCGCGCGTCGAAGCCGCCGAGGGCGCCGAGCACCTCGGGCATCGCCCAGGCGCTGGTGCTGCGGAACTCACCCCAGGCCCAGGTCGACATCTCGTCGCCGACGTGCCGGTCCTCGCCGAGGCCGGCGCGCACCTCGCGCACCCGCTCGCGGAAGTGGTCGCGGAACCGGTCGTTGGCCCGGCCGAGCGTCGGGTAGAACACCGCGTCGCCGCGGCTCTCGTTCCAGCACGCCGCGGTCGAGGCGAGCACCAGCCCGGCCGTGCGCCGGGGGTGCCGGCGCCAGAACAGCTGGGCCAGGGCGCCGCCCATGGAGTAGCCGACGGCGACGACCGAGGCGATGCCGAGCTCGTCGAGGACGGCGGCCGCGTCGTCCACGCAGTCCTCGAGGGAGAACCGCTCCGAGACGATGCCGCGGCCGTGCCAGCGCTGGTCGAGCATCACGACGCGATGGCTCGCCGCGAGCTCGTCGAGGGTGCTGAACCAGGTGAGGTACGACGTCGTGGCCAGCCCGTGGAAGAGCAGCAGCGTCGGTGCGCCGGGAGCCGGCTCCCCCGTGTCGACGACGAAGGTCTCCCCCCGCCCGGGCAGCTCGACCAGGCGTCCGGGCGGCAGCGTGGGCAGCGCCGGGAAGCGCTGGGTACGACGGATGCCGGTCCGTACGCCGTACACGGCGGCGCCGCCGACAGTGCGGACGGCGGTCCGGCCGACGGTCAGGCCGACGGACTTGATGACACGAGCGGTCACGCGGGGTTCCTTCGCAGGGTGGGGGCCGCCGCGGGCGGCTCGAGGTCGAGCTCGGCCAGGGCAGCGGGGAGGTACGACGCCAGCACGTGGACGTCGGGCAGCAGGTCGGGGCAGGCCAGGAGCGAGAAGTTCATCCGGTCGACGTAGGACCAGACGGTGACGTTGAGCCCGATCCCGTCGACGAGGGGGCCGACGCTGAACAGGTCGGCGAGGCGAGCGCCACCGACGGTGGCCGGCTCGCGGGGGCCGGGGACGTTGGAAACGATCGCGGAGAAGGCGGCGGGATGCCAGGACGCCGCGTTCAGCCGCGAGTAGGCGCGCACCGCCGCCGCGAACGGCCGCGGCGGGGTGAACTGCGACCAGTCGGCGAGGATCGAGGAGCCGAGCTGGGCGTTGATCCGCTTGGCGTCGGCGGTGGTCCGGGCGATGGTCCGCAGCCGCTCGACCGGGTCGTCGACGTCGGTGGCCAGGGTGGTGAACAGATTGGAGACCCGGTTGCCGCCGAGACGGGGTACGGCGTCGCGCTCGTCGGCGCTCACCGGGACGCCGGCCAGCAGCGAGGACGCCGGCCGCTCGTCGTGCTCGGCCATCCAGCGGCGCAGGGCACCCGACGTGATGGCGAGGACGATGTCGTTCAGGGTCACCTCGAGGCCGGCGGCCCGGTGCTGGGCCCGGACCCGCTTGAGCTCGGCGAGCGGCAGCGTGACGGTCGCGAAGGAGCGCAGCGGCGTGAGGGCGCCGTTGAAGGACACGCGGGGCGCGTGCAGCACGGGCACCGGAGATCTCGCACCGGCCCGCCGCTCGCGGACCACGCCGAGGATGCCGAGCAGGGTGCGCAGCAGCAGCGCCGGGATGGAGGTGATCTGGGCAGCTGCGTCGGCCCAGGCGTGCCGGAGCAGGTTGATCCTGCTCGGCAGCCGGTCGGTCGAGGCGTACTCCTCCTGGACCGCCTCCGGCGTGGCCGCGGAGCGCACGTCGGTGACATTGGCGAGCAGCGCGTTGGCGGCGGCTCCGTCGGCGAGGGCGTGGTGCATCTTGCCGACGACGGCGACCCGGCCGCCCTCGAGTCCCTCGCAGTAGTGCAGCTCCCACAGCGGCCGGTCGCGGTGCAGCGGGGTGCTGGCGATCATGCCGATGAGCTGCTCCAGCTCGCGCATGGTGCCGTCACCGCCGACACGGTGGCGCCGGATGTGGTGAGGTACGTCGATCCGCGGCTGGGTCACCCACACCGGGTGGTTGAGCCCGAACGGCACCTCGACGACACGGCGGCGCAGCGGTGGCAGCCGCTTGAGGCGGGCGAGCATGCCGGCCACGAATGCGTCGTACGTCAGGGCGTCGTCGGCCTCGAGCACCGCGATCTTGAGCGTGTGCATGTGGACCGACGGCGTCTCCATGTAGAGGAATCCCGCGTCGATCCCCGCCATCCTCTCGATAGCTGGTCGCTCGATCGCCGGGCGGGTCACGACGCCACCCCCGGCAGCTCACGGACCATGATCTTGCCCGAGGCGTTGCGGGGCAGCGCGTCGAGGAGGACGACGTCGCGCGGCACCTTGTAGCCGGCGAGCCGGTCCTTCACGTGGGCGCGGAGCTCGTCAGGAGTGGCCTCCCCCGAGAGGGCGACGTACGCCGCCAGCCGCTGGCCGAACGCCTCGTCGTCCACACCGATGACGACCACCTCGCGCACGGCGGGGTGGGCGCCGAGGACCTTCTCGACCTCGATCGGGTACACGTTCTCGCCACCGGAGACGATCATGTCGTCGTCGCGGCCCACGACGTAGAGCCGGCCGGCAGCGTCGAGGCGTCCGACGTCGCCGCTGACCATGTAGCCGTCGATGAACTCCTTGGACGCGCCGGCGGTGTAGCCGTCGAACGGCGAGGCACCGCGGACCAGGATCCGGCCGACCACGTCGGTCCCGACCTCACGCCCGGCGTCGTCGACCACTCGGAGCAGGGTGCCGCGCACGGCCCGGCCCGCGGTGTCGGCGGCGTGGCGCAGGTCGGCGGGCTGGGCGACGCTGATCTGGCCGGCCTCGGTGGCGTTGTAGCTGTTGTGGACCAGGTCGCCGAAGCGGTCCATGAACGCGGTCACCGACTGCGGCCTCATCCGCGACCCGCTGGCCGAGACGAAGCGCAGGGAGCGCAGCGCGTAGCGGTCCAGCGTGGCCGCCGGCAGGTCCATGATCCGCTCGAGCATGACGGGTACGACGCTGAGCCCGCTCGCGTCGTGCTCCTCGACCAGCGCGAGGGTCGCCTCGGGGTCGAACCTGCGCCGCGTGACGACGGTGCAGGTCATCGTCGCGGCGATGACCAGCTGCCCGAAGCCCCAGGCGTGGAACATCGGCGCCGCGACGACGACCGTCTCCTCGCCGCGCCACGGGATCTTCTCCAGCATCCCCGCCAGCTCGTCCGCGCCGCCTCCACTGCGTCGCGCCCCCTTCGGCGTCCCTGTCGTGCCGGAGGTCAGCAGCACCACGCGCCCCCGCCGCGCCGGCTTCGGCGGCACCTGGCCGGCGTGCTCCGCGATCAGGCCGTCGATGCTCAGGACCCCCGCGGGGACGGGGGAATCGGTCCAGCCGAGGAGCTCGACCAGCCCGTCGACCCGGGCCCGAGCGTCGGCGACGACACCGGCGAACTCCTCGTCGTACAGGATGACGCGGGCTCCCTCGCGCTCCATCACGTCGGCCAGCTGCGGCCCGGAGAAACCGGTGTTGAGCAGCAGCGCGCTCGCGCCGAGCCGCGAGCTGCCGATCAGCGCGTCCACGAAGCCGCGGTGGTTGCGGCACAGGATCGCGACGGTCTCGACCGGCCCGCCGGTGACCTCGAGCAGGCCCGCTGCCAGGGCGGCGGAGCGGTCCTGCAGGTCCTGCCAGCTCAGCGTGCCGCGCTCGTCGACGAGGGCCGGGCCGTGCGGGCGTCGTACGGCGGCCAAGGCGAAGCTCGTCGTCGCGTTCGTGCCCTGCTGGCGCAGGATCCGCGCCAGCCGGACGTACTTCGCCGGACTCATCGGCACCAGCATCCGGCTGGTGACGAGCATCCGGAACACCCACAGCTGGGTGCGCAGCCTGGCGAGCACGGCCTTCACCCCAGCACCGGGAAGCGCCGCTTGCGCGCCATCTCGGCCAGCGCGTCCTCCATCCGGCCGCGGACGACGCGGTCGACCTCGGCGAGGTCGGGATCGGGCCCGAACTCCGCCTCGACGTCGATCGGATCGAGCACCCGGGTGGTGATCTTGGTCGGCAGCGGCAGGTTGAGGGGCGCCGGGAACAGCCCGAAGGGGAAGCCGAAGCCGATCGGGAACAGGTCCGTGCGCATCACCTTGCGCAGCGGCGAGCGCTTGCCGATCCACTCGCCTCGGGTCAGGAACAGCTGCGACTCCTGGCCGCCGATCGAGACGACCGGGACGATGGGTACGCCGGCCCGAAGGGCCGTGCGGAGGTAGCCGGTGCGCCCGTTGAAGTCGACGACCCTCGACTGCAGCGTGGGGCGGAACGTGTCGTGGTCGCCGCCCGGGAAGACGATGGTGACGCCGCCGCTGGTGAGGATCTCGTGAGCCGCCTCGCGGGTCGCGTTGACGAACCCGAACCTCCGCATCACCGGACCGGCCGCACCCGTGAAGAGCATGTCGTGGGCCAGGCAGTACAGCGGCCGCTCGGCGCCGAACGCGTCGGCGAAGGCGACGGCGATGATCGGCACGTCCATCGGCGTCAGGCCGCCGGAGTGGTTGCCGACGATGAGAGCGCCACCGTCGGGAACCTTCTCCATGCCGCTCACGCTGGAGCGGAAGTAGGCCCGCATCGCCAGCTTGAGCAGCGGCAGTGCCTTGGCGACGTACGCCGGGTCGCGGCCCGCGAGCGCGCTCACGATGCGATACCCGGTACCAGCCCCGGCACCAGCCGCGACCAGGCGAACGCCCGCCACGCGGCCGGGTCCTGGCGCAGCCGGTCGACGACGACCGAGAGCACGAGCGGGTTGGCGACCATGCCGGCGTGGCTGCTGACCACCTCGACGTTCTCGGCGGGAGCCCTCCCGGGACCGCCGTCCTGCTCCTCGACCGTGCAGCCGCGCCACGGGACGATGCCGTCGGTCCTCGACCAGACCGCGGTCAGCGGCACCGGGACCGGGCCTCGGAGCCGGTCGACGATCTCGCGGGCGTCGGCGACGATGCCGTGCCTCTCGCGCGACTTCTCGAACATCCCGGTGGCGCGGGTGCGCTCCCCCTCGGCCCGCCACGGCGAGCCGAGGCAGACCACCTGGCGGACCCGGTCGGGGTGCTCGTGGGCCAGCCAGCGGGCCAGCAGGCCGCCGAAGCTCCAGCCCACGACGGCGACCGGCTCGTCGTACCGGTCCGCGATCTCGGCGAAGCGTCGCGGCAGGCCGGTGACGATCCTCTCGGTGAGGCCGTGGTTGCTGCCCAGGTTCCAGCCGTGGACGTCCCAGCCGCGCTGGGCGAGGTGTCCGCGGAGCCGCCCGGTGAGCCGGTCGTTGGCCGAGAAGCCCGGAAGCACGAGCACCGGCCGGCCATGGCCGAGGTCGCGCTCGCCCGGCAGTACCGGAGCGGTGGCCGTGCGGGCGAGGTCGACGAGGCGGGACGCGCCGTACTCCACGCTCCAGCGCGGCAACTCGAGCAGGAGCAGCCCGCGGTGCGGTCCGCCGCCGTCGGGCGCCCCGGCGCCGTGGTCGTTGAAGTCGTACACCTTGCTCACCCCATGTAGAACACGTTCTAGTTTCTACGAGTATCCCCACAGGTGACGCCCCGGAGCAAGGCTCCGCCCCGGTCCGGGACGGAGATCACAGGACCGGTCCAGACCAGTCGTCGGGCTACGGCGCGCAGGCGCGCCGCAGCCCGCTCACGGGCCGATGGCTGCGCCGGCGAGGCCGGCCATCCTTCTCGCCGCGTCACCGGCCTCTGCTCTCGTCGCGAACCAGTCCCCAGAAACGGCGACCCGCTCACCGGAAGCATCCCAGGCGGTCCAGCGCCACGAGCTCCCTGCACGCTCCTGAAGCCGGAACTCACGGCCGTCGGGCTCCAGCCGGAACCGGTGCGCCGCGTGGTCGGCGATCGCCAGGCTCGCGAACGTGACGCCTGACCAGGCGAGAACGAGACCGTCGTCGTCGATGAGCCACCACGCCGCCTCTCGGGCAACCGATGACTCGACCAAGAACCTCATCCGTTCCGGATCTCCGTCCGGAAGGACGGAGCAACCCTGCCGTCGCCCCACCAGTGGCCGCCGTCGTCCTCCCAGTGGTCGGCCGGATCGACGTCCTGATGCTCGGACACGACGGACAGCAGGTCGCCGGCAGCATCCGAGTTGCCTGGTGTCGCAGCCGCCAGCAGCGCCTCGGCGCCCTGACCTTCGCTGAAACCCGGAGGAATCACGAGGACGTGGAGCACGGTGCGGTCGGCAGTCTTCAGGTCGATGAGGTGCGTGTCATCGCCGGGGAACGACCCGACCTTGACGTACCCGCCTTCGACGCCCACCTTCCGCGGCGCGGGATCCCAGTCGGGTGGGGAGAACAGAGCTCGCACCACGCGACCGCTGGCGAGCGGGAAGTGGTCGACCAGGTCTGCCAGCTCCACCGTGAGGTCCCGGCTCTGCGGCCACCAGCCCCCGTCGAGCCGGTTGCCCTCCCCCTTCCGGGCCATGCGAAGCCGGAGCGGCTGGCGGACGGGCGCCTGCGCAGGACCACGACCCTCCGTCAGGTCGGGGGCGGGAAGAGCGGGTGTGCCTGGCGTCGTCATGACGGCCACCTCTCGACCGGTCCGGGCGTCCAGGAGTGGGCCTCAGGGTGACCGGTCACCTCCGACGCTACCGTGCATCGCCAACACCCTCCGGCTTCGCGGCAGCGTCCGGATCGAACACCTCGTCACGGAGCCTGTCCGGCCACACGATGCGGATCCGCAGCACCTCGGAGGTGTGCAGACGGATCAGCACCACCCCGCGTCCGCGGGCCTCGGGAAGGAAGCCGACCTTGACCCGGCCGTGCCGGGTGAAGATCTCGCTCGCGGCGACGCCCCAGTCGCCCGGAGCGTAGACCAGGCGGTCGACGCGACCCCGATCCGCCGGGAACTCGTCGATCAGGTGCGCTCCCTCGCGGACCAGGTCGCGGCCGTAGGGCAGCCAGATCCCGTCGGCGACGGCACCGTGGGGCGCGTCGGTCAACCGCAGTCTCAGGAGTCCGAGCGCGTCGGGATACCTGTGTGGGTAGTGGAATCTGGGCGCACCCATGGTGCCGCCTCTCGTCGCGCTCATCACGGCACCGGACGTGCCGCAGGAGCCTCTTGAGCCAACGGTACGTCAGGCAGGCCCGCCCACGTTCGATCCGGGGACAGCGCCAGCCGACCTTGCGGGCCGCGCCCACAATCTCGAGCATGCGAGCGTCCGTGCCCGATCGCCGGAGATTGCCGAGACGACGACCTGGTAAGAGTCCCCGGGAGTGGTGGGTTTGAGGGACCACGGCGGGGCTGTCTGAGGTAGACGGCCATCGGCGGGATCTTCGGTGTGTAACGGCCAAGCACGCACTGAAGGAGAACCACTGATTGCCTTGCCCCAGTCTGCCCTGTCCGAGCTCCTCGAGGCGCTCCGCACCGGCGACGGCGTCGACCTGCGTGAATCGGTCCGCGTCGCGCTCCAGGAACTGATCGAGATCGAAGCGACCGAACGCATCGGCGCCGCACCCTACGAACGCACCCCCGAACGGGTCACAGAACGCAACGGCCACCGGCCACGGATGCTCACGACCAAGGCCAGCGACGTCGAGCTGCGCATCCCCAAACTCCGCAAGGGATCGTTTCTACCCGTCATCCTCCGAACCCCGCCGCCGCATCGACCAAGCCCTGCCATGGTGGTACGCGGTCGTGATGGAGGCCTACGTCCACGGCGTATCCACCCGCAGCGTCGACGACCTGGTCGAAGCCATGGGCTCCGATTCGGGCATCTCCAAGTCCGAAGCGTCCCGGATCTGCGCCGGCCTGGACGAGCAGGTCGGGGCGTTCCACACCCGGCCGCTGGACCACATCGAGTTCCCCTACGTCTACCTCGACGCGACCTACCTCAACGTCCGCAACATCACCTCCCAGGTGGTGTCCATGGCGGTCGTGGTCGCCACCGGGATCGCCGCCGACGGCTCACGCGCGCAGATCGGGGAGGACGAGACGTTCTGGCGCGGCTTCCTCGCCACGCTGAAGCAGCGCGGACTGCACGGGGTCAAGCTCGTCATCAGTGATCAGCACGCCGGCCTGGTCAAGGCCCTGAAGCGGTCGTTCCAAGGCGCTGGCCACCAGCGGTGTCGAGTGCACTTCGCCCGCAACCTGCTCGCCCACGTACCGAAGTCGCACGTCCACCCGTCATGGGATGGTCGCCGCAGTGTTCCGCCCCGCGTTCGCACAACCCGACGCCGACGCGGTCGCCCTGCGTGGGACGAGGTCCGCGACCAGCTCACCAAGTCGTTCCCCAAGATCGGTCCGCTGATGGACGAGGCGAAGGCCGAAGTGCTGGCGTTCGCGACGTTCCCGCGAGCGCATCACCTCAAAGCCCACCACCCCACGGGACTCTTTCGGTCGCTGACCGCCTAGATCCCTCGGTTCACCGGACGTGTGTCCGGACTTCGGGCCCAGATCAGCCCGACCCGTTGACCGCGACGGCCGCGACCTCACACGGTGCCAGTGCGCACCTCCCCGGAGTGCCCGTTCATCCTCGCAACACCCTGGAAAATCGAGAATGGAGAAGACCCCCATGCGACCGAGGCGTTCCTCAACGGCCACGCCGTCGTGCCCACCCAGGCGCCGCCGCCGCGACCAACCGTCAGGGAGTCCACTCGAGGGGATGCCCGCCTCGAACCTGCGTGTTCTGGTAAACCCTCGCGCAAAAATCTAGGAACCAAAGCGGGGGGCCCACGACGTCGTATTGGCGTCCGGCGATCTCCTGAGATACGCGGACACGCTCTCGGAAGATACGTCGATGAACCCAACCAGAACCAGGCGACGCCGGCCCGCCGGCCGGCTCCTACTTCTTTTCCAAGCGCTGACAGTGCCGACGGCGCTGACGATCACCCTCACAGCGACACCTGCCAGGGCTGACATATGGCCCGCTCCGGGCATTGTTCCGGACAGAGGGACCCATACGTATTGCTGGGCGCCGGACTACCCTCCGAACGGCACGGTTCAAGGTGAATCGATCGCGTCAATGACCAACTTCCAGTCTCAAACTGGAGTCGGCGTCGCCATGCACAGTCCCTGCCAGACCGGCACCGACGTACGTATCGGTCAGGAGTTCCTCGGCATTCAGGCCTGGGGATCGACGCAGTGCGCCGTGACCAATCCGTCGACGGGCTTCTGTGATCGCTGGCGCGTCAGGATCAACTTCTCCGAGCTCAGGAACTACGGCGGGGTGACTGAATATGCGGCGCGAAAGACGGTGTGCCACGAGATCGGCCACACGGCCGGGATGGCCCACTATGGGAACGGCGATCCTTACTACGCGTCTCCGGACTCGTACGACAGCTGCATGATCTCGGGGTACCAGGGTGGTGGCCAAGCGTGGACCCGCACGTACGGTGCCCACCACATCGCCCATGTACAGAGCTGGTGGTGAGAGAAACATGACCAAGACAGGTGCACATCAGAGCAAGTTGCGGGCCGCGATCAAGGGCAGGAGCAGGCACATTGTGGCGCTGACGTCAGCAGCAGTGGTGCTCGCTGGATGTTCAACGGACGATGCGGCGAGAGATCCCGCAGTGGCTTCCTCGACGGCGGATCAGAGCTCTAAGGTCGACCTTTCAATTCTCGCTGCCGGCGGCAGCATCGACGCAGAATCGTTCCCGTCGCCCCAAGCTCTACTGAAGGTCCCCGGAATCACGATCGCCGTCACCGGGACGATCGACGGAATCGAAGACGGTCCGACTGTGCTCGAGTCCGAATCTGGACTCGGATACCCAGACATCCGGGAGAAGTTCGCTCTGGTGCGGGTGAAGGTCGGTCACACCTACCGGCGACCGCCGAGCACTGGTGACCAGGAGTACGTCTATGTCGCGCTTTCTAGAGGGATTGAGGTCATCGACCAGAAGGGCCAGTCCACCCGCAAGGCAGGCGCTCCTTCGACCATCACCGGGCTTGACGCCTTCGCCAAGGCGCTTCCAGCCGCAACCCGGGTGGTTGTGATGGGCGAACGCTGGGCAGCCCCTCCGGGCCCCCTAGTTCGGGTCGAACCAGCACCGGGAATCGCCGAGGATGCGATCGTCGTCCGGGGCACCCTCCCCCAAGCGATCTCATTCGAGACCACACCAGGTGGCGAGATGAGCAGTTGGAGAGGCTACACATTCGGCAAGCTCGCCGCAGAGGCAGAAACAGCAGCGAAGGGCTAGTTGGGCCTGCTGCACGGATAGGTCACAGCTGATCTGTGGTGCCGAGGGGCGCCGCTGGAAGGACGTGCACTGTGCCGAAGCCGTACCCCAAGGAGTTCCGCGACGAAGTGGTCCGTGTCGCGAGGAACCGTGAGCCGGGCGTCCATTTTGAAGCAGATCGCTGCCGACTTCGGGATCAGCGAGTCGTGTCTGACGAACTGGATGAAGACCGCCGACGTCGAGGACGGGATCAAGCCTGGGACCACCGCGGCCGACAACGCCCAGTTGCGTGAGGCCAAGGAGCGGATCCGGCTGCTGGAGCAGGAGAACGAGATCTTGCGTCGGCAACCGCGATCGACAGCGGCGAGTAGGCACCGAGGATCACCTCACAGCTCACCACCCCACGGGACTCTGTCGCCGACCTGCCTCAGGGCTTGCTCGCGCCCGCAAGGGGTAGCGCACAGACAGTCGACGTGTGGCGCCGACATCTCGGGCCCACGACGGCGAGGCCCTGGCCGGGAGGTGGGCTCCAGAAATCGGCTGGGGTCGTCCCCTTCTGCGCCAGGAACGGACCTCTGCGCCTCGCACCCCCGGATCGATCCCGTTCAGCGGCGGAAGATCCCCAGCACTCCCCGCACCAGGCGACGCCCACCTGCGCGGACCCGGACCACCGGGCCGAGCCCGGCGAACCAGCGTCCCGCACCACGCACCCGCCGCCCGAGCGCGGAGCGGAGCCGCTCCAGGCCGGAGCGCCACGGCACCGAGGCCAGGGAGAACCGGGCCACCAGGCGGCGCCACCACGGCGTCGCCTTGCGGATGCGGCGCAGCGCCGTGTCGACGTCGGCCCAGTAGGCGCGAGCCTCCTCGGGGGTGGGCTCCCCGTCGCCGTAGACGTGGCGGTCGGCGGTGTGGGCGAGCGTGACGACAGGGACGGCGTCGTAGCGCTCCGCGACGGCGTACGCGCTCTCACGGCGGGTGGCGCCCGGCATCGGCCGCACGCCGAGGTCACGCACCCGGTCCGCGAGCTCGTGCCAGGCCCCGGTCAGGCGCAGCGTCGTGTCGTCGGCGCGGCGTCGACGACGCCGACGCAGGAACTTGAACAGCAGCACACCCCACAGCGGCGAGAGCAGCAGCGCCACCTTGGCGATGTCGAAGGCGATCCCGAGGATCGTGCCCAGCACCGCGAGGACGTCGAGCTCCTTGCGCTGGCCGTCGCCCTGCTGGAGGTTGTCGCTGGCCTCCTTCGGCTCGCCGGGCACGCGCGGCGGCTGGAGCACCTGCGGCTGCGGGTCCTCGTTGGGGTCGTCGTTGGGACGACGCAGCTTCTTCTCCTCCGGAGGGGTCGGGTCGAAGGGCACCCAGCCGGCGCCGGCGAGCTTGACCTCGGTCCAGGCGCTGACGTTCTCGCCGCGGACCTCTCCCCCGCCCGGCGGCACCTTGAAGCCCATGACCACGCGGATCGGCAGGCCCATCCGCTGGCCGATCAGGGCCATCGCGGCGGCGTACTGCTCGGCGTCGCCCACCGGCGTCGGCGTCTTGGCGAGCTCGGCCAGGCGGCTGGCGCCGTGACCGGCGGGGACGTCGTCGTCGATTCCGTCGGAGTAGAAGCCGTGCTCGCGGAAGGCGTCGCGGAGGAACTGCGCCAGCGGACCGCCGTCGCCACCGCCGAAGGCGTCCTCGACCTGCCAGCGCTGCACCCGGTCGACCAGCTCCTCGGGCACGATCGCGGGCGCCGGCAGCGAGACCGAGCGGTCCGCGGCGAGCACGGCGATCTCCTCGTCGACCAGCGGCGGCGGGTCGATCGCCTCGACCTCGAAGGTGGTGCCGGTCTCGACGCCGCCGATCTGTGCGACGGTGCCGGTCTCGCGGTTGATGACCAGCTCGGCGGCGGCGTCGCCGTCGGTGCGGCCGTCCTTGACCGGGGTCATCGAGAGCGTCTCACCGACACTCGGCACCCACACGCCGGTGTAACCGGTGACCGTGATCTCGCCGCGGACCGTGGCCCGGGCGTTGGCGTCGGGGTCGTTGCGCAGCCGGCGGAAGGTGCCGGAGTCGTGGGCGGCGTTCGGGCCGCCCGAGACGTTCCACACGATCCCGTCGTAGGTGTCCATCACCGCGAGCCGGACGAGCGTGCCGGGCTCGAGCCCGTCGACGGAGAAGAGCGAGGTCTCGGTCCGCAGCGGCTCCTTCTTGTAGGCACGGAACTTCGCCAGCGGGCTCGGGTAGTCGTGGGGGTCGAACGGCGGGTCGACGTGGTCGCGGAGCACGACCCGGTTGGCCTGGGGATCGGCGAGGGCACCCAGCCCGGTCGCCGCACCGCCGGCGACGCCGACCACGACCAGGGTGGCGAGCACCCGGCGTCCCCAGCGGGCCCGGACGTGGCGCAGCGAGCGCCAGCGCAGCCAGACCAGGCCGACGACCGCGCCGACCAGGCCGCGGGTCAGCGCCGCCTGCGCGCTCACGTCGCCGAACGCGGAGGCCAGCACCAGGACCAGCGCCAGGACGACGCCCGCCAGACCCGGCCAGCGCGATCGCCACAGCAGCACGCCGGCGGCCAGTCCGCCGACCAGGCCGGTCACGAGCGGCACGATCAGCACGACGCCGGTCTCCCCGAGAGGCACCGGCAGGGTCAGCGACTCCCGCCACGACTGCACCAGGCCGACCACGAGGTCGCGCAGCGAGTCGGCGGTCGGCACGAAGCCGTTGCGGGTGCGGTTGGGGACCGCGACGGCGGACCCGACGAGCAGGTAGGCGGCGGCCACGAGGAGCGCGGTCAGCCACGGCCCCAACCGCCACCGGGCCCCGGCCCAGGCGACCGCCACGCCGAGGGCCAGGCCGACGACGACGGCGACCAGCCAGCGGTGGCCGGTCCAGGCCTGCCCCAGCGGCCAGGCGCACAGGACACCCAGTCCGATGACCAGGAGGGCGTCGACGAGCACCAGCCACCACGACGGCAGGGCGCCCTGGCCGCGGCGGCGGTGCGGGACGATCATCACCGGCCCGCTGCGCTCGCGGGCGGGGGGCGGGACGGGGGCGCCGATCGGGTGGCTCATGCAGACACCCGTCGTACGGCGACGCCGAGCTCCTCGAGGCGGCCCACCGTGGCGACGCCCAGGTCGCCGAGCCAGCGCACCGACGGCTCCTCGCCGACCAGGCAGCGCACCGCGATCACCCGGGTGTCGACGGGGAGGTACTGGCGCGCCCGGCGCAGGTCGGTGATCGAGACCCCGGACCCGATGCAGAGCACCATCACGCTGGCGGCGAGCTCGTCGCCGCTGAGGTGGCGGGCGACGTCGACGAGACGGCCGGCCTGCCAGTCGTAGGTCAGCCCGGACAGGCCGTCGAGGAACCGCTGGGCGCTGGTGGCGGGCAGCGAGCCGTGCGACGACGCGGCGCTGAGCTGCTGGCCGTCGGCGAGCGCCTGGGTGCCGAGCGAGCCGGCGACGGAGATGGCCAGCTCGAACTGGTCGTCGTTGGCGTAGTCCTCGAGCCGGGAGCTCACCATCGTGAGCAGGTGGGAGCGCCGGGTCTCCTCGAACTGGCGGACCATGAGGGTGCCGGTCTTGGCGCTGGACTTCCAGTGGATGTGGCGCCGGTCGTCACCGGAGACGTAGCCGCGCAGGGCGTGGAAGGACACGTCGTTGTCGGACACCTTGGGCACGGTGCGGCCCTCGAGGTCGCGGACCAGGCCGGCCGCGGAGCCCTCGACGCGCAGGGTCTTGGGGTGGACGTAGAGCGTGTCCATCTCGCTGAGGTGCCGCTCACGGCGCAGCAGGCCCAGCGGGTCGGCACGTACCGCCGTGACCGGGCCGACGTCGAGCACCGCGCGGTGCGCGGTGGGGACCGCGAAGAGCTCCTCGTGCTCGGCACCGGGCGCCAGGCCCGGGAGCTCGAAGGCCGCCCGGCCGGCGCCGACCGGGAACTCCACCACGAGCGAGCGCGATCGCCGCGCACTCGGGTTGGCGACGGTCAGGTAGCCGTTGGCCCGCTCCCCCACGATCACCCGGTCCCGGGCGAGGTCGAGTCGCGCCAGCAGCGGCAGCCGGCCGATCACGAACACCACGGCGAGCAGCAGCACCAGCGCCAGGAAGGCCCCCGCCACGACCAGCTCGCGCCAGTGCAGCATCGGGCCGGCGACCAGCAGCGCCAGCGCCATCACCGCGACCACCCAGCCGGCCGGGGTGACCGTCTGGGTGATCGGCTCGACGACGCCGCGGACCCGCCGGGTGCGCTCGGCGATGCCGTCACGCAGTCGGCCGGCCAGCGCCTGGCGGCGCCGGGAGAGGTCGGTGAGCGTACGGCGGAGGCCGGCCGCCCAGGAGCGGGGACCCTTCATGAACGGGCGGGCTCCAGCGGGACCGAGACGCGCTCGAGCACCCGGCGCACGACGTCCTGGGTCGTCGTACCGCGGAAGTCCTCCTCGGGGTCGAGGACCATGCGGTGGGCCAGGACCGGCACGGCGAGGGTCTTCACGTCGTCGGGCACGACGTAGCTGCGGCCGTAGGACAGCGCCTGGGCCCGGGCGGCGCGGACCAGCGCGAGGCCGGCGCGCACGCTCGTGCCGAGCACGACCTCGGGCGCCTCGCGGGTGCCCTCGGTGATGCTCGAGACGTACTCGTAGATGGTCGGCTCGACGTGCACCTGCTGGGCGAGCCGGATCAGGTGGAGCACGTTGTCACCGCTGATGATCGCGCGCAGCACGGTGGCCGCCTTGCCCTTCGGCGCGTTGGCGAGGATCTGGACGGTGTTCTCGTGGTCGGGGTAGCCGAGCGAGGTCTTGATCAGGAACCGGTCGAGCTGGGCCTCGGGCAGCCGGTAGGTGCCGGCCTGCTCGATCGGGTTCTGGGTGGCGATGACCATGAACGGCTGGCCGACCTGGTGGGTCACGCCGTCGACGGTGACCTGGTTCTCCTCCATCACCTCGAGCAGCGCGGACTGGGTCTTGGGCGAGGCGCGGTTGATCTCGTCGGCCAGCACCACGTTGGAGAAGATCGGGCCCTGGTGGAACTCGAACTGCTGGGAGCGCTGGTCGAAGATCGTGACGCCGGTGACGTCGCTGGGCAGCAGGTCCGGCGTGAACTGGATCCGGTGGTGGTCACCCTGGATGGTCTGGGCGATGGCGCGGGCGAGCGAGGTCTTGCCGGTGCCCGGGTAGTCCTCGAGCAGCAGGTGCCCCTCGGCGAGCAGCGTGACGAACGCCAGCCGGACGACCTCGGTCTTGCCGACGATCGCCTGCTCGACGTTGGCGACGAGCTGGGCGAAGGTCTGCGAGAACCACTCGGTCTCCTCGGTGGTGAGCGACATGGTGTCCTTTCCGTTGTCCCGACGGACTAGTAGTTCTTGGCTGTCATGCCGGCGACCGTGATGCTGACGTTGCCGGGCCCGTCGTAGTAGCAGTTGCCGAACCCGGAGCCGTTGTAGCCCCCGTTGACGGACTGGTCGGTGTTGCAGGTCGCGGGGTCGTTGTTGAGCAGGTTGGCGCCGGACACGGTGAAGTGGGTCGGGTTGGGCTGCTGGAGGAAGCCTGCCGCGAAGAGGTTGACCGAGCACCTCGTGTTGTTGCTGTTGCAGGCCATGCTGACCGACAGCGCCTTCGGCTTCGACTTGGCGATGAAGGTGGCCACGGGGCTGTACTTGCGCTCGCCCTCGGCCGTGGAGACGGTCCGGGCCCGGATCGTGCGCTGGGTGCCGCCCTGGTCGACGACCTCCCCGTAGCCGGAGCCGGTCAGCGGGGTGAACGCGCCGTTGTCGACGCTGATCTCGACGCCGGTGACCGGCATGCCGTTCTCGCGGCCCTCGGCGATCGGCAGGTCGATGCGGTAGTAGTTGCTCTCCACCGAGCCGGAGCTCGTCGGCGCGAAGGGCTGTCCCCACGTCTTGACCCCGTAGCGCGTCGCCGTCTGCCCGTCCACCGCGCTGTTGCCGTTGAAGGTCACGGCCCACACCTTGACGTCGTGACTGCCGTTGTCGACGAACGTGATCGCGCGTCCACCGGCACCCGGGGCGCTGTCGAAGGTCTGGTAGGTGCCGCCGGACTGCACGACGTAGTGGCGGATCGCGAGACCACCGTCGTCGGCCGGCGGGTCCCAGGCGATCACGGCGGTGCGGTCCGAGGGAGAGGTGCCGACCTCGGTCAGGTTCTGGACCGGCCCGGACCTGGTCCACGGACGTCCGGAGACGCTCGGGCTGCGGTCGCTGGTCCCCGCGTCGTTGGTGGCGGCGATGGTGAAGGTGACCGTCTTGCCCTTCTGGATCCCGTCGCTGGGGTCGAAGGTCTTCGAGGTCGCCGACCCGTCGACGGTGTACGTCGAGCGGCTGCAGCCGTTGCACGTGATCTCGTAGGAGGAGACCGCGTTGCCGTTGCTCTGCGACTCCGACCACCGAGACCAGTCGATGCGCACCCACGGGTCCTGGCTGACCGCGCCGTCCTCGCTGGCGGTCAGCTGTGGCGCGACACCGGACCTCATCGGTACGCCGAACGGCGCGACGGCCTTCGAGGGTCCCGAGAACTGGCGGCGCGGCTCGACGTCGTTGACCGCCCGGATCTCGAAGGCGTACGGCGTCCCGTTGTCGAGGCCGGGGATCACGCGCGAGGTGTCGTTGCCACCGGCGGTCCAGGTCGTCGCGCTGCCCGCCTCCTTGATCTCGTACGACGTGATCGGCGAGCCCTCGTTGGCAGGCGGCGACCAGCGCAGCGTGAGCTGGCGGTCCATCCGTCCACCGGTGGGCTTGGACTCCACCACGATCGTCGGCGGCGACATCAGCTCCGGCGCCTTGTTGGGGATGATCTGCTCGGAGGCCGGCCCCTGCTCGCTCCAGCCCTCGCTGTTGTGGGCCCGGACGCGGAAGGTGTAGGCCTTGCCGGGGGTCAGGTCAACCAGCCGGCAGGTGGTGTCGGTGCAGGTCTGCTTGAAGCCGTTGTCGCCCGAGACCTCGTACTGGTCGATCGCTGCGCCGTTGGTCGCCGGCTCCTGCCAGGTCAGCACCGCGGAGGAGGCCTCCACCGACGACAGGAACGGCCGGTCCGGCGCATCGGGTACGGCGACCACGGTCACCGTGATCCGTGCGGTGGCGTCGCGCTCGCGATCGTCGGAGGCGTCGGCGACGGTGACGCGGAGGATCGACGTACCGGTCTCGACTGGGGTGAACCGGACGGTGGAGCCGTCGGTCTTCACCCCCTCGAGCCGGCCGCTGCCGCCGTCACGCCGTGCCTCACGGACCTGGATCGGCTCGCCTGGATAGGGGTTCACCGCGTAGTCGGCGATGTCGACGGTCGTCTCCTCGTCGCGCGTCGCCGTCAGGTTGATCGCCGGGATGTCGAGCAGCGGACGGTCGCTGCCGACCACCCGCACGGTGACCACGCCCTCGTCGGTGCCGCCGTGGCCGTCGTCGGCGAGCACCTTGACCTGCAGCGCGTCGCCGTCGTTGACGCCGCCGCCGGCCTTGATGCTCAAGATGCTGCTGTCGGAGCCGATCCGGGCGTCCAGGCCGTTGTCGGCCGACTCGACCGACCAGGTCATCGACTTCAGGTCGTCCTTGTTGGCGTCGCGGGTCAGGCCGGACAGGTCGACCTCGCCGGCGTCGCCGTCCTCGGTGACGTCGATCGAGGCGTCGCGCATCTGCGGGGCGACGTTGCCCGACGGCTCGACGTCGACGGGGACGGTGAGCAGCGAGGTGAGCGCCGCGTCCTCGGCTGCGGTGCGCCCGTCGGACACCTTGACGGTGACCGAGGCCGGTCCGACGTAGTTGCGCGTGGGCGTGAAGACCAGCGAGGTCGGCGAGGCCTCGGAGACCTCGACCAGGCCGTTGACGGCCGACGGCACGGAGTCGGGCACGATCTGCGGCTCGCGGCCGGCCCGGGTGACCACGACGTCCTTGAGGTCGAAGGTGACCGGCTTGCCGGCGACGGCCTTGACCGGCACCAGGTCCTTGTCGGTGGTCAGCTGGGGCGGCACGTTGTCGGTGCCGGTCACGTAGATGACGCCGAAGGTCCCGGAGGACTCGTCGTCGGCGTCGTCGAGCTGGTAGAGCACGACCTGGTCCTGGGCGGCCAGCTCGATCCGCACCTTCGCCTCGTCAGCGGCGACCTCGCACATGCCCTTGCTGCCCGCGTCGCAGCCGGTGACCCGCAGGTCGGCCTTCGCGCCGTCGAAGTCCAGGTCGTTGTCGAGCACCGGGACCTCGACCATCTCGCCGGGGTCGCGGCCGATGATGTCGCCCAGGTCGGCCACGTCGTCGCGGGCGATCGGCGCATAGAACGGCGCGTCGCGGCTCGCGGTCACCTTGAGCACGGCGTTGTCCTTGGCCCCTGCGGCGTCCTCGATGGTGTAGCCGAGGTTGGTGGCCGCCGACCCGGTCTCGGGAGCGTCGCCGACGGCGAGCTCGACGAAGCCGTTGTCGTGCTTGGCCTTGTCGTCCGGGTTGAGGGACTCGATCCGCAGCGCGTCGTCGTCGGGGTCGGCGTCGTTGGAGAGCACGTTGTAGGAGATGGTGCGGTTCGGCTGCACCAGCACGCTGTCGTCGATCGCGACCGGCGCCTGGTTCTCGGTCTCCTCGGGGACCACGCCGACACGGACCTCGGCGACCCCGGTCGCGCCGTACTTGTCCTGGACCAGGATCTGGAAGAAGTCCGTGCCGAACTTGTCGTCGAACGCCTCGTAGCGGATCCAGTCGACGCCCGTGTCGATCACACGACCGAGCGAGGGGGCGGTGAGGATGCTGCGGAAGGCCACCGAGTCGCCGTCGGGGTCGGCTCCCCCGAGGTCGACGCCGATCACCTTCGGCCGCCCGGCGATCACCCGGTCGGTGATCGGCTGCGGCAGGGGCGGATGGTTGTTCTTGGCGGAGTCGGGGATCACGAAGATCGCGACCTCCGCGGAGGCCTTGAGGCCCTCGGCGTCGCGAACGCCGTAGAAGACCGAGTAGTTGCCGGGCTCCTCGGGCGCGCGCAGGCGCAGCGTGTCGCCGGCCACCCACACGTCGAGGTCCTCGTTGCGCAGGTCGGACTGGAACAGCCGCGGCTTGCCGCCGTCGGGGTCGGAGTCGTTGGCGAGCACCGGGATCGTCGTCACCGCGCCGGCGCGGACCGTGACCTGGTCCTTGTTGGCGATCGGGTGCCGGTTCTCCTTCGTCGAGCGCCGCTGGGTGATCACCAGCTGGCCCGTGACGGTGCTGCGGCCGTCGGACACCCAGTAGTCGACGGTGGCCGGACGGCCGGTGAGGTCGGCCGTCGAGCTGGCCACGGCGATCCGCTTGTCGACCACGGAGACCTTCACGCCGGGGACCGACGGCGGCCCGACCCGCTTGACGACGAGCACGTCGCCGTCGGGATCGAGGTCGTTGAGCAGGAGGTCGACCTGGGCGCTGCCGCCCGGCGTGATGGCGGCCTTGTCGCGTACGGCGATCGGCGGCCGGTTGTCCTTGGGCGGCGACTCGATGTCGAGCCGGATGACCGAGGACCTGGTCGCCGAGGAGTTGTAGGCGGTGTAGGCGAGGTAGTAGCTGCGCGCCTTGTCGGCGGTGAAGGTGAAGGTGCCGCCCTCGAGGTCCTTGGAGATCTCGGTGCCGGCGTCGTCGCCGAGCACCTTGACGCTCTTGAGGGTGAGGTCGGTGCCCTCGGGGTTGCGGTCGTTGGTCAGCGGCTGCACGACGACCGCGGTGTCGGCGATGCCGGAGGCCAGGTCGGGGATCAGCTCGGGCGGCGCGGTGTCGCCGAGGATCTCCACCGGGAGCTTGCCGTCGTAGACGGTGGTGCCGTCCTCGATGGTGTAGTCGATCTCGGTGACCTTCGCGCCGGTGCCGTTGTCGGTGAAGGTGATGGTGCCGTCCGGGCGGTACTCGACCTCGCCGCCACGCGCGTCGGCGTAGGTGAGGGTCAGGTCGTCGCCGTCCTTGTCGTAGAAGTCGGCGAGCAGGTAGTAGCTGGAGCTCGCGCCGCTGGCGACCGTCAGCTTCGGGTCCCGCTTCGGCATCAGCTCCGGCTTGACGTTCTTGTCGTTCTCCTCGATGTCGAGGGTGACCGTCGCGTAGACCTGCTCGTTGACCCGGCCGTCGGTGACGTAGTAGCGGAAGGTCGAGGTGCCCGTGACGTCGCCGGGCACGGTGACCTGCAGCTGGGTGCCGCCGCCGACGATCTTGACCTCCAGCTCCGGGCCGCCGACGTGGGTCGTCTTCGCGATGCTGATGATGTCGCCGTCGGGGTCGTGGTCGTTGAGCGCCACGACCGGCAGCACCGTCGTGCGGCCCCGCCGGGCACCGAGGTGGTCGTCCTCCGGCTCCGGCGCGCGGTTCTCCTGCTCGGGGACCTCCTCGCTGATCTCCTTGAGCTTGGACTTGTTCTCGTTCTGCGGGTCGACCGCGGGCCAGTTGTCGATCTTGGCCTTGCCCGGGTCCTGGACCAGCCAGGCGTCGCCGGTCACCGAGTCGTTGAGGACCACGACATCGCGGTTGACCCGGAACTGGAGGTAGGCGCCCGGCTGCATCCCCGGGATCGGCAAGGTGTCGTCGCGGTCGCTGCCCGCGCAGTCGCGCAGGTAGTTGTGGGCCGAGCCCGGGTCCGACCAGGCGGCGTAGACGCAGCCGGTGTCGGTCATCTGGACCGGGGCGGCCGGCCGGCCCGAGACGCTGCCCCTGCTGGCCTCGTGCACCTCGCCGCCGCCGACGGGAGTGACCAGCAGGCCCTCCCGGGTCGCGACATAGACGTCGTCGCTCTCGTCGGAGGGCTGCTGCAGCTCGACCTCGGACGGGTCGGCGGTCTCGAGCACGACGGGCTTCGTGCCGGGGCGGGAGAGCTCGAAGGAGGACCGGTTGAAGAGCACGGGGACGTCGCCGACCACGGTCAGTGCGACCATCGCCGGGTCCGTGCCGACGCCCTTGCCGAGCTCGTGGGTGTCGCCCTCGACGGCGGCGCCGCTCTCGTCGAGGGTGAAGGAGGTGACCTTGCCGTCGCGGCCCAGGACCCACGCCCGGCCGTCGGTCCCGACCGCGGCGGTGAGGGCGTGCTTGAGGTCGGGGGTGGTCTCCTTGGCGGCGAACCCGCGGAACCGTTCGGCCGAGCGGACCCAGGCGTCGCCGCTGACCGGGTCGACCACGGCGAACGTGGACCCGCCGTTGGCGACGATCGCACCCGTCGGCAGCGAGGTCGGGTCGAGCACGTTCGCACGGACGACGTCGACCTGCTTGACCATGCGCTCGGTGGAGTCGTCGTCGACGTACAGGCTGGTGGCGCGCTGGAAGATGTCGAAGTCGGTGCTGCCGGCGTCGACGCCGAGGTCGAGCTCCTTGATCTGCGGGTTCAGCCGCGCGACCAGCCCCAGCTGGTTGTTGGTCACCCACACGCCGCCGTCGTTGAGGTCGACCTCGGTGAACGGCTTGCCGTCGTGCTCGAAGGCGAGCACCACGAGCGTGCCCACCACCAGCGCGAGGACGGTGGCGGACGCCGTACGGCGCCATCGGCGGATCCTGGTCATCGTCGTCATCTGCCCGTCACGCATTCGACCTTGGAGAGGGCGGAGGTCTGGCCGCCCTCGCGGGAGAGCGCCACCTGGACGCACACCGTCGCGTTGCGCTTGACGGTGAGCGTCTTGCTGGTGGCGTCGGTGTACTCCGGGGGCGCCGGCTCCACGCCGTCACCGGAGAGCAGCACCTTGAACTCGTCGCCCTTGCGGGGATCGGCGGGCGCCCAGGTGAAGGTCCACCGGATGCCCTTGCCGGCCTTGGTCACGACCGGTGGGTCCGGGCGGTCCAGCAGCTCGACCGGGTCGGGCGGGTCCTCGCCGCGCAGGGTCCCGTCCTTGCCCTTGTCGTCGCCGGCACTGCCCGCGAGCAGCGCGTAGCCGACCGCACCGAGGAGGATCGCCGCGACCACGCCGATGCCGATCCGGGCGGGTACGCCGAGGCGGCGGGCCTCGGAGCGCTGCGGACCCGTGCGGCGGGCGGACCGGCCGCCGGTCGTGCCGCGGTGTCCGGAGTGCGCGGCGTGCCCGGAGTGCCCGGAATGGCCGGAGTGGCCCGGGTTGAGGGTGTCCTCGTCGGCGCCGGGCTGCAGCGGACCGAGCCGCTCGTGCACCGCCGCCGGGATGATCACCGAGACCGGCCGGACCAGGGTCCGGGCGTCGTTGGGGTGCTCCTCGCCGAGCGCGGACGGCGAGGCGTCCATCACCTCGAGCCGGGTCGGCGACTGCCGCAGCTCGATCTGCACGTCCTGGAGCTGGCGGCCCAGCACCATCGCCGAGACGGGGCGGCGCTCGATCTCGACGGACATCGCCCGCCGCAGCACGTCGACCAGGGATGCCGGCACGTCGGGGCGGCGCAGCGGCGTGAGCTGGCCGCGCTCGATCCGGGTCATCAGGGAGGCGTTGTCGTTGGCGGCGTCGCGGCGCTCGAACGGCGGGTGCCCGATGAGCAGCGAGTAGAGGGTCGCGGCCAGCGAGTAGACGTCGCTGCGCACGTCGTGGCTGTCGGCGGCCAGCGACTCGGGCGGCGACCAAGGGATCGAGAGGCCCTGGGCGCCGGCACCGGTCTCCCCCACCACCGAGGCGATGCCGAAGTCGGTGAGCAGCGGCACGCCGAAGGTGCTGGTCAAGATGTTGTGGGGCTTGATGTCGCGGTGCAGGATGCCGGCCCGGTGGGCGGTCTCGACGGCACTGGCGATCTTGACGCCGATGTCGAGGACCTCGGCGACGGCGAGCGGCTGGGCCCGGTAGCGCTGCGCGACGTGGGGCGGCGGGCAGTACTCCATGACCAGGAACGCCCGGCCGTCCGAGCTCACCCCGGCCTGGTAGATCGGCACGATCGAGGGGTGGTTGGACAGCTGGGCCATCACGTTGGCCTCGGCGCGGAACAGCTCGATCGACGCGGCGTCGCTGCCGCTGCGCAGCACCTTGATCGCGACCTGGCGGGTCGGCAGCTCCTGCTGGTAGCGGAACACGTCGGCGAAGCCGCCTTCGCCGACGAGGTCGACGAAGTGGAAGCCGGGGATCTGCGGTGGCTGCTGCATCGTGCCCTGCTCAGACCTCGTCCGGGGCGGGGACGACGGTCGCGGTCAGGCCCTTGGACAGGGTCAGCACGTCGCCGAGGGCGACCTCGGTCACCACACCGCGGTCGAGCGGGACGGGGACGCGGCCCTGGCGGGCGAGCAGCGTGCCGTTGGTGGACATGTCGGTCACGGTCACCCGGCCGCCGTCGGCGGAAACCTCCAGGTGGGTGCTGGACACGTAGGGGTCGTCCACGGTGACCAGGGCCGGGAGGTTCTGGCTGCCCCCGACCTGCTGGATGCGGGGGCTGCGGCCGATGAGGACCCGGCGCCGCACGGGGACCACCCGGCCGGTCGAGAGGGCGAGGGCCACCGAGGGACGGACCGGCACCGACGGCAGGCGCAGGGTGGGCGGCGGGGCGCTGGGCGGGGCGCCCGGCGGAGTGCCGTGCGGGGCCGCACCCGGCGCCGCGGCGGCGCGCAGGGCCTGCAGCTGGGCGGGGGTGATCGTGCGGCCGTCGTGCTCGGGCGAGGGGTCGACCGTGCCCGTCGGCTGCCATGCCGGCGGCGGGGCCGAGGGCGGGGCCGAGGGCGGGGCCGAGGGCGGCGGGGTGGTCGGGGCGTCCGGCCCGGCCGGAGGGGGTACGGCGGGGCGCTGGCTGCCGCGCACGACGGTGTACTCCGACGCGGGGGCGTGCGGTGCGGCGGGCGCGGCCGGCGGCGGGGGCGGCGTGGGAGCGGCGGCGGGAACCGGGGCGGAGGTGCCGCAGAGCACCGGGCGCCAGGTCACCCCGGCGCTGCGGACCACGCCACCGGCGAGCGGCAGCTCGGGACCGGCAGCCGGCGCGCCGAGCGGGGCGACCTCGACCACTGCGCCGGGGCTCAGCGTGGCCGTGGCCTCGGTCCACATGGTCGCGTCGCGGCCGTCGACGGCGAACCCGTCGACCCGCACGACCAGGCCGCCGCGAACCAGGATCCGGGCCTCCGTGCCGTCGAGGCGCACCGCGGCGAACTCGGGCAGGGCGCGCAGGTCGCCGCGCGAGAGCACCTCCACGACCGTCGGCGCCTCGAGGTCGCGCTCGCGCAGCGCGGCCACCTCGGCGAGCCGGTCCGGGGTGGAGACCACGACCCCCTCGTCGGTGACGAGGGTGGCGAGCTCGCCCGGCAGGTAGCTGGTCATCGGCCGCCCTGTCGGCCGGGGGCGGTGTGCTCGGCGGCGGGCGCGGTGACACCGACGCCCTCGACGTCCACGACGACCACGGTGACGTTGTCGTGGCCTCCGGCCGCGACCGCCGCGTCGACGAGGGTCAGCACGGTCCGGTCGGGAGCCATGCCCTCGGACAGGATGTGCAGGATCGCGGTGTCGGACAGCTCCGAGGTGAGGCCGTCGGAGCACAGCAGCAACCGCGAGCCGGGCTCGGCGGGGATCAGCGCGAAGTCGGCCTCCGAGGTGGTCAGCGCGCCGATCGCGCGGGTCACGACGTGCCGCTCGGGGTGGCCGATGGCCTCGTCGCGGGTGAGGTGGCCCGCGTCGATCAGCTCCTGGACGACCGAGTGGTCCTTGGAGATCTGCTCGAGGACGCCGCCGGCGTACGTGTAGGCCCGGGAGTCGCCGATGTTGGCCAGCAGCCAGTAGCCGCGCCCGTCCTCGAGGACGTAGGCCGCCGTGACCAGCGTGGAGCCCGGCGCGGAGCTGAACTCGGCGGCCAGCGAGGCGACCCGGGTCTGCGCGGTGGCGATGGCGGCCTCGACGTCGGCCGGCTGCACCTCGTGGAGGCTGGCGAGCGACTCGAAGGACTCGACGACCAGGCGGCTCGCGACGTCGCCGCGGGCGTAGCCGCCCATGCCGTCGGCGACCAGGAAGAGCGGCGGCGCGACCAGCGAGGAGTCCTCGTTGACCTGGCGGACCCGGCCCGGATGGGTGCCCGCGGCGTGCACGAGACGCGTGGCCTGCCCTGGCGACGACCAGGACTCCGCTCCCGTCGCGTTGACCCGCACCTGTCCCACCCCCGAGACGTCCCTGCCCCCATGCCCCGAACCACCCGACGGTTGGGACGCTGGGCGCAGCCTAACCCGCTCGCCCGAGTGGTGAGGCATTGATGGGGGAGGCCGCCGAGGCACCATCTAGGCTGGCCGGATGAGCCAGAAGCCCGAGATCGACTTCGTCGACCCCACCCCGCCCACCGACCTCGTGATCACCGACCTCACGGTCGGCGACGGTGACGAGGCCACCGCCGGCAGCACCGTGTCGGTCCACTACGTCGGCGTCGCCCTGTCCAGCGGCGAGGAGTTCGACGCGTCGTACAACCGCGGCACCCCGCTCCAGTTCCGCCTCGGCATCGGCCAGGTCATCCAGGGCTGGGACACCGGCGTGCAGGGCATGAAGGTCGGCGGCCGCCGCCAGCTGGTCATCCCGCCGCACCTCGGGTACGGCGACCGCGGCGCCGGCGGCGTCATCAAGCCCGGCGAGACGCTGATCTTCGTGGTCGACCTGCTCGGCGTCAGCTGAGCCCCTGCTCGACCAGCTCCACCCGCTTCACCAGGGCAGGTTGTCCGGTACGTCGCCGTGGGCGACCCGGGCAGCCTGCCCTTGCAGCTCCACGACGTCCCCGACGTGGAGCTGACGCCCCCGGCGGGTGTCGACCTCGCCGTTGACCTTGACCAGCCCGTCGGCGATCACCGGCTTGGCCTCGGCACCGGAGTCGACCAGGTTGGCGAGCTTGAGGAACTGACCGAGCCGGATCGACTCGTCGCGGATCGGGACGTCGACGGGCACCGGGCCCGCCGACTGCGACTCCTTGCGCCTGCGTCCGAACATGGCCATCAGTGAAGCACCACCGAGATCGTGTGGATCAGGACCCCCACCAGGCCGCCCACGATGGTGCCGTTGATCCGGATGAACTGCAGGTCGCGGCCGACATGCAGCTCGATGCGCCGGGCGGCCTCCTTGCCGTCCCACCGCTCGATGGTGTGGGTGATGACGGCGGTCAGCTCGGCGCCGTACCTGTCGACGGCGAAGACCGCGGCGTCGGCCGCCATCTTGTCGAGCCGCTCGCGCAGCGCCGCGTCCGAGCGCAGGCGGGCGGAGGCGCCGTCGACCTCGACGAGCAGCCGGCGGCGTACGGCGCCCTGCGGGTCGCCGAGCGAGCTGAGCAGCGCCTTGCGCAGCGCCTGCCACAGCGAGATGGCGCTGGCGATGACGGCCGGGTGGTCGAGGACCCGGTCCTTGAGCCGCTCGGCGCGCTCCTGGGTGGCCGGGTTGGACAGCAGGTCGTCGGCGAGCTGGCCGAGCATCGAGTCGAGCGCGCGCCGGGCCCGGTGGTCGGGCCTGTCGCGGATCTCGGTGAGCCAGCGGACCATCTCGAGGTGCAGCCGGTTGATGACGTAGGTGTTGACCGAGTCGGGCGCCCACCAGGGTGCCCGCTCCCCCAGCACGTCGTGGACGGTGTCGGGGTTGGCGAGCAGCCAGCCGTGCATCTCCTCGAGCATCAGGTCGACCAGGCCGTGGTGGAGGTCGTCGCGGATCGCCTCGGCGAGCAGCCCGCCGAGCAGCGGGGCGATCGGCTCCTCGCGGAACCGCGGCACCAGCGCCTCGGTCACCAACGCCTCGATGTGGTCGTCGCGGACCTTGCCGAGGGCGAGCGCGGCGATCTCGGAGCCCTCGGTGACCACCCGCTCGGCGTTGGCGGGTACGGCGAGCCAGTCCCCGACCCGTTGCGCGATCTGCACGCCGAGGACGCGCTCGCGGATGATGTCCTCCTGGAGGAAGTTCTCCCCCACGAACTGCTCGAGCCCCTTGCCGAGGTCGTCCTTGCGCTTGGGCACGAGCGCGGTGTGCGGGATCGGCAGACCGAGCGGGTGCTTGAACAGCGCGGTCACCGCGAACCAGTCCGCGATCGCACCGACCATCGAGGCCTCCGCCCCGGCGTTGACGTAGCCCCACACGCCGTCCTTGCGCAGAGTGGCGACGTAGACCGCGGCGGCGAGCAGCAGCAGCGACACGGCGACCGTGCGCATCCTGCGCAGCGCGCTGCGGCGCACGGCATCGGTCGTCGGGTCGGACGGGATCAGCGGGCCGGACACGGGACCATCCTTACCCACCGGTACGACGAAGCGCGGCCCCGGGGCGATGCCCCGGGGCCGCTGCGACGGTGCGGAACCCCCCAGTCACCGCACCTGTCGTTTCGTCGGTATCAACGAGCGGTGAACGGAGAGGTTCCGGATTTACCCGTGATCGGTTGTCACGGCTATTGAACAGGTGTCAAAGGCTGCTCGAGTGGCGCCGGCGCGGGACGGCGGCCGCGAGGAGGACGCCGGCGAACGCCGCCGCCGCACCCACCCCGAAGCAGATCGCGAAGGCCTTCTCGGTGGGCAGCGCGTAGCCGCCCAGGTCGAGGGTCGAGGCGGTCAGGACGGCCGCCATCGCGGCCGACGACACGCTGGTGCCGATGGAGCGGACGAGCCCGTTGATGCCGACCGCCGAGCCGGCCTCGGCGAGCGGCACGGACTCGAGGATCAGGGTCGGCATGGCGGCGTACCCGATGCCGACGCCGGCCGAGGTGATGCAGGTGGCGATCATCATCTGCCAGGCGGCGTCCATCAGGAAGAGGGCGAACAGGTAGCCCAGGCCGAGCACGGTGCCGCCGATCATCAGCGTCGCCCGGGCGCCGATGACCCGGATCAGGCGACCGGAGACGGGCGAGAAGACCATCATCACGACGCCGCCGGGTGCCATCCACAGGCCGGTCTCGAGCAGGCTCTGGCCGAGGCCGTAGCCGGTCGCGGCCGGCGACTGCAGCAGCCGCGGGATGACGATCGCCTGGGCCATCATGCCGAACCCGATGGCGATGGCGGAGAGGTTGGTGAGCAGGACGGGGCGGCGGGCGGTGGTGCGCAGGTCGCACAGCGGGTCTGTCGTGCGCAGCTCGTAGCCGCCCCAGGCGAGCAGCACGACGACCGCGGCGACGAGCAGGCCGAGGGTACGGCCGTCGGTCCAGCCCCACTCGTTGCCCTTCGAGACGGCGACGAGCAGCGCGACCAGCCCGACGGCCAGGCCGACGGCGCCGACCACGTCGAACCCGCCGGGCACCGCGTCGCGCACGTGCGGCACGAGCAGGACCACGGCCAGCGCGACGACGGCGGCCAGGCCCGTGGAGACCCAGAACAGGGTGTGCCAGCTGAAGTCCTGGACGATCCACGCGGACAGCGGCAGCCCGACCGCGCCCCCGACGCCGAGCGTGGCGCTCATCGCGGCCATCGCCGTGGCGGTGAGCCGCGGCGGGGTGACCTCGCGCAGCAGCGCGATGCCGACCGGCACGAAGCCCATGGCACAGCCCTGCAGCAGACGGCCGGCGAGCATCGGCGCCAGGCTCCCGCTGAGGGCGCAGATCAGCGAGCCGAGCACCAGCACCAGCGCGCTGATGACCAGCACGCGCTGCTTGCCGTACAGGTCGGCGAGCCGGCCCGCGATCGGCATCGCGACGGCCGCGGCGACCAGGGTCGCGGTGACCACCCACGAGGCGTTGGCCTCGCTGGTGTGCAGCAGCCGGCCGAGCTCGCCCTGGATCGGGATCACCATGGTCTGGGTGAGCGAGGCGGTGAGGCCGCCGAAGCAGAGCACGGCCACGACGAGCAGCGCGGAGCGGGGGGCGCTCTGCGTCGTACCGGGGCCGGATGCGCCGGTCGCCGGCGCGGAGGAGGTCGCAGTCACGAGGGCTGAGTCAACGGCGTTGACCGTGCTGTGTCAACAGTGTTGACCGAGCCCGGGGATGCCCTACGGTTGCGCTGTGACGAAGACCTCGCCCGACGCGCAGCGCCCCCGTGAGCTCCGGCCCGCCGGCCGCGCCACGCGCAGCGCGATCGAGGACGCCGCCCGGAGCCTGTTCGCCGAGCGCGGCTTCGACGGCGCGTCGGTGCGCGCGATCGCCGCCGGGGCCGGTGTCGACCCCGCGCTGGTGATCCGGCACTTCGGGTCCAAGGAGGCGCTCTTCCTGCGCACGGTCGACACCTCGCTCGGCATCGGCACCGTCCTCGACGGCCCGCTCGAGACCGTCGGGCGGCGGCTCGTGGCGTACTTCCTCGACCCGCGCCGGCCGGTCATCCGCCAGCGGTACGTCGCCCTGGCCCAGGCGGCCCACCACGACCAGGTGCGCGAGGAGATGATCCGCCACACCGCGGAGACGTACGTCGCCCCGTTGACCCCGCGCCTGTCCGGCCCGAACCCCGAGCTCCGGGTCGCGCTCGCGGTCGCCCAGCTCGGCGGGCTGCTCAACCTGCTCTTCCTCCAGCGCGACCCCATCGTCACCGCCGCGGACCCCGAGGTGGTGATCTCGACGTACGGCGACGCGATCCAGCGACTGCTCACCCCGCCCTCCGCCGAGGAACAGGAGGCCTGATGCGCACCGCCCGCGCCTGGCACATCCTGACCGCGGTGGTCACCGTCGCCGCGCTTGTCCTGCAGCTGGTCCTGGTGGTCCAGGGCGGCCGGGTGCTCGACGAGGTCGAGCCACCGGGCCTCGGACTGCGGCTGGCCCGGCTCATCGCCTACTTCACGATCCAGAGCAACCTCCTGGTCGCCGTCGCCACGACGTTGCTGGCCCGCGACCCGCTCCGCGACGGCGCGGCGTTCCGGGCGGTGCGCCTGGCCTCGACCGTCGGCATCACCGTGACCGGGCTGGTGCACTTCCTCCTGCTCCGCCCGCTGCTCGACCTCGACGGCGCGGACTGGGTGGCCGACAAGATGCTGCACATGCTGGTGCCGGTGCTCGCGGTCGTCGGCTGGTTCGCTTGCGGCCCGCGGCCCCGCACCGACGGGCGCGCGATCGCGATCGCCTTCGGCTGGCCGATCGCCTGGCTCGCGGTGACCCTGGCCGTCGCCGGCGCCACCCGGTGGGTCCCCTACCCGTTCCTCGACTTCCGCGAGGAGGGCTGGGGCTCGGTGGTCGTGGTCTGCCTCGGGATCACCGCCCTGTTCGCGGCGCTCATCGCCGGCTTCCGGTACGCCGACCGGAGGATCGCCGCCTCTCGACAGGCCGACCCGGTCACGGCACCCTGATCGCGTGACCACGCTCTACGAGCAGGCGGGCGGCTTCGACGCCCTCCTCGACCTGTGCAACCGGTGGCACGACCTGTGCCTGGCCGACCCGGTCGCGGCCCACCCGTTCGAGCACGAGCTGCACCCCCAGCACGACGAGCGGCTGGCGGCGTACCTCAGCGAGGCGCTCGGCGGCCCCGCCCTGTACACGGCGGGCTACGGCGACGAGAGCTCGATGCAGCGGCTGCACGCCGGCAACGGCGAGCACGCCGAGCTCGACGAGGTCTGCCTGGAGCTGTTCGACCGGGCGCTGGCCGACGTCGGCATCGACGGGCACGCCGGCCGGCAGATCTCGGCCTACTTCCGGCGCGCGACGCAGGCGATGAGCGCGTACGCCGACAGCCCGGACCAGGTGCCGAACGGGCTGCGGTTCAACCACGCCTGAGCCTGCTGAGCCGCGCTCAGCGGTCGGCGAGCGCCAGCTTGGCCGGCGCCCGCAGCAGGTCGACCCGGGTGGCGCGGCGGCCGACGACCGTGAGCACCAGCAGCGAGGTGAGCACGCCGTCCTCGCGCAGCGCGACGGCCGGGGCGCCGTTGGCCTCGACCAGCTCGACCTCGACGTCGCCGGCGTACTTGGCGACCAGGCCGACCAGGAACCGGGCGACCCGGTCGGCGCCGTGGACCGGCCGGCGGGCCGAGCTGACCACGCCGCCGCCGTCGGAGGTGAGCACGACGTGGGGGTCGAGGGTCTCCAGCAGTGCGGCCAGGTCGCCGCCGGCGGCCGCGGCGAGGAAGCGGCCGAGGACCTCCTCGTGGGTGGTCCGGTCGACCTCGAAGCGGGCCGGCTGGGCGGCGAGGTGGGCGCGGGCCCGGGACGCGAGCTGGCGGACGGCGGCCGGGGTGCGGCCGACGACGTCGGCGACCTCGGGGAAGCCCATCCCGAACACGTCGTGCAGCACCCAGGCGGTCCGCTCGGCGGGCGAGAGCGACTCGAGGACCACGGCCAGCGCATAGCTCACCGTCTCGTCGAGGGTGACCCGGTCGGCGGGATCGGCCTGGACCGCGGCGAGGAACGGCTCGGGGAGCCACGGGCCGACGTAGGACTCGCGGCGGACGCGGGCCGAGCGCAGCACGTCGGTCGCGGCGCGGGCGACCGTCACGGTCAGCCAGCCCGTCAGGTCGCGGACCGGCTCGCGGGCGTCGGCGTCGACCAGCCGGGTCCAGCAGTCGGCGACGACGTCCTCCGCCTCGGCGCGGCTGCCGAGGATGGCATAGGCGACGCGGACCATCCGCGGGCGCAGGGCGTCGTACTCCCCCGCCAGCGCCTGGACCCGCGCGACCGGGTCACACACGCGCGAGCCACTCGTCGAACGTCATGGTGCCCAGCGTGGCACCGGGGCCGGGCAGCAGGCCACCCTGCTCGACCTGGCGGCCGGTGCGGCCCGCCATCGGCACGGGTACGACGATCCGGCGCGACCCCCGCGCCCGGACGACGGCGCGCACCATCCGGCCCAGGTCCTCGGGCCGCGGTCCGCCCAGGTCGGGCAGCAGCCCGGCGGGCTCGCCGAGGGCGGCGGCCACCAGCGCGGCGGCGACCTCGCCGGCCGCGACCGGCTGGGTGCGCATCCGCAATGCCATCGCGAACGGCCGCGGGCTGCGCTCGATCATCTGGCCGGCGAACTCGTGGAACTGGGTGGCACGCAGCACCGACCAGGGCACCGGCCCGGCCGCGACCAGCGCCTCCTGACGGCGCTTGCCGAGGTAGTAGGGCAGGTCGACCCGGTCGCACCCGACGATGGAGAGGGCCACGTGGTGGCGCACTCCCGCCTCCGCCCCCGCGGCGAGCAGGCGACCGGTCGCCGCCTCGAAGAAGGCGACCGAGCGCTTCGCGCTGAGGGTGTCGACGTTGCTCGCGTCGATGACGGCGTCCACGCCGTCGAGGGCCTCCGCCAGCCCCGAGCCGGTGGTCAGGTCGACCCCGGCGGAGCGAGCGATGACGACCGGCGTGGCGCCGGTGCGTCGTACCTCCGCGACCACCATCGCGCCGACCAGTCCCGTTCCGCCTGCTACTGCGATCTGCTTCATGACAGGTGGACGAGACGGGTCGGCGGAGTGTGACACCGGGTCAGGCGGCGTCCCCGCGGGCCTCCAGCGCGGCGGTGAGCAGCGCGACCAGTGCCTCGGTCTGCAGGTCGATGGCACCGCCCTCGACCTCCTCGCCGGCACCGTCGAGGGCGCGGGCGGCGAGCCCGGCCTTCTTGTCGATCAGCTCGGCGATGCGGGTGTCGAGGGTCTGCGTGGCGATCACGCGCCAGGCGGTGACCGGCTCGGCCTGGCCGATCCGGTGGACCCGGTCGATGGCCTGGGTCTGCTCGGCGTCGGTCCAGGAGAGCTCGGCGAGCACCAGGTTGGAGGCGACCTGCAGGTTGAGCCCGACGCCGGCCGCGGTGAGCGAGCAGACCGCGACCTGGACGTCCGGGTCGTTGACGAAGGCGTCGATCTCCTTCTGCCGCGTGGTCGAGGACTGGTCGCCGCGCACCGAGCTGTAGCGGATCCCGCGCTCGGCGAAGGTCTTCTCGGCGGTGTCCATGACGTCGATGTGCTTGGCGAAGAAGACGACCTTGCCGACGTTGCGCGCCAGCTGGGCGGTGTAGTCGGCCGCGAGGCCGGCCTTGGCCTGCCCGATCCGGCGCATCATCGTGAAGACGTTCTCGCCGGTCTTGGTCGAGTTGTCCTCACGCTCCCAGCCGGCGACCTGGCGGACCAGGCGGTGGTCGATCCCCTCGACCTCGGCGCCGGTACGGCGGGTGGCGATCGCGGCGTCGTAGCGCTCCACCATCCGCCGGGCCAGCTCCTGCTCGGCCTTGCGGATGGAGCGCCCGGCCTCGCCCTCGAGCTCGACCGGGATGTCGGCGACGCGGCGGGCCGGGATGTCGGCGGCGACGTCGATCTTGCGGCGCCGGGCGATGCCCTGCTCGATGACGGCGCGGCGCGCGGCCGGGTAGAACGCCGGGTCGGCCGGGGTCAGGCCGGTCTCCTCCAGCGCCTCCATCAGGGGGCCCTGCGGCACGACGTTGTCGATCCAGCCGAGGAACTGCCAGATCGCGCGGAAGTCCTCGATGTCGTTGATCAGCGGGGTGCCGGTCAGTGCCATCATCAGCGGGCGCGCGATCCGGGAGCGGATCCGCGAGGCGATCTCGAGCACGTTCTGCGAGCGCTGCGAGGTCTTGTTCTTGATGTAGTGCGCCTCGTCGACGATCATGCCGCGGAACCCGTGGGTGCCGAGCCAGCCGACGTGGCGGTCGAGGATCTCGTAGTTGACGACGAACACGTCGGCGAAGCCGTCGGCGTCGTCACCGTCGCCGTGGAGCACGGTGGCGCGGCGGTTGGGCGTCCAGATCTCGACCTCGCGCGCCCAGTTGGTCTTGACCACGTTGGGGACCACGGCCAGCAACGGGAAGGCGCCCGCCGCCTCGGCGGCGAGCAGCGCCTGGGCGGTCTTGCCGAGCCCCGGCTCGTCGGCGAGCAGGTAGGTGCGGTGGCCCTCGGCGGCCGAGGCGATCAGCTGGGCCTGGTGCTCCATCAGCTCGCGCCCGACCGGCGCGTGCCGGCCGGTGAGCGCGGTGAGCTGGTCGGCGTCGGGAAGCGGCATGCAGGCCGGCGCGTCCGGCGCGGCCCGCTCGAAGGAGCGGAACAGCGGCTCGAGCAGTTCCCAGCCGGCCAGCCGCCGCGGCGGGACCTTGACCCGGGCGTGCGCGAAGTCGGGTGCGAGGAAGGGGTGCGAGAGCTGGTAGGCCTGCACCGACAGCGGAGTGACCCGCTTCTCGGCGAGCGCCGCCAGCTCCGGGTCGACGGTGACCGGCGTCGGCTCGGGCTCCGGCTCGTCCACGCCGGCCTTGCGCAGCAGCTCGCGACGCATCGCCTTGGCCGACTCCGAGATCTCGGCGTTCTCGTCGAGCAGCGTGAACAGCGTGCTGTCGCGCGCCGCGGTCTGGGCCAGGATCGTGGCGATCCCGTCGAGCCGCTTGAGCTCCTCGCCGCGGCGGCTGTCGGACAGCTCCGTGTCGTTCTTGACCCGGGCCCGCTCCTCGCGCGCCAGCAGCGCCACGACCTGGAACTTCGCGCGCACCTCCGGCATCGCCGAGCGCCGCGCGACCGCTGCCTCGACCTCGCGCACCGCGCGGGCGAGCTGCGGGATGATGCCCTCTTCGTTGCGACGCGTGCGCGCCGACTGCGAGCCACGACGCTGCTGCGTCGCCCCCCGCTGGCCTCCTCGAGCCACAGGCTTCCTTCCAAGCGGCCGCCGACACACGGCGACCCCGGTTCATCAGCTGGTTCGACCGGCGGCTCGCGCTGCTGCGGGAGGGCACCGATCGGCGTACGTCACCGGTTCTCGTCGCGAGGACGGCGTCCGGTGGTGGGCTCAGAGTACCCCACCACCGTTTCACCTGTGGTCGGCATCACCGCGTGCGTGGCGGCGGGCCGCCGCGCCCCATGCGTTCTGGTCGCCGATCGAGCCGGATGACGACCAGAACGAATGGGGTGCGGTTCAGACCAGGGCGAGCCCACTAACGCGTTAGTCAAGACTGACGTGTTAGCGGCACTCACAGCGTCCTGCCAGCACGGCCGCAGTCCGGGCCCAGCCTCGCCGCGGAAGGTCGAGGCAGGCCCGCACCGACGCGGGCGAGACGAGAGGAGCACCGATGAGCAAGTACCGCATGCGTGCCGCCGCCCTGCTGGCAGCCGGCGCCGTCGCCGGCGGCGCGAGCGCCACCGCCCTGGCCGCGAACGCCGACGACACGACGAGCACGCCGAGCGCCACCGCCGACCAGGGCCGCCCCGGTCCCGGCGGACCCGGCGGTCGCGGCGGCCCTGGCCCCGGCCTCGACCCCGCCGCCCTGGCGAAGGCCTTGGGCGTGAGCGAGAACGACCTGACCGACGCCCTCGACGCCGTACGCGACCAGCTGAGGCCCGACGCCGCCGCCGAGCCCGCCGAGGGAGAGTCCCCCACGCCCCCGACCGACGCCGAGCGCGCCGAGCGCGAGGCCGCGCTGGCGAAGGCGCTGGCCGGGGAGCTCGGCCTCGACCAGGCGAAGGTGACCGCGGCGCTCGACGAGGTCCGTGCCGCGCACGAGGCCGAGCGTCGCCAGGACCTCTCCGACCGGCTCGACGAGGCGGTGACGGACGGTGACCTGACGGCGGACGACAAGGCCTCGGTGCTCAAGGCGTACGACGCCGGGGTGCTCGGCCTCACTCGGTGATCGGCACCGGCTCGCCGAGTGCGTCGGCGCCGAGGTGCACGAGGGTCTGCTCCGGCGTGAACGGGTGGAACTTCACGGCCCGGATGTCGCGGTAGCACCGCTCGACCACCGAGCCGCGGAAGTACGCCGGCCCGCCGGCGACCTCCATCGCGAGGTCGCAGACCTCGATGCCGGCCCGGGCGACCTCCGCCTTGGCGGTCATCACCGCCAGGACACTCGCCCGGGACGGCGTCGGATCGTCACCGACCAGCGCGAGCGCGCCGTCGAGCGCCCAGACCGCCACCTGGATCCGCGCGCGCATCACGCCGACCTGCCGCTGGATCGCCACGTCTCCGCAGCGACGGCCGGCGGCGGCCACCGCGGCGTCGTACGCCGCCTCGGCGACACCGAGGTAGGCCCCGCAGATGATCGGGAACGCGATGCTCGAGATGACCTGCAGCGGCGGGTCGACCACGCCCCACGGGCGGTTGGCGAGCACCTTGTCGTCGGGGACGAAGACGTCGACCAGGTCGATGTCATTGCTGGCGGTGCCGCGCATCCCCAGCGTGTCCCAGTTGTCGGCGACGGCGACCCCCTCGGCCGCGACCGGCACGGCCAGGTTGAGGACGCGGCGGCCCAGGTCGGGGTCGTCGTAGCAGGCCATCGTCGAAATGACCGTGCCATGGCGGGACTGGCTGGCGAAGCGCTTGCGGCCGGTGACCCGGTAGCCGCCGTCCACCCGGACCGCCACACCCTGCGGCTGGGTGTAGTCGCCACCGCCGGTCGAGACGAGGAGGACCTGCTCCTCGGCGACCCGGCGCAAGGTGGCCTCGGCCCCGGGCAGGCCGCGGCGGTAGCGCCACGCGGTGAACGCGACGACGTGCTGGTGCATGGCGCTGGCGAGGGCGGTCGCCCCGCAGTGGTGCCCCAGCTCGCGCTGCAGGGCGACGAGCTCGCGGACGGTGGCGCCGTCGCCACCGAGCTCGACGGGGACGGCCGCGCGCAGCAGGCCCGCGGCCCGCAGCTCGTCGTACGCCTCGGACACGAAGCTGGCCTCCGCGTCGTGGCGGGCGGCGTGGGCGGCGATGCGGGGGCCGATCGCGGCGGCCCGTTCGGCAGGGGTGGGACGGGTGGCGGACTCGGTGGTCGGCTGGAGTGTGCTGGTCATGCAACCAATGTCGGACCGGTCCGGGCGGGGCCTCCAGTCCATGAATGCGACCCGGCTGGTCCAGGTTCTGGACTACCCCGGCGGGTCGCGCGGGAGGACCATGGAGGGATGCCCGACTACGGCAACTACTGCCCCGTCTCCATGGCCGCCGAGGTGGTCGCGGACCGCTGGACGCCGCTCATCATCCGCGAGCTGGTGCTCGGGAACACCCGCTTCAACGACATCGCCCGCGCACTGCCGGGCATCTCGCGCTCGCTGCTCGTGCAGCGCCTGCGCCACCTCGAGCGCCGCGGGGTGCTCGAGACCTGGCCGGCGCCGACGGGTCGCGGCAGCGAGTACCACCTGACACCGGCCGGGCGCGACCTCGAGCGGGTGATCGACAGCCTCGGGCGCTGGGCGATCGAGTGGCTCTTCGAGGAGCTGCGCCCCCACGACGTCGCGCCGACGACCCTGATGTGGTGGATGCACCGGCGCGTCGACCTCCAGCGGCTGCCACCGGGCCGCACGGTCGTGGAGTTCCGGCACACCGCGCCGGAGGCCGTGACCATCTGGCTGGTCATGGAGCGCACCGAGGTGTCGGTCTGCCTGCAGCACCCCGGCTTCGCCGTCGACGTCGAGGTCACCGCGACCACGCCGGCCCTGTCCGACGTCTTCCAGGGCTACTGCTCGTGGGGCGAGGCCGTCGAGGCCGGCCGGGTCCAGGTCGCCGGTCTCCCCCGGCTCGTCGAGGCGCTGCCGCGCTGGTTCCTGTGGAGCCCGTGGGCCGCGGTGACCCGGGAACGGGCGGATCGCGCGCTGACCAACTAGAACCTGTTCTAGAGTCTGCGGCGTGGGTACCTACGCAGTCACCGGCTCGGCCTCCGGCATGGGCGCCGCCGTCCTCGCCCGGCTCGTCGCCGAGGGTCACACCGTCATCGGCGTCGACCTCCGGGAGGGGGACGTCGTGGCGGACCTCGCCACCGCGGACGGGCGTCGTACGGCGGCCGCCGCCGTCCTCGAGCGAGCCGGCGGCGTCCTCGACGGCGCGGTGCTGGCCGCGGGCCTGGGCCCGGCACCGGGCCGGGACCGCGCCCGGCTGATCGCGGAGGTCAACTACCTCGGGGTCGTCGAGCTGCTCGACGCCTGGCGCCCGGCGCTGGCCGCCGCCGAGCGGGCCAAGGTGGTCGTCTTCTCCAGCAACTCCACGACGACCGTGCCGATGGTTCCGCGCCGTGCGGTCCGCGCCCTGCTGGCGCGCGACGTGCCGAAGGCGCTCGGCACGCTGCGCAGGTTCGGGCGGATGGCGCCGACCTTCGCGTACGGCGCCAGCAAGATCGCCGTCAGCCAGTGGGTGCGCCGCGAGGCGGTCACCCCCGCATGGGCCGGCGCCGGCATCCGGCTCAACGCGATCGCGCCCGGCGCGATCCTCACCCCGCTGCTCGAGCAGCAGCTCGCGACGCCGGCCGAGGCGAAGCGGATCAAGGCCTTCCCGGTCCCGATCGGCGGCTTCGGCGACCCCGGGCAGCTGGCCGCGTGGGTGGTCTTCATGCTCTCCGACGCGGCGGACTTCCTGTGCGGCAGCGTGGTCTTCGTGGACGGCGGGTCGGACGCCTGGTTCCGCGCCGGCGACTGGCCGCGCGCGGTGCCGGCCGTCCGGCTGCGCGGCTACCTCAGGCGGATGAAGGAGTTCCGAGCGCAGCGCTGAGCCCGGCGACCAGCGCCGCCACGGGCGCCGCAGGCTCCGGTCCGGCCGGCAGGGTGGCGATGATCGCCCGCCGTGGCGCGTCCGGTACGGCGAGCGCCACCACGTCGCGCCGCAGGGCAGGCACCAGCAGCCCGGGGACCAGTGCGACCGCGTGCCCGGCCGCGACCAGCGCCACCTTGCCCGCCAGGTCGGCGGCCGCGAGCTCGATCCGCGGCGCGAACCCGGCGGCCGCGCCGGCGGCGCGCAGCAGCGCGGCGGAGCCCTCGTTGTCCTCGGCCCAGGCCTCCGCGGCGAAGTCCGCGAGTCCCGCAGCGCCGGCCGCTGCCGGATGCCCCTCCGCGACGACCACCCGCATCACGTCCTCGCCGAGCCGCTGGCGCACGAGCCGGGCGTCGGCGGCGAGGCCGGGCGGGGCGTCGGTGACCACGGCGAGGTCGAGCACGCCGGTGGCGACGAGGTCCTCGAGCTCGGCGGTGAGGCCGGTGGTCAGGGTCCAGGCCGCGTCGAGCCCGCGCAGCGCGGCCGGCACCAGCCCGGCGGCGGCCGACGGGGTCGCACCGACGGCCACGACGCCCCGGCCGGATGCGGCCTCCCTCGTCGCGTGCACGGCCCGGTCCGCCGCAGCGAGGACGCCGCGGGCGTGCTGGGCGAAGGCGGTGCCGGCGGCCGTGGGCACCACCCCGCGCGCTCGGCGTTCGAGCAGGGCGACCCCGACCTCCCGCTCCAGCGTGGCGACCTGTCGGGAGATCGCGGACTGGGTGTACCCGAGCTCGGCCGCGGCCGCCGAGAGCGAGCCGAGGCGGTGCACGGCGAGGAAGGTGCGCCAGGCGGTGAGGGTCATCCCGCCAACCTATGCGATCAGCGCATGTCTGGCCTGCTGGAGTTGCGCTGGTCGCAGAGCCCTGCGACGGCCAGCATGGACGCCATGCACGTCACCGTCCTCGGGCTCGGCCACCTCGGAGCCGCCATCGCCGCCCGCCTCGCCGACCGCAACCACCACGTCACCACCTGGACCCGCTCCGGCGGCGGCACCGCCGCGACCGCGCCGGACGCCGTACGCGACGCCGAGGTCGTGCTGCTCTGCCTCTACGACGCCGCCGCCTGCCGCGCCGTGCTCGACACCGTGCGCACCCGCCTGCCCGTCGAGGCGGTCGTCGTGAACACCGCGACCGTCGGCCCGGACGAGGCGGTCGAGCTGGCCGCGCTCGCACCGCGGATCCTGCACGCGCCGGTCCTCGGCTCGACCGGGGCGGTCGCTGCCGGCACCCTCACCTTCCTTGCCGGAGGCGCGCCCGGCCCGGCCGCCGCGGTCCTCGCCGACCTCGGCACCGTCGTCGACTGCGGCACGCCGGCCACCGCTGCTGCCGCCAAGCTCGTCGCCAACGGCGTGCTCGCCGACGCGCTGCTCACTGTGCGCGCGGCCCGCACCCGCGCCGCCGCGCTCGACCTGCCCCCTCACCTCGCGCTGGACGTCCTCGAGCGGACCGCACTCGGCGGCCTGGTCCGGGCCAAGCGCGACCGGCTGGAGGCGCCCGACGCCACCCCCGCCGACTTCGCGGCCAGCGCCCTCGCCAAGGACGTCGCGCTGCTCGCCGGCGCGCTCGCCCCCGGCAGCGACATCGCCGGACTCCTCACCCCGGCCCACGCCGACCCGGCGGTCCTCGCGCCGCTGCGCGACTACGCGGCGGGCCATGCGACCGGCGATGCGTCGTACCACCGGCGGGCGTTCCTGCCGACCGCCCACGTCGAGGGACTGCGCGAGGGGCGCTTCACGTCGTGGACGTTGGAGGAGTACTGCGCGCTGTTCACCGGCTCCCCCGCGCCCGACGAGCCGACGCGGCGGCGCCGGGTCGACCGCGTCGACGTCACCGGCAGTACCGGCACCGCGACGATGACGCTGCACCACGGGCCGGACGTCTTCACCGACTCCTTCGCACTGCTGCGCGTCGACGGCGCCTGGCGGATCGCGAACAAGACCTACCACCGGGCGTGACCGGAGCCACGTGAAACGAGTTGCGCAACTAGTTGCATAGCCTCGCCGTCTGGGGCACGCTGGGGCCATGGCCCTCGAGCACGCGATCCTCGTGTCGCTGAGTGAGCGCGCCGCCTCCGGCTCCGACCTGGTGCGACGCTTCGACGCCTCGATCGGGTTCTTCTGGTCCGCGACGCACCAGCAGATCTACCGCGTCCTGGGCCGGATGGAGGGCGACGGCTGGATCACCTCCGAGGCCGTCGCCCAGGCCGACCGCCCCACCAAGAAGATCTATGGCGTCACGGACGCCGGCCGCGCCGAGCTCGCCCGCTGGATCGGCGAGCCGACCGCACCCGACGCGATGCGCAGCAGCGTCAGCGTCAAGATGCGCGGGGCGTCGTACGGCGACCGGGCGGCACTCCTCGACGACCTGCGCCGCCAGCTCGACGAGCACACCAAGCGGCTCTCGCTCTACGAGTACCTCGCCGCCCGCGACTTCCCCGACCCCGGCGCGCTGGCCGACGCCGACCTCGACATCTACCTCGTGCTGCGCGGCGGCCTCCTCATGGAGGAGTTCTGGATCCGCTGGCTGACCGAGTACCTCGACGCCCACACCCGCAAGGAGTCCCGATGACCACCTACCCCCTGCTCACGACCCCGGCCACCGTCGGCGGCCTCGAGCTCCAGTCCCGTGCGGTGATGGGCTCGATGCACACCGGTCTCGAGGACCGGCCCTGGCACGTCGACGAGCTGGCGGCGTACTTCGCCGAGCGCGCGGCCGGCGGCGTCGGCCTGATCGTCACCGGCGGCTACTCTCCCAACGTGCGCGGGTGGCTGCTGCCGTTCGGCTCGCAGATGACCACCCGCCTCAACGCCCACCGTCACCAGCGGGTGACCGAGGCGGTCCACGCCCACGGCGGGAGGATCGCGCTGCAGCTGCTGCACGCCGGCCGCTACGGCTACACGCCGTTCAGCGTCTCGGCGAGCGCGACCAAGTCGCCGATCACGCCGTTCAAGGCGTCCGCCCTGTCCGGCCGCGCGGTCGAGCGCACCATCGACGACTTCGTCGCCTCCGCCAAGCTCGCGCAGAAGGCGGGGTACGACGGCATCGAGGTGATGGGCTCCGAGGGCTACCTGATCAACCAGTTCCTCGCGTCGCGCACCAATCGTCGTACCGACAAGTGGGGCGGGTCGGCCGAGAACCGGATGCGCTTCCCCGTCGAGGTGGTGCGCCGGATCCGCCAGGAGCTGCCGGACTTCTTCGTGATGTACCGGATGTCGCTGCTCGACCTGGTGCCCGACGGCCAGACCTGGGCCGAGACCGTCGAGCTCGCGCACAAGCTCGAGGAGGCCGGTGCCAGCGTCTTCAACACAGGCATCGGCTGGCACGAGGCGCGGGTGCCCACGATCGTCACCAGTGTCCCGCGCGGTGCCTGGGTCGACAGCACGCTGCGCCTCAAGGCCGAGGTCTCGATCCCGGTGTGTGCGAGCAACCGGATCAACACCCCCGACGTCGCGGAGTCCGTGCTGGAGCAGGGCGTCGACCTGGTCTCGATGGCCCGCCCGTTCCTCGCCGACGCCGATCTCGTCGCCAAGGCCCGCGACGGTCGCGCCGACGAGATCAACACCTGCATCGGCTGCAACCAGGCCTGCCTCGACCACACCTTCCAGGCCAAGCGGGCCTCCTGCCTGGTCAACCCGCGCGCCTGCCACGAGACGACGCTGGTGCTCAGCCCGACCCGTCGCGCGAAGCGGGTCGCGGTCGTCGGCGGTGGCCCCGCCGGACTGGCGACAGCCGTCAGCGCCGCCGAGCGCGGCCACGACGTCACCCTGTTCGAGGCCTCCGAGGAGCTGGGCGGCCAGTTCCGGCTGGCGATGCAGATCCCCGGCAAGGAGGAGTTCGCCGAGACCCTGCGCTACTTCCGCCGCCGCATGGAGGTCCTCGGCGTCAACGTGAAGCTCGCGACCCGCGCGACGCCCGACCTGCTGGCCGGGTACGACGAGGTCGTGGTCGCGACCGGCGTCGAGCCGCGCACGCCGGCCGTCCCGGGCATCGACCACGCGAAGGTCGTCTCCTACCCGGATGCGATCACCGGCCGGGTGGCCGTGGGCGCGAAGGTCGCGGTGATGGGTGCCGGCGGCATCGGCTTCGACGTGACCGAGCTGCTGGCGCACGCGCCGGAGACCCTCGAGGAGTGGAAGGCGCACTGGGGCGTCGCCGATCCGGGCGTCGTCCGCGGTGGCGTCACGGACAAGACGCCGCGCACCCCGGCCCGCGAGGTCTGGCTGCTGCAGCGCAAGGAGTCCGCGCAGGGCAAGGGCCTCGGCAAGACGTCGGGCTGGGTGCACCGCGCAGCGGTCAAGGACCTCGGCGTGCACCAGCTCAGCGGGGTCAGCTACGACCGGGTCGACGACGCCGGCCTCCACATCACCGTCGACGGGACCTCGCAGGTGCTCGACGTCGACCACGTCGTCGTGTGCGCGGGCCAGGAGTCCGTCCGCGGTCTGTACGACGACCTGGTCGCCTCGGCCTTCCCCGGCCGGGTGCACCTGATCGGCGGCGCGGACCTCGCTGCCGAGCTGGACGCCAAGCGCGCGATCAAGCAGGGCACCGAGCTGGCGGCGACGCTGTGAGCAGCGCGTTCCGGGCGGCCGTGGAGGCCCGTGACGTCGCGGCGATGCGGGCCTGCCTGGCCGAGGACGTCGTCTTCCGCAGCCCCGTCGCCCACAAGCCCTATGCGGGCAAGGCGATCACCGGCGCGATCCTGGCGAACGTGATCGAGGTGTTCCAGGACTTCCGCTACGTGCGTGAGCTCGAGGACGCCACCGGCCACGCCCTCGTGTTCGAGGCGACCGTCGACGGCCTCGAGCTCACCGGCTGCGACTTCCTCGTCCTCGACGACGAGGGTCTGATCACCGACTTCATGGTGATGGTGCGCCCGCTCAGGGCCGCCCAGGCGCTGGCCGAGCAGATGGGTGCGCGGTTCGACGCCATCGTGGCGCTCGCGTCCGAGGCGACATAACGACGAGCTCGGACGACGGAACTCGCGCCTGGACGAGGAAGCTTCCTCGTCCAAGCGCGAGTTTCACCGGTCGGCCGGTGAAACTCACTACAGCGCCGGGTTGTCGGCGTCGCCGGGCCGCACGTCGCCGCGCCAGCCACCGGTCTCGGTGCCGCGGGTCTCGATGAACTGCTTGAAGCGCTCGAGGTCGCCCTCGGTGCGCCGGTCGATGATCCGCAACGCGTCCCCGGTCTTCTCCACGATGCCCTCGGGCTCGAACTCCATCCGCAGGGTGACCCGCGTCGCGCTACCGAGCTCGTCGGGCGCGAAGGAGACGGTGCCGTCGTTCTTCGTGCCGCCGAGGGCGCGCCAGGTGATCCGCTCGTCGGGCGTCTGGTCGACGATCTCCGCGTCCCACTCGCGGTGCACGCCCGCGATGTCGGCGCGCCAGTGCAGGTGGGTGTCGTCGAGCTGGCGGACCTCCTCGACGCCCTCCATGAAGGACGGGAAGGTCTCGAACTGGGTCCACTGGTCGTAGGCCGTGCGGACGGGAACCTCGACAGTGACGGACTTCTCGATCGTGCTCATGGGTTCGTGCTCCTCTCGTCGGTTCACCGGGCGGTACCCGACGGCTCGGCGCGATACCCGGCGTCCTCTTCATGTTTCCTTCATGAAGGCCGCCCTAGCGTCGCCGCCATGAGCATCCGATTCACCGATGACCTCAAGCTCCGCACGCCGGCGCCGGCGCCGATCCACACCGTCAGCGAGCTGCGGCGGCGGCTGGCGCTGAACGGGGCCCCGGTCGAGGTCGTCGTCGAGGCGGTCCGGGGATGGCTCGCGGACAACGACGTGTCGCCGACGCTGGCGACGAGCATCGCGCGCAGCCCGTACGCCGCCGCGCTGGCGCCGGAGGGCGACGTACCGCCGGCCTGACCCGCGCGCCGCCTCGCACCGTGCGCGCACCTTGCTGGCGCGCACCTCCACCCCGTTGTCCGCCCAGCACCGTAGGGTGCCACGCATGGGGATCGAGTTCCGCGACGTCGGCAAGACCTACCCCGACGGCACCGTCGCCGTCACGGGCTTCTCGTGCACCGTCCCTTCCCACCGCACCCTCGCGCTGGTCGGCACCTCGGGGTCGGGCAAGACGACGCTGATGCGGATGGTCAACCGCATGGTCGAGCCCACCACGGGCTCGGTCCTGATCGACGAGCGCGACGTCCGCGACCTCGACAAGGTCGATCTGCGCCGCTCGATCGGCTACGTCCCGCAGGCCGGCGGACTGCTCCCCCACCGGCGCGTGGTCGACAACGTCGCGACCGTCCCGGTCCTCACCGGTACGCCGAAGCGCGCGGCCCGCGAGGCCGCGCTGGCCCTGCTCGAGCGGGTCGGGATCGACCCCGCGCTGGGGAAGCGCTACCCGGTGCAGCTCTCGGGCGGCCAGCAGCAGCGGGTCGCGGTGGCGCGGGCGCTGGCCGCGGACCCCAACATCTTGTTGATGGACGAGCCGTTCGGCGCGGTCGACCCGATCGTGCGGCGTGGCCTGCAGGACCAGCTGCTGCAGCTGCAGGCCGAGCTCGGCAAGACCATCGTGCTGGTCACCCACGACATCGACGAGGCGTTCCGGCTCGGCGACGAGGTCGTCATCCTGCGCACCGGCGGGATCGTCGCGCAGACCGGCACCCCCCAGGAGATCGTCGCCGCACCGGCCGACGACTTCGTGCGCGACTTCATCGGCTCCGACCGCGCGGAGCGGGCGCTGCGCACCGTCGACGTCGACGGCCGCAAGGTCGTGGTCGACGGCGACGGCCGGCCGGTGGGTGTCCTCGCGTGACCTGGCTCGACGCCAACCGCGCCTACGTCCTGGACATGCTCGTCCAGCACCTGCGGCTGTCGGTGCCCGCCATCGTGGTCAGCGTGCTGGTCGCGATCGTGCTCGGCCGGGTCGCCTGGCGCTGGCCGCGCGCCGGCACCGTCGTGCTCGGCACCGCGAGCCTGCTCTACTCCGTGCCCGCCCTGCCGCTGCTCATCGTGATCCCCGTCCTGCTCGGCATCCCGCTGCGCTCCGGCCTCACCCTGGTCGTCGCGCTCGCCGTCTACGGCACCGCCCTGCTGGCCGGCACCGCAGCCGACGCGTTCCGCTCCGTCGACACCCGCGTGCGCGAGGCGGCCGAGGCGATGGGCTACTCGCGCTCCGGGCTGTTCTGGAAGGTCGACCTGCCGCTCGCCGTACCCGTGCTGCTGTCGGGGATCCGGGTGATCACGGTCAGCACGGTCAGCCTGGTCACCATCGGCGCCCTGGTCGGCATCCCGAGCCTGGGCAACCTGCTCACCGACGGCTTCCAGCGCGACATCCGCGCCGAGATCGTCACCGGCGTCGTCGGCACCATGCTGCTCGCCGTCGCCCTGGACGTGCTGCTCGTCGCCATCGGCCGGGTCGCCACGCCCTGGCGGACGGCCACTCCGACGGGAGCGGCGAGGTGAACCTCTTCGCCGACGCCCTGGCCTGGATCGCCGACGGCGCCCACTGGGGCGGGCCGGGCGGCATCGACCACCGGATCGTGCAGCACCTGCTGGTCACCTTCGCCGCGGTCGCCATCGCCGCCGTGCTCGCGATCCCGCTCGGCATCCTGATCGGACACACCGGCCGCGGCCGGCTGGTCGTGGTCGCGCTCGCCGGGGCCGTGCGAGCGGTCCCGACCCTCGGCCTGCTCACCCTGCTCGGACTCGCGCTCGGGATCGGCCTGCAGGCGCCGCTGCTCGCGCTGGTCGCGCTGGCGTTCCCGTCGCTGCTCGCCGGCGCCTACGCCGGCATCGAGGCCGCCGACCGCGGAGCCGTCGACGCCGCCCGCGCGGTCGGGATGAGCGAGTGGCAGCTGGTCACCCGGGTCGAGATCCCGCTCGGCGCCGACGTCCTGCTCGGTGGGGTGCGGGCAGCGACGCTGCAGGTCGTCGCCACGGCCACCCTGGCGGCGTACATCTCCGACACCGGCCTCGGCCGCTACCTGTTCTCCGGCCTCAAGTCCCGGCACTACGACGAGATGCTCGCCGGCGCGCTGCTCGTGGCGGCGTTGGCCCTCGTGCTCGACCTCACCATGGCTGCCCTGCAGCGGGCCAGCCGCCCCACCACCCGAAAGGTTCCGTCATGACCCGCACCCCCCGCCGATCCACAGCGGTCGGTCTCGCCCTGGTCGCGGCTGCCGCGCTCTCCCTCACCGCGTGCGGCAGCGACGACCCGCTCAGCACGGGCGACAAGGGCGGCGACACGATCGTGATCGGCTCGCAGGACTACTACTCCAACGAGATCATCGCCGAGGCCTACGCCCAGGCGCTCGAGGCCGCCGGCATCAAGGTCGAGCGCGACCTCCGGATCGGCCAGCGCGAGGGCTACCTCCCCGAGATCGAGAGCGGCTCGATCGACCTGTTCCCGGAGTACACCGGCCCGCTGCTGCAGGTCTGGAAGCCCGACACCAAGGCCCGCCTGGCCGACGACGTGTACGCCGAGCTCGAGGACGCCGCCGAGGAGAAGGGCCTGGAGGTGCTGGACCAGTCGCCGGCCACCGACCAGGACTCCTACGTCGTGACCCGGGCGTTCGCCGAGAAGTACGGACTGACGACGATCGACGACCTCGCGAAGGTCACCGAGAAGATGACCTTCGGCGCCAACTCCGAGGCCGAGGACCGCCCCAACGGCCCCAAGGGACTCAAGAAGGCCTACGGCGTCGACGTGGCCTTCACGCCGATCGAGGACGGCGGCGGCCCGCTCACCGTCAAGGCCCTCAAGGACGGCTCGATCCAGCTCGCGATCATCTACACCGGCGACCCGTCGATCAAGAAGAACGACCTGGTCGCCCTCGAGGACACCAAGGGACTGTTCCTCGCCTCCCACGTCGTCCCGGTCGCCAGCGACGACCTGAGCGACAAGGCCGTGGGTGTCATCAACAAGGTCAGCGCCGCCATGTCGCCCGACGACCTGGTCGACCTCGACGCCCGCAGCGTCGACGAGGAGCTGCCGGCCGCGACCATCGCGAAGGACTGGCTCGAGAAGGAAGGCCTTCTGTGACCCTTGCGGTCACCGGTGCGACGGGAGGGCTCGGGGGACGCGTCGCCCGAGCCCTCGCGGCGCGCGGCGTCGAGCAGCGGCTGCTGGCGCGCGATCCGAGCCGCGCCCCCGAGCTGCCCGGCGCGACGGTCGCCCGCTCGACGTACGGCGACAGCGAGCTGGCGGCCGCCTCGCTCGAGGGCGTGCGCACCCTGCTCATGGTCTCGGCCGCCGAGTCGGCCGACCGCCTCGAGCAGCACCTGACGTTCGTCGATGCGGCAGCGGCGGCCGGCGTCGAGCACGTCGTCTACACCTCGTTCCTCGGCGCCGCGCCCGACGCCACCTTCACCCTGGCGCGCGACCACTGGGCGACCGAGCAGCACGTGCGTGCCTGCGGGATGGGGTTCACCTTCCTGCGCGACAGCTTCTACCTCGACTTCCTGCCCGACCTGGTCGGCGAGGACGGCGTGATCCGCGGCCCGGCCGGTGACGGGCGGGTGGCGGCGGTGACCCGCGACGACGTCGCGGCCTGCGCGGTCGCCGTGCTCCTCGCGCCCGCGGACCACGCCGGCGCCACCTACGACCTCACCGGGCCGGACGCGCCGACCTTCACCGAGGTCGCCGAGGTCCTGACCGCCCACACCGGCCGCCGGGTCCGCTACCACGACGAGACCGTCGAGGAGGCCTACGCGTCGCGGCTGCGCTGGGAGGCCCCGCAATGGCAGTACGACGCCTGGGTCTCCACCTACACCGCGATCGCCGCGGGCGAGATGGCCGGCGTGACCGACCACGTGGAGCGGCTGACCGGGCGCGCGCCGACCGGGCTCGCGGCCTACCTCGACAGCGCCTCGACCGAGCGCCAGAATCCCTGACATGACCGCTGCTGCGCTGGTGTTCGCCGGCCTCGCCGCCCTGCTCCACGTCTACATCTGGGTGATGGAGTCGCTGACCTGGACCAGCGCCCGCACCCGCGCCACCTTCGGCACCAGCCAGGCCGAGGCGGAGGCGACGAAGGAGCTGGCCTTCAACCAGGGCTTCTACAACCTCTTCCTGGCCCTCGTCACCGCAGGCGGCATCGCGGCGTTCGGCGCGGAGGACGACCGGGTGGGCGCGACGCTGGTGTTCTGCGGCGCCGGCTCGATGGTCGCCGCGGGCCTGGTCCTGCTGCTGTCCTCGCCCGGCAAGGCGCGCGCCGCGATCACCCAGCTCGCCCTCCCGGCCGTGGCCGTGGTGCTGCTGGCCGTCGCGCTGGCCTGACCCGGGTTCCCGCTCGGGAGCCGGGTACCGCCCGGCGCATGGACGACACCACCTCCACCGCTCCCCTTCGCGCGCTCGTGCTCTGCTGCACCCTCAAGGCGACGCCCGCGCCCTCCAGCTCCGAGCTGCTCGGCCGCCGCGTGCTCAGTGCGCTCGAGGAGCACGGCGTGCAGGGCACGCTGGTTCGCGTCGTCGACCACCACGTCGCCTTCGGCGTCAGCACCGACGAGGGCGACGGCGACGAGTGGCCGCTGATCCGGCGACAGGTCCTCGACGCCGACATCCTGGTGATCGCGACCCCGATCTGGATGGGGCAGCCGGCCTCGGTGTGCAAGGTGGTGCTCGAGCGGCTCGACGCCGAGCTCGGCGAGACCGACGACGAGGGCCGGATGCCCACCTCCGGCAAGGTCGCGGGCGTCGCGGTGGTCGGCAACGAGGACGGCGCCCACCACGTCTCTGCAGAGGTGTTCCAGGCGCTGAGCGACGTCGGGTTCACCATCCCCGCCAACGGGGTCACCTACTGGGTCGGCGAGGCGATGCAGTCGACGGACTACCAGGACCTCGACCCGGAGCCGGAGAAGACCGCCGGGACGACGAAGACGTTGGCGGCCAACGCCGCCCACCTGGCGCGGCTCCTGCGCGGGTCCGCCTACCCCGCGTGAGTCAGTCGCGCACCAGCACGAAGAAGTACGGCGCTGCGTCGCGCAGGTCCATGCACCCGAGCAGGGTGTCGTCGTCGACTCGGCGGAACAGGTCGATGATCGGCAGGTGGTCGTAGCTCATCCCCGCAGTGACCACGCCCCGGTACTCCACGTTGCGCAGCCGGGCCCGCGGCCGCTTCGTGCGCAGAGCCGGCAGGGCCGCCCCCATCACCGTGCGGCCGCGGGCCACCACGCCGGACGGGATCTTGTCGACCACGCCGAACGGGATCCGGCGGGGGTCGACCGAGACGATGTCGCCGGACGGCGCCCGGAACAGCAGCGGGTGCACCTCGTCGACGGAGTCGAACTGCTTGCCGTACCAGCCCGACGCCGCCAGCAGCCCGTCCATGGGATGACCGGTCGCGAGCTCGCGACCGTGCCAGCGGCCGGTGATCTCGTCGGCCCGCACGGCCGGGAGGCTGTCGAACAGCGCCAGGGCGTCGGAGAGGGTGCAGGCGGGCTCGAGCGCGGCCAGCCGGTCACTGGGAATGACAGTCATGCTGTCATTGTCACCCACGCGTGGAACAGCGGCACACCGTCCCACGCACCGCCCCGGGCCACGGCGACCACGGCGTGCGGGCGGTCGAAGGCAAGCTCGACGCGCCGCACCCGGCGCTCGACGTACGACGGCATCCCGGCCGCCCGCACCGAGAGCGCCGTGACGGCGGCGGCCCGGAACCCGTCGGTGTCGTAGGTCGCGGTGGCGGCCTGCACGCACTCCAGGTCGATCCCCTCGCGCAGTGCCTCGGGTGGCAGCAGCCCGGCGACACCGCGACCGACCTCGGCGACACCGGGCGCGGCGCTGAGGTCGTGCCGGGCATCGGCCTTCCACGCGGGGAGCCGGCTGGTCCACAGCTCGGCGCCGTCCTGGGGCGCCTGCCGGGCGACGAACGACTCGACGACCTCACGCACCCGCCAGGCGTGGCCGTCGGCCAACGGCCCGGAGGGCCGGTCGCCCGCGGCGAGCCCGCCGCCGAGGCGGTGGGCCACGACCTCGTCGACGGCGCGCCACACGTCCGCCGCAGCGACGCCGGGAGCCGCGATCACGCTGAGCACGTCGATGCCGTCGTCGGTGGGCGGGCACGCGAGCGCCACGACACCGGCGGCCTCGGTGGCGACGAGGGCCTGGAGCCCGTCGTCGAGCAGCAGCCGCCCGTCGCGGTCGGCCTGCAGCCGCGCGCGCCAGCGCGGCTCGGTGACCAGGGCGGAGGCGAGCAGCAGCAGGGTGCGGGCGTCGACCTGGGCCGGGAAGGTGGGGATCAGGCCGCGGGTGTGCTCGCGGGCCCAGGCGTCGAGGGCGGCCTGGCCGGGCAGCGGACCGACCGGGACCGGTCCCGGCACGGGAGCGCGCAGCGTCAGGTCGGGACGCACCCAGCCGCCGAGGGCGGCGCCCACGGCGGGGTGCGGGTCGGCGAGCAGGGCGCCCACCGTCGCCGTGGCGTCCACGGCCGGCACGCCCAGCGCGTCCTCCAGCGCGCGCCGGTCGGCGGGGTCGGTCACCGACTCCGCCACGGCGGCGAGCAGCAGCCAGAGCCCGGTGGCCGACAGGATCGGCGCCTCGGCGAGGCCGAGCCGCTCGCGCAGCCGGGCCGCGTGGTCGCGCTGCGCGGCCGCCGTACTCGCGTCCAGCGCCGGGGTCACGACAGCTCTCCGGCCCGCTTCTTGACCTCGGCCCACGAGAACCGCTGCCGCAGCGTCGCCCCGCTCGGTACGCCGTCCCGGGCCTTGGCCCAGGCGGCGTAGTCGGCGAACGAGCCGGCGCTGCCGGGCTCGGCGAGGTAGCGCGCCACGATCGCCACCACGTCGTCGTCGCTCCACCGGCGGCTGGTGGAGCGGGTCTTGTTGGTGGCGACGCCGGCGTGCGCACAGGCGGCGTTCCACGACCCGAACCGGCGGATCAGCAGGGCGGGCGAGGCCGCGTTGCGCTGGCGCTGCCAGCCGTCGTACCCCGCCGCCGTCAGCGGCTCGCCGAGCTCGGCGGCCGCGGCGGCGAGGTCGGCGGCGATCTGCTCGTCGGAGAACTCGGGGACCCGCATGTGGCCACCGTAGCCATCTCGCGCGCACTTGTCCGTCGAGGACGAAGGCCGCCGGGATCTTCGGTCGTCGTGGCCGTGACCGTCGACACAGTCGCGAACCTACGGTCGGGACACCCGCTGCGGCGGCCGTCCCGAAGGAGCCAGACCGATGCCTTTCCTCACCCCCGATGCCCCACCCGCCGACCCCGCGGACCTGCTCGCCCGTCCCCGTCAGGAGCGGATCCGCTTCCTCGCCACCTTCTGGGCCGAGTACGGCTTCGGCACCCCGAAGATGGTGCACACGATCTACATCGTGAAGCTGCTCGTCCTCCACATCGGCGGCGGCGTCGCGCTCGCGACGCTCACCTCCGGTGTCGGCGGCCCGCTCGACGTCGCGCAGTGGTGGGACCAGCCGGTGATCTACCAGAAGCTCGTGCTGTGGACGCTCTTCCTCGAGCTGTTCGGCATCGGCGGCACCTGGGGCCCGCTGGCGGCGCACTTCAAGCCGATGACCGGGGGCATCTCCTACTGGGCGCGACCGGACACGATCCGGCTCCCTCCCTGGCCGGGCAAGGTGCCGTTCACCTCGGGCGACAACCGCAGCGTGTTCGACGTGCTGCTGTACCTCGCGACCCTGGCCTGCTTCCTGGTCGGCATCGTCGCGGGCGGCAGCACCCGGATCGACGGCTTGGGCGGCATCGAGATGGTCGACCCGCGCTTCATGGCCCTCTCCGCCGCGCTGCTGGTGCTCTGCGGCCTGCGCGACAAGATCCTGTTCCTCGCCGCCCGCGGCGAGCAGTACCTGCCGATCCTCCTGATCTCCAGCCTCGCCGGCAGCGTGCTCACCCTCGTCGACTTCGTCGTGGCGGCGAAGCTCGTCATCGTGATCGTCTGGGTGGGTGCGGCGATCTCCAAGATGAACGCGCACTTCGAGAACGTCGTCCCGCCGATGGTCTCCAACGCGCCCTTCGCCCCCAAGATCGTCAAGCGCGCGCACTACCGCTCGCTGCCCGACGACCTCAAGCCCTCGCGGATCGCCTGGTTCATGGCCCACGTCCTCGGTACGACGGCAGAGCTGGTCGTCCCCCTGGTCCTGCTGTTCAGCACCAGCTGGACCATCACCCTGCTCGCGGTCGGCTCGATGGTGCTCTTCCACCTGTTCATCACCCAGACGTTCCCGCTCGCCGTACCGCTGGAGTGGAACATCCTGTTCGCCTACATCACCGTGTTCCTGTTCGCCGGCCACTTCGCGGGCGACGGCTATGGCGTGAGCGACTTCAGCCGGCCGTGGATGCTGCCGGTGCTCGCCGCCGCGCTCCTCTTCTTCCCGGTGCTCGGCAACCTTCGCCCCGACCTGGTCTCCTTCCTCCCCTCGATGCGGCAGTACGCCGGCAACTGGGCCTCGGCCACGTGGGCGTTCGCGCCCGGCGCCGAGGCGAAGCTCAACCAGCTCAAGAAGCCCGCGAAGAACCAGATCGACCAGCTCGTCGAGGGCATGGGCTACCCGCAGGACGTCGCGGAGATGACCATGCAGATGACGCTCGCCTGGCGCTCGATGCACAGCCAGGGCCGGGGCCTGTTCTCGGTGATGCAGGACTACCTGGGCGAGGAGTACGAGTCCTACTCGTTGCGCGAGGCCGAGTTCTGCTGCAACTCGGTCATCGGCTGGAACTTCGGCGACGGCCACCTGCACGACGACCAGCTGATCGAGGCGATCCAGAAGCGGATCGGCTTCGCTCCCGGCGAGTTCGTCGTGGTCTGGGTCGAGTCGCAGCCGATCCACAAGAAGACCCAGGAGTACTTCGTGATGGACGCGGCGCTCGGCATCGTCGAGCGCGGCACCTGGCTGGTCTCCGACTGCGTCAGGGAGCAGCCGTGGCTGCCCAACGGCCCGGTCCCGACCACCGTCACCTGGCGGCGCGCCACCGCCGAGGTGCCCGCATGAGCCCGCTCGCCGAGATCCCCTTCGCCCGCGCTGCACAGGACCCCACCGGGTCCTGCCTCCGCGACGGCGAACGGGCCTTCGACAACGCGAGGTTCGCGGCCGACGTACGGCGGCTCGCGCAGCGGCTCGGTGCTCTCGGGATCGCACCGGGCGACACGGTCGCGGTGATGCTGCCGAACTGCGCGGAGATCGTCACGACCATGTTCGCCGCCTGGTACCGAGGATCCGCGCTGACTCCGGTCAACGCGGCGCTCACCGACGACGAGGCCCGCTACCAGCTGCAGGACTCCGCGGCCGCGGTGCTGGTGGGCGACGAGCGGGCGCGCGAGCTGGCCGCGTCGGTCGGGATCGCCTGGCTGGACGCGGCGTCGATCGACGGCGACGACCTCGCCGTGGAGCCGGACGACGGCCCGGCCGCGGCGGCCGACGACTTCGCGCTGATCATCTACACCAGCGGCACGACCGGGCGGCCCAAGGGCGTGCTGCTCGACCACGCCAACCTGGACGCGATGAGCGGCTCGCTGGTCGAGCACTTCTCGCTGAGCGCCGCGGACACCAGCCTGCTGGTCCTGCCGCTGTTCCACGCGAACGGGCTGATCGCGGGCACCCTCGCGCCGCTGCGCGCGGGCGGCGACGTGGTGGTCGCGCCCCGGTTCGCCCCCGACACCTTCTGGGAGCTCGTCGAGACCGCCCGGCCGACGTACTTCTCCGCGGTGCCGACGATCTACGCCGTGCTCGACGCCCGCACCACCAGGGAGGTGGACACCTCCTCGCTGCGGTTCCTGGTGTGCGGGGCGGCGCCGATGCCGGCCGAGCTGATCATGCGGTTCGAGAAGCGGTTCGGGGTGCCGGTGGTCGAGGGCTACGGCCTCTCGGAGAGCAGCGTCGCCTCGAACATCAACCCGCTCGACGGACCTCGCAAGCCCGGCACCGTCGGCATCGCCCTGCCGGGCCAGGAGGTCGCGGTCGTCTCGCCGTCCGGCGAGCACCTGCCGCCGGGCGCGCGCGGCGAGGTGGTGATCCGCGGCGCGAACGTGATGCGCGGCTACCTGGGCAGGCCCGAGGAGACGGCGAAGGTGATCAAGGACGGGTGGCTGCACACCGGCGACGTCGGGATCGTCGACGAGGACGGGTACCTGCGCATCGTCGACCGGATCAAGGACCTGATCATCCGCGGCGGCGAGAACATCTACCCCAAGGAGATCGAGGAGTGCCTCTACGCCCACCCTGCGGTGCTCGAGGCGGCCGTCGTCGGCCGGCCGGACGCGGTGCTGGGCGAGGTCCCGGTCGCCTACGTCGCCCCGCGGCCGGGTCGCGTCGTGGCACCCGAGGAGCTGCGTGTCCACTGCGCGGCGCGTCTCGCGCGCTACAAGGTGCCCGAGCAGTTCGAGGTCCGCACCGAGCTGCCCAAGAACTCGGTCGGCAAGCTGGTCAAGGGGTTGCTACGTGAGCCGAGCCAGGTCTGACCCGACGCTGCCCCCGTCTGCGAGGATGCCGGTCGTGGCTGAGCGAACCGGTGCCGACGGCGCCGACCTCGTCGAGGTGGTCGCGGCCGCACTGCAGTCGCGGCTCGCCGACCTCACCGGCGCGCTCCGCGACCGGCTCGCGACGCGGATCGAGGAGCTCGACGGCGACGCCGTCATCATCGACCTGCTCTACGCGAGCATCGAGGGCAACATCGAGAACATCCTCAACGCACTGCGCCACGACATCGCCCTCGACAAGATCGAGCCGCCGTCGGCGGCCTACGAGTACGCCCGGCGGCTCGCCCAGCGCGGGGTCGCGGTGAGCGCGCTGGTCCGTGCCTACCGGCTCGGCCAGCAGAACCTGCTCGAGCTGGTCTTCGCCGAGTGCCAGCGAATGGACGCGCCCGCGCCGGCCCGGGCCGCGGCGTACGAGAAGGTCGTCGAGGTCACCTTCGACTACATCGACTGGATCTCCCAGCGGGTGATCACCGTCTACGAGGAGGAGCGCGAGCGTTGGCTGGCCGAGCGCAACAGCGCCCGGTCCGGCCGGGTCGACGAGCTGATCGCCGGCACCGTCACCGACGTCGACGCCGCCGAGAAGGTGCTCGGCCACCGGCTGCGCGTCAACCATCTCGGCGCCGTGCTGTGGGTGCACGAGACAGGCGCCCAGCAGGACCAGCTGACCCGCTTCACCCGGGCAGCGGCGGCGATCGCCGAACAGCTGGATGCACGCGGCGCTCCCCTGCTCGTGCCGCACGACCGGGCCACCGCCTGGGCCTGGTTCGCGGTCCCCGACGACCCTGACGGCGCCGTGCCCGACCTCGGCGCGCTGGCGTCCCGGCTCGCCGCGGTGGGCGAGCCGCCGGTGCCCCGCCTGGCGCTAGGCCGCCCGGCGCACGGGGTGGACGGCTTCCGGCGCACCCACCTCGAGGCGCTGAGGGCCCAACAGGTCGCGACCGTCGGGGACGACCCGCGCCGCTCGGTCACCAGCTTCGACGAGCCCGGGCTGAAGGTCGCCTCGCTGCTGACCCATGACCTCGACACCACGCGGACCTGGGTGCACGAGACACTCGGCGACCTCGCCCACGACGACGAGCAGCACGAACGACTGCGGCACACGCTGCTGTTGTTCTTCCAGCACGACAGCAGCTACACCGCCACCGCCGAGGCGATGCTGATGCACAAGAACTCGGTGAAGTACCGGATCGCGTCCGCCGCGAAGGCACTCGGCCGCCCGATCGGGTCGGACCGGCAGGCGATCGAGCTCGCGCTGACCGCCTGCCACTGGCTGGGGCGCGCGGTCCTGGTCGAGGCCGGCCGAGCGTGACGACCGGGGCGCTTGTGCGCCGGGACCAAAGCCGGTCCCCCAAGTCCGGCCTCGCGGGACATGGGCGCCCGCGACGCGCTCGTCGTACGGTCGAACCATGACGGACGCCATCGTGATCGGCAGCGGGCCCAACGGCCTGACGGCCGCGCTGACCCTGGCCCGCGCCGGTGCACAGGTGAGCGTGCTGGAGGCGGCCGACGAGATCGGCGGCGGCACCCGCACCACGCAGCCGTTCGGCGAGGGGATCCTCGTCGACCACTGCGCCGCCTTCCACCCGATGGCCGTCGGCTCCCCCGCACTGGCCGGCCTGGAGCGCTACGGCCTGCAGTGGGCCTGGCCCGAGATCGACGCCGCCCACCCGCTCGACGACGCCGCCCCCGCGCTGCTGCACCGCTCGGTCGAGGAGACCGCGGCCGGCCTGGGCGCCGACGCGCGTCGCTGGAGGCTTCTGTTCGGCGGCCCGTCGCGCGCCTACGGCAAGCTCGCCGCCGACATCCTCGGACCGGTCGTCCACCTCCCCCGCCACCCGCTCCTGCTCGGCCGGTTCGGCGCCCCCACCGTCCTCCCGGCCGCGGTGTTGGCCCGGTTCTTCCGCACCGAGCAGGCCCGCGCCCTCTTCCTCGGTACGACGGCCCACGCGATGCGCCCCCTCACCGAGGTCATCTCCTCCGCGATCGGCACCGGCATCCTCACCGCCGGCCACCACGACGGTTGGCCGGTCGTCGTCGGCGGCACCCAGGCGCTCACCGAGGCGCTGGCCAAGGCGCTGCTCGACCACGGCGGCCGGATCGAGACCGGGGCCCACGTGACCTCGCTCGACCAGCTGCCCGCCGCGGACGCCGTCCTGCTCAACCTCTCGCCGACCGCCGCCCTCGACCTGTACGGCGACCGGCTCCCCGCCGGCACCCGCCGCGCCTACCGCCGCTACCGCTACGGACCGGCCGCCTTCAAGGTCGACTTCGCCGTCGAGCAGGGCATCCCGTGGCGCGACGCCGACCTCACCCGCGCCGGCACCGTCCACCTCGGCGGCGGCCCCGCGGAGATCATCGCGAACGAGAAGGCGGTGAGCTCCGGCCGGATGCCCGAGCGCCCGTTCGTGCTCCTCGGCCAGCAGTACGTCGCCGACCCGTCCCGCTCCCGCGGCGACGTCCACCCGGTCTACAGCTACGCCCACGTCCCCGCCGGCTTCGACGGCGACGCCACCGAGGCGATCACCGCCCAGATCGAACGTTTCGCCCCCGGGTTCCGCGAGCGGATCGTCGGCGTCCACGTCACCTCGCCCGGGCAGTTCGCGACCGGCAACACCAACTACGTCGGCGGCGACATCCTCACCGGCGCCAAGTCGCCGACCGCGCTGCTGCTCGGGCCGCGCCCCGGCCGCAACCCGTACCGGACCGGCGCCCGCGGGGTCTACCTGTGCTCGGCCGCCGCGCCGCCCGGCCCGGGGGCGCACGGCATGGCCGGCTTCCGCGCGGCCCAGCTGGCGACCAAGGACCTGGGGTTGGACTGAGATCGCTCAGGCACCGTCTGCCAGCATGGCCGGGTGACTGACCGTCGGGCGAGAGGGAGCATCCTGTGGTTCCGTCGGGACCTCCGGCTCGGTGACCACCCGGCCCTGCTGGCCGCCTCGGCGGACGGCCCGGTGCTGCCGCTGTTCGTGCTCGACCCCGCGTTGTGGAGGCCGTCCGGTGACATCCGGCGCGCCTTCCTGCTGCGGACCCTGCGGGCTCTCGACGCGTCGCTGCGGCAGTTCGGCCCGGGCCTGGTCGTGCGCTCGGGCCGGCCGGAGTCGGTCGTTCCCGAGGTCGTGGCCGAGGCCGGCGCGGGTGCCGTGCACGTCTCGGCCGACTTCGGTCCGTACGGCGCCGCCCGGGACAACCGGGTCGCCGAGGCGCTCGGTGCGGTGCCGCTCGTGGCCACCGGGTCGCCGTACGCCGTCGCGCCGGGGCGGGTGCTCACCAAGGACGGTCGCCCCTACCAGGTGTTCACGCCGTTCCACCGCGCGTGGGTGGACCACGGCTGGCGGGCGCCCGCGGAGTCCGACCCGGCCTCGGTCGACTGGGTGGGCGCGCCGTCGGACGACCTGCCCGGCGAGCCGGACATCGCCGGCGTGGACCTCCCCGAGGCGGGCGAAGCGGCAGCGCTGGCGCGCTGGGAGGCGTGGCGCGGGACGCCGTACGACGACGTGCGCGACCGCCCCGACCTCGACGCGACCTCGCGGCTCTCCCCTGACCTGCGCTGGGGCACGATCCACCCGCGCACCGTGCTCGCCGACCTGGATGCGCGCAGTCCGCACGCCGCCACCTTCCGCAAGGAGCTGGCCTGGCGCGAGTTCTACGCGCACGTGCTGCACCACTGGCCGGCATCCGCGCGGGAGTACTTCCGGCCCGAGCTGCGCGACCTGCCGTACGTCACGGGCGCCGAGCTGCGGCGACGACTGGCGGCGTGGGCGGAGGGCCGGACCGGCTATCCGATCGTCGATGCCGGGATGCGGCAGCTGCTGGCGGAGGGCTGGATGCACAACCGGGTGCGGATGATCGTGGCGTCCTTCCTGGTCAAGGACCTGCACGTCGAGTGGCAGCACGGCGCCCGGCACTTCATGCGCCACCTCGTCGACGGCGACCTGGCGAGCAACCAGCACAACTGGCAGTGGGTCGCGGGCTGCGGCACCGACGCGGCGCCGTACTTCCGGATCTTCAACCCGACCACCCAGGGCAAGAAGTTCGACCCGGACGGTGCGTACGTTCGGCGCTGGATCCCCGAGCTCGCCGACCCGTCCGTCGGCGACTACCCCGAGCCGATCGTCGACCACGCGGAGCAGCGCGCGGCGACACTGGAGGCCTACCAACTGCTGCGACGACACGGAGGCTGACCCATCCACGACGCCGACCGCTCCGAAGACCCGGTGATGCCCGAGATGACGACCAGCTCCGCGACACCGGTGTTCACCGACTCCTGGGTCCCCGACTCCGCCCGCGCGATCACGCTCGTGCTGCACGGCGGCGCCCAGCACGGGACCGACCCCGTCGACGGGCGCAGCCTGTCGTGGCGTCGCGGTCGGGCGCTGGCCCGCCACGTCGCCGGGGTCGCGGCCGCCGACGGGATCGGCGTCGTCGTGCTGCGCTACCGGGTCCGTGGATGGAACGCCGGCCACGGACATCCGCCCGCGCCGGTCGCCGACGCGCGCTGGGCGCTCGACGAGATCGCCCGCACCCACGGCCTCCCCGTCGCGATCCTCGGCCACTCGATGGGCGCCCGCACCGGCGTCGCCGTCGCCGACCACCCGTCGGTGCGCGGCGTCGTCGCCCTCGCCCCCTGGCTCCCGGCCGACGACCCGGTCGCGCCGCTGACCGGCAAGGTCCTCCGCGCCGCCCACGGCCGCCTCGACCGGATCACCTCGCCCCGCGCCACCCGGGCCTACGTCGCCCGCGCGGCCGAGGTCGCCGACGCGGAGTTCACCGACATGGGTGCGGTCGGGCACTACCTGCTGCGCCGGATGCCGCTGTGGAACGCGTACGCCGCGGCGAGCGTGCGCGAGGTGCTGAGCTGAGCGTGCGGTTCAACTACCGAATTCGTCGCTGATCCGGCCCGACCACGACAAATTCGGTCGTTGAGCCGGAGACCTCAGGCCAGCGCCAGGAACAGCTTCTCCATCTTCTTCGCGTCCACCGAGTCCGGGCCGCCCTCGACCAGGCACTTCTGCAGACCGGTGGCGACCAGCGCGTACCCGCCGCGCCCCACGGCCTTGTTGACCGCGGCGAGCTGCATCAGTGCGTCCTCGCACTCGGCGCCCTCCTCCAGCATCCGGATCACCGACGCGAGGTGCCCGTTGGCCCTCTTGAGGCGGGTGATGATCGCCTTGATCTCCTCAGGCTCCAGCTTCATGCGGTCGCTCCCGTCTGGTCGGTCAGGGCCTCCATCATCCCGGTGAGCCGGGCGCGGCCGTCGGCGGCCACCTCGGCGAGCTCCGGATCGGGCGCCAGCGTGGCGAGCAGGGCGGGATCCATCACGTCGACGCGAGTCCGTCCCTCCCCCGCGTCGGCGACCACGACGTTGCACGGCATCAGGGCCGCGACCCGCGGCTCGACCTGCAGCGCGCGGTGCGCGAGCTGGGGGCGACAGGCGCCGAGGATCAGCTGTGCCGGGACGTCCACGTCGAGCTTCACCTTGAGGGTGGCACGGATGTCGATCTCGGTCAGTACGCCGAAGCCGGCGTCGCCGAGCAGCTCTCGCACCCGCGCCACCGTGTCGTCGTACGACGCCGCGAGGGTCGTGCTGAGCGTGAAGTCGGTGGTGTCCATCGGAGGTCCTCTCCTCGATTCCGTATCCCCCCGGGGGGATCTGCTACTGTCGTCATCGTAACCCCCTGGGGGGATAAACCGAAAGGAGGCGCCACCGTGGCGCAGACGACACCGGCCGCACCGGAGGCGGCCTCGCACACCTGGCGGCCAGGACCGCTCGGCCGCCTCGGCGTCTGGGTGACCGAGCACCGCCGCACCGTCGGCATCGCCTGGGTGGCGCTCGTCATCGGGCTCGGCGTCTTCGCGCCGTCGGTCGAGAAGAACCTGTCGGGCGCGGGCTGGCAGGCGAACGGCTCGGAGTCCGTGGCCGTGCGCGACCTCGCCGAGGAGCACTTCGGCGGCAACGCCAGCCACGCCATCCAGGTCGTCGTACACAGCACCGACGGCCCGCTCGGCGAGGGCGAGGGCGCGCGGGTGCTCGCCGAGGTGACGCAGGTGCTCGAGGACGAGCCGCGGATCGCCGAGGTGATCGCGCCGATGCCCGGAGCCAGCCTCTCGCCCGACGGTCGTACAGCGGTCGTCCTGGGCGGTGCCGGCGCCGACACCAACGAGATGGTGCGGGTCGCGACCGACCTCAAGGAGGAGCTGCAGCACCTGTCGACCGACACGGTGCAGGTCAACCCCACCGGCTCGTCGCTGCTCTGGTCGGACTTCAACGAGGCCAACCTCGAGGCGATGCTGACCTCGGAGATGGTGTCCTGGCCGGTGACCCTGGCGATCCTGGTGCTGGCGTTCGGAGCCCTCGTCGCCGCCGGGCTCCCCCTGCTGCTGACCCTCGCCGGGCTGGTGGCCTCGGCCGGCTCGCTGGTGCTGATCAACGAGCTGGTGCCCGTGTCCATCTGGGCGATGAACTTCGCGATGATGTTCGCCCTCGCCCTGGGCATCGACTACGCGCTCTTCGTGGTGGTCCGCTACCGCGCGGCCCGGATGGGCCAGCACAGCACGCCCCGGCAGGCTGTCGCGGAGACCATGGACACGGCCGGGAAGGCGGTCCTGCTCTCGGGCGCGACCGTCCTCGTGTCCCTGTCCGCCGTGCTGCTCGTGCCGTCGCCGTCGTTCCGCTCGATGGCCGGCGGGATCATGATCTCGGTCGTCTTCGTGCTGGCCGCGACGCTGACCCTGCTGCCCCTCGTGCTGTTCAAGCTCGACGACCGGATCAACCGGTTCGCCCTACCGTGGGTCAGGGTCGGCGAGCACCGCTCCCCCGTCTTCGCCCGCTGGGGCGCCCACCTGTGGCGCCGCCCGGTGGCCTGGGGCGTCGGCGCGAGCGTCGTGCTGCTGGTCCTCGCCGCGCCGATCGTCGGCCTGAAGACCGGGATGCCGTCGATCAAGGTGCTGCCCGAGGACGCCAGCGCGCGGGTCGGGTACGCCCAGGTCAAGGACGCCTTCGGCCCCGGTGCGCCGGGGATGCTGCAGGTCGTCGTCGACGAGACCGACGCCGGTACGGCCGCCGCCGTGCTCGCCGACGACGCCGGCATCCAGGCCGTTCTCCCGCCGATGCCTGCCACCGACGGCAGCGACCTCACGATGATCCAGGCGATGCCGACGGTCGACCCGTCCGACCCCGCCCTGCCGGCGACGATCGACCGGCTGCGCGCCGACCTGCCGCCGTCCGCCCTCGTCGGCGGCGCCGCGGTCGAGAACATCGACCTGACCGACCAGCTCCAGCGCTCCACGCCACTGGTGATCGGCGTCGTGCTGCTGCTCGGCTTCCTGCTCCTGCTGGTCGCCCTGCAAGCGCCGCTGATCTCGCTGCTCGGCACGCTCGCCAGCCTGCTCTCGACGGCCGCAGCCTTCGGGGTCGCGCGGCTGTTGTTCCAGGACGGCCACGGCTCGGGCCTGCTCGGATTCGAGCACCAGGGCTTCCTCGACGCGTGGGCGCCGGTGTTCTTCTTCGCGATGATCTTCGCGATCGCCATGGACTACACCGTGTTCCTGCTGGCCTCGGCCAAGGAGCACTGGGAGAAGTCCGGCGACCCGCGCGAGGCGATGGTCGGCGCGGTCGCCCACTCGGGCCGGGTGATCTTCGCCGCCGGCGGTGTGATGGTCGCGGTGTTCTTCACCTTCGCGCTGTCCGGACCGCTGCCACCCAAGGAGATGGGCGTGATCCTCGGCGTCGCCGTCCTGCTCGACGCCTTCCTGGTCCGCCTGGTCCTGCTGCCCGTGATGCTGCGGCTCTCCGGCCGTGCCGCCTGGGCCACGCCGGCCTGGCTGCGCCGGATCCTGCCCGCCATCACCTTCGCCCACGACTGATCGATCCCGACCCGAACCGACCCCAACCGAAGCGACCCGAGAGGAACCACCATGACCGACTCACCCCACGCCAAGCCGATCCTCGACGAGCTCTCCCCGCTGCACCGCCAGCTGCGCCGCGCGATCCCCGAGGTCTACCAGGGCTTCGGCGCCCTTTCGAAGGCCGCCTTCGCCGACGGCGCGCTCGAGGCGCGCACCAAGGAGCTGATCGCGATGGCGATCGGCGTCGTCGAGGGCTGCGACGGCTGCATCGCCTCCCACGCGCAGGCCGCCGCCCGCGCCGGCGCCACGAAGCAGGAGGCCGCCGAGGCCATCGGCGTCACCTTCCTGATGCACGGCGGGCCCGCGACGATCCACGGCGCCCGGGCGTACGACGCGTTCTGCTCGTTCGCCGACGCCCTCGAGCCCGCTGCAGCGCAGGCCTGAGCCGTGTGCCGTCCCGTGCGCTGCAAGACCTGCGGCAAGACGACCTGGGCCGGCTGCGGCCAGCACGTCGCGTCGGTGAAGGCCCGGGTGCCCGCTGACCAGTGGTGCGGCGGCCACGAGCGCCCCGAGAGGCCGAAGCGGTGGTGGCGATGAACGTCGACCGGCTCGTCCTCGCGCTGGCGGGCACCCTGGTGCTCGCCAGCGCGGGCCTCGCCGCGCTGCTCTCGCCGTGGTGGCTGCTGCTCACCGGCTTCGTCGGAGCCAACCTTCTGCAATCGAGCGTCACCGGGTTCTGCCCGGCGGCGGTCCTCCTGCGTCGCTTCGGCGTACCGACCGGCTGCGCGTTCTCCGGACCGCCTCAGGAGGGCCAGCCGGTGTAGCCCTCCGCGAGGTACGTCGACCCGGCGGACGAGGTGACCAGCGAGGTCAGCTCGCCCACCTGCCGGCGTACGTCGAAGTCGCTCGCCTCGGGCAGGCGGTGCAGCATCGTGGTCATCCAGTACGAGAAGTGCTGCGCCTTCCAGACCCGCTGCAGCGCCCGCTCGGCGTACCGGTCGAGCGCCACCTCGTCCCCACGGAGGTGGAGCTCGAGCTCCTCGGCGAGCACCCGGACGTCGGCCAGCGCCAGGTTGAGGCCCTTGGCGCCGGTCGGCGGGACGGTGTGCGCGGCGTCGCCGGCGAGGACGAGGTTGCCGTGGCGCATCGGCTCCTGGACGAAGCTGCGGAACGGCAGCACCACCTTCGAGGTGATCGGGCCCTCCTTGAGGACGTAGCCGTTGGCGCCGACCCGGGCCTGGAGCTCCTCCCAGACCCGGTCGTCGGACCAGGCGGCGACGTCCTCGGCCGGGTCGCACTGGAAGTACATCCGCTGCAGCGTCTCGGTGCGCTGGCTGATCAGCGCGAAGCCGCGCTCGGAGTGGCTGTAGATGAGCTCGTCACTGCTGGGGGGCGCCTCGCAAAGGATGCCGAACCAGGCGAAGGGGTACTCGCGGAAGAACTGGCGGCGCAGCGACTCGGGGAACTCGTGGCGGCAGATGCTGCGCGACCCGTCGGAGCCGACCAGGATCCGGGCCGCGACCTCGTGGCGTACGCCGTCCGCGTCGGTGAACCTCATCAGCGGCCGGTCGCCGGTGATGTCGGCGACCGACACCTCGCTCACCCCGAACCGGACGTCCCCGCCCTCGCGCGCGCGGGCGTCGGCGAGGTCGATGAAGACGTCGGTCTGCGGGTACAGCTGGACCGAGGCGCCGACCAGCGACTCGAAGTCGATCCGGTGCCCGCCGCCGCCGAACGCGAGGTCGATGCCGGCGTGGCGGTAGCCGTCGCGCAGCACCCGCTCGGAGACGCCGGACTCGACCAGCAGCCGGACGCTGTCCTGCTCCAGGATCCCGGCCCGGTGGGTGTTCTCGATCTCCTCGCGGCTGCGGATGTCGATCGCGACCGAGGAGATGCCGGCGCGCTGCAGCAGGTGGGCGAGCATCAGGCCGGCGGGGCCGGCGCCGACGATGGCGACGTCGGTGGTGGTCGTCGTGATGCTCATCGGTCCAGCTCCTCGAGGACACCCTTCGCGACGGCGAAGGCGTGGTTGGCGGCGGGGACGCCGCAGTAGATGCCGGCCTGAAGGATCACCTCGGCGATCTCGTCGTCGCCGAGGCCGTTGGTGCGCGCGGCGCGCACGTGCATCGCGAACTCCTCCCAGTGCCCGAGCGCGATCATCGCGGTGAGGACGGCGACCGAGCGCGACCGGCGGTCGAGACCGGGCCGGGTCCACACGCTCCCCCACGCGTAGCGGGTGATCAGCTCCTGAAAGTCCTGCGTGAACGGGGTCTTCGCGGCCTCGGCGCGGTCGACGTGCGCGTCGCCGAGCACCTCGCGCCGGACGGTCATGCCTGCGTCGAACGGGTCGTCGTACGTCATCGGGTGGCCTCCAGGAACTCACGGATCAGGGCGGCGGTCGCGGCCGGGTCCTCGGCGGTGGGCTGGTGCGCGACGCCGGGGATCACCACCGCGACCTGGTCGGGCGTGACGACGACGTCGTGCTCGCCGCCGGCGGAGAGCAACGGCACGGGCGCGAACGAGACCCGGTCACGGACGTCGAAGGCCGCCAGCGCCTCGCAGGCCAGCGCGTACGACTCGTCGTCGACCGACTGCAGGGCCAGCAGCAGCGCGCTGCCGGTCGCGGGGTCTCGTTCGAGGAAGCCGGGTGCGAACCAACGGGCCGCGGAGCCCTCCACCATGGCGGCGGTGCCGGCCTTGCGGACGTACGCCGCCCGGTCGTGCCATCCCTCCGGCGTACCGATCCTCGGCGCCGCGGCCAGCGTGACGACCGCGTCGAACGGCCCCGGCTCGACGGCGATCGCGAAGCCGACGGCGCCGCCGAAGGACACGCCCGCGTAGGAGACGGGACGGCCGGCCGCGATCCCGGCCGCCCGGTCGCGTACGGCGGCCGCCAGCTCCTCCACGGTGAACACCGTCGTCGCGGGGGCTCCTGCCCCGTGACCGGGCAGGTCCCAGCCGACGACCTGCCAGGTCGCGGGCAGCAGCGCGGCGCAGCGGGACCAGAGGTCGGCGACGCCGGTGCCGAGGGACGGGCCGACGACGAGGACGCGCTCGGCGTCCGTGCGTGGCTGGTCCCCGGACAGCTGCGTGAAGGTCAGGTCAGGCACGGGTCTCCTCCCAGCGGGTGATCGCGAGGTCGACGAGGCGCCCGGCCTCGCCGGTCCCGCCCCGGGTGTCGAGGCTGCCGGTCGCGGTGGCCGCGTCGACCCGGGCGGCCATCGCGGAGGTGTCGACGTGCAGGCCGGCGACGAGCTCGGCGGCCTGGCTCGCCGCGGTGACGGCGAGCTCCAGGAGCCGCGTCAGGACAGGCCATTCGGCGTGCCAGGCACCGTCGGGCCGCTCGTCGACGGCGCCGGCCGCGGACAGGTGGAGCTGGGCGGCGAGGCCCGGCGCCTGCTGCGCAGCCGCGTGCACGAGGACGGACAGGACCGGGTTCTGCTTGTGCGGCATCGTCGAGGAGCCACCGCGCCCGGCGACGGCGCCCTCGCGCACCTCGGCGACCTCGGGGCGGCCGAGCAGCAGCACGTCGGCCGCGACGACACCGAGGACGTCGGTGGCGGTGGTGAGCGCGTCACCGATCGCCGTGACCGTCGCGCGCCGGGTGTGCCACGGCAGCGCGGCCGCGTCGAGACCGAGGGCGGCGGCGAACGCGGGCAGCGCCTCGGGCTCGGCCAGCAGTGCGCGGGTGCCCGCCGCGCCGCCGTACTGGACCGGGAAGGCGAGCCCGTCGAGCCGCCTGACGGCGTCGTCGACGCCGGCCAGCCACTGGGCCGCGCGCAGGCCGAAGGTGGTCGGCACCGCCCACTGGGTGAGGGTCCTGGCGACGGCGGCGTCGTCACGGTGGGCGCGCGCCAGCACGGCGACGGCGTCGCCGGTGGTCACCAGGTCGGCCCGGACCCGGGCGACCGCGTCGCGGGCGAGCAGGACCAGCGCGGTGTCGACCACGTCCTGGCTGGTGAGGCCCCGGTGCACGGCGCCGGACGCGTCGCCGGCGGCGGTGCGGAGCAGCTCGACCAGCGGTACGACGGGATTGCCGGCCGCCTCCGCCGCGACCACCAGCGCAGGCAGGTCGACGTCGAGCCCGGCCGCCGCCTCGGCGACCGCTGCCGCATCGGCGTCGGTCGCGCTCCCGGCGGCGACCAGGGCCCGCGCCCAGGCCACCTCCACGCGCAGCATGGCCGCGAGGACCGCCGTGTCGTCGGCGGTCCCGGCGGCCCGGTGCGCGCCGGGACGAAGGATGCTCATGACCGGTGCCGCGGGTAGCTGAGGAAGACCGTCTCGCGGTCGCCCTGCAGGTGGACGTCGAACCGGAGGCTGCCGTCGGCCTCGGGCTCGACCCGTAGTGTCTGCGCCTCGTCCGCGGGGAGTCCGGCGAGGAAGTCGTCGGACTCACCCGGCAGGTAGGCACGGGTGAAGAGCCGGTCGAGCAGGCCGCGCGCGAACACGACGACCGAGAAGAAGGCCGCTCCCCCCTCGACACCGCCCGGGAGGACGGTCGTGAAGGCGTAGCGCCCGGACGCGTCGGTGGCCGCCCGCCCCCAGCCGGTGAACCGGCCGTCGCGGTGCAGCGAGCCCTCGACCCGCGGCGCCGCGCCGGCCGGGTCGGCCTGCCGGATCTCGAGGAGCGCGTCGGGGACGGGAGCGCCGCTGCCGTCGTAGACGGTGCCGTGCAGGCGGACCGCGCCGGCCGAGCCCGCGGGGACCAGGAATGCGCCGCCGTCGTACGGCAGGACGTCGTGGAAGAACGGCCCGATCGTCTGCCCGGGGGTGGGCGCGAGGGTCTCACTCATGGTCGTCACGCTCCAGGGGCGTCGCGTGGGTGCCGGTCAGCACGATGTCCCAGCGGTAGCCGGTCGCCCACTCGTGGGTGGTCAGGTCGTGGTCGTAGGTCGCCACGAGGCGCTCGCGCACGGCCTGGTCGGTGATCGACTGGTAGATCGGGTCGAGCGCGAACAGCGGGTCGCCCGGGAAGTACATCTGGGTGATCAGCCGCTGGGTGAACTCGGTGCCGAACAGCGAGAAGTGGATGTGCGCGGGGCGCCAGGCGTTGAGGTGGTTGCGCCAGGGGTACGGGCCCGGCTTGATCGTGGTGAAGCGGTACGTCCCGTCGCCGTCGGTCAGGCAGCGCCCGACGCCGGTGAAGTTGGGGTCGATCGGCGCCGGGTGCTGGTCGCGCTTGTGGATGTAGCGCCCGCCCGCGTTGGCCTGCCAGATCTCGACCAGCTGGTGACGGACCGGGCGCCCGTCGCCGTCGAGGACGCGGCCGGTGAGCAGCATCCGCTCCCCGATCGGCTCGCCGCCGTGCTGGATGGTCAAGTCAGCCTCGACCGGGTCGATGTCGGAGTGCCCGAACACCGGTGCCACCAGCTCGATCCCCTCGGGGTCGGCGTGGCGCAGGTCCTTGGTGGGGTGGCGCAGCGCGGAGCTGCGGTACGGCGGGAAGTCGATCCGCGGCTGCGCGGCGCCCGGTGGGGTCGCGGCGTGCGCCTCGGCGATCTCGGCGGTGATCCGCGCTTGCGAGTCCATGCCCCCACGCTAGGGGCCACGGGTCGTGCGGCGCGATAGCATTCTTCCACTCAGCGAAAGGGTGGGCGATGGCCGGCAACACCTCCGTCCCAGGCGCGACCGTGGTCTCGCGCAGCCTCGCGCTGCTCTTCGCCTTCGACGAGTCGCACCGTCGGCTGACCCTGTCCGAGCTGGCCCGCCGCGCCGACCTGCCGCTGCCCACGGCCCACCGACTGGTCGGTGAGCTGGCCGCCGGCGGCGCGCTGGTGCGCCGCGCCAACGGCGAGTACGTCGTCGCCAGGCGGCTGTGGCAGGTCGGGCTGCTCGCACCGGTCGAGACCGGCCTGCGCGAGGTCGCCCGCCCGTTCATGAACGACCTGCACGCCACCACCCGCGCCACCGTGCACCTCGCCGTGCGCGAGGGAACCGAGGTGCTCTACCTCGAGCGCCTCTCCGGGCGTGCGTCCGTCCCGGTCGTCAGCACCGTCGGCTCCCGGCTCCCCCTGCACGCGACCGGCGTCGGCAAGGTGCTCCTCGCCCACGCGCCCGACGACGTGGTGGCCGATGCGCTCGCGCGGCCGGCCCGGGTCACGCCGTACACGATCACCCAGCCGGCCCGCATGCGCGAACAGCTCGAGCAGGTCCGTCGCGACGGCTACGCGACCACCGTCGAGGAGATGACGCTCGGCGCCTGCTCGGTCGCCGTACCGATCACCGCCGGTGAGCGGGTGGTCGCCGCGCTCGGCGTCGTCGTACCGTCGCTCAAGCGCGACCGGGCCCGCCTCGTCGCGGCGCTCCAGGTCGCCGCGCAGGGCATCGGGCGGACGGTGGGCTGACTTCCGGCTCACTCACGCGACGTCGCGGGCGCGCAGGTACGCGGTCAGCGGACCCGGGAGCTGCGCCTGGCGGTCGCCCCAGTCGTAGACCACCGCGGTCCGCGCGATCAGGTCGTGCAGCGCACGGTGGTCGCGCCGCAGCACGACGAGCAGCAGCCCCAGCCCGAACAGCGACGTGCTCAGCGGGAAGGCGACGACCCGGACCACCGCGGCCGCCGGCCCGACCGGGCGGCCGTCACGGGTCACGACCTTGAGGCCGACGATCGCCTTGCCGACGGTGCGGCCCGCGATCGCGGTGCCGACGGCGACGTACAGCGCCGCCCAGCCGAGCAGGACGACCGACGCGATCGTCCCGGTGCCCTCCTCCAGCGAGGCATCGAAGATCGCGTCCAGCAGGAAGCCGGTCAGCGCCACACCGACGGAGTACGACGCCAGCACCACCCCGACGTCGATGGCGACCGCTCCCGCGCGACTCACCGGGCCGGCGTACCGACCCGTGACGCTGGCGCGGCTCACCGCTCCACCAGCAGCGCCGGCCCGAGCGGTGCGGGCCCGCGGCGCCGCAGGATCCGGTCGACGATGCCGGTGACCACGGTGTCCAGGCCGGCGACCTGGCTGCGCGCGACGTCGAGGGTCCGCCCGGCCAGGTGGCCCGTGGTCTCGGCCACGATGTCGGGGATCCCGGCGCGCTGCACGAGTGCCTCCACGTCCGCGCGGGCCAGGAGCCGGTCGACGTCGACCCGGTCGAGGAGCCGGTTGACGTCGACCCGCTCGAGCAGGTGGTTGACGTCGATCTGGTCGAGCACGGCGTCGAGGTCGACGTGCTCGAGGATCTCCTCGACCGGCACCGCGTCGACGACCTTGCCGGTGACCGCGCCGGCGACACGGCTGAACAGGCTGTCGTCTGGCGGTGTCATGGACCGAGGATTCCATAGGCTGCGCCCATGAATCTGCTGGTTCCGACGTCGACACTCGGGTGGATCGTCTTCGGTCTCGACATGGTGCTGCGCCTCGTCGCCCTCGGGATCATTCCCGGCAACCGGAAGCCGTCGACCGGCATGGCCTGGCTGCTGCTCATCCTGATCGAGCCGATCGTCGGGTTCTCGGTCTTCCTGCTGCTCGGCCGCACCCGGCTCGGCAACCGCCGGATCACCCGCCAGCGCACGGCGATCGCCGCCATCCGGGAGCGCAGCGCCGAGCTGCCGCTGTCGTTCGACGCGGGCCGGCTGCCCGCCGCGATGGCCGGCGTGGCGAGGCTCAACCAGAACCTCGGCGCGCTGCCGATCACCGGCGGCAACGAGGTCGAGCTGTGGTCCGACTACCGGGCGCTGATGGCCGAGATGGCCCGCGAGATCGACCGGGCACGCAGCCACGTGCACGTGCAGTTCTACATCACCGCCTGGGACGACGTGACCGACCCGGTGTTCCAGGCGATGATCCGCGCGAGCGGGCGCGGCGTCGACGTACGCCTGCTGTTCGACCACATCGGCTCCCGCCGGATCCCGGGCTACCGGAGGATGGTCAAGCGGCTGCGCGGCACCGAGATCGCCTGGCACCCGATGCTGCCGATCAAGCCGCTGCGGGGCCGGTTCCGCCGCCCCGACCTGCGCAACCACCGCAAGATCCTGGTCGTCGACGGCAGCGTCGGCTTCACCGGCTCGCTCAACCTCACCGAGCCCTGTTACAACAAGCCCGCCAACCAGAAGCTCGGCCGCGAGTGGGTCGAGCTGATGGTGCGGTTGGAGGGGCCGGTCGTCGGCGCGCTCAACGCGGTCTTCGCCTCCGACTGGTACGTCGAGACCGGTCGCGTCGTCGACCTGGTCGCGGTCCACGGCGAGCAGGACCGCCGGCCCGAGGAGGTCTTCGACGTCCCCTGCCAAGTGGTGCCGAGCGGCCCCGGCATCGTCGCGGAGAACAACCTGCGCATGTTCACCACGCTGATCTACGCGGCCACGGAGCGGATCTCGCTCACCTCGCCGTACTTCGTCCCCGACGAGTCGCTCCTGTACGCCGTCACGACCGCTGCCGAGCGCGGCATCGACGTCGAGCTGTTCGTCAGTGAGGTGTCCGACCAGTTCCTCGTGGGGCACGCGCAGGCGTCGTACTACAAGGCACTGCTCGAGGCGGGCGTGCGGATCTACCAGTACCCCGCGCCGTACATCCTCCACTCGAAGCACTTCACGATCGACGACCAGGTCGCCGTGGTGGGGTCGAGCAACATGGACCTGCGCTCGTTCGCGCTCAACTACGAGGTGTCGCTGATGATGCCGGACCCCGCCGTGGTGGCGAAGATGCGCCGCGTCGAGGACACCTACCGCGCGCTGTCCAAGGAGCTCACCCTCGAGGCGTGGGAGGAGCGCTCCCCCGGCGCGAAGTACGTCGACAACGTGGCCCGGCTGACCGCCGCCCTGCAGTAGGGGACCCCCGGTCCCGGTCCGCTGGCCCCATCGGGCCACCCGTGGAACGCGACCGTCCTGACCTTCCCTCGAACCATTGCCCTTCCCGGCCGAACTGCCGATCCTCGACATGAGGGTCTCGGTCATCAATTTTGGGGAGGGACCATGAGCGCACTCGAGGCGACCTATGCCGAGCCGGACGTCCGGACCGCGGAGCCCGGTCCGCGCCTGTCCCCCGAGCTCGAGGAGACGATCCTCGAGATCGCCGCGTCCGAGCGCGCCCTGGACGACCTGCTCCTGCGGGCCTCGCGGCTGCACGAGAGCCACCTGCAGCACGACCCGCGCTCCTGCCTGGTCTGCTTCACCGACCGCTGAGAGGTCTGCCCCGGCCGTTTCCGGGCACTGCTGGTCCATGTACATCGGACTCGGCATCGTCCTGCTCGTCGCGGGCCTCGTGCTCGCGCTCGACGTGATCACCGTCGACATCAGCTACGTGAACGACGACGCGCTCGGCACGATCCTGATCGTCGCCGGCGCCCTGGCGATCGTGCTGTCCCTGGTCGTCGCGCCGCCGTGGCGCCGCGACCGCGACCGCGTGGTGCACCACTACGACGACCGGGCCTGATCGACCCACGGCTACGTCCGCCGCGAGAACCGGACGTCCCCGTTGGTCAGCAACTCGGGACGGTAGGTGCGGTCGTGGATGCGATGGTGGTGGTGCGAGCACAGGCTGACGGCGTTCGCCAGGTCGGTGGGCCCGCCTGCTGACCACGGCTTCCAGTGATGCGCCTCGGTCCAGGCTGCCGGGATCGTGCACCCCTCCGCCCGACACCGCCTGTCCCGCAGACGCAACGCACGCCGCTGCGCCTTCGAGAACAACCTCATCCGCCGTCCGAGGTCGAGCACCTCCCCCTTCCCGCCCAGCACGGCCGGGATGATCTGCGCCTGGCACGCCAGCCGCCGCGCCTCGGTCCCCGAGATCGCCTCCTCCCCGTCCCCCGCGATCACTCCTGCGGCCCCCAGATCACTGCACAGCTGGGCAACTCCGATCGTCACGATCACCGTGGTCGCATCCCCACCGTGCTCCGGCAGCCGCGCGGGATCAAGCAGCTCCAGCAACGCCGCGAACGCCTCCGCGTACGCCCGATGCTGCGGCACTCGTTCGCCGCGGACCGCGTCGCCCCCGCGCTGTCGCGGCGAGGTGAAGGCCTGCAGGTAGTGCTTCCACCGCTCCGCCACCGAGGTCGGCAACACACCCGTGATCCGGGTCCGCCCCTCCCCCAGGTCGCGGAACCGCAACGACGCCTTCTCCCGCGCCCGCCCCTCCTCCTCCAGCCGCCGCCCCTCCTCGGCCTGCGCGACCTCCGGCGCCACGACCTCCAAGATCCGGCGCCCCAGCCGCTTCAGCTCCCGGGGCGGGTGCTGGGCGGCGTAGCCGACCAGCGTCTGCTCGGCCTGAGCAGCCAGCCCCGCCCCGAGCTCGGCCGGCAGCCCCTCGACCGCCTCCACGATCACCCGCGCCTGGACCGACGACACCGCCCCGGACCGCATCCCTCCCGCCACCACCGCGCGCCGCTCCAACGCCATCGCGAGATGCAGCTCCGCCCGCGCAGCACGAGGATCGGCCTGCGTCGCATGCGCCAGCCACGCCACGTCCCGCGCACCATGCTCGACCGCGACATCGTCGGACACCGCCAGCACACGCGCCTTCAGCTCGGCAAGCTGCGCCTCCGCCCGCGTGAGCTCGACCAGCGCGACCTCCTTCTCCGCGACCGACATGAACACCGGCTGCACGTCCGCGACGTCCTGCAACACCGCACGAAGCGCGTCCGCACAGCCCGCGATCGGGTGCGGCCGGGCGAGGAGGGCGGTGGACATCCGGGGCTTCCTTCCTGAGGGCGCGACAACTCGGTCTCGCCTTCCAGGAGGAGCCTCCGCGGCTCAGCGGTCGTGACGCACCTGGTGGGTGCGCGCCCTGTCCTGCAACGCTGGGCCTCAGGTCCCCGGGACCACTAGGAGCATCCCGCCGTACGGCCTGCGGCCACCCTACACCTGTTCGAACACATGTTCTACCCCTTGTTCGAACAGGCTCGCCCCGCGGGTCGTTCAGAACCCGATCGAGCGCAGGTAGCTGTCCCCCAGGTTCCCCGCTCCGAGGATGGCGCTCCACGCCCCGAGCACCATGAACGGCCCGAAGGGCACCGCCGTCTTGCGGCCTGCTCTACCACCCGCCATGAGCAGCACCCCGGCCACCGCCCCGAGCAGGAACCCGAGGAACGCACCCACCAGGAAGGTGCCCCACGTCAGGTACGCCGTCATCGCACCCACCAGCCCGGACAGCTTCACGTCCCCGAACCCCATCCCGCCGGGTGCGACGTACCAGACCACGAAGAAGAACGCCCCGAGGATCGCGCCACCCTCGAGCGCCCGCAGCAGCGCGTGCCCGTCCCCGCCGATCACCAGCAGCACTGCCAGCACCGGGTACGACGGCAGCACGATCGCGTCCGGCAGCCGGTGCACGTCGAGGTCGATCAGCGCCAGCACGATCGCCACCGCCGCGAACGTCAGGTACGCCGGCAGCAGCCGCAGCCCGTCCCCGTCGGTGCCGAACCTCAACGCCACCAGCGCGAACACCAGCCCCGTTCCGGCCTCCACCAGCGGGTACCGCGCACTGATCGGCTCCCCGCAGTCGAAGCACCGCCCCCTCAGCACGACCCAGCCCAGCACCGGGACGTTGTGCCGGTTCCGGATCTGGTGCCCGCACCGCGGGCACGCCGACGGCGGGCTCACCACCGACTCCCCCGCCGGCACCCGGTGGGCCACGACGTTGAGGAAGGACCCGATCGCCAGCCCGAGGAGGCCGGCGACGGTGACGACGGCGACCGTGTCCAAGGTGGTCAGCTGCTCCGACTCCAGCTCAGGATCCTCATCTCGCGGTCGGCGATGACGGGTTGCCCTGACTCGTCCCAGATCTGGACCCGCGACCGCAGCACCGGATTGCTTGCCTTGCACGCCGCAGTCACGGTGGTCTCGCCCATGCACACCCGGACGATGAGCTCGACGACGTTGTTCTGGAACCCGAGGACGTAGGTGTTGTCCGGGATCTCGAAGACCGGTCCGGTGTAGCGCGGGTTGCCGTTGTTGATGTCGAACTCGACCTGGCGGGCGATCAGGCCGAACCTCATCACCTGAGCGCCGAAGTTGCTGAGGGTCAGGTTGATGTCCGCCTTGGGGGCATATGTCGTCCCCTGGAGGTACATCCAGACCTTGTTGTTGCCGTGGTCGGGATCGGTCGACAGGAACGAGCAGCCACCGCTGGCGATGGGCGTGGTGACGCAGCCGCTCTGGGCGCGCAGCACCGGCACCCAATAGGTCAGGTCGAGCGTGATCGGCCCGACTGTCGTGGTGACGGCCGAGCCCTTGGCGGTCGCCGTGTAGGCGGCGGTCATGCCGGTGTACCCACCGGCGTGGACGGCCTTCTGCAGGGCGTTGAGCTGAGCAGCGGGGATGGGAATGTTCGCAGTCTGCGACGACGTGCTCGGCGTCTGCGCCGCGCCACTCGGTCCGACGACAGCGAGACTGGAGGACCAGCTCCCGACATTCAGCGTCAGCGAACCGGTCGAGTTGGCAGTCGTGTCCGGCTCCTTGTGGGTGACGTGGACGGTCGCCCCGGTCAGGATCGCACCGGACGGCACGGATGCCGTCGGCGAGAAGCCGTTGATCCTCAGTGTCGACGACTCCTGGGTAGTGCCACCCGTCGGCGGGATGCCGGTGTCGAGGAGAACTTGGATCGGCCCGACCCCGAAGACCTGGTTCTTGTCGTTCGGGGTTCCCGTCCAGGCGATCTTGGCCCCGGTGTACCCGTTGCTCAGCACGTAGGCCTTGAGCGAGGCCAGCTCGGCGGGAGTGAGGCTGAGGGTGTCGGTCGTGAACACCGTCGACCGGGTCAGCGTCCAGGTCTTCGACCAAGCGTTGGCGCCCAGCGTCAGGGTGACGGTGACGTTGTTGGAGAGGGTCGGCTCCTTGTGCCGCACCTTGACCTGCAGGTTGTTCAAGGCGGTTCCCGCCGGGACCGCCGTGGTCGGCACGAAACCGGTCGCGGTGAGCGTCCCCTGCTGACCGCCCTGGTTGTTGGCGGAGGTCCACGTTGCGCCGCTGCCCCCGGTGCTGATGTTGGCTGCCGTGGCGGTGGTCCCCCACGATCCCGATCCGGAGGTCTGGACCGAGTTCGGGCCGTTGCCGACGTCGAGTGGGGTGGCACAGCAACTGGTTCCGGCGGTGCCGCCGGTGGTCCATGTCGCCCCGCTCCCACCGGCCTTCAGGTTCGCCACCGTGGCACCCGTGAACCCACCCGCGTCGACCACGCTTCCGCCGTTGCTGATGTCGACGGTCTCGCTCTTCGCAGTCGGGGTCGACCCGGTGTCGAGTCCGTACAGGTCGATGGGCGGCCGGTTGCTGTGGTAGCTGCCGCAGATCTCGAACATCGCCGTCTTCTGCAGGTAGAGCCGGCTGTCACCGCCGAAGACGAACTGCACGCCGACCGCGTTCGGGTTGTCGATCGGACTGACACAGCTCGACGTTCTAGGGGTCGCGGGATTGTCGATCCCGGGCGGGTTCGGCAGCGTGCAAGACCCGCCCGGCGCGGCAGCCGCCGCTGAATAGGCACCACAACTGGGCGGCCAGCCGCCCACGACCGAGCCTTTGTCGATCGACCACCTGTTCGTGGCGTTCGAGCCATAGACGTTTGCCGGACAGTAGGCAGCCGACCCGACGCACCCGTTGTGGAAATCGAAATAGTACGTGCCTGGCTTGAACCAGGTCGCCGCGCACATGTTCGTCGCTGCGTTCAGTGCTGTGACGTCGTCGTAGTAGCCCGGCTCGAACTCGGCGACACCGCCCGGCGTACAGCTGGTCGGCGGCTTCTGCAGCGCTGGCACCGACGTGAGGTCCGGGTCGTACGCCTGACAGCTCGTCGTCTGCCCAGGAGCGGAGCAGTCGTGCGGGTCGGCGATCTTCTTGGCGCTGTTGCAGTCCTTCACGAACGGGGGAACGACGGTCGTAGCCGTGCAGGAGCCGAAGGCGTGCGCATCGCCCATGGAGAGGTCGACCGGTCCGTTCACCGAGCTGTTGGAGTAGATGCCGCCGTGCACGTTGAGCGGCTCCGTCGTCGTGATCGAGCCGTCCAGAGTGATGATGGCGTAGGCCGCCTTGTTGTCCTTGTTGATCACGACCACCGCGCCCTCCTGGCCGGTGCCACTGTTGGGTGAGCACTCGACGTATGCGGAGCTCGTCCCGACTGATCCGAGTGCCGGGTAGAAGCCATTCAGGCTCAGGCTCGCGGTGTCTCCGGTGAGGTTGCCGTTGTCCTCGCCGTTGTGCCCGAAGCAGCCGAGGCCGTCCGCGGGGTTGTTGTTGAAGGCGGGCTCAGCATCGGGATTCGGGTCGGACGGCCCGCGGAAGCCGTACCCGGTCCGCAGGTCGTTGATGGCGACGTTGGCAGCAGCATCAGCGGCGTACGCCGTGCTGGCGACGGTGCGCAGCTGGACCGCGGCCCGGAGACTTCCGTCGCCCCGCGTCAACAGGGTGCCGACGACCAGCGCGATCGTGGTCACGATGATCAGGGCGAAGATCAGGATCGCGCCCTCGTCAGCGCGGCGCAGCCGCAGCTTCTTCAACCGACGGATCATGTCTGTCTCCGTTCACCGGTGAGGGTGACCTTGTAGATGCTGCCGTCATTGTTGTCGGGATCGCTCGACTCGATCGTCATGCTGATCGTGCTGGGCGGGCTTGCCGCATCGCAGGTCGTGCTGCACGCAACGACCGGGCGGGATGCGGTCGTCAGGTTCCGGGTGATGACCTGCGACGAGTCGACCACCCAGCCGCCGCTGCTCTTCGTGCAACGCGTGCGGACGAGGTCATAGCGTCGGTCGGCGCCGGATCCTCGATCCTGGACCGAGTAGGTCACGGCAATCGGCGTAGGAGTGTTTCGGACCACGATGTCGTTGGAGCTGCCCGATTCGTACTGTCCCCATACCAGGGCGATCACGCCGGTCCCGGGGATCGTGCACCCGGCTCCCGTCAGAGAACCGGTGTACGGGTAGTCGACGGACTTCTGCAGCTTGAAGGTCTTGTCGGTGGCATCGAAAGTGGCCGAGCGAAGGCCCGTGCTCGAGACGTCGCGCTGCCAGTAGGCGGCGGCGAGCTGGACGGAGTTCGACTCGGTGTACCGCGCCGCGGTCGCGGTCTCCGTCTTGAGGTACTCCAGCACCACACCGGTGAGGGCGACCATGATGGTTCCGACGATCGCGACGGTGATGACGAGCTCGATCAGGGTGAACCCCTGGTCGGCCCGGTCCTCGACGGACTCGACCGTCGGTGCTTCGGCGTTCACGTCACTCACGGCTTCCGTACGACGATCGTGAGCTTCTCGTCCGCGCGACCGTCCGCGCTCGCCACGTGCAGCGTCAGCAGGTTGATCCCCGGGTCGTTGGCAGCGGTGCAACTCGTCGCAGTGCCGGTGGGACCGACGCCCTTGGCCTGCTCCTGCGCGAAGTTCGTGGCGATGTCGAAGTTCGACGGCAGGTCCTTGATCTGGCTCGTCACGGCCGTGATCCGGTAGGCGTTGGGGCCGGCGCAGGGGATGTAGTTCCCGTCCTGCACGTAGTCCTGGATCGCCTCGGCGAAGCTGCGCACGTAGGCGCCGCCCGTCGTCTCCTTGCGGTGGATGTCAGAGGTCTTCACCGCCAGCATCAGGCCGGTCATGACCGCGACCCCCGCGATGCCCAGGATCACCACGGCAGCGAGGACCTCGACCAGGGTCTCGCCCCGGTCGAGGTCCCGACGCTCGTTGGTGATCTGCTGCATCAGACCTGCACCTGGTTGAAGATGCCGTACATCGCCGACACCAGTGCCACAGCGACGAATCCGACGATGCCGCCCATGACGACGATGACGATCGGCTCGAACAGTGCGGTCAGCTTGGCGATCTTGTAGTCGAGCTCGGACTCGTAGTACTCCGCGGTGACCTCGAGCTGGGTGTCCATCGACCCGGTCTCCTCACCGACCCGCAGCATCGACGTGGCCGTGCCGGGGAACAGCTGGGTCCGAGCGAGGGGGCCCGCGAGGCCCTGCCCTTCGAGCATCTGCTCGGTCACCCCGTTGAGTCGCGTGATGAACACCCGGTTGCGCAGGGAGTCGGTCGCGACCCGGATCGCCTCGGGGAGGTTGACGCCTGCAGAGACCATCGAGGCCATCACGCGGCAGAAGCGCTCCACCAGTGCGTACTGGATGGTCTCGCCCAGGACCGGGACCTTCAGCAGGAAGGCGTGCCAGACGTACTTGCCCCTCTCGAAACGCTGGGTGATCACGAACAGGACAGCCACCGCCCCGATCACGGCGAGGATGACCCACCACCAGCTGGCGAGGAAGTCGGTGAAGCCCATCAGCATGCGGGTGGGCAGCGGCAGCTTCGCATCGAGGTCGGCGAAGAAGTCGCGGAACTTGGGCAGCACGTAGATCGACAGCACCAGGACGGTGACCACCGACATCACCGCGACGGCGATCGGGTAGATGAGTGCGGACTTGATCTTGCGCCGCGCTTCGAGATCCCGCTCGATGTAGACGGCCAGGCGGGACAGCACAGTGTCGAGCTCGCCCGTGAGCTCCGCGGAACGCACGATGCCGCGGTAGAACTCGGGGAACACCTTGGGATAGCGCTCCAGGGTGTCGGAGAATCGCTCGCCGGCGCGGAGCCTGTCCTCGACGTCGTGCATCATCCGGCGTACCGAGGAGTTCTCGCTCTCCGCGCCGATCGAGTGCACCGCGTCGAGGATCGGCAGGCCGGCACGGAGGAAGGCTGCGATCTGCCGGGACAGGTGCATGACGTGTTCGCGCTTGATGCGCGGGCCGGAGATCTCGTACTGGAGGACGCTCTTCTTCTCGGTGACGCGCAGGTCGCGCAGGTCGCGCTGGTAGAGCGCGACCTCGGCGTCACCGCGGCTGGCCGCCTTCTCGGTGCCCTTGACCCGGTTGCCTTCGAGATCGACTCCGGCGAATGCGTACTTCGGCATCTTCAGACCCCCGCGACGTAGATCGAGCGCATGACTTCGGCGGCGGTCGTGGTGCCGTCGGTGACCAGGCGGACCGCCTGCTCCTGGAGGGTGCGCATGCCCTGGCTCCGGGCGAGCTTGCGCATCTGGTCGTGCGGCGCCCGGTCGACGATCAGCTCCCGGACTTCGTCGGTGATCACGAGCATCTCGTAGACGCCGATCCGCTCCAGGTAGCCGGTGTGGGCGCAGAAGTGGCAGCCGGTGCCGTGCCGCCAGCCGCCGATCGGCTCCTGACCGCCGAACTGCTGCACGAAGGCGAGCTCGTCGGGCGAGGGCCGGTACGGCTCGAGGCAGGAGGTGCAGGTACGACGGACCAGGCGCTGCGCGACCACCGCGGTCACAGAGGACGCGATGAGGAAGGCCTCGATGCCCATGTCGAGCAGGCGGTAGAGGGCGGAGACCGCCTCGGTGGCGTGCAGGGACGAGAGCACGAAGTGACCGGTGAGTGCGGACTGGACGGCGATCCGGGCGGTGTCGACGTCACGGATCTCGCCCACGAGGATGACGTCGGGGTCCTGGCGCAGGATGGACTTCAGACCACCAGCGAAGGTGATGCCAGCCGCCTCGTTGATCTGGATCTGGTTGATCGAGTCGAAGGTGTACTCGACCGGGTCCTCGATCGTCATCAGGTTCTTCTCGGGGCTGTTCAGCTCGCCGAGCGACGCGTAGAGCGTGGTGGTCTTGCCACCCCCAGTGGGGCCCGCGCAGATGACCATGCCGAACGGCGAGTGGATCAGCTGGGAGTAGCGCTCGGCGGTGTCGGCGGGCATGCCGAGCTGTTCGAGCTTGAACAAGGGTCGACTCTTGTCGAGGACCCGCATCACGATCTTCTCGCCACCGACGACCGCCGTGGTCGAGACCCGGATGTCGACCGCACGGCCGTCGATCTCCATCGAGATCTGGCCGTCCTGCGGCCGCCGCCGCTCGACGATGTTCATGCCGCCGAGGATCTTCACCCGGCTGACGATTGCCGGGCCGATGGATGCCGGCAGGTCGAGGACTTCGGTGAGGGCACCGTCGATGCGGTAGCGCACCCGGACCCGGTCGCCGGTCGGCTCGACGTGGATGTCGGAAGCCCGGTCCCGCAGCGCCTGGGTGATGACGGACTGGACGACCCGGACGACGGGTGCCTCCTCGTTGACACTCACCGCCTCCAGCTCGGACGCCTCTCGGCGCAGCAGGTCCCGCGCCTCGAAGGCCTGGACCTGCCCGCCGACCTCGTGCGTGGCGCGGTACGACGTCGCGAGGCCCCGCTCGAGATCGCGACGCGTGATGACGAGAGGACACACTGGTCGTTCCAGCACCGCCGAGAGCAACTGGACCCGCTCGGGCGCAGGGTCCAGGACCGCGACCAGCACTCCGGACTCGTCGATCGTCAGCGGCAGGGCATCGAGGGCGAGTGCCTGGTCGCGCGTCAGGAGGGCCAGCGCCTCGGCGGCCGGGTCGAGCTGGCGGAAGTCCGCGACGCCGACACCATGGTGCTCAGCCAAGGCTCGTGCCAGGGCCTCGTCACTGATCGCACCGCTGGCGACGAGTCGCTCCCCCAGCCCGCCGTCCTGATCGCGGACCGCGTCCAGTTGGTACGGCTGCACCCGGCCAGCCGCGACCAGGATGCGGCCGAGCCGCTCGTCGTCCTCGTCGGTGCGAGGGACGGCGACCGGAGCGTCGACCTTGCTGTGCTTGCCCTTCAGCCTCATCGGACCTCGTCCCGCCTCACTGGCCCGCGCCGACGCCCGCGGTGTACCGCGGCCGGGCGTCGATGTCCTTGGGGTAGAGGCTGCGGGCGACCGCCTCCTCCTCCGTCACGACGCCGTGCTGGATCAGGTGTGAGAGCGACTTCTCCAATGTGACCATGCCGTCCTGGGCCCCGGTCACGAGGGAGTTGCGCAGCTGGTGCGTCTTGCCCTCCTTGATCAGGTTGCGCACGGCCGGCGTGGCGGTGAGCACCTCGTAGGCGGCGATCATGCCGCCGCCGATCCGTGGGATCAGCCGCTGGTAGACGACACAGGACAGGGCGGCCGCGAGCTGGACCCGGATCTGGGCCTGCTGCTCAGCCGGGAAGACATCGATCATGCGGCCCAGCGACTGGGCGGTGTCGTTGGTGTGCAGGGTCGCGAAGACGAGGTGCCCGGTCTCGGCGACGGTGAGGGCGAACTGGATCGACTCCAGGTCGCGCATCTCGCCCACGAGAAGGACGTCAGGGTCTTCACGCAGGACCGAGCGCAGCGCGTTGTGGAAGCTCTCCGTGTCGGTCCCGACCTCGCGCTGGTTGACGGCGGCCATCTTGTGGTCGTGGACGTACTCGATCGGGTCCTCGACGGTGATGATGTGGCAGCCGCGGTTGGTGTTGATCAGGTCGATCAGCGACGCGAGGGTGGTCGACTTGCCCGAGCCGGTCGGGCCGGTCATCAGGATCAGGCCCTGGTGCTTCATCGCGAGGTCGCGGAGCACCGGCGGCAGGCCCAGCTCGTCGGGCGTCGGAACCGTGCGCGGGATCATCCGCAGCGCGACGGCGGTCAGGCCGCGCTGGGTGAAGGCGTTGCCGCGGATCCGGGCGTGCTCGCGCCAGGAGAAGGAGAAGTCGTACTCGTGGCTGCCGTCCCAGGCGTCGCGCTGCTCGGGCGTGAGCACCTCGGCCAGCAAGGAGTCCGTGTCCTCGTGGGTCAGCGCGGGCTGGCCGGGGACGGGCAGCAGGGTGCCGTCGACCCGGACCATCGGCGGCAGGCCGACAGTGAGCATGAGGTCGGTGCCCTGGGCGTCCCAGAGGGCCGACAGCAGCCGGTCGACGTTGTCGCCGACACGGTGGAGGTGGTGGAACACGAGGTGCCTCTCAGTTCGCTGCTGACAGATGCCCGTGGAGGGCCGCCGAAACCGCGACGGCCCTCCTCGACAATCGGTGCGGACTAGCAGGTCGCCTTGTCGACGTCGTCGACCGTGGTGGTGTTGCTGATGGTCACGCTGCCGATCGAGTCGCCGTCGAGGTTGGAGTGCAACCAATCCGGGTAGAGCGACTCGACCGTCTTGACGGTGGCTGCAGGGGCAACGTTGGGGTTGGGCTCGGAGGCCACGAAGGCCTCGTAGGCGGTCGCAACGGTCGCCTTCGACGTCTTGCAGGCCGAGGTCTCGCCCTTGTCCGTGATGCCCCGGACGGAGAAGACCACGATCGCGGCGAGGACGCCGAGGATGATGATGACGATCAGGAGCTCGATGAGTGTGAAGCCGCCGTCGTTGCGGCGTGCCGCCGAAAGGCGGTCAGAGAGTCGGCGCATGCCAAAGCCTCCGGTAGGAGAGAGGGTTGATGAGAAAGGAGCAGCCCCCGAGCGCTGACGACAAGGAAACGCCCAGTGCGACGCGCCGTCATGGCTTTTCCATTTTCTTTACCGCCGTTTGGGTACTGCTCCGGAATCTCGGGAAATTCGCTTCGGGTCGTGCTACACCGCCCCCGTGACGTGGGCCACACTGACTCCGTGGCTACGCCGAAGGCTCCCTCGAAGCAGTCCGTCCTCAACCTGTGGGACTTCCTCGTCAAGGGCGGGATCGCCGACCTGACCCGCACCCCGTCGGAGGTGATCGACACCGGGCGGACCCGCGAGCTGCACCGCTACGACAGGGCGAGGGGCGTGCGCAGCAAGGGGATCCCCGTGCTCCTCGTCCCGCCGCTCGGCTCGCAGGCGAAGTGCTTCGACCTGCGCCAGGGGCTCTCGCTCGCGCAGGCGTTCGTCGATCGGGGGCGGCCGACGTACCTCGTCGACTACGGCCCGCTCAGGGGCGAGGACCGGCTGGTCGGGATCGAGCACTTCGTCAACGACGTGCTGCCGCCGGCGATCCGCAAGGTGTCCGAGGACGCGGGCGGCAAGGACGTGCACCTGGTCGGGTGGTGCATGGGCGGCTTGCTCTCCCTCGGTACGACGGCCGTCCACCGCGACCTGCCCATCCGCTCCGTGGCCATGGTGGCCAGCCCGTTCGACCTGTCCAAGCAGCCACTGCTGCGCCCGGTCCAGGTGGCCTCGAAGGTCACCCGCGGCAAGGTGGTGGGCTCCGCGCTCAAGGCGGCGGGCTCGGTACCGGCGCCGGTGGTGAGCATCGGGTGCAAGGCGACCGCGCTGCCGACGTACCTCAAGAAGCCGCGGACCCTGTGGAACAAGCGCGAGGACCGCGAGTTCCTCGGTCAGGTGCAGGCGGTCGACCACATCATGAACAACATGCTCGCCTACCCCGGGCGGGCGACACTGCAGGTCTACCAGCGCCTCGCGCTGCGCAACGAGCTCGCCACCGGCCGGATCCAGGGCCCCAACCACCTCATCGACCTGGCGACCGTGACCGTGCCGGTCATGAACGTGGCGGGCAGGACCGACGTCCTCGTCCCGCCGGCCGCCGCGCACCACGTCGGCGAGCTGCTGACCGGCTCACCCGACGTGCGGCTGCCGCTCGCGCCGGGCGGGCACCTCGGCGTACTGACCGGCACTAAGGCCCCGGAGACGACGTGGGTGCACCTCCACGAGTTCCTCGAGGCCCACGACCGCAGGCGGCGCTCAGCCTGAGGAGGCCTCCGGGCGCCGCAGGGCCCGGTCGACCACGAACGGCAGGTGTCGGATGGCGACGGCGGCGAGCCGGCTGTCCCGACCGGGTACGACGAGGAACCCGCGCCGCCGGGCCAGCGCGCGCACGAGTGTGTCGGCCACCGCCTCCGGCGCGAGCGTCGCGACGCTCTCCTCCGCAGCGAGCACCTCGGCCGGCTTGTGCCGGTTCTCCTCGTCGAAGCCGGGGGTCAGCGTGTTCGGCGGGCACAGGACCAGCACCCGCAGCCCGTAGGGCCGGACCTCGCGACGCAGCGCCTCGGAGAACCCGATCACGCCGAACTTCGTCGCGCTGTAGACCGTGTAGCCGAACACCCCGGCGAGCCCGGCCATCGAGGAGGTCGTGACGATGGTGCCGCGGCCGGAGGCACGCAGGTGTGGCAGCACCGCGCGGCAGACGTTGATGGTGCCGAGCAGGTTGGTCGTGACCATGCCGGTCACGTCCTCGGCCGGCAGGTCCTCGAGGTAGCCGGGCCGCGCATAGCCCGCGGTCGTCACCACCAGGTCGGGTACGCCGAGCTCGGCGACCAGCGCGTCGACCACGGCCCGGGTCGCCACCGGGTCCGTCACGTCAACCGCCCGAGCGAGTGCACCGGCCCCCAGCCGGACCAGTGCCGCGTCCAGCTTGGCCGCCGACCGCGACAGCACCACCACCCGCCGCCCGGAGGCGACCAGCCGCTCCGCGACCGCCAGGCCGATCCCCTCCGAACCACCGAACACGAACGCGAGCCCAGCCATGGGCACAGGCTCGCAGATCAGTGGCCGACGTGCTCCTCGAACACCAGCACGGTCTGGGTCGCGACGACCTCGGGCAGCGACTGGATCCGCTCGAGGACCAGCTCGCGCAGGTGCTCGGCGTCGCGGGCGCGGACCAGGATCACGCAGTCGAAGTCACCGGCGACCAGCGCGACGTGCGCGGCCTCCTCCATCGCCCACACCTTCGAGCGGAACGTCTTCCAGGTGTTCTGCTTGATCCGGACGTGGATGTACGCCGGCAGGCCCAGCCCCAGCGCTGCGGGGTCGACGTCGACGGTGAACCCGCGGATCACGCCCGTGTCGACGAGCCGCTTGACCCGCGCGTAGGCGCTGGCCCGGCTGATCCCCACGCGCTCGGCGACCTCCCGGATCGAGGTCCGGGAGTCGGCCCGCAGGACGTCCAGGATCTCGCTGTCGACACCATCCATACGAGACAGATTGCCACCGATCACGCGTCACGGATAGCCATTCGTCCGACCCGACTCGCATTTGGGTGGACCGCGTCACAGACTGCTGCCATGTTCGAGGAAGGTCAGTACTTCGCGCCCGTGACCGCCGACGAGGACGGTTCGCTCAAGGTCCATCTCGGTGCCGACCACCCCGGGTTCGCCGACCCGGCGTACCGCGCCCGTCGCGACGCCCTCGCCACCCTCGCCAGCAACTGGCGTCCGGGCCAGCCCTGCCCGACGGCGGAGTACACCGCCGACGAGCACGAGGTGTGGCGGGTCGTCAGCGAGGCGCTGGTGACCAAGCACCGCGCCTACGGCTGCCGCGAGTTCCTCGACGGCAAGGAGTCCCTCGGCCTCCCGATCGACCGGATCCCGCAGCTCGCCGAGGTCAGCGAGTGGCTCGCGCCGCTGACCGGCTTCAGCTACCGGCCCGCCGCCGGCCTGGTCCCGCTGCGCGAGTTCTACGGCACGCTCGCCGACAAGGGGTTCTGGTCCACCCAGTACGTCCGCCACCACTCGGTGCCGCTCTACACGCCCGAGCCCGACGTGCTGCACGAGGTCGTCGGCCACGGCAACACCCTCGCGAACCCGCGCTTCACCGCGCTCTACGAGCTCGCCGGGCAGGCCTCCCGCCGGGTCCGCACCACCGAGGCGCTGGAGTTCGTCAGCAAGGTCTTCTGGTTCACCCTCGAGTTCGGCGTGCTGTGGGAGTCCGGCGAGCTCAAGGCGTACGGCGCCGGCATCCTCTCCTCCCCCGGCGAGATCGAGGCGTTCCGCGGCATGAACATCCGCCCGCTCGACATCGCCGCGATGGGCACCCAGCTCTACGACATCACCGACTACCAGGACGTGCTGTACGTCGCGGACTCGTTCACCCAGCTCGAGGACGTCGTCGGCGGCTTCTGGGCCGACTGCACCGACGACTCGATCGCCGAGATCCTGGCCCGCACCCCGGCCCACGCCTGACCCGGGCTCGCGTCGTACCTGACGTATCTGCTCTCTCGACGGGCAGATCGCGACAGATCCGTCAGGTACGACGGGCCAGGCTCCGCGCGGCTTGTGGATGAGCCTCACGGCCGCTCCCGATCTCACCCATGCTCGCCGGCATGGGACTCGACATCACCCGCTCCGGTCTGGTCGTGCCGGTGCGCATCGATCCGTCCGGCCGTGCCGGGCCGACCCCAGGGCAGGTCCGTGGACGGCGCTGGCGCACTGCCGGGCCGTACCACTTCGTGCCCGCCGACGTCGCCCTCACGACGCAGCAACGCATCCTCGAAGCCGTCGCCTGCCTCCCACCCGGCTCGGCAGCGACCGGCTGGGCCGCACTGAGCTGGCTCGAAGCACGGTGGTTCGACGGTGTCGCCGCCGACGGGTCGGCGCTGCCGGTGCCGGTGGCGCTGGGCGACCGACGGGTCGCCCGCAAGCGGCCGGGGGTGACCCTCTCGGAGGACTGGCTCTTCGCCGACGACGTCGTCGTCATCGACGGGCTCCCCGTCACGATCCCGTTGCGCTCGGTCACCTTCGAAGCCCGCACCGCCTCCGACGACATCGCCGCCGTCCGCGCGATCGACATGGCCGCGTACGACGACCTGGTCGACCTCGCCTCCCTGCACGCCTACACCGCACGCCTGATCAGCCGCCGCGGCAAGCGCCGCCTCGAACGCGCCCTCGCCGTGGCCGACGAGAACGCCTGGTCGCCGATGGAGGTCGTGATGCGGCGGATCTGGCACCAGCACCGCAGCGGCATCCTGCTCTGCAATGCCCCGATCTTCGACCTGCAGGGCCGCCACCTGTTCACCCCCGACCTTCTCGACCCCGTAGCGGGCGTCGCCGGCGACTACGACGGCGTCGATCACCTGGAGGGCGGTCGGCACAGTCGCGACCTGATGCGTGAGGAGCTCACTCGCCGGGCGGGCATCGAGGTGGTCACGATGATGGCGGGACGCGGCGAAGCGGCGCGCTTCCGGTACCGGCTCGACGGAGCGCTGGCCCGCGCCGCCGGGCCGACCGTGCCACGCACCTGGACACTCGCACAGCCCGACTGGTGGGTCGACACCTCGACCGTGGCGCGTCGGCGCGCGCTCACACCCGCGCAGCGCGAGATCTGGCTCCGGCACCGTCGTACCTGACGGATCTGCTCCTTCCGTGGCCGGTCCACGACAGATTCGTCAGGTACGAGGACTGCGAGCGGCCCAGGCGACCAGCTCGCGCGCCGGTCCCTCGGGCGGGTGCGGCCCGCCCTTCCAGACCGCGTGCAGGCGGCGGGTGAGGTCGAGGCCGGTGACGGTGATCCGGACCAGCCGACCGGTGGCGAGGTCGTCGCGTACGGCGTGCGCGCCGACCGCGGCCGGACCGGCACCGGCGGCGACGGCGGCTCGCACGGCAGCGGTGCTGGAGAGCTCGAGGACGGGCGTCGCGCGGGGCAGGTCGGCGAGGGCCCGCTCGAGGACGGTGCGGGTGCCCGACCCCGCCTCCCGTACGACGAGCGGCGTGGCCGCGAGGGTCTCGGCGCTCACCCGGCGACGGGACCTCAGCGACCACGGGTGCTGGGGTCCGACGACGACGAGCAGCTCGTCGGTGCCGACCAGGCGGCGACGCAGGCCGCGCGGGGCCTCGGGACCCTCGACGAACCCGAGCGCCACGTCGCCGCCCTCGACCAGCTCGGCCACCCGGACGCTGTTGGTCGCGGTCATCCTGACCTCGGTCGGCTGCTGGCCGCGCTGCACCTGCTGCGCGCGCAGGCCGACCAGCCAGCCGGGCAGCAGATGCTCGGCGATGGTGAGGCTGGCGGCGATGTCGAGGTGGCCGCGACGATCGGCCCGCAGGGCGGCGATGCCGGCGTCCAGCTCCTGTGCGGCGTCGAGCACCCGGTCGGCCCACTGCACGACCAGCTCGCCGGTCGGCGTCAGCTCCGAGCCGCGCTTGCTGCGGGCCACGAGCGGCTCCCCGACGAGCGCCTCCATGGTCCGCACCCGGGAGGACGCGGCCTGCTGGCTGATGCCCAGCTCGGTGGCGGCAGCCCCCAGCGAACCGGTCCGGGCGACGACGACGAGCAGCTCCAGCGCACGCAGGTCGGGGACGTGGGGGCCGAGCATGCTCACAACGATACGTTGTGAGCACGGTCGGGCGCCGCAGGAAGGGCGACCCGGAACCGCGCGCCGCTCCCCCGCGCGTCCACCGCCTCGACCGAACCACCCACCGTGGCGGCGATCCGGCGACTCAGCGGGAGCCCCAGGCCGGTGCCGCCGCGGCCCGAGAAGCCGGGCTCGAACGCGCGCTCCCGCACCCCCGCGGCCATGCCCGGTCCGTCGTCCTCCACCTCGATGACGACGGAGCCGCCCTCGCGGCGTGCCTCCACGTCGACCCTGGACTCAGCGAACCGCGCGGCGTTGTCCACCACCGGCGCCAGCACCCGCACCAGCACCGCAGCGGGGACGATGACCGCGGCGTCGGAGGCCACGTCGGCGACGAGCTCGACCGTCTCGCCGGCCACGTCACGCAGCTCGTCGATCACGTCGTCGACATGGGTCGGGTCTCCGTGGGATGCGCGCTCGCGCGCCATCGCCAGCAGGGTCGTGATCGTCTCGCTCATGGAGCGGGCCAGGCCGAGGACCCGGGCCAGGTCGGCCCGATCCTCCGGCGCACCGCCTCCTCGCAGCTCCAGCAGCTCGACCGTCCCGACGATGCCGGTGAGCGGGGTCCGCAGCTCGTGGGCAAGCTCGGAGGTCAGCCGCTGCTCGGACTCCAGGGCCCGCGCGACCCGGTCGAGCAGCCCGTCGAGGGTGGTCGCGAGGTGCGCGAGCTCCGGGCCGTCAGGGACCTCCCCGAAGCGGCGGCCGACGTCGCGGGCGCTCCAGTCCGCTGCCCGGTCGGCCATCGTCGCCACCGGCCGCAGCGCCTGCGAGGTGATCCGGCTCGCGAGCAGGCCACTGGCCAGCAGGACGACGGCGCCGGCCACGACGGTCGCGAGGAGGGCGTACCGCTCCGCCCGCTCGTAGGGCCCGGTCGGCTCCGCGACCACCACCACGCCGTGCCACCCGGCGGGCGTGCGGAACGGCGTCGCCCGCAGCCGCACGCTCTCGTTCGGCGCGAGGTCACGCACCGACCTCACGCGCGCGAGCCGGTCGGCTCCTGCACGCTCGGAGGAGGCGAGGGTGTCCACCACGACCGATCCCGCGGCGTCGTACACCCGCACCCCGGGCTCGACCCGGCCGGCCAGTGCAACGGCAGCCGAGCCGTCGGAGCGTGCGACCGCGATCACCGTGTCGGTGCGCGCCTCGAGGACGCGGCCGATGTCGCGCTCGGCCGTCAGCGCGAGCACGATCTGGATACCGCAGCCGACCGCGACCATGACCGCGAGCATCAGCAGCACCGTCGAGACCACGATCCGCCTGCGCACGCGGCCAGCATGGCAGGCTGGTCGGCATGGCGCGGGTCGGAGTGTGCGAGGACGATCCCGAGATCCGCCGCGTCGTGGCCGACGCGCTGCGACTGGCCGGCCACGAGCCGGTGGTCGCGCACGACGCCGGCGAGGCGATGCGGCTGCTGGCCGCCCCGACCCAGATTGGCGCCCTGATCCTCGACGTCGGCCTGCCCGACGGCGACGGTCGCGACCTGTGCCAGGCGCTGCGGGCAGGAGGCCAGGAGGCGCCGGTGCTCTTCCTGACCGCGCTCGACGCCCTCCACGACCGGCTTGCCGGTTTCGGCGCCGGCGCTGACGACTACCTGGTCAAGCCCTTCGCGGTGAAGGAGCTGCTCGCCAGGGTCGAGGTGCTGGTACGCCGTAGTGCGCCAGCCACGGCGACCACGAACGGGGTCCGGCTCGACCCGACGCGGCACGCACTGGTCGACGGGTCCGGCGAGGTGGCACTCAGCCCTACGGAGTTCCGGATCCTGGCCACCTTGATGGCCCGTCCCGGCGAGGTGGTCCGCCGCGCCACGCTCGTCGCGGCCGCCTGGCCCGACGGCGCGATGGTCAGCGAGAACACCCTCGACTCCTACCTGCGCCGGGTGCGACGCAAGATCTCCGAGGTCGACATGGCGGCCGAGATCACCACCGCCCGGGGCGTCGGCTACCGATTCGAGCAGTCAGGTTCCTGACAGGTCGGGTCGGCCACCCTCGGCCCATGTCCACGACAGCCTCGACAACTCCCTCCCGCTCCACACGGGCCCTGCTGCTGAACAAGGTCCCGGAGGTCACCGCCTGGTTCTGGATCATCAAGGTCCTGTGCACAACAGTGGGCGAGAGCTTCGCCGACTGGATCAACGTGAACCTCGGTGTCGGACTGGTCCGCACCGCCATCATCTTCACCGCCGTCTTCGCGGTGGCCCTCGCCGTCCAGATGCGTGCCCGGCGCTATGTCACGGCCCTCTACTGGCTCACCGTCGTCGTCGTCAGCGTCACCGGCACCCTCTACACCGACATCCTCACCGACCAGCTCGGCGTCCCCCTGTGGATCAGCACCACCGTGTTCTCGGTCGCGCTCGCCGCGGTGTTCGGGATCTGGTGGGCCCGCGAGCGCACCCTGTCGATCCACAGCATCGTCACCACCCCGCGCGAGGCCTTCTACTGGCTGGCCGTCCTGGTCACCTTCGCCCTGGGCACCGCCACCGGCGACTGGACCCTCGAGCTCACCGGCTGGGGCCCCGGCCGCTCGGTGCTCCTGCCGCTCGGCCTGATCGCCGCGGTGACCGCCCTGTGGCGCTTCGGCGCCAACCCGGTGCTGTCGTTCTGGGTCGCCTACATCCTCACCCGCCCGCTCGGCGCCAACATCGGCGACTGGCTCGCCTCGCCCAAGTCGGAGCAGGGTCTGGGCCTGGGCACCTTCGGCACCAGCGCAGTGTTCCTCGGCACCATCCTGGCCACCGTCGTGCTTCTCACGATCACCCGCAGTGACGTCACCGAGCGGCGCACGAACGACGAGCCGTCGTACGACGTCGCCCCGACCCGCGAACGCGTCGCCCTGGCCGGGTTCGGCGCCCTCGCGGCGCTCACGGTCGGTCTGCTCGCCTACGCCAACAGCCAGCCGCACGTCAGCGCGCTCGATGCGGAGGAGGGCAAGGCCCCGTCCTGCGCGGCCGGCCCGATCAGCGCCGGAGAGGCCCACACCCGAGCGGGTACGGCGTTCCCGGGAGCGACGACGTCGAGCTACCGCACCATCGTGGAGGACACCCGTCAGCTCGTGGCAAGCGGGGACCAGGGCGGCGCCGCCAAGCGGATCACCGACCTGGAGACCGCGTGGGACAACGACCAGGCCGACCTCCAGCCGGCCGACTGCGCGGCGTGGAACGTCCTCGACCACCAGATCGACGACGTCCTCACCTCGGTCCGGGCCAGCCAACCCAAGGCGAGCGCCGAGGAGTCGACGATGGACACCCTGCTGACGACCCTGCCGTGACCCGGCGGTGACTCACGTCACGGGACTCCCAAGACGACCTTGTGAGCACCCAACCACAACCTCGTTCTGTGAGCCGGTGCGAACGCCCAGACTCGTTGACATGACTCTCCGTGTTGCGATCGTCGGCGGTGGCCCGGCCGGCATCTACGCCGCCGACATCCTCACCAAGGCGGACACGGACGTGTCCGTCGACATCCTCGAGCGGCTTCCCGCTCCCTTCGGCCTGGTCCGGTACGGCGTCGCACCGGACCACCCGCGGATCAAGGAGATCATCAAGGCGCTGCAGCGGGTGATCGCCAAGCCGGAGGTCCGCTTCCTCGGCAACGTGGAGTACGGCGTCGACGTGAAGCTCGAGGACCTGCGCGAGTTCTACGACGCGGTGGTCGTCTCGACCGGCGCGATGGGCGACCGCGACCTCGGCATCCCCGGCGAGGAGCACTCGTACGGCGCCGCCGACTTCGTCTCCTGGTACGACGCCCACCCGGACGTGCCGCAGACGTGGCCGCTCGAGGCGACCAGCGTCGCGGTCCTCGGTGTCGGCAACGTGGCGCTCGACGTGGCCCGGGTGCTCGCCAAGACCGGCGACGAGATGCTCGTCACCGACATCCCGGCCCACGTCCACGCGGGCCTGAAGGCCAAGACCATCACCGACGTGCACGTGTTCGCGCGCCGTGGGCCGGCGTACGCGAAGTTCTCGCCGCTGGAGCTGCGCGAGCTCAACCACTCGCCCGACGTCGAGGTGATCGTGCACCCCGAGGGCTTCGACGTGGACGAGCACGGGATGGCGCACATCGCCGAGCACAAGTCGCAGAAGATGGTGCTCAACACGCTCACCAGCTGGGTCGGGGCCGACCCGGTCGGCAAGCCGCACCGGATCCACCTGCACTTCGCCGAGGCGCCCATCGAGATCGTCGCCGACGCCGACGGCAGGGTCACCACGCTGCGCACCGAGCGCACCCACTCCCCCAACGCCGACGGCAACGTCGAGGGCACCGGCGAGGTGACCGACTGGGACGTGCAGCAGGTCTACCGCGCCATCGGCTACCGCAGCAGCGCGCTGCCCGGCCTGCCGTTCGACGACCGCGCCGCGGTCATCCCGAACGACGGCGGCCGGGTCCTCGACCTGGACGGCACCCCGATCCCCGGTACGTACGTGACCGGCTGGATCAAGCGCGGACCCGTGGGCCTGATCGGGCACACCAAGTCCGACGCGGCCGAGACCGTCGCGCACCTGCTCGCCGAGACCCGGGAGACGGCGACCGCCCGGCGCACCGAGGACGTCGACGCGTACTTCGCCGAGCGCGAGGTGGACGTCGTCACCCACACCGCGTGGGAGCGGCTGGACGCGCACGAGGTCGCGCTGGGCGAGGCCGAGGGCCGCGCCCGGGTGAAGGTGGCGACCCGCGAGGAGATGCTGGCCGCCGGGCGCGGCTGAGCGCGGACCTCGTGGCCCGCGCTGGGCCGGGACACAGCCACCGCACAGGCAGGGTGCGCAGCATCGGGGCATGACCCGTCACCCCCTCGCCCTCGGTACCGCCGCCCTGCTGCTCGTCGCCACCGGTGCGGGCGGCGCCGCCGTCGCCACGCACCTGCTGGCGGACGAGGCCGCCCCGACGTCGAGCGCGGCAACGACCCAGGTCCCGACGACGCCGGAGGTGCCGTCGACGCCGTACGTCCGGCGCCAGTCGTACGTCCCCGGCGCCACGGGCCGGGACACGGCCGACGCGACGGACGAGCAGTCGACCGGAGTCGTCGAGATCTCCTCGACGCTCACCAACGGGACCAGTGCCGGCACCGGGCTGGTCCTCGACTCCGACGGCACGATCGTCACCAACCACCACGTCGTCGAGGGCGCGACGGCCATCGCGGTGACGGTCGTGACGACGGCGCGCACCTACACCGCGCGGTACGTCGGCGCGAACGCCACCACCGACGTCGCCGTCCTGCAGCTGGAGGACGCGAGCGGACTGACCCCGGTCGACCTGTCCGACACCGCGGCCGCCGTCGGCGACGAGATCACCTCGGTCGGTGACGCGGGCGGCGACGGCGGCTCGTTGACCGCCTCCCCCGGCACGGTCGCCGCGTTGCACGACGACATCACCGTCGAGAGCACCGACGGGTCCCCCGGCGGCACTGCACTGACCGACCTGATCCGGATGGACGCCTACGTCGTCCCCGGCGACTCCGGCGGCGCCGTGCTGGACGCCGACGGCGAGGTCGTCGGCATGAACGTCGCCGCGTCGAGCGGCACCAGCGACGTCACCGGCTACGCGATCCCGGTCGCCACCGTGGAGCGGGTCGTCGCGCAGATCGAGTCGGGCGACACCGGCAGCGGCGTCGAGCTCGGGTACGACGGCTACCTCGGCGTCGCCCTCGACCCCTCGGCCGGCGCACCCCTGGTCGCCGAGGTCACCCACGGCAGTGCCGCCGCCTCCGCAGGCATCGCCGCCGGCGACACGATCACCCGCGTCGACGGCACCGCGGTGGGCACGACCGACGAGCTGCGCGCCGCGATCAGCGCCCACGCGGCCGGCGACCGGGTCACCGTCACCTGGACCACCGCCACCGGTTCGAACGAGTCGGCCACCGTCACGCTGGGCGAGGCACCGGTCTCGTGACCGGCGCGCCGGGCCGTCAGGCCAGCGCGACCTGCCAGGCGTCGTAGGCATAGACCCAGTCGGCGTCGCCCGACGACTTCAGCCAGGTGTTGCCGCGCGAGCCGACCTGGATCCGGCTGGTGCGGGGCAGGCGTGCGGCCTCGTAGCCCTTCAGCGCCTGCCCGACATCGGCGGTGCCGTCTGCGATCGCCCGGGTCAGCACGACCGCGTCCTCGATCGACATGGCAGCGCCCTGCGCCATGAACGGCATCATCGGGTGCGCGGCGTCGCCGAGCAGGGTGGCCCGGCCCAGGGACCACTGCGGCAGCGGGTCGCGGACGTAGAGCGCGGACTTGAGGACCGACTCGCAGGCGTCGAGCAGGGCCCGCGCCTCGGGGTGGAAGTGCGCGTACATCGCGCGCAGCTCGACGACGTCGCCCGGCGTCGTCCAGGACTCCTCGGTCCAGGACTCCTGCGGGGTCGTCGCGAAGATGAACGTGTCCCGCCCGCGGTTGAGCGGGAACGTGACGATCTGGGTCTCGGGGTCCGGCCCCCACCACTTGGTGAAGGCATCGAGGTTCGGCACGTCGAGACGGTCCGAGGGGACCACCGCGCGGAACGCCACGACCCCCGTGAACTCGGGGCTCTCCTTGCCGAACAGCGCGGACCGCACGCTGGAGTGGATGCCGTCGGCGCCGATCACGACGTCGACCTCCGCGGTCGCGCCACCGTCGAAGTCCAGTCGCACCGGGCCGTCCGGCCCCTGGTCGAGGGCAACCAGCCGGTGGCCGAGGCGGATCACCTCGGGCGGCAGCTCCCGCTCGAGCGCGGAGAGCAGGTCGGCCCGGTGGATGGTGAGCTGCGGGGCGTCGTACTTCCGCTCCGCGGCGTCGCCCATCTCCAGGCGCGAGGTCTCCTCGCCGGTGTCCCACGTCCTGCTGATGCGGTACGTCGGCCGCGCGGCCGAGTCCCGGATCGCGACCCCGACACCACCACCGAGGCCGTCGAGCGCGCGGACCGCGTTGGGGGTCAGGTTGATGTCCGCGCCGACCCGGCCGAACTCGGGCGCCTGCTCGAAGACGGTGACCGCGATCCCTCGCGCGCGCAGGCCGATGGCAGCGGCCAGGCCGCCGATCCCGCCCCCGACGATGCCGACGTGCATGCTCATGTCGTGCCCTGCCCTTCCTAGAAACCCGGGCGGTCCGCCCAGGCGATCGGCCCGGACGTGCCCAGATAGATGCTCTTCTGCCGCTGGTACGCGCGGATCGCGCCCAGCCCCTTCTCGCGGGTGGAACCGCTGTCCTTGACGCCGCCGAACGGGGTGGCGATCGACAGCTGCTTGTAGGTGTTGACCCAGACCGTGCCCGCGTCGACGGCGCGCGCGATGCGCCAGGCGCGGGCGAAGTCCCGGGTCCAGATGCCGCACGCGAGTCCGTACGCCGAGTCGTTGGCCGCCGCGACCAGCTCCTCCTCGTCGCGCCAGCGCAGCGCCACCAGGACCGGGCCGAAGATCTCCTCGCGCACGACGGACGCGTCGGCACCGAGTCCGTCGATCACCGTGGGCCGCAGGTAGCTGCCCGCCGCGAGCGCAGGGTCGGACGGCCGCACGCCGCCGGCCCGCAGCGTCCCGCCGGCGGCGAGGCCGTTGGCGATGAAGCGCTCGACGGAGTCTCGGTGGGAGGCGGTGATGAGCGGCCCGAGCTGGGTGCCCTCGGCCCGGGGGTGCCCGACCCGCAGCGCGTCGGCGCGCTCGGCGATGCGGGCCACGACCTCGTCGTACACGCTGTCGTGGACGAACAGCCGCGAGCCGGCGATGCAGGACTGCCCCTGGGAGCTGAAGATGCCGTAGAGGATGCCGTTGACCGCGAGGTCGAGGTCCGCGTCGGGCAGCACGATCGTGGGCGACTTCCCGCCGAGCTCGAGCGAGGTCGTCTTGAGCAGCCGGGCCGCGGTGGCGGCCAGCTCCCGACCGGTGTCGGTGCCGCCGGTGAAGGACAGGTGACCGATCCCGGGATGCTCGACGATCGCCTGGCCGACGGTGCGCCCGGGGCCGGGCAGCACGCTGACCAGGCCCTCGGGGATCCCGGCCTCGAGCAGCAGCGCGCCGAGCTCGAGGGCGAGCAGCGGCGTCCACGCGGCCGGCTTGAGGACGACGGCGTTGCCGGCGGCGAGCGCGGGGGCGACCTTCTGGGCCTCGGAGGCGATCGGGCTGTTCCACGGGGTGATCGCACCGACCACTCCGATCGGCTCGTGCACCGAGAAGGTCAGGTAGCCGCCGCGCGAGGGCGGGATCGCGCCCTCCTCGGTCTCGAGGAGCGCCGCGACGTACCGGAAGGTCCCGGCCGCACTCGCGACCAGCGCCCGGGTCTCGGCGAGCGGCTTGCCGTTGTCGCGGCTCTGCAGCAGGGCGAGCTCCTCGCTGCGCGCCTCGATCAGGTCGGCGGTGCGGGCGAGGTAGCGGGCCCGCTGGTGCGGCAGCATCGTGCGCCACGCCGCGGCCGAGCGCGCGGCCTCGCCACGGCGCACGGCGCTGTCGACGTCGGCCGGCGCCGCCCCGGCCAGGGTGGCGATGGTGCTGCCGTCGGCCGGGTCGGTCGTGACGATCTCGGCTCCGGTCCCCTCGACCCACTCGCCGCCGACGAGGATCCGCCCCTCCGGGGCCAGGCGATCAGTGATGACGGCGCTCATGAGGGTGCTCCCGGGACGTGGACGGGCGGGGTGAAGGGGCGCGGCATCGGCGGGTACGCCGCCAGGTCGACCTCGACGACGACCGGGCCGCCGAGCGCGACGGCCTGCTCGAGCGTGGCCGCGACCGCACCGGGGTCCGCGATGCGCAGGTGCGCCAGCCCCATCGAACGGCACAGGGTCGCGTAGTCGGGGGTGAGCAGGTCGACGCCGGAGCGTGGGCTGCCCAGCGACTCCTGCATGTTGCGCAGCACGCCGTAGCCGCCGTCGTTGAAGACCAGCAGCACCAGCCAGGGCCTCTCCTGGGCGAGGGTGGTGAGCTCGCCGAGGTGGACCGCGAGGCCGCCGTCGCCGACGATGCCGACGCTGGGCCGGTCCGGCCGGGCGATCGCGGCGCCGATCGCCATGCCGAGGCCCTGGCCGATGCCGCCGCCGCGCGGGAAGACGTTGCCGCGGGCGTCGTACATCTCCAGCAGGCGGTTGCCCCACGAGCTCGACGCGATGGTGACGTCGCGGGCGACGACCGCGTCGCGCGGCAGCACCTTGCGCAGGGCGTCGGCGAAGGCCACGTGCTCCCCGAGACCGGCGCGCTGGGCCTCGCGGACCGACGCGCGGGTGACCCGCACCCGCTCCGACCAGGCGGCGCGCGGCGCAACGTCTGCTGCGACGAGGGCGTCGACGACGGCGCCCAGGAAGGCGTTCGCGTCGGCGACGACACCGACGCTCGCCGGGAAGACCCGGCCGAGGGCGGCGGGGTCGAGGTCGACCTGGACGTGCGTCGTGGGTACGACGAGGCCGTAGTCACCGGTCTCGTTGGAGCGGAAGTGGGTGCCGACGCTCAGCAGCAGGTCGGCGTCGGCGAGCAGGCTGCGTCCCCCGGGCGTGGTCGCGTAGTTGCCGACGCACAGCTCGTGGTCCTCGGGCACCGCGCCGCGTCCCGAGTTGCTGGTGAACAGGGCGGCTCCGGTCAGCTCGACCAGCCTGCGCAGCGATGCGCCGGCCCGGGCGACTCCCCCGCCGGCCCAGATCGCCGGCCGCTCGCTGCCCCGCAGCAGGCTGACCACCTCGGCGACCTTGACCGGGTCGACCGGGGCGGCGGGCGCCGGGGTCGCCGGAGCCGGAAGTCCCACGGGGACGGCGTACTGCAGGTCGATCGGCCACTCGACGCTCGCCGGACCGCCGGGAGCGGCGAGCGCCTGCTCGGCCGCCTCCTGCAGCACGGCGCCGGCCGACGCGACGTCCGGCACGGTGACCGCGTGCTTCGAGACCGCCCTGAGCATGCCGAGCTGGTCCTTGGTCTCGTGGATGAAGCCACGCCCCGAGCCGAGGTACGGCGTGTCCACCTGGCCGGTGACGTGCAGCACCGAGGTCCCGGCGCTGAGCGACTCGACGAGCGAGCCGGCGGCGTTGCCGGCGCCCGTGCCGGTGCTGGTCAGCGCGCAGCCCAGTCCGTCCCGGGCCCGGGCGTAGCCGTCGGCGGCGTTGACCGCGCTCGCCTCGTGACGGACCGGCACGAAGCGGAGGTCACGGTCCACGGCCTCCACCAAGGGGAGGTTGTGGACGCTGACGATGCCGAAGACGGTGTCGACGTCGTAGCGGCGCAGCAGGTCGACGAGCAGGTCGCCGCCGGTGCGCTCCGGTGCCGGGCTGGTCATGGGAGTTCTCCTCGGGAGGGTGACGGGAGGGTGAAGGGTCAGAACAGGCCGCGGGAGACGCCGCCGCAGACGTCGAGCGCCGCGCCGGTGACGTACGACGAGCGCGGGGACAGCAGGAAGGCGATCGCCGAGGCGACCTCCTCGGCCCGGCCGAACCGGCCGAGTGCGATGCCGCGGTCGGCGGCGATCTCCCGCTCCCAGTCGGCGTAGTCGCGGGTGTCGCCGGAGTCGTCGTAGCGACGGCGCCACTGGCCGGTGTCGACCAGGCCGAGGCAGACCGAGTTCACCCGCACCCCGCGGGCGGCGTACTCCACCGACATTGACTTGGTCAGGTTGAGCAGGCCGGCGCGGGCCGCGGAGGTGGTGACGAGCCGCGGCTCGGGCTGCTTGGCGAGCACCGCGTTGACGTTGACGACCGAGGCCACCGGCGACTTCTCGAGCCAGGGCAGCGCGTCGCCGAGGACGTTGAGCACGCTGCTGAACTTGAGGTCCAGCTCGTCGAGGAAGTCGGCGGCGCGGACGTCGGCGAGCCCCGCCATCCGGGACTGGCCGGCGTTGTTGACCACCCCGTCGAGGCCGCCGAAGGCCTGCGTCGCGTCGTCCACGAGCGACGCCACGGCCGCGGCGTCGCGAACGTCGCAGACCCGTGTGAGCAGCGCGCCCGACAGCTCAGCGGCACCGAGCGCCGCCGCCAGCTGCGCCGCCGCGGCGTCGAGCGCATCGGCCCGCCGCCCGCACGTGACCACGCGCGCCCCTTCGGCCAGCAACAGCCCGACGGTGGCCAGACCGACCCCCGAGCTGCCGCCGGTGACGAGGTAGGTGCGGTCGCGCAGCTCCAGGTCCACGGGCTCAGTCCCGGGTCACGCCGTGCATGGCCGACGTCTCGGGGTAGGTCGGGACCTGCGGCTTCTGGGCGCCGATGATCACGCAGAAGAGCGCGTCCTCGTCGCCGTTGTTCTTCAGGCTGCGCGGGACGCCCGCGGGCACGACGATCATGTCGCGGTAGCCGAGGGTGCGCTTGACGACCTGCCCGTCGCGGTGGATACCGACCTCGACCTCGCCCTCGAGGACGAAGAAGGCCTCCTCCGCGTCGTGGTGGGTGTGCTCGGGGCCCTCGGCGCCGGGCGGCAGCAGCATGTTGGAGAACGTGAAGCCCTGCGACTTGACGGTCCGGTTGTCGTTCTCGTGGTTGCCGGTCGCGCCCGAGCCCACGTAGCGGATCTGGGCGCGCTTGAACTGGTCGCCGGCCTTGGCCTGGAAGCCCAAGGTGTCCCAGTCCTCGTGGCGGGTGGCCCGGGTGAGGATGAGCGAGTCGGTGAACTCGGCGAGGTCGTCGGCGGTGTCGTACTGCAGGGTCATGGGATCTTCCTTTCGTGGAGGTCGGTCGCGGGCTGGGCCGCGGCCAGGAGGTCGGCCGCGCGGGTGAAGCCGCGCAGCCAGGCGTTGACCAGGGCGGGACGCTCCTGGTTGGCGAGGTGGCCGGCGCCCGGGACGAGCACCAGCGCGGAGCCGGGCACCAGGGCCGCGATCTCGCGGGCCCGCGCCGGGCCGGTCACCCGGTCCTCGACGCCCGCCATCACCAGCGTGGGTGCGGTGATCCGGGCCAGGTCGTCGGTGAGGTCGGCCGCGGCCATGACCTCGGCGGCACAGGCATAGCCCGCAGGACGTATGGCGGCCGCCATCGTCGCGACGACGTGCTCGACGAGCGCGGGGTCGGCGCCGGGGGCCAGCAGCCGCGGCCCGCGCTGCCGGGCGAAGTCGGTGGCGCCGAGGCGGACCAGCTCACCGGACCGCTCGCGCATCTGCGCCGCCCGCACCGGGTCGACGCCGGAGCCGAGGCTGGCGCCGATGACGGTGAGGCTGCGGACCAGGCCGGGCCGGGTCGCGGCGGTGCGCAGGGCGAGCACGCCGCCCCACGAGACCCCGACCAGGTGGACGGGGTCGTCGCCGAACCGGTCGCCGGCGAGGGCGGCCAGCCGGTCGACGTACCCGTCGAGGTCGAGGGCCGTGTCGGGGTCGGTGGACGCGGCGTACCCGGGAGCGTCCCAGGCCACCATCCGCAGCTCGTCGCCGAGCGCCGAGAGCTGGTGGCCGAAGGCGAGCGACGAGGACCCGATGCCGTGCAGCATCAGCGTCGGTGAGCCGCTGCCGCCCTCGCGGAAGGCCAGCACCTAGACCACCCCGCTGGGGCGGCCGACCAGGGCGGCGAGCGAACGGAGCACGGCGTGCGGGACCACACCGCTGGTGCGGGGGTTCTGCGGCGAGGGCAGGTTCTCGATCTCGAAGGAGTAGCGGCCGGCGGCACCCTCGGCGACCACCCGGTGGCAGGTCAGCTCCGCGGCGGGATCGGCGATCAGCCGGACGTCGACCAGGTCGAAGTCGCCGACCACCCAGCCCAGCGTCGCCGCGACGTTGAGCGAGCGCGGGAAGAGCCGCGTCGCCTCCCGGGCGTTGCCGCGGAAGACCTCGATCGGCTCGGTCGCGACCCGCAGCAGGTCGGCGTCGTGGTCGTCCATCCACGGCTGCACCAGGGTCGTGGGGAGCTTGGTCGTGGTCACCTCGACCCGGGTCATCGGGCCCTGGGCGGCGGCCGAGGAGAGGATGTCGAGACCGCCGATGGCGCCGGCCGTCAGCAGGAAGCGACCGGGGCCGGCGGCGCGGACCGCTGCCGCCACCTCGGGGTCGGCCAGGGCGCCGACCGAGGTGATGAGCAGGTCGATCCCCCGCTCGAGGATGCCGACCGCGCTCTGCGCGACGACGGCCTGGCCCGCGCACTCGACGACCACGTCGGCCTGGTCGAGCGCGGCCTCCAGCCGCAGCTGGGGCACCCCCAGGTCACCGACGGGCTGCGGGTCGACGACCGCGACGGGGACCACGTCGGGGACGTCGCCGCGCAGCAGGGCGGCGACGACGCTCGCGCCGATCACCCCGCCACCGATGACGACTGCCCGGATCGGCGTGTCGACCGCGGCGGTCACGAGGCCACCACCGGATCGGCCGCGTCGAGGTCGGCCAGGGCGCCGTGGTCCTCGACGCCGGCCATGTGGGCGCGCACGTCGGTCGACGGCGGGCCCGCCGTTCCCCACAGGTCGGAGAGCTCCGGCACCCGGCGCCACACCCGGCACAGCCACTGGTCCTCGACGACCTGCGCGACGTCGGAGGTGTACTCGCACACCAGGCCGGCGGGGTCGGCAAAGTAGGAGAAGGTGTTGTTGCCCGGACCGTGCCGGCCCGGGCCCCACAGCGGCGTGATGCCGTGGTGCTTGAGCGAGCCGATGCCGCGCATGAAGTGGTCCATCGACGCCATCTCGTAGGCGACGTGGTTGACCGAGGTCCACGCCGCCTGGTTGAACGCGATGCTGTGGTGGTCGGTGTTGCAGCGCAGGAAGGCCATCTGGTGCTCCGACCAGTCCGAGACCCGCATGCCGAGGACCTGCGTGTAGAAGGCGACGGCCCGGTCGATGTCGACGGTGTTGAGCACGACGTGGGTGACGCCGATCGGCACGGGCAGGTCGCGGCTGCGGGGCGTCACCGAGTGGACGTCGCAGCTGAGCTCGATCCGGCGGCCCTCGGGGTCGACCAGGACCAGGCCGTAGCCGGCGCCGGCGTCGGCGAGCGGCCCGGGCTCGCGCAGCAGCGGGACGCCCTGGGCCACCAGCCGGCGGGCGGCCCCGTCGACCTCGGCCGGCGTACGGACCGCGAAGCTGATCCGGCCCAGCGCGTTGCGCTCGGCGCGGCTGAGCTGGAGCACGTGGTGGTCGGGGCCGGAGCCCCGCAGCCAGGTGTCGTCGGTGTCCCTCTCGACGACCGAGAGGCCCCACACCTCGGAGTAGAAGTCGCTGCAGGCGGTCACGTCCGGGACACCGAGCTGGACCGACCGCAGCGAGTGCAGTCGTACGACGGGCTGGTTCATGACTCCTCTTTTCCTTAGGACTTAATCTTTAAGTGTTTACTTACTTACTGTCAAGCATGTTGGGTGGAAGGAGTCGGCCGATCGTGGCTAGCATCCGCGTCATGGCCCACCAGGACGCTGAGGCAACCGACGTGCTGTCCGACGTCGACCGGTTCGTGCAGCAGTGGCGCGAGCAGCGTCCCGATCTCGACCCGTCGCCCATCGCCCTGTTCGGTCGTGTGCACCGCGTCTACCTGCGCTACCAGGCGGTCATCGCCAAGTCCTTCGACGACTACGGCCTCAACCCGGCGTCGTTCGACGTGCTCGCCGCGCTGCGCCGCGCGGGCGAGCCCTACCGGATGTCCGGCACCGAGCTGGCCGCGGAGTCGCTGCTGTCCTCGGCCGGCATCACCTTCCGGCTCGACAAGCTCGAGCAGGCCGGGCTGATCACGCGGATCCGCGACACGCACGACCGCCGGGTCGTGCACTCCCAGCTCACCCCCGAGGGCCTGGCGCTGATCGACCAGGCGATCGCCACGCACCTGGCCAACGAGCACCGGCTGCTGGGCGGCGTCGATGCCGACGACGCCGCCCAGCTCGCCGCGCTCCTGCAGCGGCTCGAGGACTCGATCCTCTCCGCGCAGGAGTAGCGGCACCGGGGTCATCACACCGGCCCTGCCCCGATCTGCGCGGCGACGGCGCGCAGGTGCGCGACGCTGTCGAGCACGAACCGCTCACGCTCGGCGTCGTCGGCCGGCTCGGCCAGCGAGGCGAGCGAGCGCCGCTCCCCGCGGGCGACCGCGTCCTCGTAGCCACGGGCCAGGCGGACCAGCTCGGCCAGCTCGACGGTCGTCATGTCCGGCTGGCCGGCGTGCCACAGCGGGTCGTGGATCGGGATCGGCAGCTGGAAGCGGCGGCCCATGATCCCCTCGATCGACAGCGCCTTGCGGGGCGCGTCGAGCAGCGCGGTCATCAGCGCCGGCCAGTCGATGACCCCCTGGCCACAGGGTGCGAGCACCCGGCACAGGCCCTGCTCGGTGAAGAACAGGGCACCGTCGCGCACGTGGGTCTGCCGGGTGTACGGCGCGACCCGGTGCGCTGCGGCCACCGGGTCCTCCCCACGGATCAGCACGTTGGCCGTGTCGAAGGTGATCCCGAACGCGTCGGGGCCGCCCTCCTCGACCAGCCGCACCAGCTCGAAGGTGGTGATCTCCTCGTGTGTCTCGATGTTGAGGTGCGAACCGTGCTCGCGCAGCACCGGCGCGATCTCGGCCATCACCTTGCCGGTCGCCCGCAGCTGGTCGTTCCAGGTCACGTCGGTGCGGTAGCGGTCGCAGGCCAGCCGGCCGGCCAGGTCGAACTTGTAGTTCGCCGTGGCCGCCCAGATCTCGTGGATCCCCGCGGCGGCGCACGCCGCCACGATCCGCTCGATGCCGGCCAGGTAGTCGCCGTCGCCGAGCGCACGGATCTCCGGCGCCTCCGGGGCCGCGAAGGGGTTGATCTTCGCGGCCCCGACCTCGAGGTAGAGACCGAGCCCGTCGGCCTGCTCCCGCAGTGCCGTCAGCTCGCCGACGTCGAGCGTCGGGCTGAGCTCGAGCGCCGAGCGGAAGAACACGCCCTCCAGGCCGGCCCTCGCGGCCTTCGCCAGCAGCCACGCGGCGTCAGTTCCCGCGGGCGCGGGGAACTTCGAGCTGTCCGTCCCGATCCGGAACCCGAGGTCATTCGTCATCGAGGACGTCCTCGCCCTCACCGGACAGGTCCACGAGACCGCGGCGGAAGACGTTGTGGGGGTCGTACTCCCGCTTCACGGCGACCAGGCGGTCGTACTTGTCGCCGTAGGCGTAGCGCGCCGCGTTCTCGTCACCGGCCACGCTGGTGAAGTTGATGTAGGTCCCGTTCTTGTAGGGGTCCATCTCCGCGTCGAAGCCCGACACCCAGTCCATCAGCTCCGGGGCCTCGGACGGGAACTCCCACTCGGCGCCGGCGCTCGCCATGAACTTCGCCGACGTGCGGTCGCTGGTCGAGGTCGCCATCGGGTCGACCCGCGCCGCCTGCCCGCCACGGGGGTAGAGCTGGTACGGGCAGGCGAAGTGCGGCGCGATGGTCGAACGGGCCTGCAGCGGCCGGCCCGGGTAGGCGTCCGACCACTTGAGGACCGTGTCGATGGCCTCGTCGGGGAACTCGTTGAGCATGCTGTTCTTCCAGTAGCGGCGCACGCCGTAGCGGAAGTCGTCGTCGCACGCGCGCTGCAGCTCGACGTGCGGCACCTGGTACTCGGTCTGCCACACCGGCGAGCCGGCGCCCATCATCGAGTCGGTCAGCGTGCGGCCCTCCTCGGCGTCGCCCCAGTGGACCGTGGCGACCGAGACGACCTGGCTGCCGCGGTACTTCGCGGGCACGACGGTCCAGAAGTCCGGCACCTCGACGGTGCGGGCGTAGGTGACGACGTTGTCGGCGGCGTCGTAGCTCCAGTCGCGGAAGTGCTGGAGGACGCGCTTGCGGTCCTCGCCGACGTAGAACGCCTGGCGCACGTTGGCCTTCATCGTGAAGGGCGTGTAGCGGAAGGTGAACTTCGTCGCGATGCCGTAGTTGTGGCCCGCGCCGCGCACCGCCCAGAACAGCTCGGGGTGCTCGTCCTCGTTGACCGTGAGGATCCGGCCGTCGGCGACGACGAACTCCACCTCTACCACGTGGTCGGTGGTCAGGCCGTACATCCGCGACAGGTAGCCGGTCCCACCGCCGAGGGTGAGGCCCGCGACGCCGGTGTGCGACACCGTGCCGGCAGGCACGACGACGCCGTGCTCGGCGCAGGCCCGGTCCAGGTCACCGAGCCGGCAGCCGGCGCCGGCCGTGACCGTGCCGGCCGCGTGGTCGAAGGTGACCTCCTTCATCGGGCCGGTGTCGAGCAGCACGGCGCCGTCGATGACGGCGGTGCCCGCCAGGTTGTGGCCGCCGCCGCGGACGGTGACCTCGAAGCCGTTCTCGAGGGACCAGGTCAGCGCGCGGGACACGTCCTGGGCGGTGCGGCAGGAGACGATCGCGGCGGGGCTGCGGTCGATGTCGGCGTTCCACACGTGGCGCTCGAGGTCGTAGTGCCGCTCCCCGGGCAGGATCACGGGGCAGTCCACGGCGCTCTTCAGCCCGGCGATGTCCGCCCGGGTCGCGTTCGCGGTCGTGCTCATGGGATGTACTCCTTCGTCGGATGGGTGTGGTCTCCGGCAGCGGTGACGCTGCGGAGGTGCCCGGCACTTCGGCGGAGGAATTCCTCCCGCGTGAACAGCCCGCCCGCCCGCAGCAGCGCTGCGTCGGGACGATCGAATGAGCGGACGTGGTGCTCGTAGGCACCGACGCAGTCGAGGACCGCGCCAAGCTCGAGGGGATCCAGGTCGGGGTGGGCGGCCCGCCAGCGCGGGTCGTCGTGCCAGACCTGCATCGCCGGCTGGTGGGGTCCGGCCGGCTCGATGGAGAGGTGGAGGTCGGGGTTGGCCCCCAGCAGCACGCCGAGGACGTCGGCCCAGTCGATGACGCCGTCCCCGCACGGCAGCAGGTAGCGGTCCGGCGCCTCCGGTCCCTCGACGATCGCGACGTCGCGCAGGTGGCACATCCGGGTGTACGGCGCCACGCGGCGTGCCGCCGCCTCGGCGGTCTCGCCGTGCACGTAGACGTTCGCGGTGTCGAAGGTGACGCCGAGGACGTCGGGGCCCACCGCCTCGACGAGCCGGACCACGTCGTACGTCGTGATCTCCTCGTGGGTCTCCAGGTCGAGGTGCGACCCGCAGGCGCGCAGCACCGGGGCGAGCTGGCGCAGCAGCCCCTCGGTCGCGGCCATCTGGTCGGCCCACGGTGCGTCACGGCGGTAGCGGTCGTTCTTGTGCAACCCCGGGAGCCCGGCCTGGAAGTTGCCGGTCGCGGTCCACAGCTCGTGGCAGCCGATCGCCGCCGCGGCCTCGATCATCCGCTCCATGCCCGTGACGTAGCTGCCGTCGCCGAGGCGGCGGATCTCCGGCAGCTCGGCGGTCATGTAGGGGTTGACCTTGCCGACGCCGAGCTCGAGGTAGAGGCCCAGCCCGGCGGCCGCGTCGGCGACCTCGCGCAGCAGGCCGGGGTCGAGGGTCGGCGAGAGCTCGTAGAGGGTGCGCACCAGGACGCCGTCGAGGCCGAGCCCGGCGGCGTCGGCGAGCACCTGGGGCCAGGGCACGTCGACGGCCCCCTTGAGGGCGCGGTGCGGCGACGGCAGCTTGACGTCGGCGCCGATGCGCAGGCTCATGCACTCCTCCGCTCGGCGGCCGCGGTCGCGCGTCGGGCGCGGTCGCGGTCCGGGTCGGGGATCGGGATCGCCGCCAGCAGGCTCTTCGTGTAGTCGTGCTGCGGCCGGTCGAACACGTCGGCGCAAGGACCGCTCTCGACGACGACGCCGCGCTGCATGACCATCACCTCGTGGCACAGGTGGCGCACCAGGGCGAGGTCGTGGGCGACGAACACGACGGCGAGGCCGAGCTGCTGCTGCATGTCGAGCAGCAGGTTGACCACCTGGGCCTGGACGGAGACGTCGAGGGCGGACACCGGCTCGTCGCACACCAGCACCCGCGGGCCGACGGCCAGCGCGCGGGCGATCGCGATCCGCTGCCGCTGGCCTCCGGAGAACGAGCGCGGGAAGCGGTCCAGCACCGTGGCGTCGAGGCCGACCAGATCGAGCACCTCGACGACGCGGGCGCGACGCGCCTCGCGGGTGCCGGCCATCCGGTGGATGTCGAGGCCCTCGCCGACGATCGTCTCGACGGTCATCCGCGGGTTGAGGCTGGAGTAGGGGTCCTGGAAGACCATCTGCACATCGCGCCGGAAGCGGCGCCGCGTGGCGCGGTCGGCACCGGCGAGCGGCACGCCGTCGAAGAGGACCTGGCCGGTGTCGGCGCGCTCGAGGCCGACGACGCAGCGCAGGGTGGTCGACTTGCCGCTGCCGGACTCACCGACGATGCCCAGGATCGCGCCGGGTCCGACGCTGAAGCCGACGTCGTCGACCGCACGCGTGGCGTCGCGGCGCGAGCCGAAGGAGCGGGTCAGGCCGCGGGCCTCCAGGATCGGCGTGCCCCCGGTGGTGGTGCTCATCGGTTCCCCTCCCCCGCGAGTGCGAGCGGGTGGTGGCAGGCGACGTCGGCCGTGCCGAGGCGTCGTAGGTCGGGTCGGGTCTCGGTGCAGTCGGCCTCGGCGCGGGCGCAGCGCGGGTGGAACGCGCAGCCGCCGGGCCGCGAGGAGGGCTGGGCGGGGCTGCCGGCGATCGGCGCGAGGGCGCCGTCGCGGTCCACCCGGGGCACGGAGGCGAGCAGGCCGGAGGTGTAGGGGTGCCGCGGGGTCCGGTACAGCTCACGGACAGGTCCGGTCTCGACCCCGCGGCCGGCGTACATGACCGCGACCCGGTCGGCGAAGCCCGCGACCAGGCCGAGGTCGTGGGTGATCAGGACGACGCCCATGCCGAGGTCGGCGACCAGTGAGTCGATCAGCGTGAGCACCTGCTCCTGCACCCGGACGTCGAGTGCGGTCGTCGGCTCGTCGGCGATGAGCAGGTCGGGGTGCGCGACGATCGCCATCGCGAGGCAGACCCGCTGGCGCATGCCGCCGGAGAACTCGTGCGGGTAGGCCCGCATCCGCCGCTCGGCGTTGGGGATGCCGAGCCGGTCGAGGGTCTCGACAGCGCGCTTGCGGGCCTCGGACTTGCCGACGCCGTGGACCCGCAGGGACTCCATCACCTGGCTGCCGATCGAGCGGACCGGGTTGAGCGTGGTCATCGGGTCCTGCAGCATCAGGCCGATCCGGCGCCCGCGCTGGGCGCGCATCTCGCGGTCGCTGAGGGCGAGCAGGTCGGTGCCGTCGAGGCGCACGCGGCCGCTGACGGACGCGCGGTGGTCGAGCCGGAGCAGCGCCCGGGCGGTGACCGACTTGCCCGAGCCGGACTCGCCCACCAGGGCCACCCGCTCCCCGCGAGCGACGGTGAGGCCGAACCCGGAGACGATCTCCACGGCGCCCGCCGCGCTCGGGTAGCTGACCGTCAGGTCGCTCACCTCGAGCAGTGGACGGGGCGCGAGGTCCTCGCCCGGGGCCGGGACGGGTACCTCCACGTTGAGGCTCACGATGTCGAGACCTTTCATGCCAGCGTCGCGTCGGGGTGGTTGCGGTTGCGCAGCGAGTCGCCGCTGAGGGCGAACGCGAGCGCCGTGATCGTGATGAGCAGGCCGGGGACCACCGAGATCCACCAGGCGCTGGTCAGGTAGCGCGAGCCGGTCTCGACCATGGCGCCCCACTCGGCGCTGGGCGGTTGGGCGCCGGCACCGACGAACGACAGACCGGCCATGATCAGCGTCGCGCCGCCGATCTCGAGGGTGGCCTGCACGTAGACGCCGTCGAGCGAGTTCGGCAGGACGTGGCGCAGCATCAGCCGCCACCGGCCGGCGCCGAGGACGCGGGCCGCCTCGACGTACGGCGAGGTGATCACCGTGCGCATCTCGGCGCGCGCGATCCGGGCGAAGCCGGGCCACCAGGCCACGACCATCGCGATCACCGCCGAGCGCAGGCTCGGGCCGAGCGCGACGGCGACGCCGAGCGCCATCACCATCACCGGCAGCGAGAGAGTGATGTCGCAGAACCTCATCACGACGTCGTCGACCCAGCGCCCGCCGATCGTGGCGATCGAGGCCACCAGGATGCCGATCAGGGCAGCGCCGGCGACCGCCAGCAACGCTCCGAGGATGGACGCGCGGGCACCCGCGAGGGCCCGGCTCAGCACGTCGCGGCCCAGGCCGTCGGTGCCGAGGAGGTGATCGCCCGAAGGCGCCTGCAGGGCCCGGCCGAGGTCGACCGAGTAGGGGTCGTGCGGCGTGAGCAGGGGTCCCAGGACCGCCAGCAGGAGCAGGGCGACGACCGTGCCGTAGGCGATCCGGTCGAGCCACGGCACCCGGCGACGGGTACGGCGTACGCGTGGCACGGCGTGGGTGGCGGCTGCGGTGGTCATGCGGAGGCCCTCCGGGTCTCGAGGAGGCGGACGCGCGGGTCCGCGGCGAGCTGGACGAGGTCGACGAGGAGGCCGACGAAGGTGACGATCACGCCGACGACCAGCACCATGCCGATCACCGCGAAGGTGTCCTTCTGCGCGACGGCCTGGGTCAGGTAGCTGCCGAAGCCGGGGCGGCTGAAGACCGTCTCGACCATGACGGCGCCGCCCATCATCCAGCCGACCTGCAGGCCGACCAGGGTGCTGACCGGCGCGATCGCGTTGCGCAGGCCGTGCTGCAGCAGCACCGTGCGCTCCCTGGCCCCCTTGGCCCGGGCCGCGGTCACGTGGTCGGCCTCGAGCGCGGTGATCATCGAGCCGCGGACGACTCGGATCACGAACGACATGAACGGGATGGCCAGCACCGCGGCCGGCAGCACCAGGTGGGCCAGCGCGTCGGAGAAGGCGGTCAGGTCGCCGGCGAGCAGGCTGTCGACGGTGAGGAAGCCGGTGCGCCGCGGCACCTCGACGCCGAGGGTCGAGACACCCGAGATCGGCACCACGCCGAGCTTCCGGCCGATCAGCGTCTGGGCGATCATCGCCAGCCAGAAGGTCGGCAGCGCGCCGCAGAAGATCGCGGCGAGCCGGACGGAGTTGTCGGTCCGGGTGCGGTGCCGCGCGGCGGCCAGCACGCCGAGGGGCACCCCACAGGTCAGGTTGATGACCATGGCCAGGCCGACCAGCTCGACCGTGTAGGGGATCAGCTGCTGCAGGTCGCCGAGCACCGGCTGGAAGGTGAAGATCGACGTCCCGAGGTCGCCGTGCAGCAGCCGGCCGAGGTAGTTGAGGTACTGCTGGAGGACGGACTCGTCCAGGCCCAGCCGCTGGCGCACGACCTCCACCTGCTCGGGGGTGGCCGTGACGCCGGCGGCTGCCTGCGCTTCGTCGCCCGGGATCGCCTTGATCAGCAGGAAGACGATGGTGACGACTCCCCACAGCGTCGTGACCAGCAGCGCGAGCCGCCGCGCGAGGTACCGGGCGAGAAGCGAAGGTGCCATCGGTCGACTCAGTCCTCGATCTGGTAGGTCTGCGGCATGTAGCCGGTGTGCGCGGGATAGAGCTCGACACCCGTGACCGTCGTCGGTACGACGACCGTGGTCACCTCGTCCGCGACCGGCATCGACGCCGAGTCGTCGACCAGGTCCTGCTCGACCTGCTTGTAGAGGTCGCACCGCGCGGCCGCGTCGCCGGTGGCGTTGGCCTGGTCGAGCAGCTTGTCGATCGCCGGGTTGCCGTACTGCCCGAAGTTGGTCGAGGTCTCGCGGAACTTCGAGTGGTAGCGGGTGGTCAGCAGGCTGCCCACGTCGGGGGTCGGCGGGTTGTCCCAGATGACCGCCATGTCCGGGGTCGTGCCCACCGAGCCGAGGGACTCGATGTAGGTCGGGTAGTCGACGGTCTTGAGCTTCACCTTGACCCCGAGGTCGCGCAGCGTGGACTGCAGCGCGGTCGCGGCGTCGGCCTGCTCGGCGAAGATCGCCTGGTAGGCGAGGGTGAGCTCCTGGCCGCTCGCGGCCAGCCCCTTGAGGAGCTCGCGGGCCTGGTCGAGGTCCTGCTCGAAGGGCGCGATCTCGGGCCGGCAGTCCATCACCGCCGGTGCGACGCCGGTCGCCACGGCGCCGTGGCCGCCGAGGATCGTCTTGACGTGGGCCTGGTAGTCGTAGGCGAGGCGGATGCCGAGGCGCACCGACGGGTCGTCGAACGGCGCCCGCTGGGTGTTGAAGTAGACGTAGAGACCCTGCGCCTTGGCCAGCTCGACCGAGGTGAAGTGGTCCTGCTCGAGCACCGTGGCGAGGTCCTGCGGCTCGATGCCGTCGGCCACGTCGATGTTGCCGGCGAGCATCTCCTCGCGCTGGGTCGAGCTCTCCGGGATCAGCCGGTAGACGATCTTGTCGGGGGCGGCGGCGTTGGCGTCGCCGGTGAAGTCGTCGTACTTCTCGAAGATGATCTGCCGGTTCGGCTTGAAGTCCTCGAGCGTGTAGGGACCACTGCCGGCCTCGTGGGAGGCGAGCCACGACTGGCCCTGGTCGGAGCCGGCGTTCTTCTCGACGAGGGCGGAGTTGACGACGTAGACCTTCGCGAGCCCGCCCAGGAACAGCGAGGACGGCGCGGCGAGGTTGATCTTCACCTCGGTCGGGCTGACCACCTCGGCCGACGCGTAGTCGGAGAGGAACTGCGCGACACCGACACCGAGCGCCTTGGCCCGGTCGAAGGTGTACTTCACGTCGTCGGCGGTCACCGGGGCGCCGTCGTGGAACTTCGCGCCGTCGCGCAGCGTGAAGGTCACCGAGCGGGCGTCGTCCGCGACGGTCCAGGCCGTGGCCAGGCGCCCCTGGAGGGTGCCGTCGGGGTCGTAGTCGACGAGCGACTCGTACATCGGCACCACCGACTGGTCGACCGTGCTGTTGTCGGCCAGCACCGGATCGATGTTCGGCACCGTGCCGTCGACGCCGAAGGTGAGGGTCGTGTCGCCGGCAGCACCCGAGCCGCTGGGATCGGCAGCACAGGCGGTGGCGGTCCCCAGCGCGAGGGCCACCAGGCCGAGGCCGAGCGCCCTCTTCGTCCGAAAGGTTCTCACTCCGTGCTCCTTTGTGTCCGTGTCCGCCTGTGAGCCAACTCACCCGGCGTGTATACATAGAACAGCACATACGCCGGGATGGAAACAAGGCTTTCATCTAACTTTCTAAGCACTTAAATATTGATTCCCGCCTTGCTACGGTGATTCTGGCTCGCCGACGGGCAGCACACCGGCTCAGAGCCCGCGATCACCAACAGATGATTTGGTATACGAGGAGACCGATATGACCGAGTTCCCCACCCTGACGACCACCGAGCGCGACCGGCGCTACGCAGCGGTCCGCGCCCTCATGGACCAAGCCGGCCTCGACGCCGTCCTGGTGTCGGGACAGGGCCGCGACCAGCTCGACCGATACCTCACCAACGAGGGCACCCGCAGCTACTGCGTGCTCCCCCGCCACGGCGAGCCGGTGTCCGTCGTGCCGACCGGCAACATCACGCTCGGCCGGTACGACGAGCCCGGGAGCCGCTACGAGCGCTGGGTCACCGACCAGCGCCTGACCCGACCAGGCCACCAGCTGGGCGACGTGCTCGCCGACCTCGGCCTCACCGCCGCGACGATCGGCGTCGTCGGGCTGCGCAGCCGCGCCCCGGCCAGCGTCGCCGGCACCATCCCGTTCGGGACCTGGCAGCGTGTCCTGGACCGGCTGCCCGAGGCGAGCTTCGTCGACCTGCACGCCGAGTTCGAGCAGCTGATGCTCGTCCACAGCGAGGCCGAGCTGGCGATGATCCGGCACTCCGCGGCGATCGGCGAGGCCGCCTGCGCGGCGATGATCGAGGTCGCCGGAGCCGGTGTCCGCGAGTCCGAGATCTCCGCTGCCGGCATGCAGTCGGTCACCGCCGCCGGCGGGCTCTGGCTCAACGGCCCCCAGCGCAGCGGCGCGGAACGCCTCGGCTGGGCCGGCCCCGACTGGCCGTGGATGGGCGGTGGGTCCCGGGTCCTGGAGAAGGGCGACGTCTACGGCGCCGAGCTGTTCACCCTCTACGGTGGTTTCGAGTCACAGCAGCAGGTGGAGATCTCGGTCGGGCAGCCGGACGACGTCCACCGCCGGCTCGAGGAGGTCGCGGTCGAGGCCTATCGGCGCGGGGTCGACTACCTCCACGTCGGCGGGACCTTCGCCGAGCTGTGCGAGGTCATGGAGCAGCCGCTGCGCGAGGCAGGAGCGTGGAACATGGGACCGGTCGTGCAGACCGTCTCGCCCGTCATCTACAACGGCGCGACGCACGTGGGGATGGACCAGCAGGCCGGACTGGCCGGCGTCCCCCTGCCTCACACCACACCCCGCGACGGCGACTTCGTGATCGAGCCCGGTGTCGCCTTCGCGTTCGAGCCGAACGCCTGCCTGGACCGGGCACGGGTGAGCATCGGCGGCACGGTGATCGTCACCGAGCAGGGTGTCGAGGAGCTCAACTCACTGTGCCTCCGGGTGAACGTGGTCTAGGCGATGCTCGACATCCACCACCCCGAGGGCGACGACGACCTCACCGAGGACCTCCTCGTCGACCGCATCTACGCCGACCTCGTCGAGCGCATCGTGTCCGGCGCCGTCGCGCCCGGTGAGCGGCTCCGCGAGACCCACGTGGCCGACATGCTCGACGTCTCCCGGGTCCCGGTCCGCGAGGCGCTGCGGCGTCTCGAGTTCGACGGCCTGGTCGAGATCCGGCCGCGCCGGGGTGCCACCGTGCGGCAGCTGACGATCGCGGACGTCGAGGAGCTGTTCGACGTCCGCGAGGCGCTGGAGGTGCTCGTCGCCCGGCTGGCGGCACGGCACATCAACGAGCACGGCATCGCCCTGCTCGAGGAGGCGCTCGAGCGGTCCGGCGGCGCCCACCGCACCGGCGACGAGCGGCACATCGCGGCCGCCACCTCCCAGTTCCACGAGGTCATGCTCGAGCTGACGGGCAGCAGCCTGCTCAAGGCGCTGATGCGGGTCGTCTCGGGTCGCGTGCACTGGTTGTTCCGGCTCACCACCTTCCGCGGCGACCACGGCCACGGGGCCGAGCACGAGGCGCTGCTCGACGCGATCCGCAACGGCGACGAGGAGATCGCCGCCGCCCTCGCCTACGCCCACGTCGCCCGCGGACGGCGTCCGACCCTCGAGGCGCTGGCCTCTATGTTGGACGGGTGAGCCGACCGACGATCCTCCGAGTCCCCCCGCTCAGCCCGCAGCTGCACGAGGCCGTCGGCGAGCGGTACGACGCCGTTGACCCGGCCGACCTCCCGGCCCGCGCGGGCGACGTGGTCGGCATCGTGTGCACCAACACCGGCCGGGTCGGCAGCGAACTGATCGCGTCGCTGCCGAACCTGGGCGTGATCGCCAACCACGGCGTCGGCTACGACAACATCGACGTCCCGGTCGCACTGGCGCGCCGGATCGCGGTCAGCAACACCCCGGAGGTGCTCGACGACGCGGTCGCCGAGACCGCGATCGCGCTGCTGCTCGCCGTACGACGGGAGGTGGTCGCCGCCGACCGCTTCGTGCGGGACGGGAGCTGGCCGGCTGGCGCGTACCCCCTCACCGCGCAGGTCGCCGGCAGCCGGGTCGGCATCATCGGGCTGGGCCGGATCGGGCGAGCGGTCGCCACCCGGCTCGAGGCCCTCGGCTGCACGGTGAGCTACCACAACCGCCACCAGGTACCCGACGTCTCCTACGCGTACGCCGCCTCGCCGGTCGAGCTGGCGGCCTCCGTCGACAGCCTCGTCGTGGTCGTCCCGGGCGGCTCCGCGACCGACGCGCTCGTCGACCGGAAGGTGCTCGACGCCCTCGGCTCGGACGGGGTGCTGGTCAACATCGCCCGCGGATCGGTCGTCGACCAGCCCGCGCTCGTCGCCGCGCTGCAGGACGGAAGGCTCGGTGGTGCGGGCCTCGACGTCTACGCCGACGAACCGAACGTGCCGGCCGAGCTGATCGCCCTCGACAACGTCGTGCTGCTCCCCCACGTCGCATCCGGCACCCACGTGACCCGGGCCGCGATGCGCGAGCTGACGCTCGCCAACCTCGACTCCTGGCTGGCGGACAGCACCCTGCGCACGCCGATCCCCGAGATGGAGGCGTGATGGACCTCGGCCTGGCTGGCTCCGCGGCCCTGGTCACGGGCGGCAACCGCGGCATCGGCCGCGCCGTCGCGACTGCGCTGGCGCGCGAGGGCGCTCGCGTCGTCCTGCTCGGGCGCGACCCCGACACCCTCGCCACGACGGCCGGCGAGATCGGTGCGGCCGGGCACGTCGTCGCCGACACCACCGACGACCCGGCCGTGGTCGCCGCGGTCGACGAGGCGGCCCGCCTGCTCGGCGGCCTCGACGTCCTGGTCAACTGCGCTGCGCCCCGGGCGACGACCGCCGCCGTCCCGGGCCTGCCCGGCCTCGACGAGGCCGACTTCCTGCGCAACCTCGACACCAAGGCGCTGGGCTACCTCCGCACGGCGCGCGCCGCGGCGCCGTACCTGCGGCGTCGGGGCGGCGCGATCGTCAACGTGAGCGGCATGAACGCCCGCGCGACCGGCAACATCACCGGCTCGGTGCGCAACATCGCGGTCGTCGCGCTCAGCAAGAACCTCGCCGACGACCTCGGCCCGGCGGGCATCGCAGTGACCTGCGTGCATCCCGGCCTGACCGTCACCGAGCGCACCGAGGGCGATCCGCAGTACGCCACCGCGGCCTCCGCGAACGCCCTGGGCCGGCCCGTGACCGCCGCCGAGGTCGCCGACGTCGTCACCTTCCTCGCCTCGCCGCGCGGCCGGGTTGCCAACGGCGCGGTCGTCACCGTCGACGGCGGGCGGCCGGGTGCGATCTGGGCCTGAGCACGGAGTCGCTCAGTAGCTGAACGACGTCGCGCCCTCCTCGCCGATCCACTCCCACATCGGGACGGTGCCGCCGATCTCCGCGCCCTTGACCAGGTTCTCGGGGTCGAGCGCCTTCGCGTTGAAGCACAGCGGGCAGACCAGGTAGGTCCCGCCGGCCGCGAGGTAGCGCTCGAGCAGCTCGGGCAGCGACGGGCAGCCCTCGCAGGCCCGGCCCACCGCGACGCCCGGTACGGCGAGCCGCACGGCCTCCTTGGTCAGGAACATCAGCGTCGGGCGTCCGTGCTCGGCCGCGCCGAGCGCGACCAGGAACGCCACGGTGACCCGCTCGGGGTCCTCCATCCCGGTGGCCAGGCTGACCACTGCCTTGTTCGACATCGTCGTCTCCTTCGTCGGTGCGGCGGGTGTTCGCCGATGCGTCCGACGCTAGGAATCCGGGGCGCCTGCGGGCATCGGTGCCGACGCGCAACCGCGGCGACGCGGTGGCTGCCGACGCGTACGCGTCAGGCCCGTGCGTCGATCCCGAGGACCCGGCAGACCGCGGCGGCACGCGCCGTACGCCCGGACAGGCCGAGCTTGAGGTAGACGTTCTGGAAGTGCCGCTCGACGGTGCGCACGCTCAGCGTCAGCCGCTCGGCGATCGCAGTGTTGTCGAGGCCCTCGGCGGCCAGCAGCAGGATCTCGCGCTCGCGCGCGGACAGGTGGTCGACGGGTACGACGACCCGGTCTGCGGCGAGGAAGCCGGCCACCTCGTGGCGGAACACCGGCCAGGCCGGCTCGTCCGCGAGCAGCACGTGGTTGCGCGAGTCGAGCATGACCAGCCGCGCGTCGGGGATCGCGGCCGCGAGCCGCGGTCCCCAGCCGGGTGCGACCCGGTCGCCCTCGGCGTGCAGGACCAGCGTGGGTGCGCTGATCCCGGGCAGCAGCTCCCGCACGTCGACGGCGTGGCGGGCGATCCGGCTGCACACGGCGTTCTCGGTGTTGGTCGAGGTGCGCTGCAGCTCGTCCATCCACGCCATCTGCTGCTCGGTGGCGTCAGGGATGAAGGCGTTGGTGAACACCCGGCGGAACAGCGGGTCCGGCCGCGCCCAGCCGGCCCGGATCATCGCGCGGAACGCCTCCTCGGCGGCCTCGTCCTCCTGCTGGATGCCGCCGCCGGCCATGCCGCCGTAGAGCACCAGCCGGCTGACCCGCTCGGGATGCGCGTGCGCGTAGGCGACCGCGACCGGTGCCCCGCCGGACATGCCGAGCACCGCGAACCGGTCGAGCCCGGCGGCGTCGACCAGCGTCTCGAGGTCGGCCAGGCGGCGCGCCAGGGAGAAGTCGGTGACGTCCCACTCGGAGAGGCCGAACCCGCGCTCGTCGTACCTGACGACGGTGGCGACGTCCCCCAGGTCGTCGAGGAAGTGCCGCCACACCGGGCTCTGCCAGTCGTGCTGCAGGTGGCTGAGCCAGCACGACACGATGAGCAGCGGCGGGCCGGATCCGTGGCGCGCCCACGCGATCCGCACGCCGTCGTCGGTGCGGCAGAAGCGGACCTCCTGGGTCCCGGCGCTCGCCACGATCGAAGCGTACGCTCGTCGGACTCGGGCTGCCCGACGAACGCGGACCCGGAATCTTGGCCGGGCCGACAGCCCGCGGCGTCGCCGCGTTCCCGATGCTGGGCAGCATGCACCAGCAGGCACCCGACCGCGCCCTCCCGTCGCTCGACGCGATGGTCGCCGACCTCGAGGCGCTGGTGACCTGCGAGTCCCCGTCGGAGGACCTGGCGGCGGTCGCGCGCAGCGCCGAGGTGGTGGCGGCCCTGGGCACCCGCCTGCTGGGCGTGGGGCCCGAGCGGATCGTGCTCGACGGCTGGACCCACCTGCGCTGGCGGTTCGGCACCGGGCGCAGGGTGCTGGTGCTCGGCCACCATGACACCGTCTGGCCGCTCGGCTCCCTCGAGACGCACCCCTTCGGCGTGAGCGACGGCGTGCTGCGCGGGCCCGGCTGCTTCGACATGAAGGCCGGCGTCGTGATGGCGCTGCACGCCCTCGCCGCGCTCGACGACCGCGACGGCGTCACCCTCCTCGTCACCGGTGACGAGGAGATCGGCTCCCCCTCCTCGCGCGCGCTGATCGAGCACGAGGCTCGAGGTTGCGCCGGCGCGCTGGTCCTCGAGGCGGCAGGCCCCGGTGGCGCGCTGAAGACCGAGCGCAAGGGCGTCTCCCGGTACGACGTGCTCGTCACCGGCCGCGCCGCGCACGCCGGCCTGGAGCCCGAGCGCGGCGTGAACGCGACCATCGAGGTCGCCCACCAGGTGCACGCGGTCGCCGCGATCGCCGACCCCGAGCGCGGTACGACGGTCACTCCGACCCGCCTCGACGCCGGTACCACGATCAACACGGTGCCCGCCGCCGCCGGGTTCGGGGTCGACGTACGAGTGCGCGACGAGGGCGAGCAGGACCGCGTGCATGCGGCGATGCACGCGCTCCGGCCGGTTCTCGACGGTGCCGACGTCGAGGTCGTCGGCGGGCCGAACCGGCCCCCACTGACCCCCACCGCGACTCGCGACCTCTACGACCGTGCGGCCCTGCTCGCCCACGACCTCGGGCTGGACCCGGTCACCTCGATCTCCGTCGGCGGCGCCTCGGACGGCAACTACACCGCCGGCGTCGGCACCCCGACCCTCGACGGACTCGGTGCCGTGGGCGGCGGCGCGCACGCAGACGACGAGCACGTGCTGGTCGCCGAGCTGCCCGGCCGGACCCGGCTGCTGACCGCTCTGGTCACGGACCTCCTGGCCGTGGACCGCCCATGACCGCCTGGACCGACGCCGACAAGGCCGCCGCCGGCGCGGGGATCACGATCCGCACCCTCGACGACATCGCGTCGCTGGAGGACGTCCGCCGCCTCTACGAGCGGATCTGGCGCACCGGCGCGACCAACCCGCCGGTCACCGCGGACCTGCTCCGCGCGATGGCGAAGGCGGGCAGCTATGTCAGCGGCGCCTACGACGGCGACGAGCTCGTCGGCGCCTGCTTCGGCTTCTTCTCCGCGCCCGCGCGCGACGCGCTGCACAGCCACATCGCCGGTGTCGCGCCGCGGATGGCCGGCCGGCACGTCGGCCTGGCCCTCAAGCTGCACCAGCGCGCGTGGACGCTCGACCAGGGCGCCGGTGCCATCACCTGGACCTACGACCCGCTGATCCGGCGCAACTCGTGGTTCAACCTGGGCAAGCTCGCCGCCGACGTCACCGAGTACCTCCCCGACTTCTACGGGCCGATGGACGACGACATCAACCGCGCCGACCCGACCGACCGGGTCCTCGTGCGGTGGTCGCTCGACGCACCCGCCGTCGTCGCCGCGTGCGCCGGGACCCCCCGCGCCGTCGACGTCGAGCAGCTGCGCGCGGACGGCGCGGTCGTCGCGCTGGAGGTGTCCGCCGCGGGCGGCCCGATCCTGCGGCCGGCGTACGGGCGCACGGTGCTGGTCGGCGTACCCGTTGACGTCGAGGGCCTGCGCGAGCAGGACCCGGCGCTCGCCGCCACGTGGCGCGAGGCGCTGCGCGAGGTGCTCGGCGGGCTGCTCGCCGGAGGCGCGCGGGTGCGGGAGTTCGACCGATCGGGTTGGTACGTCGTGGAGAGGAAGGAAGCGCAATGAAGCTGACCGGGGTGGAGATCCGGACCGTCGAGGTGCCGCTGGTGGCGCCGTTCCGGACGTCCTTCGGGACCGAGACGGTACGCCGGGCGCTGCTCGTGCGCGCCGTCACCGACGACGCCGAGGGCTGGGGCGAGTGCGGCGCCGGGACCGGGCCGTTCTACTCCTCCGAGTACACCGAGGCCGCGGCAGACGTGCTGGAGCGCGTGCTGGTGCCGATGGTCGCGCAGGTCGAGCATCTCGACGCCCACCGGGTCGCGCCGGCGCTGCAGTCGGTCCGCGGTCACCGGATGGCCAAGGCAGCACTGGAGACGGCGATCCTGGACGCCGACCTGCGCGGCCGGGGCGTCTCGTTCGCCCACGCGCTCGGTGCGGTCCGCGACCGGGTGCCCTGCGGGGTCTCGGTGGGCATCACCGAGTCGATCCCCGCGCTGCTGGACGTGGTCGAGGGGTACCTGGCCGACGGCTACCTGCGGATCAAGCTCAAGATCGAGCCCGGGTGGGACGTCGAGCCGGTGCGCGCCGTACGGGAGCGGTTCGGAGACGTCCTGCTGCAGGTCGACGCCAACACGGCGTACCGTCGGGGCCACACCCGGCATCTCGCCCAGCTCGACGACTTCGACCTGCTGCTGCTGGAGCAGCCGCTGCCCGAGGACGACCTGCTCGGCCACGCCGAGCTCGCCAGGTCCGTCCGTACGCCGATCTGTCTCGACGAGTCGATCGTCTCCGCCCGGGCCGCGGCGGACGCGATCACGTTGGGCGCCTGCTCGATCGTCAACATCAAGCCCGGCCGGGTCGGCGGCTACCTGGAGGCGCGCCGGATCCACGACGTCGCGTCCGCGCACGGGATTCCGGTCTGGTGCGGCGGCATGCTGGAGACGGGCCTGGGCCGGGCTGCCAACCTCGCGCTGGCCGCGCTGCCCGGCTTCACCCTGCCCGGCGACACGTCGGCCTCCGAGCGCTACTACGCGACCGACCTGACCGAGCCGTTCGTGCTCGAGGACGGTCACCTGTCCGTGCCGACGGGTCCGGGCCTCGGCGTCAGCCCGCTGCCGGACGTCCTCGACGAGGTCACCGTCGACCGGACCTGGATCCCCCTCTGACCCCGTTGAGTTGCCCCATCCTCACCGTTGAGTTGCCCCATCCTCACCGTTGAGTTGCCGCTTCCCAACCGTTGAGTTGCCACCCCGCACGGCAAGTGGCAAGTCAACGGTGAGTTCGTGGCAACTCGACGGCGAGTTCGTGGCAACTCAACCGCCTGTTCGATCCCACCAGCATCTGTCACGATTTCGTCGTGCCGGACGAACGACGACCCCATGCCCCGCGGCTAGCGTCGGGCGGGTGGTGACCGTGGCCGACCTCCCCCGCGCCGGACTCGCTCGCGTCGTCGAGGAGCTCGGCAGCACCCTGCTCGAGGTGGTCTGCGGCGAGGTGCAGCGGCCCGAGGAGATCGGCGGGGTGGTCATCGACGACCCGCTCGACGAGCCGGAGCTGCCCGAGCACGCGCTGGTCCTCGGGGTCGGGCTGCAGGAGCCGGCGGCGATCACCGAAGCGGTCGAGCGGCTCGGTGCGCAGGGCGTGCTCGGGCTGGTCGTCCGCGCGCCCGTGGCGGGGAGTGACGAGCTCGCGGCGACGGCGCGTCGTACGGGCGTCACGGTGCTCGCGCTGGCGCGCGGGGCCGCCTGGACCCACCTGGCCGGGATGATCAGGACCCTGACCAGCGACGGCCCCGAGCTCGACCCGGAGCCGCTGGGCCGCACCGGCGCGGGGCTGCGCCAGGTGGTCGGCTACCAGTCCGGCCTCGACGACCTGTTCGCCGTCGCCAACGCGATCGCCGCGCTCGTCGACGCCCCCGTGACGATCGAGGACCGCAGCTCACGCCTGCTCGCGTTCTCCAGCCGCCAGGAGGAGGCCGACACCTGGCGGGTGCAGACGATCCTGCGCCGGCAGGTGCCCGAGGACTACACCCGTCAGCTCGAGGAGCAAGGCGTCTTCCAGGAGATCTACCGCTCCACGCGGCCGGTCTGGGTGCCGCCGCTGTCCGACGACGAGCCGTCCGGCAGCGGGCGCGCGGCGATCGCCGTACGCGCGGGCGACGAGATACTCGGCACCATCTGGGCGGTCGTCAACGAGCCGATGGACGAGGCCCGCGGGCAGGCGCTGTACGACGCCTCGAAGCTGGTCGCCATGCACCTGGTGTGGGCGCGGGCCGATGCCGACGTGGAGCGGCGGCTGCGGGCCGACCTGCTCAGCACCGCGCTCGAGAGCGGCCCGCGCACCGCGGAGACCCTGCGCCGGCTGGGGCTGAAGGACGAGCCGGCGGTCGTCCTCGCGCTGACCGTGGTCGGCGCCGGGACCGAGAGCCCGCTGCCCGCGCAGCTCGCCGTCGAGCGCAAGCGGGTCGCCGACGCCTTCGCGCTGCACCTGACCGCCGTGCACCCGCGCAGCGCCGCGGGCCTGGTCGGCGACGTCGCCTACGGCATCCTGCCGGTCGCGCGCGGCCGCAAGGACGGCGAGGAACGCGCCGCCGAGATCGCCGCCGACTTCCTGTCCCGCGTCGACTCCCGGCTGCGTCCACTCGTCGGCGTCGGCCCACTCGCCCCCGGCAGCGCCTCCCTCAAGCGCTCGCGCACCGGCGCCGACCGCGCCCTGCGCGTGCTCCGCTCACGTCCCGGCCAGCAGGTCGCCCGGCTCGACGACGTCCACCTCGAGGCCCTGCTGCTCGAGCTCGCCGACCGGGTCCCGCGCGGCGACATCCCCAGCGGCGCCGTCGCGCGGATCGTCGCCTACGACCAGGAGCACCAGAGCAGCCTGGTCGACACCCTGCGCGCCTGGCTGGACGCCTTCGGCGACGTCGCCATCGCCTCGGCCGCGATGTACGTGCACGCCAACACCTTCCGCTACCGCCTGCGCCGGGCCGCCGAGGTCGGCCGGCTCGACCTCACCGACCCGAACGCCCGGCTGGCCGCGATGCTCCAGCTGCGGCTGATGGACCTCACTGCTCCGGACTGAGCCCGAGCTGCTGGACGAGGAAGCCCAGCCACTCGACGTCCTGCGCGACCACGACCTCGGGACTGGTGGCGGCGCCGTGCCCGGCGTCCTCGAAGACGTGCAGCAGGATCGGGGCATCGCCCTCCTGCGCAGCCTGGAGACGGGCCACGAACTTGCGCGCGTGCCACGGGCGGCAGCGGGGGTCGGTGGCGCCGGCCTGGACGTAGACGGCCGGGAAGGTGCCCGGGCCGATCAGCTCGTACGGCGAGCGGCCGATCATCCGGCGTACGTCGGCCGGGTCGTCGGGATCGCCCCACGCCTTGCGGATCACGAAGTCGAGGTAGGGGTCGCGCATGCCGGCGACCAGGTCGAGCAGGGGCGCGCGCGGGAGCACCGCCCGCCACAGGTCGGGGCGGGTGGTGACCGCGACGCCGCACATCAGGCCGCCGTCGGAGCCGCCGGTCAGCGCGAGCCGGTCGGGCGTCGTACGACCGCTTGCGACGAGGTGCTCGGCGACCGCGACGAGGTCGTCGTCGCGGACGTGCTTGGTCTCGCGGTGCGCGGCGAGGTACCAGTCCCGCCCGAGCTCGCCACCTCCGCGCAGGTAGGCCTGGACGACGGTGCCACCGGCGGCGACGAAGGCTGCCAGGTCGGGCTGGTACGACGGCAAGGTGGGCACATTGGCCGCTCCGTACGCCGTGACCAGGGTCGGCGCGGGCGCCGCGTCGCCGTCGGTCGGGCGGATGACGTGGAAGGGCACGAGCGTCCCGTCGGCGGCGGGCGCGGCGTCCTCCTCGAGGACCGCGTCGAGCGTCACGACCGGCGCGAGCAGTGTCTCGACGTCCGCGGCACCGGCGCGGTGCCGGTGCACGCTCCACGAGGTGGTGGGCGTCGAGAAGGCGAACAGGAAGTCCGGGGTCGGCCCACCGGCCGCGAGGCCGGTCAGCGCGAAGAAGGGCGCCGCGAGGGCACCTCGACCAGGAAGCGGCACGTCGCCGACCGCGCCACCGCAGCGCTCGAGGACGCGCACCCGCGCGAACGTCCGGTCGAGCTCGGACAGGTAGAGGTGCTCCCCCACCGGCGTGACCGAGCGCAGCACGGTCGGCCCCTCGGCGACCAGCTCCTCCCAGCAGGAGACGTCGTCGGGCGACGCCGCGTCGAGCGGGATCGCGACCAGCCGGCCGCGGGCGGCGCCGACATCGGTGACCGCGACGTACCTGTCGCCGACGACGTGTCCCGCGACGGTGCCGGTGCAGGACGTGACGAACGGCCGCCACGAGGCCTGCGGGGAGGCCAGGTCCCGCACCGCGACGGGGATCGGGCTGCCGACCCGGTGCGAGGCCACCAGCCAGCGCCCGTCCGGCGAGGGCTGGACCAGCGTGTACTCCCGCGAACCCGCGGGCACCGGCACCGGCTCGACCACCGTGGCACCGGTGGCGAGCGCGTGGTGGAAGGTCGCCTGCACGAACTCCTCCGGAGTGCCGGTCAGCGCGAAGAACCAGAAGCCCGCGCTGTCGGCCGCCCAGGAGACGCCGCCGGCCCAGGCACTGTGCAGCACCTGTGGCGGCGCGGGCAGCCGCTCACCGGACGCGACGTCGACGAGCCGGATCGTGTTGTGCTCGCTGCCGTCGGTGCACACGCCGATCGCCAGCACCCGGCCGTCGGGCGAGGGTGCCAGCCACGAGAGCAACGCCCCCGCCTCGAGTACGACGACCGGGACCCCCGCACCGTAGGGCTCATCGGCCACCACCACCGACGAACCCACCGGCCGGAACCACCGCCCCGCCGCATGCCGGGGCAGCACCGGTCGTGCGCCGGCGTCGTACTCCTCGACGAGGGCCCGCAGCGCCGCGCGGTCCTGCCCACCGAGGATCGAGCCGGTCGCTACCTCGGCCTGCCTGCGCTGCCAGGCATGGACCTCGTCATCCTCGGCCTCCAGCCAGCGGTACGGGTCCGGCACGGAGACGCCCGCCCGGGTGGCGACGACCTCGACGGTCCGGGTCGGCGGGTACGGCGCCGCGAGCTCGCGCCGCAGCCGCTCGAAGGCGCCGGGCACGCGGTGCACCTCGCCGAGGTCGAGCACCAGGTCGAACGCGTCGTCGTCCAGGACCGGACCGGGAACGCCCTCCTCCAGCGCCACGGCCCAGTCGAAGGGCCGGTCCGAGCGGTCGGTGATCCGGACCGCGGGGCCGGAGGCGAAGGTGGTGCCGACCAGGAGCAGGTCGGAGCCCAGCGCGTCGGCGAGAAGACCGCCCAGCGTCGGCAGTCCGTCGTACGGCGTGCGCTGGACGTGCCCGTCGTGCGCGCTGACCAGCACCCGCTCCTCGCGCTCCAGCACCCAGCGCACGGTGTCGGCCATGAACCGGTCCCGGTCCTGGCCGTCGGCGAACGCCAGGACCGAGGCGGCCAGCCGCTCCGCCACCGGGTCGCCCATGGCCAGTCCACGCGCGGCCAGGGCTCGCAGGTCGGCCAGCAGCCGCTCGCGCGCGGAGCCGGACAGCCCGGCGTACCGGACCGCCGCCTCCACCCGGCCACCGAGGTCGCTGCGCCGCAGCAGGTCCGGATCCCCCGCAGCTGCGGGGATCCGGGCCAGCAGGGCCCGCACCGCGGGCCCGGGAGAGGTCGAGCCACCCGGCACGTCCATGCCGTACACCCGCACCCCGCCGTGGGAGCGCAGCCACGAGAGCTGCCGGTGCACGACGGCGGAGTGCCCGAAGCCGTAGGAGATCGCGTCCCGAGCGACGTCCTCGACCCTGCCCGGCCCGCCGCGCACCCAGGCGTCGACGGCGAGCCCCTCCGCGAACCCGGCCTCCAGCACCAGTGCGGTGAATCCGTGCTCCGCGACGAGCATCCGCAGCGCCTCGTCGCGCAGCTCGTTGAGCTCGGTGACGTTGTGCGACGCCTCGCCCAGGGCGACCACGCGAGCGCCGGTCGCGGCGCCGCGCAGTCGCTCCAGGATCGGTGTCGCCATCACTTCGTGAGATACCACTCTTCCGGGCTGTACAGGAAGCTCAGCAGCGCCTGGAACGACTCCGGCGGGCCGGACAGCGTGTCCTTCCAGACCACCAGCGTGTGCGGCGTCGGGAAGAAGAGCACCGGCAGGTCCTCGGAGATCGTGGTGATCTCCTTCGACAGCACCGCCGGGTCCGCGCCGAAGGTGGACTCGTCGATCAGCTTGTCGACGTCCTTGTTGGAGTAGCTGCCGAGGTTGAAGCTGCCCGTGGTGTTGAAGACGGTGTTGCTGCTCGGGTAGCCGGCGGCGAGGTAGAGCGGCCCGTAGTCCTGCATCGCCCACTCGTTCTTCGTCGCGGGCGCGAAGCTGTTGCCGTAGTTGGAGTACATGTAGTTCAGCGACTTGGTCACGACCTTGACCTCGATGCCGAGCTTCTTGGCCTCCGAGACGAAGGCGACGTCTCGTGCGCCGACGTACGCCGGGGTGTTGGCCGAGGCCAGCGTGAAGCTGATCTTCGCGCCCTGCGGGATGCCCGCGCCGCACTGGTCCTCGGCGGTGCCGGGGCTCTCGCAGGTGGTGGTGCCGTTCGGCGCCACCTTCCAGCCGTGGTCGGTCAGGAGCTTCTGGGCCGCCTCCGGGTCGTAGGGGTAGGGCGCCTCGTCGCCGAACTCCGGCGGGTACGGCGAGTCCGCACCCGCGGTGCTGTAGTTCTCCGAGGCCGCGCCGTTGTAGATGCCGCGGCTCTCGACGTACCCCTGCTGGTCGATCAGGTGCTGCAGCGCCCGGCGCACGTAGGGCTGGGCGATGATCTTGTCGAAGTCGTCGACGGTGTTCTCGAAGTTGATGGTCAGCGAGTCGAAGCGGGCCGGCGCCGGGGCGCCGTACACGTGGTAGCCGTCCTTCTTGAGGGCGTCGATCTCGGTGACGTAGCTGGAGTCGAGAGTGCCGACGGTGAGCGTGCCTGCCTTGTACTGGTTGAGCACGGCCGAGGCGGAGGTGAACGCCTTGAAGTCGACCTGGTCGAGGCGGGAGTCGCCGGGACCGGCGTACTCCTCGTTGGGCACCAGTGAGAACGAGCCGGTCGTGGAGTCGAAGGACTTCAGCTTGTAGGGGCCGTTGACGACCTGCCACAGCGGGTTGGTGGCGAAGCCGGCCTGGTCCTCGGACTGCTTGGTCAGGTAGGTGTAGATCGCCTTCGCGTTCTTCTCGTCGGTGAAGTCGAGCTGCGGGCCGCCGGTCTCGGCGATCGCCCACTCCTGCGACGGCATCACGTAGAGCAGCGCCAGCATCGAGAGCAGGTAGGACTCGTTGTACGCCGTCTCCAGGTGGAAGGTCACGGTGTCGTCGGCCGTCGCCTCGGCGGTGACCCCGTCGGGGAACTGGCCCGGCGTGTAGAAGCTCCAGTTGCCGGGGCTCTTGTCGAGCGCCGCCTTGAGCAGGTCGAGGGAGAAGACGACGTCGTCGGCGCTCACCGCACGGCCGTTGGACCAGGTGCGGTCCTTGAGCCGGACGGTGACGGTCCTGCGGTCCTCGCTGACCTCGGGCAGCTCGGCCAGGCTCTGCTCGGGGTTGACGACCTGGTCGCCGGTGCCGCTGGTGCGGTAGAGCCCACGCCACATCAGCCCGCGGGCGATCACGGTGCCGTTCGCCGAGGCGGGCGGGTAGGGGTAGATGTAGTTGGGGCTCAGGCCCGGCGTCAGCGCGACCGTGATCGTGCCGCCGTCCTGGGGCTTGCCGGTCTCGGCCGGGATGTCCTTGTACTTCTTCGCGACGTCCTTCGTCGATGCTCCTTCGCTGGAGCATCCCGAGACGAGGAGGGCGACCACCGCGACCAGGGCCACGCCGAGGCGGCCGGTTCGCTGTCCACGCAGGTGGGTCATGTCTTCTTCTCCGCAGTGTGGGTGGGGGTCTTGCTGTTCGGATGAGGCTGCACCAGCGGTACGGCGGCCGGTTCGTCCGAGTCGACGATTCCTCAGCGGCGGTTTCGGGGAGTACGACGGCCGGTGCGGACCTAGTCGGCCTTGCGCCCGACGGCGTCCCGGAGCGCGTCGGCGAGCAGGTTCAGGGCGAGCACGGTGAGGACGATGAACCCGCCGACGGGGTAGATCAGCCACCAGTAGTCGGCCGAGATGTAGGTGACGCCGCTGGCCAGCTGGCTGCCCCAGTCGGTCGTCGGATAGCTCAGCCCGAAGCCGAGGAAGCCGAGCGCGGCGACCACGAGCACCGCGTCGGCCACCTGGAAGGTGACGTTGACGATGATGACGCCCATCGCGTTGGGGATCAGGTGGGCGAAGATGATCCGCCGTCGCGAGGCGCCCATCACCCGGGCCGCGAGCACGTACTCCCGCACCCGCAGGGTCAGCACCTCCCCGCGCACCAGGCGCGCGGAGATCAGCCACGAGAAGGCGCCGATGACCAGCGCCAGGGTCCAGGCGTTCGCGTGGAAGCGGGCCGACAGGATGAGCACGAAGAACAAGAAGGGCACCGACAGGAGCACGTCGACCATCCGCATCAGGAAGCCGTCGACCACGCCACCGGCGAGGCCGGCCACGGCGCCGTACACGGTGCCGAAGGTGGTGGCGAAGACCGCCGCCAGCAGGCCGATCTGCAGCGACACCTGACCGCCTGCCATCAGCCGGCCGAGCACGTCGAAGCCGTTGGTGTCGGTGCCGAGCGGGTGCCCGGGGCCGGGCGGAAGGGCGGCGTCGAGCAGGTTCACGTCGGTCTGGTTGGTCCTCCACACCAGCGGGCCGAGGTAGCAGAAGGCGACGACCAGCAGGAGCAGCGCACCGCCGGCCAGGCCGAGCGGGTGGTGCCGCATCCGTCGTACGGCGGCCCGGAGGCCGGCGGGCGCGGGCGGCGGCAGGACGGTCTCGGGCGTCGCGGGGGTGGCGGGCACAGCGGTCATGAGGCCAGCTCGATCCTGCGGTCGGCCATGGCCACCGCGATGTCGGCGATGAAGTTGCCCACGACGGTCAGCACGCCGCCGATGAGGGTGTAGGCGAGCAGCACGGGATAGTCCTCGCGCTGCAGGCTGTTGAGGAACAGCAGCCCGAGCCCGGAGTAGTTGAACAGCGACTCGACGATCAGGTTGCCGGCCAGCAGCAGCGGGATCATCGTGCCGACCAGGGTGATCAGCGGCAGGCACGCGTTGCGCAGCAGGTGCCGGGTGAGCACCAGCCGCTCGGGCAGGCCCTTGGCGCGGGCGACCCGGATGTAGTCCTGGCCGAGCTGGTCGAGCGCCGAGGAACGCTGGTACTGGCTGAAGATCGCGATGCTGGTGACCGCGATGGTGACGACCGGCAGCGCCATCGAGCGCGGGTCGGTGAACACCACCCACGGCGAGTGCGACTGCGATGCCTCCGCCGGGAACAGGTCCAGCTGCTGGCTGAACACCGCGATCAGGACCAGGCCGAGCAGGAACGCCGGTGTCGCGTAGAGGACGTACGCCAGGCCGGTGGCGACCCGGTCCACCACGCTGTTGCGCCTGACCGCCTGCAGGATGCCCAGCGGTACGGCGACGAGCAGCGCCAGCACCAGCCCGGCCAGCGACAGCATCGCGCTGCGGCCGGCATTCTGCTGGAGCAGGGTGCCGACGTCCTGGTTGAGCTTGTAGGAACGGCCGAGGTCGCCGTGCAGCAGCTGGCCGAGGTAGCTGAGGTACTGCACCACGACCGGGCGGTCGAAGCCGTGCTCGTGGTTGAAGTCGGCGACGGCCTGTGGGCTCGCACGCTGGCCCAGCACCACGCGGCCCGGGCTGTCGGAGACCAGGTGCAGGAGGAAGAAGACGACGGCCGAGATGCCGAGGAGCACCACGGCGGAGACGGCGAGCCGCTTGGCGACGTACCACGCCATGTCAGGCACCTCCGGACTTGCTCTGCAGCGGGAAGTGGCAGGCCACCTGGTGGGTGGCGGTGACGTCCTCGAGGACCGGCTCGACCTCCGCGCAGAGCTCCGTGGCGAGTGGGCAGCGGGTGCGGAACCGGCAGCCGCTGGGTGGGTCGAGCGGGCTGGGCAGCTCACCGCGCACGCGCTCGGCACGCGGCTGCTGGGCGGTCGGCGACACCTCGGGTACGGCGGCCAGCAGCCCTGCGGTGTAGGGGTGCGCGGGTGCGGCGTACACCTCCTCGGCGGTGCCACTCTCGACGAGCTTGCCGAGGTACATCACCCCGACCCGGTCGGCGAGGTAGCGCACCACGGCCAGGTCGTGGGAGATCACGACGCTGCTCAGCCCGCGCTCGCGCTGGAGCCGGCGCATCAGGTTGAGCACCTGGGAGCGGATCGAGACGTCGAGTGCGCTGACCGGCTCGTCGGCGACGAGCACGGTCGGGTCGAGGGCGAGCGCCCGCGCCAGCGCGACCCGCTGGCGCTGGCCGCCGGACAGCTCGTGCGGGTACCGCTCGAGGACGGTTGCGGGCAGGCCGACGTCGGCGAGCAGGTCGCGGGCGGTGGCGGTGCGCTCGGCGCGGGTGCCGATGCCCTGGATGGCGAGCGGCTCGCGCAGCACGGCACCGATCCGCATCCGCGGGTCGAGGGCGGCGCCGGAGTCCTGGAACATCATCTGCAGCCGGGCCCGGTGACTGCCCAGCTCGCGCTGCCCCATGGTCGTGACCGAGCGGCCCTCGAAGACGACCTCGCCCGAGGTGGGCCGGTCGAGCGCGACGAGCATGCGCCCCAGGGAGGACTTGCCGCAGCCCGACTCCCCGACCAGGCCGAAGGTCTCGCCTGCAGCGACCTCGAAGCTGACACCGGAGACCGCCTTGACCGTGCGCTTCGAGCCGAACCAGCTGCCGTGGCCGGCGGGGTACTCGCGGTGCAGGTCGACGACGCCGAGCCGCGGGCCGGTGCCGTCCTCCGTCGGCCGGCGCTCGGCCTCGGCGATGCGCACGGCGGTGTGCTGGACGGGGCCGGAGGCCGGGTTCCAGCAGGCGAAGGCGTGCGCGCCCTCGGTGAGGATCGGCGGCTGCTCGGTGCGGCACTCGTCGGTGGCCGCGGCGCAACGGGGCGCGAAGCGGCAGCCGGGCTGGGTGGCGGAGAGGTCCGGCGGCGCGCCGCCGATGCTGTAGAGCTCCTCGCCGCGGTCGTGGGTGAGGGAAGGGATCGAGGCCAGCAATGCCTGCGTGTAGCGGTGCCGGGTGCGCTCGAAGAGGTCGGTGGTGGGTCCGGTCTCGGCCAGCCGGCCGGCGTACATGACACCGACGCGGTCGGCGTGCCGCGCGATCACGCCCATGTCGTGGGTCACCAGGATCATCGCCATCCCCAGGCGGGCGCGCAGGTCGTCGAGGAGGTCGAGGATCTCCGCCTGGATGGTGACGTCGAGGGCGGTGGTGGGCTCGTCGGCGATGACGACCTTGGGCTCGCAGACCAGCGCCATCGCGATCATCACGCGCTGCCGCATGCCGCCGGAGAGCTGGTGCGGGTGGTCGTCCATCCGCTCGCCGGGGCGCGGGATGCCGACGAGGGCGAGCATCTCCTCCGCGCGCTGGCGGGCTGCCCGCTTCGACAGGCCCTGGTGCAGGCGCGCGGGCTCGGCGACCTGGTCGCCGATGCGCCGGGTCGGGTTGAGCGCGGTGAGCGAGTCCTGGAAGGCCATGGCGATGTCGTTGCCGCGGATCCGTCGGTAGGCGGGCGCCTCCAGGCCGACCAGCTCGCTGCCGGCGAAGTCGATCGAGCCCTGCGTGACGCGGCCGCCGGCAGGCAGCATCCCCATGATCGCCAGGCCGGTCATCGACTTGCCGGAGCCGGTCTCGCCGACGATGCCCAGGGTCTCGCCGCGGTGCAGGTCGAGGCTGACCCCGGACACGGGGCGTACGACGCGGTCGCCGCGGCGGATCTCCACCGACAGGTCGCGAACGCTCAGCACCCGGTCGGTCGCCAGGACGGGATCGGTGATCACTGCGGTGCTCTCTGCGGTGCTCTCTGCGGTGCTCTCTGCCACGCAACGATGGTGCGACGCGGGTCACGCCCGGTGTTGGTGCGGGCCGCCCGAGCTGGGGTGGGCGGTTCGTCGGCGGGGACGAACCGGCTCATGCGGGGCGGCCGAGCTCGGCGACGTACAGGCGTCGCACGTTCGCCCCCAGCACGGCGACGACGTCGGCCTCCGCCCAGCCCCGACGCAGCAGCGCCTCGGTCACCAGCGGCAGTCCCGCCGGACCCTCGAGACCGGGGAGGTAGGCGTCCGCGGGCACGCCCTCGACGAGGGCGACCTCGCAGCACGGCGGCGTGGTGTCGGCCAGGACCTCCTTGACGAAGTCCGGGCCGAGGCCCACGTGGTCGATGCCGGCGAGGGAGACGACGTGCTCGAGGTGGTCGACCAGCCGGTCGACCGAGTAGTCCTCGGCGTGGAGGTACGGCGCGAAGAAGTTCACGCACACCAGGCCACCGCCGTCCGCGATCCCCCGGATCTGCGCATCGGTCAGGTTGCGATGGTGGTCGAAGAGCGCGCGGGCCGAGGAATGGGTGGCGATCACCGGGCGCGTCGCGAGCTCGAGGACGTGCTCGACGCCGGCGCGGCCGAGGTGGCTGACGTCGAACAGCATGCCGAGGCGCTCCATCTCCTGGTGCGCCGCGACTCCTGCCTTCGTGAGCCGTCCCCCGGTGCCGTCCTCGCCACTGCCGTCGGCGAGCGCGGTGCGGCCGAAGTGGGCGAGCGAGGCGACCCGCACGCCCAGCCGGAAGAGGGTCTCGAGCAGCTCGACGTCGTCCCCGACGCCCGGCGCGCTCTCGAGGGCGAGCACGAGCGCGATCCTGCCCCGGCGCAGGGATTCGTCGATGTCCGCACCGTCGCGGCACAGCGCGACCTCGTCGGGGTTGCCCTCGGCCAGTCGGTGCGCCGCCTCGATCATCCGCAACGTGCGGCGCAGCGCGCCCTCGGGGCGGTAGGGGTCCTCGATGAACACCGGCAGGGTCTGCAGGTCGACGCCGCCGGCCCGCAGCTGCGGCAGCCACCGCTCGCGGAAGAAGGTGGCCCACCGCTCGACCGGACGGGCGACGACCGCGCAGAGCAGGTCGTTGTGGGTGTCGGCGACGACGGACTCCGCGTGGAGCCGGCGAGGGTCGGTCACCGGATCCTCCGGTCTGCTCGTCCGGTGTGCAGGTACGCCGCCCGCCCGGTGCCGTCGTCGCCGAGGAAGGCCACCGGCTGGTGCACCCCGCCCTCGGGCTCGAGCGGCCACAGGGTGTCGCCGCGCCAGGCGACCAGCTCGGTGCGAAACGGCGGCTCGTCGATCTCGGCCAGCACCCCGAGCGGGGTGCGGTCCAGCCACAGGCGCCCCTGCCCGTCGAGGCTGACGACGGTCTCGCCGACCTCGGAGACGTAGGTGCCGGCGTACCGGACCGGGTCGGGGGTCGTCACCGTGGCGGGCGGCGGGGGTGGCGCCGGGAGGTCGACGCCGGCGAGCTCGCGGAGCAGGTGACCGGTCACCGCGCGGTGCAGCAGCTTCGCGGGACCGCCGTTGGTGAGGACGGCGACCGCGAGGTCGTGCTCGGGCAGCAGCCGCAGGAAGGCGGACTGGCCGATGGTGTTGCCGTCGTGGCCGACGATCGGCGTCGGGGCGAGCTGGAACAGCTCCCAGCCCAGGCCCCACGCCTCGCCCTGGCCGAGATCCGGCAGCCTCACCTGCGGCTCCCGCATCCCCGCCAGTGCGGGAGTGGCGAGGTGGTGGCGCGCGAAGGCGACCAGGTCGCGGGCGCGCATCGCGAGCATCGAGCCCGCCGGCGCGTTCGACCGCGCCAGCGCCCACGTGTCGGTCGGGCGGCCGTCGACGTGCCCGACCGCGGTGCGGTGCAGGATCGCCTCGTAGGGGTCGGTGGCGGCGCCGGTCATGCCGAGCGGGTCGAGCAGGTGGGTGCGCAGGCAGGCGTCGTACGGCGCGCCGCGGACCACCTCGACGAGCCGGCCCAGCACGCAGAACCCGGCGTTGTTGTAGGACCACATCTCGCCGGGAGGGAACAGCTGCGGTACGCCGGCGAGCAGGTCGACGTACCTCTCGACGCAGTCGTCGCCCTTGCCGGTGTCGGTGAAGACGTCGCCCTCGAAGCCCGCGGTGTGGGTGAGCAGCTGGCGGACCGTGACGGCCGCGGCGGCGGTCTCGTCGCCGAGCCGCAGGCCGGGCAGCCAGGTGCGGACCGGACGGTCGAGGTCGACCAGGCCCTCGTCGGCGAGCTGCTGGACGAGGGTCGCGGTGAGCACCTTGGTGATCGAGCCGATCTGGAAGATCGCGTCGGTCGTCGCGGTCACCCCGGTGGCGGCACTGAGCGTGCCGGCGGCGGCGTCGACGACCCGGTCGCCGTACGCGACCGCGACCGCCGCGGCGGGCACTCCGGTCTCCTCGAGCAGCGTGGGCAGCCGCTGTTCCAGCCAGTCGTCGATCCCGCGCATGGCCGCAGCCTAGGCGGCGCGGCCGGCGGGTCCTTCGTCGATCAGGACCGGCTCACCGGTGCGGTTTCGTCGCCTCGGCCAACCCGACCTGGATGACGTCGATGGCCGCGGCGGCCGACGCGAGGAGTCGCTCGGACAGCCGCGCGTCGACCCGGCCCTCGGCGGCGGCCCGCTGCACCTCGCGGGTCATCCCGCGAGTGGTGCCGACGAGTGCCGAGGCGACGGTCCAGGAGCGCAGGTCGTCACCGAGCTCGTCGTGCAGGAGGTCGCGCAGCGCGGCGACCGCACGGTCGGCCTCGAGCCGCTCGCGGGCCTGCAGGCTGGGGCTGTCCTGGACGATCCGTGCGATCCGGGACAGCCCGGCGAGCACCGGCGAGGTGGGGTCGGCGAGGACGCCGCGGGGCTGGACGACGTACTCCCGGAACGCGCTGACGACCCGCTGGCCCGCGGGCCGGTCGCGGACGGCGGCGAGCAGGTGCTCGTTGAAGGCGGCCATCCCGTCGTAGATCAGGTCCTCCTTGGCCGGGAAGTAGTTGAACACCGTGGCGGTGGAGACGTCGGCGGCGACGGCGATGTCGGCGACCGGCACCTGCTCGAACCCGCGCTCGGCGAACAGCTCGATCGCGGCCTCGGTGATCCGTCGTCGCGTCTCCTGCTTCTTGCGCTCGCGCAGTCCCAGCTCGGCCATGACGGCACCCTACCTTGACTTTTGCGTCACTAGAAACTTAGAGTCACCATATCTTTAGATTCACGACATGAAAGGAGAGCGTCATGAGCCAGACCGCCATTCCCGCCCCCGCCTCGGCCGCGGCACCGCTCGACCGCACGGCCCGCACCGTCATCGCGGTGGTCGTGCTCGGCATGATCACGACCGTCCTCGACGCGACCATCGTCAGCGTCGCCACCGACCGCCTCGCGGCGGAGTTCACCGTCTCCCTCACCACGATCCAGTGGGTGATGACCGGCTACCTGCTGGCCTTCACCGCGACCATCCCGCTCGCGGGCTGGGCGATGGACCGCTACGGCGCCCGCCGCGTCTGGTTGCTCGCCGTCGGCGTCTTCACGTTCGGCTCCCTGCTGTGCGGCACCGCGTGGTCGGCGCCCTCCCTCATCGGGTTCCGCGTCCTCCAGGGCGCAGGCGCCGGCCTGGTCAGCCCCGTCGGCATCGCGATGGTCGCCCGGGCGGTCGGCCCGCGGCGGATGGGTCGCGCGATGGCCGTCGTCGGCATCCCGATGATGCTGGGGCCGATCCTCGGCCCGGTGCTGGGCGGCGTGCTCATCGACAGCGTCGACTGGCGCTGGATCTTCCTCGTCAACATCCCGGTCGGCCTTGCCTGCCTGGCCTGGTCGGTCCACGCGCTCGCGGACGCACGGGGCGCCGGCCGCGAGAGGCTCGACGTCCTCGGCCTCGCCCTGCTCTCCCCCGGCCTGGTCGCACTGGCGTACGGCGTCACGGCGCTCGCCGCCCCCACCGGGTCGTCCACCGAGGCGGCGACCGGGATCGCCGGCGGCGTGATGCTCCTGGTCGCGTTCGTGGCCCACGCCCTGCGCACCGAGCGGCCGCTGGTCGAGCTGCGCCACTTCGCCACCCGTGGCTTCGCGACCGCGACGGCCGTGCAGTTCCTCGCCGTCGGCGTCCTCACCGGCGCGGGCTTCCTGCTCCCGCTCTACCACCTCCTCGCGCGCGGCGAGACCGAGCTGCAGACCGGCCTCCTGCTCGTGCCCCAGGGCGTGGGAGCAGCGCTCGCGATGGCGCTGACCGGCCGGCTGGTCGACCGTGGTCGCGGCCGGGCCGTCGTGCTCGCCGGCGTTGGCCTGCTGGTGGCCGGCTTCCTCGGCTACACCGCGGTCGGCAGCGACCCGGGTCAGGTCTATCTCGGAATCGCGCTGTTCGCGATCGGCCTCGGCGCCGGCTGCATCTTCGCGCCGACCAGCGCCGCGGCGTACGCCGCCCTGGACCACGCCGCCATTCCCCGCGCCACCACGACGATGAGCATCGCCCAGCGCACCGGCGGCGTCGTCGCCACCGCCGTCTTCGCCACCGTCCTGCAGCACCAGCTGTCCGCTGCCGCTGCCCCCGCCGACGCCTTCAGCGCCGCCTTCTGGTGGCCGCTGGCCGTCGCCGTCCTCGCCGTCGTCCCGGCCGTGCTGCTGCCGGCGTCGAAGGCGCACACTGGAACGCAAGGAGCCTGACCATGTCCATCGAGCTGAACCACACGATCGTCCACGCCACCGACCGCGACGCCACCGCGGCCTTCCTCACCGACCTGCTCGGCCTCCCGGAGGCCGCGGTCTACGGACCCTTCCGCGTCGTCGAGCTCGGCAACGGAGTGAGCCTCGACGTCGTCGGCGCCCCCGGCCCGGTGACCTCCCAGCACTACGCGTTCCTCGTCGGGGACGAGGAGTTCGACGCGATCCACGCCCGCATCGTCGATCGCGGGCTGACCTTCTGGGCCGACCCGTTCCACCGGCAGGAGGGCGCGATCAACCGCAACGACGGCGGCCGCGGTCTCTACTGGTCCGACCCCGACGGCCACAACCTGGAGATCATCACGGTCCCCTACGGCGGCTGACCCGGCGCGAACTGCCCCTGATCTCACGCCGACCCGGCAGAAAGTGGCTCGAATTGCGCGCTGACCCGGCAGAAGATGACACCCGACGGGACCATCTTCTGCCGGGTCAGCGGCATTCGCGGGACAGTTCGAGCCGGGTCGGCGGAATTCGCGAGCCTGTTTCTGCCGGGTCAGCCCATGTGGGGGTAGCGGTGGTCGGTCGGCGGGACCAGGGTCTCCTTGATCGAGCGGGGCGAGGTCCAGCGCAGCAGGTTGAGCGCGGAGCCGGCCTTGTCGTTGGTGCCCGACGCGCGGCCGCCGCCGAAGGGCTGCTGGCCCACGACGGCGCCGGTGGGCTTGTCGTTGACGTAGAAGTTGCCGGCGGCGAAGCGCAGGTGGTTGCTGGCCCAGTCGATGGCCGCGCGGTCGGTCGCGAGAATCGACCCGGTCAACGCGTACGGCGCCGCGGACTCGGCCTGCCTCACGACCTCCTCGAAGGCGCCGGGCCGGCTGTCGTCGTAGACGTGGACGACGAGGATCGGGCCGAAGTACTCGGTGGAGAACATCTCGTCGGCCGGGTCCTCGGCGACCACGACGGTCGGGCGGACGAAGTAGCCGACGCTGTCGTCGACCTCGCCGCCGGCGACGATCTGCAGCCCCTCGGTGGCGCGAGCGCGCTCGATCGCGGCCTTGTGCTTGGCGAACGCCCGGGCGTCGATGACGGCGCCGGTGAAGTTCGAGAAGTCGGTCGGGTCGCCGACCGGCAGGGCGTCGGTCTGGGAGGCCAGGTCGGCGCCCATCCGCGACCACAGCGAGGCGGGGACGTAGGCGCGCGAGGCGGCCGAGCACTTCTGGCCGGAGAACTCGAAGGCGCCGCGGATCAGCGCGGTGCGCAGCACGTCGGGGTCGGCCGAGGGGTGCGCGATGACGAAGTCCTTGCCGCCGGTCTCGCCGACGAGCCGCGGATAGGTCCGGTACGACGACAGGTTGGCCCCGACCGAGGACCACAGCCGCTGGAAGGTCGCGGTGGAGCCGGTGAAGTGGATGCCCGCGAGGTCGGGGTGCGCGAGGGCGACCTCGGAGACGGCCAGCCCGTCGCCGGGCAGCATGTTGATGACGCCCGGCGGCATGCCCGCCTCCTCGAGCAGCTCCATGGTCAGCGACGCGGCGAGCTGCTGGGTGGGCGACGGCTTCCAGATCACCGTGTTGCCCATCAGCGCGGGCGCGGTGGGCAGGTTGCCGGCGATGGCGGTGAAGTTGAAGGGCGTGATCGCGTAGACGAAGCCCTCGAGCGGGCGGTGGTCGGTGCGGTTCCAGATGCCGGGCGCGTTGGCGATCGGCTGCTCGGCGAGGACCTGCCGGGCGAAGTGGACGTTGAACCGCCAGAAGTCGATCAGCTCGCACGCGGCGTCGATCTCGGCCTGGAAGGAGGTCTTCGACTGGCCCAACACCGTGGCGGCGTTGAGCCTCTGGCGCCACGGGCCGGCGAGCAGCTCGGCGGCACGCAGGATGACGGCAGCGCGCTCGTCGAACGGCAGCGCCTGCCAGCCGGGCGCGGCCTCCCGGGCCGCGGCGATCGCGGACTTGGCGTCGTCGGCCGTGCTGTTGCGCAGCACGCCGAGGACCTTCTGATGCGCGTGCGGCTGCACGACGGCGATCTCCTCGCCGCCGCCGACGACCTTCTCGCCACCGATGTGGGCGTCGAGCTGGCGCGTCGTACCGCCCAGCGCGTCGACCTGGGCCACGAGGGCGTCGCGCTCGGCGCTGCCCGGGGCGTAGGTCAGGTTGGGCTCGTTGACGGGAGCCGGCGGGGTGGTGATGGCGTCCATGTCAGTCCTCTCTCGGGAAGCGGTGGGATCAGCGGTGCGCGAGGGCGCGCAGGAAGAAGGCGACGTTGGCGGGGCGCTCGGCGAGCCGGCGCATGAAGTACCCGTACCAGTCGGTGCCGAACGGGATGTAGACGCGCATCCTCATGCCCTCCTCGACCATCCGCTGCTCGAGCTCGGGGCGCACGCCGTAGAGCATCTGCGCCTCCCAGCGGTCCGCGCCGCGACCTGCGGCCACCGCGGCAGCCACCGCGCGGTCGAGCATCGCCGGGTCGTGGGTGGCGATCATCGGGTAGCAGTCGGAGGCCATCAGCGCGTCGACAGCCCGCTCGTAGGCGTGGTCGACCTCGGCCTTGCGCTGCAGCGCGACCGTCTCGGGCTCGCGATAGGCACCCTTGACCAGGCGGATCCGGGCGCCGGTGCCGTCGAGGTCCGCGATGTCGCCGGGGGTACGGCGCAGGTTGGTCTGCAGCACGTTCCCGACGAACGGGTACGTCGCGCGCAGCGCGCCGCCGATCGCGAGCGTCGAGTCGACGGTCGTGTGGTCCTCCATGTCGAGGGTGACGGTGCAGCCCAGGGCGGCGGCCGCGTCGGCGATCTCGGCGGCGTGGTCGGTGGCGATCGTCGTACCGCCGGGCAGGGCCTGGCCCATCGCGGAGAGCTTGAGGGACACGTCGGCGCCGGCGGCGCAGCCGGCCTCGGCCAGCGCGGCGAGGAGGGCGCGGTAGGCGTCGCGCATAGCGCGGGCGCCGGCCAGGTCGAGGACGTCCTCGCCGAGCACGTCGATGGTGACCGCGCGGCCGGCGGCGACCAGGCGACGGGTGGCCTCGACCGCGTCGGCGGTGGACTCGCCGGGCACGAACCGGTCGACGACCTTGCGGGTAACGGGGAAGGACTCGACGGCGCGGCGGGCGCGGGCGCTGCGGGAGGCGCGGTTCAGGGTGTGACTCAGGGCCTGGTCGAGCATGTCTCCACGCTAGGAGCGTGCCGGGTCACACGGAACGGACACCTGTCACATCTTTCGGCCGCGAACGTGTGACACTTGTCCAGTGAGCTCGCTCGACGACCTCGTGGAGGACATGGCCCGGCTGACCGACGCGCCGTGCACCCTGGAGGACCCCGACTTCCGGCTGATCGGGTTCTCCGACCACCGCGGCGACGACGTCATCGACTCCATCCGGCAGCGCTCGATCCTGCAGCGCCGCTCGAGCGAGGACGTGCTGGTGTGGTTCCGCGGCCAGGGCATCGAGGACTCCCTCGGCCCGTTGCGTACGCCGGCCGACCCGGACCTCGGGATCGTGGCCCGACTCTGCGTCCCGGCGCGGCACCTCGACCGGGTGCACGGGTACTTCTGGCTGATCGACCCCGAGGGCCGGATCCCCGAGTCCACCTGGCCCGAGGCGACCCGGATCGCGGAGTCGGCGGCCCGGCTGCTCAACGTGGCCGAGCGCCGCCAGGCCCACCGCGACGCGCTCTTCCGCGAGCTCGTCGAGGGCGGTCGACTGGCGGCGCGCGAGTCGGCGGTCGACCTCGCGCACGCCGGCGGCCTCGACCTGCAGGAGCCGGTGACCTGCGTGCTGCTGGAGCGGCCCGAGCTGCTCGACCAGGTGTCGAGTCGGCCCTCGCGCTCCGGGGTGGTCTGGGTGCGCTCCAGCCCGGGCGTGGCCTGCGCCGTGGTCCGTGCGTCACTCGTCGGCGAGACCGACGGGCTCACCGACCTGCTCGCCGCGCTCGGCCTCGGTCGCCGCGTCGACAGCCTGGACCGGGTCACCCGGGCCGCCACCGGCCCGACCGTGGCGGGCATCGACGCCCTCGCCGCCGCCCACCGCGGCGCCCGGGTCGGCCTGCGCGTGGCCCGCACCGCCGAGCCGGGCACCGTCGTGCGTTGGGAGTCCCTCGGCCCGCTCGCCCTGCTCGGCGTGACCCGCGACGACGACCTCGAGGGCGCCGTCATCGACCCGCGGGTGCGGACCTTCCTCGCCGCCGCGCCCCCCGACGTCCTCGACACGGTGCGGGTCTGGCTCGACGAGGCCGGCAGCGCCGGGCGTACGGCGACCCGGCTCGCCGTGCACCGGCAGACCGTCTACCACCGGATCGGGCAGGTGGAGCAGGCGACGGGCTACGACCTCGGCCGCGGCCAGGACCGGCTGCGTCTGCACCTCGCCCTGGAGCTGGCGCCGTACCTCACTGCCTGATCGGGAGGAGGCTCAGACCACGAGGTCGAGCCGGTGCTCGGTGCCGCCGATCGTGAACCTGTCGCCGGCCTTCAGCCCCAGGATCGCCGCATGCGCCGGGGCGTCCGCGGCGATCCCCTCGAAGGTCGTGCCGTCGACCTCGAACGCCTCGGCGGCCACCCCGACGACGTAGTGGTCGTCACCGAAGGCGACGATCGCGCCGTCCGCGACGACGTCGGTGGGCGTGACGTCGAGGGCATCGACCCGCGCGAGCTCCTCCTGGCGCCGCGCCACGACGCCGCCGAACAGGCCCGCCAGGTCGCCGCCCTCGTCGGACTGCGAGAGGTCGTCGACGTCGTGGACGTCGGCCTGGTCGAGCTCGGCCGCACCCTGCTGGTCGGCCACCGCCTCCCGAGCGCTGGCCAGGGCGGCCTCGACCCGGCCGCGCAGTGCTTCCCTGACCCGCAGCTTGCGGGCGCCGTCCCAGCTCGTGTCGTCCATGGTCCATGGAAGCACGGGATCAGCGCACGATGAAGCCCTCCGCGAGTCCCGCGAACGCATGGCACAGCGCCGGGTCCACGACCTGCGCCCCGGACTCGAGGTCGAACCAGCGGTCGACGTGCGCCCAGTGGTGCGGGTGGATCATGTAGTCGACGCTCAGCCCGTCCAGGTCGGCGTACTCCTGCTCCCACACGAAGTCCCACGGCGCGCCGTCGGTAGCGTCCCAGTCGAGCGCGATCGCCCGGCTCAGGCGCCAGTTGCGGATCGACGCGATGTGCGCGGGCATGGCCAGGGTGTCGCGGGCGAACTCCGACTCGACCTCCGGGTCGACGCCCGGCAGCAGCCGGAAGAGCGCGGTGCGCTTGACGCCGCCGGCGATGCCGGGCTCGCGGGCGCCGGCACCGATCGTGTCGAGACCGAGAGCCGACCAGGACGTGCAGTGCTCCTCGATCGCGGGCAGCAGTACGTCGGCCCACAGCTCCGACTCGTGCGCCACCTCCGCGGTCCCCCGGTCCGGGAAGACCAGGTCCCAGGTGAGGTGCCCGGCGCCGAGGTCGGCCAGGTAGTTGGGGCTCAGGATCGCGGCCTCGATGCCCGGCAGCTCGGCGGCCCGGGCCAGCACCGCGGCCAGCGCGCCCAGCTGCTCCTCGCCGGCATCGGCCGCCAGGTGGAGCTGGGCGGTCTCGCGCCACCGGGTGGGCGTGACCGCGTCGGGGCGGGTGTCGGTCGGCGGGGGCCCGACCTGGTCCGGCGCCACGAGGTAGGTGCGGGCGCGGGACACGACGAGGGCGTCGACGTCGGCCCAGAACTGCACGACGTCGGGAGCGTGGGTCTGGGCGCGGGCGGTCCAGAAGCCTCCGGCGTGGGGCAGGGTCCAGCGCACCCAGAGCACGACCGGCTGGTCGGCGAGGGCGAGCGGAGGAGAGACCCGCTCCTCGACGAGGCTCAGGCCGCGCGCGGCCGCCCCGGTGGCGTAGCCGGCGACGAGCTCGCGCAGTCGCGGCAGGTCGGCGGCGAAGAGCTCGAAGCGGTCCTGGACGACGATCGGTGCAGGGGCCGGTGCAGGGGCCGGTGCAGGGGCCGGTGCGGGGGTCGTGGTCATCTCACTGTCCCTCACAGGTCCGCGACCTTGAGCACGATCTTGCCGCGCGTGTGGCCGGTCTGGATCGCCTCGTGGGCGGCGGGGGCCTCGCGCAGGTCGAGCTCGCGGATCTCCGGGAGGATCACCTCGCCCGACACGACGAGCCCGGCGATCGTGGCGAGCGCGGGCGCGCAGTCGACGTCGGTCATCATCGAGTAGACGCGCTCGATGCCACGTCGGGCGGCGGCCGCGACGTCGGCCGGGATGTCGCCGTCGTCGACGAGCGTCGGGATGCTGACGAAGGCGCCGCCCTGGCGGACCAGGTCGAGGCCGTGGGTGAGCGAGCTCGCGCCGGCCGTGTTGACGAGCAGGTCGAGGCCGTCGGACGCCCACTCCTTGACCGCCGCGGTGACGTCCTCGGTGACGTAGTCGATGACCCGCTCGACGCCGAGTCCCCGCAGGTAGGCGACATTGCCGGTGCTGCAGGTCGCGGCGACCCGCGCCCCGGCGGCGCGGGCGAACTGCACCGCGAAGCTGCCGAGACCACCGGAGCCGCCGTGCACCAGCACCTGCTGACCGGGCTGCACGCCGCCGTTGTGCTGCAGCGCCTGCCACGCGGTCAGCGCGGCCACCGGCAGGGCCGCGGCCTCGGCGAAGCCCATGCCCTCGGGGATGAGCGCGACCCGGTCGACGTTCGCGACGGCGTACTCCGCGTAGCTGCCCTGCGCGCCCTGACCGTGGTTGGTCGGGGTCACCACGCGGTCGCCGAGCGCGAACCCGGTGACGTCCTCGCCGAGCGCGTCGACGACGCCGGCGGCGTCGAAGCCCAGCACGTAGGGGAAGACGTAGGGCCGGAAGGCGGCCAGCATGCCCTGCCGGTTCTTCCAGTCGGCCGGGTTCACGCCGGCGTACGCCACCCGCACCCGCACCTCCCCGGGCCCCGGCTCGGGGGTCTCGATCTCGCCGTACTGCAGGACCTCGGGCCCGCCTGTCTCGTTCATGATCATCGCGAACATGACGCCGAGCGTGGCCCCGGTCACACCGCGCGCCGCTCGCCCTCCCATTCAGCGGGACGCGCCGGGACGGGCAAACCGGTGGAGCCGGGAGCGCGCGCCGACGTACATTCGACGAGTCGGACCTCGCGCAGAGGTCTCCTGTCCTTCATGCCTTCGTGGCCGAACGGAAATACGGACCCTGGACGATCCATCCGACAGAGGAAGGAGGTGAGGGCAGCCATGGCGACCGTGATGCTGCTCAACGCCTCCTACGAGCCGCTCGGCACGGTGACCTTCCAGCATGCCGTGCGGATGCTCTTCCGCGAGGTCGCCACCGTCGAGGAGGCGCACGACGACCGGATGATCGGGCCACACCCGTGGCCGCGGGTGATCCGGCTGGTGCGCTACGTCGCGGCCAAGTGGATGTACCGGCCGGCGGCGTACTCCCGCAGCAACGTGCTCAAGCGCGACCGGCACCGCTGCGCCTACTGCGGCTCGCACGCGACGACCATCGACCACCTGCTCCCGCAGAGCCGCGGCGGCGGGTGGACCTGGCTGAACACGGTCGCGGCGTGCAGCCCCTGCAACGGGCGCAAGGCCAACCGCACGCCGGCCGAGGCGGGCATGCGGCTGCGGCTCGACCCGTTCGTCCCGACGCGCGCCCAGCTCGCGGTCGGCTGAGCCCGCCTGGCCCTACAGTTCGGGCGTGCGCACGTCCACCAGGCTCAAGCTCGCCTATGCCGCCCTCGCGGCGGCCGACACCGCGCTGGCGGGGTCGGGCCGCCCGTGGGCCCACCGCGTCCGACACGTCACCAAGCCGCTGCTGCTGCCGCTGCTCGGCACCGCGCTGGCCAGTGACCCGCGCGCCGCGCGGTCGCCGCTGCGGACCACGACGCTGGCCGCCCAGGTCGGCGGCTGGGGCGGCGACGTGCTGCTGCTCGGCGAGGGAGAGCGGGCGTTCGCGGCCGGCGCGGCGTCGTTCGGGCTCGGCCATCTCGCCTACATCTCGGGCTTCTGGCGCCACCGCGACCGTCGTACGCCGATCACGGCGAGCCGCACCGCCCGGGTCATCGCAGGCCTGTGGGCGGCCACCGGCCCGGTGGTCGCGGCGACGGCGGCGCGCCGGGACCGCGGGCTGGGCGCCACGCTGCTCGGCTACTCGGGACTGCTCGCCACGATGGCGGCCACCGCCTCCCACCTCGACCCGGCCCTGCCCCGCGACGCCCGGCTCCTGACCGCCGCCGGCGGATCGGTGTTCCTCGCCTCCGACGCGGTCCTCGGCGCCCGGACCTTCCTGCTGCCCGACGCACCCGAGCGGCTCGAGGCGCTCGTGATGGCGACGTACGCCGGCGCGCAGCTGCTCCTCGCCGAGGGCGCGGCCCGCGCCGCTCGCTGAGTCGTCCGCACGCACCCTTTGGTGATGCCCCAATCGGGCGATTCCGCGGTGCCCTCCCGCGTCCTACGCTCGCGCGGAGGGAGCGCACCCGAGAGGAACAATCCCGAGAGAAAGAGCGTGACCACATGCGACTGAGAAGCGTCATGGCAGGGGCGTTCTGCGCCCCGATCCTCGTCCTGGCCGGAACCGGCGTGGCGTCGGCCGGCGAGGTCACCGGCCCGCCGGGACCCGACGGGTTCGCCACCGGCGGCCCGACCCCGATCGCGAGCTACCGGGCCAACTCCATCTGCGCCTTCTCGGGCCTGAACGCCTACCACCCCGGCAAGGAGGGTGAGTACGCCGGACACGTGCAGAGCTACGGCGCGATCGTGTCCCAGGGCGGCAAGGCCTTCGCGCCGAGCCCCGGCGACGCGTGCAACGGCCACACCGGCGAGCTGGCCGGCGGCGGAGGGGGCGAGTAGCACCGGGAACAGGCAGGACCCGGCGTCGCGGTGTCTGGCATCCCAGACACCGCGACGCGCTCGGCGGTTCCGCCCTGCGCCGGGATCGGGTGGACTGGAGGCGATGAGCACCCAGACGACGATCACCCGGGCCGCCGACCTCCCACGGGTCCCGTGGCGCAACGGACAGGGCCTGACCACCGAGATCGCCCTCGGCGGTGATCGCGACGACTTCACCTGGCGGGTCAGCCTCGCCGAGGTCACCCGGAGCGGCGACTTCTCGGCCTTCCCCGGCATCGACCGGATCATCATGCTGATCGAGGGCGACGCGATGACGCTGCACCTACCCGGCCATACCCAGCTGCTGCGCACCGACGAGCCGTTCGCCTTCGACGGTGGCGTACCCGTGCGGTGCACCGTGGAGCAGCCCACCCGCGACCTCAACGTGATGACCCGCCGCGGCGCGGCCAGGGCCACTCTCGATGTCCGGGCGGTGACCGCGGAGCCGGACGTCGTACCGGCGGCGGGGACGGTGGTGCTGGTCGTGCTCGACGGGACCGTCGTCCTCGACGGGATCGCCTTGGAGACGGGAGACGTCGCGGTGAGCGGGGCGCGGCTGCGGTTGAGCGGCGTGGGGCGGGTGGCGATCGCGCGGATCGAGATTACCGGCCAGTAGGTAGTGACGAACCCTCACCACAAACGGTAGAACACGTTCTGGTTCTTACCGTCTGTGATGGAGGTCACATGTCCGAAAGCCCCCGCTCCGCGTCCCGGTTCACCCGGCGCGGATTCCTGACGACCACCGGCGCCGCCGTCGGCGCCGCGTCGATCGGCCTGCCCGCGATGACGAGTCCGGCCGCCGGCGCCGCCATCGGCAACGGCGCGCAGGTGCCGGCGCTCGTCATCGGCACCGGGTACGGCGGCGCGGTGGCCGCGCTCCGGCTCGCCCAGGCCGGCGTACCCGTCGAGATGGTCGAGATGGGCATGACGTGGGACACCCCCGGCTCGGACGGCAGGATCTTCCCCAAGGTCACCTCACCGGACAAGCGCGCCTACTGGCTGCGCACGAAGACCAAGGCGCCGGTGAGCAACTTCTTCGGCTTCCCGATCGACAGCAACATCGACCGCTACACCGGCGTCCTCGACGCCGAGGACTTCGCCGGCATCACCGTCTACCAGGGCCGCGGCGTGGGTGGCGGCTCGCTCGTCAACGGCGGCATGGCGGTCACGCCCCAGCAGTCGCGGTTCGCCTCGATCCTGCCGTCGGTCGACGCCGCGGAGATGTACAACACCTACTACCCGCGGGCCAACGCCGGCCTCGGCGTCGGGTCGATCGACCCGACGTGGTTCGAGACCGCCGCCTGCTACCAGTACGCGCGGGTCGGACGGAAGCACGCGCAGCGCTCGGGCTTCGCGTGGACCTTCGTGCCCGACGTCTACGACTGGAACTACATGAAGGCCGAGCAGGCCGGCACGGTCCCGCGGTCCGCGCTCGACGGCCAGGTCATGTACGGCAACGACTTCGGCAAGAAGTCGCTCGTGCAGACCTACCTCGCCCAGGCCCTGGCCACCGGCCGGGTCAACGTGTCGCCGCTGCACAAGGTCACCTCGGTCGCCCCGGTCTCCGGCGGGACCGGCTACACGGTGACGATCGACCAGATCGACACCAACGGCGACACGGTGGCGACCAAGACGGTCACCGCCACGAAGGTGTTCTTCGCCGCGGGCAGTGTCGGGACCAGCAAGCTGCTCGTGAAGCTCAAGGCGACCGGCGTGCTGCCCGGCCTCAACGGCGAGGTCGGCAAGGGCTGGGGCGACAACGGCAACGTCATGTGCGGGCGGGCCAACCACATGTGGGACGCCACCGGCACCCTGCAGTCGACGATCCCGTGCTCGGGCATCGACAACTGGGACGCCGGCGGCGCCTTCGCCGAGGTCGCTCCCCTCCCGACCGGCATCGAGACCTACGCGTCGCTGTACCTGTCGATCACCAGGACCACGCGGCGCGCGGAGTTCAGCTGGAACGCCGCGACCGGCAAGGTCGACCTGTCCTGGCAGAAGGCCTGGAAGCAGGACTCGATCACCATGGCCAAGACGATCTTCGACAAGATCAACAGCAAGGAGGGGACGATCTACCGCACCGACCTCTTCGGCGGCTACAAGATCTGGCAGGACGGCCTGACCTACCACCCGCTCGGCGGCGCGGTGATCAACAAGGCCACCGACAACTACGGCCGCCTGCACGGGTACGACGGCCTCTACGTCATCGACGGCTCGCTGATCCCCGGCAACACCACCGTGAACCCGTTCGTCACGATCACGGCGCTGGCCGAGCGCAACATCGACAACATCCTGGCCAACGACGTCTGAGACCGGTGCCCGCATGGCACCGTGCCATGCGGGCACCGCTGGTGCATGGGTGACCTGCTCGAGCGGTACCGGCGAAAGCGCGACTTCACCCGCACCCCGGAGCCGGCGGGCGCGGTCGCGGACCGGACCGGCGCGCGGTTCGTCGTCCAACGGCACCGAGCCAGCCGCCTGCACTACGACCTGAGGTTCGAGATCGACGGGGTCCTGGTCAGCTGGGCGGTGCCGAAGGGGCCGACCCTCGACCCGCGTGCACGGCGACTGGCGGTGCACGTCGAGGACCACCCGATCGAGTACCTGCACTTCGAGGGCGTGATCCCCTCGGGCGAGTACGGCGGCGGGGACGTCATCGTGTGGGACACCGGCACCTGGGAGCCGGTGAAGACCGATGACCCGCGGGCCGCCGTACGCGACGGCGAGCTGCACGCCGAGGTCCACGGCCACAAGCTGCGGGGGCGGCTGGTGCTGGTCCGGACCGGCGACGAGGGCGAGCGTGAGTCCTGGATGCTGCTGCACAAGCGCGACGCGCACGCCGTCGACGGCTGGGACCCCGAGGCGCACCCGCGCTCGGTGCTGAGCGGCCGCACGAACGACGACGTCGCCGCCGACCCGGACCGCACGTGGCGCTCGGGTGTCCCTGCTGCCGAGGCCGAGGAGGTGCTGCTGCCGGATCCGCTGCCCGACGAGGCCGTCGCCTCGCTCGAGGACCTCGGGAAGCAGGGCACGTGGGAGGTCTTCGGCCGCAGGCTCAAGGTCACCAACCTCGACAAGGTGCTCTTCCCCGGCGATCCCCCGGTGACCAAGCGCGAGCTGCTCGCCTACACGGCGCGGATCGCGCCCGTGGCGCTCCCCTACCTGCGCGGCCGCGCGCTCAACCTGCACCGCTACCCCGACGGCGCCGACGCCAAGGGCTTCTGGCACAAGCAGCGGCCCGACCACGCTCCCGCGTGGCTCGGTGCCTGGGACAACCCGGACGCCGATCCCGGGGAGACGACGACGTACGTCGTCGCGGACGAGCCGGCCGCGCTGGTCTGGGCCGCCAACTTCGGCGCGCTCGAGTGGCACCCGTGGACGTCGCTGGCGGCGCGACCGCACGAGCCGACGTACGCGCTGGTCGACATCGACCCGGGAGAGCGCACCACGTGGGAGGAGGTGCTGACCCTGGCCCGGCTGCACCGCACCGCGCTGGACCACCTCGACGTGCTCGCGCGCCCGAAGGTCACCGGGCGCCGCGGCATCCAGGTGTGGATCCCGGTCGTGCCGGGCTACACCTTCGACGACACCCGGGCCTGGGTGGAGAAGCTGTCGCGCACCGTCGGCAAGGTGCTGCCCGACCTGGTGAGCTGGAAGTGGGAGGTCCGCGCCCGGGAGGGCCGGGCCCGTCTCGACTACACCCAGAACGCGATCAACAAGACCCTGGTCGCGCCGTACTCACCGCGCCCGGCGCGCGGCGCGCCGGTCTCGGTGCCGATCGGCTGGGGCGAGCTCGACGACCCGGACCTGCGCCCGGACCGCTGGACGATCCGGACCGTTCTGGACCGCCTGGCCGTGCGCGGCGACCCGTTCCAGGCGCTGCTGGACGCAGGTCAGGAGCTGCCCGACATCACGTGAGCCGGCTCAGCCCAGGACCAGGACCAAGGAGCCCAGTCCGACCAGCCCGGCCAGAGCGGCGACCATGGCGGGGAGCCGCCCGTCGAGGTCGCGGCGCAGCCCGCCGCCGGGACGGCGGCGCGGGTGCCGGCGGGCGACACCGGCCAGCGCCGCCGCCGCGATGAGGACGCCGACGGCGAGGACCAGGAGCGCGACCACGCCGTCGACCGCGAGCAGGACGCGCGCCTCGACCACCACGACGCCGAGCATCGACAGGACGCTCCGCGTCCACGCCAGCCGGGTCCGCTCGGTCTGCGTGCCGGTCACGACGCCGCCAGGGTGAGCGCGACCAGCACCAGCCCGCCCGCCGCGACCAGCACCACCAGCGCGATGCCGAGCGGCAGGCCGGGCAGCGGCCGCGCCTCGCGCAGCGCCCGCTCGTTGGCCATCCACCGCAGCCAGGCCAGGCCGCACCCGGCGACGCCGGCCAGGATCAGCGCGGCGGCGACCCAGCGGCGCGGGGTCTCGGGCAGCGCGCTGGCCAGCGAGTCCAGCGCGACGCCGGCCGCCATCAGGGCGAGGGCGGTGCGGATCCAGGCGAGGAAGGTCCGCTCGTTGGCGAAGGTGAACCGCGGGTCCGGCTCGGTGCCGAGGTCGTAGACGCTGCGCGGGCGGCGTGCGGTCACGGCTCCTCGCCCTCGGCCCCGAACGGCGCCATCTCGAGCGCGAGGTCGATGAACGCCCGGGCGGCCGGCGACAGCGGACCCTCGCGGCGCACGATCCCGATCTCGTGGGCGACCGTGGGCGTCGTACCGACGACCCGGGCACCGAGCTGGGCCGCCTCCTGGGCCATGTGCCGCGGCAGGAGCGAGGCACCGACGCCGGCCGCGACCAGCTTGGGGATCGTGGCGCGGTAGATCGTCTCCACGACGATCCGCGGCTCGGTGACGTTGGCGATCGCGAGCGAGTCGTCGAGCCGCTTGCGCGAGGCCGTGCCCGGCGGGGTCGCGATGAGCGGCAGCTCGCCGAGCACCGACAGCTCCACGGGCCCGGGGCCCGGGTCGGGGCTGTCGGGCGGCAGCACCAGGAAGAACTCCTGCTCACCGAGGGCGATGGCCTGCAGCCCGGTCGTCGCCGCGGGCAGCCGCACCACCCCGATCTCGCACTGGCCGCCGCCGACGATCGCGGCCGCGCCACCCGGCACGTCGCAGTCGGTGATCCGCACGTTGATGCCGGGGTACAGCTGGCTGAACCTGCCCAGCAGCGCGGTCAGCGGATGGGCGGCCACGGTCGGGGTGGAGGCGATGTCGAGGGTGCCGTCGTACCCGCCGCGGACCTTGGCCACGGCGGCGCGGGCGACGGCGTGGTCGCGCAGCACCTGGCGCGCCGGCGAGAGCAGCGCCTCGCCCGCGGCGGTCAGCTTGACCTTGCGGCCGAGCCGGTGGAACAGGGAGACGCCGAGGTCCTTCTCCAGCGCCGCGATCGCCTGCGACAGCGACGGCTGGGTCACGTGGACGGCCTCCGAGGCCCGCCCGAAGCCACCGTGGTCGACCACGGCGACGAAGTACTCGAGCTGACGACGTTCCATGCCGACCAGCGTACGCCGAGAGATAGGTGTTGGCTATCGGACGACGCACCGCTCAGCCGTGGTGAGCGCCCGCGCTCCCTGCCAGAGCGCCATTCTCGGCGCACCGCCGTTTCTTCTCATTGGAAATGCCTATCGTTCGGGTACGAAGTTTCCATTAGACCTCCGGGCCGGGCGGCAGCACGCTGGTGTGACCTCGGATACACCGACACCGTCCCGCCCCACCTGGAGGACCCATGAAGACCCTGCGCACAGGGCTCGTCGCCGCCACCGCCTCGCTCGCCCTCGTCCTCACCGGCTGCGGCGGCGGGGGCGGCGGTGAGCGCAAGACCGAGGACGGGCTGAAGGTCGTCACGGTCGCCTACACCCCGATCTACTCCGTCGGCGCCCTCAAGCTCGGCATGGACCAGGGCTTCTTCGAGAAGCAGGGCCTGCGCATCGAGCTCAAGCAGGTCGCCAACCCGCCCAGCGGCATCGCGGCGGTCGCCGGCGACGAGGTCGACTTCAACTACACCCCGTCGATCCCGTTCGTGAACGCGATCGCCAACGGCGTCCAGCTCGAGATCGTCGGTGCGGCCGACGGCTACGACGAGGGCACCAAGGCCGCGGTCGAGGCCGACCCGTCGCTCGCGCTCCAGCACGACGACAGCGGCGTGGTCGCCGCGGCCGACTCCGGCATCACGCGGGCGAAGGACCTCGAGGGCAAGACCGTGTCGGTCCCGGCCCGCGGAGCCCAGCTCGAGGTCACGATCGCCGCGGCGGTCAAGGCCGACGGCGGTGACCCGGCGAAGATCAACTGGATCACCCTCGACTTCCCCAGCGCCGTCAGCTCGCTGAAGTCTGGCCGGGTCGACGCCGCCGGGCTCGTCGTCCCCTTCCTCTCCCAGGCCGAGGACGGCGGCGGCAAGCTCGTCCTGTCCCCCGGCCTCGAGTTCTTCGACGACGGCGCGGTCGGCATGTGGGTCACCTCCGCCTCCCTCGCCAAGCAGGACCCCGAGATCGTGAAGTCCTTCCAGGCCGCGGTCGAGCAGACCAACGAGTACGCCGAGGCGCACATCACCGAAGCCCAGCAGGCGGCGGCCGACGTCCTCAAGACCGACCTGGCCACGGTGCAGGCGGGCTCGGAGCCGGCGTTCCCCGCGACGGTCGACCCGGCCGACGTGCAGTCGGTGATCGAGCGGATGAAGGAGCTCGGCTACCTGAAGAAGGACATCGACGCCACGTCCCTCGTCTTCGGCAGCTGACGGAGGACGACGATGCCCACCCTCCGTCCCGGCACCGTCCGGCGGTACGCCGTCGGCGCGGCCAGCATCGCGGTCGCCGCCCTGCTCTGGCAGTGGGCCGTGACCGGACCGCTCGCCGACAAGCCGTTCGCGACCGTGCCCGAGATCCTCGGCCGGCTGCGGGAGTTCGCCGGCGACCCGCTGTTCTGGTCCTCGCTCGGCGAGACCTTCCGGGTGGCGGCCATCGGCCTGGTCCTCTCGGTCGTCCTCGGCGTCGCGGCCGGCCTGCTGGTCGGCCAGTCCGACCTGGCCTACCGCAGCACCCGCGTGCTGGTGGAGTTCCTCAAGCCGATCCCGCCGATCGTCATCCTGCCGCTGCTGGTGCTGGTGCTCGGCCCGACCGGGGACATGGGGATCTTCCTCGTGGCCTTCGGCGGCGTCTTCCCGCTGATCACCCAGACCGCCCACGGCGTCCACGACGTCGACCCGGTCGCGGCCGAGACGGCCCGCTCGTTCCGGCTCACCCGGTGGCAACGGGTCCGCACCCTGGTGGCACCGACCGCCCTGCCGTTCGTGGCGACCGGCGTCCGGATCAGCGCCAGCGCCGCGCTCGTCATCGCGCTCGTCTCGGAGATCATCGGTGGTGCCCCCGGACTCGGCAAGGACCTGGTCCTCGCCCAGACGACCGGCGACTACCCGGCGATCTACGCGCTGGTGGTGACCTTCGGCGTCCTCGGCGTCCTGATCAACGCCGTGCTGGCCGCCGTCGAGCGGCGGGCCCTGTTCTGGCACGCCTCGGTGCGTTCGGAGGTGACGGCATGACCCGCCGACTCTCGCTGGTGGCCCTCGAGCTGTGGCTCCCGGTCGTCGTACTCGTCGGCTGGTGGCTCTGGTCCGCCGGCGCCGCCGAGCCGTTCTTCCCGCCCCTGCAGGAGATCCTCACCCGGTTCCGGGAGATGTGGCTGTTCGACCAGTTCGTCAGCGACGTGCTGCCGAGCCTGCGCAACATGGCGGTCGGCTTCGGCATCGCCTCCGTCGTCGGCATCGCTGCCGGGATGGTGCTGGCCCGGGTCCGCCTGCTCCGCGAGGCGCTCGAGCCGCTGATGCACTTCGTCCGGGCCACTCCGGGCGTCGCACTGGTGCCGATCTTCATCCTGCTCCTCGGCTTCGGCCCGAGCATGAAGATCTCGATCATCGCCACCGCAGCGGTCTTCCCGACGATCATCGCGACGATGGACGGCGTGCGCAGCGCCGACCCGGTGCTGCTCGACATCTCCCGCGCCTACCAGCTCACGCGGCGCCAGCGGGTCACCAAGGTGCTGCTCCCCGCGGCCGGCCCGCAGATCTTCGCGGGCCTCCAGGTCAGCCTGCAGGTCGCCTTCGTGGTGATGATCGCCAGCGAGATGCTCGGCTCCACCGAGGGCATCGGTGCCCTCACCCTGCTCGCCCAGCAGAGCTTCGCGGTCACGGACATGTGGTCCGGCATCGTCCTGCTCGGCCTCCTGGGCTACCTCGTCAACCTCCTGTTCCTCCTCGCCCGCGGTCGTGTCCTGCACTGGTACGACGGCGCCCGAAAGGCGGCCAAAGAATGAGCACCTCCACCACCCTGACCCGCACCCCCTCCCCCTCGCCCACGACAGGAGCTCCGACGATGAGCGAACGCCAGGTCCGGCTCTCGATCGAGGGCCTGCACAAGGGGTACGGCGCCGCGCGGCCCGCAAGGAGGTCATCTCCGACCTCACCTTCGACGTGCACGCGGGCGAGTTCGTCTGCATCGTGGGCCCCTCCGGCGCCGGCAAGACCACGCTGCTCAAGTGCCTGACCGGCCTGCACCCGGCCAGCTCCGGCGCGGTCCGCCTCGACGGCCAGGTGGTCGACGGGCCGCCACGCCAGATGGCGCTGGTGCTGCAGGAGTACACCCGCTCGCTGATGCCGTGGCTGACCGTCGAGAAGAACGTCCGGCTCCCGCTCGCCAACCTCAAGATCGGAAAGGCCGAGCGCGAGCAGCGGATCACCGACGCCCTGCGCGAGGTGGGCCTGTCCGACGTACGCACCAGCTATCCGTGGCAGCTCTCCGGTGGCATGCAGCAGCGCGTCGCCATCGCCCGCGCGCTGGCCTACCGGCCCGAGGTGCTCGTGATGGACGAGCCGTTCGCGTCGGTCGACGCCCAGACCCGCGCCGACCTCGAGGACCTGATGCTCAAGGTGCGCGAGGACTTCGGCATCACCATCGTGCTGGTCACCCACGACATCGACGAGGCTGTCTACCTGTCCGACCGCGTCGTGGTCGTCACCAAGGGCCCGTGCACCGTCGACGAGATCATCCCCGTCGAGCTGCCGTTCCCCCGCGACCAGATCGAGACCAAGTCCGACCCGCGCTTCGTCGACCTGCGGGCGCGGGTGTTCTCGCGGATCAAGGCCTCCGCGTGAGCAAGGTCCGCGGCGTCGTCGTCCTGGTCGCCGACCAGCTCCGGGCCGACCATCTCGGCTTCGGCGGCGGCCAGGTGCCGACCCCGCACCTCGACGCCCTCGCCGCGAGCGGCACGGTCTTCGACCAGGCGTACGTCGCCAACCCGACCTGCATGCCGAACCGTGCCACGATCGCCACCGGCCGCTGGCCCTCGACCCACGGCACCCGCACCAACGGCGTCACCCTGGACTGGGACGCCCAGACGTTCATGCGCTCGATGCAGCGCTCCGGCTGGAACACGGCGGCCGTCGGCAAGCTGCACTTCCAGACCATGGGCTGGCCCTACGAGGACGACCAGCTCGCCGACATGGCGCGACACGCACCCGAGCTCGTGGACGCCGCACTGGTCGACGCCGTCGAGCGCGGCCGCCCGGCGCAGTGGGACACCTGGGAGAGCTTCGAGCGGCACCGGCCCGCCCGCCTCGAGCTCCCGCCCGACTACTACGGCTTCGACACCGTCGACCTGGTGATCGGCCACGGCGACGCCCCGGGCGGCCACTACGCCCACTGGGCGCGGGCCCGCGGCCTCGACCCGGACACCGTGCGGATCATGGGCGACGCGCTCGTCGGCTACCCCGGGTGGGACCAGGTCTACCAGTCGGAGGTGCCGGTCGAGCTGCATCCGACGACGTACGTCACCGAGCGGGCGATCGACCGGCTCGAGCAGCTGACCGCCGGCGACGCGCCCTTCTGCCTGTTCGTGTCCTATCCCGACCCGCACCACCCGTTCGCCCCTCCGGGCGACTACTGGCACCGGGTCGACCCGAGCGCCGTCGAGCTGCCCGCGACCTTCTTCGACACCCACGACCGCTCCCCCGAGCACGTGCGGCAGATCGTCGCCGACCGCGGCCGGCCCGCCGCCGACCCGACGATGACCTGGTCGCCCACCGAGGAGCAGTACCGCCACGCGCTCGCCGCCGAGCTCGGCCTGGTCTCGCTGCTCGACGACAGCATCGGCCGCATCCTCGGCCGGCTCGAGGACCTCGGCATCGCCGACGACACCGCGGTGGTCTTCACCGCCGACCACGGCGACCTGTTCGGCGACCACGGCCTGATGCTCAAGCACTTCGTGCACTACCAGGGCGTGACCCGGGTGCCGTTGATCGTGCGCTCCCCCGGCGGCGACGGCGGGCGCTCCTCGGCGCTGGTGAGCAGCGCCGACATCGCGCCGACGCTGCTCGACCTGGGCGGCGTGCCGTCGTACCGAGGGATCCAGGGCACCAGCCTCCGCTCGCTGGTCGAGGGCCGGGCATCCGCCGTACGACCGCGGCTGCTGGTCGAGGAGGACCAGCCGTTCGGACTGCCCGGGCTGCCGGGACCGGTCCACATCCGCACGCTGCTGACCGAGGACGCCCGGCTCACGGTGTACGGCGGCCACGACGTGCGCGAGCTCTACGCCCTCGACGACGACGCCGACGAGACCACCAACCTGGCCGACACCCTCGACGGGGCCGCGCTCCAGGCCCGGCTGACCGCCGACCTGGCCGCGGAGCTGATCCGGCTCACCGACACCGGCATCCGCCCCGCCGCCTCCGCCTGACCACGCGCGAACCCGAAGGAGACCCGTGCACGCCGACCTGATCCTCCACTCCGGCACCGTCCTCAGCGTCGACGCCGCCTTCTCGACGCACGCCGCCGTCGCCGTGCGAGGGGACCGGATCGTCGCCGTCGGCTCCGACCGCGAGGTGCGCGACCTCGCCGGTCCCGGCACCCGGACGGTGGACCTGGCAGGCGGCACGGTGCTGCCCGGGCTCAACGACTCGCACCTGCACCTGCAGTGGTGGGGCCTGGCGCGCGCACAGGTCGACCTGTCCGCGGCCGGCTCCCTCGACGAGGCCCGGGAGCTGGTACGACGCCACGCCGCCGCGCAGCCCGAGGGTGGCTGGGTGCGGGGCCGGGGCTGGCACGAGCGGGTGCTCGCCGGCGACGACCCGCTCGGGCCGACCGCGGCGATGTTCGACGACGTCTGCGGCGGCCGCCCGATGTTCCTCGAGCACTTCAGCGCGCACGGCGGGCTGCTCAACACCGTCGGCATGCAGCGCGCCGGCCTCACCCGCGCGACCGTGGCACCGCCGGGCGGCGAGGTCGTCCACGACCCCGCAACGGGCGAGCCGACCGGCGTACTCAAGGAGGCCGCCCTCCAGCTGCTCGACGGAGTGCTGCCGGTCCCCACCGCGACCGAGCGGCAGGCCGCGGTGGTCGGGGCGATCGCGGAGCTCAACCGCCGCGGGATCACCAGTCTCACCGACCCGATCGTGACGCCGGAGATGCTGCGCGACTACGTGGCGCTACGTCGCGAGGACCGGCTCTCCGCCCGGCTGACCACGCTGCTGCACTGGACCTGGCCGTCGGTGCAGACGCCACTCGGCGTGCTGGAGGAGGCGATGCGGTACGTCGGCTCGACCACCGGCCTGGGCGACGACCTGCTCCGCATCGGCGGCTGCAAGCTCATCGCCGACGGTGTCGCCTCGCTGGGCACCGCGTGGATGTCGGCGCCGTACCACCACGAGGGCACCTGCGGTGCGCTCGTCACCGAGGGTGCCGACGACGCCGAGCGGGTCGCCGCCCTGCACGCCCTCGTGCGCCTGCTCCACCGGCACCGGTTCCAGGTCCAGGTCCACGCGACCGGCGACCGGGCCTGCGACACCGCGGTCGACGCCCTCGTGGCCGCGCTCGTCGAGGATCCCTGGCCGGACGCCCGGCACGTGCTCATCCACGCCAACCTGCCCTCGCCCGGGTCGATCGCGGCGATGGCCGAGCACGGCATCCTCGCCAACGTCAACGCCCTCGTGAAGTGGCAGGCCGCAGCCGGCCTGGTCGGCGTCATCACCGAGGAGCAGTGGCACCGGATGATGCCCGCCCGCTCCATGGCCGACGCCGGCGTCGTCGTCTGCGACGCCTCCGACGCCCCGATCACCGACCCGGACTGGCGCCTCGCCCTGCAGATGCTGGTCACCCGCGTCCCGCGCGGCAGCGACGGACCCTGCGGTCCCACCGAGCGGCTCACCCGCGAGCAGGCGATCCGCGCCTGGACCGCCAACCCTGCCTGGCAGGACCACGCCGAGCACGACAAGGGCACCGTCGAGCCCGGCAAGGTCGCCGACCTGTGCGTCCTCGCCGAGGACCTGACGACCGTCCCCGACGAGGACCTGCACGCCGTCACACCGGTCATGACGGTGCTGGATGGCCGGGTCGTGCACGAGGGGTGAGCCCCGGCCCGCGCGCGAACTCTCCGTGGGCTTCGGTTGCGCAGGTGGTTGCGTTCCGAAAAGCAGCGACGAGGACAGTGCGGAGATGGTCGGGTTCCGCGGTCGGGCCGCGGTCCGCGTCCGGAGGTCGAGGAGGTCGCGCAGCGACCGTCACGAGACCACCGCAACCGACCTCGTCCGATGGTTGAGGTGCGAGGAGCGCAGCGACGAGCCTCGAAACCACCTGGCCTTCGCGCGAACTGTCCGCGGCCTCGGGTGCGTAGCGGTCGCGAAAGGCAGCGACGAAGAAGGTTGGGAGGCGGCCGGGTCCCGCGGTCGGGCGACGGTTCGCATGCGGCCGAAAAACCCCTAGAAACAAGGGGAAAGTCCTTCCCGACCTCTTGAATTAGAACGCCTGTTCGAATAGAGTAGGCCCCATGAGGCGGACTCAACCCGCTGTTGCAACGAGTGCCTCGTTGAGCACCTGTCCGGGAGTTTGCCAGTTGAGCGTCATGCGGGGCCGGGTGTTGAGCCGCAGCGCCACGTCGTCGCACTCGGTCTGAGTGACTCCAGTCAGGTCAGAGCTCTTGGGCCAGTACTGGCGGAGCAGGCCGTTGGTGTTCTCGTTGCTGCCGCGCTGCCAAGGCGAGTAGGGATCGCAGAAGTAGACGCTCACACCGGTCTCGACCTTGAACCTGGCGTGTTCGGCCATCTCGGTGCCGCGATCCCAGGTGATCGACTTCACCAGGTCGGTGGGCAGCGTGGCGATCAACTGTGCCAGCGTCATCCGGGTCGTCTCGGCGGTGTGCCGGCCGGGGATCGGGGCCAGCAGCACGTACCGGCTCGAGCGCTCCACCAATGTGATGATCGACCCCTTGCCCTTGGCGCCCATCAGCAGGTCACCCTCCCAGTGCCCAGGTACAGCGCGGTCTTCTACCTCGGCGGGACGTGCGCTGATCAGCACATCATCACTGAGTCGGATGCTGCTGCGTTTTGCGGCACTGGCCTGCGGCTTTCGTTGCATCCGCTTCGAACGCAGGTGCTGTGTGAGCTCCCGCTTGAGCTGGCCCTTGGTCTGAACGAACAGCGCCTGGTAGATCGTCTCGTGGGACACCCGCATCGCCTCGTCATCGGGGAACATCACCGGCAGCATCGCCGCGATCTGCTGCGGGGACCAGTCGGCCCGCAGCAGTTCCCAGACCTTCTCCCGCAACGGGCCATGGTCAAGCCGGCGCCGGCACCGCCGACGTGCCCGCCGATCGGCGAACTCCTGGGCCGAGGCTGCGTCATATCGATTCCGGTAGCCCTTGCCGCCGCCGCGCGCGATCCGGCCTCGCACCGACCTTGACCCGTACCCGGTAGCCCGGTGTCGACGCAGCTCACGCGAGATCGTCGAGGGATGTACCCCCACCAACGCTGCGATCGTCCGCTGCGGCAGACCAACTCGATAACCCCGCTCGATCACCGACCGCTTCTCAGCGGTCAAACGCTTTCCTGCCATCCGCGCAACCTCCACTTTCCCGCATGGAGTTGCAACAGCCGATTGAAACCGCCTGATCTCGGACCCCTCGGACGCCACGCCGGAGCAGCTGCTCCACGCGGCCGAGGACAGTGTCCGAGAGACTCGGATTCTTGATGTCCGCAAGCTTGAGCTGCTGCTCGCCTGGGCCGACCTCCACTCCGGTGACCCGCAGGCCGAGCCCAACGCGGTACCTGTTCGGTTCGGTGGTCCGCGGCTGATCACCCTGGGCGGGGACGGGACCCCGGAGGTCGCCGACCTTGCACTGGTGGAGATGGCGATCGCCCGGCACGAGCACGTGCTCGCCACCCGTGGGGCCCTCGCTGACGCGTTCGACCTGCGCCACCGCCTCCCGCAGGCGTGGGAAGGCGTCAAGGCCGGCCGGTGCGAGGTGTGGGTGGTGCGGCGGGTCGCACGGATGTCCCGCACGCTCGACCGCCACCAGATCCACATCGTCGACACCGCGGTGGCTGCCGCGTTGGACGAAGCACCCAGCCGGATCCTCAGCATCGCCGAGGCCAAGGTCATCGAGGCCGACCCGGTCGCCCACCAGGCCCGGATCGACAAGAACCAGAGCCAGAAGGGCGTCTGGTACCCCAAGCCCCGTCCGGGCGCGCAGGTCGACGAGAGCGACAGTCAGGCCGGGGTGGGGACGGTGTTCGCGCGGCTCGACGAAGCCGACGCCCTCGCCCACCAACACACCGTCGACGACCTCGCCACTGCCCTCGCCGAGCACGCCGACGTCGCCGACGGTGCCGAGCCACTGGGCATGGACCACTGGCGGGCCGAAGCGTTCGCGATGCTTGCCGACCCCGCCGCCGTCCTCGCCTTCCTGAACAGCATCGACGACACCCCGGGCACCTCGGAGGTCGAGGAGGTCGCGCAGCAACCGTCAACCCCGGAGGTCGAGGAGGTTGCGCAGCAACCGTCACGAGACCACCGCAGCCCGACCACCGAGCTCATCGTCCATGTCTCCCTGACCGACACCGGTGAGTTCGGCCCCGTTGCGCGGGTCGAGGGCCTCGGCCCCCGGCTCCTCGACCAGGTTCACGACCTCCTGCGCCGCCACGCCACCATCACCGTGCAGCCGGTCATCGACCTGCACACCGGACGGTCGGTCAACGGCTACGAGCACCCCACCGACGTCAAGCACCGCACCCAGCTGAGAACGGTTGGGGACGCGTTCCCCCACGCCACCGGCCTCTTCAACCACAGCGGCCGCCCGCCGGACCACGACCACACCACGCCGTACGACAAGCACGGACCACCCGGCCAAACAGGTGATCACAACGACACCCCACTCACCCGACACCACCACCGCGCGAAGACCCACCTCGGCTACACGGTGATGCAGCTCGGACCCGACAGATGGATCTGGGGCACACCCCACGGCCTCTACCGCCTCGTCACCGGCGGTGGCACCCGACCCATCACCCAGGCCGAGTACCACCTCCACACCCACCAGGCACTTACCTTGGCCGGCGACTACGCCGCCTGACGCGCAGTGTTGAGCCCTCAGCCCGCCACGGCCGCGGAGTACCGCTCGAGGTAGAGCGGCCAGCCGCGCGGGTTGTCGACGCCTTCGCGCACCGACTCCCAACCGGCGCCGTGGCGCTCCAGGTGGCGGTGCTCGAGCTCGACGCGGGTGCGCTCGGGGCCATCGTTGACGAAGCGCACCTCGACCTCGCTCGCCTCGGCCGGGTCGGTCACGATCTGCCAGGCCGGCGAGATGTCCCAGCTGATCACGAAGCGGTGCGGCGGCTCGAAGGCCAGCACCCGGGCCCAGCGGCAGACAGAGCCGTTCTCACCGCGGTCGTAGACGTGGCCGCCGACGCGCGTCTCGAAGACGGTCTCCGCGATCGGCTCGGGCGCGAGCAGGTTGTGCTCGCGCGGCTTGATCCGGTCGAACTGCTCGGTGAAGACCGAGAAGGCGCGCTCGACCGGCGCCTCCACGGTGATCTCGAAGCGCACTGCCGTGTCCTGCGTGGTCTCGCTCATGTCGTGCTCCGATCCTGCGGCTCGCCCTCGACGAGCTCCTTGAAGTTGGCCAGCGTCGCACTCCAGAAGCCCTCGAGCTCGGCGCGCATCGCCTGCAGGCCCGTGGGATCGGCGGAGTAGATCCGCCGCGTGCCATCGGGCCGCACCTGCACCAGCGCCGCGTCCTTCAGCACCCGCAGGTGCTGGGACACAGCGGGCCGGCTGACGGGGAGGTCCCCCGCCAGCTCGGCCACCGACCGCGGCCGCTGCGCCACGCGGGCGAAGATCTCCCGCCTGGTCGGATCCGCGAGCGCGGTCCACGCATCAACTGCGTAAGTGGTCACGAACGGTAAGTTACTGCTTACGTTCGCCCGGCACAAGGCCTCCGGAGGTCAGGCCCGCCAGCCCTGCTCGATCGCCGCGACCACCTTCGGCCGCAGGTCGCCGGCCGCGATCACCTCGTCGACCGAGCCGACCTCCACCGCACGGTGGATGTCGTGGACGCCGTCGAACTCGGCGGCGACCTCGGCGATCTTGTCGGCCCGCAGCTGCGCCCGGAGCTCGGCGAGCTCGACGACGAGGGCACCGCGCTGACCGTCCTCGGCGTGGTCGATCCGCTCCTGGAGCTCGGCGACCTTCGGGTCGGCCGCGGCCCGCTTGGCGACCTCGGCGGCGAACACCACGGCCGCGGCCGGGGCACCACCGAGGACCGAGGCGTAGGAGCCCTCGATCGCGAGCACGGTCATCGCCGGGTTCAGCTGCTTGGAGAAGACCACGAACGCGCCGCCGTGGTAGCGCGAGATCACGCAGAACACGATCGGACCCTCGAAGTTGACGATCGCGCGGCCGATCTCGGCGCCGTACTCCAGCTGCAGGCTGCGCATCGACTCCGGCGAGCCGTCGAAGCCCGACAGGTTGGCGAGCACGACGAGCGGCCGGTTGCCGGAGGCCGCGTTGATCGCGCGGGCGACCTTCTTCGAGGACCGCGGGAACAGCGTGCCCGCGGTGTAGGTGTCGGGGCCGTCGGTGGGAGGGAAGCCCGCGCGCGGGACCGGCTTGGACTCGATGCCGACCAGGCTGACCGGGTAGCCGCCGATCCGGGTGTCGACCACGACGGCGGTGTCGGCGTCGGCCATGCCGGCCCAGCGCTCGAGCATCTCGTGGTCGGCGTCGGCCAGCGCCCGCATGACGGTGCGGATGTCGAAGGGCTTCTTGCGGTCCGGGTTGTGGGTCGCGGAGAAGATCTCGCCGACGGTGGCGAAGTCCGTCCCGGGGTGGGGGTACGTCGTCACGTCGCGCTCGACCGGGTCACTCGACTCGGCACGACGCGGCCCGGCCTCGCCGGGGGCGACGTACGTGTGGTCGTAGTGCGCCATCAGCACTCCGAACGCGCCGGCCAGGTCGGGCACCCAGTACTGCGCCTGGCCGTTGGGGCCCATCACCCGGTCGTAGCCGCCGATGCCGTGGTTGTCCTCGGCCGAGACGCCACCGGAGAAGTCGAGGGACTGCTTGCCGGTCAGGACCATCGCGCTGTCCGGGGTCATCACGAGGATGCCCTTGGTGTGCATCAGCATCGTGGCCTCGGCGTTCCAGTACGGCTGGGCGCCGACGTTGATGCCCGCGACCACGATGTTGATCTCACCGCCGGCCTGGGTGAACTGGACGATCCGGCGCAGCGCGGCGGCGACCCAGTCCATGTTCTCGGTGCCGCTCTCCATCGAGATCCGGGCACCGGCGGAGACGGCGAACCACTCGACCGGTACGCCGAGCCGCTCGGCGAGGTCGATGGCCGCGATGATCCGCGAGCACTCCGGCTCGGAGACCGCGCCGAGGGACATCAGCGGGTCGCCGCAGAGCACGACGCGGGTGACCCCCTCGGGGTGCAGCGGCGTCGGGGTCGAGACGACGGCCACGATGATGCCGGCCTTGTTCTGGCCGGGCGCCCGGTCGACGGGCACCAGGACACCGGAATCGTCGAGGTCGTGCTCGACCACGGTGCCGCCACCGGCGAGGACCGGCTGCAGCTCGTAGGGGTAGACCAGGCCACGACGGCGGGCACGCAGCACCTTGCCGGCGTACTCGTCGAGCGGGGCCAGCGGCTCGGTCGGCGGCGCGACGATGTCGGCCACGACACCGGCGCCGGGCTTGGCGTGGAAGCGGATCGCCAGCGGGGTGGGGGCACCGCCGTCGGGGCTCGCGACGCGGCCCTCGGCGAGCACCTCCTCGATCCCGGCGCCCTCGCTGAGGGGCGTGATCTTGCCCTGCAGCGCGGTCAGCTGGTCGAGGTCGGCCTCGACGACCGGCCACACGGTCACCCACACGTGGTTGACGTCGAGCTTGGTGCCCTCGCGGCCTCGCGCCGTACGGACCCGGCGGATCGCCTCGAGGCAGTTCTCGACCGCGCGCTCGGCGTGCGGGAGCGCGATCACCCGCCCCTCGTCGTCGCGTACGACGGCCAGCTGGCGCACCTGCGCCGCGGCGACCAGGCGCCGGTCGGCCGGGTTGGTGCGGGCGACGCACTCGTAGAGCAGCACGTCGTCGGGTGCGGCGAGCCGGGTCACGTCGAACTCGCGCAGCCGCCACAGGTTGAGCCGGCGCCCGACCATCGGGTGCATGCCGCGGATCAGGGTGTCCTCGACCAGCTCGGTGGTTGAGGTGCGAGCGGAGCGAGCCTCGAAACCCTCCGGTCGGAAGGTGAAGTAGTCCACCGGCTGCGGCGCGGCCGGGCAGACCGCGACCGAGACGCGGCGGGCGCGGGCGGCGAAGTCGTGGCCGGCGAGCATCTTGGCGACCTCGGCCGAGGCGCGGTCGGGGTCGGCGGGCGCGTCGGGCCAGCGCAGGTAGATCTCGACGACGTCGTCGTGGTCGGCGACCAGCGCGTCGGTGATCGCGGTGCCGAGCGCGCTGGTGGGATCGGCCAGCTCGGCCACGTCGCCGATCGTGGAGACGACCCGGGTCGCGCCCTTGTCGTCGGTGGCGTACTCGGCGTGCACGACCGGGCGGCCGGCGTACTCCCCGGGCGCGGAGACGGTCAGGTCGTGCAGGTCGTACTCGAGGTAGTGGCGCCGGATCAGCACCTCCAGCAGCGGCTCGCGCTCGGGCAGGCCGTCGACCAGCCGGTCGCGGAGGAAGCCGACGAGCTGCTCGGGGATCGCGGTGAGGGCGGCGATCCGGGCGTCGCGGTCGGGTGCCGCGGCGTCGGTGAGGGCGGCGACCTCGGCGGCGACGCCCTCGAGGACCGCGCGGCGCTCGTCGTCCACCAGCGGCTGGTCGAACCAGGCGAACCGGACCGAGCGGGCCAGGTCGCCGACGACGGCGAAGCGGAGCTGGGTGGCGCGCACCAGGCGCTCGAGCAGCGCGCGGGCCTCGGCCTGCTCCTCGGCGGGGGGCGGCGGCGGGGTGCTCAGCCAGCGCTGCAGGACGCCGACGGCGATGTCGACGTCGGAGGGGTGCTGCTGGGCCAGGAAGATGCGGAACACCGCCTGCTCGAGCTCGGGTGTGCGCTCGAGGTCGGTGATGCCGTAGTGCGCGAGGACTCCCAGCAGCTTGTCGCGGAAGTGGTCCGGGAGCGCGCCGCGGTCGGGGTCGAGGCTGCGCAGGTAGGTGTGGAAGTGCTCGCGCGAGCTGTGCACCCGAAGCTCGGTGTGCCCCTCGTCGCCGGCCGGCCGGTTGCGGCTGAGCTCGGCGAAGTCGGCGAACAGGGAGAGCAGGTCCATCTCGGCGCGCAGGGCGCCGGGCTCGCGGGTCGCGAGGTGGCCGGCGAGCAGGGCACCGCGCTGGTCGGGCGCGATGTCGTAGCCGAGCAGCTGGCCCGCGAGCGCGCCGAGGCAGTCGGCGGCGACGCCGGCGCGGTGCGAGGTCGGCAGGTCGAGGTCGACGCTCCTCGTGCCGCCGTCGACGGCTGCCTCGTCACCGTCACCGGTCGGGTCCAGGCGCACCAGCGGCGCCCCGGTCTCGACCTGGCCGCCGACGCGGACCAGCAGCTCCTTGATCCGCCCGGCGAAGGGCGCGGGGAGCACGGTCTCCATCTTCATCGACTCGAGCACCAGCACCGGCTGCCCGGCGGCGACCTCGTCGCCCACGGCGACCGGGGTCGCGACGACCAGCGCCGGGGCGGGCGAGCGGACCATGCCGCCCTCGTCGCGGCTGACCCGGTGCATGACGTCGTCGACCTCGACCAGGTGGACCGTGCCGTGGGTGGCACTCACCAGCCGGTAGCGGTGGCCGTCGACGGTGAGACGGCCGTGGACGTCGTCGATGCGGTCGAGGACCGCGGTGACGGTGCGCTCCTCGCCGCCGCCGGCCACCGTGACGTCGTACCGGGCACGGCCCGTCTGCCGCACCGTCAGGGCGTACGTCGCACCGCGCAGCTTGAGCTCGATGGTGCGGGACGGGTCGTGCTGGACCTGCGGGCGACCGCCCTGCGCGGACTGGAGGAAGCGGGCGATCTCGGCGCGCTCCTCCTCGTCGTAGGCCTCGATGGCGGCGGCGACGAGCGCGACGCCGGAGTGGCGCGCCGACTGCAGCCGGCCGCCTGACTGATCGCCGCGGACCCGGTCGATCCAGCCGGTGTCGGCCCAGGCGGGCGTGCCGGTGGTGACCTCGGGCTGGTCGAGGAGGTCGAGGATGAAGCTCTTGTTGGTGGCGCCGCCCTCGATGACGACGGTGGTCTCCCCCATCGCCCGACGCAGCCGGGCCAGCGCCTGCTCGCGGTCGGTGCCCCAGGCGATGACCTTGGCGATCATCGAGTCGAAGTCGGCGGGGATCACGTCGCCCTCGCCGACACCGGTGTCGACCCGGATGCCGGGGCCGGCGGGCAGCTCGAGGCGGGTGATCCGGCCGGGCGCCGGGGCGAAGTCGCGGTCGGGGTCCTCGGCGTTGAGCCGGGCCTCGACGGCGTGGCCCCTCTCGGCGGGGCGCTCCCCGGCCAGCGGGATGTCGCGGGCGACCTGGATCTGCAGCGCGACGAGGTCGGTGCCGGTCACCTCCTCGGTGATCGGGTGCTCGACCTGGAGGCGGGTGTTGACCTCGAGGAAGGCGAAGGACCGGGTGCCCGGGTGGTAGAGGAACTCGACGGTGCCGGCGCCGGCGTACCCGACCGCGTTGGCGAGGCGCTCGGCCGAGGCCTTGAGGTCGGCGGTCTGGGCGTCCTCGAGCAGCGGCGAGGCCGACTCCTCGATGACCTTCTGGTTGCGGCGCTGCACCGAGCAGTCGCGCACGCCGATCGCCCACGCGGTGCCCTGGCCGTCGGCGATCACCTGGACCTCGACGTGCCTGGCGTCGGTGACCAGCTTCTCGAGGAAGACGACGCCGCTGCCGAACGCACGCTCGGCCTCGTCGCGGGTGCGCTGGTAGGCGTCGGTCAGCTCCTCGGCCGAGGTGACCTTGCGGATGCCGCGCCCGCCGCCGCCGGCGGTGGCCTTGAGCATCAGCGGGTAGCCGACCTCCTCGGCACTGGCCAGGGCCGCCTCGAGGCTGTCCACGCCACCGCGGCTCCACGGCGCCACCGGTACGCCGACCTCCTCGGCGATCAGCTTCGAGCCGATCTTGTCGCCGAGCCGGCGCATCGCGTCGGCGCTGGGTCCGATGAACGTGACGCCGAGCCGGGCGCAGAGCTCGGCGAACGCCGGGTCCTCGGCAACGAAGCCCCACCCGACCCAGGCCGCGTCCGCGCCGGTCTCGGTGAGCGCCCGCTCGAGGACGGCGAGGTCGAGGTAGGGCCGGTCGGCGGCCGCGCCCAGCAGGTACGCCTCGTCGGCCTCCCGCACGAAGGCCGAGCCGGCGTCCACGTCGGTGTGCAGCGCTATGGTCCGGATCTGCTCGCTCCCGGACGTGTGCCGGGCGTTGAGGTCCCGCACGGCGTGGATGAGACGCATGGCGGCTTCACCGCGGTTGACGATGGCGATTCGCGAGACCGTTGGCACGATCTCGACCCTTCCATCTCGCGGCGCGCGCGGGACAGCGCGGATCCCACAGGGTTGGCATCGAATCGTTGTGGGGTCCGTCCAGCCCGACGCTGGCGTCCGCTCGGGACGAGGCGCACGCTGGGCCCATGGGCTTCTACGACGACCACGTGGTGCCGCGGATCGTGAACCTCGCGTGCGGCACGAAAGACATGCGACCGCACCGTGATCGCGCCTGCGCCGGGCTGCACGGTGAGGTGGTCGAGATCGGCTTCGGGTCCGGCCTCAACGTCCCGCACTACCCGGACGCGGTGACCCGCGTCACGGCGGTCGAGCCCGCCGACCTGGGCTGGCGCCTCGCCGAGCGACGGGTCGCCGGCTCGCGGGTGCCGATCGAGCGCTCGGGGCTGGACGGGCAGTCGCTGCCGTTCGCCGACGACTCCTTCGACACGGCACTGAGCACCTGGACCATGTGCACGATCCCGGACGTCGCGCAGGCGCTGCGCGAGGTGCGCCGGGTGCTGCGTCCCGGCGGCACCCTGCACTTCGTCGAGCACGGCTTGGCACCCGACGAGAAGGTGCAGCGCTGGCAGCACCGCCTCGACCCGATCGAGAAGCGGCTCGCCGGGGGCTGCACCTTCAGCCGGCCGATCGCCACGCTCGTCGCGGACGCGGGGTTCACGATGACCGAGCTCGACGAGTTCTACGCCTCCGGCGGACCGCGGTTCGCGACCGCCTTCTACCTCGGTGTCGCCGCTGCCTGAGCCCCGTCGAATGTCCGTTTCGACCGGTCAGCTGGCGCGGTTCCAGTCGGCGCCGGGCGGGTGCCAGCCCACCCTGGAGGCGGCGCCCACGGCCGCGACCTGCGAGCGCACCTCCAGCTTCGCCAGGATCGACTTGACCTGCGTGCGCACCGTCGCCTCGGAGACGACGCACCTGCGAGCGATGTCGCGCACCTGCGCACCGTCCATCAGCGCCCCGAGGATCTCCGTCTCACGTGGGGTGAGTCGAGCCAGCCGGGCGCGCAGGGCCCGGCACTCCTCACGATCGTGCAGCGCCGCCTGGACCAGCTCCGCACGCTCCGCCGCGGGCATGGCCGGGAGACCGTCGCGGATCCGGCCGACCGCGGCCAGGACGTCCTCGAGACAGCCCGTCGTCGGTACGACGGCCTTGGCGCCACGCCGCAGGCACTCGCCCCAGGTGCCACGACTCAGGCCGTCGGTGAGGACGACCACCGACACCCCTGACCCGGCCAGCGGCGAGACGAGCCGGATGCCGTCACCGATCCGGCCGAGGTCCAGGTCGAGCAGCACCACTCGCGGCACCGAGCGCAGCACGGACGCCAGCACAGAGGCGAGCGTCGCCCGGGAGTCCGCGAGGTTGATCCGCTTGACCAGGTAGCCCTCGGCGGCCAGGTTCGTGGCGACCGACTCGGCGAAGAGCACGTGGTCCTCGACGATCGTCAACCGGGTCGGCCGCGCGCCCGGTGTCATGTGTGCTGCCCGTCGTCCACCGCAGGTGCTCCAGACCGACGCTCCTACCAGCGGCCCACTGCCAGACCCACCATGTCCTGAGTATGCGCGCATCCTGCTCCCACCGACACCGATCGGGTCCGGCGTACCCAATTCTTGTCTGCAGGTCAGGTGGTCGCGGACGACGACTGGCCCGTCGATCCGCGGCCGGGGAACGGCGCCGTGGCCGAGACCTCGCCGGTGAGGCCGTCGACCAGCTGGGAGCCAGCCCGCGCCGCGTGCAGGGCGCGCAGGGCGACGGCCCGGCGGTCGAAGGACGCGGACTCGCCCTTGGAGCCGGGTTCGACCAGGAGCCACCGTCGCGGCGTCCGCGGGCCACGGGCGCGGCGCCCGGGCTGCGGTGCGCGGTCGCCCGGGGCGACGTACTCACCGTGCAGCGCCTCGGCGAGCCGGGCTGCCCGCACCGGTCCGATCCCCGGATGACTGGCTCTCCTGACGTATCCGTGGGTGGTTGCTGCGTGGCCTGAACGAGCACACGCCGCTCCCTGTCTAGGTTTCGAGTTGTCGAGAAACGAAACCGGAGCGTCAGGAGAACGGCGTGGCACTCGTCAGCCTATTCCGTGGCCTGTTGGGGCTGGAACACACCGCGATCGAGAACGCTCGCCTTGACGGTGGCGTGCTGGTCATCGACGTACGGCCGATGGCCCGCCAACGCGGCCGATGTGGCCACTGTCGGCGGCCCTGCCCCGGCTACGACGCCGGGGCAGGACGACGCCGCTGGCGCACCCTGGACCACGGCGCCACGATGACCTTCCTAGAAGCTGACGCACCCCGGGTCCAGTGCCGCGAGCACGGCGTGAATGTGGCTCATGTGCCCTGGGCGGTCCATGGCGCGGGACACACCCACACCTTCGACGCCCAGGCAGCGTGGCTGGCGGTGCGGACCTCGAAGTCCGCGGTCAGCGAACTGATGCGCATCGCGTGGCGCAGCGTGGGATCGATCCTGGACCGAGTTTGGCAACAGATCGACACCACCACCGGCGGGCCGACAGGCGCCCGGCTCGATGGGTTGCGGCGGATCGGGATCGACGAGGTCTCCTACCGCCGCGGACAGCTCTATCTGACCGTCGTCGTCGACCACGACACCGGACACCTGGTGTGGGCCGAACCCGGCCGTGACCGTGCCACGCTGCGCCGCTTCTTCGACGACCTCGGTCCCGAACGCAGCGTCCAGATCACTCATGTCTCGGCCGACTCGGCCTCGTGGATCGGCGAGGTCGTCACCGAACGCTGCCCCCAAGCCGTGCAGTGTGCCGACCCGTTCCATGTCGTGAAATGGGCCAACGACGCCCTGGGCACCGTTCGTGCCGCCGCGTGGCGCGAAGCCCGCGCCGCCGGCGCGACCCGCAAGAACGGTCGCGAACAGGGCCGACAGCGCCGCGACTCCACCGGCGCGGCCCGCCAGCTGCGTGAGGCCCGCTACGCCCTGTGGAGAAACCCAGAGGACCTCACCGACCGCCAACAGCAACGGCTGGCCTGGATCGCGGCCACCCACCCCCGACTGTGGGAGGCCTACCGGCTCAAGGAGGGCCTACGCGCCCTGTTCCGCATGCACGGCCCCGACGCCATCGACGCCTTCCGAGAGTGGCTGGCCTGGGCACGCGCCAGCGGGATCGAGGAGTTCGCCCACCTCGCCACACGGATCGAAGCCATTGCTGCCCGCGTCGAAGCGACTCTCACTCACCGTCTGACCAACGCTCTGGTCGAGTCGGTGAACACCAAGATCCGACTCCTGACCCGCATCGCGTTCGGGTTCCACACGCCCCGACCACTCATCGCGCTCGCGATGCTCAGCCTAGGCACACACCGCCCACAACTCCCCGGCCGCACCACCCACACATGAGTCAGGAGAGCCGGATGACTGCGCAGTCCCTCCGGAGCAGCGGCCGCGACCGCCGCCAGGCTCCCGTACGCCGCGAGCAGGCTGCGCGCCATCGTGGCGCTGATCCCGGGGACGACCGACAGCATCGCCTCGGCCTGCGCCGACGGGTGGCGCGGCGCACGGCGCGGCCCGATCGTCGGCACCGTGGGAGCGGCGCGACGCGCACGCTTGGCGAGCCGCACGATCCAGGCTGCGCTGTCCTCAGCGTCCAGGCTGTGCAGGACGGTGAAGCCGTCCTCCACCAGGCGGCAGACCGCGCCACGCCAGGCATCCTCCGCGATGCCGCGTGGCTCCCCCTCGATCAGCAGCACCGCCTGGGCGAAGGCGGACTGCAGTCGCACGGCCTGCTCGAAGATCCGCCCGTCACGGATCGACGCGCCCAGGTCGTTCGGGCCCTTGCGCTCGATCGCCAGCCCCGGTCCAACCACGTAGTCGGCGACCGGCAGGTCGGCGAGACGTACGTCGAGGCCGGCGGCGACCAGCGCATCCGGGATCGCGCTGCTCCGTTCGCGGTGGTCCACCAGCACGACGTCCATGTCGGCCATCGGCTCGCTACGGCCCGGGCGTCGCGACGAGACCTGCCTGCAGCTGGTCTATCGCCACCGCGACCGTCTGGTCGAGGACGTCCAGCGGATCGCCCTCGAAGCGGTGGTGGGTGACCTCGGTCCGGCCGTGGACGCAGGTGGCGACGAAGACCGTGCCGGCCGGCTGGCCCTCCTCCTCGTCCGGCCCGCCGACTCCCGTGACCGCGACGGCGGCATCGGCGCCGAGGAGCGCGGCCACACCGCGCACCATCTCCTGCGCGCACGAAGCGGTCACGACCGGCCCCTCGGTCACGCCGAGGACCTCGAACTTAACCTCGCTCATGTACGAAACGACACCGCCGGCGAACCAGGACGCCGCGTCCTCGCCACGCGCCAGCGCGCTGGCGATCGCTCCCGCGGTGAGGGACTCCGCGCACGCGAGAGTGAGCGACCGCTCGGAGGCGAGGGCGGCGATGCGCTCGACCGCGGGCGCGGCGTGGCTGTGACCGTGACCGCCGGCCTCGGCTTCTCGCCCCCGACTCACTCCTGCGACCTCCCTTCGCCGTTCTCTTCGGTGATGGCACTGGTACCCACCTCGCGCGCCAGCATCCAGCGCCCCGGGGCCGATCGGACGCAGCCGGCGACGTGATGGTTCTCGTGAAGGTGACGGCGCGACGTCGCGCCGATCGCAGAGGAACTGGCGGGAACCCGGTACAGGTTCCCGACAACAGCAACAGGGCCCGACTTGCGTTTCCGCAGGTCGGGCCCTGTTCTTTGTAGCGGGGGCAGGATTTGAACCTGCGACCTCTGGACGAGATCGGGGCACCTGCGACGACCACTGAGTCGGCACGATTCCCACCGGGTTCCTCGATTTCACGAGGAAAGCGTCGATGCTTCGAGTCAGAGGATACCCGTTAGGGACCGGCTCGCAGCGGCTCAATCTGGACCCATTGTGGACAGGGGCTGATTCCCGTCACCCTCGTCGCGCAACTCTCCTTGCCGAACCGCCCCGGTGAAACGCCCCAAGTTCGCTGCCGCCGCGGCCTCGCGGTGATCAGCCAGCGACTCGAGCCCGACCGGGCGGAGCTGGCCTGCATCGGTGGCACCTCTGCCTCGGGGATGCCGAGGTCGGCCCACCAGTAGGAGTCCCCGCCTGCGGCCATGCGCTCCTCACGGCGTGAGCGTAGGGCCTCCGGACCAGGAACGGCGGGCGTGCCAGCACCGAACAGGGGCCCCGGGGGCATCCGCACCCGGGGCTCCTGGTTGTTCAGTGGATGCGCTACTGGGTGATTCCCCAAGCCTGCTTGTAGGCGCTCTCGAAGTCGACCTTGGCCTGGTAGGCCTCGTCGGCAGGGTTCTCACCCTTCTCCACGACGCGCGTCCCGAAGCCCTCGGCCACCTGCGGCGAGTCGTTGAGGAGGCGGTTGATCGAGTCGGCCAGGGCCCAGCCGATCCACTCGTTGCTGTACCCGATGATCGCGGTGGGGACCGGGCCCTGGTCGAGAGCCTCGATGCCGCTGGGACCTCCCTCGCCCCCGGTGACGATGAGCTTCTTGCCCTGGGGGCTGTTCCTCAGGGCCTGGAGCAGTCCGGTCGCCATGAGCTGCGTGTCGGCCGGCACCAGAAGAGCATTGGCGTCGGGGTGCTTGAGCAGCGCGGCCTTCACACCGGCCACGATGGGCCCCTGCGGATTGGCTGCGTCGGCGGTTCCCACCGCCACGTCCGCGACGATCTCGCAGTCGCCGCAGTCGGCGATGGCGCTCTCCACACCGTCGTTGAGGCTCGGCAAGGCGTCGTTGAAGCGGACATTGATCAGCCGCACCTTCCCACCCAGCTTGGCCTCGAGATACTGCACCTTCTGGACCCCCCAGGCGGCGTACCACTCGGCGGTCGTCGGCGCGTCCTGGTGGTAGACGATGTCGGCGGCCCACAGCTTCTCGCCGCCGTCCGCGTCGCAGTCGGCACCCAGCCAGCTCAGGACCGGGATCCCTGCAGCCTTGGCGTCGGCGACCGGCTGCTTCACCTGGGAGCAGTCGATGCCCGCGGTGGCGATCGCATCGGGCTTGAGTGCGATGGCCTGGTGGAAGGCAGTGGAGTAGCCACCGCCGGCATTGAACTTCCCGTCGAGGACCGTGACCGTCCAGCCCAGCTCCTTGGCCGCGTTCGCGAGGCCCACGCCGGGCCCGGCGCAGCCCGGGGCGACCTGGCCGCACGAGACGTACACGAGCTTGAGACCGCTCTTGGGCTCGGGTCCCGTCGTGGGGGGCGTCTGCTCGGTGCCCGTCTTGAGGTCGTCGACGGAGGGCGAGATCGCTGCGCCACCCGAGGTGTCGCCGGGGGAGGTCGAGCTCTCGTCGCTCGAGTCGGATCCGCAGGCGGCGACCAGTGCGAGCAGGCTACAGGTGGCGACAGCGGCGAGACCCCGACGGAGCCGGTGAGCATCCGGGATGCGTGACATGGTTGAGCACTCCTTCGTGTTGTGCAGATCGCTAGGCGGTGACGCCGCGGTGGGACGACTCCCGAGCGGGAGTCGGGACTTTCTCCGAGCTGGTGACCGCGCGGGACTCGCGGCGCTCCCGTACCCGAGCCAGGTACGTCGACAGCGCCACGGCGAGGATCAGGGCGGCTCCGTTGAACGTCGGCTGCACCCAGGTGTCCGCCCCACGCAGGGAGAGGCCGCTGACGGCGATACCGACGAAGTAGACGCCGATCACGGTGCCGACCACGTTGTAGCGGCCGGGCCGGATCGTGGTCGCGCCGAGGAACACGGCGGCGAACGCCGGGAAGAGGTACGAGAGGCCGGCGGTGGGGTCGCCAGCGCCCAGGATCGTGGTCAGCAGCGCGCCCGCGATGCCGCCGAGGGCACCCGACGCGACGAAGGCCATCCAGACGGCTCTGTCGACGTGGATGCCGACGAGGCGTGCGGCTGCCTCGTTCGACCCGATGGCCTCCAGGTGGCGACCCCACGGGATCTGCATCAGGGCGTACCAGAGGACGGCAGCCACGATCACCAGCGCGACGAAGGGCCGAGGCAGTCCGAGGAACCCGTTGCCGCTCCACTCGCCCAGGGACGGCGGGATCCCGGCGACGATCTGGGCGCCCTCCGTGTACCAGGTGGAGAGGCCGTTGAGGAGGATGTAGACGCCGAAGGTGACGACGAAGGCGTTGAGACGCATCTTGGCGACGAGGAATCCGGTGACGGCTCCGAGCAGGGCGCCGATGAGCACCCCGACCAGGACGCCGACGAGGATGGGCGCACCGTGCTTGCCGATCGCGGAGGCGACGGTGATGTTGCTCACGCTGGCGACCGCTGCGACGGAGAGGTCGAAGTGGCCGCCGATCAGTGGCGGCAGCATCGCGAGAGCAACGATCCCGACGACGGCTCCGCCGACCAGGATGTTGGTGATGTTGGCACTGCTGACGAACAGCTCGCCGATGCCGCTCAGGCTGAACCAGAGCACCACGGCGCCGAGCGCCAGGAGCAGGCCGAACCGCTCCAGGAGGAGGATCGGGCTGCTCGTGAGGTAGGTCCTGGTCCGGGCGAGGAGCGTGAAGCGCTCCCGGGCGTCGTTGGCCATGTGGCTGCTTTCTGCGTGGTGAGTCATACGGATGCACTCCGTCCGCTGTGGATCTCGGTGATGAGCCGGTCGGCGGTGACCTCGGCATGGTCGAGCCGGGTGGCGATCCGCCCGCCGCGGAGCACGACGGCTCGGTCCACTGTCAGCGCGAGCTCCTCGGGGTCGGAGGCGACCATGAGGACGGCCATGCCCTGGTCAGCGGCTCGACGGATCATGGCGTGGATCTCGGCCCTGGCCCCGACGTCTACTCCCTGGGTCGGCTCGTCCAGCAGGAGGAGCCGGGGCTCCCTTCCGAGCCATCGCGCCAGGACGACCTTCTGCTGGTTGCCTCCCGACAGCGTGGCCATCGGGGTCTCCGACGACCTCGCCTTCACGAGGAAGGCGTCCATCAGGCGAAGTGCCGCCGACCGAAGTGCCCGGTCCTGCATGCCCACGAGGGAGCGGTACTCCTGAAGGGCGGGCATGGCGATGTTGGCGGCGACGCTGAGGTCATGGAAGGCGGCGTCGTGCGCTCGGTCCTCGGGGACGTAGGCGATGCCTGCGGCGATCGCCTGATGACACGAGGAGAGGCGCCGCGGACGACCGTTCAGGGACATCGAGCCGCCGCGGAGCGGCTGTGTGCCGAAGACGGCACGAAGCAGGGTGCTGCGACCCGAGCCCACCAACCCGGCCACGCCGACGATCTCGCCGGGCCGGACGTCGAGGTCGATGCCCTCGAGAGGACCCACGCTCACACCGTGCAGCTCGAGGACGGGCTCACCGGCGAGGTGGGCGCGCGTGCTCTCCGCCGGCCGGGGCAGGTCCGAGCCGACGATCAGACGCACCAGTGACGCCTCGTCGAGCTCCGCCACGTCGCTGGTGCCGGCCGAGCGACCGTCTCGCAGCGCCGTGACGCGGTGGGCGACCCGCATGATCTCGTCGAGCCGGTGGCTGACGTAGAGGATGGACTGACCGGCGGCGGCGAACCTCTCCAGGGTGCTGAGGAGGACGTCGGACTCCTCGAGCGACAGCGCGGCGGTCGGCTCGTCGAGGATCAGCAGCCCCCGGTCGTGGGCGCCGTCCTGGACCGCCCGCGCGATGGCGACCAAGGTCCGGTTCGCCTGGTTGAGACTGCGCACCGGCGTCTGCGGGGTCGCGTCGATCGTGAAGCGGTCGATGAGCGTAGAGGCACGACCGAGGACGTCTGGCCAGGAGACCCCCCGCATCCGGTTCTTCGTGAAGCCCTCGCCGATGGCGAGGTTCTCAGCGACGGTCAGGTCGAGGAAGACACCGAGGTCCTGATGGACCACGTGCACCCCGGCAGCTCGGGCGGCGTCTGCCGACCACGTCTCGGTGCCGGTCTCGGTGCCGGTCTCCGAGCCACCGATGACGATGCTCCCGCCGGGCTCGGCCGGTACGACGCCGCACAGCACCTTGATCAGGGTGCTCTTCCCCGAGCCGTTCCCGCCGATCAGTGCGTGGATCTCGCCGGGCCGGATGTCGAGGTCGACCGCGTCGAGGGCGAGGGTCCCGGGGTAGCGCTTCGAGATGCCCGTGAGCCGCACCCGGGCCGCGGTGCTCGCGCTCGGGAGCGTCATCGGATCGCGATGGGGTTGAGCGGTCCTCCGACCGCTCCCGTGAACGGCACGGGTGGGGCGACGAGGAGGAACTCGTAGACACCGTCCTCAGCACAGGCGTCGGCGAGCTTCTCGAGGTCGAACATCTCGCCGAAGATGACCCCAGCGCTGACGAGGAGGACGACGTGCAGGGGCTGCATGACGGCCTCCGTCTCGTTCGGCCGCACCTCGACCCCCCAGGTGTCGGACGCGATGGCGGCGATCTCGGCGTCGACGATGACGTCGGCGGTGTCCAGGCTCAGCCCGGGCGCGTCACCCCCGGCGTAGTCGCCCCACCCCTCGGCCCGGCACATCCGCAGGTGTCCGGTGCGGATGAGGAGGATGTCGCCGCGCCCCAGGGTCACGCCCTGTGCTGCCGCGCAGGCGAGGAGGTCGTCGCCGTGGATCGCGTCGCCGGGCTGCAGCCAGTCGACGCCCTTGAAACGCGGGAAGTCCAACAGCACCCCGCGGCCCGTGAGCTGCTCCCGCATGGTCTCCAGCGCCCCCTTGCGCGCACCGGCGCTGGTGACGTGCTCGAGTCCGAAGCCGTTGTACATCTTGCCGTCGTAGAAGATGTGACTGAACGCGTCCCAATGGGTTCCCGACTGCAGCGGCATCGAGATCACGTCGTCGGCGAACCGGAGCCCGGGCAGGTGGTCCTGCGCGCCGAGCTCGACGTCCCCACCGTCCTGCGTCATGAAGTGCATGGGGTTGAAGCGCCCCAGGTAGCCGGTCTGAGGACCGGTCGCGTCGTACGGCATGGCGCACGAGATCACCTGTCCCAGCCGGACCAGGCAGGCGGCGTGCCGGACCGTGGCCGGCTCGATGAAGTTCATCGCGCCCAGCTCGTCGTCCTCGCCCCACCGGCCCCAGCGTCGGTGCTCCTGGGCGAGCGCGTCGACCTGCTCCTTGCTCAACCTGCGGTGCTGGAGTGAAGTCATGCGAGGAACCTACGCGCGAGAACGTGACGGCCACTTCGTGTCGATCCCCAGCGTTATCGCCCACTTGCTGTGGATTTCCACAGTGCGGTCGGGGACGTCAGCTCACGTGCACGAGCCGGTCGATCGCGAGCGCGAAGCTCATGTCGAGCAGGCCCTGGCTGCTCCTCAGCACGACGCCGGTCAGTGACTCGATACGGCGCAGACGGTAGGCCAGCGTGTTCGGATGGATGTGCAACGCCTCCGCGGTCCGCCCTGCCTGCAGGTCGTTCTCGATGAGCACCCTGACGGTGTGGACGAGGTCCGCGTTCCTCGTGTCCTCCGGCCGTCGGAGAGGCCCCAGCGTCCGCTCCGAGAACTCGCGCAGCACGGAGGGCTCGTTCCCGGCGAGCAACAGCCGGTAGATGCCGAGATCCGCGACCTCGACGACCTTGCCGCCGGTTCCCGCGTCCTGGACCAGGCGCACTGCGCTGGAGGCCACCTGCGTAGCCAGGCGATAGTCCAGCGGTGACACGCACATCTCGCCGATCGACGCCGACGCCGTCACATTTCCTCGAGACGCGACCAGGGCCGTGATGGCCTTCGCCGTCCTCTTCGGGAGGTCCGGGGACTCCACGCGGCGGTGCAGGAGCATCACCACGGCTCCCTCGTGGTCGGCCACCAGCGAGGTGCCGGGGCTTCTCGCGGACACGGATCGCACACACGAGATCACGTGCTGGAGTGCGGCCTCCGAGGTCGGTCGCCCCTTGCCGTCGCAACTGAGGCTCGGAGGGTCCGGTCGGATCACGATCGGTACATGTGGCTGGGTCAGGTCGTGCCCGTAACTGCGAGCCCGCTCGAGGATGCGGGGCGCTCCGGACGCTTCGAGATTGAGGAGGTCGCGCACGAGGTCGCCACGCATCCGCCACTCGACGTCCTGCGCGTGCCTCTGGCTGAGCAGCTCCAGAGAGCTCACGATCGCGCCACGCTCGAACACCATGCGGTGGATGCCAGACATCGTGCGGTCCTCGCCCGATGCCCACAGAAGAGCGGCGATCTCACCGGCGAGGACGATGGGGGCGACGTAGACGACGTGGTCCTCGGACGACCGGCTGGCCAGCTCCAGCGTCTGGCAGGCGGTGGCGCGCAGCCGCTCGCGCTCAGCCGCCGGCAGGTCCGGGCCCGCGTGGTCCTGGGGCCAGGCCGCGATCGGCTCGCGGCCGGCGTACTCCTCGATGAGGATGTCGTAGCCGGTCATCTCGGCGAGCGAGCGGAGGATCGGATCGAGGCCCTTCCCCTCGAGGGCCGCCCGGTTGAGCCGTTGGTGCATGAGGTCGACCTCCTCGAGCTCGGCCATCATGGTCAGCTCGCGTTCGCGCAGGCGGGCGATCTCGATCGCCGCGGCGGCCCCCTTGGCGAGGGCCGAGAGCAGGTCGATCTGGCTCTGCTCGAACGTGCCCGCGGCTGCACCGTAGACAGTGAGGACGCCGAGCTCACCGGGGCCTGCGAGGGGAATGCTGACCAGCGACCGGTAGCCCTGCCGGCCCGCTGCGGTGCGCCAGTCGACCAAGGCCTCATCCGCGAAGAGATCCGGCAAGGTGACCGGTCGGCCGGTGCGGAAGGCTCGAGCGGACGGGGTCTCCGATCGTCCCTGCTCTCCCCCGACCACGAGGGGGGAATCCACGTTGGCCACGGTGAGGTATTCCGGGGGCAGTCCGGCCGACCCCTGGACCACCAGACGCTCCGAGCGGTCATCGGCCAGCGCGACCATGGCGTAGAGGTGGCCGGTCAGGTCGCGTGCCACTTCGGCGATGACGTCGAGGATCTCCGTGAGCGGGCGGTGCTCGACCAGGGCACGGGAGACCTTCAGCCACGCCTCGAGGGCGGCTTGGGCGTCCACGTCACTCCTCGACCTGGCCGCTTCCGGACCATGCTCCATCCTGCTCCCCGCACCTCAGACCGTGGCCGATGTCGGTGGGCAACAGTATCGCCCCTCCTCGCGGCGAGGAGGTGTCGAAGCTGCTCACGGCGCGGGTGCCATGGCGACGAACTCGTCCAGGGCAGCCGGGTTGGCGAGGCTGTCCCGGCTGGCCGCCCGTTCGATCGGCTCGCCCATCAAGATGCGCTTCACGGGGACCTCGAGGACCTTCCCGCTGAGCGTGCGCGGGATCTCCCTCACCTCCTGGACCACGTCCGGGACATGACGCGGCGAGCAGTCCTCGCGGATCCGGTGGCGGATCCGACGCGTGAGCTCGGCGTCCAGCGTCGCGCCCGGACGCAGCACCACGAACAGCCGCATGTGGTTCTCGGCGCCGGCTCGCGGGAGGTCCACGACGAGGGCATCGAGCACGTCGTACTCGGAGAGCACCGCTCGATAGACCTCACTGGTGCCCATCCGCACGCCGCCGCGGTTGATCGTGGAGTCGCTGCGTCCCGTGATGATGGCCGTCCCCCGCTCCGTGATGGTGATCCAGTCACCATGGCGCCACACGCCGGCGAAGTACTCGAAGTACGTCGCACGCAGGCGCGCACCGTCCGGGTCGCCCCACAAGGAGACGGGCATCGACGGCATCGGCTCGGTGACGACGAGCTCACCGACCTCTCCGATGACGGATCGACCCGCATCGTCCCAGGCCTCGACCTTCACGCCGAGTGCTCGTGCCTGCAGCTCACCTCGGTACACCGGCAGGGTCGGGACGCCCGCGAGCAGTGCACTCGTCACGTCGGTGCCGCCGCTGGTCGAGAAGAGCCAGATCCGCTTGCCGACGTGCTCGTAGACCCAGCTGTAGGACTCGGGCGCAAGCGGCGAGCCGGATGCTCCGATCGACCGCAGGCGCGACAGGTCGCGACCTTCGGCCGGCTCGATGCCGGCCTTCTGGCACGCGGCGAGGAACGCGGGACTGGTGCCGAAGCTGGTCATCCCGGTCTCCACGGCCAGGTCCCACAGCCGGTCGAGGGAAGGGGTCGCGGGGTTGCCGTCGTACAGGACGATCGACGCCTCGGTCAGCAGCGCGCTGACGAGGAAGTTCCACATCATCCAGCCCGTGGTCGTGAACCAGAACAAGCGGTCGTCGGGTCGTGCGTCCCAGTGCAGGTGGTGGTGCTTGACCATCTCCAACAGCACGCCGCCCTGGCTGTGCACGATGGGCTTGGGCGGGCCCGTCGTGCCCGAGCTGAAGAGCACCCACAGGGGGTGCTCGAAGGGCACCGCGACGAAGTCGAGGAGCGCGTCCACGGGTCCGAGGAACCCGTCGGCCCACCCGGTGCCGTCGAGGTAGCCGAAACGGACGGTCCGGACACCGAGCTCTCGGGCGATGGCCGCGACGTGGTCATCGCTGGCGAAGTCCTTGGCCCCGTAGCGGTACCCGTCGACGGCGAGCAGGACCGTGGGCTCGATCTGGGCGAACCGGTCGGTGACTGCGCGGATCCCGAACTCGGGGGCCGCGCTCGACCAGACGGCTCCCAGGGATGCCGTCGCGAGGAGGGCGGCCACGGTCTCGGGGATGTTGGGAAGGTACGCCGCCACGACATCGCCCTGACCGACGCCGAGCGCCTGGAGCCCAGCCCGGATGCGGGCGGTCTCGCGCCTCAGGTCCGCCCACGTCCATCGGCCGAGCGGCCGGATCTCGGAGGCGTGCTGCAGCGCGAGCGCACTGTCGTCCTTGCCGGTGAACACGTGCTGCGCGTAGTTGAGGGTCGCTCCCGGGAACCAGACGGCGCCCGGCATCGACCTGTCGGCGAGTGCCTCACTGGGCAGGTCGTGGAAGTGGATGCCGAAGTGGTCCACCACGGCGCTCCAGAAGGCCGCGACATCGTCGACCGACCAGCGCCACAGGTCGTCGTAGGAGCCTGGTCGGCCGACGTACTCGGCGAAGCGGGTGATGGCGGCGTCCTCGATGTCGCTCAGCGAGGGTGCCCAGACGATGTCGCTCATTGGTTCTCTCTGTTCAGGGAGGGTTCGCGACTCGCTCGCGCCCCTCCTGGAGTGTCGTCCGCCGCGATTGGGTTTGTCCAAGACATGAATGACATTGCTGTCATACTCTTACGGCATGGATCTTCGGCAGCTCTCGTATGTGGTCCTGCTCTCCGAGGAACGCAACTTCACCCGCGCCGCGGCCCGAGCGAACGTGGCGCAACCTGCTCTCTCCCGCCAGATCCAGAAGCTCGAACGCGAGCTGGGGGTCAGCCTGGTGGACCGGACGACGCGCAGGGTGGCGCTGACCGACGACGGACTCGTCCTGGTCGGGCATGCACGTCGGGTGCTGGCCGAGCTCGACGCGATCAGGGTCTCGATGGACAGCTCGGCGGCTGTACTGAGAGGCCGCGCGACGCTCGGGGTCACCCCCACTCCGGGCCCCGTGGACGTGCCACGTCTCCTCGCGGCCTTCAACGAGCGTCACCCGCAGGTGGAGCTGGCCGTGCGCGAGGACCTGAGCGCCCGGCTGACCGATCAGCTGCGCGCCGACGAGATCGACCTGGCGTTCGTCTCCGCCGTGGGAGCACCGCAGCGACGGGGCCTGGAGCTGACCCGGGTCGCGGAGGACCCGCTCCTGTTGGTCGTCTCCCCCACCCATCACCTGGCACGAGCGACCAGTGTCCGGATGAGCGAGCTGCGGGATGAGTCGTTCATCATGTTCCGCGCTCCGTCGACCATCCGGACGATGATCGTGCAGGCCTGTGAGGCGGCCGGCTTCGTGCCGCGCGACCAGTTCGAGACCAGCGATCCGTGGCAGGCGATGAGACTGGCCGACGCCGGTCTCGGCATCGCATTCCTCCCGCAGCACGACATCGAGCAGCGACAGCAGAGCGTCGCCTCCGTGCGACTCCAGGACCCCTCGATGCGCTACGAGGTGTTCCTGGCACGTCGCGAGGCACGACAGCTCTCGCCCGCCGCAGCCCAGCTGATGCGGGAAGCCCTCGATTCGCTCACCTTCGAGGGTCCGCTCAGGCGACCCACTCCTTGAGGCGACCGACCAGCTCGGTGGCGTCGTCACCGACCGGGGTCACCTGGAGGTTGGTCACGCCCGACTCGCGGAAGGCCTCGATCCGTTCCCTGACGTACGACGCCGGCCCGACGAGGTTGACCCGTTCCAGCAGCTCGAGCGGTACGGCGGCCTCGGCCTCCTGCTTCTTGCCATCGACGTAGAGCTCCTGGATCCGCCGGGCCTCGTCCTCGTAGCCGTACCGACGGACGAGGTCGTTGTAGAAGTTGTTGTCACGACCGCCCATGCCGCCGATGTAGAGCGCGAACATCGGACGGACCAGGTCGAGGACGCTCTTCACGTCGTCTCCGACGGCCACCACGCCACCGGCGACGATCTCCAGCGGCGCGAGATCCGCCGAGCGCGCTGCTGCGCCGGCGGCGAGCGCATCGCCCCATACCTGAGCGGCGTCCTCGGGCGAGTAGAGGAACGGCAGCCAGCCGTCGGCGTACGACGCGGCGCCCTCGACCGACCTCGGGCCCAAGGCGGCGAGGTAGATCGGGACCGTGGGACGCGGCGGCCTGCTCATCAGCTTGAGCGGCTTCCCGATGCCTCCGGGGAGCGGCAGCTGGAAAGACGATCCGTCGTGCTCCACCGGCTCACGGCGCAGGGCGGCCCGCATGATCTCCACGACCTCCTTGGTCCGACCGACCGGCCGGGTGAAGGGCAGGCCGTGCCAGCCCTCGACGACCTGCGGTCCGGAGGCACCCAGGCCGATGACGGCGCGGCCGCCGGAGACGCTGTCGAGGCCCGCTGCGGTCTGGGCGAGCAGGGTCGGCGATCGGGAGTAGACATTGAGGATCGCCGACCCGATCTCGACGGTCGAGGTGCGCGCTGCGAGGTAGCCCATCAGGGTCGGGGAGTCGAAGCCGTAGCCCTCCCCGACCCACACCATGTCGAGCCCGGCCGCCTCGAAGGCAGCGACCTGCTCGGCGGCCGCCCGCGGATCGGCGACCGCCAGCATGGTCGACAGCCTCACGTCCCAGGGGCCTTCGACACGGTGGCGTTCGACGCGGGCGCCGCGGAGTCGAAGCTGGCGCCCAGCCCGACGCTGGCGCCTCCGTCGACCGCGGTCACCGTGCCCGTCACGTAACGGGCTCCCGGAGAGACCAGCGCGGCGACCAGGTCCGCGAGCTCCTGGGGTGCGCCGATGCGTCCCAGCGGCGCCGTGCGCCCCAACCGCTCCTTGGACAGCTCAGGCTGACGCTCGATGGTCTTGGCGAGCAGCGAGGTGTCGAAATAGCCGGCCATCAGCGTGTTGACGCTGATGTTCTGGGCAGCGATCTCGAGTGCGAGGGTCTGCGCGTAGCCGATCACCGCCGACCACACCGTCGTCGGCGCGGCCATGCCGACCGCGGGACGCTGGGCAACGGCCGACACGACGTTGAGGATGCTCCCGCCCTCGGCCGTCATGTACGGCAGCGTGGCCCGCACGGACCTGACGACATAGAAGAAGTGCCGTTCGAAGGCCTGCAGCCAGACCTCGTCGGTGAGCTCGGAGATCCGCCGGATCGGCGGCCCGCCGTCGTTGGTCACCAGCACGTGGACGGCGTCCCCGAAACGCTCCACCGTCGAGGCGGTCACGCCCTCCAGGTCCGCAGCGCTGGAGCAGTCGCCCGCCAGGCCGAGGACCCGCTCCGCGCCGTACCTCTCGGCGAGCTGCCTCTCCGCGGCGGCGACCTTCTCCGCGCGCCGTGCGAAGAAGGCGACATGGGCGCCCTCGGCGAGGAGGCGATCGGCGATCGCGAAGCCGAGCCCGTCGCTGCCGCCGCCGACGATCGCGACCTTTCCGCTCAGTCCCAGGTCCATCACGCCACTCCGATCTCAGTAAGGAAGGTCTCGGCATTGCCCGAGAAGACGTCGTCCAGGACGTCGTCGGGATAGCCCTGCTCGCGCCACTCGGCGACCAGTCGTTCGTGGCTGAGCATCGGGTAGTCGGCGCCGAAGAAGATCCGCTTGCGCAGCCGCTTCCCGATCTCGCGCTTGAGCTCGTCGGGGAAGTAGCGCGGGGACCAGCCGTGGAGCTCCATCCAGACGTTCCCCTTGTGCAGGGCGGTCGCGATCATCTCCGACTGCCAGGGCCAGGCCACCCGGCCGGCGATCACGTTGAGATCGGGGTGGCGCGCGGCCACCCGGTCGACGTAACGCGGGTGGCTGCCCTCCAGGGTGATGCCCATGCCGCCGCGGGTGCCGGCGCCGGTCGCCGACATCCCGACGTGCATGAGGACGGGACGGCCGGCCTCGCGGCACAGATTCAGGCAGTCCTCCCACTCCGGCTCGTCCGGGGTTCCGGCCGGCGTGAGCGAGTGCACCGCGAGCCCGATCAGCCCGGGCCCGTCGCTGAGGCAGCGCTCCAGCTCCTTGACGTGCGCCGGCTGCGTGGGATCGATGCCGATCCAGTGGCCGAGGACGACGTCGGGGTTGCGGCGCGCGAAGTCGAAGGCGTAGTCGTGCTGCTCCCGGACGGCGCCGACGTCCAAGGTGTAGGTGAAGGCGAAGTCGAGCATCACCCGGGCGTTCGCCGTACGGAAGTGCTCGGCCTGCTCCTCGTCGCTGACGAAGCTCATGCCCCACTTGAAGTAGCCCCGCAGCGCCTCGCGGTCCGCTGCGGTCTCATACGGACTTCCTCGCCACCCTCGTTCGGTGCCCCAATGCGAGTGGAGGTCGATCAGGCGGGGGATCGTGTCTGTGCTCAAGGCTGAGCGCCTTTCCTTGGTGGTGCGGATCTGATGGATCGGATGGATCTGATGGGTCAGTGCACGTTCCGGGTGGTGTCGCGCCAATAGAGGGCCCGCAGTGACTTCTTGTCGACCTTCCCGACGGCCGTCTGGGGCAGCGAGTCGACGACCACGACCTCCTTGGGCGCGTACATCGAGCCCTTGACCTGCTTGACGAAGGCCTGGAGCGCGGGCGCGTCGATCTCCTGTCCCGCGCGGGCCACCACGAATGCGGTGACGATCTCGCCCCATCGCTCGTCGGGTGCGCCGATCACGGCGGCCGAGCTCACCGAGGGATGGCCGGTCAGGGCCGCCTCGACCTCGCTGGCGTAGATGTTGAATCCGCCGGAGATGATCATGTCCTTCTTGCGGTCCACGATGTAGAGCAGCCCCTCGTCATCTTGACGAGCGAGGTCGCCGGTGTGGAGCCAGCCGTCCTTGAGTGCCTCAGCGGTCTGTTCCGGCAGGTTCCGATAGCCGAGCATGACGCCACGGTTGCGCATGACGATCTCACCGACCTCACCCACAGGCACGTCGTTGCCGTCGTCGTCGACCAGCCGGATCCGGTTGCCGAGAGCCGGCCGGCCGCACGACCCGAGTTGCTCCAGGTCGGCCGTCTCGTGAGCGGCCTTGGGCAGCACGGTCCCGATGCCGGTCGACTCGGTCTGGCCGTAGATCTGGGAGAAGACCGGTCCGATGCGTTCGCGCGCCTCGGCCAGTCGCACCGGCGACATCGGCCCGGTCGCGTACCAGAACACCTCGAGGCTCGACAGGTCCCTGGTCTCCGGCCGGGCGTGGTCGAGCAGCGTGTAGATCATCGTCGGCATCCCGATGAGGCAGTTCACGCGCTCGGCCTCGATCACGTCGAGGAACCTGCCGGGCTCGAAGCCCTGCTCGACGACGACGGTCCCGCCGCGCAACAGCGTCGGGACGACGCTGAGCACGGTGGCGTGGGTGAGCGGTGCCGCGGCCAGGTAGCGCGGCAGCTGCGGCTGCTCGAAGTCCACCAGGTGCGTGAGCGCCATCTGCGCCATCGCCCGGTGCGGCAGCATCACGCCCTTGGGCCGACCGGTCGTGCCGCCGGTGTACTGCAGCCACGCGACGTCGGACTCGGTGGCCGGCCCGGCATCGAGCGGGCGTGCGGCGTATGACTCGCCTTCGGGCAGGCCGCCGTCGGCCGGTACCACCAGCAGGTGGCGCAACGAGTCAACCTGGCCGAGGACCTCCCGGCCGTGCTCCTCGAGACTCGCAGAGACCACGAGCACGGCTGCCTCGGCGTCCTCGCAGACCACGATGTGGTCCTGCACCGAGGCGAGCGCCTGGAGCCCCGTGAATCGCCCACCGAGGAGGTACGTCGCGGCCTGCACGATCCAGGACTCGGGCATGTTCGGGCTGAGCATGGTGACGCCCACCCCCAGGCCGACGCCGCGCTGACTGAGGGCACCCATGTACTGCGAGACCAGGTGCCGCACCTGGGCGTAGGTCAATCGCCGGTCCCCCGCGACGAACGCCTCCGCGGAGTGGTGCCGCGTCAATGACTGGACGATGAGGTCGCTCAGCGTCGCACCGGCCGAGGCCGTCGACGGCGAGTTGCTCTGAGAGGTAGCGGACGGAGTCACCCCACCAGCGTGGGCTTCCACCCGAGGGGGCTGCCACCGATGTTCGGCCAGGAACTACGGCTAGCCCGCCAACTTCTCAGCCGTGGGCAGGTCGGAGGACCGAGCCGACGAGCGATAGCGGCCAGGTGTCTGACCGACCAGCTCGGTGAAGACGTCGATGAAGCTGCTGGGATTCGACCAGCCCAGCCGGATCGCCGTCTCGGTGACCGAGGCACCGTCGCTGAGCTCGATCAGCGCCCGCTGGATGCGCAGCAGGGTGCGCCACCGGTGGAAGCTCATCGACAGCTCGCTGCCGAACAGGCGGCTCAGGGTGCGCTCACTGGCGCCGATGCGATGGCCCAGCTCGGCCAGGGTCGCCGGGCTCGCCGGGTCCGCGTGGAGCAGGTCGGTGACCGCCTTGAGACGCCGGTCGCTCGGCTCCGGGAGGCGCAGTGGCTCCTGTTCGGCGCGAGCGAGCTCGGCGAGCACGACGTCGATCAGCAGCCGCGCACGGGCGCTGCCCAGCGGCTCGCCCTCGCTCATCAGCGCCAGATAGGCCTCGCGCAGCAACGCGCTCGCCACGAAGACCGACGGCTCGGCCGGCAGGTCACCGGACAGCGTCACGGGCAGCGACAGCACGCTGATGTCGGTCTCGCCGTACGCCTTGCTGCTGTGCACCGCGAAGGGCGGCACCCACATGATCCGACTGGCCGGCGCCACCCAAGTGCCCACCTCGGTCGCGGTGACGAGGGCCCCACGCGCGGCGTAGCGGAGCTGGCCGTGGTCGTGGAAGTGGGGGGCCACGTCAGCGCCATGGGGCAGCGACGCCGACAACGGTGCGTCGTCGTTGCAGAAGATCGGCTCGCCGTTGAGGTCGGACATGCGATCGAGATTACGCGCCGTTGGCGGGTTATCGGAAGAACCTGGCGCGATACCGGTGGTACGCCAGACGCCGCGGACGGCATCGTGGAGACATGTCACAACAGATGAGGACGACGGGCCCGATCGCGGTCTTCGGCGCGACCGGCCGACAGGGCGGAGCGGTCGTCGACGCTCTGCTGGACCGCCAAGCCCCGGTGCGGGCGCTGGTCCGCGACCCACAGTCCGACAGGGCTCAGGCGCTGGCCGCCCGCGGCGTGGATCTGGCCGCCGTCCGGACCGACGACCCGGCGTCGATGGCCGCAGCGCTGACGGAGGTCGAGGCGTTCTCCTTCATGACCCCGGAGGCGAACAGCCTGGACGAGGTCGAGACGGAGATCCGCATCGGCACCGCGCTCGTCGACGCGGCGGTCGCGGCACGCGTCCCCCACGTCGTGTTCAACTCGGTCTTCGGCGCGGACCAGGAGTCGGGTGTGCCGCACCACGACTCGAAGCACACGATTGAGGAGCGGCTGAGGGCGTGCGGCCTCAGGGCCACGATGGTTCGTTCGGCTCCCTTCATGGAGGAGATGGCACCGAAGCTGGAGCACGGAGAGATCGTGCTGAGGGTGCCGATGCCGGAGGACGTCGCCCTGAAGATGGTCTCGGTCAGGGACGTCGGCCGCGTCGCCGCCGCGCTCCTGCTCGGCACCGCGGAGGCACCCGGCGGAGCCGTCGAGCTCGTCGGCGACGAGCTGACGGGGCCGCAGATCGCCGCTGCGTTCGGCGCTCACGCCGGCCTCCCGGCACGTTACGAGGCCCTCCCGTTGAGCGTGCTTCCCAGCGAGCTCGACAGGGAGATGTTCCGCCAGTTCGCCACGATGGGGGAAGTCCCCTCGGACCTTGCAGTGGCGCGGGCGATCGAGCCGGCCACCCTCGACCTGGCCGGGTGGATCCGAGCCACCGGCTGGACCGTGCCCGCGAACGGGACCGGCTCCTGAGCCTCCGGCTGCGATGAACCCGTAGCGCAAACGGCCGGCACGGCATTGACCGTGCCGGCCGCAACATTGCTCGGGCGCCTTTCACCTAGGCTGGTGTGCCCAACTTGCTAGGACGTGAATGCGGCGGTGATCCCGCCGATGCTCGCGAACTCGGCGTGGACCGACATCCCTCCGGTCACAGGAACGGATGCGTGGAGCGCGCCGGCAAGCACCAGATCGCCTGGCCGCAAGGAGACGCCGAACTCGGCCAGCTTGTTGGCAAGCCAGACCAGCCCGCGAATCGGGTTCCCCAGCACGGCAGCCCCGGCCGCCGTTGACACGACCTCACCGTCAATCGTGAGGACCATGCCCATGGTGGGGAGATCGAGGTCAGCGATCGGCGTCACGACATTGCCGCGAACCACCTTCGCGCAGGATGCGTTGTCGGCGACGGTGTCGGTCAAGCCGATCTGCCACGCGTTGATGCGGCTGTCGATTACCTCGATGACAGGAAGGGCGCCCGCGATCGCCTCGCGTGCGTCAGCCTCCGTGACGCCCGGTCCGCGCAGCTCGCGCTCCATCACGAAGGCGACTTCGGCCTCGACCCGCGGCTGGATCAGACCAGAGACAGGGATCGGTTGACCGTCGTCGACGAGCATGTCGGCGAAGAGCACCCCGTAGTCGGGTTCCTCGACGCCGAGTTGCTCCTGCATGGCCACCGACGTGAGGCCGACCTTCTGACCGACGATGACGCCGCCATCGCGGAGGCGACGAGAGACATTCAGCTGCTGGATCCGATAGGCGTCCTCGACGCTCAGGCCCGGGACCTGCTCCGACAACGGTGGCATGGTGGTGCTGGTCGACTCCGCGCGGTGAAGCTGCGCCGCAAGGTCCTCGAGGCTCGGGGACACCGGGCCCGCAGCGCTTGATGCTTCGCCGCTGGCCACGCTGATCGTCTTCAACTCACCCAACACGGACATCGCCCTACGCCGAACGGACTGGTGCAACTCGTCGGCGAAGAACTCGTTCCTGCCTTCCAGATCATCGAACGTGAGGATGGCCGCGTGGGTGAAGGGTTCGGACGACTCCGGGAAGTCCCGGTTCTCGCTGATCGAGACGGCCTTGACGGTGGGGATGGTGGCGAGACTCCGGATACCGTCGAGGACCTCCTCCGCCTCCGCTCGTGGCGTGTCCTTGCGGAACCAGAAGAGCATCACGTGGTGAATCACTTCGTACTCCTTGCATACGTTGGTCGGGGCGAGGACGCGCGCCTGGCCCTGGAGGACCCCGGATCCGGCGGACAGGCGCCGGTCAGACGCTCTCTGCGTCGGGGATCACGGGGAGCAGCAGCTCCGAGGGATGCTCAGGTCCCGAGAGAACGGTGATGCGCGTGGCCGCGAGCACCTCGCTCGGCCGGTCGACGGGGTCGTTGTGAACGAACGGTCCGACACCGGTCGAGTCGAGAGACATCATTCCTTCCGCACCACGCCCCTGACCGTGGTCGAAGTCGCGGCCCAGGACGGTTAGTCCGAGCACGTGGCCCTTCGGGACGACGATCGAGGTCGGCCAGATCTCGATGGCCAGCTCGACCACCTCGCCGGGCGAGAGCGGCTTCTCGGAGGTGTGCGGGTGGTAGGGCCGGTAGGGCCGAGAGCGCGCTTCGTCCAGCTCCCGGTGGGAGGCGCGAAGCCAGCCCTGCGACAGAGGAACCTGGGGATCGACCGCTCCCTCGAACAGGACCTCCCGACCGTCCGGGTCGAACAACCGCAGGACGACGAAGACGTCCGCGTCCGTGGTCGAAGAGGAGATCCAGAGCCTGCACGCAAGAGGACCGGTGATCTCGGTCGCGTGCGGGAAGGGGGCCGTCCTCAGATCCAGCCCGCCTCCCAGCGCGTCGAACGTCGCGCGCGCAGTTTCTCGCGGCGCGTCCTCGAGGCTGAGAGTCGCAACGTCTAGGAACACCTTTCGCCAGTCCGTACGGCCGATCGGCCACTCGCTCTCCTTGCGGAGAACGAATTTCTCACCGGGGTGCCGGATCTGGAGCTGGACCGGAGGCTCGTTCCCCCAGTCTCCCTCCCCCTTCAGGAAGAAGTCGAAGAAGCGCCGCTGGAGGTCGACTCCTTCGCGACTGTAGAAGCGCGCGAAGTGATTGCCGCCGTGGATCTCCAACCACTTCTGCTCGGACCCCGCATCGACGTACCCCTCCACGTTGCCGCGCAGGTGGAGCCCATCGCCGCCCCAGTTGCCGGCCGATAACAACGGAACCTCGATGTCGGCGAGGCGGCCCGACCTGGAGCGGTAGTAGTCGTTGTCGAACTGGCTCTCCTGCATGCCCGCATAGATGTCCACGCGATTGCGAGCAAGCTCGTCGTCGGTGAGCTCCTCGCTCCCCGACGCCAACTCCCCGGTGAACGAGTTGGTCCAGCCACGCGCGCCGAGCCCGTGCTGCACCTTGAGAGGCTGCGCCTTGGACCAGTTGCGCGAGAACTCCGACAGGATTCCTCCATGTCGCGAGACGTCGCGGTACCAGTCCGATGCTCCCTCCCACGGGCAGAACGCGGCGAGATGGGGCGGACGACGTGACGCGGCCGTCCATTGGACGATGGCCATGTACGACACACCGGTCAGCCCGATTCTTCCCGTGGACCACGGCTGAGACGCGGCCCACTCGATCGAGTCGTAGATGTCGTCAGCCTCGACCGCGGACATGTTGTCCATGACGCCCGGGGACCGGCCTGTCCCCCGCGCGTCGACTCGTACGACGGTGTAGCCGAAGGGCACCCAGCGCTCCGGGTCCGGGAGCTCCCAGGACATGAACTGGCCGGATGACCCTTCGAGCACCTCGGGGCACTGCTCCAGGAGGATCTCCCACGCGGCGGGATAGGCATCCTGCATCGGGAGGTTCTTGCCGTAGCCGCCATAGCTGAGCAGGACGGGGTGTCGACCCTCGCCTCGGGGCCGGAAGACGTCGGCACGCAGGACGGCGCCATCGCGCATGACGATGGGAACGTCCTGCTCGTAGGCGAGATCGGCCACGAGCGCGAGCCGCTCGATAGCGTGCGCGTCCTCGCGCTGGTTGTTCTCCATGAGGGCTTCTCCTAGGTCGGCGTCCGCGCCGAGAGCGCATCCGAGGCAGTTGGCGACTGAACCTTGACGCGACAACTCTCGCTTTAAGCGAGACTAGACGTCGGCCCGTTGGCTATGCAAGACATTTCGCGTTAGCAGCATCAAGGCGCCTTCGCCCTGTTCTTCGAGCTGTCACCGGTGGCCTTAAACGCGTGTACTCTTGCGTTACTGGTCGGACGGCGGGGCAGGGCCGGCGACACCGTCAACGAGAGAGGCCGGGAGCGACCCATGGACGAGATGACGCAGGTGCGCGGACCGCGGACGCGGGACTTCTCCGAACGACTCTCGATCAATCAGCTGATGCTGGACGGATCGAGCTTCGAGGAGGATCTCGCGACCTGTCGGCGCGTGGGGGCGACAGGGATCGGGATCGTCGAGCAGAAGCTCGGAACAGGCCGCGACGAGGAGCTGGCCGAGCTCGTCGCCGAAGCCGGCCTGCAGGCGACCCTCTGCACATCCGCGACCCCGAGCATCCTGCCCGTGCGTCTCTTCGGGGGGCCGACCGATCCCCAGGCACGGACCGACGCTCTCGTGGCATCGATTAAGCGGTTCGAGCCCTTCGGGCCGTCTCAGTTCATCACCCTCACCGGCATCGACGATGCGCGCGACGCCGACGAACAGCGCCGAATCCTCATCGAGGGATACAAGCGGGCGAGCGCAGCAGCAGCCGAGGTGGGCGCCCTGATCGGGATCGAGCCCATCAGGAGCGACCTCGCGTCCGAGGCGTCCGTGCTCTCGTCGCTGGCCGAGACAGCCGATCTCATCGCCTCGATCAACACGCCGAACGTCGGCATCGTCTTCGACGTCTTCCACCACTGGGACTCCGAGACGCTTCTCGAGGACATCGCGACCTACGCGTCCCTCTTCACCATCGTGCAGCTGGGCGACGTCCCGCACGACCGTGGCTCCGGCATGCATCGCGTCATCCCAGGCGAAGGGATCATCGCATTCGAGCAGATCTTCGGCGCCCTCGAGACCGCCGGATACGCGGGCTGGTACGACCTCGAGATGCTCTCCGACCCAGCATCCCCAGGCGCAGGCCAAGACCTGCCTCACGACGAGATCGCGCGACGCGCGAAGCGTGGCCTGGAATCCGCTTGGCACGCCGGTCTCCTCAGGTGAGCGGGGACACGACGACGCCTCGCGATCTGCCCCCCTGAGCAACGCTAGGGTCGGAGAGTGCCCAGTCCAGGTCCCCCCTACGGAACGGTGCGCTCCGGCGGCCGCACCGCTAGGACCGCAGCCGCGGTGCACGAAGCAGTACTCGCCCTGATCGCCGAAGGCGGTAGCGAGAGCTTGTCGATGAAGGAGATCTCTGCGCGCTCCGGCGTTCACGAGGCCACGCTCTACCGACGCTGGCGCGACGTCGACACGGTGATTCTCGATGCGGCGACCACGCGGGTCGTCCATGACAACCCGATCCAGGACACCGGATCCTTGCGCGGCGACCTTCGCGCGTGGGCCGCCTACGCAGCCGCCGAGATCGCGCACCCCGCGGGGTTCGCACTCTTCGAGGCCCTCATCCGGGCGAAGCTCATTAGCGATGACGACGACGCCGATGCCACGCGCCGCCGAGAGCGGGCCAGGGCCTATCTGGAGCACCGTTCCGCTCACCTCCAGGAAGCGATCGATCGCGCGCGCGAGCGTGGCGAGCCGGCTCCGCCCCTGTCCGCGGTGCTCGACGGGGTGCTCGCTCCGCTCTACCTCAGGGCGGTCTTCGGGTATCGCCGTACCGATGAGGACGTCGAGATGCTCATCGACCGCGTTCTGAGCGACCACTCATGAGCAGCTCGCAGAATTCGACGGTCAGGTCTCACAGACTCCCGGAGATCCACACGACCTCTTGCGGTGGGCGCGAAACGAACGCCTCCCTGCGTTTCCGCGGGTAGACCGCCGATTCCCTGATTCTCCATGTCGCCGACCGGCTGCACATCACCAAGACCGCATTCATCACCTACTCGATCCGCGAGGCGACCCTGAAGGTCATCGCCCGCACTGAGGTCACCATGATGACGGCGCAGGAGTACGACCAGATGATCGCCTCCATCGATGCCGCCGGCCCCTCCCCCGAGCTGGCGCGTCTGGCCGCACTGCCCCGCCGCATCGGAAACTGGCCCAGCGGCAGGAGGGGCGCAGGTGAGTCCGCGACGAGCGAACCCACCTACCGCGTCGTACGCCTGGCGCCCGAGCACGACCTGTCGGACATCGACTGCGACGAGCCGTCGCCGACGACAACTGGCTCGTCCGGGACGCCGCCACGACGGTCCAGGCCGGTGTGTGCGCCGTCCACCTCCTCCTCGAAGAGGTCGTAGACCCTCGCAGGAGGAACCGGTGGGCCAGTGCGCGTAGTCGGGTACTCCGCGAGCAATCCCACCCAGGTCGTCCGCGAGGACGACGCGCTGGAGACCATCGTCCGCGTCGCCGACGCCGGGGCGGCAAGGCCATCGTGGTCGATGCCGACAACCCCGGTCTCCTCGCGTTCTCCACGCGCAGCGGGTTTCAAGACCACGGGCACCGCGGACGACCTTGGGCACTACCTGAAAGTCTCGACCGCCGGAGCGTTGCTCACTCCCTGACACACCGGCGCCGTCCATCGTTCGAAGACGGCGCTGGACCTGCAACGAGAACCACAGTGCGACCCCCACGTCACCGGCGTGGCCGGCGCAGTGAGTGTCCGCTGATCTGCGGTGACCGAGTCCGGCTTCAGCGGCGCGGCGTTGAACGACCTTGCTGACACCCGTCGGGGAGAGAGTTGTCGGTCGAGCACGGTCCCGGCCGAGGTCATCTGCCGGAAGACGAACCCACCGCCCCCAGGCCGCTGATCACGGGTCGTCTGGTCGTGGGGGGTCGGTGTCGGGGTCACGGCCGTGCGCGACACCGACGACCTCGCCGTGGCCGTCCTGGTCGGTCTTGGATCGACGGACGGTCAGCAGGACGCCGCCGGCGGCGGGGGTGATGTGGGCGAAGGCGAGCGCGGACCGCTCGCTGGGCCGCAGCGCGGAGGCGTAGCCGAGCAGGATGAGGCACAGAAGCGGGCGGTCATCGGCTGGGCGGGATCGAGTCTCGTGACGATGCGGTGGATCTCGACGGGAGTGAGCGGGCTGCCCCCGGTGGGCCGCGCGGCCCAGGGGGCGTCGCGTGCGGTGAGGTAGACGGCGACGGCAGCAGGGGTCGGCGGGGAGGGCCTGGATGCCGCGGGTATCGCACCAGCGGGTCATTTGGCACCCCGTTGGAGGTTCGCTCAGGCGTCGGGCCGGCGCAGCCTCTCGTCGGGGATGACGGCGACGCCGAGGATCTCGATCAACGCCTCGGGCTGCCACAGGGCCGTCGTGCCGATGCCGGCCATGGCGGGGTAGACCGGCCCCGCCAACTCTCGCCAGGCGGCGCCGATCTCACGGCCGTGCGCCTGGTAGTCGGGGATGTCGGTCAGGTAGATCGTGATCGACGTCAGGTCCTCCGGGACGCCGCCGGCGGCACGCAGCGTCGTCAGCACGTTGCCGAACGCCTGGCGGAACTGCTCGACGATCCCACCAGGCACGATCCGCATGTCCGCGTCGAGCGCGGTCTGGCCGCCCAGGTAGAGCGTGTTGCCGCTCAGCGTGCCGTGGGAGTAGCCACTCGGCGGGGCCATGGAGGCGGGGTTCACCGGGATCGGTGTGAGGTCAGTGGTCATGTCCCGACCGTAGATCATCTATTGACATCAGTGCAACGTTCGTGCGAGAACTGAAATATGGAATCGGGTTCGCTGCCGCTGTCACCGCCGGGCAAGGTCATCTGCTGCGGCCTCAATTACGGCGACCACATCGCCGAGACCGGCCGTGAGCGGCCGAGCCACCCGACCCTCTTCGCCAAGTACGCCGACACGCTGCTCGCCGACGGCGCGGACATCGTGCTGCCGGCTGGCGTGGAGATCGACTGGGAGGCTGAGCTGGCGGTCGTGGTGGGCGCCGAGCTCCGCAGGGCGGACCGGGCCGAGGCGGCCCAAGCGATCGGCGGCTACACCGTGGCCAACGACGTCTCGGTGCGGGACTGGCAGCGACGCACCCTCCAGTGGTTCCAGGGCAAGGCCTGGGACGCGACCACGCCGATCGGGCCGGTGGTGGTCCCGCCCGATGCGATCGACCCGGTCGCCGGCGTCGACGTGATGTGTCGGGTCAACGGCGAGGAGCGCCAGCGCGGCAACACCCGCACGCTCGTCTTCGACTGCGCGACGCTGCTGTCCTACATCTCCACCTTCACCGTGCTACGGCCCGGCGACATCGTGCTGACCGGCACGCCCGGCGGCGTCGGCATGGGCATGACCCCGCCGACCTATCTGCACGACGGCGACGTCGTCGAGACCGAGATCCCCGGGATCGGCACCTTGACCAACACGATCCGATTCGCCTGAAAGGCATCCCGCATGGACCCCGAGTATGACCAGTACCTCCGCGATCAGGCCCGATCTCACGCCGCGATGGCCTCCGCGGCGCACGGCCCCATCGTCCCCGTGGTGACACGAGGCGGACACGAGCCCGACCTCACCGCGCAGTCGGAAGGCGCCACCCGCATCTCTGGGGTGAGCCCCCAGCACACCCCGGCGACACGACTGTGGTTCGGCAAGGTGCACAACCTCGCGGGCTACCGGTCGGTTCCTCACCACCACGGTGAGGCCGAGACCGGCGGCTACGTGCTGTCCGGCCGGGCCCGGATCTACTTCGGCGAGAGGTTCGAGGACTACATCGACATGTCCGAGGGCGACTGGGTCTTCGTGCCGCCCTTCATGCCGCACGTCGAGTGCAACCTGGATCGCAACAACCCGCTGACCTGGATGACCACCCGCACCCCGGACAACATCGTGGTCAACCTGCCGCAGGTCGAGGACGCCGACCTCAAGGACTGGGTGAGCCGACCGTGAGCGCCACCTCCCAGCTCTTCACCGACGCCGTCACCCTCAAGCCCACCGCGCCCGAGGCCTTCGACGCTGCGTTCACCGCCACCACGCAGCCCTGCCCTTGGCCCAAGGCGTACGGCGGCGACATGGTCGCCCAGGCGCTGGTCGCCGCGGTCCGCACGATCACCGACGGCAAGGCCGTCCACTCGATGCACTCCTACTTCATGCGCCCCGTCGACATCGGCGCCGAGGTCCGCTACGAGGTCGAGGTGCTGCGCGACGGCCGCGGCTACAGCACGCGTCAGGTGCGTGCCTTCCAGAACGACAAGCCGGTCTACGTCTGCATGGCCAGCTTCGCCGCCGGCGAGCCGAGCGGCAGCTTCCAGGTCACGATGCCGGCCGACCTGCCCGCCCCCGAGACCCTGCCCAGCTCCGCGGAGTACCTCGCCGATCGCTCCGGCGGCACCATGACCGAGACTTCGAAGGCCTACTGGTCCGGCGGGCGGAGCTTCGACATGAGGCACGTGCCCGGCCCCGTCTACCTCACCGTCGAGGGCGAGCGCTCGCCCCACCAGGCGCTCTGGGTCAAGCCGTACGACGCCCTCCGACCGGTCGAGGGTCTCACCGCCGAGCAGCGCGACAGCGCGGCCCTGGCCTACGTCTGCGACTACACCATCCTCGAACCAGCTATGCGGGTGCTCGGCCTGGCCTGGGCCGACGAAGGCCTCGTGACGGCCAGCCTCGACCACGCCATGTGGTTCCACCGGCCGGCGAGCACCGACACCTGGCTGCTCTACGCGCAGGACGCGGTGTCGGTGGCCGACGGCCGCGGTATCGCGGCCGGCCGGTTCTTCACCCCCGACGGCACCCTGGTGGCGAGCGTCGTCCAGGAGGGCATGATCCGGACGGGCCAGGTGAGCTCATGACGGCGCCGACACAGACGCCGAGTGGACTGGTGGACCCCTTCGCCCGCGACCACCTGCCGCCGGCGGAGCTGTGGCCGACGCTGGACCTCACCGCGCTCGACCACCCGGCCCGGCTCAACGCCGCCGTCGAGCTGGTCGACGCCGCGGTCGCGACCCACGGTCCCGATCGGCCGGCGCTGCGGACGCCGGACGGCACCGTGTGGTCCTACGGTGAGCTGCTGGCCCGAGCGAACCAGGTCGCGCACGTCCTCGTCGACGACCTCGGGCTGGTCAGCGGCAAGCGGGTGCTGCTGCGTTCGCCCAACAACCCGTGGACGGTGGCGGCCTGGCTCGGCGTGCTCAAGGCCGGCGGCATCGTGGTCACCACGATGGCCGCGCTGCGGTCGACCGAGCTGCGCCCGATCGTGGAGCGCACCAGGCCCGCGGTTGCCCTCGTCGACCACCGCTTCGTCGACGATGTCGAGGCCGTCCGCGACGACACGGCCCCCGACCTGGTGGTGGTCACCTTCGGCGGCGCCGGCGCGGACGACTTGACCCGCCGCGCGGCGACCAAGCCCACGACCTTCGCGGCCGTCGACACCGCGGCCGACGACGTCGCACTCTTCGGGCCGACCTCGGGCACCACTGGCACCCCGAAGATCACTATCCACTTCCACCGCGACATCCTGGCGATCGACGACACCTTCGGCCGCGGCGTGCTGCGCCTCCAGCCCGACGACCTGGTGGCGTGCACCGCTCCCCTGGCCTTCACCTTCGGCCTCGGCATCCTGGTCGTGTTCACGCTGCGGGCCGGCGCCTGCGCGCTGCTCACCGAGGCCGCGACGCCGGTCCAGCTCGCCGACCTGGTCGCCGAGCACGGCGTCACGGCGCTGGCGACCGCGCCGACGGCGTACAAGCAGATCGTCAAGGCCGGGCATCTCGACCGCCTGGTCAAGCTGCGGGTCGCCGTCACGGCCGGGGAGCACATGCCGCAGGCGACCTGGGAGGAGATCGAGCGTCAGCTCGGCCTGCGGGTCATCGACGGCATCGGCGCCACCGAGATGCTGCACATCTTCATCTCGGCCGCCGGCGACGACATCCGCCCCGGCGCGACCGGGAAGCCGGTGCCGGGCTATCGGGCCGCGATCCTCGACGCGGACGGCAACGAGGCCGGCCCCGGTGTCGAGGGGCGCCTCGGCGTGATCGGCCCGGTCGGGTGCCGCTATCTCGACGACCCGCGCCAGCGCGGCTACGTCGTCAACGGCTGGAATGTCACCGGCGACACCTTCCTGCGTGACGAGGACGGCTACTACTGGTACCGCTCGCGCACCGACGACATGATCGTGTCCTCCGGCTACAACATCGGCGGGCCCGAGGTCGAGGAGGCACTCGGCACCCACCCCGACGTCGTCGAGGCCGGCGTCGTCGCCGCGCCCGACCCCGAGCGCGGCTCGATCGTGAGCGCGTTCGTCGTGCTCCGCGAGGGCGTGAGCGGCGACGCCGCCAAGGTCAAGGAGCTCCAGGACCACGTGAAGAACACGCTGGCGCCCTACAAGTACCCGCGCGAGGTTCGCTTCATCGAGGCGCTCCCGCGCAACACCAGCGGAAAGCTGCAGCACTTCAAGCTGCGCGAGACCATCGGATCGGAGAGCTGAGCATGAGGATCGCGATCGTCGGCGGTGGGCCCGGCGGGCTCTACTTCGCCACCCTGATGAAAACGCTCGACCCCGCCCACGAGATCACCGTCTGGGAGCGCAACGCTCCCGACGACACCTTCGGCTTCGGCGTGGTGTTCTCCGACGAGACCCTCGGCAGCATCGAGGGCGCCGACCAGGTCGTGCACGACCGCATGGAGGAGCAGTTCGCCCGCTGGACCGACATCGACGTGGAGTTCGACGGCCACGCGTTCACCGTCGGCGGACAGGGCTTCGCCGCGATGTCGCGCAAGGACCTGCTGCGGATCCTGCAGGAGCGGGTCGCCGAGCTCGGCGTGACCGTCCACTTCCGCACCGAGGCGCCCGATCCCGACGAGCTACGCGCGTCGTACGACCTGGTGCTGGCAGCAGACGGGCTCAATTCCGCGATCCGGACCAAGTACGCCGACAAGTTCGGGCCTGCTCTCGATCGCCGGCACAACAAGTACATCTGGTTCGGCACCGACCTGGTCTTCGAGGCGTTCCAGTTCTTCGTCAAGCAGACGCAGTGGGGCACCATGCAGATCCACGGCTACCCCTACTCCGCCCAGGGCTCGACATTCATCGTCGAGATGCACGAAGACGTCTGGCGGCGCGCCGGACTGGACCGCACCGAGGGCGACAGCTTCCCGCCGGGCGCCTCCGACGACTACGCCGTCGAGCGGATCGCCGAGATCTTCGCCGACGAGCTGCGCGGGCACGCGATCCTCACCAACAACTCCAAGTGGCTGAACTTCCACACCGTGCGCAACGAGCGCTGGTACGACGGCAACGTCGTCCTGCTCGGCGATGCCGCCCACACCGCCCACTTCTCCATCGGATCCGGCACCAAGCTGGCCATGGAGGACGCACTCGCCCTCGCCGCCTGCCTCCACGAGCACCCCACGCTGGAGGCCGCGCTGGAGGCCTACCAGAGCGAGCGCAAGCCGGTCGTCGAGTCCACCCAGCGCGCGGCCCAGGCCTCGCTCGAGTGGTTCGAGGACATCGGCATGTACGCCGGACAGGACCCGGCCCAGTTCGTCTTCAACCTGCTCACCCGCTCACGCCGGATCACCTTCGAGAACCTCAAGGAGCGCGACGCGCAGTTCGCGGCCCGGATGGAGGCGGAGTTCGCCCGCCACCAGGGATCACCCGAACCGGCGCCGGCGATGTTTCAGCCGATCCGGATCGGCGAGCTGGAGCTGAAGAACCGAGTCGTGCTCTCGCCGATGGACATGTACTCCGCCACCAACGGCACACCCGACGACTTCCACCTGGTCCACCTGGGCTCGAAGGCGATGGGCGGCGCCGGCTTGGTCATGACCGAGATGACCTGCGTGTCCCCCGAGGGCCGGATCACCCCCGGGTGCCCCGGCCTGTGGACCGACGAGCAGGGCGCCGCGTGGCGCAAGGTCACCGAGTTCGTGCACGCCCGCACCACCGCCAAGATCGGCGTCCAGATCGGTCACTCGGGCCGCAAGGGCTCTACGAAGCTGATGCGGGAGGGCATGGACGAGCCCCTCGAGGACGGCAACTGGGAGGTCATCGGCCCCTCGGCGCTCCCCTACGGCCCTGGCTGCCACGTGCCGCGCGAGGCGACCCGCGCCGATCTCGACCAGATCGTCACCGACTTCACCGCCACCGCCCGCCGGGCCGTCGACGCGGGCTTCGACCTGATCGAGGTGCATGCCGCGCACGGCTACCTCCTGTCCTCCTTCCTCTCACCCGTCGCCAACCGCCGCACCGACGAGTACGGCGGCCCGCTGGAGAACCGCCTCCGCTTCCCGCTCGAGGTGTTCGACGCGGTGCGCGGCGCGGTCCCCACGCACGTGCCCGTGACCGTCCGGATCTCTGCGACCGACTGGCTGCCCGACGGCAACACGGGCGAGGATGCCGTGGACATCGCCCGTGCGTTCATAGAGCACGGCGCCGCCGCGATCGACGTCTCCTCCGGCCAGGTCAGCAAGGACGAGAAGCCGGCCTTCGGCCGCTCTTACCAGACCCCCTTCGCCGACAAGATCCGCCACCGGGTGGGCGAACCGGCCGGGGCGAAGGTGATCGCGGTCGGCGCCATCTCCTCATACGACGACGTGAACTCGATCCTGCTCGCCGGCCGCGCCGACCTCTGCGCCCTCGGCCGCACCCACCTCTACGACCCGAACTGGACACTGCACGCCGCAGCCGAACAGGACTACCGGGGCCCCGCGGCACAATGGCCCACCCAGTGGGCCGCCGGCCGGCGCAAGCCGCCGACATCACGCACCGACAAGATCCCGCCCCGACTCCAGCTCCTGCGCGAGGGCGCCGACGACCAGATACAGCTGCGCTGGACACCGTCCGGCGTCGTACCCACATGAGCCGGGCCCCGGCCGCCGTCGGCGAGTTCCACACCCGCGTGGAGTGGATCGACACCGACGCCGCGGGGATCTACCACAACACCACCGTCACCCGGTTCGTCGAGGCCGCCGAGGCACGGCTGATGGCCGCGCGCGGGCTCGACGGCTACTTCCCCGCCGCGCCCCGGGTGCGCTGGACGGTCGACTTCGAGGCGCCGCTGTTCTTCGGCCAGGACGCCACCGCGACAGTGATCCTGACGCAGGTCGGCACGACGTCGATGACCTGGGAGTTCGAGGTCTGGGGCGAGGAGTTCCGTGGGCGGCCCCGGATGCGCGCCGCCCACGGGAGCTACGTGACCGTCCACCTCGGGACCGGCCACGACCCGGACGCCCGCAGCGGCAGCACTCCGTGGCCGACCACGTGGTTGGCCGCACTCCAGGGGCCGGTCCGGCACAATGCCGAGGGTGAGTGACTCCGGCCCCACCGCGCAACGCAACCGCCGCTCCCGCACCACAGTCGTGACCTTCCTCGGTGCCGTCGTCCGGCCCCTGGGGAACTGGATGCCTATCGCGGGCACCGTCGACCTGCTCACCCAGGCCGGCCTCGACGCGGCGAGCGTGCGCACCGCCGTCCACCGACTGAAGGTGAACGGCTGGCTGGACTCCGAGGCACGGGACGGCACCCGCGGCTACGCCCTCACCGACACCGCGCTGGCCACCCTCGAGTCCGGCGACGAGGTGATCTGGCACGCCCGGACCCCTGCAGACCTCGCCGACGGCTGGTGCATCGTGCACTTCGGCGTACCGGAGTCGAAGCGAGCCCGGCGCCACCAGCTGCGCGCCCATCTGTCCCACCTCGGCTTCGGCAACATCGGCACAGCGCTGTGGATCGCGCCGGCCCGGATGCGCGACGCAGCCGAGCGAGCCGTCGTCGAGCTCGGCCTGGAGGATCACTCCGCCATCTTCGTCGGCGCCTACCACGGCACCCAGGACCTCACCCAGCTGCTCTACAGCAGTTGGGACCTGACCGCGATCGACACGAGCTACCGCGCCTTCGCCGACGAGTACGACCTCACGGCGGCCGCCGTCGAGCGCACTCCACCCTCACCGGCAGACGCCTTCGCCACCTACGTCGCGATGCTCGACCAATGGCGCAAGCTGCCGTTCCGCGACCCCGGCTTGCCCAGCGAGCTGCTCGCCGCCGACTGGAACGGGCCACGGGCCACCACCTTGTTCGAGCGGCTGGTCAACGCCTTGGAGAAGCCGAGCCTCGAGCACGCAGCCACCCGCTGGCCGGACGGGACGACGGCACTGTGAGCTGAGCGTTTCGGGGACCTTGGTCAGCCGACCGTTCGGGGCATGGACCCGATCCCGAGTGACCACGCAGAGCGCCGGGCCAGGCCAGAGCCTTCATCAGGCCCGAGGCTCTTCACGAGACGAGCTCGAAGGTCGGTTGCGCGTTTGCGGTCGAACGTGGCGACCGCCGCGTGCGAGGCTCGAACACCGCAGCGCCGGTGGCGCTCGGCCGTGCTTCAGCCGCGCCGGGAACGAGCCGGCCCGCCCGCGTCCTCGATGCCTTGAGACATGACGTGACCGACGTCAGAAACACCCGTCGCCTGTGCCTGAGCCCACGCCCTGCATGACTACCAGCACCACCTATCTCGCTTCGGCGACGAACCCAGCCAGGCACTGGTCCATCAGCCGACAGGCCCGCTCCGCGTCCCCCTCGGCGACCACCGCCAGCGCTGAGGCGATGTCGACGACATCCTCGCCGCGGACGCCGGGGCGGACCGATGCAGCGACCGCGGGGTCGTGCAGGAGGGTGTCGGTGGCCCGGGCGATGAGGCCGCGGCAGTCGCTGGACGAGGTCTGCTCGATGCCCGCGGCGACAAGGGCGGCGCCGAGACCGCGGCTGGCGATCGCCTCTACGACGAGACGACGGGCCCAGGAGCGGACGGCGGATGCGCCGTCCTGGCTCCCCGGGAGGGCGGCGGCGGCTGCGGCCAGGGCGTGAGCCTCCTGGGCGAACACGGCCTCGAGCAGGTGCAACCGAGTCGGGAAGTGGCGGTAGAGCGTGGCCGAGCCGACTCCCGCCGCGCGGGCGACCCGGTCGAGGGAGACGGCCGGACCGTCGCGGTCGATGACGTCCTTCGCGACGGCGAGGACCCGCTCCCGACTCCGGACGGCGTCGGCCCGCTGCGCTGCCATGCGACCTCCTATTGAAATGGGGATGTTCCCCATATAGTAGCGGAGACAAATGGGGCATCTCCCCATTTGAACCCGAAGGAGGACCCGCCATGGGCGGAGCGACCGAGGCCAGGACCGTGACCGTCGACGTATGGGTCGACGTGCAGTGCTCCTGGTGCTACCTGAACAAACGGCGCCTCGACGCCGCCGTCGAGCAGTCCGGAGTCGCGGTCGAGGTGCGCTACCTGTTCTTCGAGCTCGGACCGGACGCGCCCGATCGGGTCGACAAGGAGCGCTTCCTGCGCGAGGTGCGCGGCATGGACGAGGCCACTGTCCGGCGCGGCCAGGACCACCTCAACCAACTCGGCAGCGCCTACGACGTCCGCTACGACTGGGACGCGATGCTGCCCACCAACTCCCGCCGGACGCACCGGCTGCTCGCCTGGGGCCAGGAGCAGGGCGCGCACTCCGCCCTGCTGGACCGCACCTTCCGGGCCTACTTCACCGAAGGCGCCGACCTCTCCGTGCCCGACATCCTGGCCGCGCTCGCCGCCGACATCGGGCTCGACGAGGCTGCGGCGCGTGCCGCGGTCACCTCGACCGAGCGCGACCCCCGGCTCGAGCTGGACCGCAGCGCGGCCCTGCGGATCGGCGTCACGGGCGTGCCCTTCCTGGTCATCGACGGCAGGTACGGCCTCTCCGGCGCCCAAACCGTCGACGTGCTCGTCGAGGTGATCCGGCACGCCGCCACGGAGGCCGGCACCGAGGCCGGCGATGACTGAGCCGGGGCTCGCGATGCTCGCGCAGGGACCGACCTGCGTCGACGGAACCTGCGGCCTCCCCGAAGCCGGTCCCGAGACCGATCCCGAGACCGAACCCGGGATCGATCGGGTTGACCGACCCGAGGGCCGCAGCTAGCCTTCCCAGAAATTCAGACTTCATTTGATTTTTGGGGATCCGACCCCGCCGCGGACCCGAGCCGCCGGCGCGACGGGCCCGTCGAGAGCAGGAGGACCCGTCATGCCCGAAACCGAGCGGACCGTTGCCGAGGCCGTCGCCGATGCCCTCGTCCGGCACGGGGTGGAGATCGTGTTCGGCCAGAGCAACCCGACCGCGCTGATGCTGGCCGCGGAGCGGCGCGGGATCCGCCAGGTCCTCTACCGCACCGAGAACGCCGGCGGCGTGATGGCCGACGGCTATGCCCGGATCTCCCACAAGATCGGCGTGCTGGCGCTGCAGAACGGTCCGGCCGCCACCTTGGCGGTGGCGCCGATGGCCGAGGCGATGAAGGCGTCGGTGCCCCTGCTGGTGATCGTGCAGGAGGTCCCGGTCGCGAACCGGGACCGCAACGCCTTCCAGGAGCTCGACCACACCGCGTTGTTCTCCGAGGTGTCGCGGTGGACCCGGCGTCTCGACGACCCGGCGCGGGTCGACGACTACGTCGACATGGCGATGGTCGCCGCGACGACCGGGCGGCCGGGGCCAGTTGTCCTACTGCTGCCCCGCGACGTCCTCGACCAGCCCACCGGGAGTGCTCCGATGCCTCGGGTCGCAGGGCTCGGCACCTTCCCGCTCGACCGGCAGCGGCCCGACGCGGCACGGGTCGCCCAGGCCGCGCGACTAATCGCCGAGGCGGACGCGCCGCTGGTGATGGCCGGGGGTGGAGTCCACCTGTCCGGGGCGACCGACGCGCTGACGAGGCTGGTCGAGACGGCCCACCTCCCGGTGGCCACGACCAACATGGGCAAGGGCGCGGTAGCGGAGACCGGACCCTACGCCCTGGGCGTCGCCGCCAACCTGACGGGTCGCAACGGCCCGACCAGCCGGAGCCTCGAGCTGTTGGAGGACGCCGACGTCGTGCTGCTCGTCGGGACCCGGACCAACGAGAACGGCACCGACAAGTGGGGGCTCACCCGCCGCGACGCGACCTACATCCACGTCGACGCCGACGGGCTCGAGGTCGGCCGCAACTACGAGTCGGTCCGCCTGGTCGGTGACGCCCGCGCGGCGCTCGAGGACCTGACCGACGCGCTCACGCAGCTCGACCTGAGCCGGCGCACGGCGGGCGCCGAGGCGCTGACCCGACGCATCGCCGAGGGGCGCGAGCGACGCGGCCGCGACATCGCCGCCGCAGTCACCGCCGCCACCACGCCGATCGCTCCCGAGCGGCTCGTCACCGAGCTCGACCGCCTCCTCACCGCCGAGGACATCGTCGCCAGCGACGCGAGCTACTCGGGGATCTGGTCCTCGGCGTACCTCACCGCACGGGCGGCCGGCCAGCGCTTCCTGACCCCGCGCGGCCTGGCAGGCCTGGGCTGGGGCGCGCCACTGGCGATGGGCGCCCGGCTGGCGCGCCCGAGCAGCCGCGTGGTGGCGATCGTCGGGGACGGCGGGTTCGCCCACGTGTGGTCGGAGCTCGAAACGGCGGTGCGCGAGCGGATCCCGGTGGTGGTCGTGGTGCTCAACAACGCCCAGCTCGGCTACCAGCGGCACGCTGAGAACCGTCTGTTCGACGGCACCACCACCGCCATCGAGTTCGCGCCGGTCGACCACGCCGCCGTCGCCCGGGCTGTGGGCGCCGTCGGCGTCCGGCTCACCGACCCCGCGCGGATCCAGGACGTGCTCGCCGAGGCGCTCGCGTCGCCGGTGCCCGTGGTCATCGACGCGATCGTCGACCCCGACGCCTACGGACCGACCCGGCTCTTCGACGGCCACGACGCGACGATCAACCGGCCCGCCGCCCCCAAGGGCGTGCTCGTCGGCTGACGAGCAGGAGACGAGAGGAACCGACCGTGCGACTTCACGGACAGACCATTGTGGTGACCGGCGCCTCCTCGGGGCTCGGCCTCGCCATGTGCCGTATGTTCGCGGCCGAGGGCGCCCACGTCTACGCCGTGGGCCGGCGGACCGCGCTGCTCGAGGAGCTGGCCGCCGAGCTCGGCGAGCGGTGCACGCCGTTCACTGCCGACGTGACCAGCCCCGAGGATCTCGACGCGCTCTATCGACGGGTGGGCGAGGACGAGCGCCGCCTCGACGTCGTCGTCGCGAACGCGGGTGGCACCACCAAGGCGGAGATCGCCGACCTGACCCCCGACTACCTGGCCCGCGAGTGGGCCCTCAACGTCAACGGGACCGTGTTCACGGTCCAGAAGGCGCTGCCGCTGCTGCGTGACGGCGGATCGGTCATCCTGCTCGGCTCGATCGCGGCGGAGAAGGGCAGTGCCGGGGTCGGCGCCTACGCGGCGGCCAAGGCGGCCACCCGGTCCTTCGGTCGCACCTGGGCCAACGAGCTGCGCTCGCGCCGGATCCGGGTCAACACGATCTCACCGGGCCCGATCCTGACCGACGCGCTCGACGGCCCGATGCGCAGCCACCCCGAGGGCGCCTCGGCGGCCGAGGTCGACCAGATCGCCCGCCTCCGGTACGACGACCTCACGGCCCGGATCCCGCTCGGCCGTGTCGGCGACCCCGACGAGGTCGCGCGCCTGGCGCTCTTCTTGGCGAGCGAGGAGAGCAGCTTCATCACGGGGTCCAACCTGTTCATCGACGGCGGCCTCGCCCAGGTGTGAGCCCGCGCGGGACCGCCGTCAGCAGCTACGAGCCGGCCGGTCCGGTGAACCGGATCGGGCGGCCGAGCGTGCCGACGCCGAGGGTCAGCTGCAGCTGGTCGGTCTTCCACGCCATCACGACGCCGCCGAACAGGTCGCGCACCATCCGCTCCAGCGGCTGCGCCGTGACGTAGCCGTGGGCCCCGCAGATCTTCATCACGCCGAGCGCGACCTCCTCGGCCATCCGGCGCAGGTGGAACAGGGTCCGGACCAGGTCGGGGGCGGGCACGTCCTCCCCCGCGTCGATCCGGTCGGCCATGGCCTGCAGGAGGACCCGGCCGGTGCCGACCCAGTGGTCGAGGTTCCCGAGCCCGAGCTGGGCCCAGGCCTCGTCGGCCCGGTAGGCCGCGGTCGTGGGGTTGAAGGTGCCCTCGGCCATGTAGCCGTAGCGATGGGTCACGTGGTCGACGGTGAAGTCCACAGCGGCCTGCGAGAGGCCCAGCCAGATCGCCGTGACGCCGAAGGCGACGATCGCCGGGTCGATCCCCCGCCCCTCCTGCACCGAGCTGATCGGGACGACCAGGCAGTCGGCGAGCGGGATCCGCAGGTCCCGGCACTCGATGTCGTTGCTCCCGGTCCCCCGCATGCCCATGGCGCTCCAGTTGCGGTGCAGCACCAGGCCGGGCTCGCCGAGACGCCCGACCGTCATCACCATCTGCGGGTCGTCGGGGTCGCTGTCCTCGACCATCCCGCCGAGCATGGCGTACGTCGCGGCCTCGCTCATCGAGCCGAAGCCGGCGCGGCCGTTGAGGACGACCTCGTCGCCCTCGATGCGACAGCTGAGCCGCGCGCGGCGCGAGTCGACCTCGGCCGAGGGGTTGGAGAACGCGCCGCAGATGGTGGCCTCGTGCGCGGCGATCGCGGCCAGGGCCTCGTCACGACGCGGGAACGACGGCAGCCGGCTCAGTGTCCGGGCGCCCACCCAGTGCATGTTGAGCGCGACCGCGGTCGAGGGATCGACGGCGCCGAGGGTCTCCATCACCTCGATCATGAGCCGCACCGACGGGCCCTCGGGCCCGAGGCTGCGGTCGAGGGGCATCCCGGTGATGCCGAGCGCACGCAGCACGTCGACATTGCCCAGCGCCATCCGGCCATCCTGGTCGGCGGCGACCACGCGCTCGCCGAACTCGGGCGAACCGACCTGTTCGCGGAGCCGGGCCAGCAGCTGGTCCGCGGCGGGGGGATGGGTGGTAAGAGTCATCGCAAGGACCTTCTCGAGCATTGATTGGACTTGCAGTCTTATGAACTCCGGCACGGGTGTCAACCGCCCCTACCACTCCCCCGCGCGCACCGAGGCCGCCCAGCGGACCCGGGCCGCGATCGTCCGGGCGGCGACCACGCTGTTCACGACGGCCGGATACGGCGCCACCTCGGTGGCCGACGTGGCGCGCGAGGCCGGCGTGGCCCGGGCGACGGTCTTCAACTCGGTCGGCCAGAAGCCCGCCCTGCTCCGGGCGGCGTACCACGCGGCGGTGGTCGGCGACGAGGGCGACCCACGCCCGGCCCGCGAGGGCCCGCTCGGCGAACGGGCACGCCGGGCCGACACCTCCGCCGAGGTGCTCGACGTCTACGCGACCGTCCTGGTCGAGGTGTTCGAGGCCGTCAGCCCGCTCCACGCGTGCCTGGTGACCTCCGCCTCGGAGTCGCCCGAGCTGCGTGGGTACCTCGCCGAGCTCGACCGCGAGCGCCACCGGGGAGCAGCCAACATGGTCGCGCTGGCCTCCGAGCGCGGCTCCCTGGCTCCGGGCCTGACGCCGGAGCGAGCCGCCGACATCGCCTGGGTCTTCAGCAATCCCCAGCTGTGGCAGCAGCTGCACGGCGAGCGCGGCTGGACCAGCAACGAGCTCACCGACTGGCTGCGGCGCACCCTCAAGGAGCAGCTGCTCGGGAGCACCTGAGCCAGGTTTTCAAACATAGTTTGACTTTTGGGACGGTGAGCCGTTCGATGTCCCCATGACCGAGCCCCCCGCCACCGGAGTCCGCCGCCCCTCGCCCGTCGTGGGGATCCCTACCCCGAAGCCGGAGATCGTGCCGCTCACGGCCGCGGAGTGGCGCGAGGCGATGCTCAGCACCGTCGCGCCGGCCGAGCGGGCCGACTGAGCCGACCCGCGCTCACACCGACTCGGGCAGCCCCAGCTCGACGAAGCGGCTGAGGTGGAACAGCAGCGGCGCGGCAGCGCTGTCGGAACGCACGACCTCCAGGCCGAGCATCGCGATCACATGGTCGCCGGCCTCCACCTCCTCGACCAGGCGACACTCGAAGGTGGCGGCCGCGCCGTCGATCAGCACCGCGCCACGGTCGGTGACCGAGGTGGCGAGACCCGCGAAGCGATCCCCCTCCTTGGCCGCCAGCCGGCGGGCGACGTCCGCGTGGTGAGCGCTCAACACGCTGATCCCGAGGACCGGGATGGAACGCAGGCCCGGCCAGGTCCGCGACGACTTCTGGAGGCTGATGCCGACCAGCGGCGGGTCGAGGGAGATCGGGACGAAGGAGCTGATCGCCATGCCGGCGGGAGCGCCGGTGCGGTCGATGCCGCACACGGCGACCACGCCGGTCGGGAAGGCGGAGTACGCGGTCCGCAGGGAGTCGGCGGCCAAGGTGTGGGTCTGCATCGCGAACCAGCCTTCCCGAGCGGGGCCCGTGACCGGTCCGCCCGATTTTCGAATGAGATTTGAAAATGCGATAACGAGGACGGTACCCCCGTTTCAAACAACATTCAAGACTTCTTGCGGACAGACCGGTCGCGCGCGCTCAGTCGGCGACCGGTGCCTCCCAGCGGTCCCAGCGCCCCCAGTTCACGACCTCCTCGACCGGACGGCGGGTGAGCGGGCCGTAGCGACCGACCGGATAGCCGATCGGCACGGTCGCCCCAATGCCGACGTCATCCGGGATGGCGAAGTAGGCCCGCACCGCCGGCTCGTTCTCCTTGTGGTTGGTCGTCATCGCCGCACCCAACCCGAGCGCACGCGCCGCCAGCAGCAGGTTCTGGGTCGCGGCGTACACCGAGGACCACATGAACTGGGGATCGGGCGCCTCTCGGCTCGGGAAGGCGTTCTCGATCGTCGTCAGGACGAAGGCCGGGATCTTGTCGAAGTCGAGGATGAAGGAGCGGTACATCCGCTGGTTGCGCGCCGCCGACGACGTGTCGCCCTCCTCGGGCACCCACGCCAGGCGCACACCGAGGGCCTCGACGAGCATGTCGCGGAACCAGCGGCGCTCCTCCTCCCCCGTCACCACGAGGAACCGCCAGTGCTGGGAGTTGCCCGCGCTCGGCGCGCAGGTCGCATAGCGGACCAGGTCCACCAGCAGCTCCTGCGGCACCGGGTCGGGGCGCAGCCTCCTGATCGAGCGACAGGTCTCGATCGCCTCCAGGGCGTCCATCTCGTTCTCCTCCGTTCCTGCCGGCCGCGGCCGGCTCAGTGCTGCCATGCGTGGTCGATGGGCAGCGTGATCGCGGCGAACCACGTCTCGCCGTGCGTACGGGTCAGATGTCCGCGCCCGGAGCGGTCGTCGACGAGGCAGAGGTCGCCCGCCGCCAGCAGCCGCGCGCCGCCCCGACCGGACACCTCGAGCTCGAAGCCCCCGGCGAGGACCAGGACCAGGCTGATCCCCTCCTCGGTGTGCCAGTCGCTGGCCACCTCGCCGGGCAGGCACAGGAAGGACGCGTTCATCACTGCCTGCCGGGATCCGTCGGGCACCGGGACGAAGGCGGCAAGATGCGCGTGCCCGTCCTCGACGTCCATCCGCAGCGAGCTCGGCTCCGCGCGCGCAGCCCGCTCCAACGGCGGCAGTACGACACCCTGCGGCACCCACGCCGCGTCGACCTCCAAGTCGACGAAGCGGACCGCCGCGCCGGAGGCCTCGAGCACGGCGGGCGACGCGGTCGGGTCGAACAGGACCACGTCGCCCGCGACCAGGCGCGCCGTCCCGGCGACGGTCGCCACGACCAGTTCACCGGCGAGGACGAAGCGCAGGGTCGCGGCGTCCGGCGGGCCGGACGTGGCGCCGGCGGCGAGCTCGCCGAACGAGACCGCGAGCGCCGCCGGTCCCAGGGGCCGGGCGTCGCCGACACCCGCCTGCGGACCGAGGGCCGGGAGCGGGAGGGAGGCCAGTCGCGGGGCGCCTGTGGCGTGCCGGGCGAGGTGGTAGGAGGTCACAAAAGCTCACCGTATCTGCTATCTGATATATCGAACAAGAGTCGTCGGACGACGGCGCCACAGCCACGGTGCCGCCGGGACCGGGTTTCCCGATCCCCTTGCCGGACGACCCGGCGACTGTTAATTTCGAACTCTATTTGAATCTAGCAGGTGCGACCACCGCACCGCTGCGAGAGGAGCGTCCGAGTGCAGGACCTGACCACCCTCGACGTCGAGGTCGACCTGGAGGCTGTGCGCGCGCTCTACCGGCGCGAGCGCGAGAAGCGCATCCACCCCGACGGCAGTGCCCAGTACCGGCCGATGGCCGACGAGCTCGCCCACTTCGTCGACGACCCCTACACCCCGCGCGTCGAGCGCGAGCCGGTGCACGACCACGTCGAGGTGGCCGTGCTGGGCGGCGGGTTCGGCGGACTCCTCCTCGGTGCGCGGCTGCGCGAGGCCGGGGTCGAGGACCTGCGCCTGGTCGAGCAGGGCGGCGACTTCGGCGGCACCTGGTACTGGAACCGCTACCCCGGCGCGGCCTGTGACACCGAGGCCTACATCTACCTGCCGCTGCTCGAGGAGGTCGGCTACGTGCCGACCGAGAAGTACGTCAAGGGCCCCGAGATCTTCGAGCACTCCCGGCGCATCGCGCGGCACTTCGACCTCTACCGCAGCGCTCTGCTCCAGACCCGGGTGACCGACGTGAGCTGGGACGAGACCGCGGGGCTGTGGACCATCGAGACCGACCGCGGCGACAGGTTCACCGCGAAATACGTGTGCATGACGACCGGCGCGATGAGCAAGCCGAAGCTGCCCGGCGTCCCCGGCATCGAGGACTTCGAGGGCCGCGCCTTCCACACCACCCGCTGGGATTACGACTACACCGGCGGCGCGCCCACCGGCGGGCTGAGCGGCCTGGCCGACAAGCGGGTCGCCGTCGTCGGCACCGGCGCCACCGGGATCCAGGCGATCCCCCACGTTGCCGCCAGCGCGCAGCACACCTACGTCGTCCAGCGCACCCCCTCGTCGGTCAACGTGCGGGCCAACCGCCCCACCGACCCAGCGTGGGCGGCCGCCCTCGAGCCGGGCTGGCAGCGCGAGCGGATGCGAAACTTCTCCCTCTACGTCTCCGGCGGCGACGCCGAGACCGACCTCGTCAACGACGGCTGGACCGCGATCTACCGGCTGCGCGCCCTCGGCAGCGGAGTCCTCGACGAGCGCCTCGACTACCTGAAGATGGAAGAGATCCGCGCCCGGGTCGACGCCGTCGTGAAGGACCCCAGGACCGCCGCCGGGCTCAAGCCCTACTACCGAGCCCTGTGCAAGCGGCCCTGCTTCCACGACGAGTACCTCGACGCCTTCAACCGGCCCAACGTCACGCTGCTCGACACCGAGGGACGCGGCCTCGAGCGGGTGACCCGCACCGGGATCGTCGTCAACGGCGAGGAGCACCCCGTCGACTGCATCATCTTCGCCAGCGGGTTCACCAGCGGCGGCCCGTTCGCCCGACGCCTCGGCTACGACGTCCACGGTCCCGACGGCCTCGCGCTGAGCGAGAAGTTCAAGTCCGGGATCTCGACGCTGTTCGGCATGCAGACCCACGGGTTCCCGAACTTCTTCCTGGTCGCGCCCTCGCAGGTCGGCGTCAGCTCCAACCAGACCCACGTGCTCGACGTCCAGGCCCGGCACATCGCCAAGATCGTCGCCGAGGCCCGCAGCCGCGGCGCCGACACGGTGGAGGCCACCCAAGAGGCGGAGGACCAGTGGGTCCGCACCGTCATCGACGCCTCGCGTGCCGACCTGGAGTTCCTCAGCTCCTGCACGCCCGGCTACTACAACAACGAGGGCAACCCGGTGCTGGAGATCTTCCGCCGCAACGGCGCCTACTCCCCCGGGATCGTCGCCTTCGACGACCTGCTCGACGACTGGCACGCCACCGGCCTCTTCGAGGGCCTCGCCTTCAAGTAGTCGGCGACCGGTTCCCTCGTCCCACACTCCCATCCCGCCCTTGGAGGCCTCGTTGTCCGAGTACCCCATGACCGTCGACGGACGGCCGCACGCCACGAGCGACGCGTTCGACGTGCACAACCCTGCGACCGGCGAGCTCGTCGGCCGCGCGCCGGCCGCCGCCCGCGCCGACCTGGACGCCGCGATGGCATCCGCCGCCCGAGCCCAGCCGGCCTGGTCGCGCGACGAGGGCGAGCGACGCCGGATCCTCCGGGCTCTCGCCGAGGAGGTGCGCGGCGCGGTCGACGAGATCGCGCCGGTGCTCACCGCTGAGCAGGGCAAGCCGCTGCGCGAGGCCCGCGGCGAGGTGCTGGCCACCGCCCGGTGGTGCGACTACTACGCCGACCTCGAGACCCCGGTCGAGGTGATCCAGGACGACCCCCAGGCCCACGTCGAGGTCCGCCGCCGTGCCCTCGGCGTGGTCGCCGCGATCACGCCGTGGAACTACCCGCTGACACTCGCCGCCTGGAAGATCGCGCCGGCGCTCGCGGCCGGCAACACGATGGTGCTCAAGCCCTCGCCGTACACCCCGCTGTCGAGCCTGGTCCTCGGCACGGTGATGGCACGCGTGCTGCCGGCCGGGGTCCTCAACGTCGTCACCGGGTCCGACGAGCTGGGCCCCTGGATGACCGAGCACGCCGTGCCTCGCAAGATCTCGTTCACCGGCTCGGTCGCCACCGGGCGGCGGGTGGCGCTGGCCGCGGCCGGCGACCTCAAGCGGGTCACCTTGGAGATGGGCGGCAACGACCCGGCGATCCTGCTCGACGACGTCGACGTCGACGCCGTCGCGGACCGGCTGTTCTGGGGCGCCTTCCGCAACAGCGGCCAGGTCTGCACCGCCATCAAGCGCGTCTATGCCCCGACGGCGATCTACGAGCGCGTTGTCGACGCACTGGCCGACCGCGCCCGGTCGGTGCGCCTGGGCGACGGCAGCGACGAGGCGTCCGAGCTGGGACCGGTCAACAACCGGCCGCAGCTCGAGCGGGTCGCGGGGCTGGTCGACGACGCGCTGGCCCACGGCGGTCTCGCCGTGGCCGGAGGAAGGCGCCGCGACGGCGCCGGCTACTTCTACGAGCCGACCATCGTGCGCGGCGTCGAGGACGGCGTCCGCCTCGTCGACGAGGAGCAGTTCGGCCCGGCCCTGCCTGTGGTGGCGTACGACGACGTGGATGACGCGCTCCGACGGGCCAACGGGACCCCCTTCGGCCTCTCGGCGTCGGTCTGGAGCGACGACGCGGGGCGCGCCGGCGAGGTCGCCGCGCAGATCGAGTGCGGCACCGCCTGGGTCAACACCCACCTCGTGCTCGCCCCGCACCAGCCGTTCGGCGGCGCCAAGTGGAGCAGCATCGGCGTGGAGAACGGCCGTTGGGGCCTCGAGCAGTTCAGCGAGCTCCAGGTCCTCCACACCGCACGCGGATGACCCGGTCGGGCCCTCCCCTGGCCCGGCCACCCGGCGGCCTAGAATGACGCCGACTTCGCATCGGCCACCGGCTGGCCGCTCACGAGAGTAGTGACGTGACCAAGATCCACAACCAGGAACAGTTGATCCAGGCCGCCGAGAAGGTCTTCCTCGAGAAGGGCTACGCCGCCGCACGGATCGAGGACATCGGCAACGAGCTCGGCGTCCTCCAGGGCAGTCTCTACTACCACGTCGGCAGCAAGGCCGGCCTGCTCCGCCTCGTGCTGCGTCACCGCTTCCTCCAGATGGCCGAGCGGATCGACGAGATCTCCGCCGGCCCCGGCACCGCACGCGAGCGGATGCTGGCCGCGGCCACCGAGCAGCTCAAGTACCACAGCCCCCAGCTGCCCGACCTGCCCCAGTGGTTCAACAGCGCCCGCGGCCCCAAGGCGACCGCCAAGGAGATCAAGGCCGACGAGAAGATGGTCCAGCGCTTCCGCACCGCGCTGGAGGACATCTTCCGCGACGGGATCGCCAAGGGCGAGGTCCGCCCCGACGTGGAGCCGGAGACCGCGACCCTGGCCGTGCTCGGAATGTGCAACTTCGTCGCCCGCTGGTACGGCGACGCCCACCACCTCTCGGCGGAGGAGATCGCCGCCGACCAGGTCAGCCTGCTGTGGGCCGGTGTCGCGGTCTAGGCGTACTAATCCGGCCTGTTGGTCGAGCGCCAAGCGATGGGTCGACCGATACCTCACGCGTGGCCAGAACCGCTTCGCAACGAGAGCGCGAACCGGGATCACCAACGTCCGCAGCAATCCCAGGGTCGGCACCGCGATCGTGCACACCGTGCTGGACGACCATTCCCGCGTCGCCTGCCACCGCGGTCCTGCGCAACGCCACCGCATGGCTCGCTACGTGACGCCGGATCTCCTGACCGCCCAACCTGCTCAACTGGCTCAATTGCGCGGATTGATCAGGTTCGCGCGGGCCGAAGGCGATCAACTGGCTCAATTGAGCGAGTTGATCGTGGCGGGCCACCCGAACTGACCGGACCGCGCAATTGAGCCCATCGATCACCTTCAGACCGCCTCGAGCCGATCGAACCGCGCAATTGAGCGATCCGATCACCCCGCACCCCCGCCCACAATCTTCGAATCACCCTAGATTCAAATGTGATTTGTATTTAGACTGAGGCCATGTCCCAGCAACGGATTCCCGTCGGCGACCTGACCGTGTGCTACGAGACCTTCGGGGATCCGGCCGACCCGCCCCTGCTGCTGGTCATGGGGCTCGCGGTCCAGCTCACCTCCTGGGAGCCGGAGTTCTGCCAGGCCTTCGCCGACCAGGGCTTCTTCGTGATCCGCTACGACCACCGCGACGTCGGCCTGTCCTCGCCGGTGCCCGACGAGGAGTACTCCCTGTCCGACCTGGCCGGTGACGCCGCCGGCCTGCTCACCGCGCTCGGCATCGAGCGGGCCCACCTGTTGGGGGTCTCGATGGGAGGCATGATCGCGCAGCTGGTCGCCATCGAGCACCCCACCCGGGTGCTGTCACTGTGCTCGGTGATGTCCACGACGGGCAACCCGGCAGACAACCCGACCCCGCCTGAGGCCATCGCGGTGATGCGGCGCAACGCGCTCGAGCTGCCGCGGGAGGAGTCCGTCGAGGACGCTGTGGTGCGCGCCCGGTTCCTCGCGGGCACCGCCTTCCCCTTCGACGAGGACCGGATCCGGCGACGCGCGGCGGCGGCCTACGACCGGGCCAACTACCCGCAGGGCAAGGCACGCCACCTGCGCGCGGCCCGCACCGCCGACGACCGTACGGCCCGGCTCGCCACGATCGGCGTGCCGACGGTCGTGATCCACGGCGACGCCGACCCGCTCGTGCTCGTCAGCGGGGGCCGTGCGACCGCGGCCGCGATCCCCGGCGCCCGGTTCGTGACGGTGCGGGGCATGGGCCACGAGCTGCCGCGCGAGGTCGAGGACCGGATCGTCGAGGCGGTCGCGAGCAACGCCGCCCGCGCCGGCTTTCGCCCGCGCGGGACGGTCACGGCGTGAGCGGGGCGAGCACGGCGTACGGCCTGCCGACGCCGGCCCTGCTCACCTCGCTGGAAGGCGACCGGTGGGCGGCCCACGCCGAGCGGCTGCGCATCCACCTCACCGTGCTGCCGTGCCCCTACTCCGAGGACGACCTCGACCGCCTCATCGCGTCCGGGCGCGCGGTGACCTACCTGCCGCCCGAGCTCGCGTCGGTGGCCGCCCGCCCTCTCCTCGGCGAGATCTTCCCGCTGATGGAGAGCTACGCGTTCCTCCCCCAGAACCCGTTCGACAACGACGTCGACCAGGCCGGCTGGGTTCGACTACGCCACCGTGGTCGACGCCCCGCTGCGCGAGCTCGACGAGGCCGACCTGCTGGCGGCGCTCGCCCAGCACGACGAGCGGCTGCTGACCCTCAACGAGTACGCCGTCGCGAGCCAGCACCACCACGAGCGCACCGGGCACTACCTCGACGAGCGCGCTACCTGGTCGCGTCTCGGCTCGCGCATCGACGGCCAGCTGGTCGCGGCGCGCTTCGACGGCGCCGCCATGGCCGAGGGTCTCGGCGACGAGGCACCGGCGGACGGCGCCCTCCTGGTCGCCTACGACCTCTCCCCCGGGGACCGGGCGAAGGTCCTCGGGGCGCGGACCTCGACCCGCACCGTCGCCTCGGCGCGCGCGACCGACCGGCTGGTCGAGACGGCGCGACGCCCGTCCCGCTCGACCCCGTTCCCGCTCGACCCCCAGGACCACGGGGCCCGGGAGACCCTGCAGCGGCACGCCTGCGACGCCTACGTCGCGCTCGGCTTCGCCGCCGAGCTCGGCATGAGCGAGGCGGACTACCGCGCCTCCCTGCCCTCGATCGCGCCGCCCCCCCCGGCGCTGCGCGGCCGGCTCGACGTCCCGGTCCTGGTCGAGACCCGGATCCCCTGGCGCCGCCAGGCCGAGCTCGCCCGCATCCGGTTCAGCTACGGCGTGCGGACCAGCGAGGCGGTGGACATCGACGAGGGCGCCCGGCCGCCGCACCGCCACCCCTATGTCACGTGGTGCAACGACTGGGGCCGACGCTTCCCCCTCGCCATCGCGCCGCAGGACGCGCGCAGTCGGCTCGGCGCCGACGAGATCGGCGGCAACATCGAGGAGCTCGTCGCCATCGAGATCCTCTACCCCGCGTTCAGCGCGGCCGGCCACTACTTCGAGGCGATCGGCACCCGGATGGCCGGTCTCGTCGACTCCGTGGCGACCGGGTCCGGTCTCGGGGACCGCTACCCCGTGCTCTACCGCTGGCGCCGGCAGGCCGAGCTCGGCGCCAACCTGACGCCTCGGGCCTACTCCATCATCCGACCGCTCGTCCGAGCGGCGGAGCCATCCTGACAATCCTCCGAGAAGGAGACCCTGTGAAGCGCGACTACTTCCACCGCCTGCTCAGCGAGCACGTCGAGGCCGGGGCCGCCGACCCGGCGTACTGGTGGGACGAGGACCGGATCCCCCTGTCGTCGATCGACAAGCGGGCCTCGGACCTGATGGACCTCACCGGCAAGCGGGCGGTCGTGACCGGGGGCGCGGGGATGAACCTCGGCCAGGCCTGCGTCAACCGGCTGGCGGGCATGGGGGCCGAGGTCGTCGTCGTCGACCTGGCCCGCGAGGCGGCCGAGGCCAGCGGGCACCAGCGCTGGGCGCAGCCGCCGGACGCCCACGCCGTCGCCGCCGCGGCCGCGGAGCGTTGGGGCACCCGGGTGCTCGCCGTCCACGGCGACGTCATGACCTGGGACGGCGCCGCGGCGGTCCTCGAGGAGAGCCGGGACCTGCTCGGCGGCATCGACATCCTGGTCAACAACGCCGCAGACGTCGCGGTCGGCGACTTCGCCACGATGAGCGCCGAGGACATCGACCGGTCGGTGCGCGGCACCCTGACCGGACCGCTCTACTGCACCCGGCTGGCCCTCGACCACATGATCGCCCAGGGCACCGGCGGGCGGATCATCAACATCGGCTCCGAGGCCGGCCAGACGGCGATGCCCGGGCTGACCCTGTACGGCGCCCTCAAGTCCGGGCTCGGCACCTTCACCCGCTTCCTCAGCAAGGAGGTCGCCGAGCACGGCATCCACGTCCTCGGCGTCAACGCCGGGTCGATGTGGGGCCCCGGCCGCGCCGTCCCCGCCGACGGCCCGGCGACCCTCTACTCGCGCTCACGCACGGCGATCCAGCGCTACGAGCTGCCCGAGGAGGTCGCGAACATGGTGGCCTTCCTCGCCTCGGACGCGGCCAGCGCGATGACCGGGACCATGGTCGACATGGGCGGCGGCATGTCCGTCTGACCTGACGCCGTCGCGCGCCACGCAGTGGCCCGGACCCTCAGTCCTCGAGGGCCCGGGCCATCGCTGCCATCCGCTCCAGGTCGGCGACCTGGTCGCGGGCCCGGGGCGTGAGGGCGGACAGGTCCGGCGCCGGGCGGGACCGTCCGTAGGCGTCGACCGGCTCGGGCGCGACTGCGACGGACTCGGGGAGCGCGGACCGCCGGGCCCGGACGGCCGCGACGACCGGGGCGAGCGCCTCCAGCCGCTGGCGCGCCACGGTCCGGCTCGCGCGCATCGCCGGCATCACCTCGGCGGCGAACAGCCGCAGCGAGGCGCAGACCTCCTCGTGGCCCAGCCGCCCGGACTGGTGCGCGAGGATCACCTGGTCGACCCCGACCTCGGCATAGGCCTCGAGATAGGCGCGCACCTCGGCGGGGGTACCGATCGCGTGGCCGCCGCGCAGCGGGACCGCGCCACCGAAGCCCTCGCGGACCTGCTCATAGCGCTGCCACAGGTCGGTCTCACCGGGCAGGTGCCGGCCGAAGGCGTAGTAGTGGCGCACGGCGTAGCCGAGGAATCCGGCCGCGTCCCGTCCGACCCGGACCGCCTCGGCGGCATCGGCGTGGCAGTAGAACGGGCTCATCATGGCGATCCGCGGGTTCACCGCGTCGCTGAGCGGGACGCACTCCTCGGCGAGCGTGCGGTGGTAGAGCTCCACCGTCCGCGCCGCCTCGTCGACGTCGTAGAACGCGTGGGTCAGTACGCCGATGCCCAGGCGGGCGGCCCGGCGGATCGCCGCGTCGTCCGAGCACGCCATCCACAGCGGCGGGTGCGGGGACTGCAGCGGCTTGGGGAGCACGTTGCGTGTCGGCACCCGGGCATGGACGCCGTCGGTGCCGCGGAAGGGCGTCTCGGTCCACATCCGCACGACCAGGCGCAGCGCCTCCTCGGTCATCTCCTGACGCCGCTGGGGGTCGATGCCGAAGCCCTCCAGCTCCAGGCGCGACTTGGAGTCGCCGACGCCGAGCTCGGCTCGACCCCGGGAGACCAGGTCGAGCGCGGCGGTGCGCTCGGCGACCCGGATCGGTCCGTTGTAGCCAGGGGGAAGCAGGGCGACGCCATGGCCCAGCCGGATCCGGTGGGTGCGCTGGCTGGCGGCGGCCAGGAAGACCTCGGGCGCCGAGGAGTGCGAGTACTCCTCGGTGAAGTGTTGCTCCGGCGCCCAGGCGTGGTCGAAGCCGAGCTCGTCGGCGAGAGCCACCTGGTCCAGCGCCTGGTCGAGGATCCGGTACTCGGCGCGGGCGTCCCAGGGCCGCGGCAGCTGCAGCGGGAAGTAGAGGCCGAACCTCATCGGGGCGCGCCCGCGTGAGCGCCCACGGCGACCCGGGCCGTCAGCACGACCGAGCGGCAGGTGCGCTCCTTGATCGCCTCCTCGCCCCCCAGGGCCGCGAGGATGAACAGGGTGTGCCCGTCGCTGCCGCCGAGCGCGCAGGCCAGGGGCATCGCGTCGCCGACGGGGATACGGTCGCTGACCTCGCCGCCGCGCAGCACCCGCCGGCACTCGTGGTCGCGCGGCGAGGCGGTCCAGATCGCGCCCGCGCCGTCGGCGGCGATCCCGTCGGCGCTAGCCGGGTGCAGGTCGGCCCACACGGTGCGGTCGGCCAGGCTTCCGTCGGGTGCCCGGGTGAACCCGACCAGCCGCGACGCTGGGAACTCGGCCACCACGTAGCCGCCGTCCGGCAGGAGGCACGGGCCGTTGGGGGCGTCCATCTCGTCGGCGACCACTCGCGCGGAGCCGTCCGGCTCGACCAGGATGACCACGCCGTCGGCCGCCACCGGGCGAGGCACGAGGGCACCGTGGGTCCCCATCGAGCCGACATAGGCACGGCCGCGGTCGTCGACGACCATGTCGTTGAGCCCGCCGACCGCGAGGTGCGACACGTCCGCGTGCACCCGCGGTCCGGACGGCCCGAGCGCGAGGATCTCGGGGCGCTGCATGTTGACGACCAGAGGCGTGCCGTCGGGCAGGAAGCCGAGCCCGCACGGCAGGGCGTCGGGGAGCTCGGCCACCGTGGCGACCTCGCCGCTCTCCTCGACGGTCAGCACCCGCCGCCCGAAGATGTCGCTGAGCCACAGTCGGCCGTCGTGCCAGCGCGGCGCCTCGGCGAAGTGCAGCCCCTGCACGAGGAGCGTGGTCTCACAGTCCCGCACGGCTCTGGATCTCCTCGAGGGCGCGCAGGGTGTCCGCCGCGACAGGCGGCGGGCTGGTCAGCCCCTGCGCGCCGATAGCCGGCCAGTCTTCGATCGGCACCTCGTGGCCGGGGTGGTTGTAGAGCAGGACGATCAGGCGGTCGGCACCGGCGTCCTCGAAGCGGCGCTGCACCTGCGGCGTCGCGTCGCGCACGCCGACGGAGATCTCGATGGTCGACGGGTCGCGACCGACGAGCTCGCACTCGCGGGTCAGCTCGGCCCGCGCGGCGGCGATGCCCTCGGGGCCGATGCCCATCGCGATCCAGCCGTCGCCGTGGCGCACGATGCGCCTCATCGCCAGCGGCGACGGGCTGGCGCCGATGATCACCGGCGGGTGCGGGGTCTGGACCGGGCGCGGGTCGCAGATCAGCTCGGGGAAGCGGACCAGGTCGCCGTCGTAGGCCGCTCGCCCGTCGCGCCACAGCGCCTTCATCGCCTCGACCGACTCCAAGGTGTACTTCCAGGGCTTGTCCGGCTGGTCGAGGAAGAGGTCGGTCACCTCCGGCAGCCAGCCGGTGCCGAGGCCGAACAGGAACCGACCGCCGGAGAAGCGGTCGAGGGTGCTGACCGACTTGGCGAGGATCAGCGGGTGGTGCTCGGGGACCAGGCACACGCCCGTCCCGAGCCGCAGCGTCGAGGTCACGCCCGCCATCACCGAGAGCAGCACGAACGGGTCGGCCATCTGGCCGTAGACGTCGGGAATCGGGCCACCCGTCATCGGGAAGGTCCGCGAGGGCCGGGTCGGCAGCACGGCGTGCTCCGGGGCCCAGTAGGACTCGAATCGGGCCTCCTCCAAGGACCTCGCCAGCGTCACCGGGTCGACGGTGTAGCCGGTGACTGCGAACTGAACGCCGATCTTCAACTGCTGACTTCCTCACCGTTGGACATTTTCAACTCCCCTTTGATTCCGTACGCTACGACCACGGCGCATTCCGGTCAACCGCACCGACGAGCGTCTCGACAGTCCCCGGAGCGCGGTGCTATGTTCGCCGCTACCAAATTCAAACACGATTCGAAAATGGGAGATTCCATGAAGGTCGGGGTCCAGTTCAACTGGCAGAACTACACGGACTGGGGTCGGTTCCTCAGCAAGGGGAGCGAGCAGCCGGCTCGCAGCGACCAGGACATCTACGACGAGGAGATGCATCTGGCGGGACTCGTCGAGCCCTTGGGCTTCGACTCCTACTGGGCCATCGACCACCACTTCACCCCTTACGTGATGACCGGTGGGGCGCTGCAGCACCTCACCTACTTCGCCGGCAAGACCAGCCGGATCGACTTCGGCACCATGATCGTCGTGCTGCCCTGGTACGACCCGCTCGTCATCGCCGACCAGGTCAGCGTGCTCGACAACCTGCTCCAGGGCCGCCAGCTGACCCTCGGCGTCGGTCGCGGCGCCGCGGTGCGCGAGTTCGACGCCTTCCGGGTGCCGATGAGCGAGGCCCGCGGCCGCTTCAACGAGTCGCTCGAGGTGCTCCGGCGCGCACTCAGCAACGAGTGGTTCTCCTTCGACGGCGAGCACTACCAGATCCCGGAGACGACCATACGGCCGCACTTCCGCAACCCGCAGCGCATCCTCGACCGGATGCGGATCGCCTGGAGCAGCCCCGAGACGCTGCCGATCGCGGCCAACGCCGGCCTCGGCATGCTGATGACCAACCAGAAGAGCTGGGACGAGTACGGCAAGGACGTTGCCGCGTTCAACAGCGTGCGCGCCGAGCGGGGCTGGGCCCCGACCCAGCCGACGGTCGTCGTGCGGACCTCCTGCTTCGAGACCGAGGAGGAGGCCTGGGACCTCATGTCGCGCCACTCCCTGGAGTCGAGCGAGAGCAGCCGGCTGCACTACCAGTTCGACGACGTCGAGCGGTTCAAGAACACCAAGGGCTACGAGCAGTACGCCCAGCTCGGCTCGGCGAAGCCGAGCGACGCCGCGATCGTCGAGCGCGGCGCGCGCCCGCAGGCCTGGGGCACGCCCGACCAGGTCTTCGAGAAGCTCAAGCACATCCAGGAGTCGACCGGCGCCGAGGAGTTCGTGCTCAACTTCAAGTTCGGCACCCTCTCGGCGGAGAAGGCAGAGCAGTCGATGCGGCTGTTCGCCAGCGAGGTACTGCCGCGGCTGCACGCCTTGGACGCACCGCTCGACATCAGCATGCAGGGCGCGACCTCCGGCGCGGACCGGGCCGACTTCGAGACGGAGAAGGCCCCCACCAGCCTGGGCTTCTGACGTCCTGCTCACCCTGGACGGGAGCCCTCCTGGTCGTGACCAGGAGGGCTCCCGTCTGTCGTGATCAGGAGGAACCAGCTTGCAGTCCCTTGGCCCGGCGACGCCACCGGTGCAGCACCGGCTCGCAATAGCCATTGGGCTGCGCTGCCCCCGCGAGAACGAGCTCGAGAGCCGCCTGGAAGGCAGGGCTGGAGTCGGGATCCGCCGCCATCGGCCGATAGGCCGGGTCCTGGGAGTTCTGGCTATCGACGACCGACGCCATCGCCAGCATGGCCGCGCGCACCTCCGCCTCGCTGATGACGTCGTGGCGCAGCCAGTTCGCCATCAGCTGGCTCGAGATGCGAAGCGTCGCCCGGTCCTCCATCAGGGCCACGCCGCTGGCATCCGGAACCTTCGAGCAGCCGATGCCCTGGTCGACCCAGCGCACGACGTAGCCGAGGATCGACTGTGCGTTGTCCTCCAGCTCCGCCCGTCGCTGGGCCGGCGAGAGCTGGGAAGCGTCCACCACGGGCAGGCGCAGCAGGTCGGTCACCGGGCGTCGTTCCCGGCTCGCCAGCTCGTCCTGCCGTGCGGGCACGTCGATCCGGTGATAGTGCAGGGCGTGCAGCGTCGCAGCGGTCGGCGACGGGACCCAGGCGGTGGACGCGCCCGCGAGCGGATGCCCGATCTTCTGCTCGAGCATGCTCGCCATCAGGTCCGGCATCGCCCACATGCCCTTGCCGATCTGGGCGCGGGCCCTGAAGCCGGCGGCGAGGGCCACGTCCACGTTGCGGTCCTCGTAGGCCGCGAGCCACGGCTGCGCCCGCATCTCGGCCTTGCGGACCAGCGGCCCGGCCTCCATCGCCGTGTGGATCTCATCACCCGAGCGGTCGAGGAAGCCGGTGTTGACGAACACGATGCGGTCACGGACCGCGTGGATGCAGCCCTCCAGGTTGACCGAGGTCCGGCGCTCCTCGTCCATCACTCCGATCTTCACCGTGCAGCGCGGCAAGCCAAGGCCGTCCTCGACCATCGCGAACAGCCGAGCTGTGAAGGCCACCTCCTCCGGCCCGTGCATCTTGGGCTTGACCACGTAGATCGCACCGGTGCTGCCGTTGCGACGGGCCGCGGCCGGCCCCCGCCCGGGCAACGCCGCCGCCACCGTCACGAACGCGTCGAGGATGCCCTCGGGCAGCTCGGCACCCGAGAAGTCCCGGACGGCGTCGGTGCGCATGTGGTGACCGACGTTGCGCGCCAGCATCAGGGAACGTCCAGGCAGGGTCAACGGGGCACCTCCAGGGCCCAGGTAGTCACGGTCGGGGACGAGCCCTCGCACCGAGCGCGTGCCTCCCTTGACCACGACCTCCTCGAGGTCGCCCCGGTTGAGCCCGAGCCAGTTGCGGTACGCCCGGACCTTGTCCTGAGCGTCGACTGCGGCGACCGAGTCCTCGAAGTCGACGATGGTCGTCACCGCGGACTCGAGGAGGACGTCGTCGACGCCTGCGCCGTCATCGCGCCCGACCCGTCCCTCGCGATCGACCACGATCTCGAGGTGGAGCCCGTGGTGGCGCAGCAGGATCGCGGTCGGGGCCGCGGGATCGCCACGGTGGCCGCGGAACGCGCTGCGGTCGACCAACCGGGCCACCCCACCGTCGGGCTGACGGACCTCGAGCCCGTCGGCACCGACGACATAGGCGAGCGCCGTGGCGTGGCTGCCCGTATCGAGCGGCACGACCTCGTCGAGCACCTCGCGGACCTGCCGGACCACCTCTCCGCCGCGCCGGGGGTCGTAGTCGGCACCCCGTGGCAGCGAGCCCAGAGCGTCGGTGCCATAGAGAGCGTCGTAGAGGGATCCCCACCGGGCATTGACCGCATTGAGCGCGAAGCGCGCGTTCAAGACGGGAACGACGAGCTGGGGACCCGCCACCTCCGAGATCTCCGGGTCGACCCCGGTCGTCTGGATCTCGAAGGGGGGCGGCGGGGCGACGAGGTAGCCGATCGAGGTCAAGAACTCAGCGGACTCCTCCGGCGTGGGCGCGGCGGTCGCGGCACCCAGCCAGCCGTCGATGAGCGCCTGCAGTCGGTCACGTTCCTCGAGGAGCGAGGCGTTGACGGGAGCGAGCTCAGCACAAGCCTGCTCGAGCGCTCCCCAGAACTGCCCGGACGAGATCGGAATCGCCGAGAGCAGCTCGGTCTCAACGAAGCGGTACAGCTCCTCGGCCACGTCGAGAGTGCCGACACGGGTACGGTTGGACATCGTTCGCCTCAGCCCAGGCCCAGAAGGACGCGGGCTTCGTCGACGGACGCGACCGGCCGGTCCAGGTCGGTCGCCAGGCGGCGCGCTCGCTCGACCAGGTCGCTGTTGTCCCGCGCCAGCTCGCCCTTGCGCAGGTAGAGGGTGTCCTCGAGGCCGGCGCGACAGTTGCCGCCCAGCGCCAGCCCGATCGCGGTGAGCTCGAGGTTGGCCCGGCCGATCGCGATGACCTGCCAGATCGCGTCCTGCGGCAGCCGGCGGACCATGGTCATCAGGTTCTCTGCCGTGGCGCTCATGCCGCCGTTGACCCCCAGCACGATGCTGAACTGGAGCGGGCCCTCCAGCAGCCCGGCGTCGCGCAGGCGAAGGCAGGCGTCGAGATGACCGGTGTCGTAGACCTCGAGCTCGGGCTTGACGCCCAGCTCCCGCATCCGCTCCGCGAGCCGGCGCACGTCGGCCGGCGGGTTGCGGAACTCCCCGTCGGCGAAGCTCATGGTGCACGGGTTGAGCGTCGCCATCTGGGGCGCGAGCTCGACCAGGGCCTCCCGCTCCTCGAAGGGGACCGTGAGGCCGACGCCGGTCGAGAGCTGGATCAAGATGGGGCACCGCTCGGCGATCGCCTCCATGGTGCGTCGCGCGATGGTGAGGTCGGCCGTGGGCCGGTCCTGCGCGTCGCGGAAGTGCAGGTGCGCGACCGCGGCGCCCGCCGCGTGGGCCCGGGCGACGTGCTCCGCGATCTCCTCGGGCTGCGTCGGCAGGTGCGGGCTGTCCGCCTTCGACGCGATCGGCCCGGTGGGGGCGACGGTGATGATGACGCTCATTTTCGACTCGGCTCTCGCTCTCGTGCGGCAGACCGCGCCGCCACTTCCCAATGATATCTGGCGTACGATATCTTGGATCTCGGACATCAGCCACCCTTGACCCGAATGCGAGCCGCCCGTGACCGACCCGATCACCGTCTCCGTCGTCATGCACCGCTTCACGGCCACCGTCCAGGAGATGGGCGAGGCGATGCTCCGCACCGCCTACTCGCAGATCCTGAACTCCAGTCGCGACTTCTCGACGGCCATCACCGACCACCAGGCCCGCCTGGTCGCCCAGGCCGAGCACGTGCCGATCCACGTCGGGTCGATGCCGTGGGCTGTCGAGGCGGTAGCCGACTTCTTCGGCGACCGGGTCCGCCCGGGCGACGTCTACCTGCTCAACGACCCCTACCACGGCGGCAACCACCTGCCCGACCTCACCGCGCTGGTCCCCGTCTTCCACGGCGACCGGCTGCTGTTCTGGTCGATCAACCGCTCGCACCAAAGCGACATCGGCGGCTCGACGCACGGCGCCTACAACCCCGCGGCCACCGAGATCTGGCAGGAGGGCGTGCGGATCACCCCCCTCAAGCTGTACGACGCCGGCGAGCTGCGCGACGACGTGATGGCCATGGTGGCCACCAACGTGCGCCACTCCGACGACTTCCTGGGCGACCTGCGCGCGATGATCGGCTCGGCCCGGGTCGGCGAGCGCCGGCTGCACCAGCTGATCGACGAGTACGGCGTGGACACGATCCTGGCCTCCATCGAGGACATTCTCGACAGCGCCGAGGCCGAGGCCCGCGCCTGCATCCGGGAGTGGCAGGACGGCACCTACGTCGGCGAGGCCGTCCTCGACGACGACGGCCAGGGCACCGAGGACGTGCATGTCCGGGCTCGGGTCACCGTCGACGACGACGCCCTCCACGTCGACCTGACCGACTCGCACCCGCAGGTGAGCGGGTTCATCAACTCGTCGTACCCGAACATGATGTCGGCGGTCTATATGGCCCTGTCCTTCCTGATCGAGCCGCACACCCCCAAGAACTCGGGGACCTTCCGCGTGGTCGACGTGACGGCGAAGGAGGGGACGGTCGTGTGGGCGAAGGCCCCCGCGCCGGTCACCCTCGCCACCAACCACTGCGCGCAGGAGATCTCCGAGGCGATCATCAAGGCGATGGTCCAGGCCTGTCCGGAGCGGGTCATCGCCGGGTGGGGCCGGCGGTTCCGGATCGCGATCAAGGGCACCGACCCGCGCACCGACAAGCAGTTCATCTGGCACCTCTTCCATGCGCGCCCCGGTGGCGGCGCCTCCCTCGCCGGCGACGGCTGGGAGACCGCCGGCGAGGGCCAGGCGATGGGCAGCTCGAAGTTCGGCTCGATCGAGGTCGCGGAGAACCGCTTCCCGCTGTTCTTCGAGCACCACGAGTTCCGTCCCGACTCGTTCGGCGACGGCCGCTACCGCGGCGGCGCCGGCACGGTGCTGCGGCTGAAGATGGAGACGACCGCCGCTGCGGTCGCCAACACGGCCGGCGACGGCGTGCGTCACCCGTCGTACGGAATCGCCGGCGGGCACGACGGCCTCCCCCACCGCTACCGCCTGCTCGCCGACGGCGAGGAGCGCGTGCTGCGCACCAAGGAGGTCGACATCGAGGTCCCCGCGGGCGCGACCTTCCTGATCGAGTCGGCCGGCGGCGGCGGCTACGGCAGCCCCGGGCAGCGCGACGCCGAGGCCCGGGCCGAGGACCTGCGCAACGGCTTCGTCAGCGCGGCCGCCCCCTCGACCACCCACTCCGAAGGAGCCTGAGACATGTACCGCATCGGCATCGACATCGGCGGCACGTTCACCGACCTGGCCGCCGTCGACGAGGACGGCCGGATCGTGATCGCCAAGACCTCCTCGACACCCACGGATCCCTCGGACGGCCTGCTCGAGGGTCTCGCCGTCCTGGCCGGTGAGCTCGGCGTCTCCCGCGAGCGGATGCTGGCCGAGACCGAGCGGATCGTGCACGGCACGACCGTCGCCACCAACGCCCTGCTCGAGGCCAAGGGCGCCAAGGTCGCCCTCCTCACCACCGAGGGCCATCGCGACGTCATCGAGATGCGCGAGGGGCTCAAGGAGGACCGCTACAACGTGCGGATGGCGCCGCCCACGCCGCTGGTGCCCCGCGTGCGGCGGATCGGCGTGCGCGAGCGCACCACGTTCGACGGCACCATCTCCACGGCTCTCGAGCAGGACTCGCTCGACGAGGCCGTGCGCGCGGTCGCCGACCTCGGCGTCGACGCGATCGCGGTGTGCTACCTGCACTCCTACCGCAACGCCGAGCACGAGGAGCGCACCGGCCGCGCCCTGGCCGCCGCTCTCCCGGACACCTATGTCTCGCTGTCCTCCGAGGTGCTCCCCCAGATCAAGGAGTACGAGCGGGTCTGGACGACGGTGGTCAACGCCTACGTCGGGCCCGTGCTGGCGTCGTACCTCTCCCGGCTGAGCAGCCGCCTCGAGGAGGCCGGCTACGCCGGCGAGGTGATGATCATGCACTCGCACGGCGGTCTCGCGACGCTGGCCGAGTCCAGCCGGCTCGCCGCCGGCGCGGTGCTCTCGGGTCCGGCGGGCGGCATCGCGGCCGCGACCTACGCGGCCGAGCTGCTCGGCCAGCCCAACCTGATCACCTTCGACATGGGCGGCACCAGCACCGACATCGCCCTCGTCCAGGACGGCGAGGCGCAGCTGACCTCCGAGAAGCAGGTCGGTATCGCGAAGGTGTCCCTGCCGACCCTCGACATCCACACCCTCGGCGCCGGCGGCGGTTCGATGGCCCGCACCGTCGGGAGCATCCTGCATGTCGGCCCCGAGAGCGCGGGGGCGCTGCCCGGTCCGGCCTGCTACGGCCGCGGCGGTACGACGGCCACCGTGACCGACGCCAACGTGATCCTCGGCTACCTCGCCCCCGACAGCTTCCTCGGTGGCCGGATGAACCTGGACCTGGCCGCGGCCGAGGCCGCGATGACCCGCCTGGGCGCCGAGCTCGGCACCACGTCGACGGCGGCTGCCGAGGGCATCTTCAAGGTCGTCAACACCACCATGGCCGAGGGCATCCGCCTCGTCTCGGTCCGGCGCGGCGTGGATCCCCGTAAGTTCGGACTGATCTCGTTCGGCGGCGCGGCCGGCCTGCACGTCGCCGAAGTCGCCCGGCTGCTCGAGATCGACCGGGTCGTGGTGCCCAACGTCGCGTCCGTCCTCTCCGCGTGGGGCATGCTGGCGACCGATCTGCGCCACGAGCTGGTCCGCTCGCACGTGAGCGAGGCGGCGACGCTGACCTCGGCCGACCTGCGCGGGCTGCTGGACCGGATGGAGGCCGAGGGCCGCGCGCGGCTCGCGGACTTCGACGGTGAGGTGGAGATCAGGCGGGCGCTCGACATGCGCTACGGCGAGCAGATCTACGAGATCACCGTCCCCGTCGACGACATCCCGCTTGACGCGCCGGACCTCGTGACACGGGTGTCCGAGCTGTTCCACCAGCGTCACGAGGAGCTGTACGCCTACCACGCGGCGGGCCAGGAGGTGGTGATCGTCAACGCGCGCACCACCGCCATCGGCAAGCTGCCCGACCTGCGTGCCGAGCCGCTGCGGACCGCTGCGAGCGAGGTGGTCGCGGCCCGGACCCAGAAGATCCATCTGGGCGAGTGGCGCGAGGTCCCGGTCTACACGCTCGACGAGCTGCCGCAGGACCACAGGATCGAGGGCCCGGCGATCTTCGAGACGCCGACGACCTCGGTCCTCATCGGCGCCCAGGACTCGGCCGTGGTGACCCCCCACGGCTGGCTCGACGTGCGGATCGGCTGAACCATGTCCACCGGCACCACGACCACGGCCCTGCAGTCCGCACTCGCCGACGCCGAGGAACGCTTCGGCGCGGCGAACCCCCGCAGCCACGCGGCGTACATCGACGCCGGACGGGCGCTCCCCGGCGGCAACACACGCACCTCGCTGTACTACAGCCCGTTCCCGCTGGCCTTCGCGTCGGCAAGCGCCCAGCACCTCACCGACCTGGACGGCCACGTGCTCACCGACTTCCTCGGTGAGTACTCGGCCGGCCTGTACGGGCACTCGCACCCCGCGATCATGAGGGCCGCCCGCGGTGCACTGGACGCGGGCATCGCGTACGGCGGCCCCAACGAGCACGAGGGCGAGTTCGCCACACTGCTGGCCGCGCGGTTCCCCTCGGTGGACCTGCTGCGCTTCGTCAACTCGGGCACCGAGGCCAACCTGATGGCCATCGCGACGGCGCGGGCGGTCACCGGACGCAGCCACGTCCTGGTGTTCTCGGGCGGCTACCACGGCGGCGTGCTCAGCTTCCGCGGTGCGTCACCAGTGAACGTCCCCTTTCCCGCAGTGGTCGGCACCTTCAACGACGTCGAGGGCACCCGTGCCCTGATCCACAGGCACCGCGGCGAGCTCGCCGCCGTGATCGTCGAGCCGATGCTCGGGGGCGCCGGCGCCATCCCGGGGTCGACCGCCTTCCTCCACCTGCTGCAGGAGGCCTCCCGCGAAGTCGGTGCCGTGTTCATCCTCGACGAGGTGATGACCTCGCGCCTCGCGCCGGGAGGGCTGCAGGAGGTGCACGGGCTCCAGCCCGACCTCACCACCTTCGGCAAGTACCTCGGCGCCGGGTTCAGCTTCGGCGCGTTCGGCGGATCCCGCGAGCTGATGGAGCGCTACGACCCGGCACGCCCCGGGGGCCTGAGCCATCCCGGCACGTTCAACAACAACACGCTGACGATGGCCGCCGGGGCCGCCGGGCTGCGGGAGGTGTGGACCCCCGAGGTGGCCGTGGCCCACAACATCGCGGGCGACCGGCTCCGGGAGCGGACCAATGCGGTCTTCGCCGAGGCCGGCGTGGCCATGCAGGCCACCGGCATCGGCTCGATCATCGCCCTGCACTTCCAGTCGACGCCGATCACCGCGGTCGAGGACGTCGTCCCTGCGGAGGCGCAGCGCGCGCTGCTGCACCTGGAGATGATCCTGCACGGGTGCTACTTCGCGCGCCGCGGCTACCTGGCCCTGTCAGTGGCGCTGCAACCCGCGGACCACGACGCCTTCCTGGCCGCGCTGCGCGCCGTCGTGGAGCGTCACCGCGCCATCCTGAGCTGACCCGGAGCTCACCCGGTGACGACGAGGCGCCCCGGGCACTCGACCTTCGGTCGAGTGCTCGGGGCGCCCTTGTCGTGGGGCGAGCGTCAGACCAGGGCGGCCGCGGCGGGCACCCGGTCGCGGTCGAGGTCGAGCTCGTAGACGCGGATCGCGTTGCCGCGCAGGATCTTGTACGTCGTCTCCGAGTCGACCCCGGCGAACTGAGTGGCCACGTGCTGGGCCGTGTGTGGGTACGGCCCGTCGGCGTGGGGGAAGTCGACCTCGAACATGATGTTGTCGACGCCGATCTTCTCGGCCTGCTCGATCGCGTGGCGGTCGGCGAAGATGCAGCCGAACACGTTGCGCCGGATGTAGTACGACGGCAACTCGGGCATCGGCTGCTCGCCGTGGCTCCACGTGTGGTGCTGGTAGGCGTGGTCCATCCGCTCCATCGCGTAGGGCAGCCAGCCGGCCTGTCCCTCGGAGTAGGCCAGCTTGAGGTCCGGGTAACGTACCAGGACGCCGGAGAACACGAAGTCGGCGATCGAGACGTAGGAGTTGGTGAACTGCGTCGTCGTGGTGATGACGTCGGGGGCGTCCGGCGGCATCGGCATCATCTTCGACGACGAGCCGATGTGCATGTCGATCACGGTCCCGGTCTCCTCGCAGGCCGCGAAGAACGGGTCCCAGATGCCGCTGTGGATGCTGCCGTAGCCGAGGTGGCCGATGATCTCGCTGAACGCGACCGCCCGCACGCCGCGGGCGGCGTTGCGCCGCACCTCGGCAGCGGCCAGCACCGGGTCCCACAGCGGCACGACGGGCTGCGGGATGAGGCGACCGCCGGAGTCGCCGGCCCACTCCTCGACGATGTAGTTGTTGTAGGCCTCGACGCAGGCCAGACCGAAGACCCGGTCGTCCGCGGTCTGCTCGCTGAACGCCTGGCCGCAGAAGCGCGGGAAGGTCGGGAACGCCAGGGACGCCTCGACGCCCTGGGTGCTCATCACCTCGACCCGCGCCTTCGGGTCGTAGCAGGCCGGGTGCATCTCGTCGTAGGTCGCGGGCTCGTTGCCGCGCATCGCTGCGGTCGTCTCGACGCCGTCGAGGATGAGGATCGGGCGGCGCAGCACGTAGGCTGAGTCACCGAAGAACCACACGTCGCCGGGGTCCCCGTCGGGGTCCTCGACCAGGCCGTTGAAGAGGGTGGACGCGCGGCTGATCATCCGCCGCTCCACGCGGGGCGCGCGGTCGCGGTACTTCTGCGGCAGCCAGCGCTCGAAGAGGTCGGGCGGTTCGATGATGTGGTCGTCGACGCTGATCATCTGCGGAAGTTCTGCGGCGCTCATGGCAGGCCTCTCGGTTCGCGGTCGGGCACGGTGGGCCGCTGCCCACCGCAATGACATACGATATCTCGATATACCAGATATCGAAAGGTCAGGCGCCGAGCAGGATCACGTCCCCCAGCGCTGCCACGAGTGCCGTCCGGGCGCCTTCGACCTGGTTGGCCGAGGTGGTCCCCCGCAGCTGGCGCACCGCCTGCACCACGCGCTGGTGACGCTGCGACTCGCCTGTGTGGGAGTGCGCCATCGTGCCGCCGTCGGTGACGATCGGGTGCGTGCCACCGATCTCGATGGTGCCGTCGGCGACGAAGTCCGCCCCCTCGCCCACCGCGCAGTATCCGAAGGCCTCGAAGTAGCGGATGATCTCCCACGAGAAGTTGTCGTAGAGCTCGAAGACGTCGACGTCCGCGCGCGCCAGTCCGGCCTGGGCGAAGGCGCGGTCGGCTGCCCTGCGCCCCAGCATCCCGACCCGGTCGTAGGTCGGCGGGTGGGTGTACGACGGCCCCCAGCTCTCCGAGCCACCACCGAGCACCGTCACTGCCTGCGCCGGGAGGTCCCGGGCCCGCTCGGCGGTGGTGAGCACCAGCGCCGAGCCGCCCTCGCCCGTCATCGCACAGTCGAGCAGGTGGTAGGGCTCCGCGATCAGACGTGAGTCGAGGATGTCCTGCGGCGTGAACGGGCCGCGGCCGTAGTAGATCGCCTCCGGGTTGCGCGCCCCGTTGTTGCGGATGACCGAGGCGACGTAGGCGATCTTGACCGGGTCGACGGCGAAGCGGTGCAGGTACTCCTGCGCCGAGAGCGCGAACTCGGCCGGGGTCATCAGGCCCCAGCACTCGATGAACTCGTTGGACGGGCGGGTCCACGGCGCCACGGACGTCCGGTCGGTGTGGATCCCCGCTTCGCCCGCCGCGAGCACCACGACGTCGCACACTCCCTCACGGATCGCGGCGGCCGCCTCGAGCACCGACGCCGGCCCCGGCGCCTGTCGGCCGACCCAGAAGTAGGGGATGTCGAGCGCGTAGCCGAAGGCCCGGGTCCCGTTCTGGTAGTCCAGCCCCGGCAGGATGTTGAGCCCGTCGACCTCGGAGCGCTCCAGGCCCGCGTCGGCCAGCGCCCCCTTGATCGCCGCAAGGGTCACCCGGTGCGAGGTCTCGCCCTCGAGGACCCGGGCCTGGCGGGTGTTGAACGCCCCAACGATGACGGGCTGACGACTGTTCTCGGGCATGACGAATCCTCGGATCGGCTCGATGGTTCTCCGGCGGGCGCGACGCGCCCGGGCTCATCCCGCCAGGACGAAGCAGGGCAGGGTGGTCTCGGCGGTCACCGGAAGGAAGGACACGGTGACCGCGGCTCCGACGGTGACGTCCGCCGGCGCCGCGTCGATGATGTTGGTGAGCATCTCGTGGCCCTCGCGCAGGCGCACGACCGCGACGACGTACGGCGTCGCGAAGGCGGGCGTCTGGGCCCGGCCGATCACGGTGAACGAGACGATCTCGCCCTCACCCGAGCAGGGCACCCAGCTCAGGTCCAGACCGAGGCAGTGCGAGCAGAACTCCTGCGGGAGGAACACGAACCCGCCGCAGTCCCGGCACTGCTGCGCCCGCAGCTCGCCCTCGCGGCAGCCGTCCCAGAAGGGGGCGGAGAGCCGGGTCGGGCGGGGCAGCGGGCGCAGGTGCTCGGTCGTGGTCATCAGGTGTCCTTGTCATCCTCGTCGTCGTGGCTCGCGCCGAAGGCACCCAGGAGCTGGCCCATGATCCGCAGGATGTGCTCCGAGGAGCGCCGGGCGGCGAGCTCGCCGTCGCCCGCCCGGATCGCCTCGGCGATCGCGACGTGCTCCTCGGCATCGGTCACGAAGTCGCGCTCGAGCGCGACGTCGCGCTGACGCAGCGCCTGGGTGAGCGCGAAGCTGTTGTCCATGGTCTGCGACAGCACGTCGTTGCCGGCCGCGGTGGCGATCACCGTGTGGAAGCGCCGGTCGTCGTCGTGGAAGTCGCTCGCCCGCCGACCCCGGGCGGCGGCCAGCGAGTCGCTGGCCGCCGACGCGAGCGCCTCGAGGATCGTCGCGTCGATCCTGTCGGCCGCATAGCGTCCCGCGGTCGCCTCGAGGGCCGCGCGCAGCTCGAAGGCGTCGGCGATCATCTTGGCCGACGGCTCGATCACACGCAGGCCGCGGGTGGTGGGCTCGACGAGCCCGGCCTGGCGCAGCCGGAGCAGCGCCTCGCGCACCGGCGTCTTGCTCACCCCGAGCTGCGTCGCCAACGATGCCTCGCTGACCGAGCTGCCCGGCGGGAAGGTGGCATCGATGATCCGGTCGCGGATCTGCGAGTAGACCATCGAGGTGAGGTTCTCGGGGCGCGCGGAGAGCGGGATCAGTGCGTTCGTCGCCGGGGGGGCTGCGTTCATCACGATCGACCTTTCCTGTTCGGGTGCGCCAGTTGGCGTACGGCACATCGTATGCCGCCTCGGCCGACCGGCCCGCGCCTGTCGGGGACCGTTGCGCAGCCTGCCATGAAAACTCCGTGGGATCAATATCCGAGATATCGTGTACCGTATGTCTGGTTCACCACGGCGACGAGAAGAGGCACCGGTGCAGCGCGACGAGAGCCACGACCAGACCCCTCCGCCCGGATTCCTGGACGGGGTACGCGTGCTCGAGATCGGCGGCGAGCTGGGCGAGTACTGCGGCAAGGTGCTCGCCGGGCTGGGCGCCGACGTGGTCCGCGTCGAGCAGCCCGGCGGCGACGCGACCCGGTCCTTCGGGCCCTTCCTCGACGACGAGCCCCACCCCGACCGCTCGCTCTACTTCTGGCACTACAACTTCGCCAAGCGCTCGATCACGGTCGACCTCGACGCGCCCTCGGGCCAGGACCGGCTGCGCCGCCTGGCCGCGGTCGCGGACGTCGTGCTCGACAGCCGGCCCCGCGGCCACCTCGCCGAGCGCGGCCTCGGGCACGACCGGCTGTCGGCACTGAACCCGGGCCTGATCACCTCGCGGATCAGCCCGTTCGGCGACACCGGACCATGGGCCGACCACCTCGGCAGCGACCTGGTCCACTTGGCCCTGGGCGGGGTGATGATGAACTGCGGCTACGACCCGGACCCGGCCGGTCGCTACGAGACACCACCGGTGGCGCCGCAGATGTGGCAGGCCTACCAGATCACCGGCGAGATGGCGGCGATGGCGGTGATCGCCGCCCTCGTGCACCGCCTCGGGACGGGCACGGGCCAGCAGCTGTCCACGAGCGTGCACCAGGCCGTCAGCCAGAACACCGAGACCGACGTGCCCGACTGGGTCTACCTGGCCCAGACCCACTACCGGCTGACCTGCCGGCACTCGACCACCACCAGCCGCAGCCCCGCCCTGTCGGCCACCAAGGACGGCCGGTACCTGCTGCCCTACCGGACCTACGTCCGCACCCAGAACGACGAGTGGGACAGCACGGTCACCCTGCTGCGGCGCTACGGGATGCACGAGGACCTCGACGACCCCCGCTACGCGACGCCCTACCGCGACACCGACGAGGCGCGCGGCCACCTGGCCACCCTGGTCGACCGGCTGGTCGGCCGGCTGATGTACGACCGCGATCTGTGGCGCGAGGCCCAGGAGCTCGACATGCCCTGGACGCCGATCCGCCGGCCCGAGGAGAACGCTACCGACGAGCACTGGCTCCAGCGCGGCGCGTTCTTCGACGTCCACCATCCCGAGCTCGACCGGACCTTCACCTACGTCGGTGGCAAGTGGGTCACCGAGGGACTGCCGTGGCGGCGCGGCCCCCGCCCTCCCCTGGTCGGCGAGCACGACGGCGTCGTCGACCAGGAATGGCTCGCCACGCCGCGTCCCGCGACCCGGACCTCGCCGCGCCGCCCCCGGGCCGCGGCGGCCCCCGACCGCACCAGCGCCCTCGGCACGCCGTTCGCGCTGGACGGCGTCCGGGTCGTCGACCTGAGCTGGATGCTCGCCAGCGCCGGCGCCGGTCGCTTCCTGAGCGCGCTGGGCGCCGACGTGATCAAGGTCGAGCACCTCAGCCGCCCGGACCGGATGAGGTTCAGCCCGCTCGGCGCCTGCCCTCCGGGAGGACGCGCCGAGCGCGATGCGGCGAGCGGCCCGCTGCCCACGCCCGACACCGGCGGGATCAGCGGCGACCCGAACCGCAGCGGCTCCTTCATGGAGATCAACGCCGGCAAGCGCGCGCTCTCCCTCAACCTCAAGCACCCCGAGTCACGCGAGATCCTCGAGCGGATGATCGCCGACGCCGACCTGGTCGTCGAGGGCTTCTCGCCGGGGACCATGAAGCGGATGGGCCTGGGCTACGACCGGCTGCGCGAGCTCAAGAGCGACATCATCTACGTCCAGCAGAGCGGTCTCGGCGAGCTCGGCACCTACGGCCGGGCCCGCACCTTCGGCCCGAGCGCCCAGGCGATCTCCGGGATCAGCGACATGTCCGGCCTGCCCGCGCCCTTCCCACCTGCGGGGATCGGCTACTCCTACCTGGACTGGTTCGGCGCCTACAACATGGCCACCGCGATGCTCGCCGCCCTCCACCGCCGCGAGGTCACCGGGCTCGGCTGCCACATCGACGCCTCGCAGGGCGAGACCGGTCTCTACCTCACCGGCACGTCGGTGCTCGACCACAGCGCCAACGGCCGGCACTGGGAGCGCTACGGCAACCGGTCGCCGTACCGGCCCGCGGCACCGAGCGGCGCCTATCCCGCCGAGGGCGAGGACCGCTGGATCGCGGTGTCGAGCTTCGACGAGGAACAGTGGCAGGCATTGGCCGAGGCGCTCGGCATCGAGCGCGCCGCCCAGGACCCCCGCTTCGCCACGCTCGCGGCCCGGCTCGAACACCAAGACGAGCTCGACGCGCTCATCGGCGAGGCCACCCGTTCGTGGGACCCGTTCGCGCTGATGGAGAAGCTGCAGGCGCGAGGCGTTCCGGCAGGCGTGTGCCAGAACGCCGAGGACCGCGTCGAGCACGACCCCCAGCTCGCCCACCTGGGCTGGATGGTCGAGCTGGAGCAGGCCGATCTCGGCCGCTGGCCGGTCAAGGAGCTGCCGACGACCTTCTCCGCGACCCCGCCCTACATCGGCGGGCCCTGGGACCGGTCGGGGCCGAGCTACGGCCAGGACACCGACCAGGTGCTGGCCGAGCTGCTGGGCCTCGATGACGCCACCGTCGCCCGGCTGCGCAGCGAGGGTGCGCTGTGACCCGCTGGGGGCGGGCCGCCCTGCCCGACGGGAGCATCGCCGCCGGCCTCGTCGAGGACGAGGCGTTCGTCTCGGTCCACGGCGACCCGTTCGCCGAGCACCGGCGCGCGAAGACCTACACCCTCGACGAGGTCACCCTGCTCAGCCCGAGCGAGCCGCGCACCATCCTGTTGATGTGGCGCGCCTTCGTGAAGCCCGGCGACCCGCCGGTCGACTATCCGCCGTACCTGGCCGCCAAGGCGTTCGGCGTCCCGCCCGGCGGCCCCGACAGCCCGATCGTGGTGCCCGAGCTCGTTGGCGGCCCGCTGGCTGCCGAGGCCGAGCTGGCCGTCGTCATCGGCCGTCGCGCCACCGGTCTTGCCCCGGAGCAGGCCTGGGACGCCATCGCCGGCTTCACGGTGATGAACGACGTCACCTCCCCCGCGCTGATCCACCCCGCGGGCACGTGGCCCGACGAGCTGCCCCGGCTGGTCAGCGGAGCCGTGCTCGCCAAGAGCTTCGACGGCTTCGCCCCCTTCGGCCCGTGGATCGAGACCGGCATCGACGACACCGCGATCCGCGACGGCCTGGCCATCACCACCCGCGTCAACGGGGTCGAGCAGATGCGCGGCACCACCCGTGACTTCAAGTTCCCCGTCGCCGAGGTGGTCAGCCACGCGTCCCGCGTGCTGACCCTGCACCCCGGCGACGTGATCACCCTCGGCACGCCCGGCATCGTCCTTGTCGACGACGGCGACGTGGTCGAGTGTGAGGTCGAGGGCGTCGGGACCCTTCGCAACGCCGTGACCACAGCAACCCACCAGACCAGCAGGAGCCACCGATGACCAACGACGCACCCTTCCTCGTGACCGGCGCGACCGGACGCCAGGGCGGCGGCACCGCCCGCGCCCTGCTCGCCGCCGGCGTCCCCGTGCGGGCCCTGGTCCGCGACCCCGCGGCGCCTCGGGCCGTCGCGCTGGAGCAGGCCGGCGCCGAGCTGTTCCGGGGCGACCTGCGCGACCGAGCCTCCCTCGAGGCCGCCAGCCGTGGCGTCCGCGGCGTCTTCTCGATCCAGACCCCGCTCGACCTGTCGATCGGGGCGATCGACTTCGCCTCCGAGCTGACCCAGGGCACCCAGCTGGTCGAGGCGGCCCGGAGCAACGACGTGACCCGGTTCGTGCACACCTCGGTCTCCGGGGCCGGCGCCTGGCACCGCAACGCGCCCGGCTGGGACGAGGGCCGCTGGTCGACCGGCGACTACTTCGAGACCAAGGCAGCGATCCAGGACCTGGTCGCCGGCGCCGGCTTCGAGGCATGGACCATCATCAAGCCGCCGACCTTCATGGATCACCCGCTGTTCGACCGCTCGTCGGTCGTCGACGGCCGGCTCGTCACCGTGATCGCCGCCGACACCGAGGTGCCGCTGATCGCGCCGGAGGACATCGGCGCCGCCGCCGCCGCGGCGCTGCTCGACCCCGCCACCTTCCACGGGATCGAGCTGGACCTGGCGGGCGACGTGCTGAGCGTCGGCGAGATCGCGGCGGTCCTCTCCACCGCCTGGCAGGAGCCGATCGTGCCGGACATCCTGACGCCCGAGCAGGCGGTCGCCGCCGGCATCCCCCAACCCGTCGTCGAGGCGCAGGAGTGGTTCAACGTCGTCGGCTCGCCGGCCCGCCCCGAGCAGGCCCGCTCCCTGGGCCTGCGGCCGATCACCTTCGAGGAGTGGGCCCTTGCGACCTACCGCGACTGAGCTCCCCGCCGTCGACGACCCGGTCTCCTCGGCGTACCTGACCGAGGTCCTCGACCTGGTCGCCGCCGGCCACGACCTCGACGTGATCGACGACCTGCTGACCGGATCGGCCGGCTTCACGCTCGGCCCGTCGGCGCTGCTGGCCCCCTCGGGCGCCGACGACGCGCCCCGCGCGGCACCGCGCCCGTGGCCCGCCTGTCGGCCGCCGCTGGAGGTCGTCGACCACGGCGCGGGCGCGCTGCGCGACCTGCTCGCCGCCGCAGATGTCCCCGTGCTCGCCTCCCACCGCCACCACGGGGTGGTCGAGCTGCCTCACCGCGGCACCCTCACCCGGACCTCCGGCGCCACCGCGCTCGAGCTCGGTACGACGTGGGGCCCCGACGTGGTGGTCCTCGACCTCCTCCCCGACCACCGGGCGGCGCGCTGCGTCGCGCTCGCGGCACATCCCGACTGCTCTCCCGCCGCGCTCGACAGTGCCGTGGGCCTGCTGCAGGCCGCCGGGCTGGAGGTGCACCTCGTTCCCGACACACCGGGCCTGGTCACCGGCCGGATCCTGGCCACCGTGCTCAACACCGCCGCAGAGCTGGTCGACGGAGCCGGACGGGACCCGGCCGAGGTCGACGCCCGGTTCCGGGACCGCGCACGCAGCACCGCAGCACCGTCCGTGTGGCTCGACCAGGTCGGCGCGGCCGCCGCCCTCGACCTGCTCGCGGGCCTGGAGCGGTGGTACGGCCCGCGCGCCACCCGACCGACCCCCGCCCTGCGCCGCAGCGCCCTGCGGGCGAGCACCGCCCGGCCGGTCCTGGTGCCCTGATGCCACTGGACGGCAAGGTGGCCATGGTCTCCGGCGCCGCGCGCGGGATCGGCGCCGCGATCGCGGAGCGCCTCGTGGCGGAGGGCGCGCACGTCGTCGTCCTCGACCGCGAGGTCGCAGCCGGCCGGGCGACCGCACGACGCCTCGGACGCGCCGACTTCCGCGAGGTCGACGTGTCCCGCGCGGACGAGGTCCGCGCCGCCGTCGAGGCGACCGTCGCCGAGCTCGGCGGGGTGCAGATCCTGGTCAACAACGCCGGCATCGCCAACAACACGACCTTCCTCGAGGTGAGCGAGGAGGAGTTCGAACGGGTCGTGGCGGTCAACCTCACCTCCCAGTTCCTGCTGGGCCAGGCCGTCGCGCGGCACATGGTCGAGCGCGGCGAGGGCGGGGCGATCGTCAACATCAGCTCGGTGACCGCCCACGGCGGCGTCGCGACCCAGGCCGCCTACGCCTCCGCGAAGGGCGGCGTCGAGTCGCTGACCCGGGTGATGGCCGTCGCGCTCGCCCACGAGGGGATCCGGGTCAACGCCGTGGCCCCGGGCAGCACCGCGACCCCGATGGTCGCCGACTTCTTCGCCCAGAAGCCCGAGCTGCGCACCATGATGCTCTCGCGGATCCCGCTGCGCCGACTGGCCGAGCCCGACGAGCTGGCGTCCGTGGTGGCCTTCCTCGCCAGCGAGGACGCGTCGTACCTCACCGGACAGGTGCTGATCGTCGACGGAGGGCGCCGGGCCCTCAACTACACCGTGCCCGTCGACGACGAAGCGGGCGAGCGGTGACCTGCACCGCTCGCCCGCTCCGGGCTCGATCTCAGCCGTCGTGTTCGGGAGCCTGCCGCGCCAGGAACAGCTCGAGGTCGCGGATCGCCCGGCGCGCCTCGACCCGCACGTTCATCGAACGCTGCACCTCGGCGATCGGCGCCGACGCGCCGATCACGTAGCCGCCCGGCCCACAGCTCAGCCCACTCACCGCGATGTCGCGGAAGACGTTGTCGAGCCCGTTGCCGACGATCCTCTTGAAGGCCAGCCACGTCACACCGGTTCCCGTCCTCGTCGTCACAGCAGTCCACTCCCCTCGGCGGCCGCGATCGCGGCCTCGTCCCCGAGATAGCTCGCCTCGAGCAGCTCGGCGTCGCGGCGCAGCTCGATGGCAGTGCCCTGGGCCACGACCTCGCCGTGGGCCAGCACGATCCCGCGGTCCGCGATCTGCAGCGCGGCCCGGACGTGCTGCTCGACGAGGAGGACCCCCACACCGCGCTCGTCCGCAATGGTCCGCACGATCGGGAGCAGCTGCTCCACGATGATCGGCGCCAGACCGAGGCTCATCTCGTCGAGCATGATCAGCCGCGGGTCCGCGACGAGCGCTCCGGCGACGGCGAGCATCTGCTGCTCACCCCCGGACAGCAGGCCCGCCTTGCGCCGCAGCAGCCCGTTGAGGGCCGGGAAGTAGTCCAGCACGTCGCGGATCTCGACCGTGGAACGGCGATGACGCCGAAGGCGGAGGTTGTCGGCCACCGAGAGCCGGTAGAAGAGGCCGCGCCCCTCGGGCACGACACTCACCCCCCGGCGCGCGACCTGGTAAGGCCGCCGGCCGCGGACCGGCTCCCCCATCACGCTCAGCGTCCCGCCGAGCACCGCCTGGGCGCCGGCGAGCGTCTGCAGCAGTGTGCTCTTCCCGGCGCCGTTGGCGCCGAGCACACACACCACCTCCCCCGCTTCGAGGGTCAGGTCCACGTCGCGGACCACGGCCAGCCGGCCGTATCCGCAGCGCAGCTCGCGGGCGTCGATCAGCGCAGTCAAGAGGTCACTCCCTGGGTCGGAACGAGCGGGCGGTCACCGGGCGACACCGCGTCGGCAGGGGCGTCGTCGCCGGGGTCGCCGTCGGCCGCACCGAGATAGGACGCGATCACCCGCGGGTCGCGGCGCACCTCCTCCGGCGTGCCCTCGGCGATGAGCTGGCCGAACTCCACGACGTAGATGCGGTCGCACACACCCATCACCAGGTGCATGTCGTGGTCGATCAGCAGGCAGCCGACGCCGCTGGCCGCGATGTCGCGCACCTGCTCGCCGAACGCCAGGCTCTCGACGCTGTCGAGACCGGCCGCCGGCTCGTCGAGCAGCAGTGCGGCCGGCTGCAGGGCCAGCGCCCGGGCGACACCGAGCGCCTTCTGCCGGCCGAGCGGGAGCTCGGCCGGCGTCCGTGCGGCCACGTCCTGCAGGCCCATCAGCTCGATCGACGCGCGCACGCTGTCCGAGGTCGGCCCGTTGGGCCGGAAGAAGTCCCGGCCGAGCTTGAGCAGGTCGTTGCCGATGTCGTCGGCGACCCGCACGTTGCTCTCGACCGAGAGGTCGTTGAAGAGCTCGCCGGCCTGCCACGTGCGCACCAGCCCACGCCGCGCCCGCGCGTGCGGGCTCAGCCCGGCCACGTCGGCGTCGCGCAGCGTGACCGTGCCCTGCGCCGGCGTGAAGCCGGTGATCGCGTCCACGAAGCTGGTCTTGCCGGCGCCGTTGGGCCCGATCAGGCCCACGATCTCCCCGGCACGCACCGAGAGGTGGACGCCGTCGACGGCCACGAGGCCGCCGTAGACCACCTTGACGTCGCGGGCGTCGAGGACGACGTCACCGATCTCCCGCGGCGCGCGGTTCGCGGGCCGCGGCTCGGTGTCCTGAGCTCCGGCGGCGACCGGCGTACCGGTGGGGTCGGTGTCGCGACCACGGCGGCGCCGGATCATCGCGCCGAGCGCCCGGAGGTCGGACTGCATCTTGCCGACCAGTCCGACCGGGTTGAGCAGAACGGTCAGGATCAACGAGATGCCGGTCAGCAGCGTGTAGTAGGGGCCGACATGCAGGTGCTCGTCGAAGAACACGAAGGCGATGCCGAGGACCGCGCTGGCACCGGCGACCGCGGCGCCGCTGACGCTGGTGATGCCGCACAGGTAGGCGATCGCCAGCAGCGAGAGCCCGACGAACACGCCGAACGACGCGGGGCTGAGCTGTCCGCGGCTGTAGCCGATCAGCGTCCCGCCCAGTCCGGCCAGGAAGGAGGCCAGCGCGAACGCGGTCAGCTTGATGCCGGCGACGTTGATGCCGATAGCCGACGCGGCCCGCTCGTTAGAGCGGACGGCGAGCATCTTGCGGCCCGAGCCCGAGCGCATCAGGTTGCCGACCAGGACGAACGCGATCATCACGACGACCAGCACCATGATGCCGAACTCGATCCGCGCGATGTCGCGGCCGTCGCGGACGGCCAGGTCGATCCCCAGGAACGACGGCGACGGGATGATGTTGGCCGTCGAGTCTGCGATCGCCGGGTTGGACAGCACGAACTTCTCGATCGTCAGCCCGGCCGCGAGGGTCACCACGGCGAGCTGGGCGCCCCGGATCCTCAGCGCCGGCAGGCCGACCACGACACCGAGACACGCCGCCAGTGCCGCGGCGACCAACATCGAGATCGGGAACGGCAGGTCGGTCCCGATCTTGGAGAGGAACAGTCCCGCGGTCCCCGCGAAGGCCGCCTGGGCCAGCGAGATCTGCCCGACCATGCCGGTCAGCACCACGAGCGACAGCGCGATCAGCGACATCGCGAGGCTGGTGATCAGGCCGAACCGGTAGGAGCCGTTCAGCGCGAGCAGCAGGACCAGGCCGGCGAGGGCGAACGCCGTGACCACGATCGGACGGTTCTTGGGCACGATCACCGGCGGCAGCGAGCTGAGCACCTCGTCGCCGCGGCTCGGGATCGACCGGCCGAAGAGCGCCAGCACGATCACGATGACCACAAAGGGCACCACGTTGCCGATGTTCTGCCGGGCGGACTCGGGCCACCAGTCCTTGGTGCTCGAGAGGAACTGCAGCTCGGCCTGCGCCACACCCAGGCCGAACGCGCCGACCAGGCCCCACCACAGCGAGCGGAGCCGGGCGATCAGTGCCGCCGCCAGCGCCGGGACCACCAGCAGGGACAGGATGTCGGGGGTCAGCACGCCCGTGGCGGGCCCGGCCATGATCATCACCAGTGCGGTGACGACCGAGGCGAGGACCCAGGTGAGCATGCCGAGGTTGGCGGTCGAGAGCCGGGCGAACGCCGCGGCCCGCTCGTTCTCCGCGGCCGCCTGGATCGACAGCCCGGTCCGGGAGAAGCGCGACCAGGTCGCCAGCCCGATCCCCAGCACGGCCACGAGGGCGATCAGCCAGATCCGGTCGGTCGGGACGCTCGCGCCGCCGATGTCGACGACCCCGGTGGGGAGCAGCGGCGTCCGCACCCGGGCGTCGGTGCCGTAGGTCAGGCCTACCGCGGCCTGCAGGGTGAGCATCACGCCGATGGCGGCGACGACCTTGGCCAGGACCGGAGCGTGGCGGAGCGGGCGCGAGACGCACAGCTCCACCAGCGCCCCGATCACGGCCGCGACCATCAAGGCGACCACCACGCAGACCCAGGTCGCGGGTGGCTGGTCCAGCTCGAAGGACGGCATCCAGGGAATCGGGAGGGTGAGCTTCCCTCGGGTCAGGTCGTCGAAGACGTAGAGCGGCACGGTCGCCATCGCGGCGACCGCGAAGTTGATCACTCCGGCGCCCTGGTACGTCACCACGACCCCGAGGGTCAGCGCCGCATAGACGGCGCCGACACTCAGGCCGAGGACGAGGAAGAGTACGTACTCAGTCACAGTTGTTCCCTCTCGGTCCGGATGGTCCCCGGATGGTCGAGCTCAGGTCAGTCGAGGGCGCTCGCGACGTCGACGGGCTGGTCGGGCAGGACCTCGTTCTTGCCGGCGGCGTTGACCTCGGTGAACACGAACCCACCGCTGCAGGCGGTGGTGCCCGGCCAGGTCGGGGTCGCGCAGTCGTAGCCCACCTCGCGGAAGAACAGGTCGCCGGTGGCCGTCGCCGCGGTGGCCTTGACCGAGCTCGCCGTCACCTCGCCCTTGACCTGGGCGAGCAGGCTGTAGGCGAACATCGCCGTGTGGAAGCCCTGGATCGACTGGTTCTGGTTGGACACGTCGTCATCTGCGGAGTAGCGCTTGTAGACGTCCAGGTCGTCCTTCGAGGCGGCCGGGATCGGGTCCATCGTGGGGTTGTAGAGGGAGTTGGCCACGATGACGTCCTTGAGGCTCGACGGGTCGAGCTTGTCCGCGAGGACGGCGCACGAGCCGGCGTGGATCGTGCCGGTGAACCCGAGTGAGCGGAACGCCGGGACCGCCGCGAGACAGTCCGCGTCGACGCCCCAGAAGGTGATCGCGTCGGCCTTGGAGGCCAGCACGGTCGCGCCGAAGGACGTCCAGTCGGTCGGGCTGGGGTAGAAGAACGGCTCGATCTCGATGCCGAGCTCGGCGCCGGTCGGCTTGACGACCTCGTCCATCACGGTGTGGTTGGGCGGCACGTCGGCGAGCACGACGGCGATCGACTTCGCGCCCATGTTCTTCAGCTGTACGAGTCCGGCCGCGTAGCCCTCCTCGTTGGACGCCATCGAGATGAACGCGTCCCCGACGGCGACGTTCTCGGCCGGGCCGTAGGCGAAGGCGCTGACGTCGACGATCCCGGCCTGCTGCAGCACCGGGAGGGCGGCGTCGCCCGCGAAGTCGACGCCCTGGACGGCCATCACGACGTCGTCCGAGACGAACTTGTTGGCGCAGTTGACCGACGACTCCGGCGTGACGTCGGTCTTGCAGACGACCGCCTCCAGCGGGTGTCCGTTGACCCCGCCCAGCTCTCGGTTGACGTAGTCGACAGCGCTCTCGAAGCCCTTGCGCATGTCGGTGAGGGAGAACTGGCCGCCCTCGAGGTTGTGGAACCCGATCTTCACCGGGGCCAGGCTGGGGTCGGCGGACTTCGCGTCGGCCGGGACCGCGGTGCTGACGTCGGTGGCGTCCGAGTCCTTGTCGCTGCTGCCGCAGGCGCTGAGCAGCGCGGCGGTCAGCAGCGCGACGGCTGCGAACCCGTAGGTGGACTTGCGACGGTTCAAGAGAGCTCCTTGGAGGGGGGACCGGTGCCGAGCACGCGATCCGGTTCGGGCGACATTGAGGAGTCCGCGATCGGACGCGGACGGACGCGGGCAGTCACCGAGCAGACCGCTGGGTTCGGGGAGCCGTCGCGCCACTGCGACGGCCCCCGCTCGATCACGTGCCAGAAGTCCGGTTCCCGAACTTTTCGAACGTGATTTGACTCTTGATGTGAGCCACACCATAGGCGAAGTCCCCCCTCACCGAAAGGGCAAATTCAAAGATTGCTCGTATTTTTCCGAGCGCCGCTCAGCCACGGGAGAGCGGCGCCGCCTCGACGTCGACCAGGCCGCTTCCGGCCGCCTCGTAGTTCACGTACGGGTTGAGCACGCCGTGACGCGCCCCGGTGTTCGCGTCGCGCCAGATCCGGCCGAGCGCGCTGGAGTGGGCGAAGGCGCTCGCGCCGCCGAGATACATCAGGTCGTCCATCGCCGTGGTCACCATCCGCGCCGCGTGGGCGACATTGGCGGCCAGGCGGCTCAGGTCGGCCGGCGCAGGCAGCACAGCCGCCTCCGCCGCCTCGTCGACGGCCCGCGCGGTCTCCGCGACATGCAGCCGGGCGGTCTCGACCCGCAGCCGCGCCTCCCCCAGCGCGTGCCGGAAGGTCTCCGACTCGACCTGCGTCGGGCGCTTGCTCATCACGACGTACTTGGTCCGCGCCTGCGCCGCCACCGCCGCGCACGCCGCCTCTCCGAGGCCGACCAGCACGGAGCCGACCAGCACGGCCGACGCCGGCAGCGGCGCGTAGCGCGTGTGGACCGGCGCCGCGGCGTCCGTGCACTGCTCGTTGCCCATCACGCTCGCGAACGGCGCCGTCATCTCCTCCGGCACGAAGAGCCGGTCCGTCACGATGGTGTGGCTCCCCGAGCCACGCATCCCGATGGTGTCCCAGGTCCGCTCGATCTCGACGCTCGAAGTGGGCACGATGACCAGCCGCTCGGCGTTGCCGATCATCGCCCAGTGGTCGTGCAGCACCCCGGACGCGAAGCCCCAGCGCCCGGTGACCTCGTAGCCACCTGCCACCGGCTCGATGACCGCTCCCGGCGCGAGCACCTGCGCGAAACGCGCGCCCGCGTCGGAACCGAAGGTCGCCTGCTGCGCCGCCTCGCCGAACCTGCCGACGTAGGAGTTCGAGCCGTTGACGATCATCACCACCCAGGCCGCGGAGCCGCAATGCCGCGCGACGGCGGCGATCACCTGGCTGGCCGTGCTCACGTCGACACCGAGACCGCCGAAGCGCGCGGGCGTGAGCATCGAGAACAGCCCGGCGCCCGCCAGGGCGTCGACGACCTCGGGCGCGAGCTCGCTGTGCGCCGTGGCATGGGCCGTCCCGGCCGCGATCACGTCGGCGATCTCGTCGACTCGGGACAGCAGCAGGGCGGCATCGCCCTTGCGTCGGACGGGGGGGTGGGCAAGAGCGGTCATCGGAGTCTCCCTAGGACGTCGGCAGGTTCACGTATATGCAGTTCTTGTGACGAGCGTAATGATTTTGATAGGCCGACGGAAGGGATGCATCGCCATGAGAGGCCGCCCAGGATCGCCAGTCTCGCCAATATCGATCTTGTGACGGTCGCAATCGGTGCGCTACACATGGCTCACCACTCCGGCTCGAAAGGACCACCGATGACCCAGCAGCGCAGCGCGAACGAGATCGCCGAGCTCCTCCTCCATCTCGGCTCGGGCGCCGAGGAGGCCGACCCGGCGGCCTTCGACGCCGTCCTCGCCGACGACATCACCTGGGAGCTGATGGGCGGCGAAGGCCTCGACTACGCCCGGACCTACCGCGGCAAGGCCGAGGTCTACAAGGAGTACATGGGCAAGCTGCAGGCGAAGATCGACCACGCCCGCTCCACCACCTCGACGGTCGAGGTGATGGCCGACGACGCCCGCGGCATGGTCGCCGTGCGCAACCACGACGACCTGGCCCTGCACGACGGGGGCCGGCTCGAGGTCGACGTCCTGCTGCTCATGCGAGTCGCGGAGGGCAAGGTCGTCAGCATCCGGGAGTTCATGGACCTGCGCCCGGTCGAGGCGGCCTTCGGCACCAGCCTCGGCTGACCGGCGCGGGCTCGCACGTCGAGCCGGGGATCCCGGGCCCCGACTCGACGCGCGCGCCACTGCTACTTGCCCCAGTCCGCCGGAGCCGGGTTGGTGCCCACCAGCGGGATCAGCTCCTCCTCGAGCACCTCGCGCGGGATGCCCTCGAAGTCGGAGACCTGGAAGCGCTGGAGCAGCTCGTGGGCCTTGACGAACGCCTGCTCGGCGCCCGACGGCGACCACGCGCTCACGAAGATGGTCTCCGCGTCCGTGGGGTTCCAGAAGGTGTGCATCACCCCGCGCGGGATGAAGACGAAGTCCCGCGGCTGGTAGACCTTGCGGGTCCGGTCGCCCAGCATGCCCAGCTCCCCCTGCACGACGTAGAAGAGCTCGTCGTGCCCCGGGTGCCAGTGCGCCGGCGGACCCTCCCCGTTGGGCGCGACGCGGTACTCCATGAAGGAGACCAGCCCGCGCGTGTGGCTGCCGTCGACGAGCACGTTGATCATGTCGCCGTCGGGCGGGGTCGGGATCTCCCCCTCGCCCGGCCCGCGCACCACCACTCCGCCCGACACGTGGTCGTCGAGCCGGAGCCAGCCGTCCTGAAGATCTGTCATGACGCTCCTGTCGATCCGCGCGACACCCTCGGCGCCGCGGCATAGCATCTTGTTTTCGATGGTCGTCCAAACACGATACCTATCTCGCGTCCGATATAACAGTGTTCTTTCGACCGTCACCGATCAACTAGATTACTCGCCATGGTTTGCCCCGCACCCTCGTCGTCCCCCACCGCCGCCCTGCCTGTCACCCTCGCGACCGGCGCCGGCACCCTGCGCGGGCGCCGGGTCGACGGCGTCGACGCCTACCTCGGGGTGCCCTACGCCCGGCCGCCGGTCGGCGAGCTCCGCTTCGCCGCGCCCCGGGGCCGGACAGCGCCGTTCGTCGACCACGACGCGACCCGGCCCTCGCCCGCGGTCCCCCAGCCGCCCAGCCGGCTGGCCGCCCTGATGGGCGACCCCGGCGGCACCCAGGACGAGGCGGGCTCGCTGACCCTCAACGTCTGGGCACCGGTCGGCGCCCGCGACCTGCCCGTGCTCCTGTGGCTGCACGGCGGGGCGCTGCTCAGCGGCTCCGCTTCCTGGCCCTGGTACGACGGCGCCCGGCTCGCCGCCAGCCAGGACGTCGTGGTCGTGACCGCGAGCTACCGCCTCGGCGCGCTCGGTTACCTCGACCTGCGCGGCACCGCCGCGGCCGACGACTCCATCAGTCCCAACAACGGGCTCCTCGACCAGATGACCGCCCTGGAGTGGGTCGTCGACCACATCGCCGACTTCGGCGGCGACCCGGCCCGCATCACCCTGGGCGGCCAATCCTCCGGCGCCGAGTCGGCCGCCCTGCTCGCCGGCTCACCCCGCACCGGCCCCCACGTCCGGCGCCTGCTCCTGCAGAGCGGCGGCGCCCACGGCTGGGTGCAGTCCGAGGAGGCGGCCTCGGCCGTCGCCGAGGAGTACCTGGCCGTGCTGGCCGAACGACACGGAGCCGAGGCCCGCACCGCGGCCGGGCTGCGCTCGCTGCCCACCCGGGCCCTCCTCGACGCTCAGGTGGACCTGCTCGGCCGTCGCGCCGCCCGCCGGCTCACCGACCCGCCGTTCGGGGTGGCCACCGCGAGCGACGTACCGCTGGGCGGGACCCGCTCCTTCCTCGCCGCGCGGCCCGACCTGCCGATCCTGGCGGGCTGGACCCGCGACGAGCTGCTCGGCTTTGTCTCCCTCGACCCGTCGGCGGGAGCGATGACCGAGGAGGTCGCCCTCGGCGCGCTCACCGCCCGCTTCGGCGACCGGGCGGGCGACCTCCTGCGTCACTACCGCGCGGCGCGGCCGGACGCCGGCCCTGCCGCGCTCGTGGCCGCGATCTCGGGCGACGCCGTGATGATGGCGCCCGCGCTCGATCTCGCCCGGAGCCGGGTCGAGGCCGGCGCGCCTGTCTTCCTCTACCGGTTCGACTGGTCGCGCTCCCCTGCCGGCGCCTGCCACTGCGTCGACCTGCCGTTCACCTTCGGCTCGCTCGACGCGTGGCCGGACGCCGCGATGCTCGGACCGGGCGACAGGACGGCGCTCGAGCCCCTCGCCGGCCGCCTGATGGGCGCGGTCGGGTCGTTCGTGCGGTCCGGGCGACCGGCGGCGACCGACGTCGAGCCCGCGTGGCCGGACTGGTCGCGCGACGAGACGGTCGCGCTCCTCGACACCGATGGACCGGCCGTGGCCGCGGGACTGGGACGGGTCGAGCGCGACCTGCTCGCGTCCGCGATGCCGGCATCGTGACCAACGGCTAACCTGCGGGAGCGCCCGTCACCGCGCACCAGCAGCACGAAGAGGGAGTACCCACGACATGAGTCGATCGTCGACACCCGACGACGAGAGCACGATCGGCGCGGCGGTCGCCGAGGCGTCGGCGACCAGCGGCACCGCGGCGGACATCGGCGCCGAGGTCCCGCCGCAGCAGCTCATCTTCTCGGTCTTCGGCCTGTTCTCGGCCCGCCATCGCGACACCTGGCTGTCGTCGGCGGCGATCGTGCGGCTGGCCACGGCCCTCGGGATCCAGGAGCCCCTGACCCGCTCGGCGATCTCGCGGATGAAGAGACGCGGCTACCTGACCAGCCGCAAGGTGGAGGGCCAGGCCGGCTACGAGCTGTCAGCCAGCAGCGTCCGGATCCTCGCCGATGGCGACAACCATGTCTACGGCAGGCCGCGCGCCCGCGCCGAGGACAGCTGGATCGTGGTCGGGTTCTCGGTGCCCGAGAGCCGGCGCGAGCGACGTCACCAGATCCGCACCGCACTGATCCGGCTGGGCTTCGGCACCGTGAGTCCGGGCATGTGGATCGCCCCCGGGCACGTCGACGCGGAGGTCCGGGGCACCCTGCGCCGGCTGGGCGTGACCGAGTTCGTCGACGTCTTCCGCGCCGACTATCTCGCGTTCGGCGACCCGCGGGACAAGGTCGCCTCGTGGTGGGACCTCGACGCCCTGACCGGGATGTACGACGTCTTCGTCGAGCGCTTCGGCACCCTCGCCGAGCACCTCGGCGACCTCACCGCGGAGCAGGCCTTCGCGGCCTACGTCCCGATGCTCACCACGTGGCGGCGGCTGCCCTACCTCGACCCGGGCCTGCCCCTCGCCCTGCTGCCCGACCCGTGGGCAGGCTCGGTCGCCGAGGAGCTGTTCCGACGCCTGGACCGGCACCTGCGCGCCGACGCCGAGGAGTTCGCCTTCGGGCACCTCTGACCATTATTTGAATCACATTCGATTTTGCCTCCGGACGCACTAGGTTCGGACCATGAAGCTGGGACTGGGACTGAACTACTGGGTCGCACGGCAACCCGAGGGACAGCAGGAGCTGATCGAGGAGGCCGAGGCTCTGGGCTTCGACTCGGTGTGGACCGGCGAGGCCTGGGGGTCCGACGCGCTGACCCCCCTCGCCTGGATGGGCAGCCGCACCAGCCGCCTGAGGCTCGGCACCGCGATCCTCCAGATGGCGGCCCGCACGCCCACCGCGACCGCGATGGCCGCGATGACGATGGACCACCTCACCGGCGGCCGGTTCGTCCTCGGCCTGGGCGCCTCCGGACCCCAGGTCGTCGAGGGCTGGTACGGCGCGCCGTTCCCCCGTCCGCTCGAGCGGACCCGCGAGTACGTCGAGATCGTGCGCCAGGCGACCCGCCGCGAGGTCGTCTCCCACCAGGGCCGCCACTACCAACTGCCGCACCCCGGCGGGACCGGGCTCGGCAAGGCGCTGCGCACCAACATCGAGCCGGTGCGTGCGGACATCCCGATCCTGCTGGCGGCCGAAGGGCCCAAGAACGTCGCCCTGGCCGCCGAGGTCGCCGACGGCTGGCTGCCGCTGTTCTACTCCCCCTATGCCGACACGGCGTACCGCGAGAGCCTCGAGGCCGGCTTCGCGCTCTCCGGCGAGGAGGACAAGGCGAGCCGCTTCGAGGTGGTCGGTCCGGTCAGCGTGATCGTCGACGACGACGTCGAGGCGGCCGCCGACCGGCTGCGCCCTCGGCTGGCGCTCTACATCGGGGGGATGGGCGCCCGGGGAGCGAACTTCCACGCCGCGGTCTTCGAGCGGATGGGCTACGGCGAGGTCTGCGCCCGGGTCCAGGACCTTTTCCTGGCCGGCGAGAAGGATGCCGCGTCGGCCGCGATCCCGCTGGAGCTGGTCGAGAAGGTCGCCCTGGTCGGCCCGAAGGCGAAGATCGCCGAGGAGCTGCCCGCCTGGACCGGGTCCCTGCTGACCACCATGGTGGTCGCCGCCGCGGGGGACCGCTCCGCACTGCGGACCATGGCGGAGCTGCTGGCCTGAGGCCGTCAGCGAGCCGACGAGGGGGGTGCGGCGCGCTGCGCCGCACCCCCCTCGTCGCTCAGGTCGCCTCGACGTCGCGGCGCAGGTCGCGCTTGAGCACCTTGCCGACCGCGGACACCGGAAGCTCGGCGAGCACCGACATCGACCGCGGCGCCTTGTAGCGGGCGATCCGACCGGCGACGTACTCGCGCAGCTCGGCCGGCTCCAGCATCGCGCCGTCGGCCAGGACGACGACCGCATGCACGCGCTCGCCCCAGGTGGCGTCGGCGACCCCGATCACCGCGCACGCCCGCACCGACGGGTGGCCGGCCACCACCTTCTCGACCTCGGTGCTGTAGACGTTCTCGCCGCCGCTCACGATCATGTCCTTGAGCCGGTCGACGACGAACAGGTAGCCGTCGGCGTCGAGGTAGCCGACGTCGCCGGTGTGCATCCAGCCGCCGCGCAGCGCGTGCTCCGTCTCCTCGGGCATCCCCCAGTAGCCCGCCATCACGTTGCCGCCCCGGACCAGCACCTCGCCGACCTCCCCGGGCGCGAGCGTCGCGTCGTCGGGACCCGCGATCCGGATCTCGACATGCAGGGCTGCCCGGCCTGCGGAGCGCAGGAGGTCGGCGCGACTCTCCTCTGCGTGGTCCTCGGGCGTCAGGATCGCCGCGATCGGGCCCAGCTCGGTCATGCCATAGCGCTGGCTCAGGGCGGCCTCCGGCAGCAGCCGCCGGGCAGCGCGGAGCGTGCTCTCGCCGATCGAGGAGCCGCCGTAGCCCAGCATCCGCAGGCTCGGGAGCCGCAGTCCGGTCTCGTCGAGATGCTCCATCAGCCGCTGGACGACGGTCGGCACCAGGGTCGTCGCCGTCACCTCGTCGGTCCGGATCCGCTCCGCGATCTCCTCGACCGTGGCCCGCCCGATCACCGAATGGGTGGACCCGAGGGCGACCTGCGTGTAGAGCGCGCCCAGGGCGGCGAGGTGGTAGAGCGGGCCGGCATGCAGGAAGCGGTGGGGGCGCGGGTCGCCCAGGGTGGCGATGACGCCGAGCGAGGACGTCGCGATCTGCGCGTGGGTGAGCATCACGCCCTTGGGCCGCCCGGTGGTGCCGCCGGTGTAGACCAGCGCCGCGAGCTCCTCGGCTCCGCGGGTGTCCGCCATCGGCGCGGCCGCGGCCACGAGGTCCTCGTAGCGCAGCGCACCGACCGGGACCTCGGCCGCGGTCGCGCCCGGCTCGTCGATCACGACCAGCCGCAGACCGGGGTGATCCGCGTCGCGGAGGCCCTCGACCAGGTCGCGGGCGACCAGGAGGACCCTCATCCCCGCGTCGCGGATCTGGTGGTCGATCTCACGCGCGCTCCAGCGCGTGTTGACCGGGCTGAGGACCAGTCCGGCCCACGGGACGGCGAGCACGGTCTCGACCGAGGCCGGGCAGTTCTCGGCGAGGATGCCGACCCGCTCGCCCTGGGCGAGACCGAGGCCCCGCAGGGCGGCCGCCAGCCGCGCCACCCGGTCGACGAGCTCGCCGAAGGTGCGGGGGCCGTCCGGGGTGACCAGTGCGACGTCGTCGGGACTCTGCTGCACCGAGCGGTGCAGTCCCTGGGTCAGGTACACGACGAGTCCTCGGTGTCCACCTGCGCCGTCGCCGAGATCGTCACGGTGCCGTCGGCGAGCCGGACGCTCAGCTCGACGGTCGCCACCCCGTCGACCAGCGCCGTCACCTCGCCCACGACCTCCACCTGCGCGTGGACCGGCGTGATGGCCAGGAAGCGCGCGCCGAGACTGCGGATCCGGTGCTGCGGCACCCACGCGGTGAGACTGCGCGCGACGAACGCCATCGAGAGCATCCCCTGCGCGAACACGTCGGGCCGGCCGGCGTCCCGCGCGGCGTCGAGGTCGATGTGGATCGGGTTGTGGTCGTTGGAGGCACCCGCGAAGAGCGCGAGCATCGCGCGGCTGATCTCCGGAGGCCGCACGACGGGCAGCCGGTCCCCCACCCGGATCGCGGGCAGCTCCCGGGTCGCTGTCATGCCGCCCTCCCGGCGCGCAGGATCAGGATGTTCTCCAGCTCGGCCACCAGGTCGCCGTCCCGGCGCACCTCGGTGCGCCGCACCACGAACCTCATGGCGCCGTCCTTCTTCTCGTAGTAGTCGACGATGCGGGGCGCGAGCTCGAGCTCCTCCCCGGCATGGACCGGCCGGTGGTAGGTGAAGCGCTGCTCACCGTGCAGAGCCTGCGAAAGCTCCGCACCGACGGCCTCGAGGACACGGTAGGGCTCCGGGCGCTTGAGCTCGAGGCTGAACAAGAAGGTCGGCGGCACCAGCAGGTCCGGCAGCCCGGCTGCCCGCGCTGCCTGCAGGTCGACATGGAGCGGGTCGCGATCGCCGGTGACCTCGGCGAAGAACACCAGCTGACCTCGTTCGGGCGTGATGGTGAAGGAGGGCAGGACGGTGGCGAGCACCGCTTCCCGACGAGTCACGAGGTCGCGCCGGTACGGGCCCGCTGCGCCTGGATCGACGACACGAACGGCGGCGGGCCGGCCGGCACGTGCGCCAGCGCCGTCGCCAGCTCCTCGGCCGTCCACGCCCGGTCGAGGTCGAAGGGCTCCGCCTCGACCCAGCTCTGCTGGAGGCCCACGTGCCCCCCCACGACCGAGAACACCTGACCGGAGAGGTGGCACGCCGGCGAGGCGAGGTAGGCGACGAGGGGCGAGATGTTCTCGGGCGCCCACTGGTCGAAGCCGCCGGCCTCCTCGCTCACGACGTCAGAGAAGCCGGGCGCGGCCATGGTCAGCCGCGTGCGCGCCACCGGGGCGATCGCGTTGACCCGCACGCCGTACCGCTCGAGCTCGCGGGCAGCGACCAGCGTCATGATCGCGATGCCGCCCTTGGCCGTCGCGTAGTTCACCTGCCCGGGATTGCCGCGCAGGCCCGAGGGCGACGAGGTGTTGATGACCGAGGCACGCACCTCGTGGCCGGCCTTGGACCGCTCGCGCCAGTACGCCGCCGCGTGGCGCAGCGGGCAGAAGTGGCCCTTGAGGTGCACGTCCATGACCGAGTCCCACTCAGCCTCGGACATGTTCACGATGGTGCGGTCGCGCAGGATGCCGGCGTTGTTGACCAGGATGTCCAGACCGCCGAAGGTCCCGACCGCGAGGTCGATCATCCGCTTCGCCGCGTCCCAGTCCGAGACGCTGCCGACGTGCGCCACGGCCGAGCCGCCCGCCGCGCGGATCTCCGCGACGACCTCGTCCGCGGGCGTCGCGGCGTCCGTGCTGCCGTCCGGTCCGGCGCCGTTGTCGTTGACGACGACCTGGGCCCCCCGGGCGGCGAGGAGCAGGGCGTGCTCCCGGCCGAGGCCGCGCCCGCCTCCCGTCACGATGGCGGTCTGTCCGGCGAGATCGGTCATGTGCTGACTCCTGGAGGTCGAGGTCGGGCGGGCCGTACGGGCCACAGTTCCGGTCCCGCGGACGCTAACGAGACTGAAACTTGGATGTCAATACCCGTTAACACAACGAGTTGCCGACCGGGTCCACCCGGCCCAGCCCGCAGCCCGTACCCTGAGGCCTGCAGAGACCCACGAGGAGTGCGATGACCCGCGAGACCACGACCCCGCCCCCGCGCCGCACCGGGCGGCGCACGGACCGGCGCGCCGAGGTGGTCGCGGCCGCCGCAGCGCTGTTCCGCCAGCACGGCTACCCCCAGGTCGGCATCGACGAGATCGGCGACGCCGTCGGCTTCAGCGGCCCCGCCGTCTACCGCTACTTCGCGAGCAAGGCCGACCTGCTCGAGGCCGTGGTCGCCGGGCACCTCGACCGCCTGGAGGCGACGTCCGCGCCGGTCGCCGACCGCGCGACCGCGGTCGCCGGGTTGATCGAGGTCGCCCTGCGCAGCCCCGACGGGCTGGTGACCGCGAGCCGCCAGGCCGAGCACCTGTCCCCCGCAGCCGCGCTCGCCCTCGACGCACGGCGTCGCGACCTCGGCCCGGCCTGGGCAGCACTGGTCCCGAGCGTCGCGGCCGCGAGCGAGCGCGACAGCGCCGACGAGCTGCGCGCGCGGTGCGCGGCCGGCATCGTCACCCATGTCGCCCTCGCCCGCCCGGGAACCCTCCCCGTGAAGCGCCGCCTGCTGACCGGCGCGCTGCACGGCGTCCTGGACAGCGCCGTGTCCCTGTCCGCCACGTCCCGCCCCCCCCTCGAGCGACCACTGGCCCACGCGACCCGGCGCGAGGCCGTCCTGGCCGCGGCCACCGAGCTGATGGCGGCGCGCGGCTTCGCGGCCGTCTCGCTCAACGACATCGGCGCGGCGACGGGCATCACCGCCTCGGCGGTGATGCGCCACTTCGCCAGCAAGGAGGAGCTCCTCGGCGCCGCCGTGAACCGGGTCGGCGAGCAGGTCGCCGGTGGCCTGTCGATAGCGATCCGCGGCGCCTGCGACGCCGAGGACGCGCTGCGGCGCATCGTCCGCACCTATGTCGCGCTGGCCACCGACCACCGCGACGTGCTGGTGATCCAGACCCTCGACGCCGCCGCCCTGCCGCCCCGCCACGAGGAGGAGCGTCGCCGCCGGCACCGGATGTACGTCGACGAGCTGGCCCACGTGATCGCCAGGGCCCGGCCCTCCCTCTCCGAGGCCGAGGCGCGGCTGCGGGCCGGTATGACCTACGCGATGGTCAACGAGGTCGTGCTCAGCCCGACGATGCTGGCGCACGAGGGCCTCGTCGACGACCTGGTGGTCCTGGCCACCCTCGTCGCGAGCGGAGACTCCGCGGTGAGTTGACGTCCGTTAACAAACCAGTACCCTGAAAGAAATTCAGACCTGGTTTGATTTCTGGAGGACTCGTGCAGCAACGTTGCGGCATCTCCGCCTACGGCACCTATCTGCCGTACTGGCGACTGGACCACTCGACCATCGCGGAGGCGCTCGGCGGCACCGCCCGCGGCCCGGGCGCCCGCACGGTCGCCGGCTACGACGAGGACACCACGACGATGGCCGTCGAGGCCGCCCGGCGGGCGCTCGGCACCGACACCGCCGCCGCGGCGTGCACCGGCGTGGTCCTCGCGACCACGGCGCCGGTCTATGCCGAGAAGACCAACGCGACCGCCCTGCATGCCGCGCTCGGCCTGAGCGAGGAGGCCTCGGCCGCCGATGCCAACGGGTCGGTCAGGTCCGGCGTGAGCGCTCTGCTCGGCGCCATCCGCCAGCCCGGCGCGACCCTGGTCGCCGCCTCCGACCTGCGGATCGGGCCCGGCGGAAGCCCCGAGGAGAGGTCGAGCGGCGACGCCGCGACCGCCTTCCTGGTCGGCGACGGTCTCGACGCAGGCCTGGTCGCCGAGCTGGTCGGCAGCGCCTCGCTGACCCGCGAGTTCCTCGACCGGTGGCGGCGCCCGGAGGACCCGTGGGCGGCGACCTGGGAGGAGAGGTTCGGCGAGGAGGTCTACTCCGACCTCGGCGCGCGCAGCCTGGCCGCGGCCCTGGCCTCAGCCGGCCTCACCCCCGGCGACGTCGACAGGATCGCCGTGGTCGGGCTCTCGCCCCGCGCCGCGGCCGCCGTCCAGCGCTCCTCCGGGATCGCGAAGGAGGCGGCCCAGCCCGACCTCACCGGCACCATCGGCAACTGCGGTGCCGCGCACCCAGGCCTTGCTCTCGCGGCGATGCTCGACGACGTCGGACCCGACGCCGTGGTGGTGCTGACCGTGCTCGCCGACGGCGCCGACACCCTGGTGCTGCGCACGACCGCCGCCCACCACCCTCAGGGCCCGACGGTCGCCGCCCAGGTCGGCGGGCCGACCGGCCGGGTCGGCTATGCCGACTACCTGTCCTGGCGCGGCCTGCTGCGTCGGCAGCAGCCACGCCGACCGGACCCCGACCGGGCCGTGGCACCCGCGACCAACCGACAGGTCGAGTGGAAGTTCAGCTTCTCGGCCAGCACGTGCGAGGTCTGCGGAGTGCGCCACATGCCGCCCCAGCAGGTCTGCATGGGCTGCGGCACCGTCGACCGGATGCGCCTGACCCGGCTGTCCGAGACGAAGGCGGCGATCGCGACCTACACGGTCGACCACCTGGCCTACTCCCCCGCCCCGCCGGTCATCGGCGCGGTGCTCGACTTCGACGGCGGTGGCCGCTTCCAGTGCGAACTCACCGACATCGACCTCGACTCGCTCGCCGTCGGCCGCCGCGTCGAGATGACCTTCCGGCACATCTCCGACGCCGAGGGGATCCGCAACTACTTCTGGAAAGCACGTCCGCTTCACGAGGAGGACCAGGCATGACGTCACATGGGATCAAGGACCGCGTCGCGATCGTGGGGATGGGGTGCACCCGGTTCGCCGAGCACTGGGACCGCTCCACCTCCGACCTCGTGGTCGAGGCCGCCCACCAGGCCTTCACGTCCTCGGGCATCCCCCAGGCCGACGTGGACGCCTTCTGGCTGGGGACCATGAACAGCGGCTTCTCGGGGATGACCCTGTCGTCCGCGCTGAAGACCGACTACAAGCCCGTCACCCGGGTGGAGAACTTCTGCGCGAGCGGCTCGGAGGCGTTCCGCAACGCCTGCTACGCCGTCGCCTCGGGCGCCTACGACGTGGTCATGGCGCTGGGCGTGGAGAAGCTGAAGGACTCGGGCTACTCAGGCCTGACCCGGGCCAACCCGCCGTCCGACGGCACCTCGACCACGCTCTCGGCGCCCGCCCGGTTCTCCCTGCTGGCACCCGCCTATACCTCGAAGTACGGCGTGGGCCGCGACGAGTTCAAGGGCGCGATGACCCGGGTGGCGTGGAAGAACCACGCCAACGGCGCCCTCAACGAGCGCGCCCAGTTCCGTGCCGAGGTGCCGGAGGACAAGATCGCCAACGCGACCCGGGTCGCCGGCGACCTGGGGGTCTTCGACTGCTCGGGCGTCAGCGACGGCGCGGCGGCGGCGCTCATCGTGCGGGCCGAGGACGCCTACAAGTACACCGACCGACCGCTGTTCGTGAAGGCCCTGGCCTTCGCCGCGGGTCCGGGCACCGGGCCGATCGACCCGGCCTACGACTACACCAGCTTCGAGGAGGTGGTCCGCTCGGCGCAGGACGCCTACCAGCAGGCGGGCATCACCGACCCGTTGGCCGAGCTCACCATGGCCGAGGTGCACGACTGCTTCACCCCAACCGAGCTGGTGCTGATGGAGGACCTCGGCTTCTCCGAGCGTGGCCGGGTCTGCGCCGACACGATGGCGGGCAAGTACCTCCGCGACGGCGAGCTGCCGGTCAACCCCGACGGTGGGCTCAAGAGCTTCGGCCACCCGATCGGCGCCTCCGGCCTGCGCATGCTCTTCGAGTGCTGGCTCCAGCTGCGCGAGAAGGCCCCGCCGGAGCGCCAGATCCGGCTCAAGGACAAGCGCTACGGCCTGACCCAGAACCTCGGCGGCTCGCCCGGTGACTGCGTGTCCTTCGTCGCGATCGTGGGTGCCGACCGTGGCTGAGGCCCTCCGGCTGGCCGAGCGCCCGGGCTTCACCGACGCCCACCACGACTTCCGCGCGATGATCCGCCGGCTGGTCGAGGAGGAGGTCGCGCCGCACTACGCCACGTGGGAGGAGGCCGGCGCGCCGCCGCGCTCCTTCTACCGCCGCCTCGGCGAGCTGGGCGTGCTCGGCATCGAGGTGCCCGAGCGGTGGGGCGGCTCGGGGGTCGAAGGGATGAGGTTCAGCGCGGTGCTCTCGGAGGAGGCCTCGCGGCGGGGCGTGGTCTTCGGGGCGCTGCGCGTGCACACCGACATCGTGCTGCCCTACCTGCTCCGTTACGCCGACGACGAGCAGCTCGCCCGGATCATGCCCGGCTTCGTGAGCGGCGAGACCATGACGGCCATCGCGATGACCGAGCCCGACACCGGCTCGGACGTGGCGGGCATCCGGACGACGGCCCGCCGCGACGGCGACAGCTACGTGCTGAACGGGGCGAAGACCTTCATCACGGGCGGCGCGCATGCCGACCTGGTCCTCGTCGTGTGCCGGACCTCGCCGCCGGACCCGGCCGACAAGCGGCACGGCCTGAGCATCCTGCTGGTCGACACGACCAGCCCGGGCTTCAGCGTCGGGCGCCGGCTCAAGAAGATCGGCCTGCAGGCCCAGGACACGGCCGAGCTGCACTTCGAGGACGTCCGGGTTCCGGTCGAGAACGTGCTCGGGGCGCCCGACGTGGGGTTCGGCTACCTGACCCACAACCTCCCGAAGGAGCGGCTCTCGATCGCGCTCGGCTCCTATGCCGCGGCAGCCGGCGCGATCGAGCTCGCACGCGACTACACCGCGGCCCGGCGCGTGTTCGGCACTGCGCTGAGCGACTTCCAGAACACCAAGTTCGTGCTCGCCGAGTGCCGGACCGAGACCCTGGCGGCCCAGACCCTGGTCGACCGCTGCCTCGAGCTCGACGAGCAGGGTCGCCTGACCGCGGCCGACGCGGCGGTCGCCAAGCTGTTCTGCACCGAGGTGCAGGGCCGGGTCGTCGACCGCTGCCTCCAGCTGCACGGCGGCTACGGCTATGTGACCGAGTACCCGATCGCCCGCCTGTACGCCGACGCCCGGGTGACCCGGATCTACGGCGGCACCAGCGAGGTCCTCAAGACCATCATCAGCAAGGCGCCCTGAGCGGGGCCCGCTGCCGGCTCGAGCCCGTGGCGGCCCTGGCCGCTCAGGTCTCGAGCACGATCCGGCCGCGGACCCCGCCCTCGGCGAGGCGGTCCAGCGCGTCGGAGACTCCCGCGGCGTCCAGGGTTCCCGGGAGCACCGGGACCGTCGGCAGCCCACCGTCGCGCGCGAGCCCGACCAGCGTGTGCAGGTCGGCCAGCGTGCCGACGTAGCTCCCCGTGATGCGCACCGCCTTCAACGGCAGCATCACCGCGGGGAGCCGGAGCTCGCCGCCGAACAGACCGACGGCGACCAGCAGCCCGCCCTTGGCGAGCAGGTCGAACCCGAGCCGGGTGGTCGTCCCGTCGTTGACCAGGTCGACGAAGGCCTCGACCGGCTCGCCGACGGCCTCGCGCACCCGGTCCGCGAGGTCGTCGCCCGCCAGGACCGTCGAGGTTGCACCCATGCCCTCGGCGAGACGGAGGCTGTGGACCGAGTGGTCGATCGCGCAGATGTTGCGGTGCCCGAACGCACGCAGGATCGCGACCAGGGCAAGGCCGACCCCGCCCGCGCCGCTGACGACCACCGGTGCCTCGGGCGCGGCGTCCACCTTGCTCGCCGCGCCGAACGCGGTCAGCCCGGAGCAGGCGAGGGTCGCCGCGACCGCCGGGTCGATGCCGTCGACGGCGAGCAGGTAGCGCGCCTCCGGCACGACCACGGTCTCGGCGTACCCACCGGGCAGGACCGCCCCCAGCGCCCGGTGCGCGGCGCAGAGGTCGTCGCGCCCGGCCGTGCAGCGGCGACAGGTCCCGCAGCCGATCCACGGATAGACCAGTCGGACGTCGCCGGGCGTCACCTCGGCGACCTCGGCGCCGACCTCCTCGACGACGCCGACCACCTCGTGCCCGAGGACCAGCGGATAGGTGAACCCGCGCTCGACGAGCGGGACCCGGGTGCCGCCGCCGAGGTCGTGGAAGCCGGTCCGCAGGTGCACGTCGCTGTGGCAGACCCCCGACCGGATGACGCGGAGCCGGACCTCCCGCGGCCCGAGCGCGGTCCGCTCGACAGGCACCTCCTCGATGGTCGGCTCACCTGGTCGCATCACTGCAAAAGCCCGCATCTACGGGTCTCCTGTCTGCTCATTCGCCGCACAGCCACCGGTCGCGGCCGTCGCCGGTCGCATTTTCAAACAAAACTAGAATTTTGGCAATGCTCCGTCTAGGGTCAGCCGCGAACAACCCCACCGACGAGATCGGGAGCAGCGGATGACGCCCGGCGGACAGACATACAGCAGCAGCACAGGCCATCTCGCCGTCGCCGGGGAGCAGGTCGGCTTCACGGTGCTCGAGCCGACCCGACCCTCCGCCGAGGTCCCGATCGTGCTCCTCCCGGGCACCGGCGGACCGGCCGCGACCCACTACGCCTTCCTCGCTCCGATGCTCGCCGCCCGGCGCCGCGTCATCACCGTCGACTACGCCCCACGCCACGGCGACACGCCCCTCACCGTCGAGGACCTCGCCGGGCAGGTGGAGGCGGTGACCCACCACCTGGACCTGCGCTTCCCCGTGCTGCTGTGCGGCTACTCCCTCGGCGCCGTGGTCGCCGCGGCCGTGGCCGCCCGGCGTCCCGCGTTGGTGCGTCAGCTGGTGCTCGTGTGCGGGTGGGCGAAGACCGACGGCCACCAGCTGCTGCGCAACCGCCTGTGGCACACCGTGCGCAAGGAGGGCTCCGCGGCGGGCAGCGAGCTGAGCGTGTACGCCGCCTACAGCCCGTCGTACATCGCCGGCCGGCTCCCGGCCGAGGTCGACGCGCTCGTCGCCGCGGCGTCCTACCCCGACGGGATCGACGCCCAGATGGACCTCAACCGGCGCGTCGACATCGAGCACCTCCTGCCGGCGATCACCGCGCCCACGCTGGTGATCGGGGCGACCCACGACCAGATGACCCCCGTGCGCCAGGTGAAGTTCCTCTGGGGCGCGATCGCGGACGCCCGCTATGCCGAGCTGCCGACCGGCCACGCGGTCATGGTCGAGCGGCCCGCCCAGGTCCTCCAGCTCGTCCACGACTTCATCGCCCGCCCCACCGCCGTCCCCGCGGGCGGCGTCGTCACGCTCGACCAGCCGTGACCGACGGCCACCGCCACCCATCCCCACCAGGAGCACGTATGAGCACCGACGCCCCCACCCTTCCGATCGAGGTCGACGTCGCGATCGTCGGCGCCGGGTTCGCCGGCATCGGCATGGCGATCCAGCTCCAGCGCCAGGGGGAGCACACCTACGTCGTACTCGAGCGCGGCGACGGCGTGGGCGGCGCCTGGCGCGCCAACACCTATCCGGGCGTGGCCTGCGACGTGCCGTCCCACCTGTACTCGTACTCTTTCCGCCCCAACCCGGACTGGTCGCGGGTCTACTCCCCCGGCCAGGAGATCCGGGAGTACCTGGAGGCCGCGGTCGCCGACGAGGGGATCACGCCTCACCTGCACCTCGACACCGAGATGGGTGCGGCCCGCTGGGACGCGGCGCGGCACCGCTGGCAGGTGGAGACGGCGCGCGGGGCGGTCCTCGCGTCGTACCTCGTCGTCGCGACCGGGCACCTCGCCGACGAGCGAATGCCCGATGTCGCGGGACTCGAGGACTTCGGCGGCCCGGTCTTCCACTCGGCGCGCTGGGACCACGCCACCTCGCTGGCCGGCAAGCGCGTCGGCGTGGTCGGCACCGGCGCCTCGGCGATCCAGATCGTCCCGAGTATCGTCGACGAGGTCGCCGAGCTGGTCCTCTTCCAGCGCAGCGCGCCGTACGTGCAGCCGAGGCGTGACCGCGCCTACAGCGCCGGCGAGCGCGCAGCCTTCGCGCGCGACGACGCGTTGCGCGCCTCCGTGCGCGCCGACCTCTTCTGGACCTTCGAGTCGACCTATGCAGCGCGCCGCCTGGAGGAGCCCTACCTCGGCACCACCAAGCGGGCCGCGCTCGAGCACCTGCAGCACCAGGTCGCCGACCCCGACCTGCGGCGCCGGCTCACGCCCGACTACGAGCTCGGCTGCAAGCGGGTCCTGGTGTCCAACGTCTACTACCCGGCGCTGACCCGGGAGCACGTCACCGTCGAGGACGCCGCCCTCGAGCGCCTCGAGCCCGGCCGGGCGATCAGCGCGGCCGGACGCGCCTTCGACCTGGACTGCATCGTCCTCGCGACCGGGTTCGAGGCCACCGAGCCGCACATCGCGCCCGCCATCCAGGGCGCCGACGGGCGCAGCCTGGCCGACCACTGGTCCAACGGCATGCACGCCCTCGACTCGATCACCGTGCCGAGCTTCCCCAACATGTTCCTGCTCGACGGCCCCAACACCGGCCTGGGCCACAACTCGGTCATCTTCATCATCGAGTCCCAGCTGCAGTACGTGCTCAGCGCCCTCGCGCACGCGGCTGCCGCCGGCATCGGGGTGATCGACGCGAAGGCCGCCGCCGAGGCCGACTACCTGGACCAGGTCGCCGAGCGCAGCAACGGCACGGTGTGGCTCGACGGCGGCTGCCGCAACTGGTACGTCGACCCGCGCAGCGACCGGATCACGGTGCTGTGGCCGGACTTCGCGCACGTCTTCCGCGAGCGCAACTCGACCTTCGAACCGAGCCGCTACGAGGTGACCGCGTGAGCACCGCGCGCGCTGAGGGCCGGATGGCCGGCAAGGTCGTGCTCGTCACGGGCGGCGCCAACGGGGTCGGGGCGGCGTTCGCCCGCCTCGCCGCGGCCGAGGGCGCGACCGAGGTGGTGATCGCCGACGTGCTCACCGACGACGCGACCGCCCTGGCCGAGGAGCTCGGCCGCACCGGCGCGCGGGGCGTGGCCGCGCACCTCGACGTGACCGACGACGCGGCCTGGGCGCGCGTGGTCGCACAGGTCCTCGGGCGCCACGGGCGCATCGACGTGATCGTCAACAACGCGGGGATCAGCGGAGCGATCCCGGGCGACCTCTACGACCAGGATCGGTGGGACCAGCTGATCGCGGTCAACTGCACCGGCGTCTTCCTCGGCATCAAGCACGGGGTACGGGCGATGGGGCGCGGCTCGTCCATCGTCAACATCTCCTCGATCGCGGGTCTGGTCGGGCACGCCGGACTGCACCTGGGCTACAACGCCTCGAAGGGCGCGGTCCGGCTGATGACCAAGGGCGCCGCCGCCCGCCACGGGGTCGACGGGATCCGCATCAACTCGGTCCACCCCGGCCTGCTGCCGCCCATGGTCTCCTCGGAGACCACCCAGGAGCCGGGCAAGCGCAGCGGCATCCTGGAGCAGGTTCCCCTGCGCCGCCAGGGCGAGCTGCTCGAGGTCGCCCGGGCGATCCTGTTCCTCGCCTCCGACGAGTCGTCGTACGTCACCGGGGCCGAGCTGGTCGTCGACGGCGGCTACACCTGCGTCTGAAGCCGGGCCGCCAGCCACGCGTGACGGCTGGCGGTCATCGCGCGCGCCAGATCGGTGTGGGGCGCCATGACGTCGCAACCGTGGAAGCCGCCCGGCCACACGTGCAGCTCGGCCTGGACGCCCGCGGCCCACAACGCGCTGGCGTAGGCGACGTCCTCGTCGCGGAAGACCTCCGCGCTGCCGCAGTCGACGTAGGCCGGCGGCAGCCCGGACAGGTCGGTGGCCCGGGCCGGGGCGGCATAGATCGAGACGTCGTCGGTGCCTCTCCGCTCCCCCAGCAGCGCGGTCCAGCCGGTCTCGTTGCTGGCGCGGTCCCAGATCCCCACCCCGTCGTACTGGTGGGCGGACGCGGTGGAGCCACGGTCGTCGAGCATCGGGTAGATCAGCAGCTGCGCCGCCAGCTCCGGGCCGCCGCGGTCGCGGGCCAGGAGCGCCACCCCCGCCGCCAGCCCGCCGCCCGCGCTGCCGCCGGCGACGACGACCCGCGCCGGGTCGATTCCCAGCTGCGCGGCGTGCTCGACGGTCCACAGCAGGCCGGCATAGCAGTCCTCGACGGGCACCGGGTCGGGGTGCTCGGGCGCCAGCCGGTACTCGACCGTCACGACGGTCGCGCCGAGCTCGACGACCCAGGGCAGGAACTGCTGGAGGCCGACGAAGCGGTCGCCGAACACCATCCCGCCTCCGTGCACGTGGTAGACGCAGGGTGCGTGCTGCGCCGGATCGGCGTCGTCACGGCGCAGCACGCTCACCTCGATCTCGCCGCCCCCACAGCCGGCGAGCGCGTGGTCGGTCCGGGTCACCCCGGCCCGGACCAGCACGTCCTCGACCGGCTCGGGGAGCGGTGCCTGGCGAGCCGCCGGGATCCGGTCGAGCGTCAGGCTCGGCGGCATCATCGGCGCGAGCGCGTCGAGGACCTCCGCCAGCGCGGGGTCGTACGGGGGGCGGGGACGCGACGCGGGCACGGCGGCTCCTCGGTTGGTCGACAGGAGGTCAGGAATATTCAAACATAACTTGAATCTGCGTCCAACCGGGTGCCCTCGCTCCCCTCAGGCCCGCAGGCCGTCCAGCGAGAGGTCGAGGAGACGCTCGGCCAGCGCCTGCGGCGAGCCGGTCGTGTCGCGCCGCCGGTCGGCCACCAGCGCGACGCCGTAGAGAATGTCGACAACGTCTTGGCTGGTCACCTCGGGCCGGAGTCGCCCGGCTCGACGAGCCTCGTCGACCAGCTCGTCCGTGGCCTCCCGCAGCATCGTCAGACCCCACATCAGATTCGCGTCGGGGTCGGTCTGCCGCAGCCCCTTGAGCACGAGGGCCGAGAGCATCCCCTGCGCCGAGATCAGGTGCTCAGCCGCGGCACCCAACCAGACCCGCAGCGGGTCGTCCTGTGGGGCGCGCTCCTCGACCAGCACATGGGCCCGCCCGCAGAGAGCTTCCATCCGGCTCCGGAAGACCGCCTCCATCAACGCCATTCGGGTCGGGAAGTGCCGGTAGAGGGTTGCCGAGCCCACGCCGGCCGTGCGGACGATCTCGTCGATCGCCGCGTCCGCGCCGTCGCGTTCCACCACCGCGTCGGCGGCGGCCAGGATCCGCTCGATACTGCGCTGCGCGTCGGCACGAAGACGCCGCGGCGCCGCTTGCTCCTGGTCCGAGGGTGCTGCAAACACGAAATCTTCTCCTTGCTCCTTGCCAACCACGAAGGACGAGCCTATGGTCTCCCCGTAAGTGATAAGTAGTCCCCATTTAGTACGCTAGCAACCCAGGAGGGTGAACATGACCGGCAGCCTGGTGAGCGCACTGGCCTATATCGGCATCGGCGCCACGGACCTCGACGCGTGGGAGTCGTTCGCGACCGACGTCCTCGGCATGCAGGTCACTCGCGCCGAGGACCCCGCCGGCGTCGAGACGCTCTTCTTGCGGATGGACGACCGGACCCACCGGATCGCCGTGCGCGCCGGCGACGACACGCTGAGCTACATCGGCTGGGAGGTCGCCCGCCCCGAAGACCTCGACACGGTCGTCATCGCACTGACCGCGGCCGGCGTCGCCGTCAAGGAGGACAGCGCGCTCGCCGAGCTGCGCGGCGTCGAGCGCCTGGTCCGGTTCCAGGACCCGGCCGGCTTCGAGCTCGAGCTCTGCGCCGGCGTGCGCACCACCGCCGCGCGCTTCGTCTCCCCCACCGACGCCCGCTTCGTCACCGTCGACCCGCAGGGCCGCGACCTCGGCCTCGGCCACATCGTCCTGGTCGCCCCCGGCGACGCGGGCATGGTCGAGTTCTACACCGACGTGCTCGGCTTCGCGATCAGCGACTACATCAGGTTCCCCGGGATCCTGCTGACCTTCACGCACGTCAACCCGCGCCACCACTCCCTGGCCTTCGGCCCCGGGCCTGATGGCGTGAAGCCCTACCTCGACCACGTCATGGTCGAGGTCGACGACGTCGACACCGTCGGGCGTGCGCTCGACGTCGTCCGCGACCGCGGCATGTCCCTGACCGCCACGCTCGGGCGCCACACCAACGACCGGATGCTCTCGTTCTACGTCACCTCGCCGTCCGGCATCGGCGTGGAGTACGGCACCTCCGGGGCATTGATCGACGACGAGACCTGGACCGTCACCACCTGGGACGCCGCCCAGACCTGGGGCCACGACCGCAACCACGCCCACTGAGCACCGCCCGACCGACCACCGAATCCGCATCTCACGGGAGCACACATGACCAGCACCTCACCGGACGCCCCCGACGTCCTCGACGGGCTCATCGACCTCGAGCGCGGCGAGATCGACCGCCGTATCTTCAGTGACGAGCAGATCTTCGAGCTCGAGATGAAGCACATCTTCGGACGCGCCTGGCTGTTCTTGTGCCACGAGTCACAGATCCCGAAGAAGGGCGACTTCTTCGAAGCCCCCATGGGACGCGACAACGTCCTCGTCGTCCGCCAGCGCGACGGGGGCATCAAGGCGCTGCTCAACACCTGCACCCACCGCGGCAACGCGGTCTGCCGGGCCGAGGAGGGCAATGTCAAGAACTTCATGTGCACCTACCACGGGTGGACCTTCGGTCTCGACGGCGAGCTGGTCGGCGTGCCCGGCATGTCGAGCTTCTACAGGGACGAGCTCGACAAGGCGCAGCACCCGCTGCGCCAGCCGGCCCAGCTCGCGTCGTACCGCGGGTTCGTGTTCGCCACCTTCGACCCCGACGCACCCCCGCTGGAGGACTTTCTCGGCCGCACCGGACGGCTCAGCCTCGACCTGATCGCCGAGCGCGGTGACATGGAGGTCGTGCCCGGGATCCAGAAGTTCGTGCTGAACTGCAACTGGAAGTTCACCGTCGACAACGTCTTCGACTTCTACCACCCGCAGATCACCCACATGTCGGCGATCGCCGTCGGCGCCATCCCGGTGTCGACCGACGCCATCGACGACGGCGGCGCGAAGAACGAAGAGGGCGCGGACCTCTCGGTGCCGCAGCTGCCGACCGACGCCGAGAACGTCGTGATGATCGCGCAGTACGGCCACGCCATCTCCGGACCGAGCCAGCACGCGGTCGAGAAGACCGCGGGCGAGGCCTACCGCGACGTCTTCGCCTGGCGCCACACCCCCGAGGCCGAGGTGGCGTTCGGCCCCGAGGGCAACGCCGTCGGCGGCCACCCCCACATCTTCCCGACCAGCTGGATCACCGTGGACTGCCAACTCAGCCTGCGCATCCCGCGCAGCCCGGGGGTCACCGAGGTGTGGTGGTTCAGCTTCCGCGACAAGAAGGCCGGACCCGCGGAGAGGGCCGCCCAGTTGGCCCGGCAGATCCACTCCTTCGGCCCCGCCGGCCTGCTCGAGCAGGAGGACGGCGAGAACTGGTCCCAGAGCACGCTGCAGACCCGCGGCGGCCAGGCGCGCCGGGTGCCCCAGGCGCTCAAGATGGGCCTGGGCCACGGCAAAGTCCGCGCCTGCGACGGACTCCACATCATCGAGTCGCCGGTCAACGAATACGCCCAGTTGTGGACCTACCACGCCTGGCGCGAGTGGCTGACCGGCTCGAGCTGGGACGAGTTGCGCGAGCGCACCACTCCTGGCGACCTCCTCTGACCAACCCGGCCGCGAAGGACACACCATGACCATCGAGCTCGAACGGGGCGCCGACCAGACGCTCCTCACCCAGATGCTGCTCCAGCACCAGGTCGAGCGGTTCTACTACGACGAGGCTGCGCTGCTGGACGCGCACCGCTACGACGAGTGGATCACGCTCTTCACCGAGGACACCCACTACTTCATGCCGTTGCGCAGGACCATGCCGCGCCGTCAGCTCCACAAGGAGTTCACCCAGCCCGGCGAGATGGCGTTCTTCGACGACGACCACCTGATGCTGAGCCTGCGCGTCCAGAAGCTCTCCACCGGCACGGCCTGGGCCGAGGACCCGCCGTCACGCACCCGGCACCTGGTCACCAACGTGCGGATCCTCTCCGACGACGGCGCGGAGCTGGTGAGCGAGAGCCACTTCCTGCTGCACCGCACCCGGCTGCGCGACGACCTCGACCAGTGGGTCGGGCGGCGCGAGGACACCCTGCGCCGCGACGCCGACGGGTTCAAGATCGCGCGCCGGCACGTCTTCCTCGACCAGACCGTGCTGCATTCCCAGAACCTCAGCAACTTCTTCTGAGCACACCCGAGAGAGACGAGAACTTGTCCTGGATACGAGCCTGCTCCGTCGACGACATCGAGGACGACGAGGGCTTCAGGATCGACGTCGTGCCGCCGATCGCGGTCTTCCGCGTCGACGACGACTACGTCGCCGTCGCGGACACCTGCACGCACGACGACTCCTCCCTGGCCGACGGCTACGTCGACGGGGGCCAGGTGGAGTGCGCCTGGCACTTCGCCCGGTTCTGCCTGCGCACCGGCGCCGTCCTCAGCCCGCCCGCGACCACACCGCTGGCCAGCTACGAGGTCCGCCTCGACGGGGACGACGTGATGGTTCATGTCCCCCGGTGAGCTCGCGGAGCCCGCCGGCCCGGTCACGAGCGTCGCCGTGGTCGGGGCGAGCGCGGCGGGGGTCGCCGTGGCCCAGGCCCTGCGGGCGCACGGCTTCGAAGGGACCGTCGCCCTGATCGACGCCGACCACCGGCTCCCCTACCAGCGACCGCCGCTCTCCAAGGCGGTCCTTGGGACCGACCCGGTCGAGCCGCCGCCGATCGCCCCGGCGCAGTCCTACGCGCAGCACCGCATCGACCTCCTCCTCGGCCAGGACGTCACGGCGGTCCTGCCCGGGGTCGGGGTCCGGCTCGCCGACGACAGGCACCTCGCCGGCGACCGCATCGTCCTGGCGACCGGCGTCCGCGCGCGCACCCTGGACCTTCCGGGGGCCGCGCTGCCCGGCGTGCAGACCCTGCGCGACGCTGAGGACGCCGTCCGCCTGCGCGAGCGGCTCGCCCCCGGCCGGCCGCTGGTGGTCGTCGGCGCTAGCTTCATCGGACTCGAGATCGCGGCGATGGCCCGCCGGCACGGGATCGAGGTGACCGTGGTCGAACTCGCCGAGCATCCCCTCCAGCACGCCTTCGGGGCCGAGGTCGGCCGGCTGGTCGAGGGTCTGCACCTGCGGCGCGGGGTGCGCTTCCGCTTCGGCGTGTCGGTGCGCGAGCTGGGCGGCGACACCGCCGTTCGCGAGGTCGTGCTCACCGACGGCACGGTGCTTGCGGCCTCCACGGTCGTGCTCGGCGTGGGCGTCGTGCCGCGCACCGAGCTGGCCCTCGGCGCCGGTCTCGAGGTCGACGGCCAGGGCATCGTCGTCGACGCGTTCGGCCGCACCAGCGACCCGCGCGTCTGGGCCTGCGGCGACGTGGCCAGCCAGCCCCATCCCGCCCTCGCCGGCCGCGGTCGCATCGAGCACTGGGAGGTTGCCGTCCAGCACGGTGCCGCCGTGGGCGCAAGCCTCGCGGGTCACCCCACGGCCTTCACCGGCACCCCATTCGCCTGGTCCGACCAGTACGAGCATACCTTCCAGTACTTCGGCCGTCAGCTGCCCGGCGACGACCTCGTCGTCCGCCCCGGACCGGGTCCCGACACCTTCACCGCGTTGTGGCTGCGCGGGGGCACCCTGCGTGCCGTCCTCGGCTACGGCACCCCCCGGGAGGTGGGCGCGGCCCGCCGGCTCCTCGATGCCGGTCATCCGGTCCAGGCCCGCGACCTGGCCGGCGACAGCGACCTGCGGGCCCTGGCCCGCGACCTCGACCGGCGCCGAACCGGCCAGGTCGCGTGAGCGCCCTCCCCTTCCCCACCCCGAACGAGAGTGAGCACGCAGTGCCCCAGCAACTGACCTTCGAGGCCACCGATCGCCTGATCCGCACCCCGGACTACCGGATCCAGATCAACGAGGCCGGCACCGGCCATCCGATCATCATGATCCACGGCACCGGCCCCGGCGCCACGGGCTGGTCGAACTTCGCGCCGACGATGACCGGACTCTCCGACCGCTACCGCTGCATCGCGGTCACCATGCCCGGCTGGGGCGCCTCGTCGCCCCAGGACCTCGCGACGGGACGGGATCAGGGCGCGGCGATCGTGCAGCTCATGGACGCCCTTGGCATCGAGCGCGCCGCCTTCGTCGGCAACTCCATGGGCGGCGGCGTCGGCATGATCATGGCGACGAAGCACCCCGACCGGGTCTCGCACCTGATCACCATGGGCTCCGGTGTCTGGGGACCGGCGGTCGTCGGCCCGACCGGGATGTCGGAGGGCATGCAGGCACTGTTCGACGCCTACGAGGACCCGACCCCCGCCCGCTTCAAGCGGCTGGTGAGCGTGATGTGCTTCGACCCGTCGTTCGCGACTGACGAGCTGGCCGCCGAGCGCGCGGCCGCCGCGGCCGCGAACCCGGCGCACCTGCGCAACTGGCTGGACCTGATGCGCGCGGGTCGCGGAGCGGACGGCTTCGCCGAGGCCGGCCGGCTGCTGCCCGCGACCCGCGTCCCGACACTGCTGGTCCACGGGCGCGACGACCGCACCGTCCACTTCGAGCTGAGCCTGCGCACCCTCGCCCTGGTGCCGCGGGCCCGGCTGGTGCTGCTCAACCAGTGCGGCCACTGGGCACAGCTCGAGCACGCCGAGACGTTCAACCACCTGGTCCACGACTTCGTCTCCCAGAACTGACGACGAGACGCACCCGATGCAGACCTCCGCAGCCAGTCTCACTCCCGCTCCCGCGATCGCCGGCTCCTCGGTGCTCGTCACCGGCGGCGCCTCCGGCCTCGGACGCGCCCTGGTCGACAGGTTCGTCGAGGAGGGCGCCGGCGTCACCGTGCTGGACCGCTCGGAGGAGGGCCTGGCCGAGCTCACCCGACGCCACGGTGAACGCGTCGCCGTGGTCACCGGTGACGTCACCAGCGCCGCCGCGAACGAACAGGCCGTCAGCACCGCGGTCGAACGCTTCGGCCGGCTCGACACCTTCGTCGCCAACGCCGGCCTCTGGGACTTCGGCCGCCCCTTGGCCGACCTCACCCTGGACCAGGTCGACGCGGGCTTCGACGAACTCTTCGCCGTCAACGTGAAGGCGTCCCTGCTCGGCGTCCGCGCAGGCCTCGACGAGCTGCGTCGTACCCAGGGCTCAGTCTTGCTGACCCTCTCCAACGCCGCCTTCTACCCGATGGGCGGCGGCCCTCTCTACACGGCGTCGAAGCACGCCGGCGTCGGCCTGGTCCGACAGCTCGCCTTCGAGCTCGCGCCGCAGGTGCGCGTCAACGGCATCGCTCCCGGTGGCATGGCCACCAGCCTGAGCGGTCCCCATGCGCTCGGACTGGCCAACCAGACCATCGGCGCCATGCCCATTGCCGAATACCTCGCCGAACACTCCGCTCTCCAGATCTCACCCGAACCCACGGACTACACGGCGGGCTACCTCATGCTCGCATCGCGCCGGCATGCGCGAATCACGACCGGGACCGTGCTCGACATCAGTTCTGTCGGAACTCCCCAACGGCCCGGAGGATGACCAGAGCGCCTTCGCGGTATCGGTTCAGACGTTCGACGACAAGTGACTGGCGATCTACGACCAGCCGCTGCTGGAGGAGGACCTCTAGGAGCTTCCCGAAGACGTGATCCGGTCTACCGCGACTCTACGCATCACTCATGTTCCGTGCTCCGTCGACAATCCGGACGAAGATCGTGGAGGCCTGCGAGGCCGCGCGGTGGGCGCAAGAGCGACCGAGCGTCGAACGCGGCAAGCGCGGCCGATCGGCTCTTCGCCCTCGGCGGCCATCCGGCTGATTGATACGCGGCCGTCGGCCGCGTGCTCGAACCCGTCGCGCCGTCCATCCTCGACACAGTGTTGACTATAACCGACGTTGCGGGCATTCTCGGTCTTGCGGCGACCTCGACACCTGTCGCCGCCTGACTGCAGCGAAGGGCTGCGTCGAGCTCGTATCGAAGGAGACGAAATGAGCACAAGAGCGGAGAACCGCAAAGTTGTAGACGGGTTCTGGGGCGATCTCGACGCCGGACCGCCGACGGGAGCGAAGCTCGAGGACTGGAAGGACTGGTTCGCGGTGGATGCGGTGTGGGAGATGCCGTTCGCGCCCGAGCCGCTCGCGAAGTCGGTGCCCGGCCGCGCGCTGATCGGCCACTTCGTCGACTGGTTCTTCGAGTCGGTGCCCGACCTGGTCATCGACTCGCTGGTGGTCCACGACACGACCGATCCCGAGCTCTTCGTCCTCGAGCTCCAGGGCCGGGCGACCGTGAAGCAGAACGGCAACATCTACGCGAACACCTACTGCACCCACATGCGGGTCCGCGACGGCAAGGTCGTCTTGATGCGCGAGTACTTCGACCCGAGCGTCGTCGAACAGGCCTTCGGAGGAGACCTCATCGCCGAGGGCATGTCGAAGGTCATGGCCGCTGCTGGCCTGGCGGTGGCCTGATGGACCTCGTCCCGGAGTTCTCCTACACGGCTGAGCTGGCTGCGCCGCAGATCGTCGGGCCGGGTCCCTACGGCCTACGGCAGGTTCTCCCGGTGACGGGTGGGGCGGTGACCGGCGACCGGCTCAGTGGTCACGCCGCGATCGGCGGCGGTGACTGGCTCCTGGCCGGCGACGACGGGTTCGGCCGATTGGACGTGCGCGCCCAGTTCGTCACCGATGACGACGCCGTCATCTACATGAGCTACCAGGGCCTGGTCGAGGCCACCGAGGCGGCCCAGGCCGCACTCGCCGGGGGCGAGTCGGGCACTGACTTCGGCGACCACTACTTCGTCACGACCCCACGGCTCGAGTCCGGCGACCCCAGGTACGCCTGGGTCAACCAGACCATCTTCGTGGGGCAGGGCCGCATCACTCCGGGTCCCGTGGTCGAGTTCCAGGTCTTCCGGGTCGCCGCGTAGCGCGCGTCGACGGCTGTGGACGGGTCGCACAGGGCACGCAACGTCGTGCCTGTGCGACCCGCGGATCCAGCGGCGCCTGACGATGTGCAGCTGTTCAGAACAAGAGAGGGAAACGCTGTGTCCTCCAACCTCGCCGACAACCTGGTGGCAACTGCTCGCTCGTTGGGCGATCGACCGGCCATCAGGCTCGATGCCAGCACGATCGACTACTCGGAGTTCCACCGCGCCGCGGCTGCGGTGGCGGGAGACCTGCAGGCACGGGGAATCCGGGCTGGTGACCGGGTCGGCATCGTCGTACCGAATGTCCCCGCCTTCCCGATCCTCTTCTACGGCGTGCTGATGGCGGGCGCCATCGCCGTCCCGATGAACCCCCTGCTGAAGGCGCGGGAGGTCAGGTACTACCTGGAGGACTCGGCCATGTCCATCGTCTACGGGACGAAGCCCGTGGCAGAGGTGGTGTCCGAGGCGGCGCGCGATGCAGGGATTCCGGCGCTCCTGCTGGACGATCTGGGCCCGAGCATGGCGGACCTGCTCGGCCACCCCGTCGAGGAGCCCGTCGTGCGGGAGCCCGATGACACCGCAGTGCTGCTCTACACCTCCGGCACGACCGGTCATCCCAAGGGCGCGGAGCTGACGCATGCGAACATGTCGAGCAATGCGTCCACCACGGTCGACACGCTCATCGAGACCTCGCCCGACGACGTCATCCTGGGCTGCCTGCCGCTCTTCCACGTCTTCGGACTGACCTGCGGACTGAACGCGGCGGTGAGGTCGGGGGCCTTGCTCACGCTGATCCCGAGGTTCGACGCGGTACAGGCGTTGCATGTCCTCGAGCGGGACGCGGTCACCGTCCTGGAGGGCGTCCCCACGATGTATTCGGCGATCCTCGACGCGCCGCAGGCAGCCGACGCCGACCTGTCGAGGCTGCGTCGCTGCATCGTCGGAGGCGCACCGATGCCGGTCGAGGTGCTGCGGTCCTTCGAGGAGAGGTTCGGGTGTGAGGTGTTCGAAGGATATGGGTTGTCGGAGACCGCTCCCATCGCGTGCTTCAACCAGCCGACCAGGCCGAGGAGGGCCGGAACGATCGGCGTCCCCGTGCGTGGTTGCGAGCTTCGCCTTGTCGACGACGACGGCAACGAGGTGCACGACCTCGACGTACCCGGCGAGATCGAAATCAAGGGCGAGAACGTCATGAAGGGCTACTGGGGCCGGCCGACGGCGACCGCGGAAGCGGTGGTGGACGGGTGGTTCCGCACGGGCGACATCGCGACACGCGACCGCGACGGCTACTACAGCATCGTCGACCGCAAGAAGGACGTCATCATCCGAGGCGGATACAACGTCTATCCGCGTGAGGTGGAAGAGGTGCTCTACGAGCACCCGGCGGTCGCCGAGGCGGCCGTCGTCGGGATCAGCGACGACTATCTCGGCGAACAGGTCGGCGCGGCGGTGGCGCTCAAGCGCGGAGCACGAGCCGAGCCTGCCGAGCTTATCGAGTTCGTGCAGCAGCGCCTTGCGGACTACAAGTACCCCCGCCGGATCTGGCTCGTCCCGAGCCTTCCCAAGGGGCCGACCGGCAAGATCCTGCGCAGGAGCGTCGAGCCTCCTGTGCAGCGGACCTGATCGGACCACGGCAGCGACGACGCGGCCGCGCAGCACTCGAAGGAGCTCATCGATGAGCGCTCACAGCCTGGGCATGTTCCTGCTCATGGAGGGAGCCATGGTCACCGGCCTACTCCTCGCCCGGGCAGGCTGCCTTCGCATCCTCCCACTCGACGCGATGCCCGGCGTTCTCAGGCGCCGCATCGAGCGCGGCAAACGAGTGACGCCGGTCGTGCTGGCGCTCGCCCTGCTGGCCCTCGCGATAGGCACCGTGCTGCTCGCCGGCGCCTGATCCGTCCTGCCCATGCTGAGACGAGCGCTGAGGTTCGACCGCACTCGTCGCTGGACCGGGTCAGTCGGCGGGAAGGATCTGCTGGCGCAGTAGTCGCAGCTGCAACATCAGCGCGAACCGCGTCTCCGGATCGTCGAGGTCCACCTGACCGACCTCGGCGACCTTGCGGAGCCGATATCGGAAGGTGTTGGCGTGGGTGAACGTCGCTGCCGAGGCCGCGGTGACGTCACCGAAGGAGTCGAGCCAGGTGTCGAGCGTCTCCACGAGGTTCGCCCCCTTGCGCGCGTCGTGGTCCAGGAGCCGTGCCAGCGGCCCCGCGGGCTCGTCGCGATCCGCGCTCAGGTCCGCCAACTCGAGCATGAGCGCCTCGACATGCACCTGGTCGATGGCCGCGAACCGACGATCCGTGCGCCCTGAGCGCAACACCCGCAGCGCGCGGTCCGCAGCAGCGCGGGAGCGGGTCAGGTCCGACCGGGTCAGGGCAAGGGTGCCGATGCCGACCAGCAGCGGCGTGTCGTGGCCGATGCGGTCGAGGAACTCGCCCACGACCTGCGCGGCGCGGTGCTCCGCGCTCCCCCGATCCCCGCGGACGTTGACGATGGCGTACGCGACGTCGTTGAGCTGCGCCGCGGCTGATCTCGGATAGACGGCGCTGAGGTGCATGGCGAAGGCGTCGGTGATCCGCTGGTGCTCGGCGGCACGTTGTGCGCGACCACCGGCCGCTGCGGCCGAGGAGCCACCTGCGTCAGTCCCCTCCTGCGGACGATCTGCCGCAAGAGCCAGCACCAGGTAGTCGCGGTGGAGCAACCCGAGCCGGTCGACGGCCTCCAGCCCACCGGGCCCGCCCTCGAGAGCCGTCGCCACCAGGTCGGCCTGGAGGCGGCGCTCCACGTCGGCCCCGGCCCGCAGCCGCAACAGGTGGAGGGCGACCAGCTTGGCCGCCTCCTGCAGCTCCTGGGTGCTCTTGGCGGACAGCGGCTTCGTGACCGTCGCCCAGATCGAACCGAGGACCTCGTCCCCCGCCCGGACGGCCAGGGCCAGCTGCGGGGCGGTCTCCTGCCCGTCGTCGTACGGCATCGGGTCGATGGGCACAGGCGTGCGACTGCGCTGGATCTCGCGGAACACGCCCCGCTCCTCCAGGAGACGGGCGAAGCGGTCCGGCACCTGACGCCCCAGGATCGTCTCGACGCGCACCGGGTCGGACTCGTCCTGGCCCTCGGAGAATGCCAGCACCCGCGAGCTGCGATCCTCGATCGTGATCGGTGCGTCGAGCAGCGTGGAGATCGCATTGGCCAGCGCGAAGAGGTCACCCGACGGCATCCCGCCGAGGGTCTCTGCGTGGGAGACGCCGACATCGCCCTCGGCGATCTGCGCGCGCAGCAGGGCTGTCAGCTGCGACCACGAGGCTCGGCTGGTGAGGCCGAGCACGGGTACGCCGGTCGCCGCGACCGCCGCGCGGACGGTGTCCTCGACCACGACGGGTGAGCGCACCACCAGGCCCGCGGCGCCCTGGTCGCCGAGCTCCGTGACGAGCGCGGCGATCTCGGCCGGGCGCTGCAGCCCGACGCCGAGGACCAGCGCCTGGCGCGGCAGTGGCGAGTCGTCGAGCGGGTCATGGATCACCACGTTGCGGATCTGCTCCACCACGTCGGCGTCGCCGCAGGCCACCTCGAGCAGCGTGGACCCGAGGTTGTCGAGAACGCGGCCGAGACTCGCACGACCCTGGTGAACCACGACAGAACCGTACCCACGGCTCGTCAGGGCGGACAACGAGTCACCCCCTCTTCCCTCACAGGTTGCCGCCGAGTGCGGGCACGGAGTCCAGCAGCTCGCGGGTGTAGGGGTGGTCGGGCTTCGAGAGCACCTCGTCCGCGGCGCCGAACTCCAGCAGCTCGCCGTGGTTCATGACGGCGACGTGGTCGCTGATATAGCGGACCACGGCCAGGTTGTGCGAGATGAAGAGCATGGTCAGCCCCATCCGCTGCTGCAACTCCCGGATCAGGTTGACGACGGCGCCCTGGACCGAGACGTCGAGCGCCGAGGTGATCTCGTCGGCGACGAGTACGTCGGGCCGCGCCGCCAAGGCCCGGGCCAGCGCCACCCGCTGGCGCTGGCCACCGGACAGCATCCCCGGCAGTGCTGCCGCGCGATCACCGTCGAGGTTGACCAGCTCGAGCAGCCGCACCACCTCGGCCCTGCGCGCGGCCCGGTCGCGCCGTTCGGGTCGTGGGAGTGCCTCGGCGATCGACTCCCCGATCGTCATCCGCGGGTCCAGTGAGGAGTATGGATTCTGGAACACCATCTGGACCGGCCGGCCGCCACCGCGTGAGCGCAGCAGGTCGCGCCCGTCGAGGGTGATCGAGCCGGCCGTGATCGGCGTCAGGCCGACGGCTGCTCGGGCCAGGGTGGACTTCCCGGACCCGGACTCACCGACCAGGCCGACCACGGCTCCGGACGGCACCACCAGGTCGACGTCCTTGACCGCCGTGTGCCCGGTACGACGTCCGCCGTACCGCACGCTGACGTGGTCGAACCGCAGCTCACCCACCGATCTCACCTGCCCTCACTGCCTCGATAGGGACGAACGCCTGCTGCGCGACGGGATTCTCGCCCTCGACCGGATGCCAGCACGCCACCCCGTGGCCGCCCGCGACCTGGCGCAGCTGCGGGTCCTCCTCGCGACAGGCTGCGGTGGCGAGGCCGCACCGGTCTGCGAAGGCGCACCCCGTCGGGAACTGGCTGGGCTCGGGCGGACGTCCCGCGATCACTTTGAGCGGACGCGTCCGGTCGGCGTCGAGGTCGGGGACGACGTCGAGCAGGGCGCGGGTGTAGGGGTGGCGTGCGGTCTGAAGCGCGGTGACCGGGAGGTCCTCGACGATCCTGCCGGCGTACATCACCAGCACTCGGTCACACATCTGGGAGATGACCGCGATGTCGTGGCTGATCAGCAGGATCGCCGCGTGGGTCTCGGCACGGACCTCGGCGAGCAGGCGGAGCACCTGGCGCTGCACCGTCACGTCGAGCGCGGTGGTGGGCTCGTCGGCCACCACCAGTCGCGGCGTGTTCATCAGTCCCATCCCGATCATCGCGCGCTGCAGCATGCCGCCGGAGAACTCGTGAGGATGCTGTCGCGCCCGTCGTGCCGGGTCGGGCACCCGCACCGCATCGAGGCGATCGACCGCCCTGGCGAGGGCGCTGCGGCGATCGAGGTCCTGGTGCTCCACGGCCGTCTCGGCGAGCTGGCGCCCGACGCGCATCGTGGGGTTGAAGGACTTCATCGGATCCTGGAAGACCATCGCCAGCGACCGGCCGAGCAGGCGACGCGTCTCTCGCTCCGGCGTCGTCGACAACGCGATGCCGCAGAAGTCGAGGCGGGCAGCCTCGACCACGCCCGGCTCCTCGATCAGCCGGGAGGCCGCGAGCGCCGTCAGGCTCTTGCCCGAGCCGGACTCCCCGACGATCCCGACCGCCTCTCCGGCGCGCAACGTCAGGCTCACGCCGCGCACCGGCGTCACCCAGTCCTTGCCGGCAGGGAAGGAGACCTGTAGGTCGTCGACACGCAGGACGATCTCGTCATCGGGTGCCTCGAGGCTGCCGGCCACCTCGTTGTGCGCCACCTCGTTGTCCGCCGCCCGGTCGACCGCAGCCGGTGAGAGCGTGGGCGCGCGCCCCGGACGCGTGCGGGCTCGCCCACCGACGACGGCGGCCGCGGTCTCGCCGAGCAGGTTGAAGGCCAGGCCGGCGAGCATCACCGCGAGCGCGGGACCGAGCGCGCCAGCGGGATTGGCGTAGATCCGGTTGACGCCGTCACCGAGCAGCCGTCCCCAGTCGTACGACGGCGCCTGGACACCGATGCCGAGGAAGGAGAGTCCGGCGAAGGCGAGCAGTGCGGCACCGGCACCCACGGTCGCGTTCACCACCAACGGCTCGGCGATGTTGGGAAGGAGATGGCGACGCAGGATGCGGAGCCGACCGACGCCCGCCACCCGCGCGGCCGCGACGAAGTCCAGGCCGTCGATGGAGGCCGAGAGCGTCTGGGTGAGGCGGGCGAAGGACGGGGCACCCGCCAGGCCGATGCCGAACACCGCGCCCTGGGTCCCGACCCCGAAGACCACGGCGAAGAAGAGCGCGAGGAGCAGCGCGGGAAAGGCCACCGCGATGTTGACCGCGCCGGTGATGAGACGACCGAGCCGGCGCGGCAGCACCGAGGGCGCCGTACCGATGAGAATCCCCAGACCGACCGCGATCGCGACGGCGAGGGCGGCCAGTCCCAGTGACATCCGGGTCGCCACCAGGACCCGGGCGAGAATGTCCCTGCCGAGCCCGTCGGTGCCGAGCAGGTGCGCGGCCGAGGGCCCTTGGTGGATCGCGTCGGTGTCGACCTGCGCCGCCCGGTCGCCCCAGATCATGGGTCCGAGCACAGCGAGGGCCACCATCGCCACCACGAGGATCAGCGCGGCGACGCCGAGCGGAGTGCGGACAACGGCCAGCCATCGGGTGCGGGCGTGCATCAGGCCTCCCGGATCGTGGAGCGGGGATCGGACAGGGCGAGGGCGATGTCGACCAGCAGGTTGACGAGCAGGACGAGGCCGCCGTAGACGAGGATGATCGCCTGCACCACCGGGTAGTCCTTGGCGGTGATCGACTGCACGATGCGCGAGCCCAGCCCGGGCCAGGCGAAGACGTTCTCCACCAGCACGGTCCCGGCCACCATGGTGGTCAGCATCAGGCCGCCGAGGGTGAGGGAAGCGGTGAGCGCGTTGGGCAGCGCGTGGCGCAGATAGATACGACGGGCCGGCAGCCGCTTGGCGCGCGCGGTGCGGATGAAGTCCTCCTGGAGGACCGCCAGCATCTCGACCCGGACGATCCGGGCCAGGATCGCTGCGGGAGCGACCGCCAACGCCACGACCGGCAACACGAAGGAGGACAGGGTGCCCGCGCCGGCGACGGGGAACCAGGCGAGGTTGACGGCGAAGACGTAGACCAGCCCGACGGCGAGCAGGAACTCCGGGACGGCCGCCGCCAGCATCGAGCCCGCCGCGAAGACCAGCTCTACACCGCGTCGTCGGCCGGCCCGCGTGGCCACGGCCGCCGTCACCCCGAGCGGTACGGCGATCGCTGCCGCGACCACGAAGGCGAGCAGCGCGAGCTGGACCGTGGCGCCCAGCCGCTCGATGACCATGGTCGACACCGGCTCTCCCGATCCCATCGAGATCCCGAGGTCGCCGGAGAGCAGGTTGCGTAGGTAGGCCCCGTACTGCGTCAGGAGCGGGTCGTTCAGACCGAGCGCCTCGCGCCGCGACTCGACGAGCTCGGCGGGGGCATCGATGCCCAGCGCCGCGCGCACCGGGTCCCCGGGCACCAGGTGCATCATCAAGAACGCCGCTGTGACGAGCACCCACATCGAGGCGAGGAAGCGGGCGCCTCGCCGGAGGGCGAACGACAGCCACGGACTGTCGAGCACCCTCCCAGCCATGGACGGCGTTCCAGGGTCGATTGCCAGGCTGGCCATGGCTGTCCCGGCCTACTCGTACATCCGGATGGACATCGGATTCACCCCGACGTCGCTGGGCTCGAAGCGAGCACCCTTGCCGTACGTCGGGAAGCCCGAGTCTGCGTAGGTGACCACGTCCACCGCCTTGAACAGCGCGACCTCCGCAGCCGCCCAGTCCTCACAGCCTGCGGCACCGACCTTCGTGGCCGCCTTGGTCGCGAGAGCCTTGTACTCGGGATTGTCGACGTGAGAGAAGTTGGTGCCGGCCGGCGGAACCGGTCCAGCGAAGAAGGGGACCAGCTTGCTGGGTATCCCCGCTCCGACCTGGCCAGCGGAGATGTCCCAATCCCCGGTGCCGAAGAGGGTCTCGCCCAGCTGGGTCAGGTCGACGCCTCGGAGCTCGACCTCGACACCGACCTTCTTCCACTCCTGCTGCGCCAGCTCGGCGGTGGCCGCCATCGTCTCGCCGACGGTGTTGAGGTAGATCATGGTCAGCTTGAGCTTCTTGCCGTCCTTGGCCCGGATGCCGTCGGAGCCCTTCGTCCAGCCGGCCGCGTCGAGCGCCGCGTTCGCCGCGGCGACGTCGTACGCAGGGATGTTGCCCTTCACGGTGTCGATGTCACAGGGATCCGGCGACATCGTGACCATGCTGGTCGGCACGGCTCCCCTGCTACCGGTGAGGACCTTGCGGAGCTTGCCGAGGTCCTGAGCCTGCACCAGCGCGCGCCGAACCGTCTCGTCCGCGGTCGGCCGACCGGCCGACTGGTTGAAGTGGAACTGGCCGAAGGGAGTCAAGGGTGCGGCGCTGAAAAGGTCCTGCTGGTCGAGACGGTCGCGCTCGGCGCCGGCGATGGTGGCGGCGTTGACGTCACCGGAGATCAGTAGGTTCGCTGCCGTGGTCTCGTTGGGGATGATCCGGATCACCACCTCGTCAGGCAGGCCCTTCTGGTCCGGGTCCCAGTCCCCCGGACCCCACGTGTAGTCCTCGCGACGCTCGAGTGTGTAGTGGTCGTTGGTGACCGCCTCGACCAGCTTGAACATCCCGGTGCCGGCCTTCCCCTCGGCCAACAGGTCACGGTCCTCAAGTCCGCTGGCGCAGGCGATCGGAACGCTGCCAACGTTGAGGAGCAGGAAGGCATCGGGCGCGCCGCTCGTCACGGTGACAGTGCGGGTCGTGTCATCCGCCTTGGCGACCGTCCCGGGCTGGACGTTGAGGCCGAGGAGCGGAGACTGGTGCGCGGGGTCAGCGATGAAGTTGATGTTGTCCGCCACCGCGGTCGCGGACAGGGCGCTGCCGTCCTCACAGGTGATTCCCTCGCGCAGCGTGAAGACCGCCGTCGTGGCATCGATGTCCCACTTCTCGGCCAGGGCGGGGATCGCCCCGCCATCGTCGTCCGGCTCGATCAGCCGGGCGTAGATGAACTGGCCCAGGAACCGCGCGGACGACAGCACGGTCATGGCCGGATCGATAGCGCCCGGATCGAGGCCGAGGGCCATGGTGAATGTCTTGCCGTCCACCAGGTCGCCCTCGTCGCCGTCCCCGGAGACGCCTCCGCTGGTACACGATGCCAGCGCCAGTGCGGGGACGGCGATCAGCGACACAACGAACTTCTTGGATCTCATCGGGTGCCTCCAGGGCGGTCTGGTTCCCCTTGGACGACGAGCGGCCGGTCGCGCTCCCGATGATCCGGGGCGCCGGCGATCAGCTCGCGGGAACGGGGCCGACAGTAATCCCGCTCACACTGACCTGTGTCAGTTCATCACGACGATTTCTCACCTGTCTTTTGTTGATTCCGACATCTCAACTCGCTTGCTCTCCGCGTCGGCAACGCTTAACTTCGCTACGTCACGTAGCGCTACGTTGCGTAGCGTATAGAGGAGTGTGGTGAAGAGATGTCGGGACGACCTCGCGATCCTGAACTGGAGCAACGGCTGCTCGCAGCGGCGTGGAGCATCCTCACGGAGGAGAGCTATGCCGCCTTGACACTGGCCCAGGTCGCCGTCCGCGCCGGGGCGCACCGCAGCGACGTCTACCGGCGCTGGCCGAACAAGATCCGCCTGGTCGCAGACGCCCTCAGCGCGCATGTGCCTCCCGTCTCCGAGGCCGACACCGGCTCGTTGCTCGCCGACTTCCGGGTCTACGTCGACGACCTTGCGCGCTCGTGGTCGGCACCCTGGATGGACAGCCTGGTGGGCTGGTTGGCCGATCTCGCCGATGATGCCGAGGCCGAGGCCGCGTTCCTCGCGATGGGCCTGCGCCGAGGTGACTCGCTGAGGGCGTCCTTGGATCGGGCGGTCGAGCGCGGCGAGATCCCGCCTGCGCCGGACGGCGATCTGATCAGCGCTCTGCTCGAAGGACCGCTGATGCACACACGGATGGTCAGGCGTCATCCCCCGACAGCCGACTTCCTGGACGCCGTGGCGAGCACGGCCTATCGGATCGCCACGGCCCCGGCGGCGGTCCGATGAACCACCTGCACGACCTCTCCGTCGCCGAGCAGCTGGGGGCCCTCCGTAGCGGCGAGTTCACCTCACGCGAGCTGACCGAGCACTACCTGGACCGCATCACCAAGCTCGACGCCGAGCTCGGCGCGTTCGTCACCGTCGACCCCGAGCTCGCCCTCCGCGAAGCCGAGCGCGCCGACGGGCAGCTGGCGCGCACCGAGCACGCACCGCTGGGCGGCATCCCCATCGGCATCAAGGACCTCCATGCGACAGCAGGCCTCGCCACATCCTTCGGCTCCGCCGCACTGGACGGGCACGTGCCCACCGACGACGACTGGACTGTCGGGCTGATTCGACGTGCAGGAGCTGTCGTGGTCGGCAAGACGAATGCGCCCGAGTTCGGGGTGGCCTGCTACGTCGACCCCGTCGTGACTCCGGTGCCCGCGGTCACGCCGTACGACACCGGTCGCTACTCCAGCGGCTCCAGCGGTGGTGCGGCGACCGCGGTCGCCGCCGGTCTCCTTCCGATCGCACACGCGAGCGACGGCGCCGGCTCCACCCGCACACCCGCCGCCGCCTGCCACCTGGTCGGCATCAAGCCCAGCCGGGGTCTGGTCAGCCTGGCGCCGGGCAGCTCGTTCTTCGCAACCGGCATCGAGGGTCCGCTCGCACGGACGGTCGAGGACGCTGCCCTGCTCCTGGAGGTCATGGCCCGTCCGCCGGCCCAGGACCTCTACGGGTGGACACCCGACATCAGCTTGGCCGAGGCTGGTCGCTCGCGCCCCGGCCGACCGCTGAAGGTCGCGTGGTGGACTGACACCGGTCTCGCCGACGTCGATCCCCATCCGGAGTCCGTCCGTGCGGTGCACCGCACGGTCGACCTGCTGCGCGACCTCGGCCACGACGTGCGCGAGATCGCCCCTCCGTCCCAACAGGACGCGGCGGCCGGTGCGATCGGCGACATGCTTGCCGCCTCGGTCACCATGCGGACCAAGATGCAGGTGCCAGCCGACAAACGGAACCTGCTCACCGCCCACACCCGGAATCTCACCGCCGTCGGGGAGAAGATGACCGGCGCCGATGTGCTGCTCATGCAGGCCACGCTCGCCCGGTTCGCGAGTGATTTCTTGACCGGGCTCGACGATTTCGACGTCACGCTCACACCGACGACCAGTGGTCCCCCGGTCCCGCTCGGCCACTTCGAGGCCGAGGGGATCGAGCGGGTCAACGAGCGGATGCTCGCCTGGTCCTGCTACACCCCCTGGGCCAACCTCACCGGCCAGCCGGCCATCTCGCTTCCCTCCCATCTCGATGACGACGGGCTGCCCTACTCCGTGCAGCTGGTCGGACGCATCCGGCAGGACGCCACCCTCCTCTCGCTGGCCGCAGAGCTGGAGCACGAAGGTCTCTGGGATGTCGTCCACCCACCCCATTGGTTCCGATGAAAGCGGGCACGCGCATGTCAGGAAGAAGCACCCGAACGTCGCCGCTCCCGAGCCTCGATCCGGGCGCCGGCCTCGTTGAGAGAGCCGTCGTACTGCCGGACGGACGGCGGATCCGCACGGTCGTGGCCGGCGACGCGGACGGGCCGCTGGTCGTGTTCGAGGCCGGCATGAGCGCCCCCGCCGCGTGCTGGCCGCACACCCAACGGGAGCTGAGTACCCGTGCCCGGACCCTCTCCTATGACCGCGCCGGCTACGGCGGCAGCGACGTCGACGACGCCGAGCGCACCCTGGAGCGCCTGACCGAGGACCTCGCCGGTGTCCTGGATGCCATCGGCGAGACCGGTCCTGTGGTCCTCATCGGCCACAGCTGGGGCGGACCGATCCTCCGCTGCTTCGCCGATCGGCACCCCGACCGCGTCGCCGGGATGGTGTTCGTCGACGCCACGGTCGCCGAGACGATGACGCCGGGCATGGTCCGGATGGTCATGGCTTCCTTCCGCATCATCACGCTGCTCGCCCGGCTCGGCCGCACGGGGCTGATCATCCGCATGGCACTGCCACACGGCTTCTCGAGCGCGATCAGTGCCGAGGACCAGGCTCTTCTCGCGCGCGACTACGCCTGCGTGCAGGCGATGAAGGCGGGCAGGCGTGAGGCCAAGCAGATCGGTGCAGCGCGACCGCTGCTCCAGCGACTCCAAGCCGACGGGACCCCCGACGTTCCGACGGTGTGTCTGCAGGCCGGCCGCGTCGATCGCGCCACGGCAAAGGCGCGCCCGCTGTGGAACGGTGTCGCCGAGAAGCTGATGGCCGCGGTCCCCCGGGGGCGGGTCGTCGTGGTCGAGGGCGCTGGTCACCTGATCCCCCAGGAGCAGCCCGATGCTGTCCACACCGCCATCCTCGAGGTGCTCGCCGAAGCGAAGGGCGCCTGACGTGGAAGGCATGACCCCCATCGGCAGCGCTCTCGCCGAGCTGGCCGCCGATGATCCGGACCGCCCCGCGGTGACGACGAGCACCGGCACCCTGACCCGCCAGGAGCTCGAGCACCGCACCAACCGCCTCGCCCGCGCCTACCTCGAGCGGGGCGTCACTCCCGACTCCTTCGTCACCATCCTCCTTCCCACAGGGTCGGCCTACCTGGAGGCGGTCGTCGCCACGTGGAAGGCGGGGGCCACCCCGCAGCCGGTCTCGCACCGGCTCCCCGAACGGGAGCTGCGCGAGATCATCGAGCTCGCCGATCCCTCGCTGGTCGTCGGCGCGGACGTCCCGGGCCGCAACGCGCTGCCCACGGACTGGTCCCCGCCCGAGGACACCTCGGCCGAGCCGCTGCCGCCGATGATCGCTCGCTCGCTCAAGGCTCCGACCTCGGGAGGCAGCACCGGGCGCCCGAAGCTGATCGTCTCCACCGAGCCCGCCACGGCCGAGTCGCTGCGGTCCTTCGCGGCCCTGGTCCGCCTCCGGCAGGACGGGACCGTGCTCTCGACCGGCCCGCTGTCGCACAACGGCCCGCTCTTCACGAACGTCGCGGCCCTGCTCCTCGGCTGCCACGTCGTGGTGATGGAGCGCTTCGACGCCGCGCAGACGCTGGCGTTGGTCGAGCGCCACGGCGTGGACTGGATGTACTCCGTGCCGACGATGCTCCGACGCATCCAGGACCTTCCTGAGGACGTCCTCGCCGCGGCTGACGTCTCGAGCCTGCGCACGGTCATCACGATGGCCGCCGCGTGCTCGCCGTCGCTGCGCACGTTCTGCCTCGACTACTTCGGCCCCGACGTCATGGTCGAGCTCTACGCCGCCACCGAGGCGCACGCCGTCACGATCACCGACGGGCACGGCTGGCTGAGCCATCCGGGCTCGGTGGGGCGGCCCGTCGTGGGCGAGATCGAGGCTCGTGGCCCTGACGGCTCCACGCTCCCGGCCGGTGAGGTCGGCGAGCTCTGGATGCGCCGCAGCCCGCAGGAGGCCGGCCCCTACCGCTACGTCGGAGCCGAGCCGCAACGCTCGAAGGACGGGTGGGAGACGGTCGGCGACCTCGGTCACCTCGACGCCGACGGCTTCCTCCACCTGGCCGACCGCAAGACGGACATGATCGTGGTGGGTGGGTCCAACGTGTATCCAGCAGAGGTCGAGGCCGCACTCGAGGAGCACCCCGACGTCCAAGCAGCCAGTGTCGTCGGCCTGCCCGATGACGAGTACGGGAACCGGATCCATGCAGTGCTCAACGTGAGGGGCCCGGTGAGTGACGAAGAGTTGCTCACTCACCTGCGCGCAGCCGTCGCGCCGTACAAGCTGCCGCGCACCTTCGAGCGCACCAGTGAGCCCCTGCGGGACGAGGCCGGGAAGACGCGTCGGAGCCGTGTCCGTGAACACGCCCTTGCCCGCTCGACCACCGATACGAGGAACATCCATGACTGACCCAGCCCCGCCCGCGATCGCCGGAGTCGAGACGTTCGTCATCCATCCCGGCGGCCTGGGTACGGGCCTGCGCATCTCGATAGCGCGGCCCGCCGCCCGCTGGGGTCGAGGCGAGCCCGTCGGACCTGTGTCGGTCGTGTTCTTGACCGACGCCGACTACGCCTTCGGCACGGTCGTCGAGGCGTCGCGGCTCGGGCAGTTCGGCGCGGAGGTCGGACCGATGGTCGTCGTCGGGATCGGCTACGCCGACGAGCGCGGCGACTACGCCTTCGTCGAGCAGCGGCGCGGCATCGACTTCTACCGCGGCCCGCGGCGCTCGCTGGAGGTCCCCGGCCTCGGGTCGCTGGAGATCGGCGGAGCCGACGCCTTCCTCGCGGCCCTGCTGGACACGGTCGCTCCGGAGGTCGAACGGCGGGCACCCGAGACGGCGGGAGCGCGTCGCATCCTTATCGGCATGTCAGCCGGTGGCCACTTCGCTGCGCACGTGTTGACCCAGCGCCCGGATGCCTTCCAGGGCTACGCGCTGCTGAGCCCCGCACTGTTCGACCCGTGGCCCGCAGCGGGCGACGAGCAGCTGGTGGAGGCGGTGCGTGCGTTGCCGTCCGGCGCGATCCCCTCGGACACGACGGTGTTCCTCTCCGCCGGTGGCTGCGAGGAGGAGCCCGGCAATCCACTGGCCGTCGGCGCGATCATCAGCAACGTCTACCGCATGCGCGCCGCGCTCGCCGCACAAGGCGTGACGACCGAGCTGGCGGTGTTCGCCGGCGAGACGCACAACTCCTCGCTCGGCGTGGGAGCCACCCGCGCCCTGCGCGTGCTGGTCCCACCGGGCAGGTAGCCTTCTCGCGCCTCAGCCGGAGACTCCGAGCACCGCATGAGCAAGTGCCACGACCGCCTCCTCACCGCGGCCCAGCCGCCGCAGGTGGGCGGTCCGGGCGGCGTCGTTGATCACCGTGAGGGCGGCGTGGACCTCGATCCTGGCCTTGGTGGGATCCAAGCCAGGGTCCACCTGCAGGAGCAGGTGCACCCATTCGTCGATGTATTCACGTTGGGCGTCCACTGCTTCCTTGCGAGGATCCTCCGGCAGGTTGCGCACCTCGGTGATCAGCAGGTCCAGGACCTGGTGATGGTTGAAGGCGAAGTGGGCGTAGCCGCTGCTCATGCGAGCCAGCCCGTCGGCCGGGTCGCGCGCTGAGGCCAAGGCTTCCGACGTCTGGAGGGAGAGGTACGCCGTGCCACGGGCCAGTGGGGTCAATAGCAGGTCGATCTTGTTGGGCACGTGGTTGTAGATGCTAGGCCCGGCCATTCCCAACGAATCGGCGATGTCGTCGACACCAACGCTGGTGTAGGTGCGCTCAGCGAAAAGACGTACTGCTTCCGCGAGCACTTCCTCACGCCGCGACCGATGACTCAATCCGGCGGCGGAAGCCGGCACGGCGTTGACCAAAGACGGGGGGTGGGCGTCGAGGACCCGACGAGCAAGCCGCACCAACAGCTCCTCGAAGTCTTGCCGGGGGGCTTCGAGCTGGTGGAACGACGTGCTCACGTACACCGAGAGGATCGACCACGCGAGCAGGTCGTGTGACGACGCGTCGAGTTCCGGCCGCGCGACCCCCACCTGCTCCCCGAGCTTTCGCCCGATCCGACCTACTGCGTCACTCAGTTCGCGACGGGCAGCCGGGGTGAGGTGTCGCGCCTCGCGCTGCCAGAGCACGCCGACGTCCCGGTCGCGCAGAGCCTGCTTCGCGAGCGCGGCCAACGCGGGCTCAGGTTGGGACAAGTCCACCGTGGACACGAGGTGCTCCAACGGTTCCAGAGCGGATCCGATCACCTCGAGGAGCAACTGCTCCTTGCTGGAGAAGTGCCGATACAGCGCGGCGGGCGTCACCTCAGTCGCTGCCGCGATGTCGCGGAGCCTGACGTGCTCGTAGCCCTGGCTTCGGAACAGTTCCCTCGCAGCCTTCAGGATGAGCGCCTTCCGGTTCGCGGGGCGGGTGCCGCGGCGCGGAACGGAGACGTCCGTCACCGGGCGCCTCCTTCGATGGGCAGCAGGTCGAGGCCGTCGATCCTACGCCGCACCCTCATGGTCAGATCATGAGCCCGCCACCGCAGATCACCGTCTGGGCGCTGACATAGTCGGATTCGGGGATGCAGAACAGGTACACCGAACCGGCTGCATCCACGGGGGTGCCGGACCGCCCCAATGGAATCATCTTCTCCATGGCGTCCAGCAGGGCAGGATTGACGCCGACCTTGATCTCGCGGCCATCGACGTCGATGGTCGAGTCACCGTCCGCCGCGGTCTCGGTGAGGCGGGTCCTGATCAGCCCGAACGCCACCGTGTTGACGGTGACGTTGTAGGGCCCCCACTCCTTGGCCATCGCCTTGGTGAGTCCGGTGATGCCGGCCTTCGCAGCCGCGTAGTTGACCTGGCCGGCGTTGCCGCCGACTCCTGCGATCGACGAGATGTTGACGACCTTGCGGCAGGGAACCGGCTGACCGTCGGCCTTGGCCTGCTTCACTGCTGCCGCGATGACCGGCTGGGCGGCCCGCAGGATGCGGAACGGCGCCTTGAGGTGCACGTCGAGGATCGCGTCCCACTGCTCGTCGGTCATCTTCTGGATCACTGAGTCCCAGGTGTAGCCGGCATTGTTGACGATGATGTCCAAGCCGCCGAACGCGTCAACCGCGGTCTGCACGAATCGCTCCGCGAAGCCGTCCTCGGTCACGCTGCCGACGCACACACTGGCCCTGCCACCCGCCGCTTCGATCGCCTTAACGGTCTCCTCAGCCGGAGCCTCGTCGAGGTCGTTGACGACCACGGCTGCACCGTCAGCGGCGAGCTTGAGCGCGATCTCGCGCCCGATGCCCCGGCCCGAGCCGGTCACGATCGCCGTTCTGTCGTGGAGCCTTCCCATCAGTCCACCTTCTCGTAGAGGGTCACGACAGCAGCGCCGCCGAGGCCGATGTTGTGCTGAAGGGCGAGATTGACGCCCTCCACCTGTCGCGACGCCGCCTCGCCGCGCAGCTGCCAGGTCAGCTCGGCACACTGCGCCAGACCTGTCGCCCCCAGAGGATGCCCCTTGGACAGGAGTCCGCCCGATGGGTTGGTGACGACCTGTCCGCCATAGGTGTTCTGACCGTCGGCAATGAACCTCTCGGCCGTGCCCTCAGGAGTCAGCCGCAACGCCTCGTAGGAAAGCAGCTCGTTGGTCGTGAAGCAGTCGTGCAGCTCGACGACCTTGACGTCCTCCGGCGAGACCCCGGCTCGCTCGTAGACCTGGTCGGCGGCACTCTGCGCCATGTCGTAGCCGACCAGGCGCATCATGTCGCCGCTGAACGCGCTCTCGGTGTCGGTGGTCATGGCCTGGGCTGCGATCGCGACGTCGGTGCGTAGACCATGCTTGCGCGCGAACTCCTCGCTGGTGATCACGGCCGCAGCGGCTCCGCACGTGGGCGGGCAGCACTGCAGTCGGGTCAGCGGACCGTAGATGTGCGGGGCCGTCATCACCTGTTCCAGGCTCACCGGGTCGCGGAACACGGCGTGGGGATTGTTCGCGGCGTGCTTTCGCGCCTTGACGGCGATTGCGGCGAACGTCTCGGCGGGCGTTCCGTACTTCTCGGCGTACGCGGCGCCGGCCCCACCGAACCACTGCGCGGCCATCGGCGCATCGCTCGAACCCTGAGCGTCCAGCGCAACGTCGGCAAAGCAACTGAACGGGCTCGGTCGATCGACCCATTTCGCCTCGAGGGCACCGCGCTGCATCTGCTCGAATCCGACGGCGAGGACGCAGTCGGCGGCACCCGTTTCGACGGCCTGCCTGGCAAGCCACAACGCTGACGACCCGGTCGAGCAGTTGTTGTTGACGTTCACGACAGGGATCCCGGACAGCCCCACTTGGTAGAGCGCGAGCTGACCACTGGTGGAGTCACCGTAGACATACCCCGCATAGGCCTGTTCGATCAGCGAGTAGTCGGCCCCGGCGTCAGCTAGCGCTGCCCGGATGGCTCTACCCGCGAGCACGTCATACGTATCGCTCTTTCTGGGTGTGACGAAGGGCACCATGCCCACACCAACTACTTGAACTCTTCTCGCCATGTTCATCTTCCTGACTAACGTTGGATCACTTAGTTTCGCACATCAGCTTTCTGGAGCGCGACCCTTGCGTGCAGCGTGACGCATGGCATACTTGCGATAAGTTACAACCAGTGCCCGTCTGTCGGTCGCCCTCGCGACACGCACATCACTGCTCGTCGCCGAACCGTTCCGTTCGTTGCACGCTGAAGTCGACGACGAAGCTCCACCGCTCTACGTCGCACGATCTCGGGTCGAGGAGCGTCATCCGGATTCGCAGAGCACGCCTGGTGAAGCCCGATTGCCCGCACGGGAGCCCCGGGGGGCGTTCGCCTCGGGGCTCCTTGTGTCGGGGGAAGAACTACTGGGTGATTCCCCAAGCCTGCTTGTAGGCGCTCTCGAAGTCGACCTTGGCCTGGTAGGCCTCGTCGGCAGGGTTCTCACCCTTCTCCACGACGCGCGTCCCGAAGCCCTCGGCCACCTGCGGCGAGTCGTTGAGGAGGCGGTTGATCGAGTCGGCCAGGGCCCAGCCGATCCACTCGTTGCTGTACCCGATGATCGCGGTGGGGACCGGGCCCTGGTCGAGAGCCTCGATGCCGCTGGGACCTCCCTCGCCCCCGGTGACGATGAGCTTCTTGCCCTGGGGGCTGTTCCTCAGGGCCTGGAGCAGTCCGGTCGCCATGAGCTGCGTGTCGGCCGGCACCAGAAGAGCATTGGCGTCGGGGTGCTTGAGCAGCGCGGCCTTCACACCGGCCACGATGGGCCCCTGCGGATTGGCTGCGTCGGCGGTTCCCACCGCCACGTCCGCGACGATCTCGCAGTCGCCGCAGTCGGCGATGGCGCTCTCCACACCGTCGTTGAGGCTCGGCAAGGCGTCGTTGAAGCGGACATTGATCAGCCGCACCTTCCCACCCAGCTTGGCCTCGAGATACTGCACCTTCTGGACTCCCCAGGCGGCGTACCACTCGGCGGTCGTCGGCGCGTCCTGGTGGTAGACGATGTCGGCGGCCCACAGCTTCTCGCCGCCGTCCGCGTCGCAGTCGGCACCCAGCCAGCTCAGGACCGGGATCCCTGCAGCCTTGGCGTCGGCGACCGGCTGCTTCACCTGGGAGCAGTCGATGCCCGCGGTGGCGATCGCATCGGGCTTGAGCGCGATTCGATCATCGATGAAGCCAGGGCCGGTCCGGGCACGTGTCTGAGTCCTGATCCGAGACCTGCACCCGCTCGGCACCTGTTGCTCGGGACAGGAAGTCGGTTGCCAGTGCTGGCCTACTGCATGTCAGACGCCGGCTTCGGAACTACGTCGCGGGCATCGGTCAGCGTGTGCCCGTCTGCGCAGGAGAGGGTGAGATAAACCGCGGCGCCACAGTCGCGGTGAGTCAAAATGACCGCGCCGCGGCGCTCGGCAGCACCGTGTTCGTCGCCCCAGGTCTTTAAGGCAACGAGAACCGGGTAGAGGTCCAAACCCCTCGCGGTGAGGCGGTATTCGTGGCGCTCCCGTTGCCCGGAGGCGCGGTAAGGCTCGCGTTGCAGGACGCCACGCTCGACAAGCAAGGCGAGCCGGTTGGTGAGTACCGACCGCGGCACCTGCAGGTATCGCCGGAACTCTTCGAATCGACGGACGCCGAGGAAGGCTTCTCGCAAAACCAGCAAGCTCCATCTGTCCCCGACTACCGTCAACGCTGCTCCGATGGAGCAACGCTCTCGGTCCACCGCGTCGGCGACGGCTCGCGCATCAGCGTCAGCACGCTCGCAACTGCTCATGTACTCAGGCTAAGCAAATCTGAGCTCCCCGGGTGAACCCACATTCAGAAGAGAGAGTTGGAACCGTGACTGCGTTGAGACGCACGTCCGGTCCGCCCCGAATGGTCGCATCGCCTTCGGCGAAGGGGCAGGCAGATGACTCACGCGAGACCTGCGACCCGCGCGCGGGGGTCAGACGTACCGCCAGAGGGCAGCGGTGGCAGCAGTCGTTACACAAGCCAGCGACAGCGGCAGGAATGTGGCGATCAGTGTCCACTTCAGTGAACCAGTCTCGCGCCAGATGGTCAGCATGGTCGTGCTGCAGGGGTTGTGCAGCAGACAGAACAGCATCAGGTTCACCGCAGTCAACAGTGTCCAGCCGCCGACGCCGACCAGCACCGTGCCGGCTTCGGCATCTCCCATGTCGAGCATCACCCCGGCGGCCGCGTCCGACGCCGGGTGGTTGAGTGTCAGCGTGAGCATGAGGACGGTCGGAATCACGATCTCGTTGGCGGGGATGGCCACCAGATAGGCCAAGAGGATGATCCCGTTGATCCCGAGGACCCAGCCGACCGGATCCAGACCCGTCACCAGATGACCGGCCAGTTGCTCCCCACCGACCTCCACGTTGCCCAGCAGCCAGACCACGGCTCCGGCGGGCGCCGCCATCACCAGAGCCCGGCGCAACACCTTCAGGGTGCGGTCGACCAGGCTGGTGTGGATGGTGCGCCAGACCTGCGGCGGCCGGTAGGGAGGCAGCTCGAGGGAGTAGAGCGATGTCTCGCCGCGCAGCAGCGTGTGCGAGAGCAGCCAGGAGACGGCGAGCGTCGTCACGATACCCAGCACCGCCACCAAGACGACGCTTCCGGCTGCGAGCACGCCGGCGAGGGCGGGCGGCGCGAGCGAGCCGATGAAGACGGTCCCCATCAGGATGAGGGTCGGCCAACGACCGTTGCACACGCTGAAGTTGTTGGTGATCACCGCGATCAGGCGCTCACGGGGACTGTCGATGATCCGAGTGGCGGTGACACCGGCCGCGTTGCAGCCGTAGCCCATCATCATCGTCAGCGACTGCTTGCCGTGGGCGCCCGCACCGGCGAAGAGCCGGTCCAGGTTGAAGGCCACGCGAGGCAGATAACCGAAGTCCTCGAGCAAGGTGAAGATCGGGAAGAAGATGGCCATCGGCGGCAGCATCACGGCCACGACCCAGGCCGTGCTCAGGTAGACACCGTCGATGAGCAGCCCGGTGATCCACCACGGAGCGCCCAGCACCTCGAAACCGTCACGAAGCACGGTGTGTCCACCATCGACGAGCACGACGTAGAGCAGGCCCGACGGGAGTGCCGCGCCCGCGATGGTGAACCAGAAGACCGCGAAGAAGAGCGCCCCCATCACCAAGAACCCCCACACCCGGTGGGTCAACGCGCGGTCCAGGACCTGATCGAGGGAGGGACGCCGGGAGGCGGCGAGGTCCGTCGGAGACGAGACGCTGCCTCGGGCGATTCGCGCGGCATCATCGAAGATCGACGTCAGCACCCCGTCGCCGAAGTCCTCCGGCATGGTCTGCCGCAGGCGATCCGCCGTGTCGAGGATCGGGACCCTGCTCATGGGAACAGCCGTCCCGTCTCCTTGTGCGCCAACTCGCCGAGGCTCCCGTCCCTCACGGCTCGCTGGACGCCGGCGTCACCCTCGAGCAGCCGGAGAGCGATCCAGCGGGCGTTGGCGATGCCCGGGAACTCGCATTCCAGCTGCTCGACCAACTCGTCGATGGCTCGCGTCACGACCGGCTCGAACCGCTGTTTGCGCAACCTCGGCGGAGCGGAGCGTCGTGCGCGCTCCGAGATGGCTTGGAGCAGGTGCGCCATCCCTTCGCCTCGACGCGCCGCCATCGGGACGACCGCCACTCCCAGCGCGCGGGAGAGATGACGGACGTCGATGTCGATCCGGTGCCGCCTGGCCTCGTCGATGAGGTTGAGCGCCACGACCACCCTGTCGGTGATCTGCAGTATCTGGAGGACGAGGTTCAGGTTCCGCTCCAGCCGGGTGGCATCGACCACGACGACCGTCACGTCCGGATCCCCGAAGAGCAGGAAGTCGCGCGCCACGTCCTCGTCACTGCTGGTCGAGAGCAAGGAGTAGGCGCCAGGCAGGTCCACGACCTTGAAGACGCGGTCGCCGAAGCCGAACCTTCCCTCCGCGCGTGAGACCGTCGTACCTGGCCAGTTCCCGACGTGTTGCCGCATCCCGGTCAGGGCGTTGAAGACGGTGCTCTTGCCCGTGTTGGGGTTGCCGGCCAGAGCGACGACGGCGTCGGGGTCGCCGGGGGGCAGCCCGGCTCTACGGAGACTCTCGACGCCGGCCAGAGCACAGGAGGCACAGCCCGGAGCGGCTGGTTCCGGAGCACTGCCGGGCACCGGCAGGTCGACGGTCATGGCGCTGGTTGCGAGACGACGCGGATGAGACGTGCCTGAGCCCGACGAAGTGCGATCACCGCGCCCCGGATCCGGTAGGCCGTCGGATCGCCCAGCGGGCTGGTGGCCTCGGCCGTCACGGTGACACCGGGCAGCACCCCCAGGTCCATCAGTCGCCTCCGCTCGGCTCCCGTGGCGTCGAGCCGGGTGACGACCGCCCGGCCCGAGTGCGGCAGCTCGTCGAGCGTCATCGCCGCCAGTCCCGCACTGCCAGTCATCTCAACCTCCATCAGCGTCCACGACGCGTGTGTTATTGCCAACACAATGTCGACCCCGCAGTGGGAGAAGCCTCCCCTATCCTGTTCCCATGGCGACCCCCTCTTCGCTCAACCTGAACGCCGCCGAGCCACGAGTCGGTCGGCGCAACATCAAGGGCGACAGGCGCGAGCAGGCCATCCTCGAAGGCGCCTACGACATGCTGCGCACCGTCCCCCTGCGCAACATGTCGATCGACGACCTCGCCAAGCGTGCGGGCCTGTCGCGCTCCTCGTTCTACTTCTACTTCGAGTCGAAATGGCAGGTGCTGTCCGCACTCCTCGCCAAGGTCACCGCCGACGTCTTCCAAGCCTCGCAGCTGATCTTCGACCGCCCCGCGGGAATGCCACCCGACGCCGCCATCGAGCACGCGGTCAGCGAGGTCATCCAGGTCTGGGAGCGTCACGGACACGTCCTGCGCGAGGTGGCCGACGCCGCAGCCGCCGAACCGGACCTGCAGGCCCAGTGGGACTCCATCCTCGGCCGGTTCATCGACGCCTCCGCCGCCAGCATCGAGCGGGACAGGAAGGCCGGCGTGGCCATCCCCGGCCCGCCCGCCAGGTCCCTGGCCGCCGCACTCATGTGGATGGGCGAGCGCAACCTCTCCCTGATGAGCCAGCGCAGCGACAACGCCATCCCCTCCGACGACATGGTCGAGACCGTGACCACCATCTGGCTGCGAACGGTCTACGGCCTCGAGTGGAAGCCTCGTCGCAAGCCCCGTAGGCCGAGGCGATAGACGCAAGCCCTCTCCTGACACATGGGTTGACGCATGTCGGAGAGGGCTGTCGCCTGACGCCGGACCCTCTGGCCGCTACTGGTTGTCCAGCGCCATCTTCGTCATGTTCAGCCCCGGCATGATCATGTGCCCACCATCGACCAACATCTCGAGGCCCGTCGTCCATCGCGACTCGTCCGAGGCCAGCCACAGCACCGCTTCGCTCATGGCTCGCGGCGGCAGGAGGCCGACGTCCCGCAGGACCGCCCAGTACCTCGCACCCTGCAGGTCCTCCTTGACGCCCGCGCCGGGCCCCTTCCCAGCGCAGAGGTCGTAGCCTCCCTGCCAGTCCAGGGCGGGAGTGTCGGTCGGTCCGGGCAGGAGCGAGTTGACCCGGATGCCGAACTGGCCGAACTCGAGTGCTGCGCTCTTGGCCAGCCCGAGCACTCCATGCTTCGATGCCACGTAGTGGACGTAGTGAGGAGATCCCTCGACGCCGTTGCCGGACGAGGTGATGATCACCGAGCCGCCTCCACGCTCCTTCATGGCCGGAGTGACGGCCTTCAGCGTGCGCCACGGCCCCATGATGTTCACGTTGAGCACGTCCAGGAACTCGTCCTCGGGGATGTCCGCGAACGGGTGCACGGTCCAGATCCCGGCGTTGGCCACCGCCACGTCGAGTCCCCCGAAGGCTCGAACGCCCTCGGCGACCAGCTTGTCCAGCGGGGCCTGCTCGCGAACGTCGCCCTCGTGCGCGATGATTCGCCGGCCCAGCGCCTCGACCTCTTTGACCGTGATCTCGAGGTCATCCGGCGTGCCGACGGGGTAGGGAACCCTGCCGTCCGCCGGGCAGTCGAAGGCGAGGATGTCCGCGCCTTCCTGGGCAAGGCGGATCGCATGTGCTCGCCCCTGCCCTCGCGCCGCGCCGGTGACCAGCGCGACCTTTCCGTCCATTCGTCCCATCTCTGCTCCTCTTTCTGGTGTGGTGACGGTGCATCTCGTTCGGTCGGCCGGTCATCGCGACCGGCCGCGGCGCAGGGTGGATCGAGGCCTCACCCACTCGGCCTGATCAGTTGAAGAAGGACATCGATCCCAGGCGGTTCGGTCCAGACATGGGTGGCGTCGCCCAAGCGGATCGGCGCGGCGATCGGCTCCGGTCTCCCCGGGCCCCTGATGACACAGTCCGCGAGCTCCGGGCCGTCGGCGCCGGGCAGCCGCAGGGCGATGTGGTCGATCCGTGCCGGTGCTCCGCCCAACGCAGCCGCAAGCACCTCCTGGTCCCGGATCGCGTAGAGCTCGACCTCCGCGCCGGAGATGTCGAGAAAAGCCGCACTGAGGTCCATGGACGCGACCTCCACCCTGCGAGCGACGTCGACGCCGAACCGACTGCACCAGCTTGCGAGGGTCGATTCAAGGTCACGGACGAGTATTCCGACGTGATCGAGTCGAGGGAGCTCGGGAGGGGTCGACACGGTGGGCCTGCACTCCTGCATGAGATCTCCTTCCCGGTCGCGCTACTGGCTGCCGGCCGCGACGAAGTGGGGAGCGAGGCCGGGCCGGGACTCGGTCCAGCGCTGGGTGACGACCTTCGACCTCGTGTAGAAGCGGTAGGCATCGTGGTTGAGGCCGTCGTCCCCGAAGCGCGAGTCGCCCCATCCGCCGAAGCCGAACCAGGAGATCGGCACCGGGATGGGCACATTGATCCCGACGCTGCCGGCCAGCACGCCCCGACTGAACCGGCGCGCAGCCGTGCCGCTGCGGGTGAAGATGACCGCACCATTGCCGTAGGGGTTCTCGTTGACGATCTGCAGGGCCTGCTCGAGGTCGTCGGCGCGCAGCACGCTCAGGACCGGTCCGAAGACCTCGTCGCGGTAGAGATCGCTCTCGACACTGACGTGGTCGACGAGGCTGGGGCCGATGAAGTAGCCGTCGCCGGGCGCGATCCGTTCACGCCCGTCGACGACCAGTCGGCCGCCCTGCTGGACCGAGCGTTCCAGGGCGCCACGGACTCGATCGAGAGCGGTCTTTGAGATCAGCGGCCCCATGTCCGTACCGGGCGCCGCGCCCGGCCCCACCCTGAACGCAGCCGCGCGCTCGGCGACCTTGGCCACCAGCACGTCTGCCGCAGTGCCGACGGCGATCGCGACCGGCACGGCCATGCATCGCTGGCCTGCGGCCCCGTAGGACGCCGAGACCAGTGCATCGGCGGCGGCGTCGAGGTCTGCGTCGGGCATCACCACCAGGTGGTTCTTGGCACCGCCCAGGGCCTGCACCTTCTTGCCCGCCTCGGCAGAGCGACGGTAGATCCTTCGCGCCACGGGCGTGGACCCGACGAACGACACGGCCGCGACATCGGGATGGTCGATCAGCGCCTCGGCTGCATCCACTCCCCCGTGCACGACGTTGAGCACACCGTCGGGCAGTCCCGCATCACTCGCGATCTGCGCCAGCCGGACCGCCGCGGACGGCACCTGTTCACTGGGCTTGAGCACGAATGCGTTGCCGCAAGCAATGGCGGCCGCGAACATCGACACCGGAACCATGACCGGGAAGTTGAACGGCGTGATGCCGGCGCAGACACCGAGGGGCTGCCGGAAGGAGTAGGTGTCGACCTCGTTGGCGACCTGCTCGGCGTACTCCCCCTTCAGCTGCTGCACCACCGAGAGCGACACGTCGAGAGCTTCGATCGACCGCGCCAACTCTCCCCGGGCGTCAGCAAGCGTCTTGCCTTGCTCGGCCGTGATGATCGCAGCCAGATCGTCCGCCTGCTCGTGCAGCAGCACCCGGAACCGGTGGAGGACGGACGCGCGGACAGGACCGGGGGTCTCCGCCCAAGCCACCGCCGCGGTTCGCGCGCTGGCCACAGCCCTGTCGACGGCGTCGGCACCGGCCAACATGACAGTGCCGATCACGTGCCCCGTGGCGGGATCGCGGATCTCAGCCCGAGACCCCTCCGCCGAGAAGTCGGCCGCGCCGGCGATCCAGTGCGGCACGGTGTCGAGCGTTACGTCGATGGTCACAGCAACTCCAGTTGTCAACGGTTGACGAGGGGATCCGGGACGACGATCAGTCGCGAGCCTCGTCGCGGGGGTGAGGAATCTCGGGGAACATCTCGAGGCCGTAGTTGACCTTCAGGTTCTCGACCTCCGCCTGCAGCTGCTCGGGCGTGCGAAGCTCACGAGCGCGCGCCTCGTAGAAGTACTTGTCGATACCGCCGTTGGGCTCGAAGCCCGGGCTGTCAGGGCCGGGCACGAAGACGACCAGGATCCGAGCCTCGTCGCCGATCACCTCGTAGGTGTGCCGCTGGTCCTTTCGCCCCCAGACGAACTGGCCCTTCTTCGCGCTGTAGGAACCTGCCTCGGTGTGGATCTTGATCTCGCCGTCCATCACGAAGAAGCCCTCCTCCTCGCGGTGGTGGATGTGCCAGACGGGCTCGGTGCCGCGCACCCAGTTCGTCTCGATGACGATCAGCTGACCGCCGGTGCTTTCACCGGTCGCGTGGATCCAGAAGTCCACGCCCGTCATGAAGTCACCTGTCATGTTGAAGTGGATGTCCTCGCGATGGGAGACGTAGCTCTCGCCACCACGAGAGGTGGTCGGCTGAATCTGGTCGACGTCGGAGGTAGCGGTCATGTCGTGTCTCTTCTCTCTTCGCCTGGTGGCACCGGGCGCGAATTCCGGGCGCTCGGCTTCGGTGATCCGAGAGTAGACTCACCGTCGATTTTCGTCAACAGGGTGTCAATTTTGGCTGAATCAAGGGTCCACATATGGTCGATACTCGACACACCGTTGACTATCAACGACGCATAGTGCACGCTCGGGCCACCACGGCCTCAACACGCGAGGCCACTCACAGATGGAGGTCAAGCAGTGAAGCTGGAGCTGGAGTTCACTTACACCGCGGAGCTCGCCGAGCCCCAGATCGTCGGGCCCGGCCCCTACGGACTTCGCCAGGTCCTCGCCGTCACCGGAGGCAAGGTCACCGGGAAGCGATTCAGCGGCACCGCCGCCCCCGGAGGCGGGGACTGGCTACTGGCCGGCGACGACGGCTACGGCCGACTCGACGTGCGAGCTCAGTTCTTCACCGACGACGACGCGGTCATCTACATGAGCTATCAGGGCCTGGTCGAAGTCACCGAGGCAGCCGCTGGGGCGCTCGGCGGCGCCGACGCCGGGACCGACTTCGGGGACCACTACTTCGTCACCACCCCACGGCTGGAGTCCGGAGACCCTCGCTACTCCTGGGTCAACCAGACCATCTTCGTGGGACAGGGCCGAATCCAGCCCGGGCCGGTCGTCGAGTTCCAGGTCTTCCGAGTCATCGCATGACCCCGACCCACGGACTCGGCGCCCCCCGCTCCCCGGGGCGACGGGGACGCTCATGAACGCGCTGCATACGCAGGTTCAGCAGCTGCTGGACTCGCTGTCCGCGCGTCCCGCCGTCCCACCGTGGGAGATGTCGATCGCCGACTACCGGGAGGCCGGCGAGCGGCTGGTCGCATTGGCGGGTGAGCTCGAGACGGGTTGCAGCGTCAGCGAGCTGACGATCCCCGTCCGTCATGGTGCGCTTGCGGCGCGGTGCTATCGGCCACGCCGCTCCGAGCCGGCCCTGCCGGGCGTCGTCTATCTGCACGGGGGGGCCTTCGTACGCGGAAGCCTGGACAGCCACGACCCGCTCTGTCGCAAGCTCTGCGCGCGAGCCGACGTCATCGTGATCTCGGTCGGCTACAGCCTCGCACCCGAAGATCGCTTCCCCCGCGCTCACCACGACTCGGCGGACGCCTTCTCGTGGGTGAGCGAGCACGCCGCTCAGTTGGGCATCGATGGCAATGCGCTCGCGATTGCCGGTGACTCCTCCGGCGGCTCACTGGCAGCAAGCGTCGCCCTTACCTCTCGCGGGCAGGGCCCTCCGGTCAGAGCCCAGGGCATGCTGTGCCCCGCACTCGACGCCACGATGAGCGGTGACTCGGCAGAAAGGTACGGGGGCGGGCCCTTCCTCACTCGGGCCGCGCTCGAGTGGGCCTACGACATGTACGTTCCCGAGCTCGACGACCGTCGGACGCCTCTGGCATCACCGTTGCTGACTCGGGATCTCGTGGGCGCCCCTCCTGCCGTGATCATCAGCGCTCAGGTGGACCCCGTGGCCGATGACGCCCGCCGATACGCGCGAGGCCTCGCCGCTGCAGGCGTTGAAGTGCACTTCCGTGAGTACGAAGGCATGCCGCACAGCTTCTCGTTGCTGGCTGGCGTGCTCGACGATGGCGATCACGCCATCGCAATGTTTGCGAAGGAGCTCGCGGCACTGCTCGCTTGACTTCGATCGCCGCGCGCCATGTCCCACCACACCAACATCCGTAACCAGCGAGGTTGTTTCACCATGACGACACCCACCAACCGGCTCTTCCGACTGCAGAGCCGTCCGCAAGGCCAGGTCACCGAACAAGAGCTCGAGTGGCTCGAGGAGCCGGTTGCCGAGATCATCGATGGACAAGCCCTTGTCCGCACCCTGTATCTCTCACTCGACCCCACGAACCGGGTCTGGATGAGCCAGCTGCGGTCCTACATCCCGCCGGTCGAGCTGGGCTCGGTGATGCGAGGCCTCGGCGTCGGACAGGTCGTCGAGAGTCGTCGAGACGATCTGCCTGTCGGGGCATATGTGCTCGGTTTCACCGGGTGGCAGGACTACTGCGTCGCTGACGATTCCGCCCTCGAGTTCCCTTTCACCGTTCTGCCCGACCCACTGCCGGCCCCCCTTCCCGCCTTTCTCGGAGTCCTGGGCCACACCGGCATCTCAGCCTTCATCGGCGTTGAGCTGGGCGATCCTCAGCCGGGCGAAACCGTTGTCGTCTCCGCCGCGGGAGGCGCCGTTGGTTCAATCGCCGGACAGCTGGCAAAGCAACGTGGCGCTCGGGTCGTGGGTATCGCCGGCGGCGCCGAGAAATGTCGTTACCTGGTGGAGGAGCTGGGCTTCGACGCGTGCGTGGACCGGCACGCGGACGACTGGCGCGCACTCCTCGACCAGGCGACCCCTGACGGGATCGACGTCGACTTCGAGAACGTGGGCGGACCGATCATGGACCACGTCCTCGGCCGACTGAACGTCGGCGCACGAGTCACGCTCTGCGGCCTCATCTCGGAGTACGACAACTACAACGAGATGAGCGACCAGGTGGGACTGCGAAACGCCAATCAGTTGCTGATGCAGCGAGCAACCCTCAGGGGCTTCATCGTGACCGACCACGTCGAGCGCTATGCGGAGATCATCGGCAAGCTCGCTGCCGCTCTGGGCGAGGGCTCGCTGACGTACGACGAGACCGTCGTCGAAGGCCTGGAGAACGCTCGCGAGACGCTCAACCGAGCCCTGTCCGGGGGCACCCGCGGAAAAGCGGTCATCGAGGTCGCTCCCCTGCCCGCACCCGTCGGCTGACGCAGTCGAAGGATCATCGAACAGGCCCGGTGAACTCGTCGACCACGAGCTCACCGGGCCTCGACGTGTCGTAGGTCGCAGATGCAGAAGGCCCAAACGGAGCAAGACAGCCGCACGCTGCACTTCGCGTGCACTATTATCAACAGTATGTTGATTGACTCCCTCGCAGACTCACGTATGACCCACGGCTCATGACCTCCGCGCCATCGCCCGACCTGAACGCCGCCGAGCCACGCGTGGGTCGGCGCAACATCAAAGGGGACCGGCGCGAGCAGGCCATCCTCGAAGGCGCCTACGACATGCTGCGCACCGTCCCCCTGCGCAACATGTCGATCGACGACCTCGCCAAGCGTGCGGGCCTGTCGCGCTCGTCCTTCTACTTCTACTTCGAGTCGAAATGGCAGGTGTTGTCCGCGCTGCTCTCGAAGGTCACCGCCGATGTCTTCCAGGCCTCACAGCTGATCTTCGACCGCCCCGCGGGAATGCCACCCGACGCCGCCATCGAGCACGCGGTCGTGGAGATCATCCAGGTGTGGGAGCGGCACGGACACGTCCTGCGCGAGGTGGCCGACGCCGCAGCAGCCGAACCGGACCTGCAGGCCCAGTGGGACTCCATCCTCGGCCGGTTCATCGACGCCTCCGCCGCCAGCATCGAGCGGGACCAGAAGGCCGGCGTGGCCATCCCCGGCCCGCCGGCCAGGTCGCTGGCCGCCGCGCTCATGTGGATGGGCGAGCGCAACCTCTCCCTGATGAGCCTGCGCAGCGACAACGCCATCCCCTCCACGGAAATGTTCGAGACCATGACCACCATCTGGCTGCGAACCGTCTACGGCTTGGAATGGCGCCGCAGCAGCTGACGTGCTCCTAGCTCCTGCCCATCCGATCGAGCACGGCGGCGTCGACGACTACCCTGCCCGTCATAGTGACGATGTCAGTTCCGTCGATCGACACGGAGTAGTCGATCGACAGGGCGCCCTGGTGCACGGAGCCCAGCCGTCCCTCGCAGCTCACGAGTGATCCCAGCGGAGTGGCGGCGGTGAACCGGGAGCTGACAGAACGAAGCTCGTGAAGGTCGCACCACGACGTGACCCAGCGGCCGACGAAGGCCATCGACAACATCCCCTGCGCGATGACCTCGCGATGCCCAGCGCGCTGGGCTGCGGCGTCGTTCAGGTGGAGTGGATTGTTGTCGCCGGAGGCAGCGGCGTACTCCCGCAACATGGATCGAGTGATCGGCCCGAAGGACGCAACGGGCAGGGACGTTCTAGCTTCCACTGGATCCCCCAGGGCTCGTGACGAGCCAGGTGCATTGCGACTGAGCCACCAACTCGTCACCGCGATAGAAGTTGTTGGACGTCAGGAGGTAGGTCATGTTGTTCCCCTTGATGCCTGCGTCTGTGATGGTGCGCTCGACCCGGATCGCGTCGCCGACGTGGACGAGAGCATGAAAGTCGTAGGACTGCTCCCCGTGGAGGACTCTCGCGGCGTCGAGGCCAAGCTCCTTGATGAACAGGAGGCTGTCCCGATGGTCAAGTTCGAGCGTGATCAAGAACGTCGGCGGCACCGGGATGTTCTTCAAGCCGCGTCGGCGTGCAACCTCGGCATCGAAGTACACCGGGTCAGACTCCCCGACTGCGTGGGCGAAGTTGCCGACGGCCTCACGGGTCACCTCCCAGTCGAATCCCTCGAGTCGTCGGCCGATCCAAGACGTGGGTTCGGTTGACATCTCAGTGCGTCCTGCCGAGGTAGGCCGCGCGAACGTCTGGTGATGTCCGCAGCTCGTCCGCCGAGCCGCTGATGGTGATGCGGCCCCGCTCGAGCACATGACCATCTTGCGCGAGGCGCAACGCGTCCTCTGCCATCTGCTCGATCAACAGAATTCCAGCGTTGGTCTCCTGCGCAATGAGCTGGATCAACCGGAAGACCTCCTGCGTCAGCCTGGGGCTCAAACCGAGCGACGGCTCGTCCAGCAGGAGGAACTTCGGTGCCGAAGCGACTGCGCGGGTAAGGGCCACCATCTGCTGTTCGCCTCCGGACAGCTGGCCCGCGCGCTGGGACCAGCGTTCGCGGAGGATGGGAAAAGCGTCGAGGAGGGTGTCGACGTGTTGCACCGAGGCCTTGCCTCTCCCCGAGGCCGCGCAGGCACCCAACCGAATGTTGTCTCCCACCGTGAGCTTGCCGAACAACCGCCGGCCCTCAGGCACCATGACGATCCCCGCACGTGCCCGCTGAGCGGCGGACAGCTTGTGCACGGAGGTGCCTTCGACGGCGATGGATCCAGACCGGCATGGAATCAATCCGCACACAGTCCGCGCGAGCGTGGACTTGCCGGCACCATTGGACCCGACTACGGCGGAGATCCGACCGGGAGTCAGCTCCACGTTGATCGCGCTGATCACCGTGGCTCTGCCGTAGCCCGAACTGACATCGACGACGTTCAGACTCATACCGGCCGTCCTTCATAGGTTGTCTCAGGCTGGGACGAAACCCCGGACGTGCCGAGGTAGACGGCCCGTACCGTCTCGTCCGTGAGGACCTCTGACGCACTTCCATGGGCGATGACGGCCCCTTGCGCCATGCAGGTGACTTCGTCCGCGACGGTCGAGATCAGGTCCATGTGGTGCTCGACGAGAATCAGGCCCAGCCCGTCCGCCCGCAACTCCGACAGTAGGCGGCCGAGCTCGGTCACCTCAGTCGCGTTGAGCCCGGCTGCCGGCTCGTCGAGGATCAATACCTTGGGCTGGCTGGCGAGCGCTCGGGCGATTTCCAGTGCTCGCGCCTTGCCGTAGGCCAGGCCCTCCGCCAGTACGTGTGCCTCCTCGCTGAGGCCGACGCGCCGCAGGAGCGCAGCCGACAGCTCCTCGAGTTCGGCCTCGCGTCGATATTGGGAGCGCGGCTTCAACGCAGCCTTCCACCACGAGAGCCGTCCCGTGTCTGCAAAGCCCGCCTTCACGTTCTCCAGGACGGTGGCCGATCCGAAGAGCTGCGGCGTCTGGAAAGTTCGAGCCAGTCCTCTATGCGTGATCTGGTCGGGTCGGAGACCCGAGATGTCCTCACCGGCTAGGAGAATGGCACCACCGTCAGGTCGGTAGGCCCCGCTGACCACGTTCGCCAACGAAGACTTGCCAGCACCGTTGGGGCCGATCACGCCGTGGATGCTGCCTCGCCGTACCCGTAGGTCGACGTTGTCGACTGCCCTAAGCCCACCGAACTGCTTGGCTGCTCCGGTGATCGCCAAGATCGCCTCCGCGTCGGCAGAGTCGTCGGTTTCTACGGTCAGGAACTCCGTCATTGAAGGCGAAGCGGACGGCTTTCCGGTCGCGGCTGCTTGCCCGCGCTCGCGGCGTGTCCGCTTGGCAACCTGGTCCGAGAGCGTCCCTACGACGCCACGCGGAAGGACGAAAAGTGACACGATGAGGATGAGCCCGATGATGCCTGGCGTCGACAGGTACCACTGTTCGCTGAAGGTCCGCCGCTGAAATTCTGTGACGCCCTCCAACGCGTCCGAGCGTTCCAACCACACAACGATCACGGCGCCCACAGCGGGCCCGAGGACGGTCCCACTGCCGCCGAGAATGACTGCCAGGAGGATCGTGATGGAAAAGAAGACGTCGAAGGACTCCGGCTGGAGATGGGCGAAGAGCAGGGCATAGAAGATGCCCCCGAGGCCGCCAAGGGCACTTGCAATCCCGAGTGCTGCGACCTTCCGCCTGAATACGAACACGCCGAGGTGGGAGGCGAGCAGCTCGCTCTCGCCGACCGCCCTCAGCGACCGTCCCCAGGACGACAGACTGAGGTTCCTGTAGAGCACGAGTGCGATCAGAGTCAGTCCGAGCACCAGCAGCAGGACTGATGCGAACTCGCCGCCGAACAGCGGCGGCACGAACGTGAATCCGAAGATGCTGACGTCCGGCAGGAGCCCGGTCTCGTGCTGGAGGACGTTGGGGTATCCCGATGCCGCGCCTAGGACCGGCCACTCTACGAGGACTTTGTGCACCAGGACTGCGAGGACCAGCGTGATCATCGTGAACTGAGGCCCCCGGAGGCGTGCCGTTCCGAGGGCGACGAAGACCCCCAGAACTGCACACGCCACGAGAGTCACCGGAACTGCTAGGAGGAACGGAAGATCCCCCTTGAGGGAGAGATAGCCAAAAACGTAGGCTCCGATGGCATACATCGCCCCCTGGCCGAGTGAGATGAGGCCAGCGAATCCGGAGACGAGGTTGAGACCCACCGCTGCGACCATCGTTCCCGCGATCAGCCCCACCAGTTGCATATGAGGGATCGAAGTACCCTCGCCGCCGAGCCCCGGCGCGACGGCGAGGAACGAGAGGAGGGCGAGGAGGACCACGAAAAGCGCGTCTCGACGTTGCGGCGATACTGAGGTCGAGCGTCCCATCAGGCCCGTTGCTCTCATGAGGTACTCCTGCGTCGTGGTTGGGCGTGGTCGTGGTCGCGGTCGGTGGACCAGGTTCGGTCTTGTGGTTCGACGCCGCATCAGAGCTTGACGTCCACTCGTCGCCCGAGAAGGCCCTCTGGCCGGAACATGAGAACTACGAGGACGACGAGGAGTCCCGAGACCTCGCCCCACATGAGTCCGGCCGACTCGCCGACGGCCGCTGTCACCGTTCCGTAGATCGCCCCGCCAAGTAGCGGTCCCCAGAGCGAGGTGAGGCCGCCGATGATGCCGGCAGCAAAGGCACCTACGAGCAACGGTTCGCCCAGTTGCGGCGAAGCGCCCACCTCCGCCGCCCACAGCACCCCTGCCAGTGCAACAACTGACATGGCCAGGCCATAGGCGATCATGCCGATGCCTTTGGGCGAGATGCCCATCAGGGACGCTGCCTCAGCATCTTCTGACACCGCGCGCATACGGCCACCCAACCCAGTGAGGCGGGTCAACATCACCAACGCGATCGACACTGCGACAGCAGCCACGGCGATCAGGCCCTGCTGTGCCTGCAGTCGGACCCCGAGCACCTCGACGACTCCGTCACGTCCGCCGTAGGCGAGCGGCTGGCGAAGAACACCCTCGCCGTTGGTGGTCAGGTTGATGACGACGAACGAGAGGCCGACCGTGGACAGGAGCCAGCGCGAGTCGTTGTGGCCACCGGTGGTGAACGGCAGGACGATCAATCGGTAGGTCAATGCTCCGAGCAGGCCGACGACGGAGACGACAAGCACGATCTTCGCTGCGGCGGGCAGCCAGTCCCACGAACCCACTCCCAGGGCAAGGAAGGCGGCGATGACCATGAACTCGCCGAGCGCGAAATTCAGTGTGTTGGTCGTCAGGAAGGTGAGTACGAATCCATGGGCGACCAGGGCGAACAGCCCGCCTGCGGCCAGCCCGGCAACGACAGTCTCCACGGCCTGTCGAACCTCTCAACATCCGAGCTTGATGCACTCGGCGACCGTGCCTTCAGTGACGATGTTGCCCTCAGGGGTGTCGTCGAACCCCATGACGTGCCAGTTGTCGATGTCGTCGTCGTAGAACTCACCGTCTCCGGGCCCGAAGGGCTTGTCGTAGATGCTCCCTTCGACATTCACGCTGGCGACGGACTCGATCGCGTCCCGAACGGCCTCGTGGTCCGAGCCGCCGGCCTTGAGCCCCTGTCCGTAGGCGTCCAACGCTGCGTACACGTTGTAGACGACCGTCGGCAGCTGCGGCTCCTCGCCATAGGCAGCCCTGTACTCCGCCAGGATCTTCTTGAAGGTCGGGCTGTTCAGGTCTTCGCGCTCGACGAACTTCAGGCCCTCCCACTCGGCCGGGTTCGACAGCTCGCGGTAGTTGGCGAGAACGTTGCTGGTCGTGGTCTTTCGCGCCGGATCGAATCCCACGACCTTCATGTCGCGCGTCACTGTGGCGATATCAGATCCCGAGGTGAAGTTGAAGAACATCGAGTTGACGCCAGCGTCGCGCAGGCGCTTCGCGCCTGCCGTGAAGTCGGTGGCGCCAGATTGCATGGACTCGCCAACCACCTTCACGCCGAGCTGCTCCCCGAGCTCCCGGTACTGAGCGATCGTCGCCTGCCCGAACGCATCTGCCGAATACGCGACCCCGACGACAGCCTTCTCGCCGTCGACGTCAGCGAAGACGACCTGGCTGTTGACGTCGTTGAGGACCGCCCCCGACCACTGCGTCCTGAACGCGTAGTTCGTGTCGCCGCCTGTCGGGACGAGAGCCGGATTCCCCGCCGAGACCAGGAAGTAGGGACGCCGAGAGCGAGCGATGACATCGGCGATCTGCAGAGCCGGAGCGGACTGCGGAGGACCGAAGATCGCGTCGACATCGTCCTCGTTCAGGAGCTTCTGGACCGAGCGCGATGCACCCTCGGGAGAACCCGCGTCATCCGCGTAGACGAAGTCGAGGTCGAGGTCGTAGCGGTCCTCGATGATCGGGGCGGCCAGCTCGATACCGCGTTTCGTGTCTTCGTAGAACTGCGGCGCCGGCCCCGTCTTCGGGCCGATGACCCCGATGACAGCATCGCTGTCGTCCGATGACGATTCCGCGTTCGAACCGCACCCGGCTGCGAGGAAGGTCGTGACCAGGGCGAGAGCTGTCCATCGGGTGTGCATCCAGATTCTCCTTCATGCCTCGGTGACGTGTGCCACCGTCATGTGATGCCGCTCACTCCGCGACATCGAAAACCTATAATCCTGATTCACCGTTGTCAAGATCCCAGTCAGCACCTCCTGCGAAGTGACGGGGCCGAAAAATGCAACGAGGCCCGGTCGGCCCCGCTTAGGGGCCGGCCGGGCCTCGAGATCTGCGTTATCGGCAGGGTGGCATGAAGAGAGCCCGCTCCACGAAGGCTCGATAGCCCTTCAGTACCGCATCGCGCGACTTGCCGACGTGACCCATGCTGGACAGGTACACCTTCGCGTAGTAGCTGCGTGCAGCGAGCAGAGCTAGCGCGATCCCCTCGAGGTCCTCTGGGTCGTAACCGACGATCTCGCCTCGGTCGACGGCACGCTGGAGCGTGCGCACGTACCCGTTGACGACCCGGTCGAAGTAGGCGTCATTGCCTGCTGGCGCCTGCACGTTGGCCTCATCCACGATCCGAGCGAACCACGGGTGATCGGCGACGAAGTCGAGGAACGCCTTCATCCTCTGCATCTCGCGCTCAATGCCGGTCGACTCGGCGTCAACATGCTCCTGGATGAAGGTCAGCATCCGCTCCGCGTAGGTCGGGAGGACGATGTCGAACAGGTCCTGACGGGTCTCGAAGTAGCGGTAGAAGGTGCCCTGCGAGATGCCGACGTCGTCGACGATCCGCGCCACCGATGCCTCGGCGTAACCGCGCTCACCGATGATGCGCGCAGTACTTTCGACGATGCGCTGGCGCATCGCAGAGATGCGCTCGGCATTTCGCTTGTAGGGTCCTCGTGCCACAGTTGGGTCCTCTCATCCGCCGTACCCGCAACGACTACCGATCGCCTGCTTGCTCGCCGATCTGCACGACCACCTTTCCAGTGATCGCGTGACGGTCGAGAAGTTCAAGCCCGGCAGCGGCCTCGTCCAGTGGTATCACGGAGGTGATGGTCGGTCTTAGCGTGCCGATCGCACACCAGTCGAGGAGCTGTCCCATCAGAGTCTCGATGTGCTGTGGCCGATCCTTGAGGTGTTCGCCGAGCGCCGAACCGATCACCTCCCCGCGCTTGACGAGGATCACGTTGTTCGGCATTGGGCCGACGCCCGCCGCGAAGCCAACCAGGATGTACCGGCCGCCAATGCTCATGGAACGAGCCGCTGGCTCGGCATAGGGGCCGCTCACCGGGTCGACGACGACGTCGGCTCCGCCCTCCCCCACTGCCTCGGCAAACACCCGACGCAACTCTCGTCGGCCGGAAGCATCTGATCCCGGTGGGGAATACACGAACCCACTGGCAGCTCCACCCGCCAGTGCCGCCTCGACCTTCTCACTTGTCGAGCACGCGGCAACGACCTCAGCGCCGAGGTGCGCCGCGATCTGCACCGCCGCGAGACCGATTCCCGCTCCCGCGCCCAGGACCAGCACCCGCTCGCCCGAGACCAGCCGGGCCCGATCCTGCAGAGCGTGGAGCGCGCTGGCATAGGCGATCGGCAGCACAGCGGCTTCCTCGAAGCTCACCTGCTCCGGGATCCTGGTCCAGCTCGCGGCCGGCAAGACGACCTTCTCTCGCAAGCCGCCGGAGCCGGTGATCGCCACGACCCGATCCCCGACGACGAGATCAGTCACGCCGTCGCCCACGGATTCCACGAAGCCGGCGACCTCACCGCCGGGCGAGAACGGACGAGTGACCTTGTCCTGGTAGAGGTCGCGCATCATCAATAGATCGGTCGCGTTCAGCCCGACTGCTCGTACGGCGATACACGCCTCTCCGGGGCCGGGGACTGGCTCGGAGAGGTCGAACCACTCGAGCGCCTCCGGCCCTCCGGGCGCGACTGTCATCAGGGCGCGCATCTTCAGGCTCCCCCTTCACTGGATACCGAAGATGCGGAGCCCCGGGGCCATTCAGCCGGACGAGGCCACACACCGCCCTCGGCCATCACGAGTACCTCGTCACGACACAGGACCTGAGCCGAGGCCTCCTCGTTCGATCTGGTGCGCTGACGCTGAAGCTCGATGCGTCCAATCTGGTTGCGGTGGACTTCGTCAGGCCCGTCGAGCAGTCGCATCGAGCGCGCGTTGGCGTACATGGTGCTGAGGAGGAAGTCATTCGTCAGGCCGGCTCCTCCAAACGCCTGGATGGCCCAGTCCACGACTTGCTGCGCGATGGCCGGCGCTGCCACCTTGATCATCGCGATCTCCTGGCGCGCCGCCGAGTTGCCGACCGTGTCCATCATCCACGCCGCCTTCACGGTGAGAAGTCGAGCCTGCTCGATCCGCAGTCGTGCCTCCGCAATCCTCTCGAGCGTCACCGTCTGCTCAGCAATGGGGCGACCGAACGTGGACCGGCTCTCAACGCGCCGGCACATTCGCTCCAAGACTCGTTCACTCAACCCGATCAGTCGCATGCAGTGGTGCATGCGACCTGGCCCCAGCCGTCCCTGGGCGATCTCGAATCCGCGGCCTTCTCCGAGCAGGACGTTCTCGACCGGCACCCGAACATCGTCGAACCAGACCTCGCACGCACGGTCCAGGTACGACCCGAGCACGGGCAGAGCTCGAACGACGCGTACTCCCTCGGCGTTCCTCGGAACGAGCACCATGCTCTGCTGTCGGTGTCGCTCTGCAGCGGGGTCCGTGCGGCCCATGAAGATCATGATTTCGCAGTCCGGATGGGTCGCGCCGCTCGTGTACCACTTGCGCCCGTTGATCACGTACTCGTCTCCATCGCGGACGATGGAGCTTGAGATAGCGGTGGCATCCGAGGATGCCGCATCCGGCTCAGTCATCGCGAATGCCGATCGAGACGTTCCCTCGAGCAGTGGCGAGAGCCAGCGCGCCTGATGCTGGGGAGTTCCGTACTTGTGGAGGGTCTCCATGTTTCCCGAATCGGGTGCAGAACAGTTGAACACCTCGGCGCCGAACAGGACACGCCCCATGATCTCGGCGAGCGGCGCGTACTCCAGGTTGGTCAATCCATCCCCATCCCGGCCTGCTGGCATGAAGAGGTTCCACAAGCCGGCACTCTTCGCTTTGGCCCGCAACTCAAGGAGCGTCGGGTACCTCGCCCAAGGCCCGAGCCGCTCGATCTCGTGGTGCACCGCCCGCTCGGCCGGATAGACGTACTCGTCCATGAAGGCACCCAGTTGCTGCTGGAGGTCGCGACTGCGGTCGGAGTGGCGCAGATCCACATCGGACTGCGCTGACAGGTTTGCGGTCATTTTCGGGGGATTCATCTGTCTCCTCGGGGACGGGTGTGATACACAGTAGACCAAAACGTATACTCATGACTCACCATTTCTGTTTTGGACTTCCCGAAAGGTCTCCTATGCCTTCACCGCTCCCCCTGTCGGGCATCCGGGTGCTCGACTTCTCGACCCTGGTGCCGGGCCCCCTCGCCAGCCTGCTCCTGTCGGACGCCGGAGCAGACGTCCTCAAGGTGGAACGGCCTGGCGTCGGCGACGAGATGCGAGTGCTCGATCCGCTCGACTTCGTGAATCTCAATCGAGGCAAGCGCAGCGTCGCTCTCGACCTCAAGGATCCTTCAGCGATTACCGCACTCGAGGGACTCATCGAGCGTGCAGACGTCCTGATCGAGCAGTTCCGCCCTGGCGTGATGGATCGACTCGGCCTCGGCTACGAGCACGCCCGAGCCCTCAACCCACGGATCCTCTACTGCTCCATCACCGGCTACGGACAGGACGGACCTCTGGCGGCAAAGGCCGGCCACGACCTGAACTATCTCGTCGACGCCGGGCTGCTCGCGTCGGCACGCCGTTCGACCACGGATGGAGTTCCCCACCTTCCGCCGACGTTCGTCGCCGACATCGGCGGGGGTAGCTATCCGGCCGTGGTGAACATCCTCCTCGGCCTGCGTTCCGTCGAGCAGACCGGAGTCGGAGCGCACCTCGACATCGCGATGACCGAGAACCTGTTCCTGTGGCACTGGTGGGTGCGGACCCAGGTAGACACCGCCGGAAGTGCTAGTGCGCCCGGCACGTCCCACCCCGCTGGCGGGTCGCCCCGGTACTCGCTCTACCCGGCAGCCGACGGCGCGGTGGTCGCTGTCGCCGCCCTCGAGGAGCGCTTCTGGCAGCAGTTCTGCGAGCTGCTCGACCTTCCGGCAGAACTGAGGCGGAACGACGCCGAAGTCGCGACGGTCGAGGCGCACCTCGCGCGGCTGTTCGCCCAGCACGATGGCGAGCATTGGCACTCGCTCTTCGACGGCCGCGACGTCTGCGTTTCGGTGATGACCACACCCGAGAACGCCTTCGCGCACCCGCACTGGCTCGCACGCGGCACGTTCAACGAAACCTCGACCGCATCCGGTCGGAGCTTCGCTGCGATTCCCAGCCCACTCCACCGGCAGTTCCGGCGTGGTGGCGAGCAGTTTTCCCCCCAGCTCGGCAGCTCTCAGGCGCTGTTCGAACAGACCCAAGCCTTCTTCAACCCGGCGAGCGAGGGAGATCAGCCATGAGCACCGAACGCCCCGGAGGCCAGGTCCAGCTCTCGGTCGATGGCCGCACGGCGACCCTGACGATTGACCGACCTGATGCGCGGAATGCCCTCAACCTGAGTATGTGGCGGGCGATTCCCCCGTTGGTCGCCGAAGTCGAGGCGGCCAGTGACGTCGTGGCACTGGTGATCCGCGGCGCCGGGGATGAGGCTTTCGCCGCCGGTGCCGACATCGCCGACCTGCACGCGGCTCTAGACGATCCCACCGCGGCGCGAGAGTACATCGACGCGATCAGCTCGGCGGAGTCGAGCATCGCCCGCTGTCGACGAGTGACCGTGGCGCGCATCAGCGGGTACTGCATCGGCGGTGGACTCGAGATCGCGATGGCCTGCGATCTCCGCTTCGCATCGGAAACGTCCGTCTTCGCGACCCCGCCAACCAGCCTGGGTGTGGCCTACAGCGTGAACTCGACCCGCCGGTTGATCGAACTCGTCGGGATCGGCGCGGCGCGTGATCTTCTCTTCACTGCTCGCAGGATCGATGCCACCACGGCGCACAGCTACGGCTTGGTCAATCGAGTGATGCCCGAAGCCGAGTTGGACGAGGCGGTCGCGGAGTATTCTCGCCAGTTGACGCATCAGTCGCAGTACGCGATCCGACTGACAAAGCTCATCATCGACCAGTCTCTAGATCGGCCCGACGAGACCGCTGCGCTCGAGCAGCTTCGGGTCGACTCGTTCTCCGGGGCCGATCTTCGAGAAGGGATCGCGGCCTTCGGTGAACGCCGACGCCCCAGTTTTCACAGCTCTTGGCTGAGCTGAGCCACGACGCGGTCGCTGGTCAGTCCCGGGCGCGCTCGGCCAGCCGTCGACCGATCTTGGCCAGCTGATCCATAGCCGAGATGGTCTCTCGTGCATGTGCCGATGCAGCCGTTCCCAGCTCGATCCGGGCGCGGATGCCGTGCATGATCGCGTAGAGGCGGAAGGCGTTGAACGCCAAGTAGAAGTCAAGGTCGGCGATCTGCGCACGGCCCGTCCGCTCGCAGTACCTCGCGACGTACTCGGGCTCCGAGGGAATGCCTCGGTCTCGCAGCTGTGCCTCGCCCAGGGCGCCCAGCCCACCCGCGATGGCATTGGGCAAGTGGAACATCAACACGTTGTAGGCGAAGTCCGCGAGCGGATCGCCGAGCGTAGCCAGCTCCCAGTCGAGGATCGCGACGACCCGAGGCTCTGTCGGATGAAAGATGAGGTTGTCGCACTTCAGGTCGCCGTGGGCGATGGAGACGCTCTCCTCCGCGGGCACCCTCTCGCGAAGCCACGCCTGCAACCAGTCGATGTCGGCGTCGCGATCGCCAGGCACTGCCTCGTACTGTCGCGACCACCGCTCCAGCTGCCGACGCACATAGCCACCTGGGCGGCCGAAGTCGCTCAGTCCGACCGCGTCGGGACTCACCGCGTGCAGGGCCGCGACAACCTGGTTCATGTCGTCGAACATCACGGCTCGTTCGTCGGGCGCGACCCCAGGAAGGGAGCTGTCCCAGAAGATCCGGCCCTCCACCAGCTCCATGACATAGAACGGCGTCCCGATGATCGCCGGGTCTTCGGACTGTGCCAAGACCCGAGGGACCGGGATCCCGACGGCGTGCAGCGCCGACATCACCCGTGCTTCTCGATCGACAGCGTGCGCCCCCGGCACCAGCTCGCCCGGGGGCTTGCGCCGCAGCACGAAGTCACCACTGGGGGTGTGCAACCTGTAGGTGGGGTTCGACTGGCCGCCACGGAATTGCGCCACCTCGAGCGGGCCACCGATCGAGGGCACGGCCGAGTGCAACCAGTTCGCCAGCCGCTCGGAATCGAAGCGATATTCCTGCCGCACGGCGGTGACGCCGGAGTTGAGTTGCTGCCGGTCGGCGCCGCGGCCTTCCGTCGCTCTAGTCGTTGGCGAGTTCAACGGACTCTCCCCGAGGTGAGCTCGGGATGCGCGCCGATCACAGCGCGACCCGGCAGACCGCCGCCGGCAGGCCGGGGGTTTCGACGCGCGTCTTGAAGATCCCCGCTCCGCGTTCGGTGTCGAGGCCCTCGGACCCTGAAACGATGTAGAGATCACGCAGATCGTCGCCACCGAACGCCAGGCTCGTCACCATCGGGACGCCGATCTCGATGGATGCGACATGCTCACCTGCGGCGGAGAAGCAGCCCACCTGACCGCTGTGGGGAAGAGCCACCCAGACATTCCCGGCGGCATCGACGGCAAGTCCGTCAGGATGCTGTCCGGCGCCGGTTGTGACGAACGTGCGCTTGGCGCCGAGGTCGCCACTGCCATCCACGTCGTAGACGTTGACGGAGGAGCGGAGGGTGTCGGCGTGATACAGCAGTGATCCGTCCGGCGAGAAGCCCAGGCCATTGGTGAGAAGAATGTCGTCCGCTACCACCCGAGCCCGACCGTCGAGCTCGATGCAGAACAGCTGCCCGGGCTTGTCAGCGTCGCGTGACTCGGAGGCCACGAAGGCGAGCGAGCCGACGTACAGGCGTCCGTGAGCGTCCACCGTCAGGTCGTTGTAGCCGACGATGCCATGGTCCGGGTCGTTCTCCTTGAGCACGTGGGTGCTCGTGTCTTCAGTGCCGACAAGGCCCTTGACGGCCACGTTGCGACCGCTGATGACGAGTCCGCCGGCGGCGTGGACCGCCATACCGCCGATCCCGCGCCGGTGCTCGATCACCGTCTCGACCAACCCCGAGTCGCTTACGCGTAGCACGCCTCCGGCCGTTGCATCGGCCACGACCAGTCCCTCTGGCGTCCAGACGGGGCCTTCGAGAAGTCCGTGGCCTGTCGAGACAAGATCTACTTCGTAAGTGCGCATGTGAGTCCGTTCAGGTTGTGGGAGTGGCACTCTGGGCCGCTTCGGTCTGGTGGCGCAGTACTCGCTTCAGCGTCTTGCCGGTGGGCCCGCGTGGCAGGTCGTCGACGACCGCGATCCATGCGGGGACCTTGTAGGAGGCCAGGCGGGTTGCGCAGAAGTCCCTCAGCACATCGTTGTCCGGCTCTTCGCCACCCCGAGCGACGACGTAGGCCACGGGGATCTCGCCGAAGCGTTCGTCGGGGATTCCGATGACAGCCGCTTCCGCCACCGTGTCGTGCTCGGCAAGTACGGATTCGATCTCGGCCGGGTAGATGTTCGCGCCGCCGCGGATGATCATGTCCTTGATCCGACCGGAGATGTAGATGTTCCCCGCTGCATCGCGATGACCGAGGTCTCCCGAATGCACCCATCCGTCGATGATGGTGTCCTTCGTTGCCTCGGGGCGGTTGTAGTACTCGGTCATGTTGCTCGGGCTGCGGAAGACGATCTCGCCTACATCGCCCACCTCGACATCGGATCCGCTGGCGTCGAGGATACGGATCTCGCTGTCGCCGATCGGTGGGCCGACGGAGTCGGGGACAGGGGTGGAACCCGGCGGAAAGCCGGTGAGTGGAGTGCCCTCGGTCATGCCCCAAGCGTTGTGCAGCGTCTTGCCCGTCGCAGCCCGCATCCGCTCCACCAGACTCCACGGCAGGCTTGCCGCTGACGAGACGCAAACCCGGAGGCTGTCCAGCGAACCGACCTCTTCCTGCGGGTGCGACTCGATGAACTCACAGAGCATGACGTACATAGTCGGCACCCACATGATGACGGTGGCCCCGTAGCGATCGATGGCGCGCGCGGCCTCCGCTGGATGGAATCGCTCTTGGAGGACCACTGTCGCGCCGATGGCGATGTGCCCCATCGCAGCAATGGTGGAGTGCATGATGAATGCGAGCGACCCGTTGATGAGGATCGAGTCGTCAGATGTCGAGCCGACCCAGGTCGTCGTCCGGCTGAGTGTCGCCGCGACGCCGCGGTGCGGCAGCACAGCACCTTTCGGATGGCCGGTCGTGCCGGACGTGTAGTGGATCAGTGCCGGGTGCGTCGGGTCGAGGTCGACCACAGTCGGCCACTGGCTCGTGTCCACCCCGTGCCACGACTGGTTCCCGGGGTCGTCGAGAACCTCGATCGGACAGGTCATCTCTTGCGGAACCCGCGACTGATTCCTGTCGTCGACGACCACCAACGCCGGTGTGCAGTCTTCCAGGATGAAGGCGACCTCGGACGCCGACAGTGCGGGGTTCAGCGGTACCAGGGTGGCGCCGCGCGCCAAGCAGGCGCAGTAGATCGCCAGCCACTCCGGTCGGTTGTACGACAGCAGTGCAACGCGATCCCTCATGCCGACCCCGGCCGCGTCCAACTGTGCGGCCGCCTCGGCGACAAGCGTTCGGAAAGCTCCTACGGTCACCTCGCGATCACGAAAGTGGATGATCGGGCGCGTCCCGGCTCGCGACTCGAGATCCGTCATGAAGTCAACGACGTTCATTGCTCAGTCCTTCCTAACCATGCATCGTGAGGCCACCGGACACACTGATGACCTGACCAGTGATGAAAGCGGCCTCGTCCGTTGCAAGGAACACGGCAATCCCTGCCACGTCCTCTGGCTCTCCCATCCGTCGCATCGGCACCGCCTTGGTCATCCGCTCGAGGATGTGCTTGGCGTTCACATCGTCACCGTCCAGTGCGTCCTCCATCATCTTGGTCCGGGTGGGGCCAGGAGCGACCACGTTGAGGGTGATCCCGTGTCTCGCGACCTCACGGGCGATGGACTTCGACAACGCGATGGTGCCGGCCTTGCAGGCCGAATAGACCGCTTGGCCGGTGGAACCGATGCGTCCCGCATCAGAAGAGATGGTGACGATCCGTCCGCCTCCACGGCCGACCATACGAGTGAGCACCGCGTGCGTGACGTTGATCGGACCCTTGAGGTTGATGGCGATGATCAGGTCGCGGTGCGCCTCGTCGTTGTCGAGGAACGGCATGAGCGAATCCCAGCCAGCGTTGTTGATGAGGATGTCAATAGGACCCAGGGCGGCCTCGATCGACTCCACTCCACTGACGACGGCAGCATTGTCACTGATGTCCGCCACCGCGACCGCCGCCGCAACACCAGCCGACCGTACCTCTTCCGCTATCGCGCGTGCGGGCCGTTCATCGCGATCGATGATGCCGATCGACGCACCCGAAGCCGCGAGCCGCCTGACGATGGCCGCGCCGATCCCGTTCCCGCCGCCGGTCACCAACGCGACCTTGCCGTCGAGTTGGCTGTTCACACGAGCTCCCGCTGGATGAGCATCTTCAGCACTTCGCTGGTGCCCTCATAGATTTGCAGGATCCGCTGATCTCGGTAGAGCTTCTCGACCATCCCTCCGCCAGCAAAGCCGGCACCGCCGAAGATCTGCACGGCATCGCTGCACACTCTCTCTGCCATCTCCGAGGCAAACAGCTTCGCCATTGCCGACTCCCGCATGGAGCGCTCACCCGTCTCCTTCAGGAACGCCGCACGCAGGTACATCTGACGGGCAACCTCGATGCTCGTCGCCATCTCGGCGAGCTTGAACCCGATCGCCTGGTGTTGCACGATCGGTCGGCCGAACGTGGTCCGCTCCTTTGCATACTCGAGCGCGAGGTCGAACGCTCGCTGGGCGACTCCGACGCTCTGCGCTGCGACTCCGATCCGACTGGTGTCGAGTCCGTCCAGGATGTTCTTGTAGCCGGTCCCCACCTCCCCCAGCACGTGGTCATCGGTCAACTCGAGGTCGTCCAGTGAGATCTGGCAGATGTCGACCACGCGATGGCCCATCTTCGGCTCGCGTCGAATCACGTTGTACCCCGGCATGTCGGGTCGCACGAGGAACAGCGTCAGACCACCGACACCCGCGCCCGGATCGGTCGTCGCGAGCAGGATTCCTGCGCCGGAAGTCGCTCCGCCGGTGATCCACACCTTCTCGCCGTTGATCACCCAACCGCCCTCGCGCCGCGTCGCCCTGGTGCGGACCTGGGACAGATCGGAGCCAGCGTGCGCTTCGCTGAGGAGTAGGGAGATGTAGTACTCCCCCGCCACAGCGGGCTTGAGGAACTCGTCTTGCTGCCACGGAGTGCCCAACTCGGCGAGCTTCGAACCGAAAGGAAAATTGGTGCCACCGACCTGGTTGGCGATCGCGCAGTCACCCTTGGCGAGCTCCTCGATCATGAGCGCCCAAGCAGTGACCCCTGCCCCCGCACCGCCGTACTGCTGGTCGACGGCCAAACCGAAGAAGCCCTGCTCTCCGAGGCTGCGCCACACCTTCTCAGGCACGGCTCCTTCGCTCTCCCATTGCTGGATGTTCGGCGAGATCTCGCGGTCGACATAGGCCCGCGTCGCATCGCGAATCGAGAGCTGGAGTTCTGTCAGCATGTGCACCTGCCCGTTGGGTCTGCCGCACCCGTCGGCGGCCCTCCAATTTCTATACTTGCGAATCACTATTGTCAAGATTCGCTTCTTCTCGGTACCTTGCCTCTCACCCGTGGAGCACGCCGCGGGGCTTAGGTCCACCGGCTCCATCGGCGGGCCGGCCACTGACGATGCGAAGGACCTCGATGCACCCCACTCCCTGGACCGCCTTCCGAGTCGACGTGGCCGACCTGATCGCCACGGTCACTCTGCTGAAGAGAGGCCCCACCCCCTCGATGGGCGCAGCGCACTTCGAGGAGTTGCCGCTCGTCTTCTCCGGTCTGGAGGCGCGAGACGACGTCCGCGTCATCGTCATCAGAGGAGCCGGAGACCACTTCTCGTTCGGCCTCGACCTCGTCGACATGCGTCCCTTGCTCGATCTGGCAAGGCCGGGAGCGAACGCGGCCGACCGACAGGCCCTTCTGCGACGCATTGCGGACCTGCAAGCCGCCTTCACGCGGGTCGCCGCAACGACCAAGCCAGTTGTCGCAGCCGTTGACGGCTGGTGCATTGGCGCTGGCCTGGACCTCATCTCGGCGGCTGATCTGAGGATCGCCACTCAGGGTGCGAGGTTCAGCATTCGCGAGACGAGGATGGCCATGGTCGCCGACCTCGGCAGTCTGCAGCGCCTGGTCGGGATCATTGGGGATGGGCACCTGCGAGAACTGGCGCTCACCGGACGAGACTTCACCGCCGCCGACGGTCTACAGATCGGCTTGCTCAATCGTGTTGTGACCGATGTCGGCGCGCTCCACGCCACCACTATGGAGCTCGCAAAGGAGCTGGCTCACAACTCGCCGCTGGTACTTTCAGGCGTCAAGAGAGTGCTGAGCGAGCAACGTGAAAGCCGTGTGCGAGCGGGACTGGAGCTCGTTGCCGCCTGGAACGCGGCGTTCATGCCGAGCGACGATCTGCTTGAGGCGCTCAACGCCTTCGCGGAACGACGGCGGGCCGAGTTCAGCGGTCGCTGACCTGATCGCTGGAGTCGAGCGTGGCCAAGACGTCGATGGCCTCCGAGAGCCACGTCATCCAGTGATTCTCGAGGCCGATGCCGGCCTCGAGGATCAGCATCCGTAGCCGGGCACCCGGGTCCTCGCCGACATCGGCGAAATCGCGCTCGGCAATCTCGAGATACTCGGCGTGCTGCCGCGCATGAGCGTCGCGATGGGCTCTCATCTGTTGCAGGAGCGGTCCCGGCCCCACCACCGAGGCCGCACGCAATCGCACCAGGAGCGCGTCACGGTTGCGCTCGGGCTCCTCGTCCTGCGCAAGCCAAGCGATCAGGGCGGAGCGGCCTGCCGGTAGTACCCGATAGAGCTTTCGCCGACCTCGCGACCGCGGTTGCGGAACCGATTCGACCCATTGCTCTGTCTCCAAGCGGGCGAGTTCTCGATAGATGCTCTGATGCGTGGCGGGCCAGAAGTACCCGATTGATCTGTCGAAGCGCCGCGCCAGGTCGAGCCCGGACGACGGCCGCTCAAGGAGCGCGGTGAGGATGGCGTGGCGCAGCGACATGGCACCTCTCGGCTCGGACCTACCCTGCTGGGCGACGATACCGTCACTCTGGCCGTCAGATCATCGCGGCGAGCGTGACCCCCTGGTGGATGGCGCGCTTAGCGTCCAGCTCGGCCGCCACGTCGGCACCACCGATGAGGCGTACCGCGACGCCCGCGGCCTCCAGCTCGGGCAGGAGCTCCCGCTGGGGCTCCTGACCAGCACAGACGATGACGTTGTCCACCTCGAGCGTCAGTGCCTCCCCGTCCACGAGGACATGGAGCCCGTCGTCATCGACGCGGACGTAAGTGACCCCCGCCATCACCTGCACTCCACGCCCGGCCAACTCCGCACGATGGATCCACCCGGTGGTGACACCTAGGCCAGCCCCTACCTTCGTAGCCTTCCGTTGCAACAGGTAGACCTGCCGATGTGAACGGCGGGAATGGGCGGGGGCGAGACCTCCGGGAGACTCGAAGGTCGGATCGACACCCCAGTGCTCATAGAACTTCGCGATGTCGAGGCTGGCCGGCGGGCCGTCCTGCGTGACGAATTCCGCAACATCGAAGCCGATTCCTCCAGCTCCGACGATGGCGACCCGAGCACCGAGTTCCACCTCCTCGCGCAACACCTGGAGGTAGGTCACTACCTTGGCATGATCGGCTCCATCGAGTTCCAGGGCCCGGGGAACGATTCCCGTCGCCAGGACCACCTCGTCGACTCCTGCCTCGATCAGGTCCTGCGCACCGACTCGTGAGCCGAGCATGAGGTCTACCCCTACCCGCGGCAGCTCGGTTCGGAAGTAGCGGAGAGTTTCGCTGAACTCCTCCTTGCCCGGAATGCGACGAGCGATGTCAAACTGACCACCGATGGTGGATGCGGCGTCATGAAGGACCACGCGATGGCCCTTGCGCGCCGCAGCCAGCGAGAACGCCATGCCAGCCGGTCCGGCGCCGACGACGGCGATGCGCTTGCTCCTTCGCGTCGGTGCGAGGTCGATGATCGTCTCGTTGCACGCGCGGGGATTGACGAGACACGACGTGATTTTCCCGCTCAGGGTGTGGTCGATGCACGCCTGGTTGCATCCGATGCACGTATTGATCCGGTCGGCGTGGCCGTCGCGAGCCTTCGCCACGAACTGAGGATCGGCCAGGAGCGGGCGGGCAAGTGAGACCAGGTCGGCCACCCCTCGCTCCAGCAGATCTTCGGCCACATCAGGCGTGTTGATCCGGTTGCTGGCCACCACGGGGATGCCGACAGCTGCCCGGATGGTTCCTGTGGCGGCCGCAAATGCAGCCCGCGGGACGGAGGTGGCGATGGTGGGAACTCGAGCCTCGTGCCAACCGAATCCGGTGTTGAGAAGGTCGACGCCCGCCACCTCCAGCTCCTTGGCCAGACTCGTCGTCTCAGCCATCGTGGAGCCGCCTGGCACCAGGTCCAGGGCGGAGAGCCGGAACGAGATGAGAAAGTCGCTGCCGAGTCGCGCCCTGGTGCGACGCACGATGTCGAGCGCGAACCGCGTACGACGATCGAAGTCGCCTCCCCACTCGTCGTCGCGCGTGTTGGTGCACGAGGCCAGGAAGGTATTGATCAGGTAGCCCTCGGAGCCCATGATCTCGACCCCGTCATACCCGGCCTCTCGCGCGAGGAGAGCAGCGTTCACGAAGTCCTCGATGGTCGCTTCGACCTCGGCCGACTCCAGCGCCCGCGGCTCGAAGGCACTGATCGGCGCGCGCAGTGTGCTCGGCCCGACCAGGTCTGCATGCTTCGCATACCGTCCGTAGTGGAGAATCTGCATCGCGATCCGTCCGCCGGCTGCGTGAACAGCGTCGGTGATGATCCGATGGGACTCGACGTCCTCGGCGGTCGTCATCGCGGCGCCGTCCTCCCAAGGCCTTCCCGCCTCGTTCGGAGCGATTCCCCCCGTAACCATCAGCCCGACGCCGCCTCGCGCACGCTCTGCGTAGAACGCGGCCATCCGCTCGAATCCGCCGCTCACCTCTTCCAAACCCAGGTGCATCGAGCCCATGACCACCCGGTTCGGCAGATCGAGGGAGCCGACGCTCAGGCGTTCCATCAGTCGGGGATAGCGGGACATTGAAGGTCCTTCCAATGACGCGAAACAGACTTGCCAGGCGATTATGCACCTAAGTGCACAATCACGCGTATCGCCACCTCCTCTGGTGAGATCGCCGTCCGGCGAACACGGTTCGCCGGACGGCTGCGGCAACCGGCACCCCGCGGGGGTCAACCCCGCCACGAGAGACCGGAGCAGCTTCCCGACTCGGACGGGGGAGGCAGAGCGGCCGATGGCGAGTCTCTGTCGTCAGAGACGCCCAGCGCGACCTGTTGGTCGTACTACGCCTGCCCAGCGACGCGCGTGATGGCGACGAGAGTCCGGCTGATGGAGGACCGCAAGTCGATGTCGTCGGACTCTTCGATCCAACGGGTCGCCCCCACGCGAAAGGCGGTCACTGCGAGTTCGGCTGCGAGCTGCGCGGTCAGGGGGTCGTTGCCGCGGCCACGGAAGCCTCGTTCGAGAGCCTTGGACATCTCAGAGAACTTGCGGAGCTCGCGCTCCTGCAGAGCGGGTTCGGCGTCGATGACACTGCGCCGACGACGCAGGTAGTCGCGGCTACGCCCCTGGAACACGTCTTCGGCCGCCGCGCCCAGATGTTCGGCGATGAGCTCCATCGGAGCGAGCGTCGGCGCAGCCTGGGCCATGAGCCGCTGCACCTGCTCGGGCATGAGCTCGTCGCCCGCGAAGAACACCTCCCGCTTGTCGTCGAAGTGGCGGAAGAACGTTCGTGTCGTCAGGCCGGCACGCGCAGCGATCTGGGCGACGGTGGTCTGAGCGAAGCCCTGCTCGAGGAAGAGGTCGAGCGCAGCCTGCTCGAGCCGTTCTCGCGCCCCCGGTCGCCATCGCGCCATGCATCCACCCTATCCAATGACACGACGTGTCGTCACGGGTAGAGTGATGACACTAAATGTCATCGATAGCGGAGGTAGTCATGAGCAGGGAGATCTGGGTGCTCGGTGCGACCGGGCGAATCGGACGGGAGATCGTCGAGCTCCTTCACGAGTCAGGCGGCGATGTCGTCGCCGTCGGACGCGACCGGGCGCGTCTGCGACGCGTCCACCCGCGGACCCGGGTGTTGGCGGGAACGCTCGATGAGATCTCCGAGCGCCTGGGAGGCGACTCGCCCGCGGTCGTGGTCAACACCGTTGGTCCCTTCAAGGTGACCGCGCCGCGGGTCGCGGCAGCATGTTCCCCCGCCACGCACTATGTCGACATCTCCAACGATCTCGACGTCTTCGAGCGGCTCGATGGCATGCACCAGGATGCGGCGTCCACCGGCCGCACCCTGGTCTACGGCGCCGGCTTCGGCGTTCTCGGAACAGAGGCGGCCCTGCTTCCTCTTCTGGCGGACCAGGAGCGGCCGTCGTCCGTCCGAGTCGACGCTATCGCCTCGATCGCATCCGAGCCCGGACGACTCGGGGAGTCCCTTGCGGCCACAGTCGTGGACCAGTTGCGCCACGGCGGTCGCGAGGTACGCGCCGACAAGATCGTCAGGACGTGGACCGGTGGATCAGCCGCGCCCCTGACGACTCCCGACGGCGATGTGGTCACCACCGCGTCCCAAGGAGGCGGCGACCTCTTCGCGGCCTGGCGGGCCAGTGGAGCGAGTGAGGTCATCGCGGCAACACCCTTGGCTCCGGGCAACCCGCTCGCTCGGACAACGGTGGCGGCGATCGGCGGATTGCTGCAGGTCCCCGGCATGGCGAGCCTCACGACCAGGGGCATGGCGCGCATCAACCTGAAGACCGCCCGAGAACGTCCCCGCGAGTCGAGCTGGGCACGGGCCCGAGTGGAGTGGCCCGACGGTCGCGTACGCGAGGGCTGGCTGCGCGCCGGCGAGGGCATGGCATTCACCGCGCGCGTTGCCGCAGAGGTGGCAACCCGCCTGACCGACGGCAGAGGTCGTCCCGGCGCGTTCAGCCCCGGAAGGATCTTCGGCCCAGAGCTCGCTCTCGCCGCCGGCGCAGAGCTCTTGAACCCGGGAGCCTCTTGACTCTGCCTGTTGCGAGCCCCGCGACAACCGGCGCGATCGCCGCCGGGTCCGAGCATGTCACTTCTCGTGCACCATGCGCAGGTGCGACACTCAGCCAGCGGCTCTACGCTTGCCGGCAACAGTCGCAATGACCACCGCGACGAGCAGGCTCAAGCCATTGACGGCTGGCTGCAGCCAGCTCGGGGCGCCCAGCAGCGTCAGACCGTTGACCACCACAGCAACGAACAGGACCGCGACGAGGGTGCCGGGGACGTTGAACGTCCCCGGCCTGATGACCGTCGCTCCCAAGAAGGCCGCAGCCAGGGCGGGCAAGGTGAAGTTCGGACCTACTTGCGGACTGGCGCTGCCGGCCAGCGCAAGCTGAAGGATCCCCGCCATGCTCGCGATCACCGCTGATGCGACAAAGCTGGCCAACGTGAGCGCCTCCACTCGAAGCCCCACCAGCCGCGACGCCCGCGCGTTCGCTCCGACGAAATACAGATGACGGCCAGGCGGAGTCTGGCTGAGAAAGTAGTGCGCAACCAGACTCACGACGATGACGTAGAAGACCGCGGTCGGTACCCCAAGGAACGATCCGCTGCCGAGTGCGACAAGACGATCTGGAATCCCCGAGACGATCGTCCGGTCCTCGCTGAACCACGACACGCCAGCCTGTATCAGGGTCGCGCTGCCAAGGGTGACGATGATGGCGCCCACTCCCACGTACGACACCAGATAGCCGTTGACCAGACCGATGACTGCTCCGACAAGCAGTGTGACGAGGACAGCTGGGACCAATGGGAAGTCGTAGAAGGAGCAGAGGCCGGCTGTCACCACGCCGGACAGCCCGGCCACTGGCCCGGCGGACAGGTCGATCTGACCTGTCACGAGCGGGATGATCGACGCGATCGCGATCAGGGCGACCACGGATTGATTGCCGAGCAGCGTCCGGATGTTGGCCGTCGAGACGAAGGCGTCGCGGGAACCCTCCAACGAGGCGAAGAGAACGACGAGGCTCACCCCCAGCAGGACCAGGGCGTACCGTTCGAGAGCAATGACGGCAACGCGCCAGACACGCGCCTTGGACGACCTGTCAGCCGTCCCGCCGGCCGCGCCTGTGGTCGTCTCTCGTTCATCTGTGATGGTCATGCGCTGATTCCTCCTTCGACGTGGACTGATAAGTGAGGGCGGTGATGGTCGGCCGGTCGAGACGGCTGCGTTCCACCACGTCGACGACGCGCCCCGAACTGATCACGACGACCCTGTCCGCAACCTCCACGAGCTCCTCGTAGTCCGTGCTGTGCACCACCACGCACGAGCCTTGGTCGGCGAGACGGCGAATGAGAGTCCAGAGCTCCCGCTTCGCATTGACGTCCACTCCCTGCGTCGGATCCTCGAGGAGGAGCACCGATGGAGCACGGCGCAGCCACCGCGCAGCAACGACCTTCTGTTGATTTCCGCCCGAGAGAGCCGTGATCGCTGTGTTGCCGTTCGGCCGTCGAACCCCGTGCTCGTCCAAGATGCGCTCGGCGTCTCGGCGATACCGCCGCGCTGCGAAGCGACCCGCACGCCAGAACTGGCCGAGTGAGCCGATGCTGACGTTCTCGTGGGTCCCCAGACCTGTCAGCACCCCCTCGCGGAGCCGATCAGCCGGGACGAATCCGAACCCAGCGGCGACGGCCGAGGCAGGGCTCCCCAGCTTCAGCGACCGACCGTCGAGGGTCACCGTCCCTCTGTGCGGCGTCAACCCGTACAGCGCACGAAGGACATCGGAAGCCCCGGACCCTTCGAGGCCCACGAGACCGACGATCTCGCCACCCGCGACGCCGAGATCGATGCCGTCGACGCGCTCGCACTGGAGTCCCGCCACGGCCAGACGCACATTGGTGAGTGCTCCGGAGCGAGCAGCCGTCCCGTCTCCGGTGCCGGCCCGTTCGCTCGCGCCAAAGTGCCCTGACTCGGAGCCCGCGATCAGTTGCAGCAGATCCTCAGCACTCGCCGTCCCGCTGCGTCTGCCGACCACCTCGCCATCGCGCAGTACCGTGACGTCGTCCGCAACAGATCTGATCTCCTCGAGCCGGTGGCTGACGTAGACGACAGCGTGGCCCTGGGAGGCGATTCGTCGGACCCGCTCGACGAGTGTGCGCATCTCGTGATCTGGCAGCGTCGCCGACGGCTCGTCGAGCACCAGCACTCCCGCTTGATCCTGTCCTTCGATCTCGGCGAAGGCCCGGGCGATAGCCACCAACGCTCGTTCGGCCGGACTCAGCGAGCCGACCAGCGCGGTCGTCGCGACATCCACCTCCAACGCGTCGAGGGCGCGGCGCGCACGCCGATGCAGCAGCCGCCAGCGAATCTGGGGGCCCTTGACCGGCCAAGACGACCCGGCGAAATTCTCCGCGACGGTGTGGGCATCGAACAGACCCAAGTCTTGGTGCACGAAGCGGACACCCAGGCCAGCAGCGTCGTCCGCTGTCCAGTGCGACAGATCCTTACGGCTTCCGTGCCTCTCGACGCTACCGGCGTCAGCACGGACCACGCCCGCAAGCACCTTGATCAGCGTGGATTTTCCACTGCCGTTCCCCCCGAGCAGCGCGTGGACCCTCCCCGGCATCAAGGTCACATCGACCCCCGCGAGTGCCGTGGTGGATCCAAACGTCACCCGCGCGTCCGCGACCTGGAGGAGCACGCTAGCGTCCCCAGCTCGCACGATAGATCGCCTCGTAGTCCTGAGCAGGCTTGCCGTCGGGATCCAGGTTGCCGTCGTAGGCCTCACCCTTCCCCGGCAGGTTGTGATCCCTGTCGATGATCTGGAGCCCGATCCCGGAGTCCACCTGGGGCTCACCCGCGAACACTCGGTTCAACCCGTCGATGGCGGCCCAGCCGATCCATCCGCTCGGGGTGCCCACATCCATCGTCTGACCACCGTCGCGGATCAGGTCGATGTTGCTGCCGAGGCCGCCGAGGCTCACCAGGGTGATCGGGCGGCCGGCCTTCAAGATCGACTGTCCGGCTCCCAGGTTGATCATCGCGTCGTAGGGTGCCGCCACAGCATTCGCATCAGGATGCTGAACGAGCGCGGCGGACACCTTGTTGGCGAACGAGCCGTCGCTGAAGTCTCCGAGACTGATGTCGAGCGGGTAGGTCTCACAGCCCGCACAGTCCGCGAGCGCCTCCTCAAGCCCGTCGGCCAAGTGCCGCGACGCCAGCGCGTCATCTTGGCGAAGGACGATCGTCTTGGCCGCGCCCTTGTTAGTGGCGACGAGATAGGCCGCCATCGCGTCCGCGATGTCCTGCTCGTAGCGGTCCTCGATGGAAGCGTTCTCGTGGTAGACGATCTCGCCGTCGAACAAGGTGTCGCCACCATTCGAGTCGCAGTCGAAGGCGTCAACGGCATAGATCTTGATGCCGGCACCCTTCGCTGCGGAGAGCGGCTCCTGGACCGCTTCGCAGCTGACGGAGATGAGGACGATCGCGTCCGGGGATGCGGCAGTCGCATTGCGAACGCATTCACCGTACGTCGCCGGGTTCAACTTGCCGTCGCAGCTCGTCGTCTCCCACCCCATTGCCTCGGCAGCCTCAGCTGCCGCGGCGCGCGGCGCCGCACAGCCCTCGGCTGCCTCGCCGCAGCTGATGAGCCAGACTTCCTTGTCCTCTGCGGACTGGGGACCGCTGCGCGGGACCGGGCCATCGGTGCCGGCGTAGGCGGCCTCGAGCGCTGCTTGCGCCTTCGTGATGTCAGCCTGGTTCGCCACGGAGCTACCGCCGGAACCGGACCCGGAACCGCACGCGCTTGCGAGCGCGCTCGCCAGAACCGTCACGGCGACGAGGCGCGAATTCAACTTTCCAGCCTTGAGATTCATATGAGCTCCAATTCAGCATTGGTGGACCCCGAGTATGCGAGGCGCACAGTTCACCACCGCGTCCCATTCGGGAACAATGGATTCGCCATCGATTCATGACATGGAGCCCATGACCGTTTCGGATCGAAGGCCATAGGCGCCACGACACCCGGCGACTCTCGAATAGAAAGGGGGTCGAAAGCCGCCGATCGTCATACCGATCCGCGTCAATTGGCGGTTAGCGCCGATTTCTTCACAACATGCGCACCGGTCCTAATTGACGAGGCGGTCCTTACCGGCCCAGTACGGCTCGCGCAACTTGAACTTCTGCAATTTCCCAGTGGCCGTCCGCTCGAGACCGTCTCTCAGCTCGACGCGTTTTGGGCACTTGTACCCGGCGAGCCGTGTGCGGCAATGAGCGATGAGCTCAGCCGGTGTCACCGACGGATCCGACAACACCACGAGCGCGGTGACAGCCTCGCCCCACTTATCGTCCGGAACTCCGATCACTGCCACTTCGCGCACGGCCCGGTGAGACATCAACGCGTCCTCGACCTCGATCGATGAGACGTTCTCGCCACCCGACACGATGACGTCCTTCTTGCGGTCGAGCACAGTCAGGGTTCCGTCTTCCCAGGTCCCACCATCGCCAGTGCGGAACCAACCATCGACATGCGCTCGCGCAGTCTCCTCCGGATCCTGCCAGTAGCGCGCCAAGGCATGATTCGTGCGCGCTTGCACTTCGCCCTCATCGTCAACGCGGACCGTGACCCCAAGAGCGGGCGATCCGGCGCGGCTCAGTCGCGAGGCCTGTTCCTGCGCCGGCGCGTCCGACCACTCACGACGCATGCGAGACATCGTCAGCAGTGGCGAGGTCTCGGTCATTCCGTAGATCTGAATGAACTCCCAGCCGAGCTCATCGCGGATGCGCTCGACCGTGCGACTCGGCGGAGGAGCACCTGCCACGACGACACGCACGGCGTCGCGCCCTGGTACCGGACCTTCCCATGACGAAAGTGCGTCCAACACCAAGTGCATCACGGCCGGCGCAGCGCACAACAATGTCACCCCGTGGTCACGCACTCGGCGGAGGATCTCGTGCCCGTCGATGTCTCGCAGCACGATGTGTCTGCCGCCCATGCCGGTGACCGAGTAGGGCATCCCCCAGCCGTTGCAGTGGAAGGTCGCGAGTGTGTGTAGGTAGACGTCGTCATCGTTGACGCCGAGCTGCCACCCGAAGATCGACGCGTTCAACCACAGGCTCCGGTGAGTGAGCTCGACCCCCTTGGGCCGGGCCGTGGTACCCGAGGTGTAGTTGATGGTCGCGGTGGCTGTCTCGTCGCCCTCCCACAGCGCCGGCTGGCCCGCTTCTCCCCACAACTCGTCGTCATCGCCACCCAGAATGAAGACGCGGCACCCCTGGAGGCGATCAGCGAGGTGCGCGAACGGCTCGTCCAGCATCACGACGTCAGCACCACTGTGCTCCACGATGTACTGAACCTCGGCGGGGCTGAGCCTGAAGTTGATGGGAACCAGGATGCGGCCGGACCCGGAGACTCCGAACAGCGACACCAGCAGGCGAGCACTGTTCTGCGACATGATGGCAACTCGGCCTCCCACAGGAACTCCGAGCCGATCCAGGTTCGCGGCTTGGGCGCGAGCCAGTTGATGAGCCTCGTACCACGTGACCGTTCCCCAGGACGGGGTGGGCTGCTGCGGTTCATCGACAATGGCGATGCGTTCGGGGTACACCGTCGCGGCGCGGTCCAGAAAGTCCCGTACGTTGAGGGGAACGTGCATCAGGATTGCCTCCTCTGGCAAGTAGATGTGGCGCCGGGCCAAGGCACGGCGGGTGAACGAGGGGTGGTCACCCGTGCTGGCCCGCGGTCGGCATCGGAGAGACCGCGCCGCCGAACACCGAGATGTCCTCACGCAGCTCGATGTCGCCTACACGGGCGGGCGGCGCGTCCATCAGGACGAACAGGACTCGTACCGGCTCGTCTCCGCGTACGACCCACGAGTGCATCGTTCCGCGCTGCACCACGAAGTCACCGGCTGTGAGCCTTTCGACGACCTCGCCACTGTCCAGCACGAGATCGAGCTCGCCGGAGAGAATCAGGGCAACGTCCTGCGTCTCGGTCCTGTGCATGTTGGGGATATCGGACTCCCCCGGCACGAGTTCACCGACCCGAAAGAGCACGCGCGCCCCAGGCGGCCCGGGCATCCCGTCATCGAATCCGGCCTCATCGTTGCTCGGCGGGAAGGAACTGGTGGCCCACACCACCTTCGCGTGATAGCCGGGCAACCGCGGTTCGGCACTGACTCGATGATCACGCCTCACCACGGCCCGGCCTCGCTCGTCGTGGCCGGTCACGACGCGTCGGAAACTGAACGTCATCTGATCTGACTCTCCTCGAAGATTCTCTTTGCCGGCCCATTCGAAATGACCGCATTCCTGCGCACTCAATGATCAATTGGCGACTGATTGAAAGATAACCAGTCAGCAGCCCGGCCTTCCAATGCCGTTCATTCATGCGCGCTATTCCACGTCTTAGAACGTGCATTTCGGCACGACGAATCGACCGTGACAGCTCAACGAGATACGCCGATCACGACCCTGAACCGCACGATGCCTAGAGGACCACGGGCGAGATTCGGCTCTGCGTCAGCCGCACGACCTGACTTGCACCAGCACCCGGCCGATCGCGCCGCGCGAGTCCAGTAGTTCGAGCGCCGCCGGGGCCTGCTCGAGCGCGAGGACCTGGCCGATGAGAGGCCGGATGTCACCGGATGCAAGGAGCGGGAGGAGTTCGGCCCACTGGCGTCCCACCCAGCTCGGATCTGCGACGGCGAACTCTTCCCATCCCACACCGACGACAGCCGTGTTGGTCAACAAGAGCCGGTTCACCTTGACCTCCGGGATGGAGCGCCCGGTGAAGCCCAACACCAAGATCCGGCCCTCGGGGCCAAGACTTCGTAGTGAATCCGCGAAGCGGTCGCCTCCGACGGGATCGACGACCATGTCGACGCCTGCACCTCCCGTGGCAAGGCGCGCCTGCGCCAAGAAGTCCCGAGCCTCAAGGACCTCATCGGCTCCCGCCTTGAGCGCGATCGCCGCCTTCTCAGGACTCGACACCACCGCGAGGACCCGTGCGCCGTGCGCTTTGGCCAGCTGACAACACGCGGAGCCGAGGCCCCCGCCGGCACCCTGGACCAGGACGGACTCACCGTGCGCGAGACGGCCCCGGCGCCGGAGCGCGAAGAGCGCGGTGAGGTAGTTGAGAGGCACCGCCGCTGCGTCACGCAAGCTGAAGTCCCGCGGCAGTAGGAAGACCCGGTGCTCGCTGACCGCCACCGACTCGGCGAACCCGCCTACGAGCGGCATGGCAGCGACTCGGTCGCCGGCACGAAACCTGCCGGAGTCGTGTCGTACGACGCCGGCAACCTCCCAACCCGGGATGAAGGGCAAGGGCGGCTTCAGCTGATAGGCCCCCTTCGTCATGAGGAGATCGGGAAAGACGACGCCAGCGAAGTAGACATCGATCAGTACCTCGCCCGGTCCCACGTCAGGCTCGGCCACGTCCTGGACGGCTACCGCCTCCGGGCCGCCGTAGGAACGCAACACCGCGGCACGCATCGTGCTCTTCTCAGCCTCGAACAGCGGCAGCTCGGCTCATGGCCTCGCCGCCCTCACCCACCGGCCGGGGGATGCGCCAGGGGCACGTCGACCCGGGTGGCGAGCAGGACGGAGTCCCTGTGATCTCGCCGTTCAGCCTCCGCGTATCCCGGTGATACCGCAAGGAAGAGGGTGTGGCCGTCGGCACCGCCAAGAGACACGTCGAAGACGAGCCCGTCCGACATGCGAATCTCCTCCAGAACCTGTCCCCCGGGGGCAATTCGAAGGGCTCGCGCGTGGAACGCGTCAGCAATCCAAACGGCGCCTTCGGCGTCTGGTTCGGCGATGCCGTCGGGTGTGATCTCGAGCTGCGAGATGATCTCGGCGACCTCGCGCGACTCGGGCATCGGACCGAACTCCGCCCACGCGCGCCGGTTCGTCAGCTCACCGGCCGCGTCGACATCGAATGCTGTCATGCGATTCGCGAAGGTCTCGGCCAGAACGATCGTGTTGTCATGGAAGACAGTCCCGTTGGGGACCCAGACGTCGTCTGCCACGACACAGGTGGTGCCGTCGGGATCAACCCGGACCAGGACAGCAGCGTCGACCGGCGCGCCCAGGGCGATGTCGAACCCCATGCACCCGACCCAACAGCGGCCAAGAGGGTCGACGACCATATCGTTGATCATGAACTTCGCGGTACCACTGAGATCAGCATGCAGCACCATGGTCCCGTCGCTCTCACGGCGGAGGATCAGCTGGTCCTTCATCGAGACCGCCAGAAGGCGCTTGTCCGGGAGGAAGCCCAAACCGGACGGATTGCCCGGGACGATGGCTTCCACCCGCTGGTCCCGACCGTCCTCGGTCACGCTGAGAACCCGCTGCGTGTAGCAGTCACTGACCCACAGGCGGCCATCGTGCCACCGAGAGCCCTCCAAGAAGCTAGCGCCGCCCAATACCTTGGTGAAGCTGCGATTCACGATGTTCAGTCCTCGAAGTCGATGTCGTCATGGGGCCAACCAACCTTCGCGAGCAGATACTCGCGCGATGCGGCTACGGTCTGCCGGACCTGGTTGACGTCCACCCCGTGGAGCTGGCCGTTCCATTTCCGGACGCGGCCATTGACCAGGACGGTGTCGACCGAGCCGATCCCCGCGCCCTGCACGACCGAGGAGATGATGTTGCTCGGCGGATAGAGCTGGAGCCCTCCCGTGTCGAGCAAGATGATGTCTGCCCTTTTTCCAGGGGTGAGCGATCCAACGACCGATCCGAGCCCACAGTTGTCCGCCCCTTGCTGCGTAGCGGAGTACAAGATGTCGCGCAACGGTGCGCTCCTCGGACCGCCGCGATGCTCATCGATGCGCTGTGCCAGGTACAGGGCCCGCATCTCGCTGAACATGTCGATGTTGAACGTCATCGGGTTGTCGTTGCTGATGCCCGGCCTCAGGCCCTGTTGCACCCATTCGGTGTAGGGGACCTCTCCGAAGCGGAATTGCGTTTCGATACGAGGACAGACATCGACCTGGGCGCCGGAGTCGATGATGACCTGGCGCTGCTCCGGGGAGAAGAAGTTGGCGTGGTTGATGGTCTCCCGACCGTCCAGCCATCCCTTCTCGTAGTAGATGTCGACCGGATGCTTCTCCAGACCGCTGTCGAAGGTCACCCAGAGGTCGAGTTCCTTCCTGACCGCGGCCAGGTCGGCATCGAAGCCGTCGAACCCGACCGCGAAGAGTCGAAGTCCGTACATCGGGTCATCGCTGGCGAAGTACTGCTCCCGCAGCCGCGCCGCGTCGCTCGGATGCTGCTCGGACCAGGCACCCGAGCGGGGAGCACCGACGGCGTGGATTCCACGCCCACCAGCCGCGAAGAGCGCCTCGACGGCCGCGTCCGAGTGCTCCGGCGATCGTGCGTTGTGCATGTTGTCGATGACCGTGGTGATGCCGCCCTCGAGCGCGTTCAGGAGCGACAGGAGTGTCCCAGCGTAGATGTCCTCGGGGCGGCATGCGGGTGCAAAGAGCCGGTGGGCCGCATACATATAGCTGCGACTGGTGGAGGGGGCGTCCCCGATGGGGTCGTCTGTCGTCTGGGGCACATTCTCAGGGATGATCCGGCCCAAGGCGCCCTCCCAACAATGGATATGCGGGTCACAGAAGCCGGGCATGACGATTCGTTGTGACGCGTCGATCACTACGGCGTCTGAGATATCCAGGTCGACCCCCACCTCGGCGATCCGATCGCCGACGATGAGCACGTCGCCGACCGCGAAGTCGCCGACCGCGTCGTCCATCGACAAGACGGCCCCGCCCCGGATGACCAGCCGCTGCGCGGGATCGACCACAGTTGATGCCGCATGACTCGCAAGCAGCAGATCCAGTCCGCGCTGCTCGTCCGCGTGGTCGTTATGAAGACTCATCTCACCTCAATTTCGTCGGATCCGCGACGCTGGAAGTCCCGGAAGTGCGGACCTTTGAAACCTAGGTGCGTGTCGTTCGTCACGCCAATGTCGAATCGTGATGCCGGTCAGTCCCGGGTGGCATACCACGACCGCGTGTGCGCGCCGGAGGAGTGTGCTTTCGTAGACCGACACCTGACCCGGAGGCACTGTTGGAGCTCAGACAGTTCGAATACTTCTCGGCCATCGTTCGCGACGGCAGCTTCAGTCGCGCGGCCCGAACGCTGCACGTCAGCCAGCCCGCCTTGAGCAAACAGATCCAGTCACTCGAGCACGAACTGGGCGTCGTCCTGCTCGACCGGATCCCGAACGGCGTTCGGCCTACCGAGGCCGGCCGACGACTCGCGGAGATGTGCGATGTGATCGTCGGCTACATCGACCAGATCAAGCCCGCCGTCCGCGCTGCTTCCCATCAGCTGGGTGGCAACGTCACGCTCGGGCTGTCTCCTTCGCTGGTGCCCGCTCTGGCGGAGCACGTCCATACCACGCTCGCCGCGCTGCACCCCGGGCTGCACATACAGATCGTCGAATCACTTCCCATGTTCGTGACCGACTGGATAGACGCGGGGCGGATCGACATCGGGGTGTTCCGGCGCTGGCCAGCCCTCAGCGGAATGACGCGCCTGGACTTCACCGACATCGGATCCGATGAGGTGATGCTGGTCGGTACGTCGAGCATGTTGCGCGGGCATCCCAGCCCGACCGCCTCGGCCGAGGACGTCGGCTCCTTGCCGATCGTCATGACGCCCGCGTTCAAGCAACTCGTGTGGACGCGCCTGGGGCTGACCGAGAGCTCGCCGACGAACACCTCGGAGATCGACTCGATCAATCTGCTCAAGGCCTTGGTGGTGCGCGGCGACTACTGCTCAGCGATGCCCTGGAACTTCGTGCGACATGAGATCTCGACGGGCTTGCTCGAAGCGCGTCCCTTTGATCCGTCGGTTCGAAGCCATGTCGTGTCGGCCACCCGGGCAGGGCGACGTGCTTCGTCCCCGGCGATCGCAGCCGTGATCGAGGTGTGTCGCGACCGCCTCGATGAGCTCACGAGGAGCCGGCTCAGTCCCCCGAGTCCCTCCTCAGATCCCGAGCCAGCCGAGCGCGTTGTCGGTCAGTAGGGCGGCGGTGTCCTCACTGCCGCGCACGATCGCTCCGACCATCTCGGTAGGGAGGAACGGGCAATCACTGCCGAGCACTATCCGGTCGTCGCCGAACCGGTGACGCAGCAACGTCAGGTGTTCGACGTCAAGGACGAGCGTGTCCACGTAGAGGCGACGAGCGAGCATGTCCCAGCGGGTCCCCTCCGCCGGGTCACTGACCGTGCCGCCGAGGTCGCGCAATCGCGGGTAGACCCACGGAAAGGTTCCGCCACCGTGTGCCAGCGCCACCCGAAGGAGTGGATACCGCTCGAGCACGCCCCCGAACACGAGGGCCGTCGCGGCGAGCGATGTGTCCGTGAGCATGCCGAGGCCCATGTCGAGCCGGAGACCTGAGCGGCGGATGACACCCCGCCCTCCCGCGACAGGGTGCACGAAGATGCACAGGCCCGCCTGCTCGCATTCTCTCCACAAGCCATCCAGATCGGGGTCATCCAGATCCAGATCGCCCTGGCGGCTGCCGACCTCGATGCCACGCAGCTCGAGCCGCACGCACTGTTCGAGGTCTCTGCGCCACCCTTGTCGCGAGACGCAGCCCAAGCCGATGAGGCGACCGCCAGCGGCGGCGCACGAGCTCGCAATCGAGTCGTTGACCAGCTGCGCGTACGGAGGATCAGCCGTCCAGGCATGCTCCATGACCGCCGGCACCGGCGAGATCACCTGGCGGGAGATCGAAGCACGGTCAAGTTCTCTGAGCCGATCCTCGACGGACCACATCACCGAGGACACCCGCCGCGGGACACCTTGACCTCCAGCCGGGTGAAGGAGGCCTTCCGTGGCGTTCACGGTCTGCAGTCGAGGACTCCCGCCGTGGAAGACCTCCGGGTCCATCTGGTGCGCGTGGACATCGACGACTCCGGGAGCACGCTGCGCTCGCGGAACTGGTCCAGAGCGCGTCACCGACGGCCTAGCTTCCGTAGGCGACGATCGTGGTCGTCATGTCGCCGAGCGCCTCGACCGACACGCTCACCACATCGCCGGGCTGCAACGACTCATGTGCGTCCGAGCCGTGGCGGCCCCACATCTCCGCGAGGCACCCTCCCCCGCACGTGCCCGAGCCCAGCACGTCCCCGGGCCTGACCTCAGTGCCTCGGCTTGCGTGCTCGATCATCTGGCCGAAGGAGAAATGCATCGAACTCAAACTGTCGCGGCCGATCGTCTCCCCGTTGATCCTCGCGACCATCTCCAAGTCGTAGGAGTTCCCCGATCGATACTGGTCGAGCTCGTCCGGGGTGACCAGCGTCGGACCGAGTGAGATCGAGGTGTCCTTCCCCTTGGCCGGTCCCAGGCCGACGGCCATCTCATGGAACTGCAGGTCTCGTGCCGACCAGTCGTTCAGGATGCAGAACCCGGCAATGTGCTCGTCAGCGGACGCGGCATCGATGTCGCGGCCTCCGCGACCGATGATCGCGGCCACCTCGAGCTCGAGATCCAACCGCTGGGAGCCCGGTGGAATGGGGATGTCGTCGAGCGGCCCACGGATCGCGTAGGGATTGGTGAAATAGAAGGTCGGAATCTCGTACCACGCAGCCGGGACCGTGGCGCCCGGGTCGACGGCCAACATCGACCCGGCGTAGTGCTGTTCGAATGTCACGAAGTCACGCACGGTGGGTGGATCGGGAATCGGAGCGATCAGACCTGCGTCGGCGATCGCGATGACCTGTCGTGGATCGTTGAGCGCTTCCTCTCCAGCGGCGCGCAGCTTCTCTCCGTCGTCGCCCAAGAGGCTGAGCAGACTCACCCCGGGCTCAAAGCCGTGGATCCGGTCCTGAACCACTACTCCGGCCCGTCGTTCGCCGTCGAGGAGGTAGCTGACGAAGCGCATGTCAAATCCCCGGAGCCGGCGTGTAGACGCCGTCATCGATGTCTTGCAGTAGCGAGGGACCAACCGGCTTCCAGCCGTACCGCGCCTGCGTCGCGTCGCTGGACACGACCGCGCCGAGGGTGAAGAACGGACCTGCCGGCCCGAAGTGTTCCGTTGCCTCTTCGGGCTCGATCCGCTTCAGCGGCACATCGAGCTGACGAGCCACCGCCTCGGAGATCTGCTTGAAAGGCACGTTCTCTGCGCAGGCGTGAAGCACCGACCCACCGGGCCCCGGGTTCTCGATCGCTGTCCGGAACAGCGACGCGGCATCACTTCGATGCACCGCCGGCCAGTGATGGCTGCCGTCCTCGACGAACGCGGCAACACCGCGCTCGATGGCAGATTCGACGTAGCTGGTGATGAATCCCCAATCACCACCGGCACCATGGACGGTGGGGGCCATCCGAATCACGGACGTTCGCACACCTGTCTGTTCGGCAAGCTGCTTGGAGAGCAGCTCGGCCTTGTGGCGGGGCGGCAACCACGAATCGGCGTCCAGCAGGTCATCCTCGGTCGCCACCCGGTGCGTCGGCAGACCGAGCAGCCCGGACGCGAAGATGACAGGAACCTCAGTCCCGCCGAACTCCTCGGCGAACGCGCGCAATGCCGCTCGATCCACCTCGCCCGCTGCACCCATACGCGAGAAGTCGTGGTCATAGGCCAGATGAATGACCGCGTCGGCTCCACGAGCACCTGCGCGCAGGCTCTCGAGATCGGTCAGGTCCCCCGCGACGGGCGCGACCCCAGCCGCCACGAGCCTCTCCGCGGTAGCCGTCGTTCTTGCCAGACCCACCACGTCGTGTCCGGCATTCAGCAACTCGGGGACCACCGCGGATCCCACCCACCCCGACGCCCCTGTGAGAAACACCCGCATGTCTCGTCCTAACTTCGATTGATCGACCTGTGATTTCGGCGGGTGCGCCCCGCGTCCAACGAGTGATGCCTCACGTGTAGTTCGCTGCGTACCCTGCGCCGACCTCGAGAGTTCCCCCCGAGATGTAACGCGCGTCGTCCGAGGCCAAGAACACCGCCGCCGCCGCGACGTCCTCCGGCGGGAGTACCGAGATCGGCATGTGGTGCAACCCCAGCTCCAGCACCTTGCGATCGACGTCGGCGTCAGTGGGATCCTCGAGCTCCGGGTTCCACAGCCTGCGAAGGTGGTCGTTGCGAATGATCGGCGTGTCGACCATGCCCGGGTTGAGAACGTTCACCGTGATCCCGTAAGGACCCAGTTCCTTGGCAGCCGACTTGGCCAACCCGATGACGCCCCACTTGGCGGCTGTGTAGGCGGACATCTGAGCCGTACCGTGCCTACCCATTCCCGAAGCGGTCGCGATGATGCGTCCTGACCTCTGAGCCATGAGGTGCGGGGCGACAGCCTTGACCGCGTTGAAGACACCCGTCAGGACCGTGTCGACCACGGTCGCCCATTGGCGGACCTCCAGGTCCACGATCGACCCGGCCGCGAACGTTCCTGCGTTGGCCACCAAGATGTCGAGCCGACCCAGCTCCGCCACAGCGGCGTTCGCAACATCCTCGAGCTCGTCGAACTCTCGCACGTCGGCCACGCGGGCCACGCACTGCTGGCCGGTTGCCCGCACGAGCGCCGCCGTCTCGGCGAGGTCGTCAGGCGAGTTCATCGGATACGGAATACCGTCGACTTGGAAGTCGATGTCGCAGATCACGACGTCGGCGCCTTCGCGTGCCATGGCAACCGCGTGCGCTCGCCCCATGCCGCGGCCGCCGCCGGTGATGAGAGCAACCCGACCGTCTAGCTTTCCCATGCAGCTGTCTCCTTTCCGGAATCGTGCCTCAGCGAGCTGACATGCCACTGTCGGCGGCGAGAACCTGACCGGTGATCTGGTCCGCGTTGTCCGAGGCAAGGAAGACGACCGCGTCAGAGATGTGGCGCGACTCGCCGCGCCACTTCGGACCGGGCATGTTCTGCTGTGAGGACAGCTCTTCGTATGCCTCCTGCGGTGTCATGCCGAACTGGCCGGCAAGAGCGGTGAGCATCCCCGAGCCCTGTCCGTCGCCGGGGCGGATCGTGGGCGGCGAAACCGCATTGACATTGATGCCGAACTCAGCCAGCTCCATTGCCCATGCGCTGGTCAGTCCGTTCACCGCATATTTGGATGCCACATAAGGCGAAAGGTTGGCAACGCCGGCGGCGGTGACCCCCGAGGAGATGTTGATGATCTTTCCGAATCGAGCGGCGATCATCGCTGGAGCGACATATTTGGTGACGAGGATGGGCCCGCGAACGTTGGTGTCGAGAACGAGATCGATATCCTCTACTCGGATCTCCTGAATAGACCCGGCAAGGCCCACAGCCGCGTTGTTGACCAAAATATCGATACGGCCGTCGAAGAATGCCAACGCCTTGGAGACGGCGGCCTCGACTTGAGCTTCGTCTCGGACGTCACACGGAAGTCCCAGACAACGGACTCCACGCTCCTCCACTGCCGTGATCGTCGCCTCCATCATCTCGGCGGTCGCCAGCGGATAAGCCCCCTCGACCGGAGCGACGACGTCGAGGACCGCAATGTCGCACCCGGCATCTGCCAGGGCAAGCACGTGGCTGAATCCCTGGCCTTTGGCTCCACCGGTGACGATAGCGTTTCTTCCCTTGAGACCACGAAGCGTGGACACGGTTGCCTCCTGTGCAGAATGGGTGATCCATGACGCCGCGTTGCCCCGGCGAAGGCGGATGCGCCTCGAGATCGGAATCGGCGTCCATAGCGTGCAGTGCGCCGCCCTGGGTTGTATTTCCAATCCTCGGCCGGACAACTGCGAGGTGACGAAGATAACCACTCGAACTCGTCGGCTGCCAATGCCGAGTGCCGATAGATGCTATGGCTGAGTGGAATGGCAGGAATCTCCCACGAACCACGCGAATTCAGTAAGGTGCGCCGGGTGTTCGCCGTTTACGCTGAATCATTTGATGAGAACGATCCGCTGACTGGCCTCGTTGTCGGGGAACGCCCGGATCCTGAGGTCCCTGAGGGATGGACCGTCGTCACCGTGAGAGCGGCATCTCTCAACCACCACGATCTCTTCTCGCTGCGTGGCGTAGGACTCGGCGAGGACGCCCTGCCCATGATTCTGGGTTGCGACGCGGCTGGCATTGACGAAGACGGCCGAGAGGTGGTCGTGCACGCAATCATCGGCAACCCCTCCTGGGTCGGCGACGAGACGCTGGATCCCCACCGGTCCCTCCTGTCCGAGCGCCACCCGGGCACCTTCGCCGAGAGGGTCGCCGTGCCCCGTCGAAACGTTGTCGTCAAGCCAGCGTCCCTGTCGTTCGAGGAGGCGGCGTGCCTCCCGACGGCATGGCTCACGGCCTACCGCATGCTGTTCACCCGCGGCGGGGTGGTTCCGGGCGAGACGGTGCTGGTCCAGGGCGCGGGCGGCGGCGTCTCCACAGCTGCGATCACGCTCGGCCGCGCTGCCGGCGTTCGTGTTCTGGTGACCAGCCGGGACGCGGCCAAGGCGCAGCGCGCGGTCGAGCTCGGCGCACATGAGGCCTTCGAACACGGTGCGCGTCTGCCGGTGAAGGTCGATGCGGTGCTCGACACCGTGGGAAGGGCGACGTGGTCACACTCGATTCGCGCCTTGAAGCCCGGTGGGCGCCTCATCACGTCGGGGACGACGTCCGGCCCCGACCTGGAGAGCGCCGAGCTGACGCGGATCTTCTTCCTGCAGCTGAGCGTCGTCGGGTCGACCATGGGCACTCGAGGAGAGCTCGTTCGAATGTTGTCTCTGCTCGACGCCTCCGGAGCCCGTCCGCTGATCCATCAGGCGATGCCGTTCGAGCGGGCCCGAGAGGGATTCGCTGCGATGGCACACGGCGATCTCTTCGGCAAGATCGTCTTCACGACTGCCCCCAGCCAGTGGTGAGGTCCGTGCAAGTAGGTCGGCGGCGCAGCACGAGTGGCGCAGCCTGTGCTGACGATGCGGTCGCGGTGGTGCCGTCATGAGCGTGCTCGACGTGCGTCGCCGCGGCGCGGTGTTGCAGCTGACGATGAACCGGCCGGCACACCGCAACGCGTTGGACCGCAGTTTGACCGACGCGCTCTCAGCGGCGTTCGACCAACTGGATGACGACCCCACGCTCCGGGTGGGTGTGCTGGTTGGAAACGGCCCCGCGTTCTGCGCGGGTACCGACCTCCACGATCCGGTGAGCCCGGCTACCGACCGCGGGGGCGAGTACGGCCTCATCCGGCGTAGCCGAAGGACCCCGCTCATCGCTGCTGTCGAAGGCGCGGCACTTGGCGGAGGCTTCGAGCTGGTGCTGGCCTGCGACCTCGTCGTAGCAGGTTCCGACGCCAGGTTCGGTCTGCCCGAGGTGGCGCTGGGCCTGGTCCCGACCTGCGGCGGTCTGTTCCGCACCCAAGACCGGCTACCGCCGGCCATAGCTGCCGAGCTGATCTTGACCGCAGACCCGCTCTACGCCGAGCGCGCTCATCAGGTCGGCCTGGTCAACGTGCTCGCCGAGCCGGGCCATGCGCTCAGCCGGGCCCATGAACTGGCTGCCCGCATCATCCGCAACTCCCCCGACGCCGTCTCCGCAGCGCTTCGGGCATGGCACGCCGCACGCGGCCCGGCCGAAGCCACGGGTTGGACCGCGACCGACCACGCCATCGCCACCGTGGACCTCTCGCCCGACTCGGCCGAGGGCGTGCGGGCGTTCTTCGAGAAGCGTGCACCCCGCTGGCGCCGCTGAGCGGCGAGGCGCAAAGGTCCAGCTCCACTATCGGCAACCCCGAACGCGGTGCAGGTCCACGTTCCGCGCCCGGCCATCCACGGCGGACGGTGGCGGACCAGCGGCTCGAGGGCGTCTGCTCCCGACTCCCAGGGCAACAGCCCCCACGCCAGCAGGCAGCAGGAGGAAGGGGCCGGAGGCAAGCAGGAGGATCCCGAGCAGGACCGAGGCGACACCCGCGACGCGGCGCGGGCCATCGCGCAGGAGCCACACGGCAGCCGCGGTGCCTGCGAGTGACACCGAGATGAGCAACGCAGAGGTGCCCCGGACGAGCCAGTCGACAGTGACGGCATCCGCGGCGACCGGTATCGCCACGATCGTGCAACAGCCGGCGAGGAAGGCGAGGCTTCGACGAGGTTCGCGGCCCGGAGTCGTCCGCCCCACCAAGACCCTGGGGAGCATGCCACTCGTGCCCAGGGCAGCGCCCAACCGCGCGCCGCTGGCGAGGTAGACGTTGATCGCCCCTGACGTCAGCAGCAGTGCGGCCACCGCGGTGAACGCCGTGCCGACCGGCCCGAAGGCGCCGCGCATGAGCACGAGCAGCGGCACCGGCGTGTCGCCGGCGGCGTCACCGAGGACCCCGACGGCGACGAGGGCGAGTCCCGAGTAGAGCAGGATGATGACGCCGAGGGCGAGCAGAGTGGAACGACGCAGAGTTCGTCGTGGATCTCGCAGATCCGCGGAGAGGTGGGTCGCCGCCTCCCATCCGGCGAAGGCGAAGAACAGGAGGCTGGCCGCCGTACCGACCCCGGTCCAGCCCCCCGGGGCGAAGGGCGAGAATGCCTCCGGCCGCATCCGCCCCAAGGAAACGGCGATCATCGGCACGAGCAGCGCCACCAGCACACCAGCGGTGATGACCTGGGTCCGCCCGGTGGCTCGCAGGCCGAGCGCGTTCACCGAGAACGACGCACCCAGGATCGCGGTACCGATCCAGAACGCGCGCTCGGGGGCCAGACCCAAGGCGGCCGCGACGTAGTGGCCACCCATCAGCGAGGCCGCCACCACACCGGTCGGTACGGCGGCGAGGAACCACCAGCCCACGGGCGCAGCACGGCGCGGACCGAAGGCGAGCGTCGCGAAATGCGCCACCCCTCCCCTGTCAGGCAGGGCGCCACCCAGCGCGGCGAAGGTTGTCGCAACGGGCACGCTGGCGCACAGGAGAAGCACCCAGGCCAACAGCGAGGAGGCTCCGGCCGCGTCAGCGGCCAGCGCCGGCAACGTCAGCACTCCGGGCCCCAGGACGGCACCGACGAGCATCACCGTGCCCGCGAGGACGCCGAGGCTGCCCGGCCGCGGCTCCGGCGCGCTCACGACAGGTCCTGACGTGGAACCACGGCGATCTTCTCCATACGCACCATCTCCTCGGGGCGAACATCTGTGCGGTCAGCAGCCCAAAAGGTAGGCAGCTGCACACTTCGATCGGCGCGGCTCCGAACAAGATTCCGAAAGGAGATAGTCTTGAGGACGTGGACGAACTTGATTCGGCGATCGTGGCCGAACTGCAGCGCGATGCGCGGCAGACCAATCGGGAGCTGGCTCGGCGGGTGGGCATCGCCCCTTCGACCTGTCTCGAGCGCGTGCGCCTGCTCCGCGCTCGCCAGGTCATCCGCGGCTACCACGCCCAGATCAGCTCCACGGCTCTCAATCGTGAGATCGAGGCATTCGTGTCAGCGCGCATCCGGCCGCTGAAGCGAGAGGTCATCGATGCGTTCAAGGCCGCCCTCATCGAGCTGCCCGAGGTCGTCGCCGTCTTCGTCATCGCCGGTGACGAGGACTTTCTCGTCCACGTCGCCGTGCAGGACATCGACCATCTTCATGCATTCCTCATCGACCGCCTCAGCCAACGTCGTGAGGTGGTGAGCTTCCGAAGCCAGATCGTCTATCAGAGCGTCGAGAAGCAGGTCCGGGAGCGCCTCCCGCCGTTGACACGCTGACGTCGCGCGCAGCTCGTGGAGCCGCCCGAGGGCGGCTCCACGAGCTGCGATCCGGCCAGTGGCTACTCGACCGCGAGCGCCGCTTCCGCAGGACGCCCACGTGTCACACGCCACGCGGGCAGCAACATCGCGCCGAGTGTGAGCAACACGGTGAAGGTGACGGTCGACGCATAGATCCACGGCGACCCGGCCGGCAGGATCGAGTCAAGGCGCTTGAGGCTGACCGGAGCCAGGATCGCCGTCGCCGCGGCCGTACCCAACGCCATCCCGCTCACAGCCACGATCGCGCCCTCGAGACCGACCATCGTCATCACCTGTCCGCGGGTCGAACCGGCCAACCGCTGCAGCCCGAGCTCACGTCGCCGTGCCATCATGCTCGATGCCAGGGTGTTGACCACCGTGATCGCGACGTACCCGGCGATCATGACCACCATGATGTAGATCGCGAAGTTCGCGGTCGACTTCTGGTCGTCGTACTCCTCGAGCAGGACCTCCCGGCCGGACACACTGACCCCGTCGCGTCCGGACGCCCAGGCGTCGAGCGTTGCTTCGAGCTGCGCGGGTCCGATGTTGTCGGCCGCCGTGACGAGAACCCGGTCCGCGACTCCCTGAGTGGTGTGGGCGGCCAGGGTGTCGGCGGGCAGCAGCAAGGTGTCGTAGTCCTCCGGCGCGGAGAACAGTGCCGCGACCTCCAGGTCCAGCGCCGTGTTGTCCCCCATCCGCAGGGTGATCGTGTCGCCGAGGCCGACCCCCAGCCGGTCGGCATGAGAGTCGTCGAGCGCGATCGTGTCGCCGCGCAGGTCGGTGAGCGCTCCGGCGGTGGTCTCGACGGGCGTCGTTGCGTCGGCGCCCTCGGCGGTGACGCCCTGAAGGGTCCAGCCCTCGTGCATCGGCGAGCTGTCCTTCGGCTTCTCGATGAACCCCACACTGTCGACGTACGCCGAGGCACCGGAGACGCCGGGGAGGTCGTTGATCTCGACCAGGACCTCTGGATCGAAGCCACCATCGGCCATCACGACGGCGTCCGCGACGAGGTTGTCGGCGAAACCACGGCGATCGGCCTCATCGTTCGTCGTCTGGAGGTACAACAGGCCCGTCGACACAGCGGTCAGCAAGATCACCGGCCCCATGACCGCAGCCAGCCGACCGCTGCGCCCCCGGGCGTTGAGGACGGCAAGCTGGCCGGTCACACCGCCCAGGGCACGCACGGGCCACTGGACCGCGAAGGTCGTGAGCCTCGTCAGTACGGGCGCCAACAGGGCCAGTCCGATGGCGAGGAGCAGCACAGCAGGTGCGCCCGTCGCAGGGGTGAGGGGGCCGCTCATGACCGTGATGGTCACCATGGTGAGAGCAATCCCGCCGGCGAGGACGACGAACGCCAGGAGGAGACGTGCACTGCCGATGAGCCTGCCCTCGACCTGGGCTTCCGCCAGTGCCTGCGTCGGCCGGACGCGCGAGGCCCTCCTTCCTGCGCCCAAGGCACCGACCAGTGCAGCGAGAATCGCCACGGCCATCGCAGCCACGGTCGGGACCCAGCCCTGGTGGAAGGTGACGCCCTCAGCGGCGATCCCGCGATCGGTGAGCTGGTCGAACACGAACTCACCCACGAACTGGCCGGGGAAGTAGGCCAGCGCAGTAGCTGTCACGGAGAGCATGAGCGTCTCACGGAAGATCAGCCGGCGCAGCTGACGCGGAGTCGCTCCCACGGCCCGCAACAGCGCCAGGTCCCGCTGGCGCTGGGCGATAGAGAGGGCGAGCATGGAGGCCACGCCGAAGACCGCTACCAGAAGCGCGAATGCGGTGAGGACCCCCGCGAGTGCCATCACCGTCACTCCGCTGGCCTTCGCCTCGCGCAGCTCCGCCTGTCCGCGCTCGTCACCGACGAGAGTGGTGGTCTGGTCGTCCAGCTCGGCGTCGATCCTCTCCCGCAGCTCGTCGATGTCGGTCCCGTCCTCGGCCACCACGCCGATCGCGTCGACAGTCCCGGGGGGCGCCTCACCCTCGAAGAAGAAGCTCTCTGTCTCGCGGACGCCGGGCATGGCCGCGACGGCGTCCGCGAGCCCGGCGTCGATGCGTACCCGCTCGGGCAGGATCGGCGGCTCGTCGGGGTCACCGCCTGCGTGGTGATACTCCTGGTCGCCGACCACGACGACGTCGGCGCCCGCCAGTTGATGAGCGGGCACGGCCGTGCGGATCCCCGTCTCGATCAGTCCACCGCACGCCATCACGATGACCGCGGCGGAGAACATCGCCAAGAAGGCAGCGGTGAACATGCCCGCCCGGAACCGCAGAGTGCGGAGTGCCAGTTGCAGCATCAGCGCTGCCCTCCACCGATCGTCGTGGACCGGGACCGCGACTGCTCGTCGGCGTACGCGCCCAGATGGGTCATGCGTTCGGCAACAGACTCCGCGGTCGGTGCGTGGAGCTCGCCGGCCAGCTGTCCGTCGGCAAGGAAGAGGACACGGTCCGCGTACGACGCCGCAACCGGGTCGTGGGTGACCATCACGATCGTCTGGCCGGCTGTCCGTGCCGCGTGCTGGAGGAGAACCAGGATGTCTCGCGCGGTCCTGGTGTCCAGCGCTCCGGTCGGCTCGTCGGCGAAGATGACGGCGGGGTCGGTGACCAGAGCGCGCGCGATCGCGACCCGCTGCTGCTGGCCGCCGGACAGCTCGGCGGGGCGCCGATGGCTCCGTCCTGCCAAGCCGACCTGCTCCAGGACGGTCGACGCCTGCCCCCGAGCGGGCTTGCGCCCGGCGAGCCGCAGCGGAAGCGTGACGTTCTGACGGACGGTCAGGACGGGGAGCAGGTTGAAGGACTGGAAGATGAAGCCGATGCGGTCGCGCCGCAGCTTCGTCAGCTCGGTCTCGTTCATCTCGCTGAGCTCGTGGTCCTCGAGCAGCACGGAGCCCGACGTCGGCTGGTCGAGACCTGCCGCGCACTGGAGCAGGGTGCTCTTGCCGGATCCTGAGGGCCCCATGATCGCGGTGAAGGTTCCTCGGCCGAACCGGGTCGTCACGCCGTCGAGCGCCACCACCTCGTTGTCGCGCTTGCCGTAGACCTTGCGGACGGCCGTCAGCCGCACCGCGTCGTCGCCTGTGATCTTCAACGTTCATTCCTCGGGGTTGCAGCCCGACCGGTGTCGGACGTTCTCCCTCAACCCTGTCGAGATCCGCACCGCGACACATCGTCGAGCGACACCGTTCCGGGCTGGTGCGTCCGGACCACCGGCCACGCTGCCCTGGTGCAGATGCACTAGAGAGTGCACCTGCTGAGCGAGCGTCCCCTACCCTGGCCGCGTGCTAGCGAGGCCGTGTCGGGACGGAGCGATCGCTGCTGCAGCGTTCGCGACCTGCTTGCTCGGCGGCGCGTTGCAGGTCGACGACACCGTCGCAGCGCCCCCCGCGATGGCGTACGCCGTCGCTGCGATCTCGTCCGCCCTCACCCTCGCGCGACATCGTGCCCCCGTCGCCACCTTGGCGGCCACGACCGTCTGCGGGATGCTCGTCGCGCCCCTGGGCCTGCTCCTGACGCCCCTCACCGTCGCGCCCGCCGTCATCAGTGCCTACTCGCTGGCCGTGCGCGCGGAGCGTCGTTCGGCGATCGCCGTACTGCTCCCCTGTGCGGCGCTGCTGGTCGTCCTCGCGCCGTTCGTCGAGGACGACGTCTCCTGGGAGGACGCGAGCAGGCTGGTGACCGTCGCCGCGGCCCCGCTCGTCGCGGCCGTGCTGGGACGTCTGACCAGGCACCGACGCGCCCACCTCGCGTTCATGGAGGAACGGGCGGTGCGGGCCGAAGAGGCCCAGCACAGCGAGGCGCGCCGCAAGGTTGCCGAGGAGCGGGTGCGCATCGCCCGTGAGCTGCACGACCTGGTGGCCCACCAGATCACTCTGGCGAACGCCCAGGCGAACGTGGCCGCACACCTCATCGACACCCACCCCGCTCAGGCCCGCGCAAGCCTCGACGAGCTGGTGAGGACCACGCGCCAAGCTCTCGACGAGCTGCGGGCCACGGTAGGGCTGCTCCGCCAGCGCGACGATGCGGCCGCTCCGGCCCAGCCCGCACCCGGGCTCGATCGTCTCCCGCAGCTCGTGGAGTCGTTCCGGCGCGCGGGGCTGCGGCTCTCAGTGCGCGAGGACGGCGTGGCCGTTCCACCATCGCCAGCGGTGGATCTCACCGCCTACCGGATCATCCAGGAGGCCCTGACCAACGTGACCAAGCACGCCGCTGCCGGTCGCGCCGACATCCTGCTCACGTGGAGCCGCGAGACGGTGACCATCACCGTCACCAACGACGGCCTCGGGTCCAGCACGCCGCCGGAGCACCCGGCCGGCTACGGTCTGATCGGGATGCGCGAACGCGCATCCGCGGTCGGCGGCCACCTCACCGCCGGCGTACAACCCGACGGAGGGTTCCACGTCGTCGCCCACCTACCCCTCCCCTCTGCGGGAGGCACCCCCGAGGGCCCAGCCGCGAGCGAGGACCGATGACGCAGGACGCACCACACGACGCACGGTCGGCCGGACGCAGTGGCGAGACCCTGCGGGTGGTGCTCGCCGACGACCAGGCGTTGCTCCGCGGGGCCTTCCGGACCCTGCTCGACAGTGCCGACGACATCGTCGTGGTCGGCGAGGCCGGGGATGGCAGGGCAGCGGTGGACCTCACCCGCCGCCTGCACCCGGACGTGGTGGTCATGGACATCCAGATGCCGGACGTGGACGGCCTCACCGCCACCGCGGAGATCTGCGCTGATCCCGATCTTCGTACCAGTCGCGTGCTGATCCTCACCACCTACGAGACCGACGAGTACGTCGCCGCGGCGCTCCGGGCCGGGGCCAGCGGCTTCGTCGGCAAGGGGATCGACGCCAACGGTCTGCTCGACGCGGTGCGAACCATCGCCGACGGGGAGGCCCTCTTGTCGCCGGCCGCGACCCGCTCACTCGTGGCCCGCTTCCTCGCCACGCCGGACAGCGCCGTTTCCCCCAGGGCGACCCTGCTGACCACGCTCACCCCGCGCGAGCGCGAGATGGTCGCGCTCGTCGCGACCGGACTCTCCAACCTGGAGATCGCCGACCGGATGTACCTCAGCCCCTTCACCGTTCGGGCGCACGTGCAGCGCGCCATGACGAAGCTCGAGGCACGTGACCGCGCCCAGCTCGTCGCCATCGCCTACCAGACCGGGCTGGCCCACACCGACCCACCACGCGATGCCGATCGAGGCTGACCCGAACACGGGTTCAGCGCACGCGAAGACGGTCTGCGATCGCGCCGAGGAAGGCAGCGAGCAGGGGGATCCAGACAGGGATCAACATGAAAGCGAACGTGGCTATCAAGGGCATCATTGCGCGCTCACCTCGTCGGGTCGTCAGTCTTGTGCAGCCGCTTCCGCGGCCCTCCGGGCGCGTCCGTGCGCGATCGGCGAGAGCCGATCCGCAGCGCGGAGAACCGATCCCGTGACCCACCCGCAGGCGTCGAGGCCTCGCCGCCCGTGGTGCAGCCACAACAGATCACACTAAACGCGAAGTGGACAATAATCAACGCATCGTCGAGTCAGGGCGCGATGGTCGATCGGGCGGGCGAGCAACGCGCGACTCAGGACGGAAGGCCTCCGGGCGCCCAGGCGCATTCACGGCTCTGCATCCGTGATCGCCTGCTCGGCCCGAGCTCGCTCCCCGAGGCGACCCTCGACCTCGACCGGCACCACGTCGATGCGCTGCTCGGGCGCCACCCGGTCCGGGTCCACATGAGCCTCGGACATAGCTCCGCCAGTGTCGAGATGCAGCGGACATCGAGGAGCTCCGCGGTCGGGATCTGACGAGACAGGCGATGAACCGGGCCCCCTCAAGGTTGAGCGTCTTCAGCGATCCGGGCCGTGCAGCGGCAGACGAACCGGCTCAGGGCTTGGGTCGGAGGCCGTGCATCAGGACGTCCAGCAAACGGTCAGCTCTGGCGCGGTGCTCGGGCAGGGGGGCGACGGTGAAGATGCCGATGAGGCTGGCGGCGATGTCCTCGGCGGTGACGTCGGAGCGAAGCTCACCTGTCGCATGGCCGGCGCCGGCGATGTCGTCGATCGTGGTGATCAGGTCGGTATGGGTCTGGGCATGGGCGATCTCGCCGGCCTCGATCATGGCGAGTAGCGTGCCGAGCATCCCTTCCTTGGTCGCGACCCAGTCGCCGAACAGGTCCATCCAGCGCCGTAGTGCCTCGGCCGGGGGAAGCTCTGCGAGCAGTTGGTGGGCGCCGTCGGTGAGCCGCTCCACCTGATCGCTGTAGACCGCGGCGACCAGGTCCTCGCGGGTAGGGAAGTGCCGGTAGAGGGTGGCGATGCCCACCCCGGCTTCGCGTGCGATCTCTCGCAGCGATGGCTCGGACTCGGCGGACGCGAAGACGCGGGTGGCCGCATCGAGGAGCTGCTTGCGATTGCGGGACGCGTCCGCGCGCGGCGAGTGGCTGTCTGACGTCGTCAAAACGGATCATGCTCCGGTTGTGTTAGGGTGGGTCAAACCGGAGCATAGTCCGTTTCTCCGTTCGAGTCTTCTTCAGGAAGTTGGATGATCATGACCACGTCGATCAGCAGCACCGGCCCCACCAGCAGGGCAGTTCAGTTCGTCGAGTCGTTCGGAGGGCCAGGTGCCCTGGTCCTCCACGACGTGCCCGTCCCGACCGCCGGCCCGGGCCAGGTCCGGGTGCGGGTCACCGCGGCCGGGTTGAACCCGATGGACTGGTTCATGACGTCCGACGCCGACGCTGCCGCGCGCTTCGGGCTGAGCCTGCCGTGCGGGTTCGGCAATGACTACGCCGGCGTCGTGGACGCTGTCGGCGAAGGTGTGACCGAGTTCAGGGTCGGCGACCGGGTGTTCGGGGGTGCGTTCTCGCGCAGTGTGGCCGACCACGTGGTCGTGGACGCACCCGGTCACATTGGCAAGGGTGGCGACGTTCACCGCACGCCGGAGGGCCTCGAGGACCGGGTGGCCGCCGCACTGTCCATCGCAGGGTGTACGGCGGCCGCGGCAGTGGCCGTGGTCGACCCCGGACCGTCGGACACGCTGCTGGTCGGCGGCGCGGGCGGTGGGGTCGGCGTGTTCGCCGTCCAGCTCGCCCGGCTCGCCGGCGCACGAGTCATCGGGACCGGCTCGGCGGCCTCGGCTGACGCCCTGCGGGCACTGGGGGCCGTGCCGGTCACCTACGGCGAGGGCCTCGCCGACCGGGTCCGCGACCTGGCTCCCGACGGCATCACCGCGGCCATGGACCTTCACGGCACGGACACCATCGAGGTGGCCCGCGAGCTAGGGGTACCGGACTCCCGCATGACCACGATCGCCGACGTCGTCGACGGCATCAGGCCGGCGAACGGCGCCAACGCCGAACCCGGCGCCATCGAGGAGATCGCGCGTCTGGTCGCCGAGGGCCGGCTCCGCGTGCCGATCGCGGCGACCTTCCCCGTCGATGAGATCCATGCCGCCGTCGAGCTGCAGGCGGGCCGGCACGTGCACGGCAAGGTCGTCATCGATCTCGCATGAGAGCCAGGAGAAGGGCCGAGTCCGTCCCGGGCGATCGGGACCACATCGATCGCGCCGTCTGGGTGACGGCGTTCACCATCATCGTCGGCGCGATGGCTGTCGTCTTCGACGCCACCATCGTCAGCGTCGCCATCCAGGACCTGACCACTGATCTTCGCGCGTCTCTCAGCACGATCCAGTGGGTGAGCACCGGCTACCTGCTCGCGATGTTCGTCACCATCCCCGTGGCCGGTTGGGCTCAGGCCGTCCTGGGCGGCAGGACCCTGTGGCTGGTGTCGCTGTCGACGTTCCTCCTCGGGTCGATCCTGTGCGCCGTCGCGTGGGACGCCCCCAGCCTGATCGTGTTCCGAGTCATCCAGGGCATCGGCGGCGGCGTCATGCTGCCGCTGATGACCACGCTGATCGTGCAGGCGGCGGGGGGTCGGAACGTCGGTCGGGTGATGGCCGCGATCACGCTGCCGACCACGCTCGGGCCGATCCTGGGGCCGGTGATCGGTGGAGGCATCCTGGCCCTCGCCGACTGGCGCTGGCTCTTCTCCGTCAACGTCCCCTTCTGCCTGATCGGCTTGTGGCTCGCCTGCCGCAACCTGCCCGCCGAGTCGCCCAGCCGCGGCGTACGTCTCGACGCGATCGGCCTCATTCTCGTTTCCCCGGGGATCACCGCACTCATCTACGGCCTGTCCCACGTGCCCGACAGCGGCGGTTTCAGCAGTGCGAGCGTCCTGGTCCCCGTCATCGGCGGCATAGTCCTCCTGCTCGCCTTCATCGTGTGGGCCCGCGCGCGTGGGGCCGATGCGCTCATCGACCTACGGTTGTTGCGCCATCTCCCGCTCGCGTCGGGATCGTTCCTGGGCTTCCTCGCCGGCGCCACGCTCTACGGCGCGATGTTCCTGCTACCGCTCTACTGGCAACAAGTCCGCGGCCAGGACGCACTCGGCGCGGGACTACTGCTCATCCCCCAGGGCGTCGGCACGCTGCTCGCGCGCAACCTCGCGGGCACGTACACCGACAGGTTCGGGCCGCGGTGGGTCGCGCTCGCCGGGTTCCTGGTCGTCACGGTCGCGACCATCCCCTTCGGCTTCGTCACCGGCGACACCAACTACGTCCTCCTCCTCGTCTCACTTCTGGTGCGAGGGTTCGGGATGGGCCTGGCAATCGTTCCACTGCTCGGTGCGTCCTTCATGGGCTTGACCCACGACGAGATCCCCAACGCCAGCATCATCACCAGAGTCGCCCAGCAGCTCGGAGGATCCATAGGAACGGCCCTGATCGCCGTCGTGCTCCAGCACGCTGGTAGCCACGACCCGGGCAGCGCTCACGGCTTCGGAAACGCCTTCTGGTGGGCGATCGCCTTCACCGCCGTGGCCACACCGCTATGCCTGCTACTCCCCGGCCGAGTGATCCCCGCACGGCCCACCCGCAAGCCACGGCGGAGCCCGGCGTCGAGTCGTCACATCCCGGTCACCGGTGCTGCAGAATCCGAGACTTGATCTGCGCGGACGCAACCGACCTCAATCCACGCCAGGCCCGTCGATCGGAAGACGGCCCGGCGGTGCAGGGGGCCTGGTAGCTCCGCTGACGAGTAGTACGGCTGGGATGCGGACATGTAGCTAAGCCCGCGCTCGGAACACGGGACACGTCGCTTGCACCGCATAGACTCGACGACCTCGCACTACGTGCGTCATGCCTCCTGCTCGCCTTCTCACATGTGCCGACCAGGGCGGATAAGCCGAGTTGTCAAACAACACGTAGGAAGATGCAAACTTTCTCTGCATCTCGACAGCCAGTTCACTCCCCTGAGTATGAGCCTCACCAGATCCCTCGCACCCCGCACTGTCGGAGCTTGATGGCCAGGCAGGTGTCCGATCCGGATCCGCCGCCCTGGCGTCTGAGAGACGTGATGGTTTTGCACACGCTGACCGCGCCGCGACGGGTACGCATAACCTGACCCGTCAGGTCGCCGTGCATGACCCGACCGACCGCGGGGCACGCTGGGCTGGCCGACTACTACGCCGCGAAGGGCGAATCACCGGGCCGCTGGTTCGGCGCCGCGCTCGGCGCGCTCGACCTCGAGATCGGCTCGCAGGTCGCCGAGACGCACATGCGAAACCTGCTCGGCGAGGGCCGCCACCCCGACGCAGAGCGGCTGGAGAACGCGGCCCTCGATGAGGGCAAGAGTGTCGAGCAGGCCAACACGGCGTCCCAGTTCGGGCGCTTCGCGCCAACTACCTGGGCAACCAGCCCGAGTTCATCCGGGAGACCGCCAAGCGCTACATCGCCTACAACCTAGGCCACGGTGAGCACTGGAAGACTCCGGTCCCGGCCGAGGAACGCGCCCGAATCCGCACCGAACTGGGCGACGAGCACTTCCTCCGCGAGCACCGCCGCGCCCCCATCGAGGACCGTGAGTGCGGCTCATTCATGGCCAAGACAACCCGCAAGCAGCCCACGGCCGTCGCCGGCTACGACCTCCTTCACCCCGGTGAAGTCCGTCTCCGCCTTGTGGGCACTGGTCGACCGGGGCGTCGCCAACCAGATCCAGAGCGCCCACCACGCGGCCATAGAGGCCACCCTGTCGTAGCTGGAGACAGAGGTCGCGAGCCTGACCGTCGCCGCGGAGCCTCTGGTTCGTTGCGCAGCTCCTGCGACGCTCGCATGCGCCCGGCGGCGCCGGTTAAGGAGTAGCGCGACCTAATTCGGCGACTGGTAGCCGAACTCGCTGCGCACCAGCCCAGAATCATCCGAAGGAAGGTCGCGAAAGCCGTGACGACGACCTTGATCATGTCCAGGAGAGAATCAGAACCACAAGGTTCAGCCAGCCGGACGCCCCGCCCGCGACTGCCGCCGCGACGACGTGCATCGCAATCAGAATGACTCTAGCGACCGCCACCAGAGCGAAGGCGGTCCGCCACCGAGGCCGCTGAGTGCGTATCCGGCGGACCAAGACGTTTGATGGCGCATAGCCCCGGAGGTAGCGGTACATCGCAGCGACGGCGACGATCGCTGGTAACGCGATCAAAAGTCAGCCTGGGTTCCTCCATGTTGGCTGGGCCCTCTCGATACGCCGGACGCTCGGCGAGCGCTCCTGATATCACCCCCTGTGGAGAACATGGCCGACCGGGTCGCCTATGGAGGAGCAATGGCTCGAACGTCTATCGCCACCGGCGTCGCCGATTCCTGGGCAGCGCTCTCGGAACGCGCCGCGCGCAGGGATGAGAGAGCACGCCGACGGTCTGCGCGCTGTGCATCGCTCTTGACGCTGCCGCCGACGGGCAGGTCTGAGGTGACCTTGTAGCGGTCGCGGTATGCCGCGACCGTCGCCACCGCGTCGAGCCAAGCATCGTCGGAGCCAGTGCGGACTGGACGCGGTTCGGGTCGCCGGGCCCAAGGCTCGCGGCCGGCGACCGCATCCTCGGCAAGTGCGCGTGCCCGCGACTCGATCAGTTCCTTCCGTTCGTCGATCGCCTGTCGGTCCTCGGCTGACATCGGGCCGAGCGGTTCTGGGATTAGGCCGGCGATCAGTCGCGGGCGCAGGCGGAAACCGCGCGGCGGTGTCGCGGCGAGCTTCTCGACTCGGTAGCGAAGAACCGCGGCGATGTCGTCCGCGTCATCGAGGCCGTGGCGGTCCACGACTCGCGGCACCAGCGCCTCGAGATCGTGGTGGTACGCCTCAGCGCGGCGGAGCGCTGCCGTGAGTGGGCCGAAGGCTGTCGACTCGACTACCGCGGCGTGCTGATCGGCGGTAAGCCCTGAGCGACTGAGCAGGTCAACGAAGCGGTCGTGCTGCGCCTCGGTCGCGATCGTCTCGAGTTCTGCGGCGAGGCGGTGGATGCCGCCATGGAGCTCGTACTCGGCCTCGATGGTCTGCGTCGCCGATAGGTCGGCGCCGCTGTGCTGGAGGACGCCGCACAGAACGGTCGTCGCTGTCACGTCGTCCGCCTCGGGTGTGGAGTGGCTGTCGTCGGGCTGGTCAAGGGCGACGTACACGATGTTCGAATCCCGGCCGCGGGTCATCGAGACGTAGAGGTTCTCGCGGGTCGTGGAGGCGGTCACGACGACGTGCGCGGTGGCGACGGTGACGCCCTGAGCTCGGTGGGCGGTGACGGCGTAGCCGAGGTCGAGGTGCTCGGCGACGTACTCCGGCGGCAGGACCGTTCGTCGACCGTCGCTGAGGCGTTTGACGACGACAGAGTTGTCCCGCCGGATGTCGGTGATCAGCCAGCGGTCGCCGTTCTTCGCCCACCCGCCTCGGGTTGTCCGGATGGTGCGGTCGTTGTGGCGCGTGATGACGATGTCGCCGACCGAGGCTCGGCAACTGTCGGCCAAGTCAGCCTCGCGGTGATCGACGGCGCCGTCCAGAAGCAGCCGCTCGGCCCGGGCGCGTTCGTTGAGGGCGCGGACGTCGCGAGCCGACTCCGTCACGAGAATGCTGGCGCGCCCAGCGGCACGGTCGGCGCGCCAGGCGACGTACGCAGCGTCGACCATCTCGTCCGTGAGGCCCTCGCGGATCCGCTTGTGACGGGCGTACGTCGAGATGACCTGCACGTCGCCGCGGCTCAGCGCAAGTGAGGCCTCCTTCTCCCACTCGCTGGTGAATCGATGGATCTCCTTCAGTTCCGGCGCGTCCGTCCGCCGGTCGACGAGGAGGGCGAAGGCACCGCCTGCATCCACGGACTGGAGTTGATGGGGATCGCCCACGAGGAGCACCTTGGCGTCCGCGGCGGCCGCTATTCCCGTGAGCCGATTCAGCGTCATCGTGTCGGCGAGCGTCGCCTCGTCGACGATCACCAACTGGCCACGCCGCAGCTCGGTCCGACCGTGGTCGTACTCGTGGAGCCATTTCGACGTGTTCTCACACGCGACGCCGACGTCGTCGGCCAGAGCCTGGGCTGCAGCGGCGGACGGCGCAAGACCGACGACACTCCCCCGCCCGTGCTCCCTGACCCAGGCCGCGCGGAGCGCTCGCATAGTCGTGGTCTTGCCAGCACCAGCAGGTCCCACGAGAAGGTCGACCTGACGCCCTGAGCGACAGACGCTCTCCACCGCCCGCCGCTGCTGAACGGTCAGCGAGACCCTGCCACGGCCACGTGCTCGATCCGTGACCTCGACGGACGCCGTTGGCGCGGTCAGCTTCTCCGCTCGTACCAACAGTCGTGCCTCGGCCTCGAGCACTGCGATCGAGGAGTACTTCTCGCCATGCCGCGGGCGGAACCGGCTCGTGCCGTCCTCGCGCTGGAACCGGACCGGGCTGAGGGCGAGCTCGGGCGGCGTCAGGACCACGGAGCGCGCCTGGGCCGCGTCGACAACGAGGCCGACGACGGCCTCGCGGTCCTCGGTCGTCGCGAACCTCAAATCCATCGTCTGCTTCGCCGCCTCGGCCATCAGGTTCCAGTGCGTCCACACCGCCCGCTTCACCGAGACCGCCGCGACCACTTCGGCACCGATCACGCCGATGACTGCCATCGGCACGTCCCCCGCTGTCAGGAAGTCGCCCCGTTGGCCCGTCACCGACTGCGACCACCCGGTGGGCCCGGTCCCCAACAGTTTGGCGGCTCGTTGCCGCCAACCCGCGGTGAGATCGGCGAGCGACCGGACCTCCTTCGGCGGGCGCGTGGCCAGCGTGGCCTGGGCACGGAGCTCGACAATGGTCCTGGCTGATGGCATTCGTCCGTGCCGTGCGACGTACTCCGCGATGAGCTCATTCTTCCTGAGCTCGATCTCGCGGGTGCGGCTGGAGAACTCGGTGATCAGCTCGTCGGTGACACCGGCGATCTCCCACCGGGGATTCCGGTCGGGTCCGCGTTGCCGCAGCTCCCATTCGATGCCGAGGTCGCGCGACAGCCGGTCGGCAAGGACAGCGTCGTAGTGGGCGGACAGGCCGGTCCGCGAGGCGAAGACCGGGCGTCCGTCGAGACTGCGCCAGCGGCCGTCCATGACGGTGAAGACCTTGTTGGCGATGACGACGTGGGTGTGGAGCTGCGGGTCGCCGGCTCGCGAGTCGAAGTGGTCGTAAGCGACCGCAGCGACGCCTGCCACGTCGACCTGGACAACGGCACCGTCAGCATCCGATATCCCCGCACGGGTCGCGGCAACCTCACGCTCGAAGAGCGCAACGACGTCCGCGATTGCCGCATGATGGGAGGCGACGATCCGTTCCTGGGTGAGGGCGTCGGCGACACCCCAGAGCACGGAGACCGACTTCGGGACGCTGAAGGTCAGGTCGAACCCGGCCACCGCTCGCCGCATCCCGGCCGCGGTCTCCTCTGCCTCGATCCGTGTCGTTTCGGCCGCGCAGTCCTCCTGGGTCGTCCCCGGATCGAGCGCGGCTACCCGTTCCTTGATCCGCTCCGAGAGCCGCTTGTACGACGGATACGCCCGGCCGAGTTGCTCTCCCGTGATGGGGTCTCGGCCCATGCCGACAAGTAGGGCAAGTTGCTCCTCGGTCACCTGCATGCCCGGCCGGAGCTGGCCGGCGCCGAAGACAGCCACGCCAGATCCGAGCCAGCGGCCGGGCGGCGTACCAACCTCGGTGTAGTAGCGGGTCAGCGGCGTCGTCAGGGCACGCGCGCCATCGCCCGCAGCGACGCTGCGCAGCAGGTACTGGTAGCCGCAGCCTGCGGACATCCGGCGCATCGAGACCGTCACGGCCGTTTCCGTCCCACAGCGCTCAGGTGCGCGTCCTTCTCCACAGCGACTGGCGCAGGGGTCGTATTCATTGGGAGCGAACGGTGGCGGTGAACCTAGACTGTTAGGCGTTCCCGGCTCTGGAGGTTCGGTAGTGGCAAGGTCAGCAGTTCAGGTTGAACAGGGCGGTCGGCCAGCTGGCGGTCAGGCGTCGGCCTTCGATGAGGTGACCGTCGCGTTTCCGACCGACGGCCCTGGTCTGAGTCGTTGCGTCCTACTGCCCGACGCCGAAGCGGTACTGGCCGAGCAAGTCGCTAAGGCGTGGGATGAAGGTTGTCGTGCGGCTGAGCAGTACTACAGGCGCAGCGTGGTCGGCGTACCTGGCCTGGCTCCAATTCCGGCACCGATGAACCCCCACCGGGTGACAGCTGAGGACTGACCGCAAAGCGGTCGCCCGTTCGATGAACGTGCGCTCAGGTTCGTGAGGCGATGTAACCGCGCCAGTCGCGTGATGCCAGACGGGCCCACTGCGCGGCGTTGTTGTCACTGATGCCGATGAGCTCACCAAGCACGGGTGCGGGCACGTCGGCGGCCAGCTGGAACATGGCGGCCTTACGGCCCTCGTTGGGCTTCATCCCGATCGCGACGAGCTGTCGGCGGATGTTCTCGGTGGCCAGGTGCCGTCCCGGGTTGCCTCCGGGGAAGAGCCATCCGGTTCCTCTCGATCCGTGAAGGCTGATGCCTCGACGGACGAGCTGCTCGGCGATGAGGGTGTCCAGGGGTGCCGGCATGGGAATCGCGATGCTGCGGAAGGTGACGTGCAACGTGTCATCGATGTGGCTGACCTGGCTGGCCCTCATCGCGACGACTCGCGACAGGGGCTGGGCGAACAGCAACATGAACAGCCCGCCGATGCGGGTGTAGTACTGGATGCTCGCATCGTGCAAGAGCCGCTCGACGATCTCCCACCGATGGTCCTCAGCGACCTTGACCTCGGGCTCAGGTCGCGGGGCCAACGTGGGAATCCGGATGGTGGTGTTGACCCTGCTCTTGCGCAGCCACGCCACGAACCCGTACTCGCCGGTGAGCACTCGCCCGGGCTGGGCGATGTACTCCTCAAGCATCACCTGGGTAGCCGAAGCAGCGTCCACGCCGTGGCCGTCGAAGAAGTCCAACAACTGCCCGGCCACGCGGATCCTGCGCCGGGCAGCGTTGGCGACGGCGCTGGACAGGCGGCCCTCGGCTGCGGCTGTTCGCATGTCGCGCAGCACGTGCCATCGCCCGTAGCGCCGCAACAGATCCCGGTGGTGCTCGGGCACCGTGGCGAGGAACTCCTCGAGCCACGGCCCGATGCGCTCGATGTGGGAGTCGTACGGTTCGAGGACTCCGGTGGTGGCTAGCAGGTTGCGCAGATAGCCGTGCGCCCGGTCCTGCGGCAGCGTCCGGAAGGTGTCGTGGCTGATCGCGACCTCGCCTCGGGCCATCTGGCCGAGCAGGGCAGCACCGATGCCGGGCTTCTTGCGCAGCCACCAGATCGTGGTCTGAGGACGCTCGGAGTCGACCATCATGGTGAACACCGGCTGCAACCGTCGATGAACCTGGTCGGTGGCAGGGTCGGTCAGCAGTGCGCCGAGGCGTTCGCGCAGGAAGCAGCGGGCGCAGCGGTGGCGACCGTAGGGATGTTCTTCGCTCCCGCACTCCTGACACGCGAACGGCGACGCGATCCCGGCACAGCCGGCACACACGATGAGGTGGTCCTCGAGGAACGCCAACGGGCGCCGTCGCCGACAGATCGGACACGACCCGGGGTGGTAGTGCCGCCGTCTTCCGCAGCCCAGACACATCGCACCCTGCGGTACGTCATAGCGCTGCCAGTTCGTCGTCCTGCCACAGATCCAGCAGCCCGGATGCCCCCGCCTACTCACCCGGCCGACTCGCCGGGCTACTCACCGGGTCGGCGGACCTTCGCCCGGATCGGTCGCAGGTTGCCGATCCCGGGGCCGGTCTCGTTGACCGCGGCCGGCGCGTCGACATGCTCGATGCGCATCTCGATCAGGTCGTTGGGCGTGCAGTGCAGGATGTCGCACAACGCCGCGAGGAGATCCATGTTGATCCGCTGCGGGGTCTTGGTCACGACCCGGTGGATCATCTGGCGCGACAGCTCGACGCCGCGCTCATGGAGTGGCTCGAGCAGGTCGCTGGTGGCGAACATGCCCTGCTCGGCCATCAGCTGACGCAAGTTCCAGTGCGCGACCATCCGGTTGCCCATCACATCTCCTCGGGGTGTTCAGCGCTGCGGTAGACCCGCTGAAGTGCGGCCTGCAGGGTCTTGGTCTTGAAGTCGTTCGACACCGACGTGTAGATCGCGGTGGTCGACGCGTAGGAGTGGCCGACCTGCTCGGTCACGAACCGCTCGGGGTAGCCGAACTCGATCAGGTGCGTGACATAGGAGTGCCGCAGACAGTGCAACGTCAGATCAGCCGACAGTCCAGCACCGTGCCGCAGGAAGGCGAATCGGCGGTCCATCGTCTTCGTTGCGACACGCTGGCGGCGCTCGGTCAGCCACAGCTCGCCCCGTCCGCCGGGCGCCAGCAGCGGTCGTGCTTCTTCGACCCACTGCCGCAGGCCGTCGATGACCCAGTCGAACTCCGGCACAGCCAGCACCGTGCGCCGCCGCGGCGCGCTGCCCCTGCTCGACTTGCCGTAGCGCACGTGAAGCGCGCCGTAGGTCCCCCACTGGGGCATCGACGCGTTGGGGCGCAGATCGGCGACGTCGAGGAAGCACAGCTCGCGACGACGCAGCCCGAACGCGTAGGCGGTCTTGATCATTTGTGCGTCCCGCAACGCCGCCAGCGCGCCCTTTCGGCCCGACCTGGCGATCCGATCGACCCGCTCGTCGAGGTAGTCGAACAGCGTCTGGAGCTCGTCGTAGGTGAACGGACGCCGCTCGGGACGGCCCTCGTACTCGACCAGGTGCACGGCGGTGTTGAAGTCGTGGCAGACCTGCGAAGGGATCTCACCGAACCGCGTCTCGCACTGGCTGACCCAGTCGTAGCGGCCATCAAGCAGGTAGTCGCAGAACAACTTCAAGCTCAGATGGTGCCCACGGATCGTGGACGGCGCGAGCCGTCCGTCGCCACTCATCAACGACATCGTGAAGTCCTCGACATCGCCGGCGGTCCACCGCCACGGATGCGAGCCGGCAAACGCCGTGAACCGCCGCACGAGCGCCACCCGTGCAGCCACCGTCGCATCCCCCAACAGCCTTGACTTCTGCTGCCGTGCCCAGCCGTCCACCATCGCGTCAAAGACCGCCTCAGGCTCGTCGAGGTGGACCACACCGGCCGCCAACGACAGCGGAACAGCGCCCGGAACGTCCACCGACACACCTCCAGTCCGTAAACTTAAATGCGACATTGACAACCGGAAGTTACCACGCCGATCCGATGTCGGCCGCCACCAGCGAGAACGCCGCACGCCATCCACAGGCCCCCCAAGAACCCGCCCCTCCGTGCGCGTTGATCCGGTCAACCTGGAGTGGATACGCGGCTCTTCCCCTCGATCTGCACACCGTGTGAGGAGCAGGAAGGGGTCAGGGAGAAGGGCGGAGCGGGTTCGGGAGGGCGATGGCCGGTGAAGGGAAAGGAGTACCTGACGGAGGAGAGCGCGGAAGTGGGCAGGAGAGAAGGGGCAAAGTCGGCGTATCCTGATGAGAGCGTCGCCATCCAGTCCGATCGAGCGCGAGTCCCCTTCGAGTAGAGCCCGTGCCGGACAATGTCCGGCACCGTTCACCTGTGATGACGAGCAACTAGTCGAACACCGTTGTTCGACCGAACCCCTTGGGGATACCAGCTGACCTGCGCGCAAAGGGCAGGCATCCCCTGCCGCAGGCAAGCAGGCATCCACGGAATCGGGAGACCCTGCTGGCGCATCATGGAGGGCATGTCCGATCACCGGAGCGTGGTCTTGGTGACCGAGAGAGCCAACCTGTCACCAAGGCCGCAGCGAAGTACCCAATTGGCCGGGTTGTCCTGCGGTCCCGGTGAATCACCGGAGCCAGGTAGCCCCTGGGGCTCCGGCGGGATGGCTACGCCTGACGGTGCCGCGCGGCCCCCGGCACCATAGGGCTCCCCGGTGCCGCCGCGTCGGCGGCACCGTTCTCTCCACCCAAACTCGCGGGCACAGCCAAGAGCGCAGCGCAAGATGAGAGCCCGAGACCGGTGGTCACTCCCCCACGGTCCGCCTCGAAGCGGACGAGGTCAAGGTCCGCCATGGGTCGGCGACCGAGTTCAACACTCATCGTTCATCCTCGTCACCCTGGCTCGGCGCAAGCGCCTCGAGAATCTCGGCCGTCAGCGGGTTCACCTTCTCGTCGGGCTGGATGTAGTGCTCCTTGGTGATTTTGGACGACGTGTGCCCGAGCATCTCCGCGGCGAGGTCGGGGCCACTCGCACGGTCGAGCACCGTCGCAACGGTGCGGCGGAAGGAGTGGGGAGTCACCCCTTCGATACCCGCCGCATCCATCACTGCTCGGAGCCGACGACGAACGTTGTTGGTCGTCAGCGGGGTGCCGATGCGAGTGAAGAACAGCAGGTGCTCCGGATCCTCGGCCGCGATCTTGACCAGCCGTGCGCGCAGTACCTCGGCGGTGAAGGAGGGAACCGAGACCGTCCTGGTCGACTTCATCGTCTTCGGGTGCTCTTGTCGATGCGTCGGCTTTCCCGAGGGCGACACGATCGTGCCGCAGAGCCGGACGGTGGCCGGCGAGCTCGTGACGTCGACGTCGCACCTCCGGATGGCGAGCACCTCGCCGATCCGGGCAGAGCTGCCGAGCATGACCTCGATGATCTGCTCGAGCTGCCCGTCCGGCGGCGGTCCTGCGAAGCCCGGACCGCGGCGCCAGTCCCGCGTCGCCGCACGGATCTCCTCCACTTGTGTGGCCGAGAGAGCCATGGCCTGCGTCGACGGCTTGTGCATCCTTGTGGTGTCACGCACCGGGTTCTTCACGATGGCGTCGTACCGCACGGCCAAGCCCAGCGCGAGACTCAGCACCGTACGTGCCTGCTTCGCCATGCTGTAGCTGCGTGTGGTCGCCAGCGTCTTGATGAACTGGTCGACCTTGCGCACGGTGATCTCGCGCAGCAGGTAGTGCTCGAAAGCCGGCATCACGAGCTGGCGCATGTTGCGCTCGTACAACGCGCGTGTGCTGGGGGCGAGCTTGTTCGTCAGGTCGAGATCCTCGAGCCAGAGCTCAACGAGCTTGGCGAAGGAGGTGTCTCCGGTGATCTCGCCGGTGGCGACGTGGCTGGGTCGCTGCGCGAGCGACGCCTTCAGGGCGCGGAGCGCGTCCCTGTTCGACGAGCCGGTCGCCGAGACGCGACGAACCTGACCGTCGTCGTCCCGGTAGCGCGTGCGGGCACGAACCCTGCCACCGGGCATCTTGACGTAGGTGACATCACCGAAGGTTCCGATCGGAGTGCGCGGCCTACCCATGTCGGATCACCGCCCGTCGGGAGAGCGACCCGTGACGTCCTCGCGCTGCTGCTGCAGCCACGCGTTGACGTCGGTGACGAAGTAGCGCAGCTGTCGGCCGACATGAACCGCACGTGGGCCTCGGCCGGCCAGCCGCCAGTCGTGCAACGTTCGCGTGGGCACGTTGAGGTACTCGGAGAGTTCCTCGATCGAGATCAGCGGCGCGAGGCCGCTCATGATGGGTGCCGTGCTGTCCATGCCGGTTAGGTGTGCCGACCGGACCGTCCGAGCCGTCCGAGTCCGCGCCAATCTGCGCGACTCCGTACTCGGGTCGGAGATGAGCCCGTTCGGCGGCTTCTGGACAGCGTTTTTGGACCCTAAGTGGACATGTGATCAAGTCCCAAAAACCTTTCAGGCGCGGAACCCGTAGGTTCCGCGCCTGAACTTTGTAGCGGGGGCAGGATTTGAACCTGCGACCTCTGGGTTATGAGCCCAGCGAGCTACCGAGCTGCTCCACCCCGCGTCGGTGAACCCAACGTTAGGGCATGCCCCCAAACCGCACCAAATCGGGGCGATCCGACGATCACGAGGGCGGTGGCCCGAGCCGGGGAACGGGCGCCCGCCACCCCCGCCGTACGGCGATCAGCCGCCACCCGATGGTGACCAGCGCCGCCGGGGCGAGGATCACGCCGTGGGCGACGCCGAGCTCGGCACCGGTCGCGGCGATGGCGGCGCCGGCGAGGGCGGGGATGGCGTACAGCTCGCCGGTGCGGAAGATCACCGGGATCCGGCCGGCGAGCAGGTCGCGGATGATGCCACCGCCTACGCCGGTGACCATGCCGAGGGCGGCGGAGGGGGCGGGGCCGAGCCCGTACTCCTGGGCCTTGAGGGCGCCGGCGACGCAGAACAGGCCGAGGCCGAAGGCGTCGAAGACGTTGATCTCGCGCTCGAGCCGGCCCACGGCGGGGTGCAGCCAGAAGGCGACCAGGCCGGCGACGACGGGCACCAGCAGGTAGCGCCAGTCGGCGACGGCGGGCGGTGGCACCGCTCCGATGACGACATCGCGGATGACACCGCCGCCGAGGCCGGTGGCCATCGCCAGCACCACGACCCCGAGGATGTCGAGCTGGTTGCGCACCGCCACCAGTCCGCCGGAGATGGCGAAGACGAAGATCCCGACGAGGTCGAGCGTCTGCAGCATGCGGCGATGATGCCGCAGCTACTGCTTGTCGCGCTCGTCGGCGAGCTTCAGCGCCTCCTCCACCGCCTTCTGGGCCTTGTCGAGCTCCTGGGCCCAGGTCACGGTGTCGTTCTTCGCCTGGGCCTGCTCCGCGGCCTTGAACGCCGCGTCGGCGTCCCGCAGCGCCGCCGCGATCTGCTCGTTCAGCGTGCCGGTCGGCTCGCCCGGCGTCTCCGGGGTCTCGGGAGTCTCCGGCGTCTCGGGGGTATCCGGGGTCGGCTCCCCTGTGTTGAGGTCGACCCCGAGGGCCGCCGCGAGGGCCAGTGGGAGGTCGCGGTCGATGCCGACCTTGGCGCCGTACTTGACGATCACGTACTGCAGGATCGGGAACGCGGACGTCGCGCTGCGGGCGGCGTACACCGGCTGGATGTAGATCAGGCCGCCGTCGACCGGCAGGGTCAGCAGGTTGCCGAACCGTGGCGGCGTGGCACCGGAGACGCGGTACTGCTGCAGCTTCTGCGAGACGTCGTCGTTGCCCTGCATCTCGTTGGCGACCTGGCCCGGACCGGGCGTGTCCTGGTCGGCCATCTCGAGCAGGCGCAGCCGGCCGAAGTCGTCGGACGTCGCGTCCGAGTTCACCTGCAGGTACGACGCCAGCGTGTTCTGCGCGCCCCACGGCTTGAAGACCGACGTCAGTGACCAGTCGTTGGTGTTGTCGACCCCGGTCGAGAACAGCCGGTACGGCGGCTGGAACACCTCACGCGACGCGTTCGGGTCCTCCGGGACCTCCCACCGCTCGTCGTCGGAGAAGAACACGCCCGCGTCGCTGACGTGGTACTTCGCCAGCTGGTAGCGCTGCACCTTGAACAGGTCCTCGGGATAGCGGATGTGCTCCATCAGCTCGTCGTCGATCGCCGACTTCGGCTCCACCGCACCGGGGAACGCCTTCATCCACGTCTTGAGGATCGGGTCGCTCTCGTCCCACTGGTAGAGGGTGACCGTGCCGTCGTAGGCGTCGACGGTGGCCTTGACCGCCGAGCGCATGTAGTTGATCTCGTCGGTGGGGATCGTCTGCAGTCCGGTGTCCTGCTGCAGCGAGTCGTCGATCATCGCCGCGAAGGACTCACGCTGCGCGTTCGGGTAGCGGTCGGTGGTCGTGTAGCCGTCGAGGATCCACACGATCTTGCCGTCGACCACGGCGGGGTACGGGTCGCCGTCGATGGTCAGCCACGGCGCGACCTTCTCCACCCGCTCGGTGGGCGTCCGGTTGTAGATGACCTTGGAGTTGTCGTTGACCCGGCCCGAGAGCAGGAAGTTCGGCTCGCCGAACTTGATCGCGTACATCAGCTGGTTGAAGGTGCTGCCGACCGGGACACCGCCCTTGCCGTCGTACGTCGTGCGCGTGTCGGCGGCCTCCTCCGGGTCGTTCTCGTCGAGGCCGAGCTCGACGTCGCGGCCGCCCTTGGCCTTGCCGACGACGGAGTACGACGGGCTCTGCTCGCCGAAGTAGACCCGGGTCTCGAACTTCTCGGCGTTGGTGAGGTCCGAGCCTCCGGCATCGCCGTCGCTGCGGATGCCCTCGGCCCAGACCATCCGGCCGTTGGCCTCGTCGTTGACGGCGATCTGGTTGGCGTAGGCGGCGATCAGGCCGTCGCCGTGGGTGTAGACGGTGTGCAGGTTGAGCCAGTTCTGGGACGAGGCCCGGATGCCGCTCTGGTCGAGCTCGCGCACGCCGAGGACGAGCGGCACCTCCTTGCCGTTGAGCTCGTAGCGGTCGACGTCGAGGACGGTCGGCACGGAGTAGTAGCCCTTGCTCCGCTGCCGCTGCTGGAAGGTCTCGCGGACCTGGAGCGGGTCGACGACCGGGGTGGTGGCGAGCTGACCGAGCACCGCGGCGCCGCGCTCGCCGCTGCTGTCGGTGGCGATGCCCTGGTAGTTGGGCACGATGTCGATGTCACTGAGCCCGTAGGCCTCGCGCGTCGCATCGATGTTGGCCTTGATGTAGGAGCTCTCCTTGTCGGCCTCCGACGGCTTGACCTGGAAGTTCTGCACGATGGCGGGCCAGATCATGCCCAGCAGCACGGCCGACAGGGCGAGCAGCGCGAGGCCGACCGACGGCAGCTGCCAGGTCTTGCGCCACACGTTGAGGAAGAACAGCACCGCGCAGATCAGCGCGACGCCGACGAGGATGTTGCGCGCTGGCAGCATCGCGTTCTCTCCGGCGTAGTTCATGCCGGTGAAGAGCCGGTGGTCGTCGGCGACGAGGTCGTAGCGGTCGAGGTAGTAGTCGACCGACTTCATCAGCACGAACGCGCCGAGCAGGACCGAGAGCTGGACCTGGGCGGCCGGCGAGAAGCGGTCGTGGGCGACCTGGAGCCGGATGCCGCCGTACAGGTAGTGCACGATCGCGGTCGCGATCAGCGACACGATGGCGACAGCCATCACGAAGTCGATGACGAAGTTCCACCACGGCAGGTCGAAGACGTAGAAGCCGATGTCCTTCTTGAAGTACGCGTCCTTCGCGCCCCACGGCTCGCTGTTGCGCCACAGCAGGAAGGTGCGCCACTGCCCGATCGCGGAGGTGCCCGCGAAGATGCCGACGACCACGCCGACGCCGGCCAGCAGCCAGCCGCGGATCGGGGTGACGGCGTCGCGGTAGCGGTCGACCCCGTCGGGCCCGGCCATCAAGAACAGCGGTCGGAACCGGAACGCGAGGTACATGTTGAGCGCGACGACGCCGCCCATCACCGCGCCGAAGGCGAGGAACAGCCCGACCCGGGTCCACAGCAACTTGGTGAAGACGCTGCCGAAGCCGACCTCCTTGTACCAGAGCCGGTCGGTGTAGAGGCCCGCGAAGGCGCTGAGCAGGAAGAACCCGACGATGAGCACCACGCCGGTGATCACCAGGGCACGGGTACGACGACCGGTCCGCTCGGGCGCGGGACGCTCCGGCTCCTCGTCGAACAGCTCACTCATCGGTCTCGTCCTCCGCGTCGTCGAGCAGGGTGGCGCGCAGCAGCTCCAGGAGCCCCGGCACCAGGTCGTTGCCGCCCATCACGGCCATGTCCTCGTCCTGGCTGCGCATCCGCAGCGCGCAGTAGCCCGCGCCGTGCCGGGTGACACCGGCGACGATCCGGACCTCCTCGGCGTCGGGGTGCTCGCGCGCGAACTCCGCGGCCGCCGCCGGGTCCTCGGGGACCTGACCGTCCGCTGCCGGCGGGAGCACCAGGCGCTCCACCACGGCCGCGCAGCCGGTGACCACGGCGGGCCACTGGATGCCGGGGAGCACCTCCTCGAGCTGCTGGCCGGCTGGCAGGTCCTCCTGCTCGACGGGGGTCAGCGAGCCCTGCTCGGCCGGGGCGTCGAGGCCGAGCTGGGCGGCGAGAGCGGGCTCCTGGGCCACCAGCTGCGCGGTGTCGACGAGGGCGTAGAGCCGCGCCGGCTGGTCCCAGCCGGCCCGGGCGTGGTGCCCCTCGATCTCGAGCACAGCGGCAGCCAGGGCCGGGTCGACGTCCAGGTCGTAGTCCATGGTCCTTGCTCCGGTCAGTCCGTCAACAGGTCGGCAGGGCGGCGTCGTGGTCGCCGACCCACGTGTCCAGCGCGAGGCGCGCCTCGTGCATCGTGGTCGCCTTCACCAGGCGCAGGTCGGGGTGGAGGCCCTTGACGTCGGCGCAGTTGTCCTTCGGCACGAAGAACAGCTTGGCGCCGGCCGCCTCGGCTCCGGCGATCTTCTGCTCGATGCCGCCGATCGGGCCGACCTTGCCGTCGGGGGCCAGCTCGCCGGTGCCGGCGATGGTCGCGCCACCGGTCATCGACCCCGGCGTGAGCGTGTCGTAGATGGCGAGCGAGAACATCAGTCCCGCGCTCGGGCCGCCGACCTGAGGGTCGACGCGCAGGTTGACGGTGAACGGGAACTCGTAGCCCAGGCCGAGCGAGACGCCGACCCGCGGCTTCCCGTCGATCTCCTCGGGCTTGAGCCGCACGGTCAGCTCGCGCTTGTCGCGCAGGATCCGGAACTCCACCAGCGAGCCGTCGTCGTGCTTGCGCACGGCGGCGACGATCTGGTCGGCGTCGGTGACCGGCTCGCCGTCGACCTCCTTGAAGACGTCGTGGACGAGCAGCTTGTCCTTGGCCGGGCCCTCCTCGTCGACCATCGCGACCTGCACCGCGGTGGGGACCTGGAGGCCGATCTCCTTCATCGCGACGGCCTTCGCGACGTCCTGCGACGTCGTCATCTGGACCGCGCCCTCGGCCTTCTCGTCGGCCTGCGAGGTCTCCGGCGGGTGCACCACGTCGTACGGGAGGATCGCCTTGTCCGGGTCCAGCCAGCGCGACAGCGCCTCACCGAGCGACAGCTTCTGGCCGTACGACGACGCGACCACCGTCGTGAACCGGATCTGGCCCTTGTCGTAGAAGGCCTCGTGACCGTCGACCTGCACGACCTCCGCATCGTCGGCGTCCTTGCCGAGGATGTCGTACGTCGGCCCGGGGCTGTAGGACGCGTACGGCAGCGGCACCACGAGCGCGATGCCGCCCAGGATCAGCACCAACGGGGCCGCGATGCACGCGGCGATCAGGCGCTGGCTCATGGCGCCTACCTTGTCAGACGTGTCCAATCAGGATGCGCGCCGGTCACCCGTGGCGTCGTCCGCCTGGACGTCCGGCTCGGCGGCCGGCTCCTCCACCTCGCCGCCGGCGACCACCGAGGGCCGGGCCTGCGAGGCGCGCAGGGCCACGCCGGTGTGCCGTTCGGGCGCCCGCTCGGGTGCGGCGTACCCGGGTCGCGAGCGCTGCTCGCGGGTCAGCGCCTCGCCGAGGCGCCGGGCCGCGGTCTCGCGGTCGACCTGGCCCCGGCCCTCGCGGCCCCACCATGCGACCCACGCCATCGAGGCGAGGGTGAGCACGGCGGCCGGCAGCAGCCAGAACAGGATCTCCACTCCACGAGGGTAGGTCGACCCGGGTCGGCGTCCGGTCAGGACACGCTACGGACTCCCCACCCACTCGTCGGACCCGTCGGCGAAGCGCTGGTGCTTCCAGATCGGCACCTCGGCCTTGAGCGTGTCGATCAGCGCGCGGCTGGCCTCGAACGACGAGCCGCGGTGCCCGGCCGTGGTGGCGACGACGACGGCGAGGTCTCCGATGTCGAGGTCACCGACCCGGTGCACGGCGGCGAGCGCGGTGATGTCGTGCGCGTCGGCGATCCGGTCGCACACGTCCCGCAGCCGGTCGAGGGCGGAGGGGTGCGCGGAGTACGACAGGCCGGTGACGCCCTGCCCGTGGTCGTGGTCGCGGACCCGTCCGACGAAGAGCACCAGACCACCGGACGCCGCGTCGTCGAGGCTGTCGAGCACGTCGGTCACCGACAGCGGCTGGTCGGAGATGGCGACGAGGCGCACGGCGGGGTTCGGCATGCGGCCCACTCTAGGGGTCCGTTCAGGGCTGTCCCCGACACTCCCGGTTGTGGTTCGGGCGTAGTTTTGACCCATGACCGACAACCCGGGCGACGACCAGCCGAACCCGTTCAAGGGCACGCCGTTCGAGCAGATCTTCGGCGCCCTCGGCGGAGCCTTCCCCGGTGGCCCCGGCGGCGGGATGGCCTTCTTCCAGCAGCTGCAGTCGCTGATGCAGCCGCACGACGGCCCGCTGAACTGGAATGCCGCCAACGACATGGCCCGCAAGGCCGTCGCCCAGGAGCCGGACCCGTCCCCCACCCAGCGCGACCGGGACCGCGTCGCCGACGCCGTCCGGCTCGCCGACCACTGGCTCGACACCGCCACCGGCTTCCCCTCCGGCATCGGTACGACGGCCGCCTGGAGCCGCGCCGAATGGCTGGTCGAGACCCAGCCGGTGTGGCAGGTGCTCGTCGAGCCCGTGGCGGCGCGCTCCGTGACGGGCCTGTCCAGCGGCCTGCCGGAGGAGATGAAGGCCGCGGCCGGTCCGCTGGTCGGCATCATCGGCCAGGCCGTCGGCGGGATGATGGCGATGCAGATCGGGCAGGGCCTCGGCGCCCTGGCCGGTGAGGTGCTCACCGCCTCCGACATCGGGCTCCCCCTCGGCGCCCCCGGCAAGGCGGCGCTGGTGATGACCAACGTCCGCGCCTTCGCCGAGGGCCTCGACGTCACGGAGGACGACGTCGTCCTCTACCTCGCGCTGCGCGAGGCCGCCCACCAGCGGCTGTTCGCCCACGTGCCGTGGCTGCGCGAGCACCTCATCGGCGCGGTGACCGACTACGCCCGCGGCCTGGAGATCAACGCCCAGCAGATCCAGGACCGGGTCCAGGAGCAGCTGCGCGGCATCGACCCGACGAACCTCGAGGCGATGCAGGGCCTGCTCGAGGGCGGCATGTTCGACCCGCCGCAGACCGAGGCGCAGACCGCCGCGCTGTCCCGCCTCGAGATCGCGCTGGCCCTGGTCGAGGGCTGGGTCGACGAGGTGGTCGGCCAGGCCACGGCCGAGCGGATGCCCGCCGCGGCCAAGCTGCGCGAGGCGGTCCGCCGCCGCCGGGCCGCCGGTGGCCCGGCCGAGCAGACCTTCGCCGCGCTCGTCGGTCTCGAGCTGCGCCCGCGCCGGCTGCGCGACGCGTCCACCCTGTGGGGCGGGCTGCGCACCCGCTCGGGCCAGGAGGCCCGCGACGGCGTGTGGATGCACCCCGACCTGCTGCCCACCGCCGCCGACCTCGACGACCCGCTGTCCTTCCGCGACGAGGCCACCCGGCCGGAGGCGCTCAGCGAGGACGAGTTCGACGCCGAGCTGCGCAAGCTGCTCGACGGCCCCGACACGCCCGGCACGCCCGGCACGCCCGACACCCCCGACAGCCCGACCGAGTGACCCTCCACGCGGACGCCTTGGGCGTCCTGACGAGCTGGCGCGCGCCCGACGCCGTCGAAGAGGCCCTCCGCGGGCGGTACGTCGAGCACCTGACCGCGAGGCCCGACGGGATGCGGCGCGCGTCGTACCCCGACCACATCACCGCCGGCACCCTCGTCATCGACGCCACCGGGGAGCGGGTGCTGCTCAACCTGCACCGCAAGGCGGGGCGCTGGTTCCACTTCGGCGGGCACTGCGAGGACGACGACGCCACCCTCGCCGCCGTCGCGCTGCGCGAGGCGCACGAGGAGAGCGGGCTGCGCGAGCTGGCCTTCCACCCGGAGCCGGTCCAGCTCGACCTGCACACCGTGCCCTTCTGCGGCGAGCGCGGCGACGTCAACCACCTCGACGTGCGCTACGTCGCCGCCGCGCCGGTGGACGCGACGGCGGTGGTGAGCGACGAGTCACTCGCCGTGCGCTGGTGGCCCCTCGACGGTCTGCCCGAGCTCGAGCCGGCCATGCACGCCCTCATCGCCCGGGCCCGCGCGATCCTCGTCTGAGGATCAGTCGACGTCCTCGCCCGGCACGACCTGCTCGGACGGCGGCCGGTCGATCCGGGCGGCGTCGGACCAGCCGGCGAGATAGCCCTTCGCCTTCTCGGCCGCCGGGTAGTGCGCGACCCACCCCCAGAACCTCTCGTCGTGGTGCGGCTCGATGAGGTGCGCGAGCTCGTGGACGATCACGTAGTCGATGACCCACTCCGGCATCCGCTGCAGGCGCTCGGAGAGCCGGATGGTGCGGTCCTTGGGCGTGCACGAGCCCCAGCGGGCGCGCTGGTTACCGACCCAGCGGATCGACTCGGGCACGGCGATGCCGCCGAGGTACTCGTCGCTCAGCTCCTGGGCGCGCTGCTTGAGGTCCTCGTCGTCCCAACGCCGCGGCGTGGCGGCGCGCAGCTCCTTGCGCTGCACCCGGGCGACCATCTTCGAGACCCAGGCGCGCTCCTCGGTGCCCGAGAGGTTGTCGGGCATGAGCACCACGATCGTCTCGCCCTCGCGATACGCCGTGACCGTACGGCGGCGGCGCTGCGACCGTCGTACCTCCACGCGCGGGGTGGGCATGACTCGACCCTAGATGATCAGCTCCGAGGGATCGTGCAAGCGAGCGGCGCTCAACGCGTGCGCTGGCAAGGCGCAGGCGCGAAGGCATGCTGGGCGCACGTCGAGCGTCTGCAACGCCGCCAGCGTGCGTGGTGAGCGTCGCGGAGCGTGCGAGCCCTTGGAGCTGATCATCTGGGCCTTGCCCACTCGAGCAAGCGCTGCACGGGCCACGTGTTGACGATCCGGTCCGCGTCGATGCCGGCGGCCTCGGCGCGCTCGCAGCCGAGCAGCGGGTAGTCGAGCTGGCCCGGGGCGTGGGCGTCGCTGTCGATGGAGAACACGCAGCCGATGTCACGGGCCAGCTCCAGCAGCCGGGTCGGCGGGTCGCGGCGCTCCGGGCGGGAGTTGATCTCGACGGCCACGCCCTCCTCGGCGCACGCCTCGAACACCGCGCGGGCGTCGAAGCGCGACTCGGGGCGAGTGCCGCGGCTGCCGGTCACCAGCCGGCCGGTGCAGTGGCCGAGCACGTTGGTGAACGGGTTGCGCACCGCGGCCACCATGCGCCGGGTCAGCGGCTCGGGGTCCATCGCGAGCTTGGAGTGGACGCTGGCGACCCGGACGTCGAGGCGGGCGAGCATCTCTTCACTCTGGTCGAGCGCGCCGTCGTCGAGGATGTCGACCTCGATCCCCTTGAGCAGGCGGAACCCGGCACCGGCGAGGTGCTCGTTGACCGCTTCGACCACGGCCAGCTGCCGGGTCAGCCGCTCCGCCGAGAGCCCGCGGGCCACCTTGAGGCGCGGCGAGTGGTCGGTGAGCACGAGATAGTCGTGGCCCACCTCGATCGCGGTCATCGCCATCTCCTCGATCGGCGAACCGCCGTCGGACCAGTCGGAGTGGGAGTGCAGGTCGCCCCGCAACAACGCCCGCAGGCCGGTCCCGGCGCCCTCGCTGGTCAGCGGGCCGCCGTACTGCTCCTCGACCTCGGCGAGCTTGTCCGGCACGCGGCCGGTCGCCGCCTGGGCGATCACCCGCGCGGTGCTGGCGCCGACGCCGGGCAGGTCGGTGAGCGTCCCCGCCGCCGCCCGGGCGGCGACGTCGTCGGGGTCCAGGGGCAGGATCGCGGCCGCCGCACCGCGGTAGGCCTTGACCTTGTAGCTGTCCGCCCGGCCCCGTTCCAGGAGGAACGCGATCCGGCGCAGCGCCGCCACCGGCGTGCCGTCGTACTCCTGCTCGTTCACGACCTCGTCCGTCCTCGAGAAATGTCTGTCCACAGGCCGTGGATGAGCCTGTGGGGACCATCCTTGCTGGTCACCCCGCGGTACGGCGCCCGCCGGGCCGATCTTGCCAACGGTCCCTCCACAGGCCGATCAGGGTTCTCCCCCGTCCATCCACGGGCCCCGCGCTCCCTCCACAGGTTTCTCCACAGCTCTGTCCACAGGACGCGCGACGCCCGGATTGACCGCGCCCGCCGCGGTGCCTAGGTTCGTCCCCGACGAGGCCCCTCGGGGCCGCAGCACCTCGCTCGCAAGGGGAAGGCAAGCGAGGGGCCGCGGCGCCGGGGGTCTCCTCACGTCGGCCCCCGTCCGGGCTCAGTGCCCGGTGAAGACCGGCGGCCGCTTCTCCTGGGCGGCCCGGATCCCCTCGAGCAGGTCCGCGGTGGCCAGCGTGACCGGCTGGGCCAGGCCCTCCCACTCCAGCGCGGTGTCGATGCTCGCGTGCCCGTGCTGCAGGGCCCGCTTGGTGAGCCGGGTGGCGATCGGTGCCGCTGCCGCGATGTCGGCCGCCGCCCCCAGCACGCCGTCGCGGAACTCCGCCGGCTCCCAGACCCGGGAGACCAGGCCGAGCCCGAGCGCCTCGTCGGCGTCCACGAGCCGACCCGTCAGGAACAGGTCGCGGGCGGCGGCGGAGCCGACCACGTCGGGCAGCAGGTAGGTCCCGGCCATCCCCGGGTGGATCCCCAGCTTCGTGAACGGCACACCCATCCGGGCCCCGCGGGCGGCGTACCGCAGGTCGCAGGCCAGCGCCAGGCAGAGCCCCGCACCGATCGCCGCGCCGTTGATCGCGGCGACCGTCGGCACCTCCAGGCGCCGGATCGAGAGCCAGGCGCGGTAGAACGGCAGCATCCGGGCACGCAGGTCGTCGACGGTCGCGTCCGGCTCGGACGCCAGCCACGACAGGTTGCCGCCGGAGCAGAACCCCTTGCCCTCGCCGGTCACCACGACCACTCGCACGGTGGGGTCGCCGGCCAGGTGGTCGACCGCCCGGACCCAGGACTCGGTCATCTCGTCGCTCATCGCGTTGCGCAGCTCGGGCTGGTCCAGGACCAGCAGTGCGACCCCCTCGGAGGGCCGTTCGAGGCGCAGATGCGTCAGGGACGGCGGCGTGGGCCGGTTCACAGCGGATTCAGACATGCGGGGCACGCTACTGCGACTCCGCGGCGGCGTGCCGTAGGGTCAGAGAGGTCCGGAGTGCTGCTCCGGACCCCGACGGGCTTCCCCCCATGTCCCCGTCGCGACGACCGAACGAGAAAAGATGAGCAAGGAGGCCGTCATGGCGGAGACCTGGAGCGGTGAGTTCTACTGCGTCAAGTGCAAGGAGAAGCGCGAGGCCGAGGGCGAGGTCAAGGTGAACGACAAGGGCACCCGGATGGCCAAGGCCGTCTGCCCCGTCTGCGGCACCAACCTCAACCGCATCCTCGGCAAGGCCTGATCCACAGGCACCCAGCCGACTTTCACGGGCGGCTCCACTGCGGTGGAGCCGCCCGTGGCGTGTTTTGCGGTCGCTCCCCGGCGCCCTGTGGAGGAGCGCCGCGCGGGTCGTTGGGGCGTGCCACGCTGCGGTCATGGCGTCCCGGACCCTCCTGCTGCGCCCCGGTACGCCGGTGCTGACCCGCTCCCCCGGCGTCCTACAGGTCGGCCTCGTGGAGCCCTCGATCCGGCTGCCCGACATCCCCGCCGTCCGAGACCTCCTCGAGGGCCTGGCCCGGCCGGCCGGTCACGCCCCGGCCGACGCCCTGCCGACGGAGGCTGCCACCGCCCTCGCCCGGCTGCTCGACGCCGGTCTCGCCGTACCCGCCGGTGACGTGCCGGCCCACCTGCTGGCCCAGGCCGGGTCCGACGCCGTACGGCGCCCGGCGGCTCGCGCGGCCTCCCCGGTCGCCCTCGACGCGCCGCCCGGCGCCCGCGCCGTCCTCGGCCCCCTGCTGGCCGCCGCCGGCCTCGTCGAGGCCGAGGCGCCGGAGGACGCCACCGTACGGCTCGTGATCGGCGACGGCCCGCTCGCCCGCGAGCGCCTGGACCCGCTGGTGCGCGCCTCGGTCCCCCACCTGCTGGTCGGCGGGGACGCGCGGGGCGTGCGGATCGGGCCGTTCGTCGTCCCCGGCCGCACCGCCTGCCTGCGCTGCGTCGACGCCCACGAGTCGCTCCACGACCAGCGGCTGCCGCTCCTCCTCGCCCAGGCGGCCAGGCACAGCACCCAGCGACCGCCGCCCCGTGATCCCGTCCTCGACCGGCTGGCGCTCGCCTGGGCGGTGCGCGACCTGACCGGCTTCGTGGACGGCGAGGAGCCCAGCACCTGGTCGACGACCGTCGACCTCGGACCGAGCGGCGCGCCGGTCCTCACCCGGTGGGGCCGGCACCCGTGGTGCGGCTGCGCGTGGGACGGCTTCCTCGACCTGCCCTGACGCTCGACGGTCGGTCTACCACCACTCGCTGTCGAGCTTGGCCTCCATCGAGCGCAGGTGGATGCGGGAGCACTCGTCGCAGTAGCGGCGTATCCGGCCGCGCTCGACCGAGGTGGTCCAGGTCAGCGGCGGCTCCTCGCCCTCGACCAGGCGGCCGCAGAAGTCGCAGGTGACGCTCACCCGCCCAGCCTACGCAGAAATGCCGGAAGGGCCGGCCCGACGATCAGTCGGTCCGGCCCTTCCTTCTCACCCGCGATCAGGTGCCCTTCGAGGAGGCCTCGAAGAATTCCGGTCTCGCTGGTCCGCGGTGCGGACTCAGAGTGCGCGAGCGAGGGCGAGACGAGCCTGCTGCGCTGCACGCTCGGCCTTGCGGCTCAAGCGGCGTGCGCGGGCCATCCTGCTGGCCGCGCGCAGCTGCTGCGCCTCTCCCAGGCGCATGGCCATGTGGGCCCGCGCCAGGTCTTCGTTCATGAACTGGGTCATCTCATGCTCCAAGGGTGTGGTGGTACGGAAGGGGATTGCGTGGGTGGACTACGCCGCGGCGTCCTTGCGCGGGCGGCCCCGGGGCCGCTTGCGCGGGATCACCACGCCGGCCAGGAACAGCTCGCCGCCCCAGACGCCCCACGGCTCGCGCCGCTCCAGGGCGCCGGACAGGCACATGCTCTGGACCGGGCAGTCCAGGCACAGCGCCTTCGCGGCCTCGACGTCCGACGGGGACTCTGCGAACCACAGCTCCGCGTCGTTCAGCCGGCACGGCAGCAGCTCGTCCAGCGTCGGCTCGAGAACACTGGTCGTCATCTGCTTTTCACCTCCTCAACTCATGACCTGATCGCGTTGTCATTTCGGGTGGGGATCCGGACTTCGCGTATCTCGGTCTGAGAACTACGAAGGCCGCGGATCCCGGTCTGATTCGGGTTCCGCGGCCTGGAGGCTGCCGAGCTGATTTCGTCTCAGCTCGGTGGGCTCCAGGCGAGGGGACCCGGGACGTAGGCGGCGTTGGCGCCACGGTGGTCCGTGCCGGCGATGCGCTCCCGCTTGACGGCATCGGTGGCCACGACCGCGAACGGCGCGACGGCAAAGAGAGCCGTGGCCGGACGCGCGGCGATGCCCTGGACCTCGAGGGTCGCGAGGGCAGAGGTGGCGCAGCCGAGGGTCGCGGACAGCGTGGGCTGCCAGGCGGACGTCATCACCGGGAAGACCGGGTTCGTCATGTTCTTCATCAGGGCCACCTCCTTCGGTGCGTGTGGGCGCCAGCCTTGTCAGGGCTGTGGTGCGCAGTGGAACTTGCCTGACGACCGTAATGGCCGGTCAACGGGCCGCGCAAATCATTTATCGATGTTTTTTCGAGGTTTTTTCAAACACTGCTCCCGAGGGGTGCTCAGCCCCCGTCGGCGACCAGCGCGAGCACCGCATCGCCGTAGCGCTCGATCTTGCTCGGGCCCACCCCGTTGACCTTCGCCAGCGCGGCCATCGAGGCCGGCTTGTGCTCGGCGATCAGCTCGAGGGTGGCGTCGGTGAACACGACGTACGCGGGCAGCGGCTTGCCGTCCTCGCCGGCCTCCCGCGCGGTCTCCAGGCGCCACGCCTTGAGCCTGTCGAACAGCGCCTCGTCGTAGCGGACCGGGTGGTGCGCGCAGCGCCCGCGCTTCTTCTCCGCCGCCGTGGTCAGCGGCTGGAGGCAGTCGCGGCAGCGGGCGACCTTGGTGCGGCCACGGGACTGCTGCGGCTGCTGGCTCGCCGGCAGCATCGGCACGATGAACCGCGACGGCTGGCGGCGCGGCGCCTGCCCCGGGTTGCGGGCGGCCGCCCACGACACCATCAGGTCGCGGCGGGCGCGGGTCACGCCGACGTAGAGCAGGCGCCGCTCCTCCTCGACCGCGTCGGGGCGCGCGCCGCCCTGCTCGGCGTACACGATCGGCACGGTGCCGTCCTGGACGCCACAGCAGAACACGGCATCCCACTCCAGGCCCTTGGCGGCGTGGAAGGTCGCCAGGGTCACGCCGTCGGCACTCGGCGCGTGCTGCTCGCTCGCGCGCCGGTCGAGCTCCTCGACGAAGGCGGCGATCGACGCCTCGATGCCACGCTCCGTGGCGAACTCCTCGGCCTGGTCGGCCAGCGCCTGGAAGGACTCCCAGCGGTCACGGACCTGGCCGCGCGAGGTCGGCGGCTCGGCCGTCCAGCCCATCGCACCCAGGACGTCCTTGACCACGTCGAGCCACGGGCTGTCGTCGCTCTCGCCCGAGCGAGCGGCTCCCCGCAGCCGGGTCACCGCCTCGAGCACCTCGCGCCGCTCGAAGAACCGCGCCGCGCCGCGCACGATGTAGGGGATCCCGCGGTCGGCCAGCGCGTCCTCGAAGGTCTCGGACTGGGCGTTGATGCGGAACAGGACCGCCATCTCGCCGTACGGCGTCCCGGCGCGCTGCAGCCGCAGGATCCGGTCGGCGACGCTGCGCGCCTCGGCCACCTCGTCGGGCTCCCCCTGGAAGCGCACCGCCGAGCCCGGCTTCTGCTGCGAGCGCAGGTCGACGCCGGCACTGGGCGTGCCCGCGAGCAGGGTGTTGGCGGTCTCGACCACCTGCGGCGTCGAGCGGTAGTTGCGCACCAGCTCGATCGAGGTGGTGCCCGGGTAGCGCTTCGGGAAGTCGCGCAGGTAGTCGGCGTCGGCCCCGGCGAAGCTGTAGATCGTCTGCGCCGGGTCGCCGACCACGCACAGCTCGTCGCGCCCGCCGAGCCACAGGTCGAGCAGCGCCGACTGGAGCGGCGAGACGTCCTGGAACTCGTCGACGACGAACCACTTGTACTGCCGCCGCACCTGCGCCGCGACCCGCTCGTCGGAGGCCAGCACGCCCGCGGTCAGCAGCAGCACGTCCTCCATGTCCATCCGCCCCTGGTCGCGCTTGACCAGCTCGTAGGCGTCGATCACGCGGCCGATCGCCTCGGGCGTCTGGTCGGAGACCGAGCGGCCCTTGGCCGGCGCGATCCGCGGGTAGTCGTCGGCCCCGACGTTGCTGACCTTGGCCCACTCGATCTCGGAGGCGAGGTCGCGCAGCAGGGCCTGCTCGGCCCGCATCCCGAGGTGGCGGCAGGCGGCGGCGAGCATCGGGATCTTCGACTCGGTCAGCGTCGGCAGCTCGGTGCCGTGGACGTGGGGCCAGAAGTAGCGCAGCTGGCGCAGCGCCGCGCTGTGGAAGGTCCGCGCCTGCACGCCCGGCGCCCCCAGCTGTCGCAGCCGCTGGCGCAGCTCACCGGCGGCGCGGGTGGTGAAGGTGACCGCCAGGACCTCCGTCGGCGCGTAGACCCTGGACATCACGCCGTGCGCGATGCGGTGGGTGATCGCCCTCGTCTTGCCCGTCCCGGCACCGGCCAGCACCCGCACCGGCCCCCGCAGCGTCTCCGCGACCTGCCGCTGCTCCGGGTCGAGCGCGGAGAGGAGCCGTTCGATGGACTCGGACATGGGCGGGAGTGCTCCTTCGGGGGCTGCGTCGGGTCGGTTCGTGATGGAGAAACCAACCTAGACGCAGCCCCCGACACGAGCTCACCGGCCGGGGTCGGCCCGGGACGTCCCCGGGTCGGCGCAGCGTCAGCGGCGGACCTTCACCACCCGCGAGGTGGCCGACCGGTCGGCGTACCCGCCCCTGTGGACGGTGACCCGGACCTGGATCCGCTTGCCGCGGTCGGCCTTGCCGAGCCTGTACGCCGCACCGGTGCGGCCCGCGACGACCTTGCCGTTGCGCAGCCAGGTGTAGGTGACCGAGGTGGGCGACGGCGACCAGGTGCCGGAGCTCACGTGCAGCTTCTTGCCCACCTTCGCCTTGCCGGAGACGATCGGCGCCTTGGCGAGGTCGAACGCGTGACCGCTCGTGCCGGCGCCGGTTCCGCCACCGCCGGGACCACCACCGCCGGGACCACCGGCCGGCGGCGCGGACAGCGGTGCGGGCGACCAGTCCGGCTCGGTGCCGCCGGTCGCGATCTTCGCGAGCGTCGTCTCCCCTGAGCATGCGGCGAGTCCCCGGATGACCCACAGGTCGCCGCCCTCGCTGTAGGCGGCGGAGTCGCTGTCGGGCCCGAGGCTCGGGTCCTTGGCAGCGGGCTGTCCGGGGTCCGAGGTGAGGTAGCACTCGGGGTTGGCGGTCGGCGGCGCCGGCGCACCGGTCCGCGGGTCGCCGACCGTCGTCTTCATCGCGAGGCCGCCGGCGCTCCCGAAGATCACCCGCTTGCCGTCACGCGAGACCTCGGCCTCCTGCAGCTCGATGAACTGCCCGAAGATGTCGTTGGAGTAGAACCACACCACCGACTCGTGACCGAGGTCGTCCAGGTGGATGTCGCCCGACCGGTTGAGGGTCAGCCGGCTGTTGGTCACCCACGACGGCTGGCTGCCCCGCACGATGCCGTACTTGTCGGGCCCCACCCACTGGGCGGCATCGGTGACGCCGACCAGGGCCTCGGTCTCGAGGTAGCCGCCGGTGCCGCCGTACCGCTCCAGACGGAGCTGGCTGTAGGTGATCTTCGTGCCGTCGGGCGAGATCTCCGGGTCGTGGATCGGGCTGATCACCACGGTGCCGTAGTCCGGCACGAACAGGTCCTCGGGGTTGATCCGGTTGTGGACCACGCCGTCCTGGCCCATCCGGACGATCTCGTCGCCCTTCATCACCGCGATGACGCCGGCGTCGGACATCGTCGGGTGCTCGTACGGCGAGGCCTCGGTCCCGTCGACGGTCACCGCCCGCTGGCCGGTGCCGTCGGGCCGGCTCAGCCAGACGTTGAAGCCGTGGATGTAGACGATCGAGCCGTCGGCAGCGGTGGCCGCCACCGGGGTGGCGGTCCTGGCCTCGCCGGTGGTGATGGTGGTGTCGGTCGGGCTCGCCGTGGTCGCCGCCAGCGCCGGGTCGGCGGCGGAGAGCAGCGAGGCCGTCGCCAGTGCGCTCACCGAGAGCAAGGCGACGGTACGGGTGCGGGACATCGGTCCTCCTGGAGGTGCGGGGGTCTGGTGTCGCCGACCTTCGCGGGCCGGGTGTCCCGGCAGGCAGAGACAGGAGTCCCGCCTCGGGTCCCGACACCCCGGAACAAGCCCGCCCCCGCCGTGGTTGGGTGGAGGCGAACCACGACCGGAGAGAGAGCGCCCCCGATGACCTTCACGATGTACACGACCCCCTGGTGCGGCTACTGCCACCGCCTCAAGAGCCAGCTGGACCGCGAGGGCATCTCCTACGAGATCGTCGACATCGAGCAGCAGCCGGAGGCCGCCGCGATCGTCGAGTCCGCCAACAACGGCAACCAGACGGTTCCCACGCTCGTCTACACCGACGGCTCCGCGCAGACCAACCCCAGCGTCGCGCAGGTCAAGGCCAAGCTCGAGGCGCTCAGCGCCTGACCGGCGTCACCAGCTGCCGGGCAGCGCCCCGCCGTACCAGTCCTCGACCAGCGAGCGGCTGATCGAGACGCCGCTGCCCGGCAGCACCAGGGTGCCCGCCTCGGTCTGCTGCAGCATCTCGGCGCGGGTGAACCAGCGCGCGTCCTCGACGTCGGCATCCTCGAGCCGGATCTGCTCCGACACGGCCCGGCCGTGGAAGCCCACCATCAGGCTCGACGGCAGCGGCCACGGCTGGTTGCCGAAGTAGCTGACCTCTCCCACCACGACGCCGGTCTCCTCGAGCACCTCGCGGCGTACCGCGTCCTCCAGCGACTCCCCCGGCTCGCAGAACCCGGCCAGGGTCGAGAAGCGTCCCGCGGGCCAGTTGTGGTTGCGCCCGAGCAGGGCGCGCTCGTCGGGCGAGCCCGGCTCGCCGGCCGAGATCAGCATGATCACCGCCGGGTCGGAGCGCGGGAACTGCGGCTTGCCGCAGTCGGCGCACACCAGCTCGTGCCCCGCGGCGCGCGGCAGCAGGCTCCCGCCGCAACGCGGGCAGAACCGGTGCGCCCAGTGCCACTCCGCCAGGCCGACGGCGTGGAACACCAGCGGCGCCTGGCGGACCCGGTCGCCGTCGAGGAACGGCAGCAGTCCGCGCAGCGGCAGCCAGCGCTCCGGCTCGGCCTTCGCCACCTCGCCCGGAACGATCGCCGCCCACCAGGTCACGCCGTCCCGCTCCCCGAGCAGCACACGTACCCCGTCCGGCGCGTCCGCCGTCGACACCCACTCCAGCCCCTCGCGCCCGGGCCTGACCCGGGTCCCGGCGATCACCAGCACCCGACCCGCCGGGTCGGACCAGCGCTCGTCGAGCCACGCGTCGTCCGTGCGGAGCAGGCCAAGTCGGTCGTGCGGATCGGCGGCCAGGGACTCGTGCGGGAACGTCACGGAACGAGCCTAGCCACGGCCCTCGGACCGCTAACCTGAGCCATGGACGCCAGCACCCTCCGAGCCGCGCAGGCACCGCTCAAGGACCGCTACCGCTCCGAGCCGGCCACGGCTCACACGGCCACCGCCGCGGCCGGCGACTACCGCGACCCGGACGTCACCGCCACCGTCGACGGCTTCGCCGGACCGGTCCGAGCCGGGCTGCACCCGGCCACCGGTGGCGACGGCAGCGACGCCTGCTCGGCCGACCTCCTGCTCCAGGCGGTGCTCGCGTGCGCAGGGGTCACCCTGCGCGCCGTCGCCACCGCCATGGACGTCGAGATCCGCTCCGCCCGGCTGCGCGCCGACGGTTGGTGGGACGCCCGCGGCACCCTCGGCATCGACCGCGAGGCACCCGTCGGGATCCAGGACGTCGTGCTCACCCTCGCCGTCGACACCGACGCGGACGACGCCACGCTGGGCCGCCTCGCGACCGCGACCGAGCGCTACTGCGTCGTGGGCCGCAGCCTCGCCCAGCCGCCCGAGATCCGGGTCGTGCGCGCCTGACCCGGTCCTCGCACTCGCTGTCGCCGCCGCGGCCTCATCGCAGGAGGGCCTCCACCTCCTCCCTGCCCGGCAGCTCGTCGTGCACCACGAGCTCACCGGTCCGCACGTAGAAGAAGCCGGCCCGCACCCGCTCCGGCGCGATCCCCTCGAGCTCGGCCCACGCCAGCCGGTAGAGCGCGAGCTGGAGCGGGTCGGCGTCCTGCCGGGTGCCGGTCTTCCAGTCGACCACGAGGAAGGTGCCGTCCGCCTCGGCGTAGACCGCGTCGATCCGTCCCCGTACGACCTGCCGCCTGCCCTCCCCCGCTCCTAAGACCAGCGCGAACGGAGCCTCCACCGCATGCGGCTCGCGGCTGCCGAACGGCCCTTCCTCGAACCGGCCGACGAGATCCTTGAGGTCCGCCTCGTCGTCGATCCCCGCGTCGGCCCGCCCGGCCAGCTCGTCGGGGTCGAACAGCCCCTGCTGCCCGAACCGGGCCTCGACCCACGCGTGGAAGCGGGTGCCGAACCGGGCCGCCGGCGCGGGCGGTCGCGGCATCGGCCGGGCCAGGTCACGGGCGAAGCTCTCCGGGTCGTCGCGCAGCCGGCCGAGCGCGGTGGCCGACAGCGACGAGGGGAGCTCGACGGTGATCCGCGACGACCGGTCGGCCCGGGCCTCCACCAGCAGCCGGTCGATCTCGGCGTCCCAGTCGGCCACCCGGGCCGCGTCGAGGAGGTCGAGGTCGAGGTCCTCGTCCAGCGCCGGGTCCGCGGCGGCGACCCGGGCCGCGGCATCCAGGCGGCGGGCGGTCTCGGCCCCCACACCCTCGACGGGCCAGGGGCGCGACGGGTCGACCGCGTCGAACGGGTTGCTCGCCCCCTTCTCCGGCTTGTCGCGCCACTCGACCGGCTCCCCCCAGCCGTCGCACAGGTCCCGGATCGTGGCCTGGAAGCTCGACGGCCCGTAGGGGTTCTTGCGCGTTCCCCACAGGAACGAGGTCACCCACAGCTGGTGCTCGGGCCGGGTGAAGGCGACGTACCCCAGACGCAGCTCCTCCTCCGCCTCGTGCTCACGGGTCGCGACGCGGTAGGCATCGAGAGCGGCCTTGTCGTGGCCGACGAGCTGCGGAAGGTCGGCGGCATCGCCCCGCAGTGGCGCGGGGAGCACGCTCGGCGACGAGGTCCACAGCGACCGGCCCTGGGTGCTCGGGAAGCGTCCCTCGCCCACGCCGACGCAGAAGACCGTGGCCCACTCGAGGCCCTTCGAGCGGTGCACTGTCAGCAGCTTGACCGAGTCGGCCTCGGACGGCGTGGCGACCTCGAGGCCGTTGCCGGCCTCGTCCTCGGCCGTGAGCCAGGCGATGAGGGCCGGCAGCGTGACGTCGCCGTCGACGGCCTGGAAGTCCGCGACCGCCTTCACGAAGAGATCGAGGTTCTCCCGGCGCGCCGCGGCCGCCCGGCTGACCGACGACGCCAGCTCGACGTCGACGCCGGTCACATCGACGATGCGGCGGACCAGGTCGAGCAACGGCTCGCCGATCGCCGCCCGCAGCTGGCGCAGCTCGTCTCGCACCAGGGCGAAGCGCTCGCGCGCCTCGGGCGAGTACGCCGCATCGCCGGGATCGGCCAGCGCGTCGTCCAGGCACGGGATCTCGGCCGGGTCGATGCCGTCGGCGATGGCGACGAGCTGTTCATGGATGGAGTCCGCCTCCTGCCGCCCACCGCGCCCGACCAGCTCCAGGGCCCGCTGCCCGAGCAGGCGCAGGTCACGCGGGCCGATGGCCCAGCGTGGGCCGGCCAGCAGGCTCAGCAGCGACGCATTGTCGGTGACGTCCTGGACCAGCTTGAGCGTCGCCACCACCGTCGCGATCTCCGGCAGCCGCACCAGGCCGGCGAGTCCGACGATCTCGACCGGTACGTCGGCGCCGGTCAGGGCGTCGAAGACCGCCTCGCCGTGCTGGTTGTCCCGGCTGAGGACCGCGATCCGGCCCCACGGGGTGCCCGCGTCGTGGGTGGCGCGCACCTCCTCCACCAACCAGGCGAGCTCGTCGAGATGGGTCTCGAAGACCCTGACCCGCACCGACCCCGGGGCCGTGGAGCCGTGCTCGAGGGTGGCGACCTTGTCGCCGTACTTGGCCATCAACGGCGCCGCCAGCGTGTTGGCGACGTCGAGGATCCGGGTGTCGGAGCGGCGGTTGACGGTCAGCGGCAGCACCGGGACGGGCCGACCGTCAGCGGAGGGGAAGACCTCGGGGAAGTTCACGATGTTGGACACCGAGGCACCGCGCCAGCCGTAGATGGCCTGGTTGGGGTCGCCGACCGCCATCACGGGGTGGCCCCCGCCGAAGAGGCGGGCGAGCAGGGTCGCCTGCGCGACCGAGGTGTCCTGGTACTCGTCGAGCAGCACCACCTTGAACCGCTGTCGCTCGATCTGCCCGACCTCGGGCTGGTCCTGCGCCAGGACCGCGGCCAGCGCGATCTGGTCGCTGAAGTCCATCAGCCCCAGGTCGGCCTTGAGTCGACGGTACGACGCCACCAGGCCCATCAGCTCGGCCCGCCGGTCGATGACGTCGATCGCCTTCTGCATCTCGCCCAGGTAGGTCTTGCGCCCCTTCCCGTCGCGCTCGGCGACGAGCTCGCGTTCGAAGGAGGCCCGCTCGCCCGCGTCGAAGTCGAGGACGTCCTGCGGTCCGACGAGGTGCTCGCTCATCGCGCCGTCGAGCGCGAGCAGGTTCTGGATCACCGTCGGCGGATGGTCGGAGAGCTTGGCGACGGCGCCGTCGTGGCGGTCCACGGCACGCGCCCCGAGTTGGTAGCGCGCGGCGTCGGTGATGACCCGGGTGTCGGGCTCGTGCCCGATCCGCAGTCCGTGGTCGGTCAGCAGCGCCGCGGCATAGGCGTTGTAGGTCGCGACCGTCGGCTCGAGCACCTCGGCGTCCTCGTCGCCCCCCTCGCGCGAGCGCTGCAGGTCGAGCACCCCGGCCGCGAGGAGCGCGGACCGCACCCGCTGGCGCAGCTCGGCCGCCGCCTTGGTCGTGAAGGTCAGGCCGAGGATCTCCTCGGGCCGGACCTGGCCGGTCACCACCAGGTAGACGACCCGGGCCGCCATCAGGGTGGTCTTGCCGGAGCCGGCGCCGGCGATCACCACGACCGGCGAGAGCGGGGCGGTGATCGCGCGCCACTGCTCGGCGCTGGGCGGGAAGTCCGCCTTCATCACGCGCTGGAGGTCCTCCGGAGTGCGGATCTGCGTGCGCTCGGTCATCGCTCCACCACCGATCCGGGGCTCTTGACGGGGCACAGGGGCAAGAAGCCGCAGTCGCGGCAGTGGTCGCCGGGCACCGCCGGGAAGGTCTCGGTGCGCAGCAGCTGGGCGACGTTCGCGATCCGGGTGCGGAGCGCCTCGCGTTCGGGGCCGTCAGGCGCATGGGCGTCCTGGGCCTGGCGGGTCACCTCGGTCGAGCCGTCCTCGAGGCCGAGCTGGATGAGCTCTGCTCCCCCGCTGGTCAGTCCGGTCAGCTCGTCGTCGGGACGGTCCAGGGCCCCGGCGTCGACGGCGTACTGGTAGAGGGCGAGCTGGACGTGGTCGCGCACCGCCGGCCCGGTGGGCTTGCCACGCCCGGTCTTCAGGTCGACCACGATCACGGCACCGGTGCCGTCGATCTCCACCCGGTCTGCGTAGCCGTGGATGCGAACCGGAGTCCCGTCATCCATGGTCACCACCGTCGCGAAGCGCGCCTCGGTCGCGAGCACGCGGCGGGGGTTCTGCTCGTGCCAGACCAGGAAGCGGGCCAGCGCGTTGCGCACCCGCTTGTGCTCGCGCTCCTTGGACCACGGGGTGCGGAAGTCGAGGCGGTCCCACACCTTGTCGACCTCCGCCATCAGCACGTCGAGGTCACCGGCGATGGTGCCGTCGGCGACCCGTTCGGCAAGGGCGTGGACGAGCTGGCCGAGATTGGCGGACTGGTGGGACCGGGCGACCCCGCCGGCCTCGTTCTCCAGGAACCACCGGGTCGGGCAGGCCGCGATCGACTCCAGGACGCTCGCTGAGATCGGCACGGGCTGGTCGGTGGCCCGGATCGGCTCGGCCGACCGAGAAGCCGCGCGGGTGCCCCACCAGTTGGCCGGATCGGCGGAGGGGACCAGCGCCCGGCGCCCGGACGACTCGCCGGCCAGCCGCGCCAGCCGGCGGGCGGCCGCGGCACGCAGGGGCTCGGGCGCCTCGGGATCGGCCAGGGTGCGACGCAGCTCCGCGACGAGCCCCGGCAGGGACAGTGGCCGGGGCGGCCGACCACTGACGGCCACGATGTGGTCGCGGTCGGGGACCACCTCCTCGAGGAAGCGGGAGGGCTGCTCGCCGTCGTCGTCCGGAGAGGCGACCGCGGTGACGACCAGGCGTTCCCGGGCTCGGGTGCAGGCGACGTAGAACAGCCGGCGCTCCTCGGCCAGCAGCGCGCGTGCCGTCACCTCGGGCAGCAGGACGCCCGGCCCGATCCGGTCGGCGCGCAGGAGGCTGGTGCGCTGCCTCAGGTCCGGCCAGCCGCCGTCCTGGACGTGCGCGACGACGACCAGCCGCCACTCGAGTCCCTTGCTGCGGTGGGCGGTGAGGAGTCGTACGGCGGCGCCCCGGGCCCCCCGGTCGGCGAGGGTGTCGGCGGGGATCTCCTGCTGGACCAGGCCGGCGAGGAAGGAGGCCGCCGCGAGGTGCTCGCGGCGCTCCTCCATCCGGGCGGCGAGGTCGAAGAGCGCGCACACCGAGTCGAGGTCGCGGTGGGCACGCCGCGCGGCGCCGCCACCCGCCTCGACCGCGCGGCGCAGCCGCTGGGGCCAACCGGTGCCGGTCCACAGCGTCCACAGCAGCTCCTCGGCACTCGCGCCGGCAGCAGCCGCCGCCCGTGCGCGCAGGAGGAGCTGGGTGACGACTCGGGCACGCTCGGCCTCGGGCCCCTCGAGCCCGTCGAGCATCGTCGGGTCGACGACAGCGAGTCGCACCAGCTCACGCGAGCTGCGCGGTGTCCCCCCGTCCTCCTGGCACGCGGCCTTCTCGCGGACCCGGAGCTGCCGCGCGAGCCGACGGACGTCGCCGGCGTCGAGCCCGCCGAGCGGGCCGGTGAGCAACGCCTCGGCCCTCCCGGCGTCGACGTAGCCGACGTCGTCGGGATCGTCGTTGTCGAGGTTCACCACCGCGCGCAGGGCGTCGAGCAGGGGCAGTACGGCGGGGTCGCGGGCGAGCGGGATCTCGTCGCTGGCCACCTCGACCGGCACGCCCGCGGCGCCGAGCGCGCGGCGGAGGGGCGCGATGCTGGCGCGGCCGGACCGGACGAGCACCGCCATCTCGTCCCAGCCGACACCGTCCTCGAGATGGGCCCGGCGGAGCAGGTCAGCGAGCCGGTCGGCCTCCGCACGCTCGGTGTCGAAGGTGAACACCTCGACCCGGCCCTCGCCATGGGGACCTGGAACGCACTCGGGTGAGAGGAACGCCGCCCGGGCCGCGTCGGGGATGGCGCCCGGGAGCCCGATCCGGCCGGCGACCCGCTGCGCGGCCAGCTGGATCCGGGGCCCGAACCGACGCGTCGCCCGGAGCGCGACCACGTCGGCCGGGCTGCCGTCGGCCTTCGGGAACTCGGCCGGGAAGTCGAGGATGCCGCGCACCTCGGCGCCGCGGAACGCGTAGATCGACTGGTGCGGATCCCCGACGACCACGAGGTCGCGGCCGTCACCGGCGATCGCGCGCAGGAGCGCGACCTGCCCGGGGTCGGTGTCCTGGTACTCGTCGACGAAGACGTGCCGGAACTGGTCGCGCAGCTCGGTCCGGTTGGCCTCCGCCTCGATGCGCGCGCGCCGGATCAGGTCGGCGTAGTCGGTCGCACCCAACGAGTCGAGGGACGTCAGGTACTGCTCGAGGAACAGGCCTGCCGCCACGAACTCGTCGATCCCCTCCTCCTGGCCGAGGCGGAGCAGGTCGTTGCCGTCGAGGCCCTTCTCGCGGGCCCGGCCGAGCACAGCGTGCACCTCCCGCGCGAAGCCGCGGGTCGCCATCGCCTGCCGGAACCGGTCGGGCCAGCGCACCGACTCGGGGTGGTCGGCAAGGAGCTCGCGCAGGACGACGTCCTGCTCGGGCGCGGAGAGCAGCCGCAACGGCGCCTCGTAGAGGCCGGCGGGCGCGTAGCGCCGGACCAGGGCGTAGGCGAAGGAGTGGAACGTCGAGCTGAGCTGGGTGCCGGTCGTGCGCCCCAGGCGGGCGGTCACGCGGTCGCGCAGCTGGTCGGCCGCCTTGCGGGAGAAGGTCAGCGCGAGGACCTGGTCGGGCCGCGCGCCGCGCCGCTCGATCCGGTCGACGATCGCCTCGACGAGGGTGGTCGTCTTGCCCGTGCCCGGCCCGGCGAGGACGAGCAACGGGCCGCCCGGGTGGTCGACGACCCGCCGCTGGTGCTCGTCGAGCTGCGGCGCCGCCGCGACCGGTGGGGCCGGGGCGAAGCGGTAGCTGGTCGGAGCGGTCGAGGATTCCACGTGCGCCACTCAACCACCCCCGCCCGACACAAAGGCGCCGGGACCGCCGCACCGGGAAAAAGGTGAAGGGCCCTCGTGAGTATGAGTCACAAGGGCCCTTCGGGTGACCGGTACTGGTGACGCTCCCGGTCGACCACCCGGCTGCTGCGATCCCACGAACCTCGTCACCCGGTTCGCGCGGCCGGCGTCCCCGTGAGGGGCCGCCTCGCTCCGACCCGAAGGTCTCGGCCTGGCCGGCTGGATCGTCGCCTTCCGGCTGATCCCGCTCTCCCGGAGGAGTGCGTGGGAGAAGTTCTACGCCCGTCCATCGACGAGCCGCAAGGGGTTTCCGCCAAGTTTTTCGAGGGTTTCTCGTCATCCACCGACGTACGGCGTGTCGTCCACAAGTCGACCCGATCTTGTCCACAGCGCAGCGGCCCGTCGTCCCCAGGTGGCGGGACGTCCTGTGGAGAGCGGAGCGACTGAGTACCCACACTCAGCGCGGATTGAGTGGCTGCCTGCTGCCGAACGAGTACGCGAGATGGCGCAATGGACCCATGCGCTACGCCGATCCGCTCCTGTGCCCCGACTGCCGCACCGCCCTGCCGACCGGGGCTCCCGTGTGCCCGACCTGCTCCCTGCTGGTGCGCCACCCACTGGCCGTCGACCTGTTCGGCACCCTCCAGCGGGCCGACGGGATCCTCGCTCGGCTCCGCACCGCGAGCGACGCCGCGGCACCTGCCGCCCCCGCGCTCACAGCACCGATGCCGGCCGGGCGGGCTCCGTCCACCGGGCTGCCGTCGTACCCGCCGCCGCCGCCGACGACACCGACGACCTCGCCGACCTCGCCGACCTCGCCAGGTCCCGGCGGCGTCTCGTTCGCCTCGGTCCCGAAGATCCTCCTCGGGCTCGGGGCGTTCTGCCTGCTCGTGGCCGCCGTGATCTTCCTGGCGGTGTCCTGGTCGTCGCTCGGTGTCGGCGGCCGCACCGCGGTGCTCGCCGGCCTGACGCTGACGGCCGGCGTCGCCGCCCTGCTGCTGCACCGGATCGGGCTGCGGATCGCCGGGGAGTCGCTGGTCGTGGTGGCCCTCGGGATGCTCGCGCTCGACGTCGTCGGCGCGGGCGCGGCCGACTGGTTCGGCGACCTGGGAGCCGCGACGATCGCGTGCGCCGCGGGGGGCGTGGTCGCACTGGCCGCCGTCCCCCTGGGCCTGGTCCGGGTCGCCGCACAGCCGCGGCTCGTCGCTCCCCAGGTGGTCGCCGGCATCGCCCTCCTCGTCGGGTACGTCGGCGCGGTCGGCGCGACCGACCACTGGCTTCTCGCCGGTCACCTCGTCGTCGCGGTGGGCATCGCCGTGGTCCTGCTGGCCCGCCGGGCCGACGCTCCGGTCCTGCTCTGGAGTGCCGCCGCGGCGACCGGTCTGGGCTGGCTCGGCACGGCCGGGGCCGGGTTCGTCGAGTCGGTGCTCACCCCGGACCTCCACGAGCTGTGGGTCGAGGGCTCCGGCTGGTCGCTGCTGGTCAGCGCCGCCGCCCTGCTCGTCCCGGGCGCCGTCGCCCGCCACCGTGACCTCCTGCTCGCCGGGGCGAGCGGCGCCGCGATGCTCGTCACCGTCGTGCTCACCCTCCCCTGTGTCGACACCGACGCGCGCACGGTCGGCCTCGTCGCCCTCGGTACGACGGCCGCCTGGGTCCTGGCGCTCGGCGTGCTCCCCCGCCCCGCCCGTGTCATCGCCTTCGCGCCGGCGGGGGCCGGGAGCCTGGTGCTCCTCTCGCTGGCGCTCGAGACCACGGGCACCGCACTGGACCGCTGGAGCAACGTCAGCGAGGTGTTCGACCGTCCGTTCGGCGTCCGGCTGACCTCGCCCGAGGCGGCCACCGAGCCGCTGCTGCTGGTGCCCTCGCTGCTCACCGTGCTCGGCTGCGTCGCCCTGGTCGACCGCGGCCGGGCCCGGCGGGCGCTTCCGGCCTGGGGCCGGGTGGCCGGCCTGGTGACCGGCGTCGGCGTCGCCACCACCGTGGCGACATACGACGTCCCGCTGGCCGCCCCGCTCGCGGTCCTGACGATCGTCGCGCTCGGCGCGCTCGGCCTCGCCCTCCTCACGACCGGCGTCGAGGCGACGACGTGGGCGGTGGTCGGCGCGGTCACGGCGGCCGGTGTCGGGATGGGCGCGATGCCGAGCGAGGCGCTGGTCCTCGCGAACCTCGCGCCCCTCGCCGCCGCGCTCGTCGTGCTGGCGGTCCTCGGGCGGCAGCCGGCCACCCGGGTCGTGGCCGGGATCGGTGCCCCGGCGGCGCTGGGCCTGGCGGCGGCCGCCGCGGCGATGGTGGTCGCCGACGACGCCGCGTGGGTGTCGGTGCCCGTGCTCCTCGCGGTCGGCGTGCTCGCGCTGGCTCTGCCGCGCCTCGAGGTCGAGGTCCCCGCGGTCGTGGTGGCGGGCCTCGCGTTCCCGGTGTCGCTCGCGACCGCCGCCGACCCCGGCGGCTACGCGGCTCTGTGGCTGACCGTGGCCGGCTGCCTGTTCGGCGCGACCGCACTGCTGCACGAGACCCGTCGCGCGTGTGCGATCGCCGGCACCGCGCTGCTCCTGCTGGCGAGCTGGGTCCGGCTGGCCGACCTCGACGTGACGGCCCCGGAGCCCTACACCCTGCCGCTCGCCGTCGGCCTGGCCGGCCTGGGCCTGTGGCGGCTGCAGCGCTCGGCCGCGGTCGGCACCCTCGAGGCGCTGCTGCCCGGGTTGCTGCTGGCGACGGTCCCGTCCCTGCTGTGGGTGTTCGGCGACCCGGTGTCGCTGCGGGCGCTGGCGCTCGGTGCCGGCTGCCTGGCGCTGACCATCGCTGGTGCGGCGCTGCGCTGGAGCGCGCCGCTGGTGGTCGGCGCGAGCATCGGTGCCGCGGTGGTGCTGCGCGAGCTGGGGCCCTATGCCGGGGAGTTCCCGAAGTGGGTGTGGATCGGCCTCGCGGGCGCGCTGCTGACGGTCGTCGGCATCACCTGGGAGCGCCGCCTGCTCGACGTACGCCAGGCGGTCGGCCTCCTCGGCCGGCTCCGGTGATGGACGGGGTGGCGGAGCGCTCGTGGCGACCTGCTAGACAAGACGCATGGCTACCACTGCACTCGGGGGAAACCCCGTCAACACCGTCGGCGAGCTGCCCGCCGTCGGCTCCGCCGCCCCGTCGGTCTCCCTGGTCGGCGCGGACTTCGGCTCCGTGACCCTCCCGGAGGGCCAGCGCACGGTCCTCAACATCTTCCCGAGCATCGACACCGGCGTGTGCGCCGCGAGTGTGCGGAAGTTCAACGAGCTCGCTGCGGGCCTCGACAACACCGCCGTCATCAACGTGTCCCAGGACCTGCCGCCCGCGCTCAACCGCTTCTGCGGCGCCGAGGGCATCGAGAACGTCCAGGTCGGCTCCGCCTTCCGGTCCTCCTTCGGCGAGGACTACGGCGTGAAGATGACCGACGGCAAGCTCGAGGGCCTCTTCGCCCGCTCGATCGTCGTCCTCGACGCCGACGGCACCGTGCTCCACTCGCAGCTCGTCCCCGAGATCGCGACCGAGCCCGACTACGACGCCGCCGTCGCGGCGCTCGGCTGATCCACCCCGGCCGGGACTAGTCCCCGGTCGCCGGGTCCCAGAATGCCCGGCGCATGTCGAGGGCGCCGCTGCTGCTGCGCAGCGGCGTTCCCTCGGCGAGGTACAGCTCGCGGGCCCGGTCGTCGTGGCTCGGTGGGAGCGTGCCGTCGGCACGCACGACCCGCCACCACGGCACCGGGCCGCCGTACCTCGCCATGACCGAGCCCACCTGACGCGGGCCTCCTCCGGCGACGGCCGCCACGGCGCCGTACGTCGTCACCCGTCCCGGCGGGACCTGCTCGACCAGGTCGAGCACCCGCTCGACGTACCCCTCGTCCACGGCCCCGATCATGCCCTGCCGCGCGGACGGCCCCCGACGGGCAGAGAGCCCCGTCCGGCCGAACGGGGCTCCCGGTGCTCCCTCGGTGCAGCCCGGGTCGTGGTGCCCGGACGCCCTCCGATTGGTGCGACGCGACTGCGAGGCCGCGTGCCCTGAACAACGACGACACGGCGTCGCGGTCACGCCGACGGCAAACTTTCGCCCTACCCCTTGCGCGCCACCACGATCTTCGTGTGGGCTACGTCACTGCGCCGGATTGTTCAAGGGGGGCCGGTGCAACCCTCGGGCCTCCTTGCGCGCCGTCCGGACGCTCCACCCACCCAGCTCGGAGGCAATCGTGAAGAAACTGGCATCCGGCGTCGTCGCCGGCGCCGCGGTCCTCGCCCTCGGAGGCACCCTCTCCCAACCCGCCCAGGCGATCCCGTCCACCGACGGTCCCTCGCCGCAGGGCAACGCGCACGGCAAGTCGCACGACCGGCCCGGACCGAAGACCAAGGAGCATCGCAAGGATCTGCGCAAGGCGCGGGCGATGCTCGCCAACGGCAGCGCGCAGCTGAAGCAGCAGGCCGGCGGCGGCGCGACCGTCCAGCTGGCCGACGGCGAGTACGTCGAGTTCCCGGTGAACCGGACCGACAAGGTGCTGACCTTCCTCGGCCAGTTCGGCACCGCGAGCTCAGGACGCTACGGCCGCACCCCCGGGCCGCTGCACAACCAGATCCCCGAGCCCGACCGCTCGGTCGACAACTCGACGTACTGGGTGCCGGACTTCGACAAGGCGCACTACGACGACATGTTCATGGGTGACGGCGAGTCGTTCCACGACTACTACCGCCAGCTGTCGGGTGGCCGCTACGACGTCAGCGTCACGACCGAGGACTGGGTGACCGTGCCCGGCAACGCGTCGAGCTACGGCGACAACGCGATCGAGGACAACGGCGGGTCGTGGGCTTTCATCGCCGACACCGCGAACGCCTGGTACGCCGCCCAGGTGGCCGCGGGCAAGACGCCCGCCGAGATCGACGCCTACCTGTCGCAGTTCGACGTGTGGGACCGCTACGACTACGACGGCGACGGCGACTTCAACGAGCCCGACGGCTACCTCGACCACTTCCAGGCGGTGCACGCCGGCGGCGGCGAGGAGGGCGGTGGCGGAGAGGACGCCATCTGGTCGCACCGCTGGTACGCCTACGGCGACCGCTACGGCCAGACCGGGCCGACCGTCGAGGGTGACGGCGGACCGCAGCAGAACCTGTACGGCGGCACCCAGGTCGGACAGTCGAAGTTCTTCATCGGCGACTACACCGTGGAGCCGGAGAACGGCGGCCTGGGCGTGTTCGCCCACGAGTACGGCCACGACCTCGAGCTGCCCGACTACTACGACACCGCGGACGGCGAGAACGGCACGGGCTTCTGGACGCTCATGTCGTCCGGCTCCTGGCTGGGCCACGGCCTCACCGACATCGGCACCACGCCCGGCCTGATGGGCCCCGAGGAGAAGCTCTTCCTCGGCTGGCTCGACTACTCCGAGGTGGGCTCCGGGCAGAGCGGGGCCTACCGGCTCAGCCCGTCGCAGGTGACGGCGGTCGGCCAGGACCAGGCGGTCAAGGTCGACCTCCCGGACAAGACCACCACGACGACGTACACCGCGCCGGCGACCGGGGCGCACGCGTGGTACTCCGGGCGCGGCGACAACCTGGTCAACACGCTGACCCGGTCGGTGCCGGCGGCGTCGCGGGTGACGGTGGGCGCGAAGGTCTGGAACCAGATCGAGACCGACTACGACTACCTGTACGCCGAGTACTCGCTCGACAACGGCGCCACCTGGAAGACGCTCGACGCGATCACCGGGAGCTCCGGGTGGTCCGGCCACAAGTGGGCCTACCGGGCCAGCGGGTCGACCTCGCTGTTCCGGTTCCGCTACGCCACCGACGGCGGGGTCAACGAGGCGGGGGCCTTCCTCGACGACATCACGGTGACCAACGACAAGGCGACCTTCGCCGACGGAGCCGAGAACGGCGACAACGGCTGGACCGTCGACGGGTTCAAGGTGTCGACCGGGACCGAGACCAAGACGACGGGTCGCTACTACCTGCTCGAGAACAGGCAGTACGTCGGCTACGACGCCACCTTGCAGAACGGCCCGTACCAGTTCTCCGAGGGGGTCACGCGGCCCGACTGGGTGGAGCACTTCCCCTACCAGACCGGCATGCTGGTCTGGCTGGTCGACCAGGCCTACGCCGACAACAACACCATCACGCACGAGGGTGAGGGCTACGCGCTGCCGGTCGACGTAAGGCCGGACTCGCTGACCTACCCCGACGGCACCAGCCCGACCAACCGGCGCGAGCCCTTCGACGCCACGTTCGGGCTGCACGCGACCGACCCGGTGTGCCTGCACACGCAGGTGCCGACGAAGACCGGCTTCACCTCCCAGGAGGCGTGCGCGCCGTCGGTCGCGGGGATCCCGACCTTCGACGACACGGACCCGAACCGGTACTGGACGGCCGCCAACCCGTGGAACTCGGTGAAGGTCGCCGGGGCCGGCGTGACCGCGACGGTCACTGCCGAGAACGCCGACCGCTCCATCGACGTCCAGGTCAGCAACCCGTAAGGGCGACCGGACCACCGGGGACAAGGAAGGGCCCCGCGATCCAGCCGGATCGCGGGGCCCTTTCGACTGCTCAGTAGCTGGGCTGGCTCGGGTCGATCTGGTTGACCCAGGCCACGACGCCGCCACCGACGTGGACCGCGTCGTCGTAGCCGGCGCCCTTGACGATCGCCAGGCACTCGGCCGAGCGGACGCCGCTCTTGCAGTGCAGGACGACCTGCTTGCCCGAGTCGACCGGCGGGAGCAGGCCGAGGGCGTTGCCGTTGAGGAACTCGCCCTTGGGGATCAGGACGGCGCCGGGGATGTGGTTGATCTCGGCCTCGGCGGGCTCGCGGACGTCGACGAGGACGAAGTCGCGGCTGCCCTCCTCCTTCTCCTTGATCATCGAGGCGAGCTGGGTCACCGAGATGGTGGCGTCCGCCGCGGCGTCGGCGGCCTCCTCGGAGATCGCGCCGCAGAAGGCGTCGTAGTCGATCAGGCCGGTGACGGTGGGGTTCTCGCCGCACAGCGCGCAGTTGGGGTCCTTGCGGACCTTCAGCTTGCGCCACTCCAGCTCGAGGGCGTCGTAGATGACGAGCTTGCCGATGGCCGGGTCGCCGGCGCCGATCAGCAGCTTGATGGCCTCGTTCACCTGGATCGAGCCGATGCTCGCGCACAGCACGCCCAGCACGCCGCCCTCGGCGCAGGAGGGGACCATGCCCGGCGGCGGCGGCTCCGGGTAGAGGCAGCGGTAGCAGGGGGCGTCGTCGGCCATGGTCGGCGCGAAGACCGACGCCTGGCCGTCGAAGCGGTAGATCGAGCCCCACACGTAGGGGATCCCGAGGAAGTACGCCGCGTCGTTGACCATGTAGCGCGTGGCGAAGTTGTCGGTGCCGTCGACGATCAGGTCGTAGCCCCGGAAGACGTCCATCACGTTGTCGTTGTCGAGGCGCTCCTCGTGGAGGACCACCTCGATCAGCGGGTTGATCTCGTGGATCGACTCCTTGGCGGACAGGCCCTTGGACTTGCCGAGGTCGGACATGCCGTGGATGACCTGGCGCTGCAGGTTGGACTCGTCGACCTCGTCGAACTCGGCGATGCCGAGCGTGCCGACGCCCGCCGCGGCCAGGTAGAGCAGCGCCGGGCTGCCGAGACCGCCTGCGCCGATCACGAGCACCTTGGCGTTCTTGAGGCGCTTCTGACCGTCCATCGCGACGTCGGGGATGATCAGGTGGCGGCTGTAGCGGCGGACCTCGTCGATGGTCAGCTCGGCTGCCGGCTCGACCAGCGCGGGAAAGCTCACGGTGTTGCTCCTCGGGTACTGCTGGATGGAATGGGGGGCCTGGGCGCAACGCTGCGACGGCCCGGGCTGTTCCCTCGATGCGTCCATGGTCCCTGTCGGGTCCAAGGCCCGGGCACCACGTCCCGGCATCCGGACCCCGGCTACCAGCGAGTAGTCTCGTGTCCGTGGTGACCGAGCAGTTCGACCTGGACGAGCCGCGGCCGCGCGGCGTACGACTCCCGCGACGCGAGCGACGCGCTCAGCTGCTGTCCGCTGCCCTCGAGGTCTTCGTGGCCCAGGGCTACCACGCCGCGGCGATGGACGACATCGCCGAGCGGGCCGGGGTGTCCAAGCCGGTGCTCTACCAGCACTTCCCCGGCAAGCTCGAGCTCTACCTCGCGATCCTCGACGCCGCCTGCGACTCGATCATCGCCAACTGCCGCAAGGCGCTCGACTCGACCCACGACAACAAGCAGCGGGTAGCGGCGACCATCGACGCCTTCTACGCGTACGTCGGCCACGACACCGGCGCCTTCCGGCTGGTGTTCGAGTCCGACCTCACCAACGAGCCCGCCGTGCGCGGGCACATCGACCGGGTCACCACCGAGTGCGCCGACCTGATCGCGACGGTCATCGCCGAGGACACGGCTCTGCCGCCCGCGGCCTCCCAGCTGCTCGCCGTCTCCCTCGTGGGAATGGCCCAGGTCAGCGCCCGGTTCTGGCTGACCGAGAACGACGGGGCCATGGCCGGCCTGGGTCGCGACGAGGCGACCGCCCTGGTGGCGGGCCTGGCGTGGCGCGGCATCCGCGGCTACCCGAAGACCGACGAGAGCTGACCGACCGGAGCTGACCGACCAGTCCCTGGCTAGGCTGGCGTCCCCACGAACGAGGAGTGTGACCATGACCGTCGAGGTCAAGATCGGTGTGCAGAACACCGCCCGTGAGCTGGTCATCGAGACCGACGAGTCCAACGAGGCCGTCGCGAAGCTGGTCGCCGACGCCATCGCCGCCGCCGACGGCGTGATCACGCTGACCGACACCAAGGGCAAGGTCACCGTCGTCCCCGCCGCCAAGCTCGCCTACGTCGAGATCGGCCGCAGCACGTCGGGCCAGGTGGGCTTCCGCTCGTAGGTCGGACTGGCGGGTCTCGTGACGGTCGCTGCGCGACCTCCTCGACCTCCGGGGAACTCCGGCGCCCCTCCCGGGCGTTGAACAGGACGACCCCGGGAGGTGAGCGCCGTGCTCCAGTTCCGCTTCGCCGCGCGCAGCGAGACCGGTCGCGTGCGCACCAACAACGAGGATGCCGGCTTCGCCGGTCCCTACCTGCTCTGCGTGGCCGACGGCGTCGGCGGCGCCGAGGCCGGTGAGGTCGCCTCGGCCACGACGTCGTACGTCGTCAGCGCCCGCTCCCTGGCCCATCCCGGCCACGAGCCGGCGCGGCTGCTCGGTGCGGCGACGCGCGAGGCGCACGCCCAGCTCGCGGCGGGCATCGCGGCCGACCCGCGCCGCACCGGCATGGCGACCACGCTGACCGCGCTGCTGACCGACGGCATCCACACGGCGCTGGCCCACGTCGGCGACTCCCGCGCCTACCTGCTGCGCGAGGGCGAGCTGAGCCAGCTCTCCCACGACCAGACCCTGGTGCAGTCGATGGTCGACGACGGACAGCTCACGCCTGCGCAGGCCGCCGTGTCGCCGTACCGCAACGTCGTGCTGCACGCCGTCGACGGCGAGCACATGCCCGATCCGGACCTGCTGCTGCTCGACCTGCGGCCGGGAGACCGGCTGCTGCTGTGCAGCGACGGCCTGACCGACGTCCTGTCCCCCGCCGCCATCGCGCTGGGCCTGGGCCTCGACAGTCGCACGATGGCCGTGGACCGGCTGGTGCTGGCCGCGCTCGACGGCGGCAGCCGCGACAACGTGACGGCGATCGTCGCCGACGTGGTCGACGCGCCCGCGATCGCGGCCAACGGCCAGGTGCTCGGCGCGGCCGTCGACCTCGCCAACGTGGTCGACCCGGCCGCCGTCCGCCCGTTGCGCTCTGCCTGACGTCCGTCACTGGCCCTACACTGGGACCGTGAGCGCGAAGCGGTCCTACGAGTACGCGCGCCTGTGGGTGCCGCTGTACGACGCCGCCGCGCTCGCCGTCCTCCGCCCGGTCTACCTGATCGAGGCCGCCGACGGCTTCGAGGGCATCGCCGCCGAGAAGAACACCACCCTGATGGGCCTGTTCAACGAGCTCGGCCGGGCCGGCTGGCGGATCGACACGACAGCACAGCGGGTGGACCACCCGTCGGCGGAGTTCCAGATGCTGATCGACGCCACCCTCGACGAGGCCGACCACGCGGTCTCCCCCGACGAGGTGGCGCATGCCGTCGGCTCGGGCGGCGACCCGGCGGGTGCGGTCACCGAGTTCGACGTCTACCCGATGCGGCGCCGGCTGGCCTGAGGCCGGGTCAGGCGAACAGGTCGCCGTACTCCTCGACGCGCTGCAGCACCTGCGTCGGCGTGAACTGGTCGAGCCCGAGCGGGTCCTCGGCGCCCTCGGCGACCTCGTCCCAGCCGATCGGGGTGGCCACCTGGGGGCGCGGCGTGCCGCGCAGCGAGTACGGCGCCACGGTGGTCTTGGAGCCGGCGTTCTGGGACCAGTCCAGGAACACCTTCCCGCGCCGGCGCGCCTTGGTCATGGTGGCGGTGACCAGCTCGGGGCGGGCGGCCTGCAGCTCCTCGGCGATCTCCTTGGCCAGCTCGCTGGTCTCGGCCGACGGGAGCGGCTCGGCGAGCGGTGCGTACAGGTGCAGGCCCTTGCTGCCGCTGGTGACCGCGACCGCGTCGAGGTCGCGCTCGGCGAGGGCCTCCTGCACGAGCAGCGCGACCTGGCAGCACTCGTGGAGCCCGGCCGGCTCGCCGGGGTCGAGGTCGATGACGATCCGGTCGGCGCCGACGGGTTCGTCGTCCTCGTCGACGGTCCACTGGTGGACGTGCAGCTCGAGGGCGGCGAGGTTGACCGCCCACACCAGGGTCGGGAGGTCCTCGATGATCGGGAACACGAGCGTGTCGCCGTGTCGGCTGGGGCCGCGGCTGCCCGTGGTCGGCACCTCCGCGGTGCGCACCCAGCTCGGGGTGCCGCGGGGTGCGTTCTTCTCGAAGAAGCTCATGTCGCCGACACCGTGCGGCCACCGGATCCGGGTGACCGGGCGGCCGGCGAGGTGCGGCAGCAGCGCGGGGGCGACCCGCACGTAGTAGTCGAGCACCTCGCCCTTGGTGGTGCCGGTGCTCGGGTAGAGCACCTTCTCCAGGTTGGTGAGCCGCAGGGTGCGGCCCTCGACGTCGACGTGGACCTCGGTCTGGGGATGGTCGGCCTTCTTCGCCATCACAGGTCCTCGGGGGTCAGGTCGGTCCGCACGCCCTGGTACGACGGCTGCCGGAGCCGCTCGTAGCCGAGCCCGTGGGTGTCGACGTCGACGACCACCACCGGGTCCACCCACCAGGTCCCGTCGGCGTCGGCCCGCGGCACCTCGTCGGCGAACGGGCTCGAGGCACGAGCCAGGGGCGCCAGCAGCTCGGCGAGGGCGCGGGACTGCTTCGCGCCGATGCCGCTGCCGACCCGGCCGCGGTAGGCCAGCCCGTCGGCGGTCGGCTCCCCCACCAGGAGCGAGGCCAGCCGGTCGCTCGTGCCGACCTGCGGGCGCCACCCGCCGACCACGAACGAGCCGCGGTGACGGTGCGGGTGCTTCAGCCAGTGGTGGCTGCGCTCGCCGGGTCGGTACGTCGAGTCGCGGCGCTTGCTGACGATGCCCTCGAGCCCCTGGGCGCGGGTCGCCTCGAAGAGCATCGCGCCGTCGTCGTACTCCGCCGGGACCTGCCACCCGGAGCGGCCCAGGTCGAGTTCGGCCAGCCGGCGGCGACGCTCGTGCAGCGGCAGGGCACAGAGGTCCTCGCCGTCGAGGCGGAGCAGGTCGAAGACCATGTAGGTCGCGGTGATCCGGGCAGCGAGGCGGGCCACGGTGGCCACGTTGCGCACGTGCATCCGCTCGGCGAGCACCCGGAAGTCAGGCACGCCACGCTCGTTGAGCGCGATGATCTCGCCGTCGACGACCAGGTCGCGGACGCCGGTGGGCGGGGTCACCAGCTCCGGCCACGCGGGGGTGATCCGGTTGCCGTTGCGACTGGTCAGCGTGACCGCGCCCCCGTCGAGGGACCCGAGCGCGCGCACGCCGTCCCACTTGACCTCGTGGCACCACTCCTCGCCCCGCGGCACGTGGGTGCTCGGGGTGGCGAGCATCGGGCGCAGTTCGGGCACGGGCCCATCCTGTCAGGACCGGATAGTCTCGACCCATGCGTGCGATCTGGAAAGGGGCCGTTTCCTTCGGCCTCGTCAGCGTGCCGGTCAAGCTCTACAGCGCGACCGAGAGCCACGACGTCTCGTTCCGCCAGGTCCACGCCAAGGACGGCGGCCGGATCAAGTACCAGCGGATCTGTGCGATCGACGGCGAGGAGGTGCCGTACTCCGACATCGCGAAGGGGTACGAGACCGAGGACGGCGAGATGGTGATCCTCACCGAGGACGACCTGGCCAACCTGCCGACGACCTCCTCGCGCGAGATCGCGGTCGAGAAGTTCGTGCCGAGCGACCAGATCGACCCGCTGCTGTTCGAGAAGTCCTACTACCTCGAGCCCGAGGGCACCGGCGCCAAGCCGTACGCCCTGCTCCGCCAGGCGCTGCTCGACGCCGACCGGATGGCAGTCGTCACCGTGGCACTGCGCCAACGGGTGACCACGGCGGTGCTGCGGGTGCGTGAGGACGTGATCGTGCTGCAGACCATGATGTGGCCCGACGAGATCCGCAAGCCGGACTTCAGCGTCGAGACCGGCGAGGTCAAGGACGCCGAGGTGAAGATGGCGCACATGCTCGTCGAGACCCTGTCCGGCGACTTCGACCCGGCCGAGTTCGAGGACGACTACGCCGACGCGGTCCAGGCAGTGGTGAAGGCCAAGATCGAGGGCGGCGAGGTGCAGCGCACCGAGACCTCGGCCAAGTCCGGCGGCGAGGTGGTCGACCTGCTCGCCGCGCTGCAGCGCTCGGTCGAGGCGGCCAAGACCTCGCGGGGCGAGGGCGAGGAGAAGCCGGCGGCGAAGAAGACTGCCAAGAAGGCGGCGGCCAAGAAGACTCCCGCGAAGAAGTCCGCTGCCAAGAAGACCGCGTCCAAGAAGACCGCCGCGAAGAAGAAGGCCAGCTGAGCGCTGCGGTCGAGGAGGTCGCGCAGCGACCCCGGTGGTCGAGGAGGTCGCGCAGCGACCCCGGTGGTCGAGGAGGTCGCGCAGCGACCCCGGTGGTCGAGGAGGTCGCGCAGCGACCGTCTCGAGACCCCTGACCGTGCTGCCGGAACTCTGCGCGGGCTTCGGCTCCGTAGCCGGTTTCGTTCCGAATGGGCAGCGACGAGGAAGGCGTCGAGGTGGCTGGGTTCGGCGGTCGGGCTACGGTCCGCATCCCCGGTGGTCGAGGAGGTCGCGCAGCGTCCCCGGTGGTCGAGGAGGTCGCGCAGCGTCCCCGGTGGTCGAGGAGGTCGCGCAGCGACCGTCACGAGACCCCTGACCGTGCTGCCGGAACTGTCCGCGGGCTTCGGCTCCGTAGCCGGTCTCGTTCCGAATGGGCAGCGACGAGGAAGGCGTCGAGGTGGCTGGGCCCGGCGGTCGGGCTACGGTCCGCATCCCCGGGTGGTCGAGGAGGTCGCGCAGCGACCGTCACGAGACCCCTGACCGTGCTGCCGGAACTGTCCGCGGGCTTCGGCACCGTAGCCGGTCTCGTTCCGAAAGGGCAGCGACGAGGAAGGCGTCGAGGTGGCCCGGGTTCGGCGGTCGGGCTGCGGTCCGCGACGCCATTTCGGTTGCAGCTGGAGACGTCGGTTCTCCGCACCCCACGGATCGAGTTTCCCCTGTCCACAGGCGGGTTTCCGACGCGTGATTGTGTCGGAGGTGGGTGGGAGAATCCAGTCATGGATCTCGGAACCCAGCCCCGCACGACAGCAGCCCTGCTGTCCGGGCTGCGCGCCGAGGTCGAAGGACGCCAGGCCTCCCTGGTCCGCGAATGGACCGCGATCGTGGAGTGGGCGAGCGACCACATCGTGACCTCGCCTGAGGGTGCCGCGACGATCACCGAGGGCTACCTCGACACCGGCGTCCCGATCGCCGGGCCCGGTGCCCCGCTGGTGTCGGAGTTCGCGTTGATGGAGCTCGTCGCCGTGCTCGGCCGCCCACCCGATGGCGGGAAGGCGTACGTCGGCCGCGTGATCGAGTGCGCGTGGCGGCTGCCGAACGTGTACGACGCCGTCGCGGCTGGGCGGTTGGCACCGTGGCGGGCCGAGCGGATCGCGGACCTCACCCACGGCTTGTGTGCTGAGGCGGCTGGGTTCGTGGACCGGCAGCTGTTCAACGCCTCCGGGGTCGGCTGGGCGCAACTGGAGAGGCTCGTGGCGGAGGCGGTGCTTCGGCTCGACCCCGAACGTGCCGAGGCCGACCGGAAGGCGGCCGCCGACCATCGGCATTTCGACCTGAGCGAGGTCGACGAGCACGGGCTGGTCCACCTCGACGGGCTGCTGGACGCCGCGGATGGCCACGACCTCGACCAGGCCGTCGCCCGACGAGCCGAGGTCCTCGCCCGGCTCGGTGACGACTCGTCGCTGGACGTGCGCCGTTCCAAGGCTGCCGCGGAGCTCGCCCGCCACGACCTGGCCCTGGACCTGTTGCTCCCGGACGCCGACACCGGCGAGGTCGTCGCGACCGTCCCGGGCCGCAAGGTCGTCCTCAACATCCACCTCACTGACACCACCCTGACCGGGCACAACCCAGTCGGCCGCTGGGACGAAGGCCGCTGCCCCATCACCACCGCCCAGATCCGGGAGTGGCTGCGTGCGCGACACACCACCATCATCGTCCGGCCGGTGATCGACCTGGCCGACCACGTGCCTGTGACGGCGTACGAGATCCCCGACCGCCACAAGACCCGCGTCGCACTGCGGGACCACACCTGCCGGTTCCCCCACTGCACCCGCCCCGCGACCCGGTGCGACCTCGACCACGCCCGCCCCTACGGCCAGGGTGGTCCGACCTGCCCCTGCAACGAAGTCCCGCTGTGCCGTCGCCATCACCGCGCCAAGACCCACTCACTGTGGCGCTACGAGACCCCGATGCCGGCGACCTACCTGTGGACCAGCCCCAACGGGTTCCGGTTCCGCGTCGACCACCGCGGCACCCACCCCCTCCACGACAGCGGCGACACCGGCCCGCCCGACCAGTAGCCACCCCGCCCCGCACCCCGCAGGACCTCACGTCCGCGGGGGCGCAGGCATGTCCCGAGTCAGTCCGTCTCGTCCTCGGCCTTCTTGATCAGGTCCTTCACGACGTCGATCGACCGGATCCGGCCGCTGGTGACCGTGCTCCCCTCGTCGGCGAACAGCGAGGTCGGGATGCCGATCAGCTCGCCGTCCTCGTTGATCGCCATGCCGCCGGAGTTGCCGGGGGCGATCCGGGCGTCCGTGTCGAGCTCGGAGCGCGGCCCGAGGTCGGGATCGTTCAGGACGGTGGAGATGACGCCGGTGGTGACCGTGATCGACTCGCCGTCGCCGGCCACGGCCGGGAAGCCCAGCACGGTGACGCTGTCGCCGGCCCGCAGGTCGTCCGAGCTGCCGATCGGGACGGTCGGGAGGTCGAGGTCGTCCTCGAGCGGCTTGCCGTCCTCGTCGGCGTAGATCTGCACGACGGCGACGTCGAGGTTGCCGTCGGCCTCCACCACGCGCGCCCGGTAGGCGGCCGGGGCGTTGGTGTCGGTCATGCCGTCGGTCAGCGAGATCAGCAGGTAGTCGGGATTGGCGATGAGCACCTCGTCGCCGTACTTCTCCGCGAGGCCGGGTGACTCGGGGGCGGCGACGTGGGCGTTGGTGAGGATCAGGCCGTCGGAGCGGATGATCGAGCCTGAGCCGTGGTAGGTGCCGGTCTTCGACGGGTCGTCGAGCAGGTGGCTCTCGGCGGTGATCTTGACGGTGGCCGCCTTCGCCGCCTCCAGCACGTCCGTGTCGCCGCCGGCACGCTTGACCGGCTCGTCGCGGCCCAGGACGAACGCCAGGCCTACGATCCCGGCGACCAGCAGCAACGCCGCGGCGATGCCGCCGATGATCGCGAGCCGCTTGCCGAGCCGGCGACGGGCGATCCGCCGCTCCTCCTCGGCTGCGGACAGGATGGGCACCAAGGTGAGCTCGGGGCCGGCGACCGGGTGGCCCAGGCGCAGCGCCAGCCGCTCGTCGAAGCGGGTCGTGGTGACCCGGCGACCGTCGTGGAAGGTGCCCTCGTTGGAGAGGTTCGTGTAGGTCCAGCCGCCCGGGACCGGGTCGATCCGGCCGTGCAGGCGCGAGCAGGCCGGGTCGCCGATGACCACGGTGCAGTCGCTGCGCCGCCCGACGGTGATCGGCGTGGGGTGGCGGAAGCGGTGCTCGCGCCCCTCGGCGACGAGCAGCAGGTCCGGGCCCGTGCGTGGCGCGGCGCCGGCACCGGGCGGGCCCGACGGGCGCGGCATGGCGAGGATCTGCGTGGCGTCGTTGCCGGAGATCGCCGCCGGCAGGCCGGGGGCGGCGGCCGGGCGGGCACCGGGGGCGGGGATCGACGGTACGGGCGCACCCGCGAGCGGCGCCCAGGGCGACGGCGTGCCCATCGGCGGCGTGGCCGGGGGCGGCATCGACGGCGGCATCGACGGTGGCGTCGACGGTGGCGTCGAGGGTGGCATCGAGGGGGGCGGTGTCACCGGGAACGGCGGCCGGGTCGCCTCGTCGACGACGTACGACGGCGCGGCGGGCCCGCTGGGCTCATCCGGCGGCGGCGCGGGCGCGACCGGGGTGGCAGCGACGACGTCGTACTCCTCGGCCGGGATGATCGCGAGGGAGGAACCGGGAGCCGGCGGGCCGCAGCGCACGGTGATCCGCCGCTCGACCGGGTAGTCGGTGATCCGCTCGTCGTCGACGTAGGTGCCGAACTGGCTGCCGCTGTCGACGAGCACCCAGCCGTAGTCGGTGGCCTGGAGCTCAGCGTGCTGGCGGGAGACCGAGCCGGCGGTGAGCACGACGTCGGCCTCGATGGCGCGGCCGATCCGGTAGACGGACTTTCCCTCGAGACGCAGGACCCGGCCGTCGACCTCGACGACGAGTGCGGACACGACGCTCACCCCTGCCCGTCGGTTGCCGGCCGGCGTACCTGCACCGTGGCGTTGCGGATCTGGATCCGGGCCCCGGACACCAGCTCGATGGTGCGGTCCGGCTCGAGCAGGAAGTTCTGGCCGCCCGGGTAGGCGACCGGCCAGGAGAAGTCGGAGGCGTTGTGCAGTCCCCAGCGCTCGGGGGCGTCGGGGTGCTGGCGGACCTGGCCGAGCACCTGCGGATGGTCGACGCCGGAGGTCAGGTGGTCCGAGCGCAGCGTGGTCTGCGGCCCCACGGCGACGGTGCGGCGCCCGACGTGGAGCAGGTACGGCGGGCGCACCTGGGTGCCGTCCTGCCAGCAGGTCACGCTGTCCTCGGCGGGGCTCCAGAAGTTGGTCGTGCCGCAGGTCGGGCACGCGAGCATCCCGTCGCGCAGCCGGTCGAGCGCCTTGATCCACTGGCCCTCGGTGACCCGCGCGCCGGGGTTGTCCATGCCGTCGACGAACGCCTGGACGAACAGGTCGCGCAGGAACTGCGGGTAGATGTTCCAGTACTGCTGCACGATCTGGGCCGGCCGGTTCTCGGCGCGGGTGGGGTGCATGCAGAACAGCGGCTCGGTGCCGAAGTGGGTCATCAGCCAGTGGGCGTCACGCATGCCGGCGTCGGTGCGCGCACCCTCGAGCGGGTGGCCGAGGAACAGCGAGTAGAAGAGCAGCACGGCCAGCGAGTGCCGGTCGGTGTCGGTGTTGGGCAGGGTGCGGTACGTCGTGTCGCGGACCACCTCGGGCGCCATGAAGTAAGGCGTCCCGAGCACCCGGCCGGTGCCGTTGTCGATGCCGACGTTGTCGTTGTCGCAGATCAGCACGTCGCCGTTGCCCGGGTCGAAGAAGACGTTGCCGAAGGAGATGTCGCGGTAGCACAGGCCGCGGGCGTGCAGGCGCAGGAAGCTGTAGCTGAGCTGGCGGCACAGCTCGATGATCGAGGCGAAGGAGACGTCGAGCGGCTTGCCGTCGCGGTCGGCGTTGAGGAGCAGGTAGCTGAGCTCGAGGTAGCGGGGGTGGCGCAGGTGCATGACGTAGCCGAAGCTCGGCTCGGTCCCGACCCGCGCCATGCTGAGCGGCCACAGGAACCGCTGGTGGGGCGAGCCGATCTCGACGAGCTGCTGCATCTCGTCGTACTGCTGGGCGGTGGCGCTCTCGGGCTTGTACCACTTCAGCGCCAAGGGCTCGCCGGAGTCGCGGCGCACCTCGAACACGTAGCCCTGGCCGCCCTGGCCGAGCAGTGACGTCACCCGGGCGCGCCCCAACGGCCCGAGGTCGACCTCGACGCCCTCTGCCAGCACCATGGGTGTGACCGACCTCCGTTATCGCGTTCCTGGACCCGTGACAGGCTATAACCTCGACAGAACGGGAACAGTTGAAACCCGACGCCCAGGTGGAAGGAGGCCCTCGATGAGCGATCGGCTCGGCGGTGCCCTGGCGCGCAAGCCCCTGCACTTCATCTTCGTGCTCGACGTGTCGGGCTCGATGCTGCGCGGCGGCCGCATCCAGGCGCTCAACAACGCCATCACCGAGGTCCTGCCGCACCTGAAGGACGAGGCGCGGGCCAACCCGCACGCCGAGATGCTGGTCCGGGTGCTGGCGTTCGCCAACGAGCCGCAGTGGATCATCGAGGAGCCGACCCCGGTCGACCGGATCCACTGGACCCGGCTGGAGGCGGTGCCGCGCGGGTTCACCGAGCTCGGCAGCGCGCTGCAGACCCTGGCCGGCGCACTCGACCACCTCGACGAGTCCAACAGCGCGTTCCCGCCCGCGATCATCCTCGTCTCCGACGGCCGCCCCACGCAGAGCAGCGGTGTCACCTTCGCCGAGGGCCTGCAGGCTCTGCTCAACAACCGCTGGGGCGCCACCGCGGTCCGGCTCGCGCTCGGCGTGGGCCGCGACGCCGACATGCACTCCCTGCGCCGGTTCATCGGCGACGAGGAGGTGCCGCTGCTGCGCGCGGACAACCCGGAGCAGCTCGTCGAGTACATCGTCTGGGCCTCCAAGGCGGCCAGCAAGGTCGCCTCGCGACCGGTCGTCGGTCCGGGATCCGGGGTGACCGCGGCGCCGCCGAGCCCGATCGGCGACCCGATCTGGAGCACCCTGGGATGACCGACCGCCCGGACGCCGATCCGGTGTGGACGACCCTGTCGGGTACGACGATCGGCTCGGTCCACGTCCGTGACGAACTGCCGATCCAGGACGCCGTGCTCACCTGGAGCGACCAGGCGCTGGGGCATGCGGTCATCGCCGTCGCCGACGGCCACGGGCACAAGTACCACTTCCGCAGCGACACCGGCGCGGCGCTGGCGGTGGTCAGCGCGGTCGAGGAGCTGCGCCGGATCCTGCCCGACCTGACCGCGCCCGACGAGACCGCCCGCGACCGGGTGGCGCGGGCCGGGGCGGCGATCGTGGAGACCTGGACCGCGAAGGTCCGCCACCACCTCGAGGCGAACCCCTACTCCCCCGCCGAGGACGAGCTCGGCGCCTCCGCAGACCCGCTGCGTGCCTACGGCTCGACCATCCTCGGCGCGGCCGCGGCCGGGGACGTGATGGTGTTCCTGCAGATCGGCGACGGCGACTCGGTCCTGGTGGCCAGCGACGGCACCGCCTCGCGCCCCCTGCCCGAGGATCCCGACCTCGACGGGCTGCACACCAGCTCGCTGTGCCAGCCGCGCCCGCTCGACGCGCTGCGGGTCGGCGTCGTCGACGCCGCCGCCGACCGCGCGGCGCTGGTCTTCCTGTGCACCGACGGCTTCGGCCGCTCCCGGGTCGACTCCCACGGGTGGTGGCGCCAGACCGGCGAGCAGCTGCTGGAGTTCGCCCGGGCCCGGGGCCTGGGCTGGGTGCGCGAGCAGCTGCCCGAGTGGCTGGCCGAGCCCGCCCTCATCGGGGGCGACGACACCACGATGGCGCTGCTGGTGCGCAACGACGTCGCCGGGATCGACCGGCCCGACCTCGCCGACACCGTGCCGGTGCCCGAGGGCTGAGCACCCCCGTCAGTCGTCGGAGGGCCACCACTTCTCGAGGCCCTCGAGGTCGCCCTCGAAGTTCCGCGCGACGCCGTAGCAGTAGCAGTCGTCGGCGTTCCAGTCCCAGTAGACCGTCGCGGTCTCCCCGGAGCTGTCGAGGTAGGCGTAGTAGCCGCCCTCGGCCTCGCCCTCGCCGAAGCGCCACGTGCCGCCCCCGCCCTGGGTGCCGGCCTCGTCGTACTGCTTCTTGTAGTACTTGCGGTCGGCCTTCATCTCCTTGCGGGTGGAGTAGCGGCCGACGCTGACGATGATCCCGCTGTCGTCGGTCTCGCAGCTGCTCTCCTCGGTCTCGCCGGTGAAGAAGGTGCGCTCGCGGGTGCACTTGGCGGGGTCCATGTTGATCTTGATGAACTCGATCAGCTTGGGGTGGGCCGGCGCGGTCGGCTCGGTGACGCGGGGCGAGGTGCTGGTGAAGCTGGCGACGACCGCGTCGATGGTGGCGGTGCCCTCGCCCTCGAGGAGCGCGGACTGCTTGGCGCCCTTGCTGTCCCAGTAGACGACGGCCGGGTCGGTGGTGCCGCCCCGCTCGGGGTCGTACTCGTAGAGGGCCGTGGCGCCGTTGTCGGCACTCATCGTGCCGGCGCGGTAGTCGAAGCGGGCGGTGCGGGCGGCGGTGAACGCCGCGTCGTCGGCGTAGGTGACCAGGCGCAGGGTGCCGGTGCTGACCGAGCACTGCACGACCTCGGTCTCGCCGGAGCCCGGCTGGTCGGCCTTGCAGTCGGTGGCGCCGGCCGAGATCTTGCTGGCGAGGGTGCCGTAGCGCTCGTCGAGGGCCGCGGGCGTGACGTCGACGTCGGGCTCCTTCGGGCCGCTGGACTCCACCTTCTTCGGATCCGGGTCCTTGCCGCCGCCGGAGAGCGCGACCGCGGCCGCGACCCCGCCGCCGACCACCACGACGCCGGCGACGGCGGCCGCGATCCACACGGCGGCACCGCGCTTCTTCGGCGGCGGGGCGCCGAAGCCGCCGGGAGGGGCGTAGCCGCCCGGACCGGAGGGGTACGCCGCGGGGGCGGCATACGGCGGGGGTGCGGGCGTCGGGCTCACCGTCGGCTGGGGTGCCGACTGGTGGACCGGCGGGGCCGGCGGCCAGGCGGTGGGAGGCGGTGACTGGTACGGCGGCGCGGCGGGCCCGGGGGCGGGCGCCGCGGTCGGCGGCGGCAGCTGGCCGCTCGCGGGCCGGCTGGTGCGGTAGCGGAGCACGACGGCGGCCGGGACGGTGCCGACGGCGTACCCGAGCACGGCGGCGGCCCAGCTCGACGCGGCCTGGTCGTCCCCGCCGCGGTCACGGGCCAGGCGCAGCCCGGCCTCCTCGACGGCGCGGCCCGGGTCGGCGCCGCCGTCGATCATCTCGCGCAGCGGGCTGAGCACCCCGAAGCGCACCGCGTCGACGAGCAGGTTGATGTCACCGGTGGTGGCCTGGTCCTCGGCCAGGACGTCGTCGAGGACGCCGCGGAAGCCGGCGGCGTCGTCGAGGATCGCCGAGCCGTGCTCGGTCACCAGCTCGCGCAGGACGTCGTGGAGCTCCATCCTCAGACCGCCGACCCCAGCTCGGCGGCGATCCCCGCGATGCGGTCGGCGACCTCCGCGGCGGTGCGCGGGCGGACCGCGACGTCGGTGGCGAGGCAGGCCTCGACCAGGTCGCGGGCGGCCGGCGGCAGGTCGGGGGCCAGGCTGGGCTGCGAGGCGAGGATGGAGCGCACCAGCAGCAGCGGCTCGGTGTCGCGGAGCTCGCCGTACACACCGGCTCCGGTGATCGCGAAGTGCACGGTGGCACCCAGCGACCAGATGTCGCTGGCCCGCGAGGCCTGGGCGCCGAGCATGATCGCCGGGTCGGTGAACTCCAGGCCGATCTGTCCGAGTCCCGTCGTCACCATGCCCGGTGACAGCAGCTGGGAGAGCCCGAGGTCGGCGAGGCGGCCGCCGTCCTCGGCGATCAGCACGTTGGCGGGCTTGATGTCGCGGTGCGCGATCCCGCGCTCGTGGAGTGCGTGAGCCGCCCGGGCGGCGTCGCGGACCGCGGCCACCCGCTGGCCGACGCCGATCTCGACCTGGGGCCGTTCGAGGGAGCCGAGTGGCAGGAACTCCATGGCGTAGTAGAAGGCGCCACCCTGCCGGCCCGCGTCGTAGACGGCGACGAGCCGGTCGGAGTCGGCGACACTGAAGTGCTTGAGCTCGCGGGTCGCGCGGCGGAAGGCGTCGTCGGACGTGGGTCCGGCGATCACCTTGACCACCACCTCGCCGGCCGGGATGCCCAGCCGGGCCGGGGCCGTGGCGAGGTAGTTGGTGCCGTAGTTCGACTCGCCCAGCGGGCGCACGAACTCGTAGTCAGCGATTCCCTGCACGCGGATCCTCCAGCGCCTCGTCGTCCAGCCGGGTGCCTCGGCCGGGGTCCAGCATGTCACGCGATCCCGGCTGGCAGCAGCGATTCCCCCGGCGCCGGCGGGGCAACCGGTGTAGCGTTCCGGACGCCGTCAGCGACCCAGGAGGCATCCGTTGATCGACCCCACCGCGGCATCCGTGGTCCCGACCACGGACCCCTCGACCTACCTGCCAGCCCAGCCGATCTCGGGTGACCTGAACGACCAGCTGCTGCAGACCGACTTCTGGACCGACGACATGGTGGCGGCCGCCGGCATCCCGATCGTGGACGTCCCGTTCGTCACGATCGGCGGCGGCATCGGGAGCTTCGTGACCGTCGACTACCTGCGCATCGCGGGCGTGCCGACCTCCCAGATGCGGGTGCTCAGCACCCTCGACTTCCCGTGGCAGACCTACGAGTACCTCACCCGGGTCTCCCAGGTCCCCCGGCCCGAGCGGATCCGCTCCGACTCGGCGTCGCGGCCGGACAACATCTGGGGCTTCCCGTCGTACGGCTTCGCGGAGGGCGTGCGGCACTTCAACCTCAAGGTGCTCTGGCAGCTGTTCAGCGAGCCGATCTTCGAGGACTACTACACCCCCAAGGCCGGCAACGTCTTCCAGCAGCTCGAGCGCGAGGCGAAGCGGATCGCGTACGACGAGATGCTGGTCAAGGGCCTGGTCCGCATCGTCCGGCGGCGCTACGGAGGCGGGTACTTCACGATCCTGACCCCGCCCGAGGGCGCGTCGGCCACCAAGCGGGTCGCCTTCCGCTCGCAGTACGTGCACCTGGCGGTCGGCTACCCAGGACTGAAGTTCCTGCCCGAGCTGCAGCGCTACCGCACCGAGAACAACGACTACCGCCACATCGTCAACGCCTACGAGGCCCACGAGCACGTCTACGAGCGGCTCGTGCAGACGCCGTCCACGGTGCTGGTGCGCGGCGGCGGGATCGTGGCCTCGCGCATCCTGCAGCGGCTGATGGACGACCGCGAGAAGCACGGCGCGCAGACCAGGATCGTGCACCTGTTCCGCACCTACATCCACGGCACCAACGATGGCTACGGCAACGAGGAGGACCAGCGCCCGGGCGGTGGCCGCACCCGGGTGACCATGCGCCGCCGCGGTGGCGACGGGTGGGCCTACCAGGGGTTCAACTACCCGAAGTCGGTGTGGGGCGGCCAGCTCAAGGCGCAGGTGCGCAACCTGGAGGGCGAGCAGCGCGCCGAGCTCTACAAGCGGATGGGCGGCACCAACACGCCCTACCGCAAGAGCTGGCAGCGGCAGATGAAGCAGGGCCGCCGTGAGGGCTGGTACAGCTGCGTGGTCGGCACCGTCGACGAGATGCGGCCCAGCGGCGAGCGGATCCTCAACCAGGTCCGCACCGCCCAGGGCGTCGTACCGGTGGAGGTCGACTTCGTCATCGACTGCACCGGCCTCGAGGCCGACATCGCCGAGCACCGCCTGCTCAAGGACCTGCTCGACCACGGCGGCGCCAGCCGCAATCCGGTCGGCCGGCTCAACGTCGACCGCTCCTTCGAGCTGATCGGCACCCAGTCGGGCGGCGGCGTGATGTACGCGTCGGGCGCGACCACGCTCGGCGGCTACTTCCCCGGCGTCGACACCTTCCTGGGCCTGCAGGTCGCGGCCCAGGAGATCTACGGGGACCTCAACAAGCGCGGCTTCTGCAAGCGGATCGGGCCGGTGCGCTCGACCCTGCAGTGGTGGAAGTGGCTCGCCGGGAGCGCCCCGTGAGCCGGCCCGTCGCGACCCCAGGAGCGTGTGACTGATGCTGCCCACCCTCAACGGCCGGCTCCAGACCCGGATCTTCATGCTCGTCGTCTTCGGCGGGCTGATCACGCTGGTGCTGACACCGATCCTGCCCGGCGACCCGGACTACCGCACGACGTACCTCATCCTCGCGGCCGTGCTGGTGCTCGGCATCGTGTGGGAGCTGATCTACCACGCCATCCAGCAGCTGCGGTGGGAGAAGGACTGGCCCACCATGTTCGGCCTGATCACCGCGCTCAACGAGGGCGCACTGGTGTGGCTGCTGCTCGACCTGGAGCTGGTGCCCGGCATCGACTACCCGTACGACGGGGTGCCGTTCTGGGCGTTCTTCATCGACTTCTCGGTGATCTGGCTGGTGATCTGGGTCTGGACCAACGGCCCGATGCGGGTCCCGTTCATCCGGTGGCGCTTCTTCGGCGGAAGGATCATTTGACGATGACGCACAGCTCGGCAGACGACTGGACCGCGGCGTCGGTGGTCCCCGGGCCCGGCGGCGGCACCCTGGCCCGGTTCGGGCCGGTCGTGCTCCTCGTCGGGTCCGACGACCCGGAGGTCGTGCGGCCCTACCTCGAGCACGCGGAGATGGTGGCCGCCAACGGCGGCCAGGGCCGCCAGCTGATCCGCGGGTTCGCGCTGATGCTGTCCACCTCGGTCGACCAGTCCCCCGGCTTCGCCGCGATCGCACCGCACACCACCGGACTCGCGGTCTTCGTCGACGGCGACGTCGTCGTGAACGTCGACGGCGAGGAGATCAGCGGCGCGCAGTCGCTGGCGTGGGTGGAGCGGCTGATCCCGTGGCCGGTCGAGTCGGTCTCGGCCGTGCTGCCCGGAGCCGCGGCGCCGGCCGCCGGGTCGTCGTACCGGCTCGATGGTGGGGTCGTGCCCGCCGGTGGCTTCCTGGTGCCCACCGTCGGTGGTACGCCGGCCGAGCCGGTCCTGCGCCCGGCGACCCAGGTCCGGGCGCCCGAGCCGGCGCCCGTCGTCCAAGCTCCGCCGGCCGTGGAGCCCGAGCCGCCCGTCATGGCGCCGGTCGCCGGCCGGCCGCTGCCGCCGGCGCAGCCCGACGAGCACGTGAGCTTCCAGTCGGTGCTGATGAGCGAGGTCGACGACGACATCGACGACTTCGAGCCGCTGCCGATCGTCGAGGACGCGGCTCAGGTCCACGACGACCACGCCCATGAGCAGGTGCGCGGCGTCTACTGCAAGAACCAGCACTTCAACGACCCGCGGGTGCTGTTCTGCGGGATCTGCGGGATCAACATGGTCCAGCAGACGCCCGTGCTGGTGAACGGCCCGCGGCCGCCGCTGGGCGTGATCGTGCTCGACGACGGAGCGGTGTTCCAGCTGGACAACCCGTACCTGTTGGGGCGCGACCCCGCACCGGACGAGCGGATCGTCGCCGGCGAGTTCCGGCCGCTGCCGATCATCGACCAGTCCAACCAGGTCTCCCGGGTGCACGCGCGGCTCGAGCTGCGCGGCTGGGACGTCGTCCTGGTCGACAACAACTCGACCAACGGCACCTACGTGCACCTGCCGAAGACCCCTGACTGGGTGCGGATGCCGCCCGGCAGCGAGCAGGTCCTGGTGCAGGGCACCCGGGTCCGGATCGGGCACCGCACCCTGGCGTTCAACACGCACGCGGGCAACGCCACCGGCTGATCGTCAGACCGTCGCCCCCGCGGCGAGCGGCACGGCTGCGAAGTCGACGGGGGCGGCGTCCAGCTCGGCGCGCACTCGCACGGTCGCCGTAGCGGCGTCCAGGGCACCCACCGCGATCGGTACGGCGGCCAGCGGCCCCGCGTCGGCGGCCGGGTCCGCGAACCGCACCCCGCGCGACTCCAGAGCCGCCCGGGCTGCCGCCTGGCGCCGGCCACCGTCGCCGTGCAGAGCGAGCGTGGTGCCGCGGGCGAGCGCGAGCCGGGCGCCGAGGACGATCGCGGCCTCGCCGTTGCTGCCGGTGGCCCAGTCGACGACGACGGGGGCGTCGGGGTCGGGGGTCGTCGTACCGGTGGCGGCGACCACGACCGGTGACTCGTTGGCGGCCACCACTGCGGTGAGTGCGGGGTCGTCGGACCAGACGACCAGGCCCTGCGGGGCGAGGGCGCCGACCAGCTCGACCAGGTCCTGCTCGACATCGGCGCTGGGGTGGGCGATCACCCGGACCGGGACGCCCAGCTCCTCGCCGTGGTGCACCAGTACCTGCTGGCGCTCCATCGCCGCCGCCATCTCGGCGAGGTCGAGCGACAGGCCGCTGCCGACCTCGAGCGGACGACCCTGCGCAGTGAGGTCGGCGAGCACGATCTCGGCCGGCCGGGCGCCGGCGAGCGCGGCCACGGCGAGCTCGACGGGCAGCCGGTTGTCCTGCCCGTGACGGGCCAGGACCAGGATCCGGTCGACGGCCTCCTCGCCGAGCGCGGCCCGCTCGGCCTCGGCGATGTCGCGGGCCACGCGGCGCTGCGGGTAGACGAGGCCCAGCAGCGGACCGGTCATCACGGTCGTGACCAGGGCCATCACCACCATCATGGTGAACAGCTCCTGGCTGAGCAGGCCCTTCTCGAGGCCCACGTTGAGGATGATCAGCTCGGTCAGGCCGCGGGTGTTCATCAGCAGGCCCAGCGAGCTGGCCTGCCAGTGCGGGACGCTCTGGAGCCGCGCGCCGACGTACGCGCCGACGTACTTGCCGATGATGGCCACCGCGAGGATGCCGAGCATCGGGACGATGTGCTCGGCGCCGAGCCCGCGGATGTCGACCTTGAGGCCGGAGAGCAGGAAGAAGACCGGCAGCAGCAGGAGCACGGAGATCTGCTCGAGACGGACCAGGATCTCGTGGCGCAGGGCGGCGGCGTTCTCGTGCGGGATGATCGCGCCGAAGAGGAACGCGCCGAAGATGTAGTGGATGCCGAGCAGGTCGGTGGTGGCCGAGAAGAGCAGCATGCCGACGAGCACCACCGAGAGGATGGTCGGCGTGAGCTCGCCGGCCTTCCGGTACGCCGTGGTCAGCCAGCCCAGCGCCGGGCGGACCACGAACACGGCGAGGGCCACGAACGGCACCGCGAGGTAGATCGCCCAGTGGGGCAGGTGGCTGTGCTCCCCCTCGACGCCCGCGATCGCGAGCACCACGGCCAGCAGGGTCCAGGCGATGATGTCGTCGGTCGCCGCGCAGGCCAGCGCCAGGCCGCCGGTCTCGGTGCGGTGCATCCGCCGGTCGGTGAGGATCCGGGCGAGCACCGGGAACGCGGTGATCGACATCGCCGCACCCATGAACAGCGCGAACGGCCAGAACTCCGCGTCGGCCGGCTTCAGCGCCTCGGTGGCCCCGCTGCTGACGAACAGGTGGGCGAGCCCGATGCCGAGGGCGAAGGGCAGCGCGATCGAGGTGACCGACACGGACACGGCGACCTTCTCGCGGCCCCGGACCAGGGAGAGGTCGAGCTCGAGCCCGACGACGAACATGAACAGCACCAGCCCGACGCGGGCCAGGACGTCGAGGAACCCGCGCTGGTCGACCGGGAACAGGTCCTGGCTGAGCTGCATCCCGAGGAGACTGGGACCCAGCAGGACGCCGGCTCCGATCTCACCCACGACCGGCGGGATGCCGATCCTCGCGACCGCGGCGCCCGCGAGGCGCGCGACGACGATGATCAGCGCGAGAAGGGCCAGAAGGACCGCGAAGTCGAGCACCGTCGCAGCCTATTGCTTCTCACCGGTCCCCCGTGGGGTCTCAGGTGGTCTCCCACCGGAACAGCCGCGCGGCGAGCAGGGTGACCACGACCGCGAACCCGGCGAGGATCCCGAGCGGCGCGAGCGCGGCGGCCGGTCCCTCGCCGCGGACCATGACGTCGAGCATCCCGGAGTTGAAGTGCTTGAGCGGCAGCAGGTCCGAGAGGCGTTGCAGCCAGGTGGGGGCGCCGTCGAGCGGGAAGAACGAGCCGCTGAGGAAGGCCATCGGCAGGACCAGGAAGTTGGCGAGGTTGACCGCGCCCTCGGTGGTCTTGGCGAGCGCACCGGCGAGCAGGCCGATGGCCATGAAGCACAGCGTGCCGACGGCGACCAGCGGGATCGACATCCACCACGACCCGGTGAGGGTCAGCCCGAACGCCGCCGCGCCGAGCCCGAGGAAGATGGCGAGCTGCCCGAAGGCGATCAGCAGCGTCACCGCCACCCGGGCGCCGACGATGGTGCCTGTGCCGACGGGTGCGAGCTGGAGGCGGCGCAGCAGCTTGGACTGCCGCCAGCCCTGGAGCGTCGCCGCGGAGCCGAAGGCCGCGCTCATCGCGACCGCCCAGCCGAGCAGGCCCGGCGTGACGAACTGGATGACCGAGAGCGACTCGTCCTCGACGCGCTCGGCGGTGAAGGAGTACGCCGGCGGCTGGCCGGTCGCGGCGACGTTGGCGCCGTCGACGAACGCACGCAGCGTGCCCTGGGTGATGGCCGCCTTGACCTGGTCGGTCTGCGTGTAGTGGGCGATCAGGTCGTCGCCGCGCTGCTCGATCGCCACGTCGGCGTCGCCCTTGCGGACCTCCTCCAGGGCGGCGTCGAGGTCCTCGGTCCGATCGACCTCGAAGGTCTGGCGGAAGGCGGCGTGCGCGTCGTCGGGCAGGTCGTCGACGAGCGGGACCGCGCCGACCTGGATCAGGTCCACCTTCGACTGGTCCTGGCTGCCGAGCAGGCCACCGAAGAGCACCAGGAACATCAGCGGGAAGATCACCGCGAAGAAGACCGCGGCCTTGTCGCGCAGGAAGCCGCGCAGGATCGCGACGGACAGCGCCCAGAACGGCGACTGCAGCAGCCGGCTCATGCGCGGTACTCCCGTCCGGTCAGGGAGAGGAACACGTCCTCCAGGGTGCCGGTCTGCACGGAGACGCCGTCGAGGTGGTCCCCTGCGGCCAGGGCGCCGATCACGCCGCCCGGGTCCCGGGTCACCAGGACGACGCCGTCGACGTCCTCGCGCGTCTCGGTGACGCCGGGGATCGCCGCGGCCTGCGCGACGCTGAGCGCACCGGGCGCGACCCGGATCCGGGCCGGGGCGTCGAGGCCGCGGACCAGCGCGGCGGGCGTGTCGAACTGCAGGAGCCGGCCGTGGTCCATGACCGCGACCCGGTCGCAGAGCACCTCGGCCTCGTCCATGTAGTGCGTCGTGAGTACGACGGTGCGACCGCTGTCGTTGATCGAGGACAGCAGGTCCCACAGGTTGCGCCGGGCCTGCGGGTCGAGCGCCGCCGTCGGCTCGTCGAGGAAGACCAGCTCCGGGTCGTGCACCAGCGCGCAGGCGATGGACAGCCGCTGGGCCTGGCCGCCGGACAGGTCCTCGACGCGGCTCTCGGCCTTGTCGGTCAGTCCCACCCGCTCGAGCCAGCCGTCGGCGGTGGCGTGCCCGACGCCGTACAGGCTGGCGAAGGTGCGGATCTGCTCGCGGGCCGTGAGCCGCTCGAAGAACGACGAGGCCTGGAGCTGGACGCCGATGCGGGGCTGCAGCCGCGGGTTGCGCGGCCACACGGGCTCGCCGAGCACCTCGATCCCGCCGGCGTCCGGCTGGCGCAGGCCCTCGACCATCTCCAGGAGCGTGGTCTTGCCGGCACCGTTGGGTCCGAGCACCCCGACGAACTCCCCCTCGGCGACATCGAGGCTCACCCCGTCGACGGCGACCAGGTCGCCGTACCGCTTGGTCAGTCCGGTCACGTGGATGGCAGTCATCGCGACCGACCCTAGCCGTTGGTGGTGAACCCTCGTCGAAGCCGAGGGGGCGAGTTCGTCAGGACAGCAGGCCGCGTACCACCCGCAGGCCGACGGAGACCTTCGCGATGTCGGTCGGCTCGTCGGAGCAGACCGCGCTCAGCGCGCCGATCGCCTTGTCGACCACGCCTCCGGCCTCGGCCTCCCAGGTCGCGACGCGCCGGGTAGCGGCCTCGGCGGGGTCGTCGACCGCGTCGAGCTCGCCGGTGGCCTCGAGGACCTGGGCGGTGAGCTGGGCGTGGATCGAGTAGAGGTCGTCGCGCAGCGCGGCGCGGGCCATGGTCTGCCACTGGTCGGCACGCGGCAGGTCGACGATCCGGCGCTGCAGCACGGACAGCCCGAGCCGCTCCCCCAGGGCGAAGTGGACGCGGGCCACCTCGGCCGGGGTGAGGCCGTGGGCGTCGGCAATCTCGACCACGTTGAGCAACGTGTAGGCCACGTCGAACGACGCGACCCGGCTGGCGAGGTCCTCGGGGACGTCGTGGCCGACGAGCAGCTCCCGACGGGCCTCGTACGACGCCAGCTCGGCGCCGGTCAGCAGCTGGGGCAGCTCCAGCATGGTCGCCTGCACCGGCGCCGCGAAGAACTCGACGTTGCCCTGGCTGTCGAGCGGTGGCCGCCGGTTGGTGACCAGCCAGCGCGAGGCCCGCTCGACGAGGGTGCGCATCTCGACCCGCATCCGGGTCTGCACGGTCGCGTCCAGGACGTTGTCGTACTGCTCCAGCTCCCGGCGCAGGGCGAGCGAGCCGAAGATCTCCCGGGCCACGAAATTGGCACGGGTGAGCTCGGCGGGACTGGCGCCGGTCTCGCCGGCCAGCCGCGGCCAGTAGGTCATGCCGGCGCCGTTGACCAGGTCGTTGACGACCTGGGTCACGATGATCTCGCGACGCAGCGGGTGGGCTGCCACCTGCTCGGCGAACCGCTCCTGGACCGGCTTCGGGAAGTAGGCCTGGATGTCGTTGTCGAGGTACGGGTCCTCGGGCAGGTCCGAGGCCAGCAGCTCCTCGGCCAGCACGATCTTGGTGTAGGCCATCAGCACCGCGAGCTCCGGCTGGGTCAGGGTCGCCCCTGCCTCGATCCGGCGGGCGACCTCCCGGCTCGAGGGCAGCGCCTCGAGCTCGCGGTCGAGCAGGCCCTGCGCCTCGAGGTCGCGCATCCACTGCTCGTGGACGTGCAGGAGCGAGACGGCGTTCCTGGCGGCGTTGGCGAGCGCGATGTTCTGGTCGTAGTTGTCGCGCAGCACCAGGTCGGCGACCTCGTCGGTCATCGAGGCCAGCAGCTCGTTGCGCTGCTTGCCGGTCAGGTCGCCGTCGGCGACGATGCGGTCGAGCAGGATCTTGAGATTGACCTCGTGGTCGGAGGTGTCCACGCCGGCGGAGTTGTCGATGAAGTCGGTGTTGATCCGGCCGCCCTCCAGGGCGTACTCGATCCGGCCCTGCTGGGTGAAGCCGAGGTTGCCGCCCTCGCCCACGCAACGGACCCGGAGCTCGCCGCCGTCGACCCGGATCGCGTCGTTGGACTTGTCGCCGGCGTCGGCGTTGATCTCGGTGGCGGCCTTGACGTAGGTGCCGATGCCGCCGTTCCAGAGCAGGTCGACGGGCGCGAGCAGGATCGCCCGCATCAGCTCGGCCGGCGTGAGGTGCGCGATGTCGTCGGCGAGCCCGAGCGCCTCGCGGACCTCGGCGCTGACCGGGATCGACTTCGCGCTGCGCGGGTAGACACCGCCGCCGGCGGAGATCAGGGACCGGTCGTAGTCCTGCCAGCTCGACCGGGGCAGGTCGAAGAGCCGCTGGCGTTCGGCGAAGGACGCAGCGGCGTCCGGGGACGGGTCGAGGAAGATGTCGCGGTGGTCGAACGCGGCCACCAGTCGGATGTGCTCGGAGCACAGCATGCCGTTGCCGAAGACGTCGCCGGACATGTCGCCGATGCCGACGACGGTGATGTCCTCGTTCTGGCAGTCCACGCCCATCTCGCGGAAGTGACGGCGTACGGACACCCACGCGCCCTTGGCGGTGATGCCCATCGCCTTGTGGTCGTAGCCCACCGAGCCACCGCTGGCGAAGGCGTCGCCCAGCCAGAAGTGGTAGTCGGCCGAGACGCCGTTGGCGATGTCGGAGAAGGTGGCGGTGCCCTTGTCGGCGGCGACGACGAGATAGGAGTCGTCGGCGTCGTGGCGTACGACGTCCGGCGGCGGCACGGTCTCGCCCGCGACCAGGTTGTCGGTCACGTCGAGCAGGCCGCGGATGAAGGTCGTGTAGCAGGCCACGCCCTCGGCGAGCCACGCCTCGCGGTCGCTCGGCTGTGTTGGATCCATGGGAGGCAGCTGCTTGGCGTAGAACCCGCCCTTCGCGCCGACCGGCACGATCACGGTGTTCTTGACCATCTGCGCCTTGACCAGGCCGAGGATCTCGGTGCGGAAGTCGTCGCGCCGGTCCGACCAACGCAGGCCGCCGCGCGCGACCGCGCCGAAGCGCAGGTGCACGCCCTCGACCCGCGGGGAGTACACGAAGATCTCGAACCTTGGCCGCGGCTCCGGCAGGTCCGGGATCGCCGAGGGCTCCAGCTTGAGCGAGAGATAGGGCTTGGGCGCGCCGTCGTCGGTCTGGAAGTAGTTGGTGCGCAGGGTGCTACGGATGTGGGTGAGGTAGGAGCGCAGGATCCGGTCGTGGTCGAGGCTGACCACGTCATCGAGCGCGGTCCGCACCTGCTCGACCAGCGCCTCCTCGCGAGCCGCCCGGTCCTGCTCGGCGGCGGGGTCGAAGCGCACCTCGAACAACGCGACCAGCAGCTGGGCCAGGTCGACGTTGTCGACCAGGGCCTGCTCGATCGAGTCGACGGCGAAGGGGCTGTTGCCCTGCTTCATGTACTTCGCGTAGGCGCGCAGCAGCATCGCCTGTCGCCAGGTCAGCTGGGCGCGCAGCACCAGGCGGTTGAAGCCGTCGACCTCGGTGTGGCCGTCCCACATCGCGCGCATCGACGCCGCGAACAGCTCGCGGGCGTGATCGGGCAGCGGCTCGCCGTAGCGCAGGCCGAAGTCGTAGATGTGGGTGACCCGCTCCAGGCCGGTCAGGCCGTAGGGACGCTCGTCGACGACCTCGACGCCCATCGAGGCCAGCATCGGCAGCACCGCGCTCAGCGAGAGCGGCTCACCGACCCGGAACATCTTCAGCCGGGCCTCGCCGTCGGCGGCGTCGACCTCGGCGTACAGCGACTGGTCGCGGCCCTCCTCGCCGCGGATCCCCTCGATCCGGCCCAGGTCGACCGCGGCCGTGCGGGCTGTGAAGTCCTCCTTGTAGGCCTCGGGGAAGGCGTCGAGGTAGCGGCGGCCGAGCAGCGCGCCGACCTCCTCGCCGTACTCCGCGATGACGGCCTGCAGGAAGTCCTCCTGCCACGAGCGGGACGCCTCGATCAGGCGCCGCTCGAGGTCCGCGACGTCGATGTCGTCGGGGATCAGCTCGCCCTTGGGCAGGTGGACGACGAAGTGGACGCGGGCCGTGGTCGACTCGTTGATGCTCACGTTGAACTCGACCGAGTCGGGGCCGATCCGGCCCTTGCCGATCTGCTCGGTGAGGATCTCGACGAAGCGGTGGCGCACGCCGGTGTTGTAGCGGTCGCGCGGCAGGTAGACGAGCACCGAGAGGTAGCGGGCGTAGGTGTCTCGGCGGATGAACAGCCGCACGGCCCGGCGCTCGCGAGCCTGCATGGCGGCCTCGACGATCGGGGCCAGCTCGTCGACCGGCGTGTGGAACAGCTCGTCGCGCGGGTAGGTCTCGAGCGTGTCGAGGAGCGCTGCGCCGTCGTGGCTGCGGGCGTCGTACCCGCTGCGCTCGAGGACCTCGTCGACCTTCTCGCGCAGCAGCGGGATCCGCAGCAGCGACTCGGTGTAGGCGGCGCTGGACAGCAGCCCGAGGAACCGGCGCTCCCCCACGACCTCGCCGTCGGGGCCGAAGGTCTTCACACCGACGTAGTCGAGGTACGCCGGGCGGTGGATCGTGGATCGCGAGTTGGCCTTCGCCAGGACCAGGAGCCGCTTCTCGCGGGCCTTCGCCTTGACCGCGTCGGGCAGCTTGCTGAACGCGATGGAGGTGTCACCCTCCGCGGGGTGCTCGCGCAGGATGCCGAGGCCGCTGCCGGGGACCGGCCGCAGGACATCGTCCTCGGGCCCGCCGTCGACGGACACCCGGTCCAGGACGTACTCGCGGTAGCCGAGGAAGGTGAAGTGCTCGTCGGCGAGCCAGTCGAGCAGCTCCGCGGCCTGCCGGACCTCGTCTGCCGGCAGCGGCGGCGGGTCGGACCTGAGGCCTGCCACGACGTCGGCGACCTGCGCCTGCATGCCCGGCCAGTCCTCGACCGAGGCGAGGACGTCGCCGAGCACGCGGCGGCAGTCGGCCACGACCTGCTCGGGGGTGTCGCCGTCCTCGCCACTGAGGCGGCCGATCTCGATGTGCATCCACGACTCGCGGATCGCGCCGTCGGCGGGCGCGGTCGAGCCTGAGGAGACGGGCTCGGCCGACAGCAGGCGCCCGGCCTCGTCGCGCCGTACGTCGAAGGTCGGGTGGACGACGGTGCGCACGTCGTGGAGGCCGCGGGCCAGCTCCATCGTCAGCGAGTCGACGAGGAACGGCATGTCGTCGACGACGACCTCGACCACGGAGTGGCCGCCGGCCGACCAGCCGTTCTCGGCGACCGTCGGGGTGTACACCCGGACCTTTGCCTGGCCGGGACGGCGCTCGAGGGCGAGGTGGTGGTGGGAGGCGAAGGCGCCGTACAGGTCGAGGTCGCTGCGGGCCGCGAGCTCCTCGGTGGCCACGTGCCGGTAGTAGGCCGGCAGCAGTGCTGGCAGCGCCTCACGGGGCGGCGCCCCTGATCCCTTCGCGGGTCCGGCCGCCGCGGCGGCCTGCTCGAAGATGCGGTCCCGGTCAGCCCCCGGTGCCGAGGGCAGCGTCGTCGTTGACACACCTCGACACTAGGACCTCGTCATGACGCCTCACAACTGACCCATGCGACATGATGTCTCGTATGCGATACAGCCGAGAGCTCGCCTACGACGCCCCGCCGGAGGAGGTGTTCGCGATGCTCGCGGACCCCGCCTTCCGCGAGAAGGTCGGCGCCGCCCAGGACGTCGTCTCCATCGACGTCACCCTCACCCCGGCCGGTGCCGGGTTCACGCTGGTCAGCGACCAGGTGCAGAACACCGCCGGGCTGCCCGCGATCGCCAAGAAGATCGCCGGGGACACCACCCAGGCGGTGGTCAGGGAGTCGTGGAACGACGCCACCTCTGGCACGATCGAGATCACCGCACCCGGCAAGCCCACCAGGGCGACGGGGACGATCCGGCTGTCCGCGGCGGGTGGCGGCACGTCGTACGTCCAGGACCTCGACGTCGTCGTCAAGGTGCCGCTGATCGCCGGGAAGCTGGAGAAGCTGATGGCCGACAACATCGACGCAGGCCTCACCACCGAGCACGCGGTGGGCGTGGCCTGGCTGAAGGGAGAGCGCTGAGATGGCGACCAAGCTGGTGCACGAGATGACGTACGACGCCCCCGCGATCGAGGTCGCGGCCATGCTCTCCGACCCGGTGTTCCGCGAGACCGTGTGCCGCAACCAGCGCGCGACGTCCTACAGCGTCGAGATCGAGGGCAATGTCGACGCGAAGGCCGTGCGGATCGAGATGGAGCAGCCCACCGACAAGGTGCCGTCGTTCGCGAAGAAGTTCATCGGCGAGACCACCACGATCGTGCAGACCGAGACCTGGGCGAGCCCCCTGAAGGCGACCGTCACCGTCGGCATCCCCGGCAAGCCGGGCGAGATCAACGGCACCGCTACGCTCGTCGAGACCGGTGGCGTGACCAAGGAGACCGTCGAGCTCGAGATCAAGGTCAAGATCCCGCTCGTCGCCGGCAAGATCGAGGAGCTGCTGGCCAAGCTCCTCGGCAGCGCGCTGCGTGCCGAGGAGCGCACCGGCAAGGAGTGGCTCGCCGGCTAGCCGTTCTGGTCGTGCTCCTCCGTCGCGCCGAGATCCTCGAGGTCTTCGATGTCCTCGTCGGACTCGGCGCGGCGGCGGACGGCGATCACGATCCCCAGCACCAGAAACGGCCCGAACGCGAGCACGATCGTGGCGATCTGCTCGACGGGGTGCAGGGCACCGAGATGCAGCGGGATCACGGGACCCATGATCCCACTCAGTCCTGCTTGCCCTTCGCCGACCCCTTCGAGGTGGACTTCGTCGTACGCCGCCCGCGCGGGGCGCGCTGCCGGGTCGCCGAGGACAGGTCGATCAGCTCGTCGAGCGCCTCGCGCACGCACGCGCCCAGCACCTCTGCGTCGGGGATCCAGTCGCGGTCGGCGGTGATGCCGTAGTAGACGCCGCCGTCGTACGACGTCACGCCGATCGCCAGGGGGTGCCCGGGCGTCAGCGGCGGGACGGGATAGCTGGCGACCATGCGGGCGCCGGCGGCGTACAGCGGCGCCTGCGGGCCGGGGACGTTGGTGACCGAGAGCTGGTAGCCGCGGCGCAGCTCGACGGAGGCGACCCGGGAGCCGATGGCGTGGAAGGTGGTCGGCGCGAAGCCGGCGATGCCCGCGAGCCGGTTGGCGGCGACACTGCGACCGGTGTCCTTGTGGGCCTGGAACGAGTACGACACCTGGTGCAGGCGGACCACGGGACTGGTCTCGCCGATCGGCAGGTCGACGAAGTGGGCGGCGATCTGGCTGCCGAGCGAGGTCGCCTCGAGCTCCTCGTCGATGACCGAGACCGGGACCACGGCGCGCACCTGGCGCAGCCCGCCCATCGACTCGGAGCGGGTCATCAGCCAGGCGCGGAGGGCACCGGTGACGGTGGCGAGGATGACGTCGTTGACGGTGCCGCCGTGGGCCTCGCGGATGCGGCGGTAGTCGGCCAGGCGGGTCTCGACGGTGACGACGCGACGCTGCTGGGAGAGCGGGCCGTTGATGACGCCGCGGGTCTTGGGACGCCGGCCGGTCGCGGCGGCGAGGAACGAGCGGGCCCGCTCGCTGCGCCGGTCGGCGGTGCGGGCCAGGGCACGGGAGCCGGTGCGGACCGTGTCGAGCAGCTCGCCGGGGTCGGTGAGGTTCTCGCGGACGGCGGTGGCCAGCAGGTTCGCGGGGTTGGGCGAGCGTCGCGGCTGCCAGTCGTCGGGCTCGAGCGCACGCGCCTCGGGCTGCAGGTCGAGCAGCAGCTGGCCGAGGTCGACGGTGTGGACGCCGTCGACCAGCGCCTGGTGGGTCTTCGACAGCAGCGCGACCCGGCCGCCCTCGAGTCCCTCGACGAAGTAGATCTCCCACAGCGGACGGCTGCGGTCGAGCGGACGCGACACGATCCGCGACACCAGCTCGAGGAGCTGGGCGGACGTGCCGGGGCGCGGCAGCGCGGAGCGTCGCACGTGGAAGCCGATGTCGAACTTCTCGTCGTCGACCCACACCGGGTTGGCGAGGTGCCCGGGAACCGCCTGCAGCCGCTGGCGATAGCGCGGCACGAACGCGATCCGGTCGCGGATCAGCCCCACGAGACGGGCGTGGTCGAACGCCTCGGGACCCTCACCGGGATCGAAGATCTCGATGGTCGCGTTGTGCTGCGGGGTCTCGGCCGACTCCTGCTCGAGGAATGTCAGGTCCCGCGGGCGCACCCGATCCACCACGTGGTTCCCCAGCCTCTCTGGTCGGATCCCCGAAGCATCGGCGACCGGCCCCATCCGGTCGCCTTGGGATCACATGAGATTCTGGCAGACAACATCGATCATCCGTGGATTCGTCCGCGGATGTTCTGCGACAGGAGGAACCATGCAGCGGCTGCGCGTCATCGGCGCGGCGCTCGCCGGGATCATGATCCTCGGGACCGCCACCGCGTGCGGCTCCGACGAGAAGGCGGGCACCGACGAGAAGGTCGTGGTCGACATCACGGTCAAGAACGGCGAGATCACGCCGAAGGGCGACCGGGTCAAGGTGGCCGCCGGCCAGCCGGTCGACCTGGTCGTGACGGCCGACACCGCCGGCTCGCTGCACATGCACTCCGACCCCGAGCAGGAGTTCGCCTACGACGTCGGGACCAAGACCTTCCCGATCACGATCGACCGCCCCGGCGTGATCGAGGTGGAGTCGCACGACCCGCCGCAGATCATCGTCCAGCTCGAAGTCCGATGACCCCGCTCTCCGGGACCGTCGAAGCCCACGGCATCGGCGGTCAGGCCGACCTGCCGATCTCGCTCGAGCTGGCCGTGTCCGGCGCGGTCGCCGCGCTGGTCGTGTCCTTCACGGTCCTCGTCGTGGCCTGGCGACGTCCGCGCTACGACGGCGGAGCGCACCCCGGTCGCCCGGCCCCCGCCTGGCTGGACCGGGTCAGCGGCTCGGCCGCCTTCCCCGTCGTGCTCCGCGTGGTCGGCATGCTCGTCGCGCTCTACACCGTGTTCACCGCGGTGCTCGGCCAGAACACCCTGACCAACCCGTTCTTCGGCATCTTCTACGTGTGGTGGTGGGTCGGGCTCGTCTTCGCCTCCGCGCTGTTCGGCCCGGTGTGGCGGGCGATCAGCCCGGTCCGCACCATCAACGCCGGCATCGCCCGACTGGCCGGCAGCGACCCCGACGAGGGCCTGGTCCGCTACCCCGAGCGGCTGGGACTGTGGCCGGCGGCGCTCGGCCTGTTCGCCTTCGTGTGGCTGGAGCTGGCCTCCACCCATCCCACCGAGCTCGGCAGCGTCCGGCTGTGGTGCGCGATCTACGTCGGCGCGATGCTCATCGGCGGTGCCGTGTTCGGCAACCGCTTCTACGAGAACGCCGACCCGTTCGAGGTCTACTCCTCGCTGATCGCGAAGCTCTCGCCGTGGGCGCGGGTCGACGGCCGCCTGGTGCTTCGCAGCCCGCTGGCCAACCTCTCGACCATCCCGCCCACACCGGGCCTGGTCGGTGTGGTCGCCGTACTGTTCGGCAGCACCGCCTTCGACTCCTTCGCGGAGTCGGCCTTCTGGGTCAAGACCTACCAGAACGCCTCGGTCAGCAAGTTCCTGCTCGACAACGTCGCACTGGTCGTCTTCTGCCTCACCGCCGGGCTGCTGTTCAGCATCGGCAGCGCGCTGACACCCTCGCGGGCCGACGTGCCGCGTCGTCAGCTGGCGCGGCACTACGCCCACTCGATCGTCCCGATCGTGCTCGGCTACATCGTCGCGCACTACCTGACCCTGTTCATCGACGTCGGCACCCAGACGCTCGCCCGGGCCAGCGACCCGCTGGGCAAGGGTTGGGACATCCTCGGTACGGCGGCCGTCGAGCCGTCGTACTGGTTCTCCTACCACCCCGAGGTGCTGGCCACGGTCAAGGTGCTGGCCGTCGTGATCGGGCACGTCGTCGCCGCCGTCGCCGCGCACGACCGGGCACTGAGCCTGTTGCCCAAGCGCGACCAGATCACCGGGCAGCTGCCGCTGCTCTTCGTGATGGTCGGGTTCACCGCGGGCGGGCTGTTCCTGCTCTTCAGCTCCTGACGTCGGGCCTGATGCCGACGAGCAGGTGGAACGCCGGCTCGCGGTGCCCGAGCGTGCGGTGCTCGACCTCCAGCCCGGTCGCCTCCAGTGCCTGCACGACCTCGGCCACCGGCCGCACCGTGAACCCGTGGCGGGCGAACGGCTGGCGCGCCATCCACTCCGGCTCGGCGATCCCCACCACCCCGCGTGCTCCCGGCGCGAGCACCCGCGCGGCCTCGCGCAGCGCGACGTCGAGGTCGTCGACGAAGTAGACCGTGTTGGTGGTGATCCAGCCGTCCAACGCGCCGTCCGCGAAGGGCAGCGACGCCATGGTCGCCTCGTGCAGCTCGAGCCGCCCAGCGGCCACCGCCTCGGGATGCGCCTTCCGGGCGCGGGCCAGCATGTCCACCGACGGCTCGACGCCGTGCACCCGGCCGCCGCGGTCGGTCGCTGCCAGCAGCAGGTCGAGCCCGACCCCGCCACCGAAGCCGATGTCGGCCACGGCCTCGGTGCCGCTCAGCCCGAGCGCCTCGACGGCCGCGGCCACCGGCACCGCGTTGCCCTTGTTGAGCATCCGCGCGACCAGGCCGCCGAGCGGGCCGGACGGGCCGCCCAGCTGCCGGCCGAGGACCCGGAACAGGACGTCGGGGACCGGGATGCGCGCCATCGGGCCACTATGCCAGTCGCGCGGGCGGCCCCGCCATGGCGTCGAGCAGCCGCGCGATGCCCCGGGTCAGCGCGCACTCTCCGGACTCGACGAGCAGCCGGCCGGCGACCAGCGCCCGGTCGACGGCGGCCTGGTCGTCGGGCAGGAAGTGCACGTCGAGGTGCGGGCCGAAGCCGGCGAGCATGGTCACCACGTCGGCCTCACGCCAGCCCAGGGTGGGACGCATCCTGTTGACGACGACACGCACCCGCGGGTCGGGGACGTGCTCGTGGAGCTCGGTGAGGGCGCGGGCCAGCCGGGCCAGGCCGACCGGGTCGGCGGAGCCGACGAGGACCACCTCGTCGGCGACCTCGACGGCCTCGCGGGTCAGCCCGTTGCGCTCGGGACGGGCGGTGGGCTCGCCGGCGTCGGGCTCGAGGCTGAAGCCGGTGTCGAGGACGACCTGGCCGTCCTGGCGGGCGCACTCGACGATCGCGGTCAGCGTGCCGGGCCGCAGCTCGGCCCAACGGTCGGGGCGCGGCAGCCCGGTCAGCACCCGCAGGTAGTCGGAGAGCCGGCGCTGCACGGTGACGAAGCGCTCGTCGAGGGTGCCGGCGCCGACCAGGCGCGCAGCCGAGAGGAGCCCGGACACCTCGTCGAGGACGCCCAGATGCTGGGCGACGGCACCGCCGTGGGGGTCGGCATCCACCAGCAGCGTGGTCAGCCCACGGCGGGCGAGCTCGCCGGCCAGACCGCTCGCCAAGGTGGTGCGACCCGGCGCTCCCCCGGCGCCCCACACGGCGAGCACCCGGCCGGCAAGCCCGCCGGAGGGCCGGGACGCGGTGTCGGACGCGGTGTCGGACGCGGTGTCGGGTGCTGTGTCGTACGCCGGCACGGGGTGGGTCGGGTCGGCCGGCAGACCGGCGACCAGACCGGCCAGCTCGCCGACCCGATCGGCGGCCAGCACCGTGACCACGCCGATCCGGGCGGCGCGGGGTCGGGCGAGGTCGAGGTCGGAGGCCACGCCGACCACCCGGACGCCGTGCTGGCGCAGGTCGTCGACCACGCCGTGGTCGAGCCCGGGCAGGTCCGCGGCCACCACCGCGACGTCGGCCTGGCCGGTGCGGGCGGCGGCCATCAGGTCGGGCACGTCGACGCAGCGCTTGAGCAGCACGGTGGCGGGGTGCTCGTTGAGCGTGGTCAGCGCCCGCGACTCCCAGGCGGCGCCCGTCGAGACCAGCAGGACGACGCTCACGCCGGCCATGCGGGCCTCACGAACGCTGCAGGATCCGGATCACCGGGTCCTGCAGGGTGCTGAGGAGCAGCTCGAACTCCGCCGCCCGGTCGTCGTCGACGGCGACCACGAGCTGACGGGCGCCGGTGACGGCGAAGGTGTCGTCGTACGACGGCGCGGCGACGACCGTGACCCCGCTGAGCGCCGGCCCGTCGGCCTTGTCGTCGGCGTCCTTCGCGGCCGTGGGTGCGGCCACCGGGCCGGAGCCGTCGGTGAGCCACACGTCGACCACGGAGCCGGCCGCGACGTCCGGCGGCACGCGGTTGGGGTCGACCTCGAGCGGCACCCGCAGCACGGCCTCCTCGTCGGCCGCACCGACGGCCGAGCGGGCCAGCAGCTCGCCCTCGCCGACCGCGCGGACCAGGACCAGGTCGTCGGGGACCGGCTCGTCGGCCGTGAAGTAGCGCTCCAGCGTCGCGTCGTCGGCGAAGCGCACCCGTTGGACGACGAGGTCGGCGGCGGCGACCGGGGCGCCGGCACCCCGCTCCCCCGACAGCGCCCACACCGTCACGGAGTCGTCGGCTGCCGCCAGGAGCCGCGCTCCGAGGACGACCGAGCCGGTCACGAGCAGCACGCCGAGCCACAGCCGGGGATCACGCCAGGCCGGCCGCGCCACGCGTTGCGCGGCCGGAGGGACAGGCGTGCCCACGGAACTCCCGAGATCCCGAGTCACCCGGTCATCATGCAGGCCGAACCGGCCGGCGTCACCTGGCCGTCCACAGGTACGCCGTGTCCCGGGCTGCGGAGGTCGGGACCGGATGCGACGATGGGGCCATGCCCGACCGTCCCGGCCAGCCCGGCAGCCCGCGCTTCCTGACGCTCGCCGACGTCGCCGAGGTGCTCAACACCTCGAGCGCGCAGGTGTACGCGCTGGTGCGCCGTGGCGAACTGCCCGCGATCAAGATCGGCGGGCGCGGCCAGTGGCGGGTGGAGGCGAGCCGGCTCGAGGACTACATCGCCCAGCAGTACCGCCACACCGAGCAGTACGTCGCCGAGCACCCCTTCGTGGAGTCCGAGGTCGACTGAGCCTCCGCTATCCCACCTCGCCGTCGAGGGTGACCTCGACCTTCTTCTCGTTCGAGCCACGGGTGATGGTGAACTCGATGGTCTGACCGGGCTGGTAGGTCCGGATCGCGACGATCAGCGCGGTGCCGTCGGCGACCCGGCTGCCGTTGACATGGGTGATCACGTCGCCGCGGCGCAGGCCGGCCTTCTCGGCCGGGCTGTCGGCGATGATCTCGTCGAGCTCGGCGCCGTCGCCGGTCGGCGGGCCGCCGGTCTTCACCTTGGCGCCGATCACGGGGTACTGCGCCTTGCCGGTCTTGAGGATCTGGTCGGCCGTGACCCGGACCTGCTCGACGGGGATCGCGAAGCCGACGCCGATGTTGCCGGCCTCGGAGTCGACGGAGCCGCCGCCGGCGGTGGCGATGGCGGAGTTGACGCCGATCACCTCGCCCTTCTGGTTGACCAGCGGGCCGCCGGAGTTGCCCGGGTTGATCGCGGCGTCGGTCTGGATCGCGTCGATCCAGGAGGAGTCCTCGGCGGTGGAGCCGGTGGTGACCGGCCGGTGGAGATAGCTGACGATGCCGGAGGTGACCGTGTCGGGAAGGCTCAGCGGCGAGCCGATCGCCACGACCGGCTCACCGACCTGCAGCTTGGCGGCGAAGCCGAGCTTGGCGGGCGTGAGGTTGTCGTGCTTCTTGACGTACAGCACGGCGAGGTCGTAGATCGGGCTGCGGCCGACCACCTCGGCGTCGTAGCGGTTGCGGTCGTGGTCGACCACGACGATCGGGCCGTTGTCCTTGGCCGCCTCGGCGACGACGTGGTTGTTGGTGACGATGTGGCCGTCGCCGTCCATCACCCAGCCGGAGCCGGTCGCGCCGGCGGCCTCGCCGCCGTACTCGGCGATGATCTGGACGGTGCTGGGGAGCACGGCCTGGGCGACGTCGGCGACCGAGCCGGGCGCGGCCAGCGGCGGGTCCTTCTCGAGGTCGACCCCCGCGAGGCCGTCGCCGGAGAAGCCGGGACCGCTCGGGGAGTCGTCGGAGAGCTTGTCGTAGGCGAGCGCACCGAGCAGGCCCCCGCCGAGGCCGACGACGAGCGCGATCGCGGCCACGACCGGGATCACCCAGCCGGCGACCCTTCCGCCGCTGCGCTCGGCGGTCGGGACGGGCATCCGCACGGTCAGGTCGGGGGCCGGCGGGGGCGGCAGCAGGGAGGGGGCCAGGCCCGGCAGCGGGGTGGTCGGCTCGGGGGCCGCGTCGGGCAGCGGGGCGACGCTGGGCGACGGCGGTGCCCACTGGGCGTGCGTGGGCTCGGGAGCCGGCTCGGCGGCGGGCTCCGGGGTGGTCTCGGACGACGGCACGTCGAGCGGCGCAAGCGGCTCGGTGGGCTCGTGGTCGGGGTCGTGCGCGTCGGTCACGGGACCATCATGTCCGATCGACCCACACCGGGCCGATGCAGGCACATGCAGGGACGCAGACCGGTCAGGGCAGCATCCGGCGCAGCGGCACGGGGACGAACGGACTGCGCACCGGCGTCCGGGCGGTCCCCGTCCCGGACCCGCTCCCGGTCGAGGGGACGGCCGTGTCGATCTGCGTGGCCGGGGGGCGGCGGTCGGCGGGCGGGGTGGACCCGGGTGCGAAGCCCAGCGCCAGCACCCCGAGCATCGCGGCGCCGATGGCGCTGCCGCCGATCATCACCGCGCCCGTCGTACGACGGTGCGGGGCGTGCTGCTCGGCGTCCAGGAGGGCGTCACAGGGCGGCATGCTGAGCAGGGAGCCCTTGAGGTCGGAGGGGGCGCCGCGCTCGGCGCCGCCGCACAGCCCGGCGAGCCGGGTCTTGACCCAGCCCTCCCGCTCCACGAGGTCGCGGCACGCGTGACAGGCGTAGACGTGGGCCCACGCCTCCTCGGTGTCCCGAGCGGAGAGCTGCCCGTCGAGGAGCGCGCTCACCCGGTTGCCGAGGTGGCCGATCACGTCGCGACTCCCCCGCCGACGGCGAGCGGCGCGGGCCCGGCGTACCGGGTCCGGCCGGCCGCGGGGGCACGGTGCGCCAGCGCGGAGCGCAGCAGCGCGCGGCCGCGGTGGATCCGCGAGCGCACGGTGCCGAGCTTGGCACCGAGGATCTCGGCGATCTCCTCGTAGCTGAGCCCCTCGATGTCGCACAGCACGACGGCGGCGCGGAAGTCCGGGGGCAGGGAGGCGAGCGCGGCGGCGACGTCCTCGTCGAAGGTCTGGTCGGCGTACGCCAGGTCCGGGGCCGGCGAGGCGCTCGCGAGCCGGGCCGCGCGCTCGTCCGACAGCGCGTCGAAGCGGATCCGCTGCTTGCGGCGGGCCTGGTCGAGGAACAGGTTGGTGGTGATCCGGTGCAGCCAGCCCTCGAAGGTGCCGGGGGTGTAGGTGTGCAGCGAGCGGAAGACGCGAACGAAGACCTCCTGGGTGAGGTCCTCGGCGTCGTGACGGTTGCCGGTCAGCCGCAGGGCGAGCCGGTAGACACGGTCGGAGTGCTCCTCGACGATCGTCCCCCAGTCCAGGTCGGACTGCCCCTGCCCGGTGGGCTGAGGGTGGGGATCGACGGGCTCCTTCATCGTGGCCTTCTTCCGCTGGATCAGTGCCAACTGCATAGGGGTGGTCTGGCTCCTCTCACCGTAGGGGGCGGAACTGAGCGTTCCCTGTGAACTCCCCGTCATTTGGCCACAACGATCGGCGTCGAGCGGGTGTTCCCGGCGACGGTCCACGGTCCCGGGCCCTCCCCACATTAGGGTGAGCCCGTGGCCCCGACACCGATCAACGCTGCCAGCTGGACCTTCGCCGACGCCTACGTCGGGGAGGACGACGTCCTCACCGCGGCGCGCACGCGTGCCGAGGAGGTCGGAGTGACCCCGATCGGCTCCGGCACCGGCGCGACCCTGCGCTTCCTCGCCGCGGCCCTCGAGGCGCGTGCCGTGGTCGAGATCGGCACCGGCACCGGCGTCTCCGGCGTCTGGCTGCTGCGAGGCATGCGTCCCGACGGCGTGCTCACGACCGTCGATGTCGAGGCCGAGCACCAGCGGCTGGCCAAGGAGTCCTTCAAGGAGGCCGGCGTCGCGCCGCAGCGGGTCCGCACCATCGCCGGCTCCGCGCTCGACGTACTGCCCCGGTTGACCGACGGCCACTACGACATCGTGTTCGCCGACGGCGACAAGCGGGAGTACGGCGCCTACCTGTCCGAGGCGCTGCGCCTGCTCCGCCCCGGCGGCGTGGTCGCGTTCGACAACGCGCTGTGGCACGACCGGGTCGCTGACCCGGCCCAGCGCGACGACGAGACCGTCGCGATCCGCGAGCTCGTGCAGCAGGTCGCCGCGACCGACGGCCTGGTCCCCGCGCTGCTGCCCGTCGGCGACGGGCTGCTGGTCGCCAAGAAGGAGTGGGTCCCCGAGGCGGACTGAGGGTGGTAGGAAGGGGGTGAGCCTCGGCCCCCGAGCCGGCCGGGAGAAACGAGTGCGACATGACCAGCACCGAGACCACCGCGCCCCACCACCTCCTCGAGCAGCTCGAGCCCGTCGTGGCGGCCAACCTCGACCGGCACCTCACGATCGCGCAGGAGTGGCACCCGCACGACTACATCCCGTGGAGCCGCGGTCGTGACTTCGCGATGCTCGGCGGCGAGGACTACTCCCCCGAGCAGTCCGAGCTCTCGGAGGTCGCCAAGGCGGCGATGTTCACCAACCTGCTGACCGAGGACAACCTGCCGTCGTACCACCGCGAGATCGCCACCCGCTTCGGCCGGGACGGCGCCTGGGGCACCTGGGTCGGGCGGTGGACCGCGGAGGAGAACCGGCACGGCATCGCCCTGCGCGACTACCTCGTCGTGACCCGCGGCGTGGACCCGGTCGAGCTCGAGCGGGCGCGGATGGACTACATGACCACCGGCTACGACTCGGGCGACAAGACCGCGCTCGAGGCGGTCGTCTACGTGTCGTTCCAGGAGCTCGCCACCCGGGTCTCGCACCGCAACACGGGCAAGGCGACGGGGGACCCGATCGCGGACGGCCTGCTCGCGCGGATCGCCAAGGACGAGAACCTGCACATGATCTTCTACCGCAACATCGTCGCGGCGGCGCTCGAGATCGCCCCGGACGCGACCATGCGCGCGATCGCCGACGAGGTGATCGGCTTCGAGATGCCCGGCGCGACCATGGCCGGGTTCCGCCGCAGCTCGATGATCATCGCCAAGGCGGGCATCTACGACCTGCGCCTGCACCACGACGAGGTGATCATGCCGGTCCTGCGCCACTGGGACGTCTTCTCCCGCACCGGCCTCGGCCCTGTCGGTGAGCAGGCTCGCGAGGAGCTGGGCGCCTTCCTCGCGGCGCTCGACCAGCAGGCGACCGCCTTCGTCGACCGGCGTGCCGAGCAGCGCGCCCGGCATGCTGCCGGCTCCGGGGAGCCGCAGGTCATCGTGTCCTGAGCGCTCAGGCGCCGATCCCCGCCACCGGGTCGGCCGAGCCGAGCCACGACAGCAGCAGCCGGGAGCCGAAGCCCGAGGGACCGACGGTCCACTCGTGCCACTCCTTCTCCACGTCGCCGACCGAGGCGATGTCGAGGTGCGCCCACGGGACGTCGCCGACGAAGGGCTGGAGGAACAGCGCGGCCGTGATGGCGCCGGGACCGCCGGGGTCGTTGGCGGCGTCGGCGACCTTGGAGGCCAGCTTGTCCTCGTAGCCGCGGTAGAGCGGGAAGCGCCACAGCGGCTCCCCCGCCCGGGCGCCGGCCGTGTCGAGCGCGGCGGCGAGGGCGTCGTCGTTGGCGAACAGGCCACCGACCTGCTGGCCGAGCGCGACCTTGACCGCACCGGTGAGCGTGGCGACGTCGACGACGACGGCGGGATCGAGCTCGGAGACGGCGTACGCGAGGGCGTCCCCGAGGACCAGTCGGCCCTCGGCGTCGGTGTTGCCGACCTCGGTGGTGCGCCCGCCGCGGTGGGTGATCACGTCGCCGGGGCGCAGCGCGCTGCCGGAGATGGCGTTCTCGGCGGCCGCGACGAGGCCGATGACGCGGACCGGGCAGTCGACGTCGGCGAGCGCGGCCATGGTCGCCAGGACCACGGCGCCGCCGGTCATGTCGCGCTTCATCGAGCCCATCGAGGCGGCGGGCTTGATGGACAGGCCGCCGGTGTCGAAGGTGATGCCCTTGCCGACGAGGACGACGACGGGAAGCTTCTTCGCGGCGCGGGCAGAGACACCGGCCGGGGTGTAGTCGAGGCGGATCAGGCGCGGGGGCGTCGCGGAGGCCGCGCCGACGGCGAGGATGCCGCCGAAGCCGTCGCGGGCGAGGTCGTCCTCGTCCCAGATGCGTACGTCGAGCCGGCTCGCCGCGGCGATCTCCTCGGCCTGGGTGGCCAGCCAGGCCGGGTTCTTCAGGTTGGACGGCACGGTCGCCAGCAGCCGGGAGCGCCAGCCGGCGCCACCGAGGGCGACCGCGCGCTCCAGGGCAGAGCGGTCGGTGCCGGCGGCGGACAGCACCACCCGTCGTACGGGGTGGTGCTCGGGGCCGGTCGAGCGCCAGTGGAAGACGAAGGAGCCGAGCATGGTGCCGGCCACGAACGCCTCGAGCGCGATCGGGTCGTCGGGCGAGGTGTCCTCGGCGACGGCCGGGATCGAGGTGACGACGGCGGCGCGATCGCGGGCTGCCTTGGCCATCGCGGCGCCGGCGCGGCGTAGGTCGATCGGGCGCGCGGCACCCACGCCGACGAGGAGGACCGCGCGCAGGGCCGGGTTGGTCGGCGTACCGTCCGGCACGGGCACGACCGCGACCTCGGCACTCGCGCCGGTCAGGCCGTGGACCTCGGCGATGCCGACCAGGTCCAGGCCGAGCTCGTCGGCGAGCTCCGCGGCCCCCGGGCCGAGCAGCAGGCCCCCGTCGTCACCCGGCAACACCGGGAGCGCGACGACGTCGACACCCTTGATGGCGCCGGGGAGCAGCTCGCTCGCAGCGAACTCGGGAGGTGAGACCTGACCCGGCAGGACCGGGCGTGCGTCAGCCGATGACATTCTGGAGCGCGTCGCCGAGCGCGGCAGCCTCCTCGGCGTTGAGCTCGACCACGAGCCGGCCACCACCTTCGAGCGGGACGCGCATCACGATGCCGCGACCCTCCTTGGTGACCTCGAGCGGACCGTCGCCGGTCCGAGGCTTCATCGCCGCCATGCGGCACCCCTCTTCCACTACCTCTGCGAGCCGCCGGAGCCCTGTGCCACCGACTGTGCGCAGGATCATTATTCCCCATGCCCCACCAGCCGCGCAGTCGAGGCACGCGAGTCGTCAGGCGTCAGCGGCCAGCACGGCGTCCACGAAGTCGATGACGCTGTCGCGCTCGTCGCCGTCGAAGCGCGCCATCGCGCGGCCGATCGGGTCCTCGACACGACCGGACGGAAGTGCCACCACCGGCACGCCGTCGGACCCGCTGCGGGTCGACCAGGCGGCACCGGCCACGGACCGGACCAGGACCTCGCCCAGGTAAGCGCCGGCCGCCCAGACGTCGGCCTGGTCGGCCGCCGCGCCGTGCCCGGGGCGGCGCGCCCACTGGTCGAGCGAGGACTCGACCTGGTCGACGCTCTCGGCGGAGAAGTCGAGGATGTCGCTGCCGGCCGGGTGATCGGCGGCCCACTTCTCCGCGACGACGCGGACCAGGGTCGCCGGAGCCGGCGCGCTGTCCGGTACGACGGCCGGACGCTCCCCCTCCATCTCGCGCGCCAGGCGGGTGAGCAGAGCGTCGACCTCGGACATCCGGTAGCCGCGCAGCGCGAGCGAGAAGCGCACTCGGCGCAGGTCGTCGGCCCGGACGGGACGGGCCGCGGGCACGAGCGCGTCGGGCCGGTCGTCGTACGCGGGCGTCATCGGCTCGCCCCGGCCGGAGGCGAGCAGGGCGACGCCGCCCATCGCGAGCACGATGAGGACGGCGAACACCCACATCATCGGGTGGGACATCAGCGCCTCAGCCGTGCTGCTCGCGGGCCGCGACCATCAGCGCCACGGCCTCGTCGACGTCGTCGGTGAGGGTGAGCATGTCGAGGTCGGTCTGCTTGATGCGGGCGTCCTCGAGCATCGAGCCCTGCATCCAGTCCATCAGGCCCTGCCAGTGCTCGACGCCCATCAGGACGATCGGGAACTGGGTGATCTTGAGGGTCTGGGCGAGCGTCATGGCCTCGAACAGCTCGTCGAGGGTGCCGAGTCCGCCGGGGAGCACGACGTAGCCCTGGCTGTACTTCACGAACATCATCTTGCGCACGAAGAAGTAGCGGAAGTTCAGCCCGAACGCGACGTAGTCGTTGAGCTTGGCCTCCCAGGGCAGCTCGATGCCGAGACCGATGCTCTCGCCGCCGGCCTCGGAGGCGCCCTTGTTGGCGGCCTCCATCGCGCCCGGACCACCGCCGGTGATGACCGCGAAACCGGCCTTCGCCAGCGCGCTGCCGACCCGCACCCCGATGTCGTACGCCGGGTGCGTGGCCGGGATCCGGGCCGAGCCGAACACGGAGATCGCCGGACCCACCTCGGCGAGGTCGTTGAAGCCCTCGACGAACTCGGCCTGGATCTTCAGCACCCGCCAGGGGTCGGTGTGCACCCAGTCGGCGTCGCCGGTGCTGTCGAGCAGCCGCTGGTCGGTGGTCGAGCCCTCGGGCCGGCCCGCGCTGGGGCGAGGTCCGGGTCCGCTGCGCCTGGTCATGCCTGCTCCTCCTGGGGCTTGGTGAGCCACTGCCGCAGCTGCTGCTCGCAGCGCACGATCTGGGCAACCTCGACGTGCTCGTCCTGCTTGTGGGCCAGCATCGGGTCGCCAGGGCCGTAGTTGACCGCCGGCACGCCGAGCACGGTGAACCGGGCGACGTCGGTCCAGCCGAACTTCGGGGCGACCTGTCCGCCGACGGCCTCGATGAACGCCTTCGCGGCGGGCCGCTCCAGGCCAGGGAGGGCGCCGGGGGCGGTGTCGGTGAGAGTGATCTCGAAGCCGGCGAAGAAGTCCTCGACGTACGCAAGCGCCTCGGCCTCGGAACGGTCCGGGGCGAAGCGGAAGTTGACCGTCACCACGCACTCGTCGGGGATCACGTTGCCCGCGACGCCCCCGGCGATGCCCACCGCGTTGAGGCCCTCGTGGTACTCCAGCCCGTCGATGACCGGCTTGCGGGCCTCGTAGGCGGTGAGCCGGGTGAGGATCTCGGCCGCGCCGTGGATCGCGTTGACACCGCGCCAGCTGCGTGCGGAGTGCGCGCGCTCGCCGCGGGTGCGGACCTCGACGCGCAACGTGCCCTGGCAGCCGGCCTCGACGCCCGCGTCGGACGGCTCCATGAGGATCGCGAAGTCGGCTTCGAGCAGGTCGGGGTCGGACTCCCCCAGCAGACGCAGCCCGTTGTACACCGACTCGATCTCCTCGGCCTCGTAGAGCACGTAGGTGACGTCGTGGACCGGGTCGGCCACGGTGGCGGCGAGCTTCAGGATGACGGCGTCGCCGCCCTTCATGTCGCAGGTGCCGAGGCCGTGCAGGACGCCCGCCGCCTCGTCGTACCGGCTCGGGAGGTTGTCGTTGACGGGCACCGTGTCGAGGTGCCCGGCGATCACCACGCGGCTGGGACGGCCGAGGTCGGTGCGCGCCACCACGGTGTGGCCGCGGCGGGTCACGGTGAGGTGCGGAAGCGCCCGCAGGGCGGCCTCGACGGCGTCGGCGATGTCCTGCTCGTCGCGGCTGACCGACTCGATGTCGACCAGCTGGCGGGTCAGGGCGACGACATCGGTGGTCAGGTCGAGCTGTCGGGCGGGCACGGGTGACAGTCAACCAGCCCTGGGGTCACGGCTGCTCAGGGACGCACCACGGAGCGCGCCATGCCGCGCGCAGCCGGCAGGACCACCCGGACCGGCGACCCTTTCGCCATCCGCGGCAGCCGGGCCACGGCGACCCCGCGGCGCGAGGCCAACGGACGCTGCACCCGTGCCGACCCGGCCCGAAGTGGCGCCCAGAACTCGCTGACCCGGCGCGAAGTGGCTCCCAGAACTCGCTGACCCGGCGCGAGTGACGCGACTGCCGGTCATTTCGCGCCGGGTCGGCGGGAAACCAGGGACACTTCGAGCCGGGTCGGCGGCTCCGGTGGAGCATTTCGGGCCGGGTCGGCGGTAAACCAGGGACACTTCGCGCCGGGTCGGAGTCAGTCGAGAGCGACCGCGATCGCCGCCTTCTCGCCGTCGCCGACGGCGACCTCGGTGGCGCCGGCGGGCGCCTCCTCGGCCACGGTGTACGACGTCGCGAGGGTCTCCCCGGCGATCAGCGCCTCGTGGGCGCGGGCCGCGGCGAGCACCGGCGCGGGGCCGGAGACCACGAGCTCGATCCGGTCGGTGACCTGGAAGTCGGCGTCGCGACGCGCCTGCTGGACGGCTCGGACGAGGTCGCGGGCCAGGCCCTCCTCGGCGAGCTCGGGGGTGACGACCGTGTCGAGGACGACGAAGCCACCGCCGGGCAGCATGCCGGTGGCCGTGCCCTCGGCGGCGTCGCCCGCGACGGTCTCGAGGGTGTACTCGCCATCGACCAGGGCCAGTCCGCCGGCGACCACGGCGCCGGACGCATCGAGCGACCAGTCGCCGGACTTCGAGCCCTTGATGGCGAGCTGGACGTCCTTGCCGAGGCGCGGGCCGGCCGCGCGGGCGTTGACGCTGAGCTTCTGCTCGACGCCGTAGCCGGCGGCCTCGTCGGAGTCGACCGCGACCAGGCGCACCGACCTCAGGTTCAGCTCGTCGGCGATGATCGCGGTGAACGGCTCCAGCGCGGCGGGGTCGGCCACGACGACGGTCAGGCCGGACAGCGGCAGCCGGTTGCGCAGCTTGGCGGCCTTGCGCAGCGCGGACGCCGTCGAGCAGACCTCGCGGACCTCGTCCATCGCCGCGACGAGGCTGTCGTCGGCCGGCAGGGCCGACACGTCGGGCCAGTCGGTCAGGTGCACCGAGCGGCCTCCGGTCAGGCCGCGCCAGATCTCCTCGGTGGTCAGCGGCAGCAGCGGCGCCACGGCCCGGCAGACCACGTCGAGGACGGCGGCGAGGGTCTCGAACGCCTCTGCCTTGCCCTCCCAGAACCGCTCACGGGAGCGGCGGACGTACCAGTTGGTCAGTACGTCGAGGAACGAGCGGGTGGTCTCGCAGGCGTCGGCGATCGCGTAGTCGTCGAGCTCGACGGTGATCTTCTCGACGAACTGGCGGGTCTTGGCGAGCAGGTAGCGGTCGAGCGGGTCCTCGCTGCCTGTCGAGCCCGTGGCGTCGTACTGCTCCGCGTTGGCGTAGAGCGCGAAGAAGTACCAGGTGTTCCACAGCGGGATCATCACCTGGCGCACGGCGTCACGGATGCCCTGCTCGGTGACGACCAGGTTGCCGCCGCGCAGGATCGGCGAGGCCATCAGGAACCAGCGCATCGCGTCGGCGCCGTCGCGGTCGAAGACCTCGGAGACGTCGGGGTAGTTGCGCAGCGACTTGGACATCTTGTTGCCGTCGGAGCCGAGCACGATCCCGTGGCTGATGCACGACGAGAACGCCGGCTTGTCGAAGAGCGCGGTCGCCAGGATGTGCAACGTGTAGAACCAGCCCCGGGTCTGGCCGATGTACTCGACGATGAAGTCGGCCGGGAAGTGGTTCTCGAACCACTCCTTGTTCTCGAAGGGATAGTGCACCTGCCCGAACGACATCGAGCCCGAGTCGAACCACACGTCGAGCACGTCGGCGACGCGGCGCATCGTCGACCGCCCGGTCGGGTCGTCCGGGTTGGGCCGGGTCAGGTCGTCGATCCACGGCCGGTGCAGGTCGGGCTGGCCCTGCGCGTTGAGCGGGAGGCGCCCGAAGTCGCGCTCGATCTCCTCGAACGAGCCGTAGACGTCGATGCGGGGGTACGCCGGGTCGTCCGACTTCCACACCGGGACGGGCGAGCCCCAGAACCGGTTGCGGGTGATCGACCAGTCGCGGGCGTTGTCGACCCACTTGCCGAACTGGCCGTCCTTGATGTGCTCGGGGACCCAACGGATCTCCTGGTTGAGCTCGGCCATCCGCTTCTTGAACGCGGTGACCTCGACGAACCAGCTGCTCACACCCTTGTAGATCAGGGGCTCGCGGCAGCGCCAGCAGTGCGGGTACGAGTGGTCGTAGGTCTCGCGGCGCAGCAGCACGGTGCCGGGCGTGACCGCGCCGGTGCGCGCCTTGAGGTCGTCGATGATGTGGGGGTTGGCGTCGAAGACCAGCATCCCGGCGTAGTCCGTGACGGGAGCGGTGAACCGGCCGTCCTTGCCGACCGGCATGACCGCCTCGATGCCCTCGCGGTCGGTCACCTCCTTGTCGACCTCACCGAACGCGCCGGCACTGTGGACGAGCCCGGAGCCGTCGGTCGTGGTGACGGCCTCGTCAGCGGCCACGACGCGGAACGCATTCTCGTGACCGGCGAAGTAGGAGAACGGCGGGGCGTAGGTGAGCCCGAGGAGGTCGGCACCGGTGCCACGCCAGGTCACGGTGGGCTCGTCGCCCAGCTCGCGGGCGTACGCCGACAGCCGGGCCTCGGCCAGCACGAACCGCTCGCCGTCGTGCTCGACGACGACGTAGTCGATCTCGGAGCCGACCATCACCGCGAGGTTGCTGGGCAGGGTCCAGGGGGTCGTGGTCCAGATCAGCAGCTTGGCGCCCTGGAAGTCGCCGGGCGTGGTGACCTCGAAGCCGACGGTGACCGCCGGGTCCTGCCGCATCTGGTAGACGTCGTCGTCCATTCGCAGCTCGTGGTTGGACAGTGGGGTCTCGTCGTTCCAGCAGTAGGGCAGCACCCGGAAGCCCTCGTAGACCAGGCCCTTGTCGAACAGGCTCTTGAAGGCCCACAGCACCGACTCCATGAACTCGGGGTTCATGGTCTTGTAGTCGTTGTCGAAGTCGACCCAGCGCGCCTGGCGGGTGACGTAGTCGCGCCACTCGCCGGTGTACTTCAGCACCGACGCGCGGCAGGCGTCGTTGAACTTGTCGATGCCCATCTCGACGATCTCGTCGGTGGTCTTGATGCCGCCCTGGCGCATCGCCTCGAGCTCGGCGGGCAGGCCGTGGGTGTCCCAGCCGAAGCGGCGCTCGACACGCTTGCCGCGCATCGTCTGGTAGCGCGGCACGATGTCCTTGACGTAGCCGGTCAGCAGGTGGCCGTAGTGCGGCAGGCCGTTGGCGAACGGCGGGCCGTCGTAGAAGACGAACTCGTTCTCGCCGTTGGCGCCGGGATCGCGCTGCTCGACGCTCGCGCGGAAGGTGTCGTCCTCGGCCCAGTAGGCGAGCACGCCCTCCTCGATCCGCGGGAAGCGCGGCGAGCTCGGGACGGCACGGTGCTCGGTCGTCGGGCCGGCGGTCGGGTCGGTGGTGACCTTCGGATAGGTCATCGGGCTTCGGTCTCCTGCGTCGTCTGGCTCTTGGTCGAGCACTGTCTGACACGAGGACGACGTCTGCCGCGGTACCACCTCGCTTGCCGCCCGCCGACTGCTCGGGACGACCGCTCGTTCACGGCTGTGACGGGCCTGCCCGCCGGGTTCTACTCACCCCCACCGGCTGGTGCAGGCTTTCTTCCCGGAGCTCGCCGCTGATGACGGCTCGAACGCTGTGCCCCAAGCGTACGGCGACCGGGCGCCGTACGGGAAACCGGATTGCGCCCGGGCCTACGGTGAGTCCATGACCGGCGAGCTGGCGAACCTGCGCGACTACCTGACCCACTACCGCGAGACCCTCGAGCGCAAGTGCGCCGGGCTGACTCCCGAGCAGCTGGCGACCCGCTCGGTCCCGCCGAGCACGATGAGCCTGCTCGGCATGGTCCGTCACCTCGCCCGGGTCGAGCACTTCTGGTTCCAGCGGGCGCTGGTCGAGGTCGAGGGCGAGCGGATGTACGACGACGGGGACGCCGGGTTCGCCGTGGTCGAGCCGACCGAGGCGGCCGTGAGCGAGGCCTGGGCGGCGTGGCGCGAGCAGGTGACGCTCGCCGACGAGTGGCTGGACCGGCTGACCGACGAGGGCCTGGGCCGGGTCGTGACCTTCCGGCAGGGCACCGAGACCTCCAGCATCCGCGACATCCTGCTCCACATGGTCGAGGAGTACGCCCGCCACTGCGGGCACGCCGACCTGCTGCGCGAGTGCATCGACGGCGTCACCGGGGAGTGAGGCCGCGGTGAGCGGCGAGTTGGCGTCGTACCGCCTCCACCTGGCGCGGTACCGCGCCACACTCGAGCGCACCTGCGCCGGGCTGACTCCCGAGCAGCTCGCGACCCGCTCGGTGCCGCCGAGCACGTTGAGCCTGCTCGGACTGGTGCGGCACCTGGCGTACGTCGAGCAGGCCTGGTTCCAGCGCGCCCTGCAGGCCGGCCTCGACGAGCCGCGCCCGTTCACCGACCCCTCGGACCACGACCTCGACTTCAACGGCGCCGTCGGCACCCGGGAGTGCGTCGACGAGGCCTTCGCCGAGTGGCGCCACCAAGTGGTGCGCACCGACGCGTGGCTCGACGCCCAGGACGACGACGTGATGGCGCGCGTCGTGGTCTACAACAGCGACGGCGCGACCACGCCGGTGCGCGACATCCTCGTGCACATGGTGGAGGAGTACGCCCGTCACTGCGGGCACGCCGACCTGCTGCGGGAGTGCCTCGACGGCGTCACCGGCCCGTGAGCGAGGATGGCCGGGTGAGCCATCTCCTCGACGACGCCGTGGCGTCGACGCCGCTCGGCGACGGCGTGCACCGGGTCCACGTCACGGCCGACTGGAACACCGCCAACCAGACACCCAACGGCGGCTACGTGCTGGCACTGCTGCAGCACGCCGTGCTCCAGGAGTCCGCCCACCCGGACGCGCTGAGCATCTCGATCACCTACTTCCGCCCCGCGCTGCCCGGGGAGGCGGACATCCGGGTCCGCGAGGTCCGCAAGGGTCGCCGCGTGTCGACGTACGACGCCGTACTGGTGCAGGGCGACAAGGAGGTCGCGCACGCCGTCGTGAGCACCCACGACTGGGACGCGACCGGCTCGGTCGAGCACACCCCGCACGCCGCGCCCGCCGTACCCCGGCCCGAGGACTGCGCCGACGCCGGCGAGCTGATCCCGGCCGGGATGGTGCCGATCCTCGACCGCTACAGCTACCGCGCCCCGGTCGTCGCCGGCTGGCTGCGCGGCGAGCCGTCCGGTGTCACCGAGTCGCTGTGCTGGATCCGCGCGGTCGACGAGCGGCCGGTCGACGCGCTGCTGGCCGGAGCGATGATCGACGCGTTCCCGCCGGTGACCGCCGAGATCGGGCACCTCGCCTCGGCGACGATCCAGCTGACCGTCCACTACCGCCGCCGCCCCGAGACGGTGTGGGCGCTCGGGCACGTCGTCACCCGCCATGTCATCGCGGGCTACCACGACGAGGACGTCGAGCTGTGGGACGAGCAGGGGCGGTTGATCGCCCAGGGGAGGCAGCTGGCGATCCTGGCGGAGGGCTGAACCTCCGACGGTTCGGCCGGTCGGGCAGTATCCTGTGCCGGTGAGAAGCCCGATGACGCTCCCCCGACTCGCCGTGGCGGTGGCCGGGGCCGGGCTGGCCCTGTGGGCCGGTGCGATCGCGGCTAACCAGGTGCTGTTCCACGGCTTCTCCCCGAACTGCGCCGACGGCCACCCGGAGTACGACGCCACGGTCTGCGGCGTCACCTGGGGCCCGGGGCTCCCCTACGTGGCCGTCGCCCTCCTCGGGCTGGTCGTGCTCGCTGTCACGCTGGCCCCTGGAGTGCTGCCCCGGACGCGGCGCACCGCGTGAGTCGGCAGGTCACTGCTCGGCGACGGTGACCGTCGTACCCCCGTCCAGGGTGGGCGTGCCGAACTCGACGGACCCACCTCGGTCGAGCGAGAACTCGGTACGGGGATCGGTGATGTCGGAGCCGCCGTCCTCGTCCTCGGACGCCATCGGCGCGCTGGTCTCCAGCGCCACCTCGCCGTCGTCGACCTGGACGACGGTGACGACCAGCTCGTCCTCGCCGATCACGTCCACGGTGAAGGTGTCGCCCTCGGCGAGCTCGTGGGTCGCGACGACCGGGTCCGGCTGCTCGCGCGACCACCCGGTCCAGTCCTGGACGGTCACCTCGAGGCGGACGGGATCGTCCTGCCCGCACGCGGCGAGCGAGAGGACGGCGAGGAGTAGGGGCGCGAGCAGGAGGCGGGGTCCGAGAGGCATGTCCGTGGGACGACGCCGGGGCGCCCCCGGTTCCCCACAACGCCTAGAATCTCCTCACGTGACTGCCGCTTGGGGCTTCGGCCTGACGACCTACGCCGCCGACCAGACCGTTCTCGACACCTGGTTCCCCGCCCCCGCGCTGGGCGAGAGGCCCACCGACGCGCAGGCTCCCGCCGAGCTGGTCGCGCTCGAGGGTGCCGACGAGGCGCGCGGTGTCACCCGCAAGGTCAACCTGGTCGAGATCGCCGACCTGGCGGCCGCGCCGGCCGACACCGTCGAGGTGTGGCTGCGCCTGCACCTGCTCTCCCACTGCCTCGTCGAGCCCCACGGCCAGAGCCTCGAGGGCATCTTCGGGCTGCTGACCAATGTCGTGTGGACCTCCGCCGGCCCGTGCGCGGTCGAGGGCTTCGAGCTCACCCGCGCCCGGCTGCAGGCCGCGGGACAGCACGTCACCGTGTACGGCGTCGACAAGTTCCCGCGCCTGGTCGACTACGTCATCCCCGCCGGCGTCCGGATCGCCGACGCCGACCGGGTCCGCCTCGGTGCGCACCTCGCCGCGGGCACGACCGTCATGCACGAGGGCTTCGTGAACTTCAACGCCGGCACGCTCGGCACGTCGATGGTCGAGGGCCGGATCTCGGCAGGCGTCGTCGTGGGCGACGGCTCCGACATCGGCGGCGGCGCCTCGATCATGGGCACGCTGTCGGGCGGCGGCAAGCAGGTCATCTCGGTCGGGCAGCGCTGCCTGCTCGGCGCCAACGCCGGCATCGGCATCTCACTCGGCGACGACTGCGTCGTCGAGGCGGGCTGCTACGTGACGGCCGGCACCAAGGTCACCGTGCTCGAGCCCGGCAGGGACGCCCGCGTCGTGAAGGCCGCCGACCTGTCCGGCGCCAGCAACGTGCTGTTCCGCCGCAACTCGGTCTCGGGCGCCATCGAGGCCGTCCCGTGGCAGGGCGAGGGCATCGCCCTGAACGCCGCGCTGCACGCCAACTGAGCCTGCTGCTCGTCGTACCGCCGCGTCACCACACCCCACGCACACTGGTCCCGTGAAGCGCAGGGCCTGGGGCGTCGTCGTCGCCATCACGGTCCTCGCGACCGCGGTGGCGATCGGCATCGCCGTGCTCCGCGCCACCGACGAGCTGGTCGGCGGCCCGAGCGGTGACTGCACGGTCACCGTCGCCGGCCACACCGTCGACATCAGCGGGGAGCAGGCCGAGAACGCGGCGCTGATCGCCTCGGTCGCCGTCCGCCGTGGACTGCCGGCACGGGCCACCTCGATCGCACTGGCGACGGCCTACCAGGAGTCGAAGCTGCAGAACATCGACTACGGCGACCGGGACTCGCTCGGCCTGTTCCAGCAGCGCCCGTCGCAGGGCTGGGGTACCCGCAAGCAGATCCTCGACCCGGTCTACGCCACCAACGCGTTCTACGACGCGCTGGTGAAGGTCGAGGGCTACCAGACGATGGAGATCACGGTCGCGGCCCAGGAGGTGCAGCGCTCCGCCTTCCCCGACGCGTACGCCGACCACGAGGCCGACGGGCGCGCGCTGGCCTCCGCGCTGTCCGGCCACTCCCCCGCCACCTTCAGCTGCGACCTCGCCGGCGGGGCGCCGACGGCGGACGCCGAGCTGGTCGCGAGCGGCCTGACACCGCGCGCGGAGGCGGTGCGCATGGAGTTGCTCACCCAGTTCGGGCGGCTGCAGCTCGGCGGGTTCGAGCCGGACGGGGTGTCCTCGGGCCACATGGAGGGCTCGGCCCACTACGACGGGCGCGCGGTCGACGTGTTCGTGCGCCCCATCAGCAGGGCGAACAAGGTGAAGGGCTGGGCGATCGCGCACTGGTCGGTCGCCAACGCCGCCCGGCTCCGGATCCGCACGGTGATCTTCGACGACCGCATCTGGACCGCGGGCCGGCAGGGCTGGCGCGACTACGACCCGCCGTCGTCCTCCGGGGACCGGAAGGTGCTCGAGCACCGCGACCACGTGCACATCGACGTGTTCAGGTGACGACCTCCCAGGTCAGTGGCACCACCGGGTCCGGCACGTAGCTGCAGCAGGTGCCGGTCCGCACGGCCCGGCGCAGGTGGCCGCCGAGCTCGGGATGCACCTGCGCGACCCGCGCCAGGGCATAGCGCAGCGACCGGGTGACGCTGGTCCGCGCGCGCTCGGCCGTCGCGCCGGTGACCCGCGCCCGGCCACCGAGCCCGACCGCGCCGGCGAGCTCGGCGAGCAGGTAGTCCCGGTCCCGCTCGGCCAGCTGCCGGCGGGCCTCGTCGTGGTCGCGCGCGGCCTCGGCCAGGTCCTCCTCGACCTCCCCCAGCCGTCGTCGGTACGACGCCCGCGCCTCCTCGTCCAGCACCGGCAGCCCCGGCTCGACCACCCCCGCACCGGCCAGGTCGAGTGCGGGGAACTCCCGGCCGGGGCCGGCCAGCAGGACGGCCAGCAGCCGCACGCCCTTGAGGTCGGGCAGCCAGGCCACGGCGCCGTCGTACCCGAGGCGCCAGCGGTCGCCCTCGCGCACCAGCGAGGCCGTGCGGGGCGGGCGTGCCCCGGCCTCCTCGACCGGGCGGACCGTGGCGCCGAACGCGGCGAAGGCCGACGCCGCCGCGTCCTCCTCGAGGCGGGCCAGGTCGTCGTCCCCACCGGCTCGGTGCGCCCGGGCGAGGAGCAGGCGTGCGCACGCGGCGTCGTAGGGCGCATCGAGGTCCGCCCATGCCGCGACAGCGGTGCGAGCCGGCCCGACCGCGCCGGCGGGGTCGGCGCCGAGGAGGGAGGCCCGAGCCCGAGCCAGGGCGGCCTCGGCCCGCAGCCCGGCACTCGGGTAGCGGGCGACGATCCGCTCCAGCTCGGCAGCGGCGTGCTCGGCGGCAGCGGGATCGGCCGCCGCCACCGCGATCTCGGCCTGCGCGGCGAGCAGCGGCACCAGGCGCAGGTCGCCGAACGGTGGCCGCTCCTTCCACGGGACGTCCATCGGGTGCGCGATCTCGTCGCGGACCATCGCCGCCGCACCGGCGACGTCGCCGCGGGCCAGGCGCAGCAGAGCGAGTCCGGGCTGCGGCGACCAGGCGTGCTCGTGGGCCTCGCGGAAGGCGGCCTCGGCGCCGTCGAGGTCCCCGCGCCGCAGCCGGACGTTGCCGAGCTCGACGAGCGGCCAGCCGTACTCGCGGCGCAGCCACGGGCGCAGCTCCACGCACGCGGCCAGCGCCTCCTCCTCGGCCGCGGCCGCCGGCCCGGAGAGCCGGAGCAGCTCCGCCCGGTGCACCCGGCAGCGGCCGTGGGTGGCGCCGAACGCCGGGCCGTGGCGCCAGCGCTCCATCACGTCGGTCCACTCCCGGGCCCGGTCGTGGCGGCCGAGCCAGAGCGCGGCACAGATCAGCTCGCAGTAGACGTTGCCGGTGGTGAGCGGGTCGAAGGAGCCGGCGGCGAGGTCGACCGCCAGCTCGTCGAGCTGGTCGATCCCCTCCTCGATGTCGCCACGGTGGATCGCGAGCCGGGCCAGCGCGACCCGGCCGAGCCCGCGGGCCGGGTCGACGCCGAACTCCTCCCCCAGGCCGACCGCCTCACGGGCCGGCGCCAGGGCACCGTCCGGGTCGCCGGACAGGAGCCGCTCGTAGGCGCCGATGATCGCCAGCAGTGCGTGCACCGGTCCCGGTCCGGCGTCGCCGAGCAGCCGGCGTACGCGCGCGACCCAGCCTCGCACAGGCGCGAGCAGGCCGGTCTCGCAGAGCAGGTTGAGGGCCACGAGGGCACCGGCCCGGGCGGCGGGGACGGTCTCGCCGGCAGCCAGGTGGTCGTCGTACAGCTGCTCCCAGGCCGCGAGCGCACCCTCGAGGTCGCCCGCGGCGTACCGCTCGAGCGCCTGCCGCTCGAGCTCGTCGGGGGCCATGTCGCATTGTGACACCGGTTGTCACGCCTCAGGGGTGGAACCGCTTCCCGAGGAAGGAACCCGTCATGCACGTGAACACCCGCGACCTGCCGGTCAAGATGAACGCCCTCGGTGCCACCGCCCGCCACCTCGGCGACTTCGGCACCGCCCACGGACCGCTCGCCGCCGAGCACCTCCACCTCGCCGCCGGCGTCGACGTCGCCCCGCTGCTCGCCGGGCTCGACGACGGCCTGTGCTTCGCCGCTCACTGGGGCTACCTGCTGCGAGGTCGCGTCGTCGTGACGTACGGCGACGGCTCGACCGAGACCTGCACCGCCGGCGAGGTCGTGCACTGGCCGGCCGGGCACACGGTCCGGGTCGAGGAGGACGCCGAGCTGGTGATGTTCAGCCCTGCCGCCGAGCACCTCGCGGTGATGAACCACATGCTCGGCGTGCTGGCGACGATCCCGGCCTAGGGCGTCAGGCGGGGGTCAGGCGCGCGGCCGCGGCGGCGATCCGCTCGTCCGTCGCGGTCAGCGCGACCCGGACGTGGTGGGAGCCGGCGGCGCCGTAGAACGCGCCCGGCGCGACCAGGATGCCCTGGGCGGCGAGGTCGGCGACCATCTGCCAGCAGTCGGGGCCGTCGGGGCCCTTCGTGGTCCACAGGTACAGCGACGCCTCGGAGTGGTCGATCGTGTAGCCCGCGGCCTCGAGCGCCGCCCGCAGCGTCGTACGACGGGCGCGGTAGCGCTCGTGCTGCTCCTTGACGTGTGCCTCGTCGCCGAGGACGGCGGCCATGGCGTGCTGCTGCGGCGCGGGCATCATCAGGCCCAGGTTCTTGCGGACGGCCAGCAGCTCGGCGATCACGTCGCGGTCGCCGGCGACGAAGGCGCAGCGATAGCCGGCGAGGTTGGAGCGCTTCGACAGGGAGTGGACCACGAGGATGCCCTCGGCCGATCCGCCCGAGATGTCGGGGTGCAGCACCGAGAGGGCCTCGCCCTCCCAGACGCAGTCGAGGTAGCACTCGTCGGAGACGAGCAGCACCCCGCGCTCGCGGCACCAGTCGACGACCTTCTTGAGGTGCTCCTTCGGGAGCACCCGGCCCGACGGGTTCGAGGGCGAGTTGACCCACAGTAGCTTCGGCGTCTCGGGGCCGAAGGTGGTGAGCGCGTCGGTGGCGAGGGCCTTCGCGCCGACCAGCGCGGCGCCGACCTCGTAGGTCGGGTAGGCCAGCGCCGGGTAGCCGATCAGGTCGCCAGGCCCGAGCCCGAGGTACGTCGGCAGCGAGGCGATGAACTCCTTCGAGCCGATCAGCGGCAGGACCTGGTCGAGGCCCAGCCCGGTGACGCCGTGGGTGCCGGCGAGCCAGTCGACGACCGACCGGCGGACCTCGGGCGTGCCGATGGTGAGGGGGTACCCCGGGGAGTCGGCTGCTTGCGCCAGCGCGGCGCGGGCCACCTCGGGCGTCGGGTCGACCGGCGTACCGATCGACAGGTCGACGATCCCGTCGTCGTGCTCCCGCGCCTGCGCGGCGTACTGGGGCAGCTTGTCCCAGGGGAAGTCGGGCAGCCGGCCCGAGACGGCACCCAGCGTCACCAAGGCGGGCTCAGTGATCCTGGTTCTGCGGCTCGAGCGCGGCGATGAACTCGGCGTCCTTGTCGATCTCACCCATCTTGGCGGCACCGCCGGGCGAGCCGAGGTCGTCGAAGAACTTCACGTTGGCGTCGTAGTAGTCCTTCCACTCCTCCGGGACGTCGTCCTCGTAGAAGATCGCCTCGACCGGGCAGACCGGCTCGCAGGCACCACAGTCGACGCACTCGTCGGGGTGGATGTAGAGCATCCGCTTGCCCTCGTAGATGCAGTCGACGGGACACTCGTCGACGCACGCACGGTCCTTGACGTCGACGCACGGCTGCGAGATGACGTAGGTCATCGATTCCTCCTGAGACCAACGAGCGCGGATGCTCGACACGAAAGTGTTTCGTGTCGAGGCTCAGCCTAGTATCCCCGTCGTGCCCGACGCGTCAGGACCCCAGGAAAATGGACACGAACCGGGCCGGCACCTGCTCGGCCCGCACGTCGTGGGCCAGCGGGTCGTCGTACGACGGCTGCTGCGGGGCGAGACCGGGCCGAGCGGTGGGCCCGCGTTCACCGACGTGCTCGGCACCTGCCTGTCCTGGGCCGACAGCGTGTGCGTCGTCCAGCCGGAGACGGGCGCCGCGGTGACCATCGCGATCGCCGACATCGTGTCCGGCAAGCCGGTACCGCCACGCCCCGCAGCCCGGCTGCGGGTCGGCGTACGCGAGGCCGAGTCGCGCACCGGCGGCCTGTGGACGACCGTCGACCGCGAGCCGCTCGGCGACTGGGAGCTGCGCTCGGACCGCGCACCCGTGGGCCGCCTGCTCAAGCGCGCCAACTCGTGCCTGGCGATCGGCGACCCCGCTCGCCCCGTCCCCGACGCACTGGCCACTGTCGAGGCGTTCTACGCCGACCGGGGCCGCGACCCGCTCGTGCAGGTGGAGGCCGACTCCGCGGTCGAGGATGCGTTGGCGGGTGCGGGCTGGCAGCGGCTGTCCTACGGCGAGTCGGACTTCCTGCTCGCGTCGGTGGCCCGGCTGCGGCGCTCGCTGCCCCGCTCGACGCACGAGGTCGCGCTCTCCGCCGACGGCGTCCGCGCGGTCGGGTCGGTGGACGCGGGCTGCGACCCGGTGGCCGAGGCGCAGGCCGCCGTCGACGGCGACTGGGTCGGCCTGCACGCCGTCACGGTCGACCCGGCCCACCGCCGGCGCGGGCTCGCCACCGCCGTGGTCGGCGAGCTGCTCGGGTGGGCTGCCGAACAGGGCGCGATGACCGCGTGGCTGCACGTCGAGACCGACAACCCCGGCGGACGGGCGTTCTGGGAGGCGCTGGGCTTCACCGTCCACCACACCTGCCGCTACTGGACGCCGCGCACCTCGACCGCCTGGCAGCGTCACTGACGTAGCCTCCCCTCATGGAGGAGAACCCGGCAGCGAAGTCCCGGCACAGCACCAACGGACCGCGCGGGTTCGAGAAGTTCGTCGATGCGATCAACCACCGGATCAGCAGGGCGCCCTTCTTCGGCGTGATCGTCGTGGCGCTCCTGCTGTGGGCGCTCAGCAAGCCCTTCTGGGGCAGCACCACGAAGTGGGAGCTCGGCCTGCACACCGGCTCCTCGATCCTCTCGCTGATGCTCCTGGTGCTCCTCGAGAACGCCGGCCGCCGGGGCGAGGAGGCCTCGCAGGAGAAGCTGAACGTGATCGCCGAGGCCCTCTCGGACCTCATGGTCCACCAGTCCGGTGGCTCCGCGGAGCTGGACGAGTCGGTCCGACGGCTACGCGAGGCCGTGGGCCTGGAGGAGCGTCACTGACCCAGCTCCTCGAGCGCCTCACCGGTCAGCCGGTAGGTCGTCCACTCGTCCATCGGGTGCGCGCCGAGCGACTCGTAGAACTCGATCGACGGGGTGTTCCAGTCCAGCACCGCCCACTCGACGCGGCGGTAGCCGCGCGCGACGGCGACCCGGGCCAGCGCGGTCAGCAGCGCCTTGCCCAGGCCGCTGCCCCGCTGGTCGGGCTGGACGAAGAGGTCCTCGAGGTAGATCCCCGGGGTGCCCGTCCAGGTCGAGTAGGTGCGGAACCACAGGGCCATCCCGACGACTGCGCGAGCCGGAGTGCCGTCCTCGGCCACCAGCACGCTCGCCACCGGGTCGGGCCCGAACAGCCAGCGCCGCAGGTCCTCCTCGGTGGTCTCGACCGCGTCCGGCTCTCGCTCGTACTCGGCGAGCGCACGGATCAGCCGGAGGACGTCCGGGACGTCCTCCGGCGTCGCCGCACGGACCAGCCCGGTCAGGTCGGCTGCGTCAGCCACGCGCGAGGAAGTTGAGCAGGTCGTGGCGGGTGAGCACCCCGACCGGCTTGCCGTCCTCGTGGACCAGCACCGCGTCCGCCGACTCGAGCAGGGGTACGGCGGCCGTCGCGTCCTCGGTGGAGCCGATGGTCGGCAGCGCGGCCGACATGTGCTGCTCGACCGAGTCGGTCAGCTTGGCCTTCCCGGTGAACAGCGCGTCGAGCAGCGCCCGCTCGGAGACCGAGCCGGCGACCTCGGCAGCCACGATCGGCGGCTCGGCGCGTACGACCGGCATCTGCGAGACGCCGTACTCCTGGAGGATCTGGACGGCCTCGGCGATGGTCTCGTTGGGGTGGGTGTGCACGAGGGCCGGCATGCCCTGGGACTTGCCGCGCAGCACCTCGCCGACCGTCTGGGCCGGGCGCGGCTGGCCGGTGCTGAAGCCGTACTGGGCCAGCCAGTCGTCGTTGAACACCTTGCTGAGGTAGCCGCGGCCCGAGTCGGGCAGCAGCACGACGATCACGGCGTCGTTCCTCCCCTTGGCGGCGAGCTCCTGCGCGAGCTGACGCGCGGCGAACGCGGCCATGCCGGACGAGCCGCCGACGAGCATCTGCTCCTCGCGGGCCAGGCGGCGGGTGAAGGCGAACGAGTCGGCGTCGGAGACCTCGATGATCCGGTCGGCCACGTCGCGGTCGTAGGTCTCGGGCCAGAAGTCCTCGCCGACGCCCTCGACGAGGTAGGGGCGGCCGGTGCCGCCGCTGTAGACCGAGCCGGCCGGGTCGGCGCCGACGACCTGGACGTCCCCGTTCTGCTCCTTGAGGTAGCGGCCGATGCCGGAGATGGTGCCGCCGGTGCCGACGCCGGCGACGAAGTGGGTGATCCGCCCCTCGGTCTGGCGCCACACCTCGGGGCCGGTCTCCTCGTAGTGGGAGCGGGGGTTGTGGGGGTTGGAGTACTGGTCGGGCTTCCACGCCCCCGGCTGGCTGGCCAGCCGGTCGGACACGTTGTAGTAGGAGTCGGGGTGCTCGGGCGCGACGGCCGTGGGGCACACGACCACCTCGGCGCCGTACGCCTTGAGGACGTTGCGCTTGTCCTCACTGACCTTGTCGGGGCACACGAAGATGCACTTGTAGCCCTTCTGCTGGGCCACCATCGCCAGGCCGACACCGGTGTTGCCGGACGTCGGCTCGACGATCGTGCCGCCGGGCTGCAGGGCGCCGGATTCCTCGGCGGCCTCGATCATCCGGGTGGCGATGCGGTCTTTCACCGAACCGCCGGGGTTGAGGTACTCCACCTTGGCCAGCACCAACGGTCCGTCGGCGGGCAGGTCGAGGGAACGGTTGAGCCGGACCAGCGGGGTGTTGCCGATCAGCTCCAGCAGGGACTCGACGTACTCCATGCGAACACCGTATCGGTGTCTCCGTAGGGTGGGGGCCGTGAGCAAGGCGTCCGCAGCCCGCAAGCTCGCCGCCGCCGCGCTGTACGGCGGGGGCGGGCTGTCCGCCCTGGGCGCCGGGCTCTACGGCGTGCTGAGCGCCGAGGCCAAGCTGGCGCGCCGGACCATCGGCCCCGCGCGCGACGAGCCGCCGCCGGACGCGACCGGTTGGTACGGCCGCGGCCGCCCCGGACCCGCCATCCGGATCGCCGTGCTCGGCGACTCCAGCGCGGCGGGGTACGGCGTCGAAAGGGTCGAGGACACGCCGGGCGCGCTGATCGGAACTGCCGTGGCCGAGCACGCCGACCGGCGTGTCTACGTGCGCGAGTTCTGCGTGGTCGGCGCCAAGTCCTCCGACCTCGCCGCCCAGGTCGACCGGGCGCTGCCCATCGAGCCCGAGGTCGCGGTCATCCTGATCGGCGGCAACGACGTCACCCACACGGTGCGGCCCTCGCAGTCCGTACGGGCGCTCGCCGACGGCGTACGGCGGCTGATCGGCTCGGGCGCCACCGTGGTCGTCGGCACCTGCCCCGACCTCGGCACCATCCAGCCGATCGCTCCCCCGCTGCGTCAGGTCGCGCGGGCCTGGTCGCGCCGGCTCGCCGCCGCGCAGACCATCGCGGTCGTCGAGGAGGGCGGCCGGACCGTGTCGCTCGGCGACATCCTCGGTCCGGAGTTCGCCGCCGCCCCCGCCCTGCTGTTCGGCCCCGACCAGTTCCACCCCTCCGCCGAGGGCTACCGGGCGCTCGCGGGCGTCCTGGTGCCGTCGGTGCTGGCGGCGCTCGAGCCGGCTCCCGAGGAGCCGGGACTCGAGGCCTTCCGCGGCGAGGGCGTCCTGCCCGTCACCCGCGCCGCGCTCCAGGCGGTCAACGAGCCCGGCACCGAGCTGGGCGGCACCGAGGTCGGCGGCCGCCGGGCCGGCGTACGCGGCCTGTGGGTCGAGCTGCGCCACCGCCGCTCGCGCCGCCACGTGCCCGGTGAGGCGCCCGAGGCGCACGAGAGCGCGCCCGACCCGGCCTGACGCCTCACATCTGTATGACCCGGTTGGGGTGGACGGCTCGGGTGGGTTCGGTTCAACTACCGAATTTGCAGGGCCGGACGCGGTTTCGGAACGAATTCGGTAGTTGAACCGCCCATCCCCGAGCTGCCCTGTGGAGAGGCTGCCCGCTTGTCGGCCGGAGCACAGATGCTGGCTCGATGGAGTTGCACATCGAGCGTCGAGGTGTCGTGGTCCCGGTACCGGTCGATCCGCTGGGGATCGACGGCCCGACACCAGGACGGGCGCGTGGACCGCGCTGGCGTCGTACGCCGGGCGCCGGGCTGTTCGTTCCCTCCGACGTGCCCGCCGACGACGAGTTCCAGCGCATCGTCGAGGCAGTGGCCGGAGCGCCCGAGGGCTCGGGCGCCACTGGATGGGCAGCCCTGCACTGGCAGCGCGCTCGATGGTTCACCGGACGCACCGCTCGCGGCGATCCACTCCCCGTGCCGCTGGCGATCGGCGACACCGTCCACCTTGCTCCTCGTGCCGGAGTCCAGCTCCATCGCGACTGGCTGTTCGACGGCGACATCGTCCACGTCGATGGTCTGCCGATCACGCGCGCCGAGCGATCCATCTGTACGGCGGCCCTCCGCGCGACATCCCTCGAGGACACCCTTCGCATCATCTGCATGGCGATGGCCGACGACCTCGCCAGCCTCTCGGAGATCCGGTCCTACGCGGCCCGCATCAAAGGGCGTCCGCACACCCGTCGTCTCAACGAGGCGATCGACCTGTCCGACGAGAACATCTGGTCTCCCCAGGAGGTCACCCTGCTGACCCGATGGCGGCAGCAACGTCCTGGGCGTTCGCCACGCTGCAACCCACCGATCTTCGACGGCCTCGGCAACCACTTGTTCACGCCCGATCTCCTCGACGCGGAGGCCGGAGTGGTCGGTCAGTACGACGGGGTGATCCACGAGCGCACACAGGTACGACGTCGCGACCTCGACGTCGAGGAACTGTGCCGCGACCTCGGACTCGAAGTGGTGACGATGCTGTCGAGGGACCTGCGCGACCTGCGCTCCTTCGACCGGAGGCTGGCGGCGGCGTACGAACGCGCCGCTCGGCGATGTCGTGAGCACCCGCATCGAGCGTGGACGCTCGACCAGCCCTGGTGGTGGACCGACACCTCGACCGTCGCCGCCCGTCGGGCCCTCGATGACGAGGACCGGAGGATCTGGCTCCGGCGTCAGGTCGCCTGATCCCCGGCGGTCGGGTCGGGTCGGGTCGGTTCAACTACCGAATTTGCTGCGCAGGACGCTCGAACACGACGAATTCGGTAGTTGAACCGAAAAACACGACGGCCCCGGTCCCCACCGAGGTGGAGCCGGGGCCGTCGTACGACGCGGGAGCGCCGGACCGATCAGTCCTGCTGGAGGATCGCGAGGATCCGGAGCAGGTTGGTGTAGATCCAGACCAGGCTGACGAGCAGCCCGAAGGAGGCCCGCCACGACTCGCGCTCCGGGAGACCGTTGCGGATGCCCTGCTCGACGAAGTCGAAGTCGAGGATCAGCATGAACACACCGAGGACCAGGCCGCCGATGGCGAAGACCAGGCCGAGGGTGCCGTTCTCGAAGAGCCCGACACCGCCGCCGAACAGGCCGAGCACGAGCTCCATGAGGCTGAGCGCCACCATGCCGAACATGGCCGCGATCACGAAGGTGCGGAACTTCTGGCCGACCTTGATGTCGAAGAACTTGTACGCCGCGAGCGTGCCACCGAAGGCGGCGAAGGTCCCGATGACGGCCTGGACGACGATGCCGCCCATGCCGGACGAGTCCGCACCGTAGACCGCGTCGTACAGCTTGCTCAGGCCACCGAGGGCGACACCCTCGGCCAGCGCGAACGCCATGACCAGGCCGGGGCTGATCACCCGCTTGAAGGAGTTGACCAGCGAGAGGATGAAGGCCGCGCCGGCGCCGACGATCATGATGCCGGACAGCGTGCCGACCGCGTCGGCGTTGTCGAGGTCGGGCGTGAGGAACCACGTCGCGGCCGCGGCGAGGATCGTGATGCCGAGGGTGATGCCGGTGGACTGGACGACCGAGTCGATGGTCATCCGGCCCTGGCGGGCGGGGGCCTCGGGCGCCGGGTAGCCGGGCTGGGCGTAGCCGCCGTACTGCTGCGGCTCGCCGAAGCCCTGGTAGGCGGCGGCTCCGGAGCGGTTGAACTCCTCCGAGCGCCGGAACACCGGGTTGTTGCTCTGCATGGTCTCCTCCGCAGGCTTGCGAGTCTGCCGGGCGGCCAGGGTGGCTGCCCTCCACCTACATTCTAGGTGTCTCGATGTCGGTGCAACGTACGACAACCGAGGAAGGTTCCCCAACCTGCAGATCAGGTACGACGACGCAGTCGCACCACGGTGTCGCGCACGAGCAGCGGACCGTCGGGGGTCGCCTGCTCCCGCACGGGCGTGTCGGCGACCTCGACCTCCCACACGCTGTCCGGCTGGTCGGCGCCGAGCGCCGCGAGCACCCGGTCCGGCTCGAACATCAGGCCCGGGCCGTGGTCGTGGCGGGCGCCCGTGGTGACGTCGTCGGGGTGGTGGGCGGTCACCAGCAGCCGACCGCCGGGCGCGACCGCCTCGGCGATCCCCCGGTAGATCGTGGCGAAGTCCGGCTGAGGGACGTGCAGGAAGCTGACCGTCACCAGGTCGAACCTGTGGTGGCCCGCGGGCCGCGGGTCGGCGAGCGCGTCGTAGAAGCCGACCTTGGTCCGGTCGCCGACGCCCTCGTCCTCCGCGTGCGCCGCGACCTTGGCCAGCGCGACCTCGGAGACGTCGACGGCGGTCACGTGCCAACCCTGCTTCGCGAGCCACACGGCGTCGCCGCCCTCGCCGCAGGCCACGTCGAGTGCGGTGCCCGGCGTCAGGTCGGCCGTCTGCTCGACCAGCCGCTGGTTGGGCCTCCCGCTCCAGACGCGGTCGGTGCCGCCGTACCTCTCGTCCCAGAAGCCGGCGGTCAGCGCGTCCCGCAGCTCGGCGAGGGTCTGGTCGTGGTGGTGCTCGTGACGGTGCATGCGAACACTGTCCCGCTTCAGGTGGACATGAAGTCAAGCGCTGCTGTGAGCAGCGCCCTGCTGCCGTGGGCGGATCCGCCTTCTCCGGCTGGCGACGGCCGCCGACAGTGGGGGTCATGAGCGACGACAACCGACCTCGCACCTTCGACGACCGAGTACGACGCGAGCTGCTCCAGCAGCGCGTGCTGGTGCTCGACGGTCCCCTCGACGACGACAACGGAGTGCTGCTGGCCAGCCAGCTGGTGGCGCTCGCCGCCGACGACCCCGGCGCCGACATCGCGCTGTGGATCCACTCCCCCGGCGGCTCGGTGCCAGCGATGCTCGCGATCCGCGACGTGATGCGGCTGGTGCCGTGCGACGTCGCGACACTCGCGCTCGGCATCGCGTGCAGCGCCGGGCAGTTCCTGCTCTCCTCGGGCACCCGCGGCAAGCGCCGGGCCCTGCCCCACGCGCGGGTCCTCATGCACCAAGGGTCCGCCGGTATCGGGGGCACCGCGGTCGACATCGAGCTCCAGGCACAGGACCTGCGCCAGACCCGCGACACGGTGCTGGCCCTGATCGCCGAGGACACCGGGCAGCCGCTGGCGCGGGTCTTCGAGGACTCGCTGCACGACCGGTGGTACTCCGCCCAGCAGGCGCTGGACTACGGCTTCGTCGACGAGATCGTGACGTCGTACGACGTCCTGGTGCCGCCCCGGCGTGCGCCCCTGGGTCTGGGGGTTCCCCGGTGAACAGCTACCTCGTGCCCAATGTGATCGCCCAGCACCCGCGCGGCGAGCGGATCATGGACGTCTACTCACACCTGCTGACCGAGCGGGTGGTCTACCTCGGCACTGCGATCGACGCCGGGGTCGCGAACTCACTGGTCGCCCAGCTGCTCCACCTCGAGGCCGACAACCCGGACCGCGACATCCAGCTCTACATCAACTGCGAGGGCGGCGACCCGAGCGCGATGCTGGCCGTGCACGACACCATGCAGTTCATCCGGCCGCAGGTCGCCACCACCTGCATCGGTCAGGCGATCGCGGTCGGCGCGGTGCTGCTGGCATCGGGCGCGGCCGGCAAGCGGTCCGCGCTCCCCCACGCCCGGGTCGTCCTGCACCAGCCGGCCGCCCAGGGCCGCGGCGCCATCCCCGACCTGATCCTGCAGGCCGACGAGGTGGTGCGGGTGCGCGCCGACATCGAGCAGATCCTGTCGCGGCACACCGGCCAGGACACCGCGACGCTGCGCGCCGACACCGACCACGACCGGGTGTTCACGGCGGCCGGTGCGCGGGAGTACGGGCTGATCGACCACCTGATCGAGGAGCGCGGACCCGCGATGATCACCGGGGCGACGGGTCAGGCGGCGAGCGCCAGGGCGTAGGCGCCGCCGACCGCGGCCGGCGCGACGAGCGGCTGCAGGTCGCCGGCGACGGAGGTGGTGAGGTCGAGCAGCGTCGTACCGAGGGCGCCGAGGACGGCGGCGATCATCTCGCTGCTCGGCTCCTTGACGCCGCGCTCGATCTCCGAGAGGTACTGCGGCGAGATGCCGGCCCGGCCCGCGGTCTCGGTCAGCGTCTCGCCGCGCTCGCGGCGCAGGTCGCGCAGCCGTCGTCCCACCAGGTCCCGCCACAGCGGCTCCGCCGCGTTCTGCTCCTCGGCCATGCCTCATCGTAGGTCGGCCGAGCGGCCCGCCCGGGGTGTCCGTGGAGAGTTCTGCTCTGAGCAGAAGGGTGCCCCCGCTGGGACTCGAACCCAGACTGCGCCCCTTTTAAGGGGGCTTCCTCTGCCATTGGGATACGGGGGCGATACCTGCGGGGCGGACCTACAGGTAGGTCTGGCGAGGATAGATCGCGTGCGCACCGGCCACCCGGTCGAGGAACAGGAACCCGTCGGTGTGGTCGATCTCGTGCTGCAGCGCCCGTGCCTCGAACGCATCGGTCGCGAACGACACCGGCTCGCCGCTGCCCGGCAGCAGGCCGCGGACGGTCAGGCGCGAGGCGCGCTTCACGTCGCCGGTGAGGTCGGGGACGCTCATACAGCCCTCGCGGGCCTTCTCGTTGCGACTGGACTCGACGACCTCGGCGTTGCACAGCACGAAGGTGCCGTGTTGCGTGCGGGTCTTGGGGTGCTCGGTGACGTCGACGCAGAACATCCGCACGCCCACGCCGACCTGGTTGGCCGCGAGGCCGACGCAGCCCGGGCTGACCCGCATGGTGGCGACGAGGTCCGCGGCGAGCTGGACGATGTCGGCGGCGGTCGGGTCGACGTCGGCGCCGCGGGCCGAGAGCACCCCCTCCGGAGCGCGTACGACGGCCCGCACCCGGCCCCCGACCCCGAGCTCGGTCTCGGACCAGCCCGCGACCCGCGCGCTGCCGGCGTCGAGGTTCACAGCTCGTCGGCCTCGGCGGGGCGCAGGGTGGCGGTGACGCCGACCCGCTCGGCGCAGGCGCGGATGGCGACCTCGACGGCGGCGACGTCGGCGTCGGCCGGCAGGTCGAGCTCGGCGACGAGCAGGTAGAGGTCGCCGGCGAGGCGGGTGGTGAGGTCGGTGATGTTGCCGCCGGCCGCGGCGACCTCGGCGACGACGGCCGACACGATGCCCGATCGGTCGCCACCGTGGACGGTGAGCACCCACGCGGTGCCACCGGCGGCGGGCATGGGCCGGTCGGTGACGGGACGTACGGCGACGTCGAGGTCGCCGGCAGCGAGCGGGGCGAGGGCCAGTTCGATGGCGGCCGCGTCCGAGCCGCCGCGGCACAGCAGCATCATCGCGAAGTGCCCCCGCAGCAGGGTCATCGTGGAGTCCTCGATGTTGAGCCCGAGCTCTGCGAGGCCGGCCGTCGTGGCAGCGATGATGCCGGGCCGGTCGGGCCCGAGAACGGTGACGGCGTGCAGGTCGGTGCTCACCTGCCCATCATCCCAGCCTGTCGGGCTCCTCCCCGTCGCCGGCCTCCGGATCGGGCACCGGGTGCTCGGCGAGCACGTCGGCCATCCGCGCACGGGCACCCTCGAGCCGGGACGAGACGGCCGCCGCGGCCCAGGTGAGGTCGGCGATCGCCTCGGTCACCTCGTCGCACAGCTCGGTGGCGCGTTCGAGGACCAGGCGCGCCTCGGACCTGATCTCGCTCGCGGTGTGCTCGGCCCGCGTGGTCGCGTCGGCGACGTAGTGCCGGGCGGTCTCCTCGGCCTCGGTCATCGAGGTGCGCAGTGCCTCCGCGCGGATCACGTCGGCGTCGAGCGCGGCCGCCTCCGCGAGGTCGGCGACGAGGGCGTCGACCTTGAGCCGCCGTTCGGCCGCCCACTCGGCGACCTCCACGCGGGTGCGCTCGGCGGCGTCGCGCGCCTCGAGCACGATGGACTCGGCTGCCTGGCTGGCCTCGTCGCGCACCTGGCCGGCCAGCGCGAGGATCGCCTGGGCGTCGCGGTGGGCCTCACGGGTGGCACGCAGGGTCGCGGCGTGCTGGTCGGGCCCGGCCCGCAGCCCGCCCTCGTCTTCGGATCGACTGGACACGTGTCACTAGTGCGCGCACCCGGGCGTTTGATCCACGACGCGGCACAAAACCCTCAGTCCCGCCCCACGTAGCGGAAGCCACCCCAGTAGTACGGGTGCGGGAACCGCCGGGCCACCGCGCGCCGGGCGACGCGCAGCGCGACGGACGGAGCGGTCCCCTGGGCGAGAGCCCGGTAGAAGTGCGTCATCAGCTCCAGGGTCACCTCGTCGTCGACCGCCCACAGCGCCGCGACCACGCCCTTCGCACCCGCCGCGAGGCAGGCCGGCACCAGTCCGACCTCCTCGGCGGTGTAGTCGGGCGAGCGTCCCGAGGAGCACGCGCTCAGCACCACGACCGCTCCCTCGAGCGGGACCGCACCGGCGACGACGTCACGGGCCTGCAGCCAGCCGTCGGCGAGCCGGAGCCCCGACGAGAGCGGGTCGTCGGGGCGGAAGACGCCGTGGCACGCGAAGTGCACGACGTCGGCCGCGGCCGTGCGGTCGGCGAGTGCCTCCTTGGTGGCGCCGGCACCGACCAGGGCGTCGGCGGCCGGGAGTGCGCGCAGGATCATCTCGGCCTCGTCGGCGATCGAGGGCGCGTTCTCGTCGGGTACGGCGACCACGAGCGCCGACAGCGAGGACGCCACGGACGCCGTACCGACGGGCTCGGGCGGGGCGGCCGGCCGCGCCAGGTGCGCGTACCAGGGACCGACCTCGTCGAGCAGCGCGTCGAAGGGGACGGCGTGCAGGTGTCGGTGGCCCACGACGTGGATCCGGTCGTCGAGGTCGTCGAGCAGGTCCACGACCGGAGCGAGGAGCAGGTCGAAGAGGCCGTCGAGTGCGGCCGACGTCGCGAACCCGGTCGGTCCGCGATAGCCCGGTGCCATCAGCGTGCACTCCTGCTGCCATGCGTTGACCAGGCGGCGGGTGCCCTCCGTGGCGCTGGTCAGCACCCGGGCGTCCACGTGCCCGTCCCGCACGACGAACACGACGATGTCGTCGCCCGTGACGTGGAACTCGACGAGCAGGCCGCTCGGCACGTGCGGCAGCACCTCGCCGGCGTGCTCCTCCGGCCGCGGGGGCTCGACGGGGACGAGCGTGTCGGAGAGCACCGCCTCCAGTCGCCGTCGCTGGTGCTCGGCGGCGCCGGGAGCTCCCGCGGCCCCCACCGTACGGCGCCCCGGCAGCGCCACCCTGATCCGCTTGGCGGCGCGCGCCCGGCGCAGCGCCTCGACCCGGCCCGCGTGGTCGCCCTGCTCGAGCAGCAGCAGGATGAGCTCCTCGCCGGCGGCGGTGAGCGACGGACACACCACGCTCCCGCGCTGGCCCAGCCGCTGCTCCCACCCCCGGCCGACGTCCAGCGCGCGGCGCAGCAGCGCGACGGCCTGAGGGACCCGGCCGGTACGGCGCTCGTGGCGGGCCCGGGCGACGAGCACGTCGACCTCCAGCTCGGGGATCCCGACCTGGGCGGCGCGTCGGTCCGCCTCGTCGAGCAGCGCGACGGCGGTGTCCAGGTCGGCTGCGCGGGCCGCGGCGAGGCGGGCCTGCACACCGACGGACGGCGGGGTGTCGGCCTCCTCGGCCGCGAGGACCCGCTCGCAGGCGGCGCGACAGGCGCCGGGGTCGCCGAGGGCCCAGGCCACCTCGGCCCGGAGCAGCCAGGTCCGCAGCCCCATGTGCCTGCTGCCGCACTCGCCGAAGAGCCGCTCGGCGACCTCGAGCTCGGCCGCGGCGGCGCGCCACCTGCCCCACCCGAGCGAGGCCTGGGCGCTCGCGAACGCGGCCCGGGCGGAGTACTCCACCGCACCGATCCGCACGAAGGCCTCCTCGGCCGCGCAGGCCTCGGCGTGCGCCTCGGCGGCGAAGCCGGCGCGCAGCAGGGCTCCGGAGCGGACCAGGGCGTGGAAGGCAACGTGCCACTGGGCCGTGGACCCGTCGGGCACGACGCAGTCGAGCACCTCGAGCGCCCGGGCGACCTGCCCGGTCGCGGAGTACGCCTCCGCGACCCGGATCGCGACGGACGCGGCGCGGTCGTGGTGGCCGGAGGCGGCGTAGGCCCGCCGGGAGCGGTTGAGCTCCAGGAGGGCGTTGTGGGTGAGGCCGGCGTCGAGCGCGGCGAGCCCACGGCGGTGCTGGACGCGCGCGATGCTGTCGGCGTCGGCCAGGGCGGCGAAGAGGTTCTCGGCCGCGTCGTACTGGCGCAGAGCGTCGGCGGACTCGCCGCGCCCGGCCCTCGCGTCGGCGAGCTGGCGCTGGACGAGCGCACCGATGTGGGACACCCGGCTGTCGCGCCGGGTGACCTGGTGGAGCTCGGTCTGCAGCCTCAGCAGGCCGGCCTCGGCCGCGTCGTACTCGCCGACCAGCAGCTGCACCTCGAACCCGCCGGCAGCGGCCCGGGCGGCCTCGACCGGCTCGCCCGCGGCGAGCCAGCTGCGGCGTGCGGCGCGGTAGGCGGTGGCGGCGACGCCGAGCTCCCCGCCGGCGACGGCGAGGTCGCCGCGCAGCTGGTGGAGCGACGCCGTCCGGGCGACGTCACGCTGGCCCTGCAGGCCGGACTCGGCCAGGTCGAGCAGGTCGGTGCAGCGCTGCGCGTCGCGGTGGAGCCAGTGCTGCGCCTCACCCAGGAGGTCGTCGATGTCGCCCCCGGCGCTGGCCGGTAGGCAGTTCCCGAGACTCACGACCCGGCGTCAGGGACGGAGGTCGAGCGTGGCGCGGACCTGGGCGGGTCCCGATGTCAGCCAGAGCTCGTCGACCCCGACGGGCACGCCGCGGGCCTCGAACCGGCCGTCGGGCGTGGACCGGACCGCGCGCCGCAGGTCACCGCGCTCGAGGAACGCGAGGTCGAGACCGCCGCTGCCGGGCGGGAGCATGATCAGCCCCTGCACGTCGACCTCGCCGACGGCCGAGGCCGTGGCGTCCAGCACGAACCTGCCCAGCTCGCAGTCGAAGGCGAGGTGGACGCCGCCGTCGCCGAGGGAGCGCACGCCGACGGCACCGAGCTGGGAGCGGGTGTCGTGGAGCAGCGCGGCCTCGGTCCAGTCCCGGCCGTGCCCGGGCCGGTGCAGCTGGTCGAAGACGGCCCGCAGCCGCGACCCGAGCTCGGGCGGGCGCTGGGCGAGGGGCATCGAGGCCGCCCCGTCGACGAACTCGAGGATCCACTCGACGCTCTCGAGGGTCGAGGGGTCGCCGACGGCGACGTACGACGCGAGCTCCTCGGCCGCGTCGGTGGCGAGCCGGCCGTCGAGCCAGTCGATCAGCTCGGTGAAGGTGGGCCGCGCGGTCATCATGACTCCTCCCCCATGATCACGCGCAGCTTGTCGAGGCACCGGCCGCGCAGGGGGCCGATGCCACCGATCGAGCGGCCGAAGCGCTCGGCGATCTCGGCGTAGCTCGGCGCCTCCGGCTCGAAGTAGAGGGCGAGGAGCAGCTCGCGGCAGGTGCCGCCGAGGGTGGACAGCGCGTCGTGGAGCGCCGTCGTCGTGGCCCAGTCCGCGAACGGGTCGCTCACGTCGTCCGGGGTGACCTCGACCGGCGTCGTACGCCGGCTCAGGTTGCGCGAGCGCCAGGCCTGCCGGCGGGCGACGGTCATCAGCCAGGAGGCGAGCTTCTCGTCGTCGCGGAGCCGGTCGAGGGCATCGATGAGGGCCACGAAGGTGGCCTGGGTGACGTCGGCGGCGTCCTCGGCGCCGAGGCCGTTGCGCAGGGCGACGGTGTAGACCAGTCGCTCGTAGCGGCTGACCAGCTCGTTCCAGGCCTCCGAGTCACGGCGGCGGCAGCGGACGAGAAGGTCGGAGTCGGTGACGACCTCGCTGTGGCGAGGCTGCGTGCTGGCACCACGGCCGGTGGGCCGTAGCTCGGTGGCGCGAGCTGGTTGCTCGCTCAATGACGTCATTTCGGGTCCCCAAGAGAGTTGGTTGGAACGCCCCACACGTTCCGGAATATGGGAGTGCCCACGCTCGTACAACAGCGATCCGCCCGAGAGAGCCGGTCGGACCCACGGCGCTGGTCCTCGGGTCGTCTTGGGACGATAGGTGGCTCCGCGCGGCCTCGACAAGGGGGGCCTAAGTCCCTCCACAACCCGGTCGGATCAGATCGGGTGCCTGCGCGCACCAGTGCTGCGTGACCACATCCCGACCTGCCGGCGACCTCCCGGAGACGGCTCCGGACGCCCGCGTCGACGAGGTCTGGCCGCCCCGTCGGGCCTCGTCACGGACGGGCCCGGGGACGGCGGCGCGGTGCGTGCGACCGGGCGGATCCGGCTCCCACGCCCGCGGTCCTCCCGGCCACGACGCCTTGCCCCGCCCCTCACGCGGGCTTGACCCGAAGACGTTCCGCAAATTGCCAAGATGTGACAACCTCAATGGCAACAGTGAGCCGGCGCCCCGAGAACGCCGGCCACGCCCCTCACAAGGAGAACTCCGAAATGAAGACTCGCAAGATCCTCGCCGCCACCGCCGCCGCCCTCGCCGCGACCCTCGCCGTCTCGCTGGGCGCGCCCGCCTCGAACGGCTCGGTCGTGATGGCGACGCGCCCCGGCGGCTGCTGCTGACGACGAATCAGTAGGTCGTGGCGACGCCGTGCTCGGCGTCCTGGCGAGGACGCCGTGCCCGACTGTCGCGTTCGCGCACACGTAGACCACTGGCACTCGCCGCCGCCTTGAAGGCGCGGTGGGCGCCGGCATCGTCGCCGAGTGCGTCGTAGAGCTCGGCGAGCTCGCACCAGGCCTGGGCGACCCACCTGTCCACCTCGGTCTGGGCGGCGAGCAGGTCGCGAGCCTCGCCACAGACGGTGAGCGCCTCGTCCTCGCGGCCGAGCTCGACGAGCGCCTCCGCGTGGGCCAGGGCGGCCTCGGCGGCACCCAGGGAGACCTGTCCGGGATTGGCCGCGCGGGCGGTGATGGCCACGTCGAGCGCTTTCTCGGGCTGGCCGTCGAGGACCAGCGCGTGGGCCAGCACCACCTCGGCCCACGCGATCTCTGCCATCGATGCGCTGGTGCTGCGCAGCTCCTCGTGGGCCCGCTCGAGCTGGACGAGCGCGCCCGAAGGGTCCGGCACGTCGAGCTCGAGCCGCAACCGGCCGAGCTCGACCCGCAACCGGGCGAGGTTGCGCGTGTCCTGGCCCTCACCCAGCAGCGCGAGCGCGCGGGTCGCGAGGGTGAGGGCGGGCTGGGTCTGACCGCGCTCGGAGTAGGCGATGCTCGCGTTCCAGTACGCGGCGCTGCGCGCGGCGGGCGACGCCATCTCCTCGGCCAGCTCGATCGCCTCGGCGCAGATCCGGGTGGCCCGGTTCAGGTCGCCGCGCCCCATGTAGGACATCGCCACCGTCATGGCGAGCTGCACTGCCTCGTCGGTGCGCTCGAGGCCGCTGGCCACGATGTCGGGCCGGATCCGGTCGCCGACCTCGATGGCCAGCGCCAGGTCACCCGCTTCGCGGTAGCAGCGGCTCAGCGCGATGCCGCACTTGATCGCCTCGATCCCGTCGACATCGGCGAGCAGCGCCTCGTACTCGCGGATCGCGTCGTCGAGCTGACCCATCGCCTCCAGCGAGCGAGCCACGACGAAGCGGCCGCGGGACTTCAGCTCGTCGAGCGAGACCCCCTCGGCGCGGGCGAGCGCAGCGCGGGCCTGGTGCTCGGCGTCGACCGCCTCACCGTTCTCGAGGGCGAGCTCGGCATAGCTCAGGCCGAGCCGGATCTCGTCGACCTCCTCCTCGGAGGCGCCGGCCAGCAGCTCGCCGACCTCCATGCCGAGCCGCTCGCTGACCACGCTCAGCGCGGCGAGGGTCGGGCGGCGGTTGCCGGACTCGATGCGGGACACGTAGCCGACCGAGTAGGCCTCCCCGGCCAGGTCCGCCTGGCTCAGTCCCTGGGCCACCCGGGCTGCGCGCACGCGCGAGCCGAGCACGGCCGGATCGACCGTCCCCAGCATGTGCGCCCAACGCGCGTCGATGTGACTCATCAAGAGGAATCCTAGGCAAACGTTCCTACGACCACTGTCAAACGCCGAGGTCCGTCCGACGTCACGCCGCCGGACGTGACCCGAGGCGACGGGTGTCGGCGAGCACGTCCGACCGGGCCGGCCGGCGGAGGTCGCGCACGGCCCGCGGCGACGTACGACGACGCCCGCGGCGCAGCCCGGCGACCCGTCCACAGCGGCCTCCAGGAGCCCTGAAGGGGGCCTGTCCAGGCGCGGAGAATGCCCCCGAGAGCGAAAGTAAAATTCGAGAATTCACCCGGCTTGTCACCCGAGAACCGGGTGGAAATCGCGCCCGGGAGGCCTTCGCCCGCAGAAAGATCGCATCGGCCCTGGTGCCCATGGTGTTCCTGGTGCAGGTGGGGCACCTGACATCCGAGAACAAGGCGCAACAACGGCGTCAGATCTGATAAGCCGCCGCTCCGGGGCGTCCCGGATCAGGACCGGGCGACCAGCGACCAGGCGATCCCGTCGAGGATGTCGGTCTCGGCGACGACCACGCCGCCGACCGAGAGGCGGGCCAGCACGCGGGCGACGATGAGCGCGCCCGCGTCGATCACGTCGGCACGCCCGGGGTGCATCCAGCCCAGGTCGCGCCGCTCGGCGACGGTCATCGCGAGCAGCCGGTCGACCTGTGCCAGCACGTCGGGGACGGCGAGCACCCGGGCGTGGATCAGGTCGCGGTCGTAGGCGGCGAGGCCCAGCGTGCCGGCTGCGATCGTGGTGTTGGTGCCGGCGACGACGATCACGGTGCGGGCGGCGGCGGGGTCGACCGGGCACACGTCGAGGGCGGCGTCGATGTCGGCGACGACCGCCGCGACCTCCTCGGGCGTGATCGGGTCGTGGCGCACGTGTCGCTCGTGGAGCCGGACCGAGCCGATGTCCATGGAGTGGGCGGCGCTCGGACCGGTTGCCGGGTCGCCGAGGATCAGCTCGGTCGAGCCGCCGCCGATGTCGACGACCAGTGCCGGGCTGCCGACCTCGACCGAGGACGCCGCGAGGCCGCGGACCGCCCCGTCGAAGGCCAGCCGGGCCTCCTCCTCGCCCGAGAGCACCTCGGGGTCGATCCCCAGCCGGGCGTGCACCCCGGCGGTGAACTCGGCGGCGTTCGACGCGTCACGGGTCGCGGAGGTGGCGCAGAACCGGATCCGCCCAGGCGCGACACCGGCCCCACGGATGATCCCGGCGATCTCGTCGATGGCCACCCAGGCCCGCTCCAGCGCCTCCGGCGCGAGCCGGCCGGTCGCATCGACGCCCTGGCCGAGCCTGATCATCCGGCTCTCGCGGCGCACGCCCTCCGGGTCGGCGAGCAGGTCGCCGAGGAGCAGCTTGATGGTGTTGGTGCCGCAGTCGATCGCGGCGACCGGCTCACTCATCCGGGTCGTCGGCTCCCGGGGCCACGCACGGCCCCTTGGCCCACCACTCGCCGAGGATCTCCAGCACCTCGTCGCCGAGCGGGTTGACGCCCGGCCCGGCCGCGAGCGCGTGGCCGGCGAGGACGTGCAGGCACTTGACCCGGTCGGGCATCCCGCCGGCGGAGATGCCCTCGATCTCGGGGACGTCGAAGCCGCCCGCCGTACCGATGGCGGCGCGGTCGGCGAGGTAGGCCTCGTGGGCGGCGCGGTAGGCGGCGGCGAGCTCGGGGTCGGTGCCGAGCCGGTCCTGCATCTCCCGCATCAGGCCGGACGCCTCGAGCGTGCCGATCCTCGAGTTCACCCGCGGGCAGGTGAGGTAGTAGGTCGTGGGGAACGGCGTCCCGTTGGGGAGCCGCGGCTCGGTGGCGACCACGTCGGGGTTGCCGCACGGGCAGCGGTGCCCGATCGCGTGGACGCCGCGCGGGGGCCTCCCGAGCTGGGCCGCGATGACCGCCTCGTCCGCGCTGGTCATGGCGTCGCTCACTGCTCGAGGTCCTCCTTGGGAGCCTTGATCTCGTCCTTCGGGTCACGCACCTTGGTGGGCGGGTTGCCGGCGATCTTCATCGAGTCCCACACGTCGTCGTACCAGACCCTCTTGTCGGGGTCGGCGACCTTGGTCGGGTCACCGAGCGCGGCCGAGGCGTCGAGCGGGTCGCCATTGGCGTCGACCACGACGAACGGGGTCTCGCCCTTGGCGACGTAGCCGAACCGGGCACGCGCCTGCTGGGCGACGTACGCCGGGTCCTCCCAGCGCTTCTTCTCGTCGCGCAGGTCGTCGATCTTCGCCTCGCGCTGGGAGATCTGCGCCTCGAGTGCGTTGATGTTGCCGCGCTGCTGCAGGTAGGCCCGCAGCGAGGACGCGTAGGAGACGGCCAGGACCGCGAGGACCAGGACCAGGATCGCGGCGCGGCTGGTCAGCCGCGCCTTCTGCTGGTGCTCCCTGCGGGCCCGGACCAGGGCCGCCTCGCGCTCGCGGGCGGCCTTCTTGCGCTCAGCCTTGAGCCGCTCGGCGTACCGCGGCCCGGACCGCCCCGAGACGGGGCGGCCGGGCTTGCGGGACGTACGGCGGTCGTCGGCCACGGCGCTCTCCTGGTACTCAGCCCTGGTAGCGCGGGAAGGCCGCGGCGCCGGCGTACCGTGCGGCGTCGCCGAGCTCGTCCTCGATGCGCAGGAGCTGGTTGTACTTCGCGACCCGCTCGGACCGGGCCGGGGCGCCGGTCTTGATCTGGCCACAGTTGGTCGCGACCGCGAGGTCGGCGATCGTGGTGTCCTCGGTCTCACCCGAGCGGTGGCTCATCATGTTGCGGTAGCCGCTGCGGTGGGCCAGCTCGACGGCGTCGAGGGTCTCGGTGAGCGAGCCGATCTGGTTGACCTTGACCAGCATCGCGTTGGCCTGGCCGCCTGCGATGCCGCGCTGCAGGCGCTCGACGTTGGTGACGAAGAGGTCGTCGCCGACCAGCTGGGTCTTGGCGCCGAGCTCGTCGGTGATCGCCTTCCAGCCGTCCCAGTCGTCCTCGTTGAGCGGGTCCTCGATGCTGACGATCGGGTAGTTCGCGACCAGGTCGGCGTAGTAGGCGATCATCTCGGCGGCGGACTTCTTGGCACCCTCGAAGGTGTAGCCACCATCCTCGTAGAACTCGCTCGCCGCGACGTCGAGCGCCAGCACGACGTCCTTGCCGAGCTCGTAGCCGGCCTTGGTGACCGCCTCGGCGATCAGGTCGAGCGCGGCGCGGTTGGACTCGAGGTCGGGCGCGAAGCCGCCCTCGTCGCCGACGCCGGTGGCGAGGCCCTTGTCCTTGAGCACCGACTTGAGCGCGTGATAGACCTCCGCGCCGACGCGCAGCGCCTCGCGGAAGGTGGGCGCGCCGATCGGCGCGATCATGAACTCCTGGATGTCGACGTTGGTGTCCGCGTGGGCACCGCCGTTGAGGATGTTCATCATCGGGACCGGCAGCAGGTGGGCGTTGGGGCCACCGACGTAGCGGTAGAGCGGCAGGTCGGCCGAGTCGGCCGCGGCGCGGGCGACGGCCAGCGAGACGCCGAGGATCGCGTTGGCACCGACCTGGGCCTTGTTGGGGGTGCCGTCGGCCTCGAGCAGGGTCTGGTCGATCAGCCGCTGGTCGGCAGCGTCGAGACCCTCGATGGCCGGGCCCAGCGCCTGGATCACGGCGTCGACGGCCTTCTGGACGCCCTTGCCGACGTAGCGGTCGCCGCCGTCACGCAGCTCGACCGCCTCGAAGGCACCGGTGGACGCGCCGCTGGGCACGGCTGCCCGGGCGAAGGAACCGTCGTCGAGGAGGACCTCGACCTCGACGGTGGGGTTGCCGCGGGAGTCGAGGATCTCGCGGGCTCCGACGGCTTCGATCGCTGCCACGTGTACTGCTCCTGGAGTCGGGGACGGGCTGTCGTCTCAGTCAGCCCACGTCAGCCTAGACCGCGCCGGGTGCGGTTCCCGGCAGCACCCACCGGGCGTGGGACGGCGGGTAGGAGATGCTGTGACCGTGGCCGCACCCGATCACCCCGAGGCGATCCCTCGGACCCGTCGCCGCCCCCACCGCGTGTACGGCGTCGGGCAGGACCCCGAGCCCCGCGACTCCCTGGCCAACGAGCGCACCTTCCTGGCCTGGGTGCGTACGTCGCTGGCGCTCGTGGCGGGGGCGGTCGCCGTCAGCTCACCGGCCCTGGAGTTCTCGCTGACCGCCCGCCTGCTGCTCTCGCTCGGCCTGGTGCTCGTCGCCGGCGTGGCCCTCGGCGTCGGCTGGCACCGCTGGACCCGCACCGAGATCGCGATGCGGACCGGCGGCCCGCCGCCGGGGTTCACCGGCGGCATGGTCGTGCTCGGCGCGGTCGGCCTGCTGATGGCCGGTGCGTTGGCGAGCGCGCTCGTCCATCACTGACCGAACACGGCCCCGAACAGCCGCTCGCAGCGGGCCCGCATGTCGTCGGGCGCCAACCCCGGGTGGTCGCACCACCAGGTCACGAGGGAGCCGAAGACGCTGCTCCACACCGCGGTCATCGCGTCGAGGTCCAGGGCGTCGTCGTCGCCGGACAGCGCGAGCAGCTCGCCGACGCCCTCGCGCGCCAGCTCCTCGATCCGGTGGCGGTAGGCGCCCATCAGCTCGCCGGGCGCGCCGGCCGGCGGCGCAGTCGGGTCGTTGGCGACCCGCCACACCCAGGTGCGGCCGTCGAGGACGCGGAAGACGCCGTCGAGCGTCGCGACGGCGCGGGCCAGGCCGACCAGACCGAGCGCGGCGGACCGCTCGATCTCCGCGATCAGCAGGCCGGAGGCCTCGCCGAGGCAGCGTTCGAAGAGGCCCTCCTTGGAGCCGAAGTAGTTGTAGATCAGCGGCTTGGAGATGCCCGCCACACGCGCGACGTCGGCCATCGAGGTGGCGGCGAACCCGTGCTCGCCGAAGACCCGGCCGGCGACCTCGAGGATCTGCTGCTCGCGGTCGGCGCGGGCGACGCCCTTGGTGCCGCTGCGAGTCATGCGGATCACCCTAGCAATCGAATTGACCTCGTAGTAACTTACCCGAGAGTCAATTCGAAGGAGCCGCCATGCACGACCTGCTCGACCCCATGAAGAACCCGGTCACCTACGCCGTGCCGTTCTTCGTGCTCAGCATCATCGTCGAGCTGGCGGCGCTGAAGTGGCTCGACCACGACGACAACGTCACCGGCTACTCCCTCAAGGACGCCCGCACCTCCATCTCGATGGGGATCGGCTCGATCTTCTTCCTGACCGTGTTCAAGGTCGGCACCTTCGTCGTCTACTCCGCCATCTCGACCCACCTGGCGCCGTTCCACCTGCCCACCGACACCTGGTGGTACTGGGTGCTGCTCATCGTCGGCCTCGACCTCGCCTACTACGGCAACCACCGGTTCGTGCACCGCGTCAACATCGGCTGGGCGGCCCACCAGGCCCATCACTCGAGCGAGTACATGAACTTCGCGACCGCGCTGCGACAGAAGTGGAACCCCTGGTTCGAGTTCTTCTTCTGGCTGCCGCTGCCCTTCCTCGGCTTCGCGCCGTGGACGCTCTACGTCGCCTTCTCGGTCAACCTCGTCTACCAGTTCTTCGTGCACACCGAGACCATCGACCAACTCCCCCGCCCGATCGAGCTGGTCCTCAACACCCCCTCGCACCACCGCGTGCACCACGGCTCCGACCCGGAGTACCTCGACAAGAACTACGCCGGCATCCTGATCGTCTGGGACCGGATGTTCGGCACCTTCCAGCCCGAGCTCCAGCGTCCGACGTACGGGCTGACGAAGCCGGTCGACACCTACGACCTGCTCACGCTCGAGTACGGCGACTACGCGGCCATCGCGCGCAACGTCCGCGCCGCACATGGCTGGCGGGAGCGGCTGGGCTACCTGTTCGGCCCGCCGGGCTGGACGCCCCCGAGCGTTCACCTGGGCGACCCTGTCGGGTCACGAACCCGTCGCCCGGAGGGATGAGGGTCCCGACGAACCCTCGTCAATCTCGGGACCGGACCCGGAAGGCCACTCGACCCCCATGCCACGAAGCACCTCGCCCCGACGACTGCGCCCGCTGTCTGTCGCGCTGCTCGCCGTCGCGCCCCTCGCCGCGACCGCGCTGTCCTGCGTGTCCGGCACCGCGGCGCCGCTGCCGGCGGCCATTGCCAGCACCACCGCCACCACCACGGCCACGGCCACCACCACCGCCCAGACCGGTCCGTGGTTCGAGCGGCTGGCGACGTACCCCGTGTTCCAGAACGTCCCCGCGGGCGTCGACCCGAGCGCGCCGACGGTGGCCGAGATCTCGGCGGTCTCGGCGGACGGCACCACGCTCGCCTACACCGACGCGCTCGGTGGACGGATCGGGTTCCTCGACATCACCGACGCGAAGCACCCCGTCGGCCTCGGCAGCCACGACGTGCGCGGCACCACCGACGACAGCCCGACCTCGGTCTCGATCGTCGGCGAGAACGCACTCGTCGTGGTGGACGAGAGCACCTACCCCGGCCTCGAGGACACCCCGTGGGCGGGCGAGGGGCCGGCACCCGGCGTCCGCGGCGGACGCCTCGACATCGTCGGCCTCGACGCACCGCACGACCTGGTCGCCACCATCGACCTCCTCGGCCAGCCCGACTCGATCGCGATCAGCCCCGACGGCACGTACGCCGCGATCGCCATCGAGAACCAGCGCAACGAGGCGGTCGCCCCCGCCGGCGGCGACGAAGGCGACCTGCCCCAGCCGCCCTCCGGCTTCGTGCAGGTCATCGACCTCACCGACCCCGACCCGGCCCACTGGACAGCCACCCCGGTGACGCTGTCGGAGACCGACCTGGCCGGGCTCGACACCCCGCAGGACGCCGAGCCGGAGTACGTCGACATCAACGCCGACAACGAGCTCGCGCTGACCCTGCAGGAGAACAACGGCGTCGTCGTCATCGACCTCGCCACGGCGAGCGTCGAGCACGTGTGGAGCGCCGGCAAGGCTCAGGTGTCGGGCATCGACACGACCAAGGACGGCATCTTCAACCCGACCGGCAGCATCGACCTGCCCCGTGAGCCCGACTCGATCCAATGGGTCGGCGACGGCCTGGTCGCCACCGCCAACGAGGGCGACTGGAAGGGCGGCACCCGCGGCTGGACCGTCTTCGACGCCGCGGACGGCACCGTGAGATGGGACGCCGGCAACAGCTTCGAGCAGATCGCCACCCGCCACGGCCTGTTCAACAACGACCGCGCCGCCAAGAAGGGCGCCGAGCCCGAGGGCCTCGCGTTCGACGAGATCGGCGGTACGCCGTACGCCTTCGTCGGCTCCGAGCGCAGCAACTTCGTGGCCGTCTACGACATGAGTGACCCGGTCCACCCGTCGTTCGTCCAGGCGCTGCCCACGACCAACGGTCCCGAGGGCCTGCTGCCGATCCCGGGCCGCGACCTGCTCGCGGTCTCCTCCGAGACCGACGATGCGAGCGTCCTGGTGCGCTCCTCGGTCGCGCTGTACGAGCTCGGCACCACGAAGCCGGCCTTCCCGTCGATCGTCTCCGCGGACGAGGAGGGCACCGCGATCGGCTGGGGCGCGCTCGGCGCGCTGAGCCCCGTGCCCGGCGACCCGCAGCGGGTCTGGGCCGCCAGCGACGCGGCGTACAAGACCGGCCGGATCTACTCGGTCGACCTCGGCCGGCACCCAGCCGTGATCGACGACGTGCTCACCGTCACCCAGGACGGCGCCCCGGTCGCGATCGACGTCGAGGGCATCGCAGCCCGCGCCGACGGCGGCTTCTGGCTGGCCGAGGAGGGCGCCACCGGCCCGGCCAACCGGCTGCTGCGCACCGACGCGTCCGGCGCGATCCAGCAGGCGGTCAGCCTGCCGGCCGACGTCGCCGCCGGTCTGGGCAAGTGGGGCCTCGAAGGCGTCACGGTGACCGGCTCGGGCGCGAGCGAGACCGTGTACGTCGCCCTGCAGCGGGCGCTGACCGGAGAGACCGCCCCGCGGATCGGGCGCTACGAGCCGGCCACCGGCCGGTGGACGTGGTTCGGGTACCCGCTCGAGACCACCACCGTCCCCGGCGACTGGGTCGGCCTCTCGGAGATCACCGCCGTCGACGCCGACACCCTGGCGGTCGTCGAGCGCGACAAGCAGAACGGCACCACGGCCGCGATCAAGCGCGTCTACGCCGTCGACCTCCCGGCCACGACCACCGGCGCCGTGACGCCGCTGACCAAGCGCCTGGCCGTCGACCTGCTACCGCGGATGACCGCCCTGGGCGGCTGGACCCAGGAGAAGCTCGAGGGGTTCACCATCACCGCCGGCGGCGAGGCGATCGCCGTCACCGACAACGACGGGCTCAAGGACGCCACCGGCGAGACCCAGCTGTTCCGGCTCGGCGCGGCGTCGGCGTACTTCCCCGTTCCGCCGGCCGGCGGGCCGTCGGCCGCCTGCACCGCCGCCCAGGCCCAGGCCGTCCAGGCGGCGAACGCCGCGACCCAGGCCGCGGCCAAGGTGACGAAGCTGAAGAAGAAGCGGAAGGCGGCCGCCAAGGCCCACCACAAGGCGAAGGTCGCGAAGCTGAAGAAGAGGCTCACGAAGGCGAAGGCGGCCAGCAAGCTGGCGGCGAGCGCCTCGAGCGCGGCCCAGACAGCGGCGGCGAAGGCCTGCTGATCGAACGGTACGCCGGCCCGTCCCGCTCGCGGGGCGGGCCGGTGTGCGTCAGGCCTCGAGCCCGAGCTCGGCCATCCGGGCCATGTGCCGCTCGGTGAGCCGGGTGAACATCCGGCCCATCGCGGCCAGGTCGAGGCCGGGACGGTCGACGCCGCCGGCGAGCAGCGCGGTCAGGGCGTCGCGGTCGGCGGCGACCCGCTGGGCCTGGGTGAGCGCCTCCCCCATCAGCCGGCGCCCCCACAGCGCGAGCCGGCCGCCGAGGCGGGCGTCCTGCGCGATCGCGGAACGCACCCGGTCGACGACGAAGGCCGCGTGGGTGCCCTCCTCCATCGTGGACACGACCAGGTCGCGGGTCTCGGGGTCGAGGTAGGCCGCGATCTCGCGGTAGAAGTCGTTGGCGAGCCCGTCGCCGACGTACGCCTTGACCAGGCCCTCGTACCAGTCGGCCGGCGCGGTGTGCTGGTGGAACGCGTCGAGCGGCTCACGGAACGGGAGCATCGCCTCGAACGGGTCCGCGCCGAGGGCGCGGAGCCGGTCGTGGAGGGCGTGCACCTTGGTCAGCTCACCGCTGGCCATGGTCGCGAGGTCGACCTTGTCGGCCAGGCTGGGCGCCAGCTTGGCGTCCTCGGCGAGGCGCTCGAACGCCGAGATCTCGCCGTACGCGATCGCCGCCAGCAGGTCGACCACGGCCTCGCGGTAGGCCGGGTCGTCGGCGGCGGTGGGAGCGGTCGCGTCGGCGGATTCAGCCATGCGCCGAGCGTACAAGTAGACTCGGGGGTAGCGAGAGCCTGCCCGCACCCTCACCGGAGCGCGCCGGCCCGCCCGGGCACCCGCCCACGTATGTGCGCGGCTGAGTGTGAACAGCCGCATTGATCTGGCGCCATGCCGACCGGCTGACGACACTCACGAAAGCGAACAGAACACTGACTTCCAACGACACCACCGCCGCGCCCACCACCGAGTCCGCGGCGGAGGCTCCGACCTTCCGCGACCTCGGCGTGATGCCGAAGATCTGCGACGCGCTCGAGCGGGCCGGGATCACCCACCCCTTCGCCATCCAGGAGATGACCCTCTCCGTCGCGCTGATGGGCACCGACCTGATCGGCCAGGCGCGCACCGGCACCGGCAAGACCCTCGCCTTCGGCATCCCGGTCATCCAGCGCAGCGTCGCGCCGAGCGACCCCGACTACGCCGAGATCCCGCAGGGCAAGCCGCAGGCCCTGATCGTCGCGCCGACCCGCGAGCTCGCTCTGCAGGTCTCCAGTGACCTCGAGATCGCCAGCCGCGACCGCGGCCTGCGCGTCCTCACCATCTACGGCGGCGTCGGCTACGAGCCGCAGATCGAGGCCCTCGAGAGCGGCGTCGACATCGTCATCGGTACGCCGGGCCGCCTGATCGACCTCGCCAACCGGAGGGTCCTCGACCTCTCCCACGTGCACGCGCTGGTGCTCGACGAGGCCGACGAGATGCTGGACCTGGGCTTCCTGCCCGACGTCGAGAAGCTGCTGCGGATGACGCCGGAGACCCGGCAGACCATGCTGTTCTCGGCGACCATGCCCAGCGCGATCGTCTCCCTGGCCCGCATGCACATGCGGCACCCGATGAACATCCGCGCGGAGTCGTCGTACGAGAACGCGACGGTGCCCGCCACCGCCCAGTTCATCTACCTGGCCCACGACCTCGACAAGCCGGAGATCCTCGGTCGCCTGCTGCAGGCCGAGGACGCCGACAAGATGATCGTGTTCACCCGCACCAAGCGGCAGGCCCAGCGCGTGGCCGACGACCTCGTCGAGCGCGGCTTCAAGGCCAGCCCGCTGCACGGCGACATGGCGCAGGTCGCGCGCGAGAAGGCGCTGACGAGGTTCCGCGAGGACAAGATCAAGGTCCTCGTCGCCACCGACGTCGCGGCCCGCGGCATCGACGTGTCGGGCGTGAGCCACGTGGTCAACTACACCTGCCCCGAGGACGACAAGACCTACGTCCACCGGATCGGCCGCACCGGCCGCGCCGGGGCCTCCGGCATCGCGATCACCCTGGTCGACGCGACCGACGTGCACCGCTGGAAGATGATCAACAAGGCGCTCGACCTGCCCTTCGACGAGCCGCTCGAGACCTACTCCACCTCCGAGCACCTCTTCCACGACCAGGGCATCGCCCCCGGCACCAAGGGCCGGATCGCTCCCCCGGCGCCGCCGGCGCCCAAGGGCGAGCGGTCGGAGCGCTCGGGCGAGCGTTCCGAGCGTCGCTCGAGCGAGCGCAACCGGACCCGCACCCGGACCCGCACCCGCGGCGGCAAGCCGGTCGAGGGCGGCGCCGAGGCGTCGGCCGAGGCCAAGGACGGCGAGGGTACGCCGGCCGAGGGCGGCGAGCGTCCTGCCAACCGCAACCGCCGGCGTCGTCGCCGCAGCGGTGGCGGCAACGGCGCGAGCGCTCCGGCGGAGACGCCGAGCGCCTGACCTGACAGCAAACGGAAGGAGCCCGGACCACTGTGGTCCGGGCTCCTTCTGTGTTCCAGGGCTCACGGTCCCCGAGGGAGGCTCCGGAGCGCCGATCGACTCAGCTGGCGAGCGGCTCGACCCAGACGTTGCCGACGACCACCGGGTGGTCGCTGATGCCGTTGTAGACCTTGGCGTAGTCGCTGAACTTGCTGCCGGTCCAGGTGGCGAGCATCCAGTCCGGGCCGGCCTTCGGGGGCACCGGGCAGGGCTTCTTCTTCGTGCCGCCGAGGGAGACCAGGTCGGTCGCCTTGGCGACGCGCTGGCAGAACTCGACGCGCTCGTTCATGTCGCCCATGACCAGGACGGGCTGGCCCTTGGCGCCGAGGCGCTTGATGAGCTTGATCTCACGCTCGGTCGAGACGTCGCGCTCGTGCTCCAGGCCGCCGGGGGCGTTGTGGATCGCGATGACGTACAGGACGCGCTTGGTGGCGCGGTTCTTGAGCTTGACCCACGGGATGGCGCGCATCTTGCCCATCGACGGGCGGTAGATCTGGCCCTTGTCGAGGGCCTCGAACTCGTCGGTCTTCCAGGCGACCTGGATCGCGCCGCTGAAGTTGTCGAGGGTGCGGCGCGGCCAGAACTTGAAGCGCGAGAGGCGCTTGCGCAGCACCTTCAGCTGGGACTGGTGCACCTCCTGGAAGGCGACCACGTTGCGCTTACGCTGCTGGACCTGGGTGGCGGCGGCGTTCGCGCGGCCCAGGCCGCCGGGGGCCATCGAGGCGGTGAGGATGTTGAAGGTCATCGCGCGGACCTCGAACCCGCCGCCCTTCTGCGACGCGGTGGGAGCCGGAACCGGCTCCACGGCGGCCGCGGTGGCGCTCTGGGTGTGCGCCAGCGTGGCGCCGAGCGCGAGGACCATCAGCGCGGCGACGATCTTGGCAAGGTGCTTTCCGTACGGGGCGAGCATCCGGGCACCCTAGGCAGAAGCCCCCCGAGCAGGGCAAATCGGCTCGGCCGCCGCCGTGGGGCTGGCGGGGCTCCTGGTGCTGCCGGGTCAGGCGGTGACGACGACCGTGGTGCCGACCGGGGCGAAGTCCCACAGCGCGATCGCGTTGGGACGGTCCTGGCGGATGCAGCCGTGCGAGAGCGGGGTGCCGAGCTGGGCCCGGGTCTGCACCGGCTTGCCGTCGTCGACCGGGATCGTGTGGAAGCCGATCGCGGCGCCCTCGTTGCCCTGGGTGAACCGGACGAAGTACTCCATCGTCCCGGAGTCGTCGACGCCGATGGCGTGGCGGCTGCGGGAGTAGACGGCATAGGTGCCGGGATCGAGGTTGTCCTCGACGCTGCCCGAGACACGGTAGGTCCGGGCCACGTCGCCGTCGCTGTCGACCAGCCAGACCCGCTGGCGGCCCTCGCTGAACACGATCCGGCGCCCGCTCCCCGAGCGCGCGGGCAGATCGGTGGAGTCCGAGACCGCCGCGATCCGAGTGCTCGCGTCGGCCAGGTCGCCCGTGAGCGGTGCCTCGAGGGCGGTGCGGTCGTCGGCCTTCGGGGTGTCGGTCGCGGCCTGCTTCGGCGTGGTCGGCGTGGTCGGCGTGGTCGGCGTGGCCGCGGCCGGTGTGGTCGGGGCGTCCTGGCCGGCGGCGGCCGGCTCCTCGGGCTCGCCGGGGAGCAGCCCGAGGCCACCCGCGACCGCGACGGCGGTCACGGTGAGGGCGGCGGCCACGGCGGTGATCCGGCCGTAGCGCGGTCGCGCCGGCGCGGCGCGACGCCGGCCGGCCTGCTGCCGGGCACGGTGTCGCCCCGGGTCACGGCGGGCAGCGTGCTTCGACACCTGGCTCAACGTGCCGATCGGGCGAGCAGGGAGCCCGCCACCTCGCGGTAGGCCTCGGCGCCCTTGCTGGTGCGGCTGGTCGCGAGGATCGAGCGACCCGCGGCCGGCGCCTCGGCGAACTTGATGGTCTTGGGGATCGGCGGCTCGACGACCTCGAGCTCGTAGGTCTCCGAGATCGTGTCGAGCACGGCCCGTGCGTGGTTGGTGCGACCGTCGTACAGCGTCGGCAGGACGCCCCACACGGCGAGGTCGCGGTTGGTGAACCGGCGTACGTCGTGCACGGTGTCGAGCAGCTGGCCGACGCCGCGGTGGGACAGGGTCTCGCACTGCAGCGGGATGAGGACGCCGGTCGCGGCGGTCAGCGCGGCGACGGTCAGCACGCCGAGGGAGGGCGGGCAGTCGAGCAGCACCCAGTCGTAGCTGCGACCGCTGGCCTGGAGGTCCTCCATCACGCCGCGCAGCACGTGCTCGCGGCCGGTGCGGGTGAGCAGGTCGGCCTCGGCGCGGGCCAGCTCGATGGTGGCCGGCAGCAGGTCGACGCCGTCCTCGGTCTCGAGGATCACCTCCTCGACCGCGGTGCCCTTGGTGAGCACGTGGTGCACCGACAGCTCGAGGTCCTCGGGGTCGATGCCCAGCGAGAACGTCAGGCAGGCCTGGGGGTCGAGGTCGACGAGCAGCACGCTCTGCCCGCGCTCGGCGAGGGCCGCTCCGATCGACGCGACGCTGGTCGTCTTCGCGACGCCGCCCTTCTGGTTGGCGACAGCGAGGATCGTGGGAGCCGCCTGCACGCTGTTCATCGGGACCATCATGCCCGATCGGGCCCTAGGGTTGCGGCATGCCCACAGCTCTCGTGACCGGCGCCACCGCCGGCATCGGCCTCGAGTTCGCCCGCCAGCTCGCCGCTCGCGGCGACGACCTGGTCCTGGTGGCCCGCGACGAGGTCCGGCTCGCGTCCGTCGCGGGCGAGCTTCGGTCGTCGTACGGCGTCGGCGTGGAGGTGCTGCCCGCCGACCTCACCTCGCTCGAGGCGCTCGGCCGGGTCGAGGCGCGGCTGGCGGACCGCGGCGAGCCGGTCGACCTGCTGGTCAACAACGCCGGCTTCGGCCTCAAGGAGCGCTTCCTCGACAACCCGGTCGACGTCGAGCAGGCCCAGCAGGACGTGCTGGTGCGCGCGGTACTGCGGCTGACCCATGCGGCGCTCGGGGGCATGGTCGAGCGCGGCCGCGGCGGCGTGATCAACGTGTCGAGCGTCGCCGCCTTCCTCCCCCGCGGCACCTACAGCGCCGCGAAGGCGTGGGTGAACTCGTTCAGTGCGTGGGCACACCAGGAGTACGCCGGACGGGGCGTCACCGTGATGGCGCTGTGCCCCGGCTTCGTGAAGACCGAGTTCCACCAGCGCCTCGGCATCGACCGCGACGCCTCGGCGCCCCGGTTGCTGTGGCTGGAGCCCGACCGCCTGGTCCGCGACGCACTGGCCGACTTCGACCGCGGCCGCGCGATGTCGATCCCGTCGAAGCGCTACAAGGCGATCGTGGCCGGCACCCGCGTGGTCCCGGGCTCGGTCCTGCAGCGGCTGCAGTCGCTCGGCCGGAAGTGACGTTGAGTTGCCCCGTCCTACGGGTTGAGTTGCCACTTTCTCGCCGTTGAGTTGCCGGTCCCTCGGCACTCAATGGCGACAAAGTGGCAACTCAACGGTGAGGATGCGGCAACTCAACCATTCAGCCTTCCCCTGCGATGAACGCGCGGACGGCGTCGGCGACGAGCTGGACGGCGATGGCGGAGAGCAGGAGACCGGCGATACGGGTGACGAGCAGGACCCCGCCGTCGCGGATCAGGCGCAGGATCGGGAGCGAGTAGCGCATCGCGGCCCACAGGGCGACGTGCACGCCGGCCACGCCGAGCGCGACGGAGACGCCGTCGCCCCAGGTGTCGATGTCTTGGACGAAGAGCATCGTGGCGACGATCGCGCCGGGGCCGGCGAGCAGCGGCGTACCGAGCGGGACGAGAGCGATGTTGGCATCGGCGGACGCGGTCAGCTCGTCCTGCTTTCCGGTCAGCAGCTCGAGGGCGACCAGCAGGAGCAGCAGGCCGCCGGCGCACTGCAGCGCGGGCAGCGAGATGTGCAGGTAGTTGAGGATCTGCTGGCCGAACAATGCGAACAGCGTGATCACCAGGAAGGACACCGCGACTGCCTGCCAGGCGGCACGCCGTGCCGTGGCCGGGCTGCGGCCGGCGGTCAGGGACAGGAAGATCGGCACCGTGCCGACCGGGTCCATGATCACGAAGAGGGTCACGAACACCTCGACGAGCAGCACGCCGTCGATCATCGGCGGACCCCGCCCGCGAGTGCGGTGGGCGAGCCGAGCGCGGCGGCCCGCTCGAGGAGCCGGGTCAGCTCGCCCGGCGAGGTGGTCTCGCAGCCGAGCTCGTGGCCGGTCTTGCCCGTGCCGTGGTGGTCGCTGGAGCCGGTGACGAGCAGCCGCAGCCGCGAGGCGATCCCCCGCAGCCGACCGCGTTCGAGCCTGTCGTGGTCGAGGTGGTCGACCTCGATGCCGCCCAGCCCCGCCTCGGCGAGTACGGCGAACGCGGGCTCGTCGAGGACCGACGCGGAGCCACGGCCCCACGGGTGGGCGACCACGCTGACCCCGCGGGCGGCGGTGACCAGCCCGATCATCTCGACGAGGTCGGCGGCGTACCGGTCGACGAAGGCAGGCCCGCCGTCGGAGAGGAAGCGCGCGAACGCCTCGTCGCGGGTCCTCACCGCACCGAGGCGCACCAGCAGGTCGGCGACGTGGGGGCGACCGGTGACCCGGTTGTCGGGGCTCACCTCGGCCAACGCCTCCTCGGTCGCCGGGATGCCGAGCTCGCGCAGCCGGGCGAGCATGGACGGCACCCGCGCCTCACGTCCCTCGACGATCCGGCCCAGCTCGGCCTGGAGGCCGGCGTCCTCGGGGTCGGGTAGGTAGGCCAGCAGGTGCACCGCGGAGCCGCGGAACCGGGTGCTGACCTCGATGCCGCGGACAAGGCCGATCCCGGCCTGCTCCGCCGCGGCGGCCGCCTCGTCCCACCCGGCGGTGGTGTCGTGGTCGGTGAGCGCCACCACCTCGAGCCCGGCGGCCGCGGCCTCGCGCACCAGGTCGGCGGGCGAGGACGTGCCGTCGCTGACACTGGAGTGGGTGTGGAGGTCGATCGTCACCGTACGAGGCTAGTGCTCCGGTCTGATGTGCGTCAGGCGGCCACGCGCTCTCGCACCGCGGCCTCGACCCGCTCGGTGGCGGTCCGCTCCGGCAGGACGAGGGGCGTGCTGGCCTCCCGCGTCTTCGGGGTGACCAGGTAGGCGACCAGCACCGCTGCGCCGATCCGCGGCAGCTCGGCCAGCGAGCGGTAGGTCAGGTGCAGCGTCTCGCAGCGCGGGGAGAACTTGGCCTTGAAGGCGTGCAGCGAGGCGAAGCCGTAGAGCGGCTCGAGCACGCGCGCCGAGCGCTCCAGTACGCGCTGCAGCCAGCCGTCGGGCTCCCCCGTGCTCCGCGCCAGCGGCGCCGCCGACAGGGACACGACGCGGGCACCCTCGGCCCGGAAGGCCAGGCAGGACTCGGCGATCAGGAACTCGATCACCGGGCGGAAGCCGTCGTCCGGGCGGCGCATCAGGTCGAGCGTCCACCCATCGATGTGCCCCTGCCCGGCGTGGACCGGCAGCCACGAGAGGAAGCCGTGCACCCGGTCGTCGGCGTCGAGGGCCAGCGCGACCCTGACCCGGGGGTCCATGGCGTGGTCGACACCGCCGAGGGTGAAGCCGAGCTCCGGAGTGCGCTGGCGCCGCAGCCAGGCGTCGCTGATCTCGCGCACCTGCGCGACGATGCGCGGGTCGGCGTCGGCGAGGACGACCAGCTCGAAGCGGATCCCGTCGCGGGCCGCGCGGTTGCGGGCGGTGCGCACGTCCTGCCACCGCTTGCCGCGGAACTCGAGGTCGGGCAGGTCGAGGAGCGTGTCCTCGCCGATCTGCAGGCTGTGACCCCCGACCGCTCGGGCCACCGGTCCGGTGACCGCGAAGTGACTGGGGACGAGGTGCTCGTCGGCGCAGAAGGCCGCGAACTCACCGGCCGCGCGGGCCCGCCAGTCCGGTGTACCGATCGGGTCGCCGAGGGCCAGCGCGACGCCGAGGTGGCGGCGGTAGGCGAGGTAGCCCTGGCCGCGCGGGTCGTAGAGGTAGCGCACGCCGGGCCAGGTGGTCATCCACGACAGCGTGCCGCCGCCCTCGCGGCGCAGGTGCTCGACGGCCCGGTCGCGGTTGACGACGGGACGGCGCCGCGGGCCGATCACCGAGCCGATCATCAGGCCGGCGGCGACGGCGACCAGGTGGACGACGTCCGCCAGGTGCCCGACCAGGACGAGGGAGACCAGGACGTAGGCCACCAGGCCGGTCCGGGTGACCCGGCGCGCCGCCGTACCGAGGAAGGCGGTCATCACCGCGCCGACCCCGAGCGCGCCGCCCGACGGCCCGACGTCGCGTGCGTGCTGCAGCGAGTCCGGGCCGAGCGCCAGCACGAGCAGGCAGGCCGCCACCACGCTGCCGACCTGGGTCACCAACCAGAGGAGCCCCGTGCGAACCGTCCCGAGCCGCGGCTCGGCGAACCCGACGCACAGCCCGAAGCTGAGCAGCACCGGCAGGTAGCACCAGGGCGCGATCGCCAGCAGCGGGCCGGTGAGCAGCGTCCACCAGTGGCCGGACGCGAGCGCGTCCGGCCCGTAGGCCAGGGCACGGCCCCAGCCGTGGTCGAGGACGTCGCCGGTGACCGCGCCGGTGGCGACGCCGACGATGACGAGGAGCAGGAGACCCGCGACCGTGAACGGCCGGCGGCGTACGGCGGACTCAGTGGCTGGCATGTCGTCCAGCCTGGTCGCGCGGGGCGCCCGCGTCAGTGGCCCACCGTCCCGGATCGGGGGTGGTGCCCGCACCACCTCCGGGGTGGGGGTGGCCTCACAGCTCGGCGAGCACGACCACCCGGTCACCGGGCTCGGCCACCACCGTCTCCCCCTTGGCCAGGTTGACCGCGACGCCGACCCGGGACCCGGGCTCGGCCAGCCGGGCCGAGGAGAACCCGATCGCGGTCTCGCCCCGGCGGGCGGCGGCCGCGACCACGGTCGCCCAGCTCACCTCGCGCCCGGGGGCGACGTACCACTCGGCGGGGCGCAGGTAGATCTCGCTGCCCTCCTCCTCCAACAGGTCGTGGAAGACCGGCTCGATCCGGGCGTCCTCGGACAGCTGGGCCACCATCAGGCTGACGATCTCGCCGCTGACGACGACGTCGTCGATGTCGGCGACCTGGGCGAGCACCCGGTTGCGGTCGTCCATCATCTCGCTGATCACCGGCGTGCTGCTCTCGGAGCGGGCCAGGATGTCGCGCACGTGGAGCAGGGTGATCAGGGTCGTGGCGTCGGCGGCCTCGGCGTCGAGGTCGTCGGAGTAGCACAGCACGATCACCTGGTCGCAACCCGGCGGGACGTGCTCGTCGAGGACCGCACGGCGCGTGGTGCCGGCCTCGACCACGGTGACGGCGAGGTTCGCGGTCGTGGGTACGCCGGGCGCGCCGTGCTCGGTCACGACGGTGAGCGTCGAGCCGGGGGCGGCGTACCGGTCCAGCTCGCGCAGGATGATCGGTGCCCGCTCGTTCCAGCCCAGCACCACGGCGTGGGTGGGGCGGGCCGGCTCGCCGGCATGGTCCGCGAAGGCGTCCTCGGCGACGGCGGCGACCGAGCGGGGCGCGGCGGCGAGGACCGAGTCGTCCTCGGCGATCACGACGAGGGAGCGGTCCCCGACGACGGTGTCCGGGGGCGGGTTGAGCTGGACGCTGCTGCCCTGGGCGACCCCGATGACCGTCAGCTGGTCGTAGTGCAGCTGCGCGTCGGCGTACGTCGCCCCGGCCAGCGGGTGCTCCTCGAGGAAGTAGATCTCGTCGCCCTCGTAGTCGAAGAGCTCGCGGTAGACCGCGGCGGCGCCGGACTGGCGGGAGGTCTGGACGACGAGCTTGGCCACCGTCTCGCGGATGTCGAGCAGCGAGATGCCGCCCGGACGGTCGCGGCCGATCAGCCGCGCGACCTCGAGGTTGGCCGGGTCGCGCAGCTGGGCGACGACCCGCGGTCCCTCGTCGACCGCCAGCAGGGAGCGCAGCGCGAGCAGCGCCTTGATGACGTCGCGGTCGGGCTCCGCGCCGTCGCCGGACAGGACCACGACCGAGCGCGCGGAGGTGGGGCTGAGGATCGCGAGGTCGTCGATGTCGGAGGGCGCGCCGGACCGGCACACCACGCGGGTGCCGCGCAGGTCCGGAACCTTGGCGCGGATCTCCTCCTCCATCTCGACCTTGTCGCGGTCGGCGAGCACCGCCACGACCGGTCGGCGCCGGCTCTCGTTGGCGATGGAGAGCTCGCTGATCACGGTGAAGATCGAGTCCGACCAGCCGAGGATGACCGAGTGGCCGCTCTCCAGTACGACGGACCGGCCGCGGCGCAGCTCGGCGATCCGGGCGTCGATGCCGGCCGCGATCACACCGATCAGGGCGCTGACGATGAACAGGCCGGCCACCGTGAGCACGAGCATCGTGAGGATGAAGCTCCAGCGGGCGCCGGTGTCACCGGCCACGGTGCCGGGGTCGAGCGCGTGCAGCAGCGCCTGGAAGGCCGCCTCCCAGAACCCGAGCTGGTCGCGGCGCATCCCGGACACCACGTCGATGACCGCGAAGACCACCACGAGCAGCACGGTGACGGCGAACAGCCAGGCCACCAGGGCCGGCGTACCTCGGGACATGGTGTTGTCGAACCCGTAGCGCAGCCGGGCCCGCAGGCCCGTGGATGCGGTCCGGGTGCGGACGGGCAGGTCGGATCGCTGTGCGATCGCCTCTGCCGTACGACGCCGCAGCGCCTGCGCGTTCCGCGCCATGCGGGCCTCCTCGTGGTCCGCAGGGGATGCTCCCGCATCCGGGCTCCCGCGCGAGCGGGAATGGCGAAACTCGGGACCGTCACCAGGAGGGTGCGGGCCCTCCGAACGGCAGCGCGACCAGCTGCGGGCCGGTGGCGGAGATGTCGCGCAGGATCCAGTCGTCGCGCAGCAGCAGGATCGCGGAGGCCGGCCGCAGCACCAGCCACAGCCAGCGACCACCGGCCTCGCCCGCGAGCACGGAGCGGTCCCACTCCCCCGGCGAGGTGCTGACCGAGACCGGCCACAGGCCGACGGGGTACTGGTCGACGCGGACCCGGACCGGCGGTGGGCCGTCGCCGACCTCGTGGCCGGGGTCGAGCAGCTCGGCGTCGTCGGGGGTGGTCAGCCCGGCGACCCGGGCGCCGAAGCCGGTGCCGGGCTCCTCGCTGATCACCATCACGTCGACCGGCCCGTCGAGCTGGCTGGTGCCCGCGACGCACGCCATCGTGGCGCGGGTCGCGGCGCCGTCCGAGACGACGGCGGCGAAGTCGCTGACCGACCAGCCGGGGCCGAGCGGCCAGGGCAGGAAGGTCGGGAACGACGGGCCGACCCGTTGGAGGTGGGCGGCGAACTCCTCGTAGGAGGAGGTCGACGGCCGCCAGAGCGGTACGACGAACCCGTGGTCCGGGCACGACCAGCGACCGTCGCCCACCTCGGCCACGGGCGTCGGGCAGCGTGGGCACTCCACGCGCACCCCGTCAGGTCCGCCCACCGGCGGACCGGGCTCATCGGTCGGCATGTTCGACACCGTGCTGCGCGATGCGCCGTTCGTCAAGCACCCGGGTCGACCTGTCCCGAGATCAGCTGTTCCAGCGCTGCAGGACCGGGGTCTCGCGCTCGTGGCCGAGCTCGGAGAGCGTCGCGGTGTCGAGGCGGAACAGGCGCCCGTCGGCGACCGGGAGGCCGAGCCAGCGTGCGGCGAGGGCGCGCAGCACGTGACCGTGGGCGAACACCAGGACCGGGCCGCCGGCGGCCCGGATCCGGGCCACGACACGGTCGCAGCGGACCGCGACGGCGGACGCGGTCTCGCCGCCGGGGCTCGGGTGGGTCCAGATGGTCCAGCCGGGCACCTGCTCGCGGATCTCCGCGGTGGTGCGGCCCTCGTAGTCGCCGTACCCCCACTCGAGGAGGTCCTCGCACACCTCGGCGTCGGGGAACCCGGCCAGCTCCGCCGTACGACGGGCGCGCTGCAACGGACTGGTCAGCACCTCCGCGAAGGTGGTGCCGGCGAGGCGGCCGGCGAGCCCGCGTGCGACCTCCTCGCCCTCGGGGAGCAGCGGCAGGTCGGTGCGGGACGTGTGCCGTCCCGAGACGCTCCACTCGGTCGCCCCGTGCCGGGCCAGGAAGGCGGAATCGGCCATGCCGACATCCTGCCAGTGACCGACCGGCCGGCCACTACGCCGGGCTGTCCTGCCGGATCTCCACGACGTCGCGCGCTGCGAACCACCGGGCGAGAGGCAGCAGCGTCAGCACCAGCACCATCGGTACGACGAACCCGTAGCGCAGCTCGTCCTTCCCGACCACGCCGGTCAGCACCGCGCCGAGCAGCCCGCCGACGTAGTTGAACTGGTTGAACCGGGCGATCACCGCGTCCACCCGCTCGACCGAGCCACCGGCGATCCGGGCCGCCGCGGAGAAGCTCAGCGGAGCCACGACAGAGATGCCGGCGCCGGTGAGTGTGAAGCCGAGGACCGCCACCGGCCAGGTCGGTGCGGCCGTCACCACGACCAGGCCGCCGCAGGCGATCACCGCACCGATGCGGAGGACCGGCGTGACGCCGTACCGCTCCACGATCGAGTCGCCGGCGAGGCGGACCAGCAGGCTGGCGACCAAGTAGGGAAGGGTCGCGAGGGCGACCCAGCGCGACGGGGCGTCGACGACCTCGTCGAGGTAGACCGCGCCCCAGGTCTGGGCCGCGGTGTCGACCATGTAGAAGACGACCATGCCGAGGCCGACCATCAGGATCGGGCGCCACGGGATCGCGAGGTCGACCGCCGGTGCGCTCCCGCCGACCGGGTCGCGGGGCAGGAAGCTCGCGCCGGCGACGACGAGCGGGAGCACGGTGATCAGCGCGGTCCACGGCAGGTCGACGTCGGCCGTGGCGAGCGTGACCGCGGCGCCGAGCAGGCCGCCGAAGGTCCAGGCGCCGTGGAAGCTCGGCAGGATGGTGCGCCCGTAGTGTCGCTCCAGCACGACCGCCTGCATGTTGGTGGTCGCGTCGACCATGCCCAGCCCGACGCCGTAGACCCCCACCCCGAGGAGGTACGCCGGCCACACCGGTGCCGCGAGCATCAGCGCGGCGCCACCGGCGAGGAGCACCAGTCCGGACCGCAGCACCCGGGCGCTCGCGACCCGCACCGACAGCTTCTCCGCGAGCACCGAGCCGGCACCGGCGAGCAGCACGATCGCCAGCAGCACGCCGGAGATCCCGAGCTCGGAGAGGTCCCAGCGGTCCTTGATGTCGGGCAGCCGGGTGGTGAGGCCGATGAAGACGAAGCCCTGGGTGGCGAACCCGGCCGCGATGGCGAGCCGGTAGCGGTGAAGGGTGATCGGCATGCGGGGATCCTGCCACCTCTGCCCCGAGTCGGGTGGGTGAGAGTGACCTCCAGGTCACTCTCACCCACCCGACTCGGTGCGGCTCAGCGCCGGGCGGTCGGCCGGCACACCCGGCACGTCGCCAGGTGCGCATTGTCCTCACCCACCGGGGTGAGGTCGTCGCGGTGCGCGATCAGCGCGCAGTCACGGCGGTGCATGGTGGTGCCGCCGCCGGCGACGACCGGGATGGCGCCGATGTCGTGGCCCTGGTCGTCGGTGCGGGCCGAGGTCGCGGTGACCTCGGCGAGCACGAGCAGGGTGTCGGCGAGGCGCTTGGACGACTCGCGGCCGTCGGCGGCGATCCGCGCCAGCCAGGCCCCGAAGTAGAGGAAGCCGCCGACGAAGGTCAGGCCGAGGCCGAGCATGCCGCCGGAGACGACGTAGGACATCTGGTCCCACTGGTACGGCGTGTTGGCGGCGCCGTACCAGCCCAGGATGATCACCACGATGCCGAGCGGGAGCATGATCGCGCCCGCCCAGAACAGCACGACCTGGAGCAGGGCGTAGTGGTTGTCCTTCAGCGGCGCGATCCCGGAGCGGGTCGACTCCCCTGCACGGGGAAGGCTGCCGGCACGCCCGGAGGGGGTGGCTGCGGTGGTCATGGGCTCAGGCCTTTCGGAGGTCGGGGAGGCCGCTGTCGAGGCCGTGGGGACAGGACGCGCCGATGCCGAGGGCAGCGGCACCGAGTCGCCGGAACCACGAGCCGGCGACCGCCGCGAGGGCGAAGGCGGCGACGAGGAGCATGCCGGGGATCGAGAACAGCTCGGGCAGGCCGGCGCTGGTCGGGGCAGCGTCGACGAGGTCGCCCGTGGGCGCCGCACCCGCGGTGGGCACGGTGCCGACCGGGACCGGGGTCGCGGCCGAGGGTACGCCGACCGAGCCGGCGGCCGGCGCGGGCGCCGGGGCTGCCGCGGCCGGTGGGGCGGCGTCGGCTGCCGCCGGCGGCGCGGCGAAGTCGATCGGCGGCACCGTGTCGACCTCGGCCCTCGCGACGCCGAGGGTGACGACCACCTTGGGCGCCAGGTTGGACAGGCCCGACACCACGCCCTTGAGCGGGCCGGCCTGGGCCGGGATCAGCTCGCCGAGCACGTTGGTCGGCAGCGCCTTGAGCAGCGGCGAGAGCAGCTGGGTGTCGATGGTGATCCGCAGGCCCTGCGACATGCTGGTGCCGGCGTCGCCGTCGACGGTGCGGACCTGCTGCGGGATCTCGATGGTCACGCCGAGCGCCTTGAGCGCGTCGAGCGGCAGCTGGTTGAGACCCGGGATCGGGGTGGTGCCCCCACCACTGGGCACGATCGCGCCGTCGGGGCCGATCCCGAACTCCTGGCCGGCGATCGCCATCTTGCCCCAGATGGCGGTACCGGTCGCGGTGCCGGTGGCGCCGTCGGAGGTGGCCTTCGCGACCGTCTCGACGCCGCCCAGGGTGATCAGGCCGCCGAGCAGCCGGACCTCGCCGAGCGTGGCCCTCGAGACCCCGACCACCTTGCTGTCCTTGGCCTCCATCTTCGAGGTCGACACGTAGCCGTCGACGTCGATGAGCGCGGCGAGCTGGGGCGGCAGCCCTGGCGCCGCCGCCGGCGCGGTCGGGGCGGTCGGGCTGGTCGCCGTGCCGGTCGGAGCCGCCCCCGGGAGGCCACCGAGCCCACCGCCGGTGAGCATCCCGGTGAGACCGGTCAGCAGGTCCATCAGGCCCGACTTCTGCGACGGGTCGGCACTCGCGCCGTCCGGGCCGAGCACGGTGCCGTCCGGCGAGAAGCCGGTCTCCGCGCTCGCCGTACCCTCGCCGGAGGTGGTGGTCATGATCGCGCCGGGGATCGACTCGTCCTTCTGCGTCGGCACGTCGCCGGGGTACTGCGAGTTGACCTGCATCGGGTAGCCGTTCTCGGTGAGCGGCGTCGGCGGCAGCCCCAGCTGCTCGCCGAAGGTCTTCAGGCCCTCGCCCACCGGGTCGCCCGGCCAGAACAGGCTGGCGCGTCCCTTGGACTCACCCGAGTCCGCCTTGACCTTGCTGTAGCCCATGTCGAACTCGACCTGGGCCTGCCCGGCGTCGACGGGGATCGGGATGCTCGGCTCGAACACCTCGACCCGGATCGGTGCCGACCAGGCCGTGGTGGTGTAGCCGCCGTACGACGTCGCGCCGCCGCCGTCGTCGTCGGCGGAGGCCGGCGTCGCAGTGGGACCTGCGGCCAGCAGCGCCAGGCAGCCGACCATCCCTCCCGTGACGGCGACCCGGAGCGTGCTGCGTGTGCTGGTCATGCTGCCCCTCCCAGGATGACGTCGGCCATGGTCTCGAGGATCTCCCCGGGCTCACCGGTGGCCACGATGCGCCCGCCGCTCATCACGGCGGCGTAGTCGGCGACCCGCAGCGCGGTCCGCGCGAATTGCTCGATGCAGAGGATGGACACGCCGGACTCGGCGATCCGGGCGACGGTCTCGTAGAGCTCGTCGACGATCAGCGGCGCCAGTCCCATCGACAGCTCGTCGAGCAGCAGCAGCGCCGGGTCGGAGGCCAGGGCCCGCGACATCGCCAGCATCTGCTGCTCACCGCCGGACATGGTGCCGGCGAGCTGGTGGCGCCGCTCGTGCAGCCGGGGGAAGTACGCGTAGGCGGTGTCGAGGACGGCCGAGGCCGGGACGCCGGCGTACGACATCAGGACCAGGTTCTCCTCGACGGTCAGGTTCGGGAACACCGAGCGACCCTCGGGGATCGTGCACAGCCCGACCCGGGCCAGCGCGTCGGACGCGGCGCCCTGCACGTGGACGCCGGCCAGGTGGATGTCCCCGGACGTCGCCTCCTTCTGACCGCTGATCACCTTCACCAGCGTCGACTTGCCGGCGCCGTTGGGTCCGAGCAGCGCCATCACCGCGCCGCGCGGCACGGACAGGTCGACGCCCCGCAGCACCTCGATCCGGCCGTACGCCGCGTGCAGGTCGATCACGTCGAGGATCGGGACGCTCACGAGGTCACCTCCAGGACCGCGGTGTCGCCGTCGCTCTCCGCGTAGCCGAGGTAGGCCCGCTGGACGTCGGGGTCGGTGCGGATCTCGGCCGGGGCGCCCGAAGCGATGATCTCGCCGAAGTCGAGCACGTGGATGTCGTGGCACACGCTCATCACCAGGTCCATGTCGTGCTCGACCATGAGGATCGAGCAGCCCTCGGCCGCGAGGTCGACGAGGAGCTCGCCGAAGGCGTCGGTCTCGGTCTCGTCGAGGCCCGAGGACGGCTCGTCGAGCAGCAGCAGCTGGGGATCGCTGGCCAGGCAGCGCGCCAGCTCCAGCAGCCGCGCGGTGCCGGTCGGGATCGAGTCGGCCCGCTCGTCGGCATACTCGGTGATGCCGACCCGGTCGAGCAGCATCTCGACGCCGACGGCGCCCCGCCGGCCACCGAACCAGGCCAGCGGCCCGCCGTGGATCTCCTGGGCCACCCGGACGTTGTCACGCACCGACAGCGAGCCGAAGGCCTCGAGCCGCTGGAAGGTGCGGCCCACGCCGTGCCGCGCCCGGCGGTGCACCGGCCAGCCGGTGACGTCCTTGTCGCGGTAGCGGACCCGTCCCTTGGTGGGCCGCTGCAGGCCGGTGATCACGTTGAAGCAGGTGGTCTTGCCCGCACCGTTGGGTCCGATCAGGCCGGTGATCACGCCCCGGTCCGCGGTGAAGGTCGCCCGGTTCACGGCGGTCACGCCCCCGAACCGGACCACGACGTCGTCGACCTCGAGCAGTGCCACGTCAGCCCACCTTCTCCACGTCGACAGCCACGTCGACAGCCATGTCGACCAGCGGTACGTCGACCGCGCCGTCCGTCCCTCCCGGGCTTCCGCCGCGGGGCAGCAGTCCCTGCAACCGGCCCTCCAGCCGACCACCCAGCGCCGGCGCGAGCCGCGCCCGCAGCCAGCGCCCGATCCGGAACAGGTGGTTCGCCAGGCCGTTGGGGTCGCGGCCCAGGAGCACCGCCCCGAACCCGATGACCGCGAACAGCAGGCCGGCCATGCCCGGCGAGGCCGCCTGGAGCTCGGGCAGCAGCATCAGCGCGACCCCGCCCAGCAGTGCCCCGGTGACCGAGGTGGCGCCGAAGACGACGGCGAGCAGGAGCACCAGCAGCGACTGGAAGTAGAGGAAGTCCGCGGCGCCGACCGTGCCGCGCAGGCCGGCGAACAGGCCGCCCGCGAAGCCGGCGATGCCGGCAGACAGGGCGAACAGGCCGACCCGGAACCAGCGCATGTCCAGGCCGAGGGTGCCGCAGGCCGACGGGCTGTCGCGCATCGCGATCAGCAGCCGGCCCAGCGCGCCGCGGCGCAGCACCAGCAGGCCCAGCGCGAGCAGCACGAAGGCGAGCACCATGAACCACACGTACGCCGTGTCCGAGCCGATCCGGAGCCCGAGGATCGAGAGCCGCTCGGCGGCCAGGGTGCCGTTGAACTTGAACGCGAACTCGGCGTTGAAGACCACCTTGTCCATGAGCACCGCGAACGCCATCGTCGACAGCGCGAGGTAGAGGCCGGTCAGCCGCAGCACCGGCAGCGCGACCAGCGCGCCGACGGCGGCCGCGATCAGCGCCGAGAGCAGCAGCCCGAGCAGGTTGGGCTCGTCGAGCTTGGCGTAGGCGAGCGCGCCGACGCCGGCGAAGGTGAACTGGGCGAGGGAGACGTGACCGCCGTACCCGGTCAGCAGGACGAGCGAGAGCATCACCATCGCGTACGTCGCCGCGACCCCGATCAGCAGCACCTGGTTCGGCGCGACGACGTTGACCAACAGCAGGGTCACCAGCAGCAGGCCGGTGCCGGAGCCGATCGAGAGGCGCATCGACGGCACCGCCGCGGTGACGATGCCCTTGACCTGGCCGATCCGCAGCTGGGCCTGGGGCATGAGCACCACGATCGCGAAGAGGAACAGCGCCGGGATGACCGGGCGGAAGGACGCCAGGAACCCGTCGGTCGGCAGGTAGCCGACGGCCCACGACTCGAGGACGCCGAGGATCATGGCGCCGGCGAAGGTCATCGGCAGGCTCTTGAGCCGCCCGAGCATCGCGGCGGCGTACGCGTTGATCACCAGCAAGGTGAGCGCGTAGTAGTCGAGCAGGACGACCGGCGTCAGCAGGATGCCGCCGAGGGCGGCCAGCGAGATCCCGATCGACCACGACAGCGCCGCGACCCGGTCGGGCTTGCCGCCGAACAGCTTGAGCAGCTCGGGGTTGTCGACCGAGGCCCGCATCGCCGTACCGATCCGGGTCCGGCTGAGCAACAGGTAGAGCCCGAACGCGACGGCGACCGCACACACCAGGGTGACCAGCTGGTGGGCGGTGACGAAGGTGTCGCCGAGCTGCCAGCCGGTGCCGGACCAGAACGGCAGCAGCACCCGGGGCTCCGGCGGCCAGATCTGCTGGGCCAGCCCGATCAGGCCGACGAGGAGGCCGACGGTGACGACCAGGGCGACGGAGACCGGCCCCTCCCCCAGCCCGCGGGTGACGAAGCGCTGGATGAACCAGCCGATCGCCGGCGCCACCACGCCGAGCACCAGGATCAGCGAGAGCACGGTCGGCATCCCCTGGCGCTGGGTGAAGTCCCAGAACACGAAGGACAGGAACATGCCGAACGCACCGTGGGCGATGTTGAACACCCGGGTGGTCGTGTAGGTCAGCACCAGGCCGCTGGCCATGATGGCGTACGCCGCGCCCGTGAACAGGCCCAGCAGCGTGAAGGCGAAGAGGGAGCCCACGATCAGCCTCCGATCCCGGAGTCGACGACGGTGCCGCACAGGTAGGTGCCGGACGAGACCTGCGACCACTGGCCGCCGCTGAACTGGATCATCTTCAGGCAGGGCGGGGTTGCCCCGGTCGAGAGGTTCATCGCGGTGTGGGCTCCGTTCCCGGTCCAGGCCGTGGTGGCACGGACGGCGTCGACGAGCGAGGCGCGCGTCAGCTTGCCGCCGAGCGCCGTCGCCTTCTCCACGAACAGCCGGGTCGCCGACCAGGCGAACAGGCCGTAGTAGTTGGGGATCGCGCCGGGCTTCACCTGCTGCAGCCACGAGAGGTACAGCTGGATCTCGGCGTTGGCCTTGTTCTCGAACAGGTCGTTGGGCGAGAACACGTAGGTGCCCTCGGCGACGGCGCCCGCCTGCTGGACGTAGCGCTTGTCGTAGATCGTCGGGTCCTGCAGGTAGAAGTCCGGCTTGAAGCCCTGCTGCTGCATGGCCTGCTGGAGCTTCACGGTGTTCTGGTAGGGCCCGTAGTAGATGACCGCGCGGATTCCCTTGTCCTTCATCTGCTGGACGTACGGCGCGAAGTTGAACTCCGCGACGTCGATGCCCTGCACGTACTTCGCCGACCACCCGGCCGCCTTCTCGTAGCCGGCAGCGAGGCTCTTGGCGTTGACCGGGGCGGCACCGGCGTTGATGTAGAGGAAGGCCGCGTTCTTCACCGCGTCCGGGTACTTCGCGGCCAGCCACTTCGCGGCCGGGTCGGAGATCAGGTTGGTGCGGATCGAGTAGGTGCCGAGGCAGGTCTTGCAGGCCTGTCGCTCCGGGTTGACGATCGTCGAGCGGATGTCGGGGATCCCGCAGGCGTCGGCCGTGGCGGCGCCGCCGGAGTCGAAGGCCGACATGGAGCCGACCGCGGCGAAGGCGTCGCTGCAGGCCTTGACGTAGGCCTGCTGGTCGGCGCCGGCGTCGGCGCGGCTGTCGAGGTTGACCAGCGCGAGCTTGCGCCCGCAGATGTCGTTCTGCGAGTTGAAGTACTCGACGTAGGCCCGCGTCGCTTGCTGTGCCGACTCGAAGATGCCCGGTACCGGTCCGGAGATGTCGGAGACGTTGGCGAGGGTGATGGTGCTGTCGGTGATGCCGGTCTGGTTCTTGAACCCGTCGCACGAGCCCGCCTTCGCCGTGCCGGTCGGCGCGCCCTTGCCCTTCGACTTGCCTCCTCCGTCACCGTCCGCGGCGCCGCCGGTCGCCCCGGCCGCCGGCGCGTCACCGGCGGTACCGGCTGCGGGTGCCTCGCCCGCAGCCGGTACGTCGCCCGCGGCCGGTGCCTCGCCGGCCGGGAGTCCGGTGTCGCCGCCGGTGCTCGTGGTGTCGCCCGCCGTACCGTCCTGGCCACTGGCCCTCGCGACGGTGGCCGGGTCGAGCTGGGACCCGCAGGCCGTCAGGGCCAGCAGCGCGAGCGCGACCGCGGCCGTCCGGCGGACCCGGCTCCGGGTGCCCGTCATCCGCTGATCCCCGAGTTGACGACGTTCCCGCACAGCCAGGTGCCGGGTGACACCTGCTGCCAGCGGCCGCCCTTGTACTGGATGATCTTCTGGCACGGCGGGGTCTCCGCGGTGCCCACCCGCATCGCCGCATGGGCGCCGTTCCCGGTCCAGTCGTTGACCTTGCGGACCGCCGCCACCAGTGACTCGCGGGTCAGCTTGCCGCCGAGCGCGGTCGCCTGCTCGACGAACAGGCGCATGGCCGACCAGGCGAACAGTCCGTAGAAGTTCGGCACCGCGCCGGGCTTCACCTGGTTGAGCCAGGACAGGTACAGCTGGACCTCCGGGTTGGCCTTGTTCTCGAACAGGTCGATGGTGGAGTAGACGAAGGTGCCCTCGGCGAGCGCGCCGGCCTGCTGGACGTAGCGCTGGTCGTAGATCGTCGGATCCTGCATGAACACGTCGGGCTTGAAGCCCTGCTGCTGCATGGCCTGCTGCAGCTTGACGGTGTTCTGGTAGGGCCCGAGATAGACCACCATCTTGATGCCCTTGTCCTTCATCTGCTGGACGTAGGGCGCGAAGTTGAACTCCGCGACGTCGATGCCCTGGAGGTAGTTGACCGACCAGCCCATCTTCCCCCAGGCCGCGGCCTGGCTCTTCGCGTTGCCGACGGCGGCACCGGCGTTGATGTAGAGCATTCCGACGTTCTTGACCGCGTCGGGGTACTGGGCCGCCAGCCACTTCGGGCCGGAGTCGGCGATCAGGTTGGGCCGCACCGAGTAGACGCCGAAGCAGGTCGAGCAGGCCGCCCGCTCGGAGGTCGTCATCGCCGCGCGGATGTCCGGGAGGCCGCAGCCCTGCGCGGTCGAGGCGCCGCCGGAGTCGAAGGCGCCCATCGAGCCGACCGCGGCGAACGCCGAGCTGCACGCCTTGGTGTAGGCCTGCTGGTCGGCGCCGGCGTCGGCACGGCTGTCGAGGTTGGTGATCGCGAGCTTGCGCCCGCAGATCGTGTTCTGCGAGTTGAAGTACTCCACGTAGGCCCGGGCGGCCTGTTGGGAGGCCTCGAAGATGCCCGGGACCGGACCCGAGATGTCGGCGACGTTCGCAAGGGTGATGGTGGTGTCGGTGATCCCGGTCTGGTTCTTGAACCCGTCGCACGAGGCCGCCTTCGCGGTGCCGGTCGGCGAGCCCTTGCCCTTGGACTTGCCGCCGCCCTTCGCGCTCCCCGCGCCGGGGGTGGCTCCGGCGTCACCGCCGGCAGCGGGTGAGCCCGCGGCGGGAGCCGCGGCACCACCGCCGGGGACGTCGCCGCCCGGCGTCGGCGCACCGGCGTCGGAGCCGCCGGCCGGGGCCGCCACGCCGCTCGTCTGGTCGGTGTCACCACCACCGGACTGGCCGTTCACCTTCGCCACGGTCGCGGGGTCCAGCTGCGACCCGCACGCGGACAGGGCGAGGACGACGACGGACACACCGAGAAGACGCCGCACATGCGGGGGTCGAGGCATGACCGACCAACGAGCCTTCTGTGACCCAGGTCACGGCCAAAATGAAACTTGTTACAGTTTCGTCCCGGTCAGGCGCCCGTACGCCGGGGAACCATCGGGCCGCGCGGGCCGTCCGAGGCATCATGAGCACCATGCGACCGCCTTCCGCCGCCGTCACCGCCGCCCTCACCGTGCCGCTGCTGCTGGCGCTGTCCGCCTGCAGCCACGAGTCCGACCGGGCCGCCGACCGGACGACCGCGACGGCGCCGGGCAGCTCCGGCACCGCGACCGGGAGCGCGAGCGCGAGTGCCGCGCCGACGTACCCGACCTTCGCGGCGCAGGACTACTCCTACCACCTCGAGGTGCTCTGCTTCTGCCCGCAGACCGGCACCGTCGAGGTCGTGGTGCACGACGGCGAGGTCGAGCAGGCGACCTCGGTCGACGGACCGCTCGCCGGCTCGCCCGCGCCGGAGTTCGCGCGGCTGACCATCAACGACATCCTCGAGCAGGCCCATGCCCCCGGGATCGCCAAGAAGAAGATCGAGTGGCCCGACGGCCAGGACCACCCGAGCTCGGTCATGATCGACCGGATCGCGCAGGGGGTCGACGACGAGGTGACCTACACGATCAAGGACGTGCAGACCACCGTGGTCCCGCAAGGCTGACCGGCACCCCGGTCAGCGCGGTCAGCGCGGGACGAGGGCCCAGTAGTCGAGGTCGAGCAGCACGCCCGGGGCGTACTTCCCGTCCTCACCACGCAGCGTCATCGACTCGTCACGCCCCTTGGTCGCCACCAGCCGCAGCCGCAGCGCACCCACCCCCGGCGCCGCGGTCTCGGCCTTGTCCAGCACCTCGGACCACGCATAGACCGTGTCGCCCGCGAACGCCGGCGCGGTGTGCGCACCCGCATTGATCGCAGCGACCAGCTGCGCGTTGGCCAGGCCGTTGAAGGACAGCGCCCGGGCCATCGAGATGATGTGGCCGCCGTACACCAGGTTGCGCCCGTCCGGGCGCGCCTCGGTGTTGAAGTGCACCTTCGCGGTGTTCTGCCACAGCCGGGTGGCCTGCTGGTGCTCCGACTCGGTCAGCGTGACACCGTCGACGTGGTCGATCCTCTCCCCCACGACGTAGTCGCCGAAGCGGTGCGGCTCACCGGCCGCGCCGAAGTCGTACTCGGAGAAGTCCAGCCCCTCGGGCACCACCAGGTCCGCGGGCGCCACGACCGACGCGAGCTCGGGTACGACGGCGGTCGGCGCCGGCGCATCGAGGTCCCGCTTGTGGACCATCACCCAGCGCGCCCACTCCAGCACGACCCGCTCACGCTGGTCGACCGCGGTGGAGCGGACGTAGACCACGCCGCTCTTGCCGTTCGAGTTCTGCTTGAGCCCGATCACCTCCGAGGTCGTGCTCAGGGTGTCACCGGGCACGACCGGGCGGTGGAACCGGCACTCGGCGTAGCCCAGGTTCGCGACCGCGTTCAACGACACGTCCGGGACGGTCTTGCCGAACGCGATGTGGAACGCGATCAGCTCCTCGACCGGATGCTGGTCCAGCCCGACCGACGCGGCGAACACCGCCGAGGACGGCACGGCGAACCGGGTCGGGTAGATCGAGCCGTAGACGGCCCGGTCACCCTCGGTGACGGTGCGCGGCGTGGCGTGCCGGATGACCTGCCCGAGCGTGAAGTCCTCGAAGAAGTTGCCCGGGTTCGTCTTGCTCACCGCAGTCGCTCCACTCACTTGAGCTTGTACTCCTTGAGGAGCTGGCGGCCGATGATCATCTTCTGGATGTCGGAGGTGCCCTCGCCGATGAGCATGAACTTGACCTCGCGCATCAGCCGCTCGATCTCGTACTCCTTGGAGTAGCCGTAGCCGCCGTGGATCCGGAAGGAGTCCTCGACGACCTCGTTGGCGTACTCCGAGGCGACCATCTTGGCCATGCCGGCCTCGACGTCCATCCGCTTGCCGGTGTCCTTGAGACGAGCGGCGCGGACCATCATGTTGTGCGCGACCTCGACCTTGGTCGCCATCTCGGCGATCCGGAACAGCACCGCCTGGTGCTCGGCGATGACCTTGCCGAAGGTCTTGCGCTGCTGGGCGTAGGCCACACCGAGCTCGAAGCCGCGCCACGCCAGGCCGCACGCACGGGCGGCGACGTTGACCCGGCCGACCTCGACGCCGTCCATCATCTGGAAGAAGCCCTTGCCCGGCTCGCCGCCGAGGATCTGGTCGGCGGCGATCTGGTGGCCCTCGAGGATGAGCTCGGTCGTCTCGACGCCCTTGTAGCCCATCTTGTCGATCTTGCCGGGCACGGTGACGCCCTGGGCGGTCTCGCCGAACCCGGCCTCCTTCTCGACGAGGAAGGTGGTCATGTTCTTGTAGACACTGTCGGCGCCCTCGTCGGTCTTGACGAGCAGCGCGACCAGCGTGGAGCTGGCGCCGTTGGTCAGCCACATCTTCTGGCCGGTGATGGAGTACGAGCCGTCGGCCTGCTTGGTGGCCTTGGTCGACACGGCCGACACGTCGGAGCCCAGGCCGGGCTCGGACATCGAGAACGCGCCGCGGACCTCGCCGGTCGCCATGCGGGGCAGGTACTTCTGCTTCTGCTCCTCGGTGCCGTGCTGCATGAGCAGGTAGGCCACGATGAAGTGGGTGTTGATGACGCCCGACACGCTCATCCAGCCGCGGGCGATCTCCTCGACCACCAGGGCGTAGGTCAGCAGGGACTCGCCCAGGCCGCCGAACTCCTCAGGGATGGTCAGACCGAAGACGCCCAGCTCCTTGAGACCGTCGACGATCTCCTGCGGGTAGGTGTCGGAGTGCTCGAGCTCCTGGGCGACCGGGATGATCTGCTCGTCCACGAAGACGCGCACGGCCTTCAGGATCTCGGACTGGTCCTCGGTGAGGCCTTCGGTCTGACAAAGCCGGGTCATCGGGTTCCCTTTCGCTGGTGGTGCCGGACCGCACTGTACCGGCGGGTAGGCATCCCCCGACCCTACGAACGGGGGGCGAGACCGGCGACGTGAGACATGTCACCGCAGCGACGGAAACCCGCTCCCCGGCCGGGAACCTAGCCTTGTCGTCATGAGCGAGTACGACGCCCCGGCCACCCAGCCCGACGCCGACCTCACCGCCGCGCTGCGCGAGTTCAGCACCTCCGTCGCGGCCTTCACCGCCGCCGTCGCCGACCTCGACCGGGTGGTCGAGCGGGCCGACGGCCTGCTCACCCGCGCCGACAAGCTCCTCGCGCCGCTCGCGGCCACGCAGCAGGTCGGCGACCAGCTCAAGGTCGCCGGTCAGCTCGCCTCTCAGGTCGCCTCGGCGGCGGTCAAGCGGGGCGTGGCGGCCGCGAAGACGGTGACGGGGCCGTAGGGCGGCCTCACGCCCCACGACCCCGTCGACTGGGATCCCTCCCCCGTTGAGCCCGGCCGGGCCGGCTCAGCCGGTGCGGCTCAGATGGTGCGGCCCACCGCCGCGAAGAACCGGATGAACATCTCGTCGTAGCCGAACTGGTCCGAGCGGACCTGCGCCGCCGAGCCGGCACGCTTCTGCTCCTTGGTCACCCAGACGCGGTTGAAGTCAATGCGCACCGCACGGGTGCCGCCCGAGGTGCTGGCGAGCACGAGCGCCTTCGGCATGCCGTAGTGGCTCCAGGCCGTCTTCCGCTTGGCCCACGACTTGTGCTTCTTCTTGGTGCCGAGCAGCTTGGCGAGCTTGCGGTCGAGGTCGGTGGCCCTGCTGTTGCCGGTGATGATCTGGACCTCGACGCCGCGGGCCCGGGCGTTCACGATCGCGCGGTAGACGCTCTTGCCGCTGAGCCTCTTGGTCGCGAGGTGCAGCGCGGAGCCCGGAGGCGCCTGGTTGATGGCGCTGCGCACCAGGCGCATGGTCGCCTTCTTGTCGTCCTTGTTGGACATCCAGCCCGGCGCGAACGCACCGGCACGCGGCCCGACGTTGCCGAGGTCGACGGTGAGCATCTTGTGGTCCGAGTACAGCTCGGTCGTGGTCAGGTTCGTGACCGGCAGCAGCGGGTCGCCCTGGTAGAGGTACGCGTGGTCGATCACCGCGCCGCTGTCGTGGGTCGCCGGCGCGACGCCGAACAGGTCGAAGGCGTTGACCAGGCCCATCGCCGCGATCTCGTTGCGCGGGTAGGCGGTGCTGCGGAAGTTCACGTTCACGTCTCCGGCCATGAGCACGGGACCGCTGGCCGACAGCGTCTGCGCGAGCGCCGCCATCCGCTGGTACGACGGCAGCGTGATCCCCGGCGTGTACGCCGTCACGGGCGCGAAGTGCACCGCGACGACCGAGACCGTGCGGCCCTCGGCGTTGCGCAGCGTGGCCCAGTTCGCGTAGCGCACGCCCCAGTGGACCTTCTGCTTCTTCGACTTCCCCCACACGTTGCTGATGTTGTAGGTGCCGGCCGCGATCTTGGTCCACCGCGCCGTGTCCCACACGACGGCGGTGGCGCCCGTGTAGGTGCCGGGCGTGCGCTGGATGGCATAGCCCGGAGGAGCCAGCATCGCGTCGGGGCGACTGGAGACCTCGTTGTAGGTGATGAAGTCCGGGAGCTGGGCGAACACCTGGCCGAGGTCCGACGCAGTGCGGTCCAGTGACATGCCGGACTTGATGTTGGCCTGGACCAGGCGCACCCCGCCGGTGCCCGGGTCGGCCTCGGCGGCCGTCTTCTCGAGGCCACCCCTGCCGCCGCCGGTGCCTGCCGCGGCGAGGACGAGGAGGGTCGCGAGGACCGCGAGCGCCGTGACCGTCGCCGGTAGGGCACGAAGCCATCGAAGCGAGCTCAGCGTGCGCATGGGACCTCCCGATTCACGGTGCGAAATGCACCGAGCGAACAATTTCCTCAGGAATCACATCAGTAACAACTTCAACATGGCAATACAGCGCGAATAACTACAATGATGTAATTCGGTTAATTACACCCGTGTAATTCATGCCGGAATACACGGGGGCCCGGAAAAGGAATGCGCGCGAATTCCTGCGGCCCTTCGGCGTGCCGGAGCCCGACCTGAGCGGTCGCGCAGGGCCAGCCGGGTCGGCCAGGATCAGCGCAGGGTCAGGCGCAGGATCAGCGGCGGCGCAGCGCGCCGAGCAGGCCGCGCCTGCCGGTCGCGGGCTCGGGACCCGCGCCGACCCGCAGCTCGCGCACGTCGGCGAGCATCGTCGCGACCAGATCGGTGGCGGCGTCGGCAACCTCGGCATCGGTCACCGTGTCCGGCGTACGACGCGCCGGCAGCTCGGCGGGGATCTCCAACCGGGCGAGGTCCCCCACGACGTCGACGGGGTGCTCGCGCAGGTAGGCCAGTGCGGCGTCGTTGCGGGCGCGGCACTCCTCGATGCGGTCGGGCTGGGGCCAGAACTTCTCCCCCTTGCGCGGGACCAGCCGCTCGTCGGCGAGGAAGGTGCGGATGAACATGCCGCGGTCGCGGGCGGCGCCGAGCGACTTGCGGGCGACCAGGTGCTCGTTGACCCGGCGCAGCACCTCGGCCTCGACCACGCCCATCGACTCGTTGGGGAAGGACTGACTCAGGTCGTAGGCGTCCGCGCTCAGGCCGAGCAGCCCGGCGAAGCGGTGCCAGATCTCCTCGCGCGGGGCGGTCGTGTCGAGCGGCAGGACGTGGATCCGCTCGTGGGGCACGGCCGCGGACCAGCGCTGGAGCACCAGGTGCAGGTCGAGGGTGCGCCAGTTCCACACGTCGCGCGGGTCCTCGGAGACCTCGCGCGAGTAGTCGGCCATCGGCGCGGTGCCGCGGTTCTTCAGGCTCTCCTGCCAGCTCGCCGTGAACAGCCCGAGCAGGTCGCGCGCGGTGATCACGACGTGCACCTCGGCCGGGGCGAGCTGCTCGGCCATCCGCGTCGCCTGCTCGGCACTCGCGGCGGCGAAGAACTCGTGGGTGACCAGCGCGTCGCCGTCGTGGCTCGCGATCTCGGCCCGCAGCCGCTCCCAGGCGGTGCGGTGCTCCTCGGACGCCTTCGGCAGCCGCGGGTCCTCACGGACGATCCGGCTGGTCCACAGGTGGTCGAACCGGCCGAGGCCGGGCAGCAGCACCCCGTCGGCGAGCAGCTGCTCGCGCGAGCCCCAGACGATGGTCTGGAGGTAGGTGGTGGCCGTCTTGGGCAGCCCGATGTGGACGAAGACGCGACGTGCCATGTGAACGGTCCCCGGCCTCAGAGGCTCTTGTCGAACGCCTCGATCGCCTCGGCGATGCGGGCCTCGTCGCGCTGGGCGATCGGGATCAGCAGCTCCTGGACGACGTCGACCAGCTCGGCCATCCGCACGTAGTGCCGCTGCAGCTCGGCGACCTCGGTCTCGAGCGTCTCGATCCGCAGCCGCTGGGCGCGGACGGTGGCGAACAGGTTCCAGCGATTCTGGGTCATCTTCTCTTCTTCACGCATCGACTCTCACCATTCCGCCACGACGACGGCCCGCCCGGCCCGGCCCGGAGCGCCGGGCTCGACGTCCGTGGACAGGACCGAGCCTCCGAACCGCCCGATCGAGGCGAGAACCCCGTCGAGGGAGACAGGATACAAACCCTCCCCCGCCTCACCCTCGCCCGTCGCGAACTCGGTGTGCAGCCGGCCGCCGCCGCGCAGCGCCATCGCCGCGAAGCGCAGCAGGCCCTCCCGGCCGCGTTCGGTGGTCGCGTCCAGCACGTGGCGTGCGAGCATCGCCCGCGGCCCGTCCTCGCGGGCGACCCGCGCACCCTCGCCGAGGACCGAGCGCAGCTGGGTCAGGCTGATCATCCGTACGTCGAGCGAGGCGCCCTCGCGCCCGGCGACCCGGCCGGCCTTGCGCAGCGTCAGCGGCACGTAGTCGTAGGCGGTGGTGCGGAAGCCCGCACGGGCCAGGTGCAGCGCGTCGCTCCCCCGTCCCGCGCCGACGTCGAGGACGTGGGTGCCCTCGGCGGTGTCGGCGGCCAGGCGGAGGGCGAGGTCGGAGGCGGGCGCGTTGACGTCGCCCTTGCGGTGGGCCTGGTTGGTCTGCCAGTCGCGACGGTACGGCGAGAGCCCGCGGAACCAGTTGTCGAGCCGGGTCTTGACCTCGGTGGAGGTCTCGAACTTGAACGCGGGGTCCGGGACCTTCCAGTGCGGCCCGTACATCGCCACGAGGAGCCGCTCGGGCACGGCCGGGGCCGGGAACTCGTGGCCCGCGAGGGTCACCGTCGAGAGCGGGAAGATCCACTCCTCGCGGAACTCCACGCCCACCTCTCCCATCAGGTAGAGCAACCCGTCGCCGGCGAAGAAGCCGCCGAACAGGTCGAGGCCGCGCACCGACCCGTCGCTCTCCTCGACGTCGATGCGGAACGCACCGCCGCTGTAGCGGAAGGTCGCCATGCCGTGCGCGGCCAGTGCGCGCTGGAGCCGGAACGACTCGCGCACCACGTCGACGGGCGAGCTGTGCCGCGAGACGTAGCCGAGGTCGGCGTCGGAGTCGTGACCGAGGAAGTCCTGCTCGCGCACCGCGCCCAGCAGCGTGCCGTACGCCGGGAACGCCGCGATCCCCTCGTCCTCGAGGATCGCGATCACCCGGTGCATCGCCTCGAGGAGCGGCTCGAGCTGGTCGCCGGTGCGCACCGAGAACTCGGGGTGGAAGCGGCCGGACTTGTCGAGCGCGATCGGCAGCCCCGACTTGTTGACGAAGGCGATCCGCTCCTCGGCGGTGCCGAAGGTGGTCTCCTCGTCGTGCACGACCGTGCCGGCCACGTGGTCGCGCACCTGCAGCCGGGTCGGGCCGTCGAGGAAGCGCACCATCCGCTCGGGCCACGCGACCCGCCGCTCGCCGGGCACGCCCGAGGGCGCGTCCTCGGTGTCGCGCACCGACCAGAACGACCAGATCCGGCGCTCGTCGAAGAGCACGTCCAGCGCGCGGTCCTCCTCGACGCCGGCGAGCACCAGGCCCGTGGTGTCGACGGTCGTGACAGCCGGGCCCGTCGGTTCGGTCATGGGGTCACCCTGTCAGAAGAGGTCGCGCAGGCGATCGGGGATCCGGACGTACGGCGGCTTCACCAGCGCGAGGTGCTGCCCCGCGCCCGTGGCCCGCCACAGGTCGCCCTCGTTCTGCACGATCGACTCGAGCCGCTTCGGCCCCGGCCGGAACTTGCCGATCTCGTCGGCGGCCACGGCCTGCTCCACCTGCGCGGCCGCGGTGCGCAGCGCCTCGACGATCTCGTCAGTCGGCCGACTCCAGCTCGACTTCACCGCGCGGCCCTCGTCGACCGCGGCCCGGTGGCGGTGCTCGGCGAGGAGCTCGAGCTGGCCGAGGTCGGCGAACTTGAAGTGGAACATGAACAGCTCCGGGTCCGGCGCGAAGGGGTGCTTGATGCCGTGGGAGGCATGGCCCCAGTCGGCGTCGACCCACTTGAGGGCCGGCTTGCACATCAACGGCGTGAACCGGGCGAACTCGCGCTGGCGCAGCAGCGAGGGCGCGTCGAAGTCGAGGGCCGGCTCGACTCCGATCCGGTGGATCACGTTGTAGCCCAGGACGCCGGCGACGTCGGTCCCCTGCCGGGCGGCGGCGAAGTGGCGCAGCGAGGCGTGCACCGCCGGGTCGGCGACGACGAACTCGTCCGCGTCGGCGAGCAGGACGGCGTCGTAGGCGAAGAGCAGGGACTTCGCCAGGCCGCTCAGGATGCCGATCCGGGACGGCTCGAAGGAGTACTTGTCGAGGTAGGGCAGCCGCAACACCGTGCAGGGCAGGTCGTCGGTCGACCCGTCGGCGCTGTGGTCGTCGATGACGAAGACGTCCTCGGCGCCGAGCTGGCGCCGGTAGTGCTCGACCCAGTGCCGCAGCACCGGTCCGCTGTCGCGGGTCATGGTGATCACCGCGACCCGCGGCAGGCCGTCGCCCGAGGGCCGGTCGGTGGTGGCGGGGCCGGGGCCCGGCGCCGCACCCGTCTCGCGACGTCCGCGCCACTTCATTCCCGCTCCTCCTGCCCGCGTCCGGCGGTGCTCCACTTGGTCAGGGCGACCTGGAGGGCGTCGACGGCCGCGCCGAGCACCTCCTCGGTCGGTACGTCGGCCGGCCGCAGTCCCGGCACGGCGACGGGCCGCAGCTCGTCGAGGTCGCCGACGACGCGGTGCTTCGCCTTGCGCAGTCGGGCGACCTGGTCCTCGCCCCGGGTGCGGGCCCACGGGTCGTCGTACCCGAGTCGCTGACCGCCGCCCTCGCGCAGCGACAGGCCGCGCTTGGCGAGCTGGTGCTTGACCAGCCGGTCGTAGAAGGGCGGCAGGTCGCCGGTCCCGTCGGGGCGGAACCGGCGGTTGAGCTCGAGCAGCAGCAGCGCGCTCGGCAGGTCGATGCTGGGATTGCTGCGCACGTCGAGCGCGATCCCCTGCGGGTCGATGCCGAGGACCTCGGCGAACCGGCGCCACAGCAGGTCGCCGGGGGCGCCCGCCGGCGGCACGGTCACCAGGGTCAGCGCTCCCTTGTCGAGGCCCTTGGCCCATCGGGCGGCGATCGCCGGCACGTCCTGGTGCCGCCAGAACCGGGTCGCGGGACCGGTCAGGTCCTTGCGGGCGCCGAGGGAGGCGACGAAGTCGTCCCATCCCGTGACCCCGCCGTTCTGGACCGACTCCAGCCACATCGCGGGCACGTTGCGGGCCAGGTCGCGACAGGTCACCACCGCTTCGACGCGGCTGTCTGCGAAGGTCCTGCGGATCCGCTGGATCTGCTTCTCGTCACGCGGCGCGAGGTACTCCATCGAGACGACGGCGGTGCCGGGCCAGGCCCGGATCTCCTCGACCAGCTGCTGCCACACGCCGTCGGCGGGCATCGGCGGCTGTCCGGGTCCGCCGTGGGCGATCAGCTCCTTGACCGCCCGGACCTGGCGGCGCCACCGCCGGCCGGGGAACAGCACGCCCCGCTCTGCCAGCTCCGCCTTGTTCTCCCCGAGCACGTTCTGCAGGAAGCTGGTGCCGGACTTCATGGTGCCGACGTGCAGCACCACCCGCTGAGCCATGTACGCCCTCTCGCTCTCTGAGCGGCCGAAGCCCGGGCCACCGCCTCTCGGCAGCGACCCGGGCCCGGGATCCGCTTGGTCAGTTCAGCTCGGCCTCGAGCTCGTGGAACGGGTAGTCCTGCGGGCTGAGGTACTCGGTGCCGGGCTTGACCCGGACGACCGGGTCGGGGTCGGCGGAGTTGACGTAGTTGGCCAGCGACCGGGGCGCGGTGTTGAAGATCATGTCGGCCCAGTCGGAGTACTTCGCCGCCATCGCCGCGTCGTCCCAGAAGATGATGTCGTGCTCGTCGGAGAACCAGCCGAGCTGGGTCCAGTTCTCGCTGCTGGAGAGCACCGCGCTGCCGTTGGGGTTCCCGTCGAGGTTGCCCTGGACCGCGAGACCCTTGAGGTGGACGTAGCGGTCCTTGAACTTGTTGGCCGTCGCGCCGGTGATGTAGACCATCTGCTTCGCCGGGACGGGGGCGAGGATGCTGCGGATCTTGCCCGACATCATCATGAAGACCACGCGGACGTCGCAGCCCTGGAAGTGCAGCTCGCGGACCTTGCGTGCGATCCGGGCACCGCGCTCGTCACCCCATACGGCGTTGGCCACACGGACCTTGGTGCGACCGTTGGCGGTGTTGGCCGCGCCGTTGCACTGGACCTTGTTGAGGACCCGCAGCGGCGGGTCGACCTGGTCACGGTGCGGGGCGAACTGGGTGGTAATGGTCGCACCCGGGATGGTGGTGCTGGGGACGGTGAACTGCAGGGCCGGGAACTTCTTGTCCTTCTTGGCCTGGTTCCACATCGTCATCCAGCCGTCGTAGAGGGCCTGGTTCTCGGTGACGGTGGTCCAGTCGTTGAACTGCTGGACGGCGGCGGCACCGGTGAAGTTGCCCGAGCCCTGCATCACGATCCAGTTGGTGGCACCGGACTTGCTGACCAGCATCATCTTGTTGTGCATCGCGCCGCCCTTGCCGCGGCAGGTGGCCGAGCAGGTGCGGATCCAGCTGCGCAGCTCCTTGGGCCGGTCCGCGTTGCCCTTCTTGAGCGCGCGGGTCAGCACACCGTAGGAGCGGTGCGAGCCCTGCTCCCGGGCGAGGCCGCGGGCCATGATGATCTGCACCGACACGCCCCGATTGTGGGCGGCGATCATCTTGCCGGCGAGCAGCGGCGAGTCGAAGTTCCACGTCATCACGCGGACCGTCTGGCCGGGCTCGACGTTCTTCAGCGTCTTGATGATCTTGCGCTGGATCGCGCCGCGCTTCTTGGCCTTGAACGGGTGGTTGAAGGTGATGCCGGGCGTCACGACGTACGCCGGGTTCGGCTGCTTCTTCGCCTTCTTCGCCACCACCGGGGTGGTCGCCGCGGCCGGAGCGGCGTCGGCCCGGGTCAGGCCGGCTGGGCCGGCGACCAGCAGGCCCATCGTCAGGAAGAGCGCCGCGAGCGCCGCAATTCCCCGGGTCCGTGCTGCCACCGACGAGGTCCCCCACACATTCGACACGTACTGACTCCTACCGTCTTCACCCGAGAATCGACCGGGCTCCGACGCGGCTTCCCCCACAGAAGGCAGGCGAATCTCGACCCTTGACGCGGGCACTATACCCGCCTACAGGGGCTGAAACCCGCGTCCGCGCGGGCAGTCAGTCGACCTTGCCCGCGTCGCCGGTCGCCGTTCCCGAGGCCGGGCCGGAGGGATCGCCGGACGCCGCACCGGTGTCGCGGGGCTTGGCCTTCGCGTCGCCGCTGCACTTCTCCGTCTTGATCCCGCCGAGGGTGAAGTCGGCCCGGACCGGGAGGTGGTCGGAGCCGCCGGCGGGCATCACGACCGAGCTCGTCGCGGTCAGGTCGGGGCCGCCGTAGAGCAGGTAGTCGATCCGGGTGCGGGGGTGACCGGCCGGGTGCGTGGCGCCGCCACCGCTGCCCGCGACGACGAAGCTGTCGCTGAGCCGCGAGCTGAGGATCCGCTCCGGCCCCGAGTTGGGCCAGGTGTTCATGTCGCCGCCGAGGATCTTCGGTCGCGGGTCGGCCGCCAGCATGCTGGAGATCCGGCTCGCCTGCGCTGTGCGGATGCCGGCGGAGGTGTTGTCGAGATGGGTGCTGTAGATGCTGACCTCGACGCCCTCGACGTTGATCACGACGTGCAGCAGGCCGCGCGGCTGCGCCTTGCCGCTGTTGGGGAGCGGGGTGTTCTCCGAGGAGACGATCGGGTACTTCGAGACGACCGCGGTGCCGTAGAGGCCGTCGCCGAAGGTCACGTTGCGGCCGAACGCCGAGCCCCAGCCGCCGAGCCGATCCGCGAACCACCCGGCCTGGTCGACGCTGCCGGTGGAGCGCCGCTTGTAGTCGACCTCCTGCAGCAGGATGACGGTCGCCTTCGACTGCTGCATCACGCCGAGCAGGCGCTCGAGGCTGCCGGCGCGCGCCGACTTGATGTTGTAGGATAGCGCGGTGAACTGGGTGGTGCCGATCTGCGCCTGGCACACGAGCTGCGCGGACTGGCGCTCGGCCTCCATCGCCAGCGGCGGCACCAGCACGCCGCCGGTGTCGGTCGCGGTCGGGGCCGGCGGCAGGTCGGTGGCGACCGCGGCGGACGGAGTGCCGTCCCGGCGCCCCTCGTGGGCGACCGGGGTGTCGGGGGCGTCGGGCGGGAAGATCAGCGAGACGCTCAGGCCGGCGAGCACCACGACGACCGCCACGACCGTGACGACCATGTCGACCGAGGACACGGCAGGGCCCAGCCGCTTGCCCCCGCGGGCACCGCGCGTGCCCTGCTCCTCCTGCTCCGCCACGTCCGGAATCGTAATCGACCACACCTCGCGGCCGGGCTTCTTCGACCACTGGGGCACACTGGACCGCGATGTCCACCCCGTCCCCGGACCAGCGTCCCTGTTGCGTCCCCGCCGGCCCCGCGGCCGCGGTGGACCTGACGCTCGGCTCCCCGGCCCGGGCCGACAGCGGCGTGCGGGGCACCGACCCGACGGCGCTGGCCCCGATCCCCGGCGGGCGGGCGGCCCTGGGCGACCACTTCGGCGACGGCTATGCCGGCGACGGCGAGCGTCCGGTCCACGAGGTCGAGGTGTCGGCCTTCCGGCTCGGCACCACTGCGGTGACCAATGCGGCGTTCGCGGCCTTCGTCGACGCCACCGGGCACCGCACCACCGCCGAGGTCGAGGGCTACTCCGCGGTGTTCCACACCGACGTCGCGGCCACGGTGGCCGACGTGCTCGGCCACTCCCCCACCACGCCGTGGTGGCTCGGGGTGCGCGGCGCCGACTGGCGCCACCCCGAGGGCCCGCGCTCCGACATCTCGGACCGCCCCGACCACCCCGTCGTCCACGTCTCCCACGACGACGCCCTCGCCTTCGCACGCTGGGCCGGGCGCCGGCTGCCGACCGAGGCGGAGTGGGAGTACGCCGCGCGCGGCGGGCTCGAGGGCAAGCGCTACCCGTGGGGCGACGACCTGATGGTCCGCAGCGGCGGCGCGGACGAGTGGCAGGTCAACATCTTCCAGGGCACCTTCCCGACCACCAACACAGCCGAGGACGGCTGGACGACGACCGCCCCGGTGACGGCGTACCGACCCAACGGATACGGCCTGCACCAGATGGTCGGAAACGTCTGGGAGTGGTGCGCGGACTGGTTCGACCCGAAGGCGTACGCCGACCGCGCGCGCCAGGATCCGCGGGGGCCCGCGGATGGTACGGTCCGCGTGATGCGCGGGGGCTCGTTCCTGTGCCACGACTCGTACTGCAACCGCTACCGGGTCGCCGCCCGCTCAGCGGCTCCGCCGGACTCCTCGGCCTCGAACCTCGGCTTCCGCTGTGCGGCGGACGCCGCGACCGACCGCCCCGTCGAGAAGGAGATCCCCGCGTGACTCGCCCCGGCCGCCTCCGCCTGGCCACTGCCGCCGTCCTCAGCGCGAGCGTGCTCGCCGCCTGCTCCGGCGGGGGTGACGACGGCAACGGCGGGGTCGGACCGATCGTGAAGTACGAGCGGCCCGGCGAGCAGGCCTCGGTGGCCGCGCCGACGAAGAAGGACACCGTCCTCGGGCCCGAGGCGACGCCGGCCCCGGTGGCCTCGCCGGAGAAGCCCAACCTGCTGATGATCACCATGGACGACGCGGCGATGAAGGACATGCAGTTCATGCCGCACCTCCAGGAGGTGATCGCGGGCGAGGGCGTGACCATCGACCAGGGCCTGGCACCGACGCCGATCTGCGTGCCGGCCCGGGCCACGCTGCTCACCGGCCAGTACTCCCGCAACCACGGCGCGGTCACGATCAGCGGCGAGGGCGGCGGCTACAAGGCCTTCCACGACGAGGACACGATGCCGGTCAGCCTCCAGAAGGCCGGCTACGACACGATGATGGTCGGCAAGTACCTCAACGGGTACACGAAGGACGAGGTCCACCACCAGCCGCCGGGCTGGACCGTGTGGCGCCCGACGGTCGACTTCGCGACGTACAACTTCGAGCACCCGCAGCTCCTCGTCGACGGCCGGATCAAGGACTACGACACCTACTCGACGACGCTGCTCAGCGACCAGTCGAACCAGCTGATCTCCGACCACTCCGAGGGCGCCGACAAGGACAAGCCCTGGTACATGTGGGTCAACTACGTCGCCCCGCACCACGGCAGCCCCCACGAGAGCGACGACCCGGACGGCATCTCGACGACGGTCCCCGACAAGCGCGACCGCGACACGTTCAAGGACCTCGACCTCGACACCACCCCCGAGATGTTCGAGGCCGACCCGAGCGACAAGGCGCTGATCCGCAACGCGCGGCAGAAGTGGTCGAAGAAGCGCCGGGCCGGGCTGCGCGAGGAGCGCCAGCAGCGGGTCGAGGCGCTCCAGGCCGTGGACCGCGCGATCGCGCGCACCGTCGACACCTTGAAGCAGACCGGGCAGCTCGACAACACCTACGTCGTGGTGACCTCCGACAACGGCTTCTACGTCGGCGAGCACAACCTCAACGGCAAGCTCTGGTACTTCCGCGACGCCATCAACATCCCGATGTTCATCCGCGGCCCGGGCCTGCCGGCCGGCACCTCGACCCAGGCACCGGTCACCAACGCCGACTGGGCGCCGACCTTCGCCGCCCTGGCGGGCACGACGCTGGACCGCGACGCGGACGGGGTCGACGTGATGCCGTGGCTCGACAGCGACGCCACCCGCCGCGTCATCCCGATCTCCGGATGGCCCGTGAAGGGCGGCCTCAAGCCGCTCTACACCGGGGTGATCGTGGGTCCGTGGACCTACGTCCGCGGACGCAAGGGGCGCGGCGAGCTCTACTACACGAAGAACGACCAGTACCAGCTCTACAACCTCTACGGCGACCCCCGCTACAAGGCGGTGCGCAAGCAGCTGCGCGACCTGTGGCAGGAGACGCAGGACTGCGCCGGCGCGACCTGCCCGCGGACGTTCATGAAGTAGCAGCCGCGACCGGTAGCGTTGCGCTTCGTGAGCACCACCCCTACCCGCGTGTTCGCGGCCAGGCTGGTCGGGCTCCCGATCTTCGACCCCCAGGGCGACCAGGTCGGGAAGGTCCGCGACCTGGTCGTGACCCTGCGCACCGAGGGGACCCAGCCGCGCGTGCTCGGGATGGTCGCCGAGGTGTTCGGCCGGCGCCGGATCTTCGTGCCGATGACCCGGGTGACCAACATCGACAGCGGCCACGTCTACACGACCGGCCTGCTCAACATGCGCCGCTTCGAGCAGCGCTCGACCGAGACCCTGGTCATCGGGCAGATGCTCGACCGGACCGTCACCATCAAGGACAGCGGCGTGACCGGCACGGTGTACGACGTCGCGATGGAGCCCGCCCGCACCCGGGACTGGGTGCTGAGCCGCGTCGCCGTGCGCGAGCCGTCGAAGGGCTTCCGGCGCCGCGGGCAGTCCCACGTGGTCGAGTGGCGCGACGTGGTCGGCCTGACCCGCACCGACGACCGGCAGGGCGCGACCCACCTGGTCGCGGCCCTCAACGAGATGCGGCCCGCCGACGCGGCGAGCATCCTGCACGACCTGCCCCCGGAGCGTCGTACGGCGGTCGCGCTGGCGCTCGACGACGAGCGGCTCGCCGACGTCCTCGAGGAGCTGCCCGAGGACGACCAGGTCGAGATCCTCAAGGGCCTCGACTCCGAGCGCGCGGCCGACGTCCTCGAGGAGATGTCGCCGGACGACGCGGCCGACCTGGTGAGCGACCTGCCGCCCGAGACCGCCGAGATCCTGCTCGGGCTGATGGAGCCCGAGGAGGCCGAGGACGTGCGCCGCCTGATGTCGTACGTCGAGAACACCGCCGGCGCGATGATGACCTCCGAGCCGGTCATCCTCGGTCCGGACGCGACCATCGCCGACGCGCTCGCCCACGTCCGCAACCCCGAGCTGACCCCGGCGCTCGCCGCGCTGGTCTACGTGTGCCGCCCGCCACTGGAGACCCCCACCGGCAAGCTGCTCGGCGTCGCCCACATCCAGCGGCTGCTCCGCGAGCCGCCCTCGACCCTGGTCGCCGGCGCCCTCGACGACTCGATGGAGTGGCTGCGGCCCGAGGCGAGCATCGACGAGGTGGCCGCCCACCTGGCGACGTACAACCTGGTCGCGGCGCCCGTCGTCGACGAGGACCGGCGGCTGATCGGCGCGGTCACCGTCGACGACCTGCTCGACCACATGCTGCCCGCCAACTGGCGCGAGCGGGCCCGCGAGCGCGGGAAGGGCGGATCGTGAGCGAGGGACGCCGCGAGCGGCTCGACACGCCGCGCGACGAGCGGCGCCAGCTGGTCCGGCGACCCTCCTACAACGCCGACACGTTCGGCGTCTTCGCCGAGCAGTTCGCCCGGTTCATGGGCACGGCGACCTTCCTGATCTACATGACGCTGTTCGTGGTCAGCTGGATCTGCTGGAACCTGTTCGCACCCAGCGACCTGCGCTTCGACGACTACCCGTTCATCTTCCTGACGCTGATGCTGAGCCTGCAGGCGTCGTACGCAGCGCCGTTGATCCTGCTCGCGCAGAACCGCCAGGAGGCCCGCGACCGGGTGGTCGCCGAGCAGGACCGGCAGGCCGACGCCCGCGCGCACGCCGACATGGAGTTCCTCGCCCGTGAGGTCGCCTCGCTGCGGATGGCGGTCGGCGAGGTCGCCACCCGCGACTTCCTGCGCTCCGAGCTGCGGTCGCTGCTCTCCGACCTGGACGAGCGGGCCGAGGAGCGTGCGCAGTCTCACGAGGACGGCGCCGACGAGGTCGCTGCGCCCCCTCCGTAGACTCAGGGGTTGTGACTACCACGCAGTCCCCGTCCGTCGAGCAGGTCATGACCGCGCTCAGCAAGGTCAACGACCCCGAGATCAAGCGCCCCATCACCGAGCTCGGGATGGTCGAGGGCGTGGACATCGCGGCCGGCGACGGCGGCTCGGTCGTCACCGTCAAGGCGCTGCTGACGGTGGCGGGCTGTCCGCTCAAGGACACCATCACCCGCGACGTGTCGGCCGCCGTGACCGCCCTGCCCGGGGTGACCGGGGTCGAGGTCGAGCTCGGCGTGATGAGCGCCGAGCAGCGCTCGGGCCTGCACGAGACGCTGCGGGGCGGCCAGGCGCAGCGCGAGATCCCGTTCGCGCAGCCCGGTTCGCTGACCAAGGTCTTCGCCATCGCCTCCGGCAAGGGCGGCGTCGGCAAGTCGTCGCTGACCGCGAACCTGGCGATCGCCCTGGCCCAGGCCGGCCGCAAGGTCGGCCTCGTCGACGCCGACATCTACGGCCACTCGATCCCCGCCATGCTCGGTGTCGCCGACGCCCGGCCGACCCAGGTCGACGACCTGATCATGCCGGTCCCGACCCCGTCGGGCGTCTCGGTGATCTCGATCGGCATGCTCAAGCCGCGGCGCGACCAGGTCGTCGCCTGGCGCGGGCCGATGCTCGACCGCGCCCTCGTGCAGATGCTCGCCGACGTCTACTGGGGCGACCTCGACGTCCTCCTCCTCGACCTGCCCCCGGGCACCGGCGACATCGCCATCTCGCTCGGCCAGCACCTGCCCGGCGCCGAGGTGGTCGTCGTGACCACCCCGCAGGAGGCCGCGGCCGAGGTCGCCGAGCGCGCCGGCACGATGGCCTCGATGATGCACCAGCGCGTCGTGGGCGTCGTCGAGAACATGAGCTACCTCCCCTGCCCCCACTGCGCGGACGAGGGCAAGGAGCACCGCCTCGAGATCTTCGGCACCGGCGGCGGCGAGCGGGTGGCGGCGACGCTGTCCGAGCGCTTCGGGTACGACGTGCCGCTGCTCGGCGAGATTCCGCTGGACGTCGCGCTGCGCGAGGGTGGCGACGCCGGCAAGCCGATCGTCGAGTCCGACCCCACCTCGCCCGCCGCTCTCGCGCTCAGCGCGGTGGCCGAGCGACTGGGCGGGCGTGGCCGAGGACTGGCCGGCATGCAGCTGGGACTGACCCCGACCAGTAAGTTCTGACCCGCACGGCTACGACGGAGAAGGGGCGGCTGGCGGGTGTTCGGGATCGGGTTCGGCGAGCTCGTCGTCATCGCGTTCCTCGCCGTGCTCGTGTTCGGCCCCGACAAGCTGCCCGACCTGGCCCGGCAGGCCGGCCGGCTGATGCGGGAGCTGCGCAAGTTCGCCACCAACGCGCGTGACGAGCTGCGCTCCGAGCTCGGCCCGGAGTACGCCGACCTCGAGCTGACCGACCTCGACCCGCGCGCGATCGTCCGCAAGCACATCGCCGAGGCGATGGCCGAGCTCGACGACCTCGAGGACACCATCCGCAGCGCGGGCGAGGACGACTCCCCCGCACCGGTGCGGATGCTGGAGCCGGGCGAGCTGCCGCCGTACGACTTCGAGGCGACGTAGCGAGCGCGAGCGCCGAGCGAGGAGCCAGCCGCGAAGCGGCTCGGCGACCTGAGCCTCAGGGCAGCCGGGTCGTCACGAGCGTGACTGCGCCGCCGCGAGCGCGCTGAACGCGACCAGCACCGTCCGGCGGTCCTCGCCGGTGGCGAGCTCGCAGAAGTCGGCGCCGACCCGGCGCAGCAGGCCGTCGTGGCGCCCGCCGTCGCGCAGGTGGAGCAGGCACGGCTCGCCGGCCTCGGCGATCCGGCGCAGGGCGGAGGCGAGGCCGAGCCGGGTGAGCGGTGACCAGGCGACCTCGGGGACCGACCGCTCCGACGTACCGGCCACGGTCGTCACGGCCCCGAGGGCCACGATCCAGTCGTGGTCGCCGGCCGCGAGGAGGAGCCAGCCGTCGGCGACCCGCTCGAGGGTCCCGGTGAGCGCTCCGACGCCGAGCACGCCCAGCGTCACGGGCTGCGCGACGCTCGCCATCAGCCGGCTCGCGAGGGTGACCTGCTGGTACTCCGCGCGGCTGCGGTCGGCCACCTCGAGGTCGCGCTCGGCCGCGTAGAGGGCGCTGGCCTGGTCCTCGAGGTCGTCGAAGAGCGCGAACAGCTCGTCCTCCCAGCCCATGGGGCCAGCCTCGCACGCTCGTCGTCCACAGGCTCTCCGCTCGCGGTTGACATCGAGGTTGAACGAACACATCCTGAGTCAAACGGAAGCAAACGCAAAGGTTCTCTCGGGATGGATCTCGCCGCTGCCGGCCGGGTACGCGTCCGCGCCACCCTGCTCTGGCTCACCGTCACGGCCGCGCAGGCCGGGCTCGTCGCACTGACGGCGCCCCTGGTCCGCGCGCTGGCCACCGCGCCTGGACCGACCTTCGCCGACGTCCTGGTGCAGGCCTGCGCGGCCGCCGCCCCGGTGGCCGGCCTGCTGCTCTGGCTGGCGACCACCGAGGTGGTCCGCGACGTGCTGCGCGACCGCCTGTCGTCGCGCCGGGCCGTCGGGCCGGTCCGGCTCGCCCTGCTCGCCGCCTGCGGGGCCACCGTCCTCGCGACCACCACCTCACCCGCCCACGCCGGCAGCGACACCCCGGTCGGCACCGGCGCGCCGCTGAGCGCCGAGGCACTCGCCGGCCTGCCGCTCCCCGACCGGCCGGTCGCCCCACGGCAGGGCGCCCTCGCCACCGACGTCGCCACCGTCCGCGCCGGCGACTCGCTGTGGAGGATCGCCGAGCGGAGGCTCGGCCCGGCGGCGTCGCGGGCCGACGTGGCGTCGTACTGGCTGCGGGTCCGCGCGCTCAACACCAACCGGCTCGACCCCGACCCCGACCTCATCCAGCCGGGGCAGATGCTCCGCCTGCCGCGCAACTGACCCGCCCACCCAGGAGGAACCATGTCCGCTGTCCCGCACGAGCTCGTCGGCCTCCGGGTGCCGGTCCCGGTCAGCCCCACCCAGGGCACGCTCGCCCTCGCCCTGCTCCCCCGCCAGTCCCCGCCGCGCGCACCGGCCCGGTCGCGACACCGGCCGCCCGCGCGGCCGGGGGCGGTCGTCGTACCGATCGACCAGCGGCTGCGCCACGCCATCGAGGAGTGGACCCACCGCTTCGTCCAGGCGGCCGTCGAGATCGTCGGCGGTGACCGCCCGGTCTCCCAGCTGGTCCGCTGGACCACGCGCGACGTGTACGCCGACCTGCACCGTCGCGCCCTGCTCGTCGCCCGCGCCGGGGGTCACCAGCCCGGGCTGGCCCGGGTCCAACCGGTCCGGCCGCGGGTGCAGAGCGTGCACGCGTGCTTCATCACCGACGAGGTGGTCGAGTGCGGCGTGCACGTGCGCCACGGCGAGCGCTCGCGGGCCATCGCGGCGCGCTTCGAGAGGTCCGACCAGCGGTGGATCTGCACCGCGCTCGACTTCTCGTGAGAGATCCTCCGGAATGTGACCCCTGTTCAGATGTGATCTGAGTCACTACGTTTCCGCCATGATCCGTACCCTCACGGCCGCCCTGGCCCTCACCGGAGCCGCGCTCGTCGCACCGCTCACCGCATCCCCCGCCCACGCCGACGGCCCGGGGGTCGGCACCCCGACCGTGGTGTCGGTCGGCGACTCCTACATCTCCGGGGAGGCCGGCCGGTGGGCCGGCTCGTCCAACAGCAGCAGTGCCCGGGCCGACGCGCTCGGCCCGAGTGCCTACTACGACAACGCCTCGGGGACCGGCGAGACCATCAACCGCTGCCACCGGTCGAAGAGCGCCGAGGTGCACATCGGCGGCGGGGTCAGGAGCGTCAACCTGGCCTGCTCGGGCGCCAAGACGGCGACGGCGACCGGGGACACGTTCAAGCCTGGCCTCGACTTCTACAGCGGCAGCGAGGGCGTCGGGCAGGCGCGGGCGCTGCAGACCCTGGCGACGACCAGCAACGTGAGGATGGTCGTGGTGTCGATCGGCGGCAACGACTTCAACTTCGCCGGCATCGTGCAGCAGTGCGTCCAGGACTTCCTGCTCTCGCCGTCGTGGTGGAAGGACTACTGCAAGGACGACAGCAGCGTCACCAGCAACTTCACCAGCACCAACATCGCCGCGGTGAGGACCCGCATCGCCGGGGCGCTGACCAACGTCCGCACCGCGATGCGCAACGCCGGGTACGACGACAGCCAGTGGACGATGCTCGTCCAGACCTACCCGTCACCGATCCCGGGCGGTGCGGGTTTCCGCTACAGCCAGAGCGGCTACACCCGGCAGAACACCGGCGGCTGCGGCTTCTGGAACGCCGACGCCGACTGGGCCAACAGCTCGGCGCTGCCGACGATCAACAACACCGTCACCGGCGCGATCACGCAGGCGGGCATCACCAACGCGAAGGTGCTCGACCTGGCCGGCACCTTCAACGGCCGCCGGCTGTGCGAGTCCGGCGTCGGGCTCTACGAGGAGGTCGGCCTGGCGAGCTGGACCAGCGCCGGGGCGGTGGACCGCACGGAGTGGGTGAACCAGATCCGCACGGTCACCACGGCCGGCGACTCGCCGTACTTCATCCAGGAGTCGCTGCACCCGAACTACTGGGGGCAGCTCGCGGTGCGCTCGTGCGTGCGTCAGGCCTACAACTCGGGTACGCCGAGGGGCGGGGCCTGCGTCCGCACCGGCACCGGCCTGCTCAACGGTGAGCCGCGCACGAGCCTGCAGTGAGCTCACGCCAGTTTCACCGGTCGACCGGTGAAACTGGCGGGGGTTGGACGACAAAACTGGCGCTTGGACGAGGATGCTTCCTCGTCCAAGCGCCAGTTTCACCGGTCAGCCGGTGAAACTCCCTGCCAGCATCAGCCGCGCAAGGCCATCCCGGTCGGACCACCGGGCGCGCCGTGGCAGCGCTTGTACTTCTTGCCGGAGCCACAGGGGCACAGCGCGTTGCGGCCGATGTCGCCGAACTCGTCGTCGCCGGCGGACGCGGCGCCGCTGCCGCGGACCTCCTCGTGACCCGTCTCGTCGGGCGCGGAGTAGGTGAGGTTCTGCGGCTGCTTGGGGGCGTCGAGGCCCTTGGCGGTGACCTTGGGCGCGGCGGCCTTCAGCTCGGAGGAGATGGAGGCGAGATCCATCTCGCCGCCGGCCCCGAGGCCGACGCCGACGGGCGGCTCGGCGAACGCGCCCTCGTGCATCGGGCCCGCGTGGGCGGTGCCGTCGGCGTGGTAGTGGATCTCCTCCTCGTCGTCGTCCTCGACCTGGACCTCCAGGTTGAAGAGGAAGCCGACGGTCTCCTCCTTGATGCCGTCCATCATGGCGGCGAACATGTCGAAGCCCTCACGCTGGTACTCGACCAGCGGGTCACGCTGCGAGTAGGCGCGCAGGTAGATGCCCTCGCGCAGGTAGTCCATCTCGTAGAGGTGCTCGCGCCACTTGCGGTCGAGGACGGAGAGCAGCACGCGGCGCTCGAGCTCGCGGGCGACCTCGTCGCCGACCTCCTCCTCACGGCGGTCGTAGGCCGCGTGCGCGTCCTCCTTGAGGGCGTCGATGAGGTGCGACTTCTCGAGCGCGGCCTGGGTGCCGGCCTCCTCGACGAGGTCCTTCCAGGAGATCGAGACCGGCCAGAACTGCTTGAGGTCGGTCCACAGCTGGTCGAGGTCCCACTCCTCGGCGAACTCGTCGAGCGAGCCGTTGACGAAGCCGGTGACGACGTCGTCGATGAAGGTGCGGATCTGCTCCTCGAGGTCGACGCCCTCGAGGACCTCGCGGCGCTCGCCGTAGATGACCTTGCGCTGGCGGTCCATCACGTCGTCGTACTTGAGGACGTTCTTGCGGGACTCGAAGTTCTGCGACTCGACCTGGCCCTGGGCGTTGGCGATCGCGTTGGTGACCCGCTTGTTCTCGATCGGGACGTCGTCGGGGATCTTGAGCAGCAGCAGCACGCGGTCGACCCAGTCGGACTTGAACAGCCGCATCAGCTCGTCCTGCAAGGACAGGTAGAAGCGGCTCTCGCCCGGGTCGCCCTGGCGGCCGGAACGACCGCGGAGCTGGTTGTCGATGCGGCGCGACTCGTGGCGCTCGGTGCCGATGACGTAGAGGCCACCGAGCTCCTTGACCTCGTCGTGCTCGGCCTCGACCTGCTTCTTCATCCGCTCGACCATCGCGGGCCAGGCGGCGTCGTACTCGTCGGCCGTCTCGCCGGTGGGCTCGAGGCCCTGCTTGCGCAGCTCGGCGTCGGCGAGGAACTCGTAGGAGCCGCCGAGCATGATGTCGGTGCCTCGGCCGGCCATGTTGGTGGCGACGGTGACCGCGCCCTTGTGGCCGGCGAGCGCGACGATCTTCGCCTCCTCGGCGTGGACCTTCGCGTTGAGGACGGAGTGGGCGACGCCGCGCTTGGTGAGCGCCTGGTGGAGGTACTCGGACTTCTCGACCGAGACGGTGCCGACCAGGACCGGCTGGCCCTTCTCGTGGCGCTCGACGATGTCGTCGACGACGGCGTCGTACTTGGCCTCCTCGGTGCGGTAGACGAGGTCGGGCTGGTCCTTGCGCAGCAGCGGCTTGTTGGTCGGGATCGGGACCACGCCGAGCTTGTAGATCTTGTCGAACTCGGAGGCCTCGGTGAGCGCCGTACCGGTCATGCCGGAGAGCTTCTCGTAGAGGCGGAAGTAGTTCTGCAGGGTGACGGTGGCGAGGGTCTGGTACTCCTCGCGGACCTTCACGCCCTCCTTGGCCTCGATGGCCTGGTGGAGACCGTCGTTGTAGCGGCGTCCCGCCAGCATGCGGCCGGTGTGCTCGTCGACGATGAGCACCTCGCCCTCCATGACGACGTACTCCTTGTCGTTGCGGAACAGCTCCTTGGCCTTGATGGAGTTGTGCAGGAAGGAGATGAGCGGGGTGTTGGCCGACTCGTAGAGGTTCTCGATGCCGAGGTGGTCCTCGACCTTGGTGATGCCGTCCTCGAGGACCGAGATGGTGCGCTTCTTCTCGTCGACCTCGTAGTCGACGTCCTTGGTGAGCTTCTGCGCGATCTTGGCGAACTCGCCGTACCACTTCACCTCGTCCTGGGTCGGACCGCTGATGATCAGCGGGGTCCGGGCCTCGTCGATGAGGATCGAGTCGACCTCGTCGACGATGGCGAAGTTGTGGCCGCGCTGCACGCACTCCTCGAGCGAGGAGGCCATGTTGTCGCGCAGGTAGTCGAAGCCGAGCTCGTTGTTGGTGCCGTAGGTGATGTCGCAGGCGTAGGCCTTGCGCCGCTCGTCGGGGCGCATGCTCGGCAGGATCACGCCGACGGTCAGGCCGAGGAAGTGGTGGACGCGGCCCATCATCTCGGACTGGAACTTGGCCAGGTAGTCGTTGACCGTGACGACGTGGACGCCCTTGCCCTCGAGCGCGTTGAGGTACGCCGGCAGCGTCGAGACGAGGGTCTTGCCCTCACCGGTCTTCATCTCGGCGATGTTGCCGAGGTGCAGTGCCGCACCGCCCATCACCTGCACGTCGAAGTGACGCTGGCCCAGGACGCGGCGCGCCGCCTCGCGGACCGTGGCGAAGGCCTCCGGCATGATGTCGTCGAGGTCCTCGCCCTCGGAGAGGCGCTTGCGGAACTCGTCGGTCATGCCCCGCAGCTCGTCGTCGGACATCGCCTTGAAGTCGTCCTCGATGGCGTTGACGGCCTTCGAGATGCCCTCGAGCTGGCGGAGGATCTTGCCCTCTCCGATGCGGAGGAGCTTGTCGATGATCACTGGCACGCCGCCACTCTACCCAGCGGTCACCAGCACTCAGAGTTCACGGGCTCGGATGCTGCCGGTCGTAGTCGGCGAAGGCCGCCGCCCGCTCGTTCTCGATCTTGCGACCCAGGCCGTAGGCGGTCCCCCAGAGCAGCGCGAAGATGCCGCCGACCACGAACATGAGCGGCGCGAGGAAGCCCAGCGCGACCGCGCCGACCTGCAGGACGTGCCCGAGGAGGTACGCCGACTCGCGGCGCAGCATCCCGGCGACCAGCACGCACAGGACGGCCAGGCCCAGGCCGAGCGGCAGCGCGACGGCGGGCCGGATGTCGGAGATGCCGATCATCACCGGGGTGGACAGGCCGACCGCGATCGCCTCGAGGGAGAGCACGGCGGCGCACATGCCGCGGCGGGGCGACTTCTCGCGCTCGTCGCTCACTTGCGGCCCCCCAGCAGCACCCGGGCCTCGCCGACGGTGACCACCGAGCCGGTCACCAGCACCGCGCCCGAGCTGAGCGCGTCGGTGCTCTCCGACTCGGCGAGCGCGGCGGCGGCGTCGATCGCGTCACCGAGCAGGGGAACGACGCTCACCCGGTCCTCGCCGAACACCTCCCGCGCGACGACGGCGAGCTGGTCGGCCGGCATCGCCCGCTCGGTGGAGTTCTGGGTGACCACGACCTGCGCGAGGTGCGGCTCGAACGCCGCCAGCAGGCCCTCGGCGTCCTTGTCGGCCATCACGCCGATCACGCCGACGACCGGGTCGAACTGGAAGGAGTCGTCCAGCGCGGCCGCGGCGGCCTCGGCGCCGTGCGGGTTGTGGGCGGCGTCGAGCAGCACCGTGGGGCTGCGCCGCACGACCTCGAGCCGGCCGGGCGAGGTGATCTCGCCGAACGCGCCGCGCACGATGTCGTCGCCGAGCGGCTCACTGTGCCCGTCTCTGGCGCCGACGAACGCCTCGACCGCGGCCAGGGCGGTGGCGGCGTTCTGCGCCTGGTGGGCGCCGTAGAGGGAGAGGAAGACGTCGTCGTAGCGACCCCGCAGGCCCTGGAGGGTGACGACCTGGCCGCCGACGGCGGCGGCACGGGTGACCACGCCGAACTCGAGGCCCTCGCGGGCGACCGTCGCGCCGACCTCGGCCGCGCGCTCGAGCAGCACCGCGGCGACGTCGGCGCTCTGCTGGGCCAGCACCGCGACCGCGCCGGGCTTGATGATCCCGGCCTTCTCACGGGCGATCTCGACGGCGGTGCCGCCGAGGTAGTTGGCGTGGTCGACCGCGATCGGCGTCACCACGGCGACGTCGGCGTCGATCACGTTGGTGGCGTCCCACGAGCCGCCCATCCCGACCTCGACGACCGCCACGTCGACGGGCGCGTCGGCGAAGGCGGCGTACGCCATCCCGACGACGGCCTCGAAGAAGCTGAGCGGGTGTGCCTCGGCGGCGTCGACCAGCGGCATGTAGGGCGCCACGTCGTTGTAGGCGCGGACGAACGCCTCGTCGTCGAGCGGCTCACCGTCGACGCTGATCCGCTCGCTCATCTTCTCGACGTGGGGGCTGGTGAACCGGCCGGTGCGCAGGTCGAGGGCGCGCAGCAGCGCGTCGATCATCCGTGACGTCGACGTCTTGCCGTTGGTGCCGGTGAGGTGGATCGAGCGGTAGGCGTGCTGCGGGTCGCCGAGCAGCTCGGTGAAGGCGCGGATCCGGTCGAGCGAGGGCTCCAGCCGGGTCTCGGGCCACCGGGACAGGAGGGCGTCCTCGGCCTCGTCGAAGGTCTCGGCTGGGCGCGCTACGGGCTCGTTCATGGCGTCGCTGAGTCTAGATGAGTAAGTCCAAGGGCTCGCACGCTGCGCGACGCTCACCACGCACGCTGGCTGCGTTGCAGACGCTCGACGTGCACCCAGCATGCCTTCGCGCCTGCGCCTTGCCAGCGCACGCGTTGAGCGCCGCTCGCTTGCACGATCCCTTGGACTTACTCATCTAGGGTGTACCAGCGAGAGGGAAGGAAAGCGTGGGGCGTCGGGGACTGGCAGCGGCAGTGGTCGCGGCGATGCTGGCGCTGTCGGCGTGCTCGGCCGCCGGCGACTCCCCCGCCGCGAAGCCCACGCCGAGCGAGGCTCCGCTCATCCCCGAGGCGAGCGCGCTGCCGACCGCGCTGCCCAGCGACGTGCTCGCCGGCGAGATGCAGGACCTGGCCAAGCTCGCCGAGCGGCTGGCCCAGCAGCTGCCGGCGCAACGGCGGCCGGCGCCGGTGCGGGTGGCGGGGAGCAGCACGCGCTGGCAGCCGGGGACGGCGTACCGCGGGGTGTTCGCGGATCCCGACATCCTCCGGTACGACGGGCGCTGGTACGCCTACGCCACCAACACCTCCCACCTGCGACTCCCGACGCTCACCTCGCGCGATCTCTCGACGTGGACACCGCTGGCGACGAGCGGCGGCGGCCGGGTCGACCCGATCGAGGTGGCGGGCTGGGTGCGCAGCGGCGACGGCGGTCGCGACCTGTGGGCGCCGGGGGTCGGCAAGGTCGGCAACGGCTGGACGGCCGCGTACGCCGCACCGGCGGGCACCCAGGGCGGCCAGCGGCACAACTGCATCGGCCTGACCCGCGGCCCGTCCCCGGCCGGTCCGTTCCGGCCGGTCGGCGAGCCGATCTGCTACGACGAGGCCCAGCTCGGCGTCATCGACCCCGACGTCTTCGTCGACGAGCACGGCGTGCCGTGGCTGCTGTGGAAGTTCTCCGGTGTTGTGAACCGGCGACCTGCCGGTCTGTTCGTCCGCCGGCTCAACGCCGACGGCACCGGCTTCGCCGACGGCTCGCAGACCCGGGAGCTGCTCACCCTCGACCGGCCGTGGGAGGGGGACACCATCGAGAACCCGAGCATGGTCCAGTTCCGCGGCGTCACCTATCTCTTCTACTCCGGCAACTCGTGGGAGCGGGCCGACTACGCGACCGGGTACGCGATCTGCGCAGGCCCCGAGGGACCGTGCGTGCGCCAGAACCGCGGTGAGCCGCTGATGTCGAGCGCCTCGAGCGGACGGCTCGGTCCGGGCGGCGCGTCGGCGTTCGTGGACCACAAGTCGCTGCGGCTGATCTACCACGCCTGGGACCAGGTCGGCCGGACCCGGCAGCTGCACATCGCCAGCCTGTGGCAGCGCGACGACGGCACGCTCGAGGTCATCGACCCCGGCTGATCCGCCCCACCTGCATCCGCATCCAGCCGGCCACCTGCCACATGGTCGGCTCGGCGGCGTCGAAGACCTCGGCGTGGCGCCAGTAGCCGTGGACCTGGCCCAGGTAGCGGGTACCGACCACCTCGACGCCGGCCTCGGCCAGACGCAGAACGAGGTGCTCGCCCTCGTCGCGCAGCGGGTCGTGCTCGGCCGTGGTGACCAGGGTCGGCGGCAGCGTGCCGAGCGCATCGGAGCGCAGCGGTGCGAGATCGGGGTGCTCGAGGTCGGCCGGAGTGGCGGCGTACTGCTGCCAGTACCAGGCGGCCTCCGCGGGCTCGAAGCCGTCGGCGGCGCTGCGGTAGGAGTCGAAGGACGCCGTCGGGTCGAGGAACGGGTAGACCAGCGCGACGCCGGCGAAGCGACCGGGGTGGCGCAGCGCGGCGACCAGGGCGAGGTTGCCGCCGGCACTGTCACCGTGGGCGAAGGTCGGCAACCCGGCCAGTCCCGGTTGCTCGTCGAGCCAGGCCACGGCCGCGGACAGGTCGTCGGGCGCCGCGGGGAACGGATGCTCCGGTGGTCGCCGGTAGTCGACGCTCAGCACCGCCATCGCGCTGATGTCGGCGAACCGCCGCACCGCCGCGTCGTGCACCTCGACATCGTTGAGCACGAACCCTCCTCCATGCGCGTGGACGACCACGGCGTCGTACCCGTCCGGGAGGTAGAGCCGGGCCGGTACGCCGCCCGCGTCGACGTCGCGCACCTCGGCGACCTCGGGCCCCGACTGACCGGCAGCGGCGGCCCGGGCCCGCTCGCGCTCGGCGGCGATGTCGAAGGCGGGGTCGGTGACGGCGAGCTCGCCGGCGGCGTTGGCGATCGCCGCGCGGGCCTGGGGGTGGAGGGCCATGCCCGCACCCTAGGTCGTGTCTCCCGCGTCAGCGCCGTCGCGAGCGGCGTTTCCGGCCGATCTGGCAAGGCGGCGGAGCGATGGCGTGCCGGATGGCACGTCGAGCGACGCCAACGCAGCCAGATCGAGTCGGAAACGCCGCGTAGCAGGCGCTGACGCGGGAGACACGCCCTAGGGGCACTCAGCCGATGTCGATCCGCACGGTGTCGACCACCGGCTCGTAGCCGAGCGCCTGGTAGAGCGCGTTCGAGGTCGGGTTGGCCTGGTCGGTGAACAGGATGACCCGGTCGCCGCGCTCGCGCAGCAGCCGCGACACCTCGGCCACCGCCGCACCGGCCCAACCGCGGCCGCGCTCCTCCTTCGGCGTGGAGACCGGCCCGATCCGGCTCACGCCGTACGCCGGCGGGTTGGCGCCGATCAGGTGCACCACCCGGCCCTCGGCGTCCTCCCAGAACCACAGCACGTCCTCGGCGAGCTTGCGCTGCACGTCGTCGATGCCGAAGGCCGCGGCCTCGCCGTCGTGCCCGGCCGGGCGACCGGCCTGCTCGTCGGCGTCGGCGAAGAACCGCTGGACCCACGCGAGCGCCAGCTCCGCCTCGTCGGGGCGGACCGGCCGCAGTCGCCCGGGGACCGGGCGCGGGTCGACGAGGGTGCCGAGCTCGAAGAGCCGGTGGTGCAGGCCGTTGGCCACACTCCGCCCGGTCGCGTCCGCGATCGCGGCGGCGAACAGGTCGGCCGCAGGCCGCAGGCCGGTGGCTCCTCCGACGTCCTCCCCGCGCTCGAGCACGGCCGCCGCCAGCGCCGCGACCGCGTCGTCGGGCATCGCGAGCAGGTAGACGGGGTACGGCGCGAACGGCGCCGTCCTCATCGCGATCCCCGTGATGGCGCCGTCCGGGCCGGTCACCACCGCGAACCAGCAGTGGACCAGGCCGCCGCGGCCGGTCTCACGGATCCGCTGGGCGATCGTCGTCACCACGGTGCCGGTCACCGGCTCCTGGGCGAGGTGGTCGCCCGTCCGGGCGAGGAACTCCCCCGCGTCCTCGGTGAACCAGACGTCGTGCTCGATGGGCATGGCCGATCCTCGCGTCCGCGACCGCGTCGGCTCAAGCCCATTTCCGGGAACGTCCCGCGATCGCAGCCCTCAGTCGGCCTGCGCCACCTCGAGTCCGGCCAGTGTCGGCGTCCGGCGCACCGCCTCGAACCCGATCTGACCGGTCGCGGTGAACCTCATCGTGCGCACTCCACCGCGGGCGGCATAGCGGAAGGCGCCCGTGACCGTGATGCCGTCGGGGACGGAGTCGACCGCGACCGTCGGCGTCCCGACGAGCCCCCGCCACCAGCCCGGCGCAGAGGGGTCACCACCGGCGCGAGCCGTCTGCACGAGGTCGAAGAAGGGACACCGGGCGAAGGCCTCGGGGCCGCCGCAGGCGTCCGCACTCGCGGTGAAGTCCGCGGCGAGGGCCTGCCGGGTGGCGTCGGTCGCCACCAGGGGCAGCGACGGCTCGGCCGTGGGAGCACCGGGCAGCACCGCCACGGGCGCGGGCGTGGAGGTGAAGTAGGGGTCGATCCGCTTCTCGGCGCCGTAGACGGCCGGGTAGAGCGGCTGGACGCTCTCCCCGCTGCCGTCGCCGTCCTGCACCCTCGGCCGCCGCTCGAGCACGGTGCCGCCGAGACGGATGTCGGTGTCGACGTTCCGCACGCCCGGCTCGTCCCAGGCGACCGAGCCCACCATCGGGGAGGAGATGCGCCAGTCGTCGCCCACTCTGCCGAGCCGCAGTGGCCAGGTGTGCTCCTCCCCCGCGAGCCGGTAGCGCACCTCCACCTCGACCACGTCGTCGCTCTCCACGGGGTCACCGATGGACACGACGTCGATCCGCTCGTCCGCGGCGGCCAGCAGTCCGGCCGCATCGTCGAGCGCAGCCGTGTCCTCCGCCGTCATCGCCGCCAGGCCGGCGAGCTCGTCCTCGTCGCCCGAGGCGACCAGGTCGACGTAACGCCTCGCTGCGGCGGCCGCGTCGTCGGACGACGAGGCACGCACCCACGCCAAACCGCCGAGCGCAGCGACGACCACCGTCGTCGCGACGGCGACGGCGACGGCGACGGCGACCACTCGGGGACGACGGCTCATCACTCAGCTCTCGAGCCGGGCCAGCTCCTCCTCGACGACCGTCGGGTCGAGCTTGACGAAGACCGGGGTCGGCTTGGCGACGGCGCGGCCGACCTCGACCGGGTGCCTGCCCCAGGAGGGGAAGCCGGCGTAGTCCCCGGTGATGATCGGGTAGCCGCGATCGGGGTCGTCGAGGTCGGTGACCTCCTCGATGGCCGGCATCGGGGCGACCGCGCCCGCACCGCCGAGCGCCCTGTCGACGTCGTTGGCCGAGAACGGCAGGAACGGGCTGAGCACCAGGTTGAGGTCGGCGACGCACTGCGCCATCACGTGCAGGATCGTGGCGAGCCGCTGTTCGTCGTCCTTGATCTTCCACGGCTCGGAGTCGGAGACGTACTTGTTGACCTCGGCCACGGCGCGCATCGCCTCGCCGATCGCCTGCTTCTGCCGGTGCCGGCCGATCAGGTCGCCGACGGTGTCGAAGGACGTCTCGACGGTCGCGAGCACGGCCTCGTCCTCGGCGGACAGGGGGCCGGCGGCAGGGATCTCGCCGAAGTTCTTGGCGATCAGGTTGGCGGTGCGGTTGACCAGGTTGCCCCAGCCGGCGACCAGCTCGTCGTTGGTACGACGCACGAACTCGGCCCACGTGAAGTCCGAGTCCTGGCTCTCCGGGCCGGCGGCGGCGACGAAGTAGCGGAAGGCGTCGGGCTGGTAGCGGGCGAGCAGGTCGCGCACGTAGATGACGACCTTCTTCGAGGAGGAGAACTTCTTGCCCTCCATCGTGAGGAACTCGCTCGAGACGACCTCGGTCGGGAGGTTGAGCTCGCCGTACTGGCGCGGCTTCCCCCCGTGCGCCCCCTTGCCGGCGTACGCGAGCAGCTCGGCCGGCCAGATCTGGGAGTGGAAGGTGATGTTGTCCTTGCCCATGAAGTAGTAGGACAGCGACTCCGGGTCGTTCCACCAGGCGCGCCACGCGTCCGGGTCGCCGCTGCGGCGGGCCCACTCGATCGAGGCCGAGAGGTAGCCGATGACCGCGTCGAACCAGACGTAGAGCTTCTTCGTCGGGTTGTCCTGCCAGCCCTCGAGCGGGATCGCGATGCCCCAGTCGATGTCGCGCGTCATGGCGCGCGGGCGGATCTCCTTGAGGATGTTCTTGGAGAACCGGATGACGTTGGGCCGCCACAGGCCGGTCGCCTCGCGCTCGTCGAGCCAGGCCTGCAGCGCGTCGGCCAGCGCCGGCAGGTCGAGGAAGAAGTGCTGGGTCTCGATGAACTCCGGCGCCTCGCCGTTGATCTTCGAGCGCGGGTCGATGAGGTCGTGCGGGTCGAGCTGGTTGCCGCAGTTGTCGCACTGGTCGCCGCGGGCACCGTCGTACCCGCAGATCGGGCAGGTGCCCTCGATGTAGCGGTCGGGCAGGGTGCGGCCGGTGGAGGGCGAGATGGCGCCGTACGTCGTCTGCTCGACGAAGTAGCCGTTCTCGTAGACCCCCAGGAACATCTCCTGGACCACCGCGTGGTGGTTGCGCGTGGTGGTGCGCGTGTAGAGGTCGTAGCTGATGCCGAGCCCGACCAGGTCCTCGACGATGAGCCGGTGGTTCTTGTCGGCCAGCTCCTGCGGGGTCATCCCGGCCTCGTCGGCGGCGATCAGGATCGGCGTGCCGTGCTCGTCGGAGCCCGAGACCATGAGGACGTCGCTGCCCGCCATCCGCTGGTACCGGCTGAAGACGTCGGACGGTACGCCGAAGCCGGCCACGTGGCCGATGTGGCGGGGGCCGTTCGCGTAGGGCCAGGCGACAGCGGAGAGGACGTGCGTCATGCCCTGAATCCTAGGGTCGTCCGCTCCGGCTGCTGTCAGCGGCGCGACCCAAGCGATCTCGCCGGTGGGTGACGGCGTCGCGAGCGGCGCGAGACGCGGGTGATGGCAAGGCGGCGGAGCGAAGTCGTGCCTGACCGCCCATCGAGCGACGCCAACGCCGCCAGCGCCCGTGTGTCGCGTCGCGCAGCAGCCGGCACCTACCGGCGAGACCGCTTGATCCGTCGGGCGGTCCGCAGCCGGATGTCGGGGAGCGCGGCGTAGAGGTACTGACCCGGGCACTCGGTGTCGTTGGTGTCGCGGTGGCCGTCGATGACGGGCAGCGTGGCGACCGTGCCCTTGGGGTAGAGGTCGCTGCCGTGCGAGAGCACCGGCGTGGTCGCCAGCGGGTCGCGGTGGTACTTCCTCAGCTTCCAGGCGGCGATCTTCGCGACGCCGGCGAGCACCTTAGGCGTGGGCGCGGCCTCCTGGTAGCTGCCGAGCACGGCGATCCCGACCGAGGTGTGGTTGAAGCCGAGGGTGTGGGCGCCGCGGGTGTCGCGGTCGCCGTCGGCGCCGCGGCGGCCGGCCCAGATCCGGCCGAACCGGTCGACGAAGTAGTTGTAGCCCACGTCGGACCAGCCCAGCGTCTTCGTGTGGTAGCGGTAGATCGCGCGCAGGATCCGGGGCACGTCGCGCTTGCGGTAGTCGTTGCCGGTCGCCGTGTGGTGCACGTGGACCTGTTCGACGGTCTTGACCCGCTTCGGCTTGCCGGTGGCCCACCGCTCCTTGGCTCCCCAGGAGCGGCGGCTGCGGATGCGGGGACGCAGCGAGCGGTGCCGCTTGGGGCGCGCGTCGACCGGGTCGTTCGGGTGGTCACCGGGGTCGACCAGGGTGAGCACCGGGCGCTCGACGGCGCCGGTCACCTCGACCTGGACGCCGTCGCTGTCGCCGACCCACAGCGGCTCGGTGCCGGCCGGGGCGGACCGGGCCTCGGTCGTACCGCGGTCGGGGAGGTCGCGCAGCGCGGGCACCCCGCGCCACGGGCTCCACGAGCCGTCGGCCCCACGCACCCGGACCCGGACCTGGCCGGACCCCGCCGCCCACGTGACGCCGAGCAGCGCGAAGCGGTCGGTGCGCTGCTCCGCCGTCCGGAGCACGGCGCCGCGCGCCGCGACCTGCGGGTCCGGGGTGAGCGCGACGTCGAGCGCCCTCCCCACCCCGCCCTCGTCGGGACGCAGCCGCAGCCGGCCGTCGGGGCGCGCCGCGGCCGGGGCCGCGCTCAACCCGACCAGCGGCAGCACCGCGGCCGCGGCCCCGAGCGTGGCGAGGTCGCGGCGGCGCAGGGACGGGTCCGAGAACGTCATGACTCCCGAGCATGCGTCATCGACCCCGGCGCCCGGAAGCGCCGCCGCCGCGTGTCGCCGATCAGGAGAAGTCGAGGTCTCCGGTGCGGGTCCGCTTGAGCTCGTAGAAGTAGGGGAACGACGCGACGGCCACGCAGCCGTCCCACAGCCGCCCGGCGTCGTCGCCGCGCGGGATCCTCGAGAGCACCGGGCCGAAGAAGGCGGCGCCGTCGATGTGGATGGTGGGCGTGCCGACGTCGTCGCCGACCGCGTCCATGCCCTCGTGGTGCGAGGCCGCCACCTTGGCGTCGTACGACGCGTCCGTGGCCGCCTCGACCAGGCCGGCGTCGAGGCCGACCTCGTCGAGCACCTCGGCGATCAGCGCGAGGCCGCCGTCGGGCTGCTCGTGCAGCTTGCGGCCCTCGAGGTGGATCCGCTGCCCGAAGGCGTCGTAGAGAGGACGGAGCACCTTGTCGCCGTACTGCTCCTGGGCGGCGATCAGCACCCGCACCGGCCCCCACGCCGGTGCCAGCATCTCGCGGTAGTCGTCGGGGATGTCCCGGTCCTGGTTGAGGTACGCGAGGCTCATGACGTGCCAGCGGACCTCGATGTCACGGACCTGCTCGACCTCGAGGATCCAGCGCGAGGAGATCCAGGCGAACGGGCACAGCGGGTCGAACCAGAAGTCGGCGACGTGGGGGGTGGAGTTCTGGGCCATGCTTCACCAACCTACGCGCCGCCGCCGGCATTCCCCGGCCGGCACTGGGCTCAGCGCACCTGGACGGTCCCGACCACCTTCGGCGCCGCCGGTACGGCTGCCGAGCCGAGGTAGCGGACCCGCACCTTCTTCGTCCCGCGCGCCATCGGCACCTTGACCTTCACGATGCCGTCGCTCAGCCTGACCTCGCGCTTCCAGGAGCCGATCCGGACCAGCACCTTGCCCGTGACCGGCAGCTTCCCCGCTGCGGTCACGCGCACCCGGACGATCGCGCGCCCGTGCTTCGACTTGGTCTTGAGGATGACATTGGCCGGACTGGTCACGGGCCCGGATGCGGTGAGGGTCTCGACCGCCGGCGCGTACTGCGCCTTGGTGCCGCTCACCTCGACGCTGACGCTCGATCCGACGTCCTCCGCCGCGAGCTGGTACGTCGCCGCGGTGGCGCCGGGGATGGCGACCCCGTTGCGCAGCCACTGGTACGCCGGCGCCGCGTCCGGCTGGTCGTAGGTCCCGGGCGCCGCCGTCAGCACCTGGCCGAGCGCGGGCGTGCCGCTCAGGGTGGCCGGCGCGGTCGCGTGGACGATCCCGGCGAGGACCGGGCCGAGCGTGTAGAAGGGCGAGACGTAGGTCGTGAACCCGTCCGACTTCGCGACCACCCGCATGCTCAGCGTCTTGCCGACCAGGTCGGGGGTCAGCGCGAGGTCGGGCGTGACGATGTCGCCGATCCGCACGCCGTCGGCGAACCAGCGCCAGCGGTTCTCCGCCGGCGTCGGGGACCAGCCGCCGGCGGTCGCGCTCACCGTGGTGTTGACGACGAGCGGGGCGGCCACGACCGGGGTCGCGGTCTGCGTGAAGACGTTCCCGGTCGGCGTCGGCGTGGGGGTCGGCGTCGGGGCGGGCCGGTCGACGAAGTGGATGAACCCGGTCGGCCACCGCCCGCTCGTCCGGGTGATCGAGCGCCAGTGGAAGGTCCCGCCCCACGCGTCCTCGGACACGATGATCTCGTCGGCCGAAACCACACGCTCGACGTACGCGACGTGGCCGGCGGAGCCGGCTCCGTTGGAGTACTTGCCCCACCAGGCGATGGCGCCGACATTGGGCGTCTGGTCGGTGATGGAGGCCATGGACAGTCCCCACTGGCTGGCATTGCCCTCGCCCGTCCAGGGCCGCACGTTCGGCATGCCGGCCTGGATCATCCGGTAGGCGGCGTAGTTCGTGCAGTTGTGGCCGGCGTACATCCGCCAGTACATCGTGCCGTTCGCGGCGCCGTACCCCGAGTCGGAGTAGCCGGCGCGGACGCAGTCGGCGTAACCGCTGCAGAGGTAGGTGGTGCCTGCCGATGGGAGCAGTGGCGGCTGCAGGGGGCCGGACGACGGTCCGGCGAGGACGAGGTACGACGCCAACATCGCGCTGGCGGCAGTGGTGGTCCCCCAGCGCGCGGCCCGGCCTGGTGTGCGCATGCCGAACACCATCGGGCACAACAGCACCAGAACGCAACAAAAACCTCGAAAATCTCTCCATTCACTGGCGTGTCGCGTTGACTTTCCCGAGTTACAGCGTTGTAGTCCGCGCCCCTCACTCCGATTGTCCGACAACTTCACCCGGGTGCAAGGATGGCTGCCATGCCCGGCACCAACCTCACCCGCGACGAGGCGGCTACCCGCGCCGCCCTCGTCGACGTGACGTCCTATGTGATCGACCTCGACCTCTCCGGCGCGACCGAGGAGGGCGTGGAGACCTTCGGGTCGACGACCACGCTGACCTTCACCTGTCGCCAGCCCGGATCGGCCACCTTCGCCGACCTGGTCGACGCGACCATCCACGAGATCACCCTCAACGGCGCACCGCTCGACCCCGCCACGGCGTACGTCGACAGCCGGATCGCGCTGCCCGACCTGCAGGCCGAGAACGTGCTCGTCGTCAAGGCCGACTGCACCTACTCCCACACCGGCGAGGGCCTCCACCACTTCGTGGACCCGGCCGACGGCAGGGTCTACCTCTACTCGCAGTTCGAGGTCCCCGACGCGCGCCGCGTGTACACGACCTTCGAGCAGCCCGACCTCAAGGCACCGTTCACGTTCAACGTGACCGCTCCGGCGCACTGGAAGGTCGTCTCCAACGCCCCGACCCCGGAGCCGACCCCGGTCTCCGACGGTGTCGCGATCTGGCGCTTCCCGGCGACCAAGCCGATGTCGACGTACATCACCGCGATCGTGGCCGGCGACTACTACGAGGTGCAGGACGTCTACGAGGGCGCCCACGGCACCATCCCGCTCGGCCACTACTGCCGCCAGTCGCTCAAGGACTACCTCGAGCGTGACCGCGAGGAGATCGTCACCCTGACCAAGCAGGGCTTCGCGTTCTTCGAGGAGGCCTTCGGCTACCCGTACCCGTTCGGCAAGTACGACCAGCTCTACGTGCCGGAGTACAACATGGGCGCGATGGAGAACGCCGGGTGCGTGACCCTGCGCGACGAGTACCTCCCCCGCTCGCGCCAGCCGCGCTCGTTCTACGAGTTCCGCGCCTCGGTGATCCTGCACGAGATGGCGCACATGTGGTTCGGCGACCTCGTGACCATGAAGTGGTGGGACGACCTGTGGCTCAACGAGTCGTTCGCCGAGTGGGCCTGCTACCACGCCGAGGCCCTCGCGACGTCGTACGACGACGCCTGGACCGGCTTCACCAACGCCCGCAAGCAGACCGGCTACCGCGCCGACTCGCTGCCCTCGACGCACCCGATCGCGGCCGACAACGTCGACCTGCACGCGGTCGAGGTCAACTTCGACATGATCACCTACGCCAAGGGCGCCTCGGTGCTCAAGCAGCTCGTCGCCTGGGTGGGCCTGGACCCCTTCCTGGCCGGTCTCAAGCAGTACTTCCACGACCACGCGTTCGGCAACACGGAGTTCTCCGACCTGCTGACCGCCCTCGAGAAGGCGTCGGGCCGCGAGCTGACCGGCTGGGCCCAGGAGTGGCTGCAGACCGCCGGCACCAACACCCTCTCCCCCGCGTTCGAGCTGGCCGCCGACGGCAGCTACGCCTCGTTCGCGATCAACCAGACCGCGCCGGCCGACCACCCGACGCTGCGCCGGCACCGGGTCGGCATCGGGTTCTACAACTCCTCGCCCGAGGGCCGGCTGGTGCGCACCGACTACGTCGAGGTCGACGTCGACGGCGCCCGCACCGAGCTCGCCGAGCTGGTCGGCAAGGCGCAGCCCGAGCTGCTGCTGCTCAACGACCAGGACCTTGCGTTCGCCAAGATCCGCCTCGACGAGCGCTCGCGGGCCACCGCCATCGCCCGCCTGTCCGACCTCGACGACTCCCTGGCCCGCGCGCTGATCTGGAGCGCCGCCTGGGACATGACCCGCGACGCCGAGCTGTCCGCGACCGACTTCGTCGAGCTCGTCCTCGGCAACATCGGCCAGGAGACCGACGCCTGGGGCGTCAGCCGGATCCCCGTGTACGCCGCCCAGGCGGTCACGCTCTACAGCGACCCGGCTCGTCGTACCGACCTCGCGGCGCGCTGGGAGCAGGGCCTGCGCGGCCTGCTCGCCGCGGCCGAGCCCGGCACCGACCACCAGCTGACCTTCGCGCGCTGCTACGCGGCCGCCGCGGCCAGCGAGGGGGCGGTCGCCGAGGTGGAGGCGATCCTCGACGGCTCGCTCACCTTCGACGGTCTCGCCGTCGACCAGGACCTGCGCTGGGCACTGCTCACCGCGCTGGCCCGGGTCGGCCGCGCCGACGACGCCCGCATCGACGCCGAGCTGGCCGACGACAACACCATCTCCGGCCAGGAGAAGTCCGCCGCCGCGCGCGCCGCGCAGGGCACGGCCGAGGCCAAGGAGCGGGCCTGGACCCAGGCACTGCTCGACCCGTCGGTGCCCAACGAGACCCAGCGCAGCGTGGTCCTCGCGTTCTGGCAGGCCGGCCAGGAGGCCGTGCTCGCGCCGTACGTCGAGCGCTACCTCGCCGAGGTCGCCGGCACCTGGGAGCGGCTCGGCAGCCACAAGGCCTCGGTCGCGCTGGAGCACATCTTCCCGCGCCTGATCGCCACCCCGGCCACGCTCGCCACCGTCGACGCCTGGCTGGCCGCGAACGCCGAGTCGGTCAACCCGGGTGCGATCCGGTACGTCCGCGAGGGTCGAGCCGACGTCGCCCGGGCGATCGCCGCCCAGGCCCGCGACGCCCGAGCCTGACGCCGACCCGGCTCGAACTGGCTCGCAAAACGCGCTGACCCGGCAGAAAGTTCTGCCGGGTCAGCGCAATTCCGGGGCCACTTCGAGCCGGGTCAGTCCTTGGCCAGCTCGCCCAGCAGCTCGATGCCGCGGGTGAGGCCACCGGCGAGGTCGCCGGTCGCGAAGGTCGCGGTCATCGCGGCCACGACCTGCGCCGACTCGTCGTCGGTGAACCGCTCACGGGCGTGACCGCCGGTGACGACCTCGACGACGCGACGGTCGGGGTCGACCATGATCAGGATGCTGCGCGAGGGCAGCACGAGGGTGTTGTGCAGGCTGGTCGCGAAGTCGCGCGGCTCGCCGCTCGCGGCACCGACGAAGACCGAGATCTCCGCACGGCACAGCTGCTCGGCGTTGCGGATCGTGACGTCGAGCGCAGCGCGCTGGGACGCCGTCAGGGCGGTGGTGCTCATGGTCGCGGACTACCAGCTGCCGCCGGCGCCGCCGGCCTTGGAGTCGTCGGAGTCGGGAGCGGCGAGCTCGCCGGCCGCCTTGCGCGGGCCGCCGAGCCACTGGTTCTCGGGCTCCAGGGCGTCGAGGCTGAGGTCCTCGCCGCGGGCCAGGGCCGGGGCGACGAAGAGCAGCGTGATGACGACGAAGACCAGCAGCGGGACACCGCCCAGGTAGAGCCAGGCGTGCAGCACGTCGATGTCGGGCTTGGCCTGCCAGCCGGCCGCCCCGTTGCCGGGACGCGGCTCCGGGGTGTCGGCCGACGCGGAGCCCGCTCCGGCGACGACGAGCAGGGCGCTCACCCCGACGAGGGAGCACACGGCGAGCAGGCGGCGTACGGCAGTGCTGGTCACGAGCCGCATGCTATCGGCTCCCGCTTCCCCGTGCGGTAGTGGTGTCCGCACGGGGGCTCAGGTCGCTTTGGGACACTGGGCGGATGCTCGCCCTCCCCCTGTCCATCGCCGATCCGACCAGCCCCTGCGCCGACGGAGAGACGGTCTGCGACCTGACCTGGGACGTGACCGGGAACCGCCGCCTCGCCGAGTGGTCCGACGTCCTCATCGGCAAGCCGCTCGCGATCATCGGCCTGGTCCTGCTCGGCCTGGTGATCGCCTGGCTCCTGCACCGGGTCGTCGACCGGATCGCGCGGCGCGCCGAGCGCGGTGTGCTCCCGGAGCGGGTCGAGAGCGCCGTGACCGCCCGCCGCAAGCAGCGGGCGGCGACCATGGCCGGCGTCCTGAAGAGCATCATCACGTTCATCGTCGTGGCGATCGTCGGCACGATGGTGCTCAGCGAGGTCGGGGTCGACATCGCGCCGATCATCGCGAGCGCCGGCATCATCGGCATCGCGCTCGGCTTCGGCGCCCAGTCGCTGGTCAAGGACTTCCTGGCCGGCATCTTCATCTTCATCGAGGACCAGTACGGCGTCGGTGACGTCGTCGACGTCGGCGACGCCAACGGCACGGTCGAGGCGGTGACGCTGCGGATGACCCGGTTGCGCGACATCGAGGGCACCGTCTGGTACGTCCCCAACGGCGAGATCCTGCGGGTCGGCAACAAGAGCCAGAACTGGTCGCGCGCGGTCGTCGACGTCCGGGTCGGGTACGACGAGGACCTGGCCCGGGTGCAGCGGATCCTGCGCGAGGTGGCCCACGACCTGTGGGACGACGACGAGTACAGCCACGTCGTGATCGAGGAGCCCGAGGTCACCGGTGTGGAGATGATGGAGCCCGACTCGGTCACGATCCGGGTGATGGTCAAGACCGCGCCGCTCGAGCAGTGGGGAGTGGCGCGGGCGCTGCGCCAGCGGATCAAGGCGCGCTTCGACCACGAGGGCATCAAGGTGCCCTACGCCCAGCAGGTCGTGTGGCACCGCGACGAGCGCGAGGGGGCCGCTGCCCGCGGCACCACGGCCGACGAGGGATGATGGGCGACGTGAGCACGGGCAGCGAGGAGACGAGCTTCTACGACGAGATCGGCGGGTTCGAGACCTTCCGCCGGATCGTCGCGACGTTCTACGAGGGCGTGGCCGCCGACGAGGTGCTGCGCCCGATGTACCCGGAGGCGGACCTCGGGCCCGCCGAGGAGCGCTTCCTGCTCTTCCTCGTGCAGTACTGGGGCGGCCCCACCACCTATTCCGAGAACCGCGGTCACCCGCGGCTGCGGATGCGGCACGCGCCGTTCGCGGTGGACCTCGAGGCGCGGGACCGCTGGCTGGGCCACTTCCGGGCCGGGCTCGACAGCGTGGACCTCACCCCGGAGCAGGACGCGCGGTTCTGGGAGTACGTCACGCATGCGGCGACGTTCATGGTGAACACCCCCGGCTGAGGTTTTTCCGGACCGATGTAACACCGGGCTCGGGTGGCGACATGTTCCCGGTGAGAGCAGTCTCCCCCTCGTCCCCACCAGCAGAGCAGGCCATGACCCCCGAACGCGCCACCGACCGGCTCCGCGTCGACGTACCGACGCTCGAGCCCGACCCGGCGTTCCTGGGCATGCTCGCCCACCTGAGTGCGACGTCGCAGGCGACTGCCCCCCGATCGACTCGGTCGGCCGGATTCCGACTGGTGCTCGCGACCGGCTCCGTTGCCGTCATCGCGGCCGCCACCTGGGCAGCGGGCGTTCCCACCGGCGGAGGGGGCCCACACTCCCCCGCCGACAGCCCGTCCCAGATCGGACCGTCCGGCACACCGAGTCCCGGAGACGTCGGAACCCCACACTCCGACGTAACCACCACGCCCGGCAGCCCCCTGTCCCCGGGGCTGCCGGGCAGCTCTTCCTCGTCCGACCACGCCGTCGACCCTGGCGACGCCGACGAGAACCGGGCCCGCGGCGACCAGTCCGACCACGCGACCGGCCAGGGTCACCTGAAGGACAAGCCCGCCGGCAAGGGCAAGGCCAAGGGCCACGACAAGGACAAGGCCCAGGGCAAGGCCAAGGGCCACGACCGGGCGCCCGGCGAGGGCAGCCAGGGCCGCGACGGCGACCGGCAGGACGACCAGCAGGACGACCAGCAGGACGACCAACAGGGTGACCGGCAGGACGATCAGCAACGACCGACGCACTGACCGCGAGGAAATGTCCCGCTTCAGGCTCGCAAGCGGGACAATGGGACGCGCGGTCCGGGGCAAGGTCCGGACCACGCCAGAACAACAGGGGTGGGGACACGTCCGGTGCGGGCCGACGACGAGCTCGTCACTGCCGCGAAGAGCGGTGACGCCGCAGCGTGGCGCGAGCTCTATCGCGACCACGCCGGTCGGCTGCTGCTCTGGCTCGAGGCCCGCTCCTCGCCCGGCGGCGAGGCACCCGACGACATCGCCGCCGCCACCTGGCTGGTCGCCGCCGAGAAGATCGCCGACTTCCACGGCACCGGGTCCGACTTCGGCGGCTGGCTGTTCGGCATCGCACGCAAGCACAAGGCCAACGCGGGGCGTCGTACGGCGACCCGGGTCAAGGGCTTCGACACCCTGGCCGCGGACGCCGAGCGGACCGTGGCCGGGCCCGAGACCGGCATCCTCGCCGACGAGTGGGTTCGCCAGGCCCTGGCCGCACTGCCGCCCCGCGAGCGTGACGTCATCGCCTGCACCGAGGTGCTCGACCTCGACGTGAGCTCGACCGCCGCGGCGCTCGGCATGACGGCGGTGGCCGTACGGGTCGCCCGGCACCGCGGGCTCAAGCGGCTGCGCACCCATCTCGCCCCGGAGTAGCCCGGCAGAATAGAACGCGTTCTATTCTGGGCGCATGACGCTGCTCGTGTCCGACGACCGCCGGGTCCGCACCCTCACCCTCGACCGCCCCGAGGCGCTCAACGCCTTCAACGAGGAGCTGTACGACGCCACGGCGGAGGCGCTCCTCGCCGCGGCGCAGGACCCCACGGTCGCGGTGGTGATGCTGACCGGGGCCGGGCGCGCGTTCAGCGCCGGGACCGACCTCCTCGAGATGCACCAGCTCGCCACGAACCCCGACTTCCCGCGCGGCAAGCACGGGTTCATCGGCCTGGTCGACGCGCTCGTCGACTTCCCCAAGCCACTCGTGGTCGCGGTCAACGGACTGGGGCTCGGGATCGGCGCGACCATCCTCGGGTTCGCCGACCTCGGCTTCATGTCCGACGATGCCCGGCTCAAGTGCCCGTTCACCTCGCTCGGCGTCGCGCCGGAGGCGGCTTCGTCGTACCTCTTCCCGGCGCTGGTGGGTCGTCAGCACGCCGCGTGGGCGTTGCTGTCCTCGGAGTGGATCAGCGCGGCCGAGGCGCGCGAGATGGGCCTGGTGAAGGAGGTCTGCGCACCCGACGAGCTGATGGCGACCGCGCGCCGGCACGCCGAGGTTCTCGCCGCGAAGCCGATCTCCTCGCTGGTCGCCGTCAAGCGCACCATGACCGAGCCGCACCGCGACGCGATCCGCGCGGCCCGGGACCGTGAGAACGCCGCGTTCGCCGAGCTGATGGGCGGTCCCGCCAACCTCGAGGCGCTGGCCGCCTTCGCCGAGGGGCGGGAGCCGGACTTCACCCGGCTGTCGTGACCATGTCGCCGAGCACGCCGATCATCGCCTCGCGGAAGCCGTCGACCGGGGTCACCGAGCGCTGGGTCTCGGTGTCGAAGAAGACCAGCGCCACCTTCGAGCGCGCGAGCACCGCGCCCTCCCCCGAGCCGCCGGTGCCGTCGGTGATCTCGGACTCGAGCACCATCGACTTGGTGCCGATGTGGGACACGACCGTCCAGCAGTCGTAGGACTGCGGCCGCAGCACGATCGGGGCGACATACTCGACATCGGCCTGCGCGATCACGCTCGCGATCCGCGGGAACTCCTTGAGGCCCTGCCGCAACCGCCCGAGCGAGGCGATCCGGGCCTCCTGGAAGAACTCGAAGTACTTCACGTTGTTGACGTGGCGGTAGATGTCGAGGTCGGAGAAGCGGACCTGGACCGGGTGGTGCGCGGCCCGCTCGCGGGGCACGTCGACCTGCACCGGGCGCGAGCGGGTGTCGCCGAGCTCGGCGTACGGCGCCAGTGCGGCGCGCTCCTGATCGTCGAGGCGCCGCGGCTGACCCGTCGCGAGCACGAACGGCGCCAGGACGGTGCGGGCACGCAGGTAGACGGTGCGGGTGCCGTCGGGCTGCTCCTCGAAGATCTCGTGGTCGAGCGTGAAGCTCGCCGTGCGGATCTCGCTGACCCACGACTCGATCGAGACCGACTGGAACCGGAACCGCAGCGGCGCGCGGAAGGTGACCTCGTGTCGTCGTACGACATAGGCGTCGTTGTGGTGGTGCTCGACGCCCGCGGCCGCCCGGCAGGCGTGCAGCAGCGCGCCGCGCGCCTCTTGGAGGTAGTCGACGTACTTCACGTTGTTGACGTGGTTCAGCTGGTCGATGTCACCCCAGCGCAGGGGGCAGTCGTAGCGGTGCCGCACCCCCGTCATGCTTCCAGACCGCGCCCCCGCGTGGGGCGGGGCTCCGCATGCAGGGACGGGCTTGTGGCGTCCGCCACGACCGGAACAGGTTGCAGTTCCGGGCCACTACGCTGTGCGCGTTCCACCCCTACCTGTACCGAGGAGTCTCCATGCCCGAGGCCGTGATCGTTTCCGCCGCCCGCACCCCGATCGGGCGTGCCAACAAGGGCTCGCTCAAGGACTTCCGCCCCGACGACCTGACCGCGTTCATCGCGCAGGCGGCTCTCGACAAGATCCCCGCGCTCGACCCGAAGGACGTCGACGACTTCTACCTCGGCGTCGGCCTGCCCGGTGGCGAGGCCGGCAACAACATGGCCCGGATCGTCACCACTCTGATGGGCACCGAGATCCCCGGCGCCACGATCACCCGCTACTGCTCCTCGTCGGTGCAGACCTCGCGGATGGCCTTCCACGCGATCAAGGCCGGCGAGGGCGACGTGTTCATCTCCGCCGGTGTCGAGACGGTGTCGCGCTTCCAGTTCGGCACCTCCGACCACATCCCCAACACCAAGAACCCGCTGTTCGCCGACGCGCAGCAGCGCACCGAGAAGTACGCCGAGGGCGGCCACGTCTGGCACGACCCGCGCGAGGACGGCCTGCTGCCCGACATCTACATCGCGATGGGCCAGACCGCCGAGAACGTCGCGAGCATCCGCGGCCTCAAGCGCGAGGACCTCGACCAGTTCGGCGTACGCTCGCAGAACCTCGCCGAGAAGGCGATCGCCGACGGCTTCTGGCAGCGCGAGATCACCCCGGTGACCCTCGCCGACGGCACCGTCGTCAGCACCGACGACGGCCCGCGCGCCGGCGTCACCTACGAGGCGCTCTCGGAGCTGAAGCCGGTCTTCCGCCCCGACGGCGTGGTCACCGCCGGCAACTGCTGCGCGCTCAACGACGGCGCTGCCGCGGTCGTGATCATGTCCGACACCAAGGCCGCCGAGCTGGGCCTGACCCCGCTCGCCCGGATCGTGTCGACCGGCGTCTCCGGCCTGTCCCCCGAGATCATGGGCCTCGGCCCGGTCGAGGCGACCCGCAACGCGCTCAAGCATGCCGGCATGACCATCGACGACATCGACCTCGCCGAGATCAACGAGGCCTTCGCCGCGCAGGTGCTGCCGTCCGCCGAGGACCTGGGCATCCCGATCGAGAAGCTCAACGTCAACGGTGGCGCGATCGCGGTCGGCCACCCGTTCGGCATGACCGGCGCCCGCCTGCAGAACACGCTGATCAACTCGCTGCAGTGGCACGACAAGTCCACCGGCCTGATCACCATGTGCGTCGGTGGCGGCCAGGGCATGGCGATGATCCTGGAGCGCCTCAGCTGATCCGCCGACCCGGGCCGAAGTAGCCCCGGCGACTTCGGGCCGGGTCGGCGGGAATCCAGAGCCACTCCGGGCCGGGTCGGCGTCGGTGGGGAGTCGTAGGGTCCGGTGGCATGAGCATCGACGTACGGCCCGCCACCGTCTTCGAGGACGTGAAGGCGCTGGTCGGGCCGAAGCGGGCGGACGCCAGCGTGTGCTGGTGCCTGAGCTACCGGATCCCATCGACGATCAACAACCCGATGCGCGGGCAGGAGCGCGGCGAGTTCGTCGCCAAGCTGCTCGAGGAGGGACCGCTCGGCGTGCTCGCCTACGACGGCGACACCCCCGTCGGCTGGGCTGCGGTCGCACCCCGCTCGGCCACGACCTTCGCCCGCAACCGCAAGATCCCCCACGTCGACGACCTCCCCGTGTGGTCCGTGTGGTGCAGCCGGGTCCGGCCCGGACACCGGGGCAAGGGCATCTCCCACCACCTCATCGAGGGCGCGGTCGCCTTCGCGCGCGAGCAGGGTGCGCCGGCGATCGAGGCGTACCCGCTCGACAACGGCGGCGCCAAGGTCGACCTGACGATGGCGTACGCCGGGCTGCGGGCCAACTTCGAGGCCGCCGGCTTCCACCACGCCGCCGACACGACCTCGGTGCTCAGCGGACACCCGCGGGTGCTGATGCGCCGGGACTTAGACTGACCCGGTGACTGATGGGACCGCTGCTCGCCTGGCGACCGGCCACGAGCCGCGGTGGCTCGACGAGGACCAGCAGCGGACCTGGCGCTCGTTCCTGCTCGGCACCACCCTGCTCCTGGACCGCCTCGACGAGGACCTGCGCCGCGAGCACGGTCTGTCCGCGGTCGAGTACGAGATCCTGGTCCGCCTCTCCGAGGCCGGCGGCACGCTGCGGATGGCCCAGCTCGCTGCCGCCCTCGCCCACAGCCGCAGCCGGGTGACCCACACGGTCAAGCGGATGGAGACCGCCGGGCTGGTCGTGCGCGAGGAGTCGCCCGAGGACGGCCGCGGTGTCGACTGCCGGTTGACCGACGCCGGGCTCGACGTGCTCCGCACGGCCGCGCCCGACCACGTCGAGACCGTACGCCGCTCGCTGGTCGACCTGGTCGACGCCGACGACCTCCGGGCGCTGGGCCGGGTCATGAACGCCGTGTGCGACCAGCTGATCTGCGCCCACCCGGAGCGCGAGCTCCGGCACTGACCCGACGCCGCCTCACCGCGAGGCCCTCACCACGAGGCGGTCAGTGCGAAGCCCACGAAGGCGGCGCCGAGGCCGCCGAGGAGCGTGACGGCGAGGTTGCCGAGCGCGGCGCCGACCGCGCGGTCCTCAGCCAGGCGCACCGTCTCGAAGGCGAACGTGCTGAACGTCGTGAACGCGCCGCAGAAGCCCGTACCGAGCAGGAGCAGCAGGTCGGCACCGGCCGCGCCGCCGTACAGGCCGCCCAGCAAGAACGAACCCGACAGGTTGATCGTCAGCGTCCCCCACGGTGTGAGCGCGGTGTGCCGCGACTGCACGAGGCGGTCGAGCAGGTACCTCGCCGGAGCCCCGGCCGCGGCGCCCAGCGCTACCAGCAGCCAGGCCGTCACGACCGCACCTCCTCGCCGCCGCTGGAGCGGACCGCCAGCCGCGCGAGCCCCAGCCCGGCGGCCACCGCCACGAGGGCGGCGGCGACGCTGCCGAACAGATAGGCCAGGGCCAGCCCCGGATGCGGATCGGCGCCGGCCAGCAGGTCGCGGACCTGCCCGGAGTAGGTCGAGAACGTGGTGAAACCGCCGAGGATCCCCACCCCCACGAACGGCCGGAGCAGCGGGTGCGCGGCCCGGGTCTCCTGCACCACCACCATCAGCGCGCCCAGCAGCAGGGAGCCGGCGACATTGGTCGCGAAGGTCGCCCACGGGAAGCCGCTCGGACCGGTCGGCCAGGCCAGCTCGAGCCCGTGGCGCGCCGCCGCACCGAGCATGCCGCCCAGCGCGATCACCACCAGGGTCAGGTGGTGGGCGGCGAGCTCGGTGCGCTGTTCGGCTGAGCCGAGGTCGACATCGGGATCGACGGGCTCGGGGTGGTGGTGCGTCATGGGTCGCCTACCTTCGTCGGGCCCGGGCAGGGCACGGTCGCAGAGGTAGGGACTGTCAGCAGCAGGTGCTGCGGTTGTCGGCGAGCCCCATCGCCATCGGGGTCAACCTAGCAGGGGCGACCGGCCGCCGCCCCGCCCGTGGTCACCGGTCGATCAGTCGCGGGTGAGGCGGCGGTGCGTCACACGGTGCGGACGGGCCGCCTCGAGGCCGAGGCGCTCGATCTTGTTCTCCTCGTAGGACGCGAAGTTGCCCTCGAACCAGAACCACTCGCCCTCGTTCTCCTCGGTGCCCTCCCAGGCGAGGATGTGGGTCGCGATCCGGTCGAGGAACCAGCGGTCGTGGGAGGTGACCACGGCGCAGCCGGGGAAGTCGAGCAGCGCATCCTCGAGGGAGGACAGCGTCTCGACGTCGAGGTCGTTGGTCGGCTCGTCGAGGAGCAGCATGTTGCCGCCCTGCTTGAGGGTGAGCGCCAGGTTGAGGCGGTTGCGCTCACCACCGGAGAGCACCCCGGCCTTCTTCTGCTGGTCGGGCCCCTTGAATCCGAACGAGGCGACGTAGGCGCGGCTGTTCATCTCGAAGTTGGCGACCTTGATGAAGTCCAGGCCGTCGGAGACGACCTCCCAGACGTTCTTGTTGGGGTCGATGCCACCGCGGCTCTGGTCGACGTAGGAGATCTTCACGGTCTGACCGACGGTGAGCTTGCCGGAGTCGGGCTCCTCGCCGCCGGTGATCATCCGGAACAGCGTCGTCTTGCCGACGCCGTTGGGGCCGACGACGCCCACGATGCCGGCGCGCGGCAGCGTGAAGGAGATGTCGTTCCACAAGATCCGGTCCTCGAACCCCTTGGTGAGGTGCTCGGCCTCGAGGACGACGTCACCGAGCCGCGGGCCCGGCGGGATGTTGATGTCGGCGGCGTCGATCTTGCGCGCCTTGTCGGCCTCGGCGGCCAGCTCCTCGTAGCGGGCCAGACGCGACTTGGACTTGGTCTGGCGAGCCTTGGCGTTGGAGCGGACCCACTCCAGCTCCTTCTCCAGCATCTTGGCGCGCTTGGCGTCCTTGGCGCCCTCGACCTTGAGCCGCTCCTTCTTGGTCTCGAGGTACGTCGAGTAGTTGCCCTCGTAGCCGTGGATCGAGCCGCGGTCGACCTCGGCGATCCACTGGGCGACGTTGTCGAGGAAGTAGCGGTCGTGGGTCACCGCCAGGACGGCGCCCGGGTAGCTCTTGAGGTGACCCTCGAGCCACTGGACCGACTCGGCGTCGAGGTGGTTGGTGGGCTCGTCGAGGAGCAGCAGGTCGGGCTGCTGGAGGAGCAGCTTGCACAGCGCCACCCGGCGGCGCTCACCACCGGACAGGTTGTCGACCAGCGCGTCGGACGGCGGGCAGCGCAGCGCGTCCATCGCCTGCTCGAGGCGGCTGTCGAGGTCCCACGCGTTCATGTTGTCGAGCTCGGTCTGCAGCTCGCCGGTCTCTGCCATGAGCGCGTCCTGGTCGGCGTCGGGGTCGCCCATCTCCATGTAGGCGTCCTCGAGGCGCTTCATCTTGGCCTTCGTGTCGGCGACCGCCTCCTCGACGTTCTCGAGCACCGTCTTGCCCTCGGTCAGCGGCGGCTCCTGCTGGAGCATGCCGACCGTCGCGTCGGGGTCGCGGACGATGTCGCCGTTGTTGGGGACGTCGAGCCCGGCCATCAGCTTGAGCAGCGAGGACTTGCCCATGCCGTTGGGGCCGACGACGCCGATCTTCGCGCCGTGCAGGAACGACAGCGTGACGTTGTCGAGGACCACCTTGTCGCCGTGGGCCTTGCGAACGTTGCGAAGGGAGAGGACGTATTCAGCCACGCCCCAAATCTACGCAGCGGCGACCTCGCCGTCGCGCTCGGGGTCACTGGCCGAGCCGGGAGCCGCCACCTTGACGAAGCTCGCCGTGCCGCGGGTGAGGTCGTGACCGATGGTGACGGCGTCGATCTCGAGCGCGACGACCTCGATCCCGGCCTTGTTGACGTAGGTCCGGTGGTCGAGCCTGCCGTGCACGACGACGGGGTCGCCCTGGCGCAACGACGGCTCCGCGTTGCTGGCGAGACGGCGCCAGGCGCTGACGCCGTACCACTGGGTCTCGCTGTCGGCCCACGAGCCGGTGGTGCGGTTGAAGTGGCGCGGGGTGCAGCCCAGCCGGAAGTTGAGCACCGGCACGCCGGCGACCTCCCTGAGCATCGGCGTCGTGCCGATCCAGCCCTGCACGGTGACCATGGTCTGGTTCATCGGATCTCCCTTCGTCGGTGCCGGTCGCGGGAGCGGCCGGTCGACGACAGTCCACGCCACGGCCCCGACGATGGTCCCGGGCGCCGGCACGGGCTGTGGACAGGAGATGCGGCGAGGGACGGCTGTGGATGACCGAGGGCCCGGACGGGGGCCGCAGGGACGCCTGTGGTCAGCCGCGGGCGGTCTCCACACCACGTCGGAAGGCGGTGTACGACGCGACCTCGGTGCGCAGCGGCTGCACCACGTCGCTGTCGAGGACCTGGTGCACGACTCCGCGCAGCCGCTCGTCGGCCTGGTCGGCACGCTGCCGGGCGAGGCCGCGCACGAGCATCCGGCCGACGACCGCGAGCACCAGGCCGAGCACCAGCCCGCCGATGCCGAGCACGGCCGGGAGCGGGAGGCCGGCGACCTTCGTGAGGTCGCCGGTCGTGCCCTGGACGGCGGCGACGATCCACCACGCGAAGCCGCCGACGGCGGTGAGGAGCAGCAGCCAGTGGAGCAGGCGGACCAGGCTCACCCAGGCCGGCAGCCTGCCGCCGAGGTCGACGCCCTGCAGGCCCTTCTCGAGCTTGTCGCCGGTGGCGGCCAGCCCGGACCCGATGGCGTCGCGCAGGCGCGGGGCCCAGGCCGGCCCGACGCCCTCGGACGCCTCGTCGGCCAGGGCGCGGACGGTGGTGTCGACCGCCGCCCGGTCCAGCGGCGCGACGGCGGGCTCGCCGCGCGGTACCTCGTCGTCGCCGCGGCCGAGCAGCGCGAGCGGCGGCCAGGTGACCGCGCCCCGCGCCCGCTCCCCCACGGTGCGCTCGATGCCCTCGACGACCGCGGAGACACCGGCGGCGTCGGCGACCCGGTCCTCGACCTCCTCGATCCGCCGGGCGGGAAGCTCCCGGACGGGGGTCGTACCGCCGGCCTGCTCCAGGCGAGCGGCCGCGGCGGCGATGTCGGCCTCGACGCGCAGGGTGGTGCTGCGCTTGTCGTGCACCCGGCGCAGGATCTCGGCGCGGAGCTCGGCCATGCCGATGCCCTCCCGGGCCGAGATCGGCAGCACCTGGACGTTGGGGAGGCCGTCCTCGGCGAGCAGCCGCCGGACGTCGTCGACCATCGCCTGGCGGCGCTCGACCGGCACCGTGTCGATGTGGTTGAGCGCGACCAGCATCACGTCCTGGTGGGTGCTCATCGGCTTGAAGTAGCGGTCGTGGACGGCCGCGTCGGCGTACTTCTGCGGGTCGAGGATCCACACCATCAGGTCGGAGACGGCCACGAGCCGGTCGACCTCGAGGTGGTGGGCGACCTCGGTGGAGTCGTGGTCGGGCAGGTCGAGGAGGACGACGCCGTCGAGCTCGGACTCCGAGGGGGTGTCGAGCATCGAGTCGCGCATCGTCTGGTGACGCGGCGGGATGCCGAGCCAGTCGAGCAGCTCGCCGGCGCCCTGGCTGCCCCACACGACGGCGGTGGCCCACGAGGTCGTGGGACGGCGGATGCCGACCGAGGAGAGCTCGAGCCCGGTCAGCGCGTTGTACGTCGACGACTTGCCCGAGCCGGTGGCGCCGGCGATGGCGACGACCGTGTGGCGGGCCGAGAGGCGCAGTCGGCCGGTGGACTTCTCGACGGCTGCGGCGACGTCGTCGAGCAGCGCGTCGGCCACCCGGCCGCGCGCGGCCTCGACCGCCGCGCCGAGCCCGTCGACGCGCGCCGCGATCGGCGTCCCCCGGGTCGCGAGGTCGCCGGGGATCCCGCCGTCGGTCTCCTCAGTCTGCGGTGCCGTCACAGGTGTCCACCCGTCCCCTTCTTGGCCGCGGCGAACCGCAGGTCGTCGACTCGTCGTGCCGCCTGGCGCAGCTGGTCCGGCGCGTCGGGCTTGAGCTCCCACTGGGCGGCCGGCGCGAGGTAGCGGGCACGCTCGGCGCCCATCAACGTCGTCAGCCGGCGCACCAGCGTGCCGCGGGCCTGGTCGACCACGCGGGCCGCGCCGGACTCGCCGATCGTGCTCTCCAGCAGGGTGCGGCCCAGCCGGACCGACTCGGCTGCGGCGCCGGAGGCGCCGGGGGTGTCGGGTCCGGCGAGGGCCACGACACCGAGGGTGACCGCGAGGCCGCGGGCGCCGAGGGCGAGGAAGCGGGCGCTGTGCCGCGCGTCGCCTGCCTCGTGCTTGACCAGCTCCTGGAGCTCGTCGTGCCAGGCGCGGATCTCCTGCTCGGCCTGCGAGCGCAGCCCGCGTCCGGCCCGGGCGAGGTCGTCGGTCGTCGACTTCAGCAGCGCCTCGCCGTAGGACCGCTCGCGCCAGGCGGCGGCCGCGGTCGCCGCGGCGCGCTCGGCGTGGTCCGCGACGAGCGCCTCGAGGCCCATCTCGATCGCGACGCCCACCCGCTCGGCCTGCTGCGGCTTGCCCTTGATCGCGTTGACCAGGCGCTCGCGCACGAAGCCGACCTTGGCCTCCAGGGTGCGGGTCAGCTCGCCACTGCCGACGAACTCCTGCCAGCGGGCCAGCAGGTCGCCGCGCAGCAGGGTGCCGTCGCCGGCAGCGGACAGGAGCGCGGCCTGGGCGTCGTCGTACACCTGGTCGGCCAGGGTGAGCAGCTCGCCCACCGCGTCGACCTGGAGCGCGACGGCGTCGGCGATCGGGAACGCCTTGCGGGTCACGGTGCGCACCGCGCCGGCGACGGTCTGGTTGACGACGTCGCGCTTGGCGGCGGCGTCGGAGGCGAGCGCGGCGAGCCAGCCGTTGATCTCGGTGCCGTACGACGCCGGCAGCAGCCCCTCCTCGCTCACCTCGCCCTGCGGTACGGCGAACAGCGGGCTGTCCTTGAGACCGCGGGCGGCCATCATCCGGGCGAGGTGGACCGAGACGGTCGCGACGTCGTCGGCCGACGTACGGCTCAGGACGAGCGCCACGGCCGTGTTGCGGTCGACGGCGTTCTTGAGGTGGTCCCACGGGACCTGGTCGGAGTAGCGCGCCGCGGACGTGACGAACAGCCACAGGTCGGCGGCGGCGAGCAGCTGGGAGGACAGCTCACGGTTGCGCTCGTCGACCGAGTCGACGTCGGGGGCGTCGAGGATCGCCAGCCCACGGGGTACGGCGGCGCTGGGGACCAGCTGGATCGCGAACTGGTCGTTGGTCGGCTGGCTCACCCGGGCCAGCTCGGGCAGCAGCCGGTCGGCGCCGAACCAACGGCCGTCCTCGGGGTGGTGGACCAGGACGGGAGAGCGGGTCGTGGGCCGCAGCAGGCCGGGGACGGTGACCCGGCTGCCGACGAGGGTGTTGACCAGCGTGGACTTGCCGGCGCCGGTCGAGCCGCCGACGACGACGAGCAGGGGCGCGTCGATCTCGGTGAGCCGCGGGATGATGTAGTCCTCGAGCTGCTCGATGATGTGCTCGCGGCCCACGCGCAGCGCGCCGACCCCGGGCAGGTCGAGCGGCAGCGGCGCGTTGAGGAGGGATCCGTGCAGCCGGACCACCTCGGTGAGCATCCTGCTCCCGAGGAAGGTCTCGTTGAGATCGGCGCCGAGGGTCATCGCTGGGGTACCACCTGTCCGGGAAATGCGATCCGCGGTCGGGCCGCCTGGATCCGACCGAGGAAGTCCTGTCCGCGCACCTGCCAGTCGGCCGGCGCGGTGCCGCGCAGCAGCCGGTGGTGCAGGAAGCCGAGCTCGATGGCGGCCTGCTGGTAGTCGCGCATCGCCCGCTCGGCGTCGGGCCCGCCGGCCTGGCGGGCGAAGCGGCGGGCCTCGCGGCGGCCCCGCAGGTTCACGACCCAGCCGATGTCGGTGGCGGGCAGCAGCCCGCGCTGGGCGGCGTCGGTGAGCGCGACCCGCAGCAGGTGCGCCTCGGTCTCGCGCGCCCACCAGGCGAGCGCGATCATGCCGATGAACGCGGGCGCCATGATCACGACGTACACGATCGCGAAGCTGCCGAAGCCGAACACCGTGGAGCCGTTCCAGGTCGCGTGGGCGAGGACGGCCAGCAGGTAGCCGCCGATCGGGGCCAGCCAGCGCAGCGCCGGGCGGCGGGTGGAGACGGCCAGGCCGATCCCGACGCCGGTGAACGCGGTGAAGAGCGGGTGCGCGAACGGGCTGAAGATGCAGCGCACCACGAAGGTGCCGGTGATCGCCTCGATGCCGCCGGGCCCCATCCCGTCGGTGCCGTTCCAGGCCGCGGCGAGATAGAGGATGTTCTCGGTGAACGCGAAGCCGACGCCGACCATGCCGGCATAGACGATGCCGTCGAGGATCCCGTCGACCTCCGCGCGGCGCCACCACAGCAGCAGCACCAGGAACAGGCCCTTGCTGGCCTCCTCGATCACCGGCGCGACGAACGCCAGGGAGAGGGTGTCGGTGAAGCCCACCAGCAGGCCGCCGAGGCCCTGGACGACGATCGCGGCCATGGTCGCCACGAAGGCGCCCCACCCGAGGCCGGCGACGAGCAGCGTGCGCGGCTCGGGCTCGTAGCGGTCCAGCCAGAGGTACGCCGCCAGCACCGGCCCGACCGGCAACGCGGCCAGCGCGGTGGCGAGCAGGGTGATGCGCGGGGCGCCGGACAGCGCGAGGATCAGCAGCGTGAGCAGGGCGCCGAGCACCACCGCCACGGTCACGACGACCGTGAAGGCAAGGCTGTTGCGGCGGACTGCGGGCATGGGGGAACCCTATCCGGAGCGGTCCCCGCGCCCCCGATCGCCGGTGAGGTGAGCGAGCGTACATTGAGGGGTGTGAGTGCGGACACCCCCAACGACACCCCCCAGAACGCCCCCAAGACCGAGCAGCACGACCCGGCCGTCCCCGAGGCCTACGCCGCCTTCATGCGGACCGGCTGGGACGAGCGCGAGGACGACGTCACCCGTCACCCGGTCGCCGACCTGGCCGCCGTACGCCGCTCCCGGCTGGCCGAGGCGTTCCCCGGTGAGCGCCTGGTGCTGCCGGGCGGCGGCTACAAGGTGCGCGCCTACGACACCGACTACCGCTTCCGCGCCGACACGGCCCATTCCTACTTCTCGGGCAACCACACCTCCGACGCCGTGCTGGTCGTCGAGCCCGACGGCTCGTCGGTGCTCTACGCGCGGCCGCGCTCGGGGCGCGACAGCGACGAGTTCTTCCGCGACCGGCAGTACGGCGCGCTGTGGGCCGGCAAGCGCCCCTCGGCCGCTGAGCTGGAGGCCGCGCTCGGGCTGACCGTCAAGCACATCGACCAGCTCGAGGCCGACCTGGCACAGGGCACGAAGACCCGCGTGCACCGTGGCGTCTCGGCCGGCGTCGACCGCCTGGTCGCCGGCGACGAGGCCCGCGATGCCGAGCTGGCCCGGGTCGCCTCCGAGATGCGCCTGGTCAAGGACGCCTGGGAGGTCGCCGAGCTGCAGGCCGCGGTCGACGCCACCGCGCTCGGATTCGAGGACTGCGTGCGCGAGTGGGACCGCGTGATCGAGCACGGCGAGCGCTGGCTCGAGGGCACCTTCTTCCGGCGCGCGCGCACCATGGGCAACGACCTCGGCTACGACTCGATCGTCGCCAACGGCTCCCACGCCACGACCCTGCACTGGATCGAGAACTCCGGTGCCGTCGTACCCGGTGAGCTGATCCTGCTCGACATGGGTGTCGAGGGCGCGAACCTCTACACCGCCGACGTCACCCGCACCCTGCCGGTCAGCGGCACCTTCACGCCGCTGCAGCGCGACCTCTACTCGCTGGTGCTGCGCTCGCAGGACGCCGCGCTGGCCGCGCTGCGCCCCGGCGAGCGCTTCCTCGCCGGGCACGACGCCGCCATGGACGTGCTCGCCCACGGGCTCGACGACCTCGGACTGCTTCCCGTGTCGGTCGACGAGGCGCTCTCCCCCGACTCCCGGGTCTACGCCCGCTGGACGCTGCACGGCGTGAGCCACATGCTCGGCATGGACGTCCACGACTGCGGCCAGGCCGCGCCCGAGGCGTACCGCGAGGCGGAGCTGGTGGAGGGCATGGTGCTGACCGTCGAGCCCGGCCTCTACTTCCAGGCCGACGACCTGCTCGTCCCCGAGGAGCTGCGCGGGATCGGCATCCGGATCGAGGACGACGTCGTGGTCACCGCCGACGGCGTCGCGAACCTCTCGTCCGCCCTCCCCCGCACGCCGGACGCCATCGAGGAGTGGATGGGCACCCTGCGCGGGTGATGTGACCCCCGTCACGCTAGGTTGTGCCCCCAGCAGACGCGAACAGGAGAGAGCGATGGCGGACAAGACGATCGTGACAGGGGTGGACGGCAGCGAGACCGCGACGGCGGCGGCCGAGCGGGCGGCCGTGCTCGCCGGTGCCCTGGGCGCGCGGCTGCACGTGGTCTCCGCCTACGGGAAGTTCGAGCAGGAGACCGTGAAGATCGGCAGCGACACGATGTACCTCAGCTCCGAGAAGGATGCCGAGGACGTCGCCGCCAAGATCACCACGACCCTGCGTGCGGCGTACCCGGACGTCCAGATCACGAGCGGCGCCGCGGAGGGCAAGCCCGGTGAGGCGCTGGTCGCGACCGCCGAGGCCCTGGGCGCGGACCTGATCGTGGTCGGCAACAAGCGGGTCCAGGGCATCGCGGGGCGGGTGCTCGGCAGCATCGCGCGCGACGTCGCGGCGCACGCCTCCTGCGACGTGTACGTCGCCCACACGCACCAGAAGTAGTCCGGGACGTCGGCCCGGGGTTGCCTGCGACTTCCGAGTAACCCCGGGGCGGGTCGAGACTGGGACCGTGCCCTCCAAGACCGCCACTGCCTCGTCGTACTCCATCACGATGCGCCTGCACACCACCGTCGACCACGGTGTCGTGGGCGAGGTCGCCACAGCCATCGCCAGCGCGGGCGGGATGGTGACCGCGATCGACGTCGCCGACTCGAGCGCGCACCGCCTCACCGTCGACGTCACCTGCTCGGCCGCCGACGCCGAGCACGCGGCCGAGCTCCAGGCCGCCGTCGCCGCGGTCGAGGGCGTCGAGGTCCACAAGGTCTCGGACCGGACCTTCCTGATCCACCTCGGCGGCAAGATCGAGGTCGCCTCCAAGGTGCCGCTGCGCACCCGCGACGACATGTCACTGGCCTACACCCCCGGCGTGGGCCGGGTGTCGATGGCGATCTACGAGAACCCCGACGACGTACGCCGCCTGACCATCAAGGGCAACGCCGTCGCCGTCGTCACCGACGGCTCGGCGGTGCTCGGCCTCGGCAACATCGGCCCCGGCGCCGCGCTGCCGGTGATGGAGGGCAAGGCCGCGCTGTTCAAGCGCTTCGGCGAGATCGATGCCTGGCCGATCTGCCTCGACACCCAGGACACCGACGAGATCGTGCGCGCGGTCGAGCTGATCGCGCCCGGGTTCGGCGGCATCAACCTCGAGGACATCGCCGCCCCGCGCTGCTTCGAGATCGAGGCCCGGCTGCGCGAGAGCCTCGACATCCCCGTCTTCCACGACGACCAGCACGGCACCGCGATCGTGGTCCTCGCCGCTCTCACCAACGCGCTGCGCGTGGTCAAGAAGGAGATCGGTACGGCGCGCGTCGTCGTCTCCGGCGGCGGCGCGGCCGGCACCGCGATCGTCAAGCTACTGCTCGCCGCCGGCGCGCACGACGTCGTCGTGATCGACCGGCACGGCGCGCTGGTCGAGGGTGACGCCGGGTTGTCCGAGGCGCACCAGGAGCTGGCCGCGCTGACCAACCGGGACCGTCGTACCGGCGGGTTGCAGCAGGTGCTCGAGGGCGCCGACGTGTTCATCGGCGTGAGCGCCCCCGGCATCCTCAAGCCCGAGTGGATCCAGTCCATGGCCGCCGACCCGGTCGTGTTCGCCCTCGCGAACCCCGACCCCGAGGTCGACCCGGCCGCCGCCGCCAGGTTCGCGGCGGTCGTGGCCTCGGGCCGCTCCGACTTCCCCAACCAGATCAACAACGTGCTCGCCTTCCCGGGCGTGTTCCGGGGCCTCCTCGACGCCCGGGCCTCCGAGGTGACCATGGAGATGATGCTGCGGGCCGCGGCGGCCATCGCGCATGTCGTGCGCGACGAGGAGCTGAACGCGTCGTTCATCATGCCGTCGGTGTTCCACCCCGAGGTGCACCACGCGGTGGCGGCGGCGATCGCCGGGCACTGAGCCGGGTCAGCGCACCTGCACGACGGCGGGGCGGTCCACTCCGTGGGCCGGCCCGTCGTCCTTCTCCAGCTCGTCGGCGGTCGAGACGACCAGGCCGCCGAGCAGGAAGCCGATCACGCCGGCGGCGAGGGTGGTGACGTTCATGCGTGGTGCTCCGATCCGTGGGCGTGGTGGTCTGCGTGGTGGTCTGCGTGGCCGTCGGCGCCGTGGGTGCCGTGGGCGCCGTGGTGGAGGGCGTGGCCCTTGCCGCGGTCGATGAGGTAGCGGTTGACCGGGAAGGCGGCCAGGAACGCCGCCGAGAGGGCGATCATCATCCCGAGCCAGAAGACCGGGTCGACCAGACCCGCGTCCATCGCGCCGGGGATCGCGGCCATCACCGCGTTGTCGACGATCTCCATCACGATGATCGAGATCGTGTCGGCGGCCAGGACCAGCTTGAGCGCCTTGCCCAGGCCCATGCCGGCACCGACCAGCGGCAGCGACGAGAGCGCGTAGCCGAACACGAACGCCAGGCCGATCGCCAGCGCCATGGTCTGCAGGTTCGACAGGCCGACCGCCGTGCCGATCATCAGGCCGGCGATCTCCCCGATCGCGCAACCGGTCAGGCAGTGCAGGGTGGCGCTGGCGGCGATGGCGTTGCGGGGGTTCATGGCTGCTCCGTTCCGTGTGACCTCACAAGAGCGAACCTAATACCCCCTAGGGGTATTCCGCAATCGGCATTCCGATCCCGCCCGGTCACAGCGGTACCCTCGTCGCTCTGCCTCCGTAGCTCAGCTGGATAGAGCAAGGGCCTTCTAATTCCTGGGTCGCAGGTTCGAATCCTGCCGGGGGCGCCAGCGAGGAGTCGGGTGGGCGAGGGTGACCGCTGGGTCACTCTCACCCGCCCGACGCCAGGCGAAGTCGAGTATCCTTTCCGCAGCCACTCCTCAGACAAGTAGACAAGGCTGCAGCCCATGCCCGCACAGGTACGACGCGAGCCGCTCGCCGACCAGGCGGCGGAGCTGCTCCTCGCGCGGATCCGCGCGGGCGAGTGGCGGCTCGGGCAGCGGCTGCCCGGGGAGACCACGCTGGCGCCGCAGCTGGGCGTGGGGCGCTCGACGGTGCGGGAGGCGATCCGGCAGCTGGCGGGACGCGGCCTGCTCACCACGCGCCAGGGCGCGGGGGTCTTCCTCACCGCGCTCGACGTGCGCGAGGACTGGGACCTCGTGCTGCGGCGGGCCGACATCGTCACGGTGATCGAGGCGCGCACCGCGATCGAGGCCGAGGCGGCCGCGCTGGCAGCCGAGCGGCGTACGCCGACCGAGCTGCGCGCGATCCGGCGAGCTCTGGCCGACCGGGCCGAGCGCCGTACCGACATCGAGGCCCACGTCGACGCCGACATGGCCTTCCACCGGGCCGTCGTGGTGGCGGCCCACAACCCCGTCCTGGTCGAGCTGTTCGACGGCTTCGTGCCGCGCAGCCGGGCCGCGATGGTCGAGATGCTGCGGCTGCGACCGGGCTTCGACCACGTCACCGACCACGACGCGCACGACCAGCTGTGCCGGGCGATCGCCGAACGCGACGCCGCGTCCGCGGCCCTGCTGAGCCGCACCCACCTCACCTCGCTCAAGGAGAGCCTGACATGAGCAGCACCGTCCTCGACCTCACCGACGTCGTCTTCCGCCGCGGCGGCAGCGAGATCCTGCACGGTGTCGACCTCACCGTCCGCGCGGGCGAGCACTGGGCACTGCTCGGCCCGAACGGCGCGGGGAAGAGCACGCTGCTCGGGTTCTGCAGCGCGCAGGTGCACCCGACGTCCGGGACGGTCGACGTGCTCGGCAAGCGCCTGGGCCGGGTCGAGCTGCAGGAGCTGCGTCGCCACATCGGGCACGTCAACCCGCGCCACCCGCTGCAGACCGCTCTCACCGTGCACCAGGTCGTGCTCACCGGGATCACCGGCACCGTCGAGCTGCCGATGCGCTGGGCGCCGACCGACGAGCAGGCCCGCACTGCCGACGAGCTGATCGCCGAGGTCGGCCTCGCCCACCGCCGCGACGCCCGCTGGCCGCACCTCTCGCAGGGTGAGCGCGGCCGGGCTCTCATCGCCCGAGCGCTCCTCGCGCAGCCGCAGCTCCTGCTGCTCGACGAGCCGACGACCGGCCTCGACGTGGCGGCCCGCGAACAGCTGCTGACGGTCCTCGACCGGCTGGCGCACACCGCGCCGGAGGTGGCCTCGGTGCTGGTCACCCACCACCTCGAGGAGCTGCCGACCACCACGACCCACGCGCTGCTGCTCGCGCACGGCCAGGTCGTCGCGGCCGGCCCGGTCGCCGAGACGGTGACGACCGAGACGATCACCCGCACCTTCGAGCACCCGATCGAGGTCGACCACGACGGCGGCCGCTGGCGTGCCCGGGCCCTGCCGCCGGCCCGCCTGCACAGCGCATAGCGATCGCTGAGCAGCCCACGACCGGGTACCGCCCCGGTCATGAGCTCCGTGATCAACGCCGCAGCCGACCTGGCCGGCCACGCCCTGTCCACCCTCACCCGCGGCGTCGCCGCGCTCCGCCCCCCGCCGGAGAAGCCGCTGCATCCCGAGGGCAAGATGTACGCCGGCCGCCTGGTCCGGGCCGGGTCCGACTCCCCGATCGGCGTGCCGTGGATCGACCAGGCCGGCGAGGACGAGGTGACGGTCCGAGTGTCGCGGGCGGTCGGGCTGCCCGGCCGGGTGCCGGACGTCCAGGGTCTCGCGCTGCGGCTGCGCGAGGGCCCGACCGGGTCCGGCGACCTGCTGCTCGCCAGCACCGGCTGGAACCCGGTGACCCGCCACCTGCTGCTACCGGCATGGAGCGCGCACACGCCGCTCACCTCGCTGCTGCCCTACCGCAGCCCGGCGGGACCGCTGGTGATCGGTGCGCAACCTGTCGACGTCCGCGGCTACCACCTGTCCTGGGCCACCGTCGGCCGGGAGTGGCACCGCTTCGCCGACCTGACCCTGGAGACGGCCCTGCCGCCCGAGGACGAGGTCTCGTTCGACCCGGTGGTCAACCCGCTGCCGGGACTGCAGCAGTACTCGTGGGTGGAGCAGCTGCGCGAGCACTCGTACGCGACCGCCCGGAGACTGCGGCGCGCCTCCCCCGGCTGACCCGGCGCCCGACGTACAAAGGAACCAGCCCCGCGGGAGGTATGAGCCCCGTGGGGCTCGTTCGTCCTTAGCCTCGATCCGCGAACGGCCACCTACTACGCGGCCCCACGGGCACGCCCTGGCGGCGTTGCAGACACTCGACAGTGCAACCAGACTGCCCTCGTGCCTGCGCCTTGCCAGCCCGCACCCGTAGCGCCGCTCGCTACGGCGCCCGTCCACGGATCCAGGCTTACCGGAACGCCGCCTCGCCGGTCAGCGCGCGGCCGATGACGAGCTGGTGGACCTCGCTGGTGCCCTCGTAGGTCAGCACCGACTCGAGGTTGTTGGCATGCCTCATGACCGGGTACTCCAGCGTGATCCCGGCCGCCCCGAGGATCGTGCGACACTCCCGCGCGATCGCGATCGCCTCGCGCACGTTGTTGAGCTTGCCGAGGCTGACCTGCTCGGCCGCCAGGCGCCCGGAGTCCTTGAGCCGGCCCAGGTGCAGCGCCAGCAGCATCCCCTTGCCGAGCTCGAGCGACAGGTCGGCGAGCTTGGCCTGCGTGAGCTGGTACGACGCCAGCGGCTTGTCGAAGATCTCCCGGTCCTTCGCGTACGAGATCGCCGTGTCCAGGCAGTCGCGCGCCGCACCGAGCGCACCGAACACGATCCCGAACCGCGCCTCGTCCAGGCACGACAGCGGGCCGCGCAGGCCGCGCACGTCGGGGAACACCGCCGAGCCGGGCAGCCGGACGTCCTCGAGCACCAGCTCGGAGGTCACCGACGCCCGCAACGACATCTTCTTCTTGATCTCCGGCGCCGAGAAGCCCTCCGTCGACGTCGGTACGACGAACCCGCGGATCCCCTCCTCGGTCTGCGCCCACACCACCGCGACGTCGGCGACCGAGCCGTTGGTGATCCACATCTTGTTGCCGCTCAGCACCCAGCCGTCGCCGTCGCGCACCGCGCGGGTCCGCATCCCCGCCGGGTTGGAGCCGAAGTCGGGCTCGGTCAGCCCGAAGCAGCCGATCGCCTCGCCTCTCGCCATCCGCGGCAGCCAGGTCTCCTTCTGCTCGTCCGATCCCCACTTCCAGATCGCGAACATCGCCAGCGAGCCCTGCACCGAGACCAGCGAGCGCAGGCCGGAGTCGGCCGCCTCGAGCTCGAGGCACGCGAGGCCGTACGCCGTCGCACTGGTCCCCGCGCAGCCGTAGCCCTCGAGGTGCATCCCCAGCACCCCGAGCCCGCCGAGCTCGAGCGCCAGGTCCCGCGCGGGGATGGTGGCCGACTCGTACCAGTCGGCGACGTGGGGGCGCACCTTCGCCTCCACGAACGCGCGCACGGTGGCGCGCATCGCGACCTCCTCCTCGGACAGGAGGGAGTCGATGTCGAACAGCTCGAACGGCGACCGGCTCATCGCGCACCTGCGGCGTACGACGCGACCTCGGCCCGGAGCCGCCCCTTCACGTCGTCGGGGGCGAAGGACGCGTCCACCCCGGCGAGCGCGAGGTCGACCAGGCCGGACTCGTCGAGGCCGAGCAGGTCGGCGGCGATCTCGTACTCGCGGTTGAGGGTGGTGCCGAACATCGGCGGGTCGTCGGAGTTGATCGTCACCACGACACCGGCCTCGACGAACGCCGGCAGCGGGTGCTCGGCGAGCGAGGCGACCGCACGGGTGGCGACATTGGAGGACGGGCAGACCTCGAGCGGGATCCTGTGCTCGGCGAGGTGGGCCAGGAGCGCGGGATCGGCGGCCGCGGAGGTGCCGTGCCCGATCCGCTCGGCGCCGAGGTCGCGCAGCGAGGTCCAGATCGTCTCCGGGCCCGTGGTCTCGCCGGCGTGCGGGACCGAGTGCAGCCCGGCGGCCCGGGCCGCCTCGAAGTGCGGGACGAACCAGTCGCGCGGCACTCCGATCTCGGGCCCGCCGAGCCCGAACGCCACCAGGCCCTCGGGCGCGTGGTCGAGCGCGAAGCCCAGGGTCGCGTCGGCGGCCGGGACCCCCGACTCCCCCGGGACGTCGTAGATCCAGCGCAGCACCAGGCCGAAGTCACGCTCCGCGGCGACCCGCGCGTCCTCGATCGCCTCGGTGTAGGCCTCGATCGGCATCCCGCGGTCGGGGTCATCGGGCAGCACTGAGGTGTACGGCGTGCAGGTGAGCTCGGCGTACCGGACCGACTGCCCCTCGTGGAGCTCGCGGGCGATCTCGTAGGTGAGGTAGCGGACGTCCTCGGGCGTGCGGACCAGGTCGACGACCGCGAGGTAGACCTCGATGAAGTGGGCGAAGTCGCGGAACGCGAAGAAGTCGCGCAGCAGGTCCGGGTCCGAGGGGACCGTGCCCGGATGGCGCGCGGCCAGCTCGGACACGATCCGCGGTGAGGCGGAGCCGACGTGGTGGACGTGGAGCTCGGCCTTGGGCAGGCCCGCGACGAAGTTGCTCAGCACGCGCCGATCCTGCCAGCCGGAACCGCTCCCGGTCACCCGGGTCGGCTCACTCCAGCTCGGAGACCAGGTTGGTGGCGAGCTCCTGCACGGTGCGGCCGTCCTGGAAGACCTTGCCGTCGAGCAGGATCGTCGGCGTACCGGTGACACCGGCCTTGGACGCCTCGGCGGTCGCCTCGTCGACCCAGCTCTTCTTGGAGAGGTTCTCGATGCCGTCGCGGACGTCGCTCTCGGTGGCCCCGGCCTCGACGGCGAGGTTCACCAGGTCGTCGTTGGTCACCGCGCCCGGGTCCTCCTCGGACGGCTGGTTCTCGTAGAGCAGGTCGTGGAACTTCTTCGCGACGTCGGCTCCCGACTTCTCCAGGACCAGCGCGAAGGCGTTGGTCGCGCGGATCGGGTAGTCGCCGAGCCGGCTGAGCAGGTCGAAGGGTCGGTACTCGACGCGCACCTTGCCGTCGGCGGCGAGCCGGGCGAGGTCGTCCCGGGTCGCCTTCTCGAGCTGGCCGCAGAACGGGCACAGGAAGTCCTCGTAGATCACGACGTCGTGCGGCGCGTCCGACGGCCCGATCGCGACGCCGTAGTCGCTCTCGGCACTGACCGCCTGCTCGAGCTTCTTCTGGTCCTTGTCCTGCTGCCACAGGCTGACGGCGATCGCCCCGCCCACGATCAGGATCATCGCCAGCGCGACACCACCGATCGTGAGGATCCGGCGCCGGGCCTCCCTCTTCTTCTGGGCGGCCCGCAGCTCGGCGGCCTTCTGCACGCGCGCACTGGCCTTCGAGTTGGACGACATCAGCTCACAGCTCCTTCGGTGGCCCGCTCCTCGGGCCGGTGGACGAACAACAGGGCGTCGAGGGACAGCCGGGTCCGGCGCAGGGACGCGACGAGCAGGGACGCGGCCAGCAACGCGACGTCGCGCGCGATCTCCCAGGGGTACGCCGACGTCGCACCCGCCTTGGTCCCGCCGCCACCGAAGCAGCCGCAGTCGATCTCGATGCCGCGCGCCCACACCGAGGAGATGCCGACCACGAACGCCACGAACAACAGCGCCGAGATCACCGCGGCGCCCCGCGTGAACACACCGAGCACGAGCGCCAGCCCGACGACCAGCTCGACGGCGGGCAGCGCGATCCCGACCGCCTCGGCGACCGAGGACGGCAGCAGCTGGTAGGCACGCACCGCGTTGATGCTCGCGGTCGGCTCGGTGATCTTCAGCCCACCGGCCACGATCCACACGACGCCGGTCACCAGACGAGCCGCCAGACCCGCCCAGGCCAGCGTCGATCGACCGGTGTCCCTCATGCCGGTGAGGCTAGCCGGGTCCGCTGAGCGGCTCCTGAGAACGCCCCGGGTGCGTTGCCGAGCGCGTAGTGTCCTCCCTCGTGAACGAACGACTCGTGTGGATCGACTGCGAGATGACCGGGCTCGACCTGGGGGCCGACGCCCTCATCGAGGTGGCGGCACTGGTGACGGACTTCGACCTCAACGTCCTCGGCGACGGCGTCGACGTCATCATCAAACCGCCCGCGGAGGCACTCGACCAGATGATCGAGTTCGTCCGGAACATGCACGAGACCTCGGGCCTGCTCGCCGAGCTCGACCGGGGCGTGACGCTGCGGGAGGCCGAGGAGCAGGTGATGACCTACCTGCGCGAGCAGTGCGGCCCCGACAGCCGTCCCCCGCTCGCCGGCAACTCGGTGGCGACCGACCGCGGCTTCGTGGCCCGCGACATGGCCGAGCTCGACGCCTTCCTGCACTACCGGATCGTCGACGTGTCGTCGATCAAGGAGCTCTCGAAGCGCTGGTTCCCCCGCGCGTACTTCAACGCGCCCACCAAGCGCGGCAACCACCGCGCCCTGGCCGACATCCAGGAGAGCATCGAGGAGCTGCGCTACTACCGCGACACGGTCTTCGTTCCCCTGCCCGGCCCCGACTCCGACGCGGCCAAGGACGCGGCCGCACGGCACGGCGGCTCGATCACCGGCCTCGGTGGCCACGTTTCCGGCACCGATTCCTGATTCGGCAGCGCTACCCTCTACACTCGTCCCCGGCTCGCAAGAGTCGATGGTGGGTATAGCTCAGCTGGTAGAGCGCTGCGTTGTGGTCGCAGATGTCGCGGGTTCAAGTCCCGTTACTCACCCCAACGAGGTCGGCCCCGGTTCCGCTGGAACCGGGGCCGGACCGCTTTTCGGCGCACCCACCGTCGGCCCACGGCCATTGTCTGACTAAAGTCAGAGAATGCTCACGGACGTGCTGCGCCGCTTCAACCGGACCTACACCCAACGCATCGGCGTGCTCGACGAGTCCTTCCTCGGCACCGGCCGGCCGCTCGCGGTGTCGCGGCTGCTGTTCGAGGTCGGCCGCTCCCCCGCGGTGAGCGTGCGGGCACTGCGTGACCGGCTCGACCTCGACTCCGGCCACCTGTCGCGGCTGCTGCGCCGCCTCGAGGCCGAGGGCCTGGTCGCGACCGAGCCCGACCCGGGCGACCGCCGCCGCCGGGTCGTGCGCCTCACGCCCGCCGGCGAGGCGGCGTACGACGACCTCGAGCGCCGCTCGGAGGAACGCGCCGCCGGCCTGGTCGCACCGCTGACCCCGCGCCAGCAGGAGCGACTGGCCGAGGCGCTGCGCACCGCCGACCTGCTGGTGCGCGCGGCGACCGTCCGGCTCGACGAGGTGCCGACCGACCACCCGCTGGCCCGGGAGGCGACCCGGCGCTACGTCGCCGAGCTCGACGCACGGTTCCCCGACGGCTTCGACCCGGGCGGGCCGGACGCCCGCGAGCCGGGCGCGACGTACGTCATCGCGACCTCGGACGGCGAGCCGGTCGCGTACGGCGGGATCCGCCCGGTGCTCGACGACGAGACGGCCGAGATCAAGCGGATGTGGGTTCACGCCGACTGGCGCGGGGCCGGGCTGGGCGCGCGGATGCTGCGCCACCTGGAGTCGCTCGCCGCCGCACAGGGCCACCGCCGCGTCGTGCTCGACACGAACGGGACCCTGCGCGAGGCGATCGCGATGTACGAGCGCTCCGGCTACGCGCGGGTGGAGCGCTACAACGACAACCCGTACGCCGAGGCGTTCTTCGCCAAGGCGCTGTAGGCACGGCCTGGGTCAGCCGCCGATCGGAAGCCCGAACCGGCCCTTCTGGAAGTCCTCGTAGGCGGCCATCACCTCGGCCTTGGTGTTCATCACGAACGGACCGGCCCACGCGATCGGCTCGCGGATCGGCTGGCCGCCGACGACGATGACGTCGAGCTTGGGCGAGCGGCTCTCCTGCCGGCCGTCGGCGGTGATCGTGAGGTAGTCGCCGGCGCCGAGGACAGCGGTCTGGCCGGTGTGCACCGGGCTCGGCTCGGTGGCACCGACGGCGCCTGAGCCGTTGAGGACGTAGACCAGCGCGTTGTAGTCGACCTGCCACGGCAGGTCGAGCCGGGCGCCGGGCTCGATGGTGGCGTGCACGAGCGTCATCGGGCTGTACGTCGAGCCCGGGCCGGCGTGTCCGTCCACGTTGCCGGCGATGACCCGGACCAGCGATCCCGCGTCGTCGCTGGCGAGCAGCGCGACCTCGCCGGAGCGGATGTCCTGGTAGCGCGGGTCGTTCATCTTGTCGGTCTTCGGCAGGTTGACCCACAGCTGGATGCCGTGGAACAGGCCGCCGGCCTGGACCAGCCACTCCGGCGGCGTCTCGATGTGCAGCAGCCCGCTGCCGGCGGTCATCCACTGGGTGTCGCCGTTGGTGATGCTGCCGCCACCGCCGTGGCTGTCCTGGTGGTCGAAGACGCCGTCGATGATGTAGGTGACGGTCTCGAAGCCGCGGTGCGGGTGCCAGGGCGTGCCCTTCGGCTCACCCGGCGCGTACTCCACCTCGCCCATCTGGTCCATCATGATGAACGGGTCGAGGTGCTTCATGTCGATACCGGCGAACGCGCGCCGCACCGGGAAGCCCTCCCCCTCGTAGCCCTGCGGAGCGGTGGTCACCTGCCAGACCGGGCGCGGCTGGTCGCCGAGGCCCGGCGTCCTCAGGCGCGGCAGGACAGTCAGGTCGTCGACGGTGATGGCGGGCATCGCATCCACCTCCAGGTGGCTGGTCGGGTTGGTTGCCATGTCAACCATAACGCACCGTGGGGCATTCCCGCACCCCTAGAGTGCGAGCCATGACCAGGGGGAAGTACGACGTCGTCGTCGTGGGCGCCGGCCACAACGGCCTGACCGCGGCGGCCTACCTCGCGCGGGCCGGACTCTCGGTGCTGGTGCTCGAGCGGCTCGCCCACGTGGGCGGTGCAGCGGTCTCCGCGCAGGCGTTCCCCGGCTTCCCGACCCGGCTCTCGCGCTACTCCTACCTGGTCTCGCTGCTGCCCGAGCGAGTGGTGGCTGACCTGGGGCTCGACCTGCGGCTGGTGAGCCGGCCGACGGCGTCCTACTCCCCGACGGTGCGCGAGGGTCGTGCCACCGGGCTGCTCGTCGAGCGGGCCGAGGGCGAGGCCACGCGGGCGTCCTTCCGGGAGCTGACCGGGTCCGACGACGAGTACGCCGCCTGGCGGGCGTTCTACGACGGCGTCTCCGGGCTGGCGCGGGCCGTCGCGCCCACTCTGACCGAGCCGCTCGCGACCGACGCCGCGCTCCGCGCGCAGGTGGACCCGGACATCTGGCGCGACGTCGTCGAGCAGCCGATCGGCGCGGCGATCGGGCGCCGGTTCCGCGACGACCTGGTCCGCGGCGTCGTCGGCACCGATGCACTCATCGGCACCTTCGCCTCGCTGCACGACCGGTCGCTGGTCCAGAACCGGTGCTTCCTCTACCACCTGATCGGCAACGGGACCGGCGAGTGGCGGGTGCCCGTCGGCGGGATGGGCGCGGTCACCGACGCGCTGGCGCGTGCGGCTGCCGACGCCGGGGCCGAGCTGGTCACCGGCGCCGGCGTGAGCGCGATCCGGCCCGGCGACCCGGCCACGGTGACCTGGCACGACGGGGCCCGGGAGCACACGCTGGAGGCCGCGCACGTGCTGGCCAACGTGGCGCCTTGGGTGCTGCGCATCCTGCTCGGCGAGGACGAGGACCCCGCGACCAAGCCGGAGGGCGCCCAGCTCAAGGTCAACCTGCTGCTCTCGCGGCTGCCGCGGCTGCGCTCCGGCATCGACCCCGAGGTCGCCTTCGCCGGCACCCTGCACCTCGCCGAGACCGCCGCCGACCTCGAGGTGGCCTGGGCGGCCGCCCAGCGCGGCGAGCTGCCCGACCCGCTGCCCGGCGAGGTCTACTGCCACTCGCTGACCGACCCGTCGATCCTCGGCGACGTCCCGCCCGGCACCCACACGCTGACCTACTTCGGCCTCCACACGCCCGCCCGGCTGTTCGCCACCGACCCGGACGGGATGCGCGCCGAGGCGCTGCGCCGGGCGATCGCGTCGCTCGACGCCGTGCTCGAGGACCCGATCGACTCCGTCGTGCTGCGTACGCCGGCCGGCGAGCCCTGCATCGAGGCGAAGATCCCGCAGGACATCGAGGCCGACCTCGCCATGCCGGGCGGCCACATCTTCCACGGCGACCTCGAGTGGCCGTGGGCACCCGCCCGGGCCCGGCTCGAGACTCCCGGCGAGCGGTGGGGCGTGCAGACCGGCCACCCCGGCGTGCTCCTGTGCGGGTCGGGCGCCCGCCGCGGCGGGGCGGTGTCCGGCCTGGGCGGCCACAACGCCGCGCACGCGGTTCTCGAGGCCACCGGGCGGCGAGATTGACAGGACCCTGTCAATTGTCCACGATCGGACCATGACCCCGACCGTGACCCTGCGGCGCATCGTCGTCTCCGTGACCAGCATCGAGCGGGCGATCGCCGTCTACGCCGACGCCCTCGGCCTCGAGGTGGCGCGCAGTGCCCCGGGCCTCGCCTGGCTGACGAGCGCCGACGGGGTCGAGCTGATGCTGCACGAACGGCCCGCCACCGCGTCGGACACGGCCGTCGCCGTGGGCTTCGCGACCACGGCCCTGGACGACACCGTCACGCGCTGGGTCGCGGCCGGGGGTGCCGTCGTCGATCCCGCCGCCCCGCAGCCGTGGGGCGAGCGGATGGCCGTGCTCCGCGACGCCGACGGGCACCTGGTGTGCCTGAGCGAGAGCGCATGACCGCCGCGAGGTCGCTGGTCGAGCTGGTCGACGAGGTGTTCCGGCTCGCCGACGCCTTCACGAGGGCGGGCGACCGGATCGTCGCGGAGGACGGCCTGACCGCGTCGCGCTGGCTGACCCTCGGCGCCGTGGCCCACGGCCCCCTCAGCGTCGCGGGCATCGCGCGGCGCCGCGGCATGCGCCGCCAGTCGGCCAACGAGTCGGTCGCCCAGCTCGAGGCCGCCGGCCTGGTCGTCCGCGCCCCCGACCCCACCGACGCCCGGGCGCCGTTGGTCCACCTCACCGACGAGGGACGCCGCGCCCTCGAGCGGATCCGGCCGCGGCGCATCGCCTGGGCCGAGCGCACGTCCGAGGTCGCGACGGCCGACGAGCTCACGGCTGCCGTCGACCTGCTCCGGCGGGTGCGGGAGGTGCTGACGGACGCGGAGAATGCCGGATGAGCCATGCCGATTTCACCCGGGTCGGACTACGCTGGTAATGTTCCATCTCGCGTTCAGACGCAAGGCGCCATTAGCTCAATTGGCAGAGCAGCTGACTCTTAATCAGCGGGTTCGGGGTTCGAGTCCCTGATGGCGTACCGAACAGAAGGGGCCCGGTCGCAAGACCGGGCCCCTTCTGCGTGCCCGTCCCGATCGACCCAGGAGAGCCGTGCGCACCACCTCGCTGCTCGTCGCCGCCCTGCTGGCCCTCGGCGTCCTCGGCTCGGCCCCGACGGCGGCCCGGGCCGACGAGACACCCGCGCCGACCGGCACGTCGCCGGCCGGCGTCCGCACCTTCGAGGTGGTCGCCCACCGGGGCGCGATCGGACGCCTCCGCACCGAGAACGGCCTGCGTGCCCTGCGCCATGCCGCAGCCCTCGGCGCCGACCGGGCCGAGCTCGACGTACGCCCGACGGCGGACGGGCGCCTGGTCGTGATGCACGACGCCCGCCTGGACCGCACGACCGACTGCCGTGGCCGGGTCATCGCCCGGACCCTGGCCCGGATCCAGAGGTCCTGCCGGCTGCGCGACGGCGGCGAGGTCCCCTCACTGGAGTCGTACGCCGCCGAGGCGCGGCGACTCGGGGTCGGGCTGCTCGTCGAGCTCAAGCTGGCGCCCGGCTGGCGCAGGAAGACCTGGCACTACCTGCGCGACACCCTGGCCGACGTCGACGCCCGACTGCTGTCGTTCAGGCCCGCGCTGCTGCACCGCGCCGCGAAGGCGCTGCCCGACGTACCGACGATCTGGATCGCCCACCGCTTCCGGCCGAGCGTCCGCCAGGTCCGCAGGACGGCCGACGGGGTGTCCCTCGACCCGCGGTTCGTGACCCCGCGGCTGGTCCGGCAGATGCGGGCCGCGGGGCTCCATGTCCTCGGGCAGGTGTCGAACCGGCCCACCGACTGGCTGCGCTACGTGCGTGCCGGAGTCGACAGCGGCAGCACCGACCGCACGGCCGGCCTGGTCCGCTGGTGGCACCGGCGCCAGCCCGTCGCGGACTGAGCCTGGCGTCCCTCCCGCACCCGGCCTCACCTACGCTTCCCGGCGTGGAACCGACCCAGCGTGCCCTCCTCCTGCCCGGCGTCGAGCTGATCGAGGAGATCGGTCGCGGCGGCTTCGCCAAGGTGTGGCGGGGGCGGCAGCTCGCGGTCGAGCGCGACGTCGCGGTGAAGATCGACGACCGGGTCCTCGACGACGACGCCAACCGGCGGCGGTTCGTACGCGAGGCCACGGCGGTGAGCCGGATCAGCGGGCACCCGCACGTGGTGTCGCTCATCGACGTCGGCGTGACCCGCGACAACCGGCCGTACCTGGTCATGGAGCTGTGCACGAACGGCAGCCTCGCGACCTACCTCGCCCAGCACGGGCCGATGACGCCCGGCGAGGCGATCGAGGTCGGGCTCGCGGTCACCAGCGCGCTCGCCGCCGCCCACGAGGCCGGGATCCTGCACCGCGACATCAAGCCCGGCAACATCCTGATCGACGCCTGGGGCACGCCCCGGCTCTCCGACTTCGGGCTGGCCGCGCTCCCCCAACCCGGCCAGGACCCGTCGGTGAGCCTCGAGGCGCTCACCCCGGCGTACGCGTCCCCGGAGGCGTTCTCCTTCTCGCCGCCGGCGCCGCAGTCCGACGTGTTCTCCATGGGCGCGACGCTGCATGCCATGATCTGCGGCGCCTCGCCGCGCCGGTCCGTCGACGGCAGCCCGGTCCCGATCGACCAACTGCTCGCGAACCTGCACGCCGAGCTGCCCGACCCGGGTGTGCCGGGCAGCGAGGCGCTGATGCAGGTGATCCGCACCGCGACGGCGTACGACGCCGCGCACCGCTACCCCACGGCCCGCGAGCTCCACGAGGCGCTGCGCGCGATCCGGCCCGGGGGCGCGACCGACAGGGACGGGATCGTGGTGGGCGGACCCGAGGCCGCCTTCACCCAGCTGCGGCCACCGGCTCCCGCCCCCCGTGCGGTCGCTCCCCCGCCGGCCCGGCGCCGGTGGCCGATCTCCCTGGCGGCCGCCGTCGTCGGCCTCGGGCTCGGGGGCCTCGGCGGCTACCTGCTCGCCCCCGACGCCACCGACGCCACCGACGGCACCGACGGCACCGGGCCGGCGGCACGCGGACAGGAGCCGGATGCGGAGGCCGTCGCCGAGGACCCCGGGATCGACCCGCTGACCGACGCCCCGGAGCTCGGCTCCTGCTACAGCGGCGTCCAGCAGATCGGCCAGGCGCTGAGCGCCACCAAGGGCGAGTGCGCCGAGGACAACTGGTTCACCTTCGCGGTCGGGGAGCTCGCCGCGACGACGAACGACGTGACGACCGACGCCGTCGACGCCGACAGCGAGGCCGCGGCCACCTGCACCGCCGACACGCTGCGCGGCTACGACGCCGACACCGGCGGCACCCGCCCGAAGGGCAGCTACGACGTGTTCGTGCTGCCACCGAGCGGCACGGCGTTCCTCCAGGGCCAGCGCTGGTTCGCGTGCCTGGCCCGGCTGACCTCCTGAGCCCGGGCTGACCTCCGGACCGGCGGGTACCTCCAGGCCCGATTCCCAGGAGGTACCCGTGCTCCACGACAGCACCCGGATCGCGTCCGCCCTCACCGAGGCGGCCCGCTCGATCGACAGCCACCGTTCGCTGGACGACACGCTCGACGCCATCGTCCGGGCGGCCCAGCAGACGGTGCCCGGCTTCGAGCACGTCGGCATCTCGATCACGCACGGCGGCGGTCGCATCGAGACCCGGTCGGGGACCGGGCGGCTGGTCTGGGACATCGACGAGCTGCAGTACAAGCTCGGTGAGGGTCCCTGCTACGACGCGATCACGTCGGGCGGGGTCACGACCATGGACGACATCGCGACCGAGCAGCGCTGGCCGCGGTACGTCGAGGAGGCGGCCCGGTTCGGCCTCAGCGCCCAGATGGGCCTCCAGCTCTACAACGACGAGAGCACGCTCGGCGGCCTGAACTTCTACTCGGCGAACCCCGGGATCGACCCGGACGCGATCCAGCTCGCCGAGCTGTTCGCCGCGCATGCCTCGATCGCCCTCGGCCGGGCCCGGCACGAGCACCAGCTCAACGAGTCGGTGACCACGCGGCAGGCGATCGGGACCGCGGTCGGCATCATCATGGAGCGCTACCGCATCCCCGAGGACCGCGCGTTCCAGTTCCTGGTGCGCGCGAGCAGCACCGGCAACGTCAAGCTGCGCGCCATCGCCCAGGAGGTGGTCGACTCGGCGAACCGGGACTTCGCCGTACCGCCGCCGGAGGGCGGGTGAGGATCGCTCAGTCGACCTGGAGCACCTGCTCGGACGGGAACCACTGGGTCTGGACGTGCCCCTCGGCCTCGTAGGTGACGAGCGCCTTGAGCCGCTGGCTGTCCCACTTGAGCACCAGCCCGGGCACGGGTGGACCGTCGACGCTGACCTGGACCTCGACCTGCTCGGACATGCGGGCTCCTGCTGCGCGGAGGGGTCGAGCGACCCCCGGCGCAGCCCGCGTCCTGAGCTGCGGTGTCCACGCTACCGGTAGGCCGGTGGGGGCCGGTTGCCGGACCGCGGTCCGGGTAACGCGGGGCCATGGACACCACGACCGCAACTGCCCACGTCCAGGTCTCCGCGTCGCCCGCCCAGGTCTGGCAGGCGCTCACCGAGCCCGAGCAGATCCGCGCCTACCTCTTCGGCGCCGAGGTCGACACCACCTGGGAGCCCGGCACCCCGATCACCTGGCGGGGCGAGTACGACGGCCGCCCGTTCGAGGACAAGGGCGAGGTGCTGGAGGTCGATGAGGGACGGCGTCTCGTCGTCACCCACTTCAGCCCGCTGACGGGCAAGCCGGACCGTCCCGAGAGCTACCACCACGTCACGTGGACGCTGCGGGACGGCGGCGACCACACCGACGTCACGGTCGAGCAGTCGCTCACCGAGGGCGAGCAGGAGGCACCGTCGCGGGAGAACTGGACCAACGTGCTGCGCCAGCTCAAGGAGCACGTCGAGCGCGGTTGACGGGCCAGACCGCCTTGTAACTAAGTGTTACATCGCCGAATCGGGTACCACAGCTCCGAGGTAGTGGCCAGAGCACCGAGGTAGATGAGCCATCGGCCGGCGCCCTGCACTTCCATGCCGTCTCACCGACTACCACGGTGCTGTGGCCACTACCCGGGCACTGTTGCTGCGGTTTTCGCGACGTAACACTTAGTTACAAGCGACCGCGCCGCCTCACGACGTGTGGTGCACCAGCAGCTCCTCGGCGAGCACCACGCCGGCGGTGTCGAGCGAGGGCGGGTCGAGGACGGTGGCGGTGGGGCCGGCGGTGAGCAGCAGCCGGCCGACCCGGTCCTCGACGGGCGGGAGCAGGTCCAGGTCGACCACGACGTCGCGCTCGTCGTCCTCGACGAAGGTGACCTGCTCGGCGTAGAAGTCCGCCACCCACCGCGACTGCTGGGGCAGCAGCACCCGCACGCGGGTAGTCGCGCGCTGGCGGACCAGGTGGTCGGCGAGGTCGTCGGGTACGGCGAAGGTCCGGTCGAGCAGGTCGACCGAGCGGATGTTGGAAAGCAGGTAGGTGCGGATCCGGCCCTGGTCGTCGACCGGTCCGGCGTCGACCTCCCAACCGCGGCGGGTCTGCACCAGCCGGTAGGGCTCGATCTCGCGCTCGGTGACACCAGGCTCCCAGGCCCGGGAGTAGACGATCCGGACGGCCCGGTGCTCGTCCTGGGCACGGCGGAGTTCGGGCAGCAGGCGGTTCCAGGCGGCGACCCGGGGCACCTCGGCGTCGTCGGGGGCCGCCTCGCCGAACATGGTGCGGGCGAGCACGTCGAGTGCCTCGGCGAGCTCGGCGTTGTCGGGCTCGATGTCGAGCAGCGCCTGGGCGGCGGCGTGGACGCGGCCGAGCTCGCCGGCGTCGACGTACTCGACACCGAGGTCGATCGGGCTCTCGGAGACCAGCCGCACGATGTCGGCGGTCCCGGGGTCCTCGGTGACCCCGTCGGAGCCGAGGAACTCCAGCACCTCGGGCCGTGAGAGCCCCCACACGCCGCCGACGTCGGCGGTGTAGAAGGCCAGCAGGTCCTCGCGGAGCTCGGCCTCGGTGGTGTCGAACTCCTCGGCCAGGTCGGGCAGGGAGAGCCCGTCGGGGTGGGCCGCGAGCCGGGCGAACACCTCGGGCAGCCGGGCGATCCGGACGACGTACTTCGGGACGTTGCTCATGCTCCGGCCTCCTCGCCGCGTGCGGCCGCCAGGAAGGCGACCAGGTCGGCCCGGGCCTGCGCGGGGCCCTCGACCCGCACCCGGTCGTCGAGCTCGACCAGCCGGGCGTGCAGGGCGGCGCGGTGCGTGACCCGGTAGCACAGCAGCACGTCGTCGCCGTCGGTCTCGACCGCGACCGGCTCGCCGAGCCACCGGCGTACGTCGGGCTCGAAGTCGGCCGCGGCACGCAGGGTGACCTCGACGGGCGGGTCGATCTCCCACGACATCGGGTGCAGCGCCACGTGCCGTGTCGGCGGCACGGGCCGCGCGGAGCCGGGGTCCTCGACGTCGACGTCGAGCATCCGCGACACCACGAAGGTCTTCAGCGGAGCCTCGGCGCGCTCGGTGTCCTCGACCCCGCGCAGGTACCACACGCCGTTCTCGGTCCGGACCGACTCGGGATGCACGACGCGCTCGATCCCCTTGTAGCCGAACCGGAGCAGCCTCTGGTCGCGGACGGCGTCGACGACGAGCCGCAGCGAGTCGGGGACGGGGAGCTGGAGCGTGGCGCCGGCGGTCTCCCCCGCGCCGGTCGCGGCCGCCAGACCGAGGCGTTGCACCAGGTCGCCGTCGTCGGCGAGCAGCATCGCCCGGCGCAACGCCGCCTGCTGGCCGAGCGAGAGCCGCACCCGCAGCCGGTTGTCGACCGTGGTCATCCGGTACCAGGCCGGCTGGCCCGGCGGGGCGACGTTCTCGATGCGCCAGCCCTGGTGCTCGAGGTGGCGGATGTCGCGCTTGAGCTGGTCGTGGCCGGGCGTGTCGGGGAAGCCGGCCACCGCGTTGAGCCGCTCGGCGCTCACCCCCTGCTGCGGGTTCGCCTGCAGCATCGCGGCGATCCGCACCAGCCGCTCCATCGGTCCGCGCTGGTCCCGTCCCGGGCCGTTCGCCACCGCTGTCCCCCTGTCCCCTGTCGTGCCCCGTCAGCCGTCGAACGCGCCGTGCCGGCCCGCCCCGCCGGCGAAGCGCGTCGCCCCCGCGAGGGTATCCGCGCTCAGCGAGCGGAGTCCGTGTTTCCACTCCAGCGCCAGCGCGTCGTCGAGGTCCAGGCCATGCTGTCCGTACGACGACAGCCGGTCCTCGCGCAGGCAGGTCTGCGGGAACCCGGCGAGCTGCTCGGCCAGGGTCACGGCCTCGGCCAACGCTGCGCCGGGGGCCGAGACCCGGTTGGCCAGGCCCATCCGCAGCGCCTCCTCGGCGCCGACCTCGCGGCCGGTGAGGATGAGGTCGAGGGCGTGGGAGTGGCCGATCAGGCGTGGCAGCCGGATGGTGCCACCGTCGATGAGCGGCACGCCCCAGCGTCGGCAGAACACGCCGAACGCGGCGGCCGGGTCGACGACCCGCAGGTCGCACCACACCGCGAGCTCGAGGCCGCCGGCGACGGCGTAACCCTCCACGGCGGCGACGACCGGCTTCGACAGCAGCATCCGGGTCGGCCCCATCCCCGCCGGGCCGGCGTCCGCTCCGTCGCCGGGTGCGCCCACGTCGACGCGGCCCTCGGACACCGCCTTGAGGTCGGCCCCGGCGCAGAAGACCCCGCCGGCGCCGTGCAGGACGGCGACCGAGGCGCTGTCGTCGGCGTCGAAGGCCGTGAACGCCTCGGTCAGCAGGCGGGCGTGCTCCGCGTCGACCGCGTTGCGCACCTCGGGACGTGACAGCGTCACGACGGTGACGGGACCGCGCTTCTCCACCTCGACGGACATGCCCCCGAGGTTAGGGGGTTCACGAACCCGCGAGGTCGATGGTCCGCACCAGGTCCTGCGCGATCTGCTGCGGCGTCCACGCGAAGCGCACCCATTTCTCCTGCGAGAACAGCGCGGTCTGGTCGCTCGACCACGGTGACGCCGGGTCCTCGTCCTGGCTGTAGGTGAGGATCGTGCGCGCGTCCACGCTGCCGTCGGCGAGGTAGGACACCGCCTGGATGTGCGAGGAGCCGTAGCTGACCGGCTTGTAGGCGCCGGTGTTGCCCGCGGGGTGCCGCGAGGCCAGGGCGTTGGCGTTGCCGGCGAGGTCGCCGTCACCGCCGCCGAGAGGGTATGCCGGCGCGCCCCGGTCGCCCGCGACCTGCAGCGAGCCCCACGGCGCGTCGAACGGCACCCCGGCCGCCCGCACGGACTCGATGGCCGCCTTCATCGCCTTGACCACCTCGGGCCCGGTCCGCAGGCCGCGCGGCGTGTTGATCGGGTCGGCTGCATTGAACGGCACGGTCCACAGGTTGGCGCCGGTCGGCGCGCGCTCGACGAAGGCCTCGAAGAGGTGGGTGCCGACCGAGTCGACGTCGGAGTGCCCGTCCCAGGCGGCGAGCACGGCGCAGGCCGCGGTCTCGCCGGTCTGCGCGCAGACCTGGTCCAGCCTGCCGTCCTGGCGCATCACCTCGGCGGCCCGGACCCGGTTCTCGTACTCGTGCCCGCGCAGCGACTCCGGCGTCTCCGAGCCGCCGCCCGCCAGCTGGTCGATGACGTACTGCTGCACCATCCGCGTCCGCATGGTCCGCGCGCACCTCTCGCAGCCAATGATGCCGGCGTAGCCCTCGAGGCGGACCTTGTCGTTGGGCGTCCAGTACGAGTCGTTGGCGTTCATCACCCAGTCGCGGCGTACGACGGCCGGCAGGTTGACGGGCCCGAAGATGCCGGGCCGCTGGGCGTCGGAGTCCGTGCCCCACGCGCAGGCACCGTCGGCGAGCAGGCCGTTGAGGCCGGGCAGCCCGGCGACCGACTTGAGCAGCAGGCCGACCGGGGTCAGGCACCGGGTCACCATCGCGTTGCTGACGTTGGGCACCACGCTGTGGTCGGCGTACAGGACCTCGCCGTTGCGGTCGGCCGCGGTCGTGTTGACCCACGGCATGCCGCCGCCGGCATCCTGGCGGCGCAGCAGGTCGCTCGCGCTGGTCGCCTCGCCCATGCCGAGGAAGGTGTCGATGGTGCGCAGGTGCTCGGCGTTGGCGTCGCGGATCGCCCAGAAGCTGAGAGGCGACCAGCCCATGAACTGCGAGGGACTGTCGATGACGTAGCCCTGCGGGGTGCGCCAGAGGTCCTCGCGGACGTTCGTCACGGAGCCGTCGGGCTGCAAGACCTCGACGTCGACCCAGCGTCGCTCGGCCTTGCGGATCAGCCCGTTGGCGCTGAGGTAGAGCGGGCCGGGGCCGAGGGTGAAGTACTCGTAGGGCGTGAAGCGGTAGGCCGTGGACACCGTGTGGCTCCAGGCGACGTCCTTGTTCCAGCCGATGTTGACCACCGGAGAGCCGATCAGCGAGGCGCCGGCGACGTCGTAGACACCCGGGATGGTCAGCTGCTGCTGGGTGAACTTGTAGCGCCCGCCCCACGGGAAGTGCGGGTTGCCGAGCAGCAACCCGCGCCCGGTCGAGCTGGCGTCTCCGCCGATCGCGGTGGCGTTGGAGCCGAACGCGCTGTCCTGGCCCAGGGAGCGCAGCAGTTCCTCGCGCTGGTCGGCGCTGAGCTGCGCGGCGTACGCCGGCACCTCCTCCTTGGTCGTCGGCAGCGGCAGCTTCAGCCCGAGGTCCGGCAGGCCCGGGTCCTGCAGGGTGGGCGGATCGGCCTCGACGATCTCCTTGACGAAGTTGCCCGAGGAGGCGATCAGGTTGGCCATGTAGACGCCGTACCACAGGTCGAGCTCGGTGGCGTCGGGCTTCAGCCAGGTCGCGTCGGCGCAGGCCGGGTCGGTGATCGTGTTGTCGCGCAGCCAGCGGTTGATGCCGGCGGTGTAGCCCTTGACCATCTCGCGCGCCCGGGTGGTGGGGCCGGCGGGCGAGGCGAGCAGGCCCTCGACGACCTTGCGGTTGTGCAGGTCGGTGACGAACGCGTCGACCTGCAGGTTGGAGGCGTCGAGCGAGACCCCGTCGAGGTAGCGGCCGGTCGCGCCGAGGTAGCGCGAGCGCTGACCGCGGGCGGTGAGCACCGTGTCGGCGAGGTTGCAGATCGACGAGCGCGCGGTGGCGTACCCACTTCCGTAGCCCAGCGAGCCCCAGTCGTCCGCGGTGATGTGCGGGATGCCGTGCTCGGTGATCGCGATCGTCGCGTGGTAGGACGGACCGGCGGCCGCCGCGGCGGTCTCGGGCCCCGGCCCCGCGTCGGCGGGACCGGCCGCGGCGAGCGCCGGCAGGACCAGGGCGGCGGCGAGCAGGCTCAGGACACGTGGGGAGCGCACGTCAGGTGCAACGCGTTCCACCTGAGTGAGTTACGTCACAGGGCCGGCGGGAGTTTCACCGGCCGACCGGTGGAACTCCCGCTTGGACGATGAAACTTCCTCGTCCAAGCGCCAGTTTCACCGGCTGACCGGTGAAACTGGCGCGCGCTCACAGGTAGAGGCCGGCCGACTCGTCGCCGAGCCGCTCGGCGGCGACCGCGTGGATGTCACGCTCGCGCATGACGACGTAGACCTCGCCGGAGACCTCGACCTCGGCCTTGTCCTCGGGGTCGTAGAGCACCTTGTCACCGGCGACGACGGCGCGGCAGTGCGGGCCGACCGCGACCACGCGCGACCAGGCCAGGCGCCGGGCGCCCATCGCGGCGGTCGCGGGGATGACGATGCCGCCGGAGGACCGGCGCTCGCCGGCCTCGCTGTCGGCCTCACACAGGATGCGGTCGTGCAGCATCTTGATGGGGGTCTTGTCGGACACGGGAGTGCTCACCTGCAGGGCAGGGTCAGTGGGTGATCTTGCGCAGCACGACGAACAGCGCGATCACGCCGACCACGCCACCGACCGTCTTGAGGATGTTGTCGGTGCGCGGCTCCCCCGTCGCGGTGTCGACGTAGTACGCCTTCACCTGGGCGACCTCGCGGCTCACGATGGTCTTGGGGTGCGAGCGGTACAGCAGCTGGTCGATCGTGCCCGCGAGGCGCTCACGGGTCTCCTCGATCTCGCGCTCGATGTCAGAGGGAGTCTCACTCACCTGGGCAGGCTATCAATGCTGATGGTGCGCGGGTCGAACCCCCATGGGAGTTCCAGCCGGTGGGCGTGCATGAGGGCCTCGTCGGTGAGCACGTCGTACGTCGTCCCGTCGGCCACCACCCGGCCGTCGCTGAGCACCACCGACCGGGGGCAGAGCTCGAGCGCGTAGGGCAGGTCGTGGGTGACCATCAGCAGGGTCACGTCGAGGCTGCGAAGGATGTCGGCCAGCTCGCGGCGCGAGGCGGGGTCGAGGTTCGAGCTCGGCTCGTCGAGCACCAGGATCTCCGGCTCCATGGCCAGCACGGTCGCGACCGCGACCCGGCGCCGCTGGCCGAAGGAGAGGTGATGGGGCGGCCGGTCGGCGAAGTCGGCCATCCCGACCTGCTCGAGCGCGTCCATCACCCGCTTGTCGAGGGCGGCGCCCCTGATGCCGAGGTTGGCCGGCCCGAACGCCACGTCGGCACGAACCGAGCCCATGAACAGCTGGTCGTCGGGGTCCTGGAAGACGACGCCGACCCGGCGCCGGATCTCACCCAGGTTCTTCTTCGTCACCGGCAGCCCGCTGACCGCGACACTGCCCTCACCGTGTCCGGTCTCACCGGACAGGATGCCGTTGAGGTGGAGCACGAGGGTGGTCTTGCCCGCGCCGTTGGGCCCGAGCAGCGCGACCCGCTCGCCCCGATGGACGTGCAGGTCGACCCCGAACAGGGCCTGGTGCCCGTCGGGGTAGGCGAACGCGAGGCGCTGGACGTCGAGGACCGGCGTCATCGCGCGGCCTCCACAGGCCCCGCGGCCTCGGGGAGCCTTCCGTCGTACCCCCGGGACAACATCGCCAGATGCACCCGCTCACCCCTCTCGTACGACCTCACGAACAGCGCGCCGAGCGTACGCGCCAGCGCCGGCCAGTGCCGCGGCGAGCGTGGGTCGACGCCGCGCGAGCGCATCGCGGTGATCATCCGCCCGAGGTCGCCGGTGACGACGTCGAGGTAGCGGATCATGAAGCCCATGATCTGCACGATCAGGTCGGGCATCCGCAGCCGCTGCAGGCCGCGCAGCACGTCCGCCGGCTCGGTCGTGGCGGCCAGGGTGAGCGAGGCCAGCACGCCCAGCGTGCCCTTGACGACCAGGCCCCAGGCCGCCAGCAGGCCCGACTCGGAGAGGGAGACCTCCCACCCCCCGAGGGGTACGCCGACCCGCGGGCCCTCCGCGACGAACGGCATCAGCGCGGCGAAGACCAGGAACGGGACCTCGACCACCATCCGTGGCAGCAGGTAGGTCAGCGGCACCCGGGCCAGCAGCACCACGCCCAGCAGGAGGGCGAGGTAGCCGCCGAAGACCGGGTACCACTCGCGCGGGGTGGCGACGACGGTCAGCACGAACCCGAGCAGGAACAGGATCTTCAGGTGGGCCGGGGCGCGGTGCACCACGGAGTGCCCGTGGAAGTGCAGCCGGTGGCCGTGGCCCGCGCCCATCTCGTCAGGCCTGCTGCTCGGCCGGGGTGCGCCGGCGCAGCGCCCAGAAGAGTCCGCCACCGAGGAGGAGGGTGATGCCCACGCCGGCCACGCCAGCGATGCCGCCGCTGAGGCGCTCGTTCTCGACGCCCTTGGTCCCATAGTCCGCGAAGGGGCTGCCGGTGTCGACGGGCTCCTCCGCGGAGTCGATGAAGCCGGTCTTGCCGGCGACGTACTCGAGCCCGTCGGGGTGGCTGCTGGCGTAGTAGCTGCCGATGCCCGCGACGAGGAGGGCGACGAACAAGCCGATCACGAGGAAGCGGCGGCTGTTCGTGCTGGTCTTCGTGCTGGTCTTCACGCGGCGACCTCCTGGTCGAGCAGCGGACGACGGCCGGCGAGCCCGCGCGCGCCGTGGACGAGGTCGGGACGGGAGGCGACGACGGCACTGACGACCAGCCCGGTGATGAGGGCCTCGCCGACGCCGATCACGGTGTGCCAGCCGATCATCGCCGCGAACACCTTGCCGGCGGCGATGTCGGCGGTGCCGCCGATCGCGAACAGCACGCTGAACACCGTCGCGGCGGCGGGGACCGAGATCAGGGCGCCGAGCCCTGCCGCGACCGGCACCGAGCCGAGCTTGCTCGGCAGCACGGCGAGCGCGAGGCGGAAGACGCCGTACCCGACGAAGACGCCGACCAGGCCCATCAGGGTGATGTTGGTGCCGAGCGCGGTCAATCCGCCGTCGGCCATGAACAGGCCCTGGACGAGCAGGACCACGCTGATGCACAGCGCCCCGGTCCACGGCCCGACCAGGACGGCGGCGAGCGCGCCGCCGAGAAGGTGCCCGCTGGTGCCGGCACCGACCGGGAAGTTGATCATCTGGCCCGCGAACACGAACGCGGCCACGAGACCGGCCATCGGCGCGGTGCGGTCGTCGAGCTCGGCGCGTGCCTTGCGCAGCGCGAGGCCGACACCGGCCGCGGCGACGACGCCGGTCGCGACCGAGGTCGGGGCGTCGAGGAAGCCGTCAGGGACGTGCATGGATGAACCTGCCTCGATCCGGTGTTCGGTCGCCCGGCACCGGGGTAGTTAGATGGTCACGAGCACGACCACCTTATTGCATGGCAGTTGCAACAGCACCTGCCCATCAGGAGAGGAGCCACCCCTTTGAGTGACCAGGCCAGGCTGGCAGCGGGCGACCGCGCACCGGACTTCTCCCTCGCCTCCGACCAGGGTGGCGAGGTCAACCTGTACGAGCTCCTCGAGCAGGGCAGGAAGGTGATCGTCTACTTCTACCCGGCCGCGATGACCCCCGGGTGCACCAAGCAGGCCTGCGACTTCACCGACTCCCTCGACGCCCTCCAGGGTGCCGGCTACACGGTGGTCGGCATCTCGAAGGACACCACCACCAAGCTGGCGAAGTTCCGCGAGCGCGACGGCCTCACCATCACCCTGCTCGCCGACCCCGAGCTGGCGGTGCACCGCGCCTACGGCGCCTATGGCGAGAAGAAGCTCTACGGCAAGCTCGTCGAGGGCGTCATCCGCTCGACCTTCGTCATCGACACCGACGGCACCGTCGAGCTCGCCCAGTACAACGTCAAGGCGACCGGGCACGTGGCCAAGCTGCGCCGCGACCTCGGGCTCCCGGTCCCGCCCGCCTGATCTCCCCGCACCTGCCCGTACCTGAAGGACACCCGATGAAGCTGCACCAGTCCCTCGCCGAGCTCGCCCGCGACCACGGCACCGCGCTGTTCCGCGACGCGACCGCGTTCCGCGGTTCCCTCGACGACTACCTCGACGAGGGCCAGGCGTCCAGCGGCACCATCAACCTGCTCACCGACGCGGTCCGGCTCGGCGCGCTGGACGGCCTGGTCACCATGCTCGAGAGCGGAGCCCGCCCGGGCGACGCCGTCGAGTCCGCCGGTCAGCGCCTGGCCCGCGACCGCGGCAGCGCCGACGTGCGCGGCTGCCAGTGGGCGATCGCGGTCCTCGGCTTCGCGCTGGGCAAGGTGCCCGAGTCGCTGGTGACCGGGCTCGACCCCGAGGCCGGTACGGCGGCCCCGCCGAGCCACGGACCCGGCGGCACCGCGCCCAGCCAGCCGCCGGTCACCTCGCCGGTCCAGCAGCCCTTCGCGGCTCCCGCGCAGCAGCAGCCGATCATGTCGCCGCCGCACCAGCCCGTGCAGCCGTCGTACGGCGCGCCCGGAGCGACCTCCTGGAGCCAGCCGACGCCGCCGAAGAAGTCCGGCACCGGGTTCATCGTCGGCGCGATCGCGGTGGCGCTGGTCGTCGTCGTGGCCGGCATCATCGGCATCATCGCGGTCGCGAACAGCGGGAGCGACAAGAAGGCCGACGACACGAAGAGCAAGTCGACCGAGGCCACCAGCGCCTCCGCGGACCCGACCGACGACACGACCGACGAGCCGAGCGGCAACGTCGCCACCGGCACCGGCTACGAGACCGAGCTGCCCTCCGGCTGGATCGACGGCACCGACGACTTCACGTCGCAGAACCCCGGCCTGAGCACGCTCGACCGGGTGTTCATCTGGGGCTCGACCTTCAACACCGCCCGCGGCAACGTGATCGTGGAGACCCAGTCGTCGTACGGCAGCACCGACCCCTCCGACCTCGCCGACGACTGGAAGACGGCGCTGGTCGCCGACGACGACACCGCCACCACCAACGACATCGACGACACCACCATCGGTGGCGAGACGGCGCTCGGCGTCGACATCAGCCGGACCAACGACAACGGCATCGACGTCTCGCAGCGGTCCTACCTCGTGATCAGCGGCGACACGGCGTACTCCATCACCGTCTCCCTCAAGGACGGCGACGACGACGTGCTCACCAAGTTCGACGACATCCTCAGCGCCTGGACGTGGACGGACTGAGGGCCGGGCTCAGGGTCGGGCTGAGGTGAGCCCGCGGGGTCGGCGGCTGCTCCGCTGCCTGCTGGCCGCGCCGGTGCTCACCCTGCTGTTCGCGGCAGCGCCCGCCCGCGCCGACGCGGACGACGACCCCGCCGCGGAGCAGGCGCTGGCGGAGAGGTTCGCGCCGGTCCTGATGCTGGTGCGCCAGGACCATGCCTGCGGTCCGGGCGAGCCCTACTCCCCCAGCGCCGTCGAGGTGCTCTTCGACAACCCGACGGTCGCGCTGCGCGGGCCGTGGACCTCGCGTGACCTCGTGAAGGTCGGCCCGTCGGCCGAGGACGTGTCGGCCGGGCTGCCGGGCTACGAGCTCGACCTGCCGGGCAACCCGCTGACGCCGGACTGCGACTACGAGCGCTGGGCCGAGCGGCAGTGGCGCGGCACGAAGCCGACCATCTATGCGCACGTCGCGACCCAGAAGGGCATCGGGGACCGGATCGCGCTGCAGTACTTCTTCTTCTACGCGTTCAACGACTACAACAACAAGCACGAGACCGACTGGGAGCGGATCCAGCTCGAGTTCGCGGCGCCTGACGCCGCGTCCGCGCTGGCCGAGGACCTCGACCCCGACCTGGTCGTCTACTCCCAGCACTACGGCTCGGAGAAGGCCCGCTGGGGCGAGGAGAAGCTCGAGGTCGACGACGCGACCCACCCGGTGGTCTACGTCTCGGCCGGCTCGCACGCCAACCAGTTCTCCGCCGGTGTGTTCATGGGCAACACCGCCAACACCGGGTTCGGGTGCGACACCACGGCCGGCGAGCACGACGCCGTACGAGCGGAGGTGCGCTCGATCCCGTCCGACCCGGCACTGGCCCGGTCGGCGTACCCGTGGATCTCCTACGAGGGCCACTACGGCGAGGTCGGGCCGAAGCGGTTCTACGCCGGGCCGACCGGGCCGAACCGCAAGCAGTCCTGGGCGAAGCCGTTCTCGTGGTCGGCCAAGGCGCGCGACTCCTCGATCGAGGTGCCCGGCGGCGGCGCCACCAGCAGTGCGGTCGCCGAGACCTACTGCGACCTGGTCGGCAAGGGCAGCGACCTGTTTCGCGGATACGTCGACGACCCGTGGCGCGGCCTGGTCGTGCTGGTCGCCGCGCTGCTCGCGGTCGGCTGGCTGGTGCGTCGTACGTCGTGGGCGACGACCGCGCTGCCGCTGCGGATCCGCCGCTCGGCCGGGCAGGTGGTCGCCGCGTCGCTCGACGTGCTGCGCGAGCGGCCCGGGCTGTTCGCGCTGGCGATGGCTCCCCCGGCACTGTTCAACGTGCTCGCTGCGGTGCTCCAGGGCGTCACCGTCTCCAGCCCCGTCCCGGGCTGGGTCGGTGCCCTGGCTGTGCTGATCGGCACCGCCTCACTGCCGGTGTCGGCCGGCGCGCTGGCGGCGGTGGTGCAGGTCCTCGACGAGGAGGGCCTCGGGGCGCGGGTGAACCTGCGCGCGGCGTACCGCACCAGTCTGCGGCGGCTCGGCGCAGGCCTGCCCGCGCTGCTGGTGACCGCGCTGCTCGTGGTCGGCCTCACGACCTCGATCGTGCTCGCGCCGCTGGCGCTGGTGGTGCTGACGGCCGGGGTGCTGCTGGTGCCGGTGGTCGTGCTGGAGCGGCGGCGCGGCTTCGCCGGCCTGCCCCGCAGCGTCCGGCTGATCCGGCACTCCTTCGCCACGTTGGTGCCGGTCCTGGCACTCGGCCTGCTGCTGCTCACGACCATCGGCGCGGTGGTCGCGGCGCTGTTGTTCGTGGTGGTCCCGGTGCCGTTCGTCGTGCTCAACACCGTGCCCTCGGTGGTGCTCGGCGTGGTGTGGCCGTTCGTGGCGCTGATGTGCGTCTACGCGTACGCCGCCGCGGTGGCGCGCGCTCAGGACAGCCAGGAACGGGCCGCAGTCACCAGTGCGGCGACGCCGGACTCCAGCGTGGGACCGGCGAGCGGGGCATAGCGCGGCGAGTGGTTCGAGGGCAGGTCAGCGACCAGGTCGCGGATCTGCTCGACGCTCGTCGCGCCCGCGAACAGGGCCGGGTCGGCGCCGCCGAGCAGCCAGTAGGCGCAGGGCGCCCCCGCGGCCTCGGCCAGGATCCCGACGTCCTCGCTGCCGGTGACCGGTCCCGGGTCGACCACGACCCAGCGGGCCGCGGCGCCGAACGCCTCCCGGACCCGCTCGCACGCCGCCTCGTCGTTGACGACGGGCGGGAACGACGTGAGCGCCTCGATCTCGGGCTCCCGGGTCGCCCCTACCGCCACTGCCTCGGCCCGGATCATCCGCTCGATCGTGGCCAGCACCTTCGCGCGCACCCGCTCGTCGGCGGTGCGCACGCTCAGCCCGAGCACCGCGCTGTCGGGGATGACGTTGGGCGCGGACCCCGCGTGGAAGGAGCCGACCGTGACGACCACGGTGTCGGTGGCCGCGACCTCGCGCGAGACCACCGTCTGCAACCGCTGCACGAGCCCGGCCCCCATCACGATCGGATCGATGGTGGCCTCGGGCCGCGAGCCGTGCCCGCCCGAGCCGTACAGGGTGATCCGCAGCGCGTCGGACGCGGCGAACGCCGGGCCGGCGCGTACGCCGAGCACCCCGACCGGGACGGGCGCCACGTGCTGCCCGAGCACCACGTCCGGCGTACCGAACCGCTCGAACAGGCCGTCGTCGACCATCGCCTGCGCCCCGCCCCCACCCTCCTCGTCGGGCTGGAACACCAGGAGCAGCCGGCCCTGCCATCCCTCGTCACCGGCCAGCTCGGCCGCCGCACCCAGCAGGCACGTCGTGTGGATGTCGTGCCCGCAGGCGTGCATCACCGGCACCGTCTCGTCGGCGGCGTTGGTCGCCGTCGCCGTGCTGGCGTAGGCCAGCCCGGTGTCCTCGAGCACCGGCAACGCGTCCATGTCGGCCCGCAGCAGCACCGTGCTCCCCTGGCCCCGCTCGAGCACGCCCACGACGCCGGTGCCGCCGACACCGGCGGTGACGTCGTACCCGAGGGCGCGCAACTGCTCGGCCACGATCCCGGACGTGCGGTGCTCCTGCCGGCCGAGCTCGGGGTGGCGGTGCAGGTCCTCGTAGGTCGCGACGAGGGCGTCGAGGTCAGTCGGCATGTCCGCACCCTAGACTCGTCCCGCTCACGCCGGAGTGGTGGAACTGGCAGACACGCGGCACTTAGGATGCCGTGCCTTCGGGTGTGCGGGTTCGAGTCCCGCCTTCGGCACGAGGCTCGGCCCGCCTCAGCAGGCCGAGCCCACCGATCCGAGGGCGGTTGTGACCGTCGCGTGGGCGGCTGTCCGGCTCTTCTTCAGCTTCGCGACCTTCTTCTTCAACTTGGTCACCTGCGCTGTCCTGCGCGCCTTCCTGGCCTTCTTGAGCTTGGCCTTGGCGCTCTTGAGCCGCTGACTGACGTCGGCGAGGACGGCCTGTGCGGTGCTCAGGGCTTGGGTCGCCGCCGTGCACGCCGCGCTGCCCGGGCCGGCGGTGGGCCCAACGCCACCGCCGCCACCACCCGCCGCGCGCACCGCCGGCGTGCCCACCGTCGTCACGGCCTGGGACACGTCGCCGACGGTCGCCGTGACCCGCACCGTGATCACCGCGTCCTGCTGCGCCGCGGTGAGCAGCAGGCTGGTGGCGGTGGGTCCGCTGGCGCCCGGGATCGGGGACGCGCCCGCGAACCAGGCATAGCTGAGTACGACGTCCGCCGGCGTCCAGGAGCCCGGCGACACGGTCAGGGTCTGCCCGACAGCTGGAGTGCCGCTGATGACCGGCAGGACGGTGTTGGTGACGGTCGGCTCGACCGGCTCCTCGGGTACGGCGAGCGCCGCGCTCCGGGCCTCGCCCGGCTCGAAGCCCTCACGGCTGGCCGTGATCTCGACCCGCAGGGCATGGCCGGCATCTTGGGCGGTGACCCGGTAGGTGGACGCCGTGGCTCCGGAGATCGGGTCGCCGTCGCGCAGCCAGCGGAAGGTCGTGCCGGCGGGTTGCGGGATCCAGTCGCCCGAAGCGGTGAGCACGACACCGGGAACGACCGGGTCGCCCTCCGCCACGTCGGCCGTCACCGACGGGTCGCCCACGGGCACCAGCGCGGGCGCCGGGGGTGGGGCAAGGGTGACGTCGACCGAGGCCGACCGACCGTCGGCGGTGGTGACGGTGAGCAGGGCCGAGGGCTCGATGCCGGCGGCGAAGGCGTGGTCGACGACGCGGCCCGTGGCGGTGGCGCCGTCGGCGAACAACCAGTCGACGCTCAGCTGCTCGTCGCCGCGGCCGTGGGAGCCCGAGGCGTCGAAGCGGTAGCTCCCGCTCGTCGGCCCGGTGAGGGTCGCCGACGCGACCGGAGCGTCCGGCGACGCCTCGACCGACAGCTCGACCTCGACCAGCGTGGGTGCCACCGGCTCGTCCGCGGCGAGGGCAGTCGCGAGCAGGCCGCGCTCGCTCGCCCCCTTCGCCGCCGGGGCCGGGTCCGCGAGCTCGACCTCGACCCGCCACAGTCCGGGCGCCGGGTCCGCCAGCCGGAGCCAGGTGACGCCGTTCTCGTCACCCGAGGTGGTGCCGGGGTCACCCGCGTGGACGACCTGGCCGTCGGGGCCGAGCAGCGAGATCGCGACCGGCGTCACCTCGGCATGGCGGACCCGGGCGACGACACCGTCGGTGAAGGGCGGCACCTCGCTCTGCGCCGGGGTGATCGAGGACGTCTCCATCTCGACCAGCTTGCGGGTCTGACCGGTCATCGCCTGCCGGAACGCATCGCGATACAGCTCCTGACCGAGCGCGTTGGGGTGGAAGGAGTAGGCGACCTTGCCGTACGCGTCGGGCCAGCTCAGCACGTCGTTGATCAGCGGGTTGAAGGCGCTGTCGGGGTTCAGCTCGCCGTCGACGCACAGCTCGTGGCCGGCGAACTCCTCCGCCACGGGCACGTAGATCACCGACCGGTCCGGGTGTCGCGCGCGCACGTTCTCGAGCGCCTCCGCGATCTCCTCGTTGAGCTGGTCCACGAAGCCGTTGAGCAGCACGCCCTCGACCGGGTCGATCACGCTCAGATCGCCGAAGGGCGTCACCTCGCACGCCTTCGACGCGCGGCCCGCTCTCAGCTGCCTGGGATAGTCGGCGACGTAGAGGGTGGCGTTGGGCGCCTCCGCGAGGACCTTCTCGTACGACGCCTCGAGCCTCTTGCGCAACACGTCGGCGTACACGAACAGGGCCGACGCGTCCCGGTCGCGGTCGCCCGTGGCCCGCTTGAGGGCGAGGTAGTAGTCACGGATCGCCATGCCGCACTTGGCCATGCCGATGACGCTCGCCGTCTCGAGCGGGCACTCCGCCAGCACGTCGGCCGCGCTGGTGACCACGTCAAAGCCCTTGTTCAGCTCGACCTCGGTGCGCGCCAGCCACTCCCAGCGCACGCCGGAGTTGCCGTACAGGTCTGCCGCGCACGACTGCAGGGGGTTCAGGCAGGCCTTGATGATGCCGCCGAAGTCGGCGTCGTTGCCTCCCATGGTCATCGTCACCGCGCGGGTGGCCTCGCTGAGGGAGTCGGTCTGCGCAGGCTCGTTCTCGTTGTCGGGGTTCGGCTCCACGAGGTCCTTGGTGACCGCGCCGCTGCAAGCCGCGAACCGCGCCGGCGCCAGCCACGACGAGAGCTCGGGTTCGGCGGACAGCAGCCGGGAGTAGGAGCCACGGCTGGAGCGGTGGCAGGTGTTGCCCGCCTGGTCGCCGGTGACCAGCGCCCAGGCCTTCTCCCAGGTCGCGGGCCCGCCCGTGGAGTCGATGTCGGTGGCCGAGCCCGCACTGAACTCGGGCACGCCCTCGCCCGCACTGAAGGAGTCGCCCAGGGCGACGTACTTCGCGGGCCCGAACACCAGCCGGTGCGTGGCCAGGGTGCCGCCGGCGTAGACCGCGATGACGGTGAAGTAGCCGCCCAGGCCCGGCGTCCCCAACGGATACGACGCCTGCGTGGTCCCGGCGGGCCAGGTCGTCGAGCTGACGCCCGCGGGCAGCACCCGCCAGGATCCGCCGGTGAGCGAGTCGCGGGTGTAGACGCGGTAGCCGGTCACCGTCTTCCCCGGCAGGCTCACCGGGTCCCAGTCGAGCTCGATCCGCTCCTCGGCGCCGTCGTCGACCTTGTCGATGTCGAGGCGGGTGTGCGGCGTCAGGCCGTCGTGGACATGGATCTCGTCATCGATGTTGATCGGGGTGCCAGCGGTCTGAGTCAGCATGCTCTGCGCCGTGTCGAGCTGCATCACCCGCACGACCTTCTCCTTGATCGCCTCGACGTCGCCGATGGGCGCTCCGGCGGGATCGTCGTCGTCGGTGCCGATACCGGGCATGACGATCGTGTCGACCTGGACGGACGCCCCGGGCGGCAGGATCATCGCGGCGTCCTGGGTCTGCTCGTTCGGTCCGTACACGTAGCGGGCCTGGTCGGCCGGGGCGTTCTCGGGTCGCTCTCCGAGGGCGAGTCGCACGTTGTAGAGCGTCGGCCCGACCTCGTCGCAACCGGGGCCGATCGCGGCGCAGGTGCTGTTGGTCAGGGTCGTGGTGACCCGGTACGGCATCCAGCGCTCCACCTCGCCGTCGACCGTGACGCTGAGCGTCAGGGCGGATCCCGCCCACACGTGCAGCGGATGCTCACTGCGGGCGACCAGGGTGAGCGGCGCGTCGAACGGGTCCAGCACCGAGTCGTAGGTCGCCTCGAGGTCGTAGAACCCCTCCTCGTCGCCGCGCACGGTCCAGCTGATCGTCTGGCTGCCGCCGGCCGGAATGGCCGGAACCGTGCGGGTCAGGGTCTGCTGCTGGCCGTCCCAGGTGGTCGCGAGAGCGAGCCCGGACGGGAGGTCGAGGGTCGCCAGGCCGGGACGGAAGGTGGCTCCGCCGGTCCCGAGGTTCTGCACGATCATCGAGACGTCGAAGAACTCCTTGGCCCACGATCCCCGCACCGGGATCACCAGCCACTCGATGATCGGGGCGCCCTCGACGACGGTGATCCGCGGCGTGTACGTCGAGCCGCCCAGCACCAGCGAGCCACCGCCACCGCCGCCACCGCCCGGGCAGCCGCCCGAGCAGCCCAGGTAGTAGCCGCCGCCCTCGACCGCCGTGAGCGTGACCGGCAGGGACTGCGGCTGGTAGGTGCCGGGCTCGTCGGGCTCCTCCACGACGAAGTGGAGCCGGATCTCGGCCTCGAAGATGTGCTGGTTCTCCGCGGCGTCCAGGTCGATGCCGCGGTCCCAGAGCTCGTCGAGGGTCAGCGGGTGGGACTCGAGCACCGCCGAGCCGACGTCCCCGCGGACCAGGGAGACGTCGAGGCTGCCGCCACCGTCGCTCAGCGTCGCCGTGACTGTCGCGGGCAGGTAGCCCGGCGCCCAGACGTCGACGGCCGTCGACCCGTCGGGCAGGCCGTGCAGGGTCATGCCCCCGGAGCCGTCGGTGACGCCGCTGATCCGGGTGCCGTCGGGCATCCGCACCGAGGCCTGGGCCCCCGACAGCAGGGCGTCGCCGTCCCGGATCGTGACCTGGAGTCCCGGCGTGACCGGTGTCTTGCTGACCGTCACCGTCGTGGTGGCGGTGGCGACCTCAGTGCCGGCCGTCACGGTGAGGGTGACCGGGAAGGTGCCCGCGCTCGCGTAGGTGTGCCGTGCGGCGACGCCGCTGCCATGGGCGCCGTCGCCGAAGTCCCACTCGTAGGAGTCGATCAGCGCGGCCGGCCGGGAGGCGCCCGCGTCCAGGGTGACCGGCGTTCCGGCAACCGCGGCGACCGGCTCACCCCCGACCGCCACGAGCGGCTCGGGCAACAGCGAGGTGACCCTCACGATCCGGGTCGTGGTGTTCTCACCATCGCTGACCAGCACCCGGACCGCGAAGGAGCCGACGGTCGCGAAGACGTGGTCGACAGCCTGCACCGGCTCCACGATGCCGCCGGTCAGCGCGCCGCTGCCGTCCCCCGGCTCGACCCGGTAGGTCAACGGGTCGTGCTCCGGGTCGTCGGCTGCGATCTCGATCCGGGCTGCGTACGGCGCCGCCCCGGTCAGTCCGGGCGCAACCGTCACCTCGACGGTCGGGGCGTGGTCGGCCGGCCGGATCGCGGACGTCGGCGGCGCGGTCGCCGTTGCGGAGTCGTAGCCGGCCTTCGACGCGGTGACCCGCAGGCCGATCTCGGCGTCCAGGTCGTCGTCGGTGAGGACGTAGGTCGCGTCGGTGGCGCCGTCGATCGCGCTGCCGTCGCGCAGCCACTGGTAGGCATAGCCCTCGACCGAGACTGGCGCCCAGGTCCCGGGGTCGACGGTCAGGGTCCGCTCCACCCGGGTGCTGCCGAGGATCGTGGGCGCGGTCACATTGGCCAGCGCACCGGGCGTCACGGCGACGGTCTCCTCGGAGGTGGCCCGGGCCGGGTCGTACTGGTCCCGCGACGCGGTCACCTCGACGCTGATCCGGGCGCCGAGGTCCGCAGCGCGCAGCACCCGGGTACGGGCGGTGGCCCCCGGGATCGGGGTGCCGTCACGCAGCCACTGGAAGGCCGGCGTGGTGCCGGTCGGGGTCCAGGTGCCGTCGGTGGCACTCAGCGTCTCGCCGACGCGCGCGGTGCCGGTGACCGTCGGGCGGGTGACATTGGCGACGACATCGTAGGTGACCGGCGCGGTCGCGGCGCTCGCCGACTCCGCGGGCGCATATCCGGCCAGGGTGGCGGTGACCGCCACCGTGATCCGGGCGTTCGCGTCGGCCGGGACCAAGGGGTACGTCGCCGCGGTGGCGCCGGGGATCGGCGCGCCGTCACGGCGCCACTGGTAGGTCGTCGTGACGCCGTCCGGAGCCCAGCCGCCGGCCGTCGCGCTCAGCGTCTCGCCGACCCGCGCGGTGCCGCTGACCTCGGGCACGGCGGTGTTGTCGAGCGCGCCGAGCGCCACCGGAGCCGACTCGACACTGCGCAGCACGGCCGGCTCGTAGGCATCGCTGCTCACGCTGACCTCGACCGCGATCCGGCCGTCGACGTCCACGGGCCCGGGCACGTACGACGTGCCGGTGGCCCCGGCTATCGGCGTCCCGTCACGCAGCCACTGGTAGGCGGTCTCCTCCGGCGTCGGGTCCCAGCCATTGCCGGCGATGGTCAGCCGGACCCCGACCTGCGGGGTGCCTTCGACCGCGGGCGCGGCCACGCTGGTGAACTGTCCGGGCGCGATCGGGCCGACCTCGGCCGTGGTCGCGAAGCCGGGGTCGTAGTCGGCACGGGTGGCGTCGATCCGGACCGAGATCCGGTGCTCGAGGTCGGCCGCCCGGAGCCGGTAGGTCGCCCCGGTCGCGCCGATCGGCTCGCCGTCGCGCAGCCACTGATAGGCCAGGCTGAGGTCGGCGGTGTTCCAGGTGCCGGAGTCGACGCTGAGCTCCTCGCCGACCCGGGTCACGCCGCTGACGGACGGGCTCGTCGTGGCGGCGATCAGGCCGTGGGTCACTCGTGCGCTCTGTGGAGAGGTCGAGCTGGTGGGCGCGTACGCCGTCTTGGTCGCGGTGACCTCGACCGCGACCCGGTGGGTCGCGTCGGCCTCGGTGAGCAGGTACGTCGGTCCGGTCGCGCCGGCGACCGGCTCGCCGTCGCGCAGCCACCGGTACTCCGGCGTGACCTCGGCGGGACGCCAGCTGCCGACGTCCGCGGTCAGGGTCTCGCCGGAGCGCGGGATCCCGGTGACCGTCGCCGGGCTCAGGTTGTCGATGACGCCGAGGGCCACCGGGTCGGTCTCGGCGCTGTCCTGCGAGGTGGTGACGTACGCGTCCTTGGCGACCGTGGTCCGCACCGAGATCCGTGCGCCGAGGTCGGCGGCCGCGAGCGGGTAGCTGGTCCCGGTGACGCCGGTGGGCTGGCCGTCGCGCAGCCAGGTGTAGCTCCGGCTCACCGATCCCGGCTGCCAGGTGTCGCCTGCGACGCTCAGCGTCTCCCCCACCCGGACCGTGCCGCTGATCGCGGGCGGCGTGAGGTGGGTGATGATGCCCTTCTGCACCGGTCCGACCGCCGCCGCCCAGGCCTCGCGCGGGAGGTGGCCGAGCTTGGTCGCGGTGACCCGGACGCTGATCTGGGCGTCGAGGTCGGTGCCGTAGAACCAGGCGTTGTCATTGGTGGGTGTGTACGTCGAGCCGGTCGCCGACGACAGCACGGACCCGTTCCGGTACCACTGGTAGGTGTAGCTCGCGTCCGGGTAGCTCCAGGTGCCGACGTCGACGCTCAGCGGCTCGCCGATCCGCGCGACGCCCTGGATCGTCGGCGGCGTGAGGTTCTCGATCCGGGGCGCGAGGACCGCGTTCGCGGTGCCCGTCTGTCCCAGGGCGAGCACCAGGTCCTCGGCGTCACCGAGAGAGCCGGCGTCGTCGAAGTACTCGGCGGCGTGGGTCTCCTCGAGCCGGTAGCCGACCCGGTACGTGCCGGCGGGCAGCGCGCCGATCCGGAAGGTGCCGTCCGCCGACGTGTACCTGGTGAGCAACGCCTCAGGAGCGCCGGTGTCAGGGTCGACCCGGTAGGCGGTGACACCCACATCCTCGAGTGGCTCGCTCGCGGAGCCGGTCACGACGCCGCTGATCGCCGCGCCGACCGGGAGGCTGGTCTCGATGGTCGTCACCTCACCGAGCCGCAGCACCACGTCACTGGCCCCGGCCAGGTCCGCGCCACCGTGGAAGGCGGCCAGGTGGACGTCGTCGTTCGGGGCGAGCCCGACGCGGTAGGTGCCCTCGGGCTGCCGGCGGAAGCGGTAGCGGCCCTCGAAGTCGGTCGAGCTCCAGGCCACGGAGTTCCACGAGCCGCCGTCGTCGCGGTAGAGGATCGCCGTGGCGCCGCGCAGGGGTGTGCCGTCGGGATCGCGAACGGTCCCGGCGAGGGCGCCGCCGACGACCGCCAGGCTCGCGTCGGCCGTGGCGGTCGCGCCGAGCGTGACGGCGACCGGCGTGGCCTGGTCGTAGCCCTCCGCGTCGTCGTAGTACTCCGGGCTGTGGAAGTCCTCGTTGCTGACGTCGAAGTACAGCAGGTAGTCGGCAGGCGGCAGCTGGTCGATCCGGTACCGCCCGTCCTCGTCGGTCAGCGCCGAGCGGTAGGCGCCGGACGACTGGGCGCTCACCCAGATGCCGGCGAGCGGTCCGCTGTCGTCGGACACGACGCCCGAGATCGCGCCGTACCGCAGCTCGAGCACGGCGTCGACCGTGGTGTCCTGACCCACGACGACGCTCACGTCGTCGTACTGCTCGGTGCCGTGGAGCCCGTCGCTGGGCGCGAACTCGACCCGGTAGGTACCCGAGCCGAGACCACCGACCGCATAGTTGCCGTCCGAGCTCCAGGCGTTGCCCGCCCACGACCAGTCGTCGCCGGTCGTGGCCTGTCGGTAGACGGAGACCGAGACATCGCCGAGCAGGTCGCCGGCCTCGTCCCGGATGGTGCCGGTGACCCGCCCCGCCGTGCTCAGCTCGGCGTCCGCGGTGAACGTCTCGTGCTCGCCGAGCACGATGTCGGTGGCCTCCTCGAGACTGGTCCGGTCGTCGAAGTACTCGTCGACGTGCTGGCCGTCGGTGGCGTGGAAGCGCAACCGGTAGGGCGTGCTGGGGGTGAGGTCGCCGATCGCGTAGTGCCCTTGCGCGTCGGTGTGGGTCCTGTCCCACCAGTACCAGTAGTCGTAGACGGGCTCGTAGCGGTAGACGGTCACGGAGGTGTCGCCGAGCGGCATGCCGCCCTGGGCGGTCACGGTGCCGGTGACCGAGGAGCCCAGCGCGAGCCGGGCGTCGGCGACGACGGTCTCGTCGCCGGCCACCACGACCCCGGTGGCCTGCTCCAGGCTCGGCTGGTCGTCGTAGAACTCGCTGACGTGGACGCCGCTGTGGTCCTCGAACTCGAGTGCGTAGCGGCCAGGGTCGACCGGGATCCGGTACCTGCCGTCGGCCTCGGTCTCCCAGCAGCAGCTCGTCGAGCCCCCGTCGTCGCCCCCGGGGACGCCGGTGTGCAGTTGCACCGAGATGCCCCCCAGCGGCGTGCCGTCCTCGTCGGTGACCTGGCCCGTGATCGAGCCGCGCAGTCCCAGCTCGGCGTCCGCGACGACGCTCGAGCCACCGGCCAGGTGCAGCACCTCGGCCTGCGCGAGGGTGGGCTGGTCGTCGTAGTACTCGCTGGCGTGGATGTCGTCCCACGGCAGGAAGGCGACCCGGTAGTCGCCGTCGGGCAGCCCGCCGACCTCGTAGGAGCCGTTCTCGTCGGTGTAGCCGTAGAACTCCTCCGCCACGACCTCTCCGGAGACCTCGCGGTAGACCTCGACGCTGATATCCGACAACGGCTCCCCGTCGGCGCCGGAGACCTGACCGGAGATCCGGCCACCGCGCGCGAGCGCGGCGCTCGCCGTGAACTGCTGCTCGTCGGCGAGCACGATGTCGGTGGCCTGCTCGACGCTCTGCTCGTCGTCGTAGAACTCGCGCACGTGCGCGCCGTCGTAAGCCGAGAAGCCGACACGATAGGTCGTGCCCGGCGTGAGGCGGCGCAGGGCATAGTGCCCCTCGGCGTCGGTGGAGGTCGAGCGGGTCCAGTCCCAGTAGTCGTAGTCCGCGTCGTACTCGTAGAGCCGCACCTGGATGTCCTCCAGCGGCGCAGCCGTCTCGTCGGTCACGATGCCGGAGATCGAGGCGCCGGGGCTCAGCACCGCGTCGGCGGTCAGCGTCGCGGCATCCGCCACGGTGAGCGGATCGGCCGCCTGCAGGCTCGACCGGTCGTCGTAGTACTCGCTCACGTGATCCCACGCGAAGAAGCCGACGCGGTACTCGCCGTCCGGCAGCGGACCGACCGAGTAGCTGCCGTCCTCCTCGGTGTAGCCGTAGTACTCGTCGTACGCGAGGTCGCCGTCGTTCTCGCGGTAGACCTCGACGTCCGCCTCGGCGAGCGGCTGGCCGTCGGAGCTCGTGAGCGTGCCCGAGATCAGACCGCCCCAGTGCAGGGCGGCGTCGATGCCCGGCACGAGAGCACCCGCCGCGACGAGGAGGTCGTCGGCCTCGCCGACGCGGTCGGCCTGCGGGTGGTAGCTGGTGAGGTAGCGCTGCTGCGGGTCCTCGAAGCCGATCCGGTAGGTCCCGGCCGGCACGGCCAGCTGGTAGCTGCCGTCGCTGCCCGTCAAGGTCGTGACGGAGTCCTCGGTGACCGCGTCCCAGCACCAGTCCCAGTACGGATAGCCGTCGCCGTCGTCGTCGTAGTGGCACCAGGCGATGACCTGGATGCCGGCGAGCGCCCCGCCGGTGTCGGCGTCGGTCACGGTGCCGGAGATCGTGCCCGGGACGTCGGCCGGCGCCGCGGCGGCTGCGGCGGGCGCGCTCAGGGAGGCGCCGAGGCCGAGCGTCAGCAGGAGCGAGCAGACGACCGCCAGGATCCGCCGCGCGGTCGCGGTGCTCATCCTGCCGACCCCTGACCGGAGACCTCGACCCCTGCGCAGCTGCCCTTCTCCCGGTCGCCCATGCCGTCGACCCGCCACTCGCCGTCCTGCTCCACGACTCCGATCACGACCGGGATCACCTCGCGGGGCTCACGCTGCGGATCGGAGGCGGACTTCTGCGACCATCCGGCGATCCAGACGCAGGCGCGGACCAGCGTCACGCCCTTGGCGTTCGGCTTCGCGATGCCGACGACGGTCACGGGAAGCGGTCCCGGGAAGTACCGCCCCCGCTCCCGCCGGGTGTAGAGCGCCATCCGCTCCAGGCCGGCCTCGGTCATCGTCGGTGCGGCGGCCGCGAGGTCGTCCTGATCGGCGTTCACAACCTCCGCGAAGGCCGAGGCCCAGCGCTGTACCGCCTGGGCCTCGGGACGGGCCTGCAAGTCGCTCGGGGCCGGTGACTGGGCCGTCGTGGCGGGCGCATCCGAGGACGAGACAGCTACCGGCGCGTCCGTGGCGGCATCATCCGAGCACGCGGCGAGGCTGCCGACGAGCACCACGGCGAGCAGGGTGCCGCCGCCCATCCGTCGCGACAGATGGGACGAGAAGGACATGCGGCCACCTTGGAGCGAGGGAACCCGGATCGGATCCGGAGTTTAGGGGCAGCCGCGACGGCGGTGGCGGGCTTTGCGCGTTTCTTGACTATCGACGGTTCGTGGTTCAGCTCAGCAGCTGAGCCACCAGCGGCGCGACCTCGCGCAGCGCCCTGCCGCGGTGGGAGATGGCGTCCTTGTCGTCGCGGGACAGCTCGGCGGTGGTCAGGCCGGGGCGCTCGGTGGCGACGAACAGGACGTCGTACCCGAAGCCGCCGCTGCCCCGCACCTCGCGGATCACGCTGCCGTCCATCCGGCCCTCGACGACGAGCTCGCGGCCGTCGGGGTGGACCACGGCGACGGCGCAGGCGAAGTGCGCCGAACGACGCTCGTCCGGCACGTCGGCGAGCTGGGCGAGGAGGAGCTCGTTGTTGCGCTCGTCGCTCTTCGGAGGGCCCGACCAGCGGGCGGAGAGGACGCCGGGCATGCCGTTGAGGGCGTCGACGCAGAGGCCGGAGTCGTCGGCGAGGGTGGGCAGGCCGGTGGCGGCGACGCCGGCGCGGGCCTTGAGCAGCGCGTTGCCCTCGAAGGTCGGCTGGTCCTCGACCGGCTCGTCGAAGGGCGTGACGTCGTCGAGGCCGACGACCTCGACGGTGCTCATGTGCTCGGCGAGGATGCGGCGCATCTCCTCGAGCTTCTTGGCGTTGCGCGAGGCGACGAGCACCTTCACGACGAGAGCGCCTCGCGCTGCATCCGGGTGAGGTCGGCGCAGCCCTTCTCGGCGAGAGCGAGCAGCGCGTCGAGCTCGGCGCGGTCGAAGGCGACGCCCTCAGCGGTGCCCTGGACCTCGACGAACCGGCCGTCACCGGTCATCACGACGTTCATGTCGGTCTCGGCGCGCACGTCCTCGACGTAGGGCAGGTCGAGGCGGGGCACGCCGTCGATGATGCCGACGCTGACGGCGGCCACCGAGCCGGTGAGCGCGGCGGGGACCTTGAGCTTCGCGCAGGCGTCGGCGAGGGCGACGTACGCGCCGGTGATGGCGGCGGTGCGGGTGCCGCCGTCGGCCTGGAGGACGTCGCAGTCGAGCTGGATGGTGTTCTCGCCGAGCGCCTTGTAGTCGATGACCGCACGCAGCGAGCGGCCGATCAGGCGGCTGATCTCGTGGGTGCGGCCACCGATGCGGCCCTTGACCGACTCACGGTCCGAGCGGGTGTTGGTGGAGGCCGGGAGCATGGCGTACTCGGCGGTGACCCAGCCCAGGCCCGAGCCCTTGCGCCAGCGCGGCACGCCCTCGGAGGCGGAGGCCGCGCACAGCACGCGCGTCTTGCCGAACTCGACCAGCACCGAGCCGGCGGGGTGGTCGAGCCAGTTCCGGGTGATCTTGATCTGCCGCAGCTCGTCGTCGGCGCGGCCGTCCTCGCGGGTGGTCATGGGCCCAACCTACCGAGCGGCGGCGAGGGCCCTCCGCACTGCCCAGGGCCCCAGGTCCCGCGCCCGACGGCCGAACCACGGCGCGCCCTCGGTCACCATCCAGGCGACGTCGCGGCGCCAGCTCGGCTCGCAGCCGCCACCCGGCTCGAGGCTCGGCAACGGGAGGTCCAGACCCACGGCGCGCAGCCGCTCGGCCCATGCCCGGGCCAGCGCTCGGTGCCCGAGCTCGGAGGGGTGGAAGCGGTCGATCGACCAGCAGGTCCGGTCGACCACCTCGGGCATCAGCGCGAGGTCGAGCCGCAGGCCGCCGTACGTCGCGTGCAGGTCGTCGTAGACCTCGTTGACGAGGGTGATCCGCTCGGCCATCGGCCGCACGAGCACGCGCGGCAGCCCCAGCAGCGCGGCGTGGTCGTGCCACCGGACGGTCATCAGGGTCGCCCCGCCGTCGACCAGCGCACCGGCGACGTGGCTCAGGTCGGCGTGCAGCCGGTCCGGGTCCCAGCTGGAGCGGAGCGTGTCGTTGACCCCGACGAGCAGCGAGGCCAGGTCGGGCCGGTGCGCCAGCGCCTGGTCGAGCTGCTGCTCCCGGACGACTGCAGCCGTCGCCCCCGAGAGAGCGACGTTGCAGAACGAGACGTCGTACGACGCCTGCAGCGACTCGACCAGGAGCCGGGCCCAGCCCCGCCAGCCGCCGGCCGGGAGCGGATCGCCGAGGCCGACGGTGGTGCTGTCGCCGAGAGCGGCGAAGCGGAGGTATCCGTTGCCCACGGAACACCACCGTGGCGAAGCCCGCTACGCGCAGGCCCCGCCACGGTGTCGTGTCCGCCAACCTTCGATGAAGGGGTGGGGCTACTTGAACTCGATGCGCAGCAGCCGCATGGTGCCGAGGACCAGCGGGACCACGAGCCACAGGAATCCGGCCACGGCGAACTGCGCCCACTCCTCGCCGGAGGGCTGGTAGTCGCCGGTGAACAGGGGGGTCTGCGCGGTGTTGAACTCGATCCAGGGCGCGACCTTCTCGAAGCCCGAGCTGAGCGCGCTCAGGATGCCGGCGGCGATCGGGAGGATCAGGCTGTAGGCGAAGTAGGCGACGATGCCGGCCGGGGTGTTCATCAGCAGCATCGCGATGGCGAAGCCGACGAAGATCCCGATCAGGTTGGCCAGCACGAAGCCGTTGAACAGCAGGTTGCCGTCGACCGACCACTCCGGCGAGCTGCCGGTGAGCGCGCCGATCGCGGTGAACACGACCGCGAGCAGGCCGGCCAGCACCATCACGACCGCGCCGAGGCTGATGCCGGCGAGGAACTTCGCGGCCACGACCCGCGATCGCTTCGGCTCGAGGGTGAAGGTGACCAGGCCGTTGCGCTGGGACTGCTCGCTGGTGACCAGCATGATGATCAGGATCGGCAGGAAGTAGCCGAGCACACCGCCGGCGACCGGCAGCATGTCGCCGAGGTCCTTGGAGTCGTCCGGGGCGACGAGGGTGTAGATCAGCAGCACGACCGAGACCAGGCCGACGATCGAGGTGGCGAACCAGAAGCCAGCACGGGTGTCGATCGCCTTGCGCAGCTCGACGCCGACCAAGCGGCTCAGCGGGGTGCGCGGCGTACCCGAGATGTCCAGGGTGGGGACGGCGGTGGTGCTCATGCGGGGATACCTCCGGGGGTCGGGGCGCCGAAGCCGGGGACGGCCTCTCGGGCGTCGGCCGAGGTCAGCTCGAGGAACAGGTCCTCCAGGCCGGCGCCGCCGGACCGGAGGTCGGTGAGGACGACACCGGCCGACAGGGCGGCGCGACCGACCTGCTCCGGGCTCGCCTGCACCTTGAGGCCGGGGCCGGCGGGCTCGACCGCGTGACCGGCGTGAGTCAGCGCCGCGCCGAGAGCGGCGTTGTCGAGCGAGGTGACCATGGTGACCGGGGTGCCGTTGGCACCGGCCAGCAGCGTCTCGCGGTCACCCTGGGCGACGATCTTGCCGCGGCCGATGAGGATCATCTCGTCGGCGATCTGCTCGACCTCGTGGAGCAGGTGGCTGGACAGCAGCACGGTGCCGCCCCGGTCGGCGTACCCCTTGAGCAGGCCACGCATCCAGCGGATGCCCGCCGGGTCGAGGCCGTTGGCCGGCTCGTCGAGGATGAGCACCGACGGGTCGCCGAGCAGCGCGTGCGCGATGCCGAGGCGCTGCTTCATGCCGAGCGAGTAGTTGCGCAGGCGGCGCCCGGCCTCGTCGTCGTTGAGCCCGACCAGCGCGAGCATCTCGTCGACGCGGGTCTTCGGCAGGCCCATGGTCTGCGCGGCGATCGAGAGGATCTCGCGGCCGGTGCGGCCCACGTGCTGCGCCGACGCGTCGAGCAGGGTGCCGACGTGGCGCCCCGGGTTGGGGATGTCGTGGTAGCGCAGGCCGCCGATGGTGACGGTGCCGTGGGTCGGCAGGGTGAGGCCGACCATGACGCGCATGGTGGTGGTCTTGCCCGCGCCGTTGGGGCCGAGGAAGCCCGTGACGCGACCGGGCTGGCACACGAAGCTGACGTCGTCCACGGCTGTGTACGCGCCGTAGGTCTTGGTGAGTCGATCGACGGTGATCATGGCTCCAGCCTGCCCGAACCGAAGGGCGGCCACATCGAACCCGCGTCGCGAGTCGCCCCGACCAAAGTAGGTGTCGTCCCGGTCCCGGGGCGCTGCACCTACCGGTTCCCGAGGCCCTAGTGGCACGTCCGAGAAGTTCTGAAGCGCTTCGCGCACCCACAGCACCCACCTCGCGGCGTTGCCGACGCTTGCGAGACGACCCGGTATGGCTGCGCGCCGGCGCCTTGCGATGCACGCACCGTGAGCACGCCAACCGTTCCACAACTTCACGGACGCACCACTAGCCTCGGACCGTGGACACGCCGGACGACTACCAGCCGCGCCTGCGCTGGTACAACCAGCTGTGGCGCTACGTCCTGGCCCTCGCGCTCGGACTGCTCGTCTGGGGGCCGGTGATGGACGCCCAGGTCGACGAGAACCCGCTGCTGTTCTGGGCCGATCTCGTCGTCGGCCTGCTGGCCTTCGTGCTCGTCTGGTTCCGCCGGCGCTGGCCGTTCACCATCGCCGTGGTGACCATCCTGATGGCACCGATCAGCTCGCTCTCCGCGGGTCCGGCCGCCCTGGCCACCGTCTCGCTGGCGACCCGGCGGCGCTGGTGGCAGGTGATCACCGTCGGCGCCCTCAACGTGGTGTTCAGCCTCGTCTACTACGCGGTCCAGCCCAGCGAGTCGGTCGACCCGTGGTGGGTCAACCTGTCGGTCACTGTCGCGGTCGTGCTCGCCATCACCGCCTGGGGCATGTACATCGGCTCGCGCCGCGAGCTGATCTGGACCCTGCGGCAGCGCGCCGAGACGGCCGAGGCCGAGCGCGACCTGCGCGCCACGCAGGCACGCTCCACCGAGCGCGCCCGCATCGCCCGCGAGATGCACGACGTGCTCGCCCACCGGATCTCGCAGATCTCCATGCACGCCGGCGCGTTGACCTACCGCGAGGACCTCTCTGCCGACGAGATGCGCAGCAGTGTCGCCGTGATCCAGGCCAAGGCCCACGAGGCGCTCACCGACCTGCGCGAGGTGCTCGGCGTACTGCGAGACGTCGACGGCGCTGCCGCCACCGGTCCGCTCACCGGCCCCCAGCCGACGTACGGCGACCTCGAGGCGCTGGTCGCCGACGCCCGCGACGCCGGCGCCGCGATCGAGTACGACGACGGCCTGGCCGGCGGCGAGCCGCTTCCCGACGCCGTGGGCCGCACGGTCTACCGGATCGTGCAGGAGGGCATCACCAACGCCGGCAAGCACGCCCCCGCGGCCACCCTGCGGATCTCGGTCAGCGGCTCCCCCGCCGACGGCGTCGACGTCGTGCTGCGCAACGCGCTGGGCTTCGGACCGACGCGCACCCCGGGCGCCGGTCTCGGCCTGGTCGGGCTCACCGAGCGGGCCGAGCTGCGCGGCGGGACGCTCACGCACCGCTTCGAGCACGCCCCCGGCGGGACCGGCGCCGAGGTCTTCGTGCTGCACGCATGGCTACCGTGGGCCGCCGAGCCCGGCCAGGGAGAGGACCACCCGTGACCGACCAGATCCGCGTCATCGTCGTCGACGACGACCCGTTGGTGCGCTCCGCGCTGACCCTGATGCTCGGCGGACAGGCCGACATCGCGGTCGTCGGCGAGGCCTCGGACGGCCGCGCCGGCATCGCCCTGGCCCGCGAGCTGGCCCCCGACGTCGTCCTGATGGACATCCGGATGCCCGTCCTCGACGGCCTTGCCGCCACCCGGATCCTGCACTCCGACCCCCGGCCGCCGCGGGTGATCGTGCTGACCACCTTCGACGCCAACGACTACGTCGTGGGCGCCCTCGCCGCCGGCGCCGACGGCTTCCTGCTCAAGGACACCGCTCCGCCCGAGATCGTCGCCGCCCTCCGCAAGGTGGCCGACGGCGACCCGATGCTGTCGCCCTCGGTCACCCGCACCCTCATCGAGCGGGTCCGCACCACGTCCGGCGACAGCCGCGCCGCCGACGCCCAGCGCCGCCTCGACCGGCTGACCGAGCGCGAGCTCGAGGTCGCCGGCGCGGTCGGGCGCGGACTGTCGAACGCCGAGATCGCCCGCGAGCTGCACCTGTCCGTGCCGACGGTGAAGGGGCACGTGTCCAAGCTGTTCGAGAAGCTGGAGACCACGAACCGGGTCCAGATCGCGCTGACGATCAGGGATGCGGGGCACCCGGTGGAGTGAGCTCAGAGCTCGTAGACCGTCCCCTGCACCGCCAGCTCCGTCGGCCCGTCGTACGCCGCCTCCGCCTCGGCCAGCATCGTCGCGGCGTCGTGCCACGGCGGGACGTGGGTGACCACGAGCCGCTTCGCGCCGGCCTTGGCGGCGACCTCGCCGGCCTCGGTCCCGGTGAGGTGGAGGTTGGGCGGGTTGTCGTCGCAGGAGCGGAAGGACGCCTCGCACAGGAACAGGTCCGCGTCGGCGGCGATGTCGCCGAGGGCCGCGGTCGGGCCGGTGTCGCCGCTGTAGGCGAGCACCTTGCCGAAGGCCGAGACCCGCAGGCCGTACGCCGGGACGGGGTGGTCGACCTCGTAGGGCTCGATCAGGAACGGGCCGATCTCGATCGGGTCGGCGTAGACGCGGAAGGAGAACTCCTCGCGCATGCCGGGCTTGCGGGGCAGGTCGTAGGCCTTGGCCAGCCGCTTGGCGGTGCCCTTGGGCCCCCAGACGGGGATCTTCGGCTGGGTGCCGGTGGGGTGGTACTTGCGCAGCACGTAGTAGCTGGTCATGTCGACGCAGTGGTCGGCGTGCAGGTGGCTGATGAACACGGCGTCGACCTGCAGCGGGTCGACGTAGCGCTGCAGCGCGCCGAGCGCGCCGTTGCCCATGTCGAGCACCAGGCTCCAGGTGCGCAGCGAGTCGACGGCCTGGACGAGGTAGCAGCTCGCGGGCGAGTCCGGTCCCGGGTAGGAGCCGGAGCAGCCGACGATCGTCACCTTCACCGTGTTGGGCGCCGGTGGCACCCGCAGCACCGTCGTCGCCGGCGCCACCACCGCTGCGCTCTCCTCGTCACCCATCAACGCACACCCCCTGCGAACTGACCTGCCGCGACGAGCTCGGGTCCGAGGAACCGACGCCCGATCGTCTCGAACTCCGCCGGGGAGCCCGTCGTCGTGAAGGTGTACGACGGGTCGCCGGTCGGCCGCATGAGGCCGGAGTCGGCCAGCATCCGGTAGACGTCCTTGGCGCACTCCTCCGCGCTGCTCACCAGCGTGACGTCGTCGCCCATCACGTAGGAGATGACGCCGGTGAGCAGCGGGTAGTGCGTGCAGCCGAGGATCAGGGTGTCGATGCCGAGCTCGGTGAGCGGGTCGAGGTACTCGTGGGCCACCGCGATGAGCTCGTCGCCGCCGGTCACCCCCGCCTCCACGAAGTCGACGAAGCGCGGGCAGGCGCGCGTGGTGAGGGAGATCTGGGGGGCCGCGGCGAACGCGTCGTCGTAGGCCATCGACTCGGCCGTGGCGCGGGTCGAGATGACGCCGATCCGGCCGTTGCGGGTGGCGGCGACGGCGCGCCGGGCGGCCGGGTAGATCACCTCGACCACGGGGACGTCGTACCGCTCCCGGGCGTCGCGCAGCATCGCGGCCGACGCGGAGTTGCAGGCGATGACGAGAGCCTTGACGCCCTGGTGGACGAGGTGGTCGAGACACTCCAGGGCGTACTCGCGCACCTCGCCGATGGGCTTGGGGCCGTAGGGCTGGCGGGCGGTGTCGCCGACGTAGGTGATCGACTCGTGGGGCAGCTGGTCGATCACCGACCGCGCGACGGTGAGGCCCCCGAAGCCCGAGTCGAAGATCCCGATCGGAGCATCGAGATCCGACCCTCCGCGATGGTTCACCTGCCGCACCCGGTCAGACTACGGCGTCGTGGTGTCCGCAGTCGGCATTCCGGGACCGAGATCACGTCGGTCCCCGGATCCTGACCCGCGCGACGTAAGGTCGGGCAGGTGACTCACCTGCGCCGACCTGCCGCCGTCCTCGCCGCCGCGCTCGCGGCCTCGTTCCTGGCCGCGCCCGGCACCGCCACCGCGGACCGCGGCGAACCGGCCCGCGCGAGCGTCAACGACAAGCACGTGATCGCGATCTCCGTCGACGGCCTCAACCCGCGTGCGCTCAAGCGGCTCGGCCGCGCCGGTACGCCGAACCTGCACCGCCTCATCAAGGACGAGGGTGCCGGCACCGTCAACGCCCGCACCCAGCTCGAGATGACGGTGACCCTGCCCAACCACACCAGCATGGTGACCGGGCGCCGGATCAAGGCGAGCAAGGGTGGGCACGGCGTCACCTGGAACGACGACAAGGTGACCAAGACCGTGCAGCAGGCGGCGGGCCACGACGTCGCCTCGGTGTTCACGCAGGTGCACGAGGGCGGTGGCACGACCGCGGTGTACGCCACGAAGTCGAAGTTCTGGCTGTTCGAGAACTCCTGGCCCAAGGCCGTCGACGACACGTTCATCCGGGTCGAGAAGAACGCCGCCGTCGTCAAGGAGCTGCGCAGCGACCTCGCGTCCGACCCGGCGACGTTCTCCTTCGTCCACCTCGGCCGCCCCGACCAGATCGGGCACCGTGACGGCTGGATGACGCCGACCTACCTGAAGGCGGTCGCCAAGGTCGACAAGCTGGTCGGCACGATCATGGAACAGGTGAGGTCGACGCCGGCGCTGCGCGACAACACCGTCATCGTGCTCACCTCCGACCACGGCGGCATCCCCGGGACCCGGAACCACGGCGTCAAGACCAACCGCGAGGACTACCGGGTGCCGTTCGCGTTCTGGGGCGCCGGCGTGCCGAACACCGACCTCTACGCGCTCAACCCGGGACGCGCGAAGCCCGGCCGGACCCGGCCCGGCTTCGGTGCCTCGCCGCAGCCGATCCGCAACGGCGAGGTCGCCAACGTCAGCCTCGACATCCTCGGCCTCGGCGCGGTGCCGGACAGCCTGTGGGACCGCGACCAGGACCTCACCTGGAAGTGATCAGCGCCGGCGCAGCTCGGCCTTCGTCGGCCACGGGTTGAGCCGGCAGCCGCCGGTGCCCTTCGACTGCTGCATCATCACGGGGGCGAGGGCGCCGGGTCGCGGGCACGACGCGTGGCGGTAGCCGAGCCAGTGGCCGGTCTCGTGGTTGACGACCATGTGCTGGTAGTCGCGCAGCGGCAGGTCCGCCTTCTTCCACGCCGGTGACGCACCGCGCCACCGGTCGAGGTTGATGATCACGTTGCGACCCACGCGGCACGACCACTGGGCGCTGCACGCGCTCGAGAAGCTCGGCACCAGGCGCGCCCGGGACAGCCACAGCGTGAACGCGCCACCGCGCTTCACCTGCTTGAACCGCAGGCCGGGCCGCTTGCCGGACCAGCCGCGCGGGTCGTCGTACGTCTCCTGCGCGAGGACCCGGAACTCCCGTCGGGTCTTGCGACCGATCTCGCCGCGCACCCGCACCGAGTAGCGGATCACTCGCGGCTCGGCCTGCTGCTCGACGCGCACCTGCGGGGCGCCGGCGTCGGCGGAGGCGACGGAGACGACGGGTGCGACCAGCCAGGTGGACAGGGCCAGCAGCAGGCCCAGGAGGATCCTCACGGGGCCATCATGGACCCTAGGCCCAGAGCTGGCCTTCGAGCCGGTCCTCGGCCTCGTCGACGGTGCCCTCGTAGGCGCCGGTGGAGAGGTACTTCCAGCCACCGTCGGCGACCACGAACGCGATGTCGGCGGCCTCGCCTGCCTTGACCGCCTTGGCGGCCTGGCCGAGCGCGGCGTGCAGGATCGCTCCGGTGGAGATGCCGGCGAAGATGCCCTCGAGCTCGAGCAGCTCGCGAACGCGTCGTACGGCGTCGCGCGGGCCGACCGAGAAGCGGCTGTCGATCAGCTCGGCGTCGTAGAGCTCGGGGACGAAGCCCTCGTCGAGGTTGCGCAGGCCGTAGACGAGCTCGCCGTAGCGGGGCTCGGCGGCGACGATCTTCACGTCGGGCTGGGCGCGGCGGAAGAACCGGGAGACGCCCATCAGGGTGCCGGTGGTGCCCAGACCCGCGACGAAGTGGGTGATCGAGGGCAGGTCGGCGAGCAGCTCGGGACCGGTGCCCTCCTCGTGGGCGAGGGCGTTGGCGGCGTTGCCGTACTGGTAGAGCATCACCCAGTCGGGGTGCTCGGCCGCGATCTGCTTGGCGACGCGCACGGCCTCGTTGGAGCCGCCGGCCGCGGGCGAGGAGACGATCTCGGCGCCCCACATCCGCAGCAGCTGGCGCCGCTCCTCGGAGGTGTTCTCCGGCATCACGAACACGCAGCGGTAGCCCTTGAGCTTGGCCGCCATCGCGATCGAGATGCCGGTGTTTCCGGACGTCGGCTCGAGGATCGTGCAACCCGGACGAAGTGTCCCGTCCTTCTCGGCCTCCTCGATCATCTTCAGGGCCGGGCGGTCCTTGATCGAGCCGGTGGGGTTGCGGTCCTCGAGCTTGGCCCAGATCCGCACCTCCGGGCTGTCGGGGGCGCCGGGCGTGTTGAACGGCGCCGACAGTCGCGGCAGCCCCACCAGCGGCGTGTTGCCGACGGAGGTCAGGAGACTGTCGTAGCGCACCATCTGCTCGTGCTCAGCGAGCGCCGCCGGCGACGGCCGGCAGGATGACGACCTGGTCGCCGTCGGAGAGCTCAGCCTCGAGGCTGCCGATGAACCGGACGTCCTCGTCGTTGATGTAGATGTTGACGAACCGGCGCAGCCCAACACCGTCGCCCGAGATCTCGAGGAGTCGCTCCTTGATGCCGGGGTGGTTGGCCTCGAGGGAGTCGATCAGCGCGCTCAGCGTGCCGCCGTCGGCGTTGACCGCCTTCTCGCCACCGGTGTAGGTGCGCAGGATGGTCGGGATCCGGACCTCGATGGCCATGTCAGCTGCTCTCCTCTGCTGCTTCGGTGCTGCTGGCGACCGTGACCTCTTCCTCGGTCACGACGCCGTCGACGATTCTGTAGGACCTGAACTCCACCGGGCCGGGGTTATTCCCGTGCTCGCGCGTGCTGACCAGCACGTAGTGCGCTCCGGGCTCGCTGGCCAGGTTGATGTCGGTCACGCTGGGGTACGCCTCGGTCGCGGAGTGCGAGTGGTAGATCACCACCGGCTCCTCGTCGCGGTCGTCCAGCTCGCGGTAGAGGCGGAGCAGGTCGGTCGAGTCGTACTCGTAGAAGGTCGGGCTGCCCGCCGCGTTCACCATCTCGATCAGCCGCGCCGGCCGGTCGCTCCCGATCGGGCCCGCGACCATCCCGCACGCCTCGACCGGGTGGTCCCGCTTGGCGTGCTCCACGATGGCGTCGTACGTCGCCTGGTCGATCTGCAACACGCGGTCAAGGGTATTGCTTCGTCGGTGCCCACCCGAATCGGGCTCACGCCACGGACTTGGCGCGGATCCGCTCGGCCGTCGGCCAGCGCACGTCGCGCGCCCAACCCAGCTTCTCCAGCACCCAGATGATGCGCGCCGAGGTGTCGAGCTGGAACCTCTTCACGCCGTGGCGGGCCGAGGTCGGGTCGGCGTGGTGGAGGTTGTGCCAGGACTCGCCGCCGGACGGGATGGCGAGCCACCACACGTTGCCGGAGAAGTCGCGGGAGGCGAACGGCCGCTCACCGAGGGTGTGGCAGATCGAGTTGATCGACCACGTGACGTGGTGGATCAGGCCGATGCGCACCACCGTGCCCCAGAAGAAGGCGGTCAGCGCGCCCTGCCACGACCAGGTGAGCAGGGCACCGAGGACCGGCGGGAGCAGGATCGAGGTCAGCACCCACAGCCAGAACAGCCGGGAGATGCGCAGCAGGTCGCGGTCCTTGGCGAGGTCGGGGGCGTACTTGTCGATCGGGGTCTGCTCGGGGTCGAACAGCCAGCCGACATGCGCCCACACGAAGCCCTTGGTGAGACCGCGCAGGCTGTTGCCGTAGCGCCACGGCGAGTGCGGGTCGCCGTCCTTGTCGGAGTACTTGTGGTGCTTGCGGTGGTCGGCGACCCAGCGGATCACGGGCCCCTCGATCGCCATCGAGCCCAGGACCGCGAGCGTGATCTTCACGGCCCGGTTGGGCTTGAACGACTTGTGCGTGAAGAGCCGGTGGTAGCCGACCGTGACGCCGTGCAGGGTCAGGCCGTACATCACGAAGGTGATCACGACGTCGCTCCAGCCGAGCCAACCGCCCCACGCGACGGGGATGGCGGCCAGGAAGGCGACGAACGGGACGGCGATGAACAGCCCGAGCGCGAGCCGTTCCCAGAAGCCCTGGGTGTCGCCACCCATGGTGGCCCTGGGGGTCGGCGGCTGCGGACGCTCGTCGATCGCGGTCACACGACCAGCCTACGTGGGGATCCGGTACCTGCGCTCGGGCCGTCCAGTGCCGCCGTACTGCAGCCGGACCTCGGCGGTGCCGATGTCGACGAAGTGCTCGAGATAGCGCCGCGCGGTCACCCGCGACAGGCCCACCGCGTCCGCGGTCTCCGACGCCGAGATCTCCCCCGCCGCCCGCGCCGCCTCGAGCACGAGGTCGGCGGTCTCGGGGCTCAGTCCCTTCGGCAGTCCCTGCGGTACGACGCCCTGCGGACCCGCCCCGAAGGCCCGGTCGATCGTCGCCTGGTCGACCTCCTCCTCGTGCCCGCCGCCACCGCCGCCCGGCAGGGTGGCCAGCGTGGCCGCGACCCGGCGCAGGCGGTCGGCGAGGTCGTCGTACTCGAAGGGCTTGACGAGGTACTGCATGGCGCCGCCGTGGAGGGCGGCGCGGACGGCGGCGGCGCCGCGTTCGGCGGTGACCATGACGACCGCGACGTCGCGGCCCTGCTCGCGGGACTGGCCGCGCAGCCGCTCGAGCACCTCGAGGCCGGACAGGTCGGGCAGGTGCACGTCGAGGAGCACCAGGTCGGGCTGCAGTGCGGCGGCGAGCTCGAGCGCCTCGCCGCCGGTGCGGGCGGTGCCGACGACCTCGAATCCGTCGGTCTGCTCGACGAACCGGCCGTGGATGCGCGCGACCATGAAGTCGTCGTCGACGACGAGGACCTGCAGCGCCCGGTTCACGGTCGCCCATCCTGACCGATGGCGCCGCCGATGGGGAGCACCACGCGGAACTCGGCGCCGCTGTCGTGCTCGCCGTCCTCCTCGGGATCGGCGTCGTCGACGACGACCTCGCCGCCGCGCTGGGCACAGATCAGCCGGACCAGCGGCAGCCCGATGCCGCGCCCGCCGAGCACCTCCTCCTTGGTGGAGAAGCCGCGCACGAAGATCGCGTCGCGCAGCTCGTCGGGGATGCCGGGGCCGTTGTCGCGGACCCGCACGTGGACCGCGCCGGCCTCGGCGTGCACCCACACCTCGACCAGCGGGTCCGGCCGGCCGGCACACGCGTCGACCGCGTTGTCGACCAGGTTGCCGAGGACCGTGGTCAGGTCGGCACTCTCGTCGGGCGCCAGCGCGGGCAGCCGGGAGCCGGGGTCGAGCTCGAGGGCGACCCCGCGCTCCTCGGCGACCGCGTGCTTGGCGACCACCAGGGCCGCGACCGCGGGATCGGCGAGCCGCTTCGCGACGTGCTCGCCCACCTCGGCGCGGTGCCTGGTGAGGGTGCCGACCAGGGTCGCCACCTCGTCGTACTCCCCCAGCTGGACCAGTCCGGAGATCGTGTGCAGCCGGTTGTCGAACTCGTGGGTCTGCGCCCGCAGGGTGTCGGTGATCGACAGGTTGGAGCTGAGCTGGCTCTGCAGCGACACCAGCTCGGTGCGGTCGCGCAGCGTGGTGACGGTGCCGATGCCGCGCCCCCCGGAGGAGGCGTCGCCGCGGTTGAACACGACCACGCGGGTGCCGACGAGGGCGAGCGCGTCGCGGACCTCTGCTCCCTCGCCGGTCAGCAGGGCGACGACGTGGGGGTCGAGGCCGAGCTCGTCGACGCCGCGCCCGACCGGGTCGGGGCCGGCGTCCAGCCCGAGCGTGGCGCGGGCCGCGTCGTTCATCGCGGTCACCCGGCCGTCGGTGCCGACGCCGACGACGCCTTCGCGGATGGCGTGCAGCAGCGCCTCGCGGTGGTCGGCGAGGTGGGCCAGCTCGGTGGTGCCGAGGCCCCGCGTCGAGCGCCGTACGACGCGCGCGACCAGCCAGGTGCCGACCAGGCCGAGCAGCGCGCCGAGCCCCAGGAACAGGCCCAGCTCGGGGACCGCCTCAGCGAGCTGGTCACCCAGGGAGGGGTACGCCGCCTCCGCCACGATCGCGCCGACCGCGCCGTTGTCGCCGGGCAGATCCGCGATGACGGGTGCGTACGCCGCCACCCGCCGCTCTCCGCCGGCCACGACGTCGACGGTGCCCCCGCGGCCGGCCGCCACGTCGCCGCGCCCCAGGTCGGCCTGCTTCCCGACCCGGCTCGCGTCGGTGGCGGCGAGGACGGTGCCGTCGGGACCGACCACGAGCACGTCGGTCGCACCGGACAGGCGCACCCCGCGCTCGGCGTACGACGTGAGGTCGGCCGTCACCTGCCACAGCTCGGTGCCGCCGCGGACCTCCTCGAGCGCGGTGCGGACGAAGTCCTGCACGGCGACGTACTCCGCCAGCGAGCGCATCTGCGCACCGCGCTCCTCGGCGAAGTCGGCGTTCGACTGGCGGATGCTCAGCACGCCGACGGCCGTGAGCAGCACGACGATCACGAGCAGCTGCAGGAGCAGCACCTTCGCCGCCAGGGTCAGCTCTCCGCGACGCCAGCGCAGCGGGTTCATCGGCGTGACCACAACGACCACAACCTCCTTTGCGTCCGCAAGCGTGACGGCCGCCACAGGCCACGGACATGCTGGCACGGATCGCCCGTGACGGCGGTCACCACCCAACCCGGAGGTACCCCATGCATCGCCCAGGACGTGCGCTCGTCGCGCTCCTCGTCGCGCTGGCGCTCGCGGTCGTCGCGAGCGGGTGCGGCGTCACCCGCGGCTCGGACGACCCGAGCAACCGGCGGCTGCGGATGATGATCCCCAACAGCGTCGGCGGCGGCTACGACCTCACCGGCCGTGCCGCGGCGCGCGCCATGGAGGACAACGATCTCACCGGCCGCTTCGAGATCACCAACGTGCAGGGCGCGAGCGGCACGGTCGCGATGCAGCGCCTGGTCAACGAGAAGGGCGCCGACGACCTCATGATGATCATGGGGCTCGGCGTGGTCGGCGCGGTCTACACCAACAAGTCCAGCGCCACCCCGCTGAAGATGACGCCGATCGCCCGGCTCGTCGAGGAGCAGGAGGGCATCCTGGTGCCCGCCGACTCGCCGTTCAAGACGGTCGACGACCTGGTGGCGGCCTGGAAGAAGGACCCGGGCGGCCTCACCGTCGGCGGCGGCTCCAGCAACGGCGGGCCCGACCACCTGTTCCCGATGCAGCTGGCCGACACGATCGGGGTCGACCCGAAGCAGGTCAACTACATCTCCTACGACGGCGGCGGCCCCCTCACGACCGCGCTCCTGGGCGCCAAGATCGATGTCGGCATGTCCGGCCTCGGCGAGTTCGAGGGCCAGATCAAGGACGGCAAGCTGCGTGTCCTCGCCGTCTCGGGCGCCGAGCGCCTCGACGGCGTCGACGCGCCGACCCTCACCGAGTCGGGCGTCGACCTGGTGTTCACCAACTGGCGCGGGGTGCTCGCTCCGCCCGGGATCTCCGAGGCCCAGCGGGACTACCTCACCGAGCTGTTGACCGAGATGCACGACACGGCCGAGTGGAAGGACGCCCTCGAGGCCAACGGCTGGACCGACAACTTCGCCACCGGCAAGGAGTTCGAGGACTTCCTCGCCGAGCAGGACGACCGCGTCGCCGACACCCTGAAGGAGCTGGGACTCGCATGAGCGCGACCACCAACGAACCCACCCGCCTGGTCGACAAGGCCCAGTACGGCCTGGCCGCCTTCCTCGGCCTCGCCGGGGGCTACGTCCTCCTCGACGCCGCAGGGCTCGAGGACGGCTTCGCCGACCAGCCGGTCCAGCCCTACACGCTGCCGTACGTCGTCGGCGCCGGGCTGGTGATCCTCGGGATCCTGCTCGCCGTCGCCACCGCGCGCGGCGACCGGCCCGAGGCCGAGGAGGGCGAGGACATCGACCTCACCCAGGGCACCGACGTGCGCACGGTGGGGCTGCTGGCCCTCGTGCTCGTGGCCAACATCGCGCTGATCGACGTCCTTGGCTGGGCCATCACCGGCGCGCTGCTGTTCGCCGGCTCCGCCGTCGTCCTCGGCAGCCGCAGCTGGGTGCGCGACCTCGCCGTCGGCGTCGCCCTGTCGGTCGGCAGCTGGTACGGCTTCTACGTCGGCCTCGGGATCCCGATCCCCGCCGGCATCCTGGACGGAGTGCTCTGATGGACCTGCTGCTCGACGGCTTCCAGACCGCCCTCACTCCGGAGAACCTGCTCTTCGCCGCCCTCGGCGTGCTGCTCGGCACCGCCGTCGGCGTGCTGCCCGGCATCGGCCCGGCGATGACCCTGGCCCTGCTGCTGCCGGTGACCTACAGCGTCGGCGCCGACAGCGCGATCATCATGTTCGCAGGCATCTACTACGGCGGCATGTACGGCGGATCGACCACCTCGATCCTGCTCAACACCCCCGGCGAGTCCTCGTCGGTCATCACGGCGATCGAGGGCAACAAGATGGCGAAGGCGGGTCGAGCGGCCCAAGCCCTCGCCACCGCCGCGATCGGCTCGTTCGTGGCCGGCAGCATCGCGACGGTGCTGCTGTGGATCGTGACCCCGCAGGTGGCCGACATCGTCGTCACGCTCGGCTCGCCGTCGTACTTCGCCCTGATGGTGCTGGCCCTCTTCGCCGTCACCGCGGTGCTCGGATCCTCCAAGCTGCGCGGCTTCATCGCGCTCTTCCTCGGCCTGGCGATCGGCCTGGTCGGCACCAGCACCGGCCAGGCACGACTGACCTTCGGCGAGCCGCTGCTGGCCGACGGCATCGACATCGTCGTGGTCGCCGTCGCGCTGTTCGCGATCGGCGAGGCGCTGTGGGTCGCCGCCCACCTGCGCCGCAAGCCGCTGGAGATCATCCCCGTCGGCCAGCCGTGGATGAGCCGGTCCGACTGGGCACGGTCGTGGAAGCCGTGGCTGCGCGGCACCGCCTTCGGCTTCCCGTTCGGCGCGCTTCCGGCCGGTGGCGCCGAGCTGCCGACCTTCCTGTCGTACGCCACCGAGAAGAAGCTGACCAAGCACCCGGAGGAGTTCGGCAAGGGCGCGATCGAGGGCGTCGCCGGCCCGGAGGCCGCCAACAACGCCTCCGCTGCGGGCACCCTGGTCCCGCTGCTCGCGCTCGGCCTGCCGACCACGGCGACCGCCGCGATCATGCTCGTCGCCCTGCAGGGCTACGGGTTCCAGACCGGTCCGACCCTGATGGACGACCACCCCGACCTGGTCTGGGGCCTGCTCGCCAGCCTGTTCGTCGCCAACGCGCTGCTGCTCGTCCTCAACCTGCCGATGGCCCCGCTGTGGGCGCGACTGCTGCGGATCCCCCGGCCCTACCTGTACGCCGGCATCCTCTTCTTCGCCTCGCTCGGCGCCTACAGCGTGAACTTCCAGGCGTTCGACCTGGCGCTGCTGCTGGCGATCGGCGTGCTCGGCTTCTTCATGCGCCGCTTCGGGATCCCGGTGCTGCCGCTGATCATCGGGGTCATCCTCGGCCCCAAGCTCGAGGACCAGCTGACCACCGCGCTGAAGATCTCCCAGGGCGACGTCAGCACCCTGTGGAGCGAACCGGTGGCCGTCGTCGTCTACGTGGTGATGGCCCTGCTGCTCGTCGCCATGACCGTCGCCGGTCTCCGCAAGCCCGCCGACACCACCCACCCGCAGGACGAGAAGGAGCTGGTCGAGCGATGAGCATCGTGGTCGCCTACAGCGCGGACCGGTACGGCGCAGCTGCCCTCGAGCACGCCGCCGACCTCGCCCGCAAGGACCGCACCCGCCTGGTCGTCGTCAACGCGACGCTCGGCAGCAGCCTGGTCGACAACCGCTTCGCGCACGACGCGGACATCGCCGCGCTGCGGGACCGGCTCGTCGCGGACGGTCTCGACGTCGTCGTACGCCACGACGTCGTGGACGACGTCGCCGAGGCGGTCGTCGCCGCGGCCGACGAGGAGCAGGCCACGCTGATCGTGGTCGGCATCCGGCACCGTACGCCGGTCGGGAAGCTGCTGCTCGGCAGCGTGGCGCAGCGGATCATCCTGGAGGCGCACTGTCCGGTGCTGGCGGTGAAGCCGGCGGGCTGACGCCGGTCAGCGCACCGCGGCGACCAGCGTCTCCTGCAGGAAGCCCAGCCACTCGTAGATGTGGTGCGCCTGGGCGCGCGGGTCGTCGTCGGGCAGGTCGTACCAGTAGTCCTCGTCGCCCTCCTCGACCTCGAGGCGGGTGCCGAGGGCGAGGCGCAGGTCGGTGAAGGAGCGCATCCAGACCAGCGCGGTCTCGGGGTCGAGCTCGACGTCGATGGTGAGGTCCTCGCCGGTGGGCTCGGGCGGCAACCCGGCCTCCTCGAGGACGTCGATGACCGACGCCGCGGCGCGGGCCTTGCCGTCGCGCAGCGCGCCCTCGGTGTAGCGGCGGAACTCGCCGGCCGCCTCGTCGTCGCCCTGGTAGGCGTTGGGGAAGAGCCGGCGCAGCACCGGGTCCTCGGGCTCGGTGGTGGGGCCGGAGAAGTCGAGGAGCGCCTCGAGCGGGTCACGCTCGGTGGCGGCGACGGCCGACTCGTTGTGCAGCAGCTCGACCAGCTGGCCGGCCAGGGAGCGCAGCAGGTCGGCCTCGAACACCGAGAAGGTCGCGATGGCGCGCTTGCTCCGGCGGTGCCGGACGAATCCAGAGGTCACGTCAGCTCATTCGGCTTTCGACAGGGTCGCCCACAGGCCGTACTCGTGCATGGCCTGCACGTCGCGCTCCATCTCCTCGCGGGTGCCGCTGCTGACGACGGACCTGCCGTCCTCGTGGACCTCCATCATCAGCTTCTCGGCCTTCTTCTTGCCGTAGCCGAAGTGCTTCTGGAAGACGAAGGTGACGTACGACATCAGGTTCACGGGGTCGTTCCACACCACCGTCACCCAGGGGGTGTCGGCGAGCGTGATCGATTCCGGGGTGAGGTCCTGCTGGACTCCCGGATCGACCTTCTCCGGGCTCGCGGTCGTCACGGCTCCATGGTGTCACAGGGCATCGGCGCTCACGAGCACCACTTGTCGGCCAGAGTCGTGACGACGTTGAAGTTCCGGTTGGTGGCCACCACCTGCAGCGCCTTCTCGCACTTGAACGGGTCCACCGCGCCTGCCTGGTAGCCCGGGCCGAGCAGCAGGTGCACCGCCCGGTGTCGTACGACGGCCGCGTTGACCTCGTCGCTGCGCGCCTCCAGCTCGGCGACCCGGGCAGGGGCGGGCTCGCCCTTGAGCAGGTAGACGTAGTGCCGCTCCACGTCCGGGCGGGACGCCGTCAGCTCCCGCGCATCCGCCGCGACGGCCCTGAGCTCGGCCGGCGTGTAGACGATGGTCGGCACCTCGAACCCGGCCTGCGCCAGGTAGGCCTTCTCCAGCGCGGCCTCCACCTTGGCGCGCGAGCGCAGCGGCGTGGTCAGCCGGACGTTGCCGGTGTTGATGTGGGTCAGCACGTCGGCGCCGCCGGCGGCCTCGGTCGCGGCGACGATGTCGGCCTTGGCGAACTTGCGGTTCGGCCCGAGGTTGATGGCGCGCAGGAAGGCGACGTAGGTCGGCATGCGCTCATTGTGTCGTGCACCACCCTCGCTCGACATGCATAGGTTTCCTATGTATATTCGAACGACGTGAGCACCCCCGACGTCGACGACCTCAGCAGCGACCTCACGGTGTACGCCGCCCGGCTGGTCCGGCTGGTGCGCCGCGAGCACGCTCCGTCGGCCGGCATCCGGGTGCTCTCGATCCTCGACGAGACCGGCCCCCTCGCGATCACCGCACTCGCCCAGATCGACCGCTGCTCGCAGCCGACGATGACCGGCCAGGTCAACCAGCTGGTCGAGGCCGGGTGGTCCACCAAGGAGCCCAACCCCGCCGACGCACGCAGCAGCCTGGTCTACCTCACCGACGCCGGCCGGGCCGAGCTGGCCCGGATCCGGCAGCTCAGCGCCGCGCTCGTGTCCGAGCGCCTCGCCCGTCGTACCGAGCTCTCCACGAACGACCTCGCGACCGCCGTGGCCGTGCTCCAGGCCGTCCTCGAACCCGCACCCCCGACCACTCCGGAAGGAAACTCGTGACCACCGCCCTCCACGCCGAGACCGACACCGGTTCCGGCTCGTTCCTCCACCAGCCGCGCGCAGTGTGGGCCGTCGCCTTCGCCTGCGTCATCGCCTTCATGGGCATCGGCCTGGTCGACCCGATCCTCAAGGAGATCGCGGCCAAGCTCGAGGCGACGCCGAGCCAGGTGTCGCTGCTGTTCACCAGCTACATGGCGGTGATGGGCGTCGCGATGCTGGTCACCGGCGTCGTCTCGACCCGGATCGGCGCCAAGTTGACCCTGCTCACCGGACTGGTCCTGATCATCGTGTTCGCCGGCCTGGCCGGCATGTCCGGCTCGGTCGGCGCCGTGATCGGCTTCCGTGCCGGCTGGGGGCTGGGCAACGCGCTGTTCATCGCGACCGCGCTGTCCACCATCGTCAGTGCGTCCAAGGGCTCGCTGGCCCAGGCGATCATCCTCTTCGAGGCCGCCCTCGGCCTCGGCATCGCGTCGGGCCCGCTCGTCGGCGGACTGCTCGGCGAGCAGTCGTGGCGCGGCCCGTTCTTCGGGGTCTCGGTGCTGATGACGATCGCGCTCGTGGCGACCGCGGTCTTCCTGCCCGCGACCCCGCCGGCCGCCCGTCGTACGACACTCGCGGACCCGTTCAAGGCCCTCGCCTACCCCGCGCTCGCCGTGATGGCCGCGGTCGCGGTCTGCTACAACCTCGGCTTCTTCTCACTGCTCGCCGCCGGCCCGTTCGCGCTGCCCGAGGCCGGGATCATGCAGATCGGCTGGATCTTCTTCGGCTGGGGCGTGCTGCTCGCCGTCGCGTCGGTCGCGCTCGCGCCGTGGGTACAGCGCAAGGTCGGCACGGTGCCCGCGCTGATCGGGGCGCTGACCCTGTTCGCGCTCGACCTGCTGCTGATGGCCGTCGGCGCCTCCACGTCGACCGTCGTGATCGTGGGCATCGTCATCGCCGGCGCCTTCCTCGGCGTCATCAACACCCTGGTCACCGAGGCCGTCATGGGCGCCGCGCCCGTCGAGCGGCCGGTCGCCTCGGCGGCGTACTCCTTCGTCCGCTTCACCGGCGGCGCCGTCGGCCCGTACGTCGCCCTCAAGCTCGCCGAGCACCAGGGTTCGGCCGCGCCGTTCTGGTTCGGCGGGATCGCGGTCGCAGTCGGTGTCGTGGTCCTCGTGGCCGGCGCCCGCACCATCCACACCGCTCTCCACGGCGCCCCCGCCGCCCACTCCCCCGAGGAGGCGGAGGCCGAGGCACTCGGCGACCTCAGCTGACCCGGCCCGAAGTGGCCCGCAGACTCAGCCGACCCGGCAGAAAGTGTCGCTCGTGACCGTCACTTTCTGCCGGGTCGGCGGAGTTTCGGAGCTACTTCGGGCCGGGTCAGCTGAAGATCATGCAGCTGGAGCTCGCGTAGGCGACCAGCTTGCCGCGGCCGTCGTACAGCTTCGCCTCGGCGAGGGCGGTACGGCGGCCGCGCTGCAGCACCGTGCCGACGGCACGCAGCCGGCCGGAGTCGACGGTGACCGGCTTGAGGAACTTCACGGTGAGGTCGAGGGAGGTGTAGGCCTCGCCGACGGCGAGCGTGGAGTGGACCGCGCAGCCGCAGGCGGAGTCGAGCAGGGTGGCGAAGACCCCGCCGTGCACGCTGCCGATCGGGTTGTAGTGGCGCAGCTCGGGGTCGAGCTCGAAGATCGCAGTCCCCCGCTCGGGCACCTCGAAGCCCACGAACCCGAGGGTGTCGGCGATCGGCGCTGCCGGGAGGTGGCCGTCGAGGATGGCGTGCAGTTGCTCGAACCCGTCGAGCGCGCCGGGGTCGATCTGGGTCTGGATCGCGGACTCAGTCATGGCCCCATCAGACCAACCCGAGGCTGAGTCTGTCAATGAGACCTGGGTCGCCTATGCTGGCACGATGGACACCCCGCCGGCGCTGGCCTGGTCGGTCGACAACTGCACGCTCGGCCGGGCGATGGCGATCCTGGGCGAGCGGTGGACGGTGGTCGTGCTGCGCGAGGTCTTCCTCGGGATCCGTCGCTTCGACGACATCCGCCGGCACGCCGGCATCCCTCGCCAGGTGCTGACCGACCGCCTCGCCTCGCTCGTCGAGGAGGGCATCCTGCGCAAGGAGCCCTACCGCGAGGACGGCGCGCGCACCCGCCACGAGTACCGGCTCACCGAGAAGGGCCTCGAGCTCCAGCCGATCCTGCTCGCGATCAGCCACTGGGGCGACCGCCACCTCGCCGACCCCGGCGGCCCACCCACCGTGTTCGTGCACCGCGACTGCGAGCAGCCGGTCCACGTCGAGGTCCGCTGCACCGCGGGCCACACCGTCGAGCCGCGCGGGGTGGCCACGCGGCCCGGTCCGGGGGTGCGACCGTTCGAGGGACCGGGTCAGGCGCGCGAGCGGGCCAGCAGGTAGACGAAGTACGGCGCACCGATCAGCGCCACGACCAGCCCGGCCGGGACCTGCGCCGGCGCGATGACCGTCCGGCCGACGAGGTCGGCCAGCCCGAGCAGCACCGCGCCGACGAGTACGGCGACCGGCACCGAGCGGGCGTGGCGGCCACCGACCAGCGCCCGGGCCAGGTGAGGCGCGACCAGTCCGACGAAGCCGACGACGCCGACCGCGGCCACGCTGGTCGCCGCCAGCAGGGCGGCGGTGACCAGGACGACCAGGCGGACCGTCTCGAGGCGCACCCCGACCAGGCGCGGGGTGTCCTCGTCGAGCGCGAGCAGGTCGAGCTCGCGACGCACCAGCCAGGCCAGCGGCAGGGCGAGGGCGAGCACCACGGCGACGGGCAGGACCTGCTCGAAGGTGCGGCCGTACGTCGTACCCGACATCCAGGTGTAGATCCGCGGCGTGTCCCAGGGGTTCGAGCGCACCAGCAGGAACGTGGTGAGCGCGGCGGCGCCGTACCAGGTACCGATGCCGATGAGCAGCAGCCGGTCGGCGTTGAGGCCGTGGCGCCAGGACAGGCCGTAGACGAGGGCGAAGGAGACCAGGGCGCCCACGACGGCGCCGACCAGGATCGTGCCGTTGCTCGCGGCCTGGGAGACGCCGGCGCCGGTCACCACGACGACGGCGCCGACGCCCGCGCCGCCGGTGATGCCGAGGATCCCCGGCTCGGCGAGCGGGTTGCGACAGGTCGCCTGGACGAGAGCGCCCGAGAGCGCGAGCGCGGCCCCGCCGAGCACGGCCGCAGCGACGCGCGGCGCCCGCTCGTCGAGCGCGAACTGGATCAGTGGCGCCGCCTCACCGTTCAGCCACAGGGAGATGTCGCCGGCCTTGAGCCAGGTGTCGCCGGCGAGCAGCCCGACCAGCGTGATCGCGACCGCGGCGGCGAGTACCACCGCGAGGACGACCGCGAAGCGCAGCCGGGTGCCGACCCGCACCCTCGCGGCGGCCGGCTGCTGGGTCGGGCCGGAGTCACGGCTACGGCGGGCCAGCGCGATCATCACGACCGCGCCGAGGAGGGTGGTGGTGATGCCGGTCGGGATCGAGATCGCCTCGTCCGCGCCGAGGACCGCGCGGATCAGGGCGTCGGCGAGGATGACGACCACCGCGCCGGTCAGGCCGGCGGCGGGGATCAGCACCGCGTGCCGGTTCAGCGCCGGCACGAGGCGACCCGTGAGCCGCACGATCACGGGGGCGAACAGGCCGACGAAGCCGATCGGTCCGGCGAGGGTGACCGACGCCGCCGTCAGCAGTACGGCGAGCACGGTGCCGGCCGCGCGCGTCGAGCGGACAGGTACGCCGAGCACGGCCGCGCTGTCGTCGCCGAGGCCGAGCAGGTCGAGCCGGCGCGCGAGCAGCAGCGCGGCGAGGGTGCACACGACCACGACCGGCGCCGCCTGCTGGAAGGCGCGCATCCCGAGCTGGCTGAGCGAGCCGCTCCCCCAGGCGAACAGGCTGGTGGTCTCCTCGTCGAACAGGATGAGCAGCGTCGAGGTGGCGGCCTGCAGGGCCAGTGCGACGGCGGAGCCGGCGAGCACGAGCCGGGTGGTCGCCGTACCGGCGCCGCCGGCGAGGCCGAGCACCAGGAACGCGGCGAGCGAGCCGCCGGCGAAGGCGGTCAGGCCCGAGGCCCAGATCGGCACGGTGAGCCCGAAGGCGGCGACGACGGTCACCGCGAGGTAGGCACCGCCGGTGACCGCGAGGGTGTCGGGCGAGGCGAGCGCGTTGCGGGCCAGCGACTGGAACAGCGCGCCCGCCACGCCGAGCGCGAAGCCGACCGCGATGCCGGCGGCCAGCCGCGGCATGCGCGAGCCGATCAGGACGTCGCCGGCGTCGGCTCCGGTTCCGGCACCGGACCCGCCGCCGAGCAGCCAGCGGACGAGGTCGCCGGCACCGACGGCGGACGTGCCCTGCGTCAGGTGCCAGGCGGAGACGCCCAGCAGGGTGACGACGAGCAGCAGCAGCGCGCCGGTGGCGCTGGTGACACCGGCCCGCCCGAGGCGTGGCGTAGCCCCTGACGTCCCGGGACGCGCGGTGGTGCGCTGCTGCTGCTCGACGCTCATGGCACTACCCGTCGGCTACTTGGTCAGCAGGTCGACGTACGCGTCGATGACCTGCTCGGCCGTGCGCGGGCCGCCGAAGGTCCACACCCCGGCCGGGAACGCGTGCGCGCGGCCCTCGGCGACGGCGGGGATCTTCTGCCACACGGCGTTCTCGGCGAGCGCGGCGTTGACGTCGCCCTCGGGGTCGACGGTGCCGGTGTAGAAGAAGGTGGCGTCGCCGAGCTCGCTCATGCCCTCGATGTCGGTCTGGCCGAGGCCGTACGCCGGGTCGACCTTGCCGGTCCAGGCGTTCTCCAGGCCCAGCTCCTCGCCGAGCTCACCCATCAGCGAGCCCTGGCCGAACGGGCGGATCGAGACGTTGCCGCCCTGGATCCAGCCGTCGAAGTAGACGAACTTCCCGGCGTCGGTCGCGGCGACCTTCTCCTTGGCCTCGGCCAGGTGGGCGTTGAAGTCGTCGACGACGACCTTGGCCCGCTCCTCGCGGCCGGTCGCCTGGGCGATCAGCTCGAAGGTGTCGATCATGTTGGCGACCGGGTCGGCGGCGTCGGCGCCCTTGGTGGCGAGCACCGGGACGTCGTACTTCGCCAGCTGCTTGAGGATCTCGTCGTCGGGCGTGTAGGCCTCGACGATGACCAGGTCGGGGTTGGTGCCGAACAGCGTCTCGAGGTTCGGCTCGCCGCGGGTACCGACATCGGTCACGCCGTCGGGCAGCTTCTCAGCGGTGTCCCAGGTCGTGTAGCCCTCGGCGTCGGCGACGGCGACCGGCGCGACGCACAGGGAGAGCACGTCCTCGACCTGCTGCCACTCCAGGACGGCGACCCGCTCGGCCGGCTTGTCCAGCTCGACCGTGCGGCCGTAGCTGTCGGTCAGCTTCACCGGACCGGTCGAGGTCGCGGTCTCGTCGGCGGAGCACTCGGCCGAGTCGGCGGCCTTCGGGGCCGGCTTGTCACCGGCGTCGGCGTCGGTCGTGCCGCAGGCGGCCAGCAGCAGGCCGAGCGGCAGCACCGCCATGGGAGCCAGGGCAGCGATCGGTCGGGTCTTCATCGGGTTCCTCACTGGTGGGTGGTCGGACGCGGTGTCAGCGGCGTCGTTGGTGGTGCCTGCCCTGGGCCTCCACCCGCACCGCGCCCGTGTCCGGGTCGACGAAGCAGCGGATGGGCAGTCCGTAGACGGCGGAGAGGTGCTCCCCCGTGAGTACGTCGGCGGGTGTGCCGACCGCGTGGACCGCGCCCTGGTGCAGCAGCACGACCTGGTCGGCCACGGTGGCGGCATGGTTCAGGTCGTGCAGGACGACGCCGAGCGCCGTCCCGTGCCGGTCCGCGAGGTCGCGGACCAGGTCGAGCGTCTCGACCTGGTAGCGCAGGTCGAGGTGGTTGGTGGGCTCGTCGAGCAGGACGACGGCGGTGTCCTGGGCGAGGCAGGTGGCCAGCCAGACCCGCTGGAGCTCGCCGCCGGAGAGCTGGTCGACGGGCCGGTCGGCCATCGCGTCGATGCCGGTGACGGCCATCGCGTGGTCGATCGCGGCCCGGTCGGCATCGGTGACACCGGCGAACCGGCCGCGGTGCGGGTGCCGGCCGAAGGCGACGACGTCGCGGACCTCGAGGCCGGACGGGTGCGGTCGCGACTGGGAGAGCAGCGTGACCCGGCGCGCGAACTCCTTCGCGCTCAGCGGCGCGGTGTCGTCCTCGTCGAGGGTGATCCGGCCCTCGGTCACCGGGTGCAGCCGGGCGAGCGAGCGCAGCACCGTCGACTTGCCGCTGCCGTTGGGCCCGATCAGCGCGGTCACCTCGCCGGGCACGAGGCGCACGGAGACGCCGTGCACCACCGTGCTGCGCTGGTAGCCCAGCACCAGGTCGCGTCCTTCGAGAACTGTCGTCACGAAAGGCAGCCTAGCCTAAGTTAGGCCAGCCTTTCCTATGGGGTGCCTCACGGCGTCAGGACGTCTTGCGCACCGCCCACTCCCGGATCCGGTCGATCCGCTTCTGCAGCTGGTCGGCGTTGGCGACGGCGGCCGCCGGTCCCCCGCACTCCTTGCGCAGCGCGGCGTGGGTGATGCCGTGGGCCTGACCGGTGCGGTGGTTCCAGGAGGCGACGAGCGAGTTGAGCTCGCGGCGCAGCAGGCCGAGGTGCTCGTGGGTGGTGACCTCGGCGAGGGTGTCGGCGGCCCGCTCGTGCTCGGACTGCCCGGCAGCCTCCGGCCGTCGCGTACGACGACGGTCGGCCTGCCGCTGCTGGAGCAGGGCGCTGACCTGGTCGGGCTCGAGCAGGCCGGGGATGCCGAGGAAGTCCATCTCCTCGTCGGACCCGACGTGGACCTCGCCCTCGTGGCCGAACTGTGCGCCGTCGTACAGCGCGTGGTCGAAGCGGGCCTCGGAGCCGAGCGCCTCGAAGGGCCCCAGCTCGAGCTCCTCGGAGGCCGACTCGGAGGCGTTGGCCTGGTTCATCAGGTCTTCCTCGGCGGCGAAGATGTCGCCGTCCTCGCTGACCTTGCGCTTGAGCACGTGGTCGCGCTGCGCCTCCAGCTCTGCCGCGAAGGAGAGCAGGTTGGGCACCGACGGGAGGAAGACCGAGGCGATCTCGCCGCGCTTGCGTGCGCGCACGAAGCGGCCGACGGCCTGGGCGAAGAACAGCGGGGTCGACGTCGTGGTCGCCCACACGCCGACCGCCAGCCGCGGGACGTCGACGCCCTCGGAGACCATCCGGACCGCGACCATCCAGCGCGAGTCGCTCTCGGAGAACGCCGAGATCTTCTTGGATGACGCCTTCTCGTCGGAGAGCACGACGGTCACCGACTCGCCGCTGATCTGCTTGAGCAGCTTGGCGTAGGCCCGGGCACTGTCCTGGTCGGACGCGATCACCAGGCCGCCGGCGTCGGGGACGTGGCGGCGCACCTCCGAGAGGCGCTTGTCGGCCGCCTCGAGCACCGACGGCATCCAGGAGCCGTTGGGGTCGAGCGCGGTGCGCAGCGCCTGGGAGGTCATGTCCTTGGTGAGCGGCTCCCCCAGGGACGCGGCGACCTCGTCGCCGGCCCGGGTGCGCCAGCTCATCTGGCCGGAGTAGGCCAGGAACAGCACGGGCCGCACGACGTGGTCGGCGAGCGCCTCGGAGTAGCCGTAGGTGTAGTCGGCCACCGAGGTCGGTACGCCGCCCTCCCCGGGGGCGTAGGTGACGAACGGGATCGGGTTGATGTCGGAGCGGAACGGCGTGCCGGTCAGCGCCAGGCGGCGGGCGGCCGGCTCGAACGCCTCGCGCACGCCCTCGCCCCAGCTCAGCGAGTCGCCGGCGTGGTGGATCTCGTCGAGGATCACGAGCGTCTTGAACCGCTCGGTGCGGATCCGCATGGCGAGGGGGTTCACGCCGACACCGGCGTAGGTGACCGCGACGCCGACGTAGTCGCTGGCGATCTTGCCCGAGCCCGCGGAGTACGTCGGGTCGATCGGGATGCCGGCGCGGGCCGCCGCCTCGGCCCACTGGAGCTTGAGGTGCTCGGTGGGCGCGACGATGATCAGCCGGTCGACGAGACGCCGGCCGAGCAGCTCCGCGGCCACGGTGAGCGCGAAGGTGGTCTTGCCGGCGCCCGGGGTCGCGACGGCGAGGAAGTCACGCGGGTTGCGGGCGAGGTAGTCGGTGAGCGCAGCGGACTGCCAGGCACGCAACGACGGCGCCGTGCCCCAGGCTGCCCGCTCCGGCCACGCCGGACCGAGCGAGGTCATGCGTCGGGACCGGACCCTTCCGGGCCGTTGCCGCCCGGCTTGTCGTCGGACAGACCCTCCCAGATCTCCTTGCAGTCCGGGCAGACCGGGAACTTCTCGGGCGCCCGGCTGGGCACCCAGACCTTCCCGCACAGGGCCACGACCGGGGTGCCCATGACCATCGCCTCGGTCAGCTTGTCCTTCTCCACGTAGTGGGAGAAGCGCTCGTGGTCGCCCTCGTCGGTCGGGACGGTACGGCGGTCCTCACGGACGTCCGTGTCTGTCGAGAATCCGATCGTGGTCACCTGGCCAGTCTAGTGGTCCTCAGTGGCCACCGGAGACATCGACGTCCTCCGGGAGCCCGCGCCACACCACGATCGCGACCAGCAGCGTGATCACCGCGCCGGCGAGGCCGACGATCCCGAACGCGTCGGTGTACGACGCCAGCGCGGCCGGCTCCACCGCGGTCCCCAGCGCACCGGTGACCGACTCCACAGCAGCGTCCGGCGCGCCGACCGGGAGGCCGTGGCGGTAGACGACACCGGCGAGGCTGCCGAGCAGCGCGATCCCGAGCACCCCGCCGACCTCGTAGGACATCTCCTCGACCGCGGCCGCCGACCCGGCCTGGTGGGCGGGCGCGGCGCCCATGATCAACGCGGACGCCAAGCCCAGGGCCGCCGTACCGAAGCCGACGAGGAGCAGGGAGACCGCGACGCCGGCGTACGGCATCGGGCGGGGCAGCAGCCACAGCACCAGCAGGCCGGCAGCGAGCACGACCAGGCCCGCGACGACCACGTTGCGTGCGCCGCACCGGGCGGCGACCGCGGGCGCCAGCGGCGGGCCGACCAAGCCGCCCAACGCCATCGGCAGCAGCGCGACGCCAGCCGTCAGCGGGCTCCAGCCCTGGACCAGCTGCAGCCACTGCGAGCCGACGAACAGCAGCGCCATCATCGCGGTGCTGCTCACCAGCGCGGTGACCACGCCGGAGCGGAAGACGGGGTTCGCGAAGAGTCGTACGGCGAGCATCGGCTCGTCCTGGCGCAGGCAGCGCAGCACGAACCCGGCGAGCATCGCGACACCGGCGACCAGCACCAGGAGGGTCGCGACGTCGACGTCGCCCTTGCCGAGGTGCTTGACGCCGTAGACGGCAGCGACCATGCCGGCGACCGAGAGGACGGTGCCGATCGCGTCGACCCGGCCGGGCCTCTCCGAGCGGCTCTCGGGAAGCAGCTGGAGGCCGGCGACGAGCGCCACGACCATGAGCGGCACGTTGACGAGGAAGGCCGCGTGCCAGCTGAACGCGCTGAGCAGCGCGCCGCCGACGATCGGGCCGACGGCGCCACCCACGGCGGCGGTCGCGGCCCACAGCCCGAGCGCGAACGCGCGCTCGCGGGCATCGGGGAAGAGCGCCCGGATCAGCGACAGCGTGGCCGGCATGATCATCGCGCCGCCGACACCCAGCAGGGCGCGCACGGCGATCACGTCGCCAGGACTGCGCGCGACCAGCGCGGCAAGCGAGGCGACGGCGAAGATCGTGAAGCCGGTGAGCAGCATCCGGCGCCGGCCCCAGCGGTCGGCGATCGCCGCGACCGGGACGAGCAGGCCGGCGAGGACGAGTGAGTAGACGTCGACGATCCACAGCTGGGCGAGCGCGCCCGCGTGCAGGTCCTCGGTCAGGTCCGGCAGCGCGACGTTGAGGACGGTCATGTCCATCACGACGACGAGCAGGCTGGCCGCGAGGACGGCCAGTCCACCCCAGCGGCGGCGGCCCTGCACCTCGGCGGACTGCGGGCCGATCGTGGTGGTCATCGGGCAGCACCGCCCTCGAGGAAGGTGGAGCGGACCAGGGCCTGGGCGTCGTTGCGGGCGATGTCGCCGGCGACGAGAGCGTCGCGGGCGGCGACGAGGAGGCCGTAGACGCTGTGCCCCAGCCAGCGGGCGGGCACGTCGGAGCGGAGGACGCCGGCCGCCTGCGCGGCGGCATAGAGCGCGACCTCGTCGGCGAACAGCGCCGCGGCGCGCTCACGCAGATCGGGCGCGTTGAGGACCGTCGGGTCGGTCAGCGCGATGCCGAGCTCGTCGGCGTCGATCACGAACTGCCCGAGGATCTCGTCGAGGCAGGCCCGGATCCGCGCTGCGTCGCCCGAGGCGACGACCTCGGCGACGCGGGCCTCGACGAGGGTCTCCTCCCAGCGGTCCAGCGAGCGGCGGCCGATCTCGTGGAGCAGGTCCTCACGGCTGGCGAAGTGGCGGTGGACGGTCGCGCGGCCCACGCCGGCCGCGGTCGCGATCTGTGCCATCGACGCGGTCGGATCCGTGGTGAGCAGGCGCTGAGCTGCGGCCAGCACCGTGTCCCGGGTGGTCATGGTTCCTCCTTGCTGAGACATCACTGTCTCACATGAGACATTGATGTCTCAACTCTGCAGAGGAGGTCAGTTCAGCTCGGGGTCGGCCGGGCGGGTGGCATGGAACGCGAGGTCGCCGGGCTGGCGGCGCAGCACCTGGCGGCGCAGGTCGCGGGTGTCGCCGAGGAAGGCGTCGTCGACGTGGCTCGGCACGACGTACCAGCTGCCCTCCGCGATCTCGGCCTGGAGCTGGCCGGCGCCCCAGCCGGCGTACCCCGCGAAGATCCGCAGCCGGTCGACCGTGCCGTCGACGAGCTCGCGCGGGGTGTCGAGGTCGAGCAGGCCGACCCGGTCCCACAGTCGCCGGAAGCCGGCGGCGTGCTCACCGCCGGGGGCGGCCAGGGCGACCGCGAGCGCGCCGTCGGTCGCGACCGGCCCGCCCTGGAAGAGCACCTCGGGCTCCTCGACCACCTCGCCCCACTCCCCCAGCACCTCGGACACCGGGAGCGCGGTGGGGCGGTTCAGGACGACGCCGAGCGCGCCCTCGTCGTTGACGTCGAGGAGCAGCACGACCGTGTCGACGAAGTTGGGGTCGAGCAGGTCGGGCGACGCCAGCAGCAGGCGTCCGGCACACAGCTCGCTGGACATGGCTCCATCATCCCCCTTCGCCGGCCGCGCGGAAGCAACACAACCCCGGACCCGACGCGAGATTGGGAGGGAGACGCGTCGGGCCCGGGGCCGCACTCAGGAGGGGCTGGGTCAGGCGGCGACCACCGCGCGCAGGCGCTCGAGGAGGGAGCCGCGGACCTCGGGCTCGGCGTACACCGCGTCCGGGGTGACGACCGGCATGCCGCGGTGGAGCAGGCGGGCCCGCTCCTCGATCTCGGCGCCGATCCGGTGCGCGGCCTCGTCGCCGATGCTCGTGCGGCCGGCCAGCACGGCGAGCAGGTGGTGCTCCTTGAAGGAGGCGGCCTCCATCGCCGACGCCATGGCGTCGTCGAGCGGGTGGGCCTGGTAGTGGTCGATGATCATCCGAACGCCGGGCAGCTCGTGGGCGGTGTTGCTCCACGCGATCTCGACGGCCTCGGCGAGGTCCATCGGCTGGTGCGCGAGCATCCGCTCGATCTGGCCCGACAGGCGGGTGTGCCACTTCAGCGTGAGGGCGGCGAGCAGGTCGAGCTCGTCGCGGAACGCGACGGAGACACCGTCGACGTCCATGGGCAGCAGGCCGTCGCGGCGCACGGCGGAGGTTGCGATGACGGAGCGGAGGGTCTCGCCCCGGTTGTGAAAGGCCGTCCAGGTCATGGTCAGCACTCCTGTATCGATCGGCGGTCGTCCGGAACTCGGGGTATCCGACATACCGCTGGTACGTACTACGAGTATGGAGCCGACCACGGGTATGCCCAAGGGCACGACACCGTGATCCCGCCCACCCGGCGCAGTGACGGGTGTCACGGCGCGCCTATGCTGAACCGGTGGCGAAGGCATCGGTGTCGAAACTCGTCCCCAAGGTCCCCGTCCCCGGGGTGCCCGGGGCGTCTCGCCGGGCCGCGTACTCCGCCTCCACCAAGCGGGCCCTGGTCGACGTCGCCGAGCAGCTCTTCGCCGAGAAGGGGTACGCCGGGACCTCGCTGGACGCCATCGTGTCCGGCGCGCGGGTGACCAAGGGCGCGCTCTACCACCACTTCTCCGGCAAGCAGGCGCTCTTCGAGTCCGTCTTCGAGCGGGTCGAGCAGGAGGCCGCCAAGCGGATCCAGAAGTCGCTGCGCGGCCAGAAGGACCCTTGGCGCAAGGCGACCGAGGGCCTGCGCTCCTTCCTCGACGTGGTCCAGGAGTCGCCGTACCGCCGGATCGTGATCCAGGACGGGCCGGCCGTGCTCGGCTACGAGCGCTACCGCGAGCAGGAGGAGCGCTCGACCTTCGCCAACATCGTCGAGATCGTCCGCGCCACGCTCGACGCGGGCTCGTGGGACCTCGACGAGGACATGCTGCAGACGTTCGCGCGGATCTTCTTCGGCGCGATGTCCTCAGCCGGCGAGTCCGTCGCGACGGCCGCCGACCCGGAGGCCGCGGCCCGCCGGGTCGAGGGGGCGATCGGGTTCCTGCTCGCCGGCGTGCAGAGCCTGGTCGAGCAGGGCATCGCCATGCCGAGCGCGCTCGGGGCCGACCGCCGGGCGGCCGACCCCGAGTGAGCCCGCGTCAGTTGTAGGTGACCGAGCCCGGCGACGCGGCACCCTTGCCGGGCACCAGCTCGAGCCAGGTCTTGCCGGCCGGGAGCTCGATCTCGTTGCCGGCGGCGTCCTTGAAGGTCAGCTCGGCGCCCTCGTCGGCCTTCTCCCAGGTCACGTCGATCGCCTGGCCGCCGTGGAAGATGACCGCCTTGCCCTTGCCCTCGAAGTGCGAGACCGGGACCGGGTTGCCGGCGGGGTCCGAGTAGGGCGCCAGGCTGGTGCGCACGGTCGCCGCGATGACGGTGTCGGGCTTGAAGACGTCGCCGTCGGCCATGTAGCCGTTCTGCAGGGCGTACTTCGCGCCGTCGTACTTCCAGTTGGAGGTGCGACCGGGCGACAGCTTGATGGCCATCGTCGTCGCCGGCGCACCGGCCGGGAGCGCGGCGTCGCCGAACGGGAGGTAGTCGGCAGGGCGGGTCGCGGTGCCGCGCGCCGAGGCGCCGATCTTCTTCAGGTCGGCCATCACGCTGTGCAGCGAGTCGTGGGTGCCGTCGTTGATGCGCACCACGTGGGGGTTGTTCATGTCGAGGAACTTGATCCCGGCCTTGCGCAGGCCGTTGAGCGTCACCGGCGCGGCGCCCGAGGTGATGATGGTCGCACCCAGCGGCTTGGCGATGCCGATGTCGGTCAGGCGCATCGAGCGCACCGGGCCGGCCTTGTCGGGCAGCTTCTGGTAGAAGAACACCGCGAGCCGGGTGATCCCGCCCTCGACCAGCTCCTCGACCACCAGGTCGGCCTTGCCGACGCCGATCTGCGGGTCGCTGTCGATCGAGTTGTCGATCTTGACGATGTACGCCGGGTGCTTGCGCGCGGGGTCCGCGCCACCATCGGTCAGCTCACCGGTCAGCGGCCAGGTGGCCGGCGGCGCCGGCGTCTCGCTGGCCGCCGTCGGGTTGTCGTCGCCGCCGCTGGACTTCTTCCCGCCGTCGTCACCACCCCCGCAGCCGGCGAGCGCGAGGCTCAGCACGACGAGCGAGGCGGGCAGGGCACGGCGGAGGATCGAGGAACGCACGCGGCAAGTCTGACCCACGCCGCACCCAGACGACGGAGCCGCCCCCGCGTGTCGGGGTGTGACATGGCGGGCCGCGGCAGCGTCGTACCGGGAAAGCACACCGTCCCCGGGAGAGACATGATCGAGCCCGTGCCCGACTCCTTCGACGCGTTCGCGCGCGCCCAGGCCGCGCGGCTCCACCGCGCGGCGTGGCTGCTGTGCGGTGAGCGGACCCAGGCCGAGGACCTGGTGCAGGACACGCTGGCGAAGGTCTACGTGCGGATGCACCGCCGGCTCGGGCCGCGGCTGGAGAACCCCGCGGCGTACGCGCAGACGGTGCTGACCCGCACCTACATCAGCGGGCGCCGGCGCCGCAGCAGCACCGAGGTCCCGTACGCCGACCTGCCGGGTCTCGACGCGGAGGGGAGCGCCGACCACGCCGAGACGACCGACCTCCGGCTCGCGCTCACCGAGGCGCTCGCCGGACTGGCGCCGGTGGACCGGGCGGTCGTCGTGCTGCGTCACCTCGAGGACCTGTCGGTCGAGGAGGTGGCCGGCGCTCTCGGCCTCACGCCGGGGGCGGTCCGCAACCGCAGCATGCGCGCGCTGGCGCGGATGCGGAAGGAGGTACTGCGATGAACGAGCACGACCTGACCGACGTCCTGACCCGAGCAGGCGGTCGCCTGGACCCCGATGTCGCTGCCCTGGTGGCCGGCGGGACCCGGCGGGGGCGCCGGCGGATCCGCCGGCGCCGGGGCCTCGCCGTCGCCGTGGGAGGCGCCGCGACCGCGGCCCTCGTCGGCGCAGTGGCGTGGCAGTCCTCGCTCGGCGCGACCACCGCTCGTGACGTGGCGACGACCCGGCCGACGCCACCCGCACCGACCCCCGCACGGGCCGCGGGGCTGACGCCGGACGACCAGCGCTCCCTCGCGCCGGACGACGTGGTGCTGGAACGCTTCCTGCGCCATCTGCCCGGCGGCCGGATCAGCGACCTGCGGACGATCCCGGTCGACGACCCCGACCACGTCAGCCAGCACGGCCTGGAGATCAACCTGCGGCTCGACGGCGCCGACGTCGAGGTCCGGCTCTACGACATGAGCCCCGACCCCGAGCAGTGGCGGCAGGTCGCGAGCAGGGCGCCGGGGAACGAGCGCTGCGCGGCCTCGCCAGCGTGCACCGCCCGGCGAACCACGTACTCGGCCGAGGAGACCTGCGGGGCACCGGAGTGCCGCCCGCTCCCCGACGGCTCGTGGGTGTGGCCGCGCTCCGGTGACGGCGGCGACGGCTCGGACACGAGCGGCCTCACCGCCAACTGGTCGGGCGTGTTCGCCCCCGACGGGTGGATGGTCGACGTGTCCGCGACCAACCGGGCCGACGCCGGCGAGCCGCTCCTCAGCCTCGACCAGCTGACCGAGCTGGCGACCTCCGACATCTGGTTCCGATGACAGTCGGGTGGGTGAGGGTGACCCAGGGGTCACCCTCACCCACCCGACTCGGTGGTCTCGTGGCCGTCAGGTTCCTGACGCGTCAGGCGCGTGCGGTGGCAAGGCGGCGGCGCGCAGGCGACCTTGGGGCGAAGCGGTCGTCAAGCGCCGCCAACGCCGCCAACGTGCGTGCCGGGCGCGTCAGGTGCCGAGCGAGATGCCGCCGTCGACGTAGAGCGTCTGACCGGTGATGTAGGACGCCTCGTCGCTCGACAGGAAGGTCACCGCGGCGGCGATGTCCTCGGGGAATCCCACCCGCTTGACCGGGTTGGCCTCGGCGTTGAGGCGGCGGAACTCGTCGACGTCGAGCTTGAGCCGCGCCGCGGTGGCGTCGGTCATCTCGGTGGCGATGAAGCCCGGCGCGACGGCGTTGACGTTGATGCCGAACGGACCGAGCTCGATGCCGAGGGTCCGGGTGAAGCCCTGGATGCCCATCTTGGCGGCCGAGTAGTTGGCCTGGCCACGGTTGCCGAGCGCGGAGATCGAGGAGATGTTCACGACCTTGCCGTACTTCTGCTCCACGAAGTGCTTCTGCGCGGCCTTGGTCATCAAGAAGGCGCCCTTGAGGTGCACGCCCATGACCAGGTCCCAGTCCTCCTCGGTCATCTTGAAGAGCAGGTTGTCCCGCGTGATGCCCGCGTTGTTGACCAGGATGTGGATGCCGCCGAGGTCGGCGACGACCCGCTCGACGGCGGCGTCGACCGACGCGCCGTCGGAGACGTTGGCGCCCACGCCGATGGCCTTGGCGCCCTCGACCAGGGGCAGCTTGGCGGCGGCCTCGGCGGCTGCGGCCTCGTCGAGGTCGACGATCGCGACCGATGCGCCCTCCTCGGCGTACCGGCTCGCGGTGCCGAACCCGATCCCTCGTGCGGCTCCGGTGATGACGGCGACTCGCCCGTCGAAACGACCCATGGGTGCTGACCTCTCAACTCGGTAGACGATCGGCGGCAGCCTACGACGCCAGGGCGGTCCGCAGGCGGGCGGCATACTCCGCGGACTCCCCCGCGGCGTACTTCGTGCGCGGCCAGAAGAAGCCACGCAGCCCGTCGCCCTTGGTCCGGGGCACGACGTGCAGGTGCAGGTGCGGAACCGACTGGCTGACCACGTTGTTCATCGCCACGAAGCTGCCCTGCGCCCCGAGGCCGGCGACGACGGCGCTCGCCAGTCGCTGCGCTGCACCCAGGAAGCCGTCACGCTGCCCGGCCGGGAGGTCGGGCAGCGTGACGACGTGGGTGCGGGGCACCAGCAGGACGTGGCCCTTGAACACCGGGCGCCGGTCGAGGAACGCGAGCAGGTCGGGCTCGTCGAGGACGACGTCGGCCTCGGTGTCGCCGGCGAGGATGGAGCAGAAGACGCAGTCCGCCATGTCGGCGAATCTAGTCCCCTCCGGGGACGGTCAGGCCGCGCCCTCGCCCGCCAGCCAGCCGTCGCGGGTGGCGACGGCGATGTCCGGGTTGTCGGAGAACAGCGCGTCGACACCGGCGTCGAGGAACGCGTCGACCTCGCCGGCGAGGTCGCCCTTCGCATTCGGGTCGGTGCCGATGCGGTGGTCGGTCGGCAGGAACTGGTTCTCGACCCGCATCGTCCAGGTCACCACGCGCAGGCCGACGGCGTGCGCGTCGGCGACCAGCGAGCTCGGCGCACCGATCGCACCCGAGGCGTCACGCGGGATGACCAGGCTCTTGGTCGGCGCGACCCAGTCGGCGTACGTCGCGATGTCGGCCAGGCCGGCGGGCCTCACCAGGTCGGCGTACGTGGTGGTCGAGCCGGCCGCCTTGAGGTCGTACGGCGCACCGCTTCCGTCGACGAGCTGGGCCAGCGGCACGCGGGTCATCGTGTCGAGCTGGCGAAGGTTCGCGGTCTCGAAGGACTGGATGACGACCTTGGCGTTGGGCCGGTCGAGACCGTTGCGGCGCAGGGTGCGCACCAGCGGCTCCTCGAGGGAGAGGCCGATCGAGTCGAAGTACGACGGGTGCTTGGTCTCGGGCGCGATGCCGATGGTGCGACCGGTGCGGCCGGACTCGCGCTTGACGAGCCGGATGACCTCCTCCAGGGTCGGGATCTCGAACCGGCCGTCGTAGCGGGTGTTGTCGGGGCGGACCTGCGGCAGCCGCTCCTTGGCGCGAAGCGTCTTCAGCTCGGCGAGGGTGAAGTCCTCGGTGAACCAACCGGTGACGCTGACGCCGTCGATCGTCCTGGTGGTGCGCCGGCCGGCGAACTCCGGGTGCGTGGCGACGTCCGTCGTACCGCTGATCTCGTTCTCGTGGCGGGCGACGAGGACGCCGTCCTTGGTGGAGACGAGGTCGGGCTCGACGTAGTCGGCGCCCATCTCGATGGCGAGGCGGTAGGCCGCGAGGGTGTGCTCGGGCCGGTACCCGGAGGCGCCACGGTGCGCGATCACGATCGGCTCGGCACCGGGGTGGCGGTCGGGGTGGCCGTTGCCGGGCGCGGCCTGGACGGGGACGGCGGCGGCGCCAAGGGCGACGACGGCAGTGGTGATGGCAGCCATGAGGGTCCTCCCGAGGAGGGTCGTCCGGTTCATGACCGCAACCCGACCAGTCACAGGTGGCCCGCCGGGGAGCCACGGGTGAACGTCAGTCGGCGAGCAGGAGGATGCCGCCGGCGAACAGCGCGACGACCTTGACGACCTCGAGCCCGACGTACCAGAGGTGGGCACGGGATCCCGGTCCCTCGACGCCCTCGGGCGCCGCGAGGACGGCGTCGGAGCGCCGGGTCAGGGCGGGGCGCACGAGCAGCATCTGACCGAGCAGCACGGCGACCGCGACGCCCAGCGCGACCGCGGCGCCGCGACCGGGCTCGCCGACGAGGAGCGAGATGACGACCAGCACGGCGAGCACCAGCTCGCAGGCGTTCAGCGCCCGGAACACCAGCCGGCCGATGCCCAGCCCGACCTTCAGCGTCACGCCCGGCGCCCGGAACTTCACCGGCGCCTCGATGAACGAGATCGCCAGCACCATGCCCAGCCAGACGAAGGTGGCGGCGGTGGCGGTGGCGTGCGAGGCGGGCATGTGCTGATCATCCACCCTCCGTTCGGGGGTACGCCGCCGCTGGGCCGCACGTGAGAATGGCCCGGTGGCGTACTGGCACCGGACCGCACCGCACACCTTCACCCCCACCGAGCACGTCGGTGGCGCCTGGGACCGCGCGACCCAGCACATCGCCCCCGCGCTCGGCGTCCTGGCCCACGAGGTCGAGCGCGACCGCGACGCCCGCCGCTCCGACGGGCTGGTCGTCAGCCGGCTGTCCTACGACATCCTCGGCACCGTGCCGATCGAGCCGATCGACGTGGCCGTGGAGGTGCTCCGGCCGGGCCGGACGATCGAGCTGGTGCAGGCCACGGCGTCGTACGCCGGCCGGGCGGTCGCCGTACTGCGGGCGTGGCTGGTCGAGCCCTACGACACCGCACCCCTCGCCGGCACCGACCTCCCGTCGATCCCCGGCCCGGACGAGATGGAGCCGTGGGACATGGCCGGGCTGTGGGCCGGCGGCTTCATCGCCTCGGTCGAGGTGCGCCGCAAGGAGCTCGGCCCGGGCCGCTCGATGGTGTGGGTGCGCACCCCGCACGCGCTGGTCGCCGATGAGCCGGTCAGCCGGCTGGCCGCGGTCGCCGGGCTGGTCGACATCACCAACGGGATCGCCGTGCGCACCGACCCGGCGAAGGTCGCCTTCCCCAACCTCGACCTCACCGCGCACTTCCTGCACCTGCCCGCCGAGGGCTGGCTCGGACTCGACACGACCCAGTCGTACGGCGCCGGCGGGATCGGCGTCACGAGCTCGAAGATGCACGACGAGAACGGCCCGCTCGGCACGATCGCGCAGACGCTCACGGTCCGCCCGTAGATTGGACGGCATGCGCGTCGCCGTCGTCGGAGGTCACGGACAGATCGCCCGCCTGCTGCACCCCCTGCTGGTCGCGGCCGGCCACCACCCTGTGGCGCTGGTACGCCGCGAGGAGCAGCGGACCGCCCTCGAGGCGGTGGGCGCCGAGGTGCGGCTGCTCGACATCGAGAACGACGACGTCGCGGCGTTCGCCCGAGCGTTCGAGGACTGCGACGCCGTCGTGTTCAGCGCCGGCGGCGGCCCCGACGGCAACGTCACCCGCAAGCAGACCGTCGACCTGGAGGGCTCACTGAAGTCCGCGGCCGGCGCGGCGGTCGCGGGCATCCGCCGGTTCGTCCAGGTCTCCGCGATCGACGTCGACCAACCGGTCGCGCCGGACGCCGGCGAGGTGTGGGCGGCGTACGTCACCGCCAAGCGCGACGCCGACGCCGTCCTGCGTGCCGGCGCCCTGGACTGGACGATCCTGCGTCCCGGCCGGCTCACCGACGACCCGGCGACCGGCCTGGTCGCCCTGGGCGCCGACGTACCGCGCGGCGACGTGACCCGGGCCGACGTCGCCTCGGTGATCGCGGCGGTGATCGACCGGCCCGAGAGCGTGCACCACCAGTGGAACCTGGTCGGCGGCGAACTACCGGTCGCCGCGGCGGTCGCGAGAGCCGCGGCGTCCTAGCCGCGGCTCTCGCGTTGCCGTCGCGTGGTCAGACGGTGTGACTGCGGCCGTTGAAGATAGAGACACCGCCGGGACCGACCAGCAGACCGAGAACGATCAGCACGATGCCGAGCACGATGCCGCCCTGCAGCAGGGTGACGATCCCGGCGATCACCAGGACAGCCGCGATGATCCACAAGAGCATGCCCATGACTGTTTCCTTTCCCTCGCCCACCGGTTGTGGGGTCTCCGGGAGGTACCCCAGCGCCCGGGTGGCAGACGTCAGGCGGATGCGGCCCGAGCGCCGACGACGGGGCGCGGGATTATCCGGTGGGCCGGCGTCGTTGGAGGTAGGTAGACTGAGGTCGACACAACTCAAGAGGGGCTGATCGGTTTCGACTTGGGACGTTTGTTCCAGGGGAAGCGGGTCGAGAAGCCAGCGTCATCTCGTAAACGATCGCTGGAAACCAATAACTGCCAACGCTAAGCGCAGTTCCTTCGCTCTCGCTGCCTGAGCAGTGATCGAAGCGTCTGACCGGGCATCCGTCTCCGTCCCGGATCCAGGCGTCATCTAGGAGACTTGCTGCGTCGCTCTCGCCGGGAGGGTGGCGCGGGACTCAAACCCGGCTGGGCCTGTCGACGACGTGTTCGTGCGAGCGTCGGGGCCGAGAACACGCCAGCACGGACTGCACCCGGAGAAGACCTGGCTCGGCGCTCGAGGACCGGGGTTCGATTCCCCGCAGCTCCACGACACAGCACGACACACGACGACCGCCGTGGCCCGCGCATCGCGCGGACCACGGCGGTCGTTCGTGTCGGTGCGGCGCTCAGTCCAGGAAGCCGGCCAGCCAGCTCGCGACGCCCGGGATGTCGATGCGCTGGTAGCCGTCGAGGTAGCGGCAGTTCTGGGTGTAGCCGTACGACGTCACGCCGACGACCTTGCCGTCGAGCCACAGCGAGCCGCCCGAGTCACCGAAGCAGGTGCCACCGGTGCCGAACGGGTCGTTCTCGTTGCCGTTGGTCTGGATGATCTGCGGCGTGATCTTCTGGCCCGGCATCTCGACGTACCGGCGGATGATCGGGTAGCTCATCGGCGTCGGCTTCTGCGAGCCGGTGTCGGCCTGGCGCACCTCGGTGCCGTAGCCGACGGCGGTGAACAGGGTCTTGCGCGGCTGCTTGACGGCGTCGGCGGCGTTGAGCCCGGCGAGCGGCGCCGGCGCGATGCCGACGGCGTGGTCGAGCACGACGACGCCCACGTCGTTCCAGTTGTCGAGGTCGGTGAAGTCGCTGTAGTCCGGGTGCGTGTACGCCGTGCCGGACAGGTAGCCGGCGCCGGTGATGTCGGCGTCGGTGTAGCCGGCGCTCACGTCGCTGGCGACGGGCAGCGGCGACGGCGGTGCCTCGGCGACCACGCTGTCGAAGGTCACCAGGGTCTTGCCGAGGGTGCCGGAGGTGCAGTGCGCGGCGGTCACCAGGACCGTCGGGCTGACCAGCGTGGCCGAGCAGCGGAACCGGCCGTCGGCGTCGTAGAAGGCGATCATCGCCACATTCGGATGGGTGTCACCGTCGACGGTGCCACCGGTGCTGGCTGATGCCGGCGAGGTCGGTACGACGAGTCCGAGGCCGGCCACGGCGGCGACGACCAGGGTCAGGAGACGAGCACGCATATTTTCTTTCCCCCTTGGATGAGCTCGGACCTCAGTCCAGCACCGCTGGGCCCGCAGGGGAAGAGGCGCGGCTCAAGAACCGGCGACGCCGAAGAGCCGTGCGCCGTTGTGCCAGCACACGTCGCGCAGCCAGTCGTCGCCGAGGCCGAGGCGCGCGAGTCCCTCGAGCTGGTGGTGGTAGGGGTACGGGATGGTCGGGAAGTCCGAGCCGAGCAGCACCTTGGGCCGCAGGTCCCGCACCCGCGGCAGCAGTCCGGTCGGGTAGCCGCCGTCGCGGTCGAAGAAGTCGGTGAACACCATGGTGGTGTCGAGGTGCACGTTCGCGTGGCGCTCGGCCAGCACCAGGAAGTCGTCGTACTCCGGCGCTCCCATGTGGGCGATGATCAGCCGCAGCCGCGGGAAGCGGCGCAGCAGGCGGGCCACCGAGTCGGGTCCGGTGAACTCGTTGCCGACCGGGCCGGACCCGGCGTGCACGGTCACGGGCGTGCCGGCGTCCTCGAGGATCCCCCAGACCGGGTCGAGGACCGGGTCGTCGGCGACGAACTCGCCCACCTGCAGGTGGATCTTGAAGATCCGGACGCCGTCGTCGACCAGCTCGGCGACGTACTTCTCCGCCTCGGGCTCGGGGTAGAACGTGGCCGAGCGCAGGATCTCGGGCGCGGTCGCCGCGAAGTCGCGCGACCAGTCGTTGAGGTACGACGCGACGCCCGGCTTGTGCGCGTAGGGATGGGTCGGGAACGCCCGGACCCCGAAGGCCCGCAGCAGCGCCACCCGCTCCTCCAGCGACTGCCGGTAGCGGATCGGCCAGGGCCGCCCGATCTTCGGGCCGGCCTCGTCGAAGACCCGCCACACGGCGCGCTGGATGTTGGGCGGCAGGAAGTGGGTGTGCACGTCGAACAGCCCGGGCAGCCCGAGCGGCTCCCAGAACGCCCGCACCGCGCGGGCATCCTCCGACCGGTCCTCAGTCACTCATGCCCTTGAGCCGGCGACCGATCGCCTCCTGCTTCTCGCGGTCGGCCGTGCGCTCGGCGATGGCCTGGCGCTTGTCCCAGGACTTCTTGCCCTTGGCGAGGCCGATCTCGACCTTGGCCCGGCCCTTGACGAAGTAGAGGGAGAGCGGGATGACGGTGTGGCCCTTCTCGCTGACCTTGCGCTCGATCTTGTCGATCTCGACCCGGTTGAGCAGCAGCTTGCGCTTGCGACGCGCGGCGTGGTTGGTCCAGGTGCCCTGCGCGTACTCGGGGATGTGCACACCGTGCAGCCACGCCTCGCCGCCCTCGATGTCGACGAAGCCGTCGACCAGGCTGGCGCGGCCCATCCGCAGCGACTTCACCTCGGTGCCCTGGAGCACCATGCCGGCCTCGAAGGTGTCCTCGATGTGGTAGTCGTGGCGCGCCTTCTTGTTGGACGCGACGAGCTTGCGCCCGCTCGCGTCCTCCTGCTTCGCACCCGACTTCTTGGCCATGCGTCGATTCTCTCAGGGCCGGCAACCGGTTTGGCGGCGGGCGTCTCGTGACGGTCGCTGCACGACCTCCTCGACGTCCGTACCGCTCAGAGGTAGCCCATCGGGTCGACGGTGTCGCCGTTGCGCATCACGATGAAGTGCAGGTGGCAGCCGGTGGACCAGCCGGTGGAGCCGGAGTACCCGACGACCTGGCCGCGGGCGACCTTCGCACCCTCGCCCACGGCGTACTTGCTCATGTGGTTGTAGACCAGCACGATGTCGGCGCCGTTCACCTTGCCGATCGCGAGGTAGAGGCGGTTGCCGTAGACCTCGTCGTAATACTCGTCGATCACGGTGCCGGACTCGCCGGCCCACAGTGCCGCGCCGCAGCCGGTGCCGAAGTCGGTGCCGTTGTGCAGGCCCCAGTAGCCGTAGATCGGGTGGATCCGGTAGCCGTACGGCGAGGTGACCGGTCCCGGACCGGGACGGGCGAGCAGGCCGGCGGTGTCGCCGTTGTAGCTGCCGCCCTGCTTCTTCGACAGCTCGATGATCTTCTGCCGGATCTTCGCCTCACGCTTCTCGAGGCGGCGCAGCGCCTTGCGGTCGGCCTCCCGCGCGGCGACGACCTCCTTGCGCAGCCCCTTGTTGCGGGCGACGAGGTTCTCGACCTCGGTCTCGGTGGCCGCGGCCCGGTCGACGAGGGCCTGCACGGTCGCGACGTTGTCGTCGGCGGCCTTCTTGGCGGCGGCGACCTGGTCGCGGGCGGCCCGGACGGCGACCCGCTGCTGCTCCATCGCGTCCTCGGCGGCCTCGAGCGCGACCAGCGCGTCGTGCTGGCGCCCCATCACGAGGTCGTTGGCGGTCTGCCCCATCAGCACGTCTTCGATGCTGCCCGCGTCGGCGTACGCCGCCAGCAGCGCGAGCCGGGTGTCGCCCGCGGTCGCGATGCCGATCACCGTGTCCCGGCTCACGTCACGCTGGGTGGCGACATCGGCGCGGGCCTGGGCCAGTGCCGCCCGGGCGGTGGTCAGCTGGGTCTGCGCGTCGGCCAGCTGGGTGGCCAGGGTCGCCGCCTGGGCCTGCGCGTCGGCGAGGTCGGCGCGGACCGAGGCGAGCCGGGTGCGGGCGCCGCCGAGCCGGGCCTTGGCCTTCTCGAGCCGCTTGGCGATCTTGGCGACCTGCTGGCTGGCCTCGTGGATGTCGCCCTTGACGCTGGCGATCTCGCCCTTGACGTGGTTCTGCTTGTCCTTGAGGTCGTCGCGGTCGTCGGCATGGGCCAGCGGGACGGCCAGCCCGGCCACGGCGACGAGGGTGGCGACAGCGGTCACCAGCCACTGGGGGTGGGCCCACACGGGCAGCCTGTCGCGCAGATCGGGCAAGGCACGACTCAGCCACGGGGCGCTGGGGAAGAAGCGCACGGTACGACCAATCGGTGTTCGGGGAAGTGAACCCCTCGACCGTAGTCGCCGACGATCAGACTTTGACGTATTTGCGGGTCAGCAGGAGTGTCGGGATCAGCGTCAGCGCCGGGCCGAGCAGCACGATGCCCGGCGGGAAGAGCCCGAACAGCGCATGGGTGTAGTCGCCCCAGTCGACCCACGGCAGGAACGAGACGTGGTCGGACAGGGCCTGGTCCACGCCCCAGTGCTGGAAGGCAGCCAGCACGCCGGCCGCGAGGGCGACGCCCACGATGGCGGCCACCAGCGACTCGAGCAGGAACGGCAGCGCGATGTAGAGCGTCGAGGCGCCCACCAGGCGCATGATCGCGATCTCGCGCCGCCGGGCCAGGGCGGCGAGCCGGATCGTGTTGGTGACCTGCAGCAGCGCCGCGAACAGCAGGAAGCCGGCGCCGATCCAGGAGCCGTACTTCAGCACGGTCATGATCCCGAAGATCTGGCCCAGCGCCTTGCGCTGGTCCTTGATGCCGGACACCCCGTCGAGGCCCTCCAGCGCGCTGATGATGCCGTCGGCGCGCTCCGGGGTCTTGAGCGTCACCCAGTACGCCGCGGGCCAGCCCTCGGCGGTCACGATCGGGTCGGGCCCGGAGTACGACGACTCGGGGAGGGTCTCCTTCGCCTTCTCGAAGCCCTCCTCCTTCGACTGGTAGGCGAAGGAGCGGACCTCGTCGTTGTCCTTGATCTCCTTCTCGATGCGCTGCTGCTGGTCGGCGGTGACCTCACCGCTCGCGCAGTTGGGGCTGTGCGAGGGGTCGTCGTCGGTGCACAGGTTGACCAGGATCTTCAGCTCGTCACCGAGGCTGTCGCGGGCGACGGTGGCCTCGCGCTGGACCAGGATGCCGATGCCGGCCAGCGAGAGGGACACGAAGAGCGTGAGGATCACCGCGAGGTGCATCGACAGGTTGCGGCGCAGGCCGGTGCGGAGCTCGGTGAAGACGTAGCGAAGCTGCATGAGGAAGGCTCTCTGGATCGGGCTGGATCGGATCCGGGTCAGTGCTGGAAGCCGTAGCTTCCGGACGCCTCGTCGCGCACGACCTTCCCGCTGTCGAGCTCGATCACCCGCTTGGTGAACTGGTCGACGATGCCGTGGTCGTGGGTGGCCATCACGACCGTGGTGCCGGTCTCGTTGATGTCACCGAGGAGGTTCATGATGCCGACGGAGGTGGCCGGGTCGAGGTTTCCGGTCGGCTCGTCGGCGATGAGGATCATCGGGCGGTTGACGAACGCGCGGGCGATCGCCACCCGCTGCTGCTCACCGCCGGACAGCTCGTCGGGCATCCGGTCGCCCTTGTCCTTGAGGCCCACCAGCTCGAGCGTCTCGGGGACGACCTTGCCGATCTCGCGGCGCGACTTGCCGATCACCTGCTGGGCGAAGGCGACGTTCTCCGTGACCGTCTTGTTGGGCAGCAGCCGGAAGTCCTGGAACACGGTGCCGATCTGGCGCCGCAGCCGCGGTACCTTCCACCCGGCCATCCGGTTGATCTCCTTGCCGGCGACGTGCACGCGACCGGTGGTCGGGCGCAGCTCGCGCAGCACCAGCCGCAGCGCGGTGGACTTGCCGGATCCCGACGTACCGACGAGGTAGACGAACTCGCCCTTGTCGATGTCGAGGGTGACCTGGTCCAGCGCCGGCCGGCCGGGGCCGGGATAGCGCTTGGTGACCTTCTCGAAGCGAATCACTGACCTGACGGTACGCCACCGCCGAAGCCGACCGGTGGACCCGTCGCCGGTGGGTCGTGGTGGCCTACCGCACCTTGACCTTGAACGGCGCGGACGTCGACCCCGTGGTGGTGGCGCTGCCGGTGTAGGTGGCCACCAGCGTGACCTTTCCCTTCTTCTTGAGCTTCTTGAGCTTGACCTTGGCGACGCCGCCGACGAGGACAGCGGTGCCGACGACCTTCGACCCGATCCGCACGATCACCGTGCCAGCCGGTACGACGCCCGGCGCCGCTACGGTCACCGTCACGACCGGCCTCGAGCCGACCTTGGCCTTCTTCTTGCCCGTCAGGGTCGTCGTCGTCGCGGCCAGCGGTGCGGCGAGCCCGGTGACGCTGTTCGCAGTGACGACCTCGAACGCGACGGTGCGGTTCAGCTGTCCCGCGTCCGGTCCGTCGTCGCTCTGCAGGCTCGGGCGGCGCGCGCTCGAGCGCGCCGTGAACACCGCTCCCTCGTCGCCCGCCTTGAGCGTGTAGGCGGCGGCACCGAGCGGTTGCCCGTTGCGCACCAGCTCGACCGTGCTCGTCAGCGGCGCCGGCCAGGAGGTGTCGACGGCCGTGATGGTCCGGCCGACCTGCGGCACGCCGGTGATCGTCGGGGAGCCGGCGGCGGTCGGCGCACCGGCCGAGCACTGCAGCTTGAGGACCAGGTGGGTCCGTGCGGGCGCGATCTGCATCGCGTCCGTCGTGAACTGGGTGCAGCCCGTGGCGGCCGCCTTGACCTTGTAGAAGCCGGCCTGCACGTCCCACTGGAACATGCCGTCCGCGCCGGTCGTGTCAGGGTTGGACTGGTTGCTTGCGCTCATGATGTCGCTGCCGTTCGGCACGACGTCGAAGGGCCCGGTGGCCTCCTCCGCGCGGTAGAGCGTCACCGTCGCACCGTCGAGCGGCCGGCCCCACTGGTCGGTGACCACGCCGGCCGGGTCGATGTAGATGTTGAACGACGTGCCCGGACCACCGCAGGTCTTCGGGACGTTGGTGGTGATCACGGCGTCGCCGTGGTCCGGGCTGAAGGGGGCGATGTCCGCTTCGTAGACGCCCGGGGCCGTCAGGGTCAGGGGCAGGCTGTTGCGGAGCACCTGGCCGGTCGTGAGCGCCACGGTGTACGTCGGCGTGCTGACACCTTCGCAGCCCATGATCCGCAGGTGGACGGGGTCACCGTAGTAGACCGAGGGCACACTCCCGTCGGCGCCGGCGCCGTTCAGCTGCACGTTGTCCGGCATCGGCACGGGCGCCTGGAGGATCACCACGGGAGCGGTCGTCGTGTCGCCGGTGGTGACGGAGGCGGTCGTGCCTCCGCTGAAGAGGGTGTTGTCGGGAGGCCACACCTCGACGGCGTAGCTGCCGGCGTTGAGCGCGGTGAAGGCGTAGTCGCCGGACGCGTTGGTGTCGGTGTACGAGCACTGGTACGTGCCGGTCCGACACGCCTCGACGTACGCCCCGACGACCGGGGCTCCCCCGACCTTCTGGACGTGGCCGGTCAGTCCGCCCAGGGTGGGCTGGAAGCCGTCGTTGCGGATCTCGAAGTTGTAGCGGCCCGGCTGGGCCGAGTTCTGGGAGCTGGCGACCAGGGCGTGCGGGCCCGCGTCCAGGAGTGCGCCGTTGACGAGGGAGCCTTCGAGCTGGACGTAGGACCCGGGCGCTCCCGTGCCGGCCGAGAAGCCCGCCGCGGCGGACGTCCCACCGAGGCCGTTCGCGCCGTCCGAGGCGTCACCGGTCTCCCAGAGCACCTCGTCGTAGTTGAACCGGACGTCGAAGTCGCCGGCGGTGCGGCCGGAGGCGCCCGTGCGGGAGGTGAGGATGAGCTGGAAGGTGTTGAGCTTGTCGTCGTGCGACTCGTAGTAGCCGACGTCCGCCCAGTTGACGCAGAACGACTTGCCGTCGGCGGAGGCGCCGTAGGTGACGACGTTCGAACCGGTGCCCGTGGTGTCCACGTCGGCGAAGAACGGCGCGATGATCGGCACCGCTGTGGGCCCGTTGAGGGCGCTCGGCGTGTACTCGCTCTGCGGCGACCCGAAGGTGACGTTGCCGTTGTTGTTGACGTAGAGGCTGCTGAACGGGTTGCCGTAGAACTTCACGTCGAACGGGAGCTCCACCTCGTCGCTGGAGCCGTCGTCGTTGGCCGGCAGCACGTTGGCGCGACAGTAGGCCAGGTCGTCCTGCCCGGCGACCTTGCCCAGCTGGCTGACGAACGGCGGGAGCTCGGCGTCCGGCAGCGCCAGGTCGCCACTCGCGGGTACGACGCGGCTGTTGGTCCCGTTCGGGGCGGCCGGCAGGGACGTGCCGCCACCGAGGAAGCGCGCGCTGAACCCGCCGCGCGAGAACCGGAAGGTGACCGTGTCGCCGGCAGCCGGCAGCCGGACCGCGTAGGTGCCCTGGGCGCCGGTGGTAGCGGTACCCACCTGCTGCCACTCCACGGCATCGGCGTCCCACCGGTAGGCGACGACACCTCCGTCGGACAGCGGGTTGTGCATCTGGTCGGTGATCCGACCGGTGGCGACCTGCGCCTGCGCGAGGACCTTGTCCTTCGTCAGCGCGGCCGGCACCGAGGACACCACGAAGGTGCCGGGCGCAGCCGGGCCCGACGGCATGTCGGCGCCCACGAGCCAGGCCGCGGCTGCCGAGGATGCCTCGGCCGGCTCGAAGTGCAGCGTGTACGTCCCGGCCTCGATGCTGCTGAAGGCGTAGACCCCGGAGTCGTCGGTGAACGCGCTGTCCTGGCGGACGAAGGCGCCGGCCGTCTCGTCCCACGCGTACAGCGCGACCTGGGTCTCGGACTCGGGTCCGTTCGGTCCGGTCACCGTGCCGCCGAGGGTCGAGGCCTCCGGCAGCGTGATGTCGGAGAAGGTGTGGTCACCGGCCAGATGGACGTGTTCGAGGCCGGCGGCGTCGAGAGACGCCACGTTGCCGGCGTACCGGGTGCCGTGGCCGGTCGCGGAGGCGCGGACCGTGTACTCGTCCCCGGACCGGATGCCCTCGGCCGCGAAGGTGCCGTCCGGGCCGGTGACGGCGTCGGCGACCCAGTCGCCGTCGTACCAGCCGCCCTCGCCGTCCGGGATCAGTTGGACGACCTGCACCTCGGCGTCGGCAAGCGGGCCGTCGGCGTCGCGCACCTTGCCCGACACCGTCCACTGGCCGGCCGGGTCCAGGACGATCGGCTCGAGCACACCCCCGTCCGCGTCCACGACGATGTCCACGAGGGTGTCCTCGAACTCGACGGGCGCCTGCACCCACAGCTGGTAGCTCCCGGGCACCAGGGTCAGCGAGAAGGCGCCGTCCACGTCAGTGGTGTCGTCGTCGTAGCCCGGGCCCGCGGAGGTCTCGACGTACGCGTCGGAGACCGGGTCGCCGGACCCGTCGACGACGGAGCCGCTCACCGTCTGCGCCGTCGGCGCGAGGGCCAGGACGACGTCCGCGGTCCGGGAGGAGTCGGACACGGTGACCACGCCGTTGCTGTCGAGCCCGGTGGGCGGTTCGGTGGCAGATCCGCTGTAGCCGGTCAGGTAGGCACCGCCGGTGGTGTCCTCGACCGCGACGTAGTAGGACCCGGGCGCGACCGAGAACGAGTAGGACGGGCTCCCCGGCTCGTCCGCCACCGGCGCCCCGTCAATCGGCTCGAACAGGTCGGCGCCCGACTGCCACTGATAGAGGCTCACCCACGCGTCCAGCGGCCCCCCGTCCTCGGTGGTGACGGTCCCGGACAGGGTGAGGTCGGCCAGCGCGGCCTGCTTGTCACGGCCTCCGCCGTCGGCCTTGGGCGTCGTGGCATGGGCCGACGGCACGGCGGTCCCGACCACCGCCAGGCCCGCGAGGGCGAGCAGAAGGGCGAGCAGGCGCGCGAGAACGCGGGAAGGCTGCATGGTTGTCCCCCAGCAGAAGGGCGCCGCGGAGCAGAGGCGCGATGACGGCGGGCCCCACGCCCGCGTCGCCAGTGAACCGGTCGCAAGCGCCCGAGGGCAATGGCCCATCCGGACCACCGGCATGGTCGTTCCTCGTCATTCGGGGCGTCCTCTAGGGTGACCGTGTGCCGATGGTCCTGCGTGCGCTGCTCCTCTCAGCGCTGCTCACGCTCGTACCCGTCGCCATCGGCGTGGCCGTCTCCGGCGACGCCACGCTCTCGCGCGAGCCGGCCCCCTACAAGGGCACTCCCCTGGCCGAGTTCGACACCTCGAAGGCGGTCGTGCAGCGCGCGCCCTTCTGCGACCTGGTGCCCGCGGCGGCGGTGGAGAAGGCGCTCGGCGCCGAGGCCACGCTGGCGGCGTACGACAACGGCGAGCAGTCCGACGCCTTCCCCGTCGGCGACGTCCCCCACGAGTACGGCTGCCGCTTCTCCCCTTCCGACACGACCGACACCACCGACACCACCGACCCCACCGGCACCGCCGCTCCCGTCGAGGCGCGGGGCTGGGTGTTCGCCCCGCCGATCACCACCGACACGGCCCAGGCGATGGCGACGGCGTCGGTCACCAAGGCGTGCACGGCGCTGCCCGCGGCGCCGGCGTTCGGCACCCCGTCGGCGGGCGTGCTCTGCGCGGGCGACGCCGTGCAGACCGTCTCCTTCCGCGGCCTGTTCGGCGACGCGTGGCTGGCCTGCAGCCTGACCCTGCCCGCCGACGTCGCCCAGGACGAGCTCGTCGACCGTGCCGGACGCTGGTGCGTCGCGGTCGCGCAGGCGGCGTCGGTGCCGCTGACCTGATCGATCGGGCACAGTTGCCGGGACTTCGTCCTGACCTGCGCAGCGGCCCTTCAGGGTGGTCCCCCGCCGAGCCGATCGTGTCTCCATGCACGCCCTGCGAAGAGGGACCCTCGGGCTCGCCGGCCTGGCACTGGCCGTCGGCATGCTCGCGCTGCCCGCTGCCGCGGCGCCCGAGCCCGACGTCCCCGGGCTGACCGCCGCCGAGCAGCGGCTGCTGGACTCCGACCCGTCGCTGGACGTGGCCGCGGACGGCACGCTCTACGCCGTCGACGAATGGCAGCCGCCGGCCGACGTGGCCGACGCGACGTCGTCCGACACCCCGCCGCCCGCGGTCGCCCAGACCCTCGCCGCCACCGCGGACGTCCCCACCTTCTCCCTGCACAGCCGCCCCGGCGCTGCCCGCAGCATCTACCTCGACTTCGACGGCGGCAGCCTGCTCGCCACGAACTCGTGGCTCCTCAACGGCCTCAACAGCCTGCTGTTCGGCGGCTGGTCGCTGGACGGGCTCGCGCTGCTGTTCTCCGACGCCGAGCAGACCGTGATCCGCGAGGTGTGGGCCCGCGTCGCCGAGGACTTCGCTCCCTGGGACGTGGACGTGACCACCCAGGAGCCCTTGTACGGCGGCCTGTTCCGGGCCTCGAGCAACGACCCGTCGTACGGCGCCCGGGTGGCGTTCACCAACGACAGCTCGGTGCAGACCCAGCTGTGCGGCGGCGGGTGCGGCGGCATCGCGTGGATCGGCACCTACGACGAGATCGCGTCGAGCGAGCTGCACAGCCCGGCCTGGGTGTTCCCCACCTCCCTGGGCCAGAAGGCGAAGAACATGGCCGACGCGGCGGCGCACGAGGCCGGGCACACCCTGGGCCTCTCGCACGACGGCACCAGCAGCAGCGGCTACTACGCCGGCACCGCCCTGTGGGGCCCGATCATGGGCAGTCCCTACGGCGCGGCGATCACCCAGTGGTCGCGGGGCGACTACTCCGGGGCCAACAACCACGAGGACGACCTCGCCGTGATCGGCGCGCACGGCCTGCCGCTGCGCACCGACGACGCGGGCAGCACCCCCGCGACGGCCGCCGACCTGAGCACGCTGCCCGACGACGGCGGCATCATCTCGACACCGGCGGACAGCGACTGGTACGCGCTGACCAACTGCCTCGGCATGCTCACCGCCACCGCCTCGCCGGCCGGCGTCGGGCCCAACCTCGACGTCATCCTCGAGCTGCGCGACGCCTCCGGCAACGTGCTGGCCTCCAGTGCTCCCCAGACGACCCGGACCTCCGGCGCGATCAGCGGGATGGGCGCCTCCCTCAGCGTCCCCGTCGCAGGCGGTCCCTACTACCTGGCGGTCTCCGGCGGCGGCTCGGGCCCGGGAGGCACCAGCGGCTGGACCACCGTCGGGGGTGGGTACGACGACTACGGCAGCCTCGGCCGCTACCAGCTCCTGATGTCCGGGTGTGCCGGTGGCACCGGAGTGCCCGTGCCCCCGGACACGGAGATCCCCTTCGACCCGTCCGGCACCCCCGATCCCCTGCCCCCCGGGCTGCCCACGTCCCGGCCGGGCACGCCGCACGCTCCCTCCGTGAAGAAGGGCGCCCGGGGCGGCCGGATCACCGTCGACGTGCACTGGACCCCGCCGGCCGACGGCGGCGGCACGATCACCGGCTACGTGCTGCAGGTCTTCCGGCTCGACAGGTCGGGACGGGTGCTGTCGCGCAGCAAGACGGGCGTGCTGTCCGGCCAGGCGAGCGCCGCCGCCGTCCGACTGCCCCGCAAGGGCCGCTGGGCCGTGCGGATCCGGGCCCGCAACGACCTCGGCTGGGGCTCGTACAGCCCGCGCTCGGCGGCCGCGAAGGGACGGTAGGGATTCGGCGCTGAGCTGGTGCGGCGCGCGAAGGACTCACGGTGTCATTTGGCGCTCGCTTCGCTCGCGCATGTCGGGCGCGCTTTTGCGCGTTGCCTTCCTCCGCTGCGCTCGCTGGCGCTCGCTCCGCTCCGTCCAGGCAACGCGGCGCGCCCGACGGAGAAACACTCAGCCGCATCTGGTGCGCTCAGGCATCACGCGCGGCTGAGTCTCGTCGCGCCGCCTGGCAACGGCGCGACGGAAAGAAACGGCTGACTGTGGTGGGCGCACGGACGACATTCGGCTGAATCCCGTCGGGCGCCCCGCGTGATCTGGACTGATATGTAGGTCTTTCCTGTCAAGTGGCAGGGTGAAGCGCCGCCACGGCTGGTTGTCGTGGCGGCGCTTCTGTTCTGGCCTGGGGGTGCCGGTTCGTTGTGAGCGGGTCTGTCGACGCACGTGGTCAGACTGATATGCGCGGGTTGGTTACCGCAGGGCCGCGATTCGGCGGGAGCGCTGCGCTGGTGTCTGAGGTCGAGCGTCACGAACACGGCACGAACAAGGTCGTTGGCCGGTGCGTGGCTCACAGTCCAGGCGCGGGTCGGCTCCAGCACGTTGCTGTCGACGAGTCGGCGGTCCGGGCCAGAAGCTTCAGGGGCCGGGCGTCAGTCGGGCAGTTCAATCGGGCAGGGTGGCCAGGGACCAGCACCAGCCGGCCAGCTCACGCGCGATCGCGGTGCTCGCCACGGTGTGCTTCTTCTTCCGGGCGCTCATCGTGACCCAGCGCTGGTGAAGCCGCTGGTTCCCGGCATGGGCACGCGCACGGGCCGCTGCGGGGGCTTGGTCCCAGCGGGCCTGGAGGGTCTTGCCCACCAGATAGCGACGCTGGTGATGCCAGGCCGCCTCGACCAGCAGCCGTCGGACGTGGGTGTTGCCGGCCTTGGTGATGCTCCCTTGGCGGCGCGACTGGCCGCTGGAGTGCTCGGACGGCACCAGTCCGAGGTAGGCGCCGATGCTGGCACCGGTGAACCGTTCCCAGTCACCGATCTCGACCGCGAGCGCGAACGCGGTCAACGTCGAGACACCGCGCAGGCACCACAGCTTGCGCACGATCGGTGTGAACTCGGACTCGGTAGCCATCGCGGTGATGGTCGCGTCGAGCCGGTCGCGGCGAGCCACCGCGAACGCGACCGCTTCCAGATCGGCCTCATAGGCCGCACGAGTGCCGGCCTGGTGGGGCAGGTCGAACCGGATCCGGCGCAGCCACGCCTCGTGAACGCCGGTCCACGCCCGCCCGCCGTAGTAGACGTGCCCGTGGCGCAGCAGCAGCTTGGACACCCGGTGCCTGGCCCGGAGCAGGTCGACACGAACGTCTTCGCGTGCCCGGACCAGGTCACGCGCGGCCTCTTGGGTCACCGTCGGCACCCGCACGCTGGTGATCTGTCCGACCCGCAACAACTGGGCCAGCAACAACGCGTCCTTGGCGTCGGTCTTGACCCGATCGCCCGAAGGGCGGGTCAGCTTCGAAGGAGCCGCGACCTCGCAGCGGATCCCGGCCGCGGTCAACGCCCGGTACAGCCCGAACCCGGTCGGGCCGGCCTCGTAGGTGGCTGCGACCGGACCAGGCAGGGTCCGCAACCACTTGATGACTTCCTCCTGGGCTGGCACGAGGGTCGTCTTGAACACCTCGCCCGTCACCGAGTCCAGACCGGTCGCCACGACCGACCGTGCGTGCACATCGAGCCCAACACTCGTACGCTCAACAATCACCGGGGCCTCCTTACGACTGTGGATAGGCCGAGCAGGCGGCCCCTGCTCGGTAACCCACGAACATGCGCAAGAGAGGCCCCGGCCCGCAACCACCTCAAACCGAGGCAGTCACCTCATACGGTCTGAGCGGAGCGAGCGACCGAGGAACGAGGGAGCGAGCGCAGCGAGGGAAGATCACGCGTCAAAAGGGCGCCCGACATGCGCGAGCGAAGCGAGCGTCAAACCAACACCGTGAGTCGCTCGCGCGCCGCATCTACCCTGAAGCGTCAGCCTTCCTGCTCTGCCCCACGCCGCCAGCGGATCCCGGCCTCGAGGAAGCCGTCGATCTCGCCGTCGAAGACGGGCTGCGGGTTGCCGGTCTCGTAGCCGGTGCGCAGGTCCTTGACGATCTGGTACGGGTTGAGGACGTAGTTGCGCATCTGGTCGCCCCAGCTCGCGGCGACGTCGCCCTTGAGGTCCTTCTTGAGCGCGGCCTCCTCGGCCTTCTTCTTGGCGAGGAGCTTGGCCTTGAGGACGATCATCGCAGCGGCCTTGTTCTGCAGCTGCGACTTCTCGTTCTGGCAGGAGACCACGATGCCGGTGGGGATGTGCGTGAGGCGGACCGCGGAGTCGGTGGTGTTGACCGACTGGCCGCCGGGGCCACCGGAGCGGAACACGTCGACCCGGATCTCGTTCTCGTCGACCTCGATCTCGTCGGTCTGCTCGAGCTGCGGGACGACCTCGACGGCGGCGAACGACGTCTGGCGGCGGCCCTGGTTGTCGAAGGGGCTGATCCGGACCAGGCGGTGGGTGCCGACCTCGACGGAGAGGGTGCCGTAGGCGTACGGCGCGTGGATCGCGAACTCGGCCGACTTGATGCCGGCCTCCTCGGCGTAGGAGACGTCGTAGACCTCGACGGGGTACTTGTTCCGCTCGGCCCAGCGGGTGTACATCCGCATCAGCATCTCGGCGAAGTCCGCGGCGTCGACGCCACCGGCGCCGGAGCGGATCGTGACGATGGCCTCGCGCTCGTCGTACTCACCGGAGAGCAGGGTGCGGACCTCGAGTCCCTCCACGGCCGTCTTGACCCGGGCGAGCTCGGAGTCGGCCTCGGCGAGGGTGTCGGCGTCGCTCTCCTCGGCGGCGAGCTCGGCGAGGACGCCGAGGTCCTCGATGCGCTGCTGGAGGCCGCGGAACCGCTCGACCTGGCCCTGCAGCGACGAGAGCCGGCCGGTGACGCGGGTGGCGTTGGCCTGGTCGTCCCACAGGTCGGGGGCGGCGACCTGCTCGCCGAGGTCGGCGATCTCACGCTCCATCCTGGGCAGGTCGAGGACCTGCTCGATGGTGTGCATCGTCGCAGTCAGCTGCTTGATCTCGGCGTCGTAGTCGGGGCCTGCCACAAGGAGCAAGGTTACGGCGCGCCGCCGCAAACGCCGAGCCGGGGCGACCACGGGCACCCGCGAAGGTAAAGAAAACGTGAACCCTTCTCACAAAACCGGTGTGGACGCGGTCACAACCTGCTTGAATCCGGCTCACTCCCTCCGCCACACGGTCCCCGTGTCCGTACCTCTCGGGTGGCACCCCCCTCCTGACGGGACGGTGACGCATGCTCCCTGCGCCGATCGACAACACACTCCTGCCCGGTGGCCGCCGACGCGCGGCCCGAGCCTTCCGACGACGGATGGCCTGGCTCAGCGTCCTCGCGACGATCGTCGCGGGGCTGGTCACGACCACCGGCGTCGCGCCCGCGAGCGCCGCGCAGGCCGGCGGCGACGACGCCGTCGCGTGGAACACCGGGTGGGCGTGGACCTACGCGACGACCTTCCGCTACACCGCGGACACGGCGGACGTCACGATCAACGAGAACGTCACCTACACCGTCGCCGGCGTGGAGACGTTCCAGGGACACAGCGCCTACAGGCTGAACATCACCGGCACCATCACCGGCGGCGGAGGCAGTGCCGCGGTGGACGGCATCGGGACCGCGAACCTCAGCAACTTCTCCGGGTCGGTGAGCGGCACGCGGTACGTCCGCCGCTCCGACCTGGCGCTGCTGCAGGAGCAGCAGCACCAGAACCTCAACGCCAAGGCGTCGATCTCGATCATCTCGACCAACATCACCGCAGCGGTCGACCTGGTGATGACGCCCCGCGGTGGCTGGCGGGCCATCGACTTCCCGATCGAGGCCGGGCAGAGCTGGCAGACCGACGTCGACGTCGACTACGACGGCGGCTTCAGCTACAACGCCGGCAGCTACGGGAGCGGGGCCGACACGTTCAACGGCGTGTTCTCCCTCGACGCCCCCGCGAACGTCACGAACGCGACCGCGAGTGTCCCCGCGGGCAACATCGCGACCAGCAAGGTCCACTCGCAGAGCTCCGACGGCTCACTCGTCAGCACCCACTGGTGGTCGCCGAACCACCGCAACGACGCCCAGGAGTACCTCAAGCTCCCGCTCGACGGCGCGACCCTGACCCTGGACCGCAAGCTGTCCAGCGCGACCACCCCCGCCGCGTCGACCACGCTCACCGAGACCATCACGCCGTCGCTGACCTGCGCCGGCGCGGACGTCACCGTCGCCGGCAGGCTCAGCACGGGCACGGCCGGCGTACCGGTCAGCGTCCGTCTCGACAAGTCGCCCCTGTCCCCGGGGCAGGGCAGCACGACGACCACCACCACGACCGCGGGCGGCAACTACGCGGCGACCCTCACCGCGCCGAGCGAGACCGACGGCCTGCAGAAGAGCGGCGTCCGCGGCTCCTGGGGGGTCCTCGTGACCGCCGGTGGCGTCACCACCGTGGCCACGCTCGTCGTGACCCCGAAGAACTGCAGCACCCTCGCGTACGGCGGCGACACCTCCGCCCCGCAGGGCAGCACTGCCACGGTCCGGGCCACGCTGACCGACCGCACCGGCGCGAGCGCGGCCGGGCGCACCGTCACGTTCAGCCTGTCCGGCGGAGCGACGGCCGACGCCACGACCAACGCCTCCGGTGTCGCCGAGACCCAGATCTCCGTGGCGGGACCGCCGCGGACGGCGACCCTGACGGCGTCGTACGCCGGCGACGGCGGCCACGAGGCCGCCTCGACGCAGACCGCCTTCACCGTCGGCACGATCCCGACGACCACCGCCGTCGTCGCCCAGCCGGGCGTGGTGACCATCGGCGACCCGGTCCGGTTCACCGCGACCGTCGCGCCGAGCCATGGCGGCGACCCGGGCGGCACCGTCCTGTTCAACGTCGACGGCGCCGACTTCGGCTCCGCCGTCCCGCTCAGCGGCGGCCAGGCGACCAGCGCCCAGCTCTCGACGCTCGGCCTCGGCTACCACACCGTGATCGCCACCTACAGCGGCACGGCCGACCACACCGGCAGCACCTCGAGCTCGGTCACCTTCCGGGTCCGCGAGCCGCTGCTGGCCACCAGCACCTCCGCGTCGGTCTCTCCCGGCTCGGCGGTCCACGGCCAGCCGGTCACCCTCGCGGCGAGCGTGACCACGGGCGCCGGCACCCCCACGGGTGACGTCGTGTTCACCGTCGGCGGCACCGAGGTCGGCCGCGCCGGCGTCGACACCGACGGCAACGCCTCCACCGTGGTCACCGACCTCCCGGTCGGCTCCAACCAGGTGGTCGCGAGCTACACCGGCGACGACGTGTACGCCGGCAGCACGGCCACCCAGCGCACCGTGAACGTCGCGAGGGCGGCGGTCTCCGTGGCGCTGGCCGGCCCGTCGGGCAGCTCGGTCAGCGGCCAGGCGCTGAGCTACACGGCCACCGTCACGGTCGAGGCTCCGGGCGGCGGTACGCCGGCCGGCCAGGTCCAGCTCCTCGTCGACGGCAGCGAGGTCGGCAGCCCCGTCCCGCTCGACAACGGCGTCGCGGTGTTCGCCCCGGTCACCTCCCTCGGTGCCGGCACCCACACCGTCGAGGCCCGCTACGCCGGCAACGCCGACTACCTCGGCGGCTCCGACCAGCGCGAGCAGGACGTCGACGCCGCCGACACCACCACCGTGGTGCAGGCCTCCCCGTCGCCGTCGGTGCAGGACCAGAACGTCACCCTCACCGCCTCGGTCGCCGCCGTCAGCCCCGGCGCAGGCGCGCCCACCGGCACGGTGACCTTCTACGCCAGCACCGAGTCCCTCGGCGCCGTCCCGCTCGTTGCCTCGGCCTCGGGCAGCGTCGCCACGCTCGACGTCGACGACCTGCCGGCAGGTACGCACCAGCTCACCGCCCGCTACGCCGGCGACGCCGACTACCGCGCGAGCGAGTCGGAGGCCGTGGCCCACTCGGTGATCCCGGGGACCGCGGTGGTGGCGACCACGACCACGCTGACGTCGAGCGCCAACCCGTCGACGTACGGCGCCGGGGTCACCTTCCGCGCGAGCGTGACCGCCGAGGGCGACACCCCGACCGGCACCGTGCAGTTCTCGCTCGACGGCCAGGACCTCGGCGCCCCGGTGGCTCTCGAGGACGGTGTCGCGGTGAGCCCGCCGGTCGACTCCGCGGAGCCCGGCGACCACACCGTGATCGCCAGCTTCGAGGCGGCACCGGGCTTCTCCGGCAGCGGCGACATCCTCACCCAGTCGGTCGGGACCGGGACCGCGGACGTGGCTCTCGCGTCCTCGGCCGCCTCCTCAGGCGTCGGCGAGGGCGTGCAGTTCACCGCCGAGGTCACCTCGGACGGCGGACTCGCCCCGACCGGCTTCGTGCAGTTCTCGGTCGACGGCCACCCGGTCGGCGCCGCAGTCAGCCTGGTGGACGGGGCCGCGACCAGCGCGACCCTCGCCGACCTGGCGCCCGGAAGCCACACCGTCGGGGTCCTCTACTCGGGCGACCTGCGCTACAGCCCCGGCACAGCCGAGCTGACCCAGGTCGTCGGCGTCATCGCGACCACCACCGGGCTCGCCCTCGACCGCGACTTCTCGGTCTACGGCGACGCCGTCACCCTGACCGCGACCGTGACCCCGGCCGAGGGCCGGCTCGGCTCGCCGACGGGCACCGTGCGGTTCACCGAGAACGGGCAGGTCGTCGCGACGGCCACCCTCGCTCCCGGCGCGAACGACACGGCGGTGGCGACCGCGACGGTCTCCGGGCTCGGGGCGGGCAGCCACACGATCAAGGCGGAGTACGCCGGCACCAACCGCTTCGGCGCCAGCACCTCCGGCGCCCGCAGCATCACGGTGGCCAAGCAGCCGACCGCGATCCAGGCCACGCCCGCAGTCGTCTCGCTGACGCCGCTGCTGCTGCCACTCGGCCAGCTCCGGGCGACGGTCACCGCGGGCGGCAACCCCCTGGCCGGCGTACCCCTGGAGTTCCGGGTGGGCACCAGGCTCGTGTGCACCACGGTGAGCGACGAGTCCGGGTTCGCCGTGTGCAACGCGGCGCCCCAGCTCCTGCAGCTCACCCTCGCCGGTGGCTACAACGTGACCTACGCGGGTGACGCCAACCACCTCTCCTCCACGGCGCACGGCGCCCTCCTGAAGTGAGGCGCGCTCCGATGAAAGGAACCTCTGTGCGGCGCATGATCGCGGCCCTCGCGGCCACCACCCTGGGGCTCGGGATCCCTGTCGTCCTCACCTCGTCGGCCTCGGCCGACATCACCTCGCCGGCGGCGAACGCCGTTCTCCGCGGCAACGCGACGCTGGCTGCGAGCGGCGCGAGCGACGGGACCGGCTGCCTCAGCGGAAGCAGCCCGCAGACGACCCTGCAGCTGATCAACAGCGGGGGCACCGTCGTGTTCGAAAGCGTCCAGGGCGGCACCGGCGCCAAGAGCGTGGTCGTGGACACCCACGGCTACGCCAACGGCGCCTACACCGCCCGGGCGATCGAGCGGAAGCGGTCCGGCTTCCTCTACTGCACCAACTCGACCAACACGACCAACCGCTCGGTGACGATCGACAACATCACCCAGATCGCCTACACCGGCGCCACAGAGGGTGCGCAGAACACCTCGGTGAGCGTGTCGGCCAAGCTGACCGACCCCAACCTGGCCGCCTCGGTCCTGCCCGGACGGGTCGTCACGTTCGCCCTGTCCGGCGGTACGTCGGTCAACGCGACGACCAACGCCAGCGGTGTCGCCACCGCGAGCCTGCCGGTGGCGGGCCCGCCGCGGTCCGCCACCGTCACGGCGTCCTTCGCGCAGACGGCCTACTACAAGGGCTCCTCGGACCCGACGTCGTTCGAGGTGAAGAAGAACCCGACCACGACGACGCTCCTCCAGCCCTCACCGGTGGTGCACGGCGAGGCGGTGTCCTTCACCGCCCAGGTCGCGCCCGTCAACGGCACGAGCACGCCGACCGGCACGATCCAGTTCACCGTCGACGGGGACGACTTCGGCGCCCCGGTGACCGTCTCCGGCGGGTCCGCCACCACGCCGCCGACCACCACGCTGAGCACCGGCGAGCACACCATCGGCGCTCGCTACAGCGGCGACGGCAACCTGGTCACCAGCGACGCCGCGGCCAAGCAGCTGACGGTGGGCAAGGCGCCGACCAGCACCGCGCTCACCAGCACCGGGTCCCCCACCGTCAGCGGCCAGGCGGTCACCTTCACCGCCACGGTCGGCGTGGTCTCCCCCGGCGTCGGCGACCCCGCCGGCGGCGTCCAGTTCAACGTCGACGGCGAGCCGTACGGCACCGCCGTCCAGCTGGCCGGCGACGACACCGCGGAGCTCAGCATCAGCAACCTGGCTCCGGGCAACCACACCGTGCAGGCGACGTACAACGGCAATGGCGACCTCGCCACCAGCACCTCGGCCGAGCTCACCCACGGCGTGGACCGCGCCGACACCTCGGTGAGCGTGAGCACCTCGAACGCCGATGCGGTCGCGGGCGAGCCCCTCACCTTCACCGCCGACGTCGCCGTCGTCGGGCCCGGTGCCGGCGACCCGAGCGGCAATGTCCAGTTCTTCGCCGACGGCGACCCGATCGGCTCGCCGGTCCCGCTCAACGGCGGCAGCGTCGTCTCGGCACCGGTGAAGCTGGATGCCGGCGACCACGTGATCACCGCGAACTACGAGGGCGACACCCGCTTCGCCGGCGCCACCGCCTCGCTCGACCAGGAGGTCGCGGCGGCCCACACCTCGACCGAGGTCGAGGTCTCCCCCAGCCCGTCGGTCTTCGGCCAGGCGGTCACCGTCACCGCGACGGTCACCCCGGTCGCGCCGGCCACCGGCGAGCCCGGCGGCGTGGTCCAGTTCACCATCGACGGCCAGCCCGGCGCGTTCGTCACCCTCGCGGGCGGCAGCGCCGAGATCACCACGAGCTCGCTCGCGCGGGGCACCCACCAGGTGAAGGCGACCTACCTCAGCGCCGACCCGAACTTCGTCACCAGCACCTCGCCGGTCGTGAGCCACACGGTCAACAAGGCGGCGACGAAGACCACCGTCACCAGCAGCGCCGCGACCTCTGTCGTCGGGCAGCCGGTGACGTTCACGGCCGCGGTCGGCGCGCTCGCGCCGGGCGCCGGCTCGCCGTCGGGCACCGTCACCTTCACCGACGGGGACACCGTCCTCGGCTCGGCCCCGGTCAGCTCGGCCACCGGAGGGATCGCGTCGATCACCATCGACTCGCTCTCCGTCGGCCAGCACGCCGTGGTCGCGACGTACGACGGCGACGACAGCTTCACCGGGAGCAACGGGTCGGTCGCGCAGAAGGTCCAGCGCGCCCAGACCTCGACCGTCGTCTCGTCGACGACCAACCCGTCGCAGCCGGGTGCCGCGGTCCGCTTCACCGCGACCGTGAGCCCGATCGCGCCGGGCGCCGGCGTCCCCGGCGGCACGGTCCAGTTCAAGGTCAACGGGGCTCCGCTCGGGGCACCGGTGGGCCTCGTCGACGGCGCGGCGACCAGCCCCGACTTCGCGAACCTGTCGCCCGGCACCTACCGGATCTCGGCCGTCTACAGCGGTGAGCCGCGGTTCGTCGCAAGCACCGGCCTGCTCGACCAGGGCAACGGCCAGACCGTCACCAAGGCCGGCTCGGCGACCGAGCTGGTCTCCGACGACGCCGAGGCGGACGCCGGGCAGACGGTGACCTTCACCGCCACGGTCCGTGCGGTCGCCCCGGCCACCGGCAGGCCGACCGGCGTGGTGCAGTTCTGGGACGGCACCACCCTGCTCGGCGCGACCAGCCTGGCGCCCGCCTCCGAGGCGAGCACCAGCACCGCCACCTTCGCCACGGCCACGCTGGCCCCCGGCGCGCACGAGATCCGGGCGTCGTACGGCGGCAGCGTCACCTTCGAGGGCTCCACCGAGTCCACCTCGCAGCTGGTCGGAGCCGGCGTCACCGTCGTCGGGATCGTGTCCAGCGCCAACCCGTCGACGTACGGCGACCGGGTCACGCTGACCGCGACCGTGGCCGACGGCGCCCCGGCTCCGGGCACGCCCACCGGGACGGTGACCTTCCGGTCCGGCGGCAACGTCATCGGCACGGTGCCGCTCGCCACGGTCGAGGGCCAGCAGCGGGCGACGCTCGACGTCGACGGCCTGGCCGCGGGCAGCTACACGCTGACGGCCACCTACTCGGGCGACGCCACCCGGGCGGGCGCCACCTCGCCCGAGCTGAGCCAGGTCGTGAAGCGGGCGGCCACCCACCTCGACGACCTCAGGGTGATCACGACCGACCTGTTCTCACCCCGTCAGGTCACGGCGGTCCTGCGCGGGCCGGGCAACGAGCCGATCGCCGGGCAGACCCTGGTGTTCTCGACGAACACGACCGTCTCGGCGGGCTACCTCGAGCTGTGCCGGGCGGTCACGGACGTGAACGGCCGCGCGCAGTGCAAGGTGCCGCCGGCAGCCCCGGCGTACCTGAACACCGACGGGTTCACCGCGACCTTCGGTGGCAATGCGGACTACCTGCCGACCACCGACCACGGCGGCGGCCGCTGATCGTCAGCAGGTCCAGCAGCGAGGGGCGCGTCCACACCGGGCGCGCCCCTCGTCGTGTGCCGTGGGTGCCTAGGCCTCCTTGACGTCGATCGAAGCGAGCATCTGCTCGATCAGCTGGTCGCCGTCGGCGAGGCCGGCCGGCACCTTGAACTGGAGCAGGAAGACCCGGTCACCGACCACCGCACCGACGACGTAGTGGTGGAGGTCGTCGGTGCGACCGTCGAGCACGAAGCACTCCACCCCGTCCAGGACCCGGTTCGCGACCCGCTTCGGCGCCGCCGGCTCCGTGGACAGGGTCCGCTCGAAGGAGTCCCCCTTGTCGTCGGTGTCGCGCCCGGGCAGGTTGGGAGCGTCCACCAGGCCCACGCTCAGGGTTGCGCCCGTGTCCGAGGGAAGGAGGGCGACCACGTTCACCGCGGTGTCGGTCACCCGCCAGTCCGGCGAGTCGGTCAGCCGCATGCTCACCGTGGCGACGCCGATCTCCTTGCCCGTGGCGGGCACCACCGACGGCGTCTCCGACGCGGACGACGTGTCCGACGACGTGGCACTCGGGGTGCTCCCGGCACCGCCCGTCGCGCTCGCCGAGGGCGTGCTGCCGCCGGCGTCAGGGTCGTCGTCCGTGCATGCCGCCAGGCCGAGCACCAGCACCGCTGCCGGCACCAGTCGCAGCACCCGAGAGATCGTCACCACTGCGCTCCTGTCACGATGGGAGTCCTCAGTGTGACATCACCGTTTGGGCGGCATCGGGGCTGGGTAGCCGTCCGGGCGTCGACCATCCTCGGGACCACGAAGGACAATGCCCATGCTTCCCGACGCACCTGCTTCAACTCCGATCTTCGCGCCCATCTTCACCGCGCCCATCCTCGCCGGCGTCGAGAGCGCGGTGCTGTTCGTCCTCCAGACCGAGGTCGCGGCGGTCCACAAGATCCTCACCGAGCAGATCACGGCGCTGCAGAACCTCGACTTCCCCGACAAGGGTGCCGTGCCGGCCGGGTCCTACGGGCAGGGCCACGAGTCGTACGTCCTCGCGACCGAGCACAAGCGCGCCCACGGCGTCATCGTCGACTCGCTCGTCGAGATGCGCGCCGACCTCGGCGCCTTCCAGGACGCGATCCTCGCGGCGCAGGCCGTGATCGGCGAGACCGACGAGCAGGCCGAGACCGACCTCCAGAAGGCCCTGGCCCGCACCCAGGGTCTCGACCTCGGCGTGAACACCGACAACGACGACGACGGGGTGAACTACTGATGGGCGAGCAGCATCTCAACGACCTCAAGCGCCGCCGGTATGGCATGTACAGCGACGACATCTTCGACGCCCAGTCCTCCTGGTTGGCAACCTCGGACTCGCTGGTCCTGATCCACGACGCGCTCGACGACGCCGCCAAGGCCATGCCCAACAAGAAGATCGGCGGCGAGGCGATCCTCGAGAAGGCGAGGATCGCGTTCGAGGAGGCAGCCAAGCGGGTCGGCCAGCGGCAGGTCCAGATCTCGGGCGTCGCCACCGCTCTCGGCGGCGCCTACCCGGCGATGGTCGCCGTCGAGGAAGCCGCGGACGGCGCGCCCAAGGTCACCGCGACCGACCCCGGCCCGGCCCCCGGCAAGGACGCCACCACGCAGGAGATGAACGACTGGACGGCCAAGAAGCTGGAGTACGACAAGCAGACCGGCGCGGTCGACACCGCCGACAGCCAGGCTCGGGTGAAGGTCGAGACCCTGCTCAAGGAGTACGCCACCACCGTCACCGCGCTGCAGAAGATCGAGGGCCAGCCCAAGGTCCCGGAAAACAACGGCGGCGGCGACCCCGGCCCCGGTGGTCCGCGCTACCAGCTGCCGCCGCGCTCGACGCCGGTCGGCACCTGGATCGGCACCGACGACCCGGACGACGACGGCACCCACATCCCGAAGGATCCCCGCGACCCGGACTACCCGGACTATCCGGACTACCCCGGCTACCCGGGGGGCCACGTGCCCGGTCAGCCCGGCTACACCCCCGCGGCGCCCCCGATCGACACCTTCACCCCGACCCTGCCGCACGCGCCGGAGGGTGGCGGCGGTGGCGGCGTCGGACCTGCGGTCCTCGGCGCCGGGGCGGCCGGCGTCTTCGGCGCTCCCGGCCTGGCCCGCGGCCTGCGCAGCCTGGTCGGCGGTCGTGGGCTGAGCGGCAGCAGCGTCGGCGCGATCGGCTCCAGCAGCCGCGCGGGTGCGCCCGGCTCGCTGGGTCGTGCCGGCGCCGGTACGCCGGGCAGCCCGGTCGGGCGCGGCACGGGCCGCGGTGGCGGCACTGGCCGTGGCGGACGCGGCGGCGCCGGTGGTCGTGGCACCGGTGCGGCGGGCGCGGCCGGTGGCCGCGGCCGGCGTCGTGGCGACCAGCAGGACGGTCAGGACCGCGACCTGTTCGACGACGGCGAGGAGTGGATCGACGACGAGGGCGCCACGCCCGGCGTCCTCGACTGACCCGCACCAGCCCAGCACACGAACGACGCCCCGGCCGCATCGGCCGGGGCGTCGTTCGTCGTCACACCTCGCTCAGCAGCTCGACGCGTGCTTCGCCTTGGCCGAGGCGAGATCGGCGTCGGCCTTGGCGAGACCGAGCTGGGCCGCGGCCACCGCCGACCGTGCCTTCGCGAGCTTGGCCTTGAGCTTGGCGACCTTCGCCTTCTTGCCCAGCTTCTTCGCCGCCTTCTTCTTGGCCTTCAGCTTGGTGACCTTGGCCTTGGCCTGGACCAGGGCGGCGGTCGCGTCGGCCTGAGCGACCGTGGCGGCCGCGAGGGCGGTGCTGGCGGTCCCGCAGCCCGGGCTCTGCGCCGCCGAGAGGACGAGGACCGGGGCCGAGAACGCCGAGCCGTCTAGGTAGCCCGCCCGCTTCGCGGTCACCTTGACCGTCAGCTGCTGGCCGGCCGCGGAGGAGGGGACGACGAGGAAGACGCCGGTCCCGATCGGCTGGGCCGACCCGGAGCGGTACCACTCGACGTCGTATCCGGACGCGTCGGCGGGCCACGGGTTCCAGGCGCCGACGCTGGCCCCGATGAGGTCGCCGACCTTCGGCAGGCCCGACCCGGGGGCGAGCAGGATCTCCGGCGCCCGGACGTTCTGGACCGCGGTCGTCCCGGGCGTCTCGATCGTCACGTCCGCGGAGTGGGCGACGGCGTCGGTGTAGCCCGCCTTCTTCGCGGTCACCTCGACACTGAGCTTCTTGCCGGCGGTACCGGCCGGGACCACCAGCTCCTTGGCCGTGCCGACGGGGGTAGCACTGCCCTCGACGAGCCAGCGGTAGTCGAAGTCGTCGGGACCGGCGGGCCAGACACCTTCCCAGGCGACGACCGTCGCGCCCGGGATCGCCTTGCCGTAGACCGCGGGCGCGGACACGGCGTGCAGGGTGCCCTCGGCGACGACGTCGCTGGGGTCGGAGGTCGCCTCGCCCGACGTGTAGCCGTCCTTGGCCGCGACAGCCTTGACCGTGAGCGTCTTTCCGGCGGCCGCCGGCGGGACGAGGACGAACAGCTCGGTGCCGGTGTGGAACGGCTGCGACGCCCCGGCGACGAACCACTGCAGCGTGACGCTGTCCGGCTGCGCACTCCACACACCCGGATGGGCGCCGACCACCTGGCCGACCTCGGGGTCCGGGGTGATCGCCGGGGCGACGAGGTTCTCGACCACCTGCGTCCCGCCGGCCGCGAGGACCGGGCCGCGCGGAGCCGAGTACGCGTACGCGTCGGTGAGCCCCGGCTTGCTGCCCTTGACGACGACCGACAGCATCTCGCCCTCGGCATCCGCCGGGATCTCCAGGCTGGTCCCGGTCCCGTTGGGAATGGGGGTCTCGGAGCCGGAGCGGTACCACTCGACCGTCTTCGTGACGTCGCCCGGATCCCAGGTGCCGGTGTTCACGGTGACGGTCGCGCCGACCTGGAGGGTGCCCTCGATCGACGGCGCGGTGAGGTTCTTGACCGGGTTCGCGGGCGCGGTGACCGACACCGGCTCGGAGGAGACGACCGCGTCGTCGTACGCCGGCTTGGTGGTGGTGACCTCGACGGTCAACTCCTTGCCGGCGGCGGCTGCCGGGACGACGAGCGTCTTGCCCGTGCCGACGGAGGCGCCGTCGACGATCCAGCGATAGCTGGTGGTGGCGGGCGCCGGGAACCAGGAGCCGGGCCACGCCTCGACGGTGCCACCCACGACGGGCGAGCCGAAGATCGCGGGCTCCTCGACGTTGTGCAGCGTGCCCTTGACGACGACGTCGGAGCTGGCAGAGGTCGCGGTGGCGTCATCACGCCCGGCCTTGTGGGCGGTGACCTTCACCGTCAGGGTCTCGCCGAGCGCCTCGGGCGGGACCGGGACGGCGAGGTCGGAGCCGGTGTGGAACGGCGTGGACGACCCGGAGCGGAACCACTCCGCGGTGATCGAGTCGGGCTCCGAGCTCCACACACCCGGGTGGGCCAGGGCGAGCGCGCCCACCGCGGGGTGCTCGCTGATCGCCGGCTTCGCGACATTGGTGAGCGGTGCCTCGCCCGGGGCGGCCACGGTGACCGGGTCGGACGTCGCGGCCCCGTCGTTCCACTCGGCCTTCGAGACGGTCACCTCGACGGTGATCGCCTTGCCGGCGGCCGAGGCGGGGACGACGAGGTCCTTGGCCGTGCCGATCGGCGCGGCGGTGCCGGCCTCGAACCAGCGGTAGGCGTAGGTGTCGGGAGTCTCGGACCAGGAGCCCTCCCAGGCGGCCAGCGTGCTGCCGACCTCCGGCGTACCGAAGATCGCGGGCTTCGCGTAGGCGATCGGCGTCCCGGCGAGGACGGGTGCGCTCGGCTTCGAGACCACGGTGGTCGGCGTACGGCCTGGCGCGGTGGCGGTCGCCGAGACCCGCAGCTTCTCGCCGAGTGCCTCGAACGGGACCATGAGCACAGACCCGGTCCCGAGCGGGTCGGTCGAGCCCTCGCGGTACCAGGTCAGCGTCACCGTGGCGTCGCTCGGGGTCCAGAACCCGGGGTGCGCGAACGCGGGCCGGCCCACGGTCGGGCCGTCGTCGGGCACCGCCGGATCATCGAAGATCACCGGCGGGACGCCGTTCTTCACCGGCGTCGGGTCGACCGCGTGCGCGGCCGGCGAGGTGGCCGCGGACACGGCCACCAGGCCCAGCAGGGCCACGGCCGCGGCCAGCAGCATCGACAGCAACCGCCGGAACACCGGCACAGCCGGACGGCTGCGCGCCGCCCCCAGGAAATGCGGACGCATCAATCGACTCCCCATAAGTCGTTTCGTGCCCGAGGGCACAGGATTCGCGCAGAGTACCGACTGATCCCGCGCTCTGGTGGCGGTTCAACGAAACCGGTGTGCGGAGGTCACTCGGCTCGGTCGGCCTCGGGATCGACCACGGCGGAGCCGACCGCCCGGACCGTCGGGTCCGTGGGGGCGCCCGGGAGGTGGAGCGGCAGGTCGACCGGGGCGACCAGCTCGACGACCAGCCGGTCGCCGTCGACACGGACCGTCGCGCGCAAGCCCGGATGGTCGGCCGCGGCACCGCTGTCGCGCAGGTAGGACCGGACCGCCGTCTCCGCCTCGGCCCGCGAGATCGCGAGGTCGCCGGTGGCCAGCCCGCCGCCGTACGCGTCGGAGCCCTGGGCCCCGAGGTCGGCGCCCTGCAGCGCGGCACCGTCGGCGAGCGCGTCGAGGCGCTGACGGGCGAGGTAGGCCGCACTCGCGTCGACCACGACCGCCACGAGCAGCAGCACGATCGCGGCGAAGGCGAGGACGAGCGGGATCGAGCTGCCGCGCTGGTGCCGGGTCATGGTCGGGTGACCTCCTGGTAGCGACCGATCGGGACGGTCTCCTCCGCGTCGAGGGCGAACCGCGGTCGACCGAGGCCGAACAGGTCGGGCAGCAACGGCAGGTCGACGGCCGACGCGACGCGCACGGTGATGACGGAGGTCCCGGTGTGGCAGGCGCGGGGGTACGGCGAGCAGGTGACCGTGACCTCGAGCGGCACGTCGCGCAGCCCCTGGTCGGCGAGCGCCTGCTGCGCGACGGCACGGGCCCGCTGCTCACCGGCCGCGTCGTCTGGGGCGAGCGCGTAGGCGCGGGCCGCCGCCCGGGCCGCGCCGCTGACCCCGAAGGAGCCGCGCTGCACCTCGGACACCGACAGCACCACCCACAGCAGCGGCAGCAGGAGCAGCAGGCCCAGCCACACCATCTCCACCAGGCCGCTCCCCCGCTCGCTCCCGGTGCTCACCGCGGATCCTCCTCGATCGCCCGGCCGGTCACGGTCATCGCGACCGCGGGCCCGCCGATGCCGAGCGCGGGCACCTCGGCGCGCACCACGATCTCGATGCCGGGGGCGCCGTCGACCTGGACCCGGTGCACCTCGACGTCCTCGGCGTAGCGCCCCGCCAGGGCATCGGCGATCTGGGCGCGGGTCCGCGCCACCCCGTCGCCGGGCTCGCGGTCCGCGGTCGCCGCCAGCCGCGCACCCTCGGACGCGGCGGCGGCGAGCGTGGCGCGCACGTGGAGCACGAGCGCCACCTGGATCAGGCCGAGCACGAGCGGCACGAGGATCAGCGAGACCAGGGTGAAGTCGACCAGGGCCGAGCCCCGATCCGTCCTCGCGTGGCGGGTCACCGCACGGAGTCGAGTGCGGACTGCAGGATCCCGACCAGCTGCGGCTGGGCGATGCCCCACAGGGCCACGCCGATCGAGATCGTCATGATCGTGATCAGCACCCAACCGGGCACGTCGCCTCGCTGGTCGTGGGGTCGCATGGCGGATCCAGGCTTAGGTCGTCGATGCACGGTGGTTCCTTCCCGAGATGGCACGGATTCAGTAGCTGAGGGACAGCCCGATCAGGCCGGGCCAGAAGGCGAAGAGCACGGTCGTGGGCATCACCAGGAACACGACGGGCACCATCATCGCGATCTCCTTGCGGGACGCCTGCTCGATCAGCTCGCGACGTCCGGCCTCGCGGACGTCGGCCGCCTGAGCGTGGAGGACCTCGGCCAGCGGGGTGCCGCGCTCGATCGCGACGGCGATGCCGTGGGCGAAGCGGGCGACGACGGACAGTCCGGTGGTCGCGGCGAGGCGGTCGAAGGCGTCGGCGACCGGCTCGCCGGTGCGGACCCGGGCGAGCACGTCGCCGAGCTCACGGGACAGCTCGCCCCCGCTGCGCCGCACCACCCGGTCGAGCGCACCGACCGGGCCCTCGCCCGCCGCGACGCTGAGGGCCAGCAGCTCGGCGACCGTCGGGAACTCGGCGAGCATCGCGGCCTCCCGCCGGCGCACCTGCGCACTCAGCCGGTTGTCGCGCAGCAGCACGCCGCAGGCGAAGGCGCCCACGCAGGCCAGCAGGAGGGGCAGCGGTGAGCTGGGACGGGTCCAGGTGCGGAGCACGCCGTACGCCGCGGCGATCGCGAACCCGACCAGGCCCCACTGCACCTGCTGCACGCGGAACTCGTGGAGGCTCAGCGACGAGGCGGACCGGGCCAGCCGGCGCCGGACCGAGGGGGCGCCCCCGACCACGCGCTCGACCCCGTCGGCGGCGCGGCGCAGCAGGGGGCCGAGCAGGAGGGTGGCCGTCGAACGGGCGCTGGCCGGGGTCGTCGTACGGCGGGCGGGGGTGAGGTCGCGGACGTAGGGCAGCACCCGGTCCTCGAGCCGCGGGCGGCGGATCGCCACCGCGCGGGTGGCGACGAGGGCGAGGCCGAGACCGGCGACGAGGCCGAGCAGTGCGCCGGTGACCGCGGGGTTCAACGGAGGATCCGTCGCTCGGCGGGGAGACGGCCGAGCCGCATCATCAGCCGGTAGGCGACAACGCACGTCGCCGCGCCCACGGCGAGGACGACCGCGCCGGCCGCGGACTGGTAGCGCTCGATGACCGTCGGCTGGGTCGACATCACCAGCAGCACGACCCACGGCGCCGCGACCGCGACCCGGGCGCCGTTGACCGCCCAGGACTGGCGGGCCTCGAGCTCGGCGCGGGTGCGCAGGTCGTCACGCAGGTAGCCCGACAGGTTGCGCAGCAGCCGGCCGAGCTCGCCGCCGCCGACCTCGCGGGCGATCCGCAGGCCCTCGACGACGCGGTCGCCGACCGGGTCGGCCAACCGGTCCCTGAGCCGGTCGAGGCAGTCTCCGAACCGGCCCGAGACCTGGTAGTCGAGGGCGAACGCGTCGAAGGCCGGTCGCAGCGCGTCGGGGCCGCGGACGGCCAGCGCGGCGACCGCGTCGGGCAGCGACATCCCCGCACGTACGGCGGAGGCGAGGTCGTCGACCGCCTCCGGCCAGACCTGCGCGAACTCGCGCCGGCGGCGTCGTACGCGACCGGCGACGACGGCCCACGGCAGGTACGCCGCCGCCGCGGCCAGGACCACGGCGATCGGCACGGTTCGGGTGAGGCCGAGGACGAGGACGAAGCCCGCGACGCCTGCGCCGACCGACAGCAGGGCCAACGAGCGGGGCGCGACCTCGCGCAGCCCGGCCTCGGCGAGCAGCCGCTCGGCCCGGCCTTCGGAACGGGGCGCGCGCTCGGCCTGCGGCCAGCGGAACGCGGCCCACAGCAGCAGGCAGCCGAGCCCGAACCCCAGCCCGACCAGCGCACCCACGTCTCAGCCCGCCTCTCGGTCCGCCTCGTGGAGCAGGCCCACGACGTCGATGCCGAGCCGCTCGAAGTGCTCGAGCCTGGGCGGCAGCCCGATCCCCCGCCGCAACGCCCCGTCGCGCCAGTCGAACACCGGCTCGGTCTCGATCACGTCGCCCTCCATCCGGCCCGGGACGGCGACGATCTCGGTGACCCGGCGGGCGCCGTACGGGTCCAGGGCGATGTGGACGACGAGGTCGACGGACGCGGCCACGGTGGGCACGACGAAGCGCGCGGAGATGTTCTCCCCGGCCAGCAGCGGCAGCGTGCACGCCTTGGTCAGTGCCTCGCGGGCGCTGTTGGCGTGCAGGGTGCACATCCCGGGCAGGCCGGCGTTGAGGGCGAGCAGCAGGTCGAGGCACTCCTCGGCCCGCACCTCGCCCACGATGAGGCGACTGGGTCGCATCCGGAGCGACTCCTTGACGAGGTCGCGGAGCCGGACCTCACCGGTGCCCTCGAGGCCCTCCTGCCGGGTCTGCAGGGCGACCCAGTCGGGATGCGGGAAACGGATCTCGAAGACCTCCTCGGCCGAGATCACCCGCTCCCCACCGGGGATCGCCGCCGCGAGGCAGTTGAGCATGGTGGTCTTGCCGGCTTGGGTGCCGCCGGTGACGAGGATGTTGAGACCGGCGCGGACCGAGGCCTCGAGGAAGCGTGCGGCGTGGGGCGTCAGGGTGCCGAGCGCGACCAGCTCGTCGAGCCGGGTCGCCCGGACCACGAACTTGCGGATGTTGACCGCCGAGAAGCCCCGCGAGATGCCCTGCAGTACGACGTGGAGGCGGTGCCCGGCCGGGAGCATCGCGTCGACGAACGGCCGGCTGAGGTCGATCCGGCGGCCGGTGGACTTCAGCATCCGCTCCACCAGCTCGGCGACCTGCGCCTCGGTCAGCACCAGGTTGGTCAGCTCGTGCCGGCCCTGACGGGCGACGAAGACCCGGTCCGGACTGTTGATCCAGACCTCCTCCACCGTGGGGTCCTCGAGGAACGGCTGCAGCGGCCCGAAGCCCGCGACCCGGGCGACCAGCTCGGCCACCAGCGCGTCCGGGTCCGCGACCGGGGCGACCACACCGGTCAGGCTGCGCTCGTCGTGCTCGCGGACCAGTCCGGTCGCGAGGCGTCGTACGGCGGCCACCTCGCGCTGCGGGTCGATTCCGTCACGGCGTACCGCGGCGCGCAGGTCCTCGTCGAGGCGCGTCACCACGTCGTCCGACGCCGGCGCGACCACGACGGGTGGCTGGAGCAGGGCCATGGCGACTCCCCCGAGATAGGACTGCTACTGGCTGGCAGCACCGTAGGCCACGATCCCGCCGTTGGGTAGGGGCCCGGACGTCGGCTGTGGAGAACCGCAGACCTCGCGAGTATGCGCGGAGGAACCTGCCCGCACATCGTCACTTCGGACCATTGCTGGCCCTTCGCGCACTGCGAATAGTTCGAGGCGAGCACTCGAACGACGGTCGGACTCGGATGTCCGTGAAGGAGAGCAGACGACCATGAAGATGACGGGATTCGCCAAGCCGGCCGGGGACAAGGCGTACTTCTTCCTCGGCAGCCACTACGTCCGCTACAACGTCGGCGGTGACCTGCCGGAGGGTGTCGAGAGCGGCTACCCACTGCCGATCGCCGAGCAGTGGCCGGCCCTGCCGTTCGGCTCCGACATCGACGCCTGCCTGTCGTGGAGCGACGGGTCGGTGTACTTCTTCCGCGGCGACCAGTGCGTCCAGTACGACGTCGCCAACGACGCGGTCCTCCAGGGCCCGACCGCGATCGCCGAGATGTGGCCGGGCGTGTTCGCCGACGGAGTCGACGCCGCGGTGCTGCTCTCCGACGCCATGGTGCACTTCTTCCGCGGCAGCGAGGTCGTCGTCTGGAACGCGGCCGACGGCAGTGGCGTGATCGACGGTCCGCAGCCCATCTCCTCGGTGTGGAACGGGCTGCCCGAGCCGGTGACCAATGTCGTGCGGTGGTGGGCGAGCGAGGACGTCTACTTCTTCTCCGACACCCAGTACTGGTCCTACGACTTCGCCAGCGCCGCGCCCTACCCGGAGTACCCGGCCGAGATCGCCGGGAACTGGACCGGGCTGCCCTTCGCGGACAGCCCCGCCGCTCCGGACGACGGCCCGGCACCGGTCCCCGTCGACGGCACCCCGGCCCGGGCGATGTCGGTCGACGAGGCCCGCGCCGAGCTGCAGGCGGCGATGGACGCCGGGGAGATCCTCTGGGCGCCCTCCGCGATCCCGGGCCGCGTGGACCTCGACGGGCTGGTCCCGTTCAGCGGCGAGAAGCAGGACGGGAACGTGGCCGGTGTGGTGATCCGCTACAACCCCGGGACGCCGCAGGGCCCCAACGCGCCGGACCGCCTCGACCCGCGCAACGCGCTCGCGCTCGTCCGCTTCTGTCGCTGGCTGAGCCAGGCCTGGGGCGTCACCGAGCTGCACCACCTCGGGATCGACGGCAGCGCGCCGGGCGAACGCGACGACTGCCACGGCCAGGGACGTGCCGTCGACTTCTCCGGGGTCGTCGGCACCAAGGACGGGACGGCGTACGCCCTCAGCGTCCTGCGGGACTGGGGAATGGTGTCGACGCTCTCGACTCCCGGAGGCATCTGGCAGCCGACCGGCACCAACCAGGTGCACTTCCGGCTCGACGAGGCGCCCGGATCGGAGCTCGCCCGCGACTTCTTCCGCTCGGCCTACGAGTTCATCGCGGGCCAGTGGCAGGACCACTCCCCCAACCCCGACGGCCCGGCCGAGCCGAGCACCATCGGCTCCGGCACGTTCATCATGAACCCCGACCACCCGACGTCGAACCCCGCGCCGGGAGCGAAGAACGGCCGCGAAGCCCATGCCAACCACCTGCACATGCAGATCGGTGTCACCGGCACCGCCTGATCGGGGGAACCATGAGCGCCAAGGCCTACTTCACCCACGCCGGCAGCTATGCCCGGTACGACGTCGGGCTCGACGCGGTCGACCCGGGCTACCCGCGCCGGCTGTCGGCCGGCTACACCCACATCGGCGGCACCGGGTTCGAGAACGGCATCGACACCGCGATCGACCTGGGCCACGGCAAGCTCTACCTGTTCCGTGGCGACTCCTACCTGCGCATCGACAACGAGACCAACACCGTCGAGGCCCGCGCGACGATCGCCGGCGCCTGGCCGGGCATGGCGGAGCGCGGGTTCGGCGACCGTCTCGACGCGGCCTTCTGCTGGAACGACGTCCAGGCCTTCTTCCTCAAGGGCGATCAGTACCTGGAGTACGACATCGCCAACGACACCGCCGTCGACTCCGGGCTGATCGCCGACTCCTTCCACGGGCTGGCCGAGGTCGGCTTCGCCGACGCCATCGACGCCGCGGTCAACTGGGGCAACGGCAAGGTCTACCTCTTCAAGGGCGACAGCTACGTCCGCTACGACCTCGCGACCGACCTCGCGACCGACCAGCGCGACGGCGAGCCGACACCGGTCGCCGGCATCTGGCACGGCCTCGAGGCCTTCGGCTCGGTCGTCGACGCCGCATGGGTCAAGCAGGACACCGCCCCGACCGCGCCGTTGGAGCCCGGCGACCACGTCTGGTGGTGGGACGGCCGGATGTCGGCCGCCCGGGAGATCCCACGCTGGCTGTGGTTCCCCAACTCCACGAGCGACACCGACTTCGAGGACCACGGCAAGGAGATCTTCCAGTACGTCGTCCACGCCGACGGCACGATCCTCGCCGGGCAGCCGCAGATGCGGGGATTCCCCGGCAGCCAGGCCTGGCTCAACCGCAACCCGGGCAACATCACCGGCGCGGCGGGAGGGACCGACTACGGCCAGTACCCCGGGAAGTTCAACTGGCACGGCTTCCTCGTCTTCCCCAGCCGCGACACCGGCTTCGCCGCGATCGGGACGCTGCTGCGCAGCCCCCTCTACCGCGACCTCACCCTGCTCGCGGCGTTCGAGAAGTACGCACCGGCCAAGGACGGAAACAAGCCGGAGCAGTACGCCGCCGACGTGGCCGCCGCGGCCCGTGTCTCACCGGCGACCACGATCTCCGCGCTCGACGACGCCCAGCTGCTCCTGGCGCAGCGGAAGATCGAGCAGGTCGAGGGCACCCTCGTCGGCTGGACCTACGCACCCGACGGCACCCTGCTCGCCGGACCGGAGGGCGGGCCGGGCCTGCCCGACGACCTCCGCGCCCTGGTCGGGTGAACGCCATGACCATCGACGACGTGCGCCTGCTGCTCGTCCGCCCCGCGGACCTGGCGGTCGCCGCCCTGCGGTTCCTGGGCTTCGAGGCCGGGCCGGCGGGTGTCACCGCCACCTCGGCGACGGCGCGGATCGAGGTGACGCTGCCTCCTCAGGCCACGGCCGAGGCCCCGTGGGCCGCCGGTGTCCTGTCGGTCGCGAGGGTCGGCGGGCCCAGCCGGCTCACGTTCGCGGTCGCGGCGGGCACCGTCGTACCGCTGACGGCCGACGGCGTGCTCTCGGCCCTGGCGACGGCACCCGTCGTGCACGACGACGCGCCGAGCGGTGCGGAGCCGCTGTCGGTGGAGCTGCCGTGGCACATCAGGTTCGCCCCGCGACCCGCGGTGGCCGGCGACGTCCTCCGGTGTGACCTCTCGGCCACCTCGCCCCTCGCCCCGAACGGGGTGAGCGGCCTGTGGCACCTCCGCCTCGAGGCCGCCGGAGGGCTCGCCCTGGTGCCGATCGGCACCGACCCGGACGTCGAGGGCCTCCTCCCCCCGCTGGACCAGGGACACCGCGACATCCTGTTCGCCCAAGCGTCCGCGCCCGCCGCGCCACCGACGGCTCCCTACCTCGACCTGAGCCCGCTGGGCGGCACGATGTCGGCGAGCGGTGACTGGCCGGCGTTCTCGTGGGACCACCAGGTGGTGCTCGGCCGCGACATGGCGGTGCGCACCGAGAGCCGCGGGCTGCTGTATCCCTTCGGGCACCGGGCGGTGCTGGTCAAGACGTCGCAGCGCCAGCTGCTGCCCGCGGGCGGTGGACCCGCCGATGCCGGCCTGCAGGAGGAGAGCTGGCTGATCGTGGCGGACCCGGTCCGGGGCAGGTCCACCGACGCGGTGCTGGCCCGGCAGCTGCCCTTCGACGAGGTGGAGGTCCTCGAACGGGTGGTGCCGCTCGGCGTCCCGGGCGAGCGCACCGTCGTCTCCCGGCAGCGACTGCCCCAGAGCCTGGACGCCCTGCACGAGGAGAAGGTCGGGCTCCAGCAGCAGCTGCAGGAGGCCGAGGCCGCGATCGCGCCCCTGGTCGAGGAGACGAGGCAGGCCATCGCCGCGGGCGGCGAGGCGGAGAAGGCAGGGCCGGCCTCGCAGCTCGCCCCGATCCTCGACGAGATCGGGCGCCAGCAGCAGCGCCAGGCCGACTCCGCCGCGTGGGACGCGGCTCATCCGCCGCACTTCGAGATCGAGGAGGTGACCTTCATCGGCCCCGACGGCGAGCCCTCGACGACGACCCAGCAGGTGGAGGTTCCCGGCGATGCGAACCCCGATCCGTGGGGGCAACGGGACCAGGACTTCCTCAACGGCCTGGTGGCGCAGGCCGGGCCGCTGGAGGCGCAGATCGCCGCCATCGACGAGAGCACCCGGGTGGCGATCGAGGCACTGGTGGACGAGGACTCGTTCCTCGCCGCCGGCGGTGCGCTCGGGGACGCGGTGGCGCGGGTGCGCCAGCTGCGGGTCGACGTACCGCGTCGCGTCAGCGAGATCGAGGCGGTCGAGGCGGAGGCGCAGCAGGTCCATCCGGTGGCCGTCTGGCCGCTCGGGCAGGACGGTACGACGCTCCGGCTGCCGATCCGGTGCGACGGCCTGCACCTGACCATGCCGGTGCTGTTCCTGCACGACGAGGACCTCGGCGAGAGTGCCGACTGGCACGCGTTCGCACCGCTGTCGGAACAGGACGTCCGTGACGAGATCGCGCTGCGGTGGGGCGAGGAGCAGGGCCGGCACGCGGCGGTGCCGGGCATCCCGGTCGACCTGGTCCGCGACGCTACGCCGGCGCCCAACGACGTGCTGCCCGTCCAGCGGCTCAGCTTCGGTGGAGGGCACGACGGCTCCGGCTTCCGCGCGGTCGTCGAGGAGGCACAGGTGCTGCTCGCCGCCGTCCAGGAGCTGGTCCCGGGGGCCGACGGTGCCGTGAACGTCGCCTACCGCGAGGCCTACCGGCTCCGCGGCGAGGCCGAGCACGCCGTGCTCGAGCTGCGCGACCGGGTCGAGGTGAGCTTCCGGACAGCAGCGGACCGCGCCGGCGGCCTGGTCGCCCCCGAGTTCACCGCCGACGTACTGTCCCGGCTGCACGGCCCGGTGCCCGCCGGCGCGCTCGTCGGCCTGCTGCCGCAGCAGCCCGACCTGTCGACCGTCTTCGGCGCCACCACGCTGCTCGGCATGCCGCTCGGCGCACTGCTCGCGCCGCTCACCGAGGCGGTGCCCAAGCCCCTGACCATCGTCCCGGAGCCGGGTGGCGGCGCCCGGATGTCGTGGAGCGACCTCACCCTCGAGGACCACGGCCCGCTGCGGGTCACACCGGGACGGACGAAGCTCGAGCTGAGCGTCGTCACCTCTCCGGCCGCGACCACGACCACCTGTCACCTCGACGAGTTCGCGCTGGTCCTGCCACCCGGTCCCGTCGAGCTGGTCCGGCTGGACTTCGCCTCCCTGCGGTTCACCCAGGAGCCCGGCCGGCCGCCCGACCTCGACGTCCAGGGGCTCAAGGTGCGCATCGGTGGCGACCTGGGGCTGCTCGAGGCCCTGCAGAGCGCGGTGCAGCTCGACGACGTCGCGCCGCGGGTGCGCACCTCGGCCGACGGGATGAGCGTCGACTACACGCTCGCGGTCCCCGAGGTCACCGCCGGGATGTTCCTGATGCAGAACATCGCGGTCCGTGCCGCCGTCGACGTACCTTTCGACGGCCGGCCGATCGTGACCACCCTGGCGTTCGCCAGCCGGGACAAGCCGTTCCACCTCGGCGTCTCGGTCTTCGGCGGCGGCGGCTACCTCGTGTTCGAGATCGACAACGGCGGCATCCGGACCCTCGAGGCGTCGCTGGACTTCGGTGCCGCCGTCGCGATCAACGTCGGGATCGCGAAGGCCGAGGTCCACGCACTCGGCGGCGTCCGGTTCAACCTGGTCGGCGACGAGGTCAAGGTCAGCGGGTTCCTGCGGATCGGCGGGAGTGTCGACGTCCTCGGTCTCGTCTCGGTCACCGTGGAGCTCCGCGTCGAGCTGACGTACGACGCACCGCGTCTCACCGGCAGGGCCACCGCCGTGATCGAGATCGACGTGACGTTCTGGTCGGGCTCCATCGAGCTGGACAGCGGGGAGTACACCTTCATCGGCGGAGCGGAGGCCGCGGCGATCCCACCGTCCTCCTCCATCTCCGTGCCACCGCCCACGCTGCCGGACTGGCAGAGGTACCGCGACGCCTACGGTGCGGCATGAGCCGCCTGATCCTGGTCCCGGTCCCCGGGACCACCGCCACCGGCTCCCCCGTGGTCCGGGTCGTGGTCGTTCCCGAGCTCGACGCCGCCGACTCGGTCGCCGCGACCCCGCTCGCCGATTGGCCCGGGCTGCTCGCCGACGCGTCGTTCGAGGTGACGGTCGACGCCGGCACCCCCACGGCCCAGCCGGCCCAGCCGGTGCAGCCGGTGCACGAGGCCGACCCGGCGGCCTGGACGGCGTTCTTCGCCGCGCTCCCGGTCCTGCCGGTGGGCACCCCGGTCATCGGCGCCGCGCCGACCGTCACCCGGAGCACGGCCCAGGCGGCCGCGGTCGAGGCCACCTACGCGGCTGCCGCGAACGCCTCGCTCACGGCGGGTAGCTCCGCGCCCGACTCCTTCCAGGGCACCGTGGCCGGCGAGCTCGCGGCCAACTGGGTCGCCGAGCCCGGCGACACCGCTGAGCCCGCACCCGCGCCGGCGACACCGCGCGGCGGCCGGGGCCCGGCCGACTTCCACCAGGTCCTGTCCCTGCTGCGCGAGCACCCCGCGGTGCTCCGCAACCTCGGGCTGGTCTTCGACCTGCCGCTGACCGGGGAGCTCGGCAGGACCGGCACGCTGCTCGTCCGGTGGCCGAACCCGCCGGCCGGCCTGCCCGAGGTCGTCTCGCCGCGTGCCGCCTACGAGGTGGACGAGAACCGCGGGCTGCTCCCGGCGTCCACCCGGCTGGTGCGCGCCGGCGTCCTGGACCTGGGCGACACGGCTGCCTTCGCCACCACCACGCTCGACGTGGACGGCGCCGTGGGCCGACTGCGCGACGCCGCTCGCACCGTGACCGCGCAGGTTCCGGCCGGCGGACCACCGGCGAGCCTTCCCGCGCTGCGCTCGGCCGGGGTGGTCCTGATGCGCAACGGGCTCGCCGACGACCTCGCGATCCGCAGGACGCGGGCGAACGCGGTGAACGAGGCGCCCTCGCTCGAGGAGGCCGAGCCGCTGCACGCCGAGGACCTGATGCTGGGGCTGCGGCTCGACGTACGACGACGCGGAGCGGAGACCTGGACCTCGCTGAACCGCCGCGAGGCGACCTACCGGGTCGGGGGCCGCGACCTCCCCGGGCCGCCCGAGGAGGAGGGGCACATCAAGTTCAACGCCGCCGTCCGGCACGAGGACGACGTGCTGCGCGCCGACGAGGTCGTGGCGCGCTGGACCGGGTGGAGCCTCGCCGCGCCCTCCTCCCGGCCGGACCGCCGCGGCTCGGCTCCCGAGCGCGCGTCGCTGCCGTTCGACTTCGACTGGACCTTCGAGGTCCCCCGCGGCTCCCTGCTGCCCCTCCGGTTCGGGACCAGCTACCACCTGCGCGCCCGGGTCGCCGACCTGGCCGGGACGGGCGTCGTGCCGGAGGACCCGGACTCCACCCACGGCACGCCGGCGGTCACCTACGTCCGGCACGAGCCGGTGCTGCCGCCCACCGTGACCCTGGCCGAGGGTCACGACCCGACCGACCTGGGTCCGGGCGGGTCCGTCGACCACCTGGTGGTGCGCTCCGACGCGCCCGACTACCCCGCCCACCACGCACGGGTGCTCGCCGCGCCCCTCACCACGCTGGACATCGCCGAGCAGCACGGCATGCTCGACGGGTCGGACAGCACGACGTTCGGCCACGTCCTGCGGGCCCTGGAGACCGGGCTCCCCGACCCGGCCGCGGAGGGGATCACCCTTTTCCCGGTCCCGGAGCCGGGCAGCCTGGACGCCCGTACCGAGCAGCCCGGTTGGGCCGGCGAGTGGCCCGACGCGGCACCCAAGACACTCACGCTCGAGGCGGTCGAGGTGACGGCGGACCAGCCGGTCCGGCTCGACCCCACCGGCGCCGTCGTACGGGTGCGGCTCGCCCCCGCCGAGCAGCTCACCCTCGCCCTGTCGTCCTTCCTCAAGGACGGCTTCGACAGCCATCTCGCCGTCCACCACTGGCGCAGCGGGTCACCCGACGACGGCAATCCGGTGCTCAACGGCCGGCACCCGATGGCCTCCCCGGCGCACGAGCTGACCCTGGTGCACGCCGTACGACGTCCGCTGGCGGTTCCGTCCGGAGCACTCCAGCCGCAGCGCCGGCCCGACGGCACGTCCGCGGTCCTGGCTCCCAGCAGCCCGCTGCTGGGCGTGCACGCGAACAGCACGGTCCAGCTGCAGGTCACGGCGGCCTGGACCGAGGTCGATGACGACGTCCGCACCCCACGGAGCGGGGTGAAGGTTCAGGACGTCCTGATCGACCGCGGGGACGACGCCCTGCGCGCCGTCCTCGTCCACGAGCTCGGCGACACCCGGCACCGGCAGGTGGCCTACACGTTGACCGCCGTCAGCAGGTTCCGGCACCTGTACCGCCCCGACGAGGACGCCGCGCAGTTCGTCACCCTCGCGGAGCTGCCCGCGGTGAGCGTGCCCAACACGGCCCGACCGGCGCCACCGGTCATCCACGCCACCGTGCCGGCGTTCGCCGACACGAGCCAGGTCGAGGGCGGCCTGCTGCGACGTCACCGGCGCGGCGGCCTGCTGCGGGTCGAGCTGGCCCGCCCCTGGTTCCTCTCCGGCGAGGGTGAGCAGCTCGGTGTCGTGGTGGAGCGGTGCGAGATCGGCCGCGACCCGGTGTGGGACACGCCCCCGCTCGCGGACCGCGTGCTCTCCGCCTCGGACCTCGCCGGGACGCCGGTCACGGTCCAGCACCCCGAGGCCGGACCGGTGAGCGTGCTCGGGGTCGATGCCGCGCTGGTCGGCGACCGCTGGGCCGCCGACGTCGCGCTGCCCGGTCCCGCCGCGGCGTCCTACCGGCCCTTCGTGCGGCTCGCCCTGACCCGCTTCCAGCCGTCCAGCATCGACGACGCGCACGCCGTGTCGACGGTGGTGCGCACCGACCTCGTCCAGCTGCTGCCGGACCGCACCCTCACCGTCGACACCACCGGCGCCGACCTCGTCGTCACGCTGGAGGGTCTCGGACCCGCCGGCCCGGTCACCAACCGCGTCGACGTCATCGTGGAGACGCTCGCCGGCGCCGGTGACGCCGAGGTCAGCGTGCTCGGCGCGGCCCCCGAGGGCCTGGTGGCCTGGACCGCCGTCGGCACTGCGGTCACCGGACGGCTCGGCGTACCGATCACCGTGCCCAGGGCGACCGGCGACCGGATCCGGCTGCGGGTCCGCGAGGTCGAGGAGGCGCTGACCCTCGACGGCGCCATCGCTGCCTCGGGCGAGCTCGGCGAGCGGGTCGTCTACACCGAGCTCGTCCCCGTCCCCTAGGCCCCGCGCCGCGCGGCCTGGCGGCGCAGCTCGGCCTTGGCCAGCGCGTTCTTGTGCACCTCGTCGGGACCGTCGGCGAAGCGCAGGGTGCGGATCCCGGCGTACATGTTCGCCAGCGGGAAGTCCTGCGAGAGGCCGCCGGCGCCGTGGACCTGGATCGCCTTGTCGAGGATCCACTGGACGGTCTCGGGGGTGGCGATCTTGATCGCCTGGATCTCGGTGTGCGCTCCCTTGTTGCCGACGGTGTCCATCAGCCACGCGGTCTTCAGCACCAGCAGCCGCAGCTGCTCGAGCTTGACCCGCGACTCGGCGATCCAGGTGCGGACCGTGCCCTGGTCGGCGATCGGGCGGCCGAACGCCACCCGCGACTCCGCGCGCTCGCACATCAGCTCGATGGCCCGCTCGGCGATGCCGATCGAGCGCATACAGTGGTGGATCCGGCCGGGCCCGAGGCGGGCCTGGGCGATGCCGAACCCGCCGCCCTCCTCACCGATCAGGTTGCTCGCCGGGACCCGGACGTCGGTGAACCGCAGCTCGGCGTGGCCGCCGTGTTCGTGGTCGTCGTAGCCCATGACGTGCATGCCGCGCACGACCTCGAGCCCCGGGGTGTCGCGCGGGACCAGGATCATCGACTGCTGACGGTGCCGCTCCGCGGCCGGGTCGGTCTTGCCCATCACGATGAAGATCCTGCAGTTGGGGTTCATCGCGCCGGTGATCCACCACTTGCGGCCGTTGAGGACGTACTCGTCGCCGTCACGGACGATCGACAGAGCGATGTTGGTGGCGTCCGAGGACGCCACGTCGGGCTCGGTCATCGCGAACGCGGAGCGGATCTCGCCGTCCAGCAGCGGCTCGAGCCACTGCTTCTTCTGCGCCTCGGTGCCGAACAGGTGCAGCACCTCCATGTTGCCGGTGTCGGGGGCCGCACAGTTCATCGCCGGCGGCGCCAGGTGGATGGACCGGCCCGAGATCTCGGCCAGCGCGGCGTACTGCACGTTGCTCAGGCCGGCGCCCTCGACGCCGTCGTGCTCACCGGGCAGGAAGAGGTTCCACAGGCCGCGCTTGCGGGCCTCGGCACGCAGCTCCTGGATCACCGGGGTCGAGTCCCAGGCCCACGGGTCCTTCAGCTGCGCGAACTGCTCCTCGAACACCGCCTCCGCGGGGTACACGACCTCGTCCATGAAGGCGAGCATCGTGGCCCGCAGCTCCTCGGTGCGGGCGTCGAATCCGAAGTCCATCAGTTCTCCTTCATTGCGGTGAGGCCGGCGTCGAGCAGGGGGTGGATCGCGGCGCCGATGTCGTCGAACCCCTCGCCGACGGTCTGGCCGGCGAGGAAGCGGTAGTGGATGCCTTCGAGGATGGCAGCGAGCTTGAAGGCCGCAAGGCCGAGGTACCAGCCGAAGCCGGACAGGTCGCGGTCGCTGGCGGCGGCGTACCGCGCGACGATCGCGTCCTCGGCCAGGAAGCCGGGAGCGCTCGAGGCGTCCGCCACGGCCTCCCCGATCGACTCGGCGAGCCGGTGGTAGGTGAGCATCAGCGCCAGGTCGGTGAGCGGGTCGCCGAGGGTCGCCATCTCCCAGTCGAGTACGGCGGTCGCCCGGTCCGCCCCGTCGGTGGTGTCGACCAGCACGTTGTCGAGCCGGAAGTCGCCGTGGACGATGCCGGTCGCCGACTCGGTGGGGACGGTCGCGGCGAGCCGGCGGTGCAGCTCGTCGGCGGCGGGCAGGTCACGGGTGCGGGAGGCGTCGAGCTGCTTGCGCCAGCGCGCGACCTGGCGGCCGAGGAAGCCCTCGGGACGGCCGAAGTCGGCCAGCCCGACCTCCTCCGGCGCCACCGCGTGGAGGTCGGCGAGGATGTCGACGAGGTTCTCGGAGATCGCGCGGGTGCGGTCGGCACCGAGCTCGCTGAGCTCCGCGGCCCGGCGGTACGGCGTCCCGGTGCACCGCTCCATCACGTAGAAGTCCGCCCCGATGACCGCGGGGTCCGAGCAGAACGCGTCGGTGCGCGGGACGGGCACGGCGGTGCCCTGGAGCGCCGACATGACGCGGTACTCGCGGCCCATGTCGTGGGCGGTGGCGAGCACGTGGCCGAGCGGCGGGCGCCGCACGATCCACTCCGAGGAGCCGTCGGAGACGACGAAGGTCAGGTTGGACTTGCCGCCCGCGATCAGCTCTGCGGTGAGGGTCGAGCCGGCGCCGGGGACAGCGGTCGTCAGCCAGGCGCCGAGGGCGTCGAGGTCGAGGCCCGGCGGATTCACTCGACACCTCCGGTCAGCGTGAGGCCGCCGTCGACGACCACCGCCTGGCCGGTCAGCCACGCGGCGTCGTCGGAGAGCAGGAAGGCGACGACGCTGCCGATGTCGTCGGGCTCGCCGAGCCGCTGGAGCGGGTACTGGGCGGCCACGTCGGCCTCGCGACCCTCGTAGAGGGCGCCCGCGAACTTCGTCTTCACGACCGCGGGGGCGACGGCGTTGACCCGGACGTCCGGACCGAGCTCGACGGCCAGCAGCTCGGTCATCGAGATGAGCATGGCCTTGCTGGCGCCGTACATCCCGATGCCGGGGGCGGGCTTCACCCCCGAGACCGACGAGATGTTCACGACGGCCCCACCGTGCTCCTTCATCCAGGCCCCGTGCACCTGCTGGGTCCAGGCCAGGGTGGCCAGGCAGTTGACCTCGACGATCTTGCGCGCGGCGTCGAGGTCGAGCTCGATCATCGGCCCGTAGACCGGGTTGATGCCGGTGTTGTTGACGAGCAGGTCGGCGCTGCCGAACGTCTCGATCGCCTGGCGTACGACGTCCGCGCGGTGCTCCGCGTCGTCGGCCTTGCCGGCCACGCCGAGCGCCACCGCCGGCCCGCCGAGAGCGACCACCGCCTCGTCGAGGGCCTCCTTGCCGCGCCCGGTGATGACCACCCGCGCACCCTCGGCGACCAGGCGCTCGGCGATCGCGAGGCCGATCCCCCGGCTCGCTCCGGTGACGATCGCGGTCTTGCCCTCGAACCTGGTGCTCACGTTGCCTCGCTCCGATTGAGTTACTAAGCGCTTGCTTAGCGTGTAGCGTAACTGTGCACGGCAAGGCCGAACTCCGTCAAGCCCCTGAGGAATGAGATGACCACCACTCCCTCCCGCGCCGAGGCCACCCGCGCCCGGCTGCTCGAGGCGGCCGTCACGGCGTTCTCCGAGAAGGGCTTCCACGGCACGACCACCCGCGACATCGCGGGCGCGGCCGGGATGAGCCCGGCCGCGGTCTACGTGCACCACAAGTCCAAGGAGGAGCTGCTGTTCCTCATCTCGCACGAAGGCCACCAGCACGCGCTCGACGTCGTGCGCGAGGCGCGCGCCTCCTCGCCTGACCCGGTGGCCCAGGTGGCCGCGGTGGGACGGGCCTTCGCGACCTACCACGCCCACCACCACACGGTCGCGCGGATCCTCAACTACGAGCTCGCCGCACTCAGCGACGAGCACCGAGCGGTCATCGACGAGCTGCGCACCGGCATCGACCGCGAGCTGCGCGACCTGGTCCGCGAGGGGGTGCGGGCCGGCGTGTTCGACACGCCCGACCCGGCACTGGCCGCGACCGCGCTGGCGTCGCTGAGCGTCGACATCGCCCGCTGGTACCGCGAGGACGGCGAGTGGACGCCCGACCAGATCGGCGACTACTACTCCGACCTGTCGCTGCGCCTGGTCGGCGCGGACCCGGGGTCGGGTCGCACCTGACCCCGCGGATCAGCGGGCGACGCGGATCATCTTCTTGTTGACGAACTCGTCGATGCCGAGGGTGCCGAGCTCGCGGCCGTAGCCGGAGAGCCGCACGCCACCGAAGGGCAGCTCGACGGCCTCCAGGCCCACGCCGTTGACGAACACCATGCCGACCTCGAGCGCGCTGGCCACGCGGTCGGCCTGCTCGGGGTCGGTGGTGTAGACGTACGAGCCGAGGCCGTAGGGCGTGTCGTTGGCGATGCGTACGGCGTCCGCCTCGTCGGCGGCGCGGAAGACCATGGCGACCGGGCCGAAGAACTCCTGGTGGTACGCCGGGTTCTCGGGCGCGACGTCGGTGAGGACGCCGACCGGGTGGAAGGCGCCGTCGCGCTCGCCCGCCGAGACCAGGCTCGCGCCTGCCGAGACCGCCGCCGCGACCTGGCCGGCGAGCTCCTCGGCGGCACCGACCGAGGAGAGCGGGGCGCCGTTGCCGGCGGTGGCGATCTTGTCGTTGAGCAGGCCGACGAAGGCGTCGTACAGCTCGTCGACGACGACGAACCGCTTGGCGCCGTTGCAGGCCTGGCCGACGTTGCCGGTGCGGGCCGAGAGGGCGTCGTCGACGGCGCTCTCGAGGTCGTCGGTCGAGAGCAGCACGAACGGGTCGGCGCCGCCGAGCTCGAGGACGCACTTCTTCAGGTGCCGTCCGGCCAGCTCGCCGATGATCGAGCCGGCGCGCTCGGAGCCGGTCAGCGAGACGCCGTGGATGCGCGGGTCGGCGATCACCTCGGCGATCTGGTCGCTGGTGGCGTAGATGTTGACGTAGGCACCCTCGGGCAGCCCGGCGTCGACGAAGATCTGCGCCTGCAGCGCGGCCGAGCGCGGGCACTGGGCGGCGTGCTTGAGGACGATGGTGTTGCCGAGCAGAAGGTTGGGCGCGGCGAAGCGGGCCACCTGGTAGACCGGGTAGTTCCACGGCATGATCCCGAGCAGCGCGCCGACCGACTGGCGGCGGATGAGCGCGTGGCCCTCGCCGCTGAGCAGCTCGATCGGCTGGTCGGCGAGCAGTGTCTCGGCACGGTCGGCGTAGTACTGGTAGATGTCGGCGGAGAAGAGCACCTCGCCCTTGGCGGCGCCGAGCGCCTTGCCCATCTCGAGGTTGATCGCCTCCGCGAGCTCGTCGGCGCGCTCGCGGTGCAGCTCGGCGACCCGCGCGATCGCGGCGGCGCGCTCGGCCACCGAGGTCTCCCGGCCCCAGGCCTCGTGGGCGGCGGCCGCTGCGGCGACCGCCGCGGTGACCTCCGCGTCAGTGGCGGTCGGGAAGGTCTCGAGAACCTCGCCGGTGGCGGGGTTGCGGACGGCGTACTTGCTCATCAGGACTCCTGGTGGCGAGGGGAGGAGAGATCGACGGACACGCGGGGATCGAGGGCGAGGGTGCCGGGGTCGACGATGCAGGAGCCGCCGTCGACGGGCAGCACCACGCCGTTGACGTACGACGCCGCGTCGGACAGCAGCCAGCCGACGGACGCCGCGATCTCGTCGGGGTGGGCCGCCCGGCGCTGGGGGACGACGGCCGTCGCGAGCCGGTAGGCGTCGTCGCGGGAGATCCCCCGCTCGGCACCCAGCTCGTCCATCTCCATGTCGCCCATCTCGGTGGCGGTCCAGCCGGGGCAGATCGCATTGGCACGCAGCCCGTCGCGGCCGTGGTCGACGGCGAGGGACTGGGTGAGCAGGAGGAGGCCAGCCTTGCTGGCGGAGTACGCCGCCATCCCGTCGCTGGCGCGCAGCGCGGCGACCGAGGAGACGGCGACGACCGCGCCGCGCGCGGCGAGCAGGTGCGGGAGCGCGGCCCGGACGAGCAGGAACGGCGAGGTGAGGTTGACCCGGAGGGTGTCGTCCCACTGCTCGGGGGTGACCTCGTCGACCCGGCCGACGTGGATGATCCCGTGGTTGATCACGAGCCCGTCGAGCCGGCCGAAGGCGGCGATCGTGTCGTCGACGACCCGGGCGACGCCCTCCGCCTCGCTGACGTCGGCGACCACGACGTGGGCCTCGACATCAGCACGTGTCTCGTCGGCGACCGCGCGCAGCGGGGCCTCCCGGCGCCCGCAGATGACCACCTGGTCCCCGCCGGCGGCGAGCAGGCGGGTGACGGCGGCGCCGATGCCGGTGCCGCCGCCGGTGACGATGACGACCCTGCGGTCGGTGGTGACCATCAGCTCGTCGCCACCTCGTCGAGGAAGTAGTCGACCAACGCCGCCGCGCGGGCCGGGATGTCGGCGTCGAGCGAGCGCACGTGCTCGATCACGACGTCAGGGTCGAAGCCACGGCTGCGGGCATCCTCGACACCGCCGTCGTCGAGCCAGCCCTGGACGTTGTCGGCGTCGACCTCGGGGTGGAACTGGACAGCGAGGTTGCGACGGAGCACGAACGCCTGGGGTGCCGCGCCGTTGGCGCCGACCACCGTCGCGTCGTGCGGTGGCGTGAACCGGTCGGAGTGCCACTGCGTCCACACGCCCGCGACGGCGGGGACGCCGGCGACGACGCTGGGGCCGATCTCGGGGACCGGGGAGGCCGCGACCGACCCGCCGTGCGCCTGGGCGAGCATCTGGCCGCCGAAGCAGATCCCGAACACCGGAACGCCGGCCTCGTCAGCGCTGCGCAGCAGCTCGGTCTCGGGCTTCACCCACGACGCCACCGTGTCGCTGTAGGAGCTCCACCGTGCGCCGAGCACCAGGACGGCGTCGTACTCCCGCGGGTCGGGGAAGTCGAAGTCCACGCCCGGGTCGTCGATCCGGTCGGCCGGCACGACGCGGACGCTCTCGATCGCATAGCCGCGATCGGCGAAGCGTCCCTCGATCGAACCGGCGGTCTCGAGGTAGTCGTGGCCGATGACCAGCAGTCGTCGCGTCATGCCAGCGCCTCGGCCCGCTTCATGACGTCCTTGCAGAACGCCTCCATCTCCTTCTGGTCGTCGATATACATCGACGGCTTGATGCAGATGGTGGTGAAGCCCTGCTCGAGCTGCTCGGGGATCGAGTCCATCGACGCGCCGAGGTCGGCCCGCGAGTGGTCGTCGGGGAAGGAGTAGCGCACTCCCCCGACCATCTCCAGCTCCGCCATGTCGCGGCCGGCCTCGGCCATCGCGTCCTTGATGACCTGCAGGTCCTCGGCCGTGGGGCGGCCGAACGGGTGGAAGCCGTGGCCGTACTTCACGATCCGCTCGACGACCGCGCCGTGCGCCTTCTGGCCGCCGAACCACATCCGCGGCCCCTCGGGCCGGAACGCCTTCGGCTCGAGGTAGATGTCCTCGAAGTCGAAGTACTCGCCGTGGTGGGTGGCCGGAGACTGCCCGAAGACGAGCCTCATCACCTCGAGCTGCTCGCTGAGGATCCTGCCGCGCTCGCGGAACGGTACGCCGAGCGCGGCGTACTCGTCCTTGCTCCAGCTGACGCTCGGCTGCACGACCAGGCGTCCCTCCGAGATCAGGTCGAGGGTGCCGAGCTCGCGGGCCAGCATCAGCGGGTGACGCAGCGGCGCGAGCACCGCCGCACCGACCAGCCGGATCCGCTCGGTGACCGAGGCGATCGCCGAGAACAGCATCAGCGAGTTGGGCCAGGGCATCATCGGGTCCTGGTTGCCGGGCGCCGCGTAGTCACGCGGGTTGCCCATCACGCCCTTGTCGCTGGCGTCGCGGCCGAGGACGACGTGCTCGGAGATCATCACCGAGTCGAAGCCGGTGTCCTCCGCGATCCGGGACCAGGTGACCAGGTCGTTCAGGTTGCGACCGTCGGTGAGGGTCCAGTTCTCGCTGAGGATCATCAGCATGCGAGGTGCGGGCACGGCACGTCCTTCCAGAGCGGCGCAGGCTCAGTGGGTGTTCGAGAGGTCGGGCTTGCGGATGCCGCGGAACTCCCAGTCGCCACCCTTGGCGGTCGAGAGGACCTCCTCGCTCTCGGTCGGCTGCGCGCCGACGTCGCTGCGGATCGGGGTCGGGCCCTCGACGATGTGGTTGCGAAGGGTGCCGAGGCCCTCGACCTCGACCTCGACGACGTCGCCGGGGTAGACGGTGCGCGAGATCGCCGGGGTGCCGGACATCAGGATGTCGCCGGGCTGCAGCGTGATGGTGCGCGCGATGTCGGCGACGAGGTAGTGCATGTCCCACTTCATCTCGTTGGTGTTGCCGTCCTGGCGCACCTCACCGTTGACGATCGTGCGGATCCGCTTGTCGTGGAAGTCCCAGCCCTCGACGATGCCGGGGCCGACCGGGCACAGCGTGTCGGCGCCCTTGACCCGCAGCATCGAGCCGGAGTCGGTGTCGCGGAAGTCGTGCAGGCCGTAGTCGTTGCCGATGGAGTAGCCGCGGATGTAGTCGCCGGCCTCCTCGGGCGAGATGTTGCGCGCGGTCTTGCCGATGATGATCGCGATCTCGCCCTCGTAGTTGAGCCACTTGCAGCCCTGCGGGCGCACGACGGCCGACTCGTGCGCGTTGAGCGCGGAGACCGGCTTGTGGAAGTACGTCGGCGCGGGCGGCAGCTTGGTCATCATCTCCTCCACGCGCGAGGAGTAGTTGAGGTGGACGCAGACGATCTTGCTCGGCGTCACCGGCGGGAGGTGGGTGGCGTCGGCGATGGCGACGGTGCGGCCGTCGCCGGCGACGAGGGTCTCGCCGTCGCGGCGTACGTCGACGGCGTTGCCGTCGAGGAGGATCCGGCGGTACTCGGTGGTCATCTCAGGGTTCCTCTCGGTCGGCTCAGCCGGCTGCCGGTACGTCGGCACCGGCGCCGCCCATCTGGCGCACGTAGTCGGGGTCGGTGGGAGTGGTGCGGGCGGCGGGGAAGCCGCCCTCGGGACGGTCGAACCAGAGGTGGACCTGGCCGGTGCCGATGGAGTTCTCGTACTCGCCGTACTGGCGGCCGGGCGCGGTGCAGTCGCCCTCGCCGAGGGCGCCGATCATCATCAGGTAGTGCTGGAAGCGGGCCTCGGGCTTGAACCTGTAGAACTCGTCCATCGTGTCGAGCACGCGGGCGTGGTCGCCGTTCTTGAACCAGTCGATCCGCTCGGCGTCGGCGGCCGCGGCCTCCGGCGTGAAGAGGTGCTCGACGCCCGACGCCTCGTGGTCACGCAGCTGGCGCAGCCCCCAGAAGGTGTGGGACATGGCGCCGGACGCGATGAGCAGGACCTTGCGGTCGGACTCGGCGATGGCCGCGCCGAGGGCGCGACCCAGCCGCAGTGCGTCCTCGCCGTCGGCGGTCTGGCACACGCCGATCGAGATCCACTTCTTCTCGGGCAGGCCCTGGCCGAGGTACTCCCACACATTGGTGGTGGCGTAGAAGATCGGCAGGCTGTGGTCGTCGATCGCGGTGATCCACGTGGAGTTCTCGGCGGCCTTGCTCGCGATCAGGTGCGCGAGCTCGGGGTCGCCGGCGAAGTCGTAGTGGCGCCGCTCCATGCCACGGGGCAGCTCCTCGGAGGTGAACAGCCCGCTGCGGCGGTCCTGGGCGGTGACGACCCACTCGACGGTGGTCGCCCAGTGGGAATCGAGGACCACGACGGTGTCGTAGTCGAGGACGTCGAAGACCTCGCGGCGCAGCTGCTGCAGGCCGGAGACCAGCGTGGTGTCCTCGCCGTTGTTGAGCTCGCGCCGGATCTCCTCCGGCAGCACGATCGTGGGGACGTGCGCGATCAGTCCCGCGCCGACGACCTCACCCATCAGGAATCCCCTCCCTGGTCTCGTGACGGTTGCTGCGCAACCTCCTCGACCTCCGGAGTCGTCCAGCCGGTCGGCGAGAAGACGCTGTTCTTGATGTCGGTGTAGAAGTCGAACGACCAGATCCCGCCCTCGCGTCCGATGCCCGACTTGCCGTTGCCGCCGAACGGGGCGTTGAGGTCGCGCACGAAGAAGCAGTTGACCCAGACGGTGCCGGCGTCGAGGGCCGCGGAGACCCGCTCCGCGCGGTCACGGTCGCCGGTGACGATCGTCGCGGCGAGGCCGAAGGGGGTGTCGTTGGCCATCGTGACGGCCTCCTCCTCGGTCTCGAAGGTGCTGATCGTGACGACCGGCCCGAAGACCTCCTCGGTCATGATCTCGGAGTCCTTCTTCGCGCCGACCAGGATGGTCGGACGGAAGTAGAGGCCGCCGAGCTCGTCATTGGGACCGCCGCCGAGCAGCGGCTCGGCGCCGTCGGCGAGGGCCCGCTCGACGAAGCCGGAGATCTGCTCGAAGTGTCGGCGCGAGATCAGCGCGGACACGTCGGTGCCCTCGTCGCGGGGGTCGCCCTGGTTGAGCTTGGCGGCACCCTCGACGACCCGCCGGGTGAACTCCTCGGCCAGCGAGGAGTGGACGTACATCCGGGCGGCCTTGAGGCAGACCTGGCCGGCGTTGTCGAACTGCTCGACCGCGATCTCGACGGCGAGGTCGAGGTCGGCGTCCTCGAAGACGAGGAGGGGCGACTTGCCACCGAGCTCGTAGGACAGCGGCACGATGTTGGTCGCCGCGGCCTTGGCGATCACGCCGGCGGTGGGGACCGAGCCGGTGAACGCGAGCCGGTTGATGCCGGGGTGCGCGGTCAGCGGCGCGCCGGCCTCGGCGCCGGTGCCCTGGACCACGTTGAAGACGCCGGCGGGCACGCCGGCCTCGTGCAGGATGTCGGCCAGCAGGCTCGCGGTGAGCGGCGCCCACTCCGGCGGCTTGACCACGACGGTGTTGCCCGCGGCCAGCGCGGGGCCGATCCGCCAGGTGGCGAGCATCAGCGGCGCGTTCCAGGGCGTGATGATCGCGACGACGCCGGCGGGGTCGTAGGTGACCCGCTCGCGGTGGCCGCGGCCGGGGACCTCCATGTCGGGGTGGCCGAGCTCGTTCTCCGCGAAGTCCGCGAAGGCCCGGAAGTTCATGGCCACGCGCGGCATCACGCCGCGGCGGTGGCTGCGGATCAGCGAGCCGTTGTCGCGCGTCTCGACCCGGGACAGGTCCTCGACCCGGGCCTCGACGCCCTCGGCGACGCGGCGCAGGATCGCGCTGCGCTCTGCGACGGGCAGCGCCGCCCAGGCGGGGAAGGCCGCCCGCGCGGCGGCGACGGCGGCGTCGACCTCGGCCGACGTACCGGCTGCGACCTCGGCGATCGGCTGCTCGTCGATCGGCGAGATGTCGGTGAACGTGGAGGCGGAGGCAACCCGCTCGCCACCGATCCAGTGGCGGGTGTCGACCTGGACGCCGTCGACGTCGACCAGGAAGTCGGTGGTCTCGGTCATCGCGCTGCCTCCCAGGTGCCGTCGGAGTTCGTGGCCAGGGTCCTGCCGCCGTCCCAGACGACGCCGACCTGGCGGTAGTAGCCGCCGATGACCTCCTGCACCTCGAGGCGGTGCAGCTCCTCGGTCGGGGACTCGAACAGCTCGAGCTCGACGTCGCCGGAGTACGCCGGGCCGGCCTCGAAGGAGCTGGAGCCCGAGGCGATGAGCTCGGCGTACGCGTCCGGGGCGCCCTTGGCGATGCCCGGGTAGACGCGGTGGTGGGCCATCGGGTGGCCGTTGACGAAGCCGTTGGTGGGCGACTCGTCGGTGAGGGTCAGCACGGCCTGCGCGAGGCGGCGGTCGCCGGCGGCGAGGGTCGCACCGAAGACGCCGCCGGGGGCGACCTGTGGGGCGGCGTGGGCGAAGGGGTGCGGCCGGGTCTGCCACATCGAGCCGAGCTTCTTGGGATAGCCCTGGTGCATGCCGCGGGCGATCGCGAAGTCCTTGTCGACCCAGATGTAGACGCAGCGGGAGTAGGTCACGCCCTCGTAGGCGCAGCGGACGACGACGAACGCCTCCTTGTACTGCGAGCGCACTGGGTCGAGCAGCTCCTCGCGGGTGCCGGAGCAGGACTGCCAGTCGGCCCAGATCAGCGCGACGGCGCCCGGGTCCTCCGGGGCGAGCTCGAGCGGAGCCGGCAGCAGCTCGGCGACGCGGGCCGGGTCCGTGCGGTACTCCACCGTCAGCAGGTCGCCGGAGTAGTACCACGGCGGCGACGGGATCAGCGATGACTGGCCGGTCGCGGTGCGGGGGAAGAAGAACCCCTTCATGTCGTTCATCGGGCCTCAGCTCCGGTCGAGGATGTGCAGGTCGTTCGGATCCGTACGATAGCCACCCCGAAGACGAAAGACCACCCTTGCGCGGGAGATTTTCGGAGGATATTGTTCGGATCCAAACGATCTACCTGAACGGATGGAGATTCGCCGTGGACAAGCCGCCGTACGTCCCGCTGGACCAGGTCGACCTGGTCGACCTCGACCGCTTCGCCGGCCCCGAGGCCTGGGGCATGCTCGACACCCTCCGCGCGGAGGCCCCGGTGTTCTGGCAGCGCGAGACCGACGGTGGCCACGGCTTCTGGGCCGTCACCAAGCACGCCGACATCTGCGAGGTCGACAAGGACCCGGAGACGTTCACGTCGACCAACTTCGTGAACCTCGAGGAGGTCGAGCCCGAGCTGCAGGAGGCCCGCCGCTCCATCCTCGAGATGGACGGCCTGCGCCACCGCGCCCTGCGCAAGCTCATCTCGCGCGAGTTCAGCCGCCCCAACCTGATGCGCAACTACGAGGACCTGCTGCGCGACATCACCCGCGCCACCGTCGACGCGGCGCTGGCCAAGGGCGAGTTCGACTTCGTCGAGGACGTCAGCGCGGACTTCCCGATCCAGGTGCTGGCCCGGCTGCTCGACGTACCCCAGGAGAAGACCGGCCAGCTCATCGACTGGGGCAACGAGATCATCGGGTTCTCCGACCCCGAGCACGCCAAGATCCTGATCTCCGACGCGGAGAGCGAGCAGTACAAGCACCTGCCGTTCCGCTCCCCCGTCTCGCAGGAGGTCTTCGACTACGGCCGCGAGCTCGCCGCCGGGCGGCGCGGTGGAGAAGGGACCGACCTGGTCAGCCAGCTGGTCAACAAGATCCCCGAGGACGGCCAGGCCATGTCGGCCTCGGAGTACGACTCGTACTTCCTGCTCCTCGTCGTCGCCGGCAACGAGACCACCCGCCACACGATCACCCACTCGATGCTCGCCCTGATCGAGCACCCCGAGCAGCTCGCCAAGCTGCAGGCCGACCCGTCGCTCATCCCCGACGCCGTCGAGGAGTTCCTGCGCTGGGCCTCCCCCGTCTACCACTTCCGTCGTACCGCCACCCGCGACGTCGAGCTGGGCGGCCAGGAGATCAAGGAGGGCGACAAGGTCGTCATGTGGTTCGCCTCCGGCAACCGCGACGAGGACGTCTTCGAGAACCCCTACGACTTCGACGTCACCCGCAAGAACATCGACCACGTCACCTTCGGCAAGGGCAGCCCCCACCTGTGCATGGGCAACAACCTGGCCCGCATGGAGATCCGGCTGATGTTCGAGGAGCTGATCCCCCGGCTCGCCTCGATCGAGCTGAACGGCGATGTCCGCCGGGTGCGCAGCAACTTCGTCAACGGCATCAAGACGCTGCCGGTCAAGGTCACCACCAAGGACTGACGACCAGCTCCCCCGCTCCCTGCGAGACGGACCGAGGCCCCGCCGCCCCGACCGGGTGGCGGGGCCTCGGTGCCTCTCCGGCAGCGTGGGGCCGTGCGAGCGCAAGTAACACGCCGTCCACGCGACTACCCGTCGGTTTGTCAGCGAACCGGGCCCGCTCGAGCCGGATTCTGCTGAGAGGTGGCGAGCGGTCCGGCGAACAACGTATTACACGGGATCGGCGCGGATCGGATGAAGCCGGCTGATCCGATCGACGCCGGTGAGGTCCGCCGGCCGTGGGGCCAGCGCCCCACGCCCGTCCTCACTTGTAACTAAGTGTTACGTCGTGAATTGCCCCACCACAGCGCCCGGGTAGTAGCCACAGCACCGAGGTAGTTGCCTGCGCACAAGGGCACGGCCGAACCGAGCGGACCAGCGGGACGCCGGCGCGACTACCCGGGCGCTCTGGCCACTACCCGGGCGCTGTCGCACCGAAATGCGCGACGTAACACTTAGTTACAAGGGGCCTCAGCCCTCGTCAGCCACCAACCGCCGCAGGATCTTGCGCACCTGCAGGGCGGCCAGGTCGGCGGCGACGTTGACGTCCTCGCCGTACCCGTCGCGGTCGATGACCTGCTGCATCGTCTCGAGGATCTCGCGCACCTTGAGGTAGTACGACTCGAAGATCGGCCGCAGCATCTCGGAGGCCTCGGCCCCGGGTGCGAAGTTGCGGCTCACCCGCCACAGGTGGCGGGTGTGGCGCTCGTCGACGGGGGTGACGGCGTGGGTGAACCGGAAGGTCTGGGTGCCGCCCTCCTCGGCCGGCAGCAGCACGTCCCAGCGGTCGGCCCACAGGCCGGGGGCGAGGAAGGCGCCCTCCTCGCGCTGCGGGTACGACGCCGTGGTGGACGCGCCGGAGATCTTGGCCTGCCACTCGGGCAGGGGCGCGGCGGGCCAGTCGCGGTGGAAGTGGACGGTGGTCTCGGTGAGCTCCACCTCGAGGGCGGGGGCGACGCCGGTCAGCGCGGGCGGCGAGATGACCGGGTCGACGACGGCGACGTGGGTGATGTCGGCGAAGTTGTCGTGCAGCAGGCCGACGCCGGCCGCGGTCTCCCACGCGCCGCCGAAGCTCTCCCACGCGGCATCGGTGAGCCACGGCGTGGAGACCGGCGAGCGCAGCGAGGCCAGGGAGGGCTCGCCGAGCCAGACCCAGACGAGGTCGCCCTCCTCGACGACCGGGTACGACGGCACCCGGGCGCCGTAGGGCACCTGGGCCTGGGAGGGGACCCGGACGCAGGCGCCGGTGCGGTCGTAGGCGAAGCCGGAGTAGCCGGACACGATCGTGTCGCCGTCGACGTGGCCGAGGCTGAGCGGGTAGGGGCGATGGGCGTCGCGGTCGCCGAGGGCGACGACGCTGCCGTCGGACACCCGGAACAGGACGACGGGCGTGTCGAGCGCGCGGGTCCCGAAGGGCGCCTCGCCGACCTCGCCGGACGCGGCGAGGGCGTACCAGGCGTTGCGCGGGTAACCGGTGCTGCGGTCTCTCATCTCAGGCTCCCGTCAGAGGTCGAGCGTCAGGCTCTCGCCGCGGCAGCGGGAGACGCAGATCATCATGAACTCGTTGGACTCCTTCTCCTCCTCGTTGAGGATGGAGTCGCGGTGCTCGACGTCGCCCTCGACCACCTCGGTCTCGCAGGTGCCGCAGACGCCCTCGAGGCAGGAGCCGACGACGCTGACACCGGCCTCGCGGCAGACCTCGAAGATCGACTTGTCGGCGGGCACCTCGAGGGTGAGACCGGAGCGCTGGAGGACCAGCTCGAAGGCCGAGTCCTGCTCGTCGGCGGCGGGTGCCTTGGCCGAGAAGCGCTCCAGGTGGAGGCTGCCGGCCGGCCAGGAGGCGGCGCACCGCTCCTCGACCGCGTCGAGCAGTCCGGTCGGGCCGCAGGTGTAGACCAGCGTGCCCGGCGCCGGCGCCCCGAGCAGCGCGTCGAGGTCGGGGAAGCCCGCCTCGTCCTGCGGGAGGAGGGTCACCTTGTCGCCGTACGCCGCCAGCTCGTCGAGGAACGCCATCGACGAGCGTGACCGGCCGCCGTAGACCAGGCGCCAGTCGGCGCCGGAGGCCTCGGCCTCGGCGATCATCGGCAGCATCGGCGTGATCCCGATGCCGCCGGCGATGAACAGGTAGCGCGGGGAGGCGACCATCGGGAAGTGGTTGCGCGGGCCGCGCACCCGGACGGTGGCGCCCTCGTGCAGCTCGGCGTGCACGGCCTTGGAGCCGCCCCGGCTGTCGGGGGCGCGGAGCACCCCGACCCGGTAGGAGCGGGTGTCGGCGGGGCTGCCGCACAGGGAGTACTGGCGGACCAGGTCCTCCCCCAGCACCAGGTCGATGTGGGCCCCGGGCGTCCACGGCGGCAGTGCCGTGCCGTCCTCGGCGGCCAGCGTCAGCGTCACCACGTCGGTCGCGGCCTCGACGGCGGCGACCACCGTCAGGTCCGCCTCGAACTCCCGCACGATCGGTTGCGTCGTCACGAGCTTCTCTCCCCTCTCGCCGCCCACCTCACAGGTGGTAGGCGTACTCCCGGAACTCCCAGTCGGTCACCCACTGGCTGAACCGCTCCAGCTCGTTGCGCTTGTAGGCCACGAAGGTCTCGACGAACGCCGGGCCGAGGATGTCGGCCAGGTCCTTGTCCTCCTCGAGGGCGTCGATCGCGGTGGCGAGGTCGGACGGCAGCCGGTCGGCCTTGGTCGGGTCGTAGCCGTAGCCCTCCAGCTTGGCCGGCGGCGTCAGCTTGTCGCGGATGCCGAGGTACGCCGCCGCGAGCAGGCTGGCGATGGCGAGGTAGGGGTTCGCGGAGGCGTCGCCGAGACGTAGCTCCATCCGCGAGGCGCGACCGCGCTCGGGCGGGATGCGGACCATGGCACTGCGGTTGTCGAGCCCCCAGTCGACCAGCCACGGCGCGAGCGTGTCGGGCCCGAACCGCTTGTAGGAGTTGACCGTCGGGTTGTGCAGCGCGGCCAGCGCCGGGGCGTGGGCGAGCACGCCGGCGATCGCCGCACGGCCGATCTCCGACAGCCCGTCGTCGCCGTCCGGGTCGTCGAAGAGCGGCTTGCCCTCGGCGTCGGTGGTGCTGAAGTGGATGTGGAAGCCGGAGCCGCCCTCGTCGTTGAACGGCTTGGCCATGAAGGTCGCCATCTTGCCGCGGCGCCGCGAGATCTCCTGCACGGCGGTCTTGAACCGGAAGGCCCGGTCGGCGGCGTCGAGCGCGTCGGAGTGCCACAGGTTGATCTCGAACTGGCCGCCCGAGAACTCGTGGTTGGCCGCCACCACGTCGAGCCCGTACGCCGACAGCTCGCGCAGCGAGGAGAGCAGGGTGTTCTCCGGGTCGCCCTTGAGGCCGGCCACGTAGACGTTGCCGGTGGCGTCGCCGTACCGGCGCCAGCCGTTGGGCTTGGTCTCGTCCTCCTCGAGGACGTAGAACTCGAGCTCCGGGCCGACCACGGGGTTCATGCCCAGCTCGGCGAACCGGTCGATGACCCGCTTGAGCACCTGGCGCGGGCTCTCCTCGGACGAGGAGCCGTCCGGGTTGTAGACGTCGCCGATGACGTGGGCGACGCCCGGCTCCCACGGCACCGCACGCGCCGTGGCGAGGTCGGGGACCACGACGATGTCGGGCAGCCCCGCAGACAGGCCGCCGGCGATGTCGATGACATCGCCCATCGGCGAGGTGGCGTAGACCGAGCGGCAGAAGGCGACCCCGTCGCCGACGGTCCGGTCGAACCGGTTGGCCAGGACGTCCCGGCCACGCTCGGTGCCGATCAGGTCGCTGTAGCCGATGCGGACGACGTCGATCCCGTCCTCTGCGAACTGCTGGGCAGCCACGCGCAGGGCGTTCTCGTCGATGTGCTCCACGGTCAGTCTCCGTTCGTCTCTCTCATCAGGTCCATCATCGGCCGGGGGCGGCGTCGGTGGCGAGGTGGTCGTCGAAGCGCTCCAGGTCGCTCGACAGGGCGTCGTAGACCGACGACCGGGAGTTGCGCAGGTAGAGGGCGTAGCCGATGCCGCCGACGAGCGCCGCGACCAGCAGCCACGGCAGCGAGTTCACCGCCTTGGAGTCGGATCCGGCGACGATCTCGAAGTGCTTGAAGGCGAGCGCGACGGCGAAGCACAGGCCGAGGAAGCCGAGCCCGGGCGCGATCAGGGTGGAGCCGATCCGCGGGTCGTTCTTGCGGCGGAAGTGGACCACGATCGACAGCGCGGCGAGCGCCTGCAGGACCAGGATGGCCAGGGTGCCGAAGCCGAGCATGCTCGGGACGACGGTCAGGATCGGGTCGGCGCCGGCGATCGCGAAGATCACCGCGACGGTGACCGCGAAGGCGGCCTGCACCGTGCTGGCGACGTACGGCGCACCGCTGGGCCCGGTCTTCGAGAGCACCTGCGGCAGGATCCGCGCCCGGCCCAGCGAGAAGATGTAGCGGCTCGAGGAGTTGTGGAAGGCGAGCATCGCGGCGAAGAGGCTGACCAGCAGCAGCCAGTTCATGACGTCGGTCAGGAAGCCGCCGATGTAGGTGTCGGCGAGGCTGAACACCAGGTCGCCGGTCGGCAGGTGCGCGATCGCGGTGTCCTGCGCCTGCGCGACGCCGGTGGCGCTGACGACGGCCCAGGTGGTGACGCCGAGGATGACGCCGATGAGGGTGATCGCGACGTAGGTCGCCCGCGGGACCGTGGTGAGCGGGTTCTTCGCCTCCTCGCTGAACAGCGAGGTCGCCTCGAAGCCGAGGAAGCCGGTGGCGGCGAGCAGCAGGCCGATCGAGAGCGAGCCGGAGGTGATCGAGTCGAAGGAGAACGCCGAGAAGGAGTAGCCGTCCTTGAACAGCACGGCGACGTCGAAGACGATCAGGATCGAGGTCTCCAGGACCAGCGAGACGCCGAGGATCTTCGAGCTGAAGTCGACGCCGCGCAGCGCCATCAGGTAGCAGACCGCGATCGAGGCCAGGCCCCAGAAGAGCCAGGGCATGTCGAGGCCGGTCTTGTCGGCGATCACGATCTTCATGAAGAAGCCGCTGGTGCCGATGGTGCCGACGACGAAGAAGTTGTAGCCGAGCATCGCGATGAAGCCGGCGGCGAGGCCGGCCGGACGGCCGAGGCCCTTGACGACGAAGGCGTAGAAGCCGCCCGCGTTGACCAGCTCGCTCGACATCTTGCCGTAGCCGATCGCGAAGAGCAGCAGGACGACGGCGACGGCGAGGAACGCGAACGGCGTACCCCCTCCGTTGCCCAGGGCGATCGCCAGGGAGGCGACCACCACCATGCCGGTCAGCGGCGCGACCGCTGCCAGGACCAGGAAGACGATCGCCCCGACGCCGAGCGCATTCCTGCGGAGTGTGGTGTTGACGGTGTCCGACATCGGGACTCCTTCGCTGTACGCGCGGCCGGGGCCGGCGGTGCCCGGCAACCCTTTCGCCGGATCGTTCGGATCCGTACGATAGCCGCAATGTGACCCACGGCACCAGACCCCCGGAGGAGGTTTTCCGAAGAATGTTTGCCCCCAAACGATCTCGGCAGACCGAGGTCATGGCTACGCTGACCCGCATGCCGGACCGCCACACGCTCGAGGAGACCGAGCGCGCGATGAAGGACCACGTGGGCGCACTCCCCCTGGACTTCGCCGCCGCGAACGCCCTGTCGAACCTGTTCCGCGCCGCCAACGCGGTGCGCAGCGAGCTGACCAACCGGGTGCTGCGCCAGCACGACATGACCTGGACCGGGTTCGTCGTGCTGTGGGTGGTCTGGATCTGGGACGGCATGGAGACCCGTCACGTGGCCGAGTCGGCCGACATCTCCAAGGCCACCCTGACCGGCGTCGTGAAGACGCTCGAGGCGCGCGGCCTGATCGCGCGCGAGGGCGACGACAACGACCGTCGCCTGGTCCGGCTCCGGCTGACCCCCGAGGGGATCAGCCTGATGGAGCAGCTCTACCCCGAGTTCAACGCGGTCGAGTCGGAGATCATCAGCCAGCTCTCGGACCGCAAGGTCACCACCTTCACCAAGACCCTGCGCGAGGTCGTCAACGCGGTCGAGGGCCAGGACGCGGACTAGGGCCGCCCCTGGACCAGCGCCCGGTCCCGCGCCGCGTCGACCAGCGCACGGAACAGCCCGGCCTGGGCCGGGTCGGTGGCCGCGGTGTCCTCGGGGTGCCACTGGATGCCGAGGTACCAGCCCTGGGCGCCGGCCAGCTCCACGGCCTCGATGACGCCGTCGGCGGACTCGGCGACGGCCCGCAGGCCCGCGCCGGGACGTCCGATGCCCTGGTGGTGGTAGCAGGAGATGCTCGGCGAGGTCCCGACGATGCCCGCGAGCAGCGAGTCGGGCTCCACGGCGATCTCGTGGACGACGTGGCGGTGCGTGCGCTCCCCCAGGTCCTGGATCAGGTCGCCTCCCAGCGCCACGTTGACGACCTGGTTGCCGCGGCAGATCGCCAACAGCGGCAGGCCGGTGCCGAGGGCGTGGCGGGCGACGGCGAGGTCGAAGGCGTCCTGCTCCTCGTCGACGTCGTACTCCGTCGAGTGCGCCTCCTGGCCCGCCCACCGCGCGGCCAGGTCGCCCCCGCCGGGCAGCAGCACGCCGTCGGCGTACCAGAGGCGGGCGGCGACCTCGGCGTCGTCGACCTGCGCGCCCGGGGCGACCGGGTGCACCACGAGCGGCTCGCCGCCGGCGGCGTACACCGCCTCGGCGAGAGCGCGGGCCGTCACGTCGGCGCGGTAGCGCAGCGCCGACGCGGACTCGGAGAACCGCGCCGGGACGGCGATCAGCGGGCGGCGGCTCATGGCGCGACCAGGGCGGGCAGGTGGTCCTCGACGAAGCGCGTGTCGCGCTCCCAGGCGGCGGCGAGCTCGATGACGCCCGCGTCGTCGTGGTTGCGGCCGATGACCTGCAGGCCGATCGGCAGCCCGGAGGAGCCGAAGCCGGCCGGCATGGCCAGCGTCGGGGCGCCGAGGAGCGTGCCGATGGCGGTGACCTCCATCCAGCGGTGGTAGCTGGACATCGGGACCCCGTTGACCTCGGCCGGCCACTCGAGGTCGGCGTCGAAGGGCATCACCTGGGCGGTCGGGAGCAGCACGTAGTCGTACTTCTCGAACAGCACCCGGAAGGCGTTGTAGAGCCCGGTGCGCTTGACCGAGGCGTTCCAGACGTCGAGGCCGGTGAGCGCGGGGTTGCCGTCGGCGCCGCTGAGCAGGCCGTCGATCTCGTAGACCGCCTCGGGCTTGAGGTAGGGCCGCCAGGCGGGGTTGTCGTAGACGGGCTTGTTCAGGCCGCCGCTGATCCAGTGCCGGAACACCAGCCAGGTCGGCCACAGGTCGGCGTTGCCGGCGAAGCCGGGGCCGGCCGGGAGGCCGTCGAGCTCGTCGACGGTGGCACCCAGCGAGCGCATCCGCTCGACCGCGGCGCCGGTCACCTCGAGCACCTCGGGCTCCATCGGCAGGTAGCCGCCGAGGTCGCCGAGCCAGGCGATCCTCGCGCCGCGCAGGGACGAGCGGCGCACCTTCGCCAGCGGCTCGGGGTCCTGCTCGATGGCGAGCGGCGCCCGGACGTCGTACCCGGACATCGTGGCGAGCAGCAGCGCGAGGTCGCGGGCGTCCCGGGCGATCGGGCCCTCGGTGCCGCCCTGCTGGACGAACTGCTCGTTGCCCGCACCCGGCACGCGTCCGTACGACGGACGCAGGCCGAGCACGTTGTTCCATCCCGGCGGGTTGCGCAGCGAGCCGAAGAAGTCGCTGCCGTCGGCGACCGGGAGCATCCGCAGCGCGACGGCGACGGCCGCGCCGCCGCTGGAGCCGCCGGCGGAGCGGGTCTGGTCGTAGGCGTTGAGCGTCGTACCGAACACCTTGTTGTAGGTGTGCGAGCCGAGACCGAACTCGGGGGTGTTGGTCTTGCCGATGAAGATCGCGCCCGCGGCGCGGACCCGCTCGACGAAGAGCGAGTCGGCGGCGGCCGGCGGCGCGGCGGGGACGCCGGGCCGGCCGAAGAAGCCGGCCGAGGTCGGCAGGCCCTTGACGTTGGCGAGGTCCTTCACGGCCTGGGGGAAGCCGTGCATCCAGCCCTGGTAGGTGCCCTCGGCGAGCAGAGCGTCCTTCGCGGCCGCCTCGGCGAGCAGCTCGGCGCGGGGGCGCAGCGCGACGATCGCGTTGACGGACGGGTTCACCGCGGCGATGTGGTCGAGGTAGGCGGTCATCACCTCGACGCAGGTGACCTTGCGGCGCCGGATCGCTGAGGAGAGCTCGGCGGCTGACCACCACACGATGCGGCTCAGGTCGGAGGGTCGCTTCACAGCAGGCCACGCTACGTCGGGCACGGCTTCGGCAGGCCCACCTGTCGAGGCGAGGGCGCCGAGCGCGACGCCGGCGGCGGTGGCGCCCGTCACGACGGTGCGGCGGGAGACGTTGGCCATGGAGAGTTCGTCCTTTCGACCCTTCACCAGAGATCGTTTTGGTACGAACGATCTTTGTTCGGGTCCGAACGTAAGGTGGCGACCATCACCTCCGCAAGCCCCTTCCCGCCTGTCGGACCACTCACCCGGGACCCTTGCCAGCCCTCCCCGGGATCTCTACCGTGAGGACCCGAACCAACCTGTCCGTCACCGTGGGGGGAGCATGGACGCACCCACCGGGGCGAGCGCCCCGCACCCCGTCTCGGACCGCCTGATCGACCTCCTCGGCGACCTGGCCGCCCTGGCCACGCCCGACGAGGCGACCACCGCCGCGCCCCGCCTGCTCGAGCGGCTCGCCGGCGACCTCGGCGCCGCCGCCTGCCAGCTCGACACGGCTCTCACCGACGCCGACGACCCGCAGGCGCCCTCCTTCCAGACCGTCGCGAGCGTGGGCTACTCCCCCGAGGTCTCCCAGCACCTGTGCGCCGACCTGGCGACGTCGCCGCACGGACGACGCGTGCTCGCCGCGACCGGCGGGCTGCGCATCGACGAGGACGACCCCTACGACTTCCGCCGCTCCGCGCACTACCTCGACGTGCTCCACCCGGCGGGCTACGACGACGGCATCTCCCTCGCGCTGCGCGACTCCAGCACGCACCTGGTCGGGATGCTGCACCTGTCCGCCCGCAGCACCCGCGACTTCGCGCCCGAGCTCACCGGCGCGCTGCCGCCGCTCGGCCGCGCCTTCGCCCGGCTGACCACGGTCGCGACCTGCTCGACCCCCGACGTGACGCTGCCCCGGGAGTACGCCGTGGTCCGGCTCGACGCCGCCGGCCGGGCCACGCCCGTGGTCGGCCGCGCGCCGCTGCACGCCGCGCTCGACGACGAGCTGCTCGGCATCGTCCGATCGATCCTGGGCAGCGGCACCCGCTTCGCGACCTTCCTGCACCAGCAGGCGGGCCGGCTGATCGAGGTCCGGGTGCACTGCCCGTCGGGCCGGGCCGCGATGCGCCAGCCCTGCACCGTCGCCACCCGCCCCGCCGCGTCCACCCTCGGGCTGACCCTGCGCCAGCTCGAGGTGCTCACCGCCGTCGCGACCGGCGCCGGCAACCGCGAGATCGCCGACGAGCTGTGCCTGACCCAGCGCACCGTCGCCGCCCACGTCGAGGCCATCCTGGCCCGGCTGGGCAGCCCGTCGCGCGCGGGTGCGGCCGCCAAGGCGACCGCGGCCGGCGTGCTGCTCCCGTCGGCCGACCCGGCGTCGGTCCGATCGCTGGCGCGGGTGCTGCAGCAGCCGATCGCCTGACGGACGCCCCAAGACTGGCATTTCTGCCAATGACCCACGTCACACCGCGGTCCCACGATTGCGGGACCGCGCCGGAACCACCGGCGCCGTATCCCCGGGAGGCGCGATGGCGACCGGCTACCTGTACCACGAGCTCTTCGGCTGGCACGACACCGGAACCAACGTGGGGCTCTTCCCCGCCGACCACCGCGCCGGCATCCAGCCGTTCCAGCACTTCGAGAACGCCGAGACCAAGCGCCGCATCCACGAGCTGGTCGTCGTCTCCGGCACGATCGACCACCTCACCCGGCTCGAGCCGCGCAAGGCCACCGACGAGGAGATCCTCGCGGTCCACACCGAGGAGCACCTCGCCCGGATCAAGGCCGGGAGCGAGCAGCCCAAGGGGGGCGACTCGGGTGACGGGCTGAGCCCGTTCGGGCCGGGCGGCATCGAGATCGGGCGGCTCGCCGCCGGCGGCATGATCGAGGCGACCACGGCGGTCGTCGAGGGCCGGGTCGACAACGCGTACGCGCTGATCCGGCCGCCGGGACACCACGCGGAGCCCGCCACCGGCATGGGCTTCTGCATGTTCGGCAACCTCGCGATCGCGGCCCGGGCGGTACGTCGTACCCACGGCGTGGAGCGGATCGCGATCCTCGACTGGGACGTCCACCACGGCAACGGCACCCAGAAGACGTTCTGGGAGGACCCGAACACGCTGACCATCTCGCTGCACCAGGACCGGGTGTTCCCGCCGGACTCCGGCTTCGTCACCGAGCGCGGCGAGGGCGCGGGCTTCGGGTACGCCGTCAACGTGCCGCTCCCGCCGGGCACCGGCACCGGCGGCTACCTCTCCGCCTTCGACCGGGTCGTGGCACCGGCGGTCGACCGGTTCCGGCCGGACCTGATCCTGGTCGCGAGCGGCTTCGACGCCAACGCGACCGACCCGCTCTCGCGGCAGGCGCTGACCAGCAGCAGCTATCGCGCGATGACCGAGCGACTGCTCGACCTCGCGGCAACGCACTGCGAGGGGCGGCTCGCGATGAGTCACGAGGGCGGCTACAACCCGGTCTACGTCCCGTTCTGCGGCCTGGCGGTGATCGAGGCGCTCGCCGGCGTGACCGAGCCGCTCACCGACCCCTACGAGCCGATCTTCGGCGGCATGGCCGGGCTCGAGCTGCAGCCGCACCAGACCGCCGTCATCGACCAGGTCGTGCCCCTCCTCGACGACATCCACGCCGGCGTCCGCGCCGGTTCGTGACCCCTCCACCCGATCGGAGCACCACCATGAACGCAGTCGTGAAGAAGTCCGTCGACCGTCGCAGCTTCCTCGCCTGGACCGGCGGCATCGGGGCCGCGGTCCTCGCCTCCGCGTGCAGCGCACCGTCCAGCACCAAGGCCTCCGGCGACAAGGTCGCGAAGTCCAGCAAGGACGTCGACACCGTCGCCTGGGACTACCCGTTCACCTTCCTGCCCGTCTACGCCGGCGTCGCCAGGTTCGCCAAGGAGCGGGCCAAGGAGAAGGGCGTCTCGCTCGAGCAGACCAACGACAACGGCAAGCCGGACGTCCAGGCGTCCAACCTGGACACGCTGATCGCCAAGAAGGTGCCGGCGATCGTGTCCTTCCCGATGGTCTTCGAGGCCCTCGAGACCCAGGCCGCCAAGGCGCTGTCGGCGGGCATCATCTGGGTGACCTACGGCGGCACCCTGAAGAACCAGAGCGCCTCGATCACCTTCAGCTTCGAGGAGGGCGGTCGCAAGCTCGGCGAGGACGCGGCGGCCTGGGCCAACCAGGCCCTCGGCGGCAAGGGCAAGGTGGCCTTCCTCGTCGACGACACCATCCAGCTCGGCATCGAGCGCACCAAGGGCATGATCGACGCCTTCACCAAGGCTGCGCCGGACATGGAGGTCGTCGGCCGCGAGCAGGCGATCGACCCCGACACCGCGCTGACCAAGACCAAGGCGATCCTCGCCAAGCACCCCGACGTCAACGTCATCCTCGGCATCACCGACGGTGCGGCCTTCGGCGGCTACAAGGCACTCGTCGAGTCGGGGCGCTCGGAGACCGACGCGAAGACCTACGTCGGCGGCCAGGACGGCGACCTGGGCTCGCTCGAGCTGATCAAGAAGGGCACCTTCTACCGGGCCTCGGCCGCGCTGCAGCTGCGCGACATCGGCAACGCGGTCATCGACGTACCGCTGGCGGTGGCTGACGGCAAGAGCGACGCCGAGGCCAGCACCGACGTACCGATCACGCTGGTCAAGCAGGGCGACGCGCTGCTCGACGAGATCATCGCGCAGTACGGCTGAGCGGGACGGGACAGGTAGTCGGTCATGACACTGCGGGTCACCGGGCTCCGGAAGTCCTTCGGCGGCGTGCACGCGCTGCAGGGCGTGGACCTCACCATCGAGGCCGGTGAGGTCCACGCGCTGCTCGGCCACAACGGCGCGGGCAAGTCCACCCTGATCAAGGCGCTGGGCGGGGCCTTCCACCCCGACGGCGGCACCATCGAGGTGGGCGGTCGCAGCCATGCGGGGCTCACCCCGCGGCAGTCGATCGACGCCGGCATCGCGATCATCTTCCAGCACCTCAGCCTGGTCGACTCGCTCTCGGTCGTCGACAACATCTTCCTCGGCCAGGAGCACCGGCGCCTCGGCCTCGTCGACCGCAGCAGCCAGCGGGAGGCGGCGCGCCGCCTGCTCGACCGGCTCGGGGCGACGTCGTCGGTCGACAGCCGGGTCGGCGACCTGCCGATGGGCCAGAAGCAGCTGGTCGAGATCGCCAAGGCGCTCTCGCGCGACCCGGTCGTTCTCGTCCTCGACGAGCCGACCGCTGCCCTGTCCTCGCACGAGATCGGCGCCCTGGAGCGCACGGTCCGCTCGCTGCAGGAGCAGGGCCTGGCGATCTGCTACGTCACCCACCTGCTCGGCGAGGTCGAGCGGCTGGCCGACCGGATGACGGTGCTGCGCGAGGGGAAGGTGCACGTCGCGACGTCGCTGGAGGGCAAGACCCGCCGCGACATCATCGAGGCGATCGCCGAGCCGCCCGCGGACCTGCCGCCGGCCGGCCCCGTGCACGACGCCGATCCCCCGCAGCTGCGGGTCAGCGGCCTCACCGGCCCGGGCATCGGCCCGGTCGACCTCGAGGTCCGGCCCGGCGAGATCGTCGGTCTCTACGGGCTGATCGGCTCCGGTCGCACCCGCACGCTGGAGATGATCTTCGGCCGGCGGGCCCGGCAGGGCTCGATCACCGTCGGCGGCCGGGAGGTACGACGGGCGACGCCCCGCGCCGCCCTCGCCGCCGGCCTGGCGCTGGTGCCCGGCGACCGCGGTCGGCAGGGCCTGTTCGCCTCGCTGAGCGCGCTCGACAACGCGCTGCTCCCGGCGCAGGGGGTGCTGTCCACCTTCGGGCTGCGCCGGCGACGGGCCGAGGCCGAGGCCTTCGAGCGGCTCGCCGCGTCGCTGGCCGTGCACCCCGCGACCCCGAACGCGCCGGCCCGCGCCTTCTCCGGCGGCAACCAGCAGAAGCTGCTGCTCGGCCGCTGGATCAACGGCATCCTGCCCACCACCGTGCTGCTGCTCGACGAGCCGACCCAGGGCGTCGACGTCCGGGCCCGCCACGAGATCTACAAGGTGGTGCGCACGATCGCCTCGGAGCGTCGTACGGCGGTCGTCTTCGCCTCCACCGACCCCGAGGAGATCGTCGCCCTCGCCGACCGCGCGCTGGTCATGCAGGACGGCCGGGTCATCGGCGAGCTGGCCGGCGACACCCTCGACGAGGACGCCCTGCTGCACGCGGTCCACCAGGCCGACACCGAGATCCAGACCGACCTCCAGGAGCACCTGTCATGAACGCCTCCCTCAACCTGCGCCAGCTCGCGCGCTACCCGCTGATCCCGGTCATCGTCGCGATGGCGATCGGCTTCGAGCTCGCGACCGGCAGCTTCGTCGGCAGCCAGAACCTGCTCGGGATCGCCACCGACAGCGCGACCCTCGCGATCGTCGCGGTGCCCTCGGCGCTGCTGGTCATCAGCGGCTACCTCGACCTGTCGGTCGGCTCGACCTACGCGCTCGGCGCGGTCGCCGCCGGCTGGCTCGCCTCCGAGCACGGCGGCAGCCTGCTCACCTGCGTGCTGCTCTCGCTGCTCGCCGGGCTGGCGGTCGGCGCGGTCAACGGGTTCCTGTGCTGCGTGGTCGGGCTCTCGCCGTTCATCGTCACCCTCGGCACGCTCACCGCCGTCCGCGGCCTCGCCCAGCAGTTCGCGCCGCTGCCGCTGACCAGCTTCGGCGACTCGTTCGCGTGGCTCGGCGGGGCGAAGGTCGCCGGGCTGCCGTCGCCGGTCGTGATCGCGCTGGTCGTGGTGCTCGTCGCCGGGGCGATCCTGGCGCTGACCCCGGTCGGGCGGCACATCTACGCGATCGGCGTCTCCCGCGAGGCGGCGTACCTCTCCGGCGTGCGGGTCCGCACCGTCCCCTTCGCCCTCTTCCTCGCCACCGGCGCCAGCGCCGCGCTGGCCGGCGCGATCAAGGCCTCGGTGCTCGGCGCCGTGCAGTCGGGTACGGCGGGCAGCGGCTTCGAGCTCGCCGTGCTGACCGCGGTCCTGGTCGGCGGCGTCGCCCTCACCGGGGGCTCGGGCACGCTGTTCGGCGTGGTGCTCGGCGTGGCCTTCCTCGGCATCCTGCAGAACGGGCTGACCCTGGTCGGCGTGCCGACCTTCTGGCAGCAGGTCGCCCAGGGTCTCGCGCTCGTCGTCGCGGCCGGCCTGGCCTACCTCGCGCCGCGGCTCGAGGCGTTGGCCGCGGTGCGGCCCACCGCTCCACGCCGGCCGCTCGCCGAGGCCGCGACCACCTGACCCTCTTCCACGAAGCGAAGTCTGTTTTAGAATCTTCGCGTGGACCTCGAGACCGGTGCCGTCGCGATCGGCGTACTCGCCGACCCGACCCGGCGCGCCCTCTACGAATACGTCGCCGGGCAGCCCGACGCCGTCGGACGCGACGCGACCGCCGCGGCCCTCGACATCCCCAAGCACACGGTGAGCTTCCATCTCGACCGGCTGGCCGAGGAGGGCCTGCTCGACGTGGAGTTCCGCCGGCTCAGCGGGCGCAGCGGGCCGGGGGCCGGACGGCCGAGCAAGCTCTACCGGCGCGCGACCCGCGAGTTCGCGGTCACCCTCCCGCCCCGGCGCTACGACCTGGTCGGCGACATCCTCGCCGCGGCGGTCGCCCGGGCCGGCGCGGGCGAGGACCTCGACGCGGCGCTCGCCGCGTCCGCGCACGCCGAGGGGCGGTCCGTGGCGGGCGAGGCCTCCGGCGTGGCCGCTCATCCAGGGCTGTCCGACCTCGCCGCGGTGCTCTCCGGCCAGGGCTACGAGCCCTCCGTCTCACCCGAAGCGGTGTGCCTGGCGAACTGCCCCTTCGACGCGCTCGCCCAGAAGCACACCGCCCTCGTCTGCGGCCTCAACCGGTCCTTCGTCCAGGGCGTCGCCGACGGGCTCGGCTGCACCGGTGTCACCGCCCACCTCGAGCCCGACCCCGGGCACTGCTGCGTGACCGTGCGGACCGATGGACAAGCACCCGGCAGCGGAGAATGATCGCGGCATGGCCATGTTCGAGGTGGCGGACGCCTACATCAGCTTCATGGGGAGGTTCTCCACTCCCCTCGCGCCGCTGTTCGCCGACGTCGGCCTCGCCGGCGTCGGCGCGTCCGCGGCCGTTCTCGACGTCGGGTGCGGTCCGGGGATGCTGACCGCCGAGCTCGTACGACGACAGGGCGCCGCCCGGGTCGCCGCCGTCGACCCGGTCGCCACCTTCGTGGCCGCCGCCGCTGCCGCCCACCCGGATGCCGACGTACGCCGGGCGTCGGCGGAGGACCTCCCCTTCCCCGACGAGTCCTTCGACGCCACCCTCGCCCAGCTCGTCGTGCACTTCATGTCGGACGCTCCTGCCGGCCTTGCCGAGATGCGGCGCGTGACCCGCCCCGGCGGCCGGGTCAGCGCCTGCGTGTGGGACCACGGCGGCGGCACCGGCCCCCTGTCGGCATTCTGGCGCGCCGTCCTCGCCGTCGACCCCACCGTCACCGACGAGGCAGCGCTCCCTGGATCCAACGCCGGCGACCTGGCCGCGCTGATGGTCGCCGCGGGCCTGCGCGAGGTCACCGAGGTGCCACTGACCGTCACCGTCCCGTTCGCCACCTTCGACGAGTGGTGGGAGCCCTACACCTTCGGGGTCGGGACTGCCGGGGTCGCGTTCGACGCACTTTCTCCCGAGCAGCAGGAACGGGTGGTCGACCTCCTCCGCACCGAGCTCGGCGACGGGCCGTTCACGATGTCGGCGACGGCGTGGGCAGGGTCCGGTGTCCGCTGACGGCTCCGATCCCGCACGGGCCGCGCTCGACCGCTGGATCCTGTCCGGTGGCCACTGGGAGGTGGTCAGCGAGCGGGACGGCCTGGCCACGGTCGCGCTGATGACGTGTGACGGCGGGCAGGAGATGGAGCGGGTCGTCGTACCGGTGACGGGGTTGCCGCACGGCTGAGGTCCGTCGTCAGTCCTCGTCGATGAGCAGCTCTCCGTCGGCGTCGCGGTGCTCGGTCGGAGAAACGTCCGAGTTCCCGGCGTGCCGGACGTGCCAGAGCAAGAAGACCTCCACCGCGCCAGCGTAGGCACCCGGGACTACGCCGGTCCCTCAGCTCCCGGATGTCAGGCCGCTCGTGGTTGTGCTGGTCGGTAGACGATCCCTGCCTTGCGGTGGTCGTCCAGCGTGCGCCGGGGTGGTGGGGTCCAGACGGGGTGTCCGGTGTCGTGGTCGATGTGGACCGCCCAGGGCGTCTGGTGGATGAGGACGTGGTGGTGGCGACACAGCATCACGAGGTTGTCGAGGCTGGTGGGGCCACCGTCGGCCCAGTGGACGACGTGGTGGGCATCGCACGCCAGCGGCATCCGGGTGCAGCCGGGGAACGCGCAGTGCCGGTCCCGGATGAGCAGTGCCGTCCAGATCGCCGCGGTGACCAGACGTTGGGCGCGGCCGACGTCGAGCACTTGGCCGTGCGCGCCGAGGACGCCGGGGATGATCTCGGCGTCACAGGCCATCCGGCGTACGGCGGTCGCGGAGAACCGGGCCCCGGTCGGGGTCTGCCCGTTGCGGGCAAGACCGGCGTCAATGACCTTCTGCTCGAGTGAGTCTTGGTCGATGAGCACCACCACGCGGGGCTTGGCACCGTGGTCACGCGGTAGCTGGTCGTCGGTCGCGGCGAGCCGGTCACACACGTCGACCAGGGCGTCCCACAACCGGGCACCGGCCTCCCTCGGGTCGCGACCGTCGTGCCCACAGCCCGGGGTCAGGCAGGGCGCCGCGGTGGCGACACCGTCCTCGTCGAACATCGCCTGGCCGGGTCGGCGGTTCACGCCGCCACACGCACCGGGCTCGGTGGTGACGGGCGCTGCGAGGGGGTGGAGGGTGGCCTTGATCCTCTCGGCGTCCTCCGCCGTGCCGTAGCCCTTGACCCTGACCCCGCCGTGGCCGTCCTCGGCGAACGAGAGATGCCGGGCGTGGTGGGCGCCGCGTTCGGCCTTGGCCTTCTCCTTCTCACTGTTCACGACCGTGGCGTCGGGGTCGAGGTCGCGCACCACGTCACCGAACGCGGTCTGCAGATCACTGGCGTCGTGGCCATGGGTGTCGACCAGGTCGAGCATCCGTGCGGCGACAGTGGTGCGGAACTCGTGCACCCGGGGCAGGGTGTGGACCTTGGCCGCGATCGCCCGAGCCTGGGGTAACGTCACCCGTCCGGTCTCGAGGGCCGCTTGGACCTCGGGGAGATCACGCAGCTGCTCGACGGTCCGGACCAGCCCACCACCGGTGCCCTTGTGACCACCGGTCAGGTGGGTCAGGAAGTCCTTGACCGACGCCCACCCCAACGGATGTAGCGCGTCGGTCGCTTCGAGCCGGTCGATCCCCCGCAACAGGGCGGCGTCCAGGAACGACCGTGCCGCGACGATCGACTCCATCACCGCCACCGCCTCCGGGCCCGTCACACTGTCCCAGTTCCAACCGGCCAGCTCCGCGGCACGCTCGACCACAGCAGTGGCCTGGTCGAGCGTCCCGGGAGAAGACATGCGCTCATTCTACTCGAACATGTGTTCGAACACAAGGATGCCCGAGCCGTCTCCTTGTGATGTCTCAAGACATCGCGTGGAATCCTTGGGACGTGCCCTTCCCGGCGGCGGTCGATCCAGAGATGGTTGGCAAGTACCCGGCCCGTGCTCATGCGGGCGGCGGCTACGTGTGGGACGAAGTTCTGGAGTACCGCGTCTGGTGCTATCTGGGCCGGGGCACCGAAGACGTCGCCGACGAAGACGACTACTTCTACGCGTTCGGCACCTACGAGGAGGCGAAGGCAGCATCCGCGAGGTTGGTCGGAGCCAAAGAGCCGCTGGCCCTAGTGCGACAAGTTGAGTACATCGACGAAACTGAAGCCGGGGACTACCGGCACGTCAGGCAGGAGCGGGTCACCGAATGGCCGGTCGAGTTCTTGTCCCGACCGAACCGCGACGATCGCACCATCCCAGAGTTCCTCGCCGTCGATGCGCCGCCCAACCGACTCGCCATCTTGCGTGGCGAGGCACCTCCCCCCACGGCATAGCCCGACCCCGCCGATAGGCGTTGAGCGAAACGCGGCATGATCGGGCGCTCCGCCCCGACAGCAGCATTAGCTTTCATCGCTGCGGGATCAGATCGGGCGCGCGTTGTTCGCGAGAAAGGCGAACCCGTCCTGATCGGCCGCCTCGAAGTCGAAGTCGACGCGGTCGCCGGGCTTCAAGGTCTTGAAGCCCGGCACATCAACGGCGCTGAAGTGAGCCCAGCATCCCCCCGGCGTCTCGGGCGAATCAAAGACGCCCCAGCCCTCCTCGTCATGCCACAGGCGAACTGTTCCCTGGACTCTCATAGCGTGAGCCTAGGCGACCGGTGTACGCGCGTCCCATGACCAGAACTAGCCCCGATATCGGCAGATCCGGTCACCCAACCGGCCACCTCGTCACGAAGCCGCGCCTCCCTCGATCTCCTCCTCCACCGGGTCCGGCAACGTCCACCGGTCCCCACGCCGCGGGTGGATGAACCCGAAGTAGTAGGCGACCCCGACCGCGACCGTCACGAGCCCGATGACCAGCTGGGACGGCGCGTCCCGGCCGACCTCGACGCAGACGTAGACCATCCCCGCGACGAGCAGCACGGGCGGGAGCGGCCACAGGGGCATCCGGTAGCCGCGCGAGGAGGCCGCGCCGGGCCGCCGCAGCCGCAGGGCACACGCGCCGACGACGAGGTAGACCAGGGCGACCGAGGCGCCGGTGGCGGTGATCAGCCACGACAGCGGGATGAACACGGCGGTCAGGGTGGAGAGGGCGCCGACGAGGAAGGTGGCGTTGACGGGCGAGCGGAAGCGGGGGTGGATCCGGCCGAGGACGTCGTCGACGGGGCCGGGCCAGGAGCGGTCGCGGGCCGAGGCGTAGACGAGTCGGGCGATCTGGATGATCACGGCGATGACCGCGTTCACGATGGCGAGCGCGATGCCGACGCTGACGGCGGTGTTGAGGGCCGAGCCACCGCGCTCGAGCAGGAAGTAGTTCATCGGGGCGTCGCTGCCGAGCAGCGCCTCCATGCTGGGGGCGCCGATCACAACGGCGGCGAGAGGGATGATCTCGACCAGCGCGGTCACGACCAGCGAGACCAGGATGACGCGGCCGATGGTGCGGTTGGCGTCCTTGGTCTCCTCGACGTAGTAGACCGCGGCGCCGTACCCGTTGAACGCGAAGAGCGCGACCGGCAGCAGCGCGATGATCGCGGCGACGCCGACGGTCTGGAGACCGTGGTCGCCCGCGGTCTGCGCGGAGAGGAAGGCGCCCGGGCCGCGCTCGGGGTGGAGGAAGCCGAGGACGGTGAGTACGACGAGCGCGAGCAGCTCGGTCGCGAGGAAGACGCCGGTCACCCAGGCGTTGGTGCGGATGTCGAGAGCGGCGACGACCGTGGTCGCGACGATCACGACCGCGCCGACCCAGACCCCGTCGAGCGCCGACCAGGCGGCGCTCAGGTAGTCGCCGGTGCCGAGCGCGATCACGGCGATGATCAGGATCCCGTTGACCATCGTGAGCATGAAGGTGCCGAACCCCAGGGGACGGCCGAGCAGGCGGGCGGCCCAGGTGTACTCGCCGCCGGTGACCGGGTACGTCGCGGACAGCTCGGCGTAGCAGATGCCGACGAGCACCGCGGCCAGCGCCGCGAGCCCGAGCGTGAGCACCGAGGCGCCGCCCACGCCCAGCAGGATCGCCGGGACGATGATGAAGACGCTGGAGGCCGGCGTCACCGACGACAGCGTGATGAGGATGTTCTCGCGCATCGACAGCGATCGCGCGAGCTCCTGCTCGTAGCGGCCGGCGGAGACGGCCTGGTGCAGCTCGGACATGGCACCCCTTTTCTTTGACGCTGAATCAAAGAACTGATTGGATACCGCTGTCAATAGGCAATCTGTAACCTCTGCATTCCTGACGAAGCGTCAGGAAGAGCAGCGAGGAGGCACGGGGTGGCACGGTTCAAGGACCAGGAGCAGCGGCGCGACCAGATCGTGGCGGCCGCCCTCCAGGTGCTGCGCGAGGTCGGGGCCGCCGGCCTGAGGATCCGCGACGTCGCGGCGCGCGCAGGCGTCTCCACCGGCACCGTGCACTACTACTTCGACGACGTGCAGGGCCTGCTCAACGAGGTCCACGCCCGGGCTCGCAAGCGGTTCTACGACGACCGGCTCTCGCTGGTCACCCAGTACCCCGACGCCCGCGACAAGCTGGTCGCCACCATCCGCGGCGGCCTGCCGTCCTCCCCCGACGACGACCTGGTCGGCGCGCTCTACCAGCTCGACGGGCACCTTCGGCTGCGCGAGGACAATGCCGACCTGTTCGCCGCCCTCTACGACACCCAGGTCGCGATCTACGTCGGCATCCTCGAGGTCGGCGTGGCCCAGGGCCACTTCGCCCTCACCTCCGAGGCCACCGACATCGCGCAGAACCTGGTCGCGCTCGAGGACGCGTACGGCGAGCACATCGTCATCGGCATCCGCTCCCTCGACTACGACCGCACCGTGGCACTGATCTGCGGGTACGCCCGCCTCGCCACCGGCTGCGCCGACATCCTTCCCGAACGAGAGGTCATCCGTGCCCACTGACCAGCCCCGCGCCCGCGACCTGCTCACCCTTCCCGGGCGGCCCGGCCCGCACAACGCGATCACCGACGTCCCGGGCGTCACCGTCGGTCTCGAGACCCTGGTCAGCGGGACCGCCGTACGCACCGGGGTCACCGCGATCCTGCCCCGGGGGCGTGACGGCGTCGGCGAGCCGTGCGCCGCGGCGTCGTACTCCCTCAACGGCAACGGCGAGCTCACCGGCACCACCTGGATCGAGGAGTCCGGCGCCCTCACCATGCCGGTCCTGCTGTCCAACACGCACGCGGTCGGCGCCTGCCACACCGGCGTCGTCGAGTGGGTCAACGAGGTCCACCCGCGGCTCGCGGCGCAGTGGCTGCTGCCGGTGTGCGGCGAGACCTGGGACGGCTACCTCAACGACATCAACGGCGGCCACGTCCGCCCCGAGCACGCCCGCGCAGCGCTCGACGCCGCGACCGCCGGACCGGTGCCCGAGGGCTCGGTCGGAGGCGGCACCGGCATGAACTGCTACGCGTTCAAGGGCGGCACCGGTTCGGCATCGCGCGAGGTCGACTTCGCGGGTACGACGTACACCGTCGGTGTGCTGGTCCAGGCCAACTTCGGCGATCGCCGCGAGCTGGTCGTCGCCGGTACGCCGATCGGCCAGGTCCTCGGCGAGGACAACCCGATGGAGGACTCGGGCTGGTTCGTCCGCGACCTCGGTCTCGCGGCCCCCGCCTCCTCCGGGACGCTGCCGGGTGGCGCCGGGTCGGTGATCGTCGTGGTCGCCACCGACGCGCCCCTGCTCCCCCACCAGTGCAAGGCGCTGGCCCGGCGGGTGCCGCTCGGCCTGGCCCGCACCGGCACCGCGGGCGGGCACTTCTCCGGGGACATCTTCCTGGCCTTCTCGACCGCGCCGGCGCCCGGGCTGCGCAGCCAGCTGTACCCGCCGCCGACCGAGCTGGCCGAGCAGCAGGTGCTGCCCTGGGGTGCGATCGACCCGTTCTACACGGCGGTCGTCGAGGCCGTGGAGGAGTCGGTGCTCAACGCGCTGGTCGTCAACGAGGAGATGGTCGGGCGCGACGGGCACCGCACGCCCGCGCTCCCCCACGCCGCTCTCGCCGACCTGCCGGCCGCCCTCACCGCGCGAGGCCGATGACTTCCGCGGGACGCCGCGGTCAGTAGAGGCATGACCGCTTCCAGCGCCTTCGACGGCTCCACCAGGCTCGAGGCCTGATGGTCCTCCAGCGCCGGGTCCAGTCGGTGCTCGACGAGCTCGTCGGCTCCGGGGCGGAGACCGGGCTGCAGGTCGCCGTCCACCATCGCGGCCAGCCGGTCGTCGAGGCCGTCGCGGGCGTCGCCGACAGCCGGACGGGGCGCCCGGTGGCGCCGGACACCCTGTTCTTCAGCTTCTCCACGGGCAAGGGCGCGTCGGCCCTGATCGCCCACCTGCTGGTCGCCCGCGGCCTGATCGGCTACGGCACCCGGGTCGCGGACGTGTGGCCGGGGTTCGGGGTGCGCGGCAAGGAGGCGACGACGCTGCGCCACGTCCTGACCCACACCGCCGGGGTGCCCGCGATGCCCGACGGCCTCGGGCCGGCGGACCTGGGCGACCCGGAGCGCGTCGCCACGGCGATCGCGGCGGCCGAGCCCCGGTGGCCCCCCGGCGCCCGGACGGGCTACCACTCCTACACCTTCGGCTTCCTGGTCGGTGAGATCGCCCGCCGGCTCACCGGCCACTCCATGGGGCGGCTGCTGCACGAGTGGGTCGCCGCACCGCTGGGCCTGCCCGGCGAGCTGCGGTTCGGCGTACCCCCGGCCGATCTGGACCGGCTGGCCCACCTCGAGGACGCCGCACCACCCGACCAGAGCGCGCCGTGGGAGCTGCGGCCGACGGCGGGGCTGGGCAACGACCCGGCCCTGCTCACGGCGGACGTCCCGTCGGTCGGCACCTTCACCGCACGCGGCCTCGCCACCATGTACGCCGCGATCCTCGACGGCCGGTTGATCTCAGCCGACCAGCTGGCGCGGCTCTCGGAGGTCGCCTTCGAGGGGACCGACCAAGTCTTCGGCAACCGGGTCCGCCTCGGGCTGGGCTACCCGCTGCCAGTGCTCGGCTGGCCGGGCGGCGGTGGCAGCCGCGCCTTCGCCCATCCCGCCACCGGGACGTCGTTCGCGCTCACCAAGAACCGCCTCGTCCCCGACTTCGGCACCGCCGAGCGCCTGGTCCAGGTCGTGACCGAGGGACTCCGCGGACGGGTCAGCTGACGACGACCGGCGGCGTGGTCGCGTCGCTGCTGCCGACGCAGGTGATCCGGTAGGTCCCCGGCTCGCCGGCCACCCAGGTGACCTCGGCGGTGAACCGCAGCCCGCGGTCGCGCCGCCACCTGATCGTGGTCGATGCCGAGGAGTCGTCGGCGACCTGGCGCCAGCCGTCACCGTCGCGCCGCTCGACGCGCAGGTACGTCGGCCGCAGCACCGCGTTGGGGTGGTCGGTGCGGAAGGTCGCGACGACCGTCTCCCCGACCGAGGCCGTGGCGGGCGAGGTCAGCACCACCGTGGGACCGGAGCGGGCCAGCCGGGGCGAGCCGACGGGGAGGGTCCAGCGCAGCCGGCGGGGCGCGGGCGGCATCCCCGGCGCGAGGGGCTGTCCGGTGCGCAGGGCACCGGCCAGCTCGACGACCGCGTCGGTCAGCACGGCCAGCTCGTGGCGCCCGAAGATCGTGGAGCCCGCCTCGTAGAGCTGCTCGTCGTACTCCTCCGGCGTGGTGACGTAGTGCCCGTAGCCGTTGGCATAGCCCTGTAGCACGACGTCGTCGACGTCGACGCCGAGCTCGGCGGCGACGGCGCGCCGCAGCCGCAGCCCGGCCACGACGGTGACCTCGAACGGCAGGCACACCAGGTGGAGGTGGCCCCACCGGACCAGCTGGAGCAGGTAGGTCTCCTGCACCCAGCGCAGGCTGCCGACGGGCAGGAGCAGGTCCTTGGGCGCGTGCGCCGCGGCGAGTGCGGGGCGACGCCGGTAGAGCCGCCGGCTGAGTCGCGCAGGCACCGGGTTGCGGCGGCCCTCGTCGAACAGCGGTGAGCCGGGGCCGTCGGTGAGCTTGCCGGCCGCGAAGCTCGCGCCCAGGATCGCCCGCCCCGTGCGGCCCGGCGCGGCAGCGCGCTCGGCGAGCCGCACCCACCGGTGCCGTACGTCGACCAGTGGCGCCACCTCCACGCCCGGCTCCGAGGCCAGCAGGCGCGCGGCCGCCAGCTGCCGCTCGCCGATGATCCGGGTGTTCTCCCGCTCGTCGGTCGTCGGGCCGGTGGCCGGCTGCAGCCCGAGGTTGGGGCTCAGGTCGCCGGCGTTGGTCTGCGCGAACGCGGTGACCAGGTCACCGTCCCGCTCCCACTGGTGCGCGGCCCAGCCCTTGTTGTCGGCGCTGATCAGCAGGTTCCTGTTGGACATCGAGGTGTTGTGGACACCGAACCAACTGATCGCGCCTGCCAGCTCGCCGTCGCGCTCCAGGCGCAGCAGGGTCATCCGCGGGTCGATGCCGTCGGGGAACAGCGCCCGCTCGTGGGCCGGGTCGCGCTCGAACGCCGCCCGGGCCCGGTTGGCGCTCGCGTCGTGCAGCTCGCCGCGGGTGAGCCGCAGTGTCGTCGGGGCCAGGTCGGCATCGGCGCGGGCGATCGCCTCGACCACGCCGTCGACCAGCCGCGCGAAGGTGCGCGGCCGGAAGCCACCGGTGGTGATGTTGTAGAGCACGTCGTGGCCGTGCCCACCCGGCCCGCAGTGGGTGTGGGTGGCGGTGAGGACGACGTTGCCCGCGCCGTAGGCCGTGCCGAAGCGGTCGGCGAGGCTCGCGTGGATCGCGGCCACGGTGGCCTGGAAGAACATGCCGATGTCGGCGACGACGTACGCCGTCCGGTGCCGGCCGTCGTCGAGGACGAACGCGCGGGCGTACTGGCGCGACAAGATGCCGCAGGTGCGCTGGTCGGGCATCCCGTAGCCCATCATCCCGACGCCCCACGGCTCCCCGGTGACGTCCGCGATGCCGCGCCCGACCAGCCAGCCGGCAGCGGTCACTGCCTCCTCCGGACGGCGTCGCGCAGCGCCTGCTCCGGGTCGACGCCCTCGGCGCGGGCCTCGGCGACCAGGGCCAGCAGCCGCTCGCCGAGGTCCGCCGAGTCCGCCGCCACGTCGACCGGGAGCCCGGCCCGCTCGCGCCGGGCGAGCGTCTTGTCGGCGTACAGCAGGGCGGGGAGGGCGGCGGGCAGGTCGCCAGGAGCCGCGCGCTCGGCGGCCTTGATCCGCTGCCAGCGCTCGTCGACCTGCTCGGCGGTGAGATCACCGGACTCGTTCCCGAAGACGTGCGGGTTGCGACGGCGCATCTTCTCGGTGATGCCGCGGGCGACGTCGTCGAGCGTGAAGTCGCCGCGCTCCTCGGCGATCACGGCATGGAACACCACCTGCAGCAGCAGGTCGCCGAGCTCCTCGGCGAGGTGGCCGAACTCGCCGCTCGCCTCGGCCTCGTCGATGGCGTCGACGGTCTCGTAGGTCTCCTCGAGCAGGTAGCGGACCAGCGAGCGGTGGGTCTGCTCCTGCTTCCACGGACACTCCGCCCGCAGCCGCCGCATCACGTCGACGAACTCGGCGACGGCCCCGTCCGCCGGCTCGGACACCGCCTATCCCTGGGGGACGACCGCCGCCGGCGCGGCGGCCGGGCCGCAGCGCTGGTCGGCCGGCAGCTTCGCGACCTGCTCGGGCGTCATGGCGGCGGTGTTGCTGGCGCCCTTGGCCTCGCTGCTCACCGGCACCGAGAGCGGGTCCCCGCTGAACACACCGGTCGTCGCGTCGTAGGTCCCGAAGACGGGATTGAAGCTGACGTCGTGGTCGTCGAGCCACTTCGTGATCAGCGCGATGCCCGCCTCGATGGCATCGTCGCCCCGGCCACCGGACTCGTCGGCACCGAGCTGGGCGACCGGGTCGGTGAGCCGCTGCTTGATCCAGGTCAGGAACTCGAAGGTGTCGTAGTTGTCGTCGTCGATCGTGCCGAGGGCACCCCACTCGTCGGTGACGGACGTCCGGTCGATCTGCTCGGCCGGCAGCGGCACCCCGTGCTCGGGTGCCAGGTCGTCGACGGCGACCGCCTGGGTCCAGCCGACGACGAACTGAGCCCGGACCAGCGCGACGGGCGCCGCTTGCGCCTGCGGGTTGGTCGCGGCCAGGGCGCAGTAGTCCTGGACCGCCTTGTCGACCTTGCTGAGCGAGAGCTGCTGGCCCTCGACCTCGGCGGCCACGCCGGGCTTCACGTCGTTGTCGCTGACGCCGCAGCCGGCGGCGAGCAGGGCGACCGCAGCGAGACTCACTGCGGCGGACCGGAACTTCGCCTGGATCGGACGCACACTCACTCCTTGGGGTCGATGACCGAGTCGATGACGAGCCGGGCCCATTCAAGCAGGGCGACCCCCTCGAGCGGCGTTCCCGTCCGTCCCGGGATGCCGGGGCGTGGCACCAGGATCGACTCGAGCTGGTGCTTGACGATCGACTTCGGGTAGAGCCGGTTGAGCCGGACCGTGCGCGACTCGGGGAGCACGACCGGGTGGAATCGCACGTTCTTGCCGACCGTGGTGACCTCCTTGACCCCTGCCTGGCGCACCCGGGCGCGGAAGCGGGCGACCAGGAGCAGGGCGGTGACCTGCTCGGGCGGCTCGCCGTACCTGTCCTGGAGCTCGCCGATGATCTCGTCGACGTCGGCGTCGGTGCGGACCTCGGCCAGGCGCTTGTAGATCTCGAGCCGGAGCCGCTCGCTGGGGATGTAGTCGTGGGGCAGGTGCGCCTCGACGGGCAGCTCGATGCGGACCTCCTCGAGCTGCTCCGGCGCGCCTGGGTCGGACCGGAAGTCGCGCACCGCCTCGCCGACCAGCCGGACGTAGAGGTCGAAGCCGACGTCGGCGATGTGGCCGGACTGCTCGCCGCCGAGCAGGTTGCCGGCGCCGCGGATCTCGAGGTCCTTCATCGCGATCGCCATCCCGCCGCCGAGGTCGGAGTGCTGCGCCAGGGTCGCGAGCCGCTCGTGGGCGGTCTCGGTGAGCGGCTTCTCGGTCGGGTAGAGGAAGTAGGCGTAGGCGCGCTCGCGCGAGCGGCCGACGCGACCGCGCAGCTGGTGGAGCTGCGAGAGGCCGAGCGTGTCGGAGCGCTCGATGATCATGGTGTTGGCGTTGGAGACGTCGATGCCGGACTCGACGATCGTCGTGCAGACGAGGACGTCGAAGTTCTTCTCCCAGAAGTCGACCATCACCTGCTCGAGCTGGTGCTCGCCCATCTGGCCGTGGGCCGTCGCGACCCGGGCCTCGGGCACCAGCTCGCGGATCTTGGCCGCAGCCTTCTCGATCGAGCTCACCCGGTTGTGGATGTAGAACACCTGACCGTCGCGCAGCAGCTCGCGTCGTACGGCGGCCACCACCTGGCGGTCCTCATAGCCGCCGACGTACGTCAGCACCGGGTGGCGCTCCTCGGGCGGCGTGGTGATCGTCGACATCTCGCGGATGCCGGTGATCGCCATCTCCAGGGTGCGCGGGATCGGGGTGGCGGACATGGAGAGGACGTCGACGGAGGTGCGCAGCCGCTTCATCGCCTCCTTGTGCTCGACGCCGAAGCGCTGCTCCTCGTCGACGATGATCAGGCCGAGGTCCTTGAACCTCGTGTCGGCGTTGAAGAGCCGGTGGGTGCCGACCACGACGTCGACGGTGCCGTCGGCGAGGCCGGCGATCGTCTCGGCGGCCTCCTTGTCGGTCTGGAACCGGCTCAGCGGCTTGAGGTTGATCGGGAACCCGCTCATGCGCTCGGAGAACGTCGCGAGGTGCTGGTTGACGAGCAACGTCGTCGGCACCAGGACGGCGACCTGCTTGCCGTCCTGGACCGCCTTGAAGGCCGCGCGCACGGCGATCTCGGTCTTGCCGTAGCCGACGTCGCCGCAGATCAGCCGGTCCATCGGGACCGTGCGCTCCATGTCGGCCTTGACCTCGTCGACCGTGGTCAGCTGGTCGGGGGTCTCGTGGAACGGGAAGGCGTCCTCGAGCTCGCGCTGCCAGGGGGTGTCGGGGCCGAAGGCGTGGCCCTGGGTGGCCTGGCGGGCGGCGTACAGCTTGATCAGCTCGGCCGCGATCTCGCGGACCGCCTTGCGCGCCTTGTTCTTGCGCTTGGTCCAGTCGCCGCCGCCGAGCCGGTCGAGGCTGGGCTGCTCTCCGCCGACGTAGCGGGTGACCTGGTCGAGGGTGTCGGCCGGCACGAACAGTCGGTCGGGCGGGCCGCCGCGCTTGGAGGGGCCGTACTCGAGGACGAGGTATTCGCGCACCGCGCCCTGCACCTCGCGCTGCTTCATCTCGACGAAGCGACCCACGCCGTGCTGCTCGTGGACGACGTAGTCGCCGGCCTTGAGCTCGAGCGGGTCGATCTGCCGCTTGCGGCGCACGGGCATCGCGCCCTTGTCGCGCACCGACGCCTTGGTGCCGACGATGTCCTCGCCGGTGAGGACGACCAGGCCGCGGCCGGTGTCGACCAGGCCGTGGCCGAGGTTGCCGCAGGTGATGGTGACGACGGCCGGGTCGAGCTGGTGGCCGGCCGGGATCTCCTCGACCAGGCGGGCCGGGACGTCCTGCTCCCCCAGCGCCTCGACCATGCGCTGCGCGGGCCCGTGGCCGACGTGGACGACCGCGACCGCCTGGCCCTCGCCGCGCCAGCGGGCGATGTCGGCGAAGGCCTTCGCCACGTCCCCGCGGTACGACGGCGCCGGCTGAGCGCTGCTGGGCGCCTCCTCGTCGAGGCCGAACGGGCTGAACGTCCACCACGACTGCCCGCGCTCGCGAGCATGCGCCCGGACGTCGGCGAGCGACTGGTACGACGCCGCCTGCAGGTCGATCGGCGCCTGCCCGCCGCTGGCGGCGGTGGCCCAGGACGCGGCGAGGAACTCCTCGCTGGTCGCGACCAGGTCGTGCGCGCGGGCGCGGGCCCGCTCGGGGTCGAGGACCAGGATCCGGGTGTCCTCGGGCATCAGGTCGACGAGCAGCTCGAGCTCGTCGACGAGCGCCGGGATCAGCGCCTCCATGCCCTCCACGGCGATGCCCTGGGCGAGCTTGTCGGTGATCTCGAGGAGCTGCGGGTGGGACTGCCCGAGCTCGGCGGCACGGGCCCGGACCTCGTCGGTCAGCAGCAGCTCGCGGCACGGCGGCGCCCACAGCCGGTCGACCTTGGTGATCGTGCGCTGGTCGGCGACCGCGAACGAGCGGATCTCGTCGACCTCGTCGCCGAAGAACTCCACGCGCAGCGGGTGCTCCTCGGTCGGCGGGAAGACGTCGACGATGCCGCCGCGGACCGCGAACTCGCCGCGCTTCTCGACCAGGTCGACGCGGGAGTACGCCGCACCGACCAGCCCGGCCACGACGTCGTCGATCTCCGCGGTCGAGCCGACGCTCAGCTCGACCGGCACCAGGTCGCCGAGGCCCTTGACCTGCGGCTGCAGCACGCTGCGGACCGGAGCCACGACGACCTGGACCGGCCCGGTCGCGGGGTCGGTGCCGGGGTGGCACAGGCGGCGCAGCACCGCGAGGCGGCGCCCGACGGTGTCGCTGCGCGGGCTGAGCCGCTCGTGGGGCAGCGTCTCCCAGCTCGGGTAGTAGGCCACGCCCGCCGGGTCGATCAGGTCGCCCAGCTCGGCGACCAGCTGCTCGGCCTCGCGGGTGGTGGCGGTGACCACGAGCACCGGCCGACCGGCCCGGACCAGGCCGGCGGCCAGGAAGGGCCGCAGCGCCTCCGGACCGGTCAGCTCACCGGTCGGCTGGGCACCGCTCGTGGCGCCGGCCAGCGCGGCGGACAGGGTCGGGTCGGCGAGGACGGCGTCGGCGAGGCCGGCGAGACTCACGGGGCACACCTTTGGTCGAGGAACACGACGATCGCCCCCGGTCCACGTGCGACCGGGGGTGCGGGCACCAGCCTACGACCCGCCGCCGACAGCCCGTCGGGTCAGCCGAACCGCCCGTTGACGTAGTCGTAGGTCCGCGAGTCCTGCGGGCTCTGGAACATCGCCTCGGTGGCGCCGTGCTCGACGATCACGCCGGGCTGGCCCTGCGAGGCGAGGAAGAACGCGCACTGGTCGGAGACGCGCGCGGCCTGCTGCATGTTGTGGGTGACGATCACGATCGTCACCTCGCGGGCGAGGTCGAGCATCGTCTCCTCGATCACCCGGGTGGAGGTCGGGTCGAGGGCCGAGCAGGGCTCGTCCATGAGCAGCACCCGCGGCCGGATCGCCAGCGAGCGGGCGATGCACAGGCGCTGCTGCTGGCCGCCGGACAGTCCGCCGCCCGGCGCGTCGAGACGGTCCTTGACCTCGTTCCACAGCCCGCCCTTGACCAGGCAGGACTCGACGAGGTCGTCCTTGTCGGCCCGCTTCATCCGGGTGCCGGTGAGCCTGAGGCCGGCCAGCACGTTCTCCCGGATCGACATCGCCGGGAACGGGTTCGGCTTCTGGAACACCATGCCGATCGCGCGGCGGGCGTCGATGAGCCGCTTGCCGGGGTCGTAGATGTCCTCGCCGTCGAGCAGCACCTCACCGGCCAGCTGGGCCGAGGGGACCAGCTCGTGCATCCGGTTGAGGATGCGCAGGAAGGTCGACTTGCCGCAGCCGGACGGGCCGATCAGGGCGGTGATCCGGCCCGGATCCATCGTGAGCGAGACCCGGTCGAGGACCTTGTGGTCACCGAACCACGCCGTGATCTCCCGGGCCTCGAGCGCGGCCAGGCCCGTCGGTACGGCGGCGTCGACCGGCGTGGCGGGATCGAGGCGGGGTACGTCGGCACGGACCTCGGGGATGACGGTCGTGTCGTCGGCGTTGGGGTACATCGGCTCTCTTCTCATCGGTCGGTGCCGGGCGGCCACGAGGGCCGCCCGGCACCGGTGCTGCGGGTGCTGCGAGTCCTACGGGTGCTGCGGGGTGGTGCGAGTGCTGGGTCAGGACGCGGCGGCGACCGCGGCGGTGGCCGCCTTGACCGCCTTCTTGGCCTTCTTCAGCTTCTTCTTGAGCTTGGCCTTCTTGGCGCCCGTGGCCGACTTGACCTGCTTCTTGAGCTTGACCACCTTGGCCTTCGCGGCGTCGAGCTGGGCCTGTGCGGCGACGAGCGCGGCGGACGGGCCGGCGACCGGCGGCGCGTAGCTGACGGTGACCGTGGCCTCGGAGACCTGGAAGCGGGCCTGGCTCGGGTTGTAGACGGCCTTGTAGGTGTGGGCGCCCACGCTCGGCGCCGGTACGACGAACCGGGCCTCGCCGCCGACGATCGGCACGTTGGCCTTGAGGACGGTGTCGCCCTCCTTGAAGGTCACGGTGCCGAGCGGGGTCGACGAGCCGCCGACCTTGGCGACGAGGCTGACGCCCGCGCCGGTGCTGGTCCCGGTCAGCGTGGTGCTGGTCGCGACCGGCTCGTTGGTGGTGAAGTCGCTGGTCGTGTCGGCGGCGGTGCCGCAGACGCCGCCGTTGGCCGGCGTGGCGAGCTGGGTCAGGCCACCCGCGGCGATCGCGTCCCTGGCGGCCGAGGAGCACAGGAAGCCGCTCTCACCGAAGAAGGCCTGGACCGAGGCGTTGTTGATGTCGGTGGCACGCACCACGTTGTAGACCGCGCGCTTGAAGGCGAGCTCGCCCTCGAGCAGGCGCACGGTGTTGCCGGGGATCAGCCCGGCGCGGCCCTTGGAGATCGGGACGATCACGTCGGGGTCGTTCTTGACCGGCGCGTCGGAGTGCTCCTGGACGCTGGCCTCGCCGGCGTCCTTGACGTCGTTGCCGTTGGTGTCGACGTAGTCCTTGACGCAGGAGCCGTAGTTGGCGACGCCGAGCTGGGCCTTGAAGAACTTCTCGGTGCCCGAGCCGCTCTGCGGGACCAGCGGCTTGATGACGCCCGCGGTGCCGCCGACCTGGTTCCAGTTGGTGGTCGTGCAGCTGTAGATGGCGATGAGCTGCGCCTTGGTCAGCGACGCCGGCGCGTGCGACGCGGTGCTGTTGGAGACCGCGGCGACGACGGTGTCGACCGCGAAGGGGATGCCCTCGAGGTCGGCACCCTCGGCCTCCTTGCCCGTGCCGCCGACGCGGTCGGAGGAGCGGGCGAAGTCGACCTCGCTGTACTGGGCGGCGTTGCGCAGCGCCGCCTTGCCGGCACTGGAGCCGTTCGGCCGGGGCTGAGCGAGGTTGGGCGCGGGCAGGTTGACGTCGCCGCCACCCAGCGCGCTGAACGTGGCGACGTCGAAGCCGTGGCTGCCGGCGTTCCAGAGCAGCGCGGCGTTGTGCAGCGCGAGCATGGTGGTGTCGGAGCCGACGCCGATCAGGTCGGCCGACACGGGAGCGGCCTTGCTGTCCTCGGGCTGCGGAACGTACTCGGCGTGGGCCGGAGAGGCGATCAGCGTCACCGCCGACGTGGCCACCGCGGCCGCGAAGGCGGCCGTGAGGGTCTTGCGTACGGACATTGCGTTGTTCGACTTTCTGTGAGTGGTCTGCGGCTACTGGTGCAGCCACAGCGAGGACACCGCCCGACGGCGGCGATCAGGTCAGGTTGGGCAGGAGCCGCATCACTCCGTCGGTCGTCACCCATGCCAGGGCGATCGCGAGGGGGGTCGCAACCACCCACACGTGCACCAGCGACCATCTCTGACGGGCGGCGATGACCCCGAGCGTCAACGCCAGGAGCAGCGCGAGATCGAGGGCCAGCAGGGGCAGCACCCCTGTGTCGGTGCCCATCGGCTTCTCCGGTTCGGGGACCGTCGGCGGCAGGCCGGACGGTGCGGGGAACGCCGAGTCCGCCTCGGCGTCGACGTAGAGGGCCTCGCCCGGCGCGATCGCGCGCAGCCGGCCGTGGCCCTCGGCGGTGACCAGCGTGAGTCGCGCCCGGCCGGCCGCGAGCGGCTGGGGCAGCGGGTCTCCGCTGCGGCGCACGGTCGTGACCGTGAACGCCACCCGGCCCTGGGCGACGGTCACCTCGATCCGGTCGCCGGGCTCGAGCCGGTCGAGGTCGCGGAACGGGCTGCCGTACGTCGCGGCGCGGCCGAACACCACGGAGGCGCCGGCCTGGCCGGGCAGCACGGTGTTGCGCAGGTGGCCGGGCCCGGCGAGGAGGTCACCGGACGCGGTGCCCTCGACGACGACCTGCTGCAGGCCCAGCCGCGGGACCTGGATCAGCGCGACCGGTGCGCCCGGCTCGGTGACCGGCCCCACGCTCGCGGTCGCGGCGGCGACCTCGGCCCGGAACTCGTCGTACAGCAGTGCCTGGCTGCGCTCCTGGGCGACCCCGCCGAGGACGAGCAGCTGCAGCGCCATCCACAGCGTGACGAGTGCGGCCATGGTGGCCGAGGTGCTGATGACCGTGCTGGCGGTCTCGGCCCGGCTGGGCGGCCCGTCCTGCCGGGACGGGCGCGGGGCGCGCCGCTGCGGGCGGCGCCGGGGGCGCGCCCCGCTCTCCCGCGGCACGGTCTGCTCGCTCGCCGCGACCGGCGACTCCTCCAGCGTCGTCATCGACGGCTCCGGACCTGGACGACCCGCGACACGGCGCTGACGACCGTGAACACCAGGCCCAGCAGGAGCAGCACCGGCAGCAGCCGGCCACTCCACTCGGAGGACACCGCGTGAGTCGGGGGCATGGTGACGGCGCCGGGGGCCGCCGCTGCCGGACCTGCGGCGGGCGCGGCGGCGACGGGCTCCCCGGCGGGCGCGGCGGCCGCCGTCCCCGGGTTCACGGTCGCGGGACCGGCCTCGGCCGGCGCCGCGGCCGGCACCTTCTGCCTCTCGATCGCCCGGGCGACGCGCTGGGCCCGCGTGTAGAGCGCGCGGGTGGCGCCGGTGTCGCGGATCGGCACGAAGCCGCCCGGCAGCTCGCCGTTGCCGCTCCCGGCCCGCTGGCCCTCCGTCGTGGCGATCCGGATGAACTGCGCGACCTTGCCGGCGTCCTCCGGGGCGAGGTTCCGCAGCCGGGCCGCGGTGTAGACGACCATCGTGCCCGGGTAGGCGTTGCCCGCCTTGCGCAGCTTCGCCATGTCCATCTCGAACGGGCCGCGCCTGCCCTCGGGCCTGGCGAGCTTGACCGCTGCCGTCAACGAGTCGACCGACGGTATGACATACCGGCCCGGCCGGGTCTCCAGGCCCGCGGTGCGCAGGCCGTAGCGCTGGGCGTCACCGAGGCTGACGATGCCGAGCATGAAGCGGTCGCCGTAGTGCTGCCGCTCGGTCCGCCCGAGCTTGTAGATCGGCGGCGTGACGCTGAGGTCGGTGTCGCAGCGGGTCTGCACGTTCGGCCACGCGTCCAGCAGCGCCTCGGCGATCTTGCGCATCGTCGAGACCGGGGCGGCGAGGTCGTTGAAGTACGTCGACGGGTTGTTCGCCTTGCAGTCGGTGCCGCCCTTGGGGATGTAGCCGTCGAGCAGCGGCCACTCGTCGCGGGGCAGCTTGATCTTGCGGTACGACGGGTTGACCCGCATGCCCCACGGGTCCGGCTTGCCCTTGACGAAGTCCGTCGCCGCCTTGTCACTGGCGATGTAGTCGGTGAGCCGGCGGATGACGTCGGAGGAGTTGGACAGCGACAGCAGCGCGGCTCCGGCCTCCTGGGCCTCCTGCGACAGGCCGGGGTTGAGCGCGACGAACTCCGGGTCCTTCATGATCGCCCAGGGGTTCTGCTCCATCCCCGGGTGCCCCGCTCCGAAGCTCGATCCCGTGTAGGACTGGGTGAGCAGCTTGGCGAGCAGCCGGGCGTTGAGCCGGAGGTCGGCGTACTCACCCGCGTTGCCGGGCCGGTCGATGATGTAGCCGATGCCGAAGCCGGTGAGGGCCGTCGGCGCGTAGCCGACGGGATCGCCCTCCGTCTCGTACTCGGAGGAGACCAGTGCTGCCGCGCCGCCGCCCGAGGACATCAGCGAGAACCCCGCCTGGTCGGGCATCTGGTTGTGCTGGAACTTGAACCGCGACTTGTTCAGGCAGTACGCCGGAGCCCACTGCAGGGCGGCCTGCGCGAGCAGCTCGGAGCCGTAGAAGCCGGTCGGTGCCCGCGGGTCGAGGATGTCGCAGGTGTCCGGCGGGTCACCGAAGGTCACCGGGATCACGAAGCGGTTGCGCCAGTTGGACTGGGCCCACCACAGCATCGGCGAGACCGCCTGGTCGACGCCGACGTTGGTGACGTTGCTGGAGCCGGGAGCGAACTGGCCGGTGCGCCGGCAGGACTTCTCGACGACGCTCAGGTCGCGCTCGTCGGCGGTGGAGCCGGCCTCGCAGCTGATCCCGACGATCGGGATGACGACGATCGAGCAGGCCACCGACTTGCTGCAGCCGAGGGACTCGTTCTCGACGTCGGTGCGCACCTCGAACTGGACCGAGCCCTTGCCGTCGGCGTCGGTGTACGCCGCGATCTCGTTGGCGGGCAGTGCCGCGTCCGCCGCCGCCTCGGGCGGCATCGTCTTGGCGTCGCACGCCGCGAAGACCTGCCCCTTGGCGCTCACGAACGGCACCAGCCGCGTGTAGAGCAGGCCGGTGCGGTCGATGGTCGGGCACGCGTCGGCACCCGGGACGTCGCCCTTGCTGCTGGTCACCTTCTCGGTGTCGGACGCGAGGGCGTAGAGGTCCTCGGTCCAGGTCGCGTCGCTGGCCGACTTCGAGACCTGCGAGCGCTGGCCGAAGGACGACGTCCAGCAGGTCTCCGGCCTCACCTCGGCGCCGGTCCCCCGGCACTGCAGGACCACGACCGGGTACTCCTGGTTCATGCCGCCCGGGCCGAAGGGGTCGTTGGCCCGCCCGCCACTGGGCTGGGCACCGCTCCAGGTGATGCCCACCCGCTCCCGCCCGCGCAGGTTGCGCGTGTGGTCGGCGCTGACGGTGACCTGCCAGGGCTTGCCGGTGTTCGGGTCGGAGATCTCGGTCGACGAGCCGTCCGCGGCGACGAGCTCGCGCTCCATCGCTTGAGTGCTGCTCCATGCGTCACCGGCGCCGGCCGCGCGCGGCGTCACGGGCTGGGGCCGGTCGGCGGCGGCCGGGGCGGTGACGCCCGTCGCGGCGCTGGCGGCGACGACGAGCCCGACGAGGGCGAGCCGGGGGCTGCGCCGCCTCATCGCGACGTCCCCCCGGCGGCCAGCCGGCGCCGGAACATCGCGGCCAGCAGGCCGGGCAGCAGCACCAGGGCGAGCAGCTCCAGCACCACGACCCAGCCGAAGGGCCGGCGGTCACCGGCCCGCTCAGCTGACAGCGTGTCGGGCGAGGCCGTCACGGGCTGGCTGGTGGCGGCCACCGGTGTGGTGCCGTCGGTGGCGACCGGTACCTCCTGGCCGGTGACCGGATCGACGGCTGCCGGCGGTGCGGCGCCGGCGGCGGGCGCCGTACCTCCCGCGGCCGCGGCCTGCTCGTCGGTGGCGGGCTTGCCGGTGCCGGTGTCGTAGCCGCACGGACCGGCGCCGTCCTTGTCGCACTCCGGCGGCTTGGGCGCCTTCTCCGCCAGCAGGTTCTTGTCGAGGTTCTTGCCGTCGAAGGTGGGGTTGTTGCAGCTCTTGACGTCGCGGTCGGTCAGCTCGACGGCCGGGTCGGCCGCCTTCAGCTTCGCGATCTGGTCGAACCCGGCCTGGACCAGGTTGAGCGGCAGCGAGGAGTAGCCGTACGCGCCCGCCTTCGTCTGCCCGGTGCACAGCGAGTAGTACATGAAGTCGGCGAGGGTCTGCCGCTTGGCCGTCGACATCCGCTGGTCACCGGCACCGGTGGGCAGCAGCATGTACGAGTACGACGAGATCGGGTAGGACCGCGGGTCGTTGTGGGTGTAGACCCCGTCGAGGTTCTGCGTCAGGTACAGCGGCGACGTCGTGTCCATGTTGATCTTGGCCTGCGTCAGTGCCACCGCGGTGTTGAACTGCGTGGGCTCGACGTAGTAGCCGGCCGCGTTCCTCACCTTCACCACCGGGTAGTGGGCGTTGATCGCGTAGGAGTACTCGACGTACCCGATCATCCCGTTGCCCGAGAAGCCCTTGATCGTGTTCATCACCTGGTCGGAGCCGGCCTGGCTGACCATCCGGCTGCCCGACTTCTTGGGGTAGTACGACGTCAGCCCGGCCCGGCCGAAGTAGGCCCGCCAGATGCTGGGGTACTGCTTGTCCATCCAGGTGGTGAACTGTGCCGTCGTACCGGATCCGTCGGAGCGGACCACGGGGATGATCGGCAGGGCCGGGAACTTGCGGCCGTTGTTGTCCTTGGCGATCGCCGGGTCGTTCCAGTTGGTGATCTGGTTGGTGAAGATCTTGGCCAGCGTCTCCCCCGACAGGCGCAGGTTCTTGACCTGCTCGTTGCCGATCTTGAGCTGGTAGGTGAAGGCGGTGCCACCGGCCACGATGGGCAGGTAGGCGTACTGCCGGCCCTGGCTGGTGTCGGCCTGGCCCTGCTCGTCGGTGCCCTGGTACGGGATCTCGGAGATCGCGAAGTCGACGCTGTTGTTGGCGAAGTCCTTGCGGCCCTTGGTCGAGCCGCCGCCGGTGTAGACGACCTTCATGCCGTTGGCGTTCACGTCGGCGATCCACTGCTGGACGATGAGCTCCGACCAGGTCGAGCCGGTGCCCTCGATCTGGGCGTACGGCACGGCACCCCACGCCGCCAGGGGCAGGCTGATGCCGCAGATCATGGCGAGCAGGGTGGCCGTCAGGGCGCGTCCTCGGCGCTTCACGAGCTGGTCTCCTTCATGGCAGGGGCTTCATGGCACGGGGCCGGGTGGTCTTCCTCGCCCTCCTCGGGCGGGCCACGACCCGCGCGAGGACGAAGAGGAACAGCACGAGCGCGAGCAGGACGGTGGCGGCCGCGAAGGCGCGAGTGATCGCCTGCGGCTCGCCGCTGCGGACGGTCGTGTAGATGTAGAGCGGCAGCGAGTTCATGACGCCGTCGGTGGGTCCGACGACCATGAACGCGGCGGCGCCGGAGGTCAGCAGCACGGGCGAGGTCTCCCCCACCCCGCGGGCGACACCGAGGATGACGGCGGTCGCGAGGCCCGGCCGGGCCGTCGGCAGCACGACGTGCCACACGGTCCGCCACCGGCTGGCACCGAGGGCGAGCCCGGCCTCGCGCAGGTTGCCGGGCACGACGCGCAGCACCACGTCGGCGGCCCGGGCGACGATCGGCAGCATCATCACGGCGAGGGCGAGCGCGGCGGCCAACCCGGAGCGCGGCCAGCCCGCGACCACGATCACCGTCGTGTAGACGAACAGTCCGGCGACCACCGACGGCAGCGCCGTCATCGCCTCGACGATCGTGCGTACCAGGCCGGCGAACCGGCCCCCGACCTCGGTCATGAAGATCGCGGTGCCGATGCCGAGCGGCAGCACGATGACCAGCGCGATGCCGATCTCGATGACCGAGCCGACGGTCGCGTGGGCGATGCCGCCCATGTCGAAGGGGTCCTTGGGGCCGACGCCGGCCATGTCGTCGACGAAGAAGTTGGCGTGCAGCAGCGGCCGCCAGCCGCGCAGCACGATGAACGACAGCGTGCTCACCAGGGCCGCGCCGACGACCAGGGCACCGCCGGTGACGACGGACGCCACGAGCCGGTCGCGCACCTCGACCATCGACACGGTCAGTGCCGAGAGGACCGCGGTGACGGCAAGCCCGAGGACGAACCAGACGACGAGGAACCAGGCCGGCCCGGGGAGCGGCAGCAGTCGCTGGGTGACCAACCAGGCCATCCCCAGCGCCGAGGCCCAGGCGCCCCAGCGCACGAACCTCTCGTCGGCGGTGGGCCGGCCGAGGGAGGGGCGAGGTACGGCGGGAGCCGCGTCGTCGTCGTACTTGGGCAGGACGGTCGCACGCTGCGGCCGGACCGGCGAGGTCGTGGGAGCCGTGGTCATCTCAGGCCTCCGCCCCGGCGCCCGAGCGGCTCCGGCTGACCACGACGGCAGCGAGCGTGTTGACCGCGAGGGTGATGACGAACAGCACGAAGCCGGCCGCCAGGAGCGCGGAGAGCTGGCTGGCGCTGGCGTCGCCGAAGCGGCCCGCGATCAGCGCGCTGACGCTGTTGGTGCCGATCTCGAGCGGGCGGAGCTTGAGGTCGAACGACGGCGAGATGATGAGCAGGACCGCGATCGTCTCCCCGAGCGCCCGGCCGAGGGCGAGCATGGTGCCGCCGATGATGCCGCCGCGACCGAAGGGCAGCACGACGGTGCGGACCATGCCCCAGCGGGTCGCGCCGAGGGCGAGTGCGGCCTCCTTCTCCCCCGGCGGGGTCTGGCTGAACACCTGTCGCATCACGGCGCAGGCCATCGGCAGCACCATCATCGCCACGGCGATGCCGGCGCAGAACGCGCTCGCGGTGTAGCGGCTGGCGTCCCAGATGGCGGCGTCCGGGTCGGTGTCCTTGACGTCGAAGACCGGGATCCAGCCCAGGTGACGCTGCAGGAAGGTCGCGAACGCGGCGGCGTGCGGCATCACCAGGAAGAAGCCCCACAGGCCGTAGACGATCGACGGGATCGCGGCCATCAGGTCGACGAGGGAGACCAGGACGGAGCGGATCGACGCGGGCGCGTACTCCGAGATGTACAGCGCCGTGCTCAACGCCAGCGGGAACGCGATCACCATGGCGACCAGCGCGATCTGCACTGTGCCCGCCAGCACCGCGGCGATGCCGAGGACGTCGGCCTCGGGCAGCCAGTCGGACTCGGTGAAGAACCGCCACCCGTAGCGGTGCAGCGTGGGAAACGCCTGCCAGCCGAGAAACAGCCCGACCCCGCCCGTGATCACCAGCACCGAGGCGCCGATCGTCCGGGACACGTTGACGAACACCGCGTCGGCACCGGTGGCCTTGCGGGAGATCCGGCGCGGCTGCACGTCGGGCGCGCTCGGATCGACGAGGGGCAGGCTGGTCACAGTCGTCCTTGGTCGTGGCCACCCCGAGAAGGGCCGTCACGGCAGCGCGGGACCGCGCAACCACCGGAACGTTGACGGTGGTGCGCGACCAGTGAGGGTGACGCCGGTGAACGAGCGTGGAACGCTGCCGTTGGCTCTGGTGAAATCCGCGGCCCCGAACCCAGCGCGACCCGGCTCGGAGTAGCTCGGATTTCACGCCGACCCGGCACAAGGTGTCGCGAGATCGACGCCGACCCGGCACGAAGTGGCGCGAGATCGACGCCGACCCGGCGCAAAGTGGCACGGAATCGACGCCGACCCGGCAGAACTTCCCGTCGGAGGAACGGCAGCGAGACAGTTTCTGCCGGGTGAGTCGATTCCGGGAGCCACTACGCGCCGGGTCGGCAGAGCCTGAGAGCCACTACGCGCCGGGTCCGCGGAGTCTGAGAGCCACTTCGCGCCGGGTCGGCAGAGCCTGAGAGCCACTTGGCGCCGGGTCGGCGCTGGGCGGGTGGGCCCGGAATGTGACCTGTCGCACTCAGTGGGACAGGTCACATTCGGCGAAGGTTCCCGCACCTACGTTCCGCGCCATGACCGACCAGTTCACCCGTCGCCGCCGCGTCCGCGGCCTTGCGACCGCATCCGTCCTGCTCCTCGGCCTCACCGCGTGCGGTGGCGGGGACGACGGCAAGGACGACTTCGCCAAGCCGAAGCAGAACGCCGACGTCACTTTCTCGGGTGACCCGATCAAGGTCATGACGTTCACGCCCTACGACACCGACACCATCAACTTCAAGGCGGCGCTCGACGTCGCCGACGGGGCCAAGGTCGCCATCAACAACGCCGGCGGCATCAACGGCCACGAGGTCGTGGTCGTGCCCTGCAACGAGGGCGCCGACCCCAACAAGGCCGCCGACTGCGCCCGCAAGGCCGTCGACGAGGGTGTCTCCGCCGTCGTCGGTGGCTTCAGCGCCAACGGCGACACGATCATGCCGATCCTGGAGAAGGCCGGGATCCCGTGGATCGCCCCGCCGGTGATCAGCGCCGCGGAGCTGTCGAGCAAGCTCAGCTACCCGATCGTGCCGGGCGTCATCGCCCAGGCCGGTCTGGGCGCCAAGGCCGCCCAGGACGGCTGCGACAAGGTCGCCAACGTGATGTACGACCTGCCCTCCAGCGGCTCGGTCAAGGAGCTCGGCAACGTCGGACTCGCCAGCGACGGCCACGCCCCGGCGACCGTCGTACCCGTCCCGCCGACGACCACCGACTTCAGCTCCATCGCGCAGGAGATCAGCGACTACGACTGCGCGATCATGTCGATCCCGTCCGGTCCGTTGACCGGTGTCGCGGCCGCCGGCGCGAGCCTCGGCAGCAAGACGAAGTACTACGCGTTCCCCGGCACCCTGACCGACTCCGCGATCAGCCAGGCCGGCGGCGCCCTCGACAACGCCGTCACCATGTCGCCGTTCCCGCCTGCCGGTGACCCGGTGTGGGACGAGGCGAAGAAGATCGTGGGCGACATGTCCAGCGAGGAGAACGGCGGCTGGTCCTACATGTCGTACCAGAGCACCTGGGTCGGCTACCAGCTGCTCGGCGAGGTCCTCAAGGACAGCGACGACGTCTCCGCGACCGGCGTCAAGGCGGCGTTCGACGCGGCCTCGGCGGTCGACGGCCTGGGCTTCACGCCGGAGCTGGACTTCACCCAGGAGTTCCCCGCCCCCGGCATGAACCGGATCTTCAACACCTTGGTCATGTTCCACGACATCGAGGACGGCGCGCTCCACCAGGACGGCGACTACGTCGACCTCGGCGCCTCCCTGACGCCCGCGTCGTGACCGCGGTGCAGGCGCCGCCCGTCGCGGGCGGCCAGGTCCGGCCCGGCCAGGTCGTCGTCGAGGCGACCGGCCTGACCGCCGGGTACGCCGGGACCCCGGCTGTCCACGGCGTCGACCTCCGGGTCCGGGCCGGCGAGGTCCTGGCCCTGCTCGGCGCCAACGGCGCCGGCAAGACCACCACGCTGCTGTCACTCGCCGGCGAGCTGGCACCGATCTCCGGATCGGTGGCGGTCCTCGGCGACGCCCGGCGGCGGCGCCTGCACCAACGGGCCCGTGCGGGCCTGGGCTTCCTGACCGAGGAGCGCTGCGTCTTCATGCAGCTCACCGGCTGGCAGAACCTGAAGATCGGCCGCGGGTCGGCCGAGAAGGCGCTTGCCTACTTCCCCGAGCTGGAGCCGCACCTGTCCAAGAAGGTCGGGCTGCTCTCGGGCGGCCAGCAGCAGATGCTCGCGCTCGGCCGGATCCTGGCCGCCGAGCCGCAGGTTCTGCTCGCCGACGAGCTGTCCCTGGGCCTGGCCCCACTCGTCGTCGAGCGGTTGCTGGCCGCCGTACGACGGGCCGCGGACGACGGCGTCGCGGTCGTGCTCGTCGAGCAGCACGTCCGCCAGGCGCTGGCGATCGCCGACCACGTGCACGTGATGCGGCGCGGCCGCATCGTCCTCTCGGGACCTGCCTCCGAACTGCGCGACGACGCCGAGCGCATCGCCGCCACCTACCTGAGCGAGAGCACCGAACCATGACCGACCTCATCCGGTACGCCCTCCTCGGCCTCGGCACGGGCGGCATCTATGCCCTGCTAGGCCTCGGACTGGTCGTGATCTACCGCGGCTCGGGCGTGATCAACTTCGCCCACGCGGGCTTCGCACTGGTCGGGGCGTACCTCACCTACGAGCTGCAGACCGTCCACGGCCTCGGCCTGGGCGTCTCCCTCGGCACGGCGGTCGCCGCGACCGCGCTGCTCGGGGTGCTCACCCACCACCTGGTGCTGCGCCCGCTGCGCAGCGCCAGCCCACTGGCCCGGGTGATCGCCACCCTCGGCCTGCTGACGATGCTGACCGAGGCCATCCAGCTCAAGTACGGCGCCCAGCAGCTGCGCACCGAGTCACCGCTGCCCAACGAGGCGATCACCGTGGCCGGCGACGTCGTGGTCGGCCAGTACGCCTTCTGGCTGGTCGGCATCGCGACCATCGCCGCGCTGGCGCTCGCCATCGCCGGCACCCGCACCCGGATCGGGTACGCCGTGTCCGCGTCGGCCGAGAACCCGCGCGGCGCCGCTGCGCTGGGCTGGGCGCCGGACCTGCTCGCCAGCGTCACCTGGGCGATCGGCGGCGGCCTCGCCGCGCTGGCCGGCGGGCTGTTCCCGTCGACCACCTTCGGCTTCATCTCGCCGACCCCGTTCGGCGTGCTCATCATCGGCGCGCTCGCCACCGCCCTGCTCGGCGGCTTCCGCTCCTACCCGCTCGCCCTGCTGGGCGGGCTGTTCCTCGGCGCCGCCCAGTCCGCGACCCGGCACTTCACCGACCAGACCGGCGTCTCGGACGCCGTACCGTTCCTCGCGATCATCGTCGTGCTGGTGCTGCGCGGCCGCGGCCTGCCGCTGCGCGGCAGCATCACCGACCGGCTCCCCCGCGTCGGCACCGGACGGGTCCGCCCGTGGCTGGTCGTGGTGCTGGCCGGAGCGGCGCTGCTCTGGGTCGGCCTCGGCGCCTCGGCCGACTGGTACGCGCCCACCATCATCAGCGCCACGTTCGCGCTGATCGGGCTGTCCATCGTGCTGCTGACCGGGTACGCCGGGCAGCTCTCCATCGCCCAGTTCGCGCTCGCGGGCATCGGCGCGTTCGCCGCCGGGCGGTTCGTGGTCTTCCACGGCTGGCCCTTCGAGCTGGCGCTGGCTGCCGGCGTGGTCGTGGCGATGCTGGTCGGCCTGCTGTTCGGGCTGCCCGCACTGCGCACCCGCGGCGTCAACCTCGCCGTCGTCACCTTCGGGCTGGGCTTCGCCGTGCACCAGATGGTGTTCAGCAACAGCGACTACACCGCCAAGGTCACCCCGCGCGAGGTCCGCCTGCTCGGCATCGACATCGAGCCGATCGACCACGCCCGCAACTACGCGCTGGTCTGCCTCGTGGCGCTGGTCCTGGCCGCGCTCGTCGTCGCGAACGTACGCCGGGGGCGCAGCGGGCGCCGGCTGCTCGCCGTACGCACCAACGAGCGGGCGGCCGCCGCGATCGGCGTCAACGTCTTCGAGGCCAAGCTGTATGCGTTCACGCTCTCGGCCGGCATCGCGGGCCTGGGCGGTGCGCTGCTGGGCTTCAGCTACGCGACGATCCTCTACCCGCAGCTCTTCGCGCCCGGCGCCTCGATCTCCGTGCTCGCCGCGACGGTCATCGGCAGCACCGGCTACCTCGCCGGTCCGTTCATCGGCGCCATCTCCGCGCCCGGCGGCCTGATCACCCTGCTCGGATCGGACGGTCCGGCCACCACCGCTGCGGTGCAGGACGGGCTGACCTGGCAGTCCTGGCTGCCACTCGCCTCGGCCCTGCTGCTGATCATCACCCTGATCGCCAGCCAGCACGGCGTCGCCGAGTCGATCGACGCGTCCACCCGCAAGCTGCGGGCACGGATCCCCGGCCTGCGTCCGGGCAGGCCACAGCCGCTGCCGCCGACCGAGCGGGCCACGGTTCCGGCGCGCACCCTCGAGGTCGCCGGACTCACCCAGCGCTTCGGCGGGTTCGTCGCCCTCGACGACGTCTCGCTGACCGTCGCCCCCGGCCAGGTCGTCGGCCTGCTCGGCCCCAACGGCGCCGGCAAGACGACGCTCATCGACTGCGTCAGCGGCAACAACCGGGTCTCGTCCGGCACGATCAGCTGGGACGGGCGCGACGTGACCCGGTGGGCGCCGTACCGCCGCGCCCGGGCCGGCCTCTCCCGCTCGTTCCAGTCGCTCGAGCTGTTCGACGACCTGACCGTGCGCGAGAACCTGCTCGCCGCCGCCGACCGGCGCGACCGACTGGCGTACCTGACCGACCTGGTCCTCCCCGGTCGCTCTCGGATGCCCGCCACCGTGGTCGCCGCCGTCGAGGAGCTCGGACTCGCGCCGCTGCTCGACAGCCGCGCCGAGGACCTCTCCTACGGCCAGCGCCGCCTCGTCGCCATCGCCCGCGCCGTCGCCAGCAGTCCGTCGGTGCTGATGCTCGACGAACCGGCCGCCGGCCTCGACGAGACCGAGAGTGCCGAGCTCGGCCGCCTGGTCCGCCGGCTGGCCGACGAGTGGGGCATGGGCATCCTGCTCATCGAGCACGACGTCGCCCTCGTCCTCGAGAACGCCGACCGGGTCGTCGTCCTCGACTTCGGCCACCGCATCGCCGAGGGCACCCCCGCCGAGATCCGCACCGACCCGGCCGTACGGCGGGCCTATCTCGGCGAGGAGGCCGAACCCGTCTCGGTCTGAGGTCGACCGCACCCCATGCGTCTTGGTCGTGATCTCGCGAAGATCGCGACCGATTCGCATGGGGTGCGGTGCATCAGCGGTGGATGAACTCCGCGGCGAACTTCGCCACGCTCTCCAGCCGGGCCTCACGGTCGGCCTGGGCGTGACCGAGCATCCGCCACGGGTTGAGCCACACGTCCGTGGCACCGGCAGCCGCCAGGTCGTCGAAGCCGGCCGCGTCGGCGACACCGACGGGCGAGACACAGACCGAGAACGGTACGTCGGCCCGCCCCGCCTCCTCGCGCAGCCCGGTCAGCCGCGCGATCACGGGCGGCAGGTCGGCGGCCGGGAGGTTGGCCGAGATCCAGCCGTCGCCGAGGCGCGCGGCGCGACGCAGGGCGGGCTCGGTGTGGCCGCCGACCAGGATCGGCAGCGGCTGCTGCGGTGCCGGGGAGATGATCAGCCGGTCGAAGTCGTAGTGCCTGCCGTGGAACTCCGCCCACTGCGGGCCGCCGCCGGGACACACGGCGCGCAGGACGGCGATCGCCTCGTCGGTGCGAGCGCCGCGGGTGCGCATCTCGGTGCCGGTGAAGCGGAACTCCTCGGGCATCCACGACAGTCCGACGCCCAGCTCGAGCCGCTCCCCGGTGAGCACGGCGAGCGTGGACACCTGCTTGGCGAGCAGCAGCGGGTCGCGCAGCGGCAGCTTGAGCACCGAGACCCGGAACCGGATCCGCTCGGTGACCGCGGCCAGCGCGGCGATGGTGACCAACGGGTCGGGCATGTCGGTGTCGGGGGCCCACATCCGCTTGCCGTCGCCGGAGTAGGGGTAGTCGGCCGAGACCTGCTCGGGGAAGAACACCGAGTCGGGGAGGCTGATCGCGTCCCAGCCCTCGGCCTCGGCCGCGCGGGCCAGCTCGGGGAGGTCGCCGGTCGGCACCATCCCCACGGACAGGGTCCAGTTGAGGTCGCTCATCCGGCGAGCCTCACCGGCTCACCGGGTCGCCGGAAGGGGTCTCCCGCTGACCGGGATCGACCGGATCGACCGGATCGACCGGATCGACCGGATCGACCGGGGGTCAGGATCCGGGCGGGCCCACGACCAGCGCGACGCCGGTCAGCGCGGCGACGGCGACCAGGCCCACGCCCAGACCGCGCAGCGGGTTGGTGAGCAGCCACGCGACGACGCGATCGGGGAACGAGGACGAAGCCCCGGCGGGCAGCCGCCACGCGTCGCCCAACCAGCCCTTGCGGATCGCGAACCACTCGAGCGGCAGCGTCGCGAGCGGAGGTACGGCGGCGACCAGCGCGAGCAGGCCACGTCCCGCCGACCAGCGCCGGTCCACCCAGACCACCACGGTCGTGACGACGTACGCGACGAACACGATGCCGTGCAGCATCCCGAAGATCCGCACACCGGTCTCGTTCTCGGCCGGCCCGTACTTGAGGAACATGCCGAGCAGCAGCCCCGTCCACGTGATCGCCTCGGCGATCGCGACGGTGCGGAACAGGCGGGTGGGGGTGTTCATGACGTGCCTTCCTCGGTGCGGGCCAGCTCGGCCTTCCAGTCGCGGAAGGTCTCCTCGGTGCGGCCCTGCTTCCAGTACGCGGAGATCGAGACGTCGGCGCGCGGGACCCCGCGCTCGCCGTACAGGTAGGGCCGGATCTCCTTCATCACGGCCTGCCCCTCGCCGTGCACGAACGCGTGCACGCGGCCCTCGCGCCACGGCAGCGCGCGCACGGCGTCGGCCAGGCCGGGGTGGCTCGGGTCGGAGCGGTGCAGCCAGGTCACCGCGACGCCGGCGGGAGCCGCGACCGGCTGCTGGTACGACGGCCCGTCGACCTGCAGCACGACGTACCCCTGCGCGTCCTCGGCCAGCGCCGCCAGCGCCTGCCGGATCGCGGGGATCGCGGCCTCGTCGCCGGCGAGCAGGTGCCAGTCGGCGGCGGGGTCGGGGGCGTAGGCGCCGCCCGGCCCGCGGACGTGGATGGTGTCGCCGGGCTGCGCCCGCGCGGCCCAGGGACCGGCGATGCCCTCGTCACCGTGCACGACGAAGTCGATGGTGAGCGTGCCGGCGGCGACGTCGGGCTCGAGCGCGGTATAGGTGCGCAGCGTCGGGCGCCCGCCGGCCTCGAGCTCGGCGGGGTCGCCGAAGACGAGCTTGACGTAGCGGTCGGTGAAGGTGCTCTGCGCGAAGGCGGCCAGGTCGCCCGAGAAGCGGATCCGGGTCATCCCCGGGCTGAGCTGCTCCGTCGACTCGACGGTCAGCAGCGTGATGGGCTTGCTCACGGGTCCTGAGGCTACCCGTGTGACCCAGCTCGCTCCTCGGTCAGGACCCGAACCGGCGCTCGCGCTGCGCGTAGGCGCGGATCGCGCGCAGGAAGTCGACCCGGCGGAAGTCGGGCCAGTACGCCTCGCAGAAGTAGAACTCCGACTTCGCGCTCTGCCACAGCAGGAAGCCGCCGAGGCGCTGCTCCCCCGAGGTGCGGATCACCAGGTCGGGGTCGGGCTGGCCCTTGGTGTAGAGGTGCTCCTCGATGTGCTCGATGTCGATCTGCTGGGCGAGCAGCTCGAGCGGCGTGCCGAGGGCGGCGTGCTCGGTGAGCAGGGAGCGGACGGCGTCGGCGATCTCGCGGCGACCGCCGTACGCGACCGCGACGTTGACGATCATCCCGTCGACGTCGGCCGTCGCCTCTGCGGCGGCCTTGAGCCGCTTGGCGGCCGCGTCGGGGAGCAGGTCGAGGGCGCCCACCGGGTGCAGCCGCCAGCGCCGCTGGTCGGCGAGCGAGTCGACGGCCTCGACGATGATCTCGAGCAGCGGCTCGAGCTCCTCGGCGGGACGGTTGAGGTTGTCGGTGGACAGCAGCCACAAGGTGACCACCTCGATGCCGACCTCGTCGCACCAGCCGAGCAGCGGCTCGATGTTGGCGGCGCCCGCGCGGTGCCCGTGGGCGGTGTCGCGACCGACCGCCCGGGCCCAGCGCCGGTTGCCGTCGAGCATGACGCCGATGTGCTTGGGCAGGTTGCTCGGCATCTTGCGAAGCATGCGTGCCTCGTACGCCGGGTAGAGCACCCTGCGCGCACCGCGCTTCCAATCCGCCACACCCTGATGTTAGCCGGGGTTCCCGGTCACCCACCCGACTGACACGATGAGACCAATCGCGAACCGACAGATAGGACGACCATGACTGCAGCCGCCTGGCACCCGGACCCCACCGGCCGCCACGAGCTCCGCTACTGGGACGGCTCCCAGTGGACCGACCACGTGTCCGACCAGGGCGTGCAGTCGACCAACGCGCTCTACCCGTCCGGCGACGCCGGCGCTGCCGAGACCGGCACCGACGCCACCGGCAGCGGCACCGCCACCGACTCCGGCGGTACGTCGGACAGCGGCTCCTCCGGCGACGTGTGGGTCGGCAGCGAGGAGGCCGCCGAGAGCGGGGTGAGCGAGTCCGCCGACAGTGGCGCGGGCGAGCCGGCCGAGCCCGCGTTCTCCTTCGACGCCGTCACCGCCGTCGCCCCGCGCGCCGCCCAGCCGGCCGAGCCGGCCCAGCAGTCCCAGCCGCCCGCGCAGCCTCCCGCGCAGCCCCCGGCCCAGGCCCCGGCCCAGGCCCCGGTGCAGCAGCCGTACCAGCAGGCCCAGCAGCCGTCGTACCAGCCCATGGGCCAGCAGCCGGCGGGCGGCTACAGCGCCCAGCAGGTGCCGGCCGACGCCTTCGCCGGCATCTCCGGCGAGCTGATCGACGGCCGCTTCAGCGAGGTCGACGGTGCCGGCGCGATCCTGCAGAACAAGAAGCTGCTGCGGGTGCGGATCACCGAGCCGTTCATGGCCAAGCAGGGCTCGATGGTCGCCTACCAGGGCAACGTCAACTTCGCCTACCAGGGCGGGGGTGCCGCGAAGTTCCTCAAGAAGGCGCTGACCGGCGAGGGCCTGCAGCTGATGCGGGTCGAGGGCCAGGGCGACGTCTTCCTCGCCGACCTCGCGCACGAGGTCCACATCCTGCACCTCAACAACAGCGGCCTGTCGGTCAACGGCACGAACGTCCTGGCCTTCTCGGCCTCGCTGGACTGGAACGTCGAGCGGGTCAAGGGCGGCAGCATCGCGGCCGGCGGCCTGTTCAACACCACCCTGCGCGGCACCGGCTGGGTCGCGATCACCACCGAGGGCGCGCCGGTCGTGCTCAACGCGGCCGAGGCGCCGACCTTCGCCGACGCGAACGCGCTGGTCGCCTGGTCGGTGCACCTGCAGACCTCGATCCGCTCCACCGTCTCGGCGGGCGCCCTCATCGGCCGCGGCTCGGGCGAGGCGTTCCAGGTGTCCTTCCAGGGTCCGGGCTTCGTCATCGTGCAGCCCTCGGAGGGTCCGCCGGTCCACACCGCCTGACCCGTTCGGGCTACGCCGACGACGGCCGGATGAGCGTGAGATCACGTTCGTCCGGCCGTCGTTGCGTCCACGGGTCGCGGGTACCCTTCCTGCATGAACCAGGCCATCCACCACGCGAACGAGAAGGTCCGCGCCCGGCTGGACGACCTCGGGGAACAGATCAGCGAGACCGTCGCGGACATCAAGCCCAAGCTCCGCGGCTGGTTCCACCTCGTGTCCACCCCGCTCGTCCTCGCGGCCGGGATCGTGCTCGTCTGCCTCTCACCGACCGCCACGACCAAGGCGGGCTCGGCCCTGTACGCCGGCTCCGCCCTGCTGCTCTTCGGGACCTCCGCGCTCTACCACCGCGGCACCTGGTCGCCGAAGGTCTGGACCGTGCTCAACCGGTTCGACCACTCCAACATCTTCTTGTTCATTGCCGGCTCCTACACGCCGTTCGCGCTGATCCTGCTCGACGGCACCGCCCGCGTCGTGATGCTCTCGACCGTGTGGACCGGTGCGCTGCTCGGCATCGCGTTCAAGATCTTCTGGCCCAGCGCCCCACGCTGGCTCTCGGCGCCGATCTACATCGCGCTCGGCTGGGCGGCGATCTTCTTCATCCCGGCGTTCTTCGAGGGCGCGACCGCGATGGGGCTCGGCATCGGGATCGCGATCTTCGTGCTCATCGCCGTGGGCGGCGCGCTCTACACGATGGGCGGCCTGGTCTACGGGTTCAAGTGGCCCAACCCGTCGCCGCGGGTGTTCGGCTTCCACGAGATCTTCCACGGCTTCACGGTCGCCGCGTTCGTGGCGCACTACGTCGGCGTCTCGCTGGCGACCTACTCGCTGCGCTGACGCTCCAGCAGCACCAGCACCTCCGCGTGCGGGGTCTGCGGGAACATGTCGAGCAGGCGTCCCCGCACGGGTCGGTAGGACGCCAGGTCGGCCAGGTCGCGCGCCAGCGTCTCGGGGTTGCAGCTGGAGTAGAGGACGTACGCCGCCCCCGACTCCTCGAGCCGCCTGGACAGGTCGTGCCCCAGGCCGCGCCGCGGCGGGTTGACCACGACCAGGTCGGCTCCCGCCAGCAGCGCGGCGTGCTCGGGCGCGGTCGCGTCGCCGACCGCGAAGTCGACCTGCCCCGCCAGCCCGGCCTCGTCGCGTGAGCGCTGCGCCGAGGCGATCGCGTCGGCGCTGATCTCGATGCCGGTGACCTGCCGGCCGGGCGCGGCGAGATGGAGCGCGAACCCGCCGACGCCGCAGTAGAGGTCGACCACCCGGGCCGGCGCGAGGTCGGCGACCCAGGCGACCGCCTCGGCGTACAGCGCCGCGGCGACGGCGGTGTTGGTCTGGAAGAAGCTGAGCGGACGCAGGTGCAGGGTCACCGCGCCGAGCCGCATCGGCAGGGTGTCGGCCTCGGTCAGCACCACCTCGCGCTCCCCCTCGAGCACCGCGCGGTGCTCGGGCTGGACGTTGATCGTGACCACGCGCAGCCCGGGCAGGACGCCGAGCAGCCACGGCAGGTGCTTGCGCACCCGCGCCTCGACCGCCGTCGAGCGCACCACCAGCCGCACCATCAGCTCGCCGTCGGGCGAGGCCGTCACGAGCAGGTGCTTGAGCTCGCCGCGCTGGCTGACCGGCGCCGCCGAGCCGACGTCGTACGGCGTCAGGTCGGCGCGCCGCACGAGCTCCGCCAGCACCGGAAGCGCCTCCACGATGACCGGCTCGTGCAGGGCGCAGTCGCGCAGGTCCACGCCCGCACCGCCCGGGTCCAAGATCCCGAGGGTGGGAGCCGAAGCCGTCCCCGCGACGACCATCTTGGCCTTGTTGCGGAAGCCCGATGCCGGGCTGGTCACCGGCGGCAGCCACACCAGACCGGGCGCGTCGACCAGCGCCCGGGTCGCGTCGAGCTTCGCGGCCAGCTGGTCGTCGTACGGCTGCCCGAGCCAGGTGCACGAGCGGCACTCCCCCGCCGTGAAGTGGGCACAGTCGAGGACGGCGGGACCCATGGATCCATCGTAGGCGGGCACTAGGCTGCCGCCGTGCCCTCCCCGCTCGAGCGCGTCCAGGCCGCGCCGGTCCTCGCGACCGTGCGCCGCCTCGAGCAGCGCATCGCGGCCCGCTTCCCCGGGCGCGGGCTGAACCGCGTGGCCGGCGAGCTGGCCGGCCTGGTGGAGACGGTGGACTCCTCGACCGCCACAGCCCGCGGGCGCCGGTCCTGGCTGCGGCCGCTGTCCCGGTTCGGGATCGTGGCGGTGCTGGTGGTGACCGGGACGGTGATGGTGCTGGCGATCCGCTCGGCACTCGTCGACGCTCCCGACGACGGGCTGGCCTGGATCCCGCTGCTGGAGAGCTCGGTCAACGACCTGGTGTTCGCGGCGCTGGCGATCTGGTTCCTCTACTCCGTGCCCGAGCGGCTGCAGCGCGCCAGCCTGCTCGCACTCCTCCACCGGCTGCGCTCGCTGGCCCACATCGTCGACATGCACCAGCTGACCAAGGACCCCGAGCGGCTGCGCACCGAGTTCGTGCCGACCGACGCGAGCGTCCCGATGGACCTCGACACCGACGAGCTGGAGCACTATCTCGACTACTGCTCCGAGCTGCTCAGCCTCGTCGGCAAGACCGCCGCGCTGTGCGCCGAGGCCTCGCGCGACCCGGTGGTGCTCGACACCGTGAGCACCGTCGAGACCCTGACGGTGTCCCTGGAGCGGAAGATCTGGCAGAAGATCGCGGTGCTCAACCACCACCGGGAGGCCCCCGGCAGCACCTGACCGCCTCACCCCGCCCGTGCACCCGTCCCGCCCGTCCCCGCTGCGGCGGGCGCGCGCTACCCGGCGCTGTAACACGCTGTCCACCGCACTACTCGCCGTCTGTCGGCAGAACGAGAGCCATTTCGGGCCCATTCCTGCGGAGAAGTGGCGACCAGTCGCGTGGACGGCGTGTTACTTCCACCTCGCCCGACGGCACCGGCCGGACCGCGCACCGAGACACGTCCCCTTGATGATGAGTTTAAGTGTCACTTAAGATCCTAAGCATGACCGCTCTCACCCCCCGCGAGCGCGAGGTCCTGGAGCTGGTCCGGGTCCAGCCGCTGCTCGACGCCCAGGCGATCGCCGAGCGCCTCGGCAGCACCCGGGCCTCGGTGGCGATGGCACTGTCCTCGCTGACCCGCAAGGGGGCGATCGCCGGGCGCGGCTACATCGTGCGCGACGAGCCGCAGGTGGTGGTGCTCGGCGGCGCGGTGATGGACGTCAAGGCGGTGACCGACGCCCCGGCCGCGCTGCACACCAGCAACCCGTCCACGATCCGCACCTCCCCCGGCGGCGTGGGCCGCAACATCGCGGAGGGACTGGCCCGGCTCGGCCGGCGTACCTTCCTGGTCGCGGCCGTCGGTGACGACGTGTTCGGCCGCGAGCTGATGGCCCACACCGCCGACGCGGGCGTGTACGTCGACCACGTGGTCCGCGGGGCGTTCGCCACCGGCACCTACCTGGCCACCCTCGGCCACGACGGCGAGCTGGTCATCGGCGCCTCCGACATGCGCGCCACCGACGCGCTCACCGTCGACGCACTGGGCCGGGCCCGCGACCTGCTGCCCCGCGCGGACTTCCTCGTGGTCGACGGCAACATCCCGGCCGACGTCGCGCGCTGGGCGATCCACGCGTGCGCGCAGCACGGCGTACCTCTTCTCCTCGACCCGGTCAGCGTTGCCAAGGCCGGCCGCCTCGCGCCGCTGCTCGACGGCTCGCCGGTCGACACGGTGACTCCCAACCTCGCCGAGCTGGCCGCGCTGACCGGCTCCGCGGTCGCCAACACCCGGCCCGCGATCACCCGCGCGGCGGCGCAGCTGCACGAGCGCGGGGTGCGCCGGGTGTGGGTACGCCGGGGCCGGCGCGGCAGCCTGCTCAGCGACGAGGGCGCGGTCACCGTGCTCGAGGCGCCGCCGGCCGAGGTGGTCGACGTGACCGGAGCGGGGGACGCGATGACCGCGGCGTACGTCGCCGCCCGCACCGACGGCGCCACCCCCGTCGCGGCCGCCGAGCTCGGCCACGCCGCCGCCGCGCTCACCATCGCCCACCCCGACAACGTCCGCCCCGACCTCGCGACCGCGATCCACGCCCACCGCCCCGACCGAACGGAGACCCTCCCGTGACCAGCCCCCACCCGCTCCTGTCCGTCGCCCCCGAGGTCGCGGAGGCGCTGGCGGCCGGCGGCCCGGTCGTGGCGCTGGAGTCGACGATCATCAGCCACGGGATGCCGTACCCGCGCAACGTCGAGATGGCCCGCGAGGTCGAGCAGATCGTCCGCGACGGCGGCGCCACGCCCGCCACGATCGCCGTGCTCGACGGAGTGCCGCGGATCGGCCTGTCCGCGACCGAGCTCGACGTCCTCGCCTCCGACCCGTCGGTCTCCAAGGTCAGCATCCGCGACCTCGGGTACGTCGCCGCCCGCCGCGCGCACGGAGCGACCACCGTCGCGGCGACCATGCGGCTGGCCGCGCTCGCCGGGATCCGGGTGTTCGTCACCGGGGGTCTCGGCGGCGTGCACCGCGGCGCCGAGTCGTCGATGGACATCTCCGCGGACCTCACCGAGATGAGCCGCACCGACGTCGCCATCGTCAGCGCCGGCGTGAAGTCGCTGCTCGACATCGGCCGCACCCTCGAGGTCCTCGAGACCCTCGGCGTCCCGGTCGTGGCCTACCGCTCCGACGAGTTCCCGTCGTTCTTCTCCCGCTCCAGCGGGTACGCCGCCCCGATGCGCCTCGACGAGCCCGAGCAGGTCGCGGCGATGATGCGCGCCAAGTGGGACCTCGGTCTGGAGGGCGCCGTCTCCGTCGCCAACCCGGTCCCCGTCGAGGACGAGATCCCGCAGGCCGAGATCGAGCGCACCATCCAGCAGGCGCTCGCGGACGCCGACGAGCGCGGGATCCGCGGCAAGGACATCACGCCGTACCTCCTCGGCCGGATCGTCGAGCTCTCCGGCGGTGCCTCGCTGGAGACCAACATCGCGCTGGTGCGCGACAACGCCCGGCTGGGCGCGGCCATCGCGGTCGCCTACTCCGCGCTCTGACCCAGGAGCTCGACCGCGAGCCGCAGGTCAGCGACCAGCCCGTCGTACGCCGCCTGCCGCTGGTCGCGGGCCCGCAGCACCGCCGACGGGTGGGTGGTCGCCAGCACCCACGCCGGCGGTACGTCGACCGGCCGGTCCTCGGGCCAGGCGAGCCGTCGACCGCGGCACTCGCCGACCTTGAACGAGGGCCCGTAGAGCGCCTTGCCCGCCGTACCGCCCAACAGCACGACGCCGCGCGGGCGGAGCAGCCGGAGCTCGGCCTCGAGCCACGGTCGACAGGCCGCGACGTGCTGCTGCTTGGGCGACTGGTGGATCCGCCGCTTGCCGCGTATCCCGGACCAGCGGAAGTGCTTGACGACGTTGGTCAGGAACACGCGGTCCCGCGCGAGACCGGCGTCGTCGAGGGCGTCGTCGAGCACCCGTCCGGCGGGTCCGACGAAGGGCTCGCCCGCGCGGTCCTCCTGGTCGCCGGGCTGCTCACCGAGCAGCACCAGGTCCGCGTCCGGTGAGCCGTCCCCCATCACGCCCTGCGTGGCGTCGCGGTACAGCTCGCACCCGCGGCACTCCTGCACCGCGGCCCGCAGCCGCGGCAGCGTCGGCCGGTCCGGCACCCACTCCTCGGCTCCCACGAGCGCGCGGTACCCCGCTCAGCGGTGCTGCAGCCGGATCGCCCGCTCGACAACATCCAGCGCCGCCGGGTAGCCGGCCGGCTCGGGGCCGATGAACGTCAGGCGGAGGTACGGCGCCGCCGGCTCCGCCGGGAACCACTCGTCGCCCGCGGCGACCCACACCCCGTCGGCCGCGCAGTCGCGGACGACCTGCTCGGCGTCGGTGCCGTCGGGCAGCCGGGCCCACAGGTGCAGCCCGCCGGTCGGGACCGCGTCGAGCGCGAGCGAGGGCGCCTGCTCGCGAACGGCCGTGACGAGCAGGTCGCGGCGTTCACGGAGCTGGCCGCGCAGCCGGCGCAGGTGGGTGCGCCAGCCGGGGTCGCTGACGACCTCGAGCGCGGCCTGCTGGAGCAGCCCGCTGACGTACATCGACTCGGCCGCGCGGTCGCCGATGATCCGCTCCCGCGCCGGTCCACGGGCACACACCGCGGCGACCCGGATCGACGGCGAGACGCTCTTGGTCAGCGAGCGCAGGTGGACGACGTGCCCAGAGTCGTCGCGGGCGGCGATCGGGCGGACCTCGCCGTCGATGGCGAAGTCGTGGGCCCAGTCGTCCTCGACGAGGAACGCCCCGTGCCGCCGTACGACGTCGAGGACCTCGTCGCCCCGCTCGAGGCTCCAGTGCGCGCCGGTCGGGTTGGCGAAGCTGGGCTGCACGTAGAACGCACGGGCCCCGGTCTCGCGGAACGACCTCTCCACCTGCGCCGGGTCCGGACCGTGCACGTCGCTCGGCACCGGGACAAGCTCGACGCCGGCCTGGCGGGCGGCCTGGATCGCGCCCCAGTACGTCGGCGACTCGATGAGCAGCGGCTGGCCCGGCGCGACGAGCGCCCGGAAGATCGAGGCCAGCGCGCTCTGCGACCCGGGCGCGACGACCACGTCGTTCGGGGTGACGGCGCTCAGGTGGGCGGGCGTCGCGTCGGCAAGCTCGGTGGCGAACCACGCGCGCAGCTCGGGCACTCCCGCCGCCGGCGGGCGCGAGGTGGCGGCTGCTCCTCGCGCGGCCCGGGTCAGCGCGGTGCGGACCAGCCGCTCGGGCAGCAGGTCCGGGCCCGGGTAGCCCGCGTGCAGCGCCTGCACGTCGGGCGGCGGCGTCTGCAGCGGGCCGGCGACCTTCGCCAGGTCGGCACGCGGCGAGCGGAGCGCCGCGGTCTGCCAGCCGAAGTCAGGCCCCCGGGCAGGCCGGACCGCGCGGACGAAGGTGCCGACACCGGGACGGCTCTCGACGAGCCCCTCGGCCACCAGCCGGCGCAGCGCCTTCTGCACGGTGACCGGGCTGGCGCCGTACTCGGTGACGAGGTGGCGCGACGACGGCAGCTGGGCGCCCGCGGCGGCGTCCCGGATCCAGGCGCGGAGTCCCGCGACGATCCGCGCACTGCTATCGTTGCTCATGTCAGTACAGAGTAGCGCTATCGCCTCTCGATCGCACCCGCTATCCACCGTCCCCGCCGGGCTGGCCTGGGGCCTGGCCGGGGTCGTCGCCTTCTCGTTCACGGTGCCGCTCACCCGGGTCGCCCTCGGCGGGCTCGACCCGCTGTTCATCGGCGCGGGCCGCGCGGTCGTCGCCGCGGCGCTGGCCGCCGGCGCGCTCGTCCTCACCCGGCAGCCGCTCCCCCGCGGCCGCCAGTGGCTGCGGCTGGCGATCGTCGCCGGCGGGGTCGTCGCCGGGTTCCCGCTGCTGACGTCGTACGCGCTGACCGAGGTGCCGGCCAGCCACGGCGCCGTGGTGATCGCGATGCTGCCGGCCGCCACCGCCGTGATCGCGGTGCTGCGCACCGGTGAGCGCCCGGTCCGCGCGTTCTGGGCGTTCGCCGCGCTGGGCGCGCTCGCGGCCGTGGGCTTCGCGATGCTGCAGGGCGGCACCGGCGGCCACCTCCAGCGGGCCGACCTGCTGCTGGTGCTGGCGGTGCTGGCCTGCGCGACCGGGTACGCCGAGGGCGGGGTGATCTCCCGCGAGCTGGGCTCCTGGCAGACCATCTCGTGGGCGCTGGTGCTGGCCGCGCCGGTGATGGTGGCGCTGACGGCGACCAGCATCGTCACCGAACCGCCGTCGGGCAGCCCGACCCAGTGGCTGTGCTTCGCCTACCTGGCGTGCATCAGCATGTTCCTCGGCTTCTTCGCCTGGTACCGCGGCCTCGCGATCGGGCCGATGGCGCAGGTCAGCCAGGTCCAGCTGGCCCAGCCGGTGCTGAGCATCGCCTGGGCCGGGCTGCTGCTCGGCGAGCAGATCACCTGGCTGACCCTGGCCGGCGGGTTGACCGTGGTCGCGTGTGCCGCGGGCGCTAGTTCTTCCCGCGCCCGTACAGCCCGCGCACGACCTTCGTGAGCTGCTGCTCCTCCTTCGCCGTACGGCGGAAGGTGGTCAGCGCGATCGCCGGCTTGAACCGCTGGCGGGCGATCGCGTGCGGGTAGGTGAACTCGCGCAGCCCGTCGGGGCCGTGGATGCGGCCGAAGCCGGAGTCGCCGACACCGCCGAACGGCAGGGTCGGGATGCCGGCGAAGGAGATGACGCCGTTGATCGCGGTCATGCCGGCGCGCAGGCGCTGCGCGATCTCCATGCCCTGGCTCTTCGAGAACACCGTGGAGCCCAGCGCGTAGCGGGTGCCGTTGGCGCGCTCGATCGCCTCGTCCATGGTCTTCACCCGCGACACCGTCACCGTCGGGCCGAAGGTCTCCTCCTGCACCGCGGCCGAGTCCTCGGGTACGTCGACCAGCACGGTCGGCTGCACGAAGCGGGCGCCCTCGGGCACCGGGCCGCCGACCAGGGCGCGGCCGCCGCGCGCCAGGGCGTCGTCGACGTGGCGGCGGATGATGTCGACCTGCGAGGGCATGGTGATCGGGCCGACCTGGCCGCCGGGGCGGGCCTCGAGCTTCTTCGCCTGGGCGACGAGCTCGTCGAGGAACTGGTCGTAGACCCGGTCGTGGACGTAGACCCGCTCCACACCGGCGCAGGTCTGGCCGGCGTTCGCGGCCGCGCCCCACAGCGCCGCCTCGGCGGCCTCGGCGACGTCGGCGTCCTCCGCGACGATCAGCGCGTCCTTGCCGCCGGCCTCGATCACGACCGGCGTGAGCGACTCGGCGCAGGCGGCCATCACCCGCTTGCCGGTGGCGGTGGACCCGGTGAACGCCACCTTGTCGACACCTGCCGTGGTGAGCGCGGCGCCGGTCTCGCCGTACCCGGTGACGACCTGGAGCACGGGGCGGCCGACGGCCTCCCGGAAGGTCGCGGCGAGCCACTCCCCGACGCCGGGGGTGTACTCCGACGGCTTGAAGACGACCGCGTTGCCGGCCGCGAGGGCGTAGGCGATCGATCCCATCGGGGTGAAGACGGGGTAGTTCCACGGGCCGATGACGCCGACCACGCCGAGCGGGCGGTACTCCACGCTCGCGGCCTGGTTGACCATCAGCAGGCCCGGCGAGACGCTGCGCCGCTTGAGCACCTTCTCCGCGTGGCTCGCGGCCCACGCGAGGTGGTCGATCGCGAGCGCGGTCTCGAGCAGGGCGTCGCCGGCGGGCTTGCCGGTCTCGCGCGCCATCAGGGCGGCGAGCTCCTCCATCCGGCGCGCGATCACCTTGCGCCAGCGCACCAGCGCCTTCTTGCGGCCGTCGAAGCCGAGCGCCTCCCACCACTCGGCCTGCTTGCGGGCCGTGGCGACCGCGGCGTGCACGTCGTCGGCGGTGTGGATCGGGTGGGTGCCGACGACCGCGCCGGTGGCGGGGTCGAGCGAGGTGAAGGTGGCGGCGGCATCGATGGTCACGCCCCGAACCTACTCGCGAGTCAGTTCGAGCGGAATGGCGTCAGGAACAACACGATGAGCGCCAGATGGGCAGCGATCACAACGCCGGCGATGACGATCGCCGCGACCGGCCGCCGCCGGGCGATCCACTCGGCCGCCTGGTAGGCCAGGGTGATCAGGGCGAGCGCCACCGTGACGTGGAGCAGCACCGCGAGCGCGATGCCCGACACGACGCCCGCGACGGCGAACCTCCCCCACGTCAGCCCGAGCAGCAGCGGTACGACGACCGCCCCGGCCAGGCCGCCGACCAGCTCCAGCACGAACGACCGCTCGCCCATCCACGGCACCTCGTCGATGACGTCGAACAGGTCCAGGGTCGCCAGCACGCCGAGCACGACGACGATCGCCACCGTGGCCGCGGCCGCGACCTTGTAGCGCAGGTGCGTCGCCCGGCTCCAGGTCGCGGACCCGTGCCAGATCGTGGAGAGCGTGATCGCCGACCAGACCAGCCAGCTGCGCACCGGGCCGGTGTCGGTGTCGCGCATCGCCGCTCGGAACACCCGGTCGGCGGCGACCCGGTCGAGCACGTGCCCCTCGACGGAGAGGTACGTCGGTGCCTCGTCGGGCGCGTGCACCAGCCCGTCGTGGATCAGCGCCGGCGGCAGGTGCCTGCCGGTGCGCGGCACCAGCCAGGTGAAGATCGTCGGCACCGAGGTCAGGTCGGTCTCGAAGGTACCGAGGTCGGCGGGGACCAGCAGGTCGCCGTACTCACGGTCGCGGTAGGCGATCCGGTGCAACATCCGGAACCGCTCGGTGCGGCGGTGCACGTCGCCCGCCTCGACCCGCTCGAGCACGATCTTCGGCGGGTCCGCCGACCCCTCGTCGTGGAAGCGCTCCGGCTCCGGCCGCACCGGTCGCCACGGGCTCAGCTGCATGATCCGGTCCCCTTCCCGAGTCGGGCGAGCCCCTTCCGGTCGCCCGGACCGAAGTCTTCCCGACCGACGCTCTGCGCGTACATCAGCTCGCGCCGCGAGTCGACGTGGTCGAGCCCCAGCACGTGGCCGAGCTCGTGGAGCAGCGTGGCCCGCTCGTCGCCGTCGTCCTCGACCGCGGCGACGTCGAGGACCACGCGGCCCGTGACGTACCAGAGCCGGCGGCCCCGCTGCCGCGCTGCCGAGCCGCCGATCCCGGCGACGTCCCCCTCCAGCTCGGGGACCTCGTCCGCGCTGGCCCAGGCGATCAGGACGGGAGGGTCCGACTCGCGTTCCTCGGCGGCGTTCGCCGGGCGCCGGTCGGTGGTGCCGACGTAGGTGAACCGGAAGCCGCTCACCGCCGCCACCTCGGCCACCGCGTCCCGCACCCGCGCCACGGCCTCGTCGTCGCTGCCGCGCGCGTGCAGCGGGTTGACCTCATAGCGGATCGGCTCGCACGGGCGCCAGGTGACGGGCTCGCCGGCGGCGTAGGGCTGCTCGTTCAAGAAGGCGTACGTCGGATCGGGCACCTCGCGCCCGAAGCCGGTCGCTCCCAGCGCCACGACGCCGGCGAAGAGGGCCACGCTCAGCAGGAGCACGACACCCCACAGCCGGCGACCCGTCACCCGATGCTCACCCGATGCCGTCCGGCTCGGTGACCGGGCGCTCGCAGACGAAGCCCCGGCAGACGTACGCCGCGGGCCGCCCGTCCACCGCGGTCCGGCCCGCCAGCAGCGGGATGTCCTCACTCGCCTCGTCGGCGGCGACCACGACGGCGCCCGGGAGGGTGAGGGCCTTCGCGACGAGCGCGTCGCGCTCCACCCCGGCGGGACCGACGACGGCGACCTCCAGCGGCCCGTCGAGCATGGTCACCGCGGCCGCGAGCGACCAGCCGGCGAACCGCGGCGCCTTGTCGGCCAGCACGCTGACCGTTGCCAGCGCGGTCTCCGCGGCGTCGCGGTAGCGGCCCACCCCGGTCAGCGCGTGCGCCTCCACCAGCGCGTGGACCAGGCTGCTGAACCCGCTCGGGCTCGCGTTGTCGCCGGGGTCGCGGGGGCGCGCGACCAGGACCTCGGCGTCGGCGCTGGTGTCGAAGAAGCCCCCGTCCGGAGCAGCGAAGCCGGCCAGTGCGGTGTCGAGGAGCCCGGTCGCATGCTGCAGCCAGCGGGGATCGGCCGTCGCCTGCGCGAGCGCGAGGAAACCGGACGCCACGCAGCCGTAGTCCTCCAGCACGCCGGCGTGTGCGCCGGCCACGCCGTCGCGGGAGACCCGCAGGATCCGCCCGTCCTCGAGGTGGAGCCGCGCCAGCAGCTCAGCGGTCCCGGTCGCCGCCTCGATGTAGTCGGGGCGGCCGAGCCGCCTCCCGGCGTCGACCAGCCCACTGATCGCCAGCCCGTTCCACGCGGCGACCACCTTGTCGTCGCGGGCGGGGCGCGGGCGCTGCTCGCGCGCGGCCAGCAGGCGGCGCCGTACGTCGGCCAGGCGGTCCCGGTCGGCGGGGTCCTGGGGGTAGTGGCGCAGCTGCAGGGTCGACATGCCGTGCTCGAAGGTGCCGTCCTCGGTCACGTTGAACAGCTCCGCGGCCCAGGCGCCGTCCGTGGGGCCGAGGGCCTCGGCGAGCTGGGCGGGCGTCCACGCGTAGAACAGGCCCTCCTCCGCATGCGCGCCGGGCTCGGCCGGACTGTCCGCGTCGAGCGCGGAGGCGAACCCGCCCTCCGTCGTACGCAGCTCGCGGAGCATGAAGTCCGCGGTCTCGGTCGCGATCCGGTCGCCGAGCTCGCTGCCGAGGCGGGCGTAGAGCCCCAGCAGCTGGGCGTTGTCGTAGAGCATCTTCTCGAAGTGCGGCACCACCCAGGCGCGGTCGACGGCGTACCGCGCGAACCCGCCGCCCACCTGGTCGTACATCCCGCTGCCCGCCATCGCCGCCACCGTGCGCGCCAGCATGTGCCGCGCCTGCTGCTCGGAGTCACCGCGGTAGCGCCGCAGGAACTCCAGCACCATCGTCGGCGGGAACTTCGGCGCACCCCCGAACCCGCCCGCCATGGCGTCGTACTCCTGCGCCAGGGTCGCCACCGCCCCGTCGATCCGCTCCCCCGTCAACGCGTACGACGGCAGGCTCGCCTCCTTGCGCAGGTGCTCGGCCACGCTGGCGGCGGTCCGTCGTACGTCATCGCCGCGGTCCACCCACGCCCCACTGAGCGCCTGCAGCACCTGCGTGAACGACGGCGACCCGTGCCGCGGCTGGTCCGGCAGGTAGGTCCCCGCGAAGAACGGCGCCCCCTCGTGATCCATCACCACCGTCATCGGCCACCCACCCTGCCCCGTCATCGCGGTGGTCGCCTGCATGTAGACCGCATCCACGTCCGGCCGCTCCTCGCGGTCGACCTTGATGCTGACGAAGTGCGCATTGAGGTAGTCCGCCGTCGCCTGGTCCTCGAAGGACTCGTGGGCCATGACGTGGCACCAGTGGCAGGCGGCGTACCCGACGGACAGGAGGATCGGGACGTTCCTCTTACTCGCCTCCGCGAAGGCCTCAGGGCCCCACTCCCACCAGTCGACGGGGTTGTCCTTGTGCTGGAGGAGGTACGGGCTCGTTGCGTTCGCGAGACGGTTGGGCACGTGTCCACGCTAGTCGGGGCGCGTCAGACGCGGGAGCGAACCGCGACGCGGGGTGGGCGCCGCGCCTGCGCGTCCGTCGCCGCGCATGACGCGCGTCGGAAGTCGCGCATCCGGATCGGCAACGGGACGTGTCCCCCGCTAACTGATCGGGTGGTCGTGCACCGCCGAGGAGAGGTGCACGCCGTTCAGCTCCAGGTAGAGCTGCCGCTCCGTCACGGTGAGCGTGATCGTGTTGCGGCGCTCCATCGTGTCCACCGCTGAATCGATGAACCCGGGATCGAAGCTATGCAGCACGATCTCGGCGGCGCGGTGGATCCTCGCCCCTGACCACTGAGCGAGCACCTTGGCCGGGTCGCGGTGCGTGTAGATCGTCGTGCGCTCGGCTGCCTTGCTGCCCGTGTGAAGCCGCGCGGCATCCGGTGCACCGACCTCGATCCAGGCGAGCAGCTTCCCGCTCAGGTCGCGCACCAGCACTGCCGGGGCGTCGGTCGCCGAGATGCCCTCGCTGAAGGTGATGCCCTCTTCGTGCTCGAGGCAGTAGGCGAGCACGCGCGTCACGAGGTACGCCTCGGTCTCTGACGGATGCCGCGCCGCGCGCAGCGTGAACTCCTCGTAGACGCCGCGATCCGTGTCGGCCAACTCGACTTCGAACGTGTGCATCGTCGCGCCGGCCGCCATGGGGCTCAGCCTAGTCCGGGAACGGGGACCTCCCGAGCCGTCGTCACACGGCCTGATCGCGGGGATATGCAGCACCTTCGGAGGGCTGACCAACGACGCCGTCGAGAGCCGGACAAAAATCGGGCGGCAACCGGCCTCGACTCCTTCCGCGCTCTGGATTCAGTTGAGCCAAGCTGGCCTGGCCTGAGCGTCACCGGCTCGTGCGGCAGCTCTACTGCCCGCGGACATGGCTTTCATTGTTGATACTTGTGGTGCCCGTGAATTCCGGGCACCTTCCGGCCACGTAGGAGTTCGCTGTGCCTGGCTACAGCCCCACCAATCCTCGGACGCACGTCAAGGTCGGACCCTGCGCGCTCTGTGGGCGCCGAGGACGACGTACCGAGACCCATGTGCCGCCCAAGGCCGCCTTCAACAACAGCGACGCCTCCCGCGGCATCCAACTCAAGACCGATGAAGGTTCCACGACGACCTTGTCGCGGCCACGCGCGGGCGGGAATCGCATCTATGGGCTCTGTTCACCATGTCACCGCTTGACATCGCCTTTCGATGACGAATACGTCGCTTGGGCTAAAGCCTGCTCCAAGGCGGCTCACGTTCGGGCGCATCCTGACTATGCGGGCGATGGCACAGTCGTACTTCAGGGAGCGCGCCCGGGTCGTTTCGTCAGAGCCGCCTTGGCTGGCATGGCTTCGCTGGCAGAAAACCTCTGGCAGGACCACCCTGCACTCGTCGAGAGCGTGTTGAACGGGGAGCCGATCGCCCCGCCGGCGGACCTCCGGCTCATCGTTGGATGGACTCAGCTTCGGGATCGGTTCTTCGTTGAAGGCGTGCACCGTGGAGCATTCGTCACCATCCCCATCGCTGGAGGACCGCCGACGGGCATCAAAACCCTGCCGACGCCGTCAGCGACCATTCACTGGTTCCCGTTCAGCCTTATGCTCGTCCACCCCGACACTGGCGCCCGCTACCCACACGTCGACCACACATACTGGCTCGCCGAGGGTGCTGAGGGGCCAGCGCGCGACATTGAGCTGCGCCTGCCGACGGTGGGCGCCGATTCCGTGGTCACCGTTCCACTCGCGAACCGCAGGTCCCCAGAGTGACCGCGGTTGTTTGCTGGGAACGGCGGGTCGGGCCGCTCAGCGAACTCGTGGTGATCTCCGACAGCCGGCTCGGCGGCGGGCAACGATGGGACGCGTGCCCGAAGATCTTCGCTACGGGTCGCGGCGATGCCGTCCTTGCGTTCGCCGGAGACACGTTGCGGGCCTACCCACTCATCCTGCAAGCCCTTGCCACCGTCAGTTCCTATCAGGCCTCAAGTCGCGGTGACCTCGACATCCGAGACCTGGCATCGCACCTGGCTCATGCGTTGAACCACATGCGCTCCATCAATGTCAGAGGCGAGGCCAAGGCCAACCCAGACTGTGAGTTGCTGCTAGCAGGCTGGTCATGGCGGCTGGGCAAGTTCCGCGCCTACCCCATTCGATACGAGACAGGACGGAACGCGGAGGGTGGGACAGTTCGCAAGTTCATTGCCTCGCCAGCCGGGCCAGCACCCGCAATGCTGGGAGGGGAGGCGGCCACCGTCGTGTACGCCACCATCGGCGACGCCGGCACCAAAGTGACCGGGAGTCTGGCGCGCAAGTCCCAGGCCCGGATAGGTCCGCTAGATGTGATGCCCAGGCACGTTGGTCGAGATCGTGTGACGACACGGTCTGAGCTGTAGATGGACGAAGGCCTCCCGGGTGTGGAGTGGAGCTGTCTAGGAACCGCTCCCACCGCAGGAGGCCTTCGTGTCACACGCTACCCATGCCAACGCAGCCCTGACCCCACGTGCGCGCCTACGTCTTGCGCGCCTGATCGTCGATCACGGCTGGCCGCCAGCTCGAGCTGCCGAGCGCTACGACGTCTCGTGGCGCACAGCGAAGAAGTGGGCCGATCGCTACCGCGACGAGGGACCGGACGGAATGCTCGACCGGTCCTCAGCCCCGCATCGGCAGCCGAACCGCACACCGGCGCCGATCGTGCGCAAGATCGTGCACCTGCGCTGGAAGCAGCGACTCGGCCCCGTCGAGATCGCCGACCGCCTCAACATGCCTGCCTCGACCGTGCACGCGGTCCTGGTCCGCTGCCGGATCAACCGCCTCTCCCACATCGACCGCGCCACCGGCGAGCCGATCCGCCGCTACGAGCACGAGAAGCCCGGCGACCTGATGCATGTCGACGTCAAGAAACTCGGCAAGGTCCCCGACGGCGGCGGCTGGCGCTACGTCGGGCGTCAGCAGGGCGAGAAGAACCGGTCGGCCACAGTCGCGCGAACAGGCGTGCCTCGCAACAAGTGGCGCAACCCGGTGATCGGGACCTGTTACCTGCACACCGTTGTCGACGACCACTCCCGCGTGGCCTACGTCGAGGCTCACGACGACGAGACCAAGGAGACCGCGGCCGAGGTCCTCAAGAACGCGGTCGCCTGGTTCGCCGAACGCGGCGTCGTCGTGAAGCGCGTGCTCAGCGACAACGGCAGCTGCTACAAGTCCCACTTGTGGCGCGACACCTGTGCCGATCTGGGCATCACGCCGAAGAAGACTCGGCCCTACCGTCCGCAGACCAACGGCAAGATCGAGCGCTTCCACCGCACCCTGGCCGAAGGCTGGGCATTCAAGAAGTTCTACAACTCCGAGTCAGCCCGGCTCGCCGCTCTGCCAGCATGGATCCACGAGTACAACCACCACCGGCCCCACTCAGCAATCGGGAAGGCCGCACCCATCACCAGGCTGGACAACCTGGCTGGGCATCACAGCTAGATATGCAGCCGGTTTCGGTGCTCGCGGAACTCTGCGAGTCTCACCGACTGGAGCACGACACCGTAGGCGGGCCCCCACAGATCGCGAAGGTGTACCGCACGATGCGCACCGAGCTTTTCGCCACACGCTGGAAGGGCACAGTCTCTATCTCGGGGCGGCCCATCCTGCGAGGGGAGAATCACGACCTTCGCATCGCCTCACCGACCGACGACGGTTCGTGGAGGATCGAATAGGTTTAGAGCAGGTGTCCTCCCAGTTGGACGATGTCGACACACCAGTGGGTGGCCTCCAGCGAGACTCGAACTCGCATTTCCTGCATCGTGGACCGTTGAGTTGTGAACTCGCAGCCTGCGCACGGCCCGACACCATCCTAGGCCAACAGGAGTGATTCCACTCTGGCGATTTGGGGCACCCGTAGTGGGCGGCGTGCCGCGGAAGCTATACGCCTGCGACGTAGGCGGTGAGGAAGTGGACGCCGTGGCGGTCGAGGTTTCCTCGGGCGCGGTCGTAGTGTTCGGTGGTTCGCGGGTCGGCGTGCCGAGCGAGGATCTGGGCGTCCCGCAATGGGACGCCAGCGTCGAGGGCGTTGGTGATGGCGGCGTGACGCAGCGAGTGCGGGCTGATGTGTCGCGGGATCGCTGCGGCCCGGGCGATGCGCTGGACCATCCGGTACACGTCACGTCGATCAACCGGCTTGCCGGTGAGCGGACGCTGGATGAGTGGTCCGGCGCTCCGCTCACCTCGGCATGCCTCGAGAACGCGAAGAACCGGGACTGTGATTGGCATGGTGGCGGGTTTGTTGCCATTACCGATTAGGCGCAGGACGCGGTGGCCGCGCAGCGTCTCGGAGTAGTCCTCGATCCGGACCGCCGCCGCCTCCGAGGCTCGCAGAGCGTTGATACCAAGGAGATACGCGAGTGCACCGTGATGGACGGTGATCGTCTGGGCGACCTGAAGGAATCGGATGAGCTCGAGCCGGTCGAGCCCTTGGGTACGCGATTCATCGCGATGCACCTCGGGTAGTCGGGCGTAGACCGCTGGGTCGGTCGGCGTGAGTCCGTCGATGTGGGCGAAGCGGAAGTACCCCATGCATCAGCGCGACCACGGATGAGGCCATCAGGCCACTTTCGGTCAACGAGCGGATGTAGAGCTCGACGTGTGCACGCTCCACGCCGATCAAGGCGTCGATCCGGTTGGTCTCGCACCAGGCGAACCACCGGCGCAACTGGTAGGCGTAGAGGTGGTGTGTCGGTCCGGAATAGCGGGCGAGGAACGACACGGCGGCAAGTTGCGCGGGCGTCATGTTGGCAGGTTGGAAGGGCATCGGCTCGCGGGGAGCGTCTTGGCTGGTCATGGAGTTCTCCGCGGCGATGCCGGGGTGACCTGCCGTGCTCGCCGTCGACACGACGAGGTCAGAGGATCGACGCTACGCGCAACAATGCGGCCGGCGGCGTTGAGTGATCGGCCGGCGCCACGCCCCGCAAGCGGCGGTGAGACGCACTTGGGCCTAGTCCATGCCATGTGCCTGCAATCGGTCGACAAGCTCGCCGATGGTACGCATGGCTGTGTTCTGAACCCAGGAGCTGCGTTGCAGCGGAATGCCCATCTCCAGCAGTGCCCGCTCAAACGAGTGACCCGGTCCGTTCATCCTCCAATCAGTGAGGAGCGAGTCCGCCTTGCGGCCGTTCTCGACTGCACTCTCCCACTCGGTCAGGTCACGGACGCTCATGATGCCAAGCGGGAGTACATTCGCGGACTGAAGGACTTCCATCCCTGCCAGGAGCTCCTTGGTCCGCGTGTCAATCGCCGGGTTCCAACCGAGGCCGCCGGTCGGGGTGACCACGATGCAAACAAAAACCTCAGGCGGCGTCGCGTGGCTCTTGACCAGTTTCCCAAGCTCGTTCGTCAGCAGCTTTACTGTGGAAGAGAACTGCTTCGCCTTCTTCTCTGTCAGGACGAGATTGAGCTCAGCGTCTAGGTCGGCAGCCGTCGCTTCTGCGTTGATCAGCTTCTCTGGAATACGCCGATCGGTGACATCGAACAACAGCCACCTGTCTCCGCAGTCGACCGCGAAGTCGCACACGCTTGGCTTCTTACCCCTCTTAGTCCACGCGTGTTGCATCGTCGTCTCGTCATAAAGACGCCGCGTCCGGAGACTTCCCGGGAACATCCTGCCTAGGGTTTGACCGACATTCGCCTCGAGCTCGTAGCCGAGACAGCCTCGGAACCCCTCGTCCCGCTTCGACCCGTTCGCGCGATCTTCGGCCTTCAGGTAGTTGCGAACGTCCCAGTACGTCGCGTCACCGAGTGCCCGTTGGATTGCGAACCCGAGCCGCAGCACCAGCCACTGACCGTTGTCGAGGCGCACGATCGGCCAACGCCGAAGGGTGTTGAACGCCCACCGCGCCGTGCCCGTGCGCGCACGTTCGGCCGCAACCTCGGCCTTCAGCGTCGGAAGATCCGTCGAGGCTTCGGCCAGGAAGCGATCAACCGCGACACGGTCGATTCCCAACCGGTCGAAGAACTCGGACGGATACCGGAGAAAGCCGTTCTGGTCGGCTTGAACCCACAAATGCACGCCAACAGCAGCGAAGTCGTCGAATTCGACCGTGGTGGCTTCCCGAAACAGGTCACCCGGCTCACCGCCGGCCTTCGTGATCAGCTCCTCCTTCACCGATGGGTGAGACCACGGAGTCCTCCAATTCTCATCAATCCAAGCAAGCTGGTCGATCGCATCTGACGTGTGGCCGAAGTGGTGCTGGGCAACCAGTTCGGCAGCCAACCCAGAATCGAGCCCACCCCAGTCCTCACCCGACCGCGGCGCGTCCGACTCGCCAGCGATTCCAAGATGCGCCTCGACCACCTGATCAAGACCAGCGAAGTCGTCTGTCGGATCTCCCGGCGGGCAATGCTCGATAGCCTCTACCGCCGCAAGTAGCAGCATTTGCGGCACCAGCACTCGGCGGCTATCCCGGAGGGCAGACAGAAGCTCTGCCTTCAGTCTCCCCGATCTGACCTGAGCGACCCACCCAGCCTCGACCTCGCGAGCTGGCTTCGTCGTCAGGTCAAGGTCCTTCAACATTGACGAAATCAACGCCAGCGCCTGCCCGACCGGCATCGATGACCACAGCTTCACGCGCTCAGCAAAGGGGACTGGACGGCCGAGAATCTCATCCGCAGTTACGTACACGCTCGCGATCGTCAGCCACGAGCCCCGCGGTGCCTCCAACTTCACGCACTCACTGTACGAACACTGAAGGCCGCCTGTGGAACGCGCCACCGCGAACCACCTCGGGCCACGAGTGCAGGCAGAGGTGGCGGGAATGGAGCTGCCGGAGCTCCGTCGTTCGATCCGGAAACGCGTACTCGCCTGGTTTCTGGTGGTCCGCCCGATCCCTGCGGAATCGCGCGCGAGCGGCACAAACGAACCCGTTAGCCCGAGTCTCTCTTGCTATCAAGCTCCCGCGAAGCCCTTGCTACTTGATCGTCCATGTCGACGACGCCCTGCTCACCCAAGAGATCCATGAGCGCTCGGGAAGCTCTTTGGACTGCTTCGTCTGCAGAATGCAGTCCGAGCGCGATGACCTTCGGCGCCGAGGTGACGAGGCCGTGGCGAGCAAGGGTTCTGGTTTCGTCGCTACGCAGGAGTTGAAGCAGCAGCGTCACGGCGTCGCCTGGGTGCGTATGCGCCGCCTCCTCGATGTGCTCCCCGATGAAACTGCGGCCGTCGAAGTCGATCTGGTCGACGACCCGGACGAGTCGGGGGAGCCACCACGTGACGGGGAACTTATTGCTGTGGACCCACCAGTAGAACTGAGCGAGTTCGCCGGCATCTTCCTTGCCCTGGTCGACGGCCGCCTGTCGAGCGTCCCATATCGCCTCAGCGCGCTCGATGAGCTCAGGTGCCGGTTCGGCTGTGTTCATCAAGCGCCAGCCCACCTGTCCCAGGACCGACGCCGCGGTCTCAGTATCAACGCGCGCGAAATAGGACTGCGTGCGCTCCGGCCACGGCGAGGTCGAACCCCACATGGCGAGGGCCATGAGGTGATCGCCAACCACCTCGTCGATGGATCGGTTCGACCTCCAGCCCATCTCAATCGGTCCCCCCGCAGCCGCGCGATTGAGGATGCTGTCGATGCTGGGCCAAAGGTCGTTCAACAGTTGGGTGCTGGTCGTGTTAGTTGTCAGAGCCGTGGTGATGAAGACATCGCCCCATGTGTCGCTCGTAGCGGCGTTTCCTAGCCAGGAGGCGGTCCACGCTGCGTCCATCCACATCAACAGGCTGAGGCCCTCGCCATATGCGGATGCGACAGCCAAGCTCGGGTCGCGCGGATCGAGCCGACTGACGAGTGCGCGTTGAACAGCGGCTATCACCTCTGTGGAGTCAAACTCTTCGCTGTGGGCAAGCTTCGCCGCCCTGGCTATGCGAATGAGGGTGCGCACCGCCACAGGACGCGTCGTGTTGAGCGCCTGGGTGAGGTGGTCACTCCCAAGGCTGTCATCGTCGCTGGGATTGGGATCGTCGACCCACTGGGCGACAAGCTCGACAGCGTCAGAGAGCAACATCTCCGGAATCCGCGTCCGCTCTCCACTGACTGCGCTCTCGATCGTGTTGCACACTTGGCGCAACGGATAGGTGTTCTGCCGGTCCTCCTCATCGACAAGCCCCTGGAGGTCCCCGGCGCCCAGGAGATAAGCGGGCCAGTCGATGGCCGCTGCGTTGGACTCCGCTGCCTTACGCAGTCCGTCGAGGAATCGTGAGCGGTAAGGCTCGTTCAAGTGAACAAAGGATCGGGTCTGGGCGCTGAACTCAAACGGTCGCGACTCGGCGAGGTCTCGGAGAGTCTCTGCCAGCCCATCCTTCGTCCCGATCTGCGACTTGTCAGGCTCCCAGTCATGGAGCGTGGCTAGAACGTTTTCAAGAGACATCGTGGAAAGCTCGTCTGCGACTGGTGGAACCTCCTCACCTGCCGAAATCGAGTGCCAACTACGAAAGCCCGCATGCTCGTATTCGCCGAGGTCCTCTACGAGTGCGGTGTGGACCTCTAATAGGCGGCCCCTCAATGCCCCGGCACCCACCGCTGAGAGGAGTTCATGGCGCCGCATAGTGACGTACTCGCGGAACGCGTCTTCCTCTGTCTGTTCATCCTTCCGGTGCTCCACGACCCGCTGGCGGCGTTCGTCGCTGAGCTGAGGACCCTCGTACACGAGATCCTCCCAGCGACCGTAGTCGACGTCATTCAGTCGCGGCAGCGTTGCGGTGGCAAGTTGGGTGTACTCCCGGAAGAACCAGGGGTGGTGGAGGAGGTCACGGTCGAGCACCCGCTGGGTTGCTACCTGGAGCACGTCGGCCGGAGGGCTTTCCAGTGCTGAAAGGACGTACATCGCGATCCGCATCGCCAGCGGCATCCTGTCGCGTTCAAGGGTCTGCATCACCCCTTCGAGGTCGCCCCCCGACTCAATCTGGGCGATTGCCAGGTCCCTAAGGGCATCAACCAGCGCATCCGCGAGGTCATGGTGGCGATAGTTCTGCTCGTGATCACTAATCGACGGCCGCCAGATCGAGCTCGCGTCCCAGTCCCGATCCGGGGCCCAAGAGTCGCTATGCGTCTGCTCCTCCCGGAGCCACGCATACACGGTGCCGAGAAGACGCGGATCGGCCCTCAGAGCAGCGATCACGCGCTTCAGAGCCTCGGCATACCAGTAGGAATCAATGCCAGCGCGCACGTCCCGACGGCCGCGACCTCCAGCGTTTGGCGCGGGTCGTGGCCTTAGAAGGGTTTGAGCAAGACGCTTCGCAAGCCGCACCTCGTCGGCTTGCGCTAGTTGCTCGATGAAGGTCACAACGTCGAGGCCGAGGTGCGGATCGAGCTCCCCGCTCAGATACGATCGAATCGCTGACGCCATCGCTCGCGACTCGGAGACGGGCATCCGAAGAGCTGCCTCGAGAAGCCGGACCTTCGCGGGCCAGGCAGTGTCTCGGTCGACGAGGCGGAGCATCACCTCCCTTACCTCGGTCGGCCGAAACTCGGCCATGCGAACCAGATAGTCGCCGGCGGGCCACGGTTGCCAGCCTTGCTCCGCATCCGGATCGAGCGCCTTGGGAGCCTCTAGCGCACGAAGACCATTCAGCGGCACGATCCATTCAGGGTTGCCAAGTTGGTCGTAGAAGATCCTTCGGTGTTGGAGCCCGCCGATGCGCGCGAGTGCCGTGGCCACGTCGCCGTCTGAGGGTGTGGCCCAGACCCCGTCCTCCGTTTGCACATTTGCGGCGTCGACCACGTCCTGCAGTTGCTGCTTGACCGCGAAGAATCCGAGGATGCGACTGGTGATCGCGTTCTCGATGATGCTCAAGGCGCCCTGGTACGCCGCTCGGTCCACCGGTGACTCGGAGTCTGCCTTGGACGGGTGACGCAGCTTCTCGAACGCCCCGATTGCGCTGATGACAACTCTGACGCTGCTGTCCGCGACGCCTTCGGTCGTCCCCAGGACAAGTGCCGCTCGGCGCGTTTGGGAGTTCTCCGTGATCTGATTTTGCGCCTGCACCCAGGCGTTCAAAGCGTTCGTTACGTTGGTTGGAACTAGACCCGGCGCTGCTATTCCTACGGCGATCTCGGCTTGATAGTCGTTCCACGCTTCCACGAGCTGATCACGGAGCTGGGCATCGGCGACCCGTTCCGGGAGTTCCACATCCCCGAGAACGGCCGGGAGCAGGTTGACCAACTCGCGGACAGCATGACCGGCGACAACCAACCGGCCCATATCGAGTTCGGGCGCTCCGAGGGCCTCAACCGCCTCTCGGTAGAGCTGGCCGCATAAGGAATCTTGGGATGCGAGTGCAGCACGGAGCTCTTCGCGCTGTGAAGTCCAGAGCCCGCGGCGACCTCCCCGTGATTCGGGTGCGTCCGAACTGACCGGACGACCGCTCGGGGCACCGGATCCTTCGGGTGGGTTACTGCTGCACTGCTCTAGCAAGGGACGCGTCTCGATCGTCTCGCTGGTCGGCCTGTGGTCTCGTGTGCGAAGAGACTAGGTCCATGCAGGATTGCACGTGGAGTTGTCGGATTCCTGTGTCTGCCCGAAGACCCGGCCGCGTCATCCTGGGCGGAATGCGGCAGATCCATGGCTGTGGTCGACCGCTCCCCCACTTCGTCCTGTACCGAGCACTGGATACGCAGGCGCCACTCAGACCCAGCGCGTCCGATCCGCTCCCCTACCGCCAGGTCGTCGAGCGACGGGCCGCCTCGTGGATCGCCGCGACCTCGCGCTCGGTGAGTCGCGGCGGGAGCGCGCGAACGTACTGGCTGATCCTGCGACGCTGAACGATGACGACGGCTCCGTCTTCGGGCTGCTTCTTGATCTTGAGCCCCTGGTGGGCGCCCATCACCGCGATCACGCCGAGCGCGGTCACGGGGAAGCCGACCTGCTCAGTGAGCAGGCGAGCCGCCCGCTTGGCCTCGTGTCGGCTGTTGCGGATGTACGGCACGCGGCGACCGTTGACCATGAACGTGTCTCCGCCGACCCAGACGCTCGCCTTCGGGTGGTGCTTGGCGTTCACGGTGAGCACACCGCCCGGACCGATCACCAGGTGGTCGATGTCGGATCCCCGGTCGCCGACTCTGATCGCGTGCAGGACGCGCCACTCCGGACCGAGCTTGGCCAGCTGTGCCGCGACCGCTTGCTCACCGTCGGCGCCGATGCGCCACGCACGCTCGTCCGTCTTCACGTCGAACGCCCGCGCCAGGAAGTGCCTGACCTTGCCTTGCGCCGCGCGTGCGGCGAGCGCCTGCTCGCGGGCGGCACTGCCCGCGGGCTCGCTGCCGATGTCCTCCCACGCCGGCGGCGACTCGGCGACGACATCGGACGCAGCGACCTCCGCGAGTGCCGTCTCCTCCGCCGGCTCCGCCTGCTTCGGCTCGCGGGCTGCGAGGTGGTCGCTGACCGCTCTCTCCAGCAGCGGGAGGTTGCTGAAGTCGTCCGAGTGATAGCGGCCCGTCTTCAGGTCGAGGTAGCCCAGCGCGGTCCCGACGGGCGTCTCGGCGTACAGGCGGTCGTGGCCGTAGCGAGCCCACCGGCGCACGATCCAGTCCGTCACGGGCCGACTTCCATGCGCTCGAGGATGACATCCGGGACCTCGGCGCGCTGCGGAATCGCGTGATCACGCAGCCGACACGTCGGTGATCCGGAGCAGCACGCCGCCGCCGACGGTCAGCGCTTCAGGGTCTGCGACGGAAGCTCCTGGTACGCCGCCCGGTAGGCCTGGGCGAACCGCCCCAGGTGGAAGAACCCCCACTGCGCCGCGATGTCGGTGACCGACACCGTGGCGGGGTCCGCCGCGAGCAGGTCGGCACGCGCGCGGGCGATCCGCGCGCTGCGCAGGCGCTCGAGGGGGGTCATGCCCAGCTCGCGCTGGAAGGCCTCCTGCAGGGTGCGGGCGGAGACGCCGGCGTGGCGAGCCAGCTCGGCGAGCCGCCACGCACGCTCGGGCTCGGCCTCGATCAGGTCGACGACCGCGCGTACGACGCGGGGGCAGGAGGTCTCCGGAGGGGCGACGACCTGCCGGTTGTTGGGCTGGGCGGCCAGCAGCCCGGCGATCAGGGTCTGCTCGAAGTGGGTCGAGGCCAGCGGCGAGCGGAAGAGCGCGCCTCCGGCCTCGATGTCGTCGAGGGCGAGGTGGACCAGTCGCAGCCAGGCGCGGGTGGCGGGCGTCTCGAGGTCCATCGCGGGGTTGAACACGACCGGTGCCGTGGCCTCGCCGTCGGAGGCGAGCTCCTCGACGGCGTGGCGGCGCAGGTAGACCAGCAGCTGCTCGCAGCCGTCGCTCCACACCATGTCGACGGCCTCGGTCGGCGACCCGACCGACGCGCGGCTGCGCGAGGACGCCACGACCTGCTCCCCGACCCGCACCCGCGCCGTGCCCTGGAGCGGGACCTGGACGAGGAAGAAGTCGTCGAAGGTGCCGGGCGTGATCCGGACCTCGTCGCCGTAGCGCAGGTAGTTGAGGCTGATGTCGGCGCCGATGGACGCCGAGCTGTGCACCATGTCGAGCCGGCCGTCGCGCCGCGTGAGCTCGAGCCGATGGGCGCAGAACCGCTCGCCCACCTCGCGGCGCGCCTGGTCGACGTCCGCCGTCTCGATCTGGCGGTGCTCGGCGAGCAGTGTCCTGGCCACCCCGGCTCCTTCGACTCGTGCTGCGTCCATTGGCGCACCATCGCCACCATATGTCAACGGTGGAACGATCGTTGGTGACCCGTTACGTCCCGCCTCGTCCGGCGCTCGCGGCGGATCTCGTCGCGGTTGGCGGACGTCACCTGCGTTTTCCGGATAGTGCACGCCGTCGCGGATGCCTACGTTCCCGACAACGCGATGTGACCTGCATCGCACAGCATACGAGGCGGAGGTATCCCCATGACCGATCTGACCGGTCGGACCGCGATCGTCACCGGAGGCGCGACGCTGCTGGCCCACGGGGTCGTCGGCGCGCTCGCCGCTGCCGGCGCCCGGGTCGTCGTCGCCGATGTCGACGAGGAGGGCGGCCGGGCCGCCGAGAAGCTGGGCGACGAGGTCGTCTTCGTGCGCACAGACGTCACCGACGACGCCTCCCTCGCCGAGCTGGTGGCCGGCACGGTCGACCGCTTCGGCGGGATCGACATCGTCGTGAACCTCGCGGCGACCTATCTCGACGAGGGCTTCGCGACCCCCCGCGCCGACTGGCTCAAGGCGCTCGATGTCAACGTCGTCTCGATGGTGGAGGTCGTCCGCGCCGCGCACCCGCACCTGCGGGCCAGCGAGCACGCCGCCGTCGTCAACTTCACCTCGATCTCCAGCAAGGTCGCGCAGACCGGGCGCTGGGTCTACCCCGCGTCGAAGGCAGCGATCGTCTCGCTGACCCGGTCGATGGCGATGGACCTTGCCGGCGACGGCATCCGGGTGAACTCGGTCAGCCCCGGCTGGACGTGGTCGAAGATCATGGACGACCTCTCCGGCGGCGACCGCGCGAAGACCGATGCCGTGGCCGCGCCGTTCCACCTGACCGGCCGCGTCGGCGACGGCGCCGAGATCGGGGCCGTCGTCGCGTTCCTCGCCTCCGACGCCGCATCCGTCGTCACCGGCGCCGACTGGGCCGCCGACGGCGGCTACTCCGCCCTCGGCCCCGAGCAGGCCGTCCCCGCCATCCCGCAGCTCTCCGAGTGAGGTCACCCGCCATGAAGATCGCGATCGTCGGAGCCGGCTTCGCCGGCATCTCCTCCGCCAAGGTCCTTCGCCAGCTCGGTCACGACGTGACCGTGCTCGAGAAGACCCCCGACATCGGCGGGGTGTGGAGCCGCACCCGCCGCTACCCGGGCCTGAAGACGCAGAACAACAAGGGCACCTACTGCCTCTCCGACAAGAAGATGCCGCGGGACTACCCCGAGTGGCCGAGCGGCGAGCAGGTGGCGGCCTACCTCGCGTCGTACGCCGACGAGTTCGGCGTGACACCGCACGTCCGGCTCAACGCCGAGGTGGAGCACGCCGCACCGACACCCGGCGGCGGGTGGGACGTCACCACCGCCCGCGGCACCGAGCACTACGACCACCTCGTGCTCGCGAGCGGGATCTTCTCCCGTCCCTTCGTGCCGCCGGTCGACGGCCTCGAGGACTTCGAGCAGGCCGGTGGGCAGTACCTCCCGTCGAGCGAGTTCCACAGCCTGGACCAGGTGCGCGGCAAGCACACCGTGGTCCTCGGCTACGGCAAGTCCGCCTGCGACATCACCGTCGAGATCGCCAAGGAGGCCGCCGCGACGTCGGTCGTCGCCCGCGAGCTGCTCTGGAAGATGCCGCGCAAGGTCAGCGGCGTCGTCAACTACAAGTTCCTGATGCTCAACCGGCTCGGCGAGGGCCTGTTCCGCTACCGCTCGGTCAACGGCGCCGAGCGCCTGCTCCACGCCCGCGACTCGATGCTGGCCAACAACATGCTCGGCACGGTCGAGAGCGTCACCACCAAGCAGCTGCGGCTCGACAAGCTCGGACTCGTCCCGCAGGGCACCTTCGCCGACATCGCGAAGTCGACGGTCTCCCTGGCCACCGAGGGCTTCTTCGAGGGCGTCTCCTCCGGCGCGATCCGGGTCCACCGCGACACCGTGATCACCCGCTTCCTCGAGAAGGACGGCAAGCCCCACGCCGAGCTCGCCAACGGGCAGGTGCTCCGGGCCGACGTGGTGATCGCCGCCACCGGGTGGACCCAGGACATCCCCTTCCTGCCGCGAGAGGTGCTCGACCACCTGCTCGACGACAACGGCGACTTCCTGCTCTACCGGCAGATCCACCCGATCAACGTCCCCGACCTGAGCTTCGCCGGCTACAACTCGTCGTTCTTCTCCCCGCTGTCCGCCGAGGTGTCGGCGATCTGGATCGGCTCCCACCTCGGCGGGCACCACCGGCTGCCCTCGCGTGAGGAGATGCTGGAGAGGACCCGCGCCCGCCTGGCATGGATGCGCGAGCGCACGGGCGGCATGCACGCACGGGGCACGAACATCATCCCGTTCTCCCTGCACAACGTGGACGAGGTGCTCTCCGACGTCGGCCTCGACGTGCCGCGCCGCACGAAGGCCAAGCAGTGGCTGATGCCCGTGAAGCCGGCTGACTACCGCCGGATCACGCCGAGGCTCGCCCGCCGGCTGGGCGTCGGCAAGCGATGAAGGACGAGTACGACGTCGTCGTGATCGGCGCCGGGATCAACGGCCTGGTGGCCGCCGCCGAGCTCGCCGGGGCGGGCCGGAGGGTGGCGCTGGTCGAGGAGCGGGACCGCCTCGGCGGGTTCATCGCCTCCGACGAGCTCACCGTGCCCGGCTTCGTCCACGACACGTTCAGCTCCTGGCACCCACTGTTCCAGGCAGGCGGCGCGTACGCCGACCTCGGGGCCGACCTCCACCGCCACGGCCTCGCCTACCGCAACGCCGACGGGGCCGTGACCGCTTCGGTCTCCGAGCGCGGCACCGTGGTGGCCCACCGCGACCCCGCCCGGACCGCGGAGGGCTTCGCGCACCAAGCCGACCGGACGGCGTACGCGTCGCTGCTGACCGAGCTCGGTCGCTGGGCACCCCACGTGTTCGGCGCGCTCGGGTCCGAGCTGCGCACCCGCGACCTGGCCCGGCTCGGCCTCGGCGCGGCCCGTGGGCTGGGACGCGACGGGCTGAGCGAGCTGGCGCGGGTCGCGATGCAGAGCGGGCGCGGCCTGGGCCGCGAGCGCTTCGCCGGCTCCGAGGTCGACCAGCTGTGGGCGCCGTGGCTGCTGCACGCGGGCCTCGCGCCCGACCAGGCCACCGGCGGGCTGATGCTCGCGGTGATGGCGTTCACGATGCACGAGATCGGGCTCCCGGTCGTCGAGGGTGGCGCGAGCGCCTTCGTCGCCGCGTTCGAGGCGCTGCTCGAGGAGCGCGGCGTCGACGTGTTCCGCGCGACGCCCGCGAAGTCGATCACCGTGAGGTCCGGCCGTGCGGTGGGCGTCGAGACCGGGGCCGGCCACCTGCGCGCGGCGACGGTGCTCGCGTCGACCTCGACCGGCCGCCTGTACGACGGCCTCCTCCCGCCGGAGGCCGTCGGCGAGCACGGACGACGCGCTGTCGCCCGGCACCGCCCCGGTCGGGCCGCGGCCCAGATCCACCTGGCGCTCGACGCGCCGCTGCGCTGGACCGACAGCCGCCTCGACGAGGTCCCGCTCGTCCACGTCAGCAACGGCTCGGACAGCACCGCGATCGCCTGCGCCCAGGCCGAGGCGGGTCTCCTGCCCGAGGAGCCGACCGTCGTCGTCGGCCAGCAGTGCGTGCTGGACCCGAGCCGGGCTCCCGAGGGCCGGGCGACGCTGTGGATCCAGCTGCAGGAGCTCCCGTGGCGCCCTGTCGGGGACGCCGCGGGCGAGCTCGATGCCGCCGAGGGATGGACGCCCGCCCTCGCCGAGGCGTACGCCGAGCGCGTGGTCGCCCGCATCGAGCGGTTCGCTCCCGGGCTGGCCGGCAGCGTGATCGGCCGCCGCGTGATCGACCCGACCGGGCTGGCCTCCGCCAACGCAAACGCGGTGCACGGCGACCCCTACGGGGGCGCGGCCGAGCTCGACCAGTCCCTGCTGTGGCGCCCCGGGACGGGAAGCGGCCACCGCACCGGCGTACCGAACGTCTTCCACATCGGGGCGTTCACGCACCCGGGCCCGGGCCTGGGCGGGGGCTCCGGCCACCTCGTGGCCCAGCAGCTGATCAGCAGGCGGCGGGCACCAGGACGACGTCGCCGGAGCTGAGCGACCACCGCCGCGAGGCCTCGCTGACGATGTCGGCGAGGCCTCGTCCTGCGTCGTGCAGGGAGTCCAGGTCCCCGGTCTCGTCGCGGCTGACGACCCACGGCCCGATCGCGAGCCGGCTGTCGTGGAGCACGGCGCCGGTGGCACCGAGCAGGTGCTCGACGGCGCGCTCGCGGGCGACCTCGCGCGTGGGGCTGCCGATGATCACGGCGAGCATCCTGCGCCCACCGGGAAGGTCCGTACCGGCGTCGCGGACGTCCGGACGGGCGAGGTGCGTGACCTGCTCGCCGTCGACGACGAGCACCCGGCCGGGGGCGGGGAGCGGCGCGAGGAGGGTGACGTCCTCGAGGCGGTGCTGCGGCGTCAGCCCGCAGGCGGACATGGCGAGGTCCAGCACGGTCTCGCTCCGCAGCGCCTCCGACGCGTCGGCGTACGGCAGTGATGGGTCCTCGCTCAGGTCGACGATGCCGTCGTCCTCGATGAGCCCCCAGCCGGTGCCACCGGCGTGTCGGAAGGTGGTGATCCTCATGTCACTCGAGCGTGGTGCCGGCCTCGGCGCCCTCGAGGAAGATGTTGGGCTTGAGGAAGAAGGCGATGAGCAGCGCGCCGTTCGGCGCGTGGGCACGGTGCTGGTTCCCCTTGGGTCGCCACGAGAAGTTCCCGGGCGTGGTCTCGCCCTCCTCGTCGACGATGCTGCCCTCGAGCACGTAGGTCTGCTCGATCTCGACGTGCTCGTGCAGCGGCAGGACGGCGCCCGGCTCCCAGCGGAACAGCGCGGTCAGCAGGCCGGTCTCCGGCTCGCGGAGCAGCACCTTCATGTCGATGCCCGGGAAGCCGGTCGGCTTCCAGGGGAGCTCGTCGACCTGGACGTAGCGGGAGGCGAGGGGCGGAAGGGCGTTGAGCTCGTCCGCGTACGGGGTCATGGCGGGCATGGCGGTTCTCCTTCGGTGCTGGTCGGGCGCTTCAGTTGCCGGGGCGGACGAGGCGCTCGTCGGGGATGACGGCGACACCGACGATCTCGATGAGCGCCTCGGGCTGCCACAGGCCGGTCGTGCCGATGCCGGCCATCGCCGGGTAGACGGGACCGGCTAGCTCGCGCCAGACGGCACCGATCTCGCGGCCGTGGGCCTGGTAGTCGGGGATGTCGGTCAGGTAGATCGTGATCGACACCAGGTCCTCGGGCACGCCGCCCGCGGCGCGCAGCGTCGTGAGCACGTTGCCGAAGGCCTGGCGGAACTGCTCGACGATCCCGCCGGGCACGATCTGCATGTTCGCGTCGAGGGCGGTCTGGCCGCCGAGGTGGAGCGTGTTGCCGCTCAGCGTGCCGTGCGAGTAGCCGCTCGGCGCGGCCAGCTCCGCCGGGTTCACCGCCACGGGGGTGAGGTCCGGCGTGACGAGGTGGGTGGGGTCGGTGGTCATGCGATCCACCATAGGTTGCGTATTGACATCAGCGCAACGTTCGTGCCAAAAATGACATATGCGAATGGCCACGGTCACCCACCCCACCGGCACCCGCGCCGCCGTCGAGGTCGACGGGCGCTGGCACGCCCTCCCGGCCGCCGACCTGAGCGAGCTGCTGGCGTCCGGCCTGGCACCGGTCCCCGGCGACGAGCTCCCCGGCGCGCAGCCCGTGCTGCCGCTGCCCCGCCCCGGCAAGGTGATCTGCTGCGGCCTCAACTACGGCGACCACATCGCCGAGACCGGCCGCGAGACGCCGGCGTACCCGACCCTCTTCGCGAAGTACGCCGACACGCTGCTCGCGCCGGGCGCCGACATCGTGCTGCCCGCCCACGACGGGCTCCAGCTGGACTGGGAGGCCGAGCTGGCGGTCGTCGTGGGCACCGAGCTGCGCAACGCGACCCCGGCCGAGGCCGAGCAGGCCATCGCGGGCTACACCGTCGCCAACGACATCTCCGTGCGCGACTGGCAGCGCCGGACGCTGCAGTGGTTCCAGGGCAAGGCGTGGGACGCCACCACTCCCCTGGGCCCGGTCGTCGTCACACCCCACGAGCTGGACCCGAGCGCCGGCGTCGAGGTGCTGTGCCGGGTCAACGGCGTCGAGCGCCAGCGCGGCAACACCAAGACACTCGTCTTCGACAGCGCCGCACTCCTGTCCTACGTCTCCACCTTCACCGTGCTGCGGCCCGGCGACATCGTGCTGACCGGCACGCCCGGTGGCGTCGGCATGGGCATGGAGCCGCCGACCTACCTCCGCGACGGCGACGTCGTCGAGACCGAGATCCCCGGCATCGGGCTGCTCACCAACACCGTCCGCATCGCCTGACCCACCCCACCGACCGAAGGACAACCGATGGCACCCACCAGCGCGATCTTCACCGACGCGATCACGCTCAAGGAGAGCGAGGCCGAGGTGTTCGACGTCGCGTTCACCGCGACGACGCAGCCCTGCCCGTGGCCCAAGGCCTACGGTGGCGACATGGTCGCCCAGGCCGTCGCGGCGGCGGTCCGGACCGTTCCGTCGGCCGGCCCGGAGGCCAAGTCGCTGCACTCGATGCACTCCTACTTCATGCGGCCCGTCGACATCGGCGCCGAGGTCCGCTACGAGGTCGAGATCCTGCGCGACGGGCGCGGCTACAGCACCCGTCAGGTGCGCGCCTTCCAGAACGGCAAGGTCGTCTACGTGTGCATGGCGAGCTTCGCCGCGGGCGAGGCGGGCGGCTCGTTCCAGCCCGAGACCCCCGCCGGCCTCCCGGCCCCGGAGGACCTGGCGACCTCGGCGGCGTACCTCGCCGAGCGCACCGGCGGCACCATGACCGAGACGTCGAAGGCCTACTGGTCGGGCGGGCGCAGCTTCGACATGCGGCACACCCCCGGTCCGGTCTACCTGAGCATCGATGGCGAGCGGACGCCGCACCAGGCCGTCTGGGTGAAGCCGTACGACGCGCTGCGCCCCGTCGAGGGACTGACCGACGAGCAGCGCGACGTCGCCGCGCTCGCCTACGTCTGCGACTACACGATCCTCGAGCCGGTGCTGCGCGTCCTCGGGCTGGCGTGGGCCGACGAGGGCCTGGTGACCGCGAGCCTCGACCACGCCATGTGGTTCCACCGGCCCGTCCGGATGGACGACTGGCTGCTCTACGTCCAGGAGGCGGTGTCGGTGGAGTCCGGCCGCGGCTCGGCGCTCGGCCGCTTCTTCACCCCCGACGGCATCCTCGTCGCGACCGTCGTCCAGGAGGGCATGATCCGCGCTGCCGGGGCATCGTCGTGACCGCCACAGGCGCCCTGAGCCGCTCGGGCCTCGAGGACACCTTCGCGCGCGACCACCTCCCGCCCGCGGAGCTGTGGCCGACGCTGGAGTTCACCACGCCGCTGCTGCAGTACCCCGAGCGGCTCAACGCCGCCGTCGAGCTCATCGACGCAGCGGTCGCGGCCCACGGCCCCGACCGGCCCGCCCTACGCACGCCCGACGGCACGGTGTGGACCTACGGTGAGCTGCTCGCGCGCGCCAACCAGGTCGCCCACGTCCTGGTCGAGGACCTCGGCATGGTCAGCGGCAACCGGGTGCTGCTGCGCTCCCCCAACAACCCGTGGACCGTCGCGGCCTGGCTGGGCGTGCTCAAGGCCGGCGGCATCGTCGTGACCACCATGGCCGCGCTGCGGGCGACCGAGCTGACCCCGATCGTGGAGCGCACCCGGCCGGCCGTGGCCCTGGTCGACCACCGCCTCGTCGCCGACGTGCACGAGGTCCGCGACCGGGTCGCGCCCGGGCTGGTCGTGGTCGCCTACGGCGGTGACGCCGACGACGACCTGTCCCGGCGGGCGGCCGGCAAGCCGACCACGTTCACGGCGGTGGACACCGCTGCCGACGACGTCGCACTACTCGGTCCCACCTCGGGCACCACCGGTCTGCCGAAGCTCACGACCCACTTCCACCGCGACATCTTGTCGATCGACAACACCTTCGGCCGCAGCACACTGCGGCTGGAGCCGACCGACCTGGTCGCCTGCACCGCGCCGCTCGCGTTCACGTTCGGGCTCGGCATGCTCGTCGTGTTCACGCTCCGGGCAGGTGCCTGCGCGCTGCTCACCGAGTCGGCGACGCCCGTCCAGCTCGCCGGCCTGATCGACGAGCACGGCGTCACCGTCCTCGCGACCGCGCCGACCGCCTACAAGCAGATCCTCAAGTCCGGCAGCATCGGCCAGCTCAAGGGCCTGCGCGTCGCGGTCACCGCCGGCGAGCACATGCCGCAGGCGACCTGGGACGAGCTGCGCCGCGAGCTGGGCCTGGCGGTCATCGACGGCATCGGGGCCACCGAGCTGCTGCACGTCTTCATCTCGGCGGCGGGCGACGACGTCCGTCCGGGAGCGACCGGCAAGCCCGTCCCGGGCTACCGCGCCACCATCTTGGACGCCGACGGCAACGAGGTCGCCGCGGGCGTCGAGGGCCGGCTGGCCGTCATCGGCCCCGTCGGCTGCCGCTATCTCGACGACGAGCGGCAGCGCAGCTACGTCGTCAACGGCTGGAACGTCACCGGCGACACCTTCGTCCGCGACGAGGACGGCTACTTCTGGTACCGCTCCCGCACCGACGACATGATCGTCTCCTCCGGCTACAACATCGGCGGCCCCGAGGTCGAGGAGGCGCTCGGCACCCACCCGGACGTCGTCGAGGCCGGCGTGGTCGGCGTACCCGACCCGGACCGCGGTGCGCTCGTGTGCGCCTTCGTCGTGCTGCGCGAGGGCGTCACCGGCGACGCCACGAAGGTCAGCGAGCTCCAGCAGCACGTCAAGGACCGCCTGGCCCCCTACAAGTACCCGCGGGCGGTGCGCTTCATCGACGCCCTGCCGCGCAACACCAGTGGAAAGCTGCAGCACTTCAGGCTGCGACAGCTCAGCGAATCGGAGACCCGAGCATGAAGATCGCAATCGTTGGCGGCGGGCCCGGTGGGCTCTACTTCGCCACTCTGATGAAGACCCTCGACCCCACCCACGAGATCACCGTCTGGGAGCGCAACGCGCCGGAGGACACCTTCGGCTTCGGCGTCGTGTTCTCCGACGAGACCCTCGGCAGCATCGAGGGCGCCGACCAGGTCATCCACGATCGGATGGAGACCCGCTTCGCGCGGTGGACCGACATCGACGTGGAGTTCAACGGCACCGCCTTCACCGTCGGCGGCCAGGGCTTCGCGGCGATGTCGCGCAAGGAGCTGCTGCAGATCATGCAGGAGCGGGTGGCCGAGCTCGGCGTGACCGTGCACTACCGCACCGAGGCGCCCGACCCCGACCAGCTGCGCTCCGAGCACGACCTCGTGCTCGCCGCCGACGGCCTCAACTCGGCCGTCCGCACGAAGTACGCCGACGTCTTCGGCCCGAGCCTGGACCGCCGCAACAACAAGTACATCTGGTTCGGCACCGACCTCGTCTTCGAGGCGTTCCAGTTCTTCGTGAAGCAGACCGAGTTCGGCACCATGCAGATCCACGGCTACCCCTACTCCGACCAGGGCTCGACCTTCATCGTGGAGATGCACGACGACGTGTGGCGCCGCGCCGGGCTCGACCGGACCGAGCACGAGATCTTCCCGCCCGGCGTCTCCGACGAGTACGCCGTCGGACGGATCGCCGAGATCTTCGCCGACGAGCTGCAGGGGCACCAGATCCTCACCAACAACTCGAAGTGGCTCAACTTCCACACCGTCCGCAACGAACGGTGGCACCACGACAACGTCGTCCTGCTCGGCGACGCCGCCCACACCGCCCACTTCTCGATCGGCTCGGGGACCAAGCTCGCGATGGAGGACGCCCTCGCGCTGGCCGCCTGCCTGCACGAGCACCCGAGCGTCGAGGCCGCACTTGCGGCGTACCAGGCAGAGCGCAAACCGGTCGTGGAGTCGACCCAGCGCGCGGCCCAGGCCTCGCTCGAGTGGTTCGAGAACATCGGCATGTACGCCGACCAGGACCCGGCGCAGTTCGTCTTCAACCTGCTGACCCGATCGCGCCGGATCACCTTCGAGAACCTCAAGGACCGCGACGCGGTCTTCGCCGACCTCATGGAGAACGAGTTCGCGCGTCATCAGGGCGGCACCGAGACCGCGCCCGCGATGTTCCAGCCGGTCCGCATCGGCGAGCTCGAGCTGAAGAACCGCGTCATGCTCTCGCCGATGGACCAGTACGTCGCCGTCGACGGCGTCCCCACGGACTTCCACCTCGTACACCTGGGCAGCAAGGCGCTCGGCGGCGCCGGCCTGATCATGACCGAGATGACCTGCGTGTCCCCCGAGGGCCGGATCACGCCCGGCTGCCCCGGCATCTGGACCGACGACCAGGCCGCGGCCTGGCGCCGGGTCACCGACTTCGTGCACGCCAACAGCACCGCGAAGATCGGGACCCAGCTCGGCCACTCGGGCCGCAAGGGCTCGACGAAGCTCATGTGGGACGGCATGGACGAGCCGCTCGAGGACGGCAACTGGGAGATCGTCGGACCCTCCGCCCTGCCCTACGGCCCCGGCTGCCACGTCCCACGCGAGGCGACCCGGGGCGACCTGGACCAGGTGGTCGCCGACTTCGTGGCCGCCGCACGCCGGGCGGTCGACGCCGGCTTCGACCTCGTCGAGGTCCACGCCGCCCACGGCTACCTCCTCTCCTCCTTCCTCTCCCCCGTCGCCAACCACCGCAGCGACGAGTACGGCGGAGCGCTGGAGAACCGGCTGCGCTTCCCGATCGAGGTGTTCGAGGCGGTCCGCGCCGCGGTTCCGACAGCGATCCCCGTGACCGTGCGCATCTCGGCCACCGACTGGATCCCGGACGGCAACACCGACGACGACGCGGTCGAGATCGCCCGCGCGTTCATCGCCGCCGGAGCGGCCGCGATCGACGTGTCGTCCGGGCAGGTCGGCAAGGAGGAGCGACCCGCGTTCGGCCGGTCCTACCAGACCCCCTTCGCCGACAAGATCCGTCACCTGGTGGCGGAGCCCGCCGGGGTCAAGGTGATCGCGGTCGGTGCCATCTCGTCGTACGACGACGTCAACTCGATCCTGCTGGCCGGCCGTGCCGACATCTGCGCGCTCGGCCGGACCCACCTCTACGACCCGAGCTGGACGCTGCACGCGGCGGCCGAGCAGGAGTACGCCGGCCCGGCGGCCGACTGGCCGGTGCCGTGGGCCGCCGGGCGGCGCCGGCCTCCGACATCGCGCACCGACAAGGTCCCGCCGCGACTGCAGCTGCTCCGGGAGGGCGAGACCGACGCCGTGCACCTGCGCTGGACGCCGGACAGCTCGGCGGTGACCGCCTGACATCGACCACGATGGCCTCCATGGACGACTCATCACTGGCCTGCGGCCACTTCCGCACGCGTGTCGAGTGGATCGACACCGACGCGTCCGGGATCTACCACAACAGCACGGTGACGCGGTTCGTCGAGGCCGCCGAGGCCACGCTCATGCGCGAGCGCGGCCTCGGCGGGTACTTCGCCAGCGCGCCACGGGTCCGCTTCGAGGCGGACTTCCTGGCTCCCCTGTTCTTCGGGCAGGAGGCGACCGCGACGGTGTTTCTCGCCGCGATCGGGAGCTCGTCGATGACCTGGGAGTTCGAGGTCTGGGGCGAGGAGTTCGAGGGCCGGCCGCGCACGCGGGCGGCGCGCGGCCGCTACGTCACCGTGCACATGGGCACCGGCCAGGTGGCCGCGACCGCCGACGACGGCTCCCGCAGGAGCCTGCCCTGGCCCGCCGAGTGGGTCGCGGCGCTCACCACGGATCTCCGTGCCTGAGGGCAGAATGCCGTCCGTGAGCAGCAAGGCACCGCAGTCCCGCACCACCGTCGTGACGTTCCTCGGCGCGGTGGTGCGCCCGCTGGGTGGGTGGATGCCGATCGCGGGAGCCGTCGACCTGCTCGCCGAGGTCGGAATCGACGCGCCCGGCGTCCGCACGGCCGTCTTCCGGCTGAAGAAGAACGGCTGGCTCGACTCGGTCTCCCAGGACGGCGTGCGCGGCTACTCCCTGACCAGCGAGGCCGACGCGACGCTCGCCGCCGGCGACGAGGTGATCTGGCACGCCCGTCGTCCCGCGGACCTCGCCGACGGCTGGTGCATCGTGCACTTCGGCGTGCCGGAGTCGAAGCGGGCCCAGCGCCACCAGCTGAGGGCCCACCTGGCCCACCTCGGGTTCGGCAACGCCGGCACCGCGCTGTGGATCGCCCCGGCCCGCATGCGCGACGCCGCCGAGCGGGCCGTCGCCGAGCTGGACCTCGCCGAGCACGCGGCGATCTTCGTCGGCGGCTACCACGGGCCGCAGGACCTCACCGACCTGCTCTACGGCTCGTGGGACCTCGACGCGATCGACCAGGGCTATCGCGACTTCGTCGGCGCCTACGGGCCGCGGGTCGACGAGCTCCGCGGGCTGCGGGGAGCCGCGGCGTTCGCGGCATACCTCACCCTCGTCGACACCTGGCGCAAGCTGCCCTTCCGCGACCCCGGCCTGCCCAGTGAGGTGCTCGACCCGAAATGGTCGGCCCCCGAGGCGACCCGGCTCTTCGAGCAGCTCGTCGCCGCGCTGGAGAAGCCGGCGCTCAAGCACGCGAAGACGCACTGGCCCCAGCCCTGAACCAGGGCTGGGGCCGGTGCGGGCTCGCGACGGGTCAGAGGGCCTCGGGCCGCAGACCCTTCTTGACCAGGCGCGGCATGACCTCCTCGGCGAAGTACTCGAGCTCGCCGACGTAGTCCACGAAGGCCATGGTGATGCCACCGAACCCGGCCTTCGCGAAGCGCTCGATCTCGTCGGCGACGTCGTCGGGTGAGCCGATCAGCGGGCAGGTGCCGTGGCCGGCGGCGAAGCGGCCACGGAAGTTCTCGAGGAGCTCCTTCGAGAACGACTGCGCGTGCAGGCCCTGCAGACGCATGAGGTTGTCGACGGCGTCCCAGTCGGCGTTCTCGACCGCGTAGTAGTGGAGGTACTCCTCGGCCTCCTTGCGGGTCGGGCGGCACACGACGTGCGTCGGCGTGAGGACACCGGCCTTGCGCCCGAGGGCCGCGGAGTTGGCCTGCAGCTCGGTCACGACGCCCGCCCCGTCCTCGGGACCGCCGACGATCGTGAAGACGAAGTCGGCGTTGCGGGCGGCGTACGCCTTGCCCTGCGCGGACGAGCCGGCGTTGAGGATGGGGAGCCGGCCCACCGCGGGCTTGGGCAGCGACTCGATGCCCTCGAGGTTCCAGAAGCGGCCCTTGATGTCGTACCGGCCGTCCCTGCTCCACAGCGTGTTCATCACGTCGATCCACTCCTGCGCCAGCTGGTAGCGCGAGTCGTGGTCCTGCGGCAGGTCGGCGCCCATCGCGACGTACTCCGGCTGGTTCCATCCCGCGACGACGTTGACGCCGACGCGGCCCGGCGCCATCTGGTCGATCGTCGCGAGCTGCTTGGCGACGACGGCCGGGTGGTTGAACGCGGTGTGGACCGTCGCGAAGACGTTGAGCCGCTCGGTGTGGGCCAGGATCGCGGTGGCCCACGGGATCGGCTCGAGCACGCCCTCGTGGAAGTTGGTGTCGCCGCCGTAGCCGATCCAGCGCGCGATCGGGAGCATGAAGTCGATCCCGGTCTCGTCGGCGACCCGGGCGAGCCGCAGGTTGTCCTCCCACGACGCCGACCACCGCTCGGGGATCGTGGTCACGGCGAGGCCGCCGGAGCAGTTGGACGAGAACAGGCCGAGGCGGAAGTGGTCGTTGTCGAGGATCGGGATGCTCATGGTTTCTCCTGGGGTGGGTGGACGGGTCAGCGCTGGAGGGTCATGGGTACGGCGTCGGCGGCCGCCGTCATCGCGACGACCTCGCCGATGAGGTAGGTGTGGTCACCCACCGCGAACCGGTGCGCGACGCGGCACTCGAGTCGCAGCGGGACGTCGACCGGGAGGACCGGCATGCCGTCGAGCCCCGGCGTCCAGTCCAGGCCGGCGAACCGGTCGGACGCCGAGGTCGCGAAGCGGGTGACGAGGTCCGTCTGGTCGGCAGCGGCCACGTGGACGACGTAGCCGTCGGCGGCCAGCCACTCGTCGAGCTGGCTCGAGCGGTGGTCGATGCACCAGCCGACCAGCGCCGGCTCCAGCGAGGTGGCGTGGAAGCTGTTGACGGTCTTGCCCACCGGTCCCTCGGCACCGAGGGCGGTGACGACGGCGACGCCCGTGGGCCACCTGGCGAGCTGGCCCCGCAGCGCAGAGGGTGTCACGTCCACTGTGGCCGGTGTCACACAAGTCATGCCAGAATCGTGGGTCCGGGCACCGGGGCCCCGCTATCCACTGACGGCGGCGACTGTCCATTCAGCGCAGACATGTCAGATCTCGCACGTTCGTTGCTAGAATGCATCATTCGACGGCGCAGGAGGAGCCATGGCCCGGGTCTCAACCCCACTCGGCTCGCACGGCGTGCTGCGCACGACCAACGTCGACGACGCCCGGGCCTCCGTCGCCGCGTCGCTCGCACCGCACGTGCTCACTCCGCTGCGCGAGGTCGAGGGCTTCCGGGCACTCCACAACGCCGTGGAGCTGCAGCGGCTGAGCTTCCACTACATCGACTACGGCACCGAGGTGGAGGTGCGGGCCGACCGGCTCGACTTCCACCTCATCCAGATCCCGCTCGGCGGCCTGAGCCACATCGTCACCGGCGCGGGCACGGTCACCGCCAGTCCGCGCCGGGCCGCCATCACCGGCCCCGACGAACCGGTGCGGATGCGCTACTCGGCCGGCAACCCGCGTCTGATGGTCCGGATCACGCCGGACCTGTTGCGCGAGCGGCTGGACGTCGCCGCGGCGGGCGGCCTCGTCGTCCCCCAGCAGTCCGGTGCCGGCTTCGACCTCACGCGTGGCGCCGGCCGGAGCTGGCGCGGGCTGGTGGACATGGTGATGACCGACCTGGAGCGCGAGGACGGCCTGTCCGCCTCTCCCCTGACCGCCGCCGCGCTGCAGGTGGCGGTCGTCGACGGCCTGATCGTCTCGCTCGCGGCCGCCCCCGACGACGCCGCCGAGCGGGCGACGCCCGACCGGATCGTCCGGCAGGCGGCCCGACTCATCGAGGAGCACTGCGCCGAGCCGCTCGGCACGCTCGACATCGCCGAGGCGGTCGGCGTCTCGATCCGCGCCCTCCAGGCGGGCTTCAAGCTCCACCTCGACACCACGCCGATGGCCTACGTGCGCCAGGCACGGCTCGAACGGGTGCGTCAGGCCCTCTCCGACGGCACGGCGCAGTCGGTCACGGCCGCCGCCACCCGCTGGGGCATCACCCACCTCGGGCGGCTCTCCGGCGACTACCGCGCGGCGTTCGGGGAGACGCCGAGCGAGACCCTGCAGCGCAACCGCTGACCGCGCCACGGGCGCTGCGAGCCGATGTCAGCGCTTTCCGGCTGACCTACGCGTTTTGCGGATAGATACGCGCCCGCCCAGCGCCTAGCGTCCTGCGACAACCGCGTGTGATCACGCTCACGCCCTCCGAAAGGTTGCCGCCATGACTGCCGTTGACGCCCTGCTCGCCGGCCTCGCCTCGGGCGAGGTCGAGATCGTCGACCTCACCGCCCCGCTCTCGCCCGACACCCCGATCCTCGAGCTCCCCGCGCCCTTCGCGAACACCATCCCGCTCTCGCTCGAAGTCGTCTCCGACTTCGACGACGCGGGCCCGGCCTGGGGCTGGAACAACATCCACACCGGCGAGCACACCGGCACCCATCTCGACGCTCCGGTGCACTGGGCGACCGGGCGGGAGGGCTACTCCGTCGACACCATCCCGCCGAGCCGCCTGGTCGGCCCGGCCGTGGTCCTCGACTTCACCTCCGAGGCGGCCGAGAACCCCGACTTCCTGCTCGAGCCCGAGCACCTGGAGAAGCACGTCGCCAACAACGGCCCGATCCCCGAGGGGGCGTGGTTGGTGTTCCGCACCGGCTGGAGCCGGTTCAACACCGACGCCGCCGCCTTCGCCAACGCCGACGAGACCGGGCCCCACACCCCGGGCGTCTCCCCCGCCGCCGCCGAGTGGCTCTCTCGATCGGCGATCACCGGCTTCGCCGTCGAGACCGTCGGCGTCGACGCCGGGCAGGCCGGCGGCATGGAGCCGCCGTTCCCGGTGCACCACTTCCTGCTCGGCGCCAACAAGTTCGGGCTCACCCAGCTGCAGAACCTCGACCGGCTGCCGGCGAGCGGCGCCGTCATCATCGCCTCGCCGTTGCCGATCGTCGGAGGCACCGGCTCGCCGGCCCGCGTCCTCGCGATCGTCCCCGCCTGACCATCCCGACCCGCAGGAAGGACCACCATGGCCGAGCGGTCGTTCGCCCACGAGGTGAAGAAGCTGCGCATGGGAGAGGGCAGCCGGTTCTCCGGCGAGGGCATCCTCGCGGTGACCAAGGCCCTCCTCCAGTCCGGCGTCGCCTACGTCGGCGGCTACCAGGGTGCGCCCATCTCCCACTTGATGGACGTGCTCGGGGACGCGCACGAGATCCTCGACGAGCTCGACGTCTACTTCGAGAACAGCGCCTCCGAGGCCACCGCCGCCGCGATGCTCGCCGCGTCGGTCAACTACCCCCTGCGCGGTGCGATCACCTTCAAGTCCACCGTCGGCACCAACGTCGCGTCCGACGCGCTGGCCAACCTGGCCAGCGGCGGCGTACGCGGGGGCGCGCTGATCATCGTCGGCGAGGACTACGGCGAGGGCTCCAGCATCATGCAGGAGCGCTCGCACGCCTTCGCCATGAAGTCCCAGATGTGGCTGCTCGACCCGCGGCCCAACATCGAGGCGATCGTCAACGCCGTCGAGGCCGGCTTCGAGCTCTCCGAGGCCAGCAACACCCCGGTGATGCTGCAGCTGCGGCTGCGCTCGTGCCACCTCTACGGCAGCTTCACGGCCAAGGACAACGTCCGTCCCCCCATGACCGTCAAGGACGCCGTCGAGAATCCCTCCCGGCAGCTCGACCGGATCGTGCTGCCCCCGGCGAGCTTCCTGCACGAGAAGGAGAAGCTCGAGGACCGTTGGCCGGCCGCCGTCGACTACATCCGCAGCCGCGGCCTCAACGAGGTCCTCGGCGAGGGCGGCCCGAACGACGACATCGGCATCATCGTGCAGGGCGGTGTCTACAACACGCTGAACCGAGCGATGGAGCTGCTCGGCTGCTCGGACACCTTCGGCAACACGCAGGTACCGACGTACGTCATGAACGTGACCTACCCGGTCGTCGACAGCGAGATCCTCGAGTTCTGCCAGGGCAAGCGGGCCGTGCTCCTGGTCGAGGAGGGCCAACCGGACTACATCGAGCAGAACCTCAACGCGATCCTGCGGCGCGCCGGGTCCTCGGTGGCACTGCACGGCAAGGACCTGCTGCCGGTCGGCGGGGAGTACACCGCCACCGCGGTCACCCGGGGGGTGCACGCGTTCCTGAGCCGGTACGCGCCGGGCGCCGCCCAGGGCAGCCCGTCCCTGCTCCTGCCCGAGTCCGACCCGAGCAGCCCGTTCGCCCCGCGGGTCGACAAGTCCGTGGTCCGCACGCGCCCGCCCGGCCTGTGCACCGGCTGCCCCGAGCGGCCGATCTTCTCCGCACTCAAGCTCGCGGAGAAGGAGACGGGGAAGAAGCACCACGTCAGCGCCGACATCGGCTGTCACCTCTTCGCCATCAACGAGCCGTTCAACCTCGGCGCCACCACGATGGGCTACGGCCTCGGGTCCGCCGGCGCGGCCGCGCTCAACTCGAAGGACGCCGACCGCCGCACGGTCGCCGTCATGGGCGACGGTGGCTTCTGGCACAACGGGCTGACCAGCGGCGTCGGCAACGCGGTGTTCAACCAGAGCGACCAGCTGCTGCTGGTCGTCGACAACGCCTACAGTGCGGCGACCGGCGGCCAGGACGTCTTGTCGTCGAAGGCCGACAACGTGCTCCGCTCGACGAAGCACCCGATCGAGAAGGCCGTGCGTGGCGTCGGCGTCACCTGGGCACGCACGGTGAGCGACACCTACCAGATCGGCAAGCTGCGCGACCTCTTCGTCAAGGCGCTGACCACCCGGACCGCCGGGCCGAAGGTCGTGGTCGCGCAGAGCGAGTGCATGCTCAACAAGCAGCGCCGCGAGAAGCCGGTGCGCGCGAAGGCGATGAAGGAGGGCAAGCGGGTCGTCAAGGAGCGCTTCGGTGTCGATGCGGACACGTGCACGGGCGACCACGCGTGCATCCGGGTCTCCGGCTGCCCGTCGCTCAGCATCAAGGCGAACCCCGACCCGATGCGCACCGACCCGGTCGCGACGGTCCTCGACTCCTGCGTCGGCTGCGGCGTGTGCGGCGCCAATGCCCACGCCGCGTCGCTGTGCCCGTCCTTCTACCGCAGCGACCTGGTCCACAACCCGAACCGGCGCGACAGGGTGCTCGCCCTGCTGCGCAAGGGCTGGATCGGCCTCCTCTCCGCCGGAGTGGAGCGCCGGGCAGCCCGCTACGAAGTCCTCGAGGTGATCTGATGTCCAGCTGGAACGAGGGCCGCAGGCCCCTCACGATCGCGATCCTGGCCATGGGCGGTGAGGGCGGCGGCGTGCTCGCCGACTGGATCGTCGACGTCGGCGAGAGGTCGGGCTACCACGCCCAGACCACCTCCGTCGCCGGAGTCGCGCAGCGCACCGGGGCGACGGTCTACTACGTCGAGATGTTCCCGGGCGGGGAGCCGCACGAGGACGACGTACGGCGCGAGCCGGTGCTCTCCCTCTTCCCCACCCCCGGAGAGGTCGACGTCGTCATCGCCTCCGAGCTGATGGAGGCCGGGCGCTCGATCCAGCGCGGGTTCTGCACCCCTGACCGCACGACGCTGATCGCGTCCACCAACCGCGTCTACTCGATGGACGAGAAGCTCGCCCTCGGCGACGGCCGCGTCGACAGCAACGCCCTGCTCGAGGCCGCACACGCAGGGGCCCGGAGGTTCATCGGCGCGGACTTCATGCAGCTCGCGCTGGACGCGCACAGTGTCATCAGCGCCGCGCTGTTCGGCGCGCTGGCCGGCTCGGGTGCACTGCCCTTCGCCCGCGAGACCTTCGAGGACGCCATCCGCGCGGCGGGCAAGGGCGTCGACGCGTCGCTGGCCGCCTTCGCGCTCGGGGAGGAGGCCGCACAGCGCCCGGCGCCGCAGCCGATCGCCGCGGCTCCCGCGGGCAGCGGTCCGGTCGCGATCACGATCGGCAAGCGGCCGGTCGACCCCGCGGAGGAGGCGGCCGCCGCGGCCGAACGGCGCCGCGAGGAGGTCGCGGCGGCGGCCCCGGCCTCGCTCGTCGGGCCACGCCTGCAGGCCCAGGCGGAGCGGATCGCCGCCCAGTTCCCGGCGCCGGCCCGGTCGATGCTCCTGCACGGCGCCGTCCGGACGGCGGTCTTCCAGAACACCGCCTACACGGACCGGTATCTCGACCGCGTCGCCCGGCTCGCCGACGTGGAGACCGGCGACGGCGCCCGCCTGACGACCGAGGGAGCACGCCACGTCGCCCTGTGGATGTGCTACCAGGACACCATCCAGGTCGCGCAGCAGAAGATCCGCCGCCGCCGGATCGAGGGCGTCCGCGCGGAGGCCAAGGCCGCTGCGGGGCAGCTGATGAACGTGCGGGAGTACCTCCACCCGCAGGTCGAGGAGATCGCCGACACGCTGCCGACCCGGCTCGGGCGGTGGGTCGCGCGCTCGAGGTGGTTCGGCACCGTCGTCGGCCGGCTGACCCGCAACGGGATGGTCGTCAACACGACCGGCATCATCGGCTTCACCCTGCTGTGGGCGATGGCCATGCTCCGTCCGATCCGTCCGCGCTCGCTGCGCTTCGCCCGCGAGCAGGCCGCGATCGAGGCCTGGCTCGACCGCGCCCTCGCGGTCGCGCCGATCGACTACGACCTGGCCTGCGAGATCGTCGAGTGCCAACGCGTGCTCAAGGGGTACGGCGAGACGCACCACCACAGCCTCGAGAGCTTCGACCGCCTGATGGCGGCCGCCGACGGCCTGGTCGGCCGGACCGACGCCGCGGCCACGCTCGTCCGGCTCCGCTCGGCGGCGCTGGCCGACGAGGACGGCACCGCTCTGGAGCAGGCTCTCCTCACAGTCACCGCCGAGCAGGAGCCGGTCGCGGCCATCTCGTGACGGTGCGGCGGCGGCGCCGTCACGGGGTCGTCCCGGCGCCGCCACCAGGTGCTGCTTGGATGCGGGCATGCAGGTCCCGCTCCGAGCCGCCCGGCTGCTCACCCGCCACGTCGTCCGTCCGGTCCTCGGCACCCGCCTGGCCCCCGCGCGGCAGCGGCAGGTGATCGACACCCTGATGAGGTTCCCGCTCCTGCCCACAGGTACGACGACCGTGCGCACCACCCTCGGCGGCGTCCCGGCCGACCGGATCGAGACCGCGGCGAGCAACCCCGACCACGCGCTGCTCTACCTGCACGGCGGCGCGTACGTCGTCGGCTCCCCGACCACCCACCGCGCCGCGGCCGCCCACCTGGCCGACGCCACCGGTGCGGTCGCGCACGTCCTCGACTACCGGCTCGCGCCCGAGCACCCCTACCCGGCGGCCGTCGACGACGCCCTCGCCGCCTACTGCGCCCTGCTCGAGCGCGGCCTGCCGTCGGAGCGGGTCGTGGTCGCCGGCGACTCGGCCGGCGGCGGGCTCGCGCTGGCCCTCGCGCTGCGGGCGCGCTCGGTCGGCGTACCCCTCCCGGCGGCGCTCGGCCTCATCTCACCGTGGGTCGACGCCCGCCTCGACGGCCTCGCCGAGCACATCGACGACCCGCTGCTCACCCGCGACTGGCTGGAGCTCGGCGCGAGGTCGTACGCCGGCCGCCACCGTGAGCACCCCGAGGTCTCGCCCCTCCTCGCGGATCCCGCCGACCTGGCGGCCCTGCCGGCCCTGTTCGTACAGGCCGCGAGCGACGAGCTGTTCGTGGACGACGTCGAGCGGTTCGTGGCGGCCGCGAGGGCGGCGGGCGCCGAGGTCACCTACCACCGGCTCGAGGGGCACTGGCACGTCACGCACCTGTACGCCGGCATGGTCCGCGAGGCGACCGAGGTCGTCCGCGAGCTGGGCGGCTGGCTGCGGAGCGCGCTTCCCTAACGCCCGGTCCAGCGCGGCTCTCGCCGCTCGAAGAAGGCGCCGATCCCCTCGGCGACGTCCGCGGACGCCAGCAGCCGGGCGTGCGCGGCGTGGCTCGCCTCCCAGCTGGCCGTCTCATCGCCGTTGATCTCGTCGTGCGCCAGCGCCAGGGCGGCGCGGACGGCGAGCGGGGCGTTGCCGCTGATGGTGGCGGCGAGGCCGAGGGCGACGTCGAGCGTCGTACCGGGCTCGACCAGGCGGTTGACGAACCCGTGCCGCTCCGCGCGCTCGGCACCGATCGGCTCGCCGGTCAGCAGCATCTCCCGGGCGACATTGGCCGGCAGCACGCGGGGAGCGCGGAAGACGCCGCCGAAGTCGGGCATCAGGCCGCGCTTGACCTCGGGGAAGCCGAAGCTCGCCGTACGCGAGGCGACGACCAGGTCGCAGCACAGGACCAGCTCGAGGCCGCCGCCGAGCGCGTACCCCTCGACCGCGGCCACCAGCGGCTTGGGACGCGTGCGCGACATGATCCCGGCGATGCCGCCGCGCTCGGTCGGCTCGCCGGGTCCCTCGGCGAGGTCGGCGCCGGCCGAGAACACCGACGGACCGCCGGTGAGTACGCCGCACCACAGGTCGTCGTCGTCCTCGAGCAGGTTCAGCGCCTCGTCGAGCCCGCGGGTCACCGCGCCGTTGATGGCGTTGCGCTTGGCCGGCCGGTCGAGCCCGATCACCAGGGTGCGCTCGACGCGGATGGTCTGGACGGCGGGGGCGGCATCGGGAGCGCGGTCACTCATGCACGACAATCTAGGGATGACCATGGAGATGTTCATCCACGACGAGATCCCGACCGACGAGGTCGACCGTCGCGAGAAGGCCGTCTCCGGTCTCGCCGACGCGGTGCGCGACCTGGTCGACGCGACCATCCGCAGCACCGTCGCCGACGACGAGCTGGCCGCGGTGCAGGCCGAGGTCGCGGCCCTCGCCGCCCGCCTGCGCCGCCAGCAGCTGCCCGGCTCCGCGGGGGTCCGCTACAACTCCGCGGGCCGCAGCTGGAACTGGGGCAACGCCGTCGTCGGGCGCGGCAACGCGGTCGCACCGCCGGTCGACATCGTCCACGACGGCTTCGGCAACGCTCACGCCGAGATGACCCTGGGGGCGGCGTACGAGGGGCCTCCGGGGATGGTGCACGGCGGCATGTCCGCGCTGATGCTCGACCAGATCATGGGCGAGACGGCGAGCGGGTTCCGGCGGCTCACGATGACCGGCACGCTGACCCTGCGCTACCGGCGCCCGCTGCCGCTCGGCCCGGTCCGGATGGAGGCCCGGATCGCCCACGAGGAGGGCCGCAAGATCACCGTCGAGGCACAGATCGCCGTACCCGGCCAGGACGCCGCGGTCGAGGCCACCGGCCTGTTCCTCATCCCGAGCTGGGCGCCGATCGACGAGACCGAGGAGGGCTGGTCCCGCTCGGCCGAGGGCTGAACAGCTCGCCGATCAGCCGAAAGCACGAGCCGAGGACCGTTCCTTCGGCCGGTCGAGTGCGGGCCACGAGGCTGATCCGCCCGTCCTCGGCGTCACCGATGGTGGAGTCGCAGATGATCCGACCGCGACGAAGGAGCGACCGATGACGAGGCCCACCCCGCACGGAGGACCCCGAGAGCGGGTCGTCGCCGCGACGGCGATCGCGTTGGCAGCGTCGTTGGTGGTCCAGAACGTCGTGCTGGTCTGGGTCGGGGCACCGGGCTACGGGGACCCGATCGAGGACGTGCTCGCCTTCCACGCGGAGCACCGGGGCACGGTCGCGTTCGCGGTCGGCCTGGAGGCGCTGAACCTGCCACTGTTGCTGGGATTCGTGACCGGGCTCCACGGGCTCGTCCAGCGCCGCGGGGGTGCGGGCGCGGACTGGTCGCGCCTCGCCGTGGCCGCCGGCGCGACCCTCTCGGCGGTCCTCGCGCTCTACGCCGTCCTGTGGAACGGCGTCGTGCTCTCCGCCGGCGGGCTCGGCGAGCCGAGCCCGCTGTTCGAGCTCGCCTGGCAGCTCCATGCTGCGGCGTTCGCGCTGGCACTTCCGGCGCTCGGCAGCACCCTCGTCGGCGCCGCGCTGGCGGCGCACGCGAGCGGGCTGACGCCGCCGTGGCAGCGCCTGCTCGGCATCGCCGGCGGGGGCCTGTTGCTCGTCGCCGGGTCGGCCAGCCTCGCCATCGCGGACGGCTCGCCCCTCCTGTTCGTGGGGATGCCCGGCTATCTCGCCTGGATCGTGTGGCTGCTGGCGACCGGCCTGCGGCTGGCGCGCACGCGCGAGACCACTAGGCCCCGGGCCGGTCGACCTGGTCGACCAGGCGCTGGGGCGCCTGCAGGCAGAACGAGTCGGTGAGCAGCTCGCCGAGCTCGACCCAGTCGGTGTCGTCGTCGACGAGCAGGCCGACGACGTTGCCGCCCCAGTCCGCCTTGAAGTACGGCGCCCCGAGGTGCTGGAACGCCATCACCTCCTCCGGCTCGGCGCGGAACATGACCCGGAACAGCTGGTCCTCCCCGCCGAACACGTGCGCGACCGTCGCCGTGGTCCCCTCGACGCGCCAGCGCACGCCCACCCAGGCGTCCTCCTCGCGGCACTGCGGCAGCCGCGCGAAGATCGCACGGAGCCGGGCGACGTAGGCACCGGGGACGTCGGGACGGGTCGGGCGAGCCACGACAGGAATCTCCCACACGGCGCCGACACCCGGCACCCCACCACGGACGTCAACGCAAGGTTGACATTCCACCGACGTCAAGACATCGTTGACACATGCCCGACAAGTCTCTCGTCCGGATCGTGCTCGGCATCGCGCTGACCATGGCCGCCCTCCCCCTCGACGGGCTGCCGCGCGGGTTCTGCCAGGGGGCCGGCGTCGCGCTCATCCTCCTCGGCGTCCTCACGCTCTCCGCGCGCCTGCGCAAGCGGAAGGGCGACGACGGCATGTGGCTGCCCAGCCGCGACGAGGACCAGCGGTGAGCGACCTCGCCGAGGCGATCGGCCGCGCGATCCTGAACGGCGCCGACGCTCAGGACCAGCTCGCCCTGGTCCGTCGTACGGCGGACGCGGACCTGGTCACCGCCGACCTCCTCCAGCAGGCGGTCAACGCCGCCCGCGCGGGCGGGCACAGCTGGTCGGCCATCGGCGGCACCCTCGGCCTGACCCGGCAGGCCGCGCAGCAGCGCTTCGGCCGCGAGCCCGCCACCCCCGGCGCCGAGGACCCCGAGGAGCGCTGGCTCGGCCCGGTCACCGCGTTCGACGAGATGCAGGAGCTCGAGCTCGCCGGCCGCCTCGGCTGGCGCACCACCGGTGCCGGCCTGCTGCGGCACCACATGGTCCGCACCGCGACGCAGTGGGAGCACAAGCGGGTCGTGTGGACCGGCGGCCTGGGGCGCTACGAGAAGGACGGCTGGCAGGTCGGCTGCCGCGCCTTCCCCTGGGTCTACCTGGTCCGCGACACCGGCGAGCCGGCCGCCAACGGCTGACCGACCGCCCCGTCCGCTCTGGCGCACTACGAGCGGCGGACGACGACCTTGGTCTTCTTCACCCTGGATCCGGAGAAGTAGGTCGACCCCAGGTAGGTGACCCGCAGACGGTAGATGCCCGCCTTCAAGCGGGGCAGGGTCACCAGCACCTTTCCGCCGATCAGCGCCTTCTGGGTCTTGAACCGGCCGATCCTGATCCGGACGTAGCCGTCGGGGACCCCCGCGGCGGCCCGCACCTCCGCCTTCAGGCTGACCTTCTCGTCGGCACCGAACCTCTTCGGCACCTTGACCTTCGTGGTCGTGGCACCGGGCACGATCCGGTCGACCACGATGGAGTTCGTGAGGAGAGGAACGACCTGTCCGCCCAACGAGGACAACAACAGGATCTGACCCTGCGAGGGGATCAGGCGCGCCGCCACGGATTGACCCCCGTCCGCGGGTCCGGTCGTGTAGGACGACGCGGTCGCTCCCTGGATGTCCGCGCCGCCCCGTGTCCACTGGTAGGTCGCGAGACCGCTCCCGAAGGGCGAGTAGGCAAGAGCCGCCTGCAGGGCCGCGAACCCTTCTGACGGCTGGACTGAGAGCGTCGCCCCGTTGTTCGCGGCGCCGACGACGGTCGGGACCTCGACGTGCAGGGTGTAGGTCGTGGTCGCACTCGCGCTGACGGTCGTCGCCGCCTCGTAGGTCACCGGCGGGGTCAGCAGCGAGCACGGCGACATCCCCCGGCAGTCGAGACCGGCCCAGGGGGCGACGTGCTGGAACGCGAAGTCACCCGCCGGGACGGACAGTGTGTGAGAGCTCGTGGCGGCGAACCCGCTGCCGCCCGGGCCGTCGTAGTACTGAGCGCCGTCGACGCCGCGGACCATCAGGACCCCGACGGTGGGCCGGCCGTACTGGTCGACGACGTTGACGACGAGCGTGCCCTCGCCGGCAGCCGTAGCGGGCGCCGCTCCGAGCAGGGCCGAGACGACGAGGACGGCGAGGCCGGCGGCCGCCGTCCGCAGGGAGCGGAGTTTCATGGAGACGTCCTGAGGGTTGGAGGGAGCATCGCGGCGGACCGCGACCGATGTCACCCCCAGACCGCTCAGCCTCGCCTGTCACCGCCGGTCGCGCAAGCGAATCCGGACGTCGAGGATGACGACGAGGCGACCCGGCCGACGTCACGCCCTGAGCTCGCCGACGTCCTCCGCATCCCCCTGGAAGTAGCTGTCGAGCAGCCACTGCGCCCGCCGCCCACCCCACCGGGCAAGGCGGTCCGGGCCGCCGGGCAGCCGCTTGAGCACCCGGTAGCGCGCGGTGTTGAGCGCGACGAGGTACGCGTGCGCCCACGGCGGCCGCATCGGCAGGCCGAGCTCGCGCATGCTCTCGGGACCGAGGAAGACGGTCAGCATCGAGAGCAGGCGCTCTCGTTCGTAGCGGGCACGCGCTCCCTGCAGCACCGCCGGCCACCCGGGATAGCGACGCAGCGCCTGCGCCTCGACCACGGCCTGCGCGAGCTGCGGCCCGGCCTCGGTGAGCGGCCCCTGGGCGAGCAGCACGTGGTAGTCGATCCGGTGCCGCTCCCACTCGTCGTCGACGAGGAAGTCGGGGTGCACGCCCATCAGCCAGCCGACGTACTTCCACAGGTGCATCAGCGCCCGGGACTCCGACGACGAGATCGGTACGCCGAGCGCCCGGGACCCGATGATCAGCACCCCGTCGAACAGCCCGAGGGTCGAGGCCTGGTCGGCCTGGTTGATCGGGAGCCCCCACTGCGCGGTGTCCCAGCTGTCCTCGAAGGCGTGGTTGACGAGGGCGTGCATCAGCCGGACGTGGACGGTCAGCCGCCAGCCCTCGCCGGGCGCCTGCCCGTCGCGCGGTGCCACGAGCGAGCCGGGGTCGGTGAGGCTGGCGCCCCACTTCTGGGTCTCGGCGAGCCGGCGCAGGGTCTGCTCGCCGGTCAGCCCGCCGGTGGCGACGAGGAGGTCGGTGGGGCCGCCGAACCGGTAGCCACCGACGAGGGAGAGCTGGAGCAGCACGTCCTGGGCGTTCTGCCCGAGCCGCCGGAAGACCCGGGCGCCCTCCTCGACGAGGTCGCGGTCGAGCCACTCCGGGTCGCGCTCGAGCTCGGAGAGGAAGTCGACGAGCGCCGGCGGCGCATCGGGTACGGCGGCCAGGCCGCCCTCGAGCGCCCGGCGGAACTGGTCCATCCGCACCCGTCCGGGAGCGTCCCCTCGCAACCGGATCGCGTCCGCGAGGGCCGCGCCGAGCTCGTCGCGCTCGAACATGGCCCGGCCGATCCGGTCGAGCAGCGCCTCGTCCACCCCGCGCACCCGCCCGACCACCTTGAGCGGGCGGCCCAGGCGCCGGTTGCGCTCGCCGCCGGCGCGGAAGCGGGACGGGAAGGGCTGTGGGAGGGAGTCCTCGGCCGCCGGGGCCACGTCGGTGCTCATGCCTCCATCCTGACGCGAGTGTTTGCTCGCATTCAACTCGCGAATGGAAGGATGACGCCATGGAGCCCGCCCAGCTGGACCGCCTGCTGCTCGCCGTACAGCAGCTGTCGATGGCCCCCGACCTGCCGGGGGTCCAGCAGGTCGTGCGGACCGCCGCCCGTGAGCTCGCCGACTGCGACGGCGCGACCTTCGTGCTGCGCGACGGCGGGCAGTGCTTCTATGCCGACGAGGACGCGATCGCCCCGCTGTGGAAGGGCCACCGGTTCCCGCTGGAGGCCTGCATCAGCGGCTGGGCCATGCTCAACAAGCAGCACGTCGTGATCCCCGACATCTACCTCGACGACCGGATCCCGCACGAGGCCTACCGGCCGACGTTCGTCCGGAGCCTGGTGATGATGCCGGTGCGCTCCCTGGACCCGATCGCCGCGATCGGCGCCTACTGGGCCGAGGACCGCACCGCCACCGACACCGAGATCACGCTGCTCCAGGGCCTGGCCAACGCCACGTCCGTCGCCCTCGACAAGCTCGCGGTCCACGACCAGCTCGCCTCCGCCGTCGCCCTGCGCGAGGCCACCCACCACCTCGCCTCCACCGACGAGCTCACCGGGCTGTGGAACCGGCGCGGCTTCTTCGAGCAGTCCCGGGTCCGCTGGACACCCGGCACCGAGGCCGCCGTGGGCTTCGTCGACCTCGACGGCCTCAAGGTCGTCAACGACTCCGACGGCCACAGCGCTGGCGACGCGCTCATCCGCCGCCTCGCCAACACCCTGTCCACCGCCCTGCGCGAGACCGACGTCGTGGCCCGGCTCGGCGGCGACGAGTTCGCCGTCCTCGCCCCCGGCCTCTCCCCCGACGACCTGCACGCCCGGCTCGCCGCCGCGGTCGGTCGCCGCGCCAGCGTCGGCACAGCCGCGGTCACCGACATCGGGCTGCTGCCGGACGCGCTGCTGGAGGCCGACGCCCAGATGTACGCCGCCAAGCGCCGCCTGCTCACCAGCCGCAGCGCCTGACGCCCTACGCTCGTCCCGTGCGCAAGGCCCCCCAGCAGGCCCGGTCCCGGGAGATGGTCGAGCGGATCGTCGCTGCCGGACGGACGGTCCTCGTCGAGCGCGGGTACGACGCCTTCAGCACCAACCGGGTCGCGACCGTCGCGGGCGTGAGCCCCGGGTCGCTCTACCAGTACTTCCCGGACAAGGCCGCGATCCTGCAGGTCGTCATCGACCGCTACTGGGAGGAGGTCGCCGACCGCGTCGCCGCCTCGCTGGCCGACCGGATCGGCGAGTTCGGGCCGGCGATGGTCCGCGACACCGCGGACGCGCTGCTGACCGCGCTGGAGGCCGACCGGGAGCTGCTGCGCGTGGTGGCCGAGGAGCTGCCCGTGCAACGCAACAGGGAGCGCCGGGCCGCGCTGGAGCGCCGCGTGCGCGAGCTCGTCACGACGTACCTCGCCGCCCGGCCGGGCACCACCACCCGGCCGAACCCCGCGGTCACCGCCTGGGTCGTGGTGCTCGCGATCGAGAACCTCGCCATGCGCTGGGTGCTGGACCAGCCGGACGCGGTCACCCGCGAGCAGCTGCTCGACGAGGTGCTGGCACTGGTGGGCGGCTACCTGATGGCGTGAGCGCTACCTGTCGCCGTGACCGGTGAGCGCCATGCCCACGCCGAGCCCGATCATCGACGTACCGCCGATCGCACCCAGCGCGCGGCCGCGCCTCTCCGACGCGACGAACCAGTCGCGGGCCCGGCCGGCGGCCACGGCCCAGGCCGAGTCGCAGAGCAGGCCGATCGCGACCGCGAAGCAGCCGAGGAGCAGCATCTGCGCCGGCACCGACGCCCCCTCGCCCGACCTGTCGACGAACGGCGGCAGCAGCGCAGCGAACATCATGAAGGTCTTGGGGTTGCTGACGCCGACCATGACGCCCTGGCGCAGCGCTCGGCCCGGCGACACCGGCGCCCGCTCCTCGTCCGCGCCCATCCGCATCTCGCGGCGATGGCCCAGGGCCTGGACGCCCAGCCAGACCAGGAAGGCCGCGCCGGCCAGCTTGATCCCGGTGAAGACCAGCTGGGACTCGGCCACCACCGCGCCCAGCCCCAGGCACACCAGCACCATGACGACCAGCACCCCGACCGTGTTGCCGAGGACGCTCGCCAGGGCGACCCGCTGGCCGTAGGAAACGGCCCGGCCGACCACGAACACCACGCTCGGACCGGGGATGACGATCAGGATCAGCGCAGCGAGGCCGAAGCCGAGGAGCTGGTCCAGGCCGATCACCGGTTCACTCCCTCGGGGACTCCGGGCCGGCGTCGTCGGAGTCGTCGACGACCGGCTCGTCGCCGTAGACGCCGGCGTCCTTGGCGCGGGCCGCGGTCCGCAGGCTCCGGGTCAGCGCGAAGCCGATCACCACGACGGCGGCGATCAGCAGCAGGAAGATCCAGAACGCCGTCCAGCCGGCCACGATGTTGGTGTCCTGGTCGACCGGCTTGTCCTTGGCGGCCACGGCGGAGACGACGGTGGCGACGACGGCATGCATGGGATCAGTGTCTCAGGCATCCCCAGTGACGCCTGCGAAGAGGTCGTCCTCCGGCGTCGGCGACGCGACGTGGCTCACCACGAGCTCGAAGTCCTCGGTCGGCCAGACGTCCTGCTGCAGCTCGCGCGGGATCGCGAACCAGAAGCCGTCGGGGTCGATCTGCGTGGCGTGGGCGAGCAGCGCCTGGTCGCGCACGCCGAAGTAGTCGGCGCACGGCACCCGGGTGGTGATCCGGGCGTCCCACTCGGGCTCGGGCTTCCACTCCTTGAGGCGCTCCTCCCACGGTGACTCCAGCCCGTGGGCGAGCATCGCGTCGTGCAGCGCCTGCATCCGCGGGCGGTTGAAGGAGTGGTGGTAGTAGAGCTTCGACGGCTGCCACGGCTCCCCCGCGTCGGGGAACCGCTCGGGGTCGCCGGCCGCCTCGAAGGCCGCGACGCTCACCTCGTGGCAGCGGATGTGGTCGGGGTGCGGGTAGCCGCCGCGCTCGTCGTACGTCGTCACGACGTGGGGCCGGAACTCCCGGATCTGCCGGACCAGCCGCTCGGCCGCCTCCTCGAGCGGCACCAGGCCGAAGCAGCCCTCGGGCAGCGGCGGCTTCGGGTCGCCGTCGGGCCACCCCGAGTCGACGAATCCCAGCCAGGACTGGGAGATCCCGAGGATGTCGCGGGCCCGCTCCATCTCCTGGCGGCGCACCTCGGTGATGTTCTCGAGGATCTCGGGGCGGTCCATCTTCGGGTTGAGGATCGAACCGCGCTCGCCGCCCGTGCAGGTGACGACCCGGACGTCGGCGCCCTGGGCGGCGTACATCGCCGTCGACGCGGCGCCCTTGCTCGACTCGTCGTCGGGGTGGGCGTGGACGTGCATCAACCGCAGCCCGGAGCGGTCGGTGGCAGGCGCGTGCGAGGAGGGCATGCGCACCATCGTAGGGATTCCCCTCATGGGACCATGGATCGGTGAGCACCTCTCCCGACGATCCCGGCACCCTGGCCCAGCGCTACGGCGCTCCGTCCCGCGGTCGTCGCACGGCGGTCGTGGTGGGTGCCGGCGCGGTCGTGGTCGTCTTCCTCGGCTGGCTGCTGTGGGCGATGCTCTTCCACGCCAACCCGGCGGTCTCCTCCGAGGAGATCGGGCACGAGGTGGTCGACGACCACACCGCGACGATCCGGGTCCGGGTGACGTACGGCGACGGCCCGGTCGACGCGACCTGCGTGGCGCGCGCGATCTCCCACGACAAGGCGGTGGTCGGCGAGCAGAGCTTCACGCCCGGCCGCGACGACGAAGCCGTGCAGGAGGTGACCGTGCGCACCGAGCGCCGGGCCACCACGGTCGAGTGGATCGGCTGCAAGACCTCGGGACAGACCCGCTACCGGTAGACTCGATCGTTCATGTACCCGGACGGGTACGCGAACGAGCATGTGCAGGAGCACCCATGACGCAGACCGACCAGAGCGGCCAGAACACGATCTGGCTGACCCAGGACGCCTACGACAAGCTGCAGGCCGAGCTGGAGCACCTCCAAGGGCCCCGCCGCGCCGAGATCGTTGCCGAGATCAGTGCTGCGCGCGACGAGGGTGACCTGAAGGAGAACGGCGGCTACCACGCCGCCCGCGAGGAGCAGGGCAAGAACGAGGCCCGCATCATCCAGCTCAAGGACATGCTCCGTCGCGCCGAGGTCGGCGAGACCCCTCCCGACGACGGCGTCGTCGAGCCGGGCATGGTCGTGACCTACAAGTTCGAGGGCGATGACGACGACGAGGCGGAGTCCTTCCTCCTCGGCGCGCGCGAGATCGACCCCGAGGGCCTGACGGTCTACTCGCCGCAGTCGCCGCTGGGCCAGGCCATCAACGGCCGCAGCAAGGGCGACACGGTGTCCTACGAGGTCAACGGCAAGACCCAGACCGTGGTCATCCTCGACGCACGGCCCTTCACCGGTTGATGGGCCTACGCAGGCTGACCTGCTGACTCCTCCGGACCGCCGGTCTCCTCCTCGGAGGCCGGCGGTTCGGCCATTTCGGCCATTTCGGCCAGGTGCAGGACCACCGCGTTCGCGGCCGCGGCCAGCGGTACGGCGACCAGCGCGCCCGCGATGCCGGCGACCAGAACGCCGCAGGCGATCGCGAGGATCACGCCGAGCGGGTGCAGCGAGACCCAGCGCCCGAGCAGGAACGGCTGCAGGACGTGGCCCTCGAGCTGCTGCACGCCGATCACGACGGCGAGCATGAGCAGCGCGGTGACCGGGCCCTGGTCGACGAGCGCGACCAGGATCGCGACGCTGCCGGCGATGGTGGCACCGATCATCGGCACGAAGGCGCCGAGGAAGACCAGCACGCCGATCGCCAGCACGAACGGCACCTTGAGGATCGCGGCACCGATCGCGATGCCGACAGCGTCGACGAGCGCGACCACGACGGTGGCGCGGACGAACTGCACCAGCGACAGCCAGGCCACCCGGCCCGAGCTGTCGACCCGCTCGCGGGCGGCGCGCGGCGCGATCCGGACCACCCACGACCAGATCCGGTCGCCGTCGGCGAGGAAGAAGTAGGTCGCGAACAGCGCGATGAAGAAGCCCGCCACGACGTGGCCGAGCGCCGCACCGACCTCGGTGACCTGGGTGATGACCCCGCCGTCCTTGGACCGCTCGGTGATCAGGTCCTGCGCACTCTTGATGTAGTCGTTGATCTGCGAGTCGCTGGCGTGCAGGGGGCCGTCGCGCAGCCAGTCGCGGATCTCCTGCAGGCCCTGCACGGTGGAGTCCGCGAGGTCGTTGGCACCCGCGGCCACCTGCTGTCCGGCGAAGGTCAGCAGCATGCCGACCACGGCGAACCCGGTGATCACCACGAGCAATGCGGACAGGCCGCGCGGCAGCCCGGCCCGGTTCACCCCTTGCGCGAACGGCGCCGCCAGCGCGCTGATCAGCAGCGCCACCGCGAGCGGCACGGTGACCACCGCGAAGTAGCCGACCAGCCACAGCAGCAGGTAGCCCGCGCCCGCGATCAGCAGCAGCCGCCAGGCCCAGCCGGCCGCAAGGTCCAGGCCGTAGGGCACCTCGGCTCGGCGCAGGTTGGACGGACCGGTGCTGAACGACGGCGGTTCGTGCCGCCGCTCGTCCCGCTCCTCGCGCAGCAGCGCCCACTGGTGGGCGAAGCGACGGAACAGCCGCTCCTCCCGCTCGCCCTCGTCGGGGCCCAGGGGCGGCTCGTCCTCCTCCGCCTCCTCGACCGCGTTCTCCTCCGCCTCCGCGGTCGTCGGGTCCTCGGGCTCGGTCGCGCCGTCGCTGGTCACCCGGTCAGGCTAGACGGTGGTCTCCAGTGCGCGGGCCAGGTCGGCGAGCTGGTCCTCGGACGTCTCGATGCCGACGCTGAGCCGGACCAGGTCGGCCGGCACCTCGAGGTCGGTGCCCGCGACGCTGGCGTGCGTCATCCGGCCCGGGTGCTCGATCAGCGACTCGACGCCTCCCAGCGACTCCCCCAGGGTGAAGACCTTGGTGGCCGCGCAGATCGCGAGCGCCTGTTCCTCGCCGCCCTTGACGCGGAAGGAGACCATGCCGCCGTACCGCCTCATCTGCCGGCTCGCGACGGCGTGGCCCGGGTGGTCGGCGAGCCCGGGGTAGATCACCTGGCTGACGGCCGGGTGCCTGCTCAGGAAGTCGGCGACCTTCTCGGCGTTGTCGCTGTGGCGCTCCATGCGCAGCGCGAGGGTCTTGAGGCCGCGCAGCACCAGCCACGAGTCGAACGGGCCGGCGACGCCGCCGATGGAGTTCTGGTGGAACCCGATGCGCTCGGCCAGCGCGTCGTCGTCGACCACGAGGGCACCGCCGACGACGTCGGAGTGGCCGCCGGCGTACTTCGTCGTCGAGTGCACGACCACGTCGGCGCCGAGGGCCAGCGGCTGCTGGAGGTACGACGACGCGAAGGTGTTGTCGACGACGAGCAGCGCCCCGGCGTCGTGGGCCACCGCGGCCAGTGCCTCGATGTCGCCGATCGACAGCAGCGGGTTGGTCGGCGTCTCCACCCAGACCATCCGGGTCACGCCCGGCCTGATCGCCGCCCGCACGGCGTCGACGTCGGTCACCGGCGCCGGGCTGTGCTCGACACCCCAGACCGTGGCGACCTTGTCGAAGAGACGGAAGGTGCCGCCGTACGCGTCGTTGGGGAGCACCACGTGGTCGCCCGGCTTGCACAGCGCCCGGATCAGGGTGTCCTCGGCCGCGAGCCCGGAGGCGAAGGCGTACCCGTGTGCGCCGCCCTCGAGCGCCGCCAGGGTCGACTCCAGCGCGGTGCGCGTGGGGTTGGCCGAGCGGCTGTACTCGTAGCCGCTCCGCAGCCCGCCCACACCGTCCTGGGCGTAGGTCGAGGTCGCGTAGATGGGCGGGATCACCGCGCCGGTCGTCGGGTCGGGTGCGTAGCCGGCGTGGATGGCCCGGGTCTCGAAGCCGGCGCCGTCGAGGTGCTCGTCGATGTGGTTGTCGCTCACCGTTCGAGCCTACTCAAGCTTCGGGAGGGCTCGGTCGAGCGCCGCGGCGATCTCAGTGACATCGATGGAGCCGTCGGCGACCGCCATCACGAGATCGAAGGCAGCGTCATCGGGCATCACCAGCACAAGGCCGTTGATCCGTAGGAAGACGTCCGTGGCCAACCAGGCCAGGCGCTTGTTGCCGTCGACCAGTCCGTGGTTCCTGCCGATCGAGTGCAACAACGCGGCCGCCTTGTCGAGCAGGGTCGGGTAGGCATCGTCACCGAAGACCGTCGTACGCGGCCGGGCGACGGCAGCCTCGAGCAATCCGGCGTCGCGCAGCGGTCCTGCCCCGAGGTCCTCGGTGAGCGCGAGAAGGTCCTCCAGGTCGAGGTACTCGACCATCAGACGGAACCAAGTCGGTCGAGCACCTCACCCCAGCGCTCACGGGACGCGGCTGATGCCGCGGCCACCCGGCTCTTGTGCTGTGTCCGCTGGTGGAGGTCGAGCACCGCGCGACGCACGACCTCCTGCTTGGACAGGCCCTGCGTGGCCGCGAGCTCCGCAAGAGCAGCCTCGAGCTCTGCGTCGGTCCGCAGGGTGAAGGCCATAGCCGTCATGGTAGTCCTTTCGGTATCGAAGTGGTACCACCACCATGCGCGCTGCCTCCGACACTGTCGAAGGAGTTTCCACAGCCACCGATCGTGACCAAAGCGAGCAACTGCTCGTTTCCCGGGTGTGACCGCCCTCACCCGGCTCCTGGCCGCCGTCGTCCTGCCCTGCGTTCTCGCCCTCACCGCCGTCGCCGCCCCAGCGCCCGCCTCCGCCGCCGGGTACGACGACGACCCGGACCCGCTGCGTGGCCTGCTCCTGCCACCGCTGGACGCCGTGGTCGGGCTGCTGGCGCCGATCCCGGTGCCGGCGACGCCGTACACCGGGGACGTCTGCGTCGACGGCGCCGACGCCTGCATCGACGACGTGGTCGCGCGGATGCAGGCCCGGCTCGGCGGGCTCGCGAGCAGGTGCTCGCACAGCGCGGTCTTCTCGCTGGCGTACCTGCGGGTGACCGAGAACGTCCGCGATGCGGTGCGCAGCGGCTACTTCGACGACCGGGCCTGGCTGAACCGGGTCGACGCGGTGTTCGCGCAGATGTACTTCGACACGACGAGCAGGTGGGCCTCCGGCGACCGGACCGGCATCCCCGCGGCGTGGCGCATCGCGCTGCAGGCCGAGGACGACCGGGCGATGAGCGGCCTCGGCAACTTCCTGCTCGCCATGAACGCCCACATCAACAGCGACTTCCCCCACGTCCTCGCGGCGGTCGGCCTGAGCGGGCCGGACGGGAGCCACAAAGTGGACCACAACCGCTACAACAACCGCCTCGACAGCCTCTACGCCCCGGTCTTCGCCGAGGAGGCCGCCCGCTTCGACCCGACCTTCGACGACATCGACGCGGGCACCGCCGAGGAGGCGGTCGCGGGCGTCATCATGCGCGGCTGGCGGGAGATGGTGTGGCGCAACGCCGAGGCCCTGGTCCTCGCGAAGACCCCGGCCGCCCGCAAGCTGGTCGAGAAGGAGATCGAGCTCTACTCCGCGCTCCAGGCGCAGCTGATCCGTACCTTCTTCGTCGCGAAGCCGGCGAAGCGGGACGCGTGGTGCGCCACGCACGGCGCGGCCTGACCCCCTTGCGCGGCGGGAGACAATGGAGCCATGTTCTCCCGCCGCAAGACCGAGCTGGTCGACCCCGCCGAGGCACTGCCCGGCCGCAGCACCCCGGCGTTCCCCCTCCCCGCACGGCACGAGGTCCTCGACGCCCCCCTCGTCACCGACGAGGTCCCCGACGGCCTCGAGGTCGCGATCTTCGGTCTCGGCTGCTTCTGGGGCGCCGAGGAGATCTACTGGCAGGTCCCCGGCGTCTGGTCCACGTCGGTCGGATACGCCGGCGGGGTCAGCCCGAACCCGACGTACGAGGAGGTCTGCAGCGGGCGCACCGGCCACACCGAGGCCGTGCGCATCGTCTTCGACCCCGACCAGGTCTCCTACGCCGACCTGGTCAAGCAGTTCTTCGTCGTCCACGACCCCACCCAGGGCATGCGCCAGGGCAACGACGTCGGCACCCAGTACCGCTCGGCGATCTACTACACGACCCCCGAGCAGGAGCAGACCGCCCGCGAGCTGACCAAGGTGTACGGCGACGAGATCGCCCGCCGCGGCTACGGCGACATCACCACCGAGATCGAGCCCGCCGGTGCGTACTACTACGCCGAGCCGCACCACCAGCAGTACCTGCACAAGGTGCCCAACGGCTACCGCTGCCACGCCAACACCGGCATCGCGTTCCCGGAGACCGTCTGACCCGTTCGGGCCATGGCCACGACGCGCACCGGGTGCGATGGTCGGTGGATGGCCGAGGACCCGGTGACGAGCAACCCGGACCACTACGCGGTGGTCTTCGAGAACGACCGCGTGCGGGTGCTGGAGTATCGCGACGAGCCGGGCGCGCGGACCACGCCGCACGCCCATCCGGACAGCGTGATGTACACGCTGTCGTCGTTCCGCCGGCGCCTGGTCGCGGGCGACCAGCAGCGCGAGGTGGAGATGACCGCGGGGACGGTGGGGTGGCTGCCGGCGCAGGAGCACCACGGGGAGAACATCGGGGACACCCCGACGCACGTGCTGTTCGTGGAGCTCAAGGAGCCTGCCGCGGGGACCGGCGACGGCAACCTCGGCCCCGCGGACTGACTGGGTCGACGCCTACCGCTGAATCCGGTTGCCCCATGCCCGACAATGGGGCCATGGCTGACCTTCCCCGGAAGGCCGCGGCGCGCACCGCGCGGCTCGCGGCGCTCCCCCTCGGGTACGCCGGCCGCACCGCCCTCGGCTTCGGCAAGCGGCTGGGCGGGGCGCCCGCCGAGGCGGTGATGAGCGAGATCCAGCAGCGGACGGCCGAACAGCTGTTCAAGACGCTGGGCGAGCTCAAGGGTGGCGCGATGAAGTTCGGTCAGGCGCTCAGCGTGCTCGAGTCGGCGCTGCCCGAGGAGATGGCGGCGCCGTACCGCGAACAGCTCACCCGCCTCCAGGACTCCGCGCCACCGATGCCCACCCAGACCGTGCGCAACATGCTCGCCGAGGACCTCGGCGCGGACTGGAAGGAGCGCCTGGTGTGGCTCGACGGGGCGCCGACCGCGGCCGCGAGCATCGGGCAGGTCCACGAGGGCCGGTGGTACGACGGCCGCCGGGTCGCGGTGAAGGTCCAGTACCCCAACGCCGGCGAGGCGCTGATGGCCGACCTGCGCACCCTGGCCCGCGCGGCGCGGGCGATCGGGCCGCTCATCCCCGGCGTCGACATGAAGCCGCTCGTCGAGGAGGTCCAGGCCCGGGCCCGCGAGGAGCTCGACTACGACCTCGAGGCCGAGGCGCAGCGCGAGTTCGCCCAGGCGTTCCGCGACGACGCGCACATCGTCGTCCCCGACGTCGTCGCCGTCGGCCCCCGCGTCCTGGTCACCGAGTGGCTCGACTCCGCGGGCTCGCTGGCGTCGATCATCGCCGACGGCACGCCGGAGGAGCGCGACCACTACGGCGAGATCTTCACGCGCTTCCTGTTCTCCGGACCCGCGCGCACCGGACTCCTCCACGCCGACCCGCACCCCGGGAACTTCCGGGTCATCCCCGACGACGACGGGACGCCCGGGCGGATCGGGGTGCTCGACTACGGCGCCGTGGCCCGGCTCCCCCAGCGCGGCCTGCCGGCGCCTATGGGCCGACTGATCAGCCACTGCGCGGCCGGTGACGGCGACGCGCTCATCGCCGAGCTGCGCGCGGAGGGCTTCCTCAAGGACCGGATCCGGATCGAGCCCGAGCTGCTCATGGACTACCTCGCGCCGTTCGTCGACCCGACCCTGGTCGAACGGTTCCGGTTCAGCCGCGAGTGGATGCGCGAGCAGTTCCAGCGGATCAACAACCCGAAGGACCCGGCCTACACGGTGAGCATCAAGCTGAACCTGCCGCCGTCGTACGTCCTCATCCACCGCACCTGGCTCGGCGGCGTCGGCGTCCTCAGCCAGCTCGAGGCCGAGGCGCCGTTCCGCGCGATCATGCAGGAGTTCCTGCCGGGCTTCACACCGGCCTAGGGTGCGGCGTCCGTGAGGCAGTAGACCCGGCCCACCGGGTCGGTGAGCACCGTCCAGTGCTGATGCTGGGCGAGCACCCGCGCCCCGAGGCCGAGGTGGCGCTCGGTCTCCGCGGCGCGATCGGTGGTCCCCCAGTCGAGGTGGGCACGGACCTCGCCGGTGTCGTCGGCGCCGAGGCGCTGGATCAGCAGGCCGAGCGGCTGCCCGGGCGGCGCGTCGAGCACGTAGAACTCCTCGGCGACCACCGACTGACGCGGTGTCCCGTGCGTGACAGCGGTCCAGAACCCCAGCTCCCTGTCGTACGACGCCCGCGGCACGTCGATCGCGACCTGGCGCACCCGCGACGCGGATCCGTGGGCGTGCACCGTGGCCGCCGGCACCCCGGAGGCGGCGTGGTCGACGAAGCAGAACACGAACCCCGCGGGCGAGGCCATCACGACATACCCGCGGTCCGCGACGATCGAGGCGCCCGCGACCCGCGCGGCATCGGCCGCGGCGAGCGGGTCGGCGACGTGGAGGTCGAGGTGGATCCGGTCGGCGCCGGCGTGGCGTCGCTGCACCTTGAGGTAGGGGTCGCCGTCGGGCGGCAGCAGCGAGGCGAACTCGTCGTGGGCGCCCCGGGGCGGGGAGACGGCGTACCCGCTCGCCTCCTGCCAGAACCCGACCGTCTCCTGGTGGTGCGCCGGGGCGCTGTCGAGGAAGGCGGTGATCCAGTACGGGCTCATCCGCCCACCGGGGCGCAGTCCTGGCCGCAGCCGTCGGGCGGGAGCGGGCCGTCGGCGTGGGCGGCGGGCCGGTGCAGGACCGCGGCGGTGGCGGTGACGACGACGTCCTCGCCCTCCGTCGTGGCCGTGCCGTCGACGAGGAGGGTGTAGCCGTGGCGCTCCCGCGGCGGGAAGACCACGGTCACCGCGGGGTTCTCGGCCAGGTTGCGCAGCGTGCCCCTGCCCGGCCCCGCGATCCGCAGCGTGCCGTCGTCGCCGGCGACCGGGTCGACCGTGACGACCTTCACCTGCGGGGAGGAGGTGGTCAGCAGGTAGCCGCTGTCGAAGTCCGCCAGTGCCTGGCGCAGGTCCGCGGGATCCACCGGGATGCTCATGTCGTCAGGTTACGGCTCACCACAGACCGAGCACACCGCCGCCGATGCGGACGACGAAGGCGCTCACCACGGCGATGAAGAACAGCCGCACGAACCGGGAGCCGCGCGCGACCGCGGTCCGTGCCCCGAGGTAGCCGCCGACCAGGTTGCAGGCGCCCATCATCAGCCCGACGTCCCACAGCACGGCGCCGTGCGGGACGAACAGCAGCAGCGCGCCCACGTTGGTCGCGAAGTTCGCGAGCTTGGCCTTCGCCGAGGCCTGGAGGAAGTCGTAGCCGAGCAGGCCGACGAGGGCGAACACGAAGAAGCTGCCCGTGCCGGGGCCGAGGATGCCGTCGTAGAAGCCGATCACGAACCCGACGCCCATCGCGGCGACCAGGTGGCGGTGTCCGGCGAAGCGGAGCGCCGTCTGCTCGCCGAGCTCGGGGCGGAGCAGGACGTAGCCGCCGACCACGACCAGCGCCGCCAGCACGATCGGCTCGAACGCGTCGCGGGGGATGTGCGAGGCCAGCAGGGCGCCGGAGAACGCGCCGGTCAGGGCGAGGGCCATCAGCGGCAGCGCGGTGCGCAGGTCCGGGCCGATCCGGCGGTAGTAGGTGAGCGAGCTGGCCGCCGTGCCGCACACCGAGGCGATCTTGTTGGTGGCGAGGACCTGCACCGGGCTCGCTCCCGGCAGCCCGAGCAGCAACGCGGGGAGCTGGACCAGTCCCCCGCCGCCGACCACCGCGTCCACGAAGCCGGCCGTGAGCGCCGCCAGCGCGAGCAGGGCGATGACAGTCAGGCTGAGGTCCCCCACGGCCGTGACTCTACGAGGACCAGATGAGGCCGGCCTCGGGACGGTCGTCGTACTCCTCGGCGACCTTGCGCGACGTCTTGACGCACTCCGCCCGCAGGTGCGCCTGGACCTGGGCGGGATCGATCCGGAGGTTCAGCACCAGCTCGCCCTTGGTGGCGCTGAGCGACGCCCGTCTGTCCGGATCCTCGACCGTCCAGCCGTCGGCCTCGAGCAGGCCTACCGCGGTGGCCACCGCCTTCTCCTGGGTCAGCTCGCCGGAGGAGCCGAAGCGCACGAAGTCGTTCAGCACGACGCCACCCGGGGCGAGGTCGTCGCCGCAGATGCTGAAGGACCGGCTGCCGTCGGCGCCGCTCAGCACGAGCGCGTCCGCGATGTCGTGCAGGACACCGGCGCGGGCGTCGTCCGCCGACGTGACGGCCTCGTCGACCGCCGTTCGGTCCGCGTCGTCGTCGCAGCCGGTCAGTCCCACGGCGAGAAGGAGGGCAAGGAGCGGTGCCGCTGCGATCCCGAGAAGGCGCATGCTCACAGCCTCCCACCGAACTTCGAGTGCTCCCACAGCCACCTCCCGCCGTCCGCGAGTCTCTCTCCGGCACTCGCGCCGCTGGCGGCGACCAGGAGCTCGGGCAGGGTGAGGTGCCCGCCGCCGGGCGCGCCGCGTGGCGGTTGCTCGCTGACCTCGTCGTCGGCACCGGCCACGACGTGGGCCAGGTTGGCCAGCGAGGTCCCGGTGAAGTACGACGTGTGGTTGTGGAGCAGCTCCTCGGCCCGCAGGTCGCCCTCCCCGGTCTCGAACCGGGTGCCGCCGAAGGCGGTGTCGGCCGGGTCGTGGCCGAGGGCGCCGACACCGCCGCGGTCGCCACTGCCGAGCAGGGAGACCGGGTCGTGGTCCTTGCTGCCGACCCAGACCTGGGCGTCGGTGAGCTCGCCGGCGGTGTCGGCCGGGACGCCGGGGCTGCCGAGCAGGACGACGTCGTCGACGGGCAGTCCCTCGGCCAGGGCGTGCCCGACGGCGGTCGAGCCGTAGCTGTGGCCGATCGCGGTCAGGTGGGCGGGCGGACCCTGGTCGGAGCCGCGGACGCCGTCGACGAAGTCGCCGAACCGCTCGCCGCCCGCCTCGGCCTTGTCGGTGAGAGCGACGCCGTCGAAGTCGGCCTGCCCGAGCGGGTCCAGCGGGTTGAGCGGGTTGCCGCTCGGGGCGTCGTAGTCGGCCCAGTAGACGGTCGCGACGCTGCCCCTCTCCTCGCCGACCGCCGCTTCGTGCAGGACGAAGGTCTTGTCGAGATTCCCCCCGATGCTGGAGGTGTCGGTCGTCAGGCCGGGCACGTTGACCGAGACGTGGTCGGCGGTGTCCGGGTCGCCGAAGCCCACCGCCACCCCGCCGTCGCCGGAGTGCAGGCCCGGCGCGTAGGCGAGCAGCTTGGTGAGGTGGGCCCCGGCGTCGTCGGTCGGGCCGGCGTGCTCGTCGAGAGCACGGTCCACGGACCTCGCGTTGTCGAGCACCCGTTCGTCCTTGCTGGTGAGCTGGTCGTCCTTCTCCCGCTCCCGGTAGTAGTCGAGGTCGCGGGCGAGCTCCCCGCGGTTGGCCTCGTCGCGCTCGGCCATCGACACCCCGCCGGTGTTGCCGACCAACCCGGGGTGCTCGGTCGTGAGCGCCTGCTGCTCGGCGCGGCGCAACCCGCGCCACCAGGCGGCCAGCGCGGCCGGGTCGCCGCGGAGACGGCGCAGCTGGCGGGTGAGGTCGCCGGTGCGGGGCCGGGCCGGATCGGCGGCCGCGGCGACCCCCTCGGCGACGCTGTCGACCCCCTGGAGGGCGGCGACCAGGTCGGCCTCGGCCTCCGCGCGGGCCAGGACCCAGGCGTCGATCCGGCCCCGCAGCGCGACCGCCCGGCGGTGGAGGACGTCGGCGCGCTGCCGGAAGTCGGCCAGCCGGCTGTCGTCGGCCGCGGCGGCCACCTCGGCGACCAGCGCCCCGATCAGCTCGTTGACCTCCGCCCGGTCGGCGTTGATCCGGGCACGTCGGACGAACAGCCGGCTCAGGCGGGCGGCGAACCGGTCGGCCGCCGTGACCGCCTCGTCGAGCGCGGCCTCGGCGCCGTCGAGGCGGACGGCCACCTGGGTCGCGGCGTGGTCGTGGGCCTGTGCGGTGTCACCCTCCCACGCCGGCGCTGCGACGGAGGCGGCCCGGCCCTGGACGTTCTTGACGGCGATCGCGGCCGCGCGCAGGTCCGTGGCGAGGTCCTGGGCGCCGGTCGGCGTCGAGGTCAGCTGGGGGCAGGGCGGCACCTGCGCCGGAAGGTAGACGAGGGTCACGGCCAGCTCACCTCCCCCACGGCGGCCTCGCGCTCGGCCCACGGGAGCAGCGCACGCAGGCGTTCGGCCTGGGCCTGGTCGACGAGGACGAGCATTCGTCGGAAGAAGACGAACTCCTCGGCGTACCCCTGCGCCCGTCGGGCGACGGCCTTGACCTCGTCGACCCAGGGGTCGGCGAAGGCGGCGACAGCCGCGGCGACGACGTCCGAGAGGTCGGAGGTCGAGACCTTGGCGAGGCGGTGCCAGGCGCCGTCGAGCTCGTCGGCGGCCTCGTCCCAGCGCTCGCGGGCGGCCTTGAGGACGGCGTACGGGACATCGAGGGTGATCGTCATGCACGTCCGGCTGCCCGACCGGTCCGGGCGGGAAACGACGGGTTCCGGTTGTCCACAGGGACCCCGGGGTCCCCGCTCAGACGGAGCGGATCAGCCGACCCAGAAGCCGCGCGAACCGAACCAGTCGCCGTAGGTCCCCGGGCCGGAGCCGCGTCCGTCCGCGCCGCCACGACGCGAGCCGAGGTAGGAGCCGACGACCGCGGCACCCAGGTCGTCGGACTCGGGGGCGATCACGGAGCCCTCGACACGGCGGGCCATCGACTCGATGAACCGGGCCAGGCCGGGATCGTCGCCGAGCCGGAAGAACGTGGTCTGCGCGCCGAGCCGGCGGGCATTGTCGAGCTCGCGTACGGCGAGCGCGATGGTCGTCGGGTGCGGCGGATAGGAGAAGAACACGTCGCCGCTCGACTCCAGGTGCGAGGTCGGCTCACCGTCGGTGACGATGAGCAGCACCGGCTGGGCGTTGGGGTGCTTGCGGAAGTGGCGGTTGGCCAGCAGGAGTGCGTGGTGGAGGTTGGTGCCCTTGGCCCAGCGGGCGTCGAGGGCGGTGAGCTCCTCGATCCGCATGGTCTGGGCGTGCCGGCCGAAGCCGATCAGCTCCAGGCTGTCGCCGCGGAAGCGGGATCCGATCAGGGTGTGCAGTGCGAGCGCGGTCTGCTTCATCGGCACCCAACGGCCGTCCATTGCCATCGAGAAGCTGGTGTCGACGCAGAGCGCGACCGCTGCCTGGGTGCGCGCCTCGGTCTCGGCGACCTCGACGTCGTCGATCGAGAGCAGCCGGCCGCCGGGGTCGCCGGCGCGGCGCAGGACGCCGTTGAGCATGGTGCGGGGCAGGTCCCAGGGTTCGGTGTCGCCGAACTCCCACGCCCGGGTCGCGCCGGACAGGTCGCCGGCGGCGCCGGCCTGGCGTACGTCGCGCTGCCCCTGACGGCCGGACATCCGCTGGGCCACGTCGCGCAGCAGCGCCCTCCCGAGCTGGCGCATCGCCTTCGGCGTGAGCCGCAGCTCGCCGTCGAAGCCGCGCTCCATCGCGCCCGACTCGCGCAGCGCCTTCTCGAGCTCCTGCAGCTTGCGGGCGTCGACGGCGGCCTCGGAGCCGAGCTGTCGGGCCAGCTTGTCGAGGTCGACGTCGTCGAGGCGGGCACCGCCGTACCCCTGGGACAGCTGGTCGGCCAGCGCGTCCAGGTCGGCGAGGTCCTGCAGGACGCCGGTGCCGTCGCCGAGGCCCAGGCCGGTTGTCGAGGGGTCGCCGTCGCCGAACTGCTCGGAGCCGCCCCAGTCCTCGCCGGGGCGCAGCGACATCAGGTTCGCATCGAGCCGGTCGAGCTGCTCCATCAGCGCCGGCGACCCGAACGCCTGGGCGGAGAGCTGCATCAGCTCGGCGCGCTGCTCGGCGCTCATCGAGTTGAGCATCCGCTGCGCGGCGGCCGAGCGCTGGGCGAGGGCGTCGAGCAGCTCGTCGATGTCCTGCGGGTTCTCGGGGAAGTGCTGGCCGTGCTTGGCCATGAACTCGTCGAAGTCCTCGGGGGTGTCCTCGCCGCGCGCGTGCTTCTCGAGCAGCTCGTTGAGGTCGCCGAGCATCTCGTTGATCGCCTGCCGGTCCTCGTCGGTGGCGTTCTCGAGGGCCTGCTTCATGCCCGCGAAGCGCTGGTCGAGGAGCTCGCGGCCGAGCAGGTCCTTGATCTGCTCGAAGGCCTCGCGGGCCTCGCGGGACTGCCAGTCGTAGTCGCCGAGCTCGGTCACGGCGGCGGCGGGCGAGTCGGGCAGGTTCTGCAGCCGCAGCTCGCGGAACGCGCGGTCGCCGTCGTCCATCATCGCGTCGCGGGCCAGCTGCTTGCGCTCCTCGAGGACCGCCTTGTCCAGCAGCTCGCGCACCTCCTCGAGCGTGCCGTCGAGGTTGTGCCGCTGCAGCAGGTCGCGACGCCGTTCGGCCACCCGGCGGGCGAGGTCGTCGAGCCCGGACTGGTCCTGTCCGCCGCGCCGCAGGAACTCGCGCATCGCGCGCTCGGGGCTGTAGCCGGCCATCACGTCCTGGCCGATGGCGTCGAGCGCCTCGGCGATGTCGACGGGCGGAGCGAGCGGGTCGCCGCCGTCGTACCTGCGGTAGCGGCTCACGTCAGCATCCTTCGTACGTCGGCGCCGGCACGCAGCGCGCGCGGGATCTCGGCCACCTCGTCGACCACCTCGAGCAGCAGCTGGACCGTCTCGGAGGGGGCGGTGGTGTCGAGCGCGATGTCGTAGCCGATCCCGGTCGAGGTCCACACGTCGTCGAAGCCACCGTCGGCGGTGACCGCGACCCCGAGGACAGGTACGTCGAGCCGCCGGGCCTCGCGGTAGGTGTCGTTGAGCACGCACAGCGCCACCGCGAGGTGGAGCACCTGGGCGCCGTTGGTCGCCGGCCCGGCGAGCACGCCCTCCTCGGTCCAGGCGTGCGGGAGCACGACGCCCTCGCCTGCGCGGAGGGTGCCGGAGGAGACCCGGACGCCGAACGGGGAAGGATCAGCCATAGACGGTCTCCACGCCGGCCTCGCCGATCTGCTCGTCCTTGCCGATCTTGCGGGCCAGGAACAGGCCCTCGAGCGCGAGCTCGATCGCCGCGGCGCGCTCGCCGTCGGTGCGGCCGCCGCCCTCACCGTTCACCCGTTCGCAGACCTGGTCGTAGAGGTCGGACTCGCCGAGCACCGGCAGGCCGGCCAGCACGTCGCGGGCGGTGACCTGCCCGCCGGTCACGACGGTGGCGCCCTCCTCGATGGCCTCGACGAGCAGGGCGAAGTCGAGGCCGCGGAGCTTCTCGCGGACGGTCTCGGCGGTCGCCGTACGCAGCAGGTGGGTGAGGATCTCGGCCTCCCGGCCCTCCTCGCCGGACTCGAACTCGATCTTGCCGCCGAGGACGTCGACCGCGGTCTCGAGGTCGACGACCCGGGCGACGGCGCGGTCCTCGCCCTGGATCGTGGCTCGGCGCAGCGCGGCGGCAGCGATCGTCTCGGCACCGGCGATCGCGAACCGTGCGGAGACGCCGGAGCGCTGGTCGACGGCGCTGGACTCACGCAGGTTGCGGGTGAAGCGGGCCAGGATCTCGACCAGGAAGTCGGGGACGTCGACCCGGTCGGGGAGCAGGTCGGCCTCCTGCCGGATCACGGCGATCTCGGCGTCGAGTGCCTTCGGGTAGTGGGTGCGGATCTCGGCACCGAAGCGGTCCTTGAGGGGCGTGATGATCCGGCCGCGGTTGGTGTAGTCCTCCGGGTTGGCGGAGGCGACGACGAACACGTCGAGCGGCAGCCGCAGGACGTAGCCGCGGATCTGGATGTCGCGCTCCTCCATCACGTTGAGCATCGCGACCTGGATCCGCTCGGCGAGGTCGGGCAGCTCGTTGATCGCGACGATGCCCCGGTGGGAGCGGGGGATCAGGCCGAAGTGGATGGTCTCCGGGTCGCCGAGCGAGCGGCCCTCGGCGACCTTCATCGGGTCGACGTCGCCGATCAGGTCGGCGACGCTGGTGTCGGGCGTGGCCAGCTTCTCGGCGTACCGCTCCTCGCGGTGGCGCCACGAGATCCGCAGGTCGTCGCCGTACGACGCCACGGCGGCCTTCGAGGTCACGGTGACCGGGTCGTAGGGGTGTTCGCCGAGCTCGGAGCCGGAGATCACGGGGGTCCACTCGTCGAGCAGGCCGACCAGGGTGCGCAGCAGGCGGGTCTTGCCCTGGCCGCGCTCGCCGAGGAGGACGACGTCGTGGCCGGCGATGATCGCGCGCTCGAGCTGCGGGACGACGGTGTCCTCGAAGCCGTGCAGGCCGGGCCAGGGGTCCTCCCCCGCGGCCAGCCGGGCCAACAGGTTGTCGCGCAGCTCGGCCCTCAGGTGCTTGTGCTGGTGGCCGGAGGCGCGCAGCTCGCCGAGGGTGGAGATCGTCGGAGCCGTAGTGGTCACCGTCTCACGCTACTGCGGCCCGCAAGGGGTTTGCTGGCCCTAGTCTGTCGATCGTGGCGATCGTCGTCGGGCTCCTGTGCGTGCTGGTGGTCGGCCTGCTCGGCCTCGTCCTGGCCTTCGCCCGCGACCGCGGGCAGCTGCAGCGCCAGCTCGCCGACACCCAGGCGCACGTCGCCCAGCTCGAGTCGGACCTCGACGCCGCATTGCGTCCCCCGCCGCCGAGCAACTCCGCCGAGCGCGCCGTACGACGGGTGATCCGGACCGCCTCGAGGGTCCGGTCCCACGGCATCACCGGGCTGATCCAGAGCACCGTCGAGGACCTGCAGACCTGGGCCAGCGACGACGAGCGCGCCGACATCCTCAACATGGCTGCATCCGACGGCACGGTCACCCTGTTCTTCTCCGACATCGAGGAGTCGACGCCGCTCAACGACCGGCTCGGCGACGCGACCTGGGTGAAGGTGCTGGCCGCGCACGACCGGGTGCTGCGCACGCAGATCGAGAAGTACCGCGGCCAGGTCGTGAAGACCGCGGGCGACGGGTTCATGGTGGCCTTCCGCGACAGCGAGGCCGCCTGCCGCGCCGCGCTGGGGATCCAGCGCGACCTGCCCCGCGACGTGACCCTGCGCCGTTACGGGCCGATCCTGGTGCGGATCGGGATCCACACCGGCCAGGTGGTCGCTCGCGACGGCGACTACTTCGGCCGCAACGTCGCCATGGCGGCTCGCGTCGCCAACCTCGCCCACGGTGGCGAGATCCTGGCCAGCGACGCGGTGCGGGTCGCGCTCGATGACGACGCGGCGCTCACGCTCGTGGAGCGGGACGCGGTGGAGCTCAAGGGGCTCGCCGGCGAGCACGTGATCTGGGAGATCCTCCCGCCGGCGAGCTGATCCCCCTCAGACCGAGAGGATCACCGACGAGCCGTGGCCGAACAGGCCCTGGTTGGCGGTGATGCCGACCTTGGCGCCCTCGACCTGCCGGCCCTCGGCGCGGCCCTGGAGCTGCCAGGTGAGCTCGCAGACCTGCGCGATCGCCTGGGCGGGCACGGCCTCCCCGAAGCAGGCCAGGCCACCGGACGGGTTGACCGGGATCCGGCCGCCCAGGGTGGTGTCGCCCGCGCGGAGCAGCGCCTCGGCCTCGCCGCGCTTGCACAGCTGGAGGTCCTCGATCCAGTCCAGCTCGAGCGCCGTCGAGAGGTCGTAGACCTCGGCCACGTCGACGTCGGCGGGGTCGATGCCGGCCTCCTCGTAGGCCGCCTGGCCGATCGACTCCTTGAACGTCCGCTCGGGCACGCCGGTCAGGGCCGACGAGTCGGTCGAGAGCAGCGGCATGTCGATGACCGTGTTCGGGAAGGTCGGCGTGACCGTCGAGACGGCGGAGACGGTGACCGGGGAGGCGATGCCGTGCCTCTTGGCGTACTCCGCGCTGGTCAGCACCACCGCGGCGGCACCGTCGGAGGTCGCGCAGATGTCGAGCAGGTGCAGCGGGTCGGAGACCATCGGCGAGGCGAGGACCTCCTCGACCGACGACTCCTTGCGGAAGCGGGCGTTGGGGTTCTCCAGTCCGTGCTTGGCGTTCTTGACCTTGACCTGGGCGAAGTCCTCGGCGGTGGCGCCGTAGAGGTCCATCCGGCGCCGCGCGTAGAGGGCGAAGTACGCCGGGTTGGTCATGCCGAGCAGCCGGAAGCGCAGCCAGTCGGGGTCGTTCCAGCGCTCACCTGCGTTGGGAGCCAGGAAGCCCTTGGGCGTCGTGTCGGCGCCGACGACCAGCGCGACCTCGCTCATGCCGGCCAGGATCCGGGCCCGGGCCGTGTCGATGGCCTGGGCGCCGGTCGCGCAGGCGGCGTACGACGTCGCGATCCGGGCGCCGTTCCAGCCCAGCGCCTGGGCGAAGGTCGAGCCGGCGACGTAGCCGGCGTACCCGTTGCGCACGGTCTCGCCGCCGACGACGAGGTCGACGTCGGCCCACGCGATGCCGGAGTCCTTGAGGGCCTCGCGGGCGGCGTGCACGCCGTACTCCGTGAAGTTGCGGCCCCACTTGCCCCAGGGGTGCATGCCCGCACCCGCGATCACGACGCTCATGCGACAGGCCTCCAGCGGTAGATGGTGCGCTCACCGGTCTCGTCGACGTTGAGCGTCTCGACGACCAGGTCGACCTCGGTGCCGACCTTCATGTCACCGACGCCGAAGCCGTCGGCCACCTGGCCGAGCACGACGATCCCCTCGGGGAGCTCGACCGCGGCCAGCGCGAACGGCTGGAACGGGTCGGTGGGCGCGACGTACGGCGCCGGGGGCTGGTACTGCGCGTCGGTGTAGGACCACACCCGGCCGCGCCGCGAGAGCTCGACGGTGTCGTGCTCGGTGCCGTCGCACGCGGGGTTGCGGCAGTAGAACGCAGCGGCGCCGGCGGCGCCGGAGACCGGCGGGAAGACGACGTTGCTGCACGTCGTGCAGCGCGAGGCGAGGAGCCGGGGCTCGTCGCCGGTGGTGAACCAGCCCTCGATGACGGGGGTCGCGGTCATGGAAGCTCCCTGAAAGTAGAACGTGTTCCTATTCTACCGGGAGTCGGCCCTCAGCCGGTGCGGAAGTCCCGGCCACCGAAACCGTCGGGGCCGGCTTCGGCACCGAACGGGATCCGGTACGCCGTCTCCGCCCGCGCCTCGCCCCCGAACCAGCGGGTGCGAATCAGGTCGACCTGCGCGACCGGCCAGTCCGCGTCCGCGAGCTCGCCGAGCACGTCCGGCCCGGACAGCATCCGGTCCAGCGGCGAGCCGGGCCGCACCGCGGCGATCGAGGCGATCACGACCGCGGGCCGGAAGCCGCGCCGGTCGACGTACACGTGGACCCGCTCCGCCGCGGTCCCGACCGCACGGGCCACGGTGGCCAGGGTCGCCAGGTCGCCGTCGAGGAACACCGTCACGTCACCGCCCGTGACCTCGACCCCGACCGGGCGCACCACGACCGGCGGCAGGTCCGAGAGACACTCGGCGAGCACGCCGGCGAACCGGCCGGCGTCGTGCTCGACGACATTGCCCAGCGCCGCGATCGGTACGTCGACCCGGCTCGTCTCGACCGGGAGCACGCCCGGCAGCTGGGCCAGCCGGCCGCCGAGCGCGCGCAACCGCTCCACCGCCTCGGTCGGCGGGACGAACGCAGCACGCAGCATCATGGGGCACCCTCCGCCGGACCTCATCGGCGGGCAGGGGGCGTGGTCGAGGCGAACCGCGCAGGAAAGTGGCTACTGCCCCGGGTCGGGCGTGCCGCCGGGCGTCGGGGCCGGCGGCTTCTCACACCTCACCGTGTCGGCGGGCGTGTAGACCGTGTGGAACTTCTCGGTGTGGTCGACCGCGCTGTCGCCGTGCTTGTGGAAGATCCGGGTGACGTCGACCTGGAAGCCGGACCAGCCGGTGTTCGGCTCGCAGTCGGGCGTGGTCAGGGTGCGCACCTTCGGCGGGACCTGCGCATAGCGGTTCGACGTCTTCGAGTCGATGTCCCACTTCTTGGTGGACCACATCTGGACCGTGACCTTGCCCTGGCGCGACCAGGTGCTGGGGACGACCCAGGCGTGGATGAGCACGCCGTACTCGGTGTCGTTCTGGAAGCGCAGGTCGACCGTCGGCCAGGCGACGGTGGCCTCGCGGCCGACCGGGTAGCGGTCGATGTAGAACGAGTGCGGCTTGTGCTGGATGTCCTTGAGGCCGGCGAAGAACATGGCGTTGAAGGTCGTCGTCGCCATCTGCGAGACGCCGCCGCCGAGGTCCTTCTTGAGGATGCCGTTGCTGATGATGTAGCCCTCGGTGAAGCCGTTCTCGGCGGTGCGCTCGCCGACGATGCCGTTGAGTGAGAACTCCTCGCCGGGCTTGAGGAGGGTGCCGTCGATGAGCTCGGCGGCACGACCGATGTTGATGTTGCGGTAGTCGGCGTGCGGGTAGTACGTCGAGAACTCGGAGACCTTGTCGACGATCTTGAGGTTCTCGGCGTCCTTGGTCGTGAAGGCGGCGTCGGTGACCTGCGCGGTGACCGGGCCGCTGCGGGAGCCCTCGGGCGCGGTGAGCAGGCCGAGGAAGACCTGCGCGGCCTCGCCGGAGTCGAAGGTGACGCCGGGCTTGGCCGGGACGATCTTCGGCTTGCCCTTCTTCGAGATCTTCACGGTGGCGTCGACCGGGGCGCCGTTGGACGTCGCGCCCTTGACCAGCTCGGTCAGCGCGGCGTCGTCGACGACGGGGACGAGCTTGCCGTTCTCGGGCTTCATGGAGAGCACGCCGGCGAACTTGGCCGGGGTCAGCTTCACGTCGTTCTCGCCGAACTGGAGCGTCACGGCGTTGGCCATCGCCGGGTTGGCGAAGGAGTCGAGCGCCTCGGCGACGTCGGCGGCGTCGATCTCGGGTTGGGCGGGCGCGACCTCGAGCTCCACCGACTTCTCGCCGGCCAGGAAGGCGTCGGTGATGGCGGTGCGGGCCTGGTCGCGGTCGACGGCCTGGCCGGCCTGCGGCTGCGTGGACTGCACGCCCTCGGCGGAGAAGGTGACCGTGCCGTCCTCGGGCGGCGTGCCGAGCCCCTCGGAGAGCTCGCTCAGCTTGTCGTCGAGCAGGTCCTCGTCGACGTCGACCACGGCATCGACCTTGCCGCCGCCGGTGAAGTAGTCCCACTGGCGCGCCGGGCTCCAGGAGTCGCCGGCGCCGGCCGCGTCGACGGACGCGGCGTAGTCGATGGCCAGCCCGATGTCGCCGGGCTGCACCTTCGCGTCGTTGACCTTGCCGGTCGCGCCCTGGTGCCCGACGCTCACCGTGATCGGCGTGTCGGCACGCGAGCCGAAGGTCCTCTCGAGCTTGTCGATGGCCGCGGAGCGCGTCAGGCCGCCGACCTCGACCCCGGAGATGGTCGTGCCGCTCGGGACCTTGTCACCCGCGACGGCGTGCGCGGCGGCGTACCCGCCACCCGCGAGCAGGACGAGCAGCACGATGACGACGACGACGATCCTGCCGCCGGGGCGCTCGGCCTTGCCGTCGGTGTCGGACTCCCAGAAGGTCACCGCGACATCCTAAGGAGGCCTTGCTCACCCTTCCGCATTGCCGCGCGGCGCACCACGCGGGACCAGGCCCACGAAGCCCGCCCCGAGGACCGCTGCACCGGTCGCGAGAAGCAGGTAGCCGGACGCGTCACTGGCGATCAGGTAGTCGCCTTCGGGTCGCGGCACGCTCGCCACGCCGAGCGCCGCGGTCCAGCCGAGGGCGAACGGCAGCCGGCGCCACCAGCCGCCGGGCAGGGCGACCAGGCTCGCCGCGGTCGCGGCGATGCCGAGCCCGAGGCCCCAGCCGTAGCCGTGCAGCGCGACGGCGCCGAGTCCGACCGCCGCGCCGAGGACGAGGCAGCCGAGCGCGACCAGGACGCGCACGCGGCTACTCGGAGATGCCGGCGAACAGATCGGTCTCCCAGCCGGTCTCGGCGTCGAGCGGCCCGGGGGTGCCCTGCACCAGCCGGAACTGCTCGCGACCGAACGCCTGCGCGCCGACGTTGTTGGAGAGCGCGAAGAACGGTCCGTCGGTCGTGATCTGGGTGGCGTGGGCACGCAGCGCGTCGAGCTTCTGCTCGACGTGGTCGCCGGCGTCGACCTCGCAGGTGATGTCCTCGTCGGGGCGGAACATCGGCGGCAGGTCGCCGTCGGGGTCCATCCCCTCGAAGGTCGTGGTGTCGCCGGCCTCGCGCAGGCGGCGCAGGCCCTCGCGGATCCGGCTCTCCGAGATCGCACCCCAGTAGATCTTGGTGATCGCCCAGGCCTCCCCCAGGTCGCGGCGGTACGACGGCGCCGCGGCCAGCTGGGCGGCGTACATCGCGACCCGGTGGGCCTGGATGTGGTCGGGATGGCCGTAGCCGCCGAACTCGTCGTAGGTCACCAGCACCTGGGGGCGCACCTCGCGGATGACCGCGACCAGGTGGGTGGCGGCCTCGGTGAGGTCGGCGTGCCAGAACGCGTTCGCGTGGATGTCATCCGCCGCGACGGCGTGGCCGTCCTCGTGCCACTTCATGCCGGAGTCGCGGTAGGTGCCGAACCCGCCGAGGAAGCGGTGGTCGGTGACACCGAGCGCCTTCATCGCGGCGTCCAGCTCGCCGCGGCGGTGCTCGCCGAGGCCGTCCTCCTTGTCGGCAGCGAGGTGCTCGAGCTCGGGGACCAGGATCTCCCCCATCTCGCCCGCGGTGCAGGTGACCAGCGTGACGCCGCGGCCCTCCGCGACGTACTTCGCCATGGTGGCGCCCTGGCCGATCGACTCGTCGTCGGGGTGGGCGTGCACGAGGAGCAGCCGGTGGGCGGCAGTTGCGATCATGAGGACGAGCGTAATGATGGGGCCCATGCGGAACCCCCGGCGCCTCGCTCTCCTCGCCGTCGGTGCGGCCCTCGCCGGCACCTCGCTGTCCGGCTGCGCCCTGCTCGACGGGAGCTCGCGGCTCGAGGAGGCGCTGGAGTACCTCCCCGCCGACGCCACCACCGTCTCCTTCGTCGACCGCGCTGCGATCGCCGACCGGGTCGGCGACGGGTCGCCGGAGACGGCGTACGGCACCGAGCTGTCGCGCTGGTCCGCGGTCATGGACGACGCCGCCTTCGACGACTCCGACATCGAGTGGGAGGGCGTCGCGAACGGCGAGGGGGTCGGCCGGGTGTGGAAGATGTCCGAGGACCTCGACTTCGACGCCGTCGCGGCCGACCTCGAGGACGCCGGGTTCGAGCGGTCCGGGTCCTCCGAACGCCCGGTGTTCGAGGCCGACCTCGCCGACGCCGACGCGACCGGCCTGATCGGGGGCCGCTATCCGGCGGCCCCGCTGCTGACGCTCGCGCTCGTCCCCGACGAGGAGCTGATCGTCTCGGGCTCCGACGTCCCGGCGTTGCTGGACGTCGTCACCGACGACGCCGACTCGCTCGCCGACGCCGGCAGCTTCGGCGACCTGGTCGACACCGCCGACGACCAGGATGCGCTGGAGTACGCCGCCTTGACCGTCGAGCCGTCGTGCGGCGGGCCCGGGCGGCTCAGTCCCGAGCAGGCCGCCCAGCAGTACGAGGGCCTGCTCCGTCCCGACGCCGGCATGGCGCTGTTCGCCACCGGCGGCCAGCTCTTCGGCGTCCGGCTGTTCGCGGACGAGAAGGACGCGACGGCGGATGCCGAGGGCCTGACGTCCTACCTCGACGAGGAGGCCGACGCCACCGGCTTCGACGCCGACCTCGACGTGGCTCGCGACGGTCGGGCGGTGCTGGCCACGGCCGGTCCCGAAGCCCGGCAGGTCATGGCGCAGGCGTGGTTGCGGGCGGACGGCCCGTTCGCCTGCCCGCTGGGGAAGTAGCGCCTACTCCGGGCGCTTGATCCGCTTCGGCGCGTCCGGGAGCGGCAGGACGAACCCCGCCTTGGTGGGCGGCTCCACCGGGCCCGGGTCCTCGTCGTCGTGGTCCAGCCAGCCGTCGTAGGTCTCCACCAGCATCTCGAGCTGGATCTCCGGAGCGTCGGTCACGACGGCCCACGGGTGGTCCTCGTCGTCGTCCTCGCCGGCGAGACGCTCGCGGACGACCTCGGCGGCGAAGCCGCCACGGACCAGCACCAGAGCGGCCGCCCGGGCGTCGTCCTCGTCGAAGAAGATTCCGCGCATGCGCTCATCCTCCCAGACCCGGACACGCCGGTGCCCCCGCGACCGATGGTTCGCGGGGTTCGGGGCGGGGTGGCTACTGGTCGGGTGGGCTGGGGTCGCTGGTGTCGCTGGTGTCGTGGAGGGGGTGTGTGCCGCGGTGGTCGACGCGGAACCGGAACCCGCTGGGGCTGGTCCACACATAGGTCGCCGGCATCGGGGTCTCGTAGCGCCACAGTGAGTGGGTCTTCGCGCGGTGATGGCGCCGACACAGCGGGACTTCGTTGCACGGACAGGTCGGACCACCCTGGCCGTGGGGGCGGGCGTGGTCGATGTCGCAGCGTTGCGCGAGTCGGGTGCAGTGGGGGAACCGACAGGTGGGATCGCGGAGGATCACGCGGGTCCTGTGGCGGTCGGGGATCTCGTAGGCCGTGACGGGGACGTGGTCGGCCAGGTCGATGACCGGCCGCTCGATGATCGTGGTGCCCTTCGACCGCAGCCATTCGCGGATCTGCGCGGTGGCGATGGGGCAACGTCCTTCGTCCCACCGGCCGACCGGGTTCTGCCCGGTCAGGGTGGTGTCAGTGACGTGCACGTTCAGGATCACCTTGCGGCCCGGGACAGTCGCGACGACCTCGCCGGTGTCGGCGTCGGGGAGCAACAGGTCCAGTGCGAGGTCGTGGCGGGCGAGCTCCGCGGCAGCCTTGGCGCGGCGCACGTCGAGGGTCGAGTCGTCACCGAGCCGACCCAGGACCTCGGCTCGTCGGGACACAGCCAGGTCGAGGTCGTGACCGTCGGCGGCGTCCAGGAGTCCGTCGAGGTGGACCAGCCCGTGCTCGTCGACCTCGCTGATGTCGAAATGCCGCTGGTCGGCGGCCGCCTTCCGGTCGGCCTCGGCGCGTTCGGGGTCGAACCGCAGCACTGCTTCGGTGACGAGGCGTTCGAGCTGGGCCCAGCCGACCCCGGAGGCGTTGAACAGCTGCCGGTCCACGAACGCAGCCGCATCGGCCGAGAGGCCGTGGGTGAGGTCGGCGATCCGTTCGGCCCGCCACGGCGCGAGCTTCCCGGCAACGACAGCGGCGTAGACGTTCGGCAGCCGCCACGCGCACTCGATCACCCGCCCGACATACGCCCTGCCGCCGTCAGGGGACCTGCCGAGGACAGCGACCAGCTCCATCAACGCGAACTCCGACACCAACGGGGCACCGGGCCCCGCGATCGGGACGCCGGTGTCGAGGTAGCCCTCGGTGATCGTCGCGGCCCCTTCGGGGCCGGTCACGACGTGGTCGCTGGCCCATTCCACGATCGCGGTCCATTCGCGGACCAGGGAGGCCTGGCGTCCTTCGACCTCGGCGCGCAGCCCGGACAGCAGGGCTGCTGTCGTGCGGGGCTGGGTTCCGAGATCCATGACTGGATTCTCCCACCCACCTCCGACACAATCACGCGTCGGAAACCCGCCTGTGGACAGGGGAAACTCGATCCGTGGGGTGTGGAGAACCGACGTCTCCAGCTGCCACTGAAGTGGCGTCGCGGACCGTAGCCCGACCGCCAGACCCCGCCACCTCGACGCCTTCCTCGTCGCTGCCCTTTCGGAACGCAACGACCTACGGAGCCGAAGCCCGAGCACAGTTCCGGCAGCACGGTCAGAGGTCTCGAGACGGTCGCTGCGCGACCTCCTCGACCACCGGGGCATGCGGACCGTAGCCCGACCGCCGAACCCAGCCACCTCGACGCCTTCCTCGCCAGCGCCTCTCAGAACGCAACCACTACGCAGCCGAAGCCCGAGCAGAGTTCCGGCAGCATGGCCAGAGGTCTCGTGACGGTCGCTGCGCGACCTCCTCGACCACCGGGGGATGCGGACCGCAGCCCGACCGCCGAACCCGGGCCACCTCCCGACTCCCTCGTCGCTGCCCTTTCGGAACGAGACCGGCTACGGAGCCGAAGCCCGCGGACAGTTCCGGCAGCACGGCCAGAGGTCTCGAGACGGTCGCTGCGCGACCTCCTCGACCACCGGGGACGCTGCGCGACCTCCTCGACCACCGGGGACGCTGCGCGACCTCCTCGACCACCGGGGGATGCGGACCGCAGCCCGACCGCCGAACCCGGGCCACCTCGACGCCTTCCTCGTCGCTGCCCATTCGGAACGAGACCGGCTACGGAGCCGAAGCCCGCGGACAGTTCCGGCAGCACGGTCAGGGGTCTCGTGACGGTCGCTGCGCGACCTCCTCGACCACCGGGGTCGCTGCGCGACCTCCTCGACCACCGGGGGATGCGGACCGTAGCCCGACCGCCGGACCCAGCCACCTCGACGCCTTCCTCGTCGCTGCCCATTCGGAACGAAACCGGCTACGGAGCCGAAGCCCGCGGACAGTTCCGGCAGCACGGTCAGGGGTCTCGTGACGGTCGCTGCGCGACCTCCTCGACCACCGGGCACGCTGACCGTAGCCCGACCGCCAGACCCAGCCACCTCGACGCCTTCCTCGTCGCCGCCCTTTCGGAACGAAACCGGCTACGGAGCCGAAGCCCGCGCAGAGTTCCGGCAGCACGGTCAGGGGTCTCGTGACGGTCGCTGCGCGACCTCCTCGACCACCGGGGACGCTGCGCGACCTCCTCGACCACCGGGAGGGACCGCGCGACCTCCTCGACCACCCGGAACGCTGCGCCACCGCGGACAACGAAGGCTCGGCTACCGTGGCGGCCGTGTCCGGACTTCACCTGACCCGCACCGCCGAGAACAGCGACGAGATCGACGCGCTCGCCGCGGCGCTGAGCGCCGATGGCGGCGGCCGCGTGGGGATCGCGGCGATGGCGCCCGACCTGCCGTACCGGATGCGCCGGACCTTCGCTCCGCTCCCCCGGATGCTCGGTCTCAAGGTGAGCAGCGCGTGGACCTGGGAGGCCGCGGACCGGCGGGACACGAACTGGTACCCGCAGGGCATCACCACCTCGGTGCACACCGGCTTCCGGGAGGCGCACGGGCACGACGTGCTGGTGACGTCGTGGTACGCCCGCAAGGCCGGTGGGTCGCGGATCAGCGTGGTCGACCTCGAGCGCCGCCGCTACGGCCACGTGCTGCTGGTGGTCCCCACTGTCGACGACGGCAAGGCAGGCTTCCGGCCGCTGAAGGTGCATGCCGGCGGCATCGTGTGGCACGGCGACTTCCTCCACGTCGCGGCGACCGGCGCGGGGATCCACAGCGCGCACGTGGCCGACGTGCTGCGGGTGCCGGCCGGGTCGTCGTACAACACCTTCGGGCACCGCTACGTGCTCCCCGTCCGGTTCACCCAGGAGAGCGGGCACGACGAGGGCGTGGAGCGGTTGCGCTACTCGTTCCTCACCCTCGACCGCAGCCACGACGAGCCGGCCCTCGTCGTCGGCGAGTACGGCTCGGCCGCGCAGACGCGGCGGGTGGCGCGGTTCGCGATCGACCCCGACAGCGGGCTGCCGCGGCACGAGGTCGACGGCCGCTCGGTCCCCGAGGTCGACGACCGCGGCGTGCCGCGGATGCAGGGCGTGGCCGCGATCGACGGCACCTACTACGTGAGCCGGTCGCGCGGTCGGCGCAAGCCGGGATCGGTGTACGTCGGCCGGCCCGGTGCGTTCCGCGAGCACCGGTGGGCGACCCCGCCGGGTCCGGAGGACCTGGTCTGGTGGCCGGAGACCGGCTGCCTGTGGTCGGTCAGCGAGCACCCGCGCAAGCGGTGGGTGTTCGGGATGCGCCGGGAGGATCTGCCGGCCTGACCGCGCGGCTCGGCAGGGCGCCCGAAACCTCATCCGAAGGTTTTCCGAAGACCGGCCCGTCATCCTCCTCGCGAGGGTCGACGTCCAGGCGGCCCCGACGGGACGACCGGAGGTTTCGCCATGCAGGGACGTTCGCTCGACGGGCCGGGAGGCGGCCGGCTGGTCGCGGTGCTGCTGTCGCTCGGGGCCGCATTGCTCGCCTGCCTCGTCGTCACCAGCCCAGCGGTGGCCGCGACGGTGCCGGGCGCTCCGACCGGCTTGGTCGTCACCCCCGGGGACGGCGTGGTCGACCTGTCGTGGACCGCACCGGCCTCCGATGGAGGCTCGGCCATCACGGGCTACCGGGTCGACGTGTCGACCGACGGTGGCGCCCACTGGGCGACCATCGGCACGACGGGCGACGCGAGCACGACGGCGCACTCCTCAGGCGTCATGAACAACGTCAGCTACCTGGTGCGCATCGCCGCGGTCAACGCCGTCGGCACCGGACCCGAGTCCGCCGCGTCCGCACCCTTCATCCCGTCGCCGCTGCCGGCGCCGCCCACCGACGTCTCCGGCGCGGTCTGGCCCGCTCCGGACGGCGAGGTGTTCGTGACCTGGACGCCCTCGCCGGCCCCCAGCGGCCGGACGCTGGCGAGCTTCCTCGTCCAGTGGTCGAGCAACGGCGGAAGCAGCTGGTCCGCGCCTGTCCCCACCGGCTCGGCGGGCGCCGCCTTCCTCGTGACGCAACTGCCCAAGGGGGCGACCTACCTCTTCCGGGTGGCGGCGAAGACCGACGGCGGTGTGGTCGGGACGTACTCGGTCCCCTCGGCACCGGTCCTCGTGCCGGCGGATCCGGTCATCGTGCCGCCGACGACACCCACCAACGTCGTCGGCATCCCCGACAACACGGCGGTGCACCTCACCTGGACCGCATCGACCGCCAGCGGCGGCGCGCAGATCAGCTTCTACACCATCGAGTGGTCGCTCGACGGCGTCACCTGGCCGGGCCACCTCGACAGCACCGGGAGCGCATCGCCGTCCTTCACCGTGACGAACCTGGCCAACGGCGTCGCGTACCGCTTCCGGGTCCAGGCCCACGACAACGGTGGCGCGGTGGGTGACTTCTCCGCCCCCTCGGCTCCCGTCGTCCCGGGCTCCGCTCCCGGCACCCCTCCGGGCGGCCCGGCGCCCGCCACCAGCCTCACCCTGACCGCGACGCCGCACGCGGTGACGCGCGGCCGCAAGGTCACCCTGTCCGGCACGATCAGCCCGGCGACCAACGGCGTACCCGTCAGCCTCCAGGTCTGGCGACACGGGTCCTGGACGACCCTCCGCGCCTCGATCGCCCAGTCCGGCTTCCGGTTCCGGCTCAAGGAGCGCAAGGTCGGCAGGCTCCGCTACCGCGTCGTGGCGGCCGCGACGGCGACGACCCTGGCCAGCACCTCGCCGGTGGTGAAGGTGAGGGTCCGGGACTGACAGCCCGTCAGGCCCGGCCCATCTCCTCGCGCAAGGCACCGAGGAATGCGTCGACGTCGTCCTCGGTCGTGTCGAACGAGCACATCCAGCGCACGTCGCCGGCGGCCTCGTCCCAGAAGTAGAAGCGGTGGCGCTCCATCAGCCGGCGGCTGACGTCGTGGGGCAGCCAGGCGAAGACGCCGTTGGCCTGCACCGGGTAGAGCAGCTCGACCCCGTCGATCTCGCGCACACCGGCCGCGAGGCGCTGCGCCATGGCGTTGGCGTGGCCGGCCAGGCGCAACCAGAGCCCGTCGGCGAGCAGCGCCTCGAACTGCACGGAGACGAAGCGCATCTTGCTGGCCAGCTGCATCGACAGCTTGCGCAGGTGCTTGAGGTGGCTCACGCCGTCGGGGTTGAGGATGACGACGGCCTCGCCGGCGAGGGCACCGTTCTTGGTGGCGCCGAAGGAGAGCACGTCGACGCCGGCGTCGGAGGTGAACGACCGCAGCGGTACGTCGAGCGCGGCCGCGGCGTTCGCGAGCCGCGCGCCGTCCAGGTGCAGGCGCATCCCGAGTCCGTGGGCGTGCTCGGCGAGCGCGCGCACCTCGTCGGGCGTGTAGAGCGTGCCGAGCTCGGTTGACTGGGTGATCGAGACGACCTGCGGCATGGCCCGGTGCTCGTCGTCGAAGCCCCAGGCGTGCTTGTCGACCAGCGCGGGGGTGAGCTTGCCGTCGGGGGTGGCGACGGGGTGCAGCTTGAGGCCGCCCATCCGCTCGGGGGCGCCGCCCTCGTCGACGTTGATGTGGGCGGTCTCGGCGCAGATCACCGCGCCCCAGCGGTCGGTGAGCGCCTGGAGACCGACGACATTGGCGCCGGTGCCGTTGAAGACGGGGTACGCCTCGACGCCGTCGCCGAACAGCCCCGCCATGATCACCTGCAGGTGCTCGGTGTAGGCGTCCTCGCCGTACGACACCTGGTGGCCGCCGTTGGCCAGCGCGATCGCGGCCAGCACCTCGGGGTGCACGCCCGCGTAGTTGTCGCTGGCGAACTGGCGGGCCTCGGGGTCGTGTCGCCGGTGCGCAGCCGTCGAGGTGGTCAGGGTCGCGGCGTCAGCCACAGTCGCTCTCCGTTCAGCTCGGCGCTCGGCCGGTCCCACAGACCGGCGATCGTCTCGGCCAGGTCGTCGACGTGGGTGAAGCCGGCGAACGCGGCGTCCGGGCGGGCGGCGCGCATCGCGTCGTCGAGGAGGGCCTTGACCACCAGGATCGTAGCGGCGGCGTCCCCGTCGGCCCGGGCGAAGGCGTGGCCCAGGGCGAGGGTCCAGGCCTCGGCGGCAGCCTTGGCGGCGGCGTACGACGCGTTGCCCGCGGTCGGCTGCCCGGCGCCGGCGGCGCTGACCACCACGAACCGGCCTCCCGACTCCACCAGCGCCTCCTGCGCCGCCAGGGAGGTGTGCTGCAGGGTGCGGACCAGGAGCGGCTCGAGCACCGCCCAGTGGTCCAGCGCCTCGGCCGTCAGGCCCTTGCCGCCGCGCCAGCCGCCGACGAGGTGCACGACGCCGTCGAGCCGGCCGTGGACGGCCACGACGTCGTCGATCCAGGACCGGGTCGCGTCCGGGTCGAGCAGGTCGACCACGCTGGCCTCGGCCTCCAGGCCGTCGAGACGGGTCGGGTCGGCGTCGGCAGCAGCGATGAGGACGCCGTCGGCCGCGAGCCGGCGTACGACGGCGCGACCGGCCGGGCCGCCGGCACCGGCGACCGCGATGACCCGGGTCATGCGGCGGCGGTGATGCCGCGGGTCTCCGCGATCACGTTCTTGAGCTTCTTGGCCAGGGCCTCGAAGAACATGCTCAGCGGGAACTCGTCGGCCAGCACGTCGTCGACCAGCTCGCGCGGCTGCTTGGAGAAGTCGAGCGCGTCGGCGCCGCGGGCCCACTTGGAGGCCGGGTGCGGCGCGAGGTAGCGGCTGACCAGCTCGTAGGCGGCCTGCCAGTGCACGATCTTCGGGCGGTCGATGCCGTCGCGGTAGAGCTGCTCGATCTCGGCGCACAGCGCGTTGGTGACCTGGGGCGCGAGGTCCCAGTCGATGCGCAGCTTGTTGTCGGTCCAGCGGATCGCGTCGTGCTTGTGCAGGTAGGCGAACAGCAGCTGGCCGCCGAGGCCGTCGTAGTTGCGGGTGCGCTCGCCGGTGACCGGGAACCGGAACATCCGGTCGAGCAGGATCGCGTGCTGCGCGTCGGCGGCGACCTCGTTGCCCTCCGCCTCGAGCTCGACGGCCGCCTTGAACGCGGTCAGGTCGCAGCGCAGCTCCTCCAGGCCGTACATCCAGAACGGCTGGCGCTGCTTGATCATGAACGGGTCGAACGGCAGGTCGCCGTGGCTGTGCGCGCGGTCGTGGATCATGTCCCAGAGCACGAAGGCGTCCTGGCTGCGCTGCTGGTCCTCGAGCAGGCCGCGGACCTCGTCGGGGAGCTCGACGCCGAGCAGGTCGACGGCGGCGGTGCCGACACGGCGGAAGCGGGCGGCCTCGCGGTCGCAGAAGATGCCGCCCCAGCTGAACCGCTCGGGCACCTCGCGCACTGCGACGGTCTCGGGGAAGAGCACCGCCGAGTTGGTGTCGTAGCCGCTGGTGAAGTCCTCGAACGCGATGCCGCAGAACAGCGGGTTGTCGTAGCGGGTGGCCTCGAGGTCGGCGAGCCACTCGGGCCACACCATCCGGAAGACGACGGCCTCGAGGTTGCGGTTCGGGTTGCCGTTCTGGGTGTACATCGGGAACACGACGAGGTGCTGGCGGCCGTCGATCCGCTCGGCGGCGGGCTGGAAGGCCAGCAGCGAGTCGAGGAAGTCCGGTACGCCGAAGCCCGCGTCGGCCCAGCGGCGCAGGTCGGCGACGAGTGCACGGTGGTAGGCCGCGTCGTGCGGCAGCAGCGGCGAGAGCGCCTCGACGGCCTCCACGACGCGGGTCACCGCGGCGGCGACGGTCTCGCGGGACGGGGCGCTGTCGGCGGCGAGGTCGACGGAGCCGTCGGCGAGCTGCCAGGTGCGGACCTGCTCGACGGCGCCCTTCAGCGCGTGCCAGGACGGATCCGCCACCACGGCGTCATCACCGGTGTCGATGCGGTCAGCGAGCGAGAGAACGTCCGTCATGAGACCTATTGAACAGGAGATCTTCCTGTTCGATCAAGCCTGCGCCGCCTCTCGTCCTGCAATGAACGCCTCCACGCAGCGTCGTACCTGCTCCTCGGTGTGCGCGGCGGACAGCTGGACCCGGATCCGGGCCTCGCCGCGGGGGACCACGGGGAAGCTGAACGCGGTCACGTACACGCCGTGCTTCTGCATCTCGTCGGCCACCCGGGCGGTGAGGGCTGCGTCGCCGAACATCACCGGGACGATCGGGTGCTCGCCGGGGAGCAGGTCGAAGCCCTCGGCCTCCATCAGCTCGCGGAACAGCCGCGCGTTGGCCTGCAGCCGCTCACGCAGCTCGCCCGAGCCCTCGACCAGGTCGAGCGCGCGCAGCGTGCCGGCGACGATGGCCGGAGCGAGGGTGTTGGAGAACAGGTACGGACGCGAGCGCTGGCGCAGCAGGGCGACGATCTCGCGGTGCGAGGAGACGTAGCCGCCGGACGCGCCGCCGAGGGCCTTGCCGAAGGTGCCGGTGTAGATGTCGACCCGGTCGGCCACGCCGCACAGCTCGGGGGTGCCGCGACCGCCGGCGCCGATGAAGCCGACGGCGTGGGAGTCGTCGACGAGCACGAGGGCGTCGTACCTGTCGGCGAGGTCGCAGATCTCGCGCAGCGGCGCGATGTAGCCGTCCATCGAGAAGACCCCGTCGGTGACGACCACCCGGAACCGGGCGTCGGCCGCGGACTGCAGCTGGGCCTCGAGGTCGGCCATGTCGCGGTTGGCGTACCGCAGGCGGCGGGCCTTGGAGAGCCGGATGCCGTCGATGATCGAGGCGTGGTTGAGGGCGTCGGAGATGATCGCGTCCTCGGCCCCGAAGAGGGTCTCGAAGACGCCGCCGTTGGCGTCGAAGCACGACGAGTAGAGGATCGTGTCCTCGGTGCCGAGGAATGCGGCGATCCGGCGCTCGAGCTCGAGGTGCTGCTCCTGCGTGCCGCAGATGAAGCGGACGCTGGCCAGGCCGTAGCCCCACTCGTCGAGCGCGCCGCGCGCCGCCTCGAGCAGCCGCGGGTCGTCGGCGAGGCCCAGGTAGTTGTTGGCGCAGAAGTTGAGCACCTCGGCGCCGTCAGCGACGATCTCGGCCTTCTGCGGCCCGCGGATGCCGCGCTCGCGCTTGGTCAGCCCGGCCTGCTCGATCTCGTCGAGCTCGGCGGTGAGGTGGTTCCTGAAGTTCCCGTACATCACAGCTCCGTCCAGTCCAGCACGACCTTGCCGACCCCGGCGGACGCCGCGATCTCGAATCCCCGCTCCCAGTCCCGCGCGGGCAGGCGGTCGGAGATGACCGACCCGATCGCCGTACGCAGCGTGCTGCTCGACTGCAGCATCGCCCCCATGGCGTTCCAGGTCTCGAACATCTCGCGACCGTAGATCCCCTTGAGGGTCAGCATGTGGGTGACGACCTTGCCCCAGTCGATCGCGAACGGCGCACTGGGCAGGCCGAGCATGGCGATCCGGCCACCGTGGTTCATGTTGTCGATCATCTGCGGCAGCGCCGACGGGGCGCCACTCATCTCGAAGCCGATGTCGAAGCCCTCACGCATGTGCAGGGCCTGCTGTACGTCGGCCACGGACCCGGTCGACACGTCGACGACCGCGTCCGCGCCCATGCCCCGGGCCAGCTCGAGGCGGGCGGGGCTGACGTCGGTGCCGACGACGTACCGCGCGCCGACGTGGCGGGCGATCGCGATGGCCATCAGCCCGATCGGGCCGCAGCCCGTGACGAGCACGTCCTCGCCGACGAGCGGGAACGCGAGCGCGGTGTGCACGGCGTTGCCGAGCGGGTCGAAGATCGCGCCGAGGTCGGGGTCGACGTCGGGGTGGTGCACCCACACGTTGCTGGCGGGGAGGCTGAGGTACTGCGCGAACGCGCCGTCGCGCTGCACGCCCAGGCCGATCGTCCGGATGCACATCTGGCGCCGGCCGGCGCGGCAGTTGCGGCAGGTACCGCACACGATGTGGCCCTCGCCGGACACCCGGTCGCCCACCGCGACGTCGGTGACGAGCGGGCCGACCTCGACCACCTCGCCGTAGAACTCGTGGCCGGGAGTGAGCGGCGCCCTGACCGCACCCGCGGCCCACTCGTCCCAGCGCAGGATGTGGAGGTCGGTGCCGCAGATGCCGGTGCGGAGCACCTTGATGATCACCTCGGCCGGACCGCACGTGGGGTCCGGGCGGTCGACGAGCTCGAGCCCTGGGGCCGCCTCGGCCTTGTAGAGCGCCTTCATGGGTCCATTGCATCGCCGGGAGACCGTGCAGAGCAACGGCCACTTCCTGCACCGTCCCTTAAGCAAACGCTTCACCGTAGGCTGGGCCCCGTGGAGATCCACCAGCTCACCATCCTGCGCGAGCTCGGCGCCCTCGGCAGCGTCACCGCCGTGGCCGAGTCGCTCCACGTCTCGCCGTCGGCCGTGTCGCAGCACCTGGCCGCGCTCCAGCGCCAGTTCGGTACGCCGCTCACGCGCCGCGACGGGCGGGTGCTCACCCTGACCGACGCCGGGCGGGTCCTCGCCCGGGCCGGTGCCGACGTCATCGACGCGATGGCGGCCGCGCGCGGCGCGGTCGAGGAGTTCGAGGCCGCGCCGGGCGGCACGGTGACGTTGAGCAGCTTCCACAGCGCCGGCCAGGCCGTGTTCGGCCCCCTGCTGCGCGAGCTCGGCCGCGACCCCGACGCCCCCGAGCTGCGGCTGACCGACGAGGACGTCGCTCAGCGCGACTTCCCGGCGCTGACCGCGCAGTACGACCTCGTGCTCGCCCACCGGATGGAGCACAGCCCGCCGTGGCCCACCGACGACCTGCACGTCGTCACCCTGGCCCGCGAGCCCCTCGACGTCGCCCTGCCCGCCGACCACCCGCTCGCCGCCCGCGAGCGGCTCCGCCCGCGCGACGTCGTCGGCGAGCGCTGGGTGACCAGCCGGGTCGGCTACTCCCCCGACGACGTCCTGATCGCCGTCGCCGCGCTCACCCGCCGCAACGCCGAGGTGGTCCACCGGGTCAACGACTACGGCGCCGTCGCCGCCCTCGTGGCCGCCGGCTCCGGGATCGGCCTGCTCCCGCGCTACACCTCCGCCCATCCGTACGACGACGTCGTGCTCCGCCCGCTCCACGGACTGAGCACCAGCCGCACCATCGACGTGCTCGCTCGGCCGGAGACGCTGCGCCGCCGCTCGGCACAGCACGTCGTGCAGGCGCTGCGCCGCGTGATGGAGCGGCTCGTGGCCTCGCAGGGTTGAATGACGTCATGGATCTCAGTCCGGACAACGGTGGGGCCTGGTTGGCGCGTGCGGTCGAGCTGGCGACCGCGAACGTCGCCGCCGGCGGCGGGCCCTTCGGCGCGGTGATCGTGCGGGACGGCGTCCTCGTCGCCGAGGGCCAGAACCGGGTCACCCGCGACCTCGACCCCACCGCCCACGCCGAGGTGACCGCGATCCGCGCGGCATGCACGTCGCTGGCGACCTTCGAGCTGACCGGCTGCACGCTCTACACCTCGTGCGAGCCGTGCCCGCTGTGCGTGTCCGCGTCGCTGTGGGCGCGCCTCGACCGGGTGGTGTACGCCGCCGACCGCGACGACGCCGCCCGCGGAGGGTTCGACGACCGGGCGTTCTACGAGCTGTTCGACCGGCCGCGCTCGGAGTGGACGATGACCGTGTCCCGCGTCGCGACCCCCGACGCCGCCGCGCCCTTCGACGCCTGGCTGGCCAACGAGACGCGCACGGCCTACTGACCCGTTGACCTGCCGCGAACTCACCGTGGGGTCAGGCGAGCACGGCGACGGTGATGACAGTCACGAGGAGCGCGAGGAGCAGGCCGGCCACGAAGCCGACGCTCAGCAGGACGCCGTAGCCGACCCGACGTACCTGCCCACCCTGCTGCCTCAGTGTCGCCAGGAACTGGGGACCTCCCTGGCGGGCGAAGGCGGCGGCATCCGCGGCGACGTTGCCGGCCCGGGCCGCCGTGCTGGTGCCGTGGACGACCTCCGCCCCCGCGAGGCCGGCGACGGATCCGGTGGCCGCCAGGCCGGACCCGACGACCGGGCCGTGCGGCCGGGCGAGCACCGGGTACGCCGTCCCGGCGACCGTGACGGTGATCCGCTGCGCGGCGGAGGAGATCCGCGCCTGCCGGACCGGGACCCGGAAGACGTCGACGAAGCCCGTCGGGCTCTGGCCCGGTGCGAGCAGCGCGACCCGGCCGTCCTCGACGACCAGCCAGGCCGGTACGCCGCCGAACGTGCCGGGTGCCATCCAGTGGCCCTGGAAGGCGGCACGGGGCTGCGGGTAGGCGGCGTTCATCGGGTGGCGTACTGGCTGAGGTAGGCGTCTGACATCCAGGTGTCGCGCTCGGTGCGCAGGGCGTCGCCGGTGAACTGCGCGTCGCGGATCAGCAGGTACTTGGTGCCCCACTGGGGGTTCCACCCTCCGCGCGGGTCGTTCCAGGTGACGTCGACCGCGCGCCAGCTGTCGCCGACCTTGACCTTGTTCCACGCGTGCCCGCCGCCGTCGGCCAGCTCGCCCGAGACGACGACCGACTCGATGCCCGCCTCCTCGGCGAGGGTCTGGAAGGCGTAGGCGTAGCTCATGCACACGCCGGTGCCGCTGACCAGGATCCCGTCGGTCTCCCAGGCGTAGCGGAAGTTCGCCGGGGTGTCGGAGCGGTACTTGCCCGGCGACGCGTCGATCGCGGCGTGGTCGTAGTCGGCGTTGTCCACGAGGTAGCGGTTGATGGCCGCCACCTTGTCGGACACGCTCATCCCGGCGGAGATCTGGCTCTTCACGACCTCCTCGGCCCGGTCGGCGATCTTCTTCTGCCGCGACTGCAGCTCCGCCACGGAGTACGCCGCCTCGACCTGGATCACGGTGCCGTCGAACGAGAACGTGTCGAAGTACGCCAGGGCGTAGGGGTTCTGGTAGACCGCCTCGCTCAACGCGTCCTGGACGTCGGGCAGGCCCGGCTGGTCGGCGAACTCGGAGATGTCGATGGCCGTGGAGCCCGCGATCAGCTGCCCGGCGATGAACTTCGTGAGCTCGTTGCTGCCGAACACCGGGTAGTCCGGCGGGGGCAGCTCGGGGGCCGGCTTCTTGGGCAGGTCGGCGCGGATCACGATGCCCGCCTCGTCCAGTCCGGCGAGCGGGTAGTCGCGCTGCGCGCGCTCGTTGAACGTCGCGACGGCGGCGTCGATGTCGTCGACGGCAGCGACGGGGATGCGGACCGGATCCACCAGCCGAGTCCCCCGGCCCCGCAGCGGGACCACCCAGTCGTCCCCGTCGCGGGTCACCTCGGCCCGGTCGACGCTCGCACCGGTCGCCCGGGTCGAGCCGTCGATGGAGACGAACAGGAACCGGCTCGGCAGCGCCGCGAGGCCCTGCCCGGCGAGGTCGGCTCCCTGGTCCCACTTCCGGTCCGACCGGACCGGAAGGGTCTCGAGGCCGTTGAAGTCGATCGGTGTCGCGACCGACGGCTTGCGGTCGACGACCGCGACGACACCGAGCCTGGCGTCGATCTTCTCGGGGACCAGCTGTGGCAGGGACGCCTGGGTCGACCCGTCGACCGTGGTCAGCTTCAGTACGTCGTTCTGGGTGCAGCTGTGGAGGCACTTCTTCGTCGTGGCCGACGACCACGTCGCCTCGGTCGTGCGGCCGAGCACCTGCACGGTGTCGTCGAGGTCGGCACGCCGCTGCTCCAGGACGACGAGGTACTCGCTCGCGCCCTCGACCGGGGTCCACTCCAGCAGCGCGTCGCCGTCGGGGGTCACCGTCGAGGTGACCTGCGCCGGCGCGGTGGCCTCGGAGACGAAGTCGACCTGCGTGACGAGCGGTCGCGGCCGCTTCGTGCCGTCGGGCGTGAGGTACTGCACGACGTACACGTGCGGGTTGAGGTTCCAGAACGTGCCGAGGTCGGCCAGCGTGCCCTTCACCTCGCCGTCCCGGCGCGTGATGTGGGACCGCTGAAGGCGCACCGGTGAGATGGCCAGGTGCGGGTCGTCGTCGGGGGAGGTCACGTCCGGCAGGATCATGACCGGCACCGGCTTGGTCAGCGCCGCGTCGGCGTACACCTCGATCTTGCCGGGGTCGCCCTGCCAGGGATCCTTGGCGTCGGCGTCGTAGGTCGCCGCGATGCTCAGGTCGGCATCGGTGCCGACACCGGTGACGGCCATCGAGTAGTCGTAGCCCGGTACCGCACTTTCGACGTCGGCGGTCGTCGGGAGCTCGGCACGGGAGTCCTCGAGCAGCCGCTCCCGCAGCGCCTCCGACCGGCTCTTCCGGTCCTCCCGCTCCTCGCCGTCGTCGCCGAGCACCAGCACCACGGTGAGACCGACGACCAGGACGATCACGAGACCGAGCGAGCCGAGGACGGCAAGCCAGGGGAAGCGACGTCGCGGAGCCGGGGCGGGCCAGCCCGGCGGGTGGGGAGCCGACATCACTCCATCACTCCTCGTCCATCCAGCTGGGCGTGTTGAGGGTCGGCGCCGTGATCTTCGGTACCGGCTGGTTCCCCCGGTCGGGGAAGGTGTCCTGGCACTCCTCGAGAACAGCGCGCTGCGCGTCCTGGATCTCGGTGTGCTGGGCCGTGAGATCGTCCGGCAGGGTGGTCTCGGGGTACTCGCCCCGGCTCAGCGCATCCTCGGCGGCCTGCTTCCACTCCCGAAGCGCCCGATAGTAGGAGACCTTGACGGTGGCCTCCTGCTCCACCAGCGCCGCGACGTCGTCGTCGGTGATGTCGGCGAGCGCCGCGTCGTACAGCTCCTGCACCTTGTCGGGGTCGAACTCGGTGGCCGCCCAGATCTCGCTGCTCAGCACCACGTCCGTGTAGACCTCGCACGACGCCTCGTGCGCGCCACCGGCGTCGCCGGCCGAGTCGCCCGAGCCGTCGGAGTCGTCACCGCGGACGACGAGGGCGACGATGCCGATCACGCCCAGGACCAGCACCAGCCCGACCGCCAGCAGCGCGATGGTCAGTCCGGTGCGGCTGCGCTTCGGCGGGGGGCCGGACGGCGCCGCCCAGGTCTGGGCATGCGGGGGCGGGGGCGGCGGGGGGTAGCTCATGGCGGGGCCGGGTCCTTACGCGCGACGGGGCGGCCCGCGTTCTCAGCAAGCCATCTCAACGCTGTTGAACCTAACCTGTCGCTCACGCCTCCAAACGCGCGGCGCCGCTGGTCGTGAGCAACTCCACAGCAACCGCCAGCGCGATCCGGGCCGGCTTTTTGCCGCTCACCGCCGGGTCGCCGATCGGCGTGTGCACGCGGGCGATGGCGGTCGCGTCGTGGCCGAGCCCGGCGAGCCGGGCCCGGAAGCGGGTCCACTTGGCGCTGGAGCCGATCAGCCCGATCGAGCCGGGTACGTCGGAGCGGAGCAGCGCGTCGAGCAGGGCGAGGTCCTCCGCGTGGTCGTGGGTGAGGACGAGGACATCGGTGCCGACGGGCAGGTCAGCGACGACGAGCTCGGGCAGCACGGGCACCCGGTGCACCCGTACGTCGGCCGGCCCGGTGAGCACGGGGGCCAGGCGGTCGTCGGCGAGCTGGTCGGCGCGGGAGTCGACGAGGTGCAGCTCGAGGTCGTGGCGGCTGAGCAGCAGGGCCAGCTCGAGCCCGACGTGGCCCATCCCGAAGACCGCGACCGATCTCCGGACCGGCACGGGCTCGTAGAGGAGCCTCACCTGCCCGCCGCAGCACTGCACGCCGTGCTCCGTCGGCGCCCGGTCGGAGAGGTCGTGCGTCTGCGTGGTCGCGCAGGTGGCAGCGTCGCGCAGCAGCACCCGCGCCCGTCGTACGGCGGTCTCCTCGAGGTTCCCGCCGCCGATGCTCCCCCACGTCCGGTCGGCCGCCACGACCAGCTTGGCGCCGGCCGCGCGCGGGGCGTGGCCGCGGACCTCCGCGATCGTCACGATCACGCCCGGGGTCCGCGTGGCGCGGAGGTGCTGGAGCGCGCGCAGCCAGTCCATGCTCAGCTCCTGACCCGCTCGATCGCCCACCAGACCGCCTCGGGTGTCGCCGGGGAGGCCAGCTCGACCGACCTGCTGGTTGAGCCTGTCGAAACCCCGAAGGCGGCGACCGCGTCGCGCAGCGCCTCGCGCACGGAGAACGCGAGCATCAGCGGCGGCTCACCGACGGCCTTGGAGCCGTAGACCACGCCGTCCTCGGTGGCCCGTTCGAGCAGCGCGACCCGCAGGTCGGCAGGGAGCTCGGACAGGCTCGGCAGCTTGTACGTCGACGCGGACTGCGTCGCGAGCCTCCCCCGATGGGGGCCGTCCGAACTGTCCCAGCGCAGGTCCTCGAGGGTCAGCCAGCCCACGCCCTGCAGGAACCCGCCCTCGACCTGGCCGAGGTCGACCAGCGGGGAGAGGCTGTCGCCGACGTCGTGGACGATGTCGACCCGGCGCACGGCGTACGCACCGGTGAATCCGTCGACCTCGACCTCGGCGGCGGCGACACCGTAGGCGAAGTACTTGAACGGGTGACCGGTCATCGTGGTCGCGTCCCAGGACAGGCCCTCGGTGCGGTAGAAGCCGGCGGCCCAGAGCTGGACCCGGTCGAGGTAGGCCGTCCGCACGACGTCCTGCCAGGACGCGTCCTCGCCGAGGCGGGCCCGCACGGGAGCGATCCGCGCCAGGATCTGGTCGCAGGCGTCCTTGACCGCGGCGCCGTTGAGGTCCGCGCCGGAGCTGGCAGCGGTGGCCGAGGTGTTGGGCACCTTGTCGGTGCGGGTCGGTGCGAGCCGGACGCGCTCGACCGGCAGGTCGAGCGCGGTGGCGGCGACCTGCAGCATCTTCGTGTGGAGCCCTTGGCCCATCTCGGTGCCGCCGTGGTTGATCAGCACCGAGCCGTCCTTGTAGACGTGCACGAGGGCGCCCGCCTGGTTGAAGGACGTGAAGTTGAACGAGATGCCGAACTTCACCGGCGTGATCGCCAGACCCCGCTTGGAATGGGGGCTCCCGGCGTTGTGACGCTCGACCTCCTTGCGTCGCACGGCGTACTCACTGGTGTCGAGGACCTGCTGCCAGGCGCGGTCGAGGCGCTCGGCGTGCCGCACCGGCTGTCCGTACGGGGTGGCCTGGCCCTCGACGTAGAAGTTGCGGCGGCGCAGCTCCTCGGGCGCCAGGCCGAGCAGGGGCGCGCACCGACCGAGGACGTCCTCGATGACGAGCATCCCCTGGGGGCCGCCGAAGCCGCGGAACGCGGTCTGGGAGGTGGTGTGAGTGCGGGCGATCCGGCCGGCGACCCGGACGTGCGGGACCCAGTACGCGTTGTCGATGTGGCACAGCGCCCGCGAGAGCACGGGCTCGGAGAGGTCGAGGCTCCAGCCGCCGTCGGAGGTGAGCGTCGCGTCGAGCGCCTGCAGCCGGCCGTCGTCGTCGAAGCCGACCCTCCACGTGGCGTGGAAGCCGTGCCTCTTGCCGCTCATGGTCATGTCCTGCTGGCGGGTGAGCCGCACCCGCACCGGGCGGCCGGTGAGGGTGGCGCCGAGGGCCGCGACGGCGGCGTACCCGTGGGGTTGCATCTCCTTGCCGCCGAACCCGCCGCCCATCCGCAGGCACTGCACGGTCACCTGGTGGCTGGCCAGGCCGAGCACGTGGGCGACGATCTCCTGGGTCTCGGTGGGGTGCTGGGTGCTGGCTTGCACGAACACCTGGCCGTCGTCGTCGACCTGGGCGAAGGACGCATGTGTCTCGAGGTAGAAGTGCTCCTGGCCGGCGAGCTCGGTCACGCCCTCGAAGACCCGCGTGCTGGCAGCGAGTCCGGCCTCGACGTCGCCGCGCTCCATGGTCGGCCGCGCGCCCTGGAACGAGCCGGCGGCGATGGCGTCGGCGAGCGTGACGAGGGACGGCAGGTCGTCGTACGACACGTCGACGGACTCCGCGCCGAGGCGGGCGGCCTCGAGCGTCTCGCCGAGCACCCACGCGACCGCCTGGCCGTGGAACATCACCTCGTCGGGGAACAGCGGCTCGTCGTGCTTGGTGCCGGAGTCGTTGACGCCGGGGACGTCGGCCGCGGTCAGGACCCGCACCACACCGGGGATCCGGTACGCCGGCCGCGGGTCGAGGTGCGTGATCCGGGCGTGCGCGTGGGGCGCCTGGACCGGGTGGGCGTGCAGGACGCCGGGCGCGCGCAGGGCGAGGTCGTCGGTGTAGAGCGCGCGGCCGGTGACGTGGAGGGCCGCGGCCTCGTGGGGGCGCGCCTCGCCGACGCTCATGACCGCACCCCCTCGGTCGTCTCGGCGAGCAGTCGCGGGAGCGCCTGGCCGAGCATCGCCGTGCGGTAGGCGGCACTCGCGCGGTGGTCGTCGAGCGGCGTGCCGGCCTCGGCCAGCGCTGTCGCGGCCGGGGCGATGCCGTCGGGAGTCCAGGCGCGGCCGACGAGGGCCCGCTCGGCAGCGGTCGCGCGGATCGGGGTGGCCGCCACTCCGCCGAGCCCGATCGCCGCCCTGCGCACGGTGCCCGCCTCGATGTCGAGCGCGAAGGCCACGGCCACCGAGGAGATGTCGTCGAAGCGGCGCTTGGCGATCTTGTGGAAGGCGGTGGTCGTGGCGAGCGGGAGCGGCACCCGGATCCGGGCGATCAGCTCCCCGGGCTGCCGCACCGACCGGCGGTAGCCGGTGAAGAAGTCGGTGAGCGGGACCGTGCGCTCCCCGTCGCGGCCGACCATCACGAGATCGGCGTCGAGGGCGAGCAGCGCGGGCGGCAGGTCGCCGATGGGTGAGCCGGTGCCGAGGTTGCCGCCGATGGTCGCGCCGTTGCGGATCAGCCGGGACGCGAACTGCGGGAACACCGCGTCCAGCAGGGGAATCCGGCCCTCCAGCCGGCGCTCGGCCTCGCTGAGCGTGACGGCCGAGCCGATCTCGACCACGCCATCGGCGACGCTCAGGCCGCGCAGCTCGTCGAGCCGGTCGATGGCGACCAGCAGGCCCGGGCGGGAGCCGCGGAGGTTGGCCTCGACGCCAAGGTCGGTCGAGCCCGCGACGGCGACCGCGCCGGGCTCGGCGAGGAGGCTCAGTGCCTCGTCGAGGGTCGCGGGGCGGACCCAGCCCGCGACGCGGTGCTGTGGGACGGGTGGTGGCGCGGTCGTCGTACGGACAGCGAGGGGGTCATCGGCCGCCGGGGCGCCCAGCGCCTCCGCGGCGTCGACGATCGGGCGGTAGCCGGTGCAGCGGCACAGGTTGCCGGACAGGGCGTGGTGGTCGAAGGAGGCGCGGCCCGGCCGGTAGTACTCGGCGGCCATGCTGCACACGAATCCCGGCGTGCAGTAGCCGCACTGCGAGCCGCCCCGGACGGCCATCTCGTGCTGGACGGGGTGCAGCGCGTCCGGCGTACCGAGGCCCTCGGCGGTGACGACCTCCTGCCCGGCGAGCGCGGCGGCCGGCACCAGGCAGGCGTTGATCGCGGTCCACTCGGTCGGCGCGTCGATCCCGGGCTTCGCGAGCAGGACGGCGCAGGCGCCACACTCCCCCTCGGCGCACCCCTCCTTGGCACCGGTGAGCCCCTGGCCGCGCAGCCAGTCGAGCGCGGTGAGCGGCGGCTGGGCGCCGAGGAGCGCCCGGGCGGCTCCGTTGACCGTGACGGCTGCGCCCGGCCCTGGAGCCGGATCCGTGCTCATCACTGCCAACGTTAGGTCATGGAGCCACCGGGAAGGGGCGGGTTGCGCGACCCCGGCGGTTGAGGTGCGAGGAGCGCCAGCGACGAGCCTCGAAACCACCGGGCCATCGGCGCGAACTGTCCGCGGGCTTCGGGTGCGTAGCGGGTCGCGTTCCGAAAGGCAGCGACGAAGAACGTCAGGCGGTGGCTGGGTTCTGCGGTCGGGCTACGGTCCGCGCCCGGAGGTCGAGGAGGTCGCGCAGCGACCGTCACGAGACCACCGCAACCAATCTCGTCCGACGGTTGAGGTGCGAGGAGCGCCAGCGACGAGCCTCGAAACCACTGGACCATTGCGCGAACTGTCCGCGGGCTTCGGATGCGTAGCCGGTTACGTTCCGAAAGGCAGCGACGAAGAAGGTCGGGAGGTGGTCGGGTTCCGCGGTCGGGCGTCGGTTCGCGCCCGGAGGTCGAGGAGGTCGAGGAGGTCGCGCAGCGACCGTCACGAGACCACCGCAACCAACCCTTGTCCGGTGGTTGAGGTGCGAGGAGCGCCAGCGACAAGCCTCGAAACCACCGCGGCCATCGGCGCGAACTGTCCCCGGGCCTCGGGTACGTAGCCGGAACAGCACGGAAACGCGCAGCAACGAGGACGGTCCGTAGGAGCCGGGTCCTGCGGTCGTCTTGCGGTCCGCGCGCGGTCGAAAACCCCTAGAAACAAGGAGAAAGTCCCCGGCAGGCCTCGTCATTCGAACATGTGTGCGATAGAATCGACGCATGATCTCGGACCTCTCGGATGCCACGCCGGAGCAGCTGCTCCACGCGGCCGACGACGGCGTCCGGATCCACCGGCTCCACGAGGTCCAGCAGCTGGAACTGCTGCTCGCCTGGGCCGACCTCCACTCCGGTGATCCGCAGGCCGAGCCCGGCGCGGTCCCGGTCCGGTACGGCGGACCGCGGCTCATCACCCTGGGCGGGGACGGGACCCCGGAGGTCGCCGACCTCGCACTGGTGGAGATGGCGATCGCCCGTCACGAGCACGTGCTCTCGACCCGCGGCGCCCTGGCCGACGCGTTCGACCTGCGCCACCGCCTCCCGCAGACCTGGGCCGGCGTCCGTGAGGGACGCTGCGAGGCGTGGGTGGTGCGTCGGGTCGCACGGATGTCCCGCACCCTCGACCGCCACCAGATCAGGATCGTGGATGAGGCCGTCGCTGCCGCGTTGGATCAGGCACCCAGCCGGATCCTCGCCATCGCGGAGGCCAAGGTGATCGAGGCCGACCCCGCCGCTCACCAGGCCCGGATCGAGAAGAACCAGAAGGGCAAGGGTGTCTGGTACCCCAAGCCTCGCCCGGGCTCCCAGGTCGACGACAACGATGCGGTCAACACTGCCGGTATCGGGACGGTGTTCGCCCGGCTCGACGAAGCCGACGCCCTCGCCCACCAGCACACGGTCGACGACCTCGCTGCCGCCCTCGCCGAGCACGCCGACGTCCCCGAGGGCGCCGAACCACTGTCGATGGACCACTGGCGGGCCGAGGCGTTCGCGATGCTCGCCGACCCCGCCGCCGTCCTCGCCTTCCTCCACGACATCAACGACACCTCGGAGGTCGAGGAGGTTGCGCAGCAACCGTCACGAGACCCCCGCAGCCCGACCGCCGAACTCATCGTCCACATCTCCCTCACCGACACCGGCGCCCTCGGACCCCTCGCCCGCATCGAGAACCTCGGCCCCAGGCTCCTCACCCAGGTCCGCAACCTCCTGCACCGGCACGCCACCATCACCGTGCAGCCCGTCATCGACCTCCACACCGGCCGTTCGGTCAACGGCTACGAACACCCCACCGACGTCAAGCACCGCACCCAGCTACGCACGATCGGGGACGTGTTCCCCCACGCCACCGGCCTGTTCGTCAAGCACGGCCGCCCACCGGACCACGACCACACGGTGTCGTACGACAAGCACGGACCACCCGGCCAGACCGGCGATCACAACGACACCCCACTCGCCCGACACCACCACCGAGCCAAGACCCACGTGCCCGGATTCACGGTGATGCAGCTCGGACCCGGCAAGTGGATCTGGGGCACACCCCACGGCCTCTACCGCCTCGTCACCGGCGGCGGCACCACCGCGATCACCCGAGCCGAGTACCAGCTCCACGCCCAGGACGCGATCGTCCTCGCCGACGACTACGCCGCCTGAGCCCGCCGACCGACCGCCGTCCTAGTGACTCTCGGCGGTCGCGAGGGTGATCCCGAGGCCGACCATCATCACGCCGCCGGCGGCGCCGAGGGAGTCGAGGCGCTTCGGCTTGCGGGCGAACCAGTCCCTGGCCCGGGCGGCCAGCAGCGCCCAGCAACCGTCGGAGCAGACCGCCATCACGCCGAACAGCAGGCCGAGCAGCACCAGCTGCGGCGCGGCCGGTGCCCCGCCGTCGATGAACTGCGGCAGGAAGGCCACGAAGAACACGATCGTCTTGGGGTTGGTCGCGCCGACGACGAAGCCGGTCCGCACCGACGCGAGCCCACTGCTCGGCGCCGCCTCCGCGCCGAGGCCGACCGCCTCGAGGGCGGCGCGGGCGTCGGCGCGGTGGAGGATCGCGCGCACGCCGAGGTAGACGACGTACGCCGCGCCGGCGAGCTTGAGCAGCGTGAAGGCCGTCGCCGAGGCCGCCACCACAGCACCGAGGCCCACCGCGACGAGCACGACCTGCGCCAGCAGGCCGAGGGCGTTGCCCACCACCGACAGGAGCGCGTCGCGGCGACCGACCGTGAGCGCGCGGCCGATGGTGAACAGCAGGCTCGGGCCCGGGACCTGGATGAACAGGAACGAGGCGATCGCGAAGGCGGCGAGCTGACTGGTCGACGGCATGACGGAAGTATCCGTCCGCGACCGGCCTCCGCGCGAGCCGATTCCTCATTCGGACGGCCGGTGCGCCGATGGCAGGGAGATGGAGGCGGACGAGCGGCCGGACTGCCCGGCGTGGTGCGTGACGACGCCGGGCGAGCACGCCGAGGACGACCCGGGCACGCTGCTGCACGAGGGCCCGACCTTCGGCCTGCTGCGCACCTGGTGGCTGGAGGGCGTGACGAGCTCGTTCACCGCCACGATCGCCGAGCCGGACGAGGATGACGGCGAGCTCGGCGCCGACGCGCTGCGCCGGCTCGCCACCGATGCGCTCGACGCCGCGATGTGGCTGGACCGGCAGGAGCGGACCTCGCCGGTGGAGCGCGGCGTCTCCGTGGTCGAGCTGGTACGACGGGCCCACGAGGGCTCGTCGCGCTCAGCCTGACCCGACCACCGCCAGGGCGAGCCGACGCGCGGTCCCGAGCGCGGTGTCGTCGCCGAAGAGCTGGCGCCGGGTGTTGGCGGCGACCAGGTAGGCGTCGATCCGGAACGCTCCTTCGGCCGGGTCCGCGACACCCGCGGCCCGGAGCTCGCCCTCGAGCAGCTCGAGCCACTCCCGCTTGAGGGCGCGCACGGCGGCGGCGACCGGACCGTCGCGGTGTCCGTACTCCGCTGAGGTCGCCGCCACGAAGCACCCGCCGGGGAAGACGCCGGCGCGCTGGTAGTCGACCCAGGCGTCGAGCAGCGCGGCCAGCCGGTCCCGCCCGGGCGCGGCTCCCCAGACGGGCGCGATCACCGTGTCGACGTACACCCGGCGGGCCTCGGCGACGGCGGCGACCTGGATCGCCTCGCGGGTTCCGAAGACGGTGAGGATGCCGCTCTTGCTCAGCCCGGTCGCGGACGCGAGGCCGCCGACGGAGATCGAGTCGAGGCCGTGCGTCGTGGCGATGTCGGCCGCGCACCGCGCCGCCCGTCGCCGGGTCGCGTCGCCCCGGGCCCGTCGTCCGTCGTGGGTCATGGGAAGACTATACGTCCGACTGGACGTAAAGATCGATCGCGGCTACCGTCCGAAGGCATGGACCAGCTCGAGGACTCGATCGGGATCGACGCCCCGCCCGCCACGGTGTGGGCACTCGTCAGTGACGTACGCCGGATGGCCGAGTGGAGCCCGCAGGTCACCTCCACCCGGATCAAGGACGGCGGCGAGCCCGGCGAGGGCGTCGCGTTCACCAACCGCAACCAGCACGGCGAGCTGGAGTGGACCACCCACGCACGGATCCTGCGGTTCGAGCCGGAACAGGAGATCGCGTTCCGGGTCGAGGAGAACTGGGCCGTGTGGTCCTTCCACCTCGCGCCCGACGGCGCCGGCACCGTGCTCACCCAACGCCGGTCCACGCCCGACGGCATCTCCGAGCTGTCCCGCGAGCTGACCGAGGGGTTCCTGGGCGGGATGGACGTGTTCACCGCGTCGCTGCGCGACGGGATGCGGCAGACGCTGAGCGGGATCAAGGCGACGGCGGAGGCCTGAGCCTCACGCGAACCGCTCGCGCAGCGTCGCCACCCCGGGCCCGCTGAGGTCGTCGAGGACGACCGTGCGTCCGGCCGAGACGAGCAGCAGGTCGATGGCGCGCCCCTCGACACGCGGCCCGTCGCCGTGGACGAGGCCGGCGTCGGTCGCCGCCAGAGTCAGCCCGGCGAGGGTGCGCCGCGTGCCACCCATCGCCTCGGAGGTGCGGACCTGCCACCCGAAGGCGTCGGCGACCGCGCCGTCGTCGTACGCCCGGGCGATGCCGAGCGGGCGGCGGACGTCTTCGCCGTGGACGATCTCCTCGACCAGGCGGGTCACTCGCGGGGCCGGCGGCGACCTGCGCAGGTCGACGGCGGCGCGCCAACGGGCCACGGTCTCGGCGGGCGTGCGGCCTCGTTCCCGTTCGACGCCGTCCTGGTTCTGCCGGTCGAAGTCGAAGCGGGCCCGCGCCATGGTCAGCACGAACCGCGGCACCGACGTCTTCGCGACGTCGACGAGGTGGGCCACCACGTCGTGCACACTCCACCCCGCGCACAGCGACGGGACGTCCCACTGCTCCGCGGTCAGGGACTCGAGGTCGGCGAGCAGGGCGAGGCGCTCCTGGCGGACGAACGGCCACACGTCGGTCATGACACCTTCGTAGCCCGTGCCACCGACAACACCCGCGCCGCCCGGCGGACGTCATCGCTCAGCGCGGCCAGCGCCGGGCTGTCGAGGCGCCACCGCTGCCAGAAGAGCGGTACGACGACCGGCCGGGCCCCCGGGAGCCGGACCACCTCCTCGGCGGCCAGGCTGGCGGACAGCTGCGGGTCGAGCAGCATCCCCCAGCCGAGCCCGGCCCGGATCGCCTCGTGGAAGTCGGCGGTGCTGGGCACCCGGTGCACGACGGGCGGCCGGCCGGCGTGGTGGGCGGCGAGCAGGTCGTCCTGCAGGTGGTCCTTCTCGTTGTAGACGACGAGTGGCATCGCCGCCCAGTCGATGCCGCGGCCGCGCCGGTGCTGGTCGACGAGCCAGGGTGCGGCCGCCGGCGTGTATCTGATCCCGCCGAGCCGCTCGACCACGCAGCCCTGCACGGGGTGCGGCTCGTCGGTGACGGCGGCCAGCACCTCGCCGCGGCGCAGCAGGTCGTCGGAGTAGGCCTGGTCCTCGACATGCAGCCGCAGCGCGGTCCCGGGGCGGGCGGCGACCGCGGCGAGCACCGGCCGGAACCAGGTCGCCAGCGAGTCCGCGTTGACCGCGACCGCGAGGTCGACGACCTCGTCGCTGCCGAGGCTGACGGCGGCCTCGGTGCCGAGGAGGCGCAGCTGCCGGCCGAGCCGGACGAGCGGCTCCCCCGCCGGCGTGACGGTGGCGGGCGTCGTACGGCGGACGAGGACCTGGCCCGCCGCCTGCTCGAGGGCACGCACCCGCTGGCTCACCGCGCTCGCGGTGACGTGCAGCCGGCGGGCGGCCGCCTCGAAGGTGCCCTCCTCGGTGATGGCGACGAGGGTCTCCAGCTGGGTGGGGTCGAAGCGCATGACTCATGTTAAGCAACGCTCATGTTCATGAAGGAACATTCGCTGTCCTTCACCACCAGGGACCCCTAGGTTCGAGTGCGTGCTCGCCCCTGCCCTCGCCGGTCTGCTGACCACGGCCTCCCTCATCGTCGCGATCGGCGCCCAGAACGCCTACGTCCTGCGGCAGGGCCTGCTCCGCTCCCACGTCGGCGTGGTGGTGCTCATCTGCGCGGTCTCCGACGCGGTGCTGATCGCCGCGGGCATCGCCGGCGTCGGCGCGCTCGTCGACGAGACCGGCTGGGCGCTGAGGGTCGTGCGGTGGCTGGGCGTCGCCTTCCTGCTCTGGTACGCCGTCGGCTCGCTGCGCCGCGCCACCCGCCCCGAGTCGCTGGCGGCCGCCAACGGCACCGCGAACGCGGCGGCCGAGACCCGGCGCAGCGTGGTCACCCGGGTCGTCCTGCTGACCTGGCTCAACCCGCACGTCTACCTCGACACGCTGCTCCTCATCGGCTCGATCGCCACCGCCCACGACGGCGGCGAGCCCGCCGGACGCTGGTGGTTCGGGATCGGCGCGGCGCTGGCGAGCCTGCTCTGGTTCTGCGGGCTGGGCTTCGGGGCGCGGCTCCTCGCCCCACTGCTGGCCCGGCCGCGGTCCTGGCAGGTGCTCGAGCTGTGCATCGCGGCCACGATGATCCTGGTCGCGGTCAAGCTCGCCCTGGGCTGAGACCGGGCGCAGGCACCAACGCAGGACCAGCCTGTCGCGGCTACCGTCGAGAGATGCTCCCGGATCCACCCCTCTCGGACCTGCTCACGACCCCCGAGTTCGACCGCCTGCGCCTCGCCGAGTGGTTCGAGGCCCGTCTCGACGATCTCGCGACCGACGCCACCCGCGCGATCTGGGCGGCGGTGCCGGCGTACCGCACCAGCGGGCTCGAGGAGGAGGTCATGACCCACTGCCGCCAGATCTTCGCGGTCTTCGCGCGCACGGTCCGCGAGGGCCGCGACCCCGACCTGGCGGACTTCCCGCAGACGACGGGGCATGCGCAGAAGCGGGTCGAGGTCGGCGTACCGCTCGCGGACTTCCTCAAGGCGTTCCGGATCGGACAGCTGTCGATGTGGGAGACCCTGCAGGCCTATCCCGCGGAGGGAGCCGAGCGGGAGGCGGTGCTGATCACCCTGGTGTCCCACGTGATGCGCACGATCGAGGTCGGCAGCTCGGCCGCCGCGGCGGCGTACCACCAGGCGCAGCAGTACCAGATCGCCGACCTCGAGCGGACCCAGCGCGACACGCTGGAGCGGCTGCTCGACGGCCAGCCGCTGCTCGACCAGCACCGCACGACACTCGCCCACGTCGGCCTCGGCGGCGTCGACCCGGGGTATGTCGCGATCGTGGCGACGCCGGGGGCGGCTGCCCGGCCGGCCTTCGCCGCGCACGCACCGGGCATGGTCGTCGTACGCCACCACGAGCTGGTCGGGCTGGTTCCCCTGGACGCCGACGTCGAGCGGGTCGCGAAGGAGCTGGCCGCGACCGGGGTCGACGCGGTGATCGGCACCAGCCTCCCGCACAGCGGGTACGACGCCGCGCCGGACGCCTACCGCGAGGCACTGCTCGCGCACGACACCCTCGAGGGCCGCCCCGGGCTGCTGGCATTCGGGGCGATCTCGCCGCTGAGCTACCTGGTGCGCCGCCCCGACCCGACGGTGCGCAAGCTGGTCCGCCCCGAGATCCTCGGCTTCTTCACCGACGACCTCGCCGCCGACGGCGTGTACGCCGACTCGCTGGAGGCCTACGTCGCCCACGACCTCAACGCGAAGGAGGCCGCGCGGGCACTGCACGTGCACGTCAACACGGTCTACTACCGGCTGGAGCGGATCGCGCTCAAGACCGGCGCCGACCTGCACCGGTTCGAGGACGTCGTCGAGCTGCTGGTCGCCGTACGCGCGGTGCGGCTGCCGTGAGCGCCGGACCTACATGCCGTCGGCGCCAGCCTTGATCGCCTCGCGAATGCGGGGGTAGGTGCCGCAGCGGCACACGTTGCGGATCGAGTCGAGGTCGTCCTCGGTGATCTTGCGGTTCTCCGCGCGGACCCGGTTGACCAGCGCGACCGCGGCCATGATCTGCCCGGGCTGGCAGTAGCCACACTGGGCGACGTCGTGGTCGAGCCAGGCGTCCTGCATCGGGTGCAGGCCGTCCCCGGGTGCGGTGTCGGCGAGCCCCTCGATGGTGGTGATCTCGTCGTCGGGGCCGATCGCGTCGATAGGCACCGAGCAGGGGTTGAAGGCCTTGCCGTTGATGTGCGACGTGCAGGCCTTGCAGACGTTGATCCCGCAGCCGTACTTCGGGCCGGTGACGCCGAGGACGTCGCGCAGGACCCACAGGATGCGGACGTCGTCCTCGACGTCGACCGTCACGGTCTCACCGTTGAGCTGGAAGGTGTGCTTCGGCATGGCGGGGTCCTCAGGAGACGTAGTCGAGGCCGTTGGTCGGCGACTCGGGGACGGACGGGACGAACGACTTCGGCTCGAAGTGCAGCGGGGCGTTGAAGTTGATCGGGAACTCGGTCGGCATCGACCCGGTGGCCCGGGCGTAGGCACACGCGACCGCAGCCATCGACGCGGCCACGCCGGCCTCCCCGATCCCGCCGGGCTCCTGGCGGTCGGAGTCGATCACCTCGCAGTGGAACTCCAACGGCGTGTTCCACTGCCGGGTGTAGGCCGAGTTGTCCCAGCTGGCCTCGAGGAAGTGCCCGTCGACGAGGTGGTTGCTGTAGCTCAGCGCCTGGGCCATGCCGTCGGAGAATCCGCCCATCATCTGCGCCTGCACGCCGAGCGGGTTGATCGCGAGGCCGCAGTCGACGACGACCGTCGCCCTGGTGACCCGCGGCCCGGTGACGGCGTCGCGGACCTTGCGGTTGACGGTCTCGGGGCGGCAGTCGATCTCGACGACGACGGCCGTGGCGCCCTTGTACTCCTTGTGGATCGCGATGCCCTGCGCCGTGCCCTTGGGCATCTGCTTGCCCCACTCGCCGAGCTCGGCGGCCCTGCGCAGCACCTTTTTGACGATGCCGCTCTTGAGGTACTTCAACCGGAACGCGACCGGGTCCAGGTTCAGCTTCGCGGCCAGCTGGTCGACGATCAGCTCGTTGGCGGTGCGTACGTCGGGCGAGTAGATGTTGCGCACCGAGCTGGTGTTGAACCGGTCGAAGTCACGGTTGGACTCGTTGAGCAGCTGGGTGACGACCCCGAAGTTGTAGGGGAGCTCCTGGCTGAGGAGGAAGATCGTCTCGGAGAAGCCGAGGTTGGCCAGGCCGGTCGGCAGGGCCGCGACCTCGGCGGTGAGCCGCTCCCCCAGTCCGTGGGTGAAGTCGGTCGACACCGAGGTGTGCCGCTGCTCGAAGCTGACCACGCTGCCGAGCAGCACCGTGGCCCGCACCCGCGAGGTCGCCATCGGGTGCACGCGCCCCTGTCGCGGCTCGTCGGCGCGGTGCCACATCAGCTTCACCGGCGCCCCGAACGCCTTCGACGCGTGAGCGGCCTCGATGGCGGCATCGCTGAACAGCTTGCGGCCGAAGGAGCCGCCACCCTGCACGACGTTGACGGTGACCTTGTCCGGCGCGAGCCCGAGGGCCTTCGCGACCTTGGACTGCGCGTCGACCGGCGACTTCAGGCCGCCCCAGATCGTGGCGGTCCCGTCCTTGACGTCCGCGACCGCGCAGTTGGGCTCGAGCGCCGAGCCGCTGCGGAAGTGGAAGACGAAGTCGCCCTCGACGGTGGTCGCGCCGAGCTTCGGCACGGCGAGCGGCAGCTGTGCCGAGCGCAGCTCCTTGAGGATGTCGGCCGACGACTTCCCCGCGACGGTGCCGCCCTTCCACGCCACGTCCAGCGCTCGGACCGCGTCGATGCACTGCCCGAAGGTCTTCGCGCGCACCGCGACTCCGGTCGGGATGATCGCGACGTGGGTGACGCCGGGCATCGCCTCGACGGCGGCCTGGTTGCGGATCGCCGTGGCCGTGCCGTTGAGGTCGGGGGCGCGGCAGACCATCGTCGGCAGCGCACCGGGGACGTCGAGGTCCATCGCGAACTGCTTGCGTCCGGTCACCGCGTCGCGGGCGTCGAGGCGGCGCTGCGGCGTGCCGACGACCTTGTGCTCGCTGAGCGTCTTGAGCTCGACCTTCACCTGCTTCGTGGTCGCCGGCGCGGCCAGGGCCGCCGCCTCGCCGTACGGGAGCGCGTTGCCGAGCAGGTCGTAGATCACGCCGCCCTTGACGCTGAGTGTGGTGACGAGCGCACCGAGCTGGATCGCGGCGGCGTCGAGAAGCGCCTTGCGGGCGACGGCGGCGGCGACCCGGATCGGGGTGTACGTCGAGATGGTGGTGTTGGAACCGCCGGTGAGCTGGTTGAACAGCAGCTCCCTGCGGGCCGGCGCGAGCGTCACGTGCACACGCTCGACGGGCAGGTCGAGCTCCTCGGCGATGATCATCGCCGTCGAGGTGGTGATGCCCTGCCCGACCTCCATCCGCGGCAGCGCGAAGTGGGCGTCGCCCTGGTCGTCGACGTGGATCGCGATCAGGTTCGAGGTCGGCAGGGTGCAGTGGGTGAGGAAGTCGTTGAGGTCGTAGAGCTCGGGGATCTGCGGCACCGACGGGATCGGCAGCCCGGCCGCCTGCGCGGGCGCGGCGCCGAGCGCGAGGTCGGCCGCGACGACGAGGCCGGTGCCACCCATCACGTAGCCGACGAAGGAGCGGCGGGTGAGACGACCGGTCGGCTGCCGGTCCCCCTGGTCGGTCGTCTGGTCGTGCGACATGACGGAACGTCTCCCGTTCGTCCGAGGCCGGCGCCGCCCCATGCAGCGCCACAACGGGTGGCCTCCTGCAGCGTGGCACCCGTCACACCGCCCTGACCATGTGAGTCGGTCCAAGGCGGGTTGGAGACTGCTCCAAGACGGGTCCCAGTAGCCTCGGGGCATGGACCAGGACCGGTACGGCGTCCGGCCGCGCTGGCAGCGGCTGCTGTTCGGCCTGCCGCCGGCGATCGCGCTGCTGCTCGTCGGCGGCTACTGGACCCTGCTGTCCTGGGGCGTCATCGGCGACGAGACGTCCAACACCTTCTCGCTCATCGGCCCGATCGTCGCCGGGTTCGGCGTGGCGCTCGGCTGGGTGGTCCTGCAGCGCCGTCCCTGACTCTGCGGCTCAGCCGCGGATCCAGGTCGCGACGGTCTCCGCGAGCGGCAGCGGCTGGGCGTCCGCGTCAAGGAGCAGGTCGTAGCCGTGACCGGACTCGGCGGCCTCGAACCGGCTGCCCTCCGGCGCCTGGCCGACGATCGCCTGCGCTCCGGTGACCTGGTCCTCGCCCTCGCCGTCGGCCATCGCGACCAGCACCGGCACCTTCAGCGCGCGCCCGCCGTCGACGACCTCGATCCCGTCCCAGTCGACCGGCCCGGACAGGTCCACGGCAGCGTCCACGTCCGGGTCGGTGGCAGCCGTCATCAGCGCCACACTGCCACCCATCGAGGCCCCGACGACCACGACCCTGGTCGCGCCCAGTCGGGTCCGCGCCTCGCGCACGGCCACGCCGACCGCGTCCACCTGATGCGGTCCCTTGCGGTCGCCGCGACACTTCGACTCGCCGTACCCGCACAGGTCGATCGCCAGCACCTGTACGCCCTGCGCGACCAGGTCGGCGGCGTACGGCAGCCAGCCGCACAGACCGTTGCCGTCGGTCTGGTGCAGCAGCACCGCGACCGTCGGCCCGGTCCCGGCGGTCACGGCGCTGACCTTCCCGACCTCGGCGTCCTCGATGACCTCCGGCGCGAACCCGGTGTCCGCGACGTCCGTGGGCTGGGGGCCGCAGCGGCCGAGCGGGCCGTCGAGGGCCTGCCACGGCGCCTGGGTGGCGCTCGGCGTCGAGGCGCTGGGCGTGGGAGTCGGCCTCGGCGTGGCTGCGCCGCGCGGCTCGTCGTCGCCTCCGCAGCCGGCGAGCGCGAGCGCCGCGAGAAGGATGAGCACTGCCCCGATGCGTGACTTCATCGAGACATTGTCAGCCCTGGGCGCGGATGTGGGGGGAGATCAGGGCCGTCCGCACCGACATCCCGAGGTCGCGATGCCGCAGCGTGGTGATCCGCCGCCCCGGCTGGACCGCGTCCTTCACCGGGCTGGTGCGCTCCCCGAGCAGCGCCGCCGCCGCGTCGATGTCCGCGACGGTGTGGGTCAGCCCCCACAGGCCGGCAGGTCCCTCGCCGGCGACGCCCGGCGACCCGACCACCTCGAGGATCACCGCGCCCAGGCGGTAGAACACCTGCCGCATCGGCGCCCCTGCGAGTGCGCCGTCCCGCTCCCGCCGTACGTCGAGCCCCACCGCCGCCAGCGCGGCGGTGGTCCGCGCGAGGTCGGGCGAGAGGAGGACGACGTGGTCGAGGTGGGTCACCCCGTTGGGATGGGTGGCGCCCTGCGCCGGAGCGGCCGCGGACACGGTGGTCGAGACGCCGTCGAGGTCGGTGGTGCCCTCGGGCACATTGCCGAGCGCCCACCCGACGATGCCCGTCCCGTGCTCGCGCCCGACGAGCCGGATCCGCACCGCTCCCACCCGGCAGGTCCCGTCGTCGTCCACGGCGAACCCGGCCTCCCGCCACGCCTCCGGCGGGTCGGCGACGAGCAGGTCGGCGAGGGCGACGGTCACGGGCCGACCCTAGTGGCCTTGGATCAGAAGCCCACGGCCCGGTTTCGACGACGGACCCGAGCAGGTCGGACCCAGCGGTGCCAAGCGGCCCGGCTGCCCTGGACGATGAGCCCTGCCACCAGAAAGGCACCCGCCCCGAACCCGGTCATCTGGAGCACCTGACGCTGGGTGGTGACCGGGTCGACGGTCACAGAGGGATCGTCGTCGCCGCTGCTCCGCACGATCAGGTGCGTCTCGCCAACTTTGACGTCGCCATTGCAGGACCACCTGTCCGTGAAGGTCGCGGGATACGCGGACGGCGGGTCTGACGAGCGCCAGGTGACATCGGCGCGTGGCCCCTCCCCCTTGCCACACCCGTCGAAGATCAGGATCCCGCGCCCATCTACGGCGACGACCTCGGCGTGCTCGATCGACCTGCCCTCAAGCGACTTGAGGTCCCCCAGGGCGGTAAGTCCGAACAGAGTTCCCCCGAGTACCGCGAGCACCAGGATCGACACCCACCACGGTGTACGCGAGCGCAGCGCGATGATCCACAGTCGCAGCCGCTTGATGTGCCCGCGCGCGGCGTCCTCACTCGTTCCTCCCACAGGCCGGATCGTCCCATGCGTACGCTGGCGCGATGGCAGTCCGGGTCGACCTCAACATCTCGCTGGACGGATTCGCGACGACGACCGACCAGACGCCCGAGAACCCCTTCGGCGATGACTGGCCGCGCCTGACCGGCGCCTACACCGCGACCCGCACCTTCCGCGAGCGGGTGCTGCACGACACCTCGGGCGCGGGCACCACCGGTGTCGACGACAGGTACGCCGAGGCGTACTTCGCCGAGCTCGGTGCGGAGATCATGGGCGCCGGCATGTTCGGCCTGCACGACTTCCCCGACGACCCCGACTGGCGCGGCTGGTGGGGCGACGAGCCGCCGTTCCGGATCCCCGTGTTCGTGCTGTCCCACGGCGCCCCACGACCCCCGATCGAGATGGCCGGTGGCACCACCTTCCACTTCCTCTCCGCCACCCCCCGCGAGGCCCTCGACCGCGCCCTCGCGGTCGCCGACGGAAAGGACGTCCGGATCGGCGGCGGCGCCCGCGTGGTCCGCGACTTCCTCGCGGCAGGGCTCGTCGACCGGCTCCACGTCGCGATCGCGCCGATCCTGCTCGGCCGCGGTATCCGGCTCTGGGACGACCTGCGTGGCCTGGAGGACGGGTACGACGTCGTCACCGAGACCGCGGAGAGCGGCACGATCCACCTGACGTTCCGTCGGTAGGGCGCGCCACGCTCAGGCCGGGTCGAGCACCGGGTCCTCCGCCGGCCGGGGTGGTCGCTCGACGGTGATCACGACGGCGACGGCCGCGACGATCACCAGGCCCCCGACGAGCACGGCACTCGTGATCGGCTCGTCGAGCAGGGCCCGGCCGAGGAGGACCGCGACGACCGGATTGACGTACGCGTAGGTGGCGACGAGGCCGATCGGCGCATTGGCGAGCAACCACACGTACGCGCTGAACCCGACCATCGACCCGATCACGACGAGGTACAGCCACGCGAGCCAGGTCCGGGCGTCGTACGCGAACGGGGTGGGCGACTCCCCCACGGCGAGACCCAGCGCCACCATCATCACCCCGCCGGTCCACATCTCGTGGACCGCGAGCACGAACGGGTCCTTCGGGAGGGTGAGGCGGGGTTGCACCCACGAGCCGAACGCCCAGAACCCGCTGGCCGCCAGCACGAACGCCGCACCGACGAGCGGAATGTCGCCCTGGCTGCGCCCGCCCAGCACGAGCCACGCGAGACCGACGAATCCCAGCACCACGCCCAGCACCGACCACCCCCGCGGCCGGTCGCCGCCCGCGAACCGGTAGGCCACCACCCACAGCGGCACTGCCGCGACGAGCAGCGCCGCGACCCCGCTCGGCGCGCCCTTGCTCTCGCCGACCGCCACCAGGCCGTTGCCCAGCAGCGGCAGCATCAGCCCGAGCAGGGCTGCACCGAGGAGCTCCCCGCGACCGACCCGCACCGAGACGCCGCGCAGCCGCAACACCACACCGAGGAGCAGCCCGGCCGCGACGAACCGCGCACCCATCCCCGTCAGCGGTGGCACGTCCTCGACGACCACCCGGATGCCGAGGTACGTCGAGCCCCACACGACGTACACGATCGCGAGGGCGGTCGCGACCATGCCGAGACGAGCCTGCCTGTTCATCGGACTCCTGCCTGCCTGGTCACCACCGATCCTGACGAGGACAACAGCCCGCGCGCCACGCGATATTGCGCTGCGGCGTCGATTGGCAGCGGGTCGACGCAGACTGGCAGTTCCTCGACGCCGCGGGGCCGAGCCGGTTCCTCAGCGGGCCTGACCGCCGCGCTCGAGGTCCATGCACCGTCCGTACAGGTGGCTCAGCTCGTCGTCGATCGCCGCGACCAGGTCCCGAGCACGCTCGTCGACAGCGATCCGGAGGTAGCGCTCGTCGGCCATGATCGCGACCAGGGTGTGCTCGACGCGGCGGTAGGCGGCCGGGTCGTCGCGCATCCCGCGCAACCGGTCGACGTACCCGCTCAGGACGGCGAGGTAGGCCCCGCCGGCCAACCGCGCATCCGCCCTCTCCTGCGCCTGCCGGAAGGTCTCCCGCAACCGCCGAGCGGTCCGGGCCGCGACGGCGTCCGCGTCGGTGACCGGTACGGCGAAGCCGCGTCCGTAGTCACGCGCCACCTCCGGTCCGGGCATCCTGATCAGGCTCGGGCCGCGAAATCGTCGGGGAGCCGGGCGGAGGCCGGCACCGTCCGCCCAGCCGGCCAGGATCCCCTGGTTCGCCTCGACGTCCGCCACCTCGGTCTCGGCGGTCGCCAGGACCGAGTACCAGTCGGCGAGCAGCTCGAGGAGCAGCGCTCCGTCGTACCGGTAGGTCGCCAGGAGGAACGTCACGAGTCGAGCGGAATGTGTTCGTACGCCGCGGCGAACACCGGCCCGAGTCCTGCGATCAGCTCGTCGAGCTCCTCGGCGTCCAAGGCCAGGTAGGGGGCGGTCGCGAGCGTGTCGGTGAGGTCCTCGATCCGCTGCTTGGTGGTGCGGCCGGCATCCGTCAGCGCGCCGTCGCCGTCCAGCAGCCCGCGGCTGCGCAGGCCGGCGGCGACCGTTGCCAGCTCGGCCCCGGGCAGGTGGTGGGTCCGGCCGAAGGTCTCGAGCGTCAGGCCGAAGGACGCCGCCAGGAGTGCATGTCCCTCGATCCCGCCGATGCCGTGGGCCAACAGGGCGGCGATGTGGCCGTCCCCACGGTGCTCGCGAAGCAGCGTGGTCGCATGCCACAGGCGTGCGACAGGGTCCTCGGGTACGGCGAGCGCCCGGAGGCCGGCGTACAGAGCCCGCCCCTCGGTCGGGGCGCTGACCGCCGCCCGGGTGGCGAGGTCGGCGATCCGTTGCAGGCCGGCATCCTCGGCGATGTCGCCGAGCTTCCGACGCAGTGCGGCGGCGCTGGCCCGCTCCCGCAGCGAGATCGCCTCTTCGGGGCTGATCCGCGTCCACACCCACGGGATGTGACGAGCCACCTCGCCGTCCGCGAAGTTGTAGAACGCGGCGTGGACGACCTCGGCGGGCGCGAGTCCCAGGGGCGCCGCGCGGCCGGCGAAGTAGCCGTCCCAGAAGTTGCGCATGCCGACCTCCCGGAACGCGCGGTCGACGTCCTCGGAGAAGCTGACGGTGGCGATCGGTTCGATCAGCTCGAACAGGCGGCGGACCTTTCCCTGCGGATGGGTCATCTGCGCTCCTTCGGTGGTCGTGGTGGCGCCGCTCGGAGCGCCTCTCACCTCGACAACGAACAGGGGTCGCCCGGTTCGACAGGTTGGGACGGACGAATGCGCCCCTGCCACTGTCAGACGTTGAAGCGGAACTCCACCACGTCGCCATCGGCCATGACGTAGTCCTTGCCCTCCATCCGGACCTTGCCGGCTTCCTTGGCCTTGTTCATCGACCCGGCAGCGAGCAGGTCCTCGAAGGACACGACCTCGGCCTTGATGAAGCCCTTCTGGAAGTCGGTGTGGATGACACCGGCGGCCTCGGGGGCGGTGGCGCCCTTGGGGATGGTCCACGCGCGGGACTCCTTGGGGCCCGCGGTGAGGTAGGTCTGCAGGCCGAGGGTGTCGAAGCCGACCCGGGCCAGCACCTCCAGGCCGGGCTCGGTGACGCCGGCCTCGGCAAGGAACTCGGCGGCCTCCTCGTCGTCGAGCTCGATCAGCTCGGACTCGAACTTCGCGTCCAGGAAGATCGCCTCGGCAGGGGCGACGAGCTCGCTCATCCTGGCCTTCAGCTCGTCGTCCTGGAGCTCGTCGGCGTCGCAGTTGAAGACGTAGATGAACGGCTTGGCGGTGAGCAGCGAGAGCTCGCGCAGCAGCGAGCGGTCGATCGAGGTCGCGATGATCGGGGTACCGGCCTCGAGCGCCTCCTTAGCCTCCCGCGCGGCCTCGAGGTTGGCGGCGAGCTCCTTGACCTTGCGCGCCTCCTTCTCCAGCCGTACGACGGCCTTCTCCACCGTCTCGAGGTCGGCGAGGATCAGCTCGGTCTGGATCGTGGAGATGTCGTTGCCGGGGTTGACCTCGCCGTCGACGTGGGTGACGTCCTCGTCGCGGAACACGCGGGTCACCTGGCAGATGGCGGCGGACTCGCGGATGTGGGCGAGGAACTTGTTGCCGAGGCCCTCGCCCTGCGAGGCGCCGCGGACGATGCCGGCGATGTCGACGAACTCGACGGTCGCGGGCAGCTGGCGCTCGGAGCCGAAGATCTCGGCGAGCTGGGCCAGGCGCGGGTCGGGCACGCCCACCACGCCCACGTTGGGCTCGATGGTGGCGAACGGGTAGTTCGCCGCGAGGACGTCGTTCTTGGTCAGCGCGTTGAAGAGCGTCGACTTGCCTGCGTTGGGGAGACCGACGATGCCGATGGTGAGTGCCACGGCCGGATTCTAGGGCGGTACGACGAGGGGGCCCGAATCAGCGGCCGGGCCCCCTCGCCGGATCAGGAGCCGTACAGCGCCCGCGCGCCCTCGGCGTCGGACGCCTGGAACTCCAGGTCGGCCGAGCCGCCGTTGCACTGGGGGTAGTGCATGATCGACGAGGAGTCGTACGGCGTCAGCGGCCGCCAGTTGTTGTCCTCGAAGCAGGTGCCGGCCTCGGGCCGGGTGTGCTCGTGGCGGAAGCCGAGCGTGTGACCGAGCTCGTGTCCGAGGATGTCGCCGGGCTCCCAGGTGCCGGAGGTCCAGATCGAGTCGTCGACGAGGACGTTGCGCTGGCGCTTCGGGGTGCTCGGGAAGAACGCCCGCGCGATGTACTGCGACGTCGAGACCGGCTCGACCGAGAAGAGCACGGAGTTGTTGCGGGTCGTGCACTTGCCGTCCTGGGCGGGGACGTAGACGAAGTTGATCTTCGACGACGCGGCCTCCCAGAGGCCGGCGCCGGCGCTCATCGCGGCGACGATGTCGTCGTGGCGGGTGCCGAACTTGGTGCTCACGCAGTAGGTCAGGTTGGCGACCTGCGTGGCGCTCCACTTGTCGTCGGCGCCGTTGACGGTGTTCACGACGAGGCCGTTGTCCGGCGTCCTCCCGGACTCGACCATGCTGTCGTAGAACCTGTGGAGGTCGGACCTGGTGCTGATCGCCTCGTCACCGTTGACGACGTAGGCACCGTCGACGTCGACGTACGTCGAGGCCTCGAACTCCTTGAAGGTCGGCACGTCGGCGGTGCTGTCTGCATCGGCGGCGGTCGACAGGGTCGCGCCCGCGAAGGCTGCGACCAGGCACGCGACTCCGGCGGAGATCTTGTGGATCCGGGAAGACAACATGCAAGAACCTTTCGATGGATGGGGTGGATCGGCGCTCATCGAATCGCCGCCACCCCACCACCGACAAGACTCAGAAACCGGCAGCGCCCGTCGCTGCAGGAATGTGAGCCGGGTCCATCGCCCCGATGTGCCGCTCCGACTCGACCAGGCCCTCGTCGGAGGGCTTGACGCCCTGGTTGAAGACCCGGTCACGCTGCTTCTCGCGTACGTCGTGGTGCGCCTCGGCGGGGACGTCGAAGCCGAAGTGCGCCTGGGCCTCGCGCACGCCCCAGACCCGGTCGCTCCTCGGCGGGATCCCGAGGATGGCGGGCGCGGCGATCTCGACGGCCTGGGGCGCGAGCAGCTCGAACAGGGCCAGGCGGGCGTTCATCGAACGCTCGAAGAGCTTGTGGAGCACCTTGTTGCCGACCAGCGCGACGAGGTCGATCACGCGTCCCTGGCGCAGGTTGGCCATGTCGCGCATGTACCTCGGGTACGTCGAGATCACGCCCTTGCTCATGATCCACATGGCCGGCGCGACGGCCTTCTTCTGCCAGCCCGGCATGCTCGGTGGCAGCGCGACGGCGAGCGGCATGATGAAGTGGATCATGTCCTGCGCGGCCTCGGAGGCGGCCAGCCTCGGGCGCCACTCCTCGAAGTAGCGGTGCACCTCGGCGCGCGTGGCCGGCACCTCGGCCGGGTCGATGGTCTGCAGCTTCGCGATCTCGGCGCACTCGGCCCAGAACCGGTTCTCCTCGGCCTCACTCAGCCTGCCGGGGCCGAACATCTCGTAGCACTTGAGGATCGAGTGCCAGGCGGTGACGTGGATCCACAGCTGCGAGGCGGAGCTGTTGGCGTCGTACGTGCTGCCGGTGACGGGGTCGTGGCCGACCGCCTTCGAGTGCACCTTGACCAGCACGTCGGCCGCCCTCGCGGTCTGCTCGGCGCCGCCGAACAGCTGCATCGCGAAGTAGCGCAGGGTGCGGCCGTAGCGGGTCGAGGGCCGGTACTTCACGCCGCCGGACTGCACGACCGCGGCCGCGAGGTTGGGGTCGAAGTGCTCGATGGTGACCGCCCGCGCGAACCCGAGGACGTACGACGTGGGGTGCGACCACACCTTCCACGACACCGAGTCCGGCCCGAGGAAGCCGTAGTCGGCCATCGGCTCGTACTTCGCGAGCATCTGCTTGCGGGTCTGGACACCGAACATCGCGGCACTCCTCATCTGATTGCTACAGTCGTGTAGATTCAGGAGTCTTTACACGAAGCCGCCGATTGTCAAACGGGGCACGCGCTCTCGTCAGTGCTCGAACCGCTCCGACAACGCGTAGCGCAGCAGCGCCACGTCGTCGATCGCGCGGGTCTCCACGAGCTCGGCGCGGCTCCCGGCATGCCACGGGAACACCCCGTCGCCGACGAACCGGCGCGCCCGCGCGTCGCCCACGAAGAACGGCGCGACGACGAGCTGGAGCTCGTCGGCGAGCCCGGCGGTGAGGAACTGGGTGTGCACGGACCCGCCGCCCTCGACCATCAGCCGTCGTACGCCGCGCGAGCCCAGGTCGGCCGCCAGGGCCTCCATCCGCACCCGGTCCCCGAGCCCGACCACCTTGGCCTCCGCGCCGACCCGGCTCTCCACCATGGGAACCGTCGGGTCCGGGCAGTAGACGAGCTTCTCGCCGTCACCTGCCGTGAAGAACCGGGCGGCCGGGTCGAGGTCCCCCCGACAGGTCAGGGTCACCTTGACCGGGCCGGCCGGGAGTCCCGCCGCGACCCGGCTGCGCCGCCGCTCCTGCGAGCGGATCAGCAGGCGCGGGTCGTCGTTGCGGACCGTCGTCGCGCCCACGAGGATCGCGTCGCAGCCCGCGCGCACGCCGTCGACCCGGTCGAAGTCGGCGTCGTTCGACAGCAGCAGCCGCTCCGCGCCGGCACTGTCGAGGTAGCCGTCGAGGGAGATGCAGCAGCTCAGGAGGACGTACGGCCGCTCACCCATGCGGGGCCTCCTTCCAGGGTCAGGAGACCGGGCAGCGTCGCGACCAGCGACATCACGCCGTACACGACCGCGACCTCCACTCCGGCGGCAGCACCGAGCCCGGCCGCGCCGAACACCCAGGCGGCCGCGCCCTCCCGCGGGCCCCAGCCGGCGATGCTCACCGGGACGGCCGAGGCCAGCAGGACCAGGAGCGCGAGCGCCGCGAGCCGGGGCGTGGACTCGGTGAGGCCGGCGGTGCGGGCCGCGACGAGGAACACCAGGACGTGCCCGCACGCCGCGAGCACGGAGAGCAGCAGCACCTGCGGCCAGACGCCACGCAGGCCGGAAGCGAGCTCGCGCCGGACCGGCGCGGCCGCGAGCACCGCCAGGCCGACGACGACCAGCACGACCAGCACCGCCAGCGCCCAGCCCCGAATCGCCGGCGGCAGCAGCGGTACGGCGGCCACCGCCAGCGCGGCCTGCGCCGCCTGGCCGCTCACCCGGTCCCAGAGCACCGACCGCAGCCCGCGGCCGAGCGCACCCGCGTCCTGCCCGTGCCGGTAGCCGCGGTGCAGGTCGCCGAGCACGCCGCCGGGAAGGCTCGCGTTGAGCAGCTGGGCGCGGTAGCAGCTGCGGTAGGCGCCGCGGAACGGGACCGCCACCCCGAGCCCGGTCGCCAGCAGGCTCCACCGCCGGGCACAGCAGGCCGTCGTCGCGGCGGTGACGACCAGCGCGACGACGAGCGCGCGGGGATCGGTGCGCGCCAGCCCGTCGAGGAACGGCTGCGCGCCCAGCCGGGCCACCAGCACGACCAGGATCGCGAACCCGGCCGCCAGCCGGAGCGGCGCCCCTAGGCCGTGTCCTGGCGTCGTCGTGTCGATGGCTACGTCCTCCCCTCGCCCGTGAGTACGACGGCCGGCGCGATCCGGTTCAGCACCCCGGCCACCTCGGCCACGGTCCCGGCCCAGGCCCCCAGCTGTCCGCGTCGACCCGCCGCCGCGGCACGCCACCGGGCCCGCAGGCCGGCATCGCCCAGCCAGGCCCGCAGCGCACCCGCCAGCGCGGCCGGGTCACCGACGGGAACGAGCGTGCCGGCCTCGCCCAGCGCCTCGGGCTGGCCGCCGACGTCGGTCGCGATCGCGGGGAGTCCGCGGGCGACGCCCTCGGCGAGCGCCATCCCGTACGACTCCCGGTGGGACGGCGCCAGCACCAGGTCGCTGGTCGAGCGGAGCCCGTCCAGCGCGGCCGGGGTGAGCGGGCCGACCAGCTCGATCCGGTCGGCGATCCCCTGTCGTCGCGCCGCCACCCGGAAGGCGGTCACGAAGGCGGGCGCCAGGTCGAGCGCCCCGACGCAGCGGCAGGTCCAGTCGAGGTCGCGGACCTCGGCCAGGGCGGCGAGCAGGTCGTCGTACCCCTTGGCGGGGGTGACCGGGCCGACGCAGAGCAGGTGCGTGCCGGCAGCCGATCCGGCGACGAGCGGGCCGGGGTCGGCGCCGGGAAGGGCGACGTGCACCCGGTCGGCGGGCACCCCGACCTCGTCGACGACCCAGTCCCGGCTCCAGGCGCTGGTCGTCACGACGGCCGCGACCGAGCGCAGCACCGACGACTCGGCCGGCCCGGACCCCGGCATGTGCAGCAGCATGGCCACCCGCAGCCGGCGGGCCTCCGCGACCAGCGCCGTCGTGGTCGAGGCGACCAGCCCGTCGACCAGGACCACCGCGCCGTCGGGGATCCCGGCCAGCACCCGGTCGAGGCCGACGACGCCGACCCGGTGCTCGCGCACCTCACGCCCGCGTGCGGCCAGGCCCGCCACCAAACGGCGGTCGTAGAGGTTCCCGCCGCTCGGCCGCCGCGGGTCGTCGATGCCGTCGGGCACCAGGACGTGCAGGGTCACAACGCCCGCTCGTAGCTCGCCCACGCGACGTGCGACTCGTGCAGCGTCACCGCGATGGTCGCGAGGGTGCGGCCGCCCGGGCCGAGGTCGCCGGCGGACGCGCACTCGGCCAGCCGGTCGGCGACCCAGCGGGCAAGCACCTCGGTCGAGCTGTTCTGCCCGGCGAGCCCCACCTCGTCGTGCACCTCGTCGTCGTCGAGGTTGCGGTAGTGCAGCCGCCCGAGCACCTCGCGCACGACCTCGGTGGCGCGGCCGATGTCGACCAGGATCCCGTCGGCGTCGAGGTCGGTGCCGGCGAACGTCGCGTCGATGACGTACGTCGCGCCGTGCAGCCGCTGCGCCGGTCCGAACACCTCACCGCGCAGGCTGTGCGCGACCATGATGTGGTCGCGAACGGTCACCCGGAACATCAGGCCTCCTCGGGGTCGGGGTTCTCGTGGGAGTAGTCGATCGAGTGGCACAGCCCCGGCATCGAGCCGGCGGCGATCTTCGCCAGCACCGCGGGCAGCTCGCGGAACGGCGAGCAGTCGGTCAGCAGTACGTCGAAGCCCGGGTCCCGGAGCAGCTCGAGCGCGAGCGCCAGCCGGTCGCGGTGGCTGCGCGAGTCCCGCCGCGCGGGCGCGACCGCGCCGACCTGGCTGCTGCGCAGGGTGAGCCGGGAGGAGTGGAACGCCTCGCCCAGCGGCAGGCTGACCGGCCGGTCGCCGTACCAGGACAGGTCGAGGACGGTCCCCTCCGGCGCGACCAGCTCGAGGGCCCGCCGCAGCCCGGCCTCGGTGGCGCTGGTGTGCACGACCAGGTCGCTGCGGCCCACCTCGTCCGTGGCGCCGGCGAAGCCCACGCCCAGCGCCGCGGCCACCTCCGCACGCCTCGGGTCGGTGTCGACGAGGGTGACCCGCACCCCCGGCACTCCCACCGCCAGGCGGGCGACGCAGCAGCCGACCAGCCCCGCCCCGACGACGGTGACGTGGTCGCCGAGCAACGGCGGCGCGTCCCACAGCGCGTTGAGGGCGGTCTCGACGGTGCCGGCCAGCACCGCGCGCTCCGCGGGGACACCGTCGGGCACGGGCACGACGGCGGCGGCCGGGACGACGTACGACGTCTGGTGGGGGTGCAGGCAGAAGACGGTGCGCCCCACCAGCTCGCCGGGCCCACGCTCGACGACGCCGACGCTGAGGTAGCCGTACTTCACCGGTCCCGGGAACTCCCCGACCTGGAAGGGCGCCCGCATCGCCGCGTGCTGACCGGGCGGCACCCGGCCGGCGAACACCAGGGTCTCGGTGCCGCGGCTGATCGCGGAGCGCAGCGTGCGGACCAGGACCTCGTCGGCGCCGGGCTCGCGGAGCGCGACCGGCCGGATCTCCCCGTGCCCCGGCTCGACCACCCAGTACGCCAGCGCCTCGTCCACCCGGGGACTCCTCTCGTTGAACCGGCCCCCTGTGCTCGTCGTACCCGGAGGTACAACCTAGGACACGGAGGTGCGATGGATCGGGTTCAGCTCGGACCGGCGAACCGGGTGACCGCGGTGCGCGCGGCTCTCGCGGTCGGCGTCGCCGCGCTCACCGTCCGCGGCCTCGCCGACCCGCTGTCCGGGCACCTCACGGCGGCGCTGGTGGCGCTCAGCGCGGTGGCCCTGGTGCTCGATGCCGTCGACGGGTACGTCGCCCGCCGCACCGGTACGGCGAGCGCGTTCGGCGCCCGTTTCGACATGGAGACCGACGCCTTCCTGATCGCCGTGCTCAGCGTGCACGTGGCCCCCCAGGTCGGCTGGTGGGTGCTCGCGATCGGCGCGATGCGCTACGCGTACGTCCTCGCCGGGTGGGTGCTGCCGTGGCTGCGCCGCGCGACCCCGCCGCGCTACTGGGCGAAGGTGGTCGCCGCGATCCAGGGCGTCGTGCTGACCGTCGCAGCGTCCACCCTGCTGCCCGATCCGGTGGTCCGCCTGGCCGTCGGCGCCGCCCTCGTGCTGCTCGTGGAGTCCTTCGGGCACGACGTGGTGTGGCAGTGGCGGCACCGCCACGATCCCGAGCCCGTCGCCCCGCCACCGGCGGGACTGGTCACCGCGACCGCCGCCCTCGCCGTCTGGCTCGCGCTCGCGCCGCCCCACGTCGCCGACGGGATCGGCCCGGCCGAGTTCGCCCGGATCCCCGTCGAGGGCCTGGTGCTGGCGGCGCTCGCGGTCGTGCTGCCGCCCCGGGGCCGGCACGTGCTCGTCGTGGCGCTCGGGCTCGTGGTCACCGCGCTCGCCGTGCTCCGCGGCCTGGGCCTCGGCTTCGACGTCTACCTCGGCCGCCCGTTCCACGTGCTCGGCGACTGGTCCTACCTGCCCAAGGGGTACGAGGTGGTCCGCGACACCCGCGGCGGTCTGCTCGCGATGCTCACGCTCGCGGGCGTGCTGGCGCTGGTCGCGGTACTGGCCGTCGTACTCACCTGGTCCGTCGGCCGGGTCGCCCGGGCCTCGGCCGCGCACCCGCGCCGGACCTGGCGCTCGGTGGCCGCGCTCGGCACGGTGTGGGTGGTCTGCGCCGCCTTCGGCTCCCCGGTCGACCATGTCGCCGCCGCGGGGTCCGCCGGGCTGGTCGTCGACACCGTCGACCAGGTCCGCGCCGACCGCCACGACACCGAGGTCTTCGCCCGTGAGCTCGCGACCGACGCGTACGCCGCCACGCCTGGTGACCGGCTGCTGCGGGGTCTGCAGGGCAAGGACGTGCTGCTGGTCTGGTTCGAGAGCTACGGCCGGATCGCGCTGGAGGGCAGCTGGTTCGCCCCCTCCGTCGTCGAGGTCCTCGCGCAGGGCAACCGTGACCTGGCCGCCGCCGGCTACCACTCCCGCAGCGCGTTCCTCACCTCGCCGACCTTCGGCGCCGGCAGCTGGCTGGCGCACGCGACCCTGCAGTCGGGCGCGTGGACGGACAGCGAGCGCCGCTACGGCCAGCTCCTGAGCAGTGACCGGCTCAGCCTCACCCGGGCCTTCGGCTCGGCTGGCTGGCGCACGGTGTTCGATGTACCGGCCAACACCCGCGACTGGCCCGAGGGCGCGGCGTACTACGGCTTCGACGAGCTCTACGACTCGCGCAATGTCGGCTACCGCGGGCCGGAGTTCGGGTACGCGCCGATGCCCGACCAGTACACGCTCGACCACCTCCGCCGCGTGGAGCTCACGCCCGGGACGCGGAAGCCGGTGTTCGCCGAGGTGGACCTGATCTCCAGCCACCACCCGTGGGCGCCGGTGCCGGAGCAGGTCCCGTGGTCCGAGGTCGGCGACGGATCGGTGTACGACGGCATGCCGGCGCGCGGCCGCGACGGCGTCGACGGCCGGCAGCACCCGCGCACGGCACAGTCGGACTACGCCGCGACGGTCCGCTACACGTGGCGCACCCTGATCTCGTTCCTGACCACCTATCCCGACCCGGACCGGGTGGTCGTCATCGTCGGCGACCACCAGCCGCACTCGTACGTCAGCGGTCGCGACCCCGGGCACGACGTGCCGATCACCGTGCTCGCGCAGGACCCGGCCGCCATGGCGCGGATCGACGGCTGGGGCTGGCAGCCCGGCATCCTGCCCTCCCCCGGCGCGCCGGTGTGGCGGATGGACACGGTGCGCGACAGGTTCCTGTCGGCGTACGCCGAGTGAACCGGATGCCCTTCTCCAGCGTGTTCCCCTCAAACGAGCGTGAGGAGCGCGCGATGGGCATCCGAGTGATCGGTGCACTGGCGGCCGCGGTGACCGCGGCGGTGCACCTGTACCTGTGGTTCGACGGCGTGCGTGACCAGGGCACGGTCGGGCAGCTGTTCGTGGTGAACGTGGTGGCGGGCGCGGTGATCGCGGTGCTCGTGGTCGCCTGGCGCAGCTGGGTCCCGCTGCTCCTGCTGGCCGGCCTCGGCGCCACGACCCTGCTGGCGTTCGTCATCGCCACGACCAGCGGGCTGTTCGGTATCCACACGACGTGGGACACCTGGTACGCGTGGCTGGCCGCGATCTCCGAGATCCTGGCGGTCGTGGTGGCGCTCGCCGCGGCGTCGGCGGAGGGCTGGTTCAGCTCGCTGCGATCACCGCGCCAGGCGAAGGACTGAGTAGCCCGACGCCGTACGGACCTCGACCGACGCGATGTCGTCGGGAGTCACGTCCGTCGCCATGGTGACGTGCACCTCCTGGCCGTCGGCCGTGCGCCAGGTGCCGACCTGCTCGGTCCGTCCGTCGGTCGCCGTCACCACGAGGACGTACGTCGCCGGGCCGGACACCGGCCCCTCGTAGGTGCAGGTCAGGTCGATCTGCGTGCCCCACCGGCGCTGGGTCAGCGAGACCCAGCCGGAGGACGGCGTGCCGAGTGCCTCCATCCGCTGGGCGGCGGCGACCTGCTGCTGGGGCTGGGGGTCCTCGCCCAGGGTGGTGCCGATCCCGACCGCGAGCAGCACCAGCAGCACGGCGGCCGCGGCCACGAACGAGCCGACGGCGACGCGACGCCGGCGCCGGACCCGGCGTACCTCCGCCGCCATCGCCGGCAGCAGGGTCGCGGGCACCGGCTCGGCCGGCTGCAGCTGCTCGACCGTCTCCAGCTGGACGCGCCCCAGCAGGCCGGGGATCCCGGCCAGGTCGCGCAGGGCGCGGGTGCACTCGGCGCAGCCGGGCAGGTGCCGCTCGTAGGCCGCCCGCTCCCCCGCCGCCAGCGCGCCGAGGACGTAGACGCCGTCGAGGTGGGCGAACTCGCAGGTCGTGCCGGGGTGGGTCATGACGCCACCCCCGTCTCCTCGAGGATCAGCCGCAGCGCGCGCAGGGCGTAGTGGGTGCGTGACTTCACGGTTCCTTCCGGGATCTCGAGGCGGCGGGCGGCCTCGGCCACCGACCGGCCCCGGTAGTAGCACTCGACGAGCACCGCGCGGTGGTCGTCGGACAGCTGGCGCAGGGCGTCGGCGACGACCCACGACAACAGCAGCTCGTCGGTCCGGTCGTCGGTCACCTCGGCGAGCGGCGGCTCGGCCGTCGCGAACTCCCGGGCGCCGCGCCGCGACCGCCACTCGTCGATCACGATGTTGCGGGCGACCGTGAACAGCCACGAGCGCACCGACCCGCGGGACTCGGTCAGCACCGCGGCGTTGCGCCAGGCGCGCAGCATCGTCTCCTGCGCGACGTCCTCCGCCCGGGCCCGGTCGTTGCCGGTCAGGTGCAGGCAGAAGCCCCACAGGGCCGCCGCGTGGTCGTCGTACAGCAGCCGCATGGCTGTGGCCCGGTCTTCGGTCATCCGCACCTCCCGGCCGGGGATACGACGAGGCGGTCCGGTCGGTTCAATGCGCGCGCGGAGAGGACCACCCCGGCGATGCACGCCGGCCCGGCTCCCCGCCGTACGCGGTCCATGCCTGCAGATTAGGGTTGCCCGGTGCGACTGGCCACCTGGAACGTCAACTCCCTGCGCACGCGGATCGACCGCGTGGAAGCCTTCCTCGACCGCCACGACATCGACGTGCTCGCCGTCCAGGAGACCAAGGCCCGCGAGGAGCAGCTGCCGCTGATGGGCCTGCAGGCGCGCGGCTACGAGATCGCCGCCCACGGCCTCAACCAGTGGAACGGCGTCGCGATCCTGAGCCGGGTCGGCCTCGACGACATCACGGTCGGCTTCCCCGAGCAGCCCGGCTTCGGCGAGGCGCTGGAGGTCGAGGCCCGGGCGCTCGGCGCGACCTGCGGCGGCGTACGGGTGTGGAGCCTGTACGTCCCCAACGGCCGCAAGCCCGACGACCCGCACTACGTCTACAAGCTGGACTGGCTCTCCCGGCTGCGCGCTGCGGCGGAGTCATGGCTGGACACGCCGACCGCCCTGGTCGGCGACTGGAACATCTGCCCCACCGACGATGACGTCTTCGACGTCACCCAGTTCAAGAACTCCACCCACGTCACGCCCGCCGAGCGCACCGCCTTCCAGGCCTTCCTCGACGGCGGCTGGTCCGAGGTCACCCGCTCCTACGCCCCCGGCTACACCTACTGGGACTACTACCGTCAGCGCTTCGAGCGCGACCGCGGCCTCAAGATCGACTTCGTCCTCGGCTCCGCGTCCCTCGCCGAGCGGGTCACCGGTGCCTTCATCGACCGCGAGGAGCGCGACCCCGCCGTCTTCCCGGGTGCCCCCTCCGACCACGCGCCGGTGGTCGTCGACCTGGCGGACTGAGCGCGGGTCGGCCGCTTGTAACTAAGGGTTACGTCACGATTTCGGGGGTCAGAGCACCCCGGTAGTAGCCACAGCACCCGGGTAGCTGAATCGATGGGGTTCGCGGCGTCAGCAACACCACGAACGTGTGACGCGATCATCCACCCGGGTGCTGTGGCTACTACCCGGGCGTTGTTGCACCGGAATTCGCGCAGTAACCCTTAGTTACAAGGGCTACAGCCCCTGCCAGGCCGGCTTGGCGTCGTACACCTCGCGGTAGTGGTCCCGCCGGGTCAGCCCCGTCGCAGCAGGACCGTCGCACAACACCGTGACGTGGGGGTGCAGCTGCAGCACCGAGGCGGGGCACGAGGCGGAGACCGGGCCCTCGACGGCGGCGGCGAGCGCGGCCGCCTTGGCGGCGCCGGTGGCGAGGAGCAGTAGGTGGCGGGCTCGCAGGATGGTGCCGAGGCCCTGGGTGAGCACGTGGCGCGGGACCTCGTCGATCGAGCCGAAGAAGCGGGCGTTGTCGCGCCGGGTCTCCTCGGTCAGCGTCTTGAGGCGGGTCAGCGAGGCGAGCGAGGAGCCGGGCTCGTTGAAGGCCAGGTGGCCGTCGGAGCCGATGCCGAGGATCTGTACGTCGACGCCGCCCGCGGCGACCAGCGCCTCCTCGTAGCGAGCACCAGCGGTCGGCAGCCCGGCCAGCTCGGGCGAGGGCCCCTGCACGCGGTCGGCCGGGATGCCGAGCGGGTCGGTGAGCTCGCGGGCGATGGTGGCGCGGTAGCTCTCGGGGTGCCCGGCCGGGAGGCCGACGTACTCGTCGAGGGTGAAGCACCGCACCCCGTCGTACGACGGACCGAGACCCGCGTCGTACCGGCGGATCAGCTCCCGGTACGTCGGCAGCGGGGTCGACCCCGTCGCCAGCCCGAGCACGGCACCGCCCGCGCGGACCGCCGCCTCGACCACGTCCGCGCCCAGCGCGGCGACCTCGTCGGCCGAGGCCAGCGGCACGACCTCCATCAGCCCTCTCCCTCCAGCACTCCCAGCGATCCGTGCAGCAGCCGGCCGCCCACGATGGTGGCGACCACCTCCAGGTCGTCGTCGACGAGGGTCAGGTCGCCGCGCGCACTGGTGTGCAACCGCCCGCGCGAGGCGTCGCCGACCAGGTCGGCGGCGACGGTCGTGCAGCACCCGACGACGTCGGCCAGCGACCACCCGGTTGCCGATCGCAGCACCCGCAGGCACTCCGGCAGCGAGGCGGCCGAGCCGGCGAGGGTGCCGTCCTCGAGCCGCACCGTCCCCTTCCGTACGACGACCGCCTGGTCCCCGAGCCGGGACGGCCCCTCCGGCATGCCGAGCGCGGCCGTGCAGTCCGTGACGGCCAGCAGCCGCGACGGGCCGAGCGCGCGGGCCCAGGCGGCGAGGGTGGTCGGGTGCAGGTGGTGGCCGTCGGCGATCACGCCCGCCACCAGCCGTGGGTCCGCCAGGCCGGCTCCCACCGGCCCCGGCGCGCGGGCGGCCATCGCGGGCATCGCGTTCCCGAGGTGTGTCAGCGACCGGGCGCCGCGCTCGACGGCCGCGGCCACCTGCTCTGCACTCGCCTCGGTGTGCCCGACCGCGACCAGCACACCGGCGGAGACCAGCGTCGAGATCACGTCGAGCGCGCCCCGCAGCTCCGGGGCGATGGTCACCATCGTCACGCCCGCCTCGCGCGACCAGCCCGTCACGACCTCGGCGGAGGGCGGGACCAGCCAGGCCGCGGGGTGCGCGCCCTTGCGGGCCGGCGCGATCATCGGCCCCTCGAAGTGCAGGCCGAGCGGCCACGCTCCCGCCCAGCCCTCGGGCGGGCCGGCGGCCAGCGTCTCCATCGCCACCGACCGGGCAGCGGGCGAGGAGGTGATGATCGTCGGCAGGAACGCGGTCACGCCGTACCTCGGCAGTGCCGCCGCCACCTCCCACAGCCGCGTCGGCTCGAGGGTGAGGTCAATGCCGGCCGCGCCGTTGACCTGGAGGTCGATGAGCCCGGGCAGGACGTGCAGTCCACTGGCGTCGTACGCCGGGCCGTCCGCGGGCCCGGACGCCACCGCGCCGTCCACGATCGTCACGTCGACCGATCCCTCGACCACCCGCAGCGAGCCGGTCACGACGCCCCCAGCAGGGCGGCGCCGAGGGCGGCGACCGGCCGGTCGAGCGGCGCCAGCCGCAGTCGTCCGGCGAGGTCGAGCGAGCGCAGGAAGGGCGATGCCGCGGCCTGCTCGGCCAGCGCGTGCGCGACGGCGACCCGCAGCCGCTCGCCGACCTGCGCGACCCCGCCACCGAGCACGACGACCGCGGGGTCGACGGTCAACGCGACCAGGCGTACGGCGTCCGCGACCCGGGCCGCGAACCGGTCCCGCACCACCGCGGCCTCCACCGAGCCGGCAGCCGCGGCGTCGAACAGTGCCTGCGCCGCGGGCTGCCCGTGGCCCGGCCACAGGGCGGCGATCGCCGAGCCGGAGGCGACCGTCTCGAGGCAGCCGACCTGACCGCACTCGCAGCGCGGACCCGCCGGGTCGACGGGGATGTGTCCGATCTCGCCGGCCGCGTTGCGCGATCCCCGCCGCAGTGCGCCGTCGAGGACCAGGGCCGCGGCGAGGCCGGTGCCGAGGCTGAGGTACCCGAGGTCGGTCTCCCCCAGCAGCGCCGCGGCGCCGAGGGCGGCGGCGTTGGCGTCGTTGTCGAGCACGATCCGGGCGCCGGTGGCCGCGGCGAGCCGTTCGCCGAAGGGGTACCCGTCGACCACGCCGAGGTTCACCGCGTGCCGCACGGTGCCGTGCCCGACGTCCACCAGGCCAGGGATCCCGACCCCGACCACGCCCGTCCCGAGCCCGCCGGCTGCCGCCCGCAGCTTCTCGACCACCTCGGTCGCCGTCGCGACCACCTGGTCGCCGCCGGTCGGGCTGGTGACCCGCACGGACGCGAGCACCTCGCCCTCCGCCGACGCCACGACCCCGAGGATCTTGGTGGCCCCGATGTCCAGACCCATGAGCACGCCGCTCACCTGCTCCAACCCGCCTCTCGAAGAAGTCCTCCCACCGCCGCGATCGACGGCTGCCCGTTGCCGCGGGTGCAGATCCGCGCGTGCGACGCGTCCTCCCACCCGGTCCGGGGGCCGGGCCAGCCCCACTCGACCACGACCAGCGGCCCCGGGTGCGCGGCCAGCGCGGCCGCCACCTCGGGGCGCCGGTGCGCATCCCTGACCTGTACGACGACCGGTCCGGACGGCAGCGCCGCCCCGGCGTCGACGACCACGTCGGGCGACAGTCCCCATCGCCCCGCACCGACCGCGATGTTCGCCTCGGTCTCCACGCTCACGACGCGAGCGCCGGCCAGGTCCGGCAGCTGACCCTCGATCTCGCACGCCTGCCGGGCCGCCGCCACCAGGGCCTCGGGCTCCGGCAGCACCCCGGGCACGCCGCCGGCACGCCGGATCCGCCCCGCCCGCGCCGCGGCCTCGACCAACCGGGCGGCGGGCAGCCGCCCGGACTCGACCGCGGCCACGACCGCCGCCTGGACCTCGCGCACCAGGGACGCGGGCTTGTCGGGACCGATGCAGAGCAGGTCGCAGCCGGCGGCGAGCGCGCGCACCGCCGCCTCGGGGATCCCGCGGCCGGCAGAGGCCCCCGCCATGTCGAGCGCGTCGCTGACGATCGCGCCGTCGTAGCCCAGGTCGTCGCGCAGCAGCGACAGCACCGGCGCCGACAACGTCGCCGGGAGGTCGGGATCCACCGCCGGGACGAGGATGTGCGAGGTCATCACGGATGCCGCACCGGCCTCGACCGCGGCCGCGAAGGGCACCAGCTCCCGCCCCCGCACCAGCGATGCCTCAGCAGGGAGGACCGGCAGGGTCAGGTGACTGTCCTGACCGGTGTCGCCGTGCCCGGGGAAGTGCTTCACGCAGGCCGCGACACCGGCCTCCTGCAGCCCCGACACCCACGCGACCACGTGCCGCGCCACCAGCACCGGGTCGGCACCGAAGCTGCGGGTGCCGATCACCGGGTTGTCGGGGTTGCTGTTGACGTCGGCGACCGGGCCGAGGGCGAGGTCGATCCCGACGGACGCGAGCTCCGCGCCGACCGCGAGGCCGACCGACCGGGTCAACGCCACCGAGTCCACGGCGCCCAGCACCGCCGCGCCGGGCACCGGGCTCGCCGTGCGCGTGTGCAGGCGGGTGACGTCGCCGCCCTCCTCGTCCGTGGCGACCAGCGCCGACGGCCGGCAGGACCGGATCTCCCGCACCAGCTCGGCGACGGAGTCGAGGGTGCCGGTCAGGTTGGAGCCGAACAGGCAGATCCCGCCGAGACCCTCCTCCAGCAGCCGCGCCCACTCCTCGGTGAGCGCCGGGCCCGCGAAGGACGCCAGCTGCACCTCGAGCGCGAGGCGCCCGACACCGGCATTCATCCCTTCACCGCGCCCGCGGTCAGGCCGGTCACCATCCGGCGCTGGACCAGCAGGAAGAACACGATGACCGGGATCGTGATCAGCGTCGACGAGGCCATGATCGCGCCCCAGTCGACGCCGCGGCTGCGCGCGTCGGTGAACGCCACCAGCCACACCGGCAGCGTCTTGCTGCCCGGGTCGGTCATCACGACCACGGCGAGCGTGAACTCGTTCCAGGCCTGGATGAAGCCGAAGACGCCGGTGGCCACCAGGCCCGGCGCGAGCAGCGGCAGGGTCACCCGGAAGAACGCCCCCGTGCGCGAGCAGCCGTCCATCATGGCGGCCTCCTCGAGCTCGCGCGGCACCCCGTCGACGAACCCGCGCAGGGTCCACACGGTGAACGGCAGCACGCCCGCGACGTACACCAGCGTCAGGCCGACCACCGAGTTGAGCAGGCCCATCCCGTCGAGCATCTTGTACTGGCTGATGAACAGCGCCTCGGCCGGGATCATCTGGATGAGCAGCAGCGTGAGGATGAAGGTACGCCGCCCGCGGAACCGGAACCTGCTCACGGCGACCGCCGCCAGGAAGGCGAACAGGATCGCCACGACCACGGTCAGCAGGGTGACGCTGAGGCTGGTCACCATCGCGTCGCCGAAGCCGTCGTTCCCGAGGACCTTGCGATAGTTGGCGAGGGTCCCGTGCCACGGGAACAGCACCGGGTCCTCGCCCTTGATCCGGTTGCGCGGCAGGAACGAGCGACTGACCATCCAGTAGACCGGGAACACGCAGGCGAGCAGGACCAGGATGCCGACCAGGTCGGCGCCGATCCGCACCGCTATGGGCGTACGGCGAGCCATCAGTCGTCCTCCTGCTTGATCATCAGCCGGACGTACGGCGCGGTCAGCACGACCGTCAGCACGAGCATGAACATCGCTGCGGCCGCGGCCGTGCCGAAGTCCCCGCCCTTGATGCCGAGCGTGTAGATGTAGGTGCCCAGCAGGTTGGTGTCGGTGCTGACCCCGCCGGCCTTCTGGAGGGTGTAGATCTGGGTGAACACCCGCAGGTCCCAGATCACCTGCAGCAGGACGACGACCAGCAGCACCGGCCGGATCGCCGGAAGCACGACGTGGACGAACCGCTGCCACGGCGTGGCGCCGTCGATCTCGGCGGCCTCGACCACGTCCTCGGGGACCTGGGTCAGCGCGGCGTACAGCGTGAACACGACGAAAGGCACGCTCATCCAGACGACGATGATCGTGGCGACCAGGAAGAACGACCACGGGTCGAGCAGCCAGCCGTGGCCCTCGAAGTCGCCGCCCGCCTTGGTGAGCAGCCAGTTGACGACGCCGTACTCGGTGTCGAACAGGAACTGCCACACGGTCATCGCCGCCACGACCGGCATCGCCCACGCCAGCAGGAGCCCGCACTGGGCGAGGATCCGCACCGGCCGGCTCATCCGCGCCATCAGCAGCGCCAGGCCCAGCCCGATCGCGAAGGTGAGGCCGGCGTTGACGAAGCAGAACGCGATCGTGCGGAGCACGACGACCCACAGCTGGCTGTCGGTCAGCAGGTCGACATAGTTGTCCAGGCCGTTCCAGGCCGGCGGCCGGCCGAACTGCTGGGCCAGCCCGAACTCCTGCAGCGACAGCACCACCTGGCGCACCAGCGGGTAGCCGAGCGCGAGGGCCAGCAGCGTGGCCGCGGGAAGCACGAGGCCCAGCGGGAGGCTGGTACGACGAGCGGCGGGGCGGGGCACGACATTCCTCTCGGGGGCAGGGGCGGACGGCACGGTGTCCGGCCGACTGGGGGTCGGCCGGACACCGTCGATCATGTCGCTCAGTTGAGCTCGGCGTCGATCTGCTCGTCAGCGGCGGCCGCTAGCTTCTTCACGTCGCCGCCCTGCGCGATCTTGCTGTAGAGGTCCTCGAGCACGAACTTGCCCTCGACGGTGGCCCAGTTGGCGGCCGGCGGGGTGAGCTTGGCGTTCGACGCGGCCGCGATGGTGGCCTGGGCGAACTCGTCGTCGCCGAGCTTGGCGGCGTACGACTCCCGGGCCGGAGTGAGGCCGGCCTCGGCGAGGATCGTCTGGTAGTCCTCGCTCAGCATCAGCGAGACGACGTCGCGCGAGAGGTCCTGGTTGGGCGACTTCGCGGAGATCGCGATGTTGGAGCCGCCCAGGAGCACCGGAGCGGGCTCGCCGTCGCTGCCCGGGAGGGCGAAGACGCCGACCTGCTCGGCGAGGTCGGGGCAGCCGCTCTCGGGATCGGTGAGCATCCCCTCGACCCAGCCGGGGCGCGACATCATGCCGATCTTGCCGGCGCAGAAGGGAGTGACCGGGTCGGACTCGTTGGCGTCGGCAGGAGCACCGGAGGCCGAAGCGTAGAGGTCCTGGAAGGTCTCCAGGCCCTTGATCGAGTCCGGCGTGGACAGCGTCGCCTTCCAGCCGTCCCCGTCGGGCTCGGCGAAGTCGCCGCCGGCGTCCCACAGGAACGCCGCGCCGTCGCGCCAGTCCTTGCCGGGCAGCCAGTAGCCCGAGAAGTCGGCCTGTCCGCTGTCCTGCTTGAGCTTCTTCGCAGCGGCGATGAAGTCGGCCATCGTCGCCGGGACCTCGGTGATGCCGGCCTTCTCGAAGAGGTCCTTGCGGTAGAAGACGTACGTCGAGCCCGCGTAGTAGGGCACCGCATAGGTCTTGCCGTCGACCGATCCGGCCTCGACGAAGCCGGGCAGCAGGTCGTCGCCGCCGAGGTCGGGGAGGTCGCCGCTGAGGTCGCTGAACGCGCCCACGGTGGTGAACGTGGCGGCCTGGGTGTTGCCGACCTCGACCACGTCGGGGGTCTGGTCGGCGGAGGTGAGCGCGGTGGTGAGCCGCTCGACGAGGCCTTCCCACTCCTGCTGCTCGATCGTGAGGGTGGAGCCGGGGTGCTCCTTCTCGAAGGTCTCCTTGAGCCACGTCCGGGCGGAGTCCGGGGTGTCGGCGCCGTTGAGCCACACCGTGATCTCGGCCTTGTCGGGGCCGCCGCCGGCGTCCTCCTTGTCGGAGCCGCAGGCACTGGTCACGCCCAGCAGGGCGGTGATGGCTGCGACGGCCACGCTCTTCGTGGCCAGGGTCTTGTTGAGTCGCACCGCTAGTTTCCCTTCGATCTTCCTCATGGTTCAGGACACCCCCAGCTCGCCGGCGAGCACCACGCCCGTGGCTCCGGCGAGCACGCCGTCGTCGCCGAGGGACGACGTACGGACGACGAACTGCTGGGCCGACACCGGCATCACCCGGTCCCGGACCGCTTGCTCGGCCACGCGGGCCAGCGGCTCGACCAGGTCGGCCGGTCCGCTGAGCACCACCTCGCCGAGGTTGAGCGTGGCCACGACCGGCGCGAGCGCCTGGCCGAGGCGGGCGCCCGCGTCGGCGAGCACCGCGTCGACACCGGTACCCGCGGCAGAGGCGGCGGCGAGCTCGCGCCGCAGCCGGGGTACGGCGAGGTAGGTCTCCAGGCAGCCCGGCCGGCCGCAGCCGCACAGCGGGCCGTCCGGGTCGACCTGGACGTGGCCGATCTCGCCGGCGGCCCCGCCCTGCCCGTGCAGCAGAGCGCCGTTGATCACCAGGCCGGCACCGAGACCGGTGCTGAGCCGGAGGAGCAGCAGTCCGCCCTCGCCGCGACTGCCGAACACGAACTCCCCCATCACGGCGGTGTTCGCGTCGTTGGCGACGTAGACCGGCAGGTCCAGCCTGGCTGCCAGGTCGTCGGCCAGGTGCAGGTCGTGCCAGCCGAGGTTGGGCGCGTCGAGGACGACGCCCTCGGGCGTGACCACGCCGGGCGTCGCGACCGCGACCCCGAGCAGCGGGCGGCTGCTCCGCGCGATCAGGTCGGCGGCGAACTCCCGCACCAGCGCCACCGCGTCGGCACCGGTGCGCCCCTCACGCGGCCGGGCGTCGCGGAGCACGACCTGGCCCTCGAGGGTGAGGACCGCGCCGGCCACCTGGTCGTCGACGGACAGGTCGATGGCGACCACGTGCTTGGCGTCGGCGACCAGCCCGACCAGGGTCGGCGGCTTGCCCACGCGGCTCTCGCTCGGCGTACCGAGCTCCTCGACCAGGCCCTCACCCAGCAGCTCGGCGACCAGGTCGGACACCGTGACCCGGGTCAGACCGCTGCTGCGGGCCAGGTCCGCACGACTGGCCGGGCCGGCCGCGAACAGCTCCTGGAGCAGCATCGAGCGGTGGTGGCGACGGGAGTCGGCACGGTCGAGCTTGATCCGCTCTCGGGGCGACCGGGAGGTCGGGCTGCGCCAGGACATGTTTGTTAGTTCAGCACACTTACATATACCCTCGCAAGGGCAGAATGCGATCCAGGTCACAGTGATTCGCACGGACCCAGTCGAGGAGCAGCGATGGCCAGCATCACCTTCGAGGGCGCGCAGCGGTGGTACGCCGGCGCGGACGCCCCCGCCGTACCCGGCATCGACCTCGTGGTCGAGGACGGCGAGTTCCTCGTCCTGGTCGGGCCCTCGGGCTGCGGCAAGACCACCACCCTACGGATGCTCGCGGGCCTCGAGGAGGTCGACGCGGGCCGGATCCTGATCGGCGAGCGCGACGTCACCCGGCTCGCTCCCAAGGACCGCGACATCGCGATGGTCTTCCAGAGCTATGCGCTCTACCCCCACAAGACGGTGCGCGAGAACCTCGGCTTCGCGCTCAAGATCGCCAAGGTCGAGCGCGCGGAGCGCGAGCGCCGGGTCGCCGACGCGGCCGCCCTGCTCGGCCTCACCGACCTGCTCGACCGCAAGCCCAAGCAGCTCTCCGGCGGCCAGCGGCAGCGGGTGGCGATGGGCCGCGCGATCGTCCGCTCCCCCCAGGTGTTCTGCATGGACGAGCCGCTGTCCAACCTCGACGCCAAGATGCGGGTGCAGACCCGCAGCGACATCGCCCGGCTGCAGCGCGAGCTCGGCGTCACCACCGTCTACGTCACCCACGACCAGGTCGAGGCGATGACCATGGGCGACCGGGTGGCCGTGATGGACGGCGGCGAGATCCAGCAGGTCGACGCACCCCTCGCGCTCTACGACCGTCCCGCCAACCTGTTCGTCGCCGGCTTCATCGGCTCGCCGCAGATGAACCTGATGAGCGCCAAGCCCGGCGGTGACGACGGCCTCACGATCGGCGGGTACGCCGTCCCCCTCGACCCGCGCACCCGCGCCGCCCTCACCCCCGAGGTGACCGTCGGCGTGCGTCCCGAGGCCTGGCAGCTCGTCGAGCCCGGCGCGGGCATCCCGGTCCGGGTCAGCCTGGTCGAGGAGCTCGGCTCGGACGGCTTCGCCCACGGCACCGCCGACCTCGGCGACGGCACCGCCGACCTCGCCGTACGACTCCCCTCGCGCGGGCACGTCGGGCCCGACGACGTGCTCCACGTCGCGGTCCCCGCGGGCGCGGCGCACGTCTTCGACACGGTCAGCGGACGACGCCTCAGTCCCTGATTCCGTCGGAGGGATGTCCTAGCGTGGAGGGGTGAGCAGCGCGACGCGCCAGCAGCACCGGACCCTGTGGGAGGAGGGCCATCGTCCCGGCCGGGAGGTGGCCTCGCTGGTGGTCGCTCTCCTGCTCAGCGCGACCGTGCTCGACCTGGTGCTCTCCGAGGGACTCGGGCTGTTCTTCGACCTGGCGTTCGTGTCGCTGTGCGTGGGCGCCGCGCTCGCCGTCCGACCGCTCGACTTCTTCCTGGTCGGCGTGCTGCCGCCGCTGGCGATGGCCTTGGTCGTGCTGCTGCTCGCCATCAGCGACCGCGACAGCATCGCCCGCGCCGACGACGGTCTGGTCCAGGCCGTGCTGGCCGGGCTCTCGCGCCACGGCATCGCCCTCGCGCTCGGCTATGCCGCCTGCCTGGGCCTGCTCGCGCTGCGCCGCTCGTTCGTCGAACGGCACCCCCGCTGAGCGCCGGTCAGAACCGGTCCGGGTCCCCCGCGCCGCGCCGGATCACCTCGGGGTAACCCTCGGACCAGTCGACGACGGTGGTCGGCTCGGGCTTGACCTCGCCGGCCTCGACGACGATGTCGACCTCGTGGTCGAGGTCCTCCTTGATCTCCCAGCCCATGGTCCGCGGCTCGGTCTCGCCGGGCAGGATCAGCGTGGAGCTGAGCAGCGGCTCACCGAGCTCCTCGAGCAGTGCCTGCACGAAGGTGTTCTCGGGGATGCGTACGCCGACGGTCTTCTTCTTCGGGTGCAGCAGCCGCTTCGGCACCTCCGGCATCGCGGTCAGGATGAACGTGTAGGGCCCCGGGGTCGCCGATCGGATCGCCCGGAACGCGGAGTTGTCGACGTGGACCAGCTGGCCGAGCTGCGAGAAGTCGCGGCACATCAGGGTGAAGTGGTGCTTGTCGTCGAGGCCGCGGATCTTGAGGATCCGGTCGCGGCCCTCGCGGTTTCCGATCCGGCAGCCCAGCGCGTAGCCGGAGTCGGTCGGGTACGCGATCAGCGCGTCGTCCTGCAGCGCGGCGACGATCTGCTGCAGAGTGCGCGGCTGCGGGTTGTCCGGGTGGACGTCGAGGTAGCGGGCCATGCTCAGAGCCGGACCGCGGTCTTGGTGCTGCGCCCGGCGGCCTTGAGGTCGCGGTGCAGCTCCTTGGGGAGCGAGAAGGCGAGGGTCTCCTCGGCTGTCTGCACCGCGCGGGCATCCGGGTAGCCGCGCTCGGCGAGATGGGCCAGGACCTCGGTGACGAGGTGGTCGGGGACCGAGGCGCCCGAGGTGACGCTGACCGTCGCGGCGCCGTCGAGCCAGGACTCGTCCAGCTCGGACACGTCGTCGATGCGGTACGACGCCTTGGCGCCGGCCTCGAGCGCGACCTCGACCAGGCGCACCGAGTTGGAGGAGTTGGCCGAGCCCACCACGATCACCAGGTCGGCGGCCGCGCCGATCTCCTTGACCGCGACCTGGCGGTTCTGGGTGGCGTAGCAGATGTCGTCGCTGGGCGGGTCCTCGAGCTGCGGGAACTTGGCCCGGAGGCGGCGTACGGTCTCCATGGTCTCGTCGACACTCAGCGTGGTCTGGGAGAGCCAGGCGAGCTTCGCGTCGGCGGGGAACTCCAGCTTCGCGACGTCGTCGGGGTGCTCGACCAGGACGGTCTGCTCGGGCGCCTCGCCCGCGGTGCCCTCGACCTCCTCGTGGCCCGCGTGCCCGATGAGCAGGATGGTGTAGCCGTCGGCGGCGAAGCGGACCGCCTCGCGGTGCACCTTGGTCACCAGCGGGCAGGTCGCGTCGATGGTCTTCAGGTCGCGCTCGGCGGCCTCGCTCACGACGGCCGGGGAGACGCCGTGGGCGGAGAACACCACCCGGGCCCCGGCCGGGACCTCCTCGAGCTCCTCGACGAAGATCGCGCCCCGGGCCTCGAGGTTGGCCACGACGTGCTTGTTGTGGACGATCTGCTTGCGGACGTAGACGGGCGAGCCGTAGAGGTCCAGCGCCTGCTCGACGGTGACGACCGCGCGGTCGACGCCGGCGCAATAGCCGCGGGGAGCCGCGAGCAGCACCTCCCGCTCGGAATCCTCGAGCAGGCGCGGCGTCCCCAGGTCGATCGTCATGGTTCCAGTCTACGGAGGCCGCGCCGACGACGGGAAAAGCACGACGGCCCGCCACCCTCGCGGGTGACGGGCCGTCGGAGAGCCTGGGCTCAGGCCTTGTCGGCGTCCTCGGCGGACTCCTCGGCGGGCGCCTCCTCGGCAGCCTCCTCGGTGCCCTCCTCGGTGACGTCGGCCTCGGCCTCGGGGGCCTCGACCTCAGCGGCCTCGGTCTCCTCGACCTCGGTCACCTCGGCCTCGGGGGCCTCCTCGACCGGAGCGGCCGGAGCAGCCTTGGCAGCCTTGGGAGCGGCCGGCGTGAACGCCTCGGTGACCAGCTCGATGACCGCCATGGGGGCGTTGTCGCCCGCACGGTTGCCGATCTTGGTGATCCGGGTGTAGCCACCCGGACGGTCGGCGAAGGTCGGCGCGATGTCCGCGAACAGGGTGTGCACGACACCCTTGTCGCGGATGTCCTTGAGGACCTCGCGGCGCTGGTGCAGCGGGTTCTCGCCGGCGTGGGCCTTCTTCGCCTTGGTGATCAGCTTCTCGGCGTAGGGACGCAGCGTGCGCGCCTTGGCCTCGGTGGTCGTGATCCGGCCGTGCTCGAAGAGCGAGGTGGCCAGGTTCGACAGGATGAGGCGCTGGTGCGCGGCGCTACCGCCGAGGCGGGGGCCCTTCTTGGGCTTGGGCATTGCTTCTCTCGATTCTCCCCGGCCGTGTCAGGTACCGGGGTAGGTGTGTCCCGGGTGGGACGGATCAGATCAGAACTCCTCGGACTCGATGAACGACTCGTCGTCGTCCTCGTCGTCCGAGTAGTTGGCCAGGGCGGCCGACGGGTCGAAGCCCGGGGCGCTGTCCTTGAGGGACAGACCCATCTCGTGGAGCTTGGCCTTGACCTCGTCGATGGACTTCGCACCGAAGTTGCGGATGTCCAGCAGGTCCTGCTCCGAGCGGCTGATGAGCTCACCCACGGTGTGGATGCCCTCGCGCTTGAGGCAGTTGTAGGACCGCACGGTCAGCTGGAGGTCCTCGACCGGGAGGGCGAGGTCCGCGGCGAGCTGCTCGTCGACGGGCGAGGGGCCGATGTCGATGCCCTCGGCCTCGACGTTGAGCTCGCGGGCCAGGCCGAAGAGCTCGACCAGCGTCTTGCCGGCCGACGCGATGGCGTCGCGGGGCAGGATCGACGGCTTGGTCTCGACGTCGATGACGAGCTTGTCGAAGTCGGTGCGCTGCTCGACACGGGTGGCCTCGACCTTGTAGGTCACCTTGAGGACCGGGCTGTAGATCGAGTCGACCGGGATCCGGCCGATCTCGTTGTCGGCGCCCTTGTTCTGGACGGCCGAGACGTAGCCGCGGCCGCGCTCCACGACGAGCTCGAGCTCGAGCTTGCCGTTGTCGGAGAGGGTGGCGATCTTCAGGTCGGGGTTGTGGACCTCGACGCCGGCCGGCGGCGCGATGTCGGCACCCGTGACGTCACCGGCACCCGACTTGCGCAGGTACATGGTGACCGGCTCGTCGTGCTCGGAGGAGACGACGAGGCCCTTGAGGTTGAGGATGATCTCGGTGACGTCTTCCTTGACGCCCTCGATGGTCGAGAACTCGTGGAGGACGCCGTCGATCTTGATGCTGGTGACCGAGGCACCGGGGATCGAGGAGAGGAGGGTACGACGCAGCGAGTTGCCGAGCGTGTAGCCGAAGCCGGGCTCGAGGGGCTCGATGACGAAGCGCGACCGGAACTGGTCGACGGTCTCCTCCGACAGGGTGGGGCGCTGTGCGATGAGCACTTGTTTCGTTCCTTTCCGGGCCGACCGCTATATGAGGACCCAGACGTGGTGCGGATGGAGAAGAGGGTCTGCGGTATGACGCGTGCCCGCCCCGGCTCCTCACGTGGTGAAGGTGGACCGGGACGGGCTCGCGATCACTTCTTGGAGTAGTACTCCACGATGAGCTGCTCCTGGATCGGCATGTCGATCTGCTCGCGCACGGGGACCTGGTGGACCAGGACGCGCATGCGGTTCGGGAGCGCCTCGAGCCAGGCCGGCACGATCCGCTCGCCGTGGGTCTCGCGAGCCACGATGAACGGGGTCATCTCGAGCGACTTCTCGCGCACGTCGATGATGTCGTACTGGGTGACCTGGAACGACGGGATGTCGACCTTCTTGCCGTTGACCAGGAAGTGACCGTGGGTCACCAGCTGGCGGGCGTGGCGGCGCGTGCGGGCGAAGCCGGCACGGTAGACCACGTTGTCGAGACGGCACTCGAGGAGCTGGAGCAGGTTGTCGCCGGTCTTGCCCTGGCGACGCGCAGCCTCCTCGTAGTAGCGGTGGAACTGCTTCTCCAGCACGCCGTAGGTGAAGCGGGCCTTCTGCTTCTCCTGCAGCTGGTTGCGGTACTCGCTCTCCTTGACCCGCGCGCGGCCGTGCTGGCCCGGGGGGTAGGGGCGCTTCTCGAAGGCAGCGTCGCCGCCGACGAGGTCGACGCCGAGACGGCGCGACTTCTTGGTCAGGGGTCCGGTGTAACGGGCCATTGAAGTTCTCCTTTAAGTCTTTTCCGGTGGTTGAGGAGGTCGCGCAGCGACCGTCTCGAAACCCTCAGACGCGACGGCGCTTCGGCGGGCGGCAGCCGTTGTGCGGGGCGGGGGTCACGTCCTGGATGGTGCCGACCTCGAGGCCGATCGCACCCAGCGAACGGATCGCCGTCTCGCGGCCCGAGCCCGGGCCCTTGACGAAGACGTCGATCTTCTTCATGCCGTGCTCCATCGCCCGACGGCCAGCGGCCTCGGCGGCCATCTGAGCGGCGTACGGGGTGGACTTGCGGGAGCCCTTGAAGCCGACGGTGCCGGCAGAGGCCCACGAGATCACCGCACCGGTCGGGTCGGTGATCGTGACGATCGTGTTGTTGAACGTGCTCTTGATGTGGGCCTCGCCCTGAGCGACGTTCTTCTTCTCCTTGCGGCGCACCTTCTTGGCGCCCGCGCGAGCCTTGGGAGGCATGCGTTATCTCCTTGAGAAAGCTGGTCGTGAGGCAGTGTCGAGCCGGAGGCTCAGATCACTTGGCCTTCTTCTTGCCGGCAACCGTGCGCTTCGGGCCCTTGCGGGTGCGAGCGTTGGTCTTGGTGCGCTGACCGCGGACCGGAAGGCCCATGCGGTGACGGCGACCCTGGTAGCTGCCGATCTCGATCTTGCGGCGGATGTCGGCCTGAACCTCGCGACGGAGGTCACCCTCGATCTTGAAGTTCGCCTCGATCTCGTCGCGGAGCTTGACCAGCTCCTCGTCACCCAGCTCGTGCACGCGGAGGTCCGGGCTGACGCCGGTGGCCTCCAGCAGCTGCTGGGCGCGGGTACGGCCGATGCCGTAGATGTAGGTGAGAGCGACCTCGATGCGCTTGTCGCGCGGCAGGTCCACTCCGACGAGGCGAGCCATGACGGCTCCTTTCGAACAGTTGCGGTGGTGTGGTCGTGATGCGTCCGGGCGGTTCGTTCGTTGCACCCAGCTCCGGCCATCCGCACCGGAGGTGGTTCGCCGTCGTGCGACGGCTAAGCGATCACGTTGATGAGTTATTCAGTTGTGTCTCGAGACGGTCGCTGCGCGACCTCCTCGACAACCAGCCGGGCTCAGCCCTGGCGCTGCTTGTGGCGCGGGTTCTCGCAGATCACCATGACGCGGCCGTGGCGACGGATCACCTTGCACTTGTCACAGATCGGCTTCACGCTCGGGTTGACCTTCATGTCAGCCCTTTCTTGCTAGTGGCGGAACAGGTGAGCGGTGGCTCACTTGTAGCGGTAGACGATCCGGCCGCGCGAGAGGTCGTACGGCGAGAGCTCCACCACCACGCGGTCCTCGGGGAGGATCCGGATGTAGTGCTGGCGCATCTTGCCGCTGATGTGAGCCAGGACCTTGTGGCCGTTGCTCAGCTCGACGCGGAACATGGCGTTCGGAAGGGCCTCCACGACGGAGCCCTCCATCTCGATGACGCCTTCTTTCTTCGCCATGTCTCACAATCTGCTCGGGGATGTTGTGTCTACCGGTGGTCCGGGAACCTCTCGTGCGCCCGCGGGCGACCGAGTGGACCTCGTGGGCCGTGCACCACACACAGAACCCACGTTGGACCGACACGCCAGTCTATGTGCTGGCGACAACGAACTCCCAATCGACGCGGCTCAGCCGGTCGGGACGGCGTAGGCGTCGGCGATCCGGGCGGCGGTGTCGACCAGTCGCGCCCGCTCGAGCGTGAGCCCGCCCCCGGTGGCGCCGGCCGAGACGACGACGTGCAGGCCCTCGTCCCCGGTGAGGGAGACCAGGTCGACCTGCACCTGGGTCCCGGGGTCCTCCGTGACGACCATCCGGGCGGGGGCGCCGCCGGGCAGCGTGGTCTCCTCGACCGTCGGCGCCGGGTCGCGGTCCGCGAACACCTGGTTGGCCGCGACGTCGAGGTCGCCGTCGGCCCCGGTCAGCGGCGCCCACTCCACCACGAGGAGGGTGTCGCCGAGGTCGGTGGCCGAGCACGACGTACCGCCGTCGTCGGTGGGGTCCGCCTCGACCTGCAGGGGTACGCCGAGCCACTCCCCCAGGTCGGCGTCGCTCACCCGCTCGCAGCCGAAGGCCGTGGCGGCCGGCGAGGGGGTCGGCGTCGGCGTGGCCGAGGGCCGCGACGACGGCTCGTCGTCGGCGGAGCAGCCGGCGACGCCGAGGACCGCGACCACGAGGGCGGCGGCGAATCGGGTCTCAGCGCGCACGACCGGCCCCGTCGTCCCCGTCGTCCCCGTCGTCGGCGGCCAGCCGGGCCACCTCGGCGGCCAGGCCCCGGCCCTGCGCGGCCATCGCCGTGAACAGCAGCCGGGTCCCGCCGTCGTGGTCCGAAGGGCGGACCCACACGTCGGTCCAGGTCAGCCGGCCCTCGTGCACCCGGCGGTGCAGGGAGCGCAGCACAAGCGGCGCGTCCTCGGCACCGGCGATCGCCTCGAAGAGCGCGACGGTCGTCGGGTCGATGCCCTCGGCGAGGCGGCGCTCCTCACCCTCGGCGGCGAGGTCGTCGACGACGTCGAGGACCTCGGCGAGGCGCCGGTCGACGTCGACGGACGCGAGGTCGAGCAGGCTCGCGCCGCGCTCGTCGGGCGGCGGCGCAGAGGCGTCGTAGTGCCCGGTCATCGGCTCGGCAGGGGGTCGTCGTTGGTGGTCGTGGTGATCATCCAGCCCGGGGCGCCGTTCTCGGGGGTCCAGCCGGGTGGCCGCCCCTGCCCCGGGCCGTTGTTGGTCGGGTCGCAGTCCGGGTCGTAGTAGGGCTCGGTGTAGTCGGAGTCCTCGACCAGGTCTCCGGACGCGGAGTCGAGGTTCTCCTCGGCCGCGCCGCCGTCCTTGCCGAAGTCGGGAAGGATGTCCTCGATCTTCTCCCGGATCTTCGCCGGGTCGATGTCGGGGGCCTCGCCCAGCGGCGTGCCGAGGTCGACCGACGGGAGGGCCTGGACGAAGTCGAGGATCTCCTTGAACGCCTTGATCCGCTCGCCCTGGGTGCGGCACCACTCCTCGACGGCGTCCTTGAGGTCGAAGCAGGCGTTGATCGTGTTGATGACGTACTCCACGTCGTCGATGACCTCGGTGATCGCGCCCAGCCCCTTGTCGATGAGGTCCTGGGCCAGCGACAGGGCGCCCCACCAGCCGCGACCCCAGCGCGCCAGCTTGGTGGAGAGCCGGAGCAGCCGCTCGCCGAGCTCGACCAGCGCCTTCTCGACCCGGATCGCGATCTTCTCGGAGATCCGGGCGACGTAGTCGAAGACGACCGAGCCCTTGGACACCACCCCGCCCATGCCCCGCACCGCGAGGTCGTACAGGCCGAGCTGCGCGCCCATCGTGACGCCGACCTCACCACCGATCGTGAGCGCCTGGTTGAGGCCGATCACGCCGAAGTTGTGGCCCCAGGTCTTCATCGCCGTGCCGAAGGTCTGGCAGGCCTCGGCGTTCTGCTTGATCCGCAGGTAGTCCCCGGAGAGGGGGTAGACGACGTACTGGTCGAGGCTCGTGGTCGGCAGGGACGGGATCGGCCGGCCCAGGCCGACGCTGTCAGCCACACCGTTGACCCAGTCGATCGCCGAGTTGCACGCGTCGCGCACGGTGTCGAACGTCTCCGAGGCGGTGATGAACGCCGGGTCGTGGCCCTTGCCGCGGCTCTGCTCCGCCGGCGCGTCGAGCGGGAGCTCCTCCTCGATCGTCTTCCAGGTCATTTCGAGTCCACCAGGTCGAGGTAGGCCTGCAGGAACGCGTGCAGCTGCTGGCCGTCGGCCGTCTCGTAGTCCTTGGCCGACAGGGCGACCGCCGCCGTCAGGCTCTTCCACCGCTCCTGGAAGCCGGTCTTCACGTCGTCGATGACGCCGCTGCACTCCTTGAGCGCGTCGGAGATCGGCTTGAGCACGCTGACGCCGGTCAGCGGGATCTCGTACTCGAACGCCGTCGAGTTGAACACCTCGTCGGTCGCGTACGTCGCGACGTCCTCGATCTGACCGCCGACCGTGTCCATGTCGGTCAGCAGGCGCTGCATGAGCTCCCACTTGATCCACATGACGCCGATCTCCGCGGGTGTCTTCCCGCCCCCCATGTTCCGCTCCTGCCCGAGTCGATGTCGTCCGAGGACCAGCGTGACCGCGAGAGCCCGGTTCAAACCCCGGCAGTGGCCCCCAGGAGCTCGAGGGTACGCACCCGGGCCGGCGAGGTCCGCGGGTCGGTGCCGCGGTGGGCGCCGGCGACCGGGTTCACCATCACCTCGTCGACGCCGTACGACGCCGCGAGGTCGGCCAGCTCTTTCCGGGCACCTGCGGCGTCGCCGATCACCCAGCGCTGCCGCATGGCGTCGACCAGGCCCTCGTGGGCCTCGGGCAGTCCTGCCTCGACGATGGTCTCGGCGTCCTCGACGGTGCGCTGGGCGACCAGCGGCTGGCCGGTGCGCAGGGCGAGCATCTGCAGCAGCTGGGGCAGCGCCAGCCGCTGCGCGTCCTCGGCGGTGTCGGCGACCGACGCGTTGACGGTGAGGAAGGTGCGCGGCTCCGCCAGCTCCGGCGACGGCTGGAAGCTCGAGCGGTAGAGCTCGAGCGCCTCCGCGGTGCCGGAACCGGAGAAGTGGTGCGCGAACACGTACGGCATGCCCTTGGCGGCAGCCAGGCGCGCGGAGTAGTCGGAGGAGCCGAGCAGCCAGATCTGCGGCACCGACTGCGCCGCCGGCGTCGCCCTGAGGACGTGCTGTGAGCCGCGCAGGGCCAGCCCGACCCCGGCCGGCTCCATCATGGCGAGCACGTTGTCGACGTACTCCGGGAAGCGGGTGACCGCCTCGTCGCTGACCCCGCCCGCGCCGTGGCGCAGCGCCCAGCTGGTGACCGGGTCGGTGCCGGGCGCGCGGCCGATGCCCAGGTCGATCCGGCCCGGGAAGGCCGCCTCGAGCAGCGCGAACTGCTCGGCGACCACCAGCGGTGCGTGGTTGGGCAGCATCACGCCGCCCGAGCCGACGCGGATCCGCTCGGTCGCCGACGCGACCAGGCCGATGACCACCGGCGGGTTGGTCGCCGCGACGGCCGGCATGTTGTGGTGCTCGGCGAGCCAGAAGCGGCGGTAGCCGAGCCCGTCGGCCGCACGCGCCAGGTCCAGGGTCGCCGCGAGGGCGTCACCGGTGGACTGGTCGCTGCGGACGGGGACGAGGTCGAGGACGGAGAGCGCGAGAGACATCACCCCTGACAAGGCTTTTCGGCCCTCGGTCATTCCCGATTGTGGGTCGGGATGGGCGCGGGGTGGGCGCGGGGTTGATGCGTCTCGTGACCGACTCACGGTGTTTGTTTTGGCGCTCGCTGCGCTCGCGCATGTCGCGCGCCCTTTTGCGCGTGATCTTCCCTCGCTGCGCTCGCTTCCTCGCTGGCGCTCGGTCGCTCGCTCCACTCAGTCCAGATCACGCGGGGCGCCCGACGAGATTCAGCCGAACGACGTCCGTGCGCGCAAGACATTCAGCCGAACCCGTCGCGCGCGCCGCGTTGCCTGGACGGAGCGGAGCGAGCGCAAGCGAGCGCAGCGGAGGAAGGCAACGCGTCAAAGCGCGCGCGACATGCGCGAGCGAAGCGAGCGCCAAACCAACACCGTGATCCGCTCGCGCAGCGCACCAGCCCTGAGCGGTCTCCCCTAGTCAGACACAGCACTGCGTCGGACGAGCAGCAGTCCCGCCCCGAACGCCGCGGCGCCCAGCAGGGCGAGCATGAACAGGTCCATCAGGTAGTGCCCGGCACCGCTCTGGGCGATCCAGTCGGAGCGGTCGGTCCCCTCGAACCGGTCGACCAGCTGGATCGCGGAGGCCGAGGCGGCATACCCCCACCGCGACGGCGAGAGCCAGGCGATCTGCTCGAGCAGGACCCGGCCGGCGATCTCGAAGAGGGCGCCGGAGAGCACGAGCTGGAGCATGACCAGGCCGACCAGGGCGGGCATGGTCTGCTCGCTGCTGGTGACCAGGGCGGACAGGGCGAGGCCGATGACCACCATGACGGAGGACAGGACCGCGATCGCGATCGCGACCCGGAAGGTGCCGGCGCCGCCGTCGGCGCCGGGCAGGCCGACGGTCGCCAGGAACGTGACGACCAGGCCCTGCACGAACGCGGCGGTGCCGAGGACGAGCACCTTGCTGGTGAAGTAGATGCCGGGCGAGAGGCCGACGGCGTACTCCCGCTTGAAGATCGGCCGCTCCCCCACCAGCTCGCGGATGGCGAGGGCCGTGCCCATCAGGCAGGCGGCCACGATCAGCACGGTCAGGCGCTGCTGGGCCTCGCCGACCTTGCCACCGGCCTCCGCGATCGAGATGCCGTCGTGGCCGGGCACCACCCGGCTCAGCCCGCCGAGGATGAGCGGGAGCAGCACGAGCATGCCGAGCAGCAGCCGGTCGGCGAGCACGACCGCGAGGTTGCGCTTGACCAGCGTGGTCAGCTGGCGGGATGCGGACTGCCGCGGCGGAGCGGGTACGGCGCCGCCGTACGACGGCTGCGGCATCGCCGAGGTGTCGACGGCGTGCTGCGGCGCGGGGATGCGCTGCCACAGGTCGGCGTCGTCGAGCAGGTCGAAGACCTCGGGATAGTTCGTCTTCCCGAAGTGGGCGAGCACGCCCTCGGGAGGCCCGAAGTAGGCGACCCGGCCGCCGGGGGCCAGGACGAGCACGTTGTCGCACACGTCGAGCGCGAGCACCGAGTGGGTGACGACCATGACGACGCGCCCGTCGTCGGCGAGGCTGCGCAGCTGGCGCATCACCTCCAGGTCCAGGCCCGGGTCGAGGCCGGAGGTCGGCTCGTCGAGGAACAGCAGCGGCGGCGCGGTGAGCAGCTCGGTGGCGATGGAGACGCGCTTGCGCTGACCGCCGGAGAGCTGGGTGCCGATCCGGTTGTCGAGGCGCTCGGTGAGCTGCATCTGCTGCGCCACCGTCTGCACGCGGTGGTCCCACTCCTGCGCCGTCGTGTCGGGCGGCAGCCGGAGCTGGGCCGCGAAGCGCAGGCCCTGCCGGACCTTCAGCTGCGGGTGCAGGATGTCCTGCTGCGGGACCAGTCCGATCTGGAAGCGCAGCTGGTCGTAGTGCTGGTAGAGGTCGTGACCCTGCCAGATCACCCGGCCGTGGCTGGCGGGCTTGAGGCCGGTGAGCGCGCCGAGCATGGTCGACTTACCAGAGCCCGAGGGGCCGATGACGGCGGTGAGGCTTCGCGGCTCGAGCTTGAACGAGATGTTCTCGATCAGCCGCTTGCCCCCGCCGACGACCTGGGTGAGCCCGTCGGCGTAGAGCGTGAACTCGTGGGCCGTGGCCGAGGCGATCAGCTGGTGGCCGTCCCAGCGGAAGGTCTGGTTGCCGAAGATGACCTCGGACCCGACCGGGAGCTGGACCGCACCCTGCACCCGCTGGCCGTTGACGAAGGTGCCGTTGAACGAGCCGAGGTCGTGCAGCACCGCCGGCGTGGTCGGCGACGCCGGGTCAAGGCGGGCGTGGTGCCGGCTCACCAGCGGGTCGGCCAGCACCACGTCGTTGCTCTGCTCGCGGCCGATGGTGAGCGAGCGGCCCGTCTGGACCTGCTGGGGGAGGACCACGGAGTGGCCGTGCGGCAGCTGTCCCGGAGGCAGCACGCCGGCCGGGCGCCACGCGTCGACCGGTCCGCCGATCGCGGGGACCTGCGGCGGCGGCAGGTTCTTCCAGAACTCACCGGCCGGGGCGGGGGCCGGCGTCGGCTCGACGGCAGGTGTCGGCCGGGGTGCCGGCTGCGACGTCGGCCGGGGTGCCTGCTGGGCGGCCGGGGGCGGCGGGGGCGGGGGCGCCACCGCGGACGCCAGCACGCTGACGACGACCGGCTCACCGGTCGGGCCGCCGAGGTGGAGGCTGACCGGCGCGCCGGTCAGCGGGAGCCGGGTGATCCGCTGGCCGGAGACGAAGGTGCCGTTGCTGCTCGCGTCGACCGCGACCCAGCCGCCGTCCTCGACCTGCAGGATCGCGTGGTGCCGCGACGCCTTGGCGTCGGTGACCGGCACGTCGCAGTCCAGCTCGCGCCCGACGACGACACGGGGTCCGTCGAAGGTCCGCGTCTGCCCGGCCCACTGCACCTGGAGTCGATCCACGACCGACACCCTAGGTGAACAGGCCGGGCAGGAGGACAGTCACCGCCAGTCGGGGCCGGAGGTGTCGTCGACGTCGGCACCGTCCCGCGGGGCCACCGCGTGGTCCGGGACGTGGTCGTCGCCGCCGTGCGAGGACTTCATCAGGCTGGCCACCGCGGTGACGACGAGGGTCACGATGATGACGCCCAGGCTGAACAGCGAGGAGATCTCCGGAGCACCGTGCACGCCGTGACCGCCGTTGATGAACGGCAGCTCGTTCTCGTGCAGGGCGTGCAGAACCAGCTTGACGCCGATGAAGGCGAGGATGAAGGCCAGGCCCAGCGAGAGGTAGACCAGCTTCTGCAGCAGCCCGCCGAGCAGGAAGTACAGCTGGCGCAGGCCCATCAGCGCGAACACGTTCGCGGTGAAGACGAGGTACGGCTCCTGGGTGATGCCGAAGATCGCGGGGATCGAGTCCAGCGCGAACAGGATGTCGGTGACGCCGAGCGCGATGATCACGATGACGATCGGCGAGACGAAGCGGACGCCGTTCTCGACGTACCAGAGCTTGAGGCCGTGGTAGGCCTCACCGACGCGCATCCGCCGGCGGGCGAAGGCGACGATCGCGTTGTCCTCGGGGTGCTCGTCGTCGTGGCTGCCGTAGGACTTCACGAGCTTGACGGCGGTGTAGACCAGGAAGGCCCCGAAGAGGTAGAAGACCCAGCTGAAGTTCTCGATGAGCGCGTAGCCGAGGGCGATGAAGATGCCGCGGAACACCAGCGCCAGGACGATGCCGACGAGCAGCGCCTCCTGCTGGTACTTGCGGGGCACCTTGAGCGCCGACATCAAGATGATGAAGACGAACAGGTTGTCGATCGACAGCGAGTACTCCGTCAACCAGCCGGTGTAGAACTCGATGCCGTAGTCGTGCCCGTGGTGCACGAGGATGAACGCACCGAACGCGAGCGCCGCGCCGACGTAGAAGCAGAGCGCGATCGCGCACTCCTTCATCGACGGCTCGTGCGGGTCGCGTGCGATGACGACGACGTCGAAGAGGAGGACTCCGACGGTCACCGCGATGGTGATCGTCCATTCGAGAGTGGTCACGTCCATAGGGGTGTCCCTTCAGGGGCGGATGCGTCGACAGATCGCCCGAGGTCTCTTCCGCTGCCGACGACTGGCGCCGTCGTTGCAGCCTACGGGACCGGAGCGGGCGACTTCGACCGCTCGTGATGACGAGCCCGCAGCGAAGGAGTACTCCCCCCTGGTGCCCGGATCCTCGCACGCGGGCAGGAGGCGGGTCCAATCAGGGCAGGCCGGTGACCCGCGCCATGGTCGCCAGCTTGGCGCCGGTCTCGCGCACCTCGGAGGCGGGGTCGGATCCCGCGACGATCCCCGCGCCGGCGAACAGCCGCAGCCGCGGACCGTCCATGACGGCGGCCCTGATGGTGATCGCGAACTCGCCGTCGCCGTGCCGGTCGACCCAGCCGACGCACCCGGCGAACCAGTCGCGCAGGTCGCCCTCGAGGTCCGCGATGACGGCGTTCGCCGCCGCGGTGGGTACGCCGCCCACGGCCGGGGTCGGGTGCAGCAGCTGGGCCAGGCGCAGCGCGCTCGGCCCGTCGACCGGGTCGGCGAGGCGGGCGTGGATCGGGGTGGCCAGGTGCCACACCGTGTCGGTGGAGAGCAGCTCCGGCGTGGCGGGGTACTCGATCTCGACGCACACGTCCTTGAGCGCGTGCACGATCGCCTCGACCACGAACGCGTGCTCGGCGAGGTCCTTGGCCGAGTGCTGTAGCTCACCGGCCCGGCGCGCGTCCTCGGCGGGGTCGCTGGAGCGCGGCACCGAGCCGGCCAGCGGCGTGCACGAGATGACCGCGCCCTCGCGCCGCACGAGCAGCTCGGGGCTGGCGCCGACCAGGATCGGGCCCTCGCCGTCGGTCGAGCAGCCGAGCGGCACGCTGAAGACATAGCGACCAGGACGGGTGGTCAGCAGCCGGTCGATGATCTCGGCCGGCACGAGTGGCGGGGTGCTCACGACGTCGAGGCAGCGGCCGAGCACCACCTTGTGCAGGTCGCCGCTCGCGATCTTCTCGAGCGCGGACGACACCATCGCGGCGTACTCGTCGGGCGTCGGGAACTCCGTGACCTCGTAGGTCCGCTCGACGTCCATGTCGGCGACGGGGCGCCGCAGCGCGTGCTCGGCACCGGTGACGAAGTGCGCCAGGCCCGGCGCGCCGGCGGCGAAGGACAGCGCGCACAGGGCCCGCTCCCCCGGCTCCAGCTCGGCGACGACCTCGTCGGCCCAGGCGGGATCGGCGCCGTCGGGCACCTCGGAGGTGCGCCGCACCGCGCCGGCGACGTACGCCTGCTCGCCGGAGGCGAACAGCATCGGCCTGGCCGCGAGAGCCGCTGGCGTGATCGGGTCCCGCGTCATGCGAGTCAGCCTAGTTGACGCCTGCTGCGCAGCAGCGCACCGAGACCGGCGAGCAGGAGCAGGAGCCCGAGCGCGACGTGCCAGGGTCGGTACGGCGCGCCGGCGTTCGGCAGCCCGCCCCCGGGGCCGCCCCCGTGGCCGACCTCTTCGCCGGCCACGGCGTCGAAGGTGTTGACCACCCGCACCGACGCCTGTCCCGGCCCCGTCGTCGGCGTCAGGTCGACCGCGATCGTCGCCTTCTTCGAGGTGCTCGAGAGACCCGCGACGTTCGCCGTCATCGTGGTGGAGGTGGCACCGCCGTCCTTGGTCTCGGTGAGGGTGCAGGCCGCGCTCGACGGCAGCTCCTCGTACGACGCCCGGTAGCCGTTGCCCCGCGTCAGCTGCCGGGTCGCTCCCCCGGGCACGTCGAAGGCGACCCGCTGGCCGTCCACCAGCCAGGTGCAGGCGAGGGCCACCCGGAAGGGGCCCTTCGCACCGCCGGCGGAGGTGTCGCCGACGACCTTCTTGATCACCTCGAGCGAGGTGAGCCGGAAGGTGTTCGTCGCGCTCACCGTCACGTGGCTGAGCCCGCCCTGCTGGTCCGGGGCCGGCACCACGACGGTGCCGTCGGCCGGAGCGAGCCCGGTAGACGTCGCGCCGCCGGTGCCGGTCTCGCTGACCGAGCACGAGGTGCCGATCGCGAACGGGCCGATGGTGCGGGTGCCGCCCGCGGCGAGCCGGACCGTCTCGTGGTACGGCGTCTGGCCGCGGTAGGTGCAGCGCACCTGGAAGGTGAAGGTGCCGGTGCCCCAGCGCGCCGCGCCGTCGCCGTCGACCTTCTTCTCCAGGGTCACGGTGCCCGCGTCGTAGGCGTTGGTGACCTCGACCTCGGCCGGCTCGGTGCCGGGCGTGACGGTCGCGGAGCCGTCGCCGTTGTCGACCACGTCGCCGCCGGTGACGACGATGTGGTCGGCGAAGTACCTGTCGGTCTCGGTGACCACGCAGGCCGCGCCCACCGGGATCGTGTCGGCCGGCGCCGTGAAGGTCTCGCCGTCGCGCAGCGTGAACTCCAGCTCGGTCGTGCCGGAGCCGTCGAAGGTGACGTCCTTGCCGGTGATCGAGGTGCAGCGCAGGGTGAAGGTGAACGGCCCGAAGGCGGTACCGGTCGCCTCGGTCTGCACCCGCTTGGTCACCGACAGGCCGGTGTACCGGTAGTCGTTGGTGATCGTGGCGGTGCCGGTGACGTCGGTGACGGGGATGGTCACCGGCGTGCCGGAGCGTGACGTCTCGCCGAACTCGCCGACCGCGCCCTGCTCGGTGAAGGTGCAGGAGCTGCCGTTCGCGCTGACCGGGACGCCGTCGACGACCGCCCGCCAGTCACCGGCCCGGGTCAGCGTGAGCTCCGCGCCCGCGCCGAGGTCGAGGGCGACGCCTCCGGCCTCGCACGCGACGTCGACCTTCACCCGGTCCGGGGCATACCCCGCAGCAGGTCCGGTGATGTCCTTGCGGATCTCGACCGAGCCGGTCCGCAGGTGGACGCCGACCCGGTTCGGCGCGATCTGCCGGAAGGCGGTGACCCCGGTGTACTTGAACTTGATGCCGTGCTGGTTCCACGCCACCAGGTCCGCGCCCGGCACGTCCCGCTCGACACCGCTCGGGTCGGCGTCGGAGGCGAGCACGTTGAGCGTCGAGAAGGTCACGTCGACCGCCTGACCGGCGCGCAGCGAGCCCGCGGTCGTCGTACGGAAGTCGAGGTGGACGCGGATGCCGGTCACCTTCGACCAGTCCGTGCTCGCGTCCGCGACCGACCAGCTCTCGCCGTTCTGCTGGCACACGGGCTGGGTGGCGAGGTCGGTCCAGGTGCCGACGCAGACGCCCGCGCTGGTGGTGACCTCGACGGTCCGGGTCGTGCCCGCGGGGGCGGAGACCTGCAGCGAGTCGGCCACCAGCTGGGGCCGGTACGCCGAGCCGCGCTGCCCGCCCGACACCAGCTGCCGGTCGCCGCGGACCGGGAGCTGGTCGAAGACGGTCATCTCGTCGATGTTCACGGTGCCGGCGTTGATGCTGTGCAGCACCCAGTCGTCGGTGCCGTCGACCTCGCTGTTGGCGACACAGGGCGAGCGGTAGTAGGAGCCACCGGTCGCGGCCAGGTTCGGCGTGCACACCGCGGTCGGGTTGCCGGGCTGGGTGGCGCCCGCGAGCGAGCCGCGCACCCCCTTGACCGTGTACAGGTTGGGCCCGGTGACGGTGCCGACGTAGTCGGACGTGCCGCAGGTGTGGGCGTCCTGGCCCCAGTCACCGGTCAGCGGCCCGCCGGCCACCGTGTTGCGGCAGGCGGTGAGGGTCTCCTCGGTGCGCGCCGTCATGGTGTTGGTCGCGGTCTGGCCGGTGCCGAGCCCGGGTTGCAGCTCGAGGTGCAGCCGGATCCGGAACACCTCGCCGGGCCGCATCTGGGCGCCGCCGGCGGGCCAGGTGAAGCGCAGCACGGAGCCGCCGGACTCGGGCGTCACCGTCACGTCGTCCGACAGGGTGCCGGCCGGGGCGGCGGTGAACTCGGGCGCCGGAGTGCCGGTGTAGAGCAGCTCGGGCGGCAGTACGTCGCGCAGCTCGGTCAGGGTCAGGAAGCCGGTCCCGGTGTTCTTGACGGTGAGGTCGAACGGGACGTTGTCGCCGACCGACGCGAGCCGGTTGCCGTCGTTGGTGAGCTTGCGGACCGCGAGCTCACGGGTGCCGTGCGAGAGCTCGACCCGGGCGGTCGCGTCCTTGCGCTCGGAGTCGTTCCCGTCGGGCCGCGTGGTCCACGAGGTCTGCGTGTTCGGCACGGTGCCGGTGAACTCCACCGACTCGCCCGAGTCACGGTAGGTCTCGCGCAGCTGCACGGTGAACCGCGCCGTGGCCGACCAGTTCGGGGCCGGCACGGTGGCGGAGAGCAGCTTGCCGTCGGCTCGGGTGAAGGTGAACCGGACACCCTGGACGTCGGCGTTCGCCACGCCGGCGGGCAGCGCCGCGGTGGCGGCGGGCGTGCCGAGGACCCACTGGGCGCCGTCGTACACGTCGACCTGGACCCGGTCCGCACCGGCCGGCAGGGTGACCGCGCCGAGGCCGGTGAACCGGAAGGTGTTCCAGAAGTCCGGCGAGCCGGCTTGGTCCTCGATCACGACCCGCTGCGGCGAGAGCGTGCTGCGCGGAGAGGTGCCCTGGTCGGCGCCCAAGGTCACCGTCACCGGCACGTCGGGCGACGGCTCGTTGATCAGCGTCGGGCTGACCGACTTGGTGGGCGCGATGTTCACGATCCCACCGGTCAGCACCACCTTCGCGTCGGCGACGTCGCCGGTGGCGACGCCCGGGCTGGTGACCGGGTCGTAGGACTGGGCGAACACCCGGTTGACCACGTCGAGCGTGTCGGGCGCGCGCAGCACCTGGTCGGCGCCCGTGCTCCGCAGCGTCGGGCGGAGCCGGGTCTGCAGGGTCATCGTCAGGTTGTTGTCCTGGGTGATCGTGCCACCGGACGTCGCCGGGTTGGTCGGCTGGAGGGTCACGCTGATGCCGACGACCGTGCCGGGGTCGGTGATCCCGGCGTTGACCGCCGCGGCGGTGGTCTGCTCGGCGGTGTAGTCGCCCGTGGCGGCGTCGTACCGAAGCAGCCAGACGACGCTCGCGGCGAGGTCGACCTGCGCCGGACTGCTGGCCTCGATGGCCACGCCGGTCAGGTCGAAGCGCTGGAACGGGTTGGGCCGCGACGGGTCGCCGAGATGGTCGGCACCGAGGTCGAACGGGTTGGCCCGCGCCCCGGTAGCGTCGGCGGCACTCTGGCAGGCCGGCAGTGTGGTGTCGGTGCAGGCCGCCGGGTCCGTGAGCCGGACGTACGACGCCCGCGCGGTCGACCCGTTGTGCCCGGTCAGGGTCCAGGTGGCCGTCGGGTAGTCGCCCGGGGCGGTGCCCACCGGCGGCACGTGGATCTGGGTGGTCGGCGTGACTGCCTTGGCCACCGCGACACCCGGGTCGGGGTCGAGGATCTGGATGGTGTCGGCGTCGGTATCGGTGACCTCCGGGCCACCCGCGCTCGGGGTGCCCGCGATCTCGGCGTCGTTCTCGACCAGGCCCTGGTCGGACGTGTTGTAGTCGCGGTCCTCGATGACGAAGGCGCCGTCGGAGCGGGCCTGGTCACGCACCTGCCAGACCAGGGAGAACCGGCGGTCGGTGCTGCCGGCGCCGACGCCGGTGCCCGGGTCGGGCGCGAACGGGTCGAACGCCGCGCCCGGCTGCTGGGCCGCCTGGCGGGCGGTGGTGTCGGCGGCGGTCTCGGCGAGCGTGATCCGCACGCCGACGGTGGAGGCACGCTGCGCGTCGGTCAGGACGTAGCCCTTGAACCCGCGGTTGGCGTCCAGCCACGAGCCGCCCGGAGCCGGGACGTCGGTCCAGCCGGCGCCGTCGTACAGGGAGACCCGGGTGATCGTGTCGTAGCGCAGGTACCAGCCGCTGGTGTACGGCGTGGAGCTCGCCGCGACCGGCTCGATCCGGACCAGGTCGAAGGCGTCGTACACGGTCTCGGCGACCGGCGTGGTGGCCGGGTCGACGCCGTCGGTGATCACGACCGGTGTGTGGCCGATGCCCACGTTCCAGTCCAGGTGCGTGGTCGAGCGGTCTCCCGACTGCGCGTCGACAGCCGCGTCGATCCAGGTCTTGCGGATCTCGACACCGTCGCCGGGGCCGCCGTCGTCGGTGACGACGGTGCCGGTGCCGGTGTCGCCGTCCCCGTCGTGGAGCGGGGTGTCGCCGGCTGACTCGCCGTCGGACTCGACGGTCGCGGAGTTCACGTACGCCGTGGGCCGGTCCGGGCCGGGCGTGATCGCGCCACCGTCGCGCAGGTCCCCGCGCGCGGCGAACTCGATGTTGGGCGTGACCGTGGTGTTGCTCGGGAAGCCAGCCTCGTTGTGGAACGAGAACCGGATGCCCTGGACGTCTCCCGAGTCCAGCCCGAGACTGCCGAGCGCCGCCGCCGTCGCTGCGGCGTCGAGCCGCAGCACGGAGGCCGCGGCCTGCGGACCGTGCACGACCAGGCTGTGCCAGACGCCGGTGGTGTCTTGCACCTCGACGGTCAGCACGGTGCCCGCCGGCACCTGGGTGGGCGCGATCGAGACCAGGTCGAAGGCGTCCCAGAACTCGGCGCTGCCGGCACCGACGACGTCCTCGACCACGATGTCGTGGACGAGCGCGCCGTCGCCGTGGGCGACCGCGTTGGCCTGCAGCGACGAGATCACCGAGTCGCCCGGCTCGACGGCGGCCGAGGGCCGCACGGTCTTGGTCAGGCTGGTGGTGATCGCGGGGTCGACGATCCGCAGCGTGTCGCTGTCGTTGTCCGCGTCGGTGAGCCCGTTGCTCGCGCGGACGTCGGCGTCGACGCGGTTGGTGAGCGTCACCTCCGCGGCGCCGTCCGTGGCGTCCTCGGTGGTGTCGATGTCGAAGCTCGCGCCGCCGGACTCGCTGGCCTGGATCGGCCCGGTCCACTCGATGTCGAAGCCGGAGATCGGTCCCGACGGGTCGGCCGGCGTCTGGCCGCTGGTCACGACCACGGTCTCGGTGCCGCCCGCGAGCAGGTGATAGGTCACCGTCGCCTCGGTGGCGTCGGCGGGCCAGCTCAGCGGCGCGGTGAAGCCGCCGAAGGTGATCTCCTCGGTGAAGAAGTCACGGTCCTGCAGGCCCAGCGAGGTCACCGGAACCGCGCCGTTGGTGCCGCTGATCGTGGCCGACGCGTCCTGGCCGGCAGTGATGCTGCCCGGTGAGATGTCCTTGTTGGCCTCGACGGTCGGGATCGCCGGGCGCACGACGTACGACGCCGAGGCGTTGTCGGTCGCGGTCGGCTGACCGCTCAACGCCGCGCTTCCCGTTGCCACGTTGTCGACCCGGTGCTCGGCGGTCGACAGGTCACCGTCGTCGTTGCGGTGCGTGGCGCGCTGCTCGAGGCCGAGGTCCGCCCGGACCGAGGCGCCGGGGGCGAGCTCGCCCAGGCAGGTGATCCGGATGCCGCCCACCGCGGCGTTGCTCACGCCGCTCGGCAGGGCCAGCGGGTCGCCCGCGGGCGCGTCGCTCCCCTGCACCCAGCTCCAGGCGCCCGCCGTACGGACGTAGGCGTCGACGCGGACCGTGTCGCAGCCGGCCGGGAGGTCGACGTCGCCGAAGCCGGTGAAGTCGGTGATCGTGAACGGGTTGCTCGCGTCGAGCGTCGCGGCGCCGTCCGGCGCAGCCTTCGGCTCCTGGACGGTGAGCCGGTCGACGGCGACGTTGCCGGTGTTGCGGATGCCCACGCCGATTGTCGAGTCCGCGCCCGGCTCGAAGGGCTGCGTGCCCGGCTGCCAGGTCTTGGTGACGTCAGCGCCCATCGTGATCGGCGCGTCGATGTTCACCGTGGCGCTGCTCTGCTTGGTGTCGGCGTTGCTCGCCGAGACGCGCGCGGTGTTGACGATGTCGGGGCTGCGGCCCGGCGGGTAGTTGTCGGGGACCTTGAGCGAGACCGAGATCGTGTACGTCGTGCCGGCCTGCAGGCCCGTGCCGACGGGACCGTCGGTCACCTGGTCGAGGTCGACAGTCAGGGAGGTGCCGGGCACCACCGTGGCCGGCGGCGTCGATCCGCCGCCGGGCTGCCAGGCCACCGTGCGCGGGACCGTGGCGGCGTTCGGGCTGAACGTGACGTTCTGGATCGGGAACCCGGCCAGCTCGGCGGGCAGCTCGTCGACGATCTGCGTGTCGAGGCAGTCGTCCTCGGAGCAGCGCACCTGGATCAGGTAGGTGAACGTCTGCCCCGGCTTCGGCTCGGCCTGGTCGACCGTCTTGTCGATCTGCAGCGAGTCGGGGGCAGCCACCACCGGTGGCACCACTGCCGTCAGCCCCAGCATCACCATCAGCCCAGCCAGGACCCCGATGCCCCAGCTCCGCGCAATTCCGCCCAGCACAGGACGCACTTCACCCACGTTGTTCACGCTCCCTCCACGAGGAGGGTAGGAAGAAGAACCGAAGTTTTGCGCAGGGTTTGCCGAAAGAGTTGGCTAGATCACGCCGAACGTTCTCAGATCCGGCAACAAACGGGATGAACCACCTTCACTCGCCCCCGAAGGGGACGCCGAGGGCCTCCAGGCGGGCCCGCCCGCCGTCCTCGGCCGTCAGCACCCATAACCCGTTCTCGGTGAGGGCGAAGGTGTGCTCGTAGTGCGCGGCCCAGCTGCCGTCGGTGGTGACGACGGTCCAGTCGTCGGCGGCGACGTCGCTGTCGTGGGTGCCGAGCGTGATCATCGGCTCGACGGCCAGCGCGGTGCCCTGGCGCAGACGCGGACCGCGTCCGGGGCGTCCCTCGTTGGGGACATCGGGCTCCATGTGCATGGCGGTGCCGATGCCGTGGCCGGTGTAGCCGTCGACGATGCCGTAGTCCCCCTGGCTGCGGACGTACGACGCCACGGCGTGCGAGATGTCACCGACCCGGCCACCGGCGCGCGCCGCGGCCAGGCCGCGCCACAGGGACTCCTCGGTGACCCGCATCAGCTCGGCGACCTCCTCGCGCACGGCACCGACCGCGACGGTGATCGCGGCGTCGCCGTGCCAGCCCTGGCCGGAGTCGTCGAAGACGATCGCGCCGCAGTCGATCGAGATCGCGTCGCCCTCGGCGAGCACCCGGGGCCCGGGGATGCCGTGGACGACCTCGTCGTTGACCGAGGCGCAGATGCTGGCGGGGAACGGCGGCTCGCCGTACCCGAGGAAGGACGGGACGGCGCCCTGCTCGCGGATGCTCTGCTCGGCGAGTGCGTCGAGCTCGGCGGTGGTGACGCCGGGCCGGACCGCGTCACGCAGACGCGCGAGCGTGCGGCCGACAACGAGGCCGGCCGCACGCATCACGCGTACCTGCTCCGGCGTCTTGATCTCGATCCGGTGCTGGTCGAAGAACAAGTCGGGAGATCAGCTCTGCGGGATGTCGTCGAGCGCGTCGAAGATCCGCTGCTGGACGTCGTCGATCTCGCCCATGCCGTCGACCGAGACGACCAGCCCGCGCTCGGCGTAGACCGCGATGAGCGGCTCGGTCTCCTCGGCGTAGACCTCGAGGCGGCGCCGGATGACGTCCTCGGTGTCGTCGGCGCGACCCTCGATCTCGGCCCGCTTGAGCAGGCGACCGACGACGGCCTCCTGGTCAACGGTCAGGCAGAGCACGGCGTCGAGCCGGTGCCCGGTCGCGTCGATCATGCTGTCGAGCTCGGTGACCTGCGCCAGCGTGCGCGGGTAGCCGTCGAGCAGGAAGCCCTTCTCGGCGTCCGGCTCGGCGATCCGGTCGCGCACCATGTTGTTGGTGACCTCGTCGGGCACGTACTCGCCGGCGTCCATGTAGCGCTTCGCCTCGATACCGAGCGGGGTGCCCTGGCCGACGTTCGCGCGGAAGATGTCGCCGGTGGAGATGGCCGGGACGCCGAAGTGGTCGGCGACGGCCTTCGCCTGGGTGCCCTTGCCGGCACCCGGAGGGCCCATGATCAGAAGCCTCAACGCAGGAATCCTTCGTAGTTGCGCTGCTGGAGCTGGCTCTCGATCTGCTTCACCGTGTCGAGCGCGACGCCGACCATGATCAGGATGGACGTGCCACCGAACGGGAAGTTCTGGTTGGCATTGATCAGCACGAACGCGATCAGCGGTACGAGCGAGATCAGACCCAGGTAGAGAGCGCCCGGCAACGTGATGCGGGACAGGACGTAGGACAGGTAGTCCTGGGTCGGCTTGCCCGCCCGGATCCCGGGGATGAAGCCGCCGTACTTCTTCATGTTGTCGGCCACCTCTTGCGGGTTGAAGGTGATCGACACGTAGAAGTAGGTGAAGAAGATGATCAACAGGAAGTAGGCCGCCATGTGCACCGGGTGGCCCTGGTCGACGAGGTACTCGTTGACCCACCGGATGAACCTGTTGGGGTTCTCCTGGTTGAACTGGACCGCCATCGCCGGCAGGTAGAGCAGCGACGAGGCGAAGATGACCGGGATGATGCCGGCCTGGTTGACCTTGAGCGGGATGTACGTCGAGCTGCCGCCGAACATCTTGCGGCCCACCATGCGGCGGGCGTACTGCACCGGGATCCGGCGCTGCGCCTGCTCGATGAAGATGACCGCGGCCACGAGGACGAGGCCGATGATGACGACGATGCCGAAGGTCCACCAACCCTGGCTGATCTTGACCTGCCACAGGGCGATCGGGAAGGTCGCGACGACCTGGGTGAAGATCAGGATGGACATGCCGTTGCCGACGCCGCGCTCGGTGATGAGCTCACCGAGCCACATGATGACGGCGGTGCCGGCCGTCATGGTCACGACCATGACGAGGAAGGTCTTGGTGTCGTTGCTGTGCAGCAACGGGTACTGCGTGCTGTCACAGCCCTGCAGCAGGTTGCCGGAGCGCGCGAGCGCGACGATGCCGGTGGCCTGCAGGAGCGCGAGGCCCAGCGTGAGGTAGCGCGTGTACTGCGTGATCTTCGTCTGGCCGGCCTGCCCCTCCTTCTTGAGGGCCTCGAGTCGCGGGATCACCACGACGAGCAGCTGCAGGATGATGCTCGCGGTGATGTACGGCATGATGCCGAGCGCGAAGATCGTCAGCTGGAGGAGAGCTCCACCGGAGAACAGGTTGACCAGGCTGTAGAGACTGGCGTTGCTGCCTTCCTCGACCACCTTGATGCACTTCTCCACGTTGGAGACATGCACGCCAGGTGCCGGGATCTGCGACCCGGCCCTGAAGATGACGATGATCAACAGGACGAACAGCAGCTTGCGCCGCAGGTCCGGGGTCCGGAAGGCGTTCACGAACGCGGTGAGCACGCGGGTCCTCTTCTCTCATCGCTGGCCTTGTGGCCAGCGGGAAGCCTAACAGGGGGCACACAGCCGCCTGACGGGGTACGCCGAGCCTGCCGAGGAGCAGGTGCGGAGATGACACGAGGGGCGCGGCGGGACCCGGGCAACACCCGGGGCCGACGCGCCCCTCGCAGCGCCGTCACAGGACCGTGATGGTCCCGCCGGCGCCCTCGATCTTCTCCTTGGCCGACGCCGAGAACGCGTTCGCGCTCACCGACACCTTGACCGTCAGGTCACCCTGGCCGAGCACCTTGACGAGCTCGCCCTTGCGGACGGCGCCCTTGGCGACCAGCGTCTCCGGGGTGACGTCGCCGCCCTCGGGGAACAGCGCGCTGATCCGGTCGAGGTTGACGACCTGGAAGGTCACCTTGAAGGGGTTCTTGAAGCCCTTGAGCTTCGGGAGCCGCATGTGCAGCGGCATCTGGCCACCCTCGAACGCGACCGGGACCTGGTAGCGGGCCTTGGTGCCCTTCGTACCACGACCGGCGGTCTTGCCCTTGGAGCCCTCACCACGACCCACGCGGGTCTTGGCGGTCTTGGCGCCCGGCGCGGGGCGCAGGTGGTGCAGCTTGAGCGTCATTGTCACTCGCCTCCGACGACCTCGACCGTCACCATGTGACGGACGGTGTGGACCATGCCCCGGATCTCGGGACGGTCCTCCTTGATCACGACGTCGCCGATCCGCTTGAGGCCGAGGCTGCGCAGCGTCTCACGCTGGTTGGCCTTGGCACCGATCTTCGACTTGGTCTGCTGGACCTTCAGCTGTGCCATCAGATGGACACCGCCTCAGGGGCCGACGCCTTGGCGGCGGCCGCAGCGGCCTCGCCCTCGGCCTTGGCCTTGAGCAGCGCCGCCGGGGCGACGTGCTCGACGGGCAGACCACGACGCGCGGCCACCGACTCGGGCTGCTCCAGCATCTGGAGCGCCGCGACGGTCGCGTGCACGATGTTGATCTGGTTGGACGAGCCCAGCGACTTGCTGAGCACGTCATGGATGCCGGCGCACTCGAGAACCGCACGCACCGGGCCACCCGCGATCACACCGGTGCCGGGAGCGGCCGGGCGCAGGAACACCACGCCGGCGGCCTTCTCGCCCTGGACCGGGTGCGGGATGGTGCCCTGGACGCGGGGGACGCGGAAGAAGTTCTTCTTCGCCTCCTCGACGCCCTTGGCGATCGCCGCGGGAACTTCCTTGGCCTTGCCGTAGCCGACGCCCACCAGGCCGTCGCCGTCACCGACGATCACCAGGGCGGTGAAGCTGAAGCGTCGACCACCCTTCACGACCTTGGCGACGCGGTTGATCGCGACGACACGCTCGACGTACTGGCTCTTCTCGGCGCCACCGCGACCGCCGTCACGGCCACCACGGCCGCCACGGTCGCCGCCCGAACGCTGTCCGCGCTGGGGTCCGCTCATGATCTCTCCTCAGTCCTGTTCGCGGTCAGAAGGTCAGGCCGCCCTCGCGGGCGCCATCTGCCAGGGCCGCGATGCGACCGTGATACTTGTTGCCCGACCGGTCGAAGACGACCGACTCGACGCCCTGCTCCTTGGCGCGGGCGGCAACGAGCTCGCCGACCTTCTTCGCCTTGGCGGTCTTGTCGCCGTCGAAGGCGCGCAGGTCGCCCTCGAGGGTCGAGGCCGACACGAGGGTCTTGCCGACGAGGTCGTCGACGACCTGCGCGGTGATGTGCTTGCTCGACCGGGTGACCACCAGGCGCGGACGCTCGGAGGTACCGGAGATCTTCTTGCGACCGCGGATCTGGCGGCGCAGCTTGGAGCTGGCGCGAGCCGAGAGGTTCCGCTGGTGCTTGAGGGTGATCGCCATGGTCACTTACCAGCCTTTCCGACCTTGCGACGGACATGCTCGCCGGCGTACCGAACGCCCTTGCCCTTGTACGGCTCGGGCTTGCGAAGCTTGCGGATGTTGGCGGCGACCTCGCCGACCAGCTGCTTGTCGATGCCGAGGACTCCGAGCTTCGTCGGGCCCTCCACCGTGAAGGTGATGCCCTCGGGAGCGTCGAAGATGATCGGGTGCGAGTAGCCGAGCTGGAACTCCAGCTGGGTCGGGCCCTTGGACAGGACGCGGTAGCCCACGCCCACGATCTCGAGCTTCTTCTCGTAGCCCTCGGTGACACCGACGACCATGTTGTTGATGAGCGTCCGGGACAGGCCGTGGTAGGCCTTGGACAGGCGCTCGTCGTCGGGACGCTTGACGTCGAGGACGCCATCGCCCTTCTCGACCGTGATCGGAGCGACCACGGTGTGGCTCAGGGTGCCCTTGGGGCCCTTCACCGTGACGACGGGGCCGTCCAGCTGGACGTCGACGCCCGCGGGGACCGGGACGGGGAGCTTGCCGATGCGCGACATGTTCTTCTCTCTCCTTCCCTTGTCACCAGACGTAGGCGAGGACTTCCCCACCCACGCCCTTCTGGTTGGCCTGGCGGTCGGTCAGCAGACCCTGGCTGGTCGAGATGATCGCCACGCCCAGGCCGCCGAGAACCCTCGGCAGACCGGTGTGCTTGGCGTACACCCGCAGACCGGGCTTGCTGATGCGGCGCACACCGGCGAGCGAGCGCTCACGGTTGCGGCCGTACTTGAGGGTCACGGTCAGCAGCTTGCCGACGCCGTTCTCGTTGTCGGCGACCGCGTAGGAGGTGATGTAACCCTCCTGCTTGAGGATCTCCGCGACGCCTTCCTTGAGCTTGCTGTACGGCATGGTCACCGCGTCGTGGTACGCCTGGTTGGCGTTGCGCAGACGCGTGAGCATGTCTGCGATCGGGTCAGTCATCGTCATGATGTGTGTTCTTTCTGCTGTGGTTTCCCTCCGCGCACGGCAGAGGGACCTTCAACGGTTGGGTGTTACCAGCTCGACTTGGTGACGCCGGGCAGCTCGCCGCGGTGGGCCATCTCCCGCAGGCAGATCCGGCACAGGCCGAACTTGCGGTAGACCGCCTTGGGCCGGCCGCACCGCTGGCAGCGGGTGTAGCCGCGCACCGCGAACTTGGGCTTGCGGGCCGCCTTGACCTTGAGCGCAGTCTTCGCCATGTCAGTTCTCCTTGAACGGGAAACCGAGCTGCTTCAGCAGCGCGCGCCCCTGCTCGTCGTTGGTCGCCGTGGTGACGATGGTGATGTCCATGCCCCGCTGGCGGTCGACCTTGTCCTGGTCGATCTCGTGGAACATGACCTGCTCGGTCAGGCCGAACGTGTAGTTGCCGCGGCCGTCGAACTGCTTCGGCGACAGGCCACGGAAGTCACGGATGCGCGGGAGGGCGAGCGCCAGCAGGCGGTCGAGGAACTCCCACATCCGGTCGCCCCGCAGGGTGACGTGCGTGCCGATCGGCATGCCCTCGCGCAGCTTGAACTGGGCGATGGACTTGCGCGCCTTGGTCACGGCCGGCTTCTGGCCCGTGATCGCGGTGAGGTCGCGGATCGCGCCCTCGATCAGCTTCGAGTCGCGGGCGGCCTCGCCGACACCCATGTTGACCACGATCTTCACCAGACCGGGGACCTGCATGACGTTGGCGATCTCGAACTCGTCCTTGAGCGCCGGGAGGATCTCCTCGCGGTACTTGGTCTTGAGCCGAGGGGTGACCTTCTCGATGGTGGTCTCGCTCATCTCAGATCTCCTTCCCGGTCTTGCGGGAGATGCGCACGCTGCGCGTCGAGGGGTACTCGGAACCGTCGGGGCGACGCTTGGTCACGTCGACCCGCTTGTAGCCGACCTTGGTGACGCCGTCACCCTCGACCAGCATCACGTTGGACACGTGGATGGGGGCCTCGGTGGTGATGATGCCGCCGGTGTTGCCGGCGCGCCCACCCTGGTCGACGACCTTGGTGTGCTTCTTGATCCGGTTGACACCCTCGACGATCACGCGCTCCTCCTCACGGAGGACCTTGATGATCTTGCCCTCGGCGCCCTTGTCCTTGCCGGCGATGACCTTGACGGTGTCGCCCTTCTTGACGCGCAGGTTGGGCTTCTTGCGAACCTGCTCGGACTTCTTGCGGGCAGCCATCACAGCACCTCCGGAGCCAGCGAGATGATCTTCATGAACTTCTTCTCACGCAGCTCGCGGCCGACGGGGCCGAAGATGCGGGTACCGCGGGGCTCGCCGTCGTTCTTGAGGATCACCGCCGCGTTCTCGTCGAAGCGGATGTACGAACCGTCGGGGCGGCGGCGCTCCTTGACGGTGCGCACGACGACGGCCTTGACGACCTCGCCCTTCTTGACGTTGCCACCGGGAATGGCGTCCTTGACAGTGGCGACGATGACGTCACCGATCCCGGCGTAGCGACGACCGGAGCCGCCGAGCACGCGGATGCAAAGGATCTCCTTGGCACCGGTGTTGTCGGCGACCTTGAGTCGCGACTCCTGCTGAATCATCGATTTCTCCTGGTTGTCGTGCCGGTTCTCATCGCCTCACGGGCGGTGAGCCTGGCCGAACGGATTTACTTCGCGCGCTCGAGGATCTCCACCACGCGCCAGCGCTTGGTGGCCGACAGCGGGCGGGTCTCCATGATGAGGACGCGGTCGCCGACGCCGCAGTCGTTCTGCTCGTCGTGGGCCTTGAGCCGCGTGTTGCGGCGCAGGACCTTGCCGTACAGGGCGTGCTTGACACGGTCCTCGACGGACACGACCACGGTCTTGTCCATCTTGTCGCTCACCACGAGACCCTCACGGGTCTTGCGGGCGTGGCGCTGAGTCGTCTCGGCAGACTCGCTCATCAGTTCTCCTCCTCGGTACCCGGGGCGGTCCGGATGCCGAGCTCGCGCTCACGCACCACGGTGTAGATCCGGGCGATGTCCTTCTTGACCGTGCGGAGCCGACCGTGGCTCTCCAGCTGGCCGGTGGCCGCCTGGAAGCGGAGGTTGAACAGCTCCTCCTTGGCCTCGCGGAGCTTGGCCTCCAGGTCGACGTCGTTGAGCTCGTCCAGCTCGTGGGCGCGGATGACGTTCGCCATCAGAACTCACCAGCCTCTCGCGTGATGAAACGGGCCTTCATGGGCAGCTTGTGGATCGCACGACGCATGGCCTCGCGAGCGATGTCCTCCGGGACGCCGGAGAGCTCGAACATGACGCGGCCGGGCTTGACGTTGGCGACCCACCACTCCGGGGAGCCCTTACCGGAGCCCATGCGGGTCTCGGCAGGCTTCTTGGTGAGCGGGCGGTCCGGGTAGATGTTGATCCAGACCTTTCCGCCACGCTTGATGTGGCGGGTCATCGCGATACGGGCCGACTCGATCTGCCGGTTGGTGACGTACGCACCCTCCAGCGCCTGGATACCGAAGTCACCGAACGCGAGCGACGTACCGCCCTTGGCAGCACCCGACCGCTTGGGGTGGTGCTGCTTGCGGTGCTTGACGCGACGCGGCATCAACATGGGTCAGGACTCCGTTCCGGTGGTCGGCTCCGCGGCGGCAGCCTCGGGCGCGGCGGACTCGGCCGGCGCGTCCGCGTTGCGGTCGGAGCGGTTCGGGCGGTCCCCGCGCGACCCACGGGTCGGACGGTCGCCACCACGGCTGGGGCGGCCACCGCGGCCGGGGACGCCGGCGCGGGCAGCAGCCTGGGCCTGGCGCTCGGCACGGGTGCCGGCGACCTCGCCCTTGTAGATCCAGACCTTCACACCGATGCGGCCGAAGGTCGTGCGGGCCTCGTAGAAGCCGTAGTCGATGTCGGCACGCAGCGTGTGCAGCGGGACGCGGCCCTCGCGGTAGAACTCGGTGCGCGACATCTCGGCGCCGTTGAGGCGGCCCGAGCACTGGATCCGGATGCCCTTGGCACCGGAACGCATCGAGGTCTGCATCGCCTTGCGCATCGCGCGGCGGAACTGGACGCGACCCGACAGCTGCTCGGCGACACCCTGGGCGACCAGCTGCGCGTCGATCTCGGGGTTCTTCACCTCGAGGATGTTCAGCTGGACCTGCTTGCCGGTGAGCTTCTCGAGCTCGCCACGGATGCGGTCGGCCTCGGCGCCGCGGCGACCGATGACGATGCCCGGACGCGCGGTGTGGATGTCGACGCGGACCCGGTCACGGGTGCGCTCGATCTCGACCTTGGCGATGCCGGCCCGCTCCATGCCCTTGCTGAGCAGCTTGCGGATCGCGACGTCCTCGCCGACGTAGGACTTGTACAGCTTGTCGGCGTACCAACGCGACTTGTGGTCGGTCGAGATGCCGAGGCGGAAGCCGTTCGGGTTGATCTTCTGACCCATTACTTCTTGCCCTTCTTCGCGACGACATCGGCCGGCTGGACCGCGATGGTGATGTGGCTGGTGCGCTTGTTGATCCGGGTGGCCCGGCCCTGCGCACGCGGACGCCACCGCTTCATCGTCGGACCCTCGTCGACGCGCGCGACCGAGACGACCAGGTCGCCGGTGGCGAGGCCCTCGGTGGTCGCGGCGTTCGCGACGGCGCTCTGCAGCACCTTGTAGACGGTCTCGGAGGCCGACTGCGGCGCGAACTGCAGCAGGGTCAGCGCCTCGTCGGCGGGCAGGCCGCGGACCAGGTCGATGACGCGGCGCGCCTTCATCGGGGTGATCCGCACGAAGCGGGCGGTCGCGAACGCGCCGGGCTCGTCGCCCAGGAGGGACTCGCGGCGCGCGCTGACGCGGTTGCGCTCAGTGGTGCTCATCGACGGCGTCCCTTCCGGTCTTCCTTGACGTGGCCGCGGTAGGTGCGGGTCGGCGCGAACTCACCGAGCTTGTGGCCGACCATGGAGTCGGACACGAAGACCGGGACGTGCTTGCGACCGTCGTGGACCGCGATCGTGTGGCCGATCATCGAGGGGATGATCATGGACCGGCGCGACCAGGTCTTGATGACGTTGTGGGTGCCCTTCTCGTTCTCGGCGTCCACCTTCTTGAGCAGGTGGCCGTCGACGAAGGGGCCCTTCTTCAGGCTGCGAGGCATCTCTCAGTTCCTTCAGCGCTTGTTCTTGCCGGACTTGCGGCGTCGGATGATCTGGGAGTCGCTGGCCTTGCGCTTGCGCGTACGGCCCTCGGGCTTGCCCCACGGCGAGACGGGGTGGCGACCACCGGACGTCTTGCCCTCACCACCACCGTGCGGGTGGTCGACCGGGTTCATGACCACACCACGGACGGTCGGGCGCTTGCCCTTCCAGCGCATGCGCCCGGCCTTGCCCCAGTTGATGTTCGACTGCTCGGCGTTGCCGACCTCGCCGATCGTGGCGCGGCAGCGCACGTCGACGTAGCGCATCTCGCCCGAGGGCAGACGCAGGGTGGCACGCGAGCCCTCACGGGCGACGAGCTGCGCGCTGTTGCCGGCCGAGCGGGCCAGCTTGGCGCCGCCACCGGGACGGAGCTCCACGCAGTGGATCGTCGTACCGACGGGGATGTTGCGCAGCGGCAGGTTGTTGCCCGGCTTGATGTCGGCACCGACGCCCGACTCCACCCGCATGCCCTGCGTCAGGTCCTTCGGCGCCACGATGTAGCGCTTCTCGCCGTCGGCGTAGTGCAGCAGCGCGATGCGCGCGGTGCGGTTGGGGTCGTACTCGATGTGCGCGACCTTGGCCGGCACGCCGTCCTTGTCGTAGCGACGGAAGTCGATGATCCGGTAGGCGCGCTTGTGACCGCCACCGTGGTGCCGCGTGGTGATCCGGCCCTGGTTGTTGCGACCGCCCTTCTTGGGCAGCGGGCGGGTCAGCGACTTCTCGGGCGTGGTCCGGGTGATCTCGGCGAAGTCGGCCACCGAGGAGCCACGACGGCCCGGGGTGGTCGGCTTGTACTTGCGGATAGCCATGTCAGATTCCTCTACCTAGCCCGGTCAGGAGACCGGACCTCCGAAGATGTCGATGCGGTGACCGTCGGCCAAGCTCACGATGGCGCGCTTGGTGTCCTTGCGCTTGCCGAGGCCGTTGCGGGTGCGGCGGACCTTGCCCGGACGGTTGAGCGTGTTCACCGAGGTGACCTTGACGCCGAAGACCTTCTCCACGGCGATCTTGATCTCGGTCTTGTTGGCGTCCGGGTGCACCAGGAAGGTGTACTTGTTGGCGTCGAGGAGGCTGTAGCTCTTCTCCGACACCACGGGCGCGATCAGGACGTCGCGGTGGTCCTTGTGCAGGGTGCTCATCAGTTGGTCTCCTCCTCGGCGTTGCCACCGACGAGGCGGTCGAACGCGGCCTTGCTGAACACCACGTCGTCGCTCACGAGGACGTCGCGGGTGTTGAGCTGGTCGACCGCCACGATGTGGACCTCGGGCGCGTTGCGCAGCGAGAGCCAGGTGAGGCTGTCGGCGCGCTCGAGCACGACGAGGAACTTGCGGCGGGTGGTCAGCTCGAAGAGCGAGGCGAGCGCGGCCTTGGTCGACGGCTTGTCGCCCGAGACGAGGCCCTCGACGACGTGGATCCGCTCGTTGCGGGCCCGGTCGGAGAGGGCGCTGCGCAGGGCGGCGGCCTTCATCTTCTTGGGGGTGCGCTGGCTGTAGTCACGCGGCTGCGGGCCGTGGACGATGCCACCGCCGGCGAACTGCGGCGCGCGGGTCGAGCCCTGGCGGGCGCGGCCGGTGCCCTTCTGCTTGTAGGGCTTCTTGCCACCGCCGCGGACCTCGCCGCGACGCTTGGTGGCGTGGGTGCCCTGACGCGCAGCGGCCTGCTGGGCGACGACGACCTGGTGGATCAGCGGGATGTTGACCTCGACGCCGAAGATCTCGGCGGGGAAGTCGACGGAAACGGTCTTGGCCATGGTGATCAGCCCTTCTTCGCAGCCGTGCGGAGAACGACGAGACCGCCCTTGGGGCCGGGAACGGCGCCCTTGATCAGGACGATGCCCTTCTCGACGTCGACGGCGTGGACGGTGACGTTCTGGGTGGTGACGGTGTCGGTACCCATGCGACCGGCCATCCGCAGGCCCTTGAACACGCGGCCGGGGGTGGCGCAGGCGCCGATCGAGCCCGGCTTGCGGTGGTTGCGGTGGGCACCGTGGGAGGCGCTCACGCCGGCGAAGCCGTGACGCTTCATGACACCGGCGAAGCCCTTGCCCTTGCTGGTGCCGGTCACGTCGATGACCTGGCCGGCCTCGAACGTGTCGACGGGCAGCTCCTGGCCGACGGTGTACTCGCTGGCGTCAGCGGTGCGGATCTCGACCACGTGGCGACGCGGCGTGGTGCCGGCCTTGGCGAAGTGACCCGCCTGCGGCTTGTTGACCTTGCGGCCCTCGATCTCGCCGAAGCCGATCTGGATGGCGTTGTAGCCGTCCGGCTCGGGCTGGCGGACCTGGGTGACGACGTTGGTGCCGGCGGCGACCACGGTCACCGGGATGACCCGGTTGTTCTCGTCCCAGAGCTGGGTCATGCCGAGCTTGGTGCCCAGCAGGCCCTTCACGTTGCGCTCAATAGTCATGTCTCGAACCTCAGAGCTTGATCTCGATGTCGACACCGGCCGGCAGGTCGAGGCGCATGAGGCTGTCGACGGTCTTCGGCGTGGGGTCGATGATGTCGATGAGCCGCTTGTGGGTGCGCATCTCGAAGTGCTCGCGCGAGTCCTTGTACTTGTGCGGCGAGCGGATGACACAGAAGACGTTCTTCTCGGTCGGCAGCGGCACCGGGCCGGCGACCTTCGCACCCGTCCGGGTGACCGTGTCCACGATCTTGCGCGCCGAGGTGTCGATCACCTCGTGGTCATAGGCCTTGAGCCTGATGCGGATCTTCTGTCCCGCCATAGGTCTCTCTCGTCCTTACTCGTCGTACGACTCTGGGTCCTTCAGCTCCGACCCCCGCGGTCGGGCGTGTCGCACCTTGTTGAGGGCGCGCACGTCTTCCCTGGGGAAGTCGAGCTGTTGTTCTTGGCTGCCTCGGGCCTCCCGGGCGTGCGGTGCGAGCTGATGTCGACGACCTGCACACGCTCCACGCGGCCCGGATCGGCAGGGCCGACCACTCCGCAGGGGAGACACGATTCAGTAGTCAAGATTGGCGCGCACCCCGACGTCCTGTCCGGGGCAACCGGAACATCTTGGCAGAGTTCGCGGGGGGCACCAAATTGCGGAGGGCGCTCCATTCCCGACCGCGGCTCCCGGGGTTCGGCAGGGGCCGGATGCAAGGATGAGCCGCATGACCGACGGCCCCTCGCAGCAGTACCCGCCCCCGGGTGCGCCCGCGCCTGCCGAGCCGGTCCCGCCCGGGCCAGCCGGGCCCCCGTTCCCGCCGCCGGGAGCTGCTCCCGGACCGGTGCCGGGAGGCTGGGCGGCGTACCCGAGCGCCGCGGGGCCGCGTCCCCCCGCCGGCCTGGCACTCGGTGCGGCGCACAAGCCCGGCGCGCTCCCGCTGCGCCCCCTCAACCTCGGCAACATCTACGACGGCGCGTTCCGGATCATCCGGTTCAACCCCAAGGCCACGGTCGGCGCGGCGGTGATGGTCACCGCCGTCGCGATGCTGGTCCCGGTCGTGGTGACGCTGGCGCTCACCCTCACCATCGGGATCGCGGCCGACGCCTCCGGTGAGGTCGACCCCGACGCGTCGGTCGCCGAGCTGGTCGGTGCGCTGGCGGCGTACGGCTCACTGCTGCTGTCGCTGGTCGTGGCCCAGGTCGGCGTCGTGTTCGTGACCGGCATGGTCGCCCACGTGACCCGGGCGGCCGCGGTCGGACGCCGGCTGGGACTGGCCGAGGCGTGGGCGGCGACGCGGGGCAAACGCTGGCGCCTGCTCGGCCTGACCCTCGTCCTCAACCTGGCCTTCCTGGTCCTGCTCGTCGTATACGTGCTGCTGTGGGTGCTGGTCGTCCAGCTCAGCGACGGCCCCTGGCCGGTGGTCGTGTGGGGCGTGGTGAGCGTGCCGGCGTTCATCGCGCTGTGCTGCTGGCTGTGGATCCGCTTCTACTACCTGCCGGTGCCGGCGCTGATGCTCGAGCCGGTCGGCGTCTTCGCGGCGATCGGCCGCGGCTGGCAGCTGAGCGCCCGGCAGTTCTGGCGCACCTTCGGCATCGGTCTGCTGACCGTGATCATCGCCCAGTTCGCAGGCGGGATCCTGTCCTTCCCGGTCAGCATCATCGGCAACGTCGTGGCGCTGGCCGTGCCCGACTATGCCGTGCTCGCGCTGATCCTCACCCAGGCCGTCGCGCTGGTCATCCAGAACGCCTTCGTCGCTCCCTTCCTCGCCGCCGTCACGTCGGTGCAGTACGTCGACCTCCGCATGCGCAAGGAGGCCTTCGACGTCGAGCTGATGCGGGAGGCGGGGATCGTCCCGGCATGATCCCGGCGCTCGCCCTCGTCCGCCTCGACCCGCCGCTCGACCCGAGTGGTGACGAGGCGCGTCGCCAGCTGCGCCGCGAGCTGGTGCGCCCGGAGTACTACGAGGACGACGTCATCGGCCGGCTGACCCGCTGGCTGGACCGGTTGATCTCCGGCACGGTCGACGCCGCGTCGGGCTCCTCGGGCCTGACGACCGCAGCCGCGATCCTGGTCGTGCTGCTCATCCTCGGCGGCGTGCTGTTCCTGGCCAGCCGGGCCCGTCGTACGGCGACCGGGCGGGCCGCGAGCAGCCCCGCCCTCACCGACGAGGTGGTGAGCGCCGACCAGCTGCGGGCCCGTGCCGAGGCCGCACTGCGCGCCGGGGACGCGGCGGCGGCGCTCGTCGACGCCTTCCGGGCCGCGGCGGTGCGCCAGGTCGAGCGCGGCCGGATCGAGGACCTCCCCCAGGCCACCGCGCACGAGCTGGCCGGCGCGCTGGTGGCGGTGTTCCCGGAGCACCGCGCGGCGGTTCTGCACGGCGCGGACCTCTTCGACGGCGTCCTCTACGGCGAGCGGCCGGCCACGAGCGCGCAGGCGGCCGAGCTGCTGGCGCTCGACGACACCCTCGCCGGGCGGGCGGTGCGCCGATGACGACGACAGCGGCGCCGACCCGGCCGCGGACGCGCGTGACGCGGACGCAGCTGGTGGTCGCAGCGGCGGTGGTGCTCGCGCTGGTGGTGGCCGTGTGGACCACCCGCGGCTCGGAGAAGTACCCCGGTGCCGCCGACCCCCGCAACCCGGGACCCGACGGCGCGCAGGCGCTGGCGAAGGTGCTCGCCGACCAGGGCGTCGACGTCACCATCGCCCGCTCGGCCGAGGCCTTCGACGAGGCGACGGTCGACGACGCCACCACCGTCGTGGTGAGCAGCACCGAGCAGCTGGCGCCGAGCACCCTGCGCCGGATGCGCGAGCACGCCTCGGCGGCCGCCCGGATCGTCCTGGTCGAGCCGGACTTCGCGATCCTCAACCAGATCGACCCCGATCTCGGGCTGCTGACCGGGCCTGTCGGCGAGGACGACGGCCTCCCCGCCCGGTGTCCCGACGGGATCGCGGGCGTCGACCTCGACGGGCTGCGCGTCGCGGTGGACCGCGCGACGTCGTACACGGGGCAGGGGTGCTTCCCCGTCAGCGATCGCGCCCTGGTGCGCGGCGTCGACGGGCTGGTGCTGTTCGGCGCCGGGCAGGCGCTGACCAACGACCAGGTGACCCGTGCCGACAACGCGGCCGTGGGCCTGCGGCTGCTCGGGCACGACCCACGCCTGGTCTGGTACGTCCCCGACGCCACCGACGCCGTGTCCGACGACGCCGTCACGATCGGCACCCTGCTGCCCGACTGGATCGGGCCGGCTCTGTGGGTCGTGGCGCTGGCCGGGCTCGCCCTGCTGCTGTGGCGGGTACGCCGGCTCGGTCCGCTGTCGACCGAGCCGCTGCCGGTCGTGGTCCGCGCGGTCGAGACCGCACGCAGCCGCGGGCGGATGTACCGCCGCAGCGGCGACCGCACCCATGCCGCCCGCGCCCTGCGCCGCGCCGCCCGCGCCGACATCGCGCGCCGGTTGCGGCTCGACCGCGGCACCCCGGCCCCGGTGGTCACCGAGGCGGCCGCGCGCCACCTCGGCGCTCCGGTCGAGACCGTGGCCGCCCTGCTCGACGACGACCGCATGCCGCCCGCGACCGACCAGGACCTGGTCCGGCTCGCGCAGGACCTGGCCCGACTGAGGAGAGAGGTACGACGCTCATGACCCAGACCACCCACGAGGCCGGCGTGCGCGAGCGGCTGATGGCCGTGCGCCAGGAGGTCGCCAAGGCCGTGGTCGGACAGGACGCGGCCGTGTCCGGTCTGCTCGTCGCCCTGCTGTGCGGCGGCCACGTGCTGATGGAGGGGGTGCCCGGGACGGCGAAGACACTGCTCGTGCGGACCCTGGCCCAGAGCCTCGACGTACAGACCCGCCGGGTGCAGTTCACCCCCGACCTGATGCCGGGCGACATCACCGGCTCCCTGGTCATCGACTCCGCGGGCGGCGGCGAGCTCAGCTTTCGCGAGGGGCCGATCTTCACCAACCTGCTGCTCGCCGACGAGATCAACCGGACGCCCCCGAAGACGCAGTCGGCGCTGCTGGAGGCGATGGAGGAGGGCCAGGTCTCGGCCGACGGCGTGACCCGGCCGCTGCCGCGCCCGTTCCTGGTGGCCGCCACCCAGAACCCGGTGGAGTTCGAGGGCACCTACCCGCTGCCCGAGGCCCAGCTGGACCGGTTCCTCCTCAAGGTCGTGCTGCCGGTGCCGCCGCGCGAGGACGAGATCACCATCCTCACCCGCCACGCCGAGGGCTTCGACCCGCGCGACGTGGCCGGTGCGGGCGTGCGGCCCGTGGCGGGCGCGGCCGACCTCGAGGCCGGGCAGGCGGCGGTGAAGCAGGTGCAGGTCTCGCCCGAGGTGGCGTCGTACATCGTCGACATCGCGCGGGCCACCCGCCAGTCCCCGTCGCTGTCGCTCGGCGTGAGCCCGCGCGGCGCGACCGCGCTGCTGCGGGCGGCGCGCGCGTGGGCGTGGCTGTCGGGCCGCGACTTCGTGACGCCCGACGACGTGAAGGCGCTGGCCCAGGCGTCGCTCGCCCACCGGCTCGGGGTGCGGGCCGAGGCCGAGCTCGAGGGCGTCGACGTCGCCCAGGTGCTGGCGTCGGCGATCGCGTCCGTCCCGGTCCCGCGCTAGTCGTCCGACGTCATGGCGATCTCCGGCCGGGTCCCGCTGCTGCTCCTCCTGGGGCTGGTGGCGGTCGTGCTGCGCCCGCAGGCCGGCACGGTCTGGCTGTGGCTGCTCGGCGTGCTGCTGCTGGTCGGCCTGGACCGCCTGCTCACCCCCTCCCCCGCGCTCGCCACGATCACCCGCCGCCAGCCGGGCTCGGTCCGGCTCGGCGACCCGGCGTCGTCCGACCTCGTCGTCGCCGCGACCGGCCGCCGCCTGCACCTCGACGTCCGCGACGCCTGGCAGCCCTCGGCCGGGGCCCGCGACAACCGGTACCGTCTGCGCCTGGCCGCCGGCGACCAGCGGCGGCTGACCACACCCCTGCTCCCCCGGCGCCGCGGCGACCTGCGCGCCGCCGGCGTCACGGTCCGGTCGTGGGGGCCGCTCGGCCTGGTCGCCCGACAGCGCACGTACGACGTCCCCGGCTCGGTCCGCGCGCTGCCGCCGTTCGAGTCCCGCAAGCACCTGCCCTCCCGGCTGGCCCGGCTGCGCGACCTCGACGGGCGGGCCGCCGTACGCGTGCGGGGGCAGGGCACCGAGTTCGACTCGCTGCGCGAGTACGTCCGCGGCGACGACGTGCGCTCGATCGACTGGCGCGCCTCGGCCCGCAACACCCACGTCGTGGTCCGCACCTGGCAGCCCGAGCGGGACCGCCGGGTGGTGCTGGTCCTCGACACGTCGCGTACGTCGGCCGGGCGGGTCGCCCGCACCGTCGACGAGCCCGAGACCGACGGCATGCCGCGGCTGGACGCCGCGATGGACTCCGCCCTGCTGCTCGCCGCGCTCGCCTCCCGGGCCGGCGACCGGATCGACTTCGTGGCCGGCGACCGTCGGGTCCGTGCCCGGCAGCGGGTGCACGGCGCCCGCGACGTGGCGATGCGGCTCCAGGAGCAGATGGCCGACCTCGACCCGGTCCTCGTCGAGGCCGACTGGGACCTGCTCGCCGGCGCGGTCCAGGGCTTCGGCCGGCAGCGCGCGCTCGTCGTCCTGCTGACCGCGCTCGAGCCGTCCGCGATCGCCGACGGGCTGCTGCCCGTGCTGCCGGTCCTGACGCGCCACCACCGCGTGGTGATCGCGTCGGTCCGCGATCCCGAGCTGACCCGGATGGCCGCGCTCGCCGACGAGGCCGGTCCCACGCCGCCCACCGCCGACGACGTCTACGCCGCCGCGGCCGCCTCCCACGAGCTGGACCGCCGCGAGCGGACCCGGGCGATGCTGGTGCGCCTCGGTGTCGACGTCGTCGACGCCGACGCGGGCGAGCTGCCGCCGGCACTGGCCGACCACTACCTCGCGCTGAAGGCGCAGGGGCTCCTGTAGCGCGGGCCCGGTCCCGTCGTCGCGAATGCCGGAACCACCGAGGCGTGGGCAGCGTCGGAGTGCCATGGACACCAGACCCCGCCGAACCGCTCTCCTCCTCGCCGGCCTCATCACGGCGCTGACCCTGACCGCGTGCAGCGGCTCCGACGAGGCCGGGGACGCCAGCGGCGCGAAGGCGTCGATGGCGCAGGAACCGGCTCCCGAGGCCTCGGCCGCCCAGGACGGCGGGGGTGCGGCCGCCCCGGTCGCCGACGACGCCGCCCGGAACGCGCCGGTCTCGACCGCAGAGCAGCCGGCGGTGATCTCCACCGGGACCGTCTCGCTCGAGGCGAAGGACGTCGCCAAGGCCCGGCTGGGCGTGCGCAAGGTCGCCGACGCCCACCAGGGCACGGTGGGCGAGCAGGAGACGACGACGGGCGACAAGGGCGTGCTGAGCACGGCGCGGCTCGTGCTGCGGGTGCCGAGCGAGGCGTTCGACGACGTGGTCACGGCGCTGGAGGAGGTCGCGACACCGACCGGCACGACCACGAACGGCCAGGACGTCAGCGCCGAGGTGGTCGACGTCGCCGCCCGGATCCGGGCCCAGCGCAAGAGCGTCAGCCGGATCGAGGCGCTGCTCGCCCGGGCCGAGTCGATCGAGCAGATCGTCGCGATCGAGTCGCAGCTCGCGAGCCGCCAGGCCGATCTCGACGCGCTCGAGTCGCGGCAGCAGTGGCTGGCCGACCAGACCAGCATGTCGACGATCACCGTCTACATCGAGCAGCCCACGGTGCGCCACGAGCGCGAGGACGACGACGCCGACGGCTTCCTCGGCGGGCTGAGCCGGGGCTGGGACGCGTTCGTCGAGGGCGCCGGCTCCGTGCTGGTCGTGGTCGGCTTCCTGGTGCCGTGGCTCGTCCTGCTCGCCCTGTTGGCGGTGCCCGCCCGGCTGCTGCTGCGGCGCCGGACGCGGGGTCCGGCCCGCACTGCGTGAGCCGGGTCCGGAGCCCACGTCCCCCTCGTGATACTGTTTGTCTACAGACTTACTTGTATTTGATGCCCGGGCAAGGTCCCCGAGCCACGGCGTCACCGATGGACGTGAAAGGCCGGACCCATGCGCATCGAACAGCTGGAGTACCTCACCGCCGTGACGCAGCACGGCTCCCTGCGCCGGGCCAGCGAGAAGCTGCACCTGTCCCAGCCCGCACTCAGCGAGGCGCTCACCAAGCTCGAGCGCGAGCTGCGGGTGACCCTGCTCGACCGGCGCCGCTCGGGTGCCCGGATCAGCCGCGAGGGCCGCGAGCTGCTGCCCTACATGTCGGACGTGCTGACCGCGGTCGAGCGGCTGCGCAACGCGGCCGGCGATCGTCGTACCGACGCCCGGGTGATCCGCGTCGGCACCGTGCACGCCGCCACCTCGACCCTGCTCATCCCGGCGGTCCGCGCGTTCCAGGAGCGCCACCCCGGTACGACGGTCGAGGTGCTCACCCTCCAGCAGGCCCAGATCGACGAGGGGCTCGCCGAGGCCACCCTCGACCTGGGCCTGGTCAACGTCCTCGACGGCGACGACGCACCCGTCGGCCTCGACGGGATCGACCTGCTGCACGGCCGGCCGGTCGCCGTGCTGCCGGCCGGGCACCCGCTCACCGCCCGCCCCCAGGTGAGCATCGACGAGCTGCGCCAGGAGCGGTTCGTGATGATGCGGCCCGGCTACGTGATGCACCGCTACGTGCATCGTGCGTTCGGTCCCGAGGTCCCGCCGGCCGCGCACAGCACCGACGGCGCGGAGATGGGCAAGGCGCTGGTGGCCGAGGGCGTGGGCGTCACCGTGCTGCCGGACTACGCGGTGATCGGCGACCCGCTGCACCGCGTCGGCATGATCGAAGCACGCCCGATCGCCGGCGACCAGACCTTCCTCACCCTCCAGCTGCGCCAGCGCAAGGCGCTCCAGCAGCCGCTGCCCGTACGCGAGCTGCAGGCTGCGCTGACCGCCCGGGCGGCGGAGTACCGGGCGTCCGGCGCGAGCTCGAGCGCGGCCTCCTGAGCTTCGGACACCCGCCTCGGCCATGATGGGTGGATGGCCGACCTGCGCATCGCCGTCCTGATCGACGCCGACAACGTCTCGCACCAGTACGCCGGCCCGCTGCTCGAGGAGCTGGCGAAGTTCGGCCGGACGACGGTGAAGCGTGCGTACGGCGACTGGTCGGGCGAGAACATGAAGGGCTGGAAGGACAAGCTCAACAAGCACGCGATCTCGCCCGAGCACACCTTCGCCTACACCCGTGGGAAGAACTCGACGGACTCGGCGCTGATCATCGACGCGATGGACCTGCTCTACTCGGGCAACGTCGACGGGTTCGCGATCGTGTCGAGCGACAGCGACTTCACCCGGCTGGCGAGCCGGCTGCGGGAGTCGGGCAAGACCGTCTACGGGGTCGGCCGGGAGCGGACACCGCGGGCGCTGCAGGAGGCCTGCGACCAGTTCCTCCTGCTCGAGCTGCTCGGCACGGTCGACCCGGCGACCACGACGGCCGCGGACGAGCCCGACGAGCCCGGCGAGCCCGAGGCGGCGCCGGACCTCCCCAACCTCCAGAGCCTGCTGACCCGCGCGGTCAACAACGCGGCGGGCGAGGACGGATGGGCCAACCTGAGCTCCCTCGGAGCCAACCTGCGGCGCCTGTTCAGCGCCTTCGAGCCCAAGCGCTACGGGTTCGACACCCTGCTCCCGCTGGTCGAGGCCCAGCCGTTCCTCGTCGTCGACAAGGAGCGGCAGCGGGTCGGGCTCAAGGGACAGGTCACGCAGGCGAAGGCAGCCGCGAGGAAGGCTCCGGCCAAGAAGGCGGCGGCGAAGAAGGCCACCGGCGCCTGACCGGCTCGTCGCCGTACGTCGAGACGGTTCCGTCGGCGGCGACCACCACGCCGGCCCGCCCACGGGCCAGCAGCCAGGGCACGCCTCGCTCCCCCAGCACGAAGGCGGTCGTGGCCTCGACGTCGGCGGCGACCAGGTCGGGCGCGACGACGGTGACCTGCCCCAGCCTGTTGGGCGCGGTGCCGGAGCGCGGGTCGCGGATGTGGGCACCACGGTGCGCGGTGCCCGACGTCGCGACCGCGCCGTCGGCGACAGGGAGCACGGCGACCAGGCGATGCGGGTCGGCGGGATCCTCGATGCCGATCCGCCAGGCGGGGGCGCCGGGCACCCGGGTCCGGCAGACCATGTCGCCGCCGGCCGAGAGGCAGTAGTCGGTCGCGGGGAGCCGCTCGAGGGCGACGCTCGCACGCTGCACCGCCCAGCCCTTCACGACGCCGGAGGGGTCCGGCCCGCCGCCGTACGGCGATCGGACGGCACCGATGTCGAAGGCGCCGCCGCTCGCCTCCCGTGCGACGTCGGCGAGGGTGAACACCTCGCTCAGCTCCGGCGGTGCGTCGACGAGGGCCAGTTCGCCACGGCCCCAGCGGTTGACGACGGAGTCGGGGCGGTAGGTGCTGAACACCGCGTCCACGTGGCGCAGGCTGGCCATCACCTCGGCCCAGGCCGCCTCGGCCTCGGGGCCCTCGGCGTGCCGGCCGCGCAGCGCGAGGCTGACCACGGTGCCCATCACCTCGAAGGCGCGGCGGTGGACCGTCGACGGGCCGCTCACAGCCCGGCCTTGTCGAGCGCGCTCTGCAGCGACTGCCGGTAGCCGGTGCTCGTCACCGTGGCGCCGCTGACCATGTCGATCGAGGCGCTCTGCGCGGCGAGGGTCTCCCGGACGAGGACCGGCAGGGCCCGGCTGTTGATCTCCTGGTCGTGACCATTGCCGTCGGGGTACTGCGGCACCTGGACGGCGGTGATCGTCCCGCCGTCGACGGAGAGCGCGACCTGGACCGGTCCCCAGCGGGTCTGGGCGACGTCGCCGGTGACGGTGCTGCCGGAGCCGCTGCCGGTGATGGTGCCGGTGATGGTGCTGCTTCCGGTGACGAGGGCCGCACCGCCACCGGTCGAGGTCTGGTGGCTGAACAGCAGGACTACGACCGACACGGTCCCCGCGAACCACAGCGCGATGCGTCGCATGCCGCTCACCACCCGAACTCCTCGACGTGGAGGTGCCGGTCCGGCACCCCGGCGGCGACGAGCGTCGCCCGGACGAGCTCGGACCATCCCGGCGGCCCGCAGACGTAGACGTCGCGCTCGTGGATGTCCGGCACCCAGCCCCGCAGCGCGGACACGTCGTCGACCGGCCGGGACAGGACGGGCAACCAGGAGTCCGAGGCACGGCGGGCGCCCGGCAGGCGCAGCAGCTGCAGTCCGCGCTCCCGGGCGAGCCGGTCGACCTCGGCCGCGAACAGCGGCGCGGTGCGGTACCGCTCGACGTACACCGCCTCACCCGGGGCGAACGCCATCCCCTCGGCGAGCGCACGCAGCGGCGCCATGCCGACTCCCGCTCCGATGAACGCGACCTTGCGGGCCTCGCGGGCGCGAGGGGTGAGCCGCCCGTACGGGCCCTCGAGGAGGACCCGGCTGCCCGGGCGCAGCATCGCGACCCGACCGCTGTCGTCGCCGGCCGCGGCGACGGTGATCCGAAGGCTGCGGCCGTCCGGGACTGCGGAGAGGGAGTAGGGGTGGGCGCGGGACCGGCCGGGGGCGTCGAGGAAGCGCCACAGCAGGAACTGGCCGGGCTCGGCGCGGAGCAGGTCGAGGCGCCGCCCGGTCAGGTGCACCGACCAGACGCCGGGCGCCTCGGGGACCACCGAGGCCACCCGGACCCGGTGCCGCAGGTTGACCGCGAGCGGGAGCAGGACCCGCCAGACGAGGACGGCGCCGGCCGCCGCGCCCCATGCGGTCCACCAGAAGACGGTGCGGGCGGGTGACGTGGTGAGCTGTTGCCCGGTCCACAGCTGGTGGGGCAGCGCGAGGCCCACGCCGAGGTAGGCGTAGAGGTGCAGCAGGTGCCAGGACTCGTAGCGCAGCCGGCGGCGCGCGGCGCGGATGCTGGTCACGACGACCATGACCAGGCACAGGGTGCCGGCCGCGGCGAGCAGCATGCCCGGGTAGTCCCAGGTCAGCGTCCAGAGCATCCCGGGCGTCGCGGAGAGCGAGCCGGCGGCGTACCCCCACGTCACGGTGAGGACGTGCACCAGCACCAGCGAGAAGGACGTGAAGCCGACGATCCGGTGCAGCCCGGCCAGCCGGTCCTGGCCGAACGCACGCTCCAGCACGGGCAGCCGGGCCATCAGCAGCACCTGGGCGAGAAGCAGCACCGAGCCGGCCAAGCCGCTGAGCTGACCGAGCGCGGTGAGCGCGGAGCCCGGGCCGACGATCATGCTCGGGCCGCCGTCGCGCAGCCACCAGTACGCCGGCAGTGCGAGGCCCGCCGCGAGGGCCCCAGCCGCGCCGACCCGAACGGCCTCGGCGCGTGCCGCCGCAGCGGGGCGGGCCGCGACCGGCGGCAAGGTGGCGCGGGGCGCGAGGTTCTGCTCGATCACGGGGTCCTCCGGAGGTCGTCGGTGACCACCAGTGTTCGGCCGCGTCGTGGGTGCCGCCTGTCCCCGGTCTGTGCGCTCCCTGTGAAGCGCAGCAGGCTCAGCCTGCTCAGGCCAGCGGGTAGGACTGCACGAACTCCGTGAGCCGCGCGAGCTGGTCGGGGTCGGTGCTGGGGATGACGCCGTGGCCGAGGTTGAAGATGTGGCCGCGGGCGGCGCGGCCGGCCTCGATGACGGCGGCGGCGCGCTCGGTCATCACCTCGGTCGGCGCGAACACCAGCGTCGGGTCGAGGTTGCCCTGCACCGAGCGGTCGCCGACGACGGGGATGGCCCGGTCGAGCGGGGTGCGCCAGTCGACGCCGACCACGTCGGCACCGGCCTCGCCCATCAGGTCGAGCAGGTTCGTCGTACCGACGCCGAAGTGGATGCGGGGCACACCGAGCTCACCGACCCGCTCGAGCACGCGGGCGGAGTGGGGCTGCACGAACCGGACGTAGTCGTCGGGCGTCAGTGCACCGGCCCAGGAGTCGAACAGCTGGACCGCCGAGGCGCCCGCCGCGACCTGGGTCTCGAGGAAGACCGCGGAGACGTCGGCGATCTTGCGCATCAGCGCGTCCCACACGTCGGGGGCGCCGAACATGAGCGCCTTGGTCTTGGCGTGCTCCTTGGAGGGCCCGCCCTCGACGAGGTACGACGCCACGGTGAACGGCGCGCCCGCGAACCCGATCAGCGGGGTGCCCCCGTTGACCGAGGCCAGCTCGGCGACGAGGTTCTGGACGGCCTGCGTGACGTAGGGGATCTGCTCGGGCGTGAGGTCCGGGATCGACTCCACATCGGCAAGCGTGCGCACCGGCGCGGCGACGACCGGGCCGACGCCGGGCACGATGTCGAGGTCGACGCCGACGGCCTTGAGCGGCAGCACGATGTCGGAGAAGAAGATGGCCGCGTCCACGCCGTACCGCCGCACGGGCTGCAGCGTGATCTCGGTGATCAGCTCGGCGTTCATGCACGAGTCGAGCATGGCGACGCCCTCGCGCACCTTGAGGTACTCCGGCAGCGAGCGGCCGGCCTGGCGCATGAACCAGACCGGGGTGTGCGGCACCTTCTCGCCGCGGGCTGCCTTGAGGAGTGCGCTGTCGTGCAGAGGGGCGGTCACGGGGTCAGGGTCTCAGACGTGCGGTCCGAGGGCGCCATCGAGGGGCATCGACCGCGGGGACGCCGCTACGGCCGCGTCCGCAGGTACAGCCGGTTCACCGCGACCGCCGTGCCCGGGACCAGGTCGGTACCGGTCGAGGTGAACGCGATCAGCCGGCCGTCGGCGCTGACCGACGGCCGTCCGGCTCCGCCGTTGCCCGCCGAGGCCGAGCCGTCCCGAGCAGAGGCGAGCTCGATCCGCCCGGACGCGTCGGCGGCGTACACCTGCCCCCTCCCCGGCACGGCACCGGGCAGGTCGGTCGCGTAGGAGACGAACACGACGGCGCTGCCGTCGCGGCTGACACCCGGCTCGTGCGACCCGGCGTCGGCACTGTGGCCGGAGGCGTTGTGCGAGACCAGGGTGTTGACGCGCGAGGCGACGTCATAGGAGAAGACGTCGACCGCCTCGTTGTCGTCACCGGCGGCCAGGTCGTCCGCACCACTGGTGTAGACGATCGTCGCGCCGTCACCGCTGATCCGGGGGGTGCCACTGACGCCGGCGGCCGTCACCCGGGGCGATCCCGCGGTCCGGCTGACGCTGCGCAGCGACGCCGTCCGTGCGTCGTAGACGAAGACGTCCTGCGCGCCGTTGTCGTCCCGTCCGACCAGCTCCGCCGACGTCGAGGTGAAGGCGATCATCTGGCCGTCGTCGCTGATCGACGGTGAGCCGGCCGAGCCGCTCATCGGGTCGGTGGAGCGCCAGGAGATGGCCCATCGCTCCCCCGTGGTGCGGTCCACTCGCATCACCTGGGTGTTGTTGTCGACGACCGGGTCGGGGCGCAGGTTGGCGGCGTAGGTGGTGAACGCGACGTAGCGGCCGTCGGCGCTGATGTCGGGCTCGATGCTGTGCCGGATCCCCACCGTCGCGCCGTTGCGGCTGATCAGCTCGACACTGTCGGCGACGCGGTCGTAGACGAAGACGTCGTACTGCTCGTTGTCGTCGCCGGGGGCCAGGTCGCCGGCCGTGCTCTGGAAGGTGACGAACCGGCCGTCGGCGCTGATCCTCGGTCCGAAGCTGGTCCCGTCGGCGGCCTGGCCGCCGGGATCGTGGGAGATCAGGGTCGTCGTGCCGGAGACGGTGTCGTGCAAGAAGACGTCCCAGGCGTTGTTGTGGTCGTTGCTGCCCTCGGGGAGGATGCCGTCGCGCCCGTCGAAGGCGACCCAGCGGCCGTCCGCGGAGACCACGACATCGCCGGGCCCGATGTCGCCGTGCTCGCGGGCGCTGACGTCCAGCAGCCGGGTCGCGCCGACTGGCGGCTCGACCGGGCCGCCCGGGCCGCCGTCGCCCGGCGGGGTCGCCCCGACGATCGTGCGCGCCGGCCCGGTCCAGGCCGGCAGCCGCACCCGCTTCGAGACCACGTGGGGGCCGGTGCGCTTGCGCACGGTGACCCGGTGGGCCGGCGCCACGACGCGGTACGTCGTGGTGGCGCTCGGGGCGGCGAGGGTGAACGCCACGTGGCCGCGCCTGGTGGTGTGCCCCTCGCGCACGGAGGTCCAGCCGGCGGGCGTGGCCATCTCCAGTCGCACCGGGCGAACCGGGCGGATCCTCACGCGGGCACCGGCCACCCGGATCCGGGACGGGGACAGGACGGTGGCCGCGATCTCGACGGTGCCGGCACGATCTCCGGAATGCTCGACGGCATGCTCGAGGGGGCCCGCGTGGGCGCCGGCGACCGGGAGGACGAGCGCGGCGGCGGCCGTGGCCGCGGCGAGGAGGGTCTTCATCACCCCGCCACGATGCGGCCGACCGCTGGCGGCGCGCTGGAGCGACGCTAGAGCCACCGGTCCGCGGATCCAGTGGTGCGCCAGCGGCACTCAAGTCACCGGTACGAGCCTGATCCCACGCACCCGTGCGCCCACCGCCGCAACCGCCCCTGAAAGAGGACCCGATGACCGACCAGATCCTGCTGCCGGGCCAGGCCGCCGCGCCGCCCGGCCCCGCCGACATGACGATGATGTACGTGCTGCACCACGCCTTCCGCCGCGACGTTCGCGACTTCCGCGCGGTCGCCGCGGCCCTGCCGACCGACGACCGGCCCGCCTGGCAGCGGCTGGCGAGCCGCTGGCAGCTGTTCACCTCCGAGCTCCACTCCCACCACACCAAGGAGGACGAGATCCTCTGGCCGCTGCTGGCCGAGCGAGCCCGGGCCGCCGACGACGTCGACAGCCTGCGGGTCCTCGACGACATGGAGAGCGAGCACACGACCCTCGACCCGCTGCTCACCTCCTGCGACGCCGGATTCTCCGCGTTGGCCGGCCACCCCGACGCCGACCAGCTCTCCGACCTGCACACCGACCTCCTCGCCGACCTGGCCGATCTCGACCGTGCCCTCGACCGGCACCTCGGCCACGAGGAGTCCGCGGCGGTGCCGATCCTGCAGCGCTACGTGCCCGGCGAGGAGTGGGAGGTCGTCGAGCGGGAGAGGTTCCGCGGCCGCCCCTCGGTCGGCCATGCCCGCCGCTTCCTGCCGTGGATCTTCAAGGGCCTCGACGAGTCCGCAGCGGCCCGGGTCGCCGCGATCGGCGGGCCGCCGATGAGGCTACTGCTGGCCAGCTCGCGCCGCGGCTTCGCGCGACGGGAGGCCGAGATCTTCGGCTGAGCCCGAGTCCGAGTCAGCCTCGAGGACGGGAGCCGGCAGCCGCAGCTCGATCCGGGTGCCGGCCCCCGATCCCGCTTCCGATCCCGTCCCCGATCCCGTCCCCGGGCCCGAGGTCAGCCGGAGCACGCCACCGAGCTCCTGGGCCCGCTCCCTCATGGAGCGCAGCCCGATGCCGTCGGCCGCGCCCGGCGCCATGCCGATGCCGTCGTCGGCGACCGAGAAGACGATGTCCCCGTCGGCACGCCGGCGCAGGACGACGTCGCAGCGCGTGGCCCGGGCGTGGCGGCGGACGTTGAGCAGGGCCTCGCTGGCCAGCTGGTAGACGGCGACCTGGACGGGCACCTCCAGCAGCACGTCCTCGGCGACCGTGACCCGCACCACCAGGCCGTCGGCCGTGAAGCGGTCGGCGAGGGTGGACAGAGCAGTCGCGAGGTCGCCGTCGTCGAGGGCGAGCGGCACGAGCGAGCGGCTGAGCCGACGTACCTCCTCGCCCTGCTGGGTGAGCTCGCGCTCCAGCGCGTCGAACATCTCCTCGGACGCGCCCTGGTCCCGCATCCCGCGGGCGGCGATCAGGCCGAGCCGGATGCCGGCCAGCGCGGGACCGAGACCGTCGTGCAGGTCGCGACGCAGCATCCGCCGCTCCTCGTGGCGGATGCTCGTCATCCGGCGCCGGGCGGCGGTCAGCGCCTGCACCGACTGCATCAGGTCGATGGTCATGCCGACCAGGCCGGCGACCTCGGTCAGCATCCCGATGGTACGGCGATCGAGCCGCTCCCCGGGGCGGGGACTGGCCACCAGCAGGCCGACCGGGCGTCCGCGGCTGGTGAGCGCGATGGTGGCGTCGTGGTCGCGCACCGCGGGCGCCGCCGGCTCCTCACCGGCCTGGGCGGCCACGATGCGCACGTCGGCCAGCCGGAGGCTTCGGCTGAGGCGGGCGGCCAGGTCGTCGATGTCGTGGCCGCCCTGGCCGTCGACGCTCAGCAGCAGGCGGGCCGGGTCGGCTCCGGAGCCGTAGACGAGGTGGTCGACGCGCTGCTGCACCACTCGCCGCAGCGGTGTCGCGCCCAAGCCGACCAGCCCGACGGCCAGCGCCAGGGCGACGTCCGAATGACGCGGCAGCACCTGTGAGGCCACCCCGACCAGCAGCAGGTAGGCCAGCGCGATCGCGACCGTCATGACCGCCCACACGACTCCGCGGTTGACCCGTGCGTCGACGCCCCACAGCTGCTGGCCCAGCACCAGCACGAGCAGCGCGGCCGGCAAGAAGAGCTGGGCGACGAGCAGGAGGCTGCCGCTCACCTCGGCCGCGGTCCCCATCCAGTCCTCGGACATCGGCAACAGGAACGCGCCGAGCGCGACGACCATCGCGCCGTGTCCGGCAAGCAGCCAGCCGAGGCCACGCCGTTCGGCGGCGGGGGTGCGCAGCACTCGTCCCAGCAGCCAGAGCCACACGAGCGCGCCGAACAGCGCGACCGTCCGGTCCGGCCAGAGTCCGAGGCGCTGTGACAACGACTGCCACCACGCCACCGGGACGCCGAACGGGTTGTCGGGCAGCCCGGGCAGGACGACCGTCAGGCTCGGCAGCGTGGAGACGACGATCGCCGCGATCGCGAAGGTCACCGCGGGCCAGCGCCGGCGCCCGCCCGGCACGACGAGCAGCGGGACGACCGCGACGGTCGCGTAGACGCCCGGCACCCAGGCCCAGTACGGCAGGTAGATCGCGAGGTCCTGACCGGGCCAGGGGCCGTCGAGCGCGACGTACCCGGCCGCGAGGCCCGAGGCGCTGCAGCCGAGCGCGGTGAGCACCAGGATCCAGACGACGGGATGTCGCGAGCGCGGCAGCATCATCAGCACGACGCCGCCGTAGACCGCGCCGGTGACCACGTCCATGATCCAGTCCGCGACGTTGGTGGGCGCGGTGCCGGTGCCGATCAGCGCAACCACCGCTCCGGCGGACAGCAGCCAGGCCGTGCCGGCGACCAGCCAGCCGAGGATCTGCCAGCGCAGCGGGGGCCGGGAGCGTGCGTCGGTCACGGCCGGGCCAGTCGGGAGCGAGCGGCTCGCGCCACCGCCGAGCCGATGATCAGCTCGCCCCGGGCCACGCCGCGGATCGCCCGCAGCACGTCGTCGGCCTCCGCGGACTTCAGCAGGTAGCCGGCAGCGCCGGCCTGCAGCGCCGCTGCGACGTGATCGTCGTCCTCGTGCATCGTCATGACCAGCACCTTGAGCTCGGGGTGCTCGCGCGTCAGCTCGCCGGTCAGGTCGATGCCCGACTCCCCCGCGAGGTCGAGGTCCATCAGTACGACGTCGACGCCGCGAGCGACCAGCTCGCGGGCGCCGGCCGACTCGCCGGCCGCGCCGACCAGCTCGAGCCCGTCCAGCGAGCCGAGCAGGCCGGTCATGCCCATCCGGAACATCGGGTGGTCGTCGACCACGGCCACGCGGAGCACCGCCGCCGGCTGGACCGCGGGCCCGGAGGCGACCCGCTGCTGCAGGATCGCGGTCTCGAGGGCGCCCACCGCGGGGCTGGCGTCGACGCCGAGCTCGTCGCGCAGCGCGTCGCGCAGGCGACGGAGCGCGGCGAGCGCGTCGACCTGCCTCTCGGCGCGGACCAGCGCCGCGGCGTACAGCAGCCAGAGCCGCTCCCGGTGGGGCTGGCCGGAGACCTCGGTCTCGAGCCTGCGGGCTGCCTCGGCGGCGTCCCCGCGCTGCATCCGGATCAGCTCCCGCACCTCCACCGCGGCGGTGCGGACCTCGTGCAGCCGGGCGCGCTCGACGGCGATGACCGGCTCCTCGGCGAGGTCGGCGTACGGCTCTCCGCGCCAGGCCGCCAGGGCGTCGTCGAGCAGGTCCGCGGCGGCGGCGAGGTCGTCGGGATCGGGATGGCCGGCGAGCAGCCACGGCCGGTCGCGGTCGGTGCGTGCGACGGCCCCGGCCGACCTGACCGCCGCCTCGAGCCTCGCCGCGTCGATGTCGTCGAGCGGGAGCCGCAGGGCGTAGCCCAGGGCCGAGGTCTGGATCACCGTGCCGGCCCCGCGGGGGGCCCGGTCCGGTTCGAGTGCCTTGCGCAGGCTCGACACGTAGCCCTGGATGGTGACCGCGTGGCTGGCCGGCGGCTCGTCACCCCACAGCGCGCCGGCGATGGTCTCCGGGCTGACCGGCTGCCCCCGGTGCAGGGCGAGCACGGCCAGCACCTGGCGGGGCTTGGGTGCCCCGAGGTCGAGCAGGCGGCCGCCCTCGACCTCCACCTCGACCTGGCCGAGCACGCGCATCCTCATCGCAGAGAGGCTACCGAGTTCCGGGTCGGGGGACGCCGGTATCGGGGACACTGGCGGGGTCCCCGACACCGGCAGTGTGTTCCCTCTCAACGCCTCACCTTGGTCTTGGGGCTGGTCCACGACGTGCTCGCGAGGCCCGAGGTGCTGGCGGTGACCCGCACCGAGATCCGCTTGCCGCGGTCCTTGCCGGTGATCCGGTACGACGCCCTCGTGGCCTTCTTGATCGCCTTGCCGTTGCGCAGCCACTGGTAGGAGACCTTGCCCGGCGCCGGCGACCAGGTGAGGCCCTTGACCTTGAGCACCTTGCCGACGCGCGCCTTGCCGGCGACCTTCGGGGCCACGGCGAGCGTGAAGCTGCCGCCGCTGGTCTGGGGACCCTGGCTGCCGGGCGGGTCCGGGTACGTCGGCCGGACGGTCTGCAGCGCTGCATCGGTCCAGTGCGGGTCCGCGCCGCCCGGGATGGCCAGCTCGGGCTGCACCGCGCAGGCCAACGGCGCCGGCTTGACCACGATGCCGGTCGACTCCTGCCAGGCGATGGCACTGCCGTCCGGCGCGAACGTCGGGCTCGCGTAGCCGGGTCCGCGCGGGTCGGAAGCACACACGGGCGTCGGTGGGACGGGCGGCGATCCGTAGCGCACGTTGCCCTCGACCTGGTAGGTCCAGATGTGCGACTGGTCGCCGTCGCCGCGCAGGGTGGCGAGGAGCGTCCCGTCGCGGGACACGGCCGGGTCCGACAGCTGGAGATACTCGCCCGAGTGGGCCCCGTCGTGGAACCACTGCTTCGTGCTGGTCGCCAGCTCGAAGAGCTGGATCGCGTCGAAGTCCTTCCCGTTGACGATCAGCCGCGAGCCGGTGACCCAGCTCGGGTTGCCGTAGAGGGTGGTGCCGTAGACGTCCGGCGAGGTCAGCCCGGTGGCCGCGGTCACGGCGGTGGCCCAGCGGGTCTTGCAGGCCAGGCCCGGCGGGCAGCTATAGCGGCTGTAGGAATAGGCGATGAGCCCGCCGTCGGGCGAGACCGCCGCCTTGTCGATGGCGCCTCCGGTGACCTGTCCGGCGGAGTCACGCAGGTCCGGCGGGTCGATCGAGTTCAACACCGTTCCCCACTGGTCCATCCGGTGCAGGACCGAGCCGTGGACCGCGACGACCGTCCCGTCGTCGGCCCCGGTCGGCGACCTCCAGGGCGCTGCGGCGGTGCCGTCGGTGGTGAGCCGCCGCTCGCCCGAGCCGTCGGGCTTGGCGACGTAGACGTCATGGCCCTTGAGGTAGACGATCGTGCCCGGGCCGGGATCGGCCGCGGCCGACGCCTCCGGCGTCTCGGCCAGGGTCAGGGTCGACAGGGCGATCAGCCCTGCCGTGAGGGTGGTCAGCAGCCGTCTCATCGGCGGACCTTCACTTTCTTGCTCGTCCATACGGAGCCGGCCAGGCCGGCGGTGTCGGCGGTGACGCGGACCGAGATCCGCTTGCCGCGGTCCTTCCGGGTGATCCGGTACGACGCCTTGGTGGCCTTCTTGATCGCCTTGCCGTTGCGCAGCCACTGGTAGGTGAGCGCGCTCGGCGTGGGCGTCCAGGCGCCGCCCTTGACCTTGAGCACCTTGCCGGGCCGCGCCTTGCCGACCAGGCGGGGCGCGGCCTGCAGCGCGAGCCCGGTGACTGGCGTCTTGCTGCCCGGATCCTGCTGCTGGTCGGGCTGATTGCCGGGCCCGGCCGGCAGCTCCGGCTCGGCCCAGGACACGTCGCGAGCGCCGGGAAGCACGAGCGTCGCGTCCGCATCGCAGTCCAGCGGGTCCGGCTTGACCCACACGCCCTCGGGCTGCGACCACGCCAGCGCGCTGCTGTCCGGGGCGAAGGCCGGGCTGCCCTGGCCCTGCGCGGCGGGGAGCTGGCAGATCGTGGCTGCCGGCGGCAGGTAGCTGCCCGTCACGATGTCGCCGTTGACCTCGTAGACCGTGACCCTGCTGTCGGCGCCCGTGCCCCGGGTGGTCGCCAGCAACCGGCCGTCGCGGGAGACCGCGGGCTCGGCGAGGCGGACGTACTTGGGGAACTCCCCGTCGTGGAACCAGTCCCACGAGTCGTCCCCGATGTCGAGCAGCCGCAGCCCGTAGCGGTCGGGGCCGTTGCCGATCAGCCGCGAGTCCGAGACCCAGCTCGGGTTGTCGCCGCGCAGGAAGCCGTACTCGATCGACGGCGACGTCCCGTCGGCGCTGGCGATGCCGGTCGCGAAGTAGTCGGCGCAGACCGCCAGCTCGCAGTGGTAGTCCCGATAGGTGTAGGCGACCCTGCCGCCGTCGGGAGAGACAGCGGCCTTGACGACCGTGCCGTCGTAGTGGACCTCGGGACCGTCGTCGATCGCCGGCGGGTCGAAGGAGTCGAGGATCGTCCCCGAGCGGTCCATCCGGTAGACCATGGAGTCGCGGGCGGCCACGATGGTTCCGAGGTTGTCGCCGGTCGGCGAGACCCACGGGTCGCTCGCGGTGCCGTTGGTGGTCAGCCGCCGCTCGCCCGTGCCGTCGGGGCGGGCCAGGTAGACGTCGTACCCCTTGACGTAGACCAGGGTGCCCGGCGCCCCGGCCTGCGCCGCGGCCGCCTGCGGTGGGCCGGTGACACCCGATCCCACGGCGAGCCCGGTCAGCGCCGTCGCGCCGGCCGCCGCGACCGAGAGCAGCCTCCTCATCGCCGCACCTTCTTGGCGGTGCTGGTCCAAGTCGTGCTGGGCAGGCCGGTCGCGCCGGCGGTGACCCGCACCGCGATGCGCCTGCCGCGGTCCTTGCGGGTGATCCGGTACGACGCCTTGGCGGCCTTCTTGATCGGCTTGCCGTTGCGCAGCCACTGGTAGGTGAGCACGCTCGGCGCGGGTGACCAGGCGCCGCCCTTGACCTTGAGCACCTTGCCGACACGCGCCTTGCCGACCAGGTGGGGTGCGGTCTGCAGCGCGAGCCCGGTGACGGGTGTCGTGCCGCCCGGATCCTGCTGCTGGTCGGGCGCGGCGGGCAGCTCCGCCGTGGTCCAGGAGACCTCGGTGCCACCGGCGACGACCCGGGCCGCCTCGGCCGCGCAGTCCAGCGGGTCCGGCTTGACCCAGACGCCGTCGGGCTGCGACCACGCCAGCGCGCTGCCGTCGGGCGCGAAGGCGGGGCTGCCCTGAGCCGCGACCGGGTCGTTGACGCACGCCCGCGTCGGCTCCACCGGCGTCGTGTCCGTGCGGATGTCGCCCCTGAGCCGGTACGTCGCGACATGTGCCCCGGCGCCCCCGCCGCGCACCAGCGCCAGCATGGTGCCGTCGCGGGAGGTGACCGGCTCGCTGAGCTGCACGGCCGTAGGGCTGGTCCCCTCGTGGAACCAGTCCTTCGCCGGCTTCTTGCCCAGGTCCAGGAAGTCGACACCGAGCTCGCCGCTGTCGTTGAGGATCAGCCGGGAGTCGGTCACCCAGCTCGGGTTGTCCTCGCTGGCCTGGCTCTCGCCCGAGGGCGGGGTGAGGTGATCAGCAGCGGTGATCGCGGTGGCCCAGACCGGACCGCAGACCCACTGGCAGCTGCGGCCCTCGTAGGAGTAGGCGATCTTGGTGCCGTCGGGCGAGACCGCCGCCGTGTCCAGGTCGGGCCCGAGCGGGTTGCCCCACACGTCGATGAGGTTCGGCGGGTCGATGTTGTTGAGCGGGCTGCCGGTGATGGTCATCCGGTGGATCAGGGAGCCGCGCACGGCGACGACCCGGCCGTGGTCGTCACCCGTCGGCGAGCGGTACGGCGAGGTCGCGGTGCCGTCGGTGGTGAGCCGGCGCTCCCCGGTGCCGTCGGGGTGCGCCGCGTAGACGTCGTACCCCTTGACGTAGAGCAGGGTGCCCGGCAGGTCCGGGCTGTCCACCGCGGCGGCCGTGGTGGCACCCGCGGCCAGGCCACTCAGGGCGATCACGCCGGTTGTGGCGGCCGAGGCGGCATGGAGCAAGGTCCTCATCGCTTCACCTTCTTGGGTGCGCTGGTCCAGGTCGCGCTGGTCAGGCCGGGCCTGCTGATCGTCAGGCGCACGGAGATCCGCTTGCCGCGGTCCTTGCGCGTCACGCGGTAGGACGCCTTCTTGGCCTTCTTGATCGGCTTACCGTTGCGCAGCCACTGGTAGGAGACCGCGGTGGGCGCCGGCGACCAGGCGCCGGCCTTGGCCTTGAGCACCTTGCCGACCTTCGCCTTGCCCTTGACCTTGGGCGCGGTGGTGGCGGTGAAGGTGCCGTGCTGAGTCCCGACCGGCTCGGGGTTGTAGGTCGCGGCAGACCAGTCGGGAGCCGAGGCACCGGGGATCAGCAGGTGGAAGCTCACGGCGTCGCAACCCACCGTGACGTCGTCCGCGACCCAGACACCGTCGTCGGCCTGGAAGGCCAGTGCCCTGCTGTCCGGGCCCCACGTGGGGCTCACGAGCGCTCCGCCGTCGTCGTCGTCCCACGTGCACCGGTGGTCCGGAGGGAGCGGGACCGGGCCACTGGTGACGTCCCTGTCGGCGTCGTAGGTGGAGATGCCGTCGTTGCCCTGGTAGCCGGCCGCGCCGGCAAGGCGCAGACCGTCCGGGGAGAGCTCGACGTCGGTGATCCCGCCCTGCGTGTCGAACCAGTGCACGGCGCCGCCACCGAGATCGTGGACCATCACCTCGGAGCCGGAGCCGCCGCTCTGCAATGTTCGGCTGCTGCCCGCCCACGAGGGCATCTTGAAGTAGGTGGACCCGTCCGTCTCCGGGTCGGTGGCCCGGTCGGAGGCCGTGTAGCCCGTGGCGGTCGAGCATCCCGTTCCCGTGCAACCGGTGTTCACCATGCTGTAGGCGATCTTGACGCTGTTCGGTGCGATCGCGACCTGGCCGAGGTTGGTGAGCGAGCCCTTCAACGCTCGCGGCGTGAAGCGGTTGAGGGGGGTGCCGCCCTGGCGCATCCGGACGATCTGCCCGTCGTGGCCGGCGGCGATCGTTCCGTCGTCGGCCATCGACGGCGAGAAGTACGGCCAGGACGCCGTGCCGTCCGCGGTGACCTGCCGCTGGCCGCTTCCGTCGGGACGGGAGATCCAGACGTTGTGGTCCTTGACGTACACGAGGGTGCCGGCAGACGCCGCCACCATCTGGCTCTCCGTGCTGGCCGCGGTCGCCGTCTGCTGCCCCAGGACGGGAGATCCACCGGCCAGTACCAGTGCCATCGCCGCCACGGCAGTGCGGGTTCGCTGAGTTGTCATGACTTCCACCTGTTCCTGCATCGTTGCCCGGGCCGCGTGGCGGACCGGATCGGGTCAGTGGCCGATGACGCCGGCCGGGTCGTGGTGCTCCCGAACGCGCTCCAGCCGCTCGCGCATCTCGGCAGGCCATGCCGTCTCGAGCGCGCTCGGCTGGTTCAAGGAGCCGACGAAGTTGGGCTGGAAGCCGCCGCTCGCCCACGGCGCCATCGCCTTTGCCAGCCCGCCGACAGCGGCCGGCACCGGCCCGGCGAACAGCTCGGGCACGGGGGCGCTGACCACGAAGAGCCCGTACGCCGCGTCGCGGCCCACGACCGAGTCCGGGCGCTGCGGCGCCTGGGCCAGGCGGCCGCCGAGCCGGCGTACCTCCACGGCGGCCAGTGGGACCTCGACCTGCGGACCGGCGGCCGCGAGCAGTGCCCGGGCGGCAGCGGGGTCGAAGTCGCGCAGGAGCGCTCCCGCCTCCAGCGCCGGCATCGGCTGGTCGGGGTCGGCATGGACGGCGCCGAGCGCGGTCACCGGCAGCTCGGCGACGGTGTCGACGATCGGCTCGGCCAGCTTGCGCAGCGGCTCGACCAGAGCCGCAGCGACCTCCACGTCACCCACCATCGCGACCCGGAGGTGCACGACGAACCGGCCGCGCAGTGGCGCGGGGACGAAGTCGAGGTCGGGCAGACGCAGCAGGGCGGCGGAGGTGTTGGCCTGCTCCGGCACGAGGGCGGACCAGACCGCCCACTCGGTCAGCACCCGCTCGGCATCGGCAGCGTCGAAGAACAGGCCGCCGCCGTACACCGTGGTCAGCTCGACCAGGCCGAGCTCGACCGAGGTGACCACACCCGGCAGGTGCTTCCCGCCGAGCAGCGCGGCGAACAGGTCCGGATGACTCGTGGCCGAGACGGTGAGGAGCTCGCCGGCGCCCGTCACGATCTCGGCGGAGCGCACGAAGTCGCTCGCCCACCCGTAGCTGCGGCCGAGCGGGCTGAGCCCGCCGCCGAGCAGGTAGCCGACCGCGCCGACTCCGGGCGCGGAGCCGGCCAGCGGCGCCAGCCCGTGCGGCGCGGCGGCCGCGATCACCTCGGCCCAGGTCGCTCCCGCACCGATCCGGGCGAGCCGCATCTCCGGATCGACCTCGACCCCGGCGAGGCCGCGGGTCAGCAGGGCGACACCGCCCTCGATGGCGTGGGTCCAGCCGTGACCGGTGCCGACGGGGTGGACCCGCTCACCCAGAGCGGTGGCAGCGCGGACGATGCCGGCCACCTCCTCGGCGGTACGGGGCTCGACCACCTCCCGCGGGGCGTGGGCGTGGGCGAGGTTGAACACGGGGAGGGCTGCAGACATGGGATTCCTTCGCATCGGGTGAGGTGGCCAGACTCCGTGGGCGCACTGGAGCGCCGCTGGGAGCTGGCTGGAACTGGCTGGGGTTGGCTGGGGTTGGCTGGGGTTGGCTGGGGTTGGCTGGGGTTGGCTGGGGTTGGCTGGGGTTGGCTGGCGAGCTCGACGTGTGCGCTGATCCGCGGGGTCTCGAAGGACAGCGAGGTCTCGAAGGACAGCGAGGTCGTCCCCGAGCTCGCTGGTGTCAGAGGGCTCGGAGGGTCCTGCCGATGCTCATCGGCGCACCCGGACCGGCTTGCTCGTGACCTTCACGGCCGGCTTGTCCGGCGCCTTGACGACGACCCTGATCCGCAGCCGGTGCCCGCGGTCGGCGGCGACGACCTTGTGCTTGCGACCCTTGCCGACCTTCTTTCCGTCACGCAGCCAGGTGATGGTGACCTTGCCTGTCGCTGCCAGCCCGCTGACGTCGGCGCGCAGCACCTTGCCGACCCGTGCCTTGCCCTTGATCCGCAGCTCTCCGGTCCCGGTCCCGTTCCCGTTCTGCTGGCCGTCCTGTGCCGGAGCGCTCAGCGGCGCCGGCGACCAGTCCGGCTCGGACCCGCCGGACAGCAGCAGCGTCGAGGGCTCGCCGCAGTCGTGGGCACCGGAGCGGGTCCAGACGCCGTCGCTCTCCTGCCACGCCAGCGCGTCGCTGTCGGGCGCCCAGGTCGGATGGTCGATGGCGGTCGGGCCGATCTGGCACAGCGGCGAGGGAACGGCGGGCGGCGGCCCGGAGACCGCGTTGCCGCTCACGTCGTACCAGATGATCCAACGGTTGTCGTCGAAGCCGCGTACGGCGGCCAGCAGCCTGCCGTCCGGGCTCAGCTCGGCGTTCCCGAGGTCGGTCGACCCCTCGCCGTACACGTCCTCGTCGTCGAACCAGTACTGCGGCTCCTGGCCCAGGTCATGGAGCTGCGTCTGCGAGTGGTAGCCACCGGACTGCAGGGTGCGACCGTTGCCGATCCACGACGGGTCCCAGAAGAAGGTGGTGCCCAGCGTCGCCGGATCGGTGAGGTGGTCGGCGGCCGTGTAGCCGGTGGCGGAGCGGTAGCCGAACGGGCTCACGTAGTTCGTGATGCTGTAGGCGATTCGCTGGCCGTCGGGCGAGATCGCGGCGCTGGTGATGTTGCCGTCGACGTTCGAGCCGACCGACGTCGGCAGGGACGGCGGGTCCATCCTGGTGAGGACCCTGCCCTGCTGGTCCATCCGGACCAGCAGCGGCCCCTGGGTGGCCACCACGACGCCGCCGTCGGACTGGGTCGGCGAGCCGTAGGGCAAGGTCGCCGTGCCGTCCCGGGTCAGCGCACGCTGGCCCGATCCGTCGCCAGCGGCGATCCACACGTTGTGGTCCTTGATGTAGACGAGGGTGCCGCCCGGAGCGGCGGCGGCAGCGGGCCTGGGCGCCGCGACCGGAGCGGCGACGAGAGCGCCCCCGGCCAGCAGAGCGAGGGCGAGCAGGCGGGACATGGTTCTCCTTCGGACGACACGGGATGTCACGCCGATCGTCGGCGGGCGCGCTGGAGCCGCGCTGGCGTCCCGCTGGAGACGGGCCGGGGCCAACGGCGTGGGACGCACGCCGATCCGGCCCGGGGGTCCTAGGGTGGCCCCATGGTCGCCCGCCAGGAGATGAACCAGGGGTCCGGCGCGGCCGGCACTCCCCCCGAGTTCACCGCTGCCGTCGCGGGCCTGCGTGCGGCCACGTTCCGCCCGGAGGTCTTCTGCGAGGAGATGCCGGCGCCGCAGCGGATCGCGCCGTACGCCGCCGCGCTGTCGGCCGACGTCACCGTGGACGACGAGGAGGTCGCCACCGGGCGGCTCGTCCTGCTCCACGACCCCGCCGGCAACGAGGCGTGGCAGGGCACCTTCCGCTGCGTGGCGTACTGCCGGGCCGAGATCGACCACGACCTCGCGACCGACCCGATGCTCACCGACGTCGGCTGGACCTGGTTGAGCGACGCGCTCGAGGCCCACGGCGCCGAGCACGTCGCGGTGTCCGGGACCGTGACCAAGGTGGTCACCGAGTCCTACGGCTCGATGGCCGACGAGCCGGGCAGCGCCCAGCTGGAGATCCGGGCGTCGTGGACGCCCGTCGATCCCGGAGACATCGCCACCCACGCCGAGGCGTGGGGCGAGCTCATGTGCACCGCCGGCGGGCTGGAGCCGGTGCCCGACGGGATCGCGGTCATGCCGTCGCGGCGCGGCCAGCGGGGCGGCTGATGGCCGACCAGGCACCTGACGAGACGCCCGAGGAGGACCAGCAGCCGGTCGAGCTGCTGACCCTCGCCGACGGCCTGCCGCCGGTGATCGACACACCGGAGGCGCTCGCCGCCTACTGCGGCCTGCTCGCCGCGGGCAGCGGGCCGGTGGCGATCGACGCCGAGCGGGCGTCCGGCTACCGCTACTCCAACCGTGCGTACCTGATCCAGGTCAAGCGCGCCGGGGCCGGCATCGGCCTGATCGACCCGATCCCGTTCGGCGACCTGACACCCCTCGCCGACGCGATCGGCGACGCGGAGTGGATCCTGCACGCCGCCACCCAGGACCTGCCCTGCCTGGCCGAGGTCGGGCTGCGCCCGGTCGCCCTCTTCGACACCGAGCTCGCCGGCCGGCTCCTCAACTACCCCCGGGTCGGGCTCGCCACCCTGGTCGAGACCCTCCTCGGACGACACCTGCGCAAGGAGCACTCCGCCGTCGACTGGTCGACGCGGCCGCTGCCCGAGCCGTGGCTGGAGTACGCCGCCCTCGACGTCGAGGTGCTCGTCGAGCTGCGCGACCTGCTGGCCGCCCAGCTCGAGGAGGCCGGGAAGGCCGACTGGGCCCGGCAGGAGTTCGAGCACGTGCGTGGGTTCGAGCCGGCGGTGCGGGTCGACGCGTGGCGTCGTACCTCCGGCCTCCACAAGGTGCGCGGCCGTCGTACCCTCGGCGCCGTGCGGGCGCTGTGGGAGGCCCGCGACGCGATCGCCCGCGAGCGCGACGTGACCCCGGGCCGGTTGATCCCCGACACCGCCATCGTCGCTGCCGCGACCGCGATGCCGACCACCCGCGGCGCGCTGCTCGGCACCTCGGGCTTCCACGGCCGCGGCGCCGCCCGCCACGCCAAGGAGTGGCTCGCCGCGCTGCAGTCGGCCGCCGACCTGCCGGAGAACGACCTGCCCACGCGGGTCACCCACGGCGACGGTCCCCCGGCGCCGCGCACCTGGGCCGACAAGGACCCGGTCGCCGCCCGCCGGCTCGAGCTCGCCCGCGCGGCGGTCTCGGCACTGGCCGAGGAGCACTCCATCCCGCTCGAGAACCTGCTCACGCCCGACACCCTGCGCCGGGTGATGTGGACGCCGCCGGGCACCCGTGACCCCGTCGACCTGCTCGAGGCGGTCATCGACCAGCTCCGGTCGCTCGGCGCACGCAGCTGGCAGATCGGGCTGACCGCTCCCGCGCTCAGCCGCGCGGTCCTCGACGCCGAGTCGACGCCCGCGAGCCGGCCGAAGAAGAAGCGTCAGGGCGTCGCGGAGCCGGACGGCGTCTCCGACGCCTCCCCCGAGGGCGAGCCCGACGGCGTCTCCGACGGCTCCACGTAGTCCGGGTCGAGCAGGCTGCTCGACTTCTCGTCGATCGCCTTCAGCGACTCCTGGAGGTCGGCGATGTCCGGCGTGGTCAACAGCGTCTCGATGTCGGGATCGACCAGCTGGCGCAGCTCGCGGCCCTGGGTCATCAGCGGCGGCAGCACGATCGTGCGCATCACCGAGTTGAAGATCGAGGCGTGCTCGGGCGCCTGGCCCGGCTGGAGGAAGTCGGCGGAGAAGGCCACGGTGAGCTTCGCGGGCTGGACGTAGCCGGTCTCGGCCACCCGGGCCAGGGCCTCGTCGCTGACCAGGTAGCTGAGCACGTTGGCCGCGGCCTCGTTTCGCGCGGGCCGGGCAGGCGCCAGGCAGATGCCGTTGAGGTCGGCGATGGTCTTGGCCGACCCGAGCGAGGGCATCGGGATCACGTCGAAGTTGAGGCCCTCGACGCCGCGCAGCTCGGGGGTCAGCCCGCGGAAGCCGGCGATCATGGCGAGCTTGCCGCGCTTGAACCAGTCGACGGCCGAGCGCTGCCCGAGCTGCTTGGCACTCAGGGTGAGCCGGGGGTCGCGCAGCAGCTCCAGGGTACGACGCAGCGCGTCGGTCGAGCCGTCGTCGCCGAGCGCGAGCGCGGTCGGGTCGTTGTCGTCGTCGAAGAGCTCGCCGCCGCCGGAGTAGATGAACGGCGCCAGGCCGCGCAGGGTGGGCTCGATGTAGATGCCGCGGGTGTTGCGTCGCGGCCGGCTGCCGAACTCGGCGGCCGCGCGGAACTCCGCGAAGTTCCAGCTGGTGTGGCCCTCACGCGGTACCGGCAGGCCCTCGGCCTCCATCGCCGCGAAGTCGACGAGGTCGGTGTTGTAGTAGATGACCATCGGCGAGGCGGCGTACGGCATGCACTGCAGGTCGTCGTCGACCGAGAACGCCGACACCGCGTCGCGGGCCCAGTCGTCGCCGATCGGGATCTCGCGCTCGTTGACCAGGTCGAGCAGCGGCACGTTCCGCTTCTCGGCGACCGTCTGCGCCAGGTCGCCGCGCGGGAGCAGGTAGAGGTCGGGCTTGGCGCCGCCGCTGCGGATCGCGTCGAGCATCGCGTCGGCGTCGGGCCAGGACACGATGGAGACGTTGGTGTCCTTGCTGCTGGCGTTGTAGTCGTCGACGACCGTCTGGTACGCCGCGATCTCGGGCGCGGTGCCCCACACCGCGAGCTGCAGCTCGGTCATCGTCTGCGCCGTCGGCTGCGGCCGGTGCGGGCGCTGCTTCTGCTCGGTGCCGCTCGCAAGGGCGATCATGCCCACGAGGACCACCAGAGCGACCCCGACAACGACTGCACCCGTCCGCCACGTGAACCGACCCACGGCCGCAACCCTACCGGCCGGTCACAGGGCTCCCTGCGGCGCGTGGTTCTAGAGTGAGTGGGTGTCCGAGCACCGGCGTCACCACCGCCCCGCACCGCGGGAGGCCGCCTTCTTCGACGAGTACGTCGGCGCCGCCGACCCCGCGCTGCTCGCCGAGGCCGCCGAGAGAGCCGCGGTGCTCCTGATCCGCGGCGCTCGCACCAGCGACGACACCGGGGTCGCCGAACGACTGGTCCACCTCGCCGACACCGAGGGCATCGAGGCGATCGCCGAGGTCTGGTCCCACGCCGCCGCCGACTCCCTGGCCGGCTGCCTGTGGCGGCTCTACCTGCTCCGCTCGTGGGTGTACGCCGACCCGGCCGGGGTCGCCCGGCAGTTCGAGGCCGGCCGCAGCCGCGCCGAGTTCGCCCGCGTCGTCGCCGGGGTCGCCGACCCGCCCGGACCCGACGAGCTGCGGGCCATGGTCGACGAGGTGCTCCGCGGGATCGCCGCTGGCGAGTTCGCCGACGTGCTGCTCCGGGCCGCCGCCTTCGCCCGCGTCGTCGCGGCGGGCCGCGCCACGCTGCACGACGTACCCGACGCCGACGTCCGGCGGATGCTCGTGCTCGGCGAGCAGCTCGAGGCGGCCGGACACCTGGAGCTCGCGAGCCGGTTGGCCTGAGCACTGGTTCCGAGGCCGTAGAATAGGCAATCGAGCACGCCGGGCCGCGGCAGCCCCGGGTCCCAAATTCAGCCGCTACGAGCGGCCCTGCGCCGTGAGGCGCTCCCGGTCCGGCGTGCTCGACCTCTCCCGCCGACCTAGCGCACGACGACGCGATAGCTGGCGCTCGACGCGGTCACGGTCGAGGAGCCGAGGAAGCGGATCCTCAGCTTGTGCTTGCCCTTCGTCAGCTTCTTGGTCGTCAACGTCACCGACGTCGCGCCGTTGGGGAGAGTCCCCTGCGCGACCAGCCGCTTTCCGTCGCGGATCTGGACCTGACCCGACGCGGGGCGCGACGCGGAGACGACGATCTTGACCCGCACGCGCCGCTTCGACACCTTTGCGGAGCCCACCTTCACGGTCGAGCCCACCGCCGCCTGGGAGTGGCTCGGCACCCCGATGGCGGGATCGACGACATAGCTGAGCGTCCGGCTCACGGAGGGCGCCTGGGTCGCCGTACCGGTGTAGCGCGCCGACACCTGGTAGGTGCCGACCTGGTCCGTGGGCATGGTCATCCGCGCCGTGCCCTCCTCGTCGACGGCGACCTCCTCGCCGATCTGCGCGCCATCGAGGTAGAAGGCCACCGTGCCGTTGGCGGGGTCGACGCTCTCGTAGACGTCGACGGTCGCGATCGCCTCGATGGGGTAGGCGTTGGGCGAGCCGGGCGGCCAGGTCCGCCACCCGCTCAGCACCAGGGCGGTCACGGTCTCGAAGGCCGCGGTGCTCACCTGGGGGACGGCGTACGCCGAGGGGGCCGGTGCTGCTGTGGAGACGCCTGCCAGCGTCGTGGCCAGCGATACCGCCAAGGCGGCGGTCCCACGCAGCGCGACGCCTCGACGACGGGATCGGCAGCTCATCGCACCCTCACTCGGTAGGTCCGGCTCGACTCGGCCACGCTCGGCGAGCCGAGATAGCGCACCGTCAGCCTGCGCTTGCCGGGCTTCAGCCTCTTCGTCGTCAAGGTGATCGACGTCGAGCCCGCGCTCAGCACGCCGGTGGCGACGACGCGCCTGCCTGCCCTGATCTCGACGATCCCGGTGGCAGGGGTCGCGGCCGACACCGCGATCCTCGCCTTCACGCGGTGCCGGGCCAGGCTCTTGAAGCTGGCCTTGACACCCGACGGGGACAGGGCCGGCGGGATGGAGCTGCCCGGGTCGGATGGTCCGGACGGGCCTGGGGTCACCGTGAGCGTGAGTCTCGCCTGCGATGCACGCACGTTCACGTCACCCGTGTAGTCCAGCGTGAGGTCGTGCGTTCCGACCGGCAGTGCGATGGTCCCGTGGCCGGCGACGAGTGTCACCGTGTCCAGGAGCGTGGTGCCCTCCCTCACGGCGACGGACCCGGTCGGCGTCACGACGGAGCCGGATGCGACGACGTCGACGGATGCCGGGGTGCCGGCGACGACGGTGTCCGGTGTCACCGAGATCGCCGAGGACGCCTGCTCGACCGTGAGCATCCGCGCGGGGCTGAGCGAGCCGTCGTGGGTCGCGCTCCCGAGATAGCGCGCGGTCACCGAGCGCTGCCCGACGGCCCCGGGTGCGAGGGAGAGACGTGCGCTCGCGTCCGTGTCCACCGGGGACCGGCCGACCTCGTTGCCGTCCACGAAGAAGGCCACCTGGCCCGTCGCGCGAGCCGCCGCGCCCTCGACCGCGACGCGGGCGGTGGCAAGGACCTCGTCGCCTCCGACGGTGGCGGTGCCCCGGTCCAGCTGGAGCGAGGTGGTCGTCGGGATCGCGGTGCTGCCGGGCTCCTTGATCTGGATCGTGGTGCGCGCGACCGCCGACTCGGCGGTGGTCGCGTCGCCGGTGTTGGAGACCCGGATCTCCCAGCTCCCGGTGTGGGTGGCGGCGAACTGGCTCAGGTCGAAGCGCGCCGCCTGGTAGCCGCCGGGGTAGGGCCGTCCGGGCTCGATGACCACCGGGTCCCCACCGTCGGTGCGCTGCGCCACGACCCTGATCGCGCCCCTCGGCGACTCCCTCAGGAGGAACGGGGTGTCGTTTCGCGCGACGGCGTTCATGATGAGGGGCTCGCCCCGCGTCAGCACGGTGGCCGAGAAGGTGGCATCGATCCGGTTGGGGATCCGCTCGACGACCAGGTCGCCCACGAAGCTCCCCGTGCCGGGAGCGGTGGCCCCGTAGGCGGCATCGCCGGCGTACTCGACCTCCACGAAATGAGTACCGGGCTGAAGGTGATCGTCGGCCGCCCCCAGCAGCGTTCGTCCGTTCGCATCGATACTGCCCGTGCCGACCGAGCGCTGTGCGCTCGTGTGCAGCCTGACCGCGGTGCCGGCGGTCGGGCGCACCGCGGTCGGTTCGTCGGCCGCGAACTCGACCGGGATGAAGGCGCTGTACGGCACCGTCGTGCTCGGCAGCCGCACCGTGCCCGGGATGAACTGCGGGACGAACCGCTCGTAGGTGGTGCCGCCCACCGTGCCGTCGCCGGCCGCGACGTCGACCCGGTACGACGTGCCGATCGTCAGGCCCGTGGTCGGGATCTGGAACTGGGCGGGGAGCTCCTTGGTCTCGAGGTCGATGCCGTTCATCGACACGGTCGCGTTGATCGGGTCCCCCGTGCCCCCGAACGCTCTCACGTTGAGCAGCAGCGGGTCGCCGTACCTGGGATCGGCCACCTTCGTCGCGCTGACCTTGAAGGCCGGCGCGGCCGTCGCGATGGCCGGCGGGCCGGCGTTCGCTCCCGCGACGCCGAGGGCGGCCGGCAGACCGACCAGGCCTGCGAGCAGCGTCGCGATCAGCGCTGCGCGGGCTCCGGGTCGTGCGATGCGACCACCTGGCGTCCGTACCGCGCGCGCGCGGCGGGAGTCGGCGGATCTGGATGCTTCTCTCGGATGTCTCACCTCGGCACCCTGTCCGGGGGCGTTGGAGCGCGGCTTGAGACCGACTGGAGTTCCCGCGACCGTCAGAGAGAGTCGAGGGCCTTGCGGATCCGCACGTCCGAGATCGGGCCGTCGGTGCCGAGCTGCTGGGCCCACAGGGAGACCCGGTACTCCTCGAGCATCCACCGGATCGCGCGCAGGCCGGTGCCGGCGGGGCGCCCGTCGGGCAGGGCGCCGACCCGGGCGAGATAGGCGTCCTGGAGCGGCTGGAGGACGTCCATGCGCTGCCGGTCCTTCGCGAGGGCGGCCGGGCCGCCGGTCTCGAGGGCGGTACGACGCTCGCGCATCGCCGCCAGCCAGGTGCGGTAGCGCCGCAGCCGGACGAGCCCGGCCTCACCGACGAAGCCATCATGGACGAGACGGGCGAGCTGGCCCTGCAGGTCGGTCAGCGCGGGCAGCATCGGCAGGTCGGCGCGACCGCTGAGCAGGCGGTCGACCTCGCGCCAGGTCGCGAGGACGCGGAGCAGCTCGCCGAGCACCTCGCGCACCCCCGCGGCGGCGGAGGCGCGCACGGCGGCCAGCAGGTCGTCGTACGCCGCACGGCTCCGCACGGCGGGCCGGGCGTCGACGGCGTCGACCACGACGGCGCGCAGGCAGTCGTCGAGGATCGCGGGCACGCCGGCGTACGGCGTCCCGGCGAGGCCGAGCTTCTCGGCGTTGCCGAGGCTGTCGAGCACGCCGGCGAGGGGTGCCGAGCCCAGGGCGAGCAGGGCCAGGCGGACCACGCCGAGCCGGTGCCGGGCGTCGCGCTCGTCGGCGGAGCCGAAGACCTGGAGGCCGACGGTGCTGCCCTCGTCGACCAGGCCGGGGAACGCCTCGACCTCGTGGCCGGCGCGGGTCCAGGTGGCGGTGACGGGGATCTCGTCGAAGACCCAGTCGGTCTCGCCGGTGCGGGCGACGCCGGAGTCGGAGGCGACCGCGGCCATCGCGCGCTCGAACTGCGGTTGCAGCGGGGCCTTGAGCTCGGCGAGCGACTTGCCGCGGCCCTGAACCGCTCCCCGCTCATCGACGACGCGGTAGCTCGGCGTGAGGTGCGCGGGCAGCGAGGCGAGGTCCCAGGCCGAGCGCGGGACGTGCACGCCGGTGGTCGAGCGCAGGTAGCGCTCGAGGGCGGTGAGCAGCGCCTCCTCCCCCGCGGGTACGGCGGCCAGGAACTCGCGCGCCGTGTTCGGCGCCGGGACGAAGCTGACCCGCAGCGCCTTCGGGAGACTGCGGATCAGCTCGGTGACCAGCTCCTCGCGCAGGCCCGGGACGATCCAGGAGAAGTCGTCGTCGTCGACCCGGTTGAGGGTGGCGACGGGGATGTCGATGGTCAGCCCGTCGTCCTTCGCGCCCGGCTCGAAGTGATAGCTGATCGGGAAGCTCAGTCCCCCCGTCACCGACCACGACTCCGGGTAGTCCGCCTCGCGGACCTCCTCGGCCGTGTCGTGGGTGAGCATCGCCGGGTCGAAGGTGAGCAGCTCGGGCTGGGCGCGCCGGGCGTCCTTCCACCAGCGGTCGAAGTGCGCGCCGCTGACGATCCCCTCGGGGACGCGGGCGTCGTAGAAGTCGAAGAGCGTGTGCTCGTCGACGACCAGGTCGCGTCGACGGGCGCGGTGCTCGAGCTCCTCGGCCTCGGCGAGCAGCCGGCGGTTCTGCTGGAAGAAGCGGTGCCGGGTGTCCCACTCGCCGTACACCAGCGCGTGCCGGATGAAGATCTCGCGCGACAGCTCGGGGTCGACCTTGCCGTAGGAGACGGCCCGGTCGGCGGCCAGCGGTACGCCGTACAGCGTGACCCGCTCGCGGGCCATCACGGCCTGCCGCTTGCGGGACCAGGCCGGCTCGGAGTAGGTCCGCTTGACCAGGTGGGCGCCGAGCCGCTCGGCCCACCGTGGGTCGATCGCGGCGTTCTGGCGCGCCCAGAGCCGGCCGGTCTCGACGAGCTCGCCGGCCATCACGAAGGGCGGGTTCTTGCGGGCGAGGCCGGAGCCGGGGAAGATCGCGAACTTCGCGCCGCGGGCGCCGAGGTACTCGCGTGGGCCGGGGCGCCGGTTGTCCTTCCGGGCGCCCGGCCCCGACCGGGCCGGCTTCTCGCGCTCCTCGAGCACGCCGATGTGGGAGAGCAGCCCGGAGAGCAGGGCCTGGTGGATGCCGTCGGCGTCGGGGGTTTCGAGGCTCGTCGCTGGCGCTCCTCGCACCTCAACCACCGGGGCTGGCGCCTCGAGCCGGACCCCCATCTCCTTGGTGACCTGCCGCAGCTGGGCGACGAACTCCTGCCACTCGCGCACCCGCAGGTAGTTGAGGTACTCGCGCTTGCACATCCTGCGGAACGCGCTGCTCGACAGCTCGCGCTGCTGTTCGCGCAGGTGGCGCCACAGGTTGAGCCAGGAGAGGAAGTCGGAGCCCTCGGCCTTGAAGCGGGCGTGCAGCTGGTCGGCCTGCGCGCGCTCGGTCGGGTGGTCGGCGCCGGGCCGCTCGCGCGGGTCCTGCAGCGAGAGGGCGGCGACGATGACGAGCACGTCGCGCACGCAGCCGAGACGCTCGGCCTCGAGCAGCATCCGGCCCAGGCGCGGGTCGATCGGCAGCCGGGCGAGGCGGCGGCCGACCTTGGTCAGCTCGCCCTGGCGGGCGCCGGAGGTGACCGCGCCGAGCTCCTCGAGCAGCTGGGTGCCGGCCTGGACGTTGCGCCGGTCGGGCGGCTCGACGAACGGGAACCGCTCGATGTCGCCCAGGCCCAGCGAGGTCATCTGGAGGATGACGGAGGCGAGGTTGGTGCGCAGGATCTCCGGGTCGGTGAACTCGGGGCGGGCCTCGAAGTCCTCCTCGGCGTACAGCCGGATCGCGATGCCGGCCGCGACGCGGCCGCAGCGTCCGGAGCGCTGGTTGGCGGAGGCCTGGCTGATCGGCTCGATCGGCAGGCGCTGGACCTTGGTGCGCGCGGAGTAGCGGGAGATGCGGGCGACGCCGGTGTCGATGACGTAGCGGATGCCGGGGACGGTCAGCGAGGTCTCGGCGACGTTGGTGGCCAGGACGACGCGACGCCGGGAGCCCTTGGCGGGGGCGAAGACGCGGTGCTGCTCGGCGGCGGAGAGGCGCGAGAAGAGGGGCAGTACGTCGACGCCGCGGATGCCGTCGCCGAGCGGCGCGAGCGCCTCGGCGGTGTCGCGGATCTCGCGCTCCCCGGGGAGGAACACCAAGATGTCGCCCGGCCCCTCGGCGGAGAGCTCCTTGACCGCGTCGACGATCGCCTCGGTCTGGTCCCGGACGATCGGCTCGCCGTCCTCGTCGTCCTCGGGCAGGTCCATGAGCGGGCGGTAGCGCACCTCGACCGGGTACGTGCGCCCCGAGACCTCGACCACGGGAGCGTCGAAGTGCTTCGCGAACCGCTCGACGTCGATGGTCGCCGAGGTGATGACCAGCTTGAGGTCGGGGCGCTTGGGGAGCAGCTGGCGCAGGTAGCCGAGCAGGAAGTCGATGTTGAGGCTGCGCTCGTGGGCCTCGTCGATGATGATCGTGTCGTAGCGGCGCAGCAGCCGGTCACGCTGCAGCTCGGCCAGCAGGATGCCGTCGGTCATCAGCTTGACCCGGCTCTGCTTCGACGTCTTGTCGGTGAACCGGACCTGGTAGCCGACCAGGTCACCGAGATCGGTCCCGAGCTCCGAGGCGATCCGCTCGGCCACCGAGCGGGCCGCGATCCTGCGCGGCTGGGTGTGCCCGATCATCCGCGGACGCCCGTCCTCGCCCGGTGTGCCGCGTCCCAGCTCGAGGCAGATCTTCGGCAGCTGGGTGGTCTTGCCGGAGCCGGTCTCGCCGGCGACGATCACGACCTGGTGGTCGCGGATCGCGGTCGCGATGTCGTCGCGTCGGGCGCTGACCGGGAGGTCGGGCGGGTAGGAGATCTTCACAGCGCGCCCATTATTGCCGGGGTTGGGTGGGTGAGAGTGATCCAGAGGTCACTCTCACCCACCCGACTCCCGCCTCAGAGCGACTCCACGTTGCGCACCAGCGCCTCGCTGGAGTGCTTGACCGCGATGCCGACGACGGGCTTGACCGCGCCGGCGATCGCCTTGCCGGCCGGGCCGCCGGGCAGGGTGAAGGAGATCCAGGCATCGACCCGGGTGCGGTCGTCGCCGAGGTCGGTGAAGCTCCAGCGCTGCGTGGTCTCCACGCCCTTGACCGAGGTCAGCTCGAGCAGCCGGTCCCGCTCCCACGCGGTGCACTCGATGCGCGCCTTGAGCGGTACGCCGACCTTCATCACGCCGTCGTACTGGGCACCGACGCCGTGGAGCTGGTCGGTGACCGGCTCGATCTTGCTGAGGCCGTACATCCAGTCCTTCGTGGTGCTGAAGTCGTCGACGTACGCGAACACCTTGCTGATCGGCGCCGCGATCTCGACGCTCTGCTCCACCACGTTGCTCACCGCGGAAGTGTGACACGCCGTCACAGGTTCAGCGGGGAGGGGGCAGCGCGTCGGTGGCCTCGAGCTGGCCCATCCCGGTGACCATGAGCAGGTCGGCGACGATCGCGCGCAGCTGGGCCAGGATCGCCTCGGCGGTGAGGATGTCACTGCGCTCGACCTGTCCGGTCGCCGCACCGACGGCCAGCACCTCGTCGCGGGCCGCGATCGCGACCCGGTCGGCGTGCAGCTCGCGGGCGATGGCGTCCGCGGCCGAGGCGAGGTCGGCGGTGAGCCCGATGTACGACGACGGCACGGGCAGGCGTCGGTAGGCGATGATCGTGGTCTGTCGCACGAGCACGCGGGTGCTGCGCAGAGCGCGGTCGAGCGGGTCGACCAGCTCGACCATCCGCCGCAGCGGCTCGCGGTGCCGGATCCGGAACGGCGAGGAGCTGACGACGGCCATCCCCTCCTCGGCCGCGGCCTGCAGCTCGCGGATCAGCCGGTCGGTGGTCCGGGCGTCGGCGAGCAGCTCGAGCGCCGGCGTGACCTCGCCGTCGACCATCACGTCGGAGGCGGCACGCAGCAGCTGGGCGATCTTGCGGGCGACGGCGGAGGCCTGCTCGCGGGGCCGGCGCAGCGGCGCGGCCGGGACCGCCATCGCGGCGAGCAGTGCCACGCAACCTCCGATGACGGCGTCGGTCCAGCGCAGGAACGAGCCCTCGGCGCCGGGCAGCAGGACCGTGACCACGATCGACTGGACGGCGGCCTGGGAGACGAACATGATCCCGGCGTCGAGGAAGAGCGCGATCGACATCGAGAGGAACACGATCAGCGCCAGCTGCCAGGCGCCCGAGCCGATGCCCGAGACCAGGACGTCGGCCATGAAAACGCCGATCGCGACGCCGAGGGTGACCTCGACGACGCGCCGGAGCCGCTGGCCGTACGACGTGCCGAGGCACAGCACCGCTGCGATCGGCGCGAAGAACGGCAGGGTGTGGTCGAGCAGGTCGTGCGCGACGAACCAGGCCAGGCCGGCCGCGATCGAGCACTGCCCGACGACCCACAGCTTCTCGCGCCACCGGTCGAAGCGGCCGCGCAGCGACAGGCGGCTGCGCGACCACATCCGGTCCAGGACTCCGTCGGTCACCGCCTCCACACGGCAACCCTAGTGGGCTTCCGGCGTCAGACGGCCTTGGCCGGAAGGACCCTCTTGGAGAGCAGCGCGACGACGTCCTCGTAGCGCGAGCCGGTGAACTTCTGGAAGTTGTGCAGGGCGTGGGCGTCGAGGCCGACGAGGACCCGGGCCTGGTTCTTCACGATGCCCTTGACGATGATCTCGGCGGCCCGCTCGGGGGTCATCCGGGCGAGCTTCTCGTCGAACAGCTTCGCCGTGGCGGCCTGGTCCTCCTTGTCGGAGACCCGGGCGTTGCGGGCGATCGCGGTCTTGATGCCGCCGGGGTGGACCGAGGTCACGCCGACGTTGTGGCCGGCGATGAGCATCTCCTCGCGCAGCGCCTCGGTGAAGCCGCGCACGGCGAACTTGGTCGCGTTGTAGGCGCTCTGGCCGGGCATCGCGAGCAGGCCGAACAGGGACGACAGGTTGACCACGTGGCCCTCGCCGGAGGCGATCAGGTGCGGCAGGAACTCCTTGGTGCCGTGCACGACGCCCCAGAAGTTGATGCCGACGATCCAGTCCATGTCCTTGTACTCGAGGTCGACCACGTCACCGGCCAGCGCGACGCCGGCGTTGTTGATGACCACGTTGACCTGACCGAAGTGGTCGGCCACGGCAGCGGCGTACGACGCGAACGCCTCGCGGTCGGCGACGTCGAGCCGGGCGGTCTGCACGTCGGGCGAGCCCGCCCCGGAGGCCAGCTCGGCGGTCTCGGCCAGGCCGGCCTCGTTGACGTCGGACAGCGCGAGCCGCGCGCCCTTGCCGGCCAGGTTCACGGCCAGGGCGCGGCCGATGCCCGATCCCGCACCCGTGATGACGACGACCTTGTTGTTGAGGTTCTTCACGCGCTGACTGCCTCTCGCTGGTGGGACACCTCGACGTCGTACCGGTCGAGGTCGAACTTGCTCAGGTGCTGCCGGAAGGTGAACGTCTGACCCGGCCACAGGGTCGTGTTGTTGCCGAACTTGTCGAGGTACCAGCTGGCGCAGCCGCCGGTCTGCCACACGGTGGGCTTCATCCTGCGACGGATCTCGGCGGTCCACTCGTCCTGCGCGGCCTGGGTCGGCTCGACCGCGGCGAGGCCCTCGCGGCGCATCGCCCGGGCCGCCTCGACGACGTACTTCACCTGCGACTCGATGATGAAGATCATGCTGGAGTGGCCCAGCGCGGTGTTGGGACCGACGATCTGGAACAGGTTGGGGAAGCCGTGGAAGGTGGTCCCCTTGTAGGCCGCCATGCCGCTCTCGTCCCACAGCTCGCCCAGCGTGACGCCGGCACGGCCGGTGATGTGGCGGGCGATCGGGGGCTCGGTGACATAGAAGCCGGTGGCCACGACGAGCACGTCGATCGGCCGCTCGACGCCGTCGGCGGTGACGATGGCGTTGCCGGTGACCTTGGCTACGGGAGAGGTGACCAGGTCGACGTTGTCGGCATCGAGCGCGGGGTACCACTTGTTGGAGATCAGGATCCGCTTGCAGCCGGCCCGGTAGGCGGGGGTGACCTTGCGGCGCAGCTCGGGGTCGGTGATGCCCTTGGCGATGTTCCTCTTCCCCTGCATCTCGACCGCGCGCATCGCCTGCGGGAACTTCGCGAACGCCGGGACGCGGGACTCGAGGGTGCCGTAGACGAGGGCGCGCAGCGCGCGCTGGGCGCCGGGGACCCGCTTGAACACGGTCTTCTCGAGGGAGCTGAAGGAGCGCTCGTTGCGCGGGATCACCCAGTTGGGGGTGCGCTGGTAGACGTCGAGGTGGCCACCCGACTCGGCTAGCACCTTCTGCAGCTCGGGCACGAGCTGGATGGCCGAGGCGCCGGTGCCGATCACGGCGACCCGCTTGCCGGCGAGGTCGACGTCGTGGTTCCAGCGGGCCGAGTGGAAGATCTCGCCCTGGAACGAGTCGATGCCCTCGATCTCGGGCAGGCGGGGCTCGGAGAGCCCGCCGGCGCCGGCGATGAGGGTGCGGGCGGCGTACTCCTTGACGCCGGCGGGGCCCTCGGTGCGCACGATCCAGCGCTGCGCCTGCTCGTCCCACGCCGCGTCGAGGACGGCGGTGTCGAACACGAAGCGGTCGAGCGTGCCGGACCTCTCGGCGACCTTGCGGGTGTACTCCCAGATCTCCTGCTGCGGCGAGTACACCTTCGACCAGTCGGGGTTCAGCGCGAAGGAGTAGGAGTAGAGCTGGCTCGGCACGTCGCACTCGGCACCGGGATAGGTGTTGATGTGCCAGGTGCCACCGACGTCGCTGTCCTTCTCGATGACGACGAAGTCGCGCTCGGCGGCCTCGTCGAGCTTGATGGCTGCGGCGAGCCCGGCGAAGCCGGCGCCGACGATGAGGTGGTCGACCTGGGTGCGACCCGCGCTGCTGGAGCTCATGGCACGACGCTATTGGCGTTATTGAACATCTGTCAATAGAATGCCCGGCGTGACGCCCGCCACGCCCTCCCCCGCCCCGCGCACCCGGCTCTCGCCGGCGCAACGGCGTACCCAGCTGCTCGACCTCGGTGTCCGGCTGCTCGCCACCCGCTCCCTCGACGAGCTCTCCATCGACCTCCTCGCCGAGGAGGCAGGCATCTCGCGCGGGCTGATGTACCACTACTTCGGGGGCAAGCAGGGCTTCTACGAGGCCGTCGTCCAGCACGCCGCCGACGACCTCTACGCCCGCACCGCGCCCCCCGAGGAGGGCGAGCCGATGGAGCGCCTGCTCGCCTCGCTGACCGGGTACGTCGACTACGTCGTCGCCAACCACGCGGGCTACCGCTCGCTGGTCAAGGGCGCGACCGCCGGCAACGACAGCCTCCGCGCGATCTACGAGACCACCTTCGCGGCGCTCGCCGAGCGGTTCTTCACCGCCGACCCCGGCGGCCTGGTCATCCCCGACACACCCGCCGTACGCCTGCTCATCCACGCCTGGCAGGCCATGGTCGAGGACCTCGTCCTCACCTGGTGCGACTCCCCCGCGGGCCTCTCCCGCGACGACCTGCTGCAGGTGATCACCACCTCGCTCCCGGCCCTCGTCGACACCCTCCCCTGACGATCAGGTGCGGCGGGAGGACCTGCCGCGCCGGCGGGCCCGGGTGACGCCGACCAGGCGGGGACCGGCCAGGCGGGCCTCGACCCGGCGGGCCTCGCGCATGACCGGCTGGGCGACGTACTCGCCGAGGATCACGCCGGAGGCCAGCGCGATGGCGACCGAGGCGGCGGTGACCATGGCGAGCAGGCCCTGGGCGGCCTGCTGGCTGCCCTCCTGCCCGAGCAGGAACAGGCCGCGGTAGATCGAGAGTCCGGGCAGCATGGGTACGACGGCCGAGACCACCACGACCAGGGGCGGGACCCGGAACCGGCGGCCCACCGTGTAGCCGAACAGGCCGATCACGAAGGCGGACAGGCCGACCGCGAAGGTGCGCCCGGCGCCGATCTCGGACATCGCCTCGGTGGCGGCGATCGCGAAGCCGCCGAGCAGGCCGACGGGGAGCAGGGTGCGCAGGGGTGCGTACGACGCGAAGGCGAACGCCGCGGCGCCGATCGCGCCGCCCACGGCGACGGCCGACACCCCGACCAGGTCGAGCCTGGGCAGCGTCAGCCGCGGGATCTCCAGGCCGACCGCAGCGCACAGCGACAGCCCGCCGCTGACCCCGGTGATGATGCCGGCGGTCGCGAGCACCGCCTCGAGGATCCGCGCGCCGCCGGTCACGAAGAAGCCGGAGAGCGCGTCCTGGACCGCGCCCATGAAGCCGATGCCGGCGAGCAGCATGATGATGTTGGCGGTCACGACGAGCGACGCGTTGAGGTGCACCCACGGCTCAGCGAGCCGGGTGCCGAGCGCGGCGAGCACGGTGGCGACCACGCCGCCGGCGACCTGCTGGTAGAAGCCGGGCAGCCGGCGCCGGGTCATCAGCAGCTGGAGCCGGTCGATGCAGATCGCGGCCAGCGTCGCCACGAGTACGACGACCAGGTTGCCACCGAGCTGCAGCCCGACGCCACCGCACATCGCGCCCCACCCCAGGGTCGCGGCCCAGCGCGGCCGCGAGTGCCCCGACGACACGATCTGCGCGAGCTCGGTGCGGGCACCCTCGAGGTCGGTCTCCCCCGCGACGACGTCACGCACCATGTGGTCGACCCGGGTCAGGTCCTCGTAGTCGATCTCGCGCTGGGTGACCGCGCGCAGCTGGACCACGGGCGGCTCGTCGGGTCCCTGCTGGACGCTCATCGCCAGCGAGGTGAAGGTGACGTCCACCTGCGTGTGGCGTACGCCGAGCGCCCGGGCCAGGGCCCGCATCGTCGCCACCACGTCGGGCGCGCCGGCGCCCGAGGACAGCAGCACCTCCCCGACCTTGAGGCACAGGTCGAGCGTGCGGTGGAGGGTCCGCAGGTCGTCCATGCCCCAACTCTGTCAGGTGGCCGCGCGGCACCTCTACGCTGATCGCGTGCGCATCGACTTCCACGGCTCGGCCGAGCCGACGCTGGGGGTGGAGTGGGAGTTCGCGCTGGTCGACCGCCGCACCCGCGACCTCCGCAACGACGCCGCCCACCTCTTCGCCCGGGCCAAGCCCCGGATGCCCGCGCCGGGCAAGCTCCACAAGGAGCTGCTGAAGAACACCGTCGAGGTGGTCACCGGCGTGTGCGGCACGGTCGGCGAGGCGATGGCGGACCTGCGCGACACGCTGCAGTACGTCGCGAGTGCGGCCGACGACCTCGACCTGGACCTGTACGGCGCGGGCACGCACCCCTTCGCGGACTGGACCGGGCAGCAGCTGACCGAGGGCCACCGGTACGCCGAGCTGATCAACCGCACGCAGTGGTGGGGCCGGCAGATGCTGATCTGGGGCGTGCACGTCCACGTCGGGCTCCCGGCGAAGGATCGCGTGCTGCCGGTCCTCAACGGCCTGCTCACCTACTACCCCCACCTGCAGGCGCTCTCGGCGTCCTCGCCCATCTGGATGGGTGTCGACACCGGCTACGCGTCCAACCGCGCGCTGATGTTCCAGCAGCTGCCGACCGCGGGACTGCCGTTCCAGTTCGAGCGCTGGGAGGAGTTCGAGCACTTCGCGCACGACCAGCTCACGACCGGCGTGATCGACGAGCTCAGCGAGATCCGCTGGGACCTGCGCCCCGCCATGAAGCACGGCACGCTCGAGAACCGGATCTGCGACGGCGTCTCCACCCTTGCCGACATGCAGGGCCTGGTCGCCCTCATGCACTGCCTTGTCGTCTGGCTCGACGAGCGGGTCGCGGCCGGCGAGACACTGACCACGATGCCGCCGTGGCACGTGCAGGAGAACAAGTGGCGGGCGGCGCGGTACGGCGTCGACGCGATCGTGATTCTCGACGCCGCGTCCAACGAGCGGCTCGTCACCGACGACCTGGCCGAGCTGGTCCCCCGGCTGGAGCCGGTCGCCGCCCGGCTGGGCTGCGAGGCCGAGCTCGCCTCGGTGCTCGACATCGCGACCCGCGGGCCGTCGTACGTGCGCCAGCGGGCGGTCGCCGAGCGGACCGGCAACGACCTGGTCGCGGTCGTCGGCTCGGTGGTCACCGAGCTGAAGGCCGGACTCTAGCTCCTCAGGACTCGGGGAACTCGATGCGGCAGTCGGAGTTCTCGCACGCCGGGGTCTCGGCCCACACCGTGGCCTTCTCGAAGACGGTGCCGGTCGACTTCATCACCTGCACGCCGGTGAACTTCGCCTCCTGGGAGGCCTTGACGACGAACACCACGTCGCCGTCGCCGTCGCCGTCGACGTCGCTCAGGGTCGCCCCCTGGAGGGTGCGCTGGCCGATCGTGGAGGTGCCGGTGAAGCCGGCGACGGCGCGGGGGCGGCCGTCGGCGAGGTCGTAGACGGTGACCTCGACCTCCTCGTCGTACGAGCTGGCCTGGACGGCGACCAGGCTGGTGGTGCCGTCACCGGTGACGTCGCCGACGAGGTAGGCGTCGGCGTACAGGTCGTCCTCGGTGACCGCGCCGACCTCGAACTCCTTGCCGGTCGAGGAGAGCAGCGCGTAGCCCCGCTTGCCGGAGTAGTAGCCGGTGTAGTCCTCGTCCTTCACCTTCTCGGCCGGCAGCCGGGTCCACAGGTCGGCCAAGCCGTCGTGGTCGAAGTCGCCGGCCCGGATCTCGGTCGAGTCGATCGTCGCGTTGGTCAGCGCGGCCCACCGGACCGGGTCGGCGAAGCCGCCGCTCCCGTCGCCGAGGAGCACCTGCACCTCGACGCTGCGGTCGTTGGGACCGATGAGGGCGAGGTCGGCGCTGCCGTCGCCGTCGAAGTCGCCGGCCTGCACCTGGATGCGGGTGCCGTACTCCTCGAGCGAGGACAGGGCGAGCCGGAAGGTCTGGTCGCCGGGGAACTCCTTGTCGGTGGACGACAGGGTCAGCTGGTTGGCGTCGTCGACGAAGGACCAGGCGAGCTGCTCGTTGGTGCCGTCGTCGTCCCAGTCGAGGTAGAGCTCGTCCGGCTCCCGGGACTCCTCGACCGCGAGCTCGCTGGTCGTGAACACGGTGCCGTTGCTGCTCGCGGTGACCCGGCGCGTGCTCTCGTAGTCCGGGGAGAAGTAGAAGACCGCGTCGCCGTGGCCGTCGCCGTCGATGTCGCCCTGGATCGCCGCGGGGTGGTCCTTGCCGTCGTCGCCCCCGTCGCCGCCGCCACCGCCGGCACTTGTGTCGTCCTCCCACGGGCGCAACGCGGCCAGGGTGCCGGCCGCACCGGCCAGCAGGACCAGGACGACGGCGAGCGCGATCCACAGGCCGAGGCGGTTGCGCCGGGGCGGGGACGGCATCGAGGCGGGCATCGGGGCCGGCATCGGGGCCGGCATCGGGGTGTACGGCGGCTGCGGGCCGCCGTACCCGAGCGAGGGGATGTGACCGTAGCCGGCGGGCGGAGATGCAGGCGGCGGAGCGGCGGGCGGTGGGGTCTCCGGCTCCGGGCGGGCCCGGGTCGACTCGTCGGCCGGCGCGAACCGGGTCATCGGTCGACGCTCGGCGGTCCAGTCCGAGCCGTCCCAGCGGCGCTCCATGCCGTCACCGTCCGGGTACCAGCCGGGAGGGGTGATGTTGCTCAAGGCCTGATCCCATCCGTTCGCGTGCAGCCGGGCCCTTCCTACCCCATGCAGGGGCAGGTCACGCCTCGCCGCGCTCCCCGATTCGCTTGTGGCGACCGTCACGACGCGCAAGGATCGGGGCCACCTGCGACGAAAGGGGCTGCTCCGTGGTCTCCGTTCCCGGCAACCGTTTGATCGACCCGACCTCCGCGGCGTTCCTGCTCGCGGAGAACCGCAACATGCCGATGCACGTCGGCGGGCTGCAGCTCTTCGAGCCGCCCGCGGACGCGGGGCCGGACTACGTGCGGGAGATGTTCGAGTCGATGCGGGACACGGAGCGGATCGCGCCCCTGTTTCTCAAGCACCCCTACCGCTCGGTCAAGACCGGCGGCACGCTGGTCTGGCGCGACGACGAGCAGTTCGACATCGAGCACCACGTGCGGCACAGCGCGCTCCCCCAGCCGGGCCGGGTCCGCGAGCTGCTCGAGCTGGTCGGCCGGCTGCACTCCACGCGGCTGGCGTGGGAGCGGCCGCTGTGGGAGACCCACGTGATCGAGGGCCTCGCCGACGGCCGGGTCGCGATGTACACCAAGCTCCACCACGCCCTCGTCGACGGCATCTCCGCGATGCGGCTGATGGCCAGCACGCTCTCCTCCGACGCCGAGCGCCGCTCCATGCCCGCCCCCTTCGCCGAGGGTGCGGCGCGCAGGCGGAAGCCGGAGCCCGAGAGCGCCGACTCGCTTCCCGCCGCCGCGGTCGGCGCCGCCACCACGGCCGCCCGCACCCTCGCCGACCTGCCCGGCGACGCCGTGCGCACGGCCCTGTCGATCAGCGCGGACGCGGCCGGGATGCCGATGGCGCTGGTCAAGACCCTGCGCAAGGGCCTCAAGAACGAGACCTCGGCCGTCTCGCTCGCGGCGCCGCGCACGATCTTCAACCAGTCGATCACCGGCGCCCGCCGCTTCGCCGCCCAGGACTGGCCGGTGGAGCGGATCCGCGGCGTCGGCAAGGCCACCGGTACGACGATCAACGACGTCGTGCTCGCCATGTGCAGCGGCGCGATGCGGACCTACCTCACCGAGCTGGACGCGCTGCCCGAGCAGTCGATGGTCTCGATGGTCCCGGTCGGCCTCAAGGCCAAGCAGGCCGGCACCGCGTCTGCTGACGGCGGCAACGCGATCGGCTCGGTGATGGTGCGCCTGGCCACCGACAAGGCCGACCCGGCCGACCGGCTGCGCACCATCAGCCAGTCGATGAAGGACGGCAAGGAGGCGCTCTCCTCGATGACGCCCAACCAGATCGTGGCGATGAGCGCGATCGGGATGGCGCCCTCGATCGTGGTGCCGATGCTGAAGATGCAGGGCATCGTGCGGCCGCCGTACAACCTCATCATCAGCAACGTGCCCGGGCCGCGGGTGCCGCACTACTGGAACGGCGCGCAGCTGGTCGGCAACTACCCCGTCTCCATCCCGATCAACGGCATGGCGCTCAACATCACCTGTACGTCGTACGCCGGCAACATGGGCTTCGGCCTCACCGGCTGCCGCCGTACCGTGCCGCACCTGCAGCGTCTGCTGACCTTCCTCGACGACGAGCTCGCCGCGCTGGAGAAGGCCGCCGGCGTCAGCTGAGCTCGGCGTACCCGCCGCCGACGCGCTCGGCGACCGCCCGGAGCCGGGCGCGGGTCACCGACGAGACGGTCGGGTGGCCCGCGCGCTCGGCGTTGGAGCCGGGGCGGGTGGGCTCGGCGGAGTTGACCGAGAGACAGGTACGACGGCCGCCGTCGGCCGCGTTCGCGAGGGCGACGGCGTGCCCGGTGGTGCCGCTGCCGGCGAAGTAGTCGAGGACCCGGGCGTCGTCGGGCATGGTGCCGATGACGCGCAGCAGGAGGCCGGTCGGCTTGGGCGACTCGAAGACGTGGCCGACCAGGTCCTTGAGCTCGGCGACCGCGGTGTCGGTGGATCCGACCTCCTCGGCGAGCCAAATGGTCGGCAGCTTCTTGCGGCGCCCGCCGACGGGGTGGCGCCAGTCGCGCTGGTAGACGTCGACCCGGTCGCCCCGGGTGCCGCGTACTACGCGGCACTCGAGGTCGTCGGGCCGCTCGTCGATCCGGGGCCGGGACCAGCGCCACACGGCCGGCGTACCGTCCCCGAACACGGGCTTGATCTCCTCGGCGCCCGGGAACGGCGTCGTGGCGACCCGGCCCGTCGCCGGGTCCCCCCAGACCGGGAAGTGCAGGGTCGGCGCCGAGAGCGGGTTGAACTTCTTGTTGGTGTTGCGCAGCGGCAGCCGCCGGTAACGGCGCCCGTCGGGTGCCTCGAGCGGGAAGTCCGCCTCGACCACGGTCGTCGTCGACGTCGCGTCGAGCACGCAGCGGGCGACGTCCTTGGCGTAGACGAGCAGGTACTCGTGCGAGGTCGCGAACCCCTTCCCCAGCTGACGGCCCTTCGGGTTGAGGTTGACCACCACCTGCGCGAGGAAGTTGGCCTCGCCGTAGACCTCGTCGAGGAGCAGCCGCAGGTGCGCGACCTCGTGGTCGTCGATGCTGACGAACAGCGCCCCGGTCTCGGCGAGCACCCGGTGGCCCGCCTCGATCCGCGGCCGCAGGTAGGCCACCCAGGCGGCGTGCCGGCCGGCCGCGCCCGCGCCCCGCTCACCGCGGAAGTCGTCGTGGTAGGCGAAGTCGTTGCCGGTGTTGTAGGGCGGGTCGAGGTAGATGAGGTCGTACGACGCCGAGGGCAGCGACGCGAGGACGTCGAGGTTGTCGCCCTCGACGAAGGTGTTCCACGGTCCCGGCTCGTTGGGCACCAACGGATTGTCGCAGGCGTCGTGACAGGCTCGGCCCCATGAACGACAGGGCGCGCCGTACCTTCTCCCGGGCCGAGCTCGAGTCCTACCGCGACGCCGTGGTCCCCGACCTGCTCCCGAACGCACCCGGCCAGGTGCTCCGACTGCTGTTCGTCGGCATCAACCCCGGGCTGTGGACCGCGGCGACCCAGACCCACTTCGCGCACCCGGGCAACCGCTTCTACCCGGCGCTGCTGCTGGGCGGGGTGATCACCGAGCCGGTCGACCCGGCCGACGGGATGAGCGACTCCGAGCGGACCATGATGCGCGAGCGCGGCATCGGGATCAGCAACGTCGTGCACCGCGCGACCGCGAAGGCCTCCGAGCTGAGCGCCGAGGAGCTCAGGGCCGGCGGGCAGCAGCTGGTCGAGCTGGTGGCCCGCGAACGGCCGAAGGTCGTGGCGATCGCCGGGATCACGGCGTACCGCACCGCCTTCGGGCTCCCCAAGGCCGTCCCCGGCCGCCAGCCGGACACGATCGACGACCTGTGGTCGGGCGCAGAGCTGTGGGTGGTGCCCAACCCGAGCGGGCTCAACGCCCACGAGACCGTCGCCTCGCTGGCCGCGGCCTACCGCGAGGTGGCGGTGGCGGCCGGGGTCATCTGACGGCTCGCCTGCTTGTAACTACGTGTTACGTACCGGATTTCGGTGCAACAGCACCAAGGTAGTGGCCACAGCGCCCTGGTACTCGCGCATTCGTGACCTCCGGGGCTCACGCGACGCCGGTGGTCGCACGTCGCTGCACCTGCGCCATCCACCCGGGCGTTGTTGCTACTACCCGGGCGTCCGGGCACCGGTTTTCGTGACGTAACACGTAGTTACAAGCGGTCGCCACGCCCACGGTTCCGCCCGACGGCGGCGGGTCAGAGCGGCTCGATGCCGGTGACCTTCCAGGTGTCCCCCGTCCTCGTGGCGCGCACCGCGAGCTGGGCCGCGGAGACGGCGGACTCCTTGTCGGTCGCCCGCTGCGAGGCCTGGTCGAGGAACACCAGCAGCGTCGCGGACCGGCCGGTCAGCTCCTTGACCGCGGCGACCTGCACCTGGGCGGTGAGCACGAGCTGCTGTCCGGGTGCCTTCTCCTCCAGCGCGGCGAACAGCAGGTCGTACTGCTCGCGCGCCTTGCCGTCGAGCAGGTCGTCGGCGGCCTGCTGGGTCGGGCCCGGGTTGTTGTAGTCGTAGCTGAAGACCCGGACCAGCGCGGAGGCCACGGCTGACTGGACCTCGGTCGTGGCCGGGGCGTCGACGACGGCGTGGTTGCCGACGTTGTCCTTGTCGCGGGCGACGCCGGCCTGCCAGAAGGCCACGGCGGCCGCGGCGAGGAGGAGCACGGTGAGCACGAGCACCCCGTGCCTGCGTACGACGGTCAGCACGGTGCTCACTTGATCTCCACCGCCACCTGGTCGAGGCCCTCGAGGAGCCACCGGCCGCCGACCTTGACCAGATCGGCGGCGAACCGGTTGCGCTTCACGCTCGGGGCGGCCGACGGGTCGGCGTCGTTGCGAACCGTCACCTCGACCGACGCGATCACCGTGGCGGTGCTGGCGGTGAGGTCGAGGACGGCGGCGTCGATGACCTTGCCGGTGGAGACCATCTGCTGGTCGGCCATCAGCTTGCGAGTCTCGGCGTCGGTGGCCGCGATCTGGTCCTTGAGCGTGCCGGTCGTGACGTCCAGCCACTTCTCGAGACCGCCGTCGACGTCGTCGTGGTCGAGGGTGTTCATCGTCTCGATGTGACTGCGGGCGGTGATCAGCACCGTGTCGCGCAGCTCGGCCCGCTTGAGGGCCGCCTCGTCGTGGTCGCCGGCGCGCTGCCAGGTCACCACGCCGGCGACCAGCGCGACCACCGCCAGCACCAGCAGGCCCAGCTCGATCGCGCGGCGCCCGGACCGCTCGGAAGGCTCCGAAGGCTCCGAAGGCTCGGGCGTCTGCGTCGCGTCCTCGTCGTCGATGTCGAGCTCCTCCACGTCGTACCCGAATCCTGTGGTCATCACCGGCCACCTCCCAGCAGGTCGTCGAGGTCCTCGACGAGGTCGACGTCGGCCGGTCGGTGGGCGGTCCCGTCGCCGGTGCCACCGGCCACGGCCTGCGGACCGCGCACGTTGCCCTCGCCGCGCGGCGCGGTGCACCCTGCCTTGCGGTTGAGCGGCGGCCCCTCGGTCGCGTCGGTGCCCCGGCGCAGGGTCGTGCCACTGTAGCCAGTGACGCACGGCAGCGGGTTGAAGAAGGTCGGCACCATGCCGAGGTTGACGCCGCGGCCGCTCGTGGTGGCCCAGCCGATGCTCACTGCCTCCGGGAGCCGGATGAGGGCGTCGCGCACCGCGGTGGCGTTGGCCCCGAAGACGGTGGCGGTCGGGATCAGGTTGTCCATCAGGTTCGACAACGGCTGGCCGACGTCCCGGATCAGCAGGCTCAGCTGCTCGGCCGCTCCGGGCGTCGCCGCGATCAGGGTGCGCAGGTCGGTGTCGGAGTCGGCGAGCGCCTGGGCGAACAACGCGAGGTCCTTGCTGTAGGAGCCGATCGCGGTGCTGGAGTCCTCCTGGGTGGCCAGCACCCGGTCGGCGTTGCGGATCAGCGAGGCGCTGACCAGGAAGTTGTCGTCGGCCGCCTGCTGGAACTCCCGCGAGGTCTCCAGGAGCCGGCCGAAGTCCTGGCTGAGCCCCTGGGAGATCAGGTAGCTCTCGTCGACGACCGTGTTCAGCGAGTCCGAGGGCACCGACGCGACCAGGTCGCGACTGGCCCGCAGCACCTCGGAGAGGTCCTCGGGCAACGCGTCGCGGCCCGCGGTCAGGTGGTCGCCGTCGGCGAGCAGGTCCTTGGACGTCGTGCCCTCCAGGTCGAGGTACTGCTCGCCGATGGCGGACCGGCTGCGCACGTGCGCCGTCGAGTCGGCCGGGATGTCCGGTGCGCCCGGCTCGATCTCGGCGGTCACCTCAACGCCGTCGTCGGTCGGGTCCATCGCGGTCACCTTGCCGACCTGGACGCCGCGGTAGGTGACCTCGGAGTGGACGAACAGGCCGCCACCCTCGGGCAGCGACACGGTGACCCGGTAGCCGTCGGAGAACGGCGTGAAGCCGACGTACGACGCCCCGAGGTAGCTGGTGCCGAGGAGCGCGACCAGCACGAACAGGCCGAGCTTGACGTGGACTCCGCGGGTGAGCTGCTGCACGTCACTCGCCTCCTTCGCTGCTGGCCGAGCCGCTCGACGATCCGCTGGGCGACCCGCTCGCGGAGTCGCTGGCCGAGCCGCTCGGGGAACCGCTGGTCGCCGAACCGCTCGTTGAGCCGCTCGTTGAGCCGCTCGAGGAGCCGCTCGAGGACCCGGACGAGGACGGTGCGCTCGGCAGGATCGACGGTCCGGGCACCGTGGGTGTGCCGGTCGTGGGGGTCGCGCTGTCGGTGGACGGCAGCATGGTCGGCGGCGCGTCCCCGGGGAGGGAGAGGTTGCGAGAACGCGACGCCGACCCGCCACCTGCCGTGGGTTGGGGCCACGAGCAGCCAACCGCCGCACAGCCCGCAGGAAGGGTGCGGAAGTTGGTGGTCATGAAGACGTTCAGGTAGTCGCCGCGGATCGCGCCGAGCACCGAGTCGGGGAACGGGTAGGTCAGCAGGATCTCCAGCGAGTACGGGAGGTCGGCGCCGGACTTCGCGAGCTCGGAGAGGATCGGGTCGAGCGCCCTCAGGTCGCGGACCATGTCCTTCTGCGAGGCGTTCAGCGTGCGGACGGTGACCTTCGAGAGCCGGTCGAGCGACTGCAGCATCTTGGTCAGCTGGGGTCGCTGCTCGACGAGCACCTTCATGCCCGGCGACAGGTCGTCGAGGACGGTCGCGATCTGCTTGCGATCGCCGTCGAGCACGGTCGAGAGGCGGGCCAGACCGTCCAGGGCGCCGGTGATGGCGTCCTTGCGCTGGTCGAGTACGCCGACGAACCGGCCGAGCTGGTCGAGGAAGTCGCGGACCTCGGCGGTCTGCCCGTCGCCGACCTTCTGCAGCTCACGGGAGATCTCCTGGAACTGGCCGACGCCGCCACCGTTGAGGACCAGCGACAGCGCTCCGAGCACCTGCTCGGCGGTGGCCGCGGCATCGGTGTCGGCGGTGGTGAGGACGGCACGGTCGGCGAGCCGGCCCGAGGCGGGCATGGTCTCGCCGCCGCCCTCGGGACGGACCAGGGCGACGTACTTCTCCCCCAGCAGGGAGGTCTGCTGCAGCCTGGCGGTGGTCGCCGACGGCAGGTCGACGTCACGCCGCACCTGCATGGTGACCACGGCCGTGCGCCCGTCGTCACCGAGGTCGATGTCGGTGACCCGGCCGACCGCGACGTTGTCGACCTTGACGCTCGACTGCGGCACCAGGTCGAGGACGTCGGCGAACTCGGCGGTCACTGTGATGGGGTCCTTGCCGAGGTCGGCTCCGCCGGGCAGCGGGGCGTCGTAGACGCCTCCACCCAGGATCCCGCACCCGGTCAGGCCGAGGCTGATCCCGAGGGCGGCGACGAGTGCGGCCGGGGTGCGGCGGCGTCGGGTGCTCACCTCACTCACCCCCGTCCAGGCCGGGCAGCAGCAACGGAGGTGCCTCCTGGGAGGTGCGGGCGGACTTGCCGTCGTCGCTCCACAGGGTGAGCTCGTTGAGGTTGCCGCGGCCCTGCAGGGTGTTCGACGTGGGGTCGTAGGTGTTGATGAAGTTCTGCAGGGCGAGCGGGATGGTGCGCACCGCCTCGGCGAGCGACTTCTGCTGGTTGACCAGCACCTGGCTCGGCCCGCGCAGCCCGTCGACGCTGCGCTTGAGTGCGCCGCGGTTCTCCTTCACGAAGCCCTCGAGCAGCGCCAGCGCCTTGCCCAGCTCGGTGATCGCCGAGGTGAGGTTCTCGCGGTCCTCGGAGAGGTACTGCGCGACCACGGCGAGCTGCTGGTTGGCGCCGGCCACACCCTGGTCGTGGTCGAGCAGGGTCTGGTTGAGGGTGTCGAGGTTCTCGACGGTGGCGAAGAAGTCGTCGTCGACGCCGGAGACCGTCGCCGAGGCCTTAGAGAAGTCGCGCAGCATGGTGTTGATCGATGCCCCCTGGCCGTCGAGGTTCTCGGCGACCGCGTTCAGCAGGTCGGAGAGCGCGCCGTTGCGGTTGGCGCCGTTGGGTCCGAGCGCCTCCCCCACGTCGGCGAGGCTCTTGTAGAGCGCGTCGATCTCGACCGGCACCGCCGTCTTCGTGATCCGGGCGCCGTTCTTCAGCGCCGGGCCGCGGACCCACGGCGTGGTGAGCTGGACGTAGCGGTCGCTGACCAGGGTCGGCGCGACGATCACGGCGCCAGTGCCACGGGCGGCCTTGCGGCCCTCGTCGAGGCGCATCGTGACCCGGACCTTCCCACCCACGGGGTGGACCTTGGTGACCGTGCCGACCGGGACGCCGAGCACCTGGACGTCGGAGCCCGGGTAGAGGCCGACCGCGGAGTCGAAGTCGGCCGTCAGCTCGGTGCCGGGGCGCAGCATCCGCACCCCCACCACGGCCGCGGCGACGAGCAGCACCAGGCCGGCGGCGACCGCCGTCCAGCGCAGGGAACGGGACTTCATGAGCCACCTCCGGGTCGGCAGTCGCGGACCACGTCGTTCTCGAGGACCGGCGCGCCCTGCGCGTCGAACAGGCCGCAGATGTAGGAGTCGAGCCAGCGGCCGTTGCCCATCGCGGCGGTGAGCATCCGGTAGTAGGGACCGAGCACCTCGAGCGCGTCGCCCAGGTGCTTCTGGTTGCGGCGCAGCATCGCGGCGACCTGGTCGAGCTTGTCGAGCGCCGGCTTGAGCTGCTTCTGGTTGTCACGTACGACGCCCGCCAGCTCCCGCCCCAGCGTCACCGTCGACTGCAGCAGCTGCCGGATCGACTCACGCCGGTTGGCCAGCTCGGTGAGCAGCAGGTTGCCGTCGTCGACGAGCTTGCCGATCTCGCCGTTGCGGGCGGCGAGGGTGTCGGTGACGCTCGAGGTCGAGCGGAACAGCCTGGCCAGCTCCTGGTCGCGGCTGGAGATCGTGTGCGAGAGGCGGGTCAGCCCGTCGACCATGCCGCGTACCGACTCCGGCGTGTTCGCGAAGATCTGGGACAGGGTGGTCATGCTCTGCTCGAGCTGGGTGGTGTCGATCTCGCCGATCGTCGAGGACAGGTCGGAGAAGGCCGCGTTGACGTCGTACGGCGTGGTCGTGTGCTCGAGCGGGATCGGCTCGTCGAGCGCCTCGGTGCCGAGGGGGTCGACGGAGAGGTACTTCTGGCCGAGCAGGGTCTTGATCTTCACCGCCGCGGTCGACTCGTCGCCGATCTCGACGCCCTTGGACCGGAAGCTGACCAGGACCTTGTCGCCGACCAGGTCGACGCCGGTCACCTTGCCGACCTTGACCCCGGCCACCCGGACCTCGTCGCCGGCCCGCAGGCCGGCGGCCTCGGCGAGGAAGGCCTGGTGCTCGGTCCCGCCGCCGACGACCGGCAGGTCCTCGGCGTAGAAGGTGGCGAAGAAGGTGGCGACCAGGGCGGCGATGCCGATGACGGCGATCACCACCCGGTTCCGCTCGGCGAACGCGGTCGGGAACCGTCGCTGCGTGCGCGCGGCCATCAGCGGCACCTCCCCGCGACCGGCTGCACGCCGAGGTCGCCGTAGTAGCCCTCGGGCAGGGGGATCCGGCCCTTGATCGAGCAGATGTAGAAGTTGACCCAGGAGCCGTAGCTGGCGATCTTCGCGAGCCGCTGGACCTTCGTCGGCAGCGTCGCGAGCGCCTTGTCGATCACGTCCTCGTTGTTGGCGAGCACCCCCGACAGGTCGCCGAGCGCCTTGATGGAGCGCTTGAGCGGGGCCCGTCCCTCCTGGAGCAGGTCGGCCACGCTCTCGGACAGGTCGCCCATCCCGTCGATGGTCGAGCCGATCGTCTTGCGGTCCGCGGCCAGGCCGCTGACCAGCTGCTGGAGGGTGACCAGCGTGGTGTCGAGCTGTCCGGAGCGCTCCTCGACGACCCCGAGGACCGAGGACAGGTTGGTGATCAGCTGGCCGATCACCTGGTCGCGGTCCGCGAGCGTCGAGGTGAGGCTGGCGGTGCTCTTCAGCAGGCCCTCGACCGTCGGCCCCTCGCCCTGGAAGACGGCGATCACCTGGGCGCTGAGGTTGTTGACGTCGTCGGGGTCGAGCAGCCGGAACAGGGGCTGGAAGCCGTTGAACAGCACGGTGAGGTCGAGCGCCGGCTGCGTCGCGTCGAGCCCGAACACGTGGCCGGGCGCGAGCCGCTTGCCGTTGACGTCGCCCGGTTCGAGGGCGACGTAGCGCTGACCGACGAGGTTGCGGAAGCGCAGCATGGCGCGGGCGCCGGCGCCGAGCGGAGCGTTGTCGGCGACCGTGAAGCGCACCCGGGCGACCCGGTCGCCGCTGACCTCGACGCTCGTGACGGTGCCGACCTTGACGCCGGCCATCCGCACGTCGTCGCCCTTGTTGAGGCTGGTGGCGTCGCTGAACATCGCGACGTACTCGTTGGACGGACCGGCCGCACTGTTGCGGATGGTGCCGGCCAGTGCCAGCGTCGCGAGGACCGTGACCACGGCGAACACGAGGGACTTGGTCAGTGTCGGGATCAACCCGCTGCGGGGACCGCTCCTCCGGGTCATCGGACCTCCACCTCCGCGCCGCGCAGCAGCGGCCCGACCAGCAGGCTGCTCCAGGTCGGGTAGTCGGCCGGGCTGACGCCCGCCTCCGGGGCCATCAGCTCGGCGATCAGCCGGTTCTCGGCGGGCGAGTTCGCCTCGCCCAGCCCGGCGGCCTCGGCGAACACCTTCTGCACGCGGTCGCTCGGCGGCGGCAGGATCTGCGCGGGTGCGCCGTCCGTGCCGCGCGAGGCGACGGGCTTCACGCTGCCGTCCTGGTAGGGACAGCGTGGTGCGCCCTTCGCGAGGTACGTCGGGTCGTCCTTGCCGAGCACGTAGCGCCCCCGGTCGGGCGTCACGTTGAGCACGACGTGGATGCCCGGCTCGTCGGTGCCCTTGCCGAGGGTCTTGTCCATCACCGGGATGAAGGCACGCAGCGACTTGAACAGGCACGGGAACTGCACGGCGTACGGCGCCATCGCCTCCAGGGCCTTCCGGCTCTCCTTCGACAGCGTGATGATCGAGCCGGAGTTGGCCACCATCCAGCCGTTGGTGTCGTCGGCCGCGACGATCACCGAGGCGAACAGCTTGGTCATCGAGGCCCGCTCCTCGACGAGGGTGCGCGAGGTGGTCGTCATCGAGTCGAGTGCGTCGACCAGGTCGGGGGCCGCGTCCGCGTAGGTCTCGGCGACCCGGCCGAACGCGGCGAGGTCGTCGGCCAGCTGCGGGGTGAGCGGGTTGAGCTTCTCGAGGTACTTGCCCCACGCGACGACGGTCTCGCCGATCGTGCCGCCCTGGCCCCGCAGCATCGCCGCGAGCTCGCCGAGGGTCGCGGACAGCTTGTCGGGCTGGATGGCCTGGAGGACGGGCAGCAGCTCGTCGAAGAGCTCCTCGACCTCGACCGCGGCGCTGGACGAGTCCTGCTCGATGGTGTCGCCCGCCTCGAGGGTGGCGCCGCCCTGCCCGGGCCGCACCAGGGCGACGTACCGCTCACCGAAGAGGGTCTTGGGCAGCAACCGTGCCGTGGTGCCGACCGGCAGGTCGCCGAGGACGTCGGGCTCGAGGGCGAGGGTCAGGGTCGCGCCGCCGTCGCGCGGCTCGATGGAGGTGACCTTGCCGACCGGTACGCCGTTGAGCTTCACGTCCGATCCCTTCTGCAGCGCGCTGCCGACGGTGCGGGTGGTCAGGGTGATCTCGCTGCGCTCGACGAACACCTGGTTGTAGGCCAGCCAGGTGCCGGCGGCGACCGCGAGCACCACCACGCCGTACCCGACGCCGAGGAGCAGGTCGCGGATCCGCCCGGCGCTCATCACCGCGCTCATCCAGCGATCCTCACCGTCGTGGTGGTCCCCCACATCGCCATCGACAGCGCGAGGTCCAGCACGGCGACCACCACGAGCGTGCGACGCACCGAGCGACCCACGGCCATCCCGACGCCGGCCGGGCCACCGCGGGCGAAGAAGCCGAGGCGGCAGTGGATCAGGATGACCAGCACGGCGAAGACCAGCACCTTGCCGAACGACAGCAGGATGTCGACGGGTGGCAAGAAGAGCTGGAAGTAGTGGTCGTAGGTGCCGGCCGACTGCCCGCGGAACTGGACGGTGACCAGCCGGCTCCCGGCGTACGACGTCAGCAGTCCGATCACGTAGAGCGGGATGATCGCGACGAACCCGGCGACCAGCCGCGTGGACACCAGGAAGGGCACGGCGTCGAGCCCGATCACCTTGACGGCGTCGATCTCCTCGCTGATCCGCATCGCGCCGAGCTGCGCGGTGAAGCCCGCGCCGACCGTCGCCGACATGGCGAGGGCCGCGACGAGGGGCGCGATCTCGCGGGTGTTGAAGTAGGCGGAGATGAATCCGCTGAGCGCGGAGGTGCCGATCTGGTCGAGGGCGGAGTAGCCCTGCAGCCCGACCACCGTGCCGACGAAGATGCTGATACCGGTCATCACGCCGACGGTGCCGCCGATGACGGCGAGCGCACCGGTGCCGAAGCTGACTTCGGACAGCAGGCGCCAGATCTCCTTCGGATAGAGCCGGACCGCCTTCGGGATGCCGGCGATGGCACGGCCGTAGAAGCGGATGTCGCGACCCGACTGGACGATCCGGTCGAGGCGGCGGTCCCACCAGGGACGTTTCGCGACGGCGACGGTGCTCATCAGGCTCCCTTCCCGGGCACCAGCTCGAGGTAGAGCGTGGTGACGACGAAGTTGACGAAGAACAGCAGCAGGAAAGTGACGACCACCGACTGGTTGACCGACTCCCCCACGCCCTTCGGGCCGGGGCGGGTGTTGAGTCCGCGGTAGGCGGCGACCACACCGGCGAGGAAGCCGAAGATGACGGCCTTGATCTCGCCGACGACCAGGTCGGGGATCTGCGCGAGGGCGGTGAAGCTGGCGAGGTAGGCACCCGGCGTACCACCCTGGACCACGACGTTGAAGAAGTAGCCGCCGAGGACGCCGACGACCGAGACCAGGCCGTTGAGGAGGACGGCGGCGATGACACAGGCCAGGACCCGGGGTACGACGAGCTGCTGGACCGGGTCGACGCCGATCACCCGCATCGCGTCGATCTCGTCGCGGATGGTCCGCGAGCCGAGGTCCGCACAGATGGCGGCACCTCCGGCTCCGGCGATCACCAGCGTGGTCACGATCGGCGCCGCCTGCTGCACGACCGCGAGCACGGAGGCCGCTCCGGTGAAGGACTGCGCGCCGACCTGGACGGTCAGGGTGCCGAGCTGGAGCGCGATCACCGCACCGAACGGGATCGCGATCAGCATCGCGGGGATCCACGAGACGCTGGTGACGAACCAGAACTGGTCGAGCAGAGCGCGCGCCGAGAAGGGCCGGCGGAAGGTGGACCGGACCGTGTCGAGGCCGAGCGCGAAGAACGCGCCGGTCTGGTCGAGGGCCCGGGTCACCGGGTCCGGACGGACGACGGCAGGGGGTCGGTCTGCCTCCTCGTCGTCGGCGACGTACAGGCTCGCGTCGCCGGTCGCGACCCGGCGGGCGTGTCGCTCCGTCGCGGGCCGAGGCCGGCCGCTGGCGGGCAGCAGCTGGCGCGGCAGCACCTCGATCGCGCGGGCGCCGGCACGCACCATCGTGGGCGCGCCGGCCGGGCCGTCGACCGGGTAGCCGTAGTCGTCGAGCAGGGGCGCGTTGCTGGAGTGGTCGACCTCCTCGCTCATCCCGATCGGGCCGACCGGGTCGCCGGCCATGAACTGCGACACGACAGGGTGGTCTGTGAGCAGGAACTGCTCGCGCGGCCCGTACATCACCAGCTGGCGGCGGTAGAGCATGCCGAGGTTGTCGGGCAGGGTGCGCGCGAGCTCGATGTTGTGGGTGACCACGAGCATCGTGGCGTCGGTCTGGGCGTTGACGTCGAGCAGCAGCTGGGCGAGGTTCGCCGTACGGACCGGGTCGAGGCCGGAGTCGGGCTCGTCGCACAGGATGATCTCGGGCTCGGTCACCAGCGAGCGGGCCAGGCCGGCGCGCTTGCGCATGCCGCCGGAGATCTCGCCGGGCAGCTTGTGCTCCTGGCCGAGCAGGCCCACCATGTCGAGCTTCGTCATGGCGATCTCGCGCACCTGCGTCTCGTTCATGCGGGTGTGGGCGCGCAGCGGGAAGGCGACGTTGTCGTAGACGCTCATCGAGCCGAACAGCGCGCCGTCCTGGAACAGCACGCCGAACCTCTTGCGCAGCTCGAGGCGGTGCGACTCCTTGGCGGTGACCATGTCGACGCCGTTGACCAGGCAGCGCCCGTCCTCGGGCCGCAACAGGCCCATCAGCGACTTGAGGAACACCGACTTGCCGGTGCCCGAGGGCCCCAGCAGCGCGGTGATCTCACCCGGCGGGAGGGTCAGGGTGACGTCGCTCCAGATGTTCTGGGAACCGAAGCTCTTGGTGAGTCCGGTGACCTCAACGGTGCCGCCCATGGCGGGTCTCCTGCCTGTCGGTGCGCTGCTCGCGGGGAGTCATGGCTGCTCGGGGGTGGTCGTGGTGGTGGGGTCGGTGGATGGGCTCGTCGGCTCGGTTGTCGACTCGGTTGTCGGCTCGGACGTGGGCTCGGACGTCGGCTCGCCGGGCCCGCCGGTCGGCTCGCTGGTCGGGTCGTCCGACGGCTCTCCGCTCGGCGTCGGTGTCTTGCTGGTCGGCGAGGCAGCCGTCGTGGCGAGCGCGTCGCGCGGTTCGGCGAGGAGCCGGGCCTGGGTGCAGGCGCAGTCCTCGGGCAGCAGCGGCAGCGGCGACGGGAGCGGTACGACGGGCACCTGGGCGGACTGCCGCGCGTAGCGGTGCGCGAGGCGCAGCACGGTGCGCACGAAGCCCGGTGCCGGGTGGTAGGCCGCCAGCGAGGCCCGCAGCCCGCGCCGGGTGCTCAGGTCCTGTCCGGCGCAGAGCCGGACCGCGGCCGCCAGCGCCGCGTCGTCGATGTCGCGCGGGTCGCGGACCCCGTCGGCGTCGGCGTCCACGGCGACGCTGGTCCAGGTGGTGGGCAGCAGCCGGAACGGGCCGACCGGGGCGTCCCACACAGGATCGCCGTCCAGGACGCCGCCGTCGGTGTCGGTGACCTCGCCGCGCCGGCCGGTGCCGTCGAACGGCCTGCCCACGGCGGGTCCGCGGCCGTGGTCGGACTCGACCCGGCCGATCGCCACCAGCACCGTCCAGTCGAGCCCACAGGCGCCGGCGGCGTCGAGCACCGCCGCCGCCCGCTGGTAGGCGGCGAGCGCCTCGGGCGGGGTGGAGCCGAGCGACCCCGGGAAGTCGCTCGGTTCCCCGACCCGCGGGCGTCGTACCGCGGCCGTGGGGTCCACCGCGACGGCCGGCGCCACGTCGGTGAGGGGTGCAGCCGCCTTCGTCGTGGCGGCCGGCTCGCGGGGAGCGGGCGGCGCGGGATCCGCGGCCATGCGCAGCACCTGCGCCGTACCGCCGGCGATGCCGACGGCCGCCAGCAGCACTCCGAGCACCGCGATGGCGATCCTGCGCCGCCGCGAGCCACGCCGGGACCCTGCGTCCACTGCGCTCCCCTTCCCGAGTGAGTGTCATCACATGGTGGAACCGGTCGCCAGTCAAGGACCGACGCGACGAGAACGCCAGAGCAACGGCGCACCATCTGCGTATGCGGGCCGGATGTTGTCATGCGGGTGACAAGATCCGGCCCCGATCGGCGCCCGCACGGTGCCGACCGCGGGCCCGGTCCCGGCCTCCCGACGGCCACAGCTGTCGGACTCGGAGGCGTTGTCATCCGGGTGACAACGCCGCGTCTCGGCACGGGGTACGACGACAGCGGCCGGCGTGACCCGAGGTCACGCCGGCCGCTGTTGTGGGGGGCTTGTCGGCCCAGTGCTCCTGCTCCGCCCAGCCTCGCTCAGTCCGCAGGGACGGGGATGGCGGGCGGCGGCGGCGGATCGAGCGGGCAGACGACCTTCCCGCTCTGCACCCCGCAGGCCGTCGGATCGTTGCGATCACCGGAATACGAAGCCGCCGGGTCCTGGCGGACGGAGAGCTCGTTGCCAGGTCCCGCGATGGCGGCGGTGAGCAGGCGACTGACGTCGTCGCCGCTGGCCGAGCGGCAGCCCGTGAAGGCCGGAATCGTCAGGTCGCTGGATGCGGGGTGCAAAAGATTGCCACCAGGCACAGCGGCCCGGGACGTGTCCTTGCGCTGGAAGAGACGACCTCCGAGAACCGGGTACCAAGGGTCTGGGGACGTCGAGCTGCCTGCATCCGCTGCCCACAGGTTGATGTCCAGAGGGGCGACGGTGCGACAGCGGTTGCCCACGTCGACCGGCACGCCGTCGATGGCGATCTCGGACACGGTCAGACTCAACCGGCCGCGCACATAGGCCGGATTCTCGGGATTCTTGCGACGCCATTCGGGGTCGCAGGGGATCCGCGCGGCATCGCCGATCGGCCAGATGTCGGCACGGAACGGCTCCAGCTCGCCGTCGATCACCTGGCTCAGCTGCAACGTGGCGCTGACGGGGATCGATCCGAAGGCCACCGTCCTGACCGTGGTCGGCGGCAGAGCACCCACCGGCCGTCCGCCGGGAGAGGGTCCGATGGCGTAGATGTCGTTCACGAGCGCGAGGGCCGTCACCACACATCCAGGAACGTCCGACTGCCACTCAGCAGGAACCGGGCTTGGCCTCGGCCGCGGCAGTCCGGCGTTGGGGTCCCGATAGGGAGGCTTGATCATCAGCCAGCCGAGCAGGTTGGGCAGCCTGATGATGAGTTTGCTGCGCTCGATGAGCGTGTTCTGGCTGGCACCGACCGGTCCGCTTCCTCCCGCACCGTCCTGAGGACTCCCGACGGGCGGCAGCTCGTGACCTGAACCCACCCCGCCGTCGTCCGAGTAGGCGCCGGGGGTGCCGACGAAGGCCATGAGACAAATCCACGCGACCAGGATCGGGATCCGACGCGCCTTCCAGTGGTGCGAAATCGAGTGGCTCATCGGAGATCGGCTCCTCGCTCGAGGGACGTAGGGGTCAATGTCAGCGCCTGCGCGGCTCGCCCACAGGTCGTGTGGGCAAGCCGCGCGAGTACGGAACATCCAGTCACGCCAACCTAGGCCGGGTAGCGACCGTTGGACAGCTGCAGTGCGATGGTGTTGTTGCTGCCGGGCACCATCGCGTTGATGGCGAGTGAGCCGACACCCGGGATGAAGAAGGCGCTGCACCCAGTGAAGTCGCCGATCGTGTAGGTGCCGGCCACCGGGCCGCCGCTGAACACGTTGAACGTCTGGCCGTCGGGCGTCTTGACCGTGATGTCGACGGGAGCCGCGGTCCGGCAGTTGTCCCCGACGAACATTGGCGTCCAGATGCCGAAGATCAGCGCCTTCACGTTGCTCAGCCGGATCGTGTAGTGCACGTTCGCGGTGACCGCGTTGCTCCGCGGCACCGTGCCGGGGCGCAGGGTCCCGGTGATCGGTCCGACCTGGACCAACGAGACGGTCGCACGGATCGGGATGAAGCCGAGGGCGTTGAACTGGACCTGCTGGCTCGGGATCGGCAACGTGCCGTCGATGATGTTCGAGGTCGGGATGTCCAGGGTCTCGGTGAGCACGGTCGGGCCGATCGGCAGCGAGGAGCTGATACTGCCGATCGTGGAGGTACCCTGCGCGTCGTAGAGGGTGGTCAGGGTGGTGCCGGTGTCCTCGGCGTGAGCGGTCGGCGCAGGGGCGGCGAGCATGCTCAGACCGAGCAGCACGGTCAGTGCGGAGGCCGCGCGGGCCAAGGAGGTGTGCTTTCTCATCTCTTGCTCCGTGTTCTCATCGGTCCGGTGAGCAGCGAGGACCGGCCCGGCGTGGGCCGGCCCTCGCGCACTCGAGGAGGGGTCAGCTGATGCTGGGGGCCGGAGTGAGCTGGACGATGCCCGAGCCCGTGGCCGGGTCGTCCTCGTAGATGCCGACCACGTTGCACAGCGGGCTGGGGGCGCTCGGGTTGGAGCTCGTGACGTTCTTGAGCACCAGTCCCTCGTAGCTCGCGTCGATCGTCAACCGGCCGGTGGTGCCGTCGTAGGCGCCCTTGAGGGTGCCGATCGCGTCGGCCTGGCAGGTCTCGCCACCCGCCTCACCGTAGAGGTGGACCTGGACGCCGGACAGGTAGCCCGTGCCACCGTTGCCGGACTTGGACGACAGCCCCAGCTTCCAGGTGCCGGACGGGGTCAGCGTGACCGGTCCGACCACCGCGTTGGTGCAGCCGGACAGATCGCCGGACACCGGGGTGACCTGTCCCGCGGCATCGGTGACGGTCACCGGATCGGGTGAGGTGGGGGTGAAGGCGTGCCCGCCCGGGTTGACCGAGCCGTCGGCGCTGAGCGTGGTACAGGTCATGCTGGGGTTGCCCGGCGTGCCGAACGGCCCGAGGTAGGTGTCCTCGAAGACCAGGTTGCCCACGTTGGTCGCAGTGACGGCGTTGGTGCCGCCGCCGGAGGTGACGGTGTAGTCGACGAGGGCGGAGGCCGGGCCGACCGGGATGGCCAGGACGGCGGCGGCGCTGGCGGCCACGACGGCGAGGCCGTTGAGGGAACTCTTGAGTCGCATGGGGATGATCTCCATTTCTCTGTTTCCTGGGTGTTGCGGGGGGGTGTTGCGGGGTGTTGCGGGGGTTGGATCAGCACTCCGGGGAGTGCGCACTGGAACCGTGCGAGCCTGCGGCTGTCACGGTCAACGGGTCGGGCGCATCGGGGCCCGAAGTCCGGACACACGTCCGGTGAACCAGGGGATCGAGGCCGTGTCCTAGGCCGTCAGCGACGCTCCGCACGAGCGGCCACCTCCTCGCGCCACCGCGGCACGGCGGCGTGCAGAGCGAGCACGATCGCCGCATGGGCGACCGGCTCCTCGATCGCCGCTCCCAGCAGTTCGCGGCCGATGCGGAGCCGGTCGTGGGCGGTCTGGCGCGCGATGTGGTGCACGGACGCCACGTCGGCGAGAGAACCGCGGGTCTCCAGCCAGGTCAGCAGCACCTCCGCGACCTCGACGCGGCGCACGGGCTTGAGCGCCTGCAGCTGGGCGAGGTACTTGTCGACCAGGAGCTCGGTGAGCGCGGGGCGCCCGGCGACGACCAGCTCCGCGGCGACGTCGGCGCACGACGTGACGGCACGGTCGCTGAGGATCACCCCGGCCCGGATCGCGGCGGCCGCCTGGCGCGCGAGCTGGATCGACTCGGCGAGGTCGGCTGCCGGCCGGGCGGGGCCGGTGACCACCCGCTCCCCCGGCTCGAGCCCGGGGAGCCGGCCGTCCGGGACGAGCAGGGCGCCGCCGGCCGGGTCGACGAGGACGTCGGGATCCTCGCCGGGCGGGAGTGCCGCCGTACCGGACACCCAGACGACGGGAAGATGCGGCGTCGCCGGGTCGACGCCGGCCAGGACGAGCAGCTCCGCGGGCACCGCGGCGGAGGCGAAGACCGCGCGCGCGACCATGTCGCGCCGTGCGTCCGGGGCCAGCGCCATCATCGTGCGGACCTGCCGGTGCCCGGCCAGCGCGGCCCGGTGCAGCTGGTCGACGAAGCGCTCCAGTCCGCCGCGCAGCGCCTCACGCTCCTCGCGCGGATGGACCCGGGCGATCACCTGGTCGGCGCGCCGGGTCCGGTCCTCGACGACCTGGCGCAGGTCCCGGCTGAGCCGCTCCGCGCTGTGGCCGCGGACCGCGGCTCGGCGGCCGATCTGCATGAGGGTCGGCCCGACCTGCCTGACGGCGTCCTCGAACCGCCCCTCAGCACCGACGAACGCCCGGGTCGCGATCACCACCGAGTGGGCGACCGCAGGAGGGAGTGGACGATCCGGAGTGTCCAGGTCGTGGCACAGCACGGCCACCAGGGCGTCGCCATCGGCGACACCCCCCCACTGGCGGATCGCGCTCCCGATCACGTCCGCTCCCTCCTGCGGCGTCCGGGGTGGGCCGCGGTACGAGCCAGCCACAGCCCGCTCGACGGCGACAAGGGCCGATCGGTCCTCCTGCCTCGCCGGGCCCGTTCCTTGTCAGGCGGGTGACAACGGTCACAGCGGGACCGGCCCGGTCCCGCCACTCCTCCCCCAGCGGTACGACGCCCCCGGCGAGAGCAGCCCGAGACTTGTCACGCAGGTGACAAATTCCCCCGTGCGCCGGCGGGCGGAGGTATGTTCCACGACACACCGGTGGGGCCGGTGGGGAGGGACACGACATGCACGCGAACAACTCGGGTCGCGCGTCGGCGACGACCGCGGGCTGGTGAGCCGCAAGGAGCGGGAGTCCGGCGATGAGGCAGGGCGGGAGTCGATGAGGGCGGCGCCCCCGCGGGCCGCGCTGCCCGGCTCGGCCCAGTGGATGATCAGCAGCCTGGAGGGGCGGGTCCGCGAGGTCGCCGAGCAGGTGACCGAGCAGGTGCGCTCCGGCGTACCCGGCCTCGCGGACCCCGCCGACGCGCGCCTGCTCGACCTCGTCTTCACCGCGGTGCACAACGCGATGCGGGTCTTCGTCGACGAGTCGCTCGGCCGCGAGGTGTCCTACCTGCCGGTCGAGGACATGTTCCGCAAGGTCGGCTACCGGGTCGCCCTGCGCGGGCGCGACCTCGACACGATCGACCAGGGCATGGTCATCGCGGTCGGGGTGATCTCCGACGAGCTGCGGGTCAGTGCCGCCGAGAACGAGCTGTCGGCCGGCGCCCTCAACGCCATCAACGACGCGATCACCACGTTCGTCGGCCAGCTCACCGAGCAGATCGCGGTGGGCTACCGGGCCGGCGCGCAGGCCCGCAGCACCGACAGCGGGCTGGCCCGCGCCCGGCTGCTGACCGCGCTGCTCGCCGGCACCGACGAGGACGAGGTGGAGACCCAGGCCGCGATCGCCGGCTGGGAGCTGCCCGACCAGGTCACCGTGATCGCCGTCGAGGCCGGCGACCAGGCCGTGCGCGGCGATGCCCTCGGCCCGAAGGCGCTCACCCGCACCGGGCGCACCCCCCAGCCCGTGGTGTGCGCGACCGCCGACGCCGAGGAGGTGGTCGCCGCGATCCGCCGCAGTGCACCCCAGGCGCGGGCGTCGGTGTGCTGGCCGGTCCCCCGCGGCGACGCGAGCGCCGCGTGGACCTGGGCGACCCGCGCCCTGTCCCTGGTCGAGGCCCGGGTGATCCCGGCGCGGCCGGTCATCGAGTGCGTCCGGTTCCGCACCGAGATCTGGCTGCACGCCGAGCCGGTGCTGCGTCGCCAGCTCGCCCAGGAGCTGCTGCAGCCGCTGTTCAACGAGACCGAGAACTCCCGCGAGATCCTCTCCGAGACCCTGCTCGTCTGGCTCGAGACCCGCGACAGCGCGCCCGCGATCGCGGCCCGCCTGGGCGTCCACCCGCAGACGGTGCGCTACCGCTGGAAGCGGATCAACGAGCTGTTCGGCGACTCGCTGCACGACCCCGACTACGTCGTCCAGCTGACCTTGCTGCTCAAGGCCAGCGTCCCGCTGTGGGTCGCCGGCGACCAGAGCGACTTCCGGCGGTTCCGGGAGCAGGAGGAGACCGGATGACCCCAGCCCTGGTCGCCTGCGTGCTCCTCGCAGCGCTGCCGGCGGTGTTCGCCTACGCCGTACCCGTGGCCCGGTGGGTGGCCCGCGCGCGCGGTCGTGCGGCAGGCGTCTTCCTCGACGACCGCACGGCCCTGGCCGTCGGTCCGCGCGTCGACACGGTGCTCCTCGACCGCTGGGGCACGGTCACGACCGGCCAGCTGCGGGTCGTGGCGGTCGACCCCGTCGAGCCCGACCACGAGCGCAACCTGCGCTGGTTCGCCGGCGCCCTCGGCCACGCCGCCGAGGACCCGGTGAGCCAGGCCATCGCCCGGCTCTCCTCGCGCGGCAAGCTCAGCCAGGTCGAGCAGCACGGCAGCCGCGGCATCAGCGGCTCCGTCGACCGGCACCCGGTCCGCCTGGGCCGCCCCGACTGGTTGGGCATGGCGGCCCGCGACGACGCCGGGGTCACCCTCGGCGTGCAGGTCGACTCCCGCCCGATCGGCTACATCACCGTCGCCGACGACGTGCGCCCCCACGCCCACGAGGACGTCGCCCGGCTGCGCGCCGACGGCGTCGAGCCGGTCCTGGTCTCCGAGGACTCCGAGCGCAACACCCGCGGCCTGGCCGAGGCCTGCGGCATCGCGCAGTGGTACGCCGACCGCCCGGCCGACACCCGCGGCGCGCTGGTCGACGAGCGGCGCCGGACCGGGCACGTCGTCGCGGTCGCCGGACCGTCGGCGGACCGGGAGGCCGACCTGCTGCTGACCGACGCCGCCGACTCCACCCGCGGGATCCGGCTCGCCGACCTCGACGTCGGGCGGGTCGCGACCGCGCTCGCCCTCACGCGCAGCGCCGCGCGCGCGGCGAGCCGTTCACGTCGTACCGGCCTCGGGGTGGGGCTCCTCGGCGTGGTGCTGGCGGCGACCGGCGTGCTGGCGGTGCCGCTGGCGATCGGCTGGGCGGTCCTCGGCTGCGGGCTCGTCACCGCGACGGCGGTGGGTCGCGCCGCGACCTGACGCAATCAGGCGTCCTGCAGCAGGCCCTCGCGCTGGGCGGCGGCCACGACCCGCCGTACGTTCTCGACCGAGCCGCAGCCCTCGTCGATCAGCGCGTTGCGGCGCCGGGCCCACTTGCTGCCGAGGTCCCAGCGGACCTTGGTCGAGACCTCGGTTCGCGCCGGCTCGAGGATGCTCAGCTCCTCCTCGGCGATGTGGTGGGCGACGAGGTTGCTCAGCTCCTCGACGGCGTCGGAGAAGGCCTGGGTGTCGGTGCCCCTGAGCTCGAGCAGCACCAAGAGGGCGTCGTTGCCCTCTGCGTGCTCCTCGCGGCCGTGCTCGACGTCGTGCACGTCGACGTCGGAGGCCGCCTTGCGCAGCACCGGGTAGACGATCTCCTCCTCCGCCTCCCCGTGCGCGACGAGGACGTCGGCGAAGGCGCGCCGGACGGCGTCGCGGTCGACGGTGCCGAGGCGCATCTGCGAGAGCAGCTGCTCGAAGCGTCGGTGGTCGTCGCTGATCAGGTCGATGACGTCGCCCGACGCGGGGCGGCCCAGGTCGATTCCGGAGGTCATGGCGCGGGCGGTACCCGCAGCCCCTCGAGGTATCCGTGCACCAGCGACACCGCCGACGCACCCTCGCCGCTCGCCGAGGCGACCCGCTTCATCGAGCCCGAGCGGATGTCACCGGCGGCGAAGATGCCGGGCACGCAGGTGCCGAGGTTCTCGGGCGGCAGGCCGTCGATCCAGCACTCGGTGGGGACGTCGCGGCCGGTCAGCACGAAGCCGTGCTGGTCGCGCTGCACGTCGGCCGGCAGCCAGTCGCAGTGGGGCGCGGCACCGATGAGGAGGAACAGTCCGCCGGCGGTGACGCGCTCCTCCTCGCGGGTGCGGACATCGCACAGCTGCAGCCAACCGAGCTGACCGCTGTCGTCGGCGCCACCGTCGATGATCTCAGTGCAGGGTCGTACGTCGATGCGCGGGTTCCACGCGATCTCGTCGATGAGGTACTTCGACATCGTCGCGGCCAGGTCCTCGCGCCGGATCAGGATGGTCACCGACCGCGCGAACCGGGAGAGGTGGACGGCCGCCTGGCCGGCGGAGTTGCCGCCGCCGACGACGTACACGTCGCGGTCCTCCATCTCGCGGGCCGCGGTCATCGCGGCGCCGTAGTTGACGCCGGCACCGACGAGCTCCTCGAGCGGGGCGATGCCGAGGCGGCGGTAGGCGACGCCGGCCGCGACCAGCACCGAGCGGGCGCGGACGTCGCCGCCGTCGGTGACCAGTGTGTGCGGCTCGCCGTCGACGCCGGGCACCAGGTCGAGGACCGGCCAGCCGGTGAAGAAGCGGGCGCCGAAGCGGATCGCCTGGGTCCGGGCCCGCTGGCCGAGGCGCTGCCCGGAGATCCCGCGCGGGAAGCCCAGGTAGTTGCGGATCATCGAGCTGGTGCCGGCCTGGCCGCCGATCACCTCGGACTCGATCACGACGGTCGACAGCCCCTCGGAGGCGCCGTACACCGCGGCGGCGAGACCGGCCGGGCCGGCGCCGACGACGGCGAGGTCGACCACCGTGTCGACCTCGATGTCGGAGGGACGGCCGTAGATCATCGCGCCGAGCTCGCGGGTCGAGGTCGGCATCAGCACCGGGCGGTCGGCGAAGACGCCGGAGGTCATGTGCACGAGCGGGTACGCCGGCGCCGCCTCGAGCCGCGCGAGCGCCTCCTGTCCCTGCGGGCTGTCGGGGAGGTAGCTGCGGTGCGGCATGCCCTGCCGGTCGAGGAAGTCGCGGATCGCCAGCGCCAGCGGGAGTCCCTCGGGGGTGATGATCCGGACCGAGTCGACCTCGGAGGTGGCGACGGTCGCGCCCCAGTCGCTGAGCATCTCGGTGACCGCGTAGTGGAACTCCTCGTCGCGCCGGCCCTGGGGCAGCACGAGGTAGGTGTCGAACTTGCCCTTCTGCAGGTAGGGCCGCAGCGCCGTGGTCTCCTCGGCGAACCTGCTGATCGGGATCACGACCAGGCGCCGCGCGGTCGGCACGAGCGCGCGCCAGTCGTGCATCGCCATCAGCATCTGCTCGTCGGGCAGCTGCGACTCGGTGACGATGAGCGCGACCGGCTGCCCGGAGCGGCGGGCCTCCTTGAGCACGGCGTTCGCCGCGGCGGCGCTCGCGACGGGGCGGACGTCGTACTCACGCTCGTAGCGGTGGAACTGCTCGGACAGGACGTCGAGGTGGTCGCCGGAGACCAGCAGGATGACGGGCGAGGCGGCGGGCTCGGGGGCCGGTGCGTTCACGAGCACGAGTCTGACAGTGCGGACCTCGTGGATCGACCCACTTCTGCCGGACCTCGGCCCTACGGTGGCGCCGTGACGCGGTGGTGGGTGCTGGTGGCGGGCCTGCTGCTCGCTGCCTGCGCTACGCCGACCGCCGCCCCCGCGCCGACACCGGCGTCCCGCGCCCCGGGGCCGAGCGCGGTGCCGACCGACGCCGCACTCGCCCTCGCCGCCCTGGCCGTCACCGACCGGCCGCGCCCGCCGAAGGACTACCACCGCGACGCCTTCGGCAGCCCGTGGTCCGACGTCGACCACAACGGCTGCAACCAGCGCGACGACGTGCTGCTCCGCGACGCCGAGCCCGGGACGACGCGCACCGCCCGGCAGGGCCGGTGCGACCACGACGTGCTTGCCGGCACCTGGCGTGATCCCTACACCGGCAAGGCGCTGGTCCTCGACGACCTCAAGGACCTCCACCAGGCGCAGGCGGTCCAGATCGACCACGTCGTCCCGCTCGCCGAGGCCTGGGTGTCCGGGGCTGCCGGTTGGGACGACGCGCGGCGGGCGGCGTACGCCAACGACCTCGACGGGCTGCTCGCGGTCGACGGCCCGGCCAATGCGGCCAAGGGTGCCGACGACCCGGCGGCCTGGCGCCCGCGCAAGGGCTTCCAGTGCGCCTACGCCCGGCGCTGGATCGCGGTGAAGGCCCGGTGGGCCCTCACCGTCGATCCGAGCGAGGTGGCGGCGCTGGAGGACATGCTCGGCTACTGCTGACCCAGCAGGTCAGATCACCAGGTTGAGGGCCATCACGAACACCAGTCCGCAGACCGAGAGCAGCGTCTCCATGGCCGACCAGGTCTTGAGGGTCTGCCCGACGCTCATCCCGAAGTACTCCTTGACCAGCCAGAACCCGGCGTCGTTGACGTGGGAGAAGAACACCGAGCCGGCGCCGATCGCGAGCACCATCAGCGACACCTCGCCGTTGGAGAGCTGGGCGGTCAGCGGCGCGAGCAGGCCGGACGCGGTGACCGTGGCGACGGTGGCGGAACCGGTGGCGAGGCGGATCAGGACCGCGACGAACCAGGCGAGCACGAGCACGGAGATGTTGGAGTCGGCGACCCGCTCGGCGACGATCGTGCCGATGCCGGTGTCGACCAGGGACTGCTTGAAGCCGCCGCCGGCGGCGACGATGAGCAGGATGCCGGCCACGCCGGGCAGCGAGGACTCGAGCGACTTCGAGACGCCGTCGCGGCCCATCCGGCCGCCGAGGGTGAACATCGCGACGACCACGGCGATGCCCAGCGCGATGAGCGGGGTGCCCAGCACGTCGAGGGTGCGGCGCAGCGGGTCGGTCGCGTCGTCGATGAAGATGTCCGCCAGCGCCTTGCCCATCATCAGCACGACGGGCAGCAGCACCGAGGCGATCGTGATGGCGAAGGACGGCCGGGTGGCGTACTCCTCGTCGGCCTTGCCCTCGAAGCGGTGCGGGACCGGTACGTCGACGTAGCGGCCGACGAGGCCGAAGACCGGCCCGGCGATGATCACCGTCGGGATCGCGACCGCGACACCGAGGGCGAGAGTGGTGCCGAGGTCGGCGTGCAGGTAGTCGATGGCGGTGAGCGGGCCGGGGTGCGGCGGCACCAGTCCGTGCATGGCGGACAGGCCGGCGAGCGCCGGGATGCCGATGGTGACCAGGGACTGCCCGGAGCGGCGCGCGACGAGATAGATGACCGGCATCAGCAGCACCAGGCCGATCTCGAAGAACATCGGCAGGCCGATGATCGCGCCGACCACGGCCATCGCCCACGGCAGTGCGCGCGGCGAGGAGCGGCCGATGATCGTGTCGACGATCTGGTCGGCGCCGCCGCTGTCGGCGAGCAGCTTCCCGAACATCGCGCCGAGCGCGATCAGGATGCCGACACCGGCGGCCGTCGCACCGAATCCCGTGGTGTAGCTGGCGATCGCGGTCTCGACGTCGACGCCGGCGACCACGCCGACGGTCAGCGCACCGCCGGTGAGGGCGAGGAACGGGTGCACCTTCGCGGCGATGATGAGGACGACGATGACGCCGATGCCGAGCAGGGCGGCGAGGACCAGGCGGCCCTCGGAGGCGACCGGTTCGACGAGGTCGGTGCCGGCGACGGCGATGAGCGGGACGGACATGCGGGACTCCTCAGGCCTTGCTGTCTGACGTGCTGTCTGGCGTGCTGTCGGGCGTGCTGCCGGACGTGCTGTCGGGGGTGCCGTCGGCCCGGCCGGACCGGACGACGTACTCGTGGACGATGGCGTCGACCGACTGGTCGACGTCGATGACGAGGCCGGCCTCGTCGGGACCCAGCGGCTCGAGCGTGTCGAACTGCGAGTCCAGCAACGAGGCCGGCATGAAGTGGCCAGGACGACTGGCCTGGCGCCGCGCGATGACCTCGCGGGTGCCGTGCAGGTGGACGAAGGTGACCCGCGGCGCGTGGGCGCGCAGCCGGTCGCGGTAGGCCACCTTGAGTGCCGAGCAGCTGATCACGCCGCCCCGGTCGTCGTGCTCGTCGAGCCACCGGCCGATGGCCTCGAGCCACGGGATCCGGTCGTCGTCGTCGAGCGGGACGCCGGCGGTCATCTTGGCGATGTTGGCGGGCGGGTGGAAGTCGTCGGCGTCGCCGAACGGGACGCCGAGCCGTTGCGCGATGGCCGCGCCCACGGTCGACTTGCCCGAGCCGGAGACCCCCATGACGACGAGGAGTGCGGTCGGCCTACCGTCGGTGCGGGTGCTGCTCATGGGAACCTCCCGGTGATGTGCTGGCCGTCACAGTGTGCAGCGATTAATCTGCTTTTAACAAGATCCGTCCCAAAATAAATCTGATCTTTTCTGGAGGTGAGCCCGTGGCCGCGCTGCACGACGACGTCCTCGACGCCCTCGGCCGCCGCATCGTCAGCGGCGACCTGGCCCCGGGCACGGTGCTGACGCTCGACGACATCGACACCGAGTACGACGTGAGCCGCTCGGTGTCGCGCGAGGCGGTCCGGGTGCTGGCCTCGATGGGCATGGTCGCCTCGCGCCGCCGGGTCGGGCTGACCGTGCAGCCGCGCACCGGCTGGCAGGTCTTCGACCCCCGGCTGATCCGCTGGCGCCTCGACTCCGAGGACCGGGCCGCGCAACTGCGTTCGTTGGGCGAGCTGCGCAGCGGGTTCGAGCCGGTCGCGGCCGCGCTGGCCGCCGTACGTGCCACGCCGGAGCAGTGCGGCGCGCTGACCACCGCGGTCGGCGACATGGTGGTGCACGGGCGCGCCGGTGACCTCGAGGCGTTCCTGGCCGCCGACATCGTCTTCCACCGGGTGCTACTGGAGGCCTCCGGCAACGAGATGCTGGCCGCGCTCGACGAGGTGGTCGCCGAGGTTCTCGCCGGTCGCACCCACCACCACCTGATGCCGGCCAAGCCCAAGGACGAGGCGATCGACCTGCATGTCGAGGTCGCCCGGGCGGTCCGGGCCGGCGACGCCGTCGCGGCCCGGGCAGCGATGGAGACGATCATCTCGGAGGCGACCGACGCGGTCGTGTCGGACCCGGCGTCCTCGACTATCCTCGGAGGCGATGGAGACCACGCCTGACCTCGCGAAGCTGATCACCCACCTGCAGGGCGAGGAGTACGACGTCTCCGAGCCGTTGCCCGGCGTCCTCCACGTCAAGGGCCGGTTCTCGAACCCCGAGCGGATCGCGCTGCGCGCTGCGGCCGACGCGGGCGACGTCCCGCTCGCCGTGTGGGCGACCAGCCACCACGACGACTGGGCCCTGGTCGCCTGGGACCGCCCCGAGCTGGTGACCATCACCCAGAAGGGCGCGACCCCGCAGCGCTGGCGGCACCGCCGCCCGCCGGCCACCCTGCGCCCCGACGCGCAGACCTTCCTCGAGGGCGCGTCGTCGCCGTTCGACATCGTCACCCGCCCCAAGCACCAGCCCACCGAGGCGGCGCGGGAGGTGCTCGGCCGGTTCGGCATCACCGAGCCGCCGCCCCCGGGCTGGATCCCGCCCGTCGTCGAGGCGCCGCCGGTGCCGGCGGTCCGCGAGAGCCGGGTCCCGGCCGCGACCGAGAAGGCCGCCCGCGCCCCGCGCGCGAGCAAGCCGAAGGCGCCCGCCAAGCCGGCCAGGCCCGAGCCGGTGATCGCCGTGTGCCCCACGTGTTTCATGGCACTGCCCGCCACGGGCGTGTGCGACAACTGCGGCTAGGGAATTCCGCGATGCTCTGACCATGAGCGACGCACCTGCTCCGGTCGGACTCCGCAAGCTGTCGAAGCTGGGCCTCGCGATCGCCGTCGTCGGCGCGCTGATCCAGCTCGTGCTCGGCGTCTACTACCTCGCCATGGCGCACTCCCCCGCGCCCGACGACCTGCCGGTCGGCATCGTCGGGACCGCCCAGCAGCGCGCCCAGCTCACCACCGCGCTCGAGGAGGGCGGCGACTTCAAGGTCGAGGAGTACGACGACGCGGCCGGCCTGCAGCAGGCGATCCGCGAGCGCAGGGCGTACGGCGGCGTCGCGTTCGCCGGCCAGCAGCCGACGCTGTACGTCGCCACGGCCGCCTCGCCGTCGGTGGCCAACCTGTTCAGGTCCTCGTTCTCGAAGGCCCACCAGGACCAGGTCCAGACGCAGGTGGACCAGCTCGTCGCCGCCGGCCGGCCGGTGCCGGCCGAGACCGTCGCGCTGCTCGCCTCGGCGCCGCCGGTGACCGACGTCGTACCGCTGCCGAAGGCGGACAGCGCCGGCAGCTCCCTCGGCTTCGTCATCCAGGCTCTGTGCCTCGGCGGCTCGATCGCGTCCCTCGCGCTCGGCCGGCTGCGCGGGCTGACCCAGCGCTCGACCGCGCGCGGCCTGGGGCACGCGGCCCTGCTCGTCGTCTACGCGCTCGCCTCGGCGGGCGTCGCACTGATCGCCATGTCGCTGTTCGGGGTCGGCAAGGACGCCCACCACCTCACCCTGTTCGGCGGCCTGGCCCTCATCTCGCTGGCCGTGACCGCCTCGACCGCTGCCTTCGTGGCGCTCTTCGGTCCGGCCGGCTCGCTGGTCGGCGGCCTCTACTTCACGCTCGGCCTGATCATCTCCGGCTCCTCGATCGCGCCCGAGATGCTGCCGCGCGCCGGCAACGCCATCGGCCAGCTGCTCCCGCCGGGCGCCGGCGCGACACTCGCCCGTGACGCGATGTACTTCCCCGACGCATCGACGGTCCCGGCCTTCGTGGTCCTCGGCATCTACGCCGGCCTGGGCCTGCTCGTCATCCTGGTCACCAACACCGCGGCCAACCGCACCCGGTCGACACACCGGCTGGCGCGGGGCGAGGATTGACCACGTGAGCGAGCCCGGCGGACTGCCCGAGCGCAACGTGCTGGGCGAGGCGCTCCAGCCCTGCGGCACCGACCCGATGACCGGCTTCTACCGCGACGGGACCTGCTCGTGCGGCCCACAGGACGTCGGCGTGCACGCCGTGTGCGCGGTGATGACCGAGGAGTTCCTGGCCCACCAGCAGGCGGTCGGCAACGACCTCTCGACGCCGCGGCCCGAGTGGCACTTCCCCGGCCTGCACCCCGGCGACCGGTGGTGCGTGGTGGCGGGGCGCTGGCTCCAGGCGTACGCCGACGGGGTCGCCGCCCCCGTCGTGCTCGCCTCGACGAACGCCCGGGCGCTGCGCCTGATCCCGATCGAGGCGCTGCGCGAGCACGCGGTCGACGTACCGGACGACCTGAGCGGGCTGGACTAGCAGTCCCAGCTGCCCTCGAGCACCGCGCGGTGCGTGGGCAGCGCCTCGTCGTAGAGCCTCCGGCCGGCGTCGGTGAGGCAGACGAAGACGCTGCGCCGGTCCTGCTCGCAGGCCGAGCGCTCGACGAGACCGTCCTTCTCGAGGCGGGTGATCGCGCGCGAGAGGGCGCTCTGGCTGAGGTGGATGTCGCCGGCGAGATCGGCCATGCGGTACTTGCCGCAATTGGCGTCGACGACCCGGTCGAGGGTCTCGAACTCGCTCAGACCGATGCCGTGCTGGTCCTGCAGCGCCTTCTCGAGCGCACAGCTCACCGCCGCGTGGCGGTCCAGCAGCTGGCGCCACTCGGCGACCAGCGGACTCGCGACAGGGGCCTTCGGCACGCCTGCATCCTAGCCATCGGATGAACTTCATGCAAACGCATTATTTGCGCTTGCATTGAATGCACGTGCATGGAAGTGTGATCCCCATGTCCTCGACGTCCCCCTCCCTCAACTCACCCGCGACCGGCGCGATCCGCTGGACCCGGCGTACCTGGGGCCTGCTCATGACCCTGTGCGTGGTCCTGTTCCTCGACGGCCTCGACGTCTCCATGATCGGCGTGGCCCTGCCCTCCATCGGCGCCGAGCTCGACCTGTCGACCTCGTCGCTGCAGTGGCTGATCAGCGGCTACGTCCTCGGGTACGGCGGCCTGCTGCTCGTCGGTGGCCGCACCGCCGACCTGCTCGGCCGGCGCCGGGTCTTCCTGATCGCGCTGGCGGTCTTCGCCGCGGCGTCCCTGCTCGGCGGGCTCGTCAGCTCCGGCCCGCTGCTCATCGCGACCCGGTTCATCAAGGGCCTGGCCGCCGCGTTCACGGCCCCGACCGGCCTGTCCATCATCACGACGAACTTCGCCGAGGGCCCCGCCCGCAACAAGGCGCTGTCGATCTACACCGTCTTCGGCGCCGGCGGCTACTCCTCCGGCCTGCTCTTCGGTGGCCTGATGACCGGCGTCGGCTGGCGCTGGACCTTCCTGCTGCCCGTGCCGATCGCGCTGCTCGCGCTGGCCGCCGCCTGGGTGCTGGTGCCCCGCGACGAGCCGGTCGAGGAGGGCGGGCACGACCTGCTCGGCGCCCTGACCTCCGGCGCCGCGATGCTGCTGCTCGTCTACACCGTGGTCTCCGCACCCGAGGTCGGCTGGGGCTCGGCCCGCACCGTGCTCTCGTTCATCGGGGTGGCCGCCCTGTTCGCCGCCTTCCTGACGATCGAGCGCCGGATCGCCCACCCGCTGGTGCGGCTCGGCATCCTGCGCAAGGCCACCCTGGTCCGCGCCAGCCTGGCGATCGTCGCGGTCGGCGGCTCGTACTTCAGCTGGCAGTTCATCGTCACGCTGTTCCTGCAGGACGGCCTCGGCTGGTCGCCTCTGCGGCTGGCGCTCGCCCTGCTGCCGATCGGCCTGATGGTCACCCTGTCGGCGGTCTTCTCCGACAAGCTCGTCGACCGGTTCGGCACCGGGCCGATCATCGCGGTGACCATGACCGTGATGGCGGTGGGCTACCTGCTCTTCACGCTCGGTCTCGACACCACGCCGTCGTACCTCGGCATGCTGCTGCCCACGCTGATCCTGATCGGCATCGGCTGGGTCGGCTTCCCGGCCATCAACATCTTGGCCACGAGCGGGATCGACGACGACGAGCAGGGCCTGGCCGCCGGCGTGCTGCAGACCTCGATGCAGGTCGGCGCGGCCATCGTCCTCGCCGTCACGACCGCGATCATCGCCTCCAACGCGAGCGGTACGACGTCGCCGGCCGCGGTGCTCGACGGGTTCCGGCCGGGCCTGGTGTTCGCCACCGCGGTCAGTGCCGCGGGCGCGCTCGTCGCGGTCGGCGGACTGGTGCTCGAGCGGCGTTCCGGCCGTCGTTCCCTGGCCGACGAGCCGGTCACCGAGGTCGACGCCGAGCTCGCGGGCGCGGCCTGACGGCTACCGTCACAGGGTGCGCATCCTCGAGAGCGGCCCCGAGACCGACGACCCCCTGACGCCGTACCTCGCGGTCGACCGGTCCCGCCCCCGCCACGAGTGCTGGGTGACCGGCCACATGGTGGCCGGCCTCGACGGCACCGCGGCGCGGGCGGGGCGGGTGGGCGCGATGTCGACCGACGCGGACCAGGTCCTGTTCCGCCGGATGCGCCAGATCGCCGACGTGGTCCTGGTCGGGGCGCAGACGGTACGCCGCGAGGGCTACGGCCCGGTCCGGCTGGCCGAGGAGGCCCAGGCGGCCCGGGTCCTCCTCGGGCAGCAGCCGGTCCCTCCGGTCGCGGTGGTCAGCCGGTCCCTCGACCTGGACTGGGACGCTCGCGTGTTCGCCGAGGCCGACTCCCGCACCTACGTCATCACCTGCTCCGCCGCCGATCCCGAGCGGGTGGCGGCGGCCGGGCAGGTGGCGAGCGTCGTGGTCGCCGGCGAGGAGCGGGTCGACCCTGCCTGCGCCCTGCGCGCGCTGGCCGCACTCGGGCACCGGGTGGTGCTCTGCGAGGGCGGCCCGCAGTGGCTCGGAGAGATGGTCGCGGCCGACCGCCTCGACGAGCTGCTGCTGTCGGTGTCACCGGTGATCGGCGGTGACCCGCTACCGGTCTGCGTCAACCCGCCCGGCGCCGAGCTGCGTCGGTTCCGACTCGGACACGCCATGGTCGAGGACGACGCGCTGTTCCTGCGCTACGAGCGCGCCGGAGGCCACCATGAGTGAGGACCCCTTCAGCCTGCTGATGGCATCGGCCGACCCGGCGCTGGTGGTGGTCACCACCTCGGCGCAGAACCACCGGGCCGGCTGCCTGGTCGGCTTCCACAGTCAGTCCAGCATCACGCCGGAGCACTACTGCGTGTGGCTCTCGAAGGCGAACCACACCTACCGGGTCGCGCTGCGCGCCCACCGGTTCGGCGTGCACTTCCTCACGAGCGACGACCTGGCCCTCGCCGAGCGGTTCGGGACCCGCAGCGGCGAGGACGTCGACAAGTTCGCCGGCCTCGAGGTCGACCTCCACGACGACATCCCACTCCTCCGCTCCTGCCCGAACCGGATGCTCGTCGAACGGATCACCCTGCTCGACGACGGCAGCGACCACGTGTGCCTCACCTCGCTCGTCCTGGACAGCTGGACCGACGGATCCTTCCGTCCGCTGCGGGTCTCCGACGCCGCGGGTCTCGAGCCCGGGCACGCCAGCGAGGAGCGCGCCATCCGTCCGTGAGTGGCGCGAGCCGTCGCCCCGCCCTCAGATCGTCGCGCGGACCGTGGCGCCGTCGACCGTCGAGGCGAGGTCGGCGATCGTCCGGCCGGACAGCGAGGCGCGCCAGGCCTGCTCCGCCTCGGCCATCACCTGGGCGACCCCGCACATCTGCCGGCACTGCTCCGGCGGCGCCGCGAGCTCGCCCTGCTGGCGGATCTCGGTGCAGCGGAAGGCGGGCTCCGGGCCGTCGATGGCGCGCACCACGTCGAGCACGGTGATGCCGGCCGGATCGCGGGTCAGTGCGTACCCGCCGTCGCGCCCCTCGCTCGGCTGGACGATCCCGGCCCGCGCGAGCGCCTGGAGGTGCTTGGCCAGGTAGGTCTTCGACACCCCGTGCAGCTCGGCGAGCCGGGCTCCGGGCAGCGGCCGGTCGGCCAGGCTCAGCACCACGCAGCAGTGGATCGCCCACTCCACACCGGCCGACAGCTTCACGCGCCCACCCTAGTGTCGGCGCCGGCTCCCGACCTCAGCCGCGTGCGGCCAGCCACTCGTCGTACGTCGTGGGTGCGAGCCAGGCGCCCGCGCCGGGCGTCGGCGTCAGCGCGGCGTCGTCGAGGATCGCGCCGAAGTAGCCGGCCCTCGGGTCCGGGACGACGGTACGACGATCGCCGGTCGCCGCGAACCACCGCCGGACCAGCTCGTCGATGCCCAGCGGCTCGGGACCGGCGAGCTCGACGGTGCCCTTGACCGGCGGCGCGGTCACGACCTCGGCCAGGTGCCGCACGACGTCGGCTGAGGCGATCGGCTGCAGGTGGGCGGGCGTGGCGCGCACGGTGTCGCCGTCGGTCCCGGCGTCGGCGATGCCGGGCACGAACTCGAAGAACTGCGTGGAGCGCACGATCGTGAACGGCACCGCACCGTCGACGACGCCCTGCTCCTGGGCGAGCTTGGCCCGCATGTAGCCGGCGTCGGTGAGCCGGTCGGCGCCGACGATGGACAAGATGACGTGGTGCCCGACACCCGCCTCGGCGCCGGCCTCGACCAGGTGGCGGGTCGAGTCGCGGAAGAACGCGAGCACGTCGTCGTCGGCCCACGACGGCGAGTTGGTCAGGTCGACGACGACATCGGCGCCGGCGACGGCCGCCGCGACGCCCTCGCCCGTGGTGGTGTCGATGCCGGCCTCGCGGCCGAGCGCGACGACGTCGTGACCCTGCTCCTGCAGCCGGTCCCGCAGCTGACCACCGATCAGCCCGGCTCCGAAGATGACGATCCTCATGGCATGCCTCCAAACGTGGATAGTGTTTGTCCGAGATTACTCGGACAAACACTATCCACGTCAAGGCCTGGCGATCAGCCGACGCCCGCCTGCGCCTCGGCGGTGACGGTGACGCCCTCCGCGAACTCGATGACCTGCTGGTCGCTGAGTCCCAGCGACTTCCACGCCTGGACGACGACGCGGTGCTCGCCGTCGTCGTACGTCAGGACCTGGGTGCCGTCCTCGACGGTGCGCATCCAGCCGTCGAGGTCGCCGACCTTCACCGGGGCGCCCTCGGGCTTGCCGGTGACCGACTGCGACTCGAGCATCACGACGAGCTTGTCCTCGAACACGTCGAGGCCGCTGTGGTCGTCGGCGCGGGCGACGTTCAGGTTGAACGGCGTCGCACCCTCCAGCACGAAGCCGGCCGGGACCTTGGCGACGACGAAGCCGGGCTGCTGCTCGCCGGTGTAGGCGACCAGCTGGACGCCACCCGGCTCGCTCACGTCACTCGGGCTGCTCGGGCTGCTCGGTGCCGCGATCGAGGGGGACGTGGGCGGGGTGCGCTCGGCGTTGACCGCGATCGCCGTGCCGATGCCGGCGACGGCGACCAGGGTCAGGCCAGCGGTGCCGGCGCGGAACGCACGGCGCCGCGAAGCGCCACGACCGCGGGCCAGGTCGCGGCGGATGGTCTCGTCGGTGGGGGCGGGGCCGTCGCCGCCGAGGCGGTGCAGCCGGGCGGTGAGGTCGGGGAGCTCGGGGAGGTCGGTCATGACGGGTCTCCTTCGTAGGGGGCGGCCGGGATCGGTGCGGCCTGCGGGAGGAGCTCCCGCAGCTTGGCGAGACCGCGAGCCGTCTGGCTCTTGACCGTGCCCGGGCTGCACCCGAGCGCGTCCGCGGCGTCCTCGACGCTGAGGTCGGCGACATGTCGCAGCACGACCGCAGCCCGCATCCGCTCGGGCAGCGCCCTCAGCGCCGCGAGCAGCTCGGCGTCGACCGGCTCCGCGGCCAGGTACGACGTCGCGGCGGCCCGGTCCGGGACCGCGTCGGTCACCGTCTCCCGGGCCACCGACGGACGGCGGCGGTGGTCGATGAAGGCGTTGACGAGCGCCCGGCGGGCGTACGCGTCGACGCCGCCACGGCGGGTGGCGCGTCCCCAGGCGAGGTACAGCCGCACCAGCACACCCTGGACCAGGTCCTCGGCGAGGTGGTGGTCACCGGCGGTGAGCACCACGGCGGTGCCGAGCAGGTGCGAGCGGCGGCGTCGTACGAAATCCTCGAACTCGGCGTCGCGGGCCTTCGGTCTCATGCTCCCTACACGTGCGGTGGACGTCCCCGGGTTGCATGCTCCCCGATCAGCCGTAGTGGCAGACGTACCCGAGCGTCTCGGTGACCTCGATGTCGAACGACGAGTCGCCCGGCACGCTGAACGACTCGCCCGCGCCGTACTCCTGCCACTCCTGCGCGCCGGCCAGCCGGATCCGGCACCGCCCGGCGTTGAGCTCCATGACCTCGGGCGCGGCGGTGCCGAAGTTCAGGCTGGCCGGGAAGATCACACCGGCGGACTTCCGGGTGCCGTCGGCGAGGAAGAAGGTGTGGCTGACGCAGGCGCCGTCGAAGTAGACGTTGGCCTGCGGGTCGAGGGTGACGTTCTCGTACGTCGGGTGCTCACTGGTCACGGCGCGAGCGTAGTGCTCCCTCACCGTCGGCCGGAGCCCTCGGGCTCCGCTTGTACGCCGACACGGTCGGGTCGCCGGCCAGCCAGAACCGCCAGGGGACGTCGGCGGCCTTGGAGACGCCGACCCGCGGGCCGGAGCTCGTCGGCTTGCGGGTGCGCGTCTCGGGGCCGAGGTGCACGCTCGTGTCGTTCTCACCGCGCTCGGCCAACAGGTCGGTGCCCAGGTCGTCGAGCGTGATGCCGAGGGCCTGCGCGAGGTTGCCCGGCCCGCGCGCGAGGTTGTGGTCACGCTCGGGCGGCGTCTCCCCGCGCCGGAACCGCGCCAGCTCGTGCCCCTCGACCACCTCACCGGCCCGCAGCAGCACCGCCGCCCCGATCTCGGTCGGCCCCGTCACGACGTTCGCGCAGAGATGGATCCCGTAGGAGCGGTAGACATAGAGCCGGTACGCCGGTCCGTACATGATCTCCGAGCGCGGCGTGCGCGTGAACGCGTGCGACGCCGGGTCCTCGCGGCCGCCGTACGCCTCCACCTCGGTGATCCGCACGGTGACCCCGTGGCCGACGATCGTCCGGTCGAGGAGGGCCCGCGCGCGTCGTACGACATCGGCGCGGTGCTGCGCGCTCATGCGTGCTTCCCGGCCAGCGCGGCCCCGGTCCAGGCCTCGTCGCCGCTGACCTCCGCGACGACGTCGAGCCATGCCGGTGGTGGCTGCGGTGTCGTGTCGCCGTCGTCGATCTCGGCCAGCAACGTGCCGTCCTCGAGCTCGTCGACGACGACGTGCAGCCCGTCGCGATGGACGTGGTGCCTCCGCTTGCGCAAGGTGCGCGCGGGAAGCTCGGCCAGGAGCGCCCACTCGGCGTCGTCGAGGTAGAGCGACGTGCACGCCACCTCGCTCGGGTCGTCGTGCAGGCGGACCTTGTGCCCGAGCTTGCGCTGCACCGACCCGTCCGGCTTGCGCACCTCCCGCAGCCGAAGGCGCGCCCCGTCGACGTACCGGTCCTCGATCTCCCACACCTCGCGTACGCCGTCCGGCACCGCAGCCACCAAGAACCGCCGCTCACGCTCCACCACCGCGTACTTCAGGGAGACCATGCGCCCATTGCTACCACCGACCTGCGACCATCGGCGCGTGGAGATCGAGGTCGTCGGCGCCGTCATCGTGCACGACGCCCTCGTCCTGTGTGCCCAGCGCGGCCCCGGCGGCGACGCGGGCGGAATGTGGGAGTTCCCCGGCGGCAAGGTCGAGCCGGGCGAGTCCCCGGCCGATGCGTTGGCGCGGGAGATCCACGAGGAGCTCGGCTGCGTCGTCGAGGTCGGCGCCCCGGTCACCACCACGCGGCACGTCGGGGCTTCGGTCGTCGTCGTCCTGTCGACGTACTGGTGCCGGCTGGTGTCCGGCACGCCCGTGCCGAGCGAGCACGCGGCGATCCGGTGGCTGCCTGCCGATCAGCTCGACGGGCTCGCCTGGGCTCCGGCCGACGTACCTGCCGTCGACCTGGTGGCAGCCCAGGCAGTGCGGATCTCCGCAGGGATCCGTCCCCTGGGCGAGATGTCGTAGTCCTGCTCCAGCGCCCGGGCGGAGACAGGTCGGCCACGACCGCTCACGTCCGCCGGGCGAAGCGGACGTCGCCGTTGGTCAGCAACTCGGGACGGTAGGTGCGGTCGTGGATGCGATGGTGGTGATGACTGCAGAGGCTGACGGCGTTCGCCAGGTCGGTGGGCCCGCCTGCTGACCATGGCTTCCAGTGATGCGCCTCGGTCCACGCCGCCGGGATCGTGCACCCCTCCGCCCGGCAGCGCCTGTCCCGAAGACGCAACGCACGCCGCTGCGCCTTCGAGAACAACCGCATCCGCCGTCCGAGGTCGAGCACCTCCCCCTTCCCGCCCAGCACGGCCGGGATGATCTGCGCCTGGCACGCCAACCGCCGTGCCTCGCTCGCCGAGATCACCTCCTCCCCGTCGCCCGCGATCACCCCCGCCGCAGCGAGGTCGCTCAGCAGCTGGTCGAGCGACATCGTGACCATCACCGTGGTCGCATCCCCACCGTGCTCCGGCAGGCGCTCCGGGTCCAACAGCTCCAGCAACGCCGCGAACGCCTGCGCGTAGGCCCGGTGCTGCGGCACCCTCTCCTCGCGCGCCGCGTCGCTCCCACGCCGGCGTGGCGAGGTGAACGCCTGCAGGTAGTGCTTCAACCGCTCCGCCACCGAGGTCGGCAGCACTCCCGTGATCCGGGTCCGCCCCTCCTCCAGGTCGCGGAACCGCAACGACGCCCTCTCCCGCGCCCGCCGCTCCTCGTCCTCCAGCCGCCGCCCCTCCTCGGCCTCCGCGACCTCCGGCGCCACGACCTCCAAGATCCGCCGCCCCAGCCGCTTCAGCTCCCGTGGTGGATGGTGTGCGGCGTAGCCGACCAGCGTCTGCTCGGCCTGCGCCGCCAGCACCGGTCCGAGCTCAGCCGGCAGCTCCTCGACCGCCTCCACGATCACCCGCGCCTGGGCCGACGACACCGCCCCGGACCGCATCCCTCTGGCCACCACCGCGCGCCGCTCCAACGCCATCGCGAGATGCAGCTCCGCCCGCGCAGCACGAGGATCGGCCTGCGTCGCATGCGCAAGCCACGCCGCCACGTCCCGCGCACCATGCTCGGCGGCGATGTCGTCGCCGGCGGCCAGGATCCGCGCCTTCAGCTCGGCGAGCCCGGCCTCCGCCCGGGCCAGCTCGACCAGCGCGGCCTCCTTCTCCGCGACCGACATGAACACCGGCTGCACGTCCGCGACCTCTGCCAACGCAGCGCCCACCCGCGCGGCACAAGCCACCACCGGGTGTGGCGGAGCAAGCGTGGCGACAGACATCCGAGAAACCTCCCCGGGCGCGCGGACCCGGCATCGTGACAACGGGTCCTCACGTCTCGTGGGCAGGCACCTGTGAGGGAGGCGACCCGCCACAGAAGCGAGCCGGGACGGAACCATCAGCCACACGAGGAGTATTGCTCCGACCTACCCCTATTAGAACACTTGTTCGAATCGAGGTCAAGCCTCTTCACACGTGCTTCCTCCGGCATTAGTGTCCCGAACGTGAAACTTCGCCCGGCCATCGCCGCTCTCGCCGTCGTCCTTCCGTTCGCAGCCATCGCCGCGCCGGCCGGTGCGAAGCCCGCCCCCGGCGTCACCACCGGCAGCGGACTGGTCTTCAAGGTCAACCCGGTGCAGTCCAGCGGCGACGAGTCGCTCGTCGACGCCAAGGACTCGGCCACGGCCGTCCCGACGAGCGAGTACGCGAGCGTCCCGCTGCGCAACCTGGACGGCTCCGGCTACCTGCGCGGCCGGTGGGTCACCGTCGAGTCGGCGACCGGTACGCCGGCGTACTCGGCCAACGGCGTCTTCGACTACAACCGCAAGGACGACCAGTTCGAGCAGGTGATGGCGTACTTCTGGGTGAACCAGGCACAGGAGTACATCCAGTCGCTCGGCTTCGGCTCCACGCTGCGCCCGGTCGTCAAGCAGTCGTTCAGCGTGAAGATCGACCAGTACGGCGGCGACAACAGCTACCAGACCGACAAGCCGTACCGGATCCGCCTGGGCAAGGGCGGAGTGGACGACGCCGAGGACGCCGAGGTGATCGTGCACGAGTACGGCCACGCCGTGCACGCCTCGCAGGTGCCCGGCTACGGCGCGTCGCTCGACGCCGGCTCGATCGGCGAGGCGTGGGGCGACTACCTCGCCGTGTCGGTCGGCCTGGACGCCGCGCAGCAGTACGGCTGGCCGGTGGCGGCGCCCGAGGCGTGCGTGATGGACTGGGACTCGACGTCGTACACCGCCGGGCCGGTGCACTGCCTGCGCCGCCTCGACACCGACCTGACCGTCGCCGACCGCGAGGGCGAGGTGCACTTCGACGGCCAGATCTGGAGCGGCGCGCTGTGGGACGCCCGCTCGGGCTACGAGGCGCTCGGCCTGACCTCGCGCGAATTCGACACCACCGTCATCGACGCCCAGTTCGACTTCGCCCCCGACACGTCCTTCGACGCGGCGGCGACGGCGATCTACGACAAGGCGCTGACCCGCGACGGTGCCGACGCCGCGGCGGTCATCGAGGACGCGTTCGCCGCCCGCGGGATCACGGTCGCGCACTGACGCTAGACGCCCGTCCTCCCGTCGATCCCCTCGCGGAGCAGGTCGGCGTGTCCGCAGTGCTGGGCGTACTCGGTGATCATGCGGAGCACCACCCAGCGCAGATCGACATCTTCGTACCAGTCCAGCGGTCGGGCGGTCTCGTCGAGATCGTGAGCGGCGACGATCTCGCGGGAGACGGCGCACTCGGCTCGCCAGGTCGCCAGGTCGGCGACGAAGTCAGCGTCGGCGGGCAGGTCGAAGTCGAGGTCGGGATTGTCGTCGGCGAAGAACAGGAACGGTACGTCGCGTCGCTCGAAGTTCTGCTGGAACCACCACCGTTCGCATCCCGCGAGGTGGCGGACCAGACCGTGGAGCGAGAGCGTCGACGGCGGCATGGACCTCGCCCGCGCCTGATCGGCCGCCAGGCCGCGACACTTCATCTCCACCGTCGCCCGGTAGTAGTCCAGGTAGGCCGCGAGCGCCTCGCGCTCTCCGGCCACACGCGGGATGCGCGGCCGGTCGTCGTCCGCCCATCGGGGAGCGAACGCGTCGTCTGACAGACCGGACTCCGACCCGACGGCGCCGTCCGTGGAGGTGTCCATGCGCCGCACTCTGCCACGCGCGCACTGCACGCAGAAGGGCCCTCCCCGACGGGGAGGGCCCTTCTGCAGGTCAACCGAGGAGCCGAAGGCTCACCCGGCGTTCGCCGTCAGCTGCAGCCGGAGGTGCTGCCGCAGCCCTCACACACGTAGCAGGAGCCAGCCGGACGCATCTTCGTGCCGCACGTCATGCACAGCGGCGAGTCGACGGCGTGGCCGGTGATCTGCTCGAGGAGCTCGGCGGTGGTCTTGGCGACCTTGACCTCGGGGGCGCCGGCGAGGGGGTCCTCGACCTCGACGACCTCGGCCTCGACGACCGAGGCACCCCTGGCGGCGGGGGCGGTCTCGACGAGCTCGGAGGCGTTGCCGGTCTCCTCGACGGGCTCGTAGGAGCCGGTCTCGAGGTGGCGCTGGCGCTCGTCGGCGGAGTAGATGCCGAGGGCGGAGCGCTCGTCGAAGGACAGGTAGTCCAGCGCCAGGCGGCGGAAGACGTAGTCCATGATCGACTGGGCCATGCGGACGTCGGGGTCGTCGGTGAGGCCGGCGGGCTCGAAGCGCAGGTTGGTGAACTTCGAGACGTAGGTCTCGAGCGGGACGCCGTACTGCAGGCCGATCGAGACGGCGATCGAGAAGGCGTCCATCACGCCGGCGAGCGTCGAGCCCTGCTTGCCGAGCTTGAGGAAGATCTCACCGAGGCTGTTGTCGTCGTGGGCGCCCGAGGTCATGTAGCCCTCGGCGCCGGCGACGGTGAAGGAGGTGGTCCGGGCCTGGCGCGACTTCGGGAGGCGCTTGCGGGTCGGGGCGTAGACGACCTTCTCGACGACCTTCTCCACGACCTTGGCGTCGGCCTCGGCAGCCTCGGCGGCGTCCTTCTTGGCCTTGCCGCCACCGTCGGCCAAGGGCTGGCCGACCTTGCAGTTGTCGCGGTAGATCGCGGTGGCCTTGAGGCCGAGCTTCCACGACTCCAGGTAGATCTGCTCGATGTCCTCGATGGAGGCCGACTCGGGCAGGTTGACCGTCTTCGAGATGGCGCCCGAGAGGAACGGCTGGCAGGCGGCCATCATCAGGACGTGGCCCATGGGCTTGAGCGCGCGCTCGCCCATGGCGGTGTCGAAGACCTCGTAGTGCTCCGGCTTGAGGCCGGGGGCGTCGACGACGTGGCCGTGCTCGCCGATGTAGGCGACGATCGCCTCGATCTTCTCCTCGTCGTAGCCGAGCTTCTTCAGCGCCCGCGGGATGGTCTGGTTGACGATCTGCAGCGAGCCGCCGCCGACGAGCTTCTTGAACTTCACCAGGGAGAAGTCGGGCTCGATGCCGGTGGTGTCGCAGTCCATCATGAAGCCGATGGTGCCGGTGGGCGCGAGGACCGAGGCCTGCGCGTTGCGGAAGCCGTTGGACTTGCCGAGCTCGACGACCTTGGCCCACTCCTCGGTGGCCAGCTTGTGGACCTCGGCGTCGGCGATGTGCAGGGTGCGCACGTCGTCGTTGGCGGCCTGGTGCTTGCGCATCACGCGCTGGTGGGCCTCGGCGTTGCGGGCGTAGCCGTTGTAGGGGCCGACGATCGCGGCGAGCTCGGCCGAGCGGCGGTACGACGTACCGGTCATCAGCGAGGTGACGGTGGCCGCCATCGCGCGACCGCCCTCGGAGTCGTAGCCGAGGCCCATCGCCATGAGCAGCGCGCCGAGGTTGGCGTAGCCGATGCCGAGCTGGCGGTAGTTGCGGGTGGTCTCGCCGATCGGCTCGGTCGGGAAGTCCGCGAAGCAGATCGAGATGTCCATCGCGGTGATGATCAGCTCGACGGCCTGGGCGAACAGCGCCGCGTCGAAGGTGTCGTCCTCGCGCAGGAACTTGAGCAGGTTGAGCGAGGCCAGGTTGCACGAGGAGTTGTCGAGCGACATGTACTCCGAGCACGGGTTGGACGCGGTGATCCGGCCGGTCTCGGGGTTGGTGTGCCAGTCGTTGATCGTGTCGTCGTACTGCAGGCCCGGGTCGGCGCAGGCCCAGGCGGCCTCGCTGATCTTGCGGAACAGGCTGCGCGCGTCGACGGTCTCGATGACCTCGCCGGTCATCCGCGAGCGCAGGCCGAACTCGCCACCGTTCTCGACCGCACGCATGAACTCGTCGTTGACGCGCACCGAGTTGTTGGCGTTCTGGTACTGGACCGAGGTGATGTCCTTGCCGCCGAGGTCCATGTCGTAGCCGGCGTCGCGCAGGGCGCGGATCTTGTCCTCCTCGCGCCACTTGGTCTCGACGAACTCCTCGATGTCGGGGTGGTCGACGTCGAGCACGACCATCTTGGCCGCACGGCGCGTGGCGCCGCCCGACTTGATGGTGCCGGCCGAGGCGTCGGCGCCGCGCATGAAGGAGACCGGGCCGGACGCGGTGCCGCCGCTGCTGAGGAGCTCCTTGGAGGAGCGGATCCGGGAAAGGTTCAGGCCGGCGCCGGAGCCGCCCTTGAAGATGAAGCCCTCCTCCTTGTACCAGTTGAGGATCGAGTCCATCGAGTCGTCGACCGAGAGGATGAAGCAGGCCGAGACCTGCTGGGGAGCGGTCGTGCCGACGTTGAACCAGACCGGGGAGTTGAAGGAGAAGTACTGGTTGGCCAGCAGCCAGGTCAGCTCGTGCTCGAAGACCTCCGCGTCCGCCGCGCTCGCGAAGTAGCCGTGCTCCCGCCCCGCCTTGACGTACGTCGACACGACCCGGTCGATGAGCTGCTTGAGGCCGCGCTCCCGCTCGGGCGTGCCGACGGCGCCGCGGAAGTACTTGGTGGTGACGATCGTGGAGGCGTTGAGCGACCAGAAGTCGGGGAACTCGACCCCGAGCTGCTCGAAGACGGTCTCGCCGGTCTTCCAGTTGGTCTGGACGACGTCGCGCCGCTCCCAGGTGATCTCGTCGTACGGGTGCACGCCCTCGGTGCTGAAGATCCGCTGGATCTTGAGTCCGTTCTTGGCGTAGCGGGCCGTCTCACTGGGCGTCTGGCTGCGGGCCGTCTCGGTCATGGCTCTCCTGGTCTCCTCTGTCGGCGTGCGGTGCGGGTGTCAAGCGGGGGCGTCGGCAATGCGGCAGGAGCGGCGGGCTCCTGCGGACAACGGGACGTGCGAACGGGAAAGGGGAGGGGGTGGCCCGGCAGGCAGCTTCCCCACTACCTGCCGGGCGTCTGTGGTCAGCCCGTCGCGACGGGCCGGGCTCCCTCGGACTGCAGCTGGCGCTCGGCCCGCATCAGGGAGATCTCGTTCTCGAAGTCGGCGGCCGAGTCGAAGCCGCGGTAGACGGAGGCGAAGCGGAGATAGGCGACCTCGTCGAGACGACGCAGCGGCGGGAGGATCGCCAGGCCCACCTCGTGGGCCGCGATCTCCGGACTGCCGGCCAGCCGGAGCTGGTCCTCGACCTCCTGGCCCAGCCGGGCCAGGTCGTCCTCGTCCACCGGGCGACCCTTGCAGGCCTTGCGGACGCCGGCGACGGCCTTCTGGCGGGTGAACGGCTCGGTCGCGCCGGAGCGCTTGAGCACGGTCAGCTGCATGGCCTCGACGGTCGTGAACCGCTTCTCACAGCTCGGCGACTGGCAGACCCGGCGGCGCCGGATCGAGCAGCCGTCGTCGGAGACGCGGGAGTCGAGGACCTTGGTGTCGTGGTGCTTGCAATACGGACAGTGCATGGGTCCCCCTCCTCCCGAGGCTACGAGCTGTGGACAACTCCCCCGCCTGTGGAAAAAGGTGGGGCGAACTGTGCGTTTCCGCTCCGGTCCTGTGGGTGACGATGGGTCGCCCTGTGGACTAGATGTGGAGAACTACATCGTTGTAACTACTAGATGTAGTGGTAACCGTACGCCTCGGCCACCAGCGATGCAAGCGCGGGTCGCCGCGAGTTCGCGAGCGGGTCGACCCGGACGACGTTTGCGCAGGTCACCGCCCACAAAGGCCTCCGGACGAGGACTTCCGGACCGGCGTTTCGCGGCCGCCCGACGGCCCGCCGGGACCTCCCGGAAGCGGTGGAGGGCGCGTTGGCTGAGCATTCCACCCACCCATCAGCAACAATGACCGCCGTGACGGGTGGCAAGCGGGCTGGCGATCGGGCGAAGGCGAAGTTCCGTCCCGCCCTGTTGCTGATCGCCGCCGGCGGCACCGTCTCGATCGTGGCCTGGGGGTACCTCGTGGTCGCCGCCATCGACTTCGGCGCGACCGCGCGCCACGACGGCAAGGCGAGCGCGTGGGCGTTCATGGCCGTGGCCTCGCTGGGCGCCATGCTCTGCCTGTTCCTCACCTTCATGCTGGCCATCCGCCTCTCGCGCGCCCTCGGCATGAGCTCGCACCACCACGAGCCGCGCCCCAAGCGCGACCCCGCCACGCCCAAGGGCGGCAAGCGCGCGGCTCGCTGAGCGCGCGACTCACGCACGCGCGAAGGGCGGGATCCGGTTCGGTCGGATCCCGCCCTTCTCATTCCCCAGGCCAATACAGGCCCCATCTCCGCTGGGGTCGAGGCAGCGAAGAAGTCTGGTGGTGCGACTAGTGCGTCGGCACGCGCAGCTCCTGGCCGACGTAGACCATGCTGCCGTCGAGCGTGTTGAGCTGCTGGATGGTCTCCATCATGTCGCGCACGTCGTCGCCCGAGGTCGCGGCGGCGTCGCTGGCGATGTCCCACAGGGTGTCGCCGGGGCCGACGGTCACGAGCTGGACCTGCGGCGCGCCGCCGTCCTGGCGGGTTGCGGCCGAGCCGGCGGCCAGCCAGATCGCCGCGAGGACGACGGCGGTCAGGGCAAGCAGGAAGACGACCGCGCGGCCGCGTCGGGTCAGCCGGACCTGGCCGCGGGCGGCCGGACGGGTGGCCGGACGGGTGGCGGGGCGGGTGGCGGGACGCGTGGTGGCGCGAGCCGGGGCGACACGCGGCGCAAGGGTGATGGTGCTCATGGGATTGACCTCCGGGGGAAGTGGACGGCCCCAGTTGTATCGAGGGGGTCCGACGGAAGGTGTTCGATCAGGCGTTCGATCGAACATGTGTACGAGATTAGATCAGGTGTTCGAAGATTTCCAGCACCGTTCGAAAGTTCGTTCGACCGGCGTGTCGCGACACGCGGTTCGAACAGATGTTTGAAACCGGGGGCCGGATTCGGTTAGCGTCGTCACACGGGCCCGGTCGATCCGGACCACACCACGCGATCTGATCTGGAGGGCGACCATGGCTGAGCGCAAGGGCACCCAGCGCAAGGGCGACGGCAAGGCGAGCAGCGTCACTGAGCTGCCCGACGGACCGGCCGACGCGACCGGGCTGACCCCGCGCCAGCAGCGGGTCCTGGCCCACATCAAGGACAGCATCGAGAAGCGCGGCTACCCGCCGAGCATGCGCGAGATCGGCCAGGCGGTCGGCCTCACCAGCACCTCCAGCGTCGCCCACCAGCTGCGCACCCTGGAGGAGAAGGGCTTCCTGAAGCGCGACCCCAACCGGCCCCGCGCCCTCGAGGTGTTCCTGCCCGAGGTGATGGCGGCGCGACGCGCGATGGGCACCGCCGAGGAGACGACGTACGACGAGACCGGGATCGGCGACGCCGCGCCGGTGCCGGCCAACGTCCCGGTCGTGGGCCGGATCGCGGCCGGTGGCCCGATCCTCGCCGAGGAGCGGGTCGAGGACGTCTTCCCGCTGCCTCGTCAGCTCGTCGGCGACGGACAGCTGTTCCTGCTCGAGGTCAGCGGCGAGTCGATGATCGAGGCCGCGATCTGCGACGGCGACTACGTCGTGATCCGCCAGCAGCCCACCGCTGAGAACGGCGAGATCGTGGCGGCCATGATCGACGGCGAGGCCACGGTCAAGACGTTCCAGCGCAAGGGCGGCCAGGTCTGGCTGCTCCCCCACAACCCCGCGTTCGAGCCCATCGACGGCACCAACGCGACCATCCTCGGCAAGGTGACGGCGGTTCTCCGGCGGGTGTGAGGTTTGCCTGACCGGGCGGTGACATAGGGTCTGCATGTCCTGTCGCCATCTCCGAAGGCCGGTCCTGATGTCTCGTCGCAGCCACTTCCCCTTCCTCGGGCTGCTGTCCGCGCTGCTCGCAGCCCTGCTCACCGTGTCCGTCCTCGGCGGCACCGCACGGGCGGACGACACCGATCCGGCCGCTGATCCGGCTGCGCCGGGCGCCGCCGTCCCGGTCGACATCGACGACGACGTCGCCCAAGCGACCGCGGAGCAGGCGCTCGAGACGGTGCAGGACATCGTCGAGGCCGCCCCGAACGCCGCGCCGACCGACGCCACGACCGGCGCCGACCTGACCATGGCGCTGCGCGACCTCGCGCTCACCCGCGACGACCTGCCGACGAGCCTGCAGGACGACGCCGCGCGGCTGCTCGCCCGCCCCGGCACCGGCTACCGGCCGCCGCCGGGCTCCGGCGGCATCGAGTGCACCAACGGCTCGGGGCTGCCCTGCTACACCGCGCCCGAGGCGGCGCCGACCTGCGGCAGCGGCATCTGCGTCCACTACGTCCAGGGCGCCTACTCGCCGAGCACGGGCTCGGACGCCCCCGCGCCCAACTACCCCGCGGCCGTGCTCAACGTGATGAAGAACGTCGCGAGCCGCTACGTCGCCTCGGGCTACCGCACGCCGGTCAGCGACGGCAACGAGTTCGACGTCTACCTCGCCGACCTCGGCAAGCGCGGCCTCTACGGCTACTGCACGACCGACCAGCGGGTCGGGGGCCACGTGACGGCGGCCGCGTACTGCGTCCTCGACAACGACTACGCCGAGTTCGGCCCGGTGCCCGGCCCCCTCGGCAACCTGCAGGTGACCGCGGCGCACGAGTACTTCCACGCCGTCCAGTTCGCCTATGACGTCAACGAGGACACCTGGCTGCTCGAGGCGACCGCGACCTGGGCCGAGGACGAGGTCTACCCGGCGATCAACGACAACCTGCAGTACCTCAAGGGCGGTCCCCTGGGTCAGCCGGCGCAGCCGCTGGACCACCGCAAGGGCCTGGCTCCCTACGGCGCGTGGATCTTCTTCAAGTACCTCAGCGAGCACTTCCCGGCCGTCAACGGCCCCGGCGGCATGCCGACCATCGTGCGCGACATCTGGGACCTGGCGGCCGGCCCGGCCAACTCGCGGCAGGCGATCAACGCCGCACTAGCGGCGCGCGGCACCGACCTGCGCACCCAGTTCGGCTGGTTCGCGGCGGCCAACCGCCGCCCGGCGCTGAACTACGCCGAGGGTGGGGCCTACCCGCGGGCCAGGCTGTGGCGCGGCGTGAAGCTGTCCGGCTCGCGGCGCTCGGTCTCCGACTCGGTCGAGCTGCGGCACCTCGCCTCGCGGACCATCCGCTTCAAGTCGAAGTTCCGTGGCAAGGCCCACCTGCGCGTCCACGTGGACGGCCCCAAGCGCAAGAAGGGCGGCTACGTCCTGGTCACGATCAAGAAGAAGGGCCAGGCGCCGCTCACCAAGATGGTCAAGATCAACCGCAAGGGCGACAAGACCAAGCGCTACGAGTTCGGCAAGAAGGTGCAGTGGATCGAGATCACCTTCGCCAACGCCGGCAAGAAGGACGCGACGGCGAAGGTCAGCGCCACCGCGCGCTGACGCCCCGCTGACACCACGAAGGTCGTGGGTCAGGCCCGGCCGCTGAGGCGGCCCAGGGCCTGGCGCACGACCTTCGGGTCGTTCGTGGGCCACATCGGGGGCAGGCTGGCCTTGAGGAACGAGCCGTAGCGGGCGGTCGCCAGCCGCGGATCGAGTACGGCGACCACGCCACGGTCGCTCGTCGTGCGGATCAGGCGCCCGGCGCCCTGCGCGAGCAGCAGCGCGGCGTGGGTCGCGGCGACCTGCATGAAGCCGTTGCCGCCCGCCTGGTCGGCGGCCTTCTGCCGCGCGCTCATCAGCGGGTCGTCGGGCCGCGGGAACGGGATCCGGTCGATGATCACCAGCTGGCAGGTGTCGCCGGGGACGTCGAGGCCCTGCCACAGGCCGAGGGTGCCGAACAGGCAGGTGTGCGGGTCCTCCAGGAACTGGCGGGCCAGCTCGGGCAGCTGTGCCTCTCCCTGGGCGAGGGTGGTCAGGTGCGGCAGCGCCTTGCGGACGTGCTCGGCGGCGGCCTCCGCGGCCCGGCGGCTGGAGAACAGCCCGAGGGTGCGGCCGTCGGCCTGGTCGACCAGCTCGGTGATCTCGTCGAGCTGGGCCGGCCCGAGGCCGTCGCGGCCGGGCGGGGGCAGGTGGCGGGCGACGTACAGGATGCCCTGCTTGGCGTAGTCGAACGGGCTGCCGACGTCGAGGCCGCGCCACGGCTGGGCGTCGTCGGGCCACTCCTGGCGCGGCGCCTCGGGCGCGACCCGCTCGGACGGCTTGAGGCCGACCGAGCCGGCGACCGTCGCGAAGTCGCCGCCGAGCATGAGGGTCGCCGAGGTGAGCACGACGGTGTTGTCGGAGAGCAGCTTGTCGCGCATCTGGGCCCAGACCTGGAGCGGCGCGATGCAGAGGATCGGCGGGATCCGGTCGGTGCCCTCGGTGCGCCACAGCACGTCGGCCTCGGAGTTGGCGGCCATCCGCTCGGCGGTCGTGAGGACCTCCTGGACCATGCCCTTGGCCTGGGTCATCGCGGCGTCGGGCTCGCTGCCGGACTCCGCCTTCGGGAAGGCGCCCACGCAGGCGCGGGCGGCGTCGCGGACCAGCACCAGCGCGTCGGCGAGCGCCTCGGGGACCTGCTCGAAGCGACCGGCCGGGGCGTCGGTGACCGCGGCGCGCAGCGCGTCGGCGGCGTCGGCGAGGTCCTCGGCCTCCTCCCCCTCGACGTGGCGGATGCTGCGCCGTGCCGCGCGCTCGACCTCGGCGGCCCACAGCTCGTCGGTGGCGGCCTGGGTGACCCGGGCGGCGAGCTCGTGGGCCTCGTCGATCACGACGGCGTCGTAGTCCGGGATCATCGGGATCCCCTCGACGGCGTCGATGGCGAGCAGCGAGTGGTTGGTGACGATGAGGTGCGACTTCTGCGCCTTCTCCTTGGCGCGCTCGGCGAAGCACTCCTCGCCGAACGGGCACTTGGCGGCGCCGAGGCACTCACGCGCGGAGACGCTGACCTGGCGCCACTCCTTGTCCGTGTGGCGCGGCGCGTCGTCGCGCTCCCCGGTCTTGCGGTCCTCGGCGGCCTTCTCGGCCCACTCGCGCAGCTCGAGGACCTTGCGGCCCATCGCGCCCATGGCGTCCTCGGCCTGGATCAGCTGGCCCTGGTCGTCGGGCGCGCCCTCGCGCACGCGGTGCAGGCAGGCGTAGTTGGAGCGCCCCTTGAGCACGGCGTACGACGCGTCGACGCCCGGAACCGTGCCGACGGCCTTGACCAGGCGCGGCAGGTCGCGCTCGACCAGCTGGTGCTGCAGCGCGAGTGTGGCGGTCGCGATCACGACCCGCTGGTCGTGGAGAAGAGCGGGGACGAGGTAGCCGAGGGACTTGCCGGTGCCGGTGCCGGCCTGGACGAGGAGGTGCTCCCTGTCGGCGAACGCGTCGGCGACGGCCTCGGCCATGGCGACCTGGCCCGCACGCTCCTGGCCGCCGAGCGCGGCCACCGCCGTCGCGAGCAGGTCGCGGACCGGCGAGGTCCGGTCGGCAGCGGTGGTGGTCACCGGAGAACCCTAGAGGGTGGGGCCGACGTTCCTGCGCGCCCCTCCACAGCTCGCCCGCGGTCATCGGAACGGGCCGTCGCGGATCACCCCGAGGACCGCGTCGACGGTGTTCCCGTGCGGGTCGGTGTCGGCCAGCCACCAGGTCGCGCCTGCCGCCTCGAAGGCGGCCAGGTCGGCCGAGGCGGGCAGCGCCACCGCGACGTCGTACGGCGCCGCGACGGTGCCGGCCTCGGTCCGCAGCTCCCGGATCCGGTCGACGGCACCGGCGAGCTGGTCGGGGTGCTCGAGGTTGACCGGGACGAACCCGTCGTGGCGCGCGGCGCGGACCAGCGGGCGCCTGTTGCCGGGGAAGCCGGCCGTCCAGACCGGGACCGTGCCGTGGACCGGCCGCGGGAGGAACCGGACACCGTCGATGGTGCCGCCCGGGCCGTGGTGGTGGACCTCCTCCCCGCTCCACGCCTGCCGCAGGACGCCGAGCGCGTCGTCGAGCAGGACGGCGCGGCGGCGGTCGTCGGCCTCCTCCCCGAAGCGCGAGAACTCCTCGCCGAACCGGTCGCTCCCGAGGCCCGCGCCGAGGACCAGCCGGCCGCCGCTGAGCCGGTCGAGGGTCGCGGTCTGCCGCGCCACGACCTGCGGCCGGCGTCGCGAGAGCGGGGTGACCATCGGGCCGAGCCGCAGCCTGGTGGTCGCCGCGGCGACGGCGGCCAGCGTCGTCCACGGGTCGGCGACCGCTTGCACCGGCTCCTGCCAGCGCACGTGGTCCCAGACGAAGAAGCCGTCCCAGCCGTGCTCCTCGGCCGCCACCGCCAGCCGTACGACGGCCGCCGGGTCCGCGAGGTCGTCGAAGAGGGGCAGCCACACCGCCGAGCGCAGCGCGGTCACGACGTGTGCTCCACCAGCTCGGCGACGAACCGGTCCCAGGCGGGCTCGAGGACGTCGTGCCCGGAGCCGGGCAGCACGACCAGCCGGGCGCCGGGGATCTCGTCGCGCAGAGCCTCGCCGTGGGCGGGTGGGAAGACCGGGTCGAGCTCGCCCTGGACGACGAGGGTCGGGACCCGCAGGTCGCTCCACCCGCCGCCACGCGGTCCGGCGAAGTCCATCGCGAAGTGGTTGACCAGGGTGGCGCGCAGGTCCCGGGTGCGGGCGACGTCGGCGGTGGCGATCGCCCGGGTCGCATCGGCGTCGAAGTGCGGTGAGCCGCCGGCGTACGCGCGGAACGCCTCGACGAGGTAGGCCACGACGGCGGCGGGGTCGCCGGGGTCGGGGTCCGGCGGGAGGTCCGCGGAGCCCATCGGCAGCTCGCCGGTGGTGGTGCTGACCAGGGTCAGCGAGCGGACCCGGTCCGGGTGGTCGACGCCGAGGACGAGGACCACCCCGCCGGACATCGAGCGGCCGACGACGTGGGCCTGATCGATGCCGAGGGCGTCGAGGAGGGCGACGGCGTCGGCGGCCAGGTCGCGCAGGCCGTAGCCGGGCTCGCCGGCGGGGAAGCTGGTGGAGCGGCCGGTGTCTCGCTGGTCGTAGCGGATGACGTAGCGGCCCGCGGCGGCGATCCGCCGGCACAGCGCGTCCTCCCACCACAGCATCGAGGCGCAGGCGCCGTGGACGAGCAGGACGGCTGGGTCGGCCGGGTCGCCGAAGGTCTCGGCGACGAGGGTGATGCCGTTGCAGTGGTGCGTGGTCTCGGTCATGACAGTGACGCTAGGTGCGCCGCATCATCGTGAAAAGCGATGCTTTTCGATCGAGATGATCGTTGCTTACGATGATCGCGTGTACGAGCTACGGCACCTGCGGGCCCTCGACGCGATCGCGGTCGAGGGGACCTTCGCCCGCGCCGCCCAGCGGCTCGGCTACACCCAGTCCACCCTGAGCCAGCAGGTCGCGGCGCTCGAGCGGTCGGTCGGCGGCGCGGTGTTCGACCGGCCCGGCGGCCCGCGGCCCGTGCGGCTGACCCCGCTCGGGCGGGTGGTGCTCGCCTCGGCACGCGAGGTGCTCGGGGTCGTGGGCGAGGCCGAGGAGTCGGTCAGCCGCTTCCACGCCGGCGACGGCCGGGTCGACATCGGCACCTTCCAGACGGTCACCAACGTGCTGCTCCCGCCGCTCGTGCAGCGGCTGCGGGCGGCCCACCCCGGCTGCGACATCCGGCTGGTCGAGGACGAGGCGGCCGTGCCGGACCTCGGCGATCTCGACGTCCTGTTCTTCGACCGGCCCGGACCCGACGACGTCGACAGCACGCTGCTGCTCGAGGACGAGCACGTCCTCGTCGCACCGCCGGACGCCTTCCCCGGCGGTCCGGTGGCGCTGGACCTGCTGCACGAGGCGCCCATGGTCGCGCTCCCGTCGATCTGCGACCAGCGCGAGGTCGAGGACCACCTGGCCGGGCGCGGCATCGCACCGCACGTCGTGTTCCGCACCGCCGACAACCAGGCGGTCACCTCCATGGTCCGCGCCGGCCTGGGCTGCGCGGTGATGCCGGTGCTCTCCCTCGGCTGGCCGGAGCGGCCGCGCGGCGTCGCGCTGCACCCGCTCGCACCCGCACTACCGCCACGCCGGGTCTACGCGCTCACTCGCGGCAGCCTCTCGCCGCTGGCCGCCGAGGTGATCGCCCTCGCGACCCGGATCGCGCAGGAGGTCAGGGACGCGGGCGGGTGCGCTGGGTGAGCAGCGTCTCGACCCGCTCGGCGACGCGATCGCCGAACACGCGGTGCCCGGCGGGGTCGGGATGCAGCCGGTCGGGCTGGTAGGTCAGCTCCGCGTCCAGCATCGACAGGTACGGCGTCCCGCGGCTCGCCGCCAGCGCGGCCAGGCGGGCGTCGACGGCCGCGACGGCGTCGTACGGCAGCAGAGGTGCGGGCGGCGGTCCGACCACCAGCACCGGGCGGTCGCCGAGCGCCTCCACGAGACGGACGTACCCGGCCGACAGGTCGGCCGGCGACTGGTCGGCGTCGTTGAGCCCGCCCTCGATCACGACCATGTCGACGCCGGCGAGCCGGCGGTGCGCGGCGCGGGTGGCGTAGGAGACGTCGCCGCACGGACTCGCACCGACGCTGAACCCGCTTCCGGAGAAGCCGTCGACCCGGACCCGGCCCGGCAGCCGCACCGGCCACGACTGGTCGGGGCGCACGCCGGCGCCGACCGAGTAGGAGTCGCCGATCACCAGCACCCGGGCGCCCGATCCGGTCACCAGCGCTCCCCTCTCCCCGGCCCGCTCCCCCTTCGTCGCGCACGGGTCCGGGCGCGCGCCGGCACGGGCCAGCAACGTCGTGCTCGCCACCGTGGCGAGGACGAGCGCGAGCAGGCCGAGCAGGAGTCGGTGCCGAGTCACGCCGGGATCATCCGTCGTACCCGGCGATCAGGTTGCCGAATTCGGGAAATCGGAACCGAATTGCCGGGTGCGACGAGGAGACTCAGACGGCGTAGGCCGCCAGGTCGCCCGCGAGCGCCTCGGTGGCGCGGCCGGTGACCCGGGTGCCGTCGGCGGTGTGCTCGAGGGTGCCGATCTCGCCGTCCTTGTGGATCCGGTCGATCAGGTCGCCGCGGGCGTAGGGCACCAGCGCGGTGAACTCGACGCGCGGGCGCGGGAGCTCGGCCTCCACGGCGGCGATCGCGGCCGCGATGCCCTCGCCGGTGCGGGCGGAGACCGCGACCGAGTGGGGCTCGCGACGCAGTACCCGGTCGACCACGACCGGGTCGGCCGCGTCGACCTTGTTGACCACGACCAGCTCGGGGACCTCGGTCGCGCCGATCTCGGCGAGCACCTCGCGCACCGCGGCCAGCTGGCCCTCGGGGTCGGGGTGCGAGCCGTCGACGACGTGGACGATCAGGTCGGCGTCGGCGACCTCCTCCAGGGTCGAGCGGAACGCCTCGACCAGCTGGTGCGGCAGGTGCCGGACGAAGCCGACGGTGTCGCTCATCGTGTAGACCCGGCCGTCCGCGGTCGCCGTACGACGAGTCGTCGGGTCGAGCGTGGCGAACAGGGCGTCCTCGACGAGCACGCCGGCGCCGGTGAGGCGGTTGAGCAGCGAGGACTTGCCGGCGTTGGTGTAGCCGGCGATCGCGACGGAGGGGATCTCGTTGCGGCGGCGCTCCTGGCGCTTGGTGTCGCGCGTCCCCTTCATCGCCTTGAGCTCGCGGCGCAGCTTGGCGATCTTGTCGTTGATCCGGCGGCGGTCGGTCTCGATCTTGGTCTCACCGGGACCACGACCACCGATGCCGCCACCGTCGGCGCCGACCCGGCCACCGGCCTGGCGGGAGAGATTGCCGCCCCACCCGCGCAGACGCTGCTTCATGTAGTTGAGCTGCGCGAGCTCGACCTGCGCCTGGCCCTCCTTCGACTTCGCGTGCTGCGCGAAGATGTCGAGGATCAGCGCGGTCCGGTCGACCACCTTGACCTTGACCCGGTCCTCCAGGTTGCGCAGCTGGGAGGGCGCGAGCTCGCCGTCGCAGATGACGGTGTCGGCGCCGGTGGCCTGCACGATCTCGCGCAGCGCCTCGACCTTGCCGCGTCCGATGTACGTCGCCGGGTCGGGCGAGGTGCGGCGCTGGTAGATCGCGTCGAGCACCTCCGAGCCCGCGGTCTCGGCGAGCAGCGCCAGCTCGGCCATCGCGTTCTCGATCTCGGAGATGGCACCGCCGGTCCAGACGCCGACGAGGACCACGCGCTCCAGCCGGAGCTGGCGGTACTCGACCTCGGTGATGTCCTCGAGCTCGGTGCGCAGACCGGCGACGCGGCGCAGCTCATGGCGCTCGACCAGGTCGAGGGCGCCGGTGGTCAGGTCCTCGGGGTCGGGCTCGTCGGCGTACCCGGACTCGAAGTCGTCGAATTCGGTGTCGGGGTCGTCCCAGCCCTCGGTGGCGCGCAGCGCGGCCGCGAGGGAGAAGTCTTCAGCACGGTTCGTCATAGGCGTATCCAGCGTAACGACGAGAGTGCCGAGATGCTTCCCGATTACCGCTCCGGCTCGAGCGCCCGCTCCCACAGCACGCTGCCCGCGCCGTCGTACAACCGCACGGTGAGCAGGCCGGAGGCGGCGAGGTCGAGCTGGCCGAAGTACTGGTTGGTGGGCTGCGGCGCGACGTCCAGCCTGCCGACCTCGGACTCACCCTTCGAGAAGACGACCTCGGGGCCGAAGGTCCGGTCGAGCTCGTCGTCCTTGAGCCAGAACGGCGAGGAGGCGATCGGGCCGGAGATGAACTCCCAGAACGGCTCGAAGTCGGTGAAGACGGCCTTCTCGGGGGTGTAGCGGTAGGCGGCGGTGTAGTGGACGTCGCCGGTGAGCCAGATGACGTTGCGGACGCCGTGGCGCTTGATCGCCGACAGGATGCGGGCCAGCTCGGGCTCGCGGCCCAGGGGCGGGCCGCCGTCCTTGTTGGCGTAGCCGTCGAGGTCGGCGACCCGGTTCGTGGGCGCCGAGAGGGGCATGTCCGCGCAGATCGCCTTCCAGGTCGCGGTCGAGGAGCGCAGGCTGCGGATCAGCCACTCCTCCTGCTGCGGGCCGAGCAGCCCGGCCTGCGGGCGGTCGGCGGCGACGGCCGGGTCGGTGTCGGGGTTGGGACCGCGCCAGCTGCGCATGTCGAGGCAGAACAGGTCGAGGTGCTGGCCGCGCGGGACCCGGCGGTAGAGCCGCCGCCCGACGAACCCGTCCCCGCCGGCGGGGACCAGGCGCTTGACCGGGACCGGCTGGTACTCCTGCCAGGCTCGCCGCCCCCGCAGGGCCAGCACGTCGGCCCGGCGCTCGCCGTACCGCTCGTCGTCGATGGTCTCGCCGGGCCACCAGTTGTTGCAGGTCTCGTGGTCGTCCCACATCGAGACGGTAGGGACGGAGGCGTGGAAGGCCCGGACGTTGTCGTCGCGCAGCGCGTACCGGTGCCGGCCGCGGAGCTGGTCGAGCGTCTCGGAGACGACCATGACGTCCTCGGTGAGCTCGTTGGTCCAGGTGGTGCCGTCGGGCAGCAGCACGGTCTCGTCCATCGGCTCGTCGGCGTAGATCGTGTCGCCGACGTGGACGAACAGGTCGGGGCGCAGCCCGAGCATGGTGCGGTACGTCGTCAGCCCGCCGCGGGCGCGGTCGATCCCCCACCCCTGGCCACAGGTGTCGCCCGACCACACGATCGACTGTGCGGCGGCGTGGATCGGCGCGGTCGCGAAGGTGAGGTGCTGCGGGGCGCTGCGCTCGCCGTCGGGGCTCTCGAACCAGACCTCGGCGTCGTACGGACGGCCGGGCGCCAGCCCGGTGAGGTGCACCCGGGCGGTGAAGTCCGCCCGCTCGTCGGTCCACGGCCCGCGCACCAGCCGCCGCTGCCGGCCGTCGCTGCGCAGCCGGACCATCAGCCGGCTCGGCACCACGGCCCGCGACCAGACGACCGCGGAGCTCGTGGTGACCTCGCCGCTGCGGACGCCGGAGGTCAGGTCGCGGCGGCGCTCGACGAAGGCGGGTGAGCGGCCGAGCAGCCCGAGAGCGGGGACCGAGGCGCCGGACAGGCCCGCCACGAACGTCGTACGGCGCCCGACCCGGAGCTCTCCCAGGCGGTCGGTCAGGCGGGTCTGGTCGTCCCAGAGCAGCGTCACGTTGCGTCAGGCAACCGCCTCGCGACGACCTGGTCCTGAGCGGGACGCTGCGCGTCGGTGAACACGGGAGGACATCGTGGGACGGAACACGGCAAACCGGCCATAGCGATCCGCAGGGGTGCGTCGTTGGCGTGGTGTGCGTGCTCTACGGCCGGGGGGCGAGAGCAGGACCTTCGTTCTCTTCGCCTCCGTCATCATCCTCGTCATCGTCGGCAGCTTCCTGTTCCTGCGCCCGGGGTCGCCGGAGAGCGCGATCGACCCCGATGCGGGGTCCCAGGACGAGTCATCAGCAGTGCCGACACCACCGGAGCCGAGCGCGTCACCGACCGGGACCGCGGCGGCCGGCGGCACCACCGAGGCGGCGGACCTGTTCGGCGGGCACACCGGCAACCTCGGCGTACCGCCGGGGATGCAGGGCAACGGCGACTACACCCAGCTGCCGAAGCACACGCTGACCGTGCGGGTCTCGACGGCCGGGCAGCTGGGCACGGTGGCGTGGATCATCCCGACGAGCGTGGAGAACGAGCGCGGCGCGGTGAAGGTGCTCGACAGCACCTGGTCGCTGACCACCACGGTCTACGGCAACCCGGACTACGCGGTGGTGTTCGCCCAGCAGGGGCGGGTCGACCAGCCGACGACCTGCGTGATCACGGTCGACGGCCGGGTCACCGAGCGGCGCTCGACCAAGGGGGCCTACAGCGCGATGTGGTGCGAGGGCTGAGCACAGCCCCCGCACCCCACCGCTCGGGGACTACTTCGGGGGCATCCGGATGCCGCCGTCGACGCGGATGACCTCGCCGTTCATGTACGAGTTGGTCAGGCACTCGATGACCATGCTGGCCAGCTCGGCACCGGTGCCGAGGCGCTTGGGGAAGAGCACGTTCTGGCCGAGGTTCGCCTTGAACGCCTCCGCAGCCTCGCCCTCGCCGTAGATCGGGGTGTCGATCAGGCCGGGTGCGACGGTGTTGAGGCGGATGCCCGAGGCCGCGAGGTCGCGGGCGACCGGGAGGGTCATGCCGACGACGCCGCCCTTGGAGGCGGAGTACGACGCCTGGCCGATCTGGCCGTCGAACGCCGCCACGCTGGCGAGGTTGACGATCGCGCCGCGGCAGCCGTCCTCGTCGGCCTCGTTCTGGCTCATCACGGTGGCGGCCTGGCGGACCATGTCGAAGGTGCCGATCAGGTTGATCGCGACGACCTTGGTGAAGGCCTCGAGCGAGTGGGCCGACTCGAGCTGGCCGTCGCGGCCGATGGTGCGCTGGGCCCAGCCGATGCCGGCCGAGTTGACGACCGCACGCAGCGGGGCGATCTCGGCGGCGGCCTTGACGGCGCCGGCGATCTGCTCGGTGTCGGTGACGTCGACCTGGGCGAAGACGCCGTTGATCTCGGCAGCAAGGGCCTCGCCCTTGTCGGCCTGCAGGTCGGCGACGACGACGGTGGCACCCTGGGCGGCGAGCGCCCGGGCAGCGGCCGCGCCGATGCCCGAGGCGCCGCCGGTGACGATGGCGGAGGATCCGGTGAGTTCCATGGTCGGGAGCATAGGACCCCGCCGGGACCGTGACACCGTCGGTGTCACCGTCAGAGACTCAGAGGACTCAGAGGTCGGTGACGCCCTCGGCGACCACGACGGCGGGCCCGCTCATCAGGATCCGGTCGTCGGCGGTCCAGGTGATCCGCAGGGTGCCGCCCGGCAGGTCGATGCGGTACGCCGTGTCGCGGGCCGCGCCGTCGGCCAGGGCCGTGGCGACCATGACCGCGCAGGCGCCGGTGCCGCAGGAGCGGGTCTCGCCGGAGCCGCGCTCGTGGACCCGCATCGCGACGTGCCCGGGCGCGCGTCGTACGACGAACTCGACGTTGACCCCGGCCGGGTAGACCGAGGCGTCGTGGGCCGGCGCCTCGAGCAGCGGGCCGATGTCGTCGAGGTCGTCGACGAAGGCGACGGCGTGCGGGTTGCCCATGTCGACGTGGAGGGCGTGCCAGGAGCGGACCCGACCATCGACGCGGACAGCGACCGAGGTCTCCTCCAGCACCTTCGGGATGCCCATGTCGACGGTGATCTCACCGTCGGCCGCACCGCCGGCGAAGGTCAGCACCTTGACCCCGGCCCGGGTCGCGACGGGCACCGGCCGGGTCGGGTCGACCAGGCCCTGCTGGGCGAGGTGGCGGCCGAAGACGCGCACGCCGTTGCCGCACATCTCCGAGATCGAGCCGTCGGAGTTGCGGTAGTCCATGAACCACTCCGCGTCCTGGCCGGCCCCGGCCTCGCCGACGGCCCTGGTGCGGATGACGCGGAGGACACCGTCACCGCCGATGCCGGCGCGGCGGTCACAGAGCGCGCGCACGCGCGCGGCGTCCAGCTCGCCGTGGACGGCGCCGTCGGGGTCCGGCAGCAGGACGAAGTCGTTCTCGGTGCCGTGGCCCTTGAGGAAGGGGTACACGCCCCAAGGATAGGGGGACCACGGGTGGATCCCGCCCTCCGCGGGATCAGACCACGGGGCGACGCGGAGGGCGCGGCACCCGCCTAGCGTCGGCGCCATGACCCGTACCCTCACCCTGACCACCGCCGCGTTGACGGCGTCCGTGGTGCTGGCTCCCGAGCTGCTCGCCTCGCTGCTCGTCGGCGACTACGCCGGCGTCGGCGCCCTCCGCGACGCCCTCCCGGCCGCCTTCGAGGAGCACTGGCGCGCCGGCGACGGGGCCGTCACCGGCGAGCTCGCCGGCGCGGTCCGCTACTGGGCGGCCTTCCACGTCGTGAAGGCCCTGCTGGCCGGGGCACTGCTCGGCGCCCTGGTCGTCGCGCTCGGTCGCGTACGGCGGGGCCGGGTCCCGCTGCTGGCCCTGGCCGCCCTCGCCGCGGTCGTGCTCATCGCCAACGTCCAGGGCGCCGTCGCTCCCCTGTCGTCGCTGCTCTCGATGCTGTCGTCGGGCGCTGCCGACGCCGCGCTGGCGTCGGCGGGAACACCGGCGTTCTCCGCGCTGGTGCGCGACTTCGCGATCTACCACCTCGCGATGGTCGTGCTCGCCGGAGGCGCCACCCTCGCCCTGGCCTGGCTCGCCCTGCGGGCCGGACACCGTGGGCGCCGGGCGGCCGCGGGTGCCGCCGCCGGGGCCGCCGTGCTGCTCGGCGTGGTCGCCCTGGCCAACGTCACGACGGTCGCGGACCCGGAGCCCGCGCTGGTGGGGTTCCTGCGGGGGTGAGGCTCAGCCTGCTCAGGGGCAGTGCTTGACGTTGCTGACGTCGATCCAGCCGGTGAGCGGCGGCTTGTCGGACTTCGTCCGGATCCGGGCCCTGATCAGCACCTGCGTCTTGCTGCCGAAGAAGTTCGTGAGGCGGACGATGCCGTCACGACGCCAGGGTGACGACGCCCCGGGGAAGGACTGCCACGTCCCCTGCACCAGGAACTGGATGCGGACGCGTGCCCTCACCCGGTGCTTGGCCTTGCGGGCGTCGAGGCGCATCTCGAGGCCCCAGTTGTGGCCGATCTTGTGCTGGCAGACCTGGATCTTCGCGCCCACCCGCTTGTGCACCGTGCTCCAGCCGTGCCGGGCGCTGCTGGCAGCGGTCGCGGGCTGGACGGCTGCGGGTGTCATGGTCAGGACCAGGGCCGCGACCAGGGCCGCGACCAGGCCGGCGATCGACGTACGACGCATGGGAACCTCCGAGATTTCGTGGACGGGCGCTCAGCCGTAGAGGCGCTCGGCATAGCTCGGACCGTAGTAGGCGTCGAGCTCCTCGATGCTATCGCCGGGACGCTCCAGCCGTTGCGCGAGGACGGCCCGGCGCGGCACCCGCGCCTCCGGGTCCCAGGTCTCGGGCTGCCACAGCCCAGAGCGCAGGAAGGCCTTGGCGCAGTGGAAGAAGACGGTCTCGATGTCGACGACGATCGCCAGCAGCGGGCGGTGGCCCTTGACCACCATCTCGTCGAAGAACGGCGCCTCGCCGACCAGCCGGGCCCGGCCGTTGATCCGGAGCGTGTCGCCGCGACCGGGGATCAGGAAGTTCAGGCCGACCTGGGGGTTGGCGAGGATGTTGCGGTAGCCGTCGGCCCGCCGGTTGCCCGGCCGCTCCGCGATCGCCACGGTCGTGTCGTCGAGGACGTGCACCAGCCGGCCGGCCGGGTCGCCCTTCGGCGAGACGTCGCAGCGCCCCTGCGCATCGGCGGTCGCGACCATGCAGAACGGCGAGGACGCCAGCCAGTCGCGGTCGACGTCGCTGAGCGCGGACCGCTCCTTGTCGCGGGCCGCGTCGGTGGGCACACCGAGCAGGGCGGTGAGGGCGGCGTCGTCGGTGATCTCGGTCCAGTCCTCTGCGGTCACGGTCCCAGCGTAGGTCTCACCACCCCCGCCGCCCCGCCCCCGCGGCGGGTGGGCTCGGCCACAGCGGTCATCGTCCCGTCGGGCCCGAGCTCGACGGCTGCCACGGCACCGATCTCGGCCGCGCTCGACCCGGGCGGCCCGGCCAGGGCGAAGGTGTGTCCGTACGCGGCCAGCGCGTCGCCGTACGCGTCGATGAACGCCTGCTCCGCGGTGACGCTCGCGGTGTTGCGCTGTGATGCCCGCGGCGCGGCCACCGCCTGCGGCAGGGTCATGCCGAGGTCGAGCCGGTTGACCAGCACCTGGAGCACCGTGGTGATGATCGTCGAGCCGCCGGGCGAGCCCACGGCCAGCACCGGACGGCCCTCGCGCAGCACGATCGTCGGCGACATCGAGCTGCGCGGCCGCTTGCCCGGCTGGATCCGGTTGGGGTCGGCGGGGTCGTAGACCGTCGAGAAGTCCGTGAGCTCGTTGTTGAGCAGGAACCCACGCCCCGGCACCACGATGCCGGAGCCCCCGGTCTGCTCGATGGTCAGCGTGTAGGCGACCACGTTGCCCCAGCGGTCGGCCGTGGTCAGGTGGGTCGTGGACAGGTTCTCCGTGTCGGTGTCGGTGACGCCGTTCGCCGGGGCGGGGTCGCACACACCGTCGTACGACGTCACGTCGCCGGCCGGGACCGGCTTGGGCGCCGCCGCGTCCGGGTCGAGCAGGCAGGCGCGCTCCTGGGCGAAGGTGTCGTCGAGCAGGGCACTGGTCGGTACGTCGACGAACGCAGGGTCGCCGACGTAGCGGCCGCGGTCGGCGAAGGCCAGGGCGGAGGCCTCCAGGTAGCGATGGAGCGTCGGGACCGTCGCCTGTGGCGGGGACTGCTCGAGGATGTTGAGCGACTCCCCCACCGTGGTGCCGCCCGACGACGAGGGCGCCATGCCGTACACGTCGTGGCCGCGGAAGCCGACCGAGGTCGGAGCCTGGAGGAGGGCGCGGTACGAGGAGAGGTCCTCGGCGGTCATCGTGCCCGGGGGCACGGGCAGGTCCGTGGCGCCGCTGACCGGCGGGCTCTGGACGGCGGCGGCGACCTCACGACCGAGGGACCCGTCGTACAGCCAGCGGGTCCCCTTCGCACCGAGGAGCCGGTAGGTGCGCGCGAGGTCGGGGTTGCGGAAGGTGGTGCCGGGCTCGGGCACGCCGTCGGCGAGGAAGAGGTCGGCGGTGCTGGTGAAGGTGCGGAAGCGCTCGGCGTTCTCGCGTGTCTGCAGCGCGAAGGTGTCGTCGACGACGAAGCCGTCGCGGGCCAGCCGCGCCGCCGGGCGCAACGCCTCGGCGAGCGACACGGTGCCCCACCGGTCGAGCGCGGTCTGCCAGGTCGCGGGCGTGCCGGGCACCCCGACGGAGACGCCGCTGGTGACCAGGTCCGGCGTGAACGGGTAGGGCTTCCCGGTGGCCGGGTCGATGAAGGCGTCCGGCCGGATCGCCGCGGGCGCCGTCTCGCGCCCGTCGATCGTCTCCACCCGCCCGGTCGCGGCGTCGTAGTGGACCAGGTACCCGCCGCCCCCGATCCCGGCGCTGTAGGGCTCGGTCACGCCCAGCGCCGCGGCCGTGGCGACCGCGGCGTCGACCGCGTTGCCGCCGTTGCGCAGGACCTCCAGCCCGACCGCGGTGGCGTCGGGGTCGACCGAGCTGACCGCGCCGCCGTACCCGGTGGCGGTCGGCACCTTGGGTGGCGGCTGAGGCCCCGGCTTCGCCGCGGCCGGGGCGTCCGGCACGACGGTGCCGAGGGCGGCGGCCAGCAGGGTGGCGGTCGAGGCGACCAGGACGGCGAGGGTACGGCGCACGATGTCCTCCCGAGACAAGTGGACTCCTTCCTCCACCATGCCCCCGCTGTCAACCCGTGCGGTCCTCCTTCAGCGGTCCGTCGAGGGTGTAGCGCGCGGTCACGAACGCCCCGTTGCGGGCGGTCTCCTCGAGTCGCAGGTCGAGGCGGCGCGGCAGCAGCGGGCGGCCGGCGCCGAGCACCACCGGGGCGATCGACACGACGACGCTGTCGAGCAGGCCGGCGTCGGCGAACTGGCCGGCGAGGTCGCCGCCGCCGACCACCCACACGTCCCGCTCCCCCGCGGCGGCCCGTAGGTCGTCGTACACGGTGGTGACGTCGCCCTTCGCGAACCGCACGTCGGCGCCGTCGAGGACGGGCAGCTCGCGCGTGGTCATCACCCACGTCGGCTGGGAGTAGAACCAGGCCTCACCGGACTCGGCGAGGTGCGCGAGCACCCATTCGTAGGTCGTCGAGCCCATCACCAGCGCGCCGACGGTGGCGATGAACTCCCCGTAGTTCTGGGGTCCCTGCTCGTCGAGGTCCTGGCGCATCAGCCAGGCGAGCGAGTCGTCGGGGTCGGCGAGGAAGCCGTCCAGGGTGGTCGCGGTGTAGTAGACGGTGCTCATCGGTCCTCCCCGAGCTCGCGGCGCAGCCAGTTGATCGGGTCGCCGTCGTCGGCGTCGACACCGGCGGCGCGCAGCCAGACCCGGGTGAGCTGGCGGCGGTACGCCGAGAACGTCAGCACGTGCGCCACGATGCTGCTCAGCACGAACGACTCCGGCGGCTCGCAGAGCGCGTCGACGATCCGGTCGTCCCAGGCGTTGCGCCGGTCGATGTCGCGGATCGCGGCCAGCCAGCGGGCGGCCGCGGCATCGTGCCGCTCCAGCAGCCCGCCGGGGCTCGGGGTCCTGTCGACGTCGGGGAAGTCGGCGCCCTCGACCGCCGCCAGCCACACCTCCTTCGCGAACACCGTGCGCTCCAGCACGGCCGCGATCGACTCCTCCGGCCCCTCCCAGGCCGCCACCTGGTGCCCGGGGCCGCGGACCGCGCGCCAGTCGGCGTCGGCAAGGCCCTTCGCGAGGTCGATCAGCTCGCGCGTGTCGTCGAGGTCGTGGCGGACCAGCTGGTCGGTGACGGGACTCATCGTCTGCTCCCCTGCGTGGACCCACAGGCTCGTGGGCGGGTGGAAGTGGATGCCGTTGACCGCGGGCAGCCAGACGCTGCCGCCGTCGTCGCCGGCCTCGCTCGGCGGGTGCCCGTAGGCCCGGGCGAACGCCCGGCTGAACCCCTCCAGCGACTCGTAGCCCGCCTCCCACGCGGCATCCGTGACGTTGCCGCCCTGACGGATGCGCCACGCGGCGCGCTCGAGCATCACCCGGCGCCGCATCGCCACCGGCGCCTCGCCGGCGTCGCGGGTGAGCACCCGGGTGAAGTGGTACGGCGACGCGAACGCCCCGTCCGCCATGTCACCCAGCGTGCGGTGGTCCTCGTCGAGGACCGCGTCGAGGAGCTCGCGGAGGCGGTCACGGCCGGTCATGGGTCCAGTGTGCTGCGCCGCGGGGTGGTGGTGCTTGACCGTTCTTGCTCAACGTGCGGCCTTGTAACTACGTGTTACGTCGCGAGAACCGGTGCAACAGCGCCCGGGTAGCAGCCCCAGCACCCGGGTAGATGCACCACCCGGGGGGAATCGCAGCGCGTACTCGCCACTGCCGACGAGCCGACCGTCGACGCGTCGCGTCTCAGCTACCCGGGCGCTGCGGCCACTACCCGGGCGTTGCTGCAATGGAATTTCGCACGTAACACGTAGTTACAAGGGTCAGCCGCCGGGCCGCACCAGCACCTCGGGCGCCAGCCACTTGCACGCGATCAGCGCCAGCTCGAGGTCGAGCCGCTCCTCGCCGAGCGGTTTGCCGCGGGCCTCGATCGCGCGGTCGACGCGGTACTTCACGGTGTTCTTGTGCAGGTGCACGCGGGCAGCCGTGGCGACATAGCTCTCCCGCTCCTCGACGAACGCCAGCAGCGTCTCGCGCAGCCGGGCGGCGCCGTCGGTGTCCTCGGCGAGGTCGCCGAGGGCGCGGCGGACCAGGGCGCGGGTGGCAGGCAGGTCGCGGGCGAGGAGGGCGGCGGCGCGCACGGTCGGGTCGTCGTGACGGATCACCCGGCCGGCCGGGTGCTGCCCGAGCTGGGCGACCTCCTGGGCGGCCGCCGCACCCAGGTGGCTGCTCCTGAAGCCGGGCTCCCCCGCACCGATCGGCCCGACGGCGACCGACACCCCGCCGCCCTTGGCCGCGACGAGCTCGTCGACCGCGGCGAGGTCGGCCTCGCCGGCGCGGCCGATCGGCACCCACGCCCAGGCCGTCTCGCGGTCGCGGGGCACGAACAGCGGGTGACCGGCGCCGAGGCGCTCGGCGATCGCCACGACGGTCCGCTCGGCGGCGGCGAGGTCGCCCGCCCCCGGGGCCGTCCACAGCACGAGGGCGAGGTGGTGCTGGCGCAGCCGGTAGCCGAGCGAGGACTCCGCGGCGGCGAGGTCGAGGCGCTCGTCGCGCAGCAACGCCTCCAGCGTCTCCCGCTGGACGGCACTGCGGTTGGCGAGCCAGCGCTCGCGCTCCTCCTGGTAGGCCTCGACGACGTTCTCGGAGACCGCGTCGACGTACTCGAAGGAGGTCTGGGTCAGCAGGCTGCTGGTCTGCAGGGCCAGCAGCGGGTCGCCGACGCGGGCCTCGATCTCCTCCGTGGCCCAGGCGAGCACGAGCTGCTGGCCGAGCCGGTAGGCCCGCAGCAGGGCGCTCGGGGAGGTGCCCCGCTGCGCCAGTCTGCGGGCGTACTCCACGGCTGCGGCCGGCGCCTGGATCTCGCTGACGGGCATGTGTCCGCGCAGCAGGTGGGCCAGGGTCTCGAGGTTGGATCCCGAGCTGCCGTGCAGCAGCTCGACGAGCGCCGGGTCCTTCGGGAGCTCGGGGATGCGCTCCCCGAATGCCCTGACGAGCTCGTCGGTGAGCTCGGCGTGCCGTCCGGCCATCACCACGGCGATGCCCTGGAGCTCGGTCTCCGGATCCGACATGGCGCCTCCCGTTCGGTCCCCCGCACCAACGGTGACGGCGGTCACGCCATCGTGCCAGAGCGGGATGCCTGCCCGCCTTGGCCGCGCAGCCCCGAATCCGTGCGCGGAGTTTGGTTCCGGAGACCAAGAGCCCGGGCGTACGACGGACCTAGCGTTCCGGCATGACCCTGGACCACCTGCCCTGGCACCGCCCGGCGGCGTACGACGACCGCCCCTGCGTCCGCGACGAGCGGACCGAGCTCACCTACCGCGCCTTCGCCGAGCGGGTGGACGCCGCCGCCGAGCACCTCGCCGCCCGGGGCGTGGGCCGTGGCTCGGTCGTCGCCGTCATGCTCCCCAACCGCGTCGAGCTGCTGGTGACGATCATGGCCGCCTGGCGGCTCGGCGCCGCCGCGACGCCGGTCAACCCGACGTTCACCGCGACCGAGGCGGACCACCAGGTCAGCGACTCGGGCGCCGTCGTGGTGGTCGACGACGACTTCGTCGCGGACCTGCCCACGACGCCCAGCGGTGCCCTGCCCCCGGCGGACACGCGGCCCGGCGACCTGGCGCTGCTCGTCTACACGAGCGGATCGACCGGGCGCCCCAAGGGCGTGATGCTCGACCACGGCAACGTCGAGGCGATGATCACCGGCATGGGCGAGGCGATCGGCATCGGCGCCGAGGACCATTGCCTGCTGGTGCTGCCGCTGTTCCACGTGAACGCGATCTGCGTCAGCTTCCTGACCCCGATGTCGGCGGGCGCGCAGCTCTCGGTGCTGCAGCGCTTCCACCCGGTCGAGTTCCTCCAGGCGATCGAGACCCTGCGGCCGACGTACTTCTCCGCGGTGCCGACGATCTACTCCCACCTGGTCGCCCTGCCGGCCGAGGTCCAGCCCGACACGAGCTCGGTCCGGTTCGCGATCTGCGGTGCGGCGCCCGCGCCGCCGGAGCTGTTCGCGGCCGTGGAGCAGAGGTTCGGGTTCCCGCTGGTCGAGGGGTACGGCCTCTCCGAGGGCACCTGCGCCTCGACCTGCAACCCGGTCGACGGCCTGCGCAAGCCCGGCACCGTCGGCCCGGCGCTGCCCGGTCAGCTGGTCGCGATCATGGCGCCGGACGGCACGCTGGTCCCGAACGGGGAGCGCGGCGAGGTCGTGATCAAGGGCGCGAACGTGATGCGTGGCTACCTCAACCGGCCCGAGGCCACGGCCGAGACGCTCGGCGACGGCTGGCTGCACACCGGCGACGTCGGGATCCTCGACGAGGACGGCTACCTGCGGATCGTGGACCGGATCAAGGACATGATCATCCGGGGCGGGGAGAACATCTACCCGAAGGAGATCGAGAACGTCCTCCACGCGGCGCCCGAGGTCCTCGAGGCGGCCGTGGTCGGCGGCCCCGACCCGGTGTACGGCGAGGTGGTGGTCGCCTTCGTGTCCGCGCAGCCCGACCGGACCGTCGACGTGGACGCGCTGCTCGTGCGCTGCCGGTCCGAGCTGGCGAAGATCAAGGTTCCGGTGGCGCTCCACGTGCTGGATGCTCTTCCCAAGAACCCCGTCGGAAAGATCGACAAGCCCGCGCTGCGGGCCCGACTGAGCGGAGCCTGACCATGGGATTCCTCAAGCCCGCACCGGAGCCGATGCCCCCGGCCGAGTTCCTCGCGCTGCCGTTCCAGGAGCGGATCCGGGTGCTCAGCACCAACTGGGTGACCGAGGGCTTCAACACCCCGCGGATGCTGCATGTCGTCTACATCCTCAAGATGCTCGGCCTCTACTTCGCCGTCGGCCTTGCCATCACGTCGTGGACGACCGACCACGTGGCGTTCTCCGACCCGGGCACCTGGTTCGACAACGTCGTGGTCTACCAGAAGCTCGCGGTCTGGCTGATGCTGCTCGAGGTGATCGGCCTCGGCGGCGCGTTCGGCCCGCTGTGCGGCCACTTCGTGCCGATGCTCGGCAACATCCGCTACTGGCTGCGCCCCGGCACGATCCGGATGGCCCCGTGGGGCCGGCACGTGCCCGGCACGGGCGGTGACGAGCGCACCGTCCTCGACGTCGTCCTGTACGTCGCCGTGCTGGCCAGCCTCGTCTACCCGCTCGTCGTGCACGCCGACGCCGTGCCGTTCGTGCCGGCGGGGACCGGGCCGCAGGAGCTGGTCCCGCCCCTGGCGTTCCTGCCGATCCTGGTGACGATGCCGCTGATGGGCCTGCGCGACAAGGTCGTGTTCCTGGCCGCACGCTCCGAGCAGTACCTGCCCATCATGCTGTTCTCCGCCACGCTCGGCGCGCTGGCGCTGCGCGACGGCGCGAGCGGCGCCGACTTCGTCAACCTGGTCGTCGCCTTCAAGATCATCATCTGCATCGTGTGGATCGGCGCCGGCGTCTCCAAGATCGGCGAGCACTTCATCAACGTCGTCCCGCCGATGGTGTCCAACAGCCCGGGACAGCTGAACCTCGTCAAGAGGCTGCACTACCGCAACGCACCCGGCGACCTCCGACCCTCGCGGCTCGCGTGGTTCATGGCCCACGTGGGCGGCACCACGGTCGAGATCATCATCCCGGTGGTCCTGCTCCTCACCACCGACGACACGGTCGCGATGCTGGGCGCGGTGGCCATGCTGGTGTTCCACATCTTCATCACCTCGACGTTCCCGCTCGCCGTACCGCTGGAGTGGAACGTCTACTTCGGCTACATCGCGATCGTGCTCTGGGGCGGCTTCGGCGACGGCTTCGCCGCGTCGACGTACAACATCTGGGACTTCTCCGAGCCCCTGCTCCTGCTCCCGATCTTCGCGCTGCTGCTGTTCGGCCCGATCCTCGGCAACCTGCGGCCCGACCTGGTGTCCTTCCTGCCGTCGATGCGGCAGTACGCCGGCAACTGGGCCTCCGCGGTCTGGGCGATGAGGCCCGGAGTCGAGCAGCGGCTCAACGAGCTGCTGCTCGTGGAGACCCAGAACGACCAGCTGCAGCGGATGCCCGGCATGACCTACACCGCCGACGAGGCCGAGATGACGGTGCAGAAGGCTCTGGCCTGGCGCTCGATGCACAGCCAGGGACGCGGCCTGTTCTCGGTGCTGATCGAGAACCTCGACGACCTCGAGACCCGCGACGTGCGCGAGGGCGAGTTCATGTGCAACATCCTGGTCGGCTGGAACTTCGGCGACGGCCACCTGCACGACGAGCGGCTGGTCGCCGCCGTGCAGAAGCGACTGGGGCTGGAGCCCGGCGACCTCGTCGTCGCCTACTGCGAGTCGCAGGCGACGCCGTGGCGCGCGTCGCGTCCGCAGGAGTACCGAGTCATCGACGCCGCCCTCGGTGTCGTCGAGCGCGGTACCTGGGACGTGCGCGACTGCGTGAAGGAGCAGCCGTGGCTGCCCAACGGACCGGTTCCGTTGCAGGTCGGCTGGACCGCCCCCGGCTATCGCCGCAAGGATGCGGTGTCGTGAGCAGCCGATGAGCACCCGATGAGCACCGCCGTCGTCGTGGGCAGCGGACCCAACGGGCTCGCTGCCGCGATCCGCCTGGCCCAGGCCGGTCTCGCCGTCACGGTGGTGGAGGCGCACGACCGGCCGGGCGGCGGGACCCGGACCAGCGAGCTGACGCTGCCGGGCCTGCTCCACGACGACTGCGCCGCCTTCCACCCCACCGGCGTCGCGTCCCCGTTCTTCGCCTCGCTCGGCCTGGAGCGGCACGGCCTGCGCTGGCTCTGGCCCGAGGTCGACCTCGCCCACCCGCTGGACGACGGCCGGGCCGGGATCGCGGCGCGGGACATGTCCTTGTCGGTGGAGTCGCTGGGCGAGGACGGTGACCGGTGGCGGCGGGTCTTCGGCCCCATCGTGCGGCACTTCGACGACCTGATCGCCGAGGTCTTCCAACCGGTCGTCCACCTCCCCCGGCACCCCGTCACCCTCGGCCGGTTCGGGGCGAAGGCGCTGCTGCCGGCCACCTGGACCACGGCCCGGTTCCGCGACGACCCGGCCCGGGCGCTGTTCATGGGCGTCGCCGCGCACGCCTTCGGGCGGCTCGACACCCCGCTGAGCGGGTCCGTCGGGCTGATGCTGACCGGCACCGCCCATGCCGTCGGGTGGCCGGTCGCCGAGGGCGGCACGGAGTCGATCACGCGGGCGCTGCTGGCCGAGCTGGCGTCGTACGGCGGGCGCGTGGTGACCGGCGTCCGGGTCACCTCGCTCGACCAGCTGCGCGAGCTCGTGGGGTCCCCGCCGGACGTGGTCATGCTCGACACGGCACCGGCCGGCGTACTCGAGATCGTGGGTGACCGGTTGCCCGCCCGGGTGCGGCGCGCGCTGGCCCGCTACTCCTACGGGCCGGCGGCGTTCAAGGTCGACCTCGCGGTCGAGGGCGACATCCCGTGGACCAACGAGGCCTGCCGTCGCGCCGGGACCCTCCACCTCGGCGGCACCGCGGAGCAGGTCGCCGCGATCGAGAAGGGCACCGTGCGCGGGCGGATGGCCGACCAGCCGTTCGTGCTGCTCGGCCAGCAGTACCTCGTCGACCCGTCGCGCTCGTCGGGCTCGGCGAACCCGGTCTACGCCTACGCGCACGTCCCTCACGGCTACTGCGGCGACGCGACCGAGGCGGTGCTCGGACAGATCGAGCGGTTCGCCCCCGGCTTCCGCGAGCGGGTGCTGGCGGTCGCGACCCGCGGGCCCGCCGAGTGGGAGGCCTACGACGCCAACTACGTCGGGGGCGACATCTCCGCCGGCGCGAACACCGCACGGCAGATCGCGTTCCGGCCGCGTCCGGCGCTGGATCCCTACGCCCTGGGGGTTCCCGGGGTCTACCTGTGCTCCTCGGCCACACCTCCCGGCGCCGGGGTGCACGGGATGGGCGGATTCCACGCGGCCGAGGCGGCGCTCGCGCGACTGCGCTGATCCCCACCGCACCAAGGGGCCCGCCGGACTTTGGGCCCTCGCCACAAGAGGGTGACATGACTCTCAACCTAGGTTGAGGTCATGACCCGGACCACCGCAGTCGTCACCGGAGCCGGGCGCGGCATCGGCCTCGCGCTCGCCCACCACCTCGCCCGAGCGGGACACCAGGTGGTGCTCACCGACCTGGACGGCGCGGCCGCCTCACGCGCCGCGGAGGAGGTGGGGCGCGGAGCCGTCGGGATCGCCCAGGACGTGCGCGACGTCGCCTCCCACACGGCCGTCGCGAAGACCGCGGCCGGGCTCGGCCCGCTCTCGGTCTGGGTCAACAACGCGGGCGTGCTGTTCGCTGGACCCGCGTGGGAGCAGTCGGACGACGAGCTGACCACGATCCTCGACGTCAACGTGCGCGGCGTGATGGCCGGCTCGGCCGCCGCCGTACGGACCATGGGACCTGCCGGCGGCGGCATCCTCAACATCGCCTCCATCTCGGCGCTCACGCCGGTGCCCGGCCTCGCGCTGTACGCCGCCACCAAGGCCGCAGTGCTGTCGTACACGACCTCGCTGCAGGGCGACCTGCGGCACGCCGGCCTCCCGATCCGCGCCCGCGCGCTGTGCCCCGACGTCGTCGGCACCGCGATGGTGACCGACCACGCGTTGGACCCGGGCGCCGCGATGCTGTTCTCCGGGCCCCGCCCGCTCGAGGCGGACGCGGTCGCCCGCGCCGGCCTCGCCCTGCTCGACAGCCGCCAGGTGTTTCGCGTCGTCCCGCGCTGGCGCGGCGCGCTGGTCCGCGGCATCGACGCCGCACCCGCCGCCGGCCTGCCCGTGCTCGGCGTGATGCGCCGCCTCGGCGACCGTCGCCAATCGCACTCCTGACCCACCCCGACCCGAGAGGAAGACCCATGAACCAGCGCTTCACCGACCGCACCGCGATCGTCACCGGAGCCGCCGGCGGCATCGGCCTGGCCATCGCCCGCACCCTCGCCGCGGGCGGCGCGAACGTCGTCGTCGCCGACCTCGACGAGGCGGCCGCCAAGTCCGCCGCCGACATCCTGCCCCGGGCGACCGCCGTGGCCTGCGACGTCCGCGACGAGGACCAGGTCCAGGCGCTGGTCGCCACGGCCGTGGCGACGTACGGCGGACTGCACCTCATGGTGCCCAACGCCGGCGTCGCGGGCGTCGCGCCGATCATCGCGATGGACCTGGCCGAGTGGCGCCGCGTGACGTCGGTGAACCTCGACGGCGTCTTCCTCTCGATCCGGTACGCCGCCCCCGCGATCATCGCCAGCGGCGGCGGCAGCATCGTCACCGTCGCCTCGGTCACCGCCACCGCCGGCACCCCGCTCGTCGGTGCGTACGCCGCCGCCAAGGCCGGCGTCGTCAACCTGACCAAGACCGCGGCCACCGAGCTGCGCGACCACGGCGTCCGCGTCAACGCCGTGCTGCCCGGCTTCGTCGAGACCCCGCTGGTCACCGGCCAGGTGGCGTCCTTCGAGTCGATCCTCGGGCTGCCCGAGGGCGGGTTCGCCGGCCTCATCGCCCAGAAGCAGGGCCGGTTCGGCACGGTCGAGGAGGTCGCGAACGCGGTCGCCTTCCTGGCCAGCGACGAGGCGAGCTTCTGCAGTGGCAGCGGGCTGGTGCTCGACGGCGGGCTGGACGCCGGGCTGTTCTGAGGCGGCTGCCCACCGCACCCCCTACGTATCGGTCGTGATTTCCAACGAACCGCGACCAATACGTAGGGGGTGCGGCAGATCAGACGGCACGTACGACGGCGAGCGCCTTCGCCACCCGCTCCGGGTCGTCGTACGGCAGCCAGGTGATCCGCGGGTCGTTGCGCCACCACGCGAGCTGGCGGCGGGCGAACTGCCGAGTGGCGACGGCGGTCCGCTCGATCGCGTCCTCGACCGACATCTCGCCGGCGAGGACCGCGATCGCCTGCCGGTAGCCGATGGCGAGCGCGGCAGTGCGTCCCTCGGCGAGGCCCTCGTCGAGCAGCCGGGCGACCTCGTCGAGCAGGCCGTCGTCGAACATCTGCCGCACGCGGGCGGCGATCCGCTCGTCGAGGACCTCGCGGTCGATGGAGACGCCGAGCTGGACGGTGTGCGGGTCGACGTACTCCTGGACGGGGAGGTTCGCGCTGAACGGGGCGCCGGTGATCTCGATGACCTCGAGGGCGCGCACGACACGACGGCCGTTCTCGACCTCGATCCGCTCGGCGGCGACCGGGTCGAGCCCGCGCAGCCGGGCGTGGAGCACCGGGCTGCCGACCTCGGCGAGCTCGGCCTCGAGCCGCGTCCTGACGGCGGGATCGGTGCCGGGGAACTCGAACCGGTCGAGGATCGCCCGCGTGTAGAGCGCGGACCCGCCGACCAGGACCGGCGTGGCGCCCCGGCTCCTGAGGTCGGCGATGGCCGCGCGCGCCCAGCCCTGGAACTCCGCGACGGTGGCGGGGTCGCGGACGTCGAGGGTGTCGAGCAGGTGGTGGGGGATCCCGCGGCGCTCGGCGAGCGCCAGCTTCGCCGTGCCGATGTCCATGCCGCGGTAGACCTGCATCGCGTCGGTGTTCACCACCTCGCCGCCCAGCACCTCGGCCAGGTCGAGGGAGAGCGACGTCTTGCCGCTGGCCGTCGGCCCGACGATCGCGACGATCGGAGGCGTGGTGGACGTTCCCGGCATGGGATTAGTGTGGCAATGACCCAGACCCGGCGGCCCACTCGGGCCGGGACCGCGAGGAGCAGAGCATGGGATTCATGGACAGGCTGAAGGGCGCCAAGGACACGGTCACCGAGAAGGTCGGCGAGGCGGTCGACAAGCACGGCGACAAGATCGAGTCCGGTCTCGACAAGGCGGCGGGCTTCGTGGACGACAAGACCGGCGGCAAGTACCACGACAAGATCGAGGGCGCGACCGGCAAGGCCAAGGACGCGCTCGGCAAGTTGGAGAACGACGGCCCGGACGCCGAGCCGCCTGGCAGCGACACTCCGCCGTCTCCCTGATCGTCTAGGGTGACCGGCGGTGGCCCAGGTCGGGCCGTCGTACTGACACCAATGGGGGTTTCTCGTGGGCTTTCTCGATGACGCCAAGGACAAGCTGAGCGACGCGGTCGACAGCCAGGGCGACAAGATCGGCGACGCGGTGGACAAGGCCGCCGACTTCGCCTCCGACAAGACCGGCGGCAAGTTCGACGACAAGATCGACCTGGGCGCCGACAAGGCCAAGGACGCCCTCGACTCGCTCGACGGCCAGAACGACGACATCAGCTGACGGGCGACCACCGGCAGAAGCGAGCATCTCGGTGACCGTGACGGACCCCGCGACCGGGAAGAGCCGGTTCGCCGTCGTCCCCGCCTCCTACGTCTTCCTCCTGCGGCAGGCCGGTGGCGGCGCGGACACCGAGGTGCTCCTGCAATTGCGGCAGAACACCGGCTACATGGACGGTTTCTGGGCCGCCGCCGCGGCCGGACACGTCGAGCGCGGCGAGACCGCCGAGGTCGCCGCCCGCCGCGAGGCGCTCGAGGAGATCGCCGTCGACGACCTCGACCTCACCTTCGTGACGGCGATGCAGCGCACGGCCCACGACCTGCCGATCGACGAGCGCATCGACTTCTTCTTCACCGCCCGCGCCTGGAGCGGCGAGCCGCGCATCGTCGAGCCCGCCAAGTGCGCGGACCTGCGCTGGTTCCCGCTGTCCGCGCTGCCGGACCCCGTCGTGCCCCACGAGGCGGTCGTCCTCGCCGGGTTGCGCGCCGGCGACCTGCCGCCGCTGAGCAACCACGGCTTCTGAGAAGTCCGCGCCGCTCGTTCTGAGAGGTCTGCGCCGCTCGCCAACGGTTACCACCTGTCCAGGTGCTCCCCGAGCGAGAGGAGAGCCATGAACGAGGAACTGCCGCCCCGGCCCGAGCCCGTGGCGGAGCCGCCGGCGCCGCCGCCGGGCGGTCCGCACCGGATCGAGGGGGTCGGTGGGGACGGCGCCTACAGCACCGAGTCGCGTGACCCGAGCCCATGGCGCAACCCTGCCACCGACGACGAGCTGCCCGCGGACACCGTCACGTCCGAGGACACCGACACCGAGGCCACCAAGGGCAACCCCGAGGTGCCGCCGGAGACCGAGTCACCCGCGTAGCAGCCGGGTGTCGAGCCGGGTCTCGACGGCCGTGCCGTCGGGACCCCGCTCGACCAGGTACGCCGCCTTGTCGGCCTTCTCCGTCAGCGCCTCGACCAGGTCGGTGCCGCGGTAGTGCAGCCCGACGCCGTCGTCGGTGGCGTAGCCGGCCGGCAGCGTGCCGTCGGCGATGAGCTGCTGGAACAGCGGGCGGCGCTGCTCCTCGGAGTCGTAGTGGACGCCGTTGGACCACGGCACCAGCCCGAGCCCGTTGGTGACCGGGCGCAGGTCGGGGCCGAACGAGTCGGTGGTGCCGCCGCTGTGCCAGCAGATCGACCCGGCGGACACGCCGGTGAGCACGACGCCGGCCTCCCACGCCTCGCGCATCACGTCGCCAACACCGTGCAGGTCCCACATCGCCAGCAGGCCGGCCACGCTGCCGCCCCAGACCCAGATCACGTCCTGCGAGAGCAGGTGCTCTCGGACGTCGTCCACGTTGGGCATGGTGAACAGCGACAGGTGGTTGCCGTGGAAGCCGGCCTCCTGCGCCATGTCGTAGAAGTCGCGGACCACCGCGGGCTGGTCACCGCAGGCCGTGGCGAGGAAGCACACGCGGGGCGCGCGGCCCTCGACGCCGGCCAGGTCGACGGCGTACGTCGTCAGCGGGCCGACCGACCACCTGGTTCGTGCGCCGGGCACGACCCCGCCCGAGGTCGCGACGATGGTGGGAGCGTCCGCAGCCACGGCTCACCCGCACACGGGCGCGTCGGGCAGCGGTGCCGGCACGCCGATCGAGGGCATGCCGAGGCCGACACCGGTGGGTGCGGCAGGAGAGGCGGTCCGCCGCTCCCACGCGTCACCCGAGCGGGTACGACGCAGCGCGCGGACCGGGCCGTCAGCGACGAGGTGGTGCGGGGCGGCGTACGTGACCTCGACGGTGACCATGTCACCGGGCCGTGGCTCCCCGTCGACCTGCGAGAAGTCGGCCTCGAAGTGGACCAGGCGGTTGTCGGGCGCGCGGCCGGAGAGCCGGTGGGTCTCGGCGTCCTTGCGGCCCTCGCCCTCGGCGACCATCAGCTCGAGCTCGCGGCCGACGAGACGCTTGTTCTCGTCCCAGGTGATCTCGTTGACCACCTCGACGAGGCGGTTGTAGCGGTCGGTGACCTCGGCCTGGTCCACCTGGTCGGGCAGGGTGGCGGCCGGGGTGCCGGGGCGCTTGGAGTACTGGAACGTGAACGCGCCGGCGAACCTGGCCTCCCGGACGACCTTGAGGGTCTCCTGGAAGTCCTCCTCGGTCTCGCCGGGGAAGCCGACGATGATGTCGGTGGTGATCGCGGCGTCGGGGAGCGCAGCGCGCACCCGCTCGATGATCCCGAGGAACCTCTCCTGGCGGTAGGAGCGGCGCATGTCCTTGAGGACCTTCGAGGAGCCGGACTGCAGCGGCATGTGCAGGCTCGGCATCACGTTCGGCGTCTGGGCCATCGCCTCGATGACGTCGTCGGTGAACTCGGCCGGGTGCGGGCTGGTGAACCGGACCCGCTCGAGGCCCTCGATGTCGCCGCACGCGCGCAGCAGCTTGGAGAACGCCTGCCGGTCGCCGAACTCCACGCCGTACGCGTTGACGTTCTGGCCCAGCAGCGTGATCTCGGAGACGCCCTCGGCGACCAGAGCCTCGATCTCGGCCAGGATCTCGCCCGGCCGGCGGTCCTTCTCCTTGCCGCGCAGGCTCGGCACGATGCAGAACGTGCAGGTGTTGTTGCAGCCGACGCTCACCGACACCCACGCGGCGTACGCCGACTCGCGCTTGGTCGGCAGGGTCGACGGGAAGACGTCGAGCGACTCGAGGATCTCGACCTGCGCCTCCTGCTGGCTGCGCGCCCGGTCGAGCAGCGCCGGCAGGGAGCCGATGTTGTGGGTGCCGAACACGACATCGACCCACGGCGCCCGCTTCACGACCGTGTCGCGGTCCTTCTGCGCCATGCAGCCGCCCACGGCGATCTGCATGCCGGGGCGCTTCGCCTTGACCGGCGCGAGGTGACCGAGGTTGCCGTAGAGCCGGTTGTCGGCGTTCTCGCGCACCGCGCAGGTGTTGAACACGACCACGTCGGCCTGCTCACCATCGGGCGCAGCCCGGTAGCCGGCGTCCTCGAGGAGTCCCGAGAGGCGCTCGGAGTCGTGGACGTTCATCTGGCACCCGTAGGTGCGGACCTCGTAGGTCCTCGGCTGTTCTGCGGTGGCGCTCATGACCGCTCAAGGGTACGGCGCACGGCGGTGACGACCCGAATCCCTCACCGCTGTCTTGCCGGCGTCTGGTTAGGGTCAGGGCATGGCTGACACCGCTCCCCCAGGCTTCGTCGCCCGCAACAACGAGGTCATCGGCAGCATCCTCAGCATCCTCGCGCTGCTGGTCTCGGTCGGCATGGGCGCCGGGCTGATGTTCGGCACCGGCACCCGTGGCGTCTCGGCGATCCTCACCGTGCTGACGGTGGCTGGTGGTGCGTTCACGCTGCTGCTGCTCGGGGTGGGGACGGTGCTGCGCGGTGCCACGCCGACGGACCAGTGGGAGGCCGAGGAGACGGCCTGGCGAGCCGAGCGTGGCCTCGACCCGCTCACGGACGCCGACCGGGCAGCCTCGGCGAAGGCCCATCGCCGCGCGGCTTTGCTGGCCGTGCTCGCGCTGCTCGTGGGACTGGCGCTGAGCGTGCTGCCCGACATCTTCTAGTTCGGACACAGTCCGGCAACATTGTCGGACGTCCGGGCCGGAGGTACTAGCCGAGCATGGCCCATCGGGACTAGCGTCCACGCGTATGACCGTCACCGACGACGTTCCCGTGGGCGACAACGCGCCCCGCTCCGGCGAATCCCTGGTCGAGCTCGTCGACGTGCAGAAGTGGTACGGCGGGCTGCACGTGCTCCAGGACATCAACCTGAGCGTGGGCCGCGGCGAGGTCGTCGTGGTGATCGGCCCCTCGGGCTCCGGGAAGTCGACCCTGTGCCGCGCGATCAACCGCCTGGAGCCGATCGACTCGGGTCAGATCCTGATCGACGGATCGCCGCTGCCGCAGGAGGGCAAGGCCCTCGCCCGGCACCGCGCGGACGTGGGGATGGTGTTCCAGAGCTTCAACCTGTTCGCCCACAAGACGATCCTGCAGAACGTCGCGCTGGGCCCGATCAAGGTGCGCAAGCAGTCGAAGGCGGAGGCCGAGAAGCGCGCGCGCGAGCTCCTCGACCGGGTCGGGGTGGGCCACCAGGCCGACAAGTACCCGGCCCAGCTGTCCGGTGGGCAGCAACAGCGCGTCGCGATCGCCCGGGCGCTGGCGATGGAGCCGAAGGTCATGCTCTTCGACGAGCCCACCTCGGCCCTCGACCCGGAGATGATCAAGGAGGTCCTCGACGTCATGGTCGACCTCGCCGAGCGGGGGATGACGATGATCGTGGTGACCCACGAGATGGGCTTCGCGCGCACCGCCGCCAACCACGTGGTGTTCATGGCGGACGGCCGCATCCTCGAGACGGGCGACCCCGAGACCTTCTTCACGAACCCGGAGAGCGACCGGGCCAAGGACTTCCTCGGCAAGATCCTCAAACACTAGAAGGAGTAGCGCATGCGACTGAACAGACTGAAGGTTGCCGCGGCAGCCGTTCTCGTGGCGTCGACGCTCGCCGCATGCGGCGACGCCGGCAACGACGACGACAAGGGCATCGAGGTCGACGTCAAGACCGACGCCGCCTCGCAGTTCGACGAGGGCACCCGGATGCGGGAGCTGGCCGACGACGGGAACATCAAGATCGGCGTCAAGTACGACCAGCCCGGCATCGGCTTCAAGGGCGCCACCGACGACGCCCCCGCCGGCTTCGACCCCGAGATGGGCAAGGTCCTCGCCGCGAGCCTCGGCATCGCCCCGGAGGACATCACCTGGGTCGAGACGATCTCGGCCAACCGGGAGTCCTTCCTGCAGAAGGGCGAGGTCGACCTGGTCATCGCGTCGTACTCCATCACCGACGAGCGCAAGCAGGTCGTCGGCCAGGCTGGCCCCTACTACGTCACCGGCCAGCAGCTGCTGGTGAAGTCGGACAGCAAGATCGCCTCGCTCGACGACGTGAAGGGCACTGAGGTGTGCTCGGTCACCGGCTCCACGTCGTTGGACAACATCGAGAAGGCGGGGGCCACGCCGCGCGGCTTCGACACCTACTCGGAGTGCGTCGACCAGGTCCTCAACGGATCCGTCGACGCGATGACGACCGACGGCGCGATCCTGCTCGGCTACGCCGCGGAGCACCCGGACGAGCTCAAGGTCGTGGTCGACCCGTTCTCCGAGGAGCGGTACGGCGTCGGCTACTCCCTGGACCACCCGGAGATGTGCCAGTGGATCGAGGACACCATCAAGGCCGCTCAGGACGACGGCGACTGGGCCAAGGCGTTCGAGGTCACGCTCGGCAAGTCGGGTGTCGACACGCCGGAGCCGCCGGCGATGGACCCCTGCGCCTGATCACCGTCCGCCCGTGGGCCCGGCACCCGGTGCCGGGCCCACGGCGGGTCTGATTCGAACGAGAAGGAGGGTCGCCGACGTGGAGGACGTGTTCTCCCACTTCGACCTGGTGCTGAAGGCGTTCTGGCTCACTGTGCAGCTCGCCTTCCTCTCCGGGGTCGCGGCGCTGGTCCTGGGCACAGCGCTGGCCGCCATGCGGGTCGGGCCGATCGCGGTGCTGCGGTGGGTCGCGGCGACGTACGTGACCCTGGTCCGCAACACACCGCTGCTCGTCATGTGCGTCTTCGTCTTCTTCGCCGCCCCCAACGTCGGCCTGCTGACCGGCACGCCGTTCCTCATCAAGGGCACCATCGCGGTGAGCCTCTACACCGCACCCTTCGTCGCCGAGTCCCTGCGCTCCGGCGTCAACGCCGTGCCCCTGGGGCAGGCCGAGGCGGCTCGCGCGATCGGGATGACCTTCGGGCAGAACATGCGCCACGTCGTGCTGCCCCAGGCGTTCCGGGCCTCGGTCCCGCCGCTGGCGAGCACCCTGATCGCGATGACCAAGAACACCTCCGTGGTCGCTGTGTTCGGTCTGGCCGAGGCCACCTTCCGGATGCGCTACTTCGTCAACCGCAACGCCGACGACACCATGCTCATCTTCGTGATCTTCGCGATCGGCTACATCGTGCTCGTCGAGCTGATCTCGCTCGGCGCCGTCGGCCTCGAGCGGCGTTGGAAGGCGGCCCGCTGATGTCAGGATCCGTGCTGTACGACGCCCCCGGCCCCCGCACGATCGCCCGGCACCGCCTCTACACCGCGCTCACCGCGGTCGCCGTGGTCGCGGGGATCGTCGGCCTGGTCCTGTTCCTGGACTCGAAGGGACAGCTGGCCTACAGCAAGTGGGAGCAGTTCGTCACGCCGAAGTACGTCCGCGCGCTGCTCGTCGACGGCCTGCTGAAGACCTTGCAGATGGCGTTCTCCTCGATCATCGGTGCCGTGCTCTTCGGCGTCGTGTTCGGCATCGGCAAGCTCTCCGACCACCGGCCGGTGCGCTGGGCCTGCGCACTCGTCGTGGAGTTCTTCCGCGCCGTGCCGGTCCTGCTGCTGATGATCTTCATCTTCTACACCTGGGGCATCGGCGACGGCTTCGGCCCGTACTGGAGCGTGGTGCTCGCCCTGACGCTCTACAACGGCGCCGTGCTCGCCGAGGTGTTCCGCGCCGGCGTCCTGGCCGTGCCGAAGGGGCAGGCCGAGGCGGCGTACGCCATCGGCATGCGCAAGACCCAGGTGATGACGCTGATCCTGCTGCCGCAGGCGGTGAAGATCATGCTGCCCGCGATCATCAGCCAGTGCGTGGTGGCGCTCAAGGACACCAGCCTCGGCTACTACATCGTGGCGCCGGGCCTCACCTACATCGGCAAGGCGATGTGGACGGAGTTCCCCGGGACCCACTTCCAGACCGCGGTCGTGCTCGCGTTCCTCTACATCTCGGTCAACCTCGTGCTGACCGTCGTGGCGACGTGGGTCCAGAAGAGGTTCGTCGGCGAGCACAAGCCGCTCGAGGTCGGGATGACCGCGCTCACCACCCAGGCGAGCACGGTCCCCTGACCGCGGCGGGCGTCACTTCTTCTTGCTGGTGACCCACAGGTTGATGGTGCCGTCGATGACGACGGTGCCGTCGGCGAGCTCGCCTCGGACGCGCACGGGCAGGTCGCCCTCGGCGGTGTCCCACTGCTCCTGGTCGGTCTCGGCGATGCACGTGACGTCACCGGTGGCCTTGGCCGTGTAGCTCACGGTCATGCCCTTGGGGATCCAGCGCTTGCTGCTGGGGATGGTGGCCTCGGCGAGGCCGCCCATCGCCATCTCGAGGCCGTTGCACAGCGCGATCGCGTGGACCGTGCCGATGTGGTTCTGCACGCTGCGGCGCTTCGGGATGACCACCGAGGCGTAGTTGGGACGCAGCTCGGTCACCCGCGGGTGGATCGTGGCGAAGTACGGCGCCTTCTGGCTGAACGCGATCGAGAAGACGCGCTTGCCGAGGGTGCCGCCGACCACGGGGAGGTTCGTCGTGGTCTTCCAGAGGCTGTGGACCTGGGTCATGGAACCCAGATTACTCGCCGGTAACCTCTGGGGCGAGCCTCGTCAGTGGTTCGTGCCCACGATCACACCGTCGGGTCCGACGCCGACCTTGATCGGCAGTCCAGGCAGGTCGACCTCGACCGTCACGCCGCGCTCGCCGTCGCCCGGCAGCGTGATCGTCACCGGACCGGCGCAGATCCGGCGGTCGCCGCAGTCGGTCGGGTTCGGCTTGGTGGTCGGCGGCGTGTCGGTGGGCGGGGTGGCGGGAGACGCCGGCGGGGGCGGCGGGGCGCCGGGAGCGCTGGCGGGTGCGGCCGACGGGCTGTCGCTCGTGGCCGGTGGGTCCGCGGGCTTCGGGTCGTCGCTCGGCGCCTGCTTCGCCGTCCCGGGCGCCGGGGCGGGGGACGAGGTCGTGGGCGCGGGTGCGGCCGGGGTCGGGTCGCTCGAGGCGGGCTCGGCCACGGGCGGGTCGGCCGGGGCGTCGGCCGGGGTCTCCTCCGGCGTGACCGCCGCCGCGGGGCGCGAGGCCGCCGGGGCGCGGTCGGGCTGGTCGCCACCGAACGCGGCGAAGGCGGCGGCCGCCACGGCGGCCACGGCGACGGCAGCAGCCACGGCCACGGCCGGACCGCCCACTCCGGACGCGCCCCCCGACGCGCCACCCGATGCGCCACCCGACGCGCCACCGGTGGCACCGCCGCTCGAGGCGGCGCCCGCGGCGGCGCCACCGGCCGCCGTACCGCCGGCGAGCCAGAGAAGGCCCTTGCCCCCCGCAGGCACGGCGAGCAGCACGATCGGCAGCACGTGGACGGCGAGCTTCTGGTTGACCTCGTCGACGACGAGGAAGGCACTCTGGCAGGAGGCGCAGCCGTCGAGGTGGGCTCCGAACTTCTGCTCGGCGCGGGCGCCGAGGTCGCCCCGGGCGTACTGGCTCATCCGGTGGTGGACCCACCTGCACTGCTCACGGGCCGGCTCGGGACCGGCGTGCAGGTCGAGGTAGGCGCGCTTGAGGCCCTCGCGGGCGCGGTGGGCGAGTGAGGAGACGGCACGCGGCTTGAGGTCCATCAGGGTCGCGACCTCGGCGGGCTTGCGGCCCTCGACCTCGACGTGCCACAGGACCTTGCGCCAGCTCTCCGGCAGCGTCGCGAGCGCGTCGACGGCGACGGTCTCGTCGAGGCCCTCGACGGCCTGCTCAGGGGTGACCTCGGCGGTCTCGGCCTGCTCGAAGAGCCACGGCTGGTCGGACGCGACCGACTCGCGCTGCGAGCGCAGGCCGTCGCGGTAGCCGTTGCGGATGGTGACGTGGAGGTAGGAGCGGAAGCTCGACGTCGGGCCGCCGCCCGCGCTCAGCTGCCCCAGGACCCGCGAGAACGACTCGGCGACGAGCTCCTCGGCGGCGTCGGGACCGACCAGGATCCGGGCGAGGTGGCGGGCACCGTCGACGTGGTCGCGGTACAGCTCCTCGAACGCACCGGTGTCGCCGGAGCGCACCCGCTCGAGGAGCTCCTCCTCAGGGGTGCGGGACGCGTCCTCGCCCATCCGATCCTCCGCCATCGTTGCGCTGCCTTGTCTCGCGCTCGTCCTGTGTCCAACGATCGAGCGCCTCCGATGATGCAACCGAATCCGAAAACTTTCTAACTCGGCGCGAAAACCGCGTGATGTTCGGCTCCGACCTCCGTCCAGTTCAGTGACAGCCCCGGCAGGGACTCGCACCGACCGATCGGAGAGAGATGAGCACGACGCGCTCGACCGCCGCGCGCGGCAGCCGTCCGCTGCCGCCGGTCGTCCCGCTGCGCCCGCGCTCGCTCGCCCGCCGGGCCGCCGTACTGCAGGACCACATGCGGGTACGACGCGCGGTCGGCGTCCCCCACGAGGAGCTGTTCCTCGACGTCATCGACGACGCCCTGGCCCGCACTCGTGGCGTCGCGAGCGAGGACCACGACGTATGGGCCCGCCTGATCGCACTGGTCGAGGAGCACGAGGACATCTCGCACACGCTCCCCGCGTGCGCCGCCACGGCCAACCTGGTCGGCCTCGCCCTGTTCGACGGGATCGAGGACCACACCGCGCTCACCGCGCTCGCCGACGAGCTGGGGCACGTCCGGCTCGCCCGGCTCCAGCACCGCTACGGCACCGCGCTGGAGACCGACTCCCGGCTCCCGGTGACCACCGCCGCCATGCGCCGGATGCTCGTGCCCGGGGTCGGCCGACGACACCACAGGCACGCGCGGACGACGGCCTTCGACGCGTTCGACGACACGCGACTGCGTGCCGCGCACGCGTTGCTCGTCCAGGGCGTCGACCGGGCCTGGACCGTGCCGATGCTCGACTCCGTCGAGGAGCTCGTCGACATCGTCGCGCACGGAACCATCAACGAGTGGCGCCACCACGTCGCGATGATCATCGCGGACCCGTGGTCGGCGTACCCGGGCCGGATCATCGACCTCGCTCGCCAGGTCGGTACGACGCACGCCACCGCGGTCGTCACGACCATCGTCGAGATGTGCCGCGACCAGCACCTCGGAGTCGCCCGGCCGCGGACGCATCCCGCGACCCGGCGCCACCGATACCCGGGCGGCCGCGCCGCCCCTTGAGCTGCCGAGGCGGCTGCAGCGCCGATCCGATCCGGCTGGGGGGCGGGAGGGACGGCGAGGGTCCGAAGCATCTGGGGGGTGCTGCGGGCTCGATGCCCTGACACAGGGACTGCGGTCGCCTCGGCGCACCAGCCACAACCACGGTGGGGAGCAACAGTCGCCGGGGTTCCCCGGAGGGAGGGGAATCCCGGCGGCTGCCTTTCCTGCTGCTCCGGCCGGGTCGGGTCAGGCAGGGGTGCGGGCGACCACGAAGATCCGGCGGAACGGCAGCACGACACCGTGGCCCTCGTCCGGGTACGCCGCGCGCAGACGCGCCTTGAACTCGTCCTCGAACCGGCCGCGCAGCTCGGCGGGCAGCGCTTGCAGTGTCGGACGGGCGCCGGTCCCGGACACCCAGGTGAAGACCGGGTCCTCGCCGTGGAGCACGTGGAGATAGGTCGTCTCCCACGCGTCCACCTCGCAGTCGAGCGCCTGGAGCGCGCGCAGGTAGGCCTCCGCGCGATGGGCGTGCGGGGCGGCGACGCCGGCCGTGTGGGCGGCGTACGGCGGCTCGGCGGCCAGCTCTGCGCGCAGGGTGTGGCTGGGCTCGTCGTGGTTGCCGGGGACCTGGAAGGCGAGCCAGCCGCCGGGCCGCACGGCCCCCACGAGAGCCCCCATCAGGTCGAGGTGCTCGGGCAGCCACTGCAGCGTCGCGTTGGAGACGAGGACGTCGACTCCCCCGGGCTCCGCGACCGCCAACCAGTCGCGCAGGTCGGCCCTGTGGAAAGACACCCGTTCCGAAGCCGAACTGTCGGAGGCCGCGCGGATCATGGCGTCACTGGAGTCGACACCGGTGATCGCCGCCGCCGGCCAGCGATCAGCGAGAAGGGAGGTGAGATTGCCAGGTCCACAACCGAGGTCCACCACGACGTGGGGATCGTCGGCTGCGACCCGACCGACGAGGTCGAGGAACGGGCGCCCGCGCTCGTCCGCGTAGGTCAGGTAGCGGTCGGGGTCCCAGGTCAGGCTCATGGGCGTGCTCCTTCGCGCAGATGGTCGAGGATGCGGGCGTTGACGACGTCCGGACGCTCGAGTTGGAGGAAGTGCCCGGCGCCTTCGACGACGGCCACGCGGCTGCCGGCCGGCAGGCGGTCGCCGATCCGTCCTGCCCAGCGCACGTCGAGGCAGCCGTCGTCGGCTCCGTGCAGGTACAGCAGCGGCACCCGGGGTTCGCGGGTCCAGTCGTGCGCCAGCGACTGGTACCGCGCCGGGATCTGGCGCAGCCGCCGCTGGGCGCGGTAGTAGCCGATCGCGGCGGCCTTGTGCGCGTCGTCCGGTACGGCGGCCGCGAGGTGCGCGAGGTCGGCCGTCGCGTCGTAGCCGGGCGACCAGCGCCGCCACAGGTGGGCGACGAGGGCGTCGAAGCGCTCCTCGGGCAGCCGGGGCAGCTGGTTGAACAGCGTGTACCAGCTCAGCCCGGCCTGGCGCGGCAGGATGCGCAGCCAGCGGCCGAGGTCGTCGCGGCGCGGGTTCATCACCGAGAGAGGAGGCACGGACAGCGACACGATCGCGCCGAACGGGTTGGCCGGCGAGGCTGCGACCCCGTTGGCGGTGATGGCGCCCCAGTCGTGGCCGACGAGAACGGCGCGGTCGTCGCCGCCGTGGAGCCGGTGCAGCGCGAGGGCGTCGTGCATGAGGGCAGGGACGTGGTAGCTGCCGTCGGCGGGAATGCCGCTGGGGGCGTAGCCGCGGGTGAAGGGTGCGAGGACGCGGTAGCCGGCGCGGGCGAGTGCCGGGCCGAGGTGCCGCCAGGTGTGGGCGGTGTCCGGGAAGCCGTGGAGGAGGACGGCCAGCGGCCGGCCGCGGTCGTCGAGGTCGCCCCAGACCAGACTGGCGAGGGTGACCGGGCCGAGGTCAGCGGTGCGGGATTCCACGGGGCCGACCCTACGCTCGATTTATCTTGATATCAAGATTCTCGACACGTCGGATATGGTGAGCGCATGCGGGACGAGGTGGACGAGCTGATCGAGGCGTGGGCGCGCGAGCGCAGCGACCTCGACCTCGGCCCGGTGTCCGTGTTCAGCCGGATCTCCCGGCTGGCCCACCACGTCGACCGGGCCCGGCGGCACGCGTTCACGACGCACGACATCGAGTCCTGGGAGTTCGACGTGCTGGCGGCGCTGCGACGCGCGGGCGAGCCGTACGAGCTCTCCCCCGGCCGGCTGCTGCGCGAGACGCTGGTGACGAGCGGGACGATGACCAACCGGGTCGACCGGCTCACGACCCGCGGGCTGGTCGAGCGGCACCCCGACCCGACCGATCGCCGCGGGGTGCTGGTCCGGCTCACCCCGGACGGCAAGGACGCCGTCGACGGCGCGTTCGCCGCCCTGCTCGACGCCGAGCGGGAGCTGCTGACCGGGCTCTCGGTCGACGACCAGGCGGACCTCGCCGGGTTGTTGCGGCGGCTGCTCGTGCCGTTCTCGGGCTGACGCCCGCTCGATCCGCGGCGACCTCGACAGCCGGCCGCCGGCACGCCTGCCGGCCGAGGCGGCTCACTCGAGCACGTCGGCGGCCTCGAGCCACTCCAGCTCAGCCGCCTCCTTCTCCTCCTGGAGCGCGGTGAGCTCGGTCCCGATCGCGGTCAGCCGCTCGGGATCGGTGGCGTTCTCGGCGAGGTCGGCGGTGAGCTCGGCCTCGCGGGCGGAGAGACGCTCGAGGACCTTGTCGAGCCGGGCGACGGTCTTGCGTGCAGCCCGCTCCTCGGCCGAGCCGGCCTTGGCCTTGGCTGCCGGTCCCTCGAGTCGTTCGATCGAACGATCTGAGGGGGTGGACGTGCCTCCAACTCCCTCGAGTCGTTCGATCGAACGATCTGAGGGCGGGGCGAGATGCATCGCCCGAGCCCGCCGCTCGAGGTACTCATCCACCCCGCGCGGCAGCATCGAGATCTGGCCGTCGCCGAGCAGGGCCCACACGGAGTCGGTGACCCGCTCGAGGAAGTACCGGTCGTGGGACACGACGACCAGGGTGCCGGGCCAGCCGTCGAGGAAGTCCTCGAGGACGTTGAGGGTCTCGATGTCGAGGTCGTTGGTTGGCTCGTCGAGCAGCAGCACGTTCGGCTCAGTGAGCAGCAGCCGGAGCAGCTGGAAGCGGCGGCGCTCGCCACCGGAGAGGTCGCCGATGCGGGCGGTGAGCCGGTCGCCGGTGAACCCGAAGCGCTCGAGCATCGAGGTCGCGGATATCTCGCCGTCGATCGTCTTCGTGACGCGGCGGATCGACTCGACGGTGGCCAGCACACGGGCCTCGGGGTCGTCGAACTCGACGTTCTGGGACAGGTGCTGGAGGGCGACGGTACGACCGTGGCGGACCTTGCCGACCGAGGGCGAGGCCTCGCCGGCGAGCAGCGAGAGGACCGAGGTCTTGCCGGCGCCGTTGACGCCGACCAGGCCGACCCGGTCGCCGGGGCCCAGGCGCCAGGTGGCGTGCGAGAGCAGCTGGCGGGTGCCGCGGGAGAAGTCGACGTCCTCGACGTCGATGACGTCCTTGCCGAGCCGCTGGGTCGCGAACCGCTGCAGCTCGAGCCGGTCGCGCGGCGGGGGGACGTCCTCGATGAGGGCGTTCGCGGCATCGATGCGGAACTTCGGCTTCGAGGTCCGGGCGGGGGCGCCGCGGCGCAGCCAGGCGAGCTCCTTGCGGACCAGGTTCTGGCGACGCTGCTCGGAGGCGGCGGCCTGACGCTGGCGCTCGGCCTTGGCGAGGACGAACGCGGCGTACCCGCCCTCGTAGAGGTCGACGACCCCGTCGTGGACCTCCCACGTCTGCTGGCACACGGCGTCGAGGAACCACCGGTCGTGGGTGACGACGACGAGCGCGGACGAGCGGGAGGCGAGGTGCGCGGCGAGCCAGGCGACGGCCTCGACGTCGAGGTGGTTGGTGGGCTCATCGAGCACGATCAGGTCGTGGTCGCCGAGCAGCAGGCCGGCCAGCGCGCAGCGGCGCCGCTCGCCGCCGGACAGGCCGTGGACGGCGCGGTCGAGGTCGACCCCGGCGAGGAGTACGTCGACGATCTCGCGCAGCCGGGCGTCGGCGGCCCACTCGTGGTCGGCCATGCCCTGGAGCACGACCTCGCGCACGGTGTGGGTGTCGTCGAAGTCGTCCTGCTGCGCGAGGACCCCGACCAGCAGGCCGCGCTGCCGCGAGACCCGGCCCTCGTCGGGCTCCTCGGTGCCGGTCATGATCCGCAGCAGCGTGGTCTTGCCGTCGCCGTTGCGGCCGACGATGCCGATCCGCTCCCCGGCCCCGATGCCGAGGGAGACGTCCGTGAGGAGCGGGCGGATGCCGTAGGACTTGGAGACCCGCTCGAGGTTGAGCAGCGACCGCGGCTCAGGCATAGGTCACCACGTGGGCACCGGCGACGGGTCCGGGCGCGAGGGTGCAGCGGTGTCCGAGGCCGGTGAGCTCGGCGACGGTTGTCCGCGCCTCCTCGACGTCCTCGTGCAGCATCAGCAGCGTCGGTCCGGAGCCGGAGAGCAGGACGCCGTCGGGGGCCATGCTGCGCAGCTGGACCTCGACGTCGACCAGGTCGGGGCGAAGGTCGCGGGCGGCAGGCCAGAGGTCGTTGGCGAGCAGGTCGCCGATCTCCTGGGGGCAGCCGCCGGCGAGCGCCTCGATCAACGCCTCCGGGGTCGGGGGTTCGACGGGGGCGTCGGGCGAGAGCTCGTCGAAGTGGCCGTAGACGGCGGGGGTCGAGAGGCCCTCGTCGGAGAGCACGACGACCCACCACACCGAGCTGGTGTCCGGGACGGGGGTGACGATCTCGCCGTGGCCGGTGCCGAGGGCGGTGCCACCGAGCAGCGCGAACGGTACGTCGGACCCGAGGGTCCCGGCGATGCGGAGCAGGTCCTCGTCGGTGGTCTGCAGGTCCCACAGCCGGTCCAGCGCCAGCAGCGTCGCCGCGGCGTCGGCGGACCCGCCGGCCATCCCGCCCATGACCGGGATGCCCTTGGCGATGGTGATCCGGGCGGCTCGGTCGATGCCGTGGTGCGCGGTGAGGGCGCGACCGGCGCGGATGGCGATGTTGTCCCCGTCGAGGGGTACGCCGTCGACCGGCTCGGTCAGCCCGACGGCCCAGTCCTCGGCCTCGACGACGGTGACGTCGTCGTACAGCCCGACGGCCTGGTAGACCGTCGCGAGGGCGTGCTTGCCGTCCGGTCGCAGCCCGCCGACTCCGAGGTGGAGGTTGATCTTGGCGGGTGCCCGGACCGTCACTTGCGTCATTGATCGTCCTTCGGGCCGTCGGCCGTCGCGTGGAGGGCGACCGTGATCGCCACGAACTCGTCGATCCCGAGTGCCTCGCCGCGGGTCAGCGGGTCGACGCCCGCCGTCCGCAGCGCGGCTTCCGCCTGCTCGGCGCCACCGGCGAGGGTGCGCAGTGCGCCGCGGAGCGCCTTGCGTCGCTGCGCGAACGCCGCGTCGATCACGGCGAACACCTGGTCCCGCGTGACCTCGTCGGTCGGCGGCGCGTGGTGCGTCCAGGCGACCAGGCCGGAGTCGACGTTGGGTGCGGGCCAGAAGACGTTGCGCCCGATCGCCCCGGCGCGTCGTACGTCGGCGAACCAGGCCGCCTTCGCCGAGGGGATGCCGTAGGTCTTCGACCCCGGCGGCGCGGCCAGGCGGTCGGCGACCTCGGACTGCACCATGACCAGGCCGTGCTGCAGGGAGGGCAGCAGCGCCATCAGGTGCAGCAGCACCGGCACGGACACGTTGTAGGGCAGGTTGGCGACCAGTGCCTGCGGCGGCGGACCGGGGACCTCGGTGATGCCCAGCGCGTCGGCGAGCACCACCCGGAACCGCTCGGCCTGGTCCGGCGCGAAGGTGCGGACCGTCGCCGGCAGCTCCTCGGCCAGCAGCGGGTCGATCTCGACCGCGGTCACCTCGGCGCCCACCTCGAGCAGCGCCAGGGTCAGCGACCCCAGCCCCGGCCCGACCTCGAGCACCACCTCGCCGTCGGTGACGCCGGACTCGCGGACGATCCGGCGCACCGTGTTGGCGTCGATGACGAAGTTCTGGCCACGCTGCTTGGTGGGACGTACGCCCAGCCGCGCTGCGAGCTCCCGAACCTCCGCCGGGCCCAGCAGCCGCGGCGCGGAGGTTTCAGGCATGGGGTCAGGCTATCGGTCTACCGAGGGAGTCCGAGCTTCGCGGCGCAGGCCGGCCAGGCGCCGTACCCGCCCGAGGCGTCGCGGACCCGGGTGGCGACCCGGATCTGCTCCTCCCGGGAGGCCTGGTGCGGGTAGCCGGAGCCGCCGTTGGCGCGCCAGGTGCCGAGGTTGAACTGCAGGCCGCCGTAGTAGCCGTTGCCGGTGTTGATGTGCCAGTTGCCGCCGGCCTCGCACTGGGCGAGGCGATCCCACACGGTGTTGCCGGACTCGATGACCGGCTTGGTGCCGACCTTGACCACCTCGGGGGTCGCCTCGGCGGTGACGGTGGCGGTGAGGACGACGCGGCGCACGACCTTGCCGTTGCGCACGGTCACCTTGTAGGTGACGTCGCGGGTGCCGGGCACGCCCTTGGTGACGACCTCGGTCTGGCCCTGGTACATCGAGTCGTCGGAGACCTTCTGCACCGGCGCGGCCACGGCCTCACCGGTCACCGAGCGCTCACGCTTCTCGATGTCGGTGAACACGACCTTGTCGCCGTCGGCGAGCTCGGTGCCGCGGGCGGGCTTCACCACGTCATGCTCGTCGAGCTCGACGCCGACCTCGGCCAGCGCGTCCTCGACGGTGAGGGCGGGCACCTCGCGGGTGACCGGGGCCTGGCCGGCGAGCACGAAGGTGAGCTGCTTGGGCGTGACGACGTCGATCTCGGCGCCACCGCGGTCGATCTCCGCACCACGGCTGGTGGAGAGCCGGCTGTCGGCGTACACCGCATCGAAACCAGGACCGATCGCTGCGCCGATTTCTCGCAACGCGCCCTCGACGTCGGTCGCGGTCACCCAGTGGGTGCTGGTGACGCCGTCGACGGTCAGCTCGACGGGCCGGCTGTACAGCACGGCGATCCGGTCCCCCGCCTCCACGGACGAGTCGACGCTGGGCTGGACGACGTCGCGGCCGGACACCTTGATGCCCTCGTCGCGCAGCACGTCGCCGACGGTGTCACCCATCGTGGAGACGGTGCGCTCCTTGCCGTCGATCGACAGCCGGACCTCGGTGGACATCGAGGAGTAGCCCCAGGTCACCGCGGAGACCGCCAGGAGGACGGCGGCGATGGTGACCGTGAGCGCCTTGCGGCTGTGGGCCACGCGAAGGAGGGTCTCCTTCAGCGCCTGGCCACGCGTGAGCTGGGCGAGGGTGGGGTGCGCAAGTCGCACGATTCTCCGAACGTCGTACTGCCCGGGCCTCAAGCGACCAGCTCGGATCCAACCCCCCGTTGCACCCGCGCGAGGCGGCTGCGGTGGCGGTCGGATCGGTGGTGAGCTGGTCGAGGAACTGCTTCCCGATCCCGGCCGTCAGTCATCCACGAGAACAGGGGTCCACCGCGAAGCGCAACTTGGCGAGGGCTCTCCCAGCGGGTCGCGGTGAGCGGTGTCACCCCGTGAATGCCCCATCCGCCCCACCCGTCACATCACCGGTGGCCGGGCCCGGCGCACCCGGCGACGCGTCGGGTCAGGTTCGGGCCTCGTCCGCCGATGGAGCAGGCGACCGGACCACCCGAAGCGAGGACACCATGACTACCAGCGCCACGGGCGACGTCGTCGCCGCCGTGCTGCACGCCGCCGCCGCGGACTCCGGTACGGCGCTGCTGGTGGTCGAGCTGGGCACGCTCGGAGAGCTCGCGGTGAGATGGAGCAACACGGGTGCCACCCAGCTGCTGGGGCTCGCCGGGTCGGACCTGCAGGGCATGCCGCTGCACGACCACATGGCGGCACCCGACGGCGAGACGCTCGCCACGATGTTCCGCCGGGAACGACCCACGACCACCGTCGTGACCCTGCGCACCGCAGTCGGCGAGAGCGTGGCGTGCCGGGTCCGGTCGACGCCGGCCCCGGGTGGGCGGCTGTGGGCCCTGCGGATCGATCCGGCGCAGTCCGAGCTGGAGGTCGCACTGCGGGCGTCGGCCGACGCTCACGAGCAGCGGTTCAAGGTGCTGGCGGAGCGGTCGCCGGTGCCGACCCTGATGTCGGAGCAGGGCATGCGTCTCGGGCACGTCAACGACGCCCTCTGCGCACTGCTCGGCGTCACCGCCGACAAGCTGGTCGGGACCGGGTGGATGTCCTACGTGCACCACGAGGACCTGGACCTGATCGCGGCCACCGTCGTCGCCGTACTCGACGGAGAGGAGCGGGAGCTGCAGGCCCGCTTCCTGGACAACAGGCGCGAGGTCCGCCACACCGACATGAGGTTCACGCCGCTGCGCACCCCCGGCGTGGGCGACGGATTCGTCGCGACCCTGGAGGACATCACCGAGCGGCGGGCCTTCGAGGACCAGCTCAACCACCAGGCCACGCATGACTCGCTGACCGGCCTCCCCCGCCGGTCCCGGCTGTGGGACCACGTGAACGCGACGATGGCCACGCCCGACGCGGGCCTCGCGTGCATGTTCCTCGACCTCGACAACTTCAAGGTCGTCAACGACAGCCTCGGCCACACCGCGGGCGACGCGCTCCTCGTCGAGGTTGCCGAGCGCCTCACGAGTGCCGTGCGGCCGGGCGACCTGGTGGCGCGCTTCGGCGGCGACGAGTTCGTGGTCGCCTGCGCGACCTCCAGCCTGGACGGGGCGCTCGACGTCGCCGACCGGATCCTGCGGGTGCTCTGCGAGCCGGTGATGCTCAACGGCGTGGAGATCCGGCCCCGGGGCTCGATCGGCGTCGTGATGCGCGGCCCCGACCACCACAGCGCGGACGACCTCATCCGGGACTGCGACATCGCGATGTACCAGGCCAAGTCGCGCGGCAAGGGCCGGATCATGGTGCTCGACGAGAGCGCCCGCAGCGCCGCCCACGACACCCTCACCCTGGTCGCGGACCTGCGCCAGGCGATCGAGGAACGCCAGATCACCCTGCACTACCAGCCGATCGTCGCGTACGGCGGCAGCCGGCCCCAGCTCGTCGCGGCCGAGGCCCTGGCGCGCTGGCAGCACCCGCGCCGCGGCTACGTCCCGGCGGACACCTTCGTGCGGCTCGCCGAGGAGCACGGCCTGGTGCGCGAGCTCGGCGAGCTGGTGCTGGAGACCGCGTGCCGGGCCCTGACGGCGTGGCGGGTGCAGCTGGGCGCGCTCGCGCCGGCGCGGGTCAACGTCAACCTGTCGGCGCTGCAGATGAGCGACAACCTGCTGGTCCACACGGTCCAGCAGACCCTACGGCGCTGCGGGCTTCGGCCCGAGCAGCTGTGCGTGGAGATCACCGAGTCCGCCCTGATGAAGGACCCGGACACCGCCTCCACGATCCTGCGCCAGATGCGCGAGCACGGGGTGCAGGTCGCGATCGACGACTTCGGCACCGGCTACTCCTCGCTGGCGTACCTGCGCCGGTTGCCCGTGAGCTATCTCAAGGTGGACCGCTCGTTCGTCGCCGAGCTGGAGGACGGGCACACCGCCGTGGCGCAGGCCGTCATCAGCCTGGCCCACAATCTCGGGATCGGAGTCGTCGCCGAGGGCGTGGAGACCTCGGTCCAGCAGGCGATGCTCACCGACATGGAGTGCTCGGTGATGCAGGGCTTCGCGATCAGCCCGCCGCTGCCCGAGCCCTCGTTCGTGGAGTGGTGCCGGAGCTCCTTCCCCGCGGGCCGGGGAGCACTGCTGTGAACCACACCGTCCTCGACGTCGACGCGGTCCTCGACGGGCTGGACCAGCTGTCCTCGCAACGACCGGTCGCCGCCCAAGTCGTGAGCACCAGCAACAGCGACAGCGCCGGCGCCGCCGAGCTGGCTGCGATCCTCGGCGCCGACATGGCGCTCGCGGCCCGGGTGATGAAGCTGGCCAACTCCGCCTACTTCGGCCTGTCCGGCCGGGTGACCAGCCTGCAGCTCGCCGTCACCGTGGTCGGGTTCAACACCGTGCGCTCGGTCGCGACCGTGGCGCTGGCCGGCATCGACGACGGGCAGCACCTCCCCGACGACTTCTGGACCACGTCGGTGCACCTGGCCGCGGCCGCCGGTGCGCTGGGGCCCCGGTTCCAGGTGACCACCGCGGATGCGCTCTCCCTCGGCCTGCTCGCCCAGCTCGGCGCCGCGCTGCTCCACCAGGCGGACGCGGACGGGTACGCCGACCTGCTCGCCACGACCGGGCTCGGCGTCGAGCGGTTCCGGGCCGAAGCCGACCGCTACGGGATCTGCTCACCGCAGCTGACCGCCGAGGCGCTGACACAGTGGCACTTCCCGGCCGGCATGGTCGACGCACTGCGGGCCGTGCACTCCGGCGCCGACGGGGCCCTGCTGCGCACGTCGTACGAGATGACCGCCCGGCTGCTGTACCCGCACCATCGCAGGGTCGCGCTGGACCGTGTGTCGGACGGCGTGATGAGCGAGGCGCAGGCGCCGGCGCGGCTGATGGCCATCCGCTCGGACGTCCTGCAGCTCCAGGCCGCGCTGGGACTCTGAGCGGCTACCAGGCGCCCCCGAAGGCCGCCTCCGTGTTGGCGTCGATCGCCGCGCAGAGCTCCGCGAGGTCGTCGCCGCGCTCGGCGGCCATGGCCCGCACCGTGAGCGGCACGAGGTACGACGCGTTGGTGCGCCCGCGGTAGGGGGACGGCGTCAGGTAGGGCGCGTCGGTCTCCACCAGCACCCGGTCGCGGGGCGTGATCCGCAACGCCTCGCGCAGCGGCTCGGCGTTCTTGAACGTGACGGTGCCGGCGAAGGAGAGGTGGGCGCCGCGATCGAGGCAGGCGCGGGCGAAGGCGGCGTCGCCGGAGAAGCAGTGCATCACCCAGCGCTCGGGCGCGCCCTCGCTGTCGATCACCTCGAGCACCTCGTCGTGGGTCTCGCGGTCGTGGATCACCAGCGTCCTGCCGAGCCGCTTGGCGATGTCGACGTGCCGACGGAAGGACTCGACCTGCACGGCCCGCCCGTCGTCGCCGGTCCGGAACGCGTCGAGACCGGTCTCCCCCACCGCACGCACCTTCGGGTGGGCGCCGGCGAGCTGCTCGATCTCGTCCCACGCCGCCTCCAGGGCGGCCCGTCCGCCGTCGGCGAGGATTCGGGGCGCCTCGTTGGGGTGCAGCGCGACGCCGGCGACCAGCTCCGGGTGCTCCGCCGCCGCGGCAACCGCCCATCGGGCACCGGGCAGGTCGCAGCCGATCTGAACGATCCGTCGTACGCCGACCGCCACCGCCGCGTCGATCGCCTCCCTTGCGTCCCAGGCGGCCTCGCCGCGGCCGATGTCGAGGTGACAGTGGTTGTCGACGACCGGGTGCGGCAGCGGCTCCGGGACGGGTGGGCGCTCCTCACTCACGACGTGCTGACACCGACCCGGTCGAGGATGGCCTCGGCGAGCGCCTCGGGCGCCTGGGTCGGGATCCAGTGCGAGACCCCGTTCAGCTCGACGAACCGGTACGGCGCGTCGACGAGTCGCGCCGTGTGCTCCACTCCCCAACGGCCCAGCGCGATGTCCTCGTCGCTCCACACCATGGTCGTGGGCACCCTGACCCGGCCCCGGGTCAGCCGCGGGTCCCCGAGGGGCATGGCGCGGTACCAGTTGAGAGCGGTCGTGAGCGCGCCGGCGTCGACGATCTCCTCACGGAACCGGGCGACGTCGTCGGCGGTGAGACCGGCAGCCCGCAGCTGCCGTGCGCCGACCTCGCGCCTGCCGCCGAGGATGCGCTCGGGCAGCCACGGGACCTGGAAGGCGAGCATGTACCAGGACTTCAGGCCCTGGGTGGAGCGCACCATCGAGGTGAGGAACGCCTGCGGGTGCGGCACGGACACCGCGGTCAGGCTGGCGACCAGCTCGGGGTGGTGCATGGCAAGGAGCCACGAGGGGATCGCGCCCCAGTCGTGGCCCACGACGTGGACCTTGCCGCCGACCTTCTCGGCGAGCGCGCGCGCGTCACCGAGCAGCTCGGCCATGACGTAGTCGCGACGCCTGCGCGGCCGGGCGCGGGGTGCGTAGCCGCGCTGGGTCATCGCCAGGGTGCGGAAGCCCGCCTCGTTCAGGATGGGCACCACGAGCCGCCAGCAGGAGGCGGTCTCGGGGAAGCCGTGGAACAGCAGGATCGCCTCGCCGTCCAGGGGCCCCTGGTCGAGGACGTCGAGCTCCAGTCCGTCCCGCTCGACCGACGTGATCCGTTCAGCCATCGATGTGCACCACCTGGTAGACGTCGCGTTTGGGTAGTCCAGCCTGCCCGGCCACCACGGCGATGGCCTCCTTGCGTCGCATGCCGGACTCCTCGAGTCCGGCGACCGCGGCCCGCAGGCTGTCGGGATCGGTCGCGATGCCGGCGCCCGGGGTCGCGCCGGTGACCACGATGGTGACCTCCCCGCGCACCCCCTCGGCAGCCCAGTCGACCAGAGCGGCGAGCCCGTCGCGTCGTACCTCTTCGTGGGTCTTGGTCAGCTCGCGGCACACGGCCGCCGCCCGGTCGGCGCCGAACGCGTCGCGCATCGCCTCCAGCGCGGCCGCGGTGCGGTGCGGCGCCTCGAAGAACACCATCGTGCGCTGCTCGGTCGCGAGGTCGGCGAGCCGGCGCGCGCGCTCTCCCGCCTTGCGCGGCAAGAAGCCCTCGAAGCAGAACCGGTCGACCGGCAGGCCGGAGACGGCGAGGGCGGTGAGCACTGCCGACGGCCCGGGTACGGCGGTCACCCGGATCCCGGCCTCGACCGCGGCGGCCACCAGCCGGTAGCCCGGGTCGGACACGCTGGGCATGCCGGCGTCGGTCACGAGCACCACGCGCTCGCCGTTCTCGAGCGCCTCGACCAGGGTCGGGGTCCGGGCCGCCTCGTTGCCCTCGAAGTAGGACACGACCCGCCCGGACAGCTCGATGCCGAGGTCGGTGACCAGCCGTCGCAGCCGGCGGGTGTCCTCGGCGGCGACGACGTCGGCGGCGGCCAGCTCGTCGGCCAACCGCGGCGGCGCGTCGCCGACCCGGCCGATCGGCGTACCGGCCAGCACCAGGACTCCACTCACGTCACGATCCTTGCAGATGCGCCACGTAGGGTTGCCCACCGTGACCGTCGTCGGCCTCTCCCGCACCGCGCTCGGCCGCCGGGTCCCGCTGGCGGTGGAGCGCGCGATCAGCCCGATCCGGCGCCTGTCCGCGCGCCAGCGGCTGGTCGGCTGGCTGGGCCCGATCGGGCTCACCGTGCTGGCGTTCGGGCTGCGGCTCGTGGGCCTCGGCAACCCCCACCGGTTCGCGTTCGACGAGACGTACTACGCCAAGGACGCCTGGTCGCTGCTCAACAACGGCTACATCGAGACGTACCTGACCGACGCGGACGGCAACGCCAAGACCGACATCAACGCCGACATCCTGGCCGGTCACACCGACAAGGTCTGGACGGGCGACCCGTCGCTCGCGGTGCACCCCGACGTCGGCAAGTGGCTGATCGCGCTGGGTGAGAAGGCGTTCGGGATGGACCCGTTCGGCTGGCGGATCGCGTCGGCCGTCGCGGGTGCGCTGATGGTGCTCGTCATGTGCCGGCTGGTGCGCCGGATGACCGGCTCGACCATGCTCGGCTGCGTCGCCGGGACCCTGCTCATGCTCGACGGCCTGCACTTCGTGCTCTCGCGGCTGGCGCTGCTCGACATCTTCCTGGCGCTGTTCCTGCTGTGCGCCGTGTCCTGCTTGGTGGCCGACCGCGACTGGCACCGCGCGCGGTTGGCGAGGCGGGCACGTCGTACCGACGACGGGGTCGCGTTGACGGGGTGGGGTCCGCGGGTCCTGTTCCGCCCGTGGCTGCTGGCCGCCGGCGTCTGCTTCGGGCTCGCCGCCGGCACCAAGTGGACCGCGGCGTACCCTCTCGCGGCGCTCGGCGTGCTGTGCTGGATCTGGAGCGCCGGCGCCCGCCGCTCGCTCGGCATCCGGTGGGCGCTGGCGAAGGGGGCGGTCGCCGACGGCATCCCCGCCTTCCTCTCGCTGGTCGTGGTGGCGCTGCTGGTCTACATCGCCACGTGGGGCGGCTGGCTGATGCACGCCAAGGAGTACGAGGAGCACCTCAGCTCCACCCAGTACCGGCAGTACACCGGCCAGGGGCACTGCGAGAAGGACAGCGACTCCAAGGACGAGCACTACGTCGCCGACGACCTCGACACGTCGAAGAAGTGGCCGACCGCGACCGAGAAGGACGCGACCGGGCTGGGTGAGGCGTGGCAGTCCCTGCGCTCGCTCTGGTACTACCACCAGGACGTCTACACCTTCCACACGCACTTCCTGAACTGCTCGACGCACTTCTACGAGTCGAAGCCGTCGAGCTGGCTGCTCATCAACCGCCCGGTCGGGGTGGCCGTCACCAACGACATCTCCCCCGACGCCCCCGGCTGCGACGCGCCCGCGGACAGCAACTGCATCAAGCAGGTGCTGCTGCTGCCGACGCCGGTGCTGTGGTGGGGCGGCGTACTGGCGCTGATGTTCGCCGTCGTGATGTGGATCGGCGCCCGGGACTGGCGCTACGGGCTGGCCGTCGTCGGTGCGCTGTCCACGTGGCTGCCCTGGATGCTGTACGACGACCGGCCGATCTTCCTCTTCTACGCGATCGCCATCCTGCCGTTCACGGTCATGGCGATCACCCTCGCGATCGGGGCGCTGATCGGGCCCTCGCGGGCGCCCTCCGCGCGGCGGACCGTGGGGGTCGTGGTCGGTGGGGCCTTCGTGGTGCTGACGCTGGTGAACTTCGCCTGGTTCTGGCCGATCTGGACCAACCAGATGCTGACCCACAGCGAGTGGCTGGACCGGATCTGGTTCTCGCGCTGGGTCTGAGGGCCCGCCGACCCGGCAGAAAGTGGCCCGCACAAACCCGCCGACCCGGCAGAAAGTGCGCCGGGTCGAGCCACTATCCGCCGGGTCGTCGCGAAACTCGGACCACTTTGTGCCGGGTCAGCGCGAATCAGGAGCCACTTCGCGCCGGGTCGCGCTAGTGGTGGCGGAGGGCGTCGATCAGCTCGTCCTTCTTCATCGACGAGCGGCCGTCGATGTCGAGCTCGCGCGCCCGCTTGCGCAGGTCGTCGACGGTCCAGTCCTCGTAGTCGCCGGCCTTGCCGCCGCGGCGGCCGACCTTGCTGGCACCCTCGGAGGCCATGGCGTTCGAGATCCGGGCGGCCTTCTCCTTGCTGGCGCCGTCCTTGCGGATCTCCTCGTAGGCGTCCGGGTTCTTGATGCCGGGGCCGTGCTTCTTGCCAGGCATGACTCCTCCTTCTCGCTCACGTCGGATGTCCACGTACTCCCCGGCGTTACCCGCGCAGCGGTGCGAGAGACGTCCCGGCGACGATCCGCACCTCCCCGGCCTCGTGGTCGATCTCGACGCCCTCGCCGAGCTCGACGATGCGGGCGTGGCGGTGCAGCCAGCGCACGACGGCGGCGACCGCGGCCGGGCCGGGCTCGCTGCGGCGGTCGTAGCCGAAGAGCGCGCCGGGACGGCCTGGCCCGACGAGGAGCGCGACCACGCGGTGCTCCCCCGGCCCGTCCGGCGAGCCGACCATGCGCAGGTCGAGGATCTTCGAGCGCCGGGGCAGGTCCGGGCACCGGACGGGGATGCCGAGGAGGTCGCCGACCCGACAGCGACGGGGATCGGCGGCTCGGTCGTGCGCCATCCGGTGCAGCAGGCCGTGGGCCGGCTCGGAGAGCCGTACGTCGCTCGAGACGTCCTCGACGAGGTCGAAGTCGACGACCAGGGGCAGCTCCTGGTCGGCCGCCGCCTCGCGGACCAGCCGGTGCGCGCGGGCGAGGCTGCCGCCGAGGTGCCGCCCGAAGCGCGGCAGCAGCGCCGGGAGGCCCATCAACAGGGCGGTCGGCACCAGCGCGCCGTCGTCCTCGATGAACAGCTCGATGTCGTCGACCTTGCCGACGAGGCGGTCATCGGCGCCGATCACCTGCCGGTCCAGCAGGTGCAGCCCGACGTCGTACCCGTTGCGCTCGGCCAGCGTTCCCATCAGGCCATCCCTCTCAGCCCTGCCCCATGGACGTGACGACCATCAGCGGGATCGCGGCGAGCGCCGCGACCGTGATGACGACGAGGTAGAACACCCCGAGCGCGTTGGCGAGCGGTCCGTTGACGTGCTCGCCGAGGTAGTCGGGGTCGTTGGCGACCACGAGGATCGGGAAGTACGTCAGCGGGAGTGCGATCGCGGAGAACACCACCGAGATCTCGGTGACCATGATCGGGTCGACGCCGGTGAGCAGGACGCCGGCGGCGACCACGGTCGCGATCAGCAGGATGAGGTGGAAGCCCGCCGCCTCCTTCGGGCGCACGAACTTGCCCCAGGGGAAGCCGAAGTACTGCGCGAGGCTGTAGCCGGTCGACAGCCCGGTCTCGCACGCGGCGCCGAAGGTGGCCGCGAAGAAGCCGAGCACCACGATCGCGAGACCGATCTTGCCGAGGCCGATCGCCACGGGGAGGCCGACCTGGCCGAGGGTCTCGACGGAGATCCCGGCCGGCAGGAACACGGTCGCGGCGCACGCGGCGATCGCCACCGACAGCACGCCTCCGAGCGGGAAGCCGATGAACACGTTGGCCCGCATCACCCCGATGTCCTTGTCCGTCCACCGCTCCTCGACACCGCCGCTGGAGAAGAAGAAGACCTCGTACGGCGTCATCGCGGCTCCGAAGAGCGCCACCGCGAAGAAGGCGTACGTCGCCCAGCTCTCCGCTTCGGGCTTCTCCGCGGGTGAGAGCCCCGCTGCGAGCTCGCCCCAGTCCGGCCCGAGCTGCCACAACGCGACGGCGAAGGCGATCAGCGCAAGCCCCATCAGGCCGAGCACGTTCTCGATCGCGGAGAACTTCGCGCGCCACAGCACGATCCAGACCGCGACGGCGACGAACGGGACGATCAGGAGGTGGTGCAGCGAGCTCACCAGCTGCAGTGCGAGCGCGACGCCGCCGATCTCGGCGATGAAGGTCAGCAGGGTCACGAGCATCGAGCCGACCAGGTTGAGGAAGCCCATCCGCGGCCCGAGCCGCTCGCGCACCAGGTCGAAGGTGGCCCGGCGGCTGACCGCGGCGATCCGCCCGGACATCTCGGCGAACACGCAGATGCCGATGACGCCCACCGGCACGATCCACGCCAGGGACATCCCGAGCCGGGCACCGACCTGGGCGTTCGTGACCAGGTCGCCGATGTCGACGAAGCCGCCGATGGCGGTCAGGATCCCCAGCAGGACGGCGAAGTAGCGCTTCACGGCGTCGCCTTCCGCAGCTCGTCGGACAGGTCGTCGAGGTGGTCGACGAGCGCCTTGTCGTCGTACTTCCCGTCGACCGCGTGCGCGCGGGCCTCGCCGACGAGGTCGACGGCCCGATCGAGCAGGTCGAGCACCTTCGTCGCCTCGTCGGTGCGTCCGTCCGGCACCTGCAGGCGCGACAGGTCCTCCTCGACCTTGCCCGCGGCCTCCTCGGCCTCGGCCACCAGCACGGTGGTGTACGACGACCAGGTGCGCTCCTTGCGCGCCGACTCGAGCGCGAGGCGGGCGGTGGCCACCTCGCTGGCGGCGTCAGTGAGGGCCTGCGCGGCCTGGTGGTCCCAGGCGGTCGCGTCGGGCCGGCTCACGACGCCGCAGCCGGCGAGCAGGAGGACGAGGACCGCGACGACGGCCGGTCGCTGCAAACGCTTCACCTCGTGCGGCCCCGCCAGGGGACCGCAGCCCACATCAGGGTGAAGGCGAGCGCGACCGCCGCCGCGGCGACCAGTGCGGCGCGGGTCCCGAGCACCACGTCGAACACCAGGAGCACGACCGCTGCAGAGACCGTGGCGAGGCCGACCAGTCCGGCGAGGGCGCAGCGTTGCGCGGCGGCCACGATCCACTCGCGGCGGCCCTGCCGGAACAGCAGCCGGTGGTAGCAGACCGGCGCGACGATGACGAGGGTGGTCAGCACCGCGGTCACCAGGATGGCGAGGTAGAGCCGCTGCTGGGCCCCGGTCAGGTCGGCGAACCGCTCGGTGAACGGGACGGTGAGAAGGAAGCCGGTGAGGATCTGCACGCCGGTCTGCATCACCCGCAGCTCTTGGAGCAGCTCGTTGAGGTTGCGGGTGATCTGCTGGGGCGGGCGACGGTTCTCCCGCGTCCCGGCCGGCGCGGTGCTCACGCCCGGTCCTCGTCCATCTCCTCGGCGTGCGGGTAGTCCTCCTCCGGGTCGACCTCGACCACCGGCTCGTCGAGCGGGGCCTCGGGGTCGGTCGGCACGTCGGGGTCGTCGGGGACGGGTGGCTCGTCCGGCGCCACCGGTCGCTCGGGGTCGGGAATGGTCATCGTCGGTCCTCCTCGTCCTGGCTGCCGGTGCGGGCGTTCGGCCCGGTCCTGCCCTCCTGCACGGCGCGGTCGGTCGGGTGGCCCGCCACCGAGTCCGACGGGGCCTCGACCTCGCCGGCGTCGTCGAGGTTGCCCACCTCGGACACCTGGCCCTTCGAGACGTGCGCGCGATGTCGTGGGTCCCGCGGTCGGTTCTCCATGGCCGGGAGGTACCCGGGAGCGGGGTCAGAACACGGGTTTTCCGCCGGTGACCCCGAGCACCGTGCCGGAGACGTACGACGCGTCGGCGGGCGAGGCGAGGAAGACGAACGCGGGTGCCACCTCGGCCGGCTGGCCGGCCCGTCCGAGCGGGGTGTCGGTGCCGAAGTGCTCGACCTTCTCCGGCTCCTGGGTGGCCGGCTGCAGCGGGGTCCAGATCGGTCCGGGCGCGACCGCGTTGACCCGCACGCCGTCGCCGCCGAGCGAGGCGGCGAGGTTGACGGTGAGGTTGTTGATCGCGGCCTTGGTGGCGGCATAGTCGAGCAGCGTCTCGGAGGGCTCGAAGGCCTGGATCGAGGCGTTGTTGACGATGCAGCCGGGGCGCTTGCGCAGGTGCGGAGCGGCGGCCCGGACCAGCCACATCAGCGCGTACAGGTTGGTCTTGAAGGTGCGGTCGATCCGGTCGTCGCTCAGGTCGTCGACGGCGTGGTCGCGCGCCATCTGGTAGCCGGCGTTGTTGACCAGCACGTCGAGGCCGCCGAGCTCGTCAGCGGTGCGTCGTACCGCCTCGTCACAGGCGTCGCTGGTGCGCAGGTCGAGCGCCATCGGCAGCACCCGGCGCCCCGCCTCGGTCACCAGCGCGGAGGTCGCGTCGGCGTCGGGCTGCTCCTCGGGCAGGTAGGTGAACGCGACGTCGGCACCCTCACGGGCGTAGGCGATCGCCACGGCGCGGCCGATCCCGGAGTCGCCTCCGGTGATCAGGGCGACCTGGCCCTCGAGTCGGCCGTGGCCGACGTACGACCGCTCGCCGTGATCGGGCTCCGGGGTCATCTCCCCCGTGAGTCCCGGGGGCGTCTGCTGCTGGGCGGGAAAGGCCTTCTCGGTCATCTTCGGCCGTTACCCGGGTTGACCGCGCAGAGTCGGGTACGGCGAGGTCTGCATCGACGAGGACCGAAGCAGTGACCGGACTCAGTCGGGCTGGTTTCCCCGAGCCGCCCGGCTGGCGGTGAGGTCGTCGAGCAGTGCGTCCAGCAACCGGCGCAGCCCCGGGTGGCTGACATGCCCCTCCCGAGCCACCTGGATCAGGCGCTCGGCGACCTCCCGCACCTTCACGTTGCGATTGCGCGACCACCACTTGAGCATCGCGAATGCCGCCTCCGCGTCGAGGCCGTAGCCCAGCATGAGGATGCCCTTGGCCTGCTCGATGGTGTCGCGCGAGGCCGCCGACGCGGCCACCGCGGCGTCGGCCGCGGCCGCGGTCTCGGCCTCGAGCTCGGGAGTCAGGTCGACGTAGTAGCCGACGAGGCGATCGGCCTTGCCGCTGGTCCGCCCGCCGTCGTACTGGCCCTCGCCGCACAGGACGACGTTGCGGATCTCGCCGGCGACCACGATCCGGTAGTAGACGTTGAAGGGCGCTCCGTCGCCGATCGCCTCCTCGAGCGTCCGCTCCACGAGTTGGCGGTCCTGCTCGTGCTTGTGTCGCATGACCAGCTCGGTGGTCGGCTCGACCTCACCCGGCCGGTAGCCATGGATCGCGAAGACGTCCTCGTCCCACTCCCACGTCCCGTCGACCACGTGGAACACGAAGCGGCCGGTCTGTCGCGCGCCGTCCGTGGGCACCAGCCCGTCCAGCGGCGCCGGTTCACCTCCCGCGACTCCTCGACCCATCTCACCCTCCGTGGCGTGCGACTCGGTGACCGCGTATGCGGTCCGACGGCCGGGGTACCCCGCAACCACCCGGAGGAGGTCGGCATGGGACGACAGACCGTCTGCGATGAGAACTATCCCGAACGTCGTGCGTCGCGCACAACAGGGGGTCACCTCCTGGCGCTGCTCGCGGTCCGACGGGTCGCGCTACGCCTGATCCTGGGCGAGCTGTGGGAGGGAAGGACGAGGACCGGATGAGGCTGCCCGAGCCCTGTGGCCCCCTCAGCGAGGGCGTGGTCGAGACCTTGCGGGCCCGACCACACGGCCCGCACGCCGTGCCGGAGCCGCGGGCGATGGGAGACGTCACCTACCCGCTGACCGACCGCGACCTCCAGCTCGCGCTGTGGGTGCTCTACGAGCTCCACTACCGCGGGTTCGACGACGTCGACGACCCGCACGCAGAGTGGGACCCGCTGCTCATGGTCAGCCGGGCCGCGCTCGAGCGCACCTTCGAGCACGCCGTCCGGCAGCTGGTGGACCAGACCCCCGACGACGCGCCGGCGCTCGAGGACCTCGGCGACACCCCTGCCGAGCAGGTCACCGCCGCCCTGGTCCGGATGACCGCGCGCTCGGGTCCCTCGGACGTGGCCCAGTTCCTGCACCGCCGGGCCACCCGTGAGGAGTTCTGCTCCTACCTCTCCGAGCGGGCCGTCTACCACCTGCGCGAGTCCGACCCGCAGAGCTTCGTGCTGCCGCGGATCGGCGGCGCCGCGAAGGTGGCCCTCGCCGAGCTGCAGTACGACGAGTACGGCGGCGGCCGCCCCGACCGGCTGCACCAGGCGCTGTTCGCCCGCGCCCTGGCCTCGCTGGACCTGCCGACCGACCTGGCGCCGTACGTCGAGCAGGCCTCGGGCGCGACCCTCGCCTCGGTCAACCTGATGTCGCTGTTCGCCCTCAACCGCCGCCTGCGCGGCGCGGCGATGGGCCACCTCGCGGCGTTCGAGGCGACCAGCTCGCTGCCGTGCGAGCGGATCCTGCGCGGGGCCCGGCGACTGCGGCTGCCCGAGGCCGTGGCCGACTACTACGACGAGCACGTCGAGGCGGACGCCGTGCACGAGCAGCTCGCGATCCGCGGGATCTGCGCGGCTCTCGTCGACGACGAACCCGCGCTGGCGCCCGACGTGGTGTTCGGCGCGACCGCCTGCCTGGCCGTCGACGGCCTGGCCGGCGAGGTGCTGCTCGACGCCTGGCGAACCAGCCGCGAGGACCGGGCCGCGGGGTGATGCGGCGATGAGCAGCCGACGAGTCGTCGTCACCGACTGCCCGGGCGGCCCGCTCCTGGTGCGCGGCGCCGACGAGGTGGTCGGGATGGACGGTACGGCGGCCCCGGCCGAGCGGGCGGTCGTGGCGGTGTGCCGCTGCGGCCGGTCCGACCGGATGCCGTGGTGCGACGACAGCCACCGCGACCGACGGAGGAACAAGAAGTCATGAGGGCCGTGACCTGGCAGGGCAAGGGCCGGATGAGCGTCGAGGACGTCCCGGACCCGCACATCCAGGACGCCGACGACATCGTCATCCGGGTCACGTCCAGCGGGCTGTGCGGCTCGGACCTGCACCTGTACGAGCCGCTCGCGCCGTTCATGGAGGTCGGCGACGTCGTGGGCCACGAGCCGATCGGCGTGGTCGAGGAGGTGGGCCGCGAGGTGTCGTCGCTGCGGCCGGGCGACCGGGTCGTCGTACCGTTCAACGTCAGCTGCGGCCGGTGCTGGATGTGCGCCCGCGGGCTGCACAGCCAGTGCGAGACGACCCAGAACGTCGAGCAGGGCACCGGAGCGAGCCTGTTCGGCTACAGCAAGCTGTACGGGCAGGTGCCCGGGGCGCAGGCGGAGTACCTGCGGGTCCCGTTCGCCGACCGGCTGCCGATCAAGGTTCCCGACGGCCCGCCCGACGACCGCTTCGTGTTCCTCTCCGACGTGCTGCCGACCGCGTGGCAGGCGGTGGAGTACGCCGCGCTGCAGCCCGGTGACACCCTGCTCGTGCTCGGCGCCGGGCCGATCGGTGACATGTGCACGCGGATCGCGCTGATGCGCGGCATCCGGGTCCTCGTCCTCGACCCCGTGCCGGAGCGGCTGCAGCGGGTCTCGGCGTACGGCGCGGAGGCGCTGGTCACCGAGAACCACGTCGACGCCATCACCACCGTCCTCGAGCTGACCCGGGGCCGTGGGGCGGACGCGGTGATCGACGCCGTCGGCATGGAGGCGCACGGCTCGCCGATGGCCGAGTCGGTGTCGAAGCTGGTCGGACTGCTACCGGACCGGATGGCGCAGCCGCTGATGCGCACCGCTGGTGTGGACCGCCTGGCCGCGCTGCACCTGGCGATCCAGGCGGTCCGGCGCGGCGGCACCGTGTCGGTGGTGGGGGTCTACGGCGGTCCGATGGACCCGATGCCCCTCATGGAGATGTTCGACAAGCAGGTGCAGCTGCGGATGGGCCAGGCGAACGTACGACGCTGGAGCGACGAGATCCTGAGCCTGCTGCTGGACGGGACCGACCACCTCGGCGTGGAGTCGTTCGCGACCCACCACCTTCCGCTCGAGGAGGCGCCGTCGGCGTACCGCGACTTCCGCGAGAAGAACGACGGCATGGTGAAGGTGCTCTTCCGGCCCTGACCCGACCCGAACGCGACCGCACCCCATGCGATCCGGTCGTGGAATGCGTGATTCCGGGACCAGTTCGCATGGGGCGCGGTGAGCTCGGCTCAGGCGGCGTGCGGCCTCGGGTCCACGCCGACCGAGCGGCGCAGGTCGGTGAAGATCCGCTGCAGCAGCCGCGAGACCTGCACCTGGGTCACGCCGAGCTCGTCGGCGATCTCCTGCTGGGTGCGCTGCTCGTAGAACCGCATCTGCAGGATCCGGCGGTCACGGGCCTTGAGCTGGCGACAGGCCGGGCCGAGCACGGCCACGGCCTCGCTGTGCTCGAAGCCGGGGTCGACGGTCGGGAGCAGCTCGCCGAGCGGGCTACCGGTCGCCGCGACCGGCTCGTCGAGCGAGGTGGCGTGGGCCAGGTCGCCGCACGACAGCGCCTCCTCGACCTCGGCGACCGGGCAGTCGAGCTCGGTGGCCAGCTCGAGCGGCGTCGGCGGCCGGCCGAGGTGCTGGGCCAGGTCCTCCTGCGCGGCGACCACCCGAGGGCGGATCTCCTGGAGCCGGCGCGGGGGCCGGACCACCCAGGCGGCGGAGCGGAAGTGCCGCTTGAGCTCGCCCAGGATGCTGGGCACGGCGAAGACCAGCAGGTCGTCGCCGCGCGCCGGGTCGAAGGACTGCACCGCGCGGGTCAGCGCGAGGCACGCGACCTGCTCGAGCTCGTCGGACGACTGGCCCCGGTTGCGGTAGCGAGCGGCGAGCGTGCGTGCCACGGGGATGTTGAGGACGATGACCTCTTGCAAGAGATCGTCCCGCTCCCCTGGCGGACACTCCCGGGCCTTCGCCAGCAGCTCTGCGGTTCGCGCCTTGCGCTCGGCGGAGCTGACCTGGCCGATGGATGAAGCGGTGGAACGGTGGGGGATGGTGGGAATCGATGCGATGGACACTTGGTACTCCCGAACTTCGAGAGCGGTGTGGCGGTGGGCTTGGCCACATGTCTGATGCGTCGCTACCCAACCTAGCGCGTTCCCATACGGGTCACCACCCCGCCGGGCTATCCGGCATAGCCCGAACGGATCATCCACGAGAGGACCTGCCCCGCCGTAACGGTGCGGCCCGTGCGGTGTTGGACAGGTGTGAGGGCGCAGCCGGCGCCCCGTCCCGTCGGAGGTCGCGGTGGAGCAGATCGTGGTGGCGCTCAGCCCCTTCACCCGTCGTAGCCGCTCGTTCGCGGTCAGCCACGTGGACGCCGGTCTGGCGCGTGGCCTCGAGCCCGGCGAGCACCTGGTCGTCCACGACCCGGTGGCCGACGAGCACTTCACCGCGGTCGTCGCCGACATCGCGTTCGAGCTCGCCGACACGTCGTACCGCCTCGAGATCGGCACCCGGATCACCGCCGCCGAGGCGGCCGAGTGCCTCGAGCCGCCGGTCGCGGACGACCGGCTCACCACCCAGGACATCGTCGCGCTGCTCGCCGAGCTGCGGCGCAGCGAGCGCGACGTGACGGCCGCGCTGGCCGACCTGCGCGCCCGGTGAGGGTCCGCTGATCCCACGTTCGCCCGAGACGGACTAGTCCTTCTGGGCCACGCCGACAGATCCTCCGGTCGGACCTGTCCCGAAGGGATCGCCCTTCGGCGCGTCACGTCGGAGAATCTTTACCGTGCCTGCCGAGAATCCGATCCGCGTCTACATCGTCGACGACCACGAGGTCGTACGCCGTGGTGTGGCGAGCCTGCTCGAGACCGACCCCGAGCTCGAGGTGGTCGGCCAGTCCGGCAGTGCCACGGTCGCGCTGCGCGAGATCCTCCAGCTGCGCCCCGACATCGCCGTCCTCGACGCCAACCTGTCGGACGGCACCGGGGTCGACATCTGCCGTGAGATGCGCTCGGTCGACCCGAACATCAAGGCCCTGATCCTGACGACCTACGACGACCCCGACGCGATCTCCGCGGCGATCCTGGCCGGCGCGTCCGGCTACGTGCTGAAGAAGATCGAGGGCAACTCGCTCCTCAACGGCATCAAGCTCGTCGCCGGCGGCCACTCGCTGATCGACCCGGCTGTCGCCAACCGCGTCGTCGAGCAGATGGAGATGCAGCGCAAGTCGCTCGACGTCATCTGCGAGCTCACCCCGCAGCAGCGCAAGATCTTCTTCCTCATCGCCGAGGGCATGACCAACCGGCAGATCGCGGAGAAGCTGTACCTGGCCGAGAAGACGGTCAAGAACCACGTCACCGGCCTGCTCGCCCGCCTCGGGCTCCAGCACCGCACCCAGGCCGCGCTGCTCGCCGTACGCCTGCGCGGGGCCGAGGGCTCGGCGCCCGCCGCCGCTCCTTCCCTGGGCTCGGTGCCGCCGGCCGCGGACCGCCGCGTCGGCTGAGCCGCCTGCTCGACGTACGAGACCCCCGCCCCAGGTGTCACCGGGGCGGGGGTCTTGTGCGCGCGGAGGCCTGGGCTCAGAGCTGGAAGCGACCCACCATGTCCCGCAGCTCGGAGGCGACGCCGGTGAGCTCGGTGGCCGAGGTGAGCGTGTTCTGCGCGCCCTCGCGGGTGTCGGCGGCCGCGGTGGCGACCTGGGTGACGTCCTCGGCGATGCCGTTGGCACCGGCGGCGGCCTCGGTGACCGAGCGGGCGATCTCGTTGGTGGTGGCGGTCTGCTCCTCCACCGCGGAGGCGATCGTCGACTGGATGTCGTTGATCCGGGCGATGACGTCGGCGATCCGGCTGATCGCGGAGACGGCTCCCTGGGTGTCGCTCTGGATGGCCTCGATCTTCTGGCCGATCTCCTCGGTGGCCTTGGCGGTCTCCTTGGCCAGCTCCTTGACCTCGTTGGCGACCACCGCGAAGCCCTTGCCGGCGTCGCCGGCGCGGGCCGCCTCGATGGTGGCGTTGAGGGCGAGCAGGTTGGTCTGCTGGGCGATCGAGGTGATCACCTTGATGACCTGGCCGATCTCGGCGGACGACTCCCCCAGCGAGGCGACGGTGCCCTGGGCCTCGGAGGCGACGGTGACGGCGTCGGTGGCGACGGTCGCGGCCTCGGTGGCGTTCTTGGCGATCTCACGGATGGACGCGGTCATCTCCTCGGCCGCGGTGGCGACGGTCTGGATCGACGCGGACACCTGGACCGACGCGCTCGACGCGGAGGCCGCCCGGTCGGAGGTCATCGAGGCGCCCTCGCCCATGCCCTCGGCGAGCGAGGTCAGCTGGGTCGCGGCCGCACCGAGGGTCTCGGCGGCGCCGCTGATGTTGCCCATGCTGGAGCGCAGGGTGCTCATCAGCGCGCGCAGGCCGTCGGCGACCTGGCCGACGGCGTCGTCGCCCTCGATGTCGAGCTCGCGGGTCAGGTCGCCGGTGGCCGCCGCGGAGACGACATCGAGGATCTGGGCGACCTTGCCGGCCAGTACGGCGGCCGCCTCGCGCTCCGCGACCTCGCGGTCGAGCCGGGCGATGGTCTGCGAGACCAGCCGGCCCACGTTGCGCAGGGCGTCGAGACGCTGGGCGCTCGGATGGAGGGTCTCGGTCGCGAAGAAGTCCATGGTGCCGACGACCTCGCCGTCGACGACGATCGGGAAGCAGACGCCGGACTTCACGCCGACCCGCTGCGCGACGGGCGCCCGCACGCAGTCGGTCATCTCCCCGATGTCCTGGGTGAAGTAGAGGTCGCGCTGCGCCCAGGCCCGGCCGGACAGGCCGACGCCCTCCGCGAACGACGCCTGCAGGGTCACCTGGCGGAACTCCGGGCCGGCGTCGCCGGACTCGCGGTCGAACTTCAGCAGCCGGTCCGCCGGGTCGACCCTCCAGTAGGAGCCGTAGGCCCAGCCGAACTCGTTGCGCACCGTGTCGAGCGCGACCTGGACGGCCGCGTTGACGTCGGCCGCCGAGCCGAGTCCGGAGAGGATCTTGTTGACGGCCGAGGTGTCGGCGGCCGCCTCGGCGCTCTCGCGCTCGACCCGCAGGCGGTCGGTGATCACCTCCCAGGTGGCCATCGCGCCGACGTACTCACCGCTCGCGTCGGTGATCGCGCTGACCAGCAGGTCCAGCGTCTGGTCGCCGACCTGGATGTCGGCACGGCGCGGCAGGTGATCGACGCTCGCCAGCAGGCCGCGCTGGTAGGCGGGGTTCTTGTGGAAGATGTCGAGGCTGGAGCCGACGACCTCGTCGGCCTTGACGGGCAGCACGCCCTCGAGGCTGCGCAGGGTGGTCAGCGAGGCCGGGTTCATGTACTGGATGACGAAGTCGCGGTCCGCGAACATCATGTTCGTCGGGCTGTTCTCCATCATCGAGCTGGCGATCGCCATCTGCTGCTCGACCCGCAGCCGGTCGGTGACGTTCTCGAACGTGACCAGCGCGCCGACGTACGCGCCGCCGGCGTCGTGGATCGCGGTGAAGGACGCGTCGTGCGTGGAGAACTCGCTGGTGACCCGGTCGGTCAGCGGCAGGTGCTCGGCGGTCGCGGTGAGCCGGGTGCCGAGCTCGGGGTGCACGTAGATCACCTCGAAGGAGACGCCGACCAAGGTGTCGGGGTCGACCTCGGGGATGTCCGGGCCACCGGCGGCCAGCTCGGCGCGGGCCTGGCGGTTGACGTAGCGGACCTTGTAGTCGGGGTCCACGACGAACGCGCCGGTCTCGAGCGCGTCGTACAGCGCGAAGTCGACGGGGGTCGCGGCGGGGCGGGTGCCGTTCACCGGCGGGTCCAGGGTCTCGGTCATGGGGTTCCTCCGGTGGTGTCGGGCGTGGCGGCGACGTCGACCGCACGGTCGGCGTCGAGGACGAGCAGGATCGATTCGGGCAGGGGACGGACGCCGCGGACGACGTCCTGGACGGTGCGCGGCATGGTCGACGGCACCGGGTGCGGGTCGACGCCGGCGGTGTCGATCACGTCGCCGATGTCGTCGACGAGGAGGCTGACCACCTCGCCGCGGCTGCGGACGATGACGTTCATGGGCAGCTCGTCGCCCTCCCGGTCGGGCAGCCCGAGCCGCACCCGCAGGTCGACGGCAGTGACGATCTGGCCGCGCAGGTTGATCAGGCCGGTGACGGCGCGATCGGCCCGCGGGACCGGCGTCATCGGCTGGCGCCGGAGCACCTCCTGCACCTCGTCGACGGCGACGCCGAAGAACAGGCCGGCGACCCAGAAGGTGCAGTACTGCTCGGCGGTGCGCAGGGTGGTGGTCGTGGTCATGCCGGTACCCCCGTTCGGGCGACGACGGCCTCGAGGTCGACCAGGTCGGTGACCCGGTCCTGCACGACGGCGCTGCCCGTGACGCCGGTACGACGACCGACCTCGCTCGCGCTGACCGCCACCTCGACGACGTCGAGGACCTTGTCGATGACGATGCCGACGGCGCCCGCGGCGTCCCCGGTCTCGTGGACGACCACACTGATCTGGTCGCCCTGGTCGCTGGTGTCGGGCAGCCCGATCGCGGAGGCCAGCCGCACGAGCGGCAGGATCCCGTCGCGGTACTGGACCACCTCGGCCGCACCGCTGCGCTCCACCCGGTCGCGGCCGAACTCCTCGAGCCGGGCGACCGCGGCCAGCGGCAGCGCGGCGCGACGGCCGTCGGCGACCTCGAGCACCAGCAGCGCGGTCCGGTCGTCGGCGCCGAGCGCGCGGCCGTCCGTCGCGTCGTGCTGGGTGGCGCCGACGCCCACGGTGCCGGCGATCCCGGCGACGTCGAGGATGAGGGCCACCCGGCCGTCGCCCATGATCGTCGCGCCGGCGTACATGGTCAGCGCCTTGAGCTGGCGCCCGATCGGCTTGACCACGATCTCCTGGGTGTCGTGCACCTCGGAGACGCACAGGCCGAAGCGGACCTCGTCGGACTGGAGGACGACCACCGTGAGCGCGTCGTCCCCGGGTGCCGTGCCGCCGAGGGTCTCGGCGAGGGACACCAGGGGCAGCAGCTTGCCGCGCAGCCGCAGCACGGGAGCGCCGGCGAGGTCCTCGACCTGGCGGCGCAGGTCGTCGCCCTCGATGCGCACGAGCTCGACCAGGTTGGCCTGCGGGATGGCGTACCGCTCGCCGCCCTCCCCCACCACGAGCGCCGGGATGATGGCCAGGGTGAGCGGGATCCGGACCCGGGTCGTCGTACCGCGCCCGGGCTCGGAGGAGACGTCGACACTGCCGCCGATCCGCTCGATGTTGGTGCGCACGACGTCCATGCCGACACCGCGGCCGGAGATGTTGGAGACCGCGGCGGCGGTGGAGAAGCCCGGCCGGAAGATCAGGCCGAGCACGTCGCGGGCATCCATCCGGGCCAGCTGGTCGCGGGTCACGACGCCGCGCTCGACGGCGACCGCGCCGATGGTCGCGGGGTCGATGCCCTTGCCGTCGTCGGCGATCTCGACGACGACCTGGCCGGACTCGTGGTAGGCCCGCAGCGTCAGCGTGCCCTTCGCGTCCTTGCCGGCGGCACGTCGTACGTCGGGCGGCTCGATGCCGTGGTCGAGAGAGTTGCGGACCAGGTGGGTCAGCGGGTCCTTGACCGCCTCGAGGAGGCTGCGGTCCAGCTCGGTCTCGTGCCCCTCCATGACGAGCTCGACCTCGCGGCCGAGCTGGTGGGACAGGTCGCGCACGACCCGCGGCATCTTCGACCAGACCTGGCCGATCGGCTGCATGCGGGTCTTCATGATCGACTCCTGCAGCTCGCTGGCCACCAGGTCCAGCCGCTGGCTGGCGCGGACCAGCTCGGCGTCGGCGGAGCCGAGGCTGCGCTGCAGCAGCTGGTTGCGGGTGAGCACCAGCTCGCCCACCAGGTCGACCAGGTCGTCGAGGAGGTCGACGTCGACGCGGACCGTCGCGTCCACCGCCACCCGGCGCTCCACGCCGTCCCAGGGCTCTTCGGCGACCGGCTCGACCACCGGCTCGACGACCGGCTCGACGGCGACCGGCTCGACGACGACCGGCTCGACGACCGGCTCGACGACGACCGCCTCGACAGCCTGCCCGGTGACCGGCTCGACGACCGGCTCGACAGCCGGCTCGGTGTCCGGCTCGGCCGCCAGCAGTCCCTCGATGACCGCCACGACGGGGTCGACGTCGACCGCCGGGTCGGTGTCGCGCCCCGTGCGCTCGATCCCCTCGAGCAGCGCGCGGACGGTGTCGACCATCGAGAGCAGTCCCTCGGCGATCGGAGGCGTCATCACGACCTCCCCGTCGCGCAGCCGCGACAGCAGGGTCTCCCCGACGTGGGTCAGCTGCTCCAGCCGGTTGAAGGCGAGGAAGCCGCTGGTCCCCTTGATGGTGTGGATCGTGCGGAAGATGCTCGACAGCCGCTCCCGCGAGTCGGGCTGCTGCTCGAGCTCGACCAGGTCCCGGTCGAGCTGGTCCAGGTTCTCGTGGGACTCCACGAGGAACTCGGCGATGATCTCGGCGTCGTCGTCCATCCGCGCCTCCCTTCAGGCTCGTCCACCCATCGGCCCTCGGCAGGGCCGGGTGAGGCGAGTCAAGAGAGTTGGGACCTAGTCCCGGAGCGCGGGGGGAGGGACTCCGCGATCAGCTGCGCGAGCGGAGGGCCTGGCTGAGGGAGGCGACGGCGTCCTCGGGCGGCGAGGCGGCGTCGGCGTTGGCGTCGGCGAGCTCGGCGAGGAGCTCGGCGCGGTGGACGGCCACCGAGCGGGGCGCGTCGATGCCGATGCGTACGACGTCGCCGCGGACCTCGAGGACGGTGACCGTGACGGCCTCGGGCGAGCCGCCGCCGATGACGACGCTTTCGCCGATGCGACGCGAGAGAACCAGCACGTGGTGAGGCTATCGCGTCCGGCGGCGCGTCATGCGACCAACGGTGCGGCGAGGGGCAGGTCGGCGTCGTCGAGGATCACCTGGCTGGCGCGGCGGGTGGCCGGGTTGACCACGAGCGGGGCGCGCAGGTTGACCGTGGTGTCGGCGAGGGTCGCGCCGGCGCGGACGACGAGCAGCACGAGCACGTCGGCGGCCGACGACTCGTCGATGCCGAGCTCGGTCGCGGTGTCGTCGTCGAGGTCGAGCGCGTAGTCCGGGTAGAACGGCGCCGGCGGGACGACCACGAACTGCAGGTCCTGGCTGTCGAGGGAGCGGAAGCCGTGGAGCACGCCGTCGTCGTCGAGGCGGACCAGGGCGAACCGGGCGTCGTCGGGGAACCCGGGCATCGGGTGGGCGAGCTCGATGACGGGAAGGTCCATGCGCTCGATCATCGCAGGAAGTCCAGCAGGCTGGGCTGCATGACGCGCGAGGTCGCGGCGAGGGCCGCCTGGTAGGCGACCTCCTGCATCTTCAGGTGCACGGTCGTGTCGGCGAGGTCGGCGTTCTCGATCGAGCTGAGGTTGTTCGCCAGCGACATCTTGGCGTCGTCGGCGGCCTGCGCCGACTGCTCGATGCGCTGGTACCGGGTGCCGGCCGCGGCGCGGACGCCGGTGACGGTGTTCTCCCGCGTGCGGAGCACGTCGATCGAGGCGGTGATGCCCGCCGTGTCGCCCGAGCGCAGCGCGGTGGCGAGGGCGTCGAGCTCGGCGAAGACCGAAGCGGCGCCGTCGCCGAAGACGGTGCGGCCGTCGACGTCGACCTGGACGACCACGTCGTCGGCGACGCGTCGGTTGACCGCGCCGGCGACGCCGACCCAGCTGCCCGTGCTGTCGTAGGCCTGGCCGCCGGCGGTGACGCCGCCGAAGACCGGCCGCTCGAGGTACGACGCGTTGGCCTGGCCGAGCAGCTGCTCGCGGACCCCGTCGATCTCGATCGCCAGTGCGTCGCGGGCCTGCTGCCCCATCGCACCGGTGTTGGCGCCCTGCAGCGCGAGGTCCCGCGCCCGGCGTACCGAGGTCGTGACCGCGTCGAGCGTGCTGTCGACCTGGGTCAGCCAGCCGAGGCCGTCCTGGGCGTTGCGGGCGTACTGGCCCTGGTCGGAGACCGAGGTCCGGATCCGCATCGCGGCGGTGGTGCCGGTCGGGTTGTCGGAGGGCCGGTTGATGACCCGCCCGGTCGAGAGCTGCTCCTGCAGCGACGCCATGTGGCCGAGGTTGCGCTGCAGGTTCGCCAGCGAGCCCTCGGTGAGCATCCGCTGGGTCACGCGTCCGATCGTCATGTGGCTGTCCCCTAGCGGCCGACCAGGCCGGTGCGGTTGATGAGCGTGTCGAGGACCTCGTCGATCGTGGTCATCAGCCGCGCCGCCGCCTCGTAGGCCCGCTGCGCGGAGACCATGTTGACCGTCTCCTCGTCGAGGTTGACGCCCGCCTGCTGCTCGCGAGCGTCGTCGAGGGCGCCGGAGAGCGACGTCTGGTTTGCCGTACGGCGATCCAGCGCCGCCACGTCCGTCCCGAGGCCGTTGACCAGGCGCTGGTAGGCGTCCGGATAGGTGCCGACCCGGCTGAGCAGGTCGGCGTTGGCGCCGTCCAGCGCCCCGCCGCCGACGCTGGACGCGGCGAGCTTCGAGGGGTCGGTGATCGCGACCTGCAGACTGGCGGCGCCGACCAGCGGGTCGTAGCTGAACAGCGGCGCACCCGCGGCGCCGCTGGCGTCGAAGCCCGCTGCCTGCTGGGCGTTGACGGAAGCGGCGAGGTCGGCGGCGACGGCGTCCAGACCGGCGCGGTACGCCGGCAGCGTGGTCGTGAGCACCTCGGTGACCGCACCCAGCTCACCGCCGGGACCGGCCGAGCCGGACGGGAGCACGGTGCTCCCCCAGGTCGCGTCGATCCGGTAGCTGATCGGCGAGCCGTCGGCGTCGCCGGTCGGGGTGATGCCGGAGGCGAGCACGAAGGTTCCGGCCTCCTTGCCCTGGACCAGCGCGGTGCCCGCGACGGTGACGGTGAACTGGCCGTCGGGCTGGACGGTCGTGACGCCGCCGGTGAGCTCTGCGAGGCGGGTCGCCAGCACGTCGCGACGGTCGCGCAGCACGCCCGCGTCGGTGCCGTTCTGCTCGGTGACGAGGATGTCGTGGTTGAGCGCCGCCAGGCCCGAGGCGGCGGTGTTGACCTCGCTGACCAGGTTGGTGGCGTGCACCCGTTGGTCGGCCTCCTCGCCCGCGACGTTGGCGACCTGGCCGCGCAGGGCCTGGGCGAGGGTCTCGGCGCGGCCGAGCACCTGCTGCCGGGCGGCGGTGCCGCCGGGGTTCAGCGAGAGGTCCTGCCAGGCGTTGCGGAGGTCGAGCATCGCGGCGTGCACGCCGTTGGGGCCGGGCTCGCCGACGCCGTCCTCGACCCGGGCCAGGATCGTGCGGCTGGTGGAGAGGTAGGAGAGCAGGCCGTGCTCGCGGCGTACCCGGGAGTCCAGGAGCGGGTCGGTCATCCGGCGTACCTCACCGACGGCGACGCCCTCGCCGTGGCCGTCGTAGCGCGACCAGAGCGCGGCCTGTGCACTGCTGACCGATGCACCCACCACGCGGCGGCGGACGTAGCCGTCGGTGCCGGCGTTGGCGATGTTGTTGCCGGCCACGTCGAGGGCGACCTGGTTGTAGCGCAGTCCGGAGAGAGCGGTGTTGATCGACCCGAACGACCCGACCATCACAGGCTCCGGTCGAGCAGGTGGTGGCGGGGGGTGTCGGCGACGACGGTGCCGGCGTGGGTGTAGCTCGCGGTCGTCGTACCCCCGATGGCGAGCAGGGTCTCGCGCGCGGACCGGTAGCCGGCGGTGAGCAGGCCCTTGGCCTCCTCGGAGGTCTCGGCGATGTCGCGCGCGGTCGCGACGAGGGCGTCGCGGTGGTCGCGAAGGATCCCCGCCCACGGGTCGGGCGCGGCCTCGGCGAGCGCGGCCAGCGACGGGTTGGGCGTGAGCCCGAGGACGGCGGCGGCCTCGTCGGCGGCGGCGGCGCGCAGCACCTCGGTGGCGCGAAGGTCGTCGAGCAGGTCCTCGATGTCCCGGGTGGCGTTGACCAGCCACCGGGTCCGGCCGCTGGCGAGCACCAGGCGTTCGACCTCGAGCCGGTAGGACAGTGCCTCGAGCATCTCGCGCTCCCGCCACAGGACCTGTGACAGCTTGTCCATGTCTGCGGTGTCGATCACGACACTCCTCCTTCGTCCGCCCCGAGCCGGGGACATTCGTGCCGTCCCATCGCCCGTCCGGTGCCGGACCTGAGCGTTTTCGCCGAACGGGCGACGTACGGATGTCCGTGGTGACCACCCGGACCCGGGACCTGGGTCCCCATTCGTCCGACCGACCGGACACTTGGAGTGCATTGCCCTGCGCGTCGCCGCCGCGAGGCCGGAACCTCATGCATGTGAACGCGAACGACGCCACCGCCGCCACCTCGGGTACCGACGAGCTGATCACCAGCCACATGCCCCTGGTGGGACACATCGTGCGGGAGACCATGGGACGGGTGCCGTCCCACGTCAACCGCGACGACCTGACCTCGGCCGGCCTGACCGCACTGGTCCTGGCGGCCCGCGCGTTCGACGCGACGCGGGGGGTCCCCTTCGACCGGTACGCCGCCACCCGGATCCGCGGCGCCCTGCTCGACGAGCTGCGCTCGGTCGACTGGGCCTCCCGTTCGGTGCGACGCCGCGCCCGCGACCTCGCCGAGACCCGCAACCAGCTCGCCGTCGTCCTCGGCCGGACCCCCACGCTGGCCGAGGTCGCCCGGGCGACCGGTCTCAGCGAGGACGAGGTCGTCGCCAACGACGACGACGTCTCCCGCGCGCAGGTGCTGTCCCTGCAGGGCTCGAGCACCACCCCGATCGAGGAGCTGGTCCCCACCCGCGCTCCCTCCCCCGAGGACCTGCTGGAGCACGGCGAGCGGCTCACCTACCTGCGCGAGGCGATCGCCGAGCTGCCCGACCGGCTGCGGGTCGTGGTCGAGGACTACTTCTTCTCCGAGCGACCGATGGCCGACATCGCCGAGGACCTGGGCGTCACCGACTCCCGGATCTCCCAGATGCGCGCCGAGGCGCTCTCGCTGCTGCGCGACGCGCTCAACCACGAGCTCGAGCCCGCCCTGGTCCGTCCCACGGGCAAGGCCGGCGGGGTCGCCCAGCGCCGCCGCGAGTCGTACTTCGCCGCCGTCGCCGCCCGCCACGCGGCCGGCATGCGCCGCGGCCTCAGCCCGCTCGACGCGGTCGGCTGACCGGCATGGGCTCCCGACACGACCGCGTCTACGTCTACTACCCGCGCGGCCTGCGCACCGGCGGTCCCGAGGCGCTGCACCAGCTGGTCGACAGCCTGCGCCGCCAGGGCGAGGACGCGTTCCTGGTCGCCGTCCCCGGCTCGGAGGACGCCGAGCGGGTGGCCGAGTACGCCCACTACGACGCCCCCGAGGCCGAGGTCCGCGACGTCGCCGGGGCCGCGGTGGTCCTGCCCGAGGTCTGGTTCACCTCGCTGTCGGTGTTCGAGCACGCGACGCCGTACTGCTGGTGGTTGAGCATCGACAACGCCCCCGTCTTCTCCACCGACTGGCAGTACCGCGACCCGTGGCGCCCGGTCACCCGGCACACACCGCCGACCGAAGGTCCCGGGCTCGACATCGCGCTCGGCCGCCGCGTGCACAACCTCACGCAGTCCCACTACGCCTGGGCCTACCTGTTCACCCGCCTCGGCACCTGCGGGTCGATGCTCTCCGACCACACCGACCCGGCGCCGTACGACGCCCTCGACCTCGTCGCACCCGGGGACCGCGGCCCGACGGTCGCCTACAACCCGGCGAAGGCGGACCTGGTCACCGAGGTGCTCGCGGGCCTGCTGCCCGAGGTCACCTTCGTGCCGTTGGCCGGCCTGACCCGGCCCGAGCTCGCCGCGACCCTGGCGAGCTCGGCGGTGTACCTCGACCTCGGCTTCCACCCCGGCAAGGACCGCCTCCCCCGCGAGGCCGCGCTCGCCGGCGCGACCGTCGTGGTGGCCCGCCGCGGCGCCGGCGCCTACCACGCGGACACCCCGCTGCCCGCCGAGCACCGGCTGCTGCCGACCGAGGACATGGTCGAGCGGGCCGCGGACACGGTGCGCGCGATCCTGGCCGACCCGGAGACGCACCACGCGCAGCAGAAGGACTACCGCGAGCAGGTCCGGGGCGAGCGGGTCCGCTTCGACGAACAGGTCCGCCGGATCTTCGTCGAGGGTCGCCTCGGCGAGGACGGCAGCGGGTCCTAGCTGCCCCTACTCCCCGACGGCGCCGTCGATCGACTGGCGCAGGAGATCGGCGTGACCGTTGTGCCGGGCGTACTCCTCGACCATGTGGCCGAGCAGCCAGCGCATCGTGACCGGCTCCGCCGGGTCGGCGGCCGGCGTGGCCAGGCCCAGCTCGCCGGCGAGCGTCTCGTCGATCACCCGGTCCGAGACGGCGACCGCGTCGTCGTACCACTCCCAGAGCTGGTCGGCGCCGAAGTCGCGGGCGTGCGCCCATGCCCAGTCAGGGTCGTCGACGTCGGCGACCCCCAGCCAGGCCGGCATCGCCACCCCGCCGGCGAAGGACAGGTTGAACCAGCCCGACTCGACCATCGTCAGGTGCAGGACCAGACCGGCGAGCGTCATCGTCGTCGGCGCCAGCGGCCGGCGGAGCTGCTCGTCGGTGAGGCCGGCGCACTTCCACCGCAGCGTGTCGCGGTGGAAGTCGAGGAAGCCCCGCAGGGTCTCGGCCTCGGTCCCGTCGAGGGGTGGCTGGCGCCGGTCGTCCCGAGTCGTCATGCCCGGCAACCTAGGGCCGCCGAACTTTTTCCGGAAGACCTCTCAGCTCGTCTCCGGCGGCGCCGAACGAGCACCCGACGGGAGACCACGGACGGTCCCCGGCCAACTGACCTGATTCCAGGAGGGAAACATCATGGGTCTTCGCATCAACCAGAACATCGAGGCCACCAACGCCTACCGCAACCTGTCGGTGACGCAGGGTCAGCTCTCGAAGTCGATGGAGAAGCTCTCGTCCGGCTTCCGGATCAACCGCGCCGCCGACGACGCGGCCGGCCTGGCGATCTCCGAGGGCCTGCGGGCGCAGACCGGTGGCCTCAAGGTCGCCGTCCGCAACGCGCAGGACGGCATCTCGGTCGTGCAGACGACGGAAGGTGCGCTCACCGAGGTCCACTCGATCCTGCAGCGCATGCGTGACCTCGCCGTCCAGGGCTCGAACGACAGCAACAACGCCGACGCGCGTGCCAACATCAAGGCGGAGGCGGACCAGCTCACCAGCGAGCTGACCCGCATCGGCAACTCCACCAACTTCAACGGCACCAAGCTCCTCGACGGCTCGGCCACCGCCCTGAACTTCCAGGTCGGCGCCGACGGCGACGCCAACAGCGCGATCACCGTCAACCTGTCCTCGGCCAACGTCACCGCGGTGTCCAGCTCGCTGTCCGCCGTGTCGTTCAGCAGCTTCTCCTCGTCGCAGAGCGCCATCACCGCCATCGACGCGCAGATCAAGTCGGTCTCCACCGCCCGAGCGAACCTCGGTGCCTACCAGAACCGGCTCGAGCACACGATCGCCAACGTCAACGTCGCGATCGAGAACCTGTCCGCCTCGGAGTCGCGGATCCGTGACACCGACATGGCCTCGGAGATGATGAGCTTCACCCGCTCGCAGATCCTCAGTCAGGCAGGTACCGCGATGCTGGCGCAGGCCAACTCCGCCCCGCAGGGCGTGCTGAGCCTGCTGCGCGGCTGATCGTCCTGTCGTACGACGAGGCGCCGGCGGGACCCTCGGTCCTGCCGGCGCCCTCGCCGGTTTTCCGCCCCGACCTGAGGAGCAGCAGTGGCAACCGCAAGCATCGGCGGCCTGGCCAGTGGCCTGGACACCGCGACGATCATCGACCAGCTGATCCAGCTCGAGGCCGCGACCCAGACCAAGCTGAAGAGCAAGGTCACCTCACAGCAGGCCGAGTCCACGGCGCTGCAGGGCGTGAACTCCAAGCTGGCGGCCCTGGTCACCAGCGCCACCGCCCTCGCGACCGGCACCACCAGCGGTGTCTGGGCGACCTTGCAGGCGACGTCCTCGTCGACCTCGGTCGCCGTCACCGCCCGCAGCAACGCCGCCCCGTCGACCATCTCGGTCGGCGTCACCCAGACCGCCCTGACCCACCGGCTGGCGTTCGGCCAGGCGACCGGGCTGACCACGGCGGGCGCCGTACCGACCTCGGTGACGCTGGCCCGCGGCGCCGACACCGTCGAGATCACCTCCGACGGCACCCTCGGCGGTCTGGTCAACGCCATCAACGCCGCCGACTCCGGGGTGCGCGCCTCGGCCGTCAAGGTCGCCGACGGCTCGTACCGCCTCCTCGTCGAGTCGAGCACGACCGGCGCCGCGCAGGCCTTCACGCTCACCGAGACCGGCACCGGCGCGGCCGTCCTCGGTGGACCCGAGGCCGCCCTCACCCAGACCGCCCGCGACGCGATCGCCACCGTCGGGGGCATCTCGGTGACCTCCACGACCAACACCTTCACCGACGTCCTCGACGGCGTCGACATCACCCTGGCCAGCACCGCCGCGCCCGGCACGACGGCCGAGGTCACCATCACCCGCGACGCCAAGACCCGGGCGAGCGCGACCAACGACTTCGTCACCGCGATCAACGCCACCCTCGGCCTGATCGCCTCGGTGGGTGACCCGAAGACCGGCTCGGTGCGGGCCAACAGCACGCTGCGCAGCGTCTCGTCGTCCCTGGTCGAGACGATCTACCCGCCCGACGGGACGAGCCTCGCCTCGATCGGCATCGAGACCGATCGCTACGGCAAGATCACGTTCGACCAGGACAAGTTCGCGGCCGCGTTCGCCGCCGACCCGGCCGGTACGCAGAGCGCCTTCGCCGCGTTCGCCGACCGGGTGAAGACCGCCGCCACGGCGGCCTCCGACGCCTCCACCGGCACCGTCACGGCCGCGGTCAACAGCCGCAACGCGACGATCACCCAGCTCAACCAGAGCATCAAGGACTGGGACGACCGGCTGGCGCTGCGCCGTACGACACTCGAGCGGCAGTTCACCGCCCTCGAGGTCGCGATGAGCCAGATGCAGAGCCAGTCGAGCTGGCTCGCCGGACAGCTCGCGTCGCTGCCTGGCTCAGCCTGAATCCGCCGGTGGGTGGCGTAGCGAGCGTCATCCCAGGGGTGCGATCGCAAGGCGCGGGCGCGACGACGTGCTCTCTCGCCCTTCGAGCGTCCGCAACGCAGCGAGCGCGCCGCTGGGGTGGCGCGTAGTAGCCACCCATCGGTGGATTCGGGCTAATGCAGCTGACAAATCGGCCGATGGGGAGGTCGTCCGCGACCACCACACGGGTCCAGGCACCGGAACAGGAGTGATCATGCAGGGCAGCGCAGCGCGCACGGCGTACGTCGGGAACGCGATCGCGACGGCCAGCCCGGCCCGGCTCCTGGTGATGCTGTGCGACCGCCTGGTGCTCGACGTCGAGCGCGCCGCCCGCGCGCAGGTCGACGGCGACCGGGTCGAGACCCACAACCAGCTGGTGCACGCCCAGGCGATCGTCACCGAGCTGCGCAGCTCCCTGCGCCCCGAGGGCTGGCGCGGGGGCGCCGAGCTGGCGTCGCTCTACGCCTACCTCGACCGCCGTCTCGTGGAGGCCAACACCCACAACGACCGGCGCGCGACCGCCGAGGCGCTCGGCCTGTGCCGCGCGATCCGCGACACGTGGCGCGAGGCCGCGATGCGGGCGGCCGGTCTCGCCGCGGGGGCGTGACGATGCGGATCTACGCCTGGACGGGCACCCAGTACCACGAGGGCGTCGGCACCCTGCGCTACCGGATCACCACGCCGCTGAGCGAGGCCGAGCACCAGGGGCTGGCGCAGTGGCGCTTCGGCGCGGACATGTACCCCGAGGTCGCGATGGTGCACGACGTGCTCATCGGACAGCTGCTCATCCAGCCCAGCGGTGCTGAGGTCTGGGAGACCCTGGCGAGGGTCGACGACGGTCCGCTGCTCGTCGCCGAGCACGACGACGACATCGTCAACGTGCGCCCCGACAACCCGTACTTCGGGCACCACGGCGTCAGCTACGACGAGTTCATGGCCACCAACGTGGTCGCCGCACGCCGCGCCCTCGCCGCCTCCGACCTCGTGACGGTGTCGGTGCCCCACCTCGCCGAGCAGTACGCCGAGCACACCGACGCCCCGATCGTCGTCCTGCCCAACACCGTCGACGGCGTCCTGCTCGACGTGCCCCAGCGGGTGCGGGCGAAGGGCGAGCGGCTGCGGGTGGGCTGGAGCGGCAGCGCCACCCACGACAAGGACATGCGGCAGAACGTCGAGGGGATCCGCTACGGGCTGCGCAAGACCGGTGCCCAGCTGGTGCTGATGGGCGCCGACTACCGGCCGCTGATGAGGCAGGCGGACGCGGAGTACCACGCCTGGAAGACCCAGATCGACGAGTACTACCTGGTCGTGTCGACCTTCCACGTCGCGCTCGCGCCGCTGGCCGACGACCTGTTCAACCGCTCGAAGAGCCCGCTCAAGGCACTCGAGGCATCCGCGCTCGGCATCCCCGTGGTCGCCTCGGACGCCGGTCCCTACCGCGACTTCGTGATCCACGGCGAGACCGGATTCCTGTGCCGCACCGACGACGACTGGATGCGCGCGCTGCGCGCCCTCGACGCCGACGAGGACCTGCGCCAGGCGATGGGCGCCGCGGCCCGCGCGCACGCCGCGAACTTCACGACCCAGCTGTGGGCACCGCGCTGGATCGACACCTACCGGCAGGCCCTGGCCCGCAAGCGCGGCGTACCGGCCGACGACCTGGCACTGGTGAGCGTCCCGTGACCGCAGCCCTGCCCGCGGACCGTCCGGCGTCGTGGACCGAGGCCCTCGACCGGCTCGAGGCGCACGCCGACCACGCCGAGCAGATGCTGCGGGGCGTGCCCGCCGGCGCGACCGGCACGACGCCGGAGCCGTGGCTGCCGCCGACCGACCTGGGCCCGCTGCCCAGCGACCTGGTCCCCCGCGCGCGGATGCTGCTCGCCCGCCAACAGCGGCTGATGGCCGCGATCCCCGGCGTGCTCGCCGACAACCGTCGCCAGCAGCAGGTCGCCGACCGGGTCGGCCGGGCGACGACCACGCCGCCGACGCCGGTCTACCTCGACGTCACGGCCTGAGACACCCGGAGCCCGAGCCTGCGTCAGCGTTCTCGGGCATGCCTGCGCCCCCGCGGACGTGAGGTCCTGCGGGGTGCGGGGCGGGGTCGCTACTGGTCGGGCGGGCTGGGGTCGCTGGTGTCGCTGGTGTCGTGGAGGGGGTGGGTGCCGCGGTGGTCGACGCGGAACCGGAACCCGTTGGGGCTGGTCCACACATAGGTCGCCGGCATCGGGGTCTCGTAACGCCACCGTGAGTGGGTCTTCGCACGGTGGTGGCGCCGACACAGTGGCACTTCGTTGCACGGACAGGTCGGACCACCCTGGCCGTGGGGCTTGGTGTGGTCGATGTCGCACCTGGTCGCAGGGCGGGTGCAGTGGGGGAAGCGGCAGGTGTGGTCGCGCAGTGCGACCTGGGTCTTGTGGCGGTCGGGGATCTCGTACGCCGTGACGGGGACGTGGTCGGTGAGGTCGATCACCGGCCGCACGATCACGGTGGTGTGCCGAGCGCGGAGCCATTCCTGGATCTGGGCGGTGGTGATGGGGCAGCGGCCTTCGTCCCAGCGGCCGACCGGGTTCTGCCCGGTCAGGGTGGTGTTGGTGACGTGCACGTTGAGCACGACCTTGCGGCCCGGGACGGTCGCCATCACCTCGCCGGTGTCCGGGTCGGGGAGCAACAGGTCCAGGGCCAGGTCGTGGCGGGCGAGCTCGGCAGCCGCCTTCGAGCGGCGCACGTCGAGCGTCGAGTCGTCACCGAGTCGCCCCAGGACCACGGCTCGTCGGGCGATCGCTTGGTCGAGGTCGTGGCCATCGGCGGCGTCCAGGAGCCCGTCGAGGCGGACCAGCCCGTGCTCGTCGACCTCGCCGAGGTCGAAGTGGCGGTGATCGCTCGCCTTCTGACGGTCGGCCTCGACGCGTTCGGGGTCGAACCGCAGCACTGCTTCGGCGACGAGACGTTCGAGCTGGGCCCAGCCGACTCCGGAGGCGTTCCACAACTGCCGGTCCACGAACCCAGCCGCCTCAGCACACAAGCCGTGGGTGAGGTCCGCGATCCGCTCGGCCCGCCACGGTGCCAACCGCCCAGCCGCGACGGCGTCGTACACGTTCGGCAGCCGCCACGCGCACTCGATCACGCGGCCGACGTACGCCTTCCCGCCATCGGGGGACCTGCCGAGGACCGCGACGAGCTCCATCAACGCGAACTCCGACACCAACGGGGCACCCGCACCCGCGATCGGGACGCCGGTGTCGAGGTAGCCCTCGGTGATCGTCGCCGCACCCACAGGGCCGGTGACGATGTGGCCGCTGGCCCAGGCGGTGATGTCCTCCCACTCCTCGATGATGAGGGCGTTGCGGGAACGGATCCGGTCACCGACCCGTGACAGCAGGGCTGCTGTCGTGCGGGGCCGGGTCCCGAGATCCATGGCTGGATCCTCCCACCCAGGTCCGACACATCCACGCGCCGGAAACCCGCCTGTGGACAGGGGAAACTCGATCCGTGGGGTGTGGAGAACCGACGTCTCCAGCTGCACAGTCCCGGCAGCACAGCCAGAGGTCTCGAGACGGTCGCTGCGCGACCTCCTCGACCACCGGGTCAGGCCGCGCGGGAGCGCCGTACCGTGGCGATGACCCGGTCGGCGAGCTGGTCGAGCGGGAGCACGTCGTCGGCGAGGCCGGCGCCGGCGACCGCGCCGGGCATCCCCCACACCACCGAGCTCTCCTCGTCCTGGACGAGGATCCGGGCACCGGACGCGGCCAGCTCCTTCGCGCCGGCGAGCCCGTCCTGGCCCATGCCGGTGAGCACGGTGGCGAGCGCGCCGGCGCCGTACGCCTCCACGGCGGAGCGGAACAGCACGTCGACGGCCGGGCGGCAGAAGTTCTCCTGCGGTCCCTGGTCGAGGGCCACACGTACACCGGCGGCGGAGCGCCGTACCCGCAGGTGGAAGTCGCCCGGCGCGATGAGCACCTCGCCCGCGTGCGCCGGCTCACCGTCGACCGCCTCGCGGACGGCCAGCGCGCTGACCTTGTCGAGGCGCTGGGCGAGCATCGTGGTGAAGACGGGCGGCATGTGCTGGACGACGAGGACCGGGACGCCGAGGTCGGCGGGCAGCCGCGGCAGCAGCCGCGCCAGCGCGTCGGGTCCGCCGGTGGAGCAGCCGATGAGCAGCGCCGCGACGGGCGCGACGGCGGAGCGGGGCCGCTCGCGCCGTACGACGGGGACGGCGGCGCCCGGGGTGAGCTTGCGGATCCCTGCCAGGGCGCGGATCCGGGGCACCAGCTGGTCGCGGATCGCGGCGATCCCGTCGGCGATCTGGCCGGTGTTGGACGGCTTCGTGACGTAGTCGCTCGCGCCGCGGGACAGCGCGTCGAGGGTCGCCTTCGCGCCGCGCTCGGTCAGCGTCGAGAACATGATCACCGGCAGCCGCGCGTGCTTCTCGCGGATCCGCGTCAGCGCGCCGAGCCCGTCGAGGTGGGGCATCTCGATGTCGAGGGTGACCACGTCGGGGGCGAGCTCGTCGACCATCCGCACGGCCTCCAGGCCGTCGCGGGCCACGCCGGCGACCTCGATGTCCGGCGCCTGCCGGAGCGCGGTGGTCACCAGCCGTCGTACCAGCGCCGAGTCGTCGACGACGAGAACCCTTATCTGAGTCACGCCCCGTCCATCGGCGCGGGGCTGCTGGGTCTGAGCGCTCAGGTCCCTGCGGGTACCGCCGATGGAGCGGGCATGACGACGTCCACCGCCTTCGCGTCCGTCTCGGCGCTCGTCCGACGGGAGACATCGATGGTGTACGACGAGGGCAAGGAGTACCTCGTCGAGGCCCGGCTCAACCCGCTCGCCGCCGCCCGCGGCCTGGGACTCGAGGAGTACGTCGCCCGGTTGGCGTTCGACGCCGACGAGCGGCGCAAGGTGGTCGACGCGCTGACCATCAACGAGACGAGCTGGTTCCGCGACCACACGCCCTACCAGGCGTTCACCGACGCGATGCTGCCCGCGCTCCTGGAGGGCCGACAGGTCACCCGGCGGCTGCGGATCTGGAGCGCGGCCTGCTCGAGCGGGCAGGAGGCGTACTCGATCGCGATGCTGCTCGACCAGCACCTGCCGGCGGGGTGGAGCTACGAGATCGTGGCGACCGACATCTCGACCGCGATGCTGGAGCGGGTCCGGGCCGGGAGGTACAGCCAGGTCGAGGTCAACCGCGGCCTGCCCGCCACCAGCCTGGTCCGCTACTTCACCCGCGTGGGACGGGACTGGGAGATCGCCGACCGGCTCCGCGAGCGGGTCACGGTCAAGCACCTCAACCTCGCGGCGCCGTACCTCGGGCTGGGCAGCTTCGACGTGATCTGGCTGCGCAACGTGCTCATCTACTTCGACGCCTCCACCAAGCAGGACATCCTGCGCCGGATGCTGCCGATGCTGGCCGAGGACGGCTACCTGCTCCTCGGCTCCTCCGAGACCACCCTCGACATGCCTGCCGATCTCGCGGCGGCCTGGCAGCGCGAGCAGATCGGGCGGGTTCCGGCGTACCGCCGCGCGTCGGCCCGCAGCACCCTGACCCCGTCCCTCACCAGCACAGGAGCCTGACCGTGCGAGCGATGATCATCGACGACTCCCGGGCGATGCGCAGCATCCTGCGCCGCATCGTCACGGACCTGGACTTCGAGACGAGCGAGGCCGAGCACGGCCAGGCCGCGCTCGACCAGATGCGCGCGGGCGTCGTACCCGACGTGTGCCTGGTCGACTGGAACATGCCGGTGATGGACGGCTACACGTTCATCACCGAGGTGCGCGCGAACCCGGAGTGGCGCGACGTCACGCTGATGATGGTGACCACCGAGAGCGAGCAGCGACAGATCGTGCGCGCGCTGGCCGCCGGTGCTCACGAGTACGTCATCAAGCCGTTCACACCGGACGCGATCGTCGACAAGCTGTCGCTGCTCGGGCTGGTGCCGGCATGAATCACCCCACGAAGTTCTACTCCTCCGCTTCGCTCCCCCGTACAACTTCGCGGGGACCCCGATGAGCGCCGTCCTGCCCGAGGTCGAGGTGCCCGAGTCCGGGGACGTCCTGGCCGTCACCGAGGACGTGTGGATGGCACTGCTCGGCGACGACGCGATGCTGGTGCCGCGCGCCGTCCCGCCGGGAACGCCCTTCGACGCCACCGCCTGGTCGGCGGCGACCACCATCAGCGGCGGCTGGCAGGGCGTCGTGACCGTCGAGCTCGACGAGGCCCTCGCTCGCCGCCTCACCACCCGGATGCTGGCCCTGCCGGCCGACGAGGAGGCCAGCGACAGCGACGTCGCCGACGCCGTCGGCGAACTGGTCAACATGGTCGGCGGCAACGTGAAGAGCCTGATGCCCGGCCCGAGCGTGCTCTCGCTGCCCGCCGTCGCCGCCGGCCGTGCGGCGTTCGCCAGCGACTCGGCGCTCGCCTGCCGCCTCGACCTCGTGTGGCAGGACGCCCCTGTCCGTGTCTCCGTCCACGTCCCCCAGGAAGGTCCCCGATGAAGATCCTGATCGCCGACGACAGCCGCGTGATGCGACAGATCGTGATCCGCACCCTGCGCCAGGCCGGGCACGGCGGGCACGACATCGTCGAGGCCGAGAACGGCCGCCAGGCGCTCGAGATGGTGCAGTCCGAGGCCCCCGACCTGGTCCTGTCGGACTGGAACATGCCCGAGATGAACGGCATCGACTGCCTCTCCGCGCTCCGCGCCTCCGGCTCTCAAGTGGCCTTCGGGTTCGTCACCTCGGAGGGCTCGGAGGAGATGCGCGAGCGCGCCGCCTCCGCCGGCGCGGCCTTCCTCATCGCCAAGCCGTTCACCCCGGAGGCGTTCGACGACGCGCTCCGCAGCGTGATCTGAGGTCCGTTGCCATGCCTGTCCACCTCCCCCAGCCCAAGCAGCTGCGCGACCTGCTCGCCGACCTCCTCGGCCGCGACGTCACGCTCACCCCGTCGGCACCCTTCGCGCCCGGCCCGGACACCCCCGCCTCCGTCGCCCTGTACGTCGACGACAGCCTCCGGATCAGCGCCCTCATCGCCTGCGACCTGGCCTTCTCGGCGTACGCCGGCGCGGCCCTCGGCCTGATCCCCGTCGGCGACGCCACCGCTGCCGTCGGCGACGGCAAGGTCACCGACGCGATCTCCGAGAACCTCTACGAGGTGCTCAACATCGCCGCCTCGACCTTCAACGTCGCCGGCGCCGACCACCTGCGCCTGCACGCCCTCCATCCCGCCGGCCCCCCGCTCGACCCGCAGGTGCGGATCAGCACGCTGACGCTCGGCCGTCGTGAGGACCTGGCCGTCGACATCGCCGGGTACGGCGCGGGGTTGTTGTCCGTCGTCCTTCTCTGAGGGACAACTCCGGGACACCGACAGGGACAAGATCGAGGACGCGTAGCCCTCCGGGCCGGGACGGCGGGCCTCCTAGCGTCCCCGCCATGAACCCCCAGAACCGCAAGCGAAAGTCCCTGTTCACCCTCGGCGCAGGCCTCCTCACCGCCTCCCTGCTGGCGTTCGCGGCCCCGGCCCACGCGAGCAGCGAGTGGCAGGACGGCAGCAGTCAGTCCGACACGATCCTCGACTGCTGGACCGGCCAGCCGTCGACCGGCGTCACCGCGAACACCGGGTGGTGGTCGCCGACCGGCGAGGTGCCGAAGGTGGGCGAGCCGTTCCTGCTGCACGGGTACGTCGGCCTGGTCGGGCTGCCGTGCAGCAGCGGCGTGACCGTCGTACCGGAGCTGGTGTTCGACGAGACCGCGTTCGGCTACCCCGACGAGCCCGTGAAGTGGGGCATCAACGCCATCGACGACCCGACCCCGACCTTCTCGACCGACCCGGTCGAGCTGACGCGGGGCCCGAACAACGGCATCGCTATCGCGTCGGTGAACGGCCAGGCGATCACCCTCAAGCGCGGCCAGATCTTCGAGTTCCAGGTGCCGGTGGTGGCCAAGCGCGCCCTGAAGGGCACCGCCACGCCCGCGCCGAGCTGCTACGAGCGGACCGCCGGCATCGCGGCGTGCCCGGTCGCCACCTCGGGCGACCACCTGCAGGTCGCGTTCCAGGTGGCCGGCCACGGCGGCGACAAGAACTTCGTGACGCCGTACGTCCCGCTGTTCGCCGCGGGCACGGACACCGGCGGCGGGGCCGGCGGCGGTGGCGGCGCCATCGCGAAGGCCACCTCGAGCACCAGCGCGACGTTCAAGGTCTCGGCCCGCAAGAAGGGGAAGGCGACGGTCACCGTCCAGGCGAGCGCCGCACCCACCGGCGAGGTCGTCGTGCGCGACCTCGCGCGCAAGGGCCGGATCGTCGCCCGGGGCACGCTGAGCGCCGGCCACCACGGCGTCCTCACGCTGAAGGTCGCCAAGCTCGGCAAGGGCAAGCACCGCCTGGTGGCGCAGTACGCCGGCTCGCCGGGCGTGCAGCCCTCGACGTCGGGGGTGAGGAAGCTCCGCCTGAAGTAGTCCGCACGAGAGCGTCGGGCCGGGTCGAGGACGTCTTGACCCGGCCCTTTGCATGGGACTACCTTGCGTCCGAACCATCTGAACACACCCGTTGACAGATACTCGAGGACCCGCCGTGCCCCGAACCGCTCCCACGACGCTGCTCGGCACCGTCTCCAGCCTCGGTACGACGAGCGGGGTCGCCAACATCATCCAGCAGCTGGCGCTGCCGCCGGTGGGCGAAGGCGTGAGCGAGAGCCGGGTGGTGTCGGGGAGCCCGCGGCGCTACCCGGTCAAGCGGGCACGGACGACGGGTCAGTACCTCGCCCTCGCGGTGGCGGGCAACGACGAGGACCGCGCCGCCATGCGGGCCGCGGTCGCGCAGGTGCACCGGCACGTGCGCTCCGGCGAGCACAGCCCGGTCGCCTACAACGCCAACGCCGTCGACCTGCAGCTGTGGGTGGCGGCCTGCCTGTTCCGGTTCTTCGTCGACCAGCACGTCCTGCTGTACGGCGACCTCAGCCGCACCGAGCTGGACACCCTCGTCCGGGCAGCCGCTCCCCTGGCCACCGGCGTCAACGTCCGCCCGGAGCACTGGCCGGCGGACTGGGCGGCCTTCGAGGACTACTGGGCGAACATGCTGCCGCGGATGGCGATCTCCGACGAGGTACGCCGCGACTTCGAGTCGCTGGCCGACCTCGGGTTCCTGGGCGAGGCCTGGGGGCTGCCGGGACGGCTCCTCTCGCAGGCCTTCGGGCCGGCGTACCACTTCATGACGCGCGGCAACCTGCCGCCGTACTTCCGCGAGCTCATGGGCTGGTCGTGGACGCCCCGGGACCAGAGGAGGTTCGAGCGCGCCCTGACCGCACTGCGCTGGGCCGACCGGCTGGGCAACCGGGTGGTGCTGCGGATGGTCTACCGCCTCTACGTCGCCGACTTCCGGATCAGGCGGAGGCTCGGCTTGAAGGTCCTCGGCCGGCTGCGGGTGTCCGACCTGATGGTCCGCGACGGCGGCGGCCGGCGGTGGCCGGCCCGCGTGCGACAGGTCGATCGGTCGAGATAGTCAGGACCTAGTCCCAGCCCCGGGGACTCAGGTCGGAGCGAGCCGCACCGATCAGGCACGGTGAGCGACGGATTGCTCACCCTCGCCGACGGACCGGCACCGACTTCTCGCACCGACCCCTGACGGGACCGGTGCATCTCCAGGAGATCGACCGTGTCCTTCGCAGCGTCCGACGCCGTCGGCTTCGTGTTGCACTCCGCGATCAACGGGCTGTCCCAGCGGCAGCAGGTGATCGCCGACAACATCGCCAACGTCGACACCCCTGGCTTCCGTGCCCGCAGCGTCGAGTTCGAGTCCGCGCTCACCAGCGCGATCGAGCACGGCCGCGCCACGACGAGCGACCTCACCGCGACCGTCTCGGCCACAGACACCCCGGTCGGTGCCAACGACAACAACGTCGACCTCCGCAAGGAGTCGATCGCCGCCATCCAGACGCAGTACCAGTACCAGATCATGGGCCGGGCGATCAGCGACCGCGACTCGCGCCTGAACATGATGGCCGGGGGTGCGGCCTGATGGGGGCCTTCGACACGCTGCGGATCGCGAACACCGCGCTCGGCGCGCACCAGGTCTGGCTCGACGCCCTGGCCGGCAACATCGCCAACGCCAACACCGTCAAGCGGACCAGCGAGGACGCCTTCCAGGCGACGTACGTCGTCTTCGACCCGCGCTCCGACGGCGGGGTCGACGTCGCGGGCTTCGCCGAGGGCGACCCCGAGGGCCGGATGGTCCACTCGCCGGGGCACCCGCTCGCGGACGAGGACGGCTACGTCCGGCTCCCCGACATCGACATGGCGGCGCAGATGAGCCAGCTGGTGATGGCGCAGCGCGGCTACCAGGCGTCGGTGCAGGTCACGAAGACCGCCCAGGACACCTACGGCGCGGCCCTCCAGATCGGTGCGCGCTGATGGACATCACTCCCCTGCAGTTCCCCTCGGTGTCGAGCGCCGGCGCGCTCGGCCCGATCGCGGCGCCCACGACGGCCGACAAGGTCGCGCCCTCGACCGGGCCCGACACCGAGTTCGGCTCGCTGGTCCTCGACGGCCTCGACCGGCTCGAGGGCCTGACCGACAAGGCCGACGGCCTGGCGGTCCAGGCCGCAACCGGCAAGCTCGAGAACATCCACGACTACACGATCGCGGCCAGCGAGGCGTCGGTCGCCAGCCAGCTGACGGTCTCGCTGCGCAACCGCGCGGTCGAGGCCTTCAACGAGATCATGCGGATGCAGGTCTGAGGACACGATGCAACAGCGACTCACCCGCTACCTCACGCGCGCCCGCGACACCTTCGGTGGCTTCACGGCCGGGCAGAAGGCCGTCGCCGTCATCGGTACGGCGGCCCTGCTGATCGCCGTCTTCATGGTGTTCCGCTGGGTGTCGACCCCCAGCTACGCCCCGCTGTACTCCAACCTCTCCGGCACCGACGCGAGCGCCGTGATCGAGGAGCTCGACTCCCAGGGCGTGCCGTACAAGATCGCCGGTGGCGGCGGCACGATCATGGTGCCGCGCTCCGACGTGTACAGCACCCGGATCACCCTGTCCGGCAAGGGCCTCCCGGCGAGCACCGACGGCGGCTACAGCCTGCTCGACAAGCAGAGCCTGTCGACCTCGGAGTCGCAGGAGCAGACCAACTTCAAGCGCGCCATGGAGGGTGAGCTCTCCAAGACCGTCGAGGCCATCCACGGCGTCGACACCGCGGTCGTACACCTCGCCATCCCGGAGAAGCAGGTCTTCACCGACGAGCAGGACCCGCCGACCGCCTCGGTCCTCATCGACACCGAGCCGGGCACCTCGCTCGACGACGGACAGGTCCAGGCGATCGTGCACCTGGTCGCGTCCAGCATCGACGGCCTCGAGCCGAAGAACGTCACCCTGACCGACGCGAGCGGCAAGCTGCTCACCACCGACGACAGCGCCGACGGCGGCGTCAGCGCGGCCTCCGCGCGCACCAAGCAGGTCGAGGCCTTCCAGGACTCGATGCAGACCGACATCCAGGCCGTGCTCGACCGCGTGCTCGGTCCCGGCAACTCCACGGTCACGGTCACTGCCGACCTCGACTTCGACAAGGCGGTCACCGACAGCCGGACGTACGGCGCCAAGGAGAACATCCCGCCGCTGTCGGAGTCCTCGACCAACGAGACGTACGCCGGCCCGGCCAGCGGCGCCAACGCCCCGGCCGGTGGCGTGGTCGGCCCCGACGGGCAGATGGACCCGACGACGACGGGCACCGGCGACTCGTCGTACAAGAACAGCTCGAAGACCCGCGACAACGCGCTCGACCAGACCGTCGAGCACCGCGAGAAGGCGCCGGGCTCGATCAACACCCTGCACATCGGGGCGGTCCTCGACGCGACCGCCGCCGCGGCCGTCCAGCCGCAGGTGGTCAAGGACCTGATCAGCAACGCGGTCGGCATCAACGCCCAGCGCGGCGACACGATCGACGTCACCACGATGGCCTTCGACCGCAGCGCGGAGAAGTCCGCCGCTGCCGAGCTCAAGGCGGCCAAGGCCGCCGACGCCACGGCACGGCGCAACAGCCTGCTGCGCAACATCGGGATCGCCGGCGGAATCCTGCTGATGATCCTGCTGGCCTGGTTGCAGGCCCGGCGCCGGGCCAAGGTCCGCGACGACGCCCGGGCCTACCTCGTCGAGCAGCTGCGCACCGACGCGGCCAGCCGCACCGCCCAGCTCGAGGCTCCGGCCCTGGCCGCGCTCGAGTCGTCCGAGAAGGACGAGGAGGAGTCGATGCGCGACGAGCTCATCGCCCTCGTCGACCGGCAGCCCGACGACGTCGCCGCCCTGCTCCGAGGCTGGCTCGTGGAGCCGCGGCCATGACACTCATGACCACGTCCGGCCCCACCCTGGTCTCGATGGGCGTCCGCAAGGCCGCGGTGCTGCTCATCCAGATGGGCAAGGAGCGCGCGGCGCAGGTGATGTCCCACCTCAGCGACGCCGAGGTCGAGGCGATCTCCGGCGAGATCGCCCGTCTCGACGCGGTGTCGGCGAGCGAGACCTCGCAGGTGCTCGAGGAGTTCCACAACCTGGCGACCGCGCACGCCCACGTCACGCAGGGCGGCTTCGGGTTCGCCCAGCAGCTGCTCGAGCAGTCGCTGGGTCCCGAGCGGGCCAAGGAGATCATGGAGCGGCTGCACGCGGCCGCCGTCCAGATGCCCTTCCAGTTCCTGCACCGCGCGGATCCCGCTCAGCTGCGCAGCTTCATCGCCGACGAGCACCCGCAGGTGATCGCGCTGGTCCTCGCGCACATGGCCGCCGACAAGGCGTCCCTGCTGCTCAGCGGCCTGCCCGCGCACCAGCAGGCCGTGGTCGCGCACCGGATCGCGGTCATGGACCGCACCTCGCCGGAGATCGTGCGCACCGTGGAGGCCGTGCTGGAGCGCAAGCTCTCCTCGATGCTGCAGCCCACCGAGGTCTCGCGAGTCGGCGGCGTGGACCCGCTGGTCAACATCATCAACCGGTCCGACCGGCCGACCGAGCGGCAGATCGTCGAGGGCCTCGAGGGTCTCGACCCGGCGCTGGCCGACGAGGTCAAGAGCCGGATGTTCATGTTCGAGGACATCACCGGCCTCGACGACCGCTCGGTGCAGCAGGTGCTGCGCCAGGTCGACACCGCCGAGCTCGCGCTGGCCCTCAAGGGCGTCAGCGACGCGGTCCGCAGCAAGATCACCGCGAACCTGTCCGAGCGCGCGGCCGAGAACCTGCTCGACGAGGTCGAGCTGCTCGGCGCCGTCCGGCTGGCCCAGGTCGAGGAGGCCCAGCAGGGTGTCATCCGCACCATCCGCCAGCTCGAGGAGCAGGGCCAGATCATGGTCCGGCGAGGGAACGACGATGAGTTCGTCGTCTGAGGCCAGCGGCGAGCGAGCTCGCGAGCTTGGCGCGTCGGCCGAAGAGATTGAGGGCGCGTCCGTCCGAGGGACGAGGACGGAACCGCGTGTCTCGAAATCTGAGCGCCACGCCGAGCTGAAGCTGCCCGAGCTGCGGGTCGGCACCTGGACCCGCCTCGGCAGCGACAGCGTCCTCGGCGACCGGGTCACCGAGTCGCTGCTCGACGGGATCGCCGCGGAGGCCCGGGACGCCGCCCGCGCCCAGGGGTACGCCGTCGGCTGGGCCGAGGGCCGTCGTACCGCTGCCGAGCAGGCGGCGGTCGAGGAGGCCGAGCGTGCCGCCGTCCAGGCGGCGGCCGAGGCGCGCCGCGAGGCCGAGCACCGCGCGGCGCTCGACGCGCTGGGCCGGGCCGCCGAGCAGGTCCGGGGGCTGCTCGACGACCTGGCCCGCGCTGTCGAGGACCAGGCGGCCGACCTCGCGTGGTCGCTGACCAGCACGCTGGTCGGCAGCCAGGTCGCCCGCCTGGAGCCGGTCGACGTCGTCGCCCGGGTGCTGCAGGTGCTGCCGCCGGGCCCGGTGGGCCGGGTCCGGCTGCACCCGTCGACCGCTACGTCGCCCGCCGCGCAGGAGCTGACCGGCCGCGGCCTGGAGGTCGTCGCCGACCCCACGCTCGGCCCGATCGACGCCCTGGTGGAGGGCGTCGACGGCTCCGTCGTCGACCTGCGGGTCGGCGAGGCGATGGACCGGGTCCGCGAGGTGTTGGCATGAGCGTCGACACCGCCGTCCGCGCCCGCCTGCTCGCGGCCGCCGCTCCCCTGCACCTCGGCACCGTGGCCGAGCTGGTCGGCCTGCACCTCGAGGTGCGCGGCCTGCCCGACGCCGCCGTCGGCGACCTGCTCGAGGTCCGTACGACAGCCGGCCCGCTGCTCGCCGAGGTCGCCGCCCTGCGTCCCGGCAGCGCCATCTGCCTGCCCCTCGGTACGACGACCGGTGTCCGCGCCGGCGACCTGGTCCGCGCGACCGGCGGCCCGCTGCGGATCCAGGTCGGCGAGTCCCTGCTCGGTCGGGTCGTCGACGGCCTCGGCCGCCCGGTCGACGGCGGTCCCCTGCTCGAACTGGAGACGGTGTCGACCGAGCACGCCACCCCCGATGCCCTGAGCCGGCCGCGGATCACCGAACCGCTCGGCACCGGTGTCCGCGCCCTCGACGCCCTGGTCCCGCTCGGGCGCGGCCAGCGGATCGGCATCATGGCCGGCTCCGGCGTCGGCAAGTCGTCGCTGCTCTCGATGATCGCCCGCGGCACCGACGCCGCCGTCAACGTGATCGCGTTGGTCGGCGAGCGCGGCCGCGAGGTCCGCGAGTTCATCGACGGCGACCTCGGCCCCGAGGGCCTGGCCCGCTCGGTCGTCGTGGTCGCGACCTCCGACGCCCCCGCCGTCGAGCGGCTGCGCGCTGCGTTCACCGCCACCCGGATCGCCGAGTGGTTCCGCGACGCCGGCCGCGACGTCGTCCTCATGATGGACTCGCTCACCCGAGTCGCCATGGCCCAGCGCGAGATCGGCCTGTCCGCCGGCGAGCCCCCCGCCACCCGCGGCTACCCGCCCAGCGTCTTCGGCCTGCTGCCACGCCTCCTCGAGCGGGCCGGTACCTCGGCGACCGGCTCGATCACCGGCATCTACACCGTCCTGGTCGAGGGTGACGACCTCCAGGACCCGATCGGCGACACCGCCCGCTCGATCCTCGACGGCCACGTCGTGCTCTCCCGCGACCTCGCCACCGCCGGCCACTTCCCCGCCATCGACGTGCTCGAGTCGATCTCCCGCGTGCACCGCGCCGTCACGACTCCGGACCAGCAGCAGGACGCGGGCCGGCTGCGGCGGATGCTCGCCGCGCACCGCTCGGTCCGCGAGCTCGTCGAGATCGGGGCGTACGTCGCCGGGGCGGACGCCGACGCCGACGCGGCGCTGGCCCGGCTGCCCCTGATCGAGGAGTTCCTGCGCCAGTCCATGGACGACGTCACGCCCCGCGCCGAGGCGTGGGACCGGCTGGCCACGGTGGTGGCACCATGAGCCGCCGCGTGCACCGCGAGGACCGCGGTCTCGCCGCCGTCGCCCGGATCCGCGAGGTCCGCGAGACCGACAGCCGGATCGGCCTGCAGCGGGTCCTCGCCGAGGAGGCCGCCCTCGTCGGCCGGCTCGCCTCACTCGAGTCGACCATCGCCTCCGCGCCGGTCCCGGCCACCACCACGGTGTCCGCGCTGGTCGCCGCCCGCACCCACCTGGCGCACGCCGGCATCCTGGTCGGCGAGACCCGCGACCGGGTCGCGACCGCCGAGGTCGTCACCGCCGACGCCCGCGCCCGCTGGGGCAGCGACCGCGCCCGCCTGGCCGCGGTCGAGCACCTCCTCGAGCGCCGGGCCGCGCGCCGTCGTACCGAGGCCGAGCGGCGCGCCGCCCGTGACGCCGACGACCTGGCCGCCCAGCGCTGGGCGCGAGGAGAGCGATGAGCATCGACAACGTCACCGCCCGGATCAGCGAGATCCAGGCCCGGCTCGCACAGTTCGCGACCGTGCGGACCACCAGCACCGGCGGCGGCTTCGCGACCGAGCTGTCCGCGCGCGTCGACGGCACGGCCACCTCCGGCTCCGTGAGCGGGGACGCCGTGGTCGCCGAGGCGCGCAAGTACCTCGGCCTCCCCTACGTCTGGGGCGGCACCGACCCGACCAAGGGCATGGACTGCTCCGGCCTGGTCCAGGTCGTCTACAAGAACCTCGGCTACGACCTGCCGCGGGTGTCCAACCAGCAGGCGAAGGCCGGCACGCCGGTCGCCAGCATGGCCGAGGCCCAGCCCGGCGACCTGATCGCGTGGGACAACTCCAGCCGCAACAACGGCGTCGACCACATCGCCATCTACATCGGCGGCGGCAAGATGATCGAGGCCCCGCGCACCGGCCTCGACATCCGCGTCGTCGACGTCCCGTCCACGCCCGACGTCATCCGCCGGATCATCCAGCCCGGCAGCGGTGCCACCGGCGCCTCGGCCGCGGCACCGGTCGCCACCCGCGCGGCCTCCGGGACGCCGTACGCCGACCTGATCAACGCCGCCGCGGCCCGCACGGGCGTCCCCGGCAACCTGATCGCCGCCGTCGCGAAGCAGGAGTCCGGCTTCGACGCGAAGGCCGTCAGCCCCGCCGGCGCGCAGGGCCTGATGCAGCTGATGCCCGGCACCGCCAAGGGCCTCGGCGTCACCAACCCGTTCGACCCCGCGCAGGCGATCGACGGCGGCGCGCGGCTGCTGCGCTCGCTGCTCGACAAGTTCGGGCGCACCGACCTCGCGCTGGCGGCGTACAACGCCGGAGCCGGCGCCGTCTCCCGCTACGGCGGCATCCCGCCCTACAAGGAGACGCAGAACTACGTCCGCAACGTGATGGCGATGGTGAGCTGATGAGCATCACTCCGTTCCTGCCGGGCCTCCCGGCCCCGGCCCCCACCGACGGCGCTCCCGCCGCCACCGATCAGTCCGGCGACGCGGGTGTGGTCTTCGGCGACGCGCTCGCCGCGGCACTGCTCGCGACGGTGCCGTTGCCGGTCGCGCCGGTCCCGGTTCCGACGGCTCCGGTCGCCGCCGCATCGGCCGCCGCCCCGCTCGTCGGCGCGGTGATCACGCCCGTGGTCGCGCCGGTAGTGCCGAACGCGTCCCCGGCTCCCGAGCCGGCCGCGGCGCAGTCGGAGCAGCCGGAGCAGCCGGAGCGGCCGGCCACGCCGACCGCGCCCGCGGCGGCGGCGAAAGCCCCGGTCACGGCGCTGTCCGCGCCGACCACCGACGACGACGCCACCGCACCTGCGCCGAAGGACCCGGCCCAGCCGCGCCTCGAGCCCGCCGCCCCGGCAACACCGGCAACCCCGGCAACCTCCCCGGCCCCCGACGCGACCGTCAGCGGCCCCACCGTCGTGGCCCCGCCGGTGCTGACCGGCGCCCGCCCCACCGTCGATCGGGCCGTGGTCCAGCAGGTCTTCCCCGAGGTCACCCGCCTGGTCGCGACCACTCCCACCGACCGGCCCGGCACGCACCGGATCACCCTGACCCTCCAGCCCGAGCAGCTCGGCGAGGTGCGGGTGACGCTGGTGGTCAAGGACGGGGCGGTGCAGGTCCGCCTGGCCGGCAACGCCGAGGACCCCGCAGGCAGCGCCGCGGTGCACCGCGCGCTGAGCTCCGGCGTACCCGAGCTGCAGCGGCTCCTCGAGCGCTCCGGCGCCACCGAGGCCCGGGTGCTGGTCCGCGACCCGTTCAGCCCCGCCGCACCCCAGCCCACCGCGCCGAGTGCCCCTGTCGCCGCCACCAGCCAGACGAGCGGCAGCACGGTCTCGGCCGACGCCGGCCGCGATGGCGCCCGGGCCTGGAACCGCTCCTCGGACGACACCGACCAGCGCCGGCACCGGCGCGACGCACCCGAGCCGCTGCTCGTGCCACCCCCGACCACCACCCCCGCCGGTCAGCTCGACCGGACCCTGTGAGGAGCAAGACATGTCCGTCTCCAGCACCGAAGGCATCGGCGGCTACGGCGTGACCGGTACGGCGGCCACGGGCGCCACCGGCACGACCGGGACCTCGAAGACCGCCGACAAGGACATGTTCCTGCAGCTGATGGTCGCCCAGATGAAGTACCAGGACCCGCTCAACCCCACCGACTCCTCGCAGTTCCTCGCCCAGACGGCGCAGTTCACCGCCCTGGAGAAGATGCAGGACGTCGCCGACCAGACCGCGATGATGCTGAGCACCCAACTGGCGTTCGGCGCGAGCTCACTGATCGGCCAGACCGTGCGGTGGTACGACGCCACCGGCGCCGAGCAGTCCGGAGTCGTGCAGGGCACGACGTACCTCAACACCGGCCCGGTCCTCAGCGTCGACGGCAAGTCCGTCGCCGTCACCGACGTCATCAGCGTCGGCACCGCACCCACGATCCAGGCGCCCACCACCAGCGGTGGTGGCACCTACGTGCCGCCCAGCGGCACCCCGTCCACCACCGCCCGACCCGCCTGACCCGCAGAAGGAGAACCACCATGCTTCGCTCGCTCTTCGCCGGCATCTCCGGCCTCCGCGTCAACCAGACCATGCTCGACGTCACCGGCAACAACATCGCCAACGCCAACACCACCGGGTTCAAGTCCAGCACCACCGTCTTCTCCGACACCCTCAGCCAGATGCTCACCGCCGCCTCGGGCGGCAACACCGAGCGCGGCGGCACCAACCCGATCCAGATCGGCCTCGGCGTCCAGCTCGCCGCGACCATGGCCAACTTCGGCCAGGGCTCCGCGCAGCTGACCGGGCGGCCGACCGACGTGATGCTGCAGGGCGACGGGTTCTTCGTGCTGCGCGACGGCGCCGAGAACGTCTACACCCGCGCCGGCGCGTTCACCTTCGACCAGAGCGGTGTCCTCGTGGCGCCCAGCGGGATGCGGGTCCAGGGCTACGCCCTCGACGCCACCGGTGCGCCCACCGGCGGCGCGGTCGACGTCGACCTGAACATGATCAACGGCTCGCTGCCGGCCGGCGTCGAGCTGACGTCGTACTCGATCGGCGCCGACGGCAAGGTCCGCGGCGTCTTCTCCGACGGCGTGCAGCGCGACATCTGCCAGCTGGCCGTCGCGGACTTCACCAACCCGATGGGCCTGGAGAAGATCGGCGACACCGCCTTCCGCGAGTCCGCCAACTCCGGCGCCGTGCAGCTCGGCGTCGCCGGCCAGGGCCAGCGCGGCCAGATCATGGCCGGTGCGCTGGAGATGTCGAACGTCGACCTGTCGGCCGAGTTCACCAACCTGATCCTCGCCCAGCGCGGCTTCCAGGCCAGCTCGCGGGTGATCACCACCAGCGACCAGGTGCTCGAGGAGCTCGTCAACATCAAGCGCTGACCGGCCCCGCCGGGATAGTCCCTGCTCAAAAGCACCGCGACCCGCGAGAAACCGGTGCTTTTGGTCAGGGACTATCGCAACCGGCCGATCAGACCTGCGGAGCGCCACGGACGGCACTCCTTCCCAAGCATTGCCACAGCCACGCACACGGAGGTGCCGCGGTGATCTCGCTGACCCGACTCTCGGGGACGACGTTCCTGCTGAACGCCGACCTGATCGAGCGCGTCGACTGCACCCCGGACACCGTGGTGACCCTGGTCGACGGCACCAAGTACATCGTGGCCGAGTCCCTCGACGAGGTGCGCGACGCCGTCATCGACTACCGCGCGGCCATCGTGGCGCGCGCGGCGCTGCCCGACGCGTCCTCGGTCGCGCCGGTACGTACGCGCCAGGGCCGACTGGCCGCCGTACCCCCGCGAGGAGTGACCCCGTGAAGGACATCGCAACCCCGGTCGGCATCGTCGTCGGCCTGGTGATCATCGTCGCGGCCAACGTGCTCGAGGGCGGCAACCCGATGAGCCTGCTGCTGCTGCCGCCGATGCTGCTGGTGCTGGGCACGACGATCATGGTCACCGTCGCGGGCGGCACGATGAGCGACGCCAAGACCGCGATCACGGACATGAAGCGTGCGTTCACCGGCTCGGTCGAGCCGGCCGAGGCGCTGGTGCCGCAGGTCGTCTCGCTCGCCGAGCGGGCCCGCCGGGAGGGCCTGCTGGCCCTCGAGGACAGCCTGCGCGAGATCGACGACCCGTTCCTGGTCAAGGGCGTCACGATGGCGATCGACGGCACCGACCCCGAGGACGTGCGCGACATCCTCGAGGCCGAGCTGCGCGCCAAGAAGCGCGACGACAAGCAGTCCGCCAAGTTCTTCGGCGACGCCGGCGCCTACGCGCCGACCATCGGCATCATCGGCACCGTCATGGGCCTGGTGCACGTGCTGGAGAACCTGGCCACGCCCGACGAGCTCGGCCACCTGATCGCCGGCGCCTTCGTCGCCACCCTGTGGGGCGTCATGTCCGCCAACGTGATCTGGCTGCCGATCTCGAGCCGGCTCAAGCGGCTCGGCGAGCTGGAGTGCGCACGGATGGAGGTCGCCATCGAGGGCGTCGCCGCCATCCAGGCCGGCGCCAACCCGCGCCTGGTCGCGGAGAAGCTGCGCTCCCTGCTGCCCACCGGCACCGTCGAGCGCGAGGCCGCCTGATGTCGGCCGGCAAGGCGGGCAAGGGCGCCGGGCCGCCCCGCCGGCGCCACCACGAGGAGGAGCACGACGAGCACGGCGGCGGGCACGAGCGCTGGCTGGTGACCTACGCCGACATGGTGACCTTGCTGATGGTGCTGTTCATCGTGATGTTCGCGATGTCGACCGTCGACGAGAAGAAGTACGAGCAGCTCAAGGAGGGGCTCGCGATCGGCTTCGGCCGCGAGCAGTCGATCCTCAACGGCGCCAGCCCGGTCAGCAACGCCAAGGGCGCGAACGACCCGGGCGAGGCGTCGTACGAGATGCTGATGGCGCAGGTCCCCGAGGCCCAGCGCGAGACCGTCACGAAGCTCCTGCAGGAGTCGGACCGGCTCAGGAACGAGCGCACCCAGGGTGCCGCCCGTGCCGAGGTCGACCGGCTGCTGAAGGTCTGGAAGAGGATCGACAAGGCGCTGCGCGACCAGGGGCTGCGCGACGACGTCCGCGCCACCATCGACGAGCGTGGCCTGGTCGTCAGCCTGGTCTCCCAGCACGTCGTCTTCGAGCCCGACATGGCCGAGCTGACCGAGCGCGGCCGCCGCGTGGTGGACACCATCGCACCGGTGCTGGCCGAGCTGACCGAGCCGATCGAGCTCGACGGGCACACCAACCAGGAGCCGGTGAAGCCGCGGTACTACCCCTCCGACTGGGAGCTGTCGCTGGCCCGGGCCGCCAATGTGCTGCACCGGCTCGAGGACAGCCACGCCATCCCGGCGCGCCGGCTGCGCGCCACCGGCTTCGGGCACACCAAGCCCCTGGTCGACCCGGCCCGGCGGGGCTCGCAGCGGGTCAACAAGCGCGTCGACATCCTGGTGCTCAGCCAGCAGCCGGCCGAGACCCGGGCCCTGATGGGTGAGGCGTACGCCGAGCTGCGCCGCGAGGCCGGCCTCGACGGACTGCCCGTCGACCCCGCCGGCGACGGCACCGGCTCCGAGCCGGCCGCCGCGGGTGTACCGATCCGCACCAAGGACAGCACCGACGACAGCACCGACGACAGCACCGACAGCAGGGAGGACCAACCGTGACCACGACCATGAACCCGCCCGCGGCCGCCGCGGAGAACGCGGCCGCCAAGGGCGGCAAGGGCCGCATGATCGGCATCGCCGTCCTCGTCCTGGCCCTGCTCGGCGGCGGCGCCTGGTTCTTCGTCCTCAAGCCGAGCGGCGAGACCGCGCCCAAGCCGGGCGAGGTCGTCTCGCTCGAGGCGATCCAGGTGAACCTCGCCGGCGGCCACTACCTGCGCCTCGGCATGGCGCTCCAGCTGACCGAGGGCACCAAGGAGGCCGACGGCAGCAAGGCGCTCGACGCCGCCATCACCGTGTTCAGCGGCCTCCCGGTCGGCGAGGTCAACAAGCCCGACGTCCGCGAGGCCCTGCGCAAGCAGCTGCTCGACCGGCTCAAGGAGCGCTACGACCACGAGGTGATGGAGGTGTACTTCACCGAGTACGTCACCCAATGATCCCTCTATCCGTTCGATCGAACGGATAGAGGGACTCGGAGCCGGTCGGAGTCCCCCGGACCGTTCGATCGAACGGTTCGAGGGGGCAGACGGCCCCGCACACGGCCCGGCCCGGGACCCTCCCCGGGACCCTCCGTAGTCCGAACGGACCACGGGACCCTGACCGCCCGGCGTCCCGATGACCCCTCAGGTCGGCTCCGGCCGCGACGATGGGCTCGTCGTGACCCTCCAGCGGCCGCGCCGCCGACCCCGCACGGCCGAACCCACGCCGTACGACTTCCGGCGACCCATCCAGCTCTCGCGCGAGCACCAGCGCACACTCCAGCTCGGGTTCGACAGCTTCGCGCGCCAGGCGACGACGGTGTTCACCAGCTCGCTGCGCACGGTGTGCACGGTGACCCTGGCGGGCATCGAGCAGCGCACCTACGCGGAGTACGTCGACAGCCTGGGCCCCTCGACGTACATGACGCTGTTCACGGCGGACCCGATCCCCGGCACCGGCGTGCTGGAGATCCCGCTGTTCGCGACCATGTCGTGCCTGGACCACATGCTCGGCGGGCCCGGCTCGGACGAGCAGCCGGACCGGCCGCTGACCGAGATCGAGGACGGCGTGATCCGCGGCCTGGTCGAGCGCCTGCTCGGCGAGATGCGCTACGCCCTCGACGGGATCGTGACCCTCGAGCCGAACGTCACCGGTGTCGAGTACAGCCCCCAGTTCGCCCAGGTCGCCAGCGCCGCCGACGTGATGGTCGTGGTCACCCTCGAGCTCAAGATCGGCGAGCGGGCGCACCGGGTCTCGGTGTGCCTGCCGTTCAGCGGCCTGCTCCCCCACCTCGCCAACGCCACCGGCAACGGTGCGGTCTCCGAGCGGGAGCGGGCGCAGCGCGCGCACTCGGCGCAGCTGCTGCAGGACCAGTTCCAGCGGGTCCCGGTGTCGGTGTCGGTGCGCTTCCGCCCGATCCCGGTCGACCCGGCGACGCTGGCCGACCTGCGCCCCGGATCCGTGCTCCGGCTCACCCACCCGGCGTCCGCGCCGCTGGACGTGACCGTCGCCGGCAACACCTTCGCCCATGCCACCCCCGGCGCCCGTGGCCAGCGCCTCGCCGCCCTCATCGTCACCACGCCCGAGGAGTCCTGATCCCCATGACCGATGTGCTCGACCCCACCCTGCTCGCCGAGGCCGTCGCGGTCGCCGCGGCCGCGTCCCTCCCGGCTGTCACGCCGCTGACGCCCGGCCCGGCGCAGCCCGGCTCGCCGCACGTCACCGCGGCCTTCGCGGGCGGCGCGATCGCCGAGCTCGACGGCGGCGTGCCCGGCAGCGTCGTGGTCCTCGTCGGCACCGAGCTGGTCGAGGCCCTCGCGAGCAGCCCGATCGGCGCGCTCGACGTGGCCGCCGCCGTCCAGCCGGCCCTCGACGCCGCCGCCCGCCGGCTCGGCGCCCACGCCCGCGGCGCCCGGACCCTCGACCTCGACGTGGAGGGGTACGACGTCACCGCCGAGCTCGGCGGCCCGTTCAGCGTGGTGCCGCTCATCGGCGCCGGCATCGCGGCCGCCGTCCTGGTCCCCGAGGCCACCCTCGCCGGTGCCCGCGAGCCTCTGGACGTCGAGGAGGTTGCGCAGCAACCGTCACGAGACGACGCAACCAACCTCCTCGAGGAGGCACCGTTCGTGCCCGCCTTCTCGGCGGCCGCCGCACCGCCGCGCGGCCTGGAGCTGCTCCAGGGCGTCGACATGGAGGTCACCGTCGAGCTCGGCCGCACCCGGATGACCGTGCGCGACCTGCTCGCCCTGACCCCGGGCGCCGTCCTCGAGCTGGACCGCGCCGCCGGCAGCCCCGCCGACCTGCTCGTCAACGGCCGTCTCGTGGCCCGCGGCGAGGTCGTCGTGGTCGACGAGGACTTCGGCCTGCGGGTCACCGAGATCCTCGACGCGAACGCCGCGGTCTGACGCCCATGTCCGACAGCATCAGCCTCGGAGAGCTGGCCGTGCGCCTGGTCGGCTCGCTGGCGCTCGTCGTCGGGCTGCTGCTGCTCATCGCCCGCTTCGCCAACCGCCGGTTCAAAGCCCCCGCCGGTGCGGCGATCCAGGTCGTGCAGCGCCAGGCCCTCGGTCGCGGCCAGGGCGTCGCGGTGGTCTCGGTCGGCACCCGGATCCTCGTGCTCGGCACCACCGAGCAGCAGATCACGCTGCTGGCGGAGGTCGAGCCCGACGAGGTCGGCCTGGACCTGACCCCGCCCGACCCGGAGTCCGAGCCGATCGACGTACCGTCCACCGCGGCGAGCCCGACCGGAGCCCTCAGCGGCTCCGTGCTCTCCCCGCAGACCTGGAAGGACGCCATGGCCGCCGTCACCGGGAAGCGGGCGTCGTGACGACCCTGTCCCTCGCGCTGACCCGGGTCGCGCTGGTCGTCGCCGACCCGAGCGGGCCCAAGGGGCCGAACGGGCCCGGCAAGGGCGGCGGCACCGTGCAGATCGACCTGTCGGGGATGACCGACAAGCCGAGCAACAGCCTGCTGGTGTTCCTCGCCCTGACCCTGCTCAGCCTGCTGCCGGCCATCGTGCTGACCTGCACCAGCTTCACGAAGGTGCTCGTCGTGCTCGGCCTGACCCGCAACGCGCTCGGCCTCCAGCAGACCCCGAACAACCAGGTCCTCGCCGGCCTGGCGCTGTTCCTGAGCCTGTTCATCATGTCGCCGGTCCTCTCGCAGGTGAACAGCGACGGCGTGCAGCCCTACCTCGACGGCGACAAGACGACCTCAGCCGCCTTCCACGACGGCATGGAGCCGCTGCGGGAGTTCATGCTCGACAACACCGACGACGGCGAGCTGCAGCTGCTCACCAGCGTCGCCGACCGCAAGCTGCCCGAGAACCGCGACGACGTCTCGACCGCCACCCTGATCCCGGCGTTCGTGCTGTCCGAGCTCAAGGACGCCTTCGTCATCGGGTTCATCATCTTCATCCCGTTCCTGGTCATCGACATCGTCGTGAGCGGGGCGTTGATGAGCCTGGGCATGATGATGATGCCGCCGGTGATGGTGTCCCTGCCGTTCAAGCTGTTGCTGTTCGTGATGGTCGACGGGTGGGCGCTGATCATCAAGGCGCTCGTCGCGTCGTACGGGACGGGTTAGCTGCGATGACCGACACCGCGATCATCGAGATCGCCCTCAAGACCATGCTGGTGGCGCTCAAGCTGTCGGCGCCGATCCTCGCGACCTCGCTGGTCATCGGCTTCGCCATCTCGCTGTTCCAGTCGATGACCCAGATCCAGGAGTTCACGCTGTCGTTCGTGCCCAAGCTGGTGGGCGTCGGCCTCGCGCTGCTGTTCTGCGGCAACTGGATGCTGCACACCCTGATGGCCTTCACCCGCGAGCTGTTCGACCTGCTCCCGGGCCTGCTCGCCTAGGCCGACCGTGGTCCTCTCCGTCGACGGTGCCGCGCTCAGCGCCCTGCTGCTCGCCTCGGTGCGGGTGGTGGCGTGGCTGGTCGTCGTACCCCCCTTCGCGACGCGGGGGATCCCGACCATGGCCAAGGTCGTGCTGGCGCTCGGGCTGTCCCTGGCGATGGCGCCGACGCTCGCCACCCAGGACCTGCCCGGTACGACGCCCGGGCTCGTCATGGCCACCGCGGCCCAGGCCCTGATCGGCCTGGGTATGGGATACGTGACGATGCTGCTGTTCTCGGCGATCGGCGCCGCCGGCTCGCTGGTCGACGTTTTCGGCGGCTTCGCGCTGGCCGCGGCGTGGGACCCGCTGGCGATGAACTCCAACACCGTCTTCGGCCGCTTCCACCAGCTGCTCGCGACCGCGCTGCTCGTCGTGTCGGGCGGGCACCTGATCGTGGTCGGCGGGCTGCTCAGCACGTTCAAGTACCTGCCGCTGACCGGCATGCCCGACGTGTCCAGCTGGGACGGCGTGCTGCTGACGGCGTTCTCGATGTTCTTCACCGTCGCGGTGCAGATGGCGCTGCCGATGATCGCGGTGCTGTTCGTCGCCGACCTCGCGCTGGCGCTGCTGACCAAGGTCGCGCCCCAGCTCAACGCGCTGAGCATGATGTTCCCGGCCAAGGTCGGCATGACGCTGCTGCTGCTCGGCCTGTCCTTCCCGATGCTGCCCGGCGCGCTCGACCGTCTCGTCACCTACGCCAACCAGGCGATGGCGACCATGGCCGGAGCGGGGTGATCGTCGGTGGCCGGTAGCGAGGAGAAGACCGAGAAGCCCACTCCCAAGCGGAAGAAGCAGGCCCGCAAGGACGGCCAGGTCCCACGCACCCCCGAGCTCGGCGGCTGGCTGGGCCTCCTGGTCGCCTCCCTGGCGATGGGCCCGCTGCTCGACCACGAGCTCGGCGCGCTGCGCACCATGATGGCCACCTCGCTGCGCTCCGCCTCGGACCCGTCCGTCTCGTTGGCGCTCACCCTGCTCGGCGACGCCGGGCGTCACGTGTTCGTCACCCTGCTCGCGCTGGGCTCGATGATGCTGGTCGTCGGCGTCGTCTCGGCCCTGGCGCAGGGCGGCTTCTTCCTCTCCCCCAAGCTCGCCAAGCCCGACCCCAAGAAGCTCGACCCGTTCAAGGGCGCGAAGCGACTGTTCGGCCCGCACGCCGTGTGGGAGGGCGTGAAGGTCCTCGGCAAGAGCTCGGTCGTCGCGTTCCTCGCCTGGGGTGCGGTGAAGTCGATGATGCCGCTCGTCGGCGGGCTGCTGCCGATCGGCGTCGTGCTGCACCAGGTCACCGCCGAGGTCTCCCGGCTCCTGCTCACCGTGGCCGTCGCGGGCCTGGTCATGGCTGCCGCCGACTACGCCATGATGCGGCGCCGGATCGGCAAGCAGCTGCGGATGAGCCACAGCGAGATCAAGCAGGAGCACAAGCAGGCCGAGGGCGACCCCATGGTCAAGAGCGCCATCCGCGCCCGCCAGATGGCCGCGGCCCGCAACCGGATGATCGCCGACGTGGCCACCGCCGACGTACTGCTGGTCAACCCCACCCACGTCGCGGTCGCCCTGCGCTACGACCCCGAGCAGGGCGCACCCCGGGTGGTCGCCCGCGGTGCCGGCGCGATCGCCGCCCGGATCCGTGAGGTGGCCGCCGAGGAGCGGGTTCCGCTCGTCCAGGACGTCCCGCTGGCCCGCGCGCTCTACCGGCACTGCCAGGTCGGCCAGGAGATCCCCCGCGAGCTGTGGGCCGCGGTCGCGCAGGTGCTGGCGTTCGTGCTCAGCCGCCGGCACGCGGGCCAGTACGGCGGCGAGCACCGCACTCCTCGTCGTACCGACGACCTGCCGGAGGTGCTCGCCCTCTCCCGCCGCCGGCGGGCCGCGGAGGGTGCATGAATCCCCGGCCGACCGGGGATTCATGCAGCACGTCAACCGCTCATCCCCAGCCCACACCTGCCGATGGAGCCAGCGACGCCAGGACGGCGCCACCCCGCAGTGCCACGGACGGCGCGACCGGTCGAGAGGCTGTACCCGCCGCATGTCCCTGAAGTCGCTGACCCGGCTCGGTGTCCCCCTGGGCATCGTGCTGATCGTCGTCATGCTGGTCGTGCCGCTGCCCGCGGTGGTGCTCGACCTGATGATCGCGCTCAACATCACCGGCGCCCTGCTCGTGCTGATGGTCGCGATGTTCATCCACAAGCCGCTGGAGTTCTCGGCGTTCCCGTCGGTCATCTTGGTGATGACGCTGTTCCGGCTGGCCCTCAACGTGAGCGCGACCCGGCTGGTGCTGCTGGACGGGTACGCCGGCAAGGTCATCGACACCTTCGGCCACTTCGTCGTCGGCGGCTCGCTGATCGTCGGGCTGATCGTGTTCGCGATCCTGCTCGTCATCCAGTTCGTCGTGATCACCAACGGCGCGGGCCGCGTGGCCGAGGTCGGCGCCCGGTTCACGCTCGACGCGATGCCCGGCAAGCAGATGGCGATCGACGCCGACCTCAACTCCGGCCTGATCGACGAGGAGGAGGCCCGGCGCCGGCGTGCGGAGGTGCACGCCGAGGCGGACTTCCACGGTGCGATGGACGGTGCGTCCAAGTTCGTGAAGGGCGACGCCGTCGCGGCGATCGTGATCACCCTGGTCAACCTGCTCGGCGGCTTCGCGATCGGCGTCGCCCAGTACGGCATGCCGTTCGGCGAGGCGATCAACACCTACTCGCTGCTCTCGATCGGCGACGGCCTGGTCTCCCAGATCCCGGCCCTCCTGCTCAGCGTCGCGACCGGCCTGATCGTGACCCGCGCGGTGGCCGACTCCGACATGGGCTCCGACATCGTCGGCCAGATCTTCCAGCGTAAGATGCCGCTGCGCGTCGCGGGCTTCGGCGCACTCGCGCTGTGCGCGATCCCCGGCCTGCCCAAGCTGCCGTTCCTGGTGGCCGGCGGGCTGATGCTGCTGGGCGCGAGCCGGATCGACGAGTCCGGCGGGGACCGTACGGCGGGCGCCGACGCGGACTCCGCCGCCGGCGAGCTGGCCCAGGTCCCCGACACCCCGGAGGCGCTGGTCGCCGAGATCCGGGTCGACCCGCTCGGGCTCGAGCTCTCCGCGGACCTGATCGACCTCGTCGACAGCCGCTCCGGCGGCGACCTGCTCGACCGGGTCAAGGCACTGCGCCGCAAGGTGGCCGGCGAGCTCGGGATCGTGATCCCGCCCGTGCGCACCCGCGACAACCTCGAGCTGCCGGCGAACACCTACGCGATCACGCTGTACGGCGCCGAGGTGGCCCGCGGCGAGGCGCCGCGCGGCACAGTACTGGCGATCGGCGAGTTCCTCGGCTCGCTGCCCGGGACCCCGACCCGCGAGCCGGTCTTCGGCCTGGACGCGAAGTGGATCCCGGCCGAGCTGCGGCACCAGGCGGAGATCGGCGGCGCGACCGTCGTCGACCGCGCCTCGGTGGTCACCACCCACCTCGCCGAGGTCGTGCACCAGCACGCGAGCCGGCTGCTCGGTCGCGAGGACGTCCGGCTGCTCACCGACGTCGTCAAGCGCACCCACCCGGTCGTCATCGAGGAGCTCACCCCGGTCCAGCTGTCGCTCGGCGAGGTGCAGCGGGTGCTGCGCGCCCTGCTGGAGGAGCGGATCCCGATCCGCGACCTGGTCCGCATCTTCGAGGCGCTGTCGGTTCGCGCCGCGCTCAGCAAGGACCTCGACGGCCTGGTCGAGGCCGCCCGGGCCGCGCTCGAACCGGCCCTCGCGGCCTCCTTCGTCACCGACGGCGTGCTGCACGCGATCAGCTTCGACCCGCTGCTCGAGCAGCACATGCTCGAGGGCCTGCGCCCGACCGAGCAGGGTGCGGTCGTCGTCCTCGACCCGGACGTGGCCCAGCGGGTGCTGCTCGGTCTGGCCCAGGCGGCGCAGTCGGCCGAGAACACCGACGTACGCCCGGTCCTGGTCTGCGCACCGGCGCTGCGGGCCGCCGTACGCCGCCTCGTGGCGCCGACCGTCGAACGCCTCCCCGTCTTCTCGTACGCCGAGCTCGGCGCGGCCCACGAGGTCCGCTCGGTGGCCGTGGTGTCCGCGACCGGGGCCCGCCCCGCACTCGGAGCAGGAGTCTAGAAGGTGGTCCTCCCATGATGCTCGACCTGCGCGTCTTCGTGCTCGCCGCCCTCGTCGCCTCCCCGGCCGGCTATCTCGCCGCGCACGGTGAGCTGAGCCTCGACGAGGCGCTCACCCGGCTGCTCGTCGTGATGGTGGGCGCCACGGCGGCCGCGGTCGTCGTCCGCGCGCTGTGGCCGCTGCTCGCCGGACCGGGCCCGGAGCCGCTCGAGGCCACGGTCGAGGACCTGGCGCCGCGGGGGCTGGCCCCGGAACCGTCGGTCGAGCCGGACCTCCTCGACGACCTGTTCGGCTTCGAGGAGTCGTTCGAGGACCTCGGCGCGGACCTCAGCCCACTGCCGGAATGACCCACTCCAGCACGGTGCCCTGATCGGGCGCCGAGCTGAGCAGCAGGTGCCCGCCGAGTCCCTCGGCCCGCGCCCGCAGGTTGCCGGTGCCGTTGCCGGTCGACCCCGCCGCCGGGTCGAAGCCCCGGCCGTCGTCGACCACGCGCAGCCGGAACCACGCCGAGGACGCGGTCAGCTCGACGGTGACGCTGCTCGCCGCGGCGTGCCGGGCGACATTGGACAGCGCCTCGCGCAGCGTGCCGAGGACGTGGCTGCCGGCCTCGGGGGCCAGCGCCCGGTCGACGGGGCCCTGGATGCGCAGCAGCGGCTGGAAGCCCAGGACCGGGGCGTACTCCGTCAGCAGTGCCCGCACGTCGTCGAGCAGGGGCCGGCCGGATCCGGTGCCGAGCTCGAAGATCACCGAGCGCAGCTCCTTGATCGCGCCGTCGAGCTCGCCGATCGCACCGTCGACGCGGGTGCGCAGCTCGGCGGGGTCGAGGTCACGGGCGCCCTGGAGCTGCATGCCGGTCGCGAACAGGCGCTGGATGACCAGGTCGTGGAGGTCGCGCGCGATCCGGTCGCGGTCGCGGGCCACCAGCAGCTGGGCCCGCTCCCTCAGCGCCTGGCGCCGGTCGAGGATCAGGCCGAGCTGGGCCGCGGTGACCGACACCAGGTCGAGCATGATGTCGCGCAGTGACGGCGTCTCCTCCGCGCGGTCGACGAGGATCGCGCCGGGGCCGGAGAGCCGGGTGTGCACGGGTACGACGAGCGTCGTGCGGTGGTGGTCGTGCGGGAGCCGCTCGGGCACCCGCGACGTGGTCACCTCACGGATCTGGTCGGCGTACCGCTCGACGACGCGCGGCGCCGCCATCGTGTCGCCGGCGACCTGGCGGACCTCGAGCAGGCCGGCCTCGACGCGGACATAGGCCACCAGCCGGGCCCCGCACAGGTCGCGCAGCGAGACCACGAGCTCGTCGAGGGCCTCCTCGACGCTGGTGGTCCCGGTCAGGTCGCGGCCCACCTCGCCGGTGCCCGCGAGCCAGCGGCGCCGCCACTCGACCTGCTCGTAGGTGCGGGCGTTCTCGATCATGGTGCCCGCCGCGCGGGCCAGCGCCTCGACCAGCGCCTGGTCGGTCGCGCTGAACTCCGCGCCACCGCGCTTGTTGCCGAGGTAGAGGTGCCCGAACGCCTGGTCGCGCACCAGCACGGGCGCACCGAGGAAGCGGTCGATGACCGGGTGGCTCTGCGGGAACGAGCCCGTCGACACCGGGTGGTCGGCGACGTGGTCGACCCGGATCGAGCGCCGCTCCCGCGGCACCAGCCCCAGCAGCCCGTGGCCCTCCGGCATCCGGCCGATCTGGTCGAACTGCTCTCCCACGGCGGCGTTGGGCACCAGGTCGATGAACTCGCCCTGGTCGTCGACGATCCCCAGGACGCCGTACTCGGCGTCGGTCAGCTCGCAGGACGCCTCGACGATGCGGGTCAGCACGCCGCGCAGGTCCAGGTCGGACCCGATCGCCACCACCGCGTCGAGCAGTGCGCGCGCTTCCGCCGGAAGCTCGAGGTCCTGGTCCAGGTCCATCAGGTACCGATCCCCTCCCCAGCGATCGCCGACCTCCGAAGGCTATCCCTTTACTTTGTGGCGCCACCACCCGCGCATCCCGCTGATCGGCACCGGGACCCCCGTCCTGAGAATTGCGGGACGCCGGACCGGGCTCGCACGCAGGGAACCGTCACCAAACCGCGTGCTCGCGCGTTGGGAGGGCGACGCCGACGAAGGAGTGGACATGGGGCGCTGGCTGAGGATCGCGACGACGGCGCTCGCGCTGACCATCCCGGGAGCGGTGCTGCCCGCGGCCCAGGCGGCCGACCCGCCCGTGCAGATCACGTTCACCACCCAGCCGAAGGTGACCTTCTCGACGGGGCTGACGAGGGTCGGCGCGGTCGACTTCGCCGCATGGCGGGTCTCGCGGCCGTCCACCGTCACCGTCCGCATTCTCGACGCCGAGGGCACCGTGGTCCGCACCCTCGTCGAGGGCCAGTCGGTCCGCGACGCCTCCGACGAGCCGTGGTACTTCAAGGACGCCGCCGGCCAGGACGTGCCGGAGGGCGACTACACGATGCAGGTGGAGGCCGTCGACAGCGACGGCAACCGCGACGTCGAGGACTACGCCATGCCGCTCGACCGGCACACCGTCGTACCGCTCCAGGGCGTCATCGCCGGCTTCACGTACTCCACCAATGTCACCATGTCCATCGCGCCGAAGCCCGGCATCACACTCGCCAACGCCAGGTTCCTGATCGCCGAGGACAGCTACACGGGGTACTGCGCGATCAGCGACGCCAAGACCCCCGGCTCCGGCGGTCGCATCCAGGCCACGGTCGACGTGTCGGACTGCGGCGACCACGTCGGACACGCGGGCGCCTTCTTCGAGTTCACCGACCGGATCGGTGCGAAGCAGAAGGGCTACACCCCGATGATCCCGGTGCGCGTCGCCGACCGCAGCGCGCCGGTCGTCACGTTGGCCCCGTACGCGCCCGCGTCGCAGACGCTGCACCTGAGGAATCCCGGGACCTACGAGACCAGCAAGCTCACCTACTGGGTGCGCGACGCCAGCGCCCTGGCCAGCCAGACCTACCAGATCCGCAACGGCTTCGGCATCACCATCGCCTCCGGCACCCTGACCGAGGGCGTCGGCGTGGGGCCGGACGCACTGACCCGGGTGTTCGACCTGCGCTGGAGCGGCACTCGCAACGACGGCAGCCTGCTGCCCGCCGGGCGCTACCGCGTCGTCACCCGCTTCACGGATGCAGGGGGCCATTCCGCGGCAGGCCCGGCTACGACCATCGACCTCGACGCGACGATTCCGGGCGGGCTGGCCGCGACCCGGATCGACGGCTACAACTGGGAGGTCGTGGTGACCCCCAAGAGCGGTGAGGACGTCACCGGGGTCGCCGTCTCGACGGCCCCCGCGAACGACAACGACCCGCACCCGCAGGTCGCCGCGTACGACGCCGCCACGGGCACCTACCGCACCGTCGTCAGCCTGGCGAAGCGCAGTCCGGGAACCTATCCCGTCCGTGCCCTGATCACCCGCGGCACCGCGCCGACCGCCACGACCTTCACGACCGCCGACCAGGGCCTGGTCGTCCTCCCCGACACCGAGGCACCTGTCGTGACGCCTCCGACGACCACCCACCTCTACCTCCGTGCGCCCGACCAGTACGCCCCGAACAGCTTCGAGTTCGCCGTGAGCGACCAGTCGACGCTCCGGTCCTCCGACTTCCTGGTCAGCAACGCCACGGGGAGCGTGGTGGACCACGTCGTCACCGACGGCGCCGAAGGTCGCACGTCCTTCCAGTGGAACGGCACCGGGCCGCAGGGAGAGCGTCTCCCCGCCGGGGACTACGTGGTCCGCACGTCCTTCACCGACGCGGCCGGGAACGTGACGCCTGCCTCCACGACGGTGCACCTCGACGACACGGTGCCGGCCACCATGGCCGTCGTCGGCCGGACGGGCAACGCGTTCACGGTCGAGGTCACGCCCACGCCCGGGGTCTCACTGCACATCGTCGCTGTCTGGCTGCGCTGCTGCATGGAGGTCCCCAGGCTCGATCCGTCGACAGGCACGTATCGCGGCACCATCGATCTCACCGGCCAGCCCCCGGGCACCTATCAGCTCGACGGCGAGGTGAGTCGTGACACCCCGGGTGCGGGCGAGGGTCCGGGCGATGGCCAGGGCTGGTTCTATCTCGACCCCCTCTACGTCACCGTCACCGACTGAGCGGGTAGGCAGCCGACAGAGCCTGTGTCCACCGGGAACCGTCACCAATCCGGGTCCTCGCGCGTTGGGAGGGCGACGCCGCCGATGGGGACGGCCGACGAAGGAGTGGGGACATGGGGCGCTGGCTGAGGATCGCGACGACGGCTCTGGCGGTGACGACCGCGGCGACCGCGGCGGGCACCCTGCCCGCGGCCCAGGCGGCCCAGGCCGCCGACCCGGCCGTGCAGATCACGTTCACCACCCAGCCGAAGGTCACCTTCGCGACGGGACTGACCCGGGACGACGGCACGAAGGGCGCAGCGGTCTCCGTCGCGTTCCGGTTGAGCCGTCCCGCGACGGTCACCGCCCGCGCCCTGGACGCCAGCGGCGCGGTGGTCCGCACGTTCGCGACCGACGAGGCGGCCGGACTCGACCACGACGTCGACTGGCAGTTCACCGACGCGGCCGACGCCGCGCTTCCCGAGGGCGACTACACGCTGCGCGTCGAGGCCACCGACAGCGACGGCGGCCAGGACGTCGAGAGCTACCCGCTGCCGCTCGACCGGCACACCGTCGTACCGGCCCAAGGGGTCTTCAGCGGCACGACCTACGCCACCAACATCACCATGTCCGTCGGGCCGAAGCCCGGGGTCACGCTGCGCAGCGCGGAGTTCGTGGTGGGCGACGGCTACGGCACCGACCCGTGCGCCACGAGCGGCTCGCGGACCCCCGGCTTCGGCGGGCGCATCCAGGCGACCTTCAAGGTGTCCGACTGCGGGGCCTCCTCCCGTGACGCCGGGGCGGTGTTCGAGTTCACCGACCGGATCGGCGCCCAGCAGACGGGCTACACCGCCCCGATCCCGATCCGGGTCGCCGACCGGGTCGCTCCGGCACCGGCGCTCGCGCCGTCGTCGACGTCGTCGGACACCCTGTCGCTGCGCGACCCCGACCGGTACGAGACCAGCGGGACGACCTACTACGTGCGCGAGGCGGGCAGCATCGCCACGGCCACCTACGAGGTCCTCAACGCCATCGGCGCGCGGGTCGCGACCGGCACCCTGGTCGCGGAGGGCGCCGCGCCGACCGACGACAGCCACACCTGGCAGTACGCGCTGCGTTGGGCGGGCACCCGCAACGACGGCACCCGCCTGCCCGCCGGCCGCTACCGGGTCGCCACCAAGTTCACCGACGCGGCCGGGCTGTCCGCCGCCGGCCCCGCCGTGACGCTGGTCCTCGACCCGACCATCCCCGGCACCCTGGCGACGACCCGGATCGACGGCTACCAGTGGCAGGTCGTGGTCACCCCGAAGACCGGCGCCGGGGTCACCGGCGTCACCGTGTCGACCTCCCCCGCTGACGCCGACCCGGCCACCGGGAACCTGCTGCCCCTGACGTACGACGCCGGCACCGGCACGTACCGCACGGTGCTCAGCCTGGCCGGCCGACCGGACGGCAGCTACCCGCTCCGCGCGCTGATCACCCGGGGCACCGGTGCCGCGGCCACGACCTTCACCACCGCCGACCAGGAGCTCGTCGTGCTCCCCGACGAGACGGCTCCCGCGGTCACCCTGCCGACCAACAGCCGGCTCTACCTCGGCCTGCCCGGCCAGTACACCGCGGGCACGTTCACCTTCTCCGTGAGCGACCAGTCCGGAGTCCGGTCCTCCGACTTCGTCGTCAACGACACCGCGGGGAACGTGGTCGACCACGTCGTCGTCGAGGGCGGCGAGGGCCGCACCTCCTTCACCTGGGACGGCACCGGCCACGACGGCGAGCCGCTGCCTGGCGGCGACTACGTCGTCAGCACCACCTTCACCGACGAGCACGGCAACGAGGCCCCTGCCTCCGCGCCGGTGCACCTCGACGACACCGTGCCGGCGACGCTCGTGGTCGTCGGACGGACGGGCAACCTGCTCACGGTCGAGGTCACGCCCACGCCGGGGGTGAAGGTGCACGCCGCCGGCGTCGCCGTCATCGGGAGCAGCTGCTGCAACAAGGCCCTGGAGCTCGACCCGGCCACCGGCCGCTTCCGGGCCACCGTCGACCTCGACGGGCGCCCGACCGGCACCTACTACCTCACCAGCCTGGTCGTCCGGGACACCCCCGGCGCCGCTGAGCCGTACGGCTACGTCTGGAGCGCGCCGATCCCGGTGACGGTCAGCCACTGACCGTCACCGGGACCCCGCTCAGAACCGGCGCAGCTGGTACAGCCCGCGCGTGCGGGCCACGACCGTGCCCTCCTCGTCGGTGACCTCGGCGACCAGCTCGAAGTCGGACTTCCCGCGCTCGGCGTACTCCGCCAGGATCCGCTGGATCTCGTCGTCCTCGAGCCGGGCACGCGAGACGACGTCGGTGGCGGCCGGGCGCAGGAAGTCGATGGTCATCGACTTGAGCAGCGGTACGCCGCCCTCGGCACTCAGCGAGGTGCTCGCGTAGAGGCCACCGAGGACCTCGGCGACGGTGAACAGGGAGCCGGCGTATGCCGTGCCGAAGTGGTTGACATTGGGCCCGGCAGGCAGCCGCGCGGCCACCGCGTTGGCTCCGGCCTCGACCACCTCGACGCCCATGGCGTCCATGATCGGGATCATCGAGCGGACGTAGGTCGTGAGGTCGGCAGGCGTGGTCACGGCGCCACGCTACTGGCTCACCAGGGGCGCGGCGGCAGGTCCCGGATGTACGGCGCCAGCAGCGCAGCGGACCGCTCCACCGTGAGCACCTCGGACGGGTCGAGCGCGATGACCTGCCGCTTCGACTCGTCGATCTCCCACACGTCCTCGCCGACCAGGCGGCCCTCGTCGTCGTAGGGCCAGATCATGTGCTCGACGTTGGCGACCAGGTAGTGCGCGTCGGGGTCGACGGGCGCACCCGCGGCCACGAGCAGGGCGCCCGGAGTCTGCTGGTAGATGGTCGCGGTGGACACGATCATGTTGTCGCCGACGGCGATCTGCTCGTCGTCGGTGTAGAAGACGCACTGCGCCGTGCTCGACCAGTCCTCGTAGACCGCCTGGACGGCCTCGGCGCCGTCGAGCACGGTCTGGATGCCGAAGACGTTGAAGTGGTAGACGGGGTGCTCGACGGTCATGTCCGGAGCGAAGATCTCCTTCCAGCGCCCGGCCATCTCCAGGTTGCGGTGGCGGTCGTAGGCCTCCAGCAGCCAGCGGTGGCGCGGGTTGGTGGTCGTCTCCATCAGGCGATGGACGGCGGCATTGGTCTGGGTGATGTCGAAGCGGCTCATGGATCCACGATCACGGCCGACCGGCCCACAGGTCTTGACATCCTGCGACCGGTTCTTGACCCTGTGCGACATGTCCCTGATCCGCGGCACCGCCCTCCAGGGCTACCCGGAGCTGGTCGGGGAGCTGGACGGCGAGCTGCAACCGCTGCTCGACCTGGCCCACCTACCGGCCGCCGCGGTCGGCGACCACGACAGCTTCATCAGCTACCGCAGCGTCGTGACCGCGCTCGAGGCGGCCGCCGCCGCGACCGGTGTCGACGACTTCGGCCGTCGCCTCGCCACCCGCCAGGGCATCGAGATCCTCGGTCCCCTGGGCGTCGCCGCGCGCACGGCCGGCACCGCCGGGGCGGCCCTGCAGGCCATCGAGCAGTACATGACCGTCTACTCCCCCGCGATCGCGATCACCGTGACCGCGCCGGCGGGCTCGCGGATCGCGCAGCTGGAGTGGCGGATCGTCGTACGTCGCGCGCCACCGCATCGCCAAGCGGCCGAGCTCGCGCTCGGCGTGGCCCTGCGCGTCTTCCGCCTGCTCGCCGGACCGGACTTCACGCCGCACTCGGTCCAGCTGCGGCACCAGCCGATGGGCGATCCGGCGGCGTACCGCGGCTACTTCGGCTGTCGGGTCGAGTTCGCCGCCGACCGGTACGGCTTCCGGTTCCCGGCCGCGATGCTGAACCGGCCGCTCGCCGACGACGGCGACGTGCACGCCCTCGCGCAGCAGTACCTCAGCACGATCGCGGTCCCTACCGCGTCGGCGACGGCCGACACGGTCGCCGAGCTGGTCCGGCACATGCTTCCGACCGGCACCCTCGACCTGGACCTGGTGGCCGGCCAGCTGGCGCTGCACCGGCGCACCCTGCAGCGCCAGCTCTCCGAGCACGGCACCTCGTTCGCCGCCCTCGTCGACCAGGTGCGCCGCGACGAGGCCGAGCGCTACCTGCGCGAGACCGACATGCCACTGGGCCAGCTGGCCGGCGTACTCGGGTTGAGCGAGCAGAGCGCGCTCTCCCGCGCCAGCCGGCGGTGGTTCGGCATGCCGCCGAGGCAGGTCCGGCAGGAGGCACGGAGGCTGTCGCAGCAGGTCAAGAACGAGGCGCACGAGGTCAAGACCTGATCGGGGCCCGGTTGCGACATTCAGGGGGTCCGCCAACCTCTCCGAGAGGAATCCCCATGGGTCACAGAAAGACCTCTCACGCCCTCGCGCTCGCCGGGCTGCTCGCCGGCGTCGTGACGTCGGCACTGGCCACCACTGCCGCACCGGCGTCCGCCGACGGGACGACCGACCGCGCGGCGTACGACGCCGGCTACCGGCTCGGCCTCGAGGCCTACCGCTACGGCCTGCCCCTGGTCACGACCGACGCCACCTTCCGGGCCCAGACGAGCGTGGACGTGCCGGACGACCGCGGGTTCGGGCCGGTCAACCGGCTCAACCCGGTCCGGTCGTTCATCACCCCCGAGGACCGCTCGGTGGTCGCGCCGAACCTCGACACCCTCTACTCGATCGCGTGGCTCGACCTCCGCGAGGAGCCGCAGGTGGTCCACGTGCCGAAGGTGAGGGACCGCTACTTCGTGATCCCGCTGATGAGCCCGTACACGGAGAACTTCGCCAACCTCGGCTCGGTCGAGCAGACACCGCCGGGCGACTACGCGATCGTCGGCCCGTCGCACGCCGACGCCCGCCTGCCGAAGCACGTGACGCGGGTCGAGTCGCCGTACGACCGGGTCTGGATCATCGAGCGGATCTACGCCGACAACGACGACCTCAAGGACCAGGCGAAGGTGCACCGGATCCAAGACGCCACGACGGTGACGCCGCTGAGCCGGTACCCGCGCCCTGCGAAGGCCGCCACGCCGAGCGACCCCGACACCACCGCCGCGCCCGTCCGGCTCCCCACCGGGATGGACTTCTACGACCGCCTCGGTGACCTGCTCGCGGCCTTCCCGCCGCCGGCCGCCGACGCACCGGAGCTGGCCGAGCTCGCCCGGATCGGCATCGGCGCGGGACGGCACCCGTCCACCGACGCGACGCTCGACGCCGACACCCGCGCGGGCATGGAGTCGGCGATCGCGGCCGGGCAGGCGACGGTCCTGCAGGACGCGATGGGCCTGTACGGACAGGGCTTCGCCCAGCACAACGGCTACCTGGTCACTCCGACCGGCAGCTACGGAACCGACTACCGGCTGCGCTCCGTCGTCACCCAGGTCGGCCTCGGCGCGCTTCGTCCCGAGCAGGCGATGTACCCGCTCGCCCTGCTCGACCGCACCGGCCAGCCGCTCACCGGCGCGAAGCGCTACGTCGTGCACCTCCCGGCCGACCAGCTGCCCCCGCTCACCGACACCGGATTCTGGTCGCTGACGCTGTACGACAACGACGGCTTCGTGGTGGCCAACGAGATCGACCGCTATGCGATCAACGACCGCACCGACCTGCACCGCAACGCCGACGGCTCGTTCGACCTCTACGTCCAGGCCACCCGGCCCAGCGACCCGGAGCAGGCGCAGAACTGGCTGCCCACACCGGCCGGCGGCTTCCGGCTGCTGTGGCGGATGTACGGAACCCAGACCACCGCGATCCCCGGGATCCTCGACGGGACCGGCTGGCGGGTCCCGGCGGTGCTGCCCGCGGGCTGAGGGACGCGCGCTCGGTCAGGCGACGTCGTACGTCGCCCGGCCGAGTCGCGGGTGCGCCGACCCCTTGAGCAGCACGTCGGCCACCAGGTCGACGTCGTCGATCATCGGCACGTGGCCGCACTTCGGCAGCGTCACGTGCTCCGCGTCCGGGAGGGCCCGCCGCGCGCGGCCGGCCTGGTAGGGCAGCAGCACCAGGTCGCGAGTGCCCCATGCGACCGTGACCGGGATGGCCGGGTCGATCGGGCGGTCGAAGGGGAAGCCGCCGTCGATGATGGTCTCCAGCGCCGGGCGGGCGTGCACCAGGCCGCGCAGGTCGCCCAGCGCGGCGTCCGGGCTGAGCTTGTGGCCCTTGGTCATCAGCAGGCCGAAGGCGGCGGCTCGCCCGGGCGCGGTCGCCAGGATCGCGGGCGCGACCGGCTGCGCCAGGGTGGCGGCGCCGGTGAGCAGCGTGAACACGGCTCGGATGTAGGCGAAGTCGAGCCGGTTGCGCCAGAACCCGGCGGGCGCGAGCGTGGTCGCGCTGCTCACCAGGTCGTCGGCCGCGGCCTCGAGCGCGATCCGGCCGCCGAGCGAGTTGCCCGCGATGTGCGGGCGGTCGAGCCCCTGCTCGACGAAGAAGTCCTCGAGGATGTCGCGCAGGATGTCGCGCACCGGTCGTCCGTCGGGCACCAGCGCCGGGGACTCCCCGTGTCCCGGCAGGTCGATCAGGACGAGCTCGCGCTCCTCGGCGAGCCGGTCGACCAGCGGGTACCACGCCTGCCGGCGGTGGCCGATCCCGTGCACGAGCACGAGGGGCTCTCCGGAGCCGATCCGTTCATGGGCAAGCATGGCGACCTCGCTCTTCCCCGCACCGGCGCTGGTGCGGCAGATAGGTGCAACTGAGAGTTGCGGATACCGAGGGTATGGGACGTGCTAGCTGGGCGCAAGCACCTGTTCGCATCGGGTTCCGCCTCGGCGACGGCGAGGCGGCAGGGTCAGCTCCGGAGCACCTTGTCCATCGCCTTGCCGCGGGCGATCTCGTCGACGAGCTTGTCGAGGTAGCGGATCTTCTGCATCAACGGGTCCTCGACGTCCTCGACCCGGATCCCGCAGACGACGCCGGTGATGAGGGCAGCGGCGGGGTTGAGCTCGGCTGCGGCGAAGAAGTCCTCGAACGTCGTACCGGCGTCGAGGTGGGCCTGCAGCTCGGCCGGCGAGAACCCGGTCAGCCAGCAGATGGCCTCGTCGACCTCGGCCCGGGTGCGCCCCTTGCGCTCCACCTTGGTCACGTAGTGGGAGTGGACCGACGCGACGGTCGTCGAGAAGATACGGTGCACGCAGTGCAGCGTAGTTGAGGAAGAGGTGCCTCCAGCGTGGTCGTCGAGCCGGTCCGACCACGCACGAGCCCTGCGGTCGTCGTGGCGATGCTGTCGTGCTGCGGCATCGTGGTCTCGCTCCAGCAGACCCTGCTGCTTCCTCTCCTGCCGGACCTCCCCCGCCTGCTCGGTACGTCGGCCGACAGCGCCTCCTGGCTGGTGACCGCGACCCTGCTCAGCGGGGCGGTCGCGACGCCGACGATCTCGCGGCTGGCCGACATGTACGGCAAGCGCCGGATGATGGTCGTCTCGCTCGGGGTCGCCGTCGGCGGCTCGTTGCTCGGCGCGCTCAGCCAGCAGCTGCCGCTCCTGATCGGGGCCCGCGCACTGCAGGGCGTCGGCGTCGCCCTCATCCCGGTCGCCATCGCGATCATGCGCGACGAGCTGCCCCGCGACCGGGTGCCGCTCGGCGTGGCCCTGATGAGCGCGACCCTCGCCATCGGCGCGGGCGTCGGGCTCCCGCTGTCGGGGCTGATCGTGCAGCACATGGACTGGCACGCGTCCTTCTGGCTCACCGGCGTCGTCGGGATCGTGCTCATCGCCGGGACGCTGAGCCTGTTGCCCGAGTCGCCGGTGCGCACCAGCGGCTCCTTCGACCTGCGCGGCGCCGCCCTGCTGTCGGTGGCGCTGACCGCCGTCCTGCTCGCCCTCTCCAAGGGCGGCCAGTGGGGCTGGACCGCGGCGTCGACCGTGGGCTGTCTCGCCGGAGGCGCGGCGGTGCTCGCGCTCTGGATCCCGCTCGAGCTGCGCACCCCGCGCCCGCTGGTCGACGTACGCGTGGCGGCCCGCCGCTCGGTCGTCCTGGTCAACCTCGCCTCGGTGTTCGCGGGCTTCTCCATGTTCGCCAACATGCTGGTCACCACCCAGCTGCTCCAGATGCCGACGGGCACCGGCTACGGCCGCGGCCTCGACGTCCTCCACACCGGGCTCTGGATGGTCCCGAACGCCGCCGCGTTCGGCCTGATGGCGCCGGTCTCGGCCTGGCTGATCCGGCGGATCGGCCCGCAGGCCACCCTCGTCTCGGGTGCGCTGCTGATGAGCGCCACCTACGTGTGGCGGACCTTCTACAGCGCCGACCTCCCGCAGGTCGTCATCGGCTCGGTGGTCGTCGGCACCGGCACTGCCATGGTGTACGGCGCCCTGCCGACGCTCGTGATGCGCGCGGTCCCCGTCACCGAGACCGCCTCCGCCAACGGCCTCAACGTGCTGCTGCGCTCCTTCGGCACGTCCACCGCCAGCGCCGCCACCGCGGCGATCACCACGGCCTCGACGATGTCGCTGGCCGGGCGCGAGCTGCCGAGCCTGCACTCGCTGATGCTGATCTTCTGGCTCGCCGCCGGGGCCGCGCTCGCGACGGCCCTGATCGGCGTACCCATGCTGCGGATGCGGGAGTACGCCGAGGAGGCGGACCGCTCGGGCGCGGAGAACACCACGCGCGCGCAGATCGTCCAGGGCCGGGTGCTCAGCCTCAAGGGCAACCCGATCCGGCACGCCGTGGTGACCGTGCTGACCCCCGACGGCCGCGCGGTCGACTGGGGGCAGGCCGACGCGGAGGGGCGGTTCACGGCCGCCGTACCGGAGCCCGCGGACTATCTCGTCGTCACCTCCGCCGACGGCTGGCGGCCACGCTCGCGGATGATGACGCTCGACAGCGCGGCGCCGGTCCCGCCGATCGTGCTGCGCGAGCGGCTCACCCTGCGCGGCACCATCCGCGACGCCGGGGACCGTCCGGTGGTCGATGCTCTGGTCGTCCTCACCCGCACGAGTGGCGAGCTGGTCGCGACCGTCCGTACCGACCACGAGGGTCGCTACGAGGTGCCGCGTCCCGCCAACGGGCGCTACGTGCTCACCGTCGCCGGGCCCACCGAGGCGCTCGGCGCCCGCACGCTGAGCGTGTGGGAGGAGGCCCGGGACTTCGACCTGCAACTGGGGACGCCCCTGGCCGACGCCGCGGACGCGACGTGACGCCGCTGGGCGCACCCCATACGTCTTGGTCGCAGGAACGGCCTTCTCGGAGCCAAATCGCATGGGGTGCGGGAGATCGGTGAGGACGGCGTGAGGTCTAGCCTCGGGGCATGAGCGACGTCTCCTCGGCCCGTCAGCACACCCTCGGCGACCTGCCCCGGCGCACGGCGCAGCGCGTCCCCGACAAGGTCGCGATCGTCGACGGGGACACGCGGCTGACGTTCGCCGAGCTGGACGCGTACGTCGATCGGGCGGCCGCCGCGATGGCGGACGCCGGGCTCGGCAAGGGCGACCGGCTGGCGCTGCTCAGCCACAACTGCTGGCAGTTCGCGGTGCTCGACTTCGCCGCGGCCCGCGCCGGCGTGGTGCTGGTGCCGATCAACTTCATGCTCGGTGCCGACGAGATCGCGTTCATCCTCGACCACAGCGGCGCGACCGGGTTCGTCGCCGAGGACGCACTGGTTGCGGTGGCCGACGCCGCGATCGCCGCGGCGGCCGACCCGCAAGTGCGGGAGCGGCGGGTGATCCGGCTCGCCGGGCAGGCGGCTCCCGACGGGTGGGGGGACCTGGCGGGCTGGCTCGACCACGAGGGACCGGCGGTCGTCGTACCGATGGGCGACGACGACCCGGTCCGGATGATGTTCACCTCCGGCACCGAGTCACGGCCCAAGGGTGCGCTGCTGAGCAGCCGGTCGTTGCTGTGGCAGTACGTCTCGTGCGCGCTGGACGGGTCGATGAGCGCCGACGACGTCGAGCTGCACACGCTCCCGCTCTACCACTGCGCGCAGCTGGACTGCTTCCTCGGCACCGATGTCTACCTCGGCGCGACGAGCATCATCCTGCCCGGCCCGGACCCGGCGAGCGTGCTGCGCACCATCGCCGAGCACCGGGTGACCAAGTTCTTCGCGCCGCCCACCGTGTGGATCGGCCTCCTGCGCCATCCCGACTTCGACACCACCGACCTGTCCAGCCTGCGCAAGGGCTACTACGGCGCCTCGCCGATGCCGGTCGAGGTGCTGCGCGAGCTCCAGCAGCGGCTGCCCGGGGTCGCGCTGTGGAACTTCTACGGCCAGACCGAGATGGCCCCGCTGGCCACGATCCTGAGCCCCGACGAGCAGCTTCCGTACGCCGGCTCGGCCGGTCGGCCCTCGATCAACGTCGAGACCCGGATCGTCGACGACGACGATGCCCCCGTCCCCGCGGGCACGGTCGGCGAGATCGTGCACCGCAGCCCGCACGCCACGCTCGGCTACTACCGCGACGACGCGAAGACCGCCGAGGCCTTCCGGGGCGGCTGGTTCCACTCCGGCGACCTCGGCTACCTCGACGACACCGGCCACCTCTACGTGGTCGACCGCAAGAAGGACATGATCAAGACCGGCGGCGAGAACGTCGCCAGCCGCGAGGTCGAGGAGGCGATCTACACCCACCCCGACGTCGCCGAGGTCGCGGTCTTCGGCGTCAGCCACCCGCGCTGGGTCGAGGCGGTGGCCGCGGTCGTCGTACCTCGGGCGGGGGCGGACCTGTCCGCCGATGCCGTGCTCGCCCACGCCCGCTCGGTGCTCGCGGGCTACAAGGCGCCCAAGTACGTCGTGCTCGCCGACGCCCTCCCCAAGAACCCGAGCGGCAAGATCCTCAAGCGCCAGCTCCGCGACGCGCACGCCGACCTGGCCGCCGGCGAGGTCTGACGTGCTCCTCGACCTGCAGCTCGACGCCCCTCCCGACCGGGTGCGGTCCCGCGCCCGCGAGCTGGTGGACGCCGGCGCCGCCGGCCTGTTCACGTTCGAGGGGCCGCACGACGTCTTCCTCCCCCTCGCCGCGGTGGCCGGGCAGGTCGACGCCGACCTGATGACCAACGTCGCGATCGCGATGCCGCGCTCCCCGATGCACCTGGCGCACACCGCGTGGGACCTGCAGCTGATGTCGGGAGGCCGCTTCCGGCTCGGCCTGGGCTCACAGATCCAGCCCCACATCGAGAAGAGGTACGGCGCCCGCTGGTCGCCGCCCGCCGCGCGGATGCGCGAGATCGTCGGTGCGGTCAAGGCGATCCTGCACTCCTGGCAGAGCGGAGAGCGGCTCGACTTCCGCGGCGAGCACACCACCCACACGCTGATGCCGCCGACCTTCGTCCCCGGCCCGAACCCCTACGGTCCCCCACCGGTCCTCCTCGGCGCCCTCGGCCCGCTGATGACCCGCACCGCCGCCGAGGTCGCCGACGGCCTGCTGGTCATGCCCTTCCACAGCCACCGCCACTTCCGCGAGTGCACCCTGCCTGCCGTCGCCGCCGGCCTCTCGCTCGCCGGCCGGTCCGCCACGGACCTCGCCGTGCACCCCCAGGCCATCGTGGCGATGGGCCGCACGGAGGCCGAGGTGATGGCCGCACGGGCGGGCGTGCGGTCCCTGCTCGCGTTCTACGGCTCCACGCCGGCGTACCGCCCCGTCCTCGAGGTCGAAGGATGGGGCGACCTCCAACCCGAGCTCAACCGCCTCTCCAAGACCGGCGACGTGGCCACCATGACCGCGCTCGTCGACGACACCATGCTCGCCACCCTCGCCGTCGCCGGCACACCGGAGGAGTGCGCCGTCGAGCTCCACCGCCGCTTCGGCGACGTCCCCGGCGTCGAGCGCGTGTGCTGCTACTTCCCGGGCTACGACCCGCCGGTCGACCAGGTCGCCGCGCTGGCCGGGTCGCTGGGTTGACGGCACCCCCTACGAATTGGTCGCCATCAGGGCGAATTCGCGACCAGAACGTAGGGGGCGCAGTTCAGCCGAGGCGCCGAGCAGACAAGCGCCGCCGATCCGCCTCCGTCAACGCTCGGCGTGCTGACACCGTCGAGGTGTCGATCCAGCCGTCAGGGAGGTCGATGGTCCAGTCCCGGCGCCGCGGCCGCTCCGCCACCCGTCGGTACGCCGACGCGAGTCGCCGCTCGAAGGAGCTCGTGTCCCGCAGGTCGTCCGACACCATGGTCACCACCTCGAGGTCGAGGTCGCGGTAGCAGGCGTCTCGGTCGACGTCGCGACGCTGGACCCTCAACCGGCTGTGGACCACTCCGTCGTACTCCCCGGCAACACCCGCGATCGGGTCGAACAGGTCGGGCGTCACCACGTGGTTGCCAGCGAGGTCGAAGATCGGCCGGTTGCACAACGGCCGCCGGAATCCGCGCCCCACCCAGAGCAGCAACATGGTCGCCTCGAGGGGCGACCACAGATTCTCGTCGGACAAGGCGATCGCGTCGGCGAAGCGTGCTGTGAACTGCCGACTGCCGAGCAGGCATCGGTAGGAGAGCAGCTCATCGAGACTCACCATGTCGGAGCGGCAGGCCATCGAGACGATCTGCACGGCCTGTTCCAGGCTGCCGGCTCGGCACACGTCGTCGAACACCGAGCGTTCCGGCCGGGTGACGGGCAGCCCGTCGACCGCGACGACGTCGTTCTCGAGGAGCCAGCCGAAGCGCAGCTCGACTCCCGCCCGCGAGCGCAGCGGCTTGCGGTCGCCCACGGCGATCGGGACCGGACGGGGTTGCATCCGGGAGTCGTACCCGTCGAAGTACTCGGCTCCGCGCCACCGCAGGCCGGCCCATCCGGTCACGGCTGCCCGGTCCGGCGCCCCCGCGATCGCTTCGACGATCCGCTGGTCGACCAGTGTCGGGTCGACCTCGATCGGCACGAAGCGGTTCGTCGACGCCGCACGCCATCGGGGCCCGCGCGCCTGACCGCGGGTCGGGCCGGCCAGGCCCGACGGGTCGACCGGCACCGGCGCCACCAGTCCCGGCCGGGTGAGGAGGAGATCCATCGGGCGAGGATGCACCGTCCTGCGTGCAGGCGCCGGGCTCTCTCCACAGGCTCCTCACACCGTCGCCGCGCCCCCTACGAATTGGTTGCGATTTGCCCAGAATCACGACCAATTCGTACGGGGTGCGGTCCAGACCTCAGCCGCGGAACGCCGGCTTCTCCTTCGCCAGGAACGCCCGGACCCCCTCGGCGAAGTCCGGCCCGCCGTAGACCTCGCGCAGCAGCGGCTCCTCGTCCGCCGGCGCGGTCTCGGTGATCGAGGCACGGCGGCGCAGCTGCTGCTTGGTGACCCGCAGGGTCACGGGCGAGGCCTGGAGGATCCCGTCGACCAGCGCAGCCACCTCGGCATCCAGCTCATCGCGGTCGGCGACCTCCGCGAGGATCGCGCCGGCGGCGTACGCGCGGTCGGCGGTGACCAGACGCGAGGCGAGCAGCATCTCGCGGGTCAGGGACTCGCCGAAGACCTCGGCACAGCGGTAGAGGACCGGCGAGGACAGGGCATTGCCGAGGGTCCGCGCGATCGGGTAGCCGAAGCGGGAGGCCGAGGTGGCGACCCGCAGGTCGCAGTTCGTGGCGACGGCGAGCCCGCCACCGACGCAGACGCCGTCGATGGCGGCGACGGTGACCTGCGGGAGCGCGAACAGGCCGTCGAGCATCTCGCGGATCCAGGTCTCGTACTCGACCGCGTCGGCCTCGAGGAAGTCGGAGATCTCGTTGCCGGCGGCGAACGCCTTGCCGCCCGCGCCCCGCAGTACGACGATCCGCACCGACCGGTCCTCGGCCAGCTCGAGCCACAGCTCGCGCATCGCGCCGTACATCGCCTTGGTGAAGGCGTTGCGCCGCTCGGGGCGGTCGAAGGTCACCTCGACCACGCCAGGACGGTCACGCTCGATCAGGATGTCGTGTGCAGTCACGATCGGGAGGGTACGGCGACCAGCAGCGCGTCCCGCAGCCGCGTCCGGCTGGTGAGGAGCCCGAGCCCGACGCCGATCGTGTTGGCGACGGCGTCGCGCCAGTCCATCATCCGGTCGGTGGTGAGCGTGCCCTGCGCGACCTCGAGCCCGATGCCGAGCAGCACCAACGCCGCGGCCGCGGCGAGCAGCGGCCGGCCGGGGCAGAACAGCTGCACCGCGGTCAGGGACAGCAGCCCGTAGACCACGAGGTGCTGCCACTTGTCGCTGGCCGGCACGTCCGGCGCCGGCGGCGGCGAGCCCAGCGAGAGGACGATCACCGCGAGCACCAGCAGCAGCCAGATCCCCAGCCACAGCAAGGGCAGGCGCAGCGCCTTCACGCCGACCGCTCACGTACGACGAAGGCCGCCACCACGCCCGCCACCGCACCGAACAGGTGCCCCTGCCAGGACACGCCGGGTGTGCCGGGCAGCACGCCCCACAGCACGCCGCCGTACACGACCAGCACGCCGAGCCCGACCACGATCTCGAGCGGCTCGCGGTCCACGAAGCCCTGCACGACCAGGTACGTCAGCCACCCGAAGATCAGTCCCGACGCACCGAGGTGCACCGAGCTGCTGCCCGCGACCAGCCACACCGCGAGGCCGCCGAGCAGCCAGATGATCGCGGTGGCGGCGAGCCCGCGGCCGATGCCGGTGGCGAGCGTGAGGAAGCCGAGCACCAGCGCAGGCACGGTGTTCGCACTGAGGTGCCCCCATCCGCCGTGCAGCAGCGGCGCCGCGAGGATCCCGAGCAGGCCCTCGCCCGACCGCGGGCGGATCCCCCAGCCGTCGAGGCGGTGCGAGGCCGCGACGTCGACGACCTCGATCCCCCACAGGAGTACGACGAAGCCGGCCGCCCCGATCGCGGCGAGCTGCCAACCGGGCCGGGCCCGGAGGTCGCTCACGCGACGTCCCAGGTCGCGACCCAGTACTGCACCCCGAACGGCGCGTCGTCGTAGGTCACCTCGGCCTCGGCCAACGGCGGCAACCCGGCCAGGCAGGCGGTGTCGGCCCACAGGTCGTCGGCCAGGGCGGCGTCGATGCCGTCGAAGGACTCCCGCAGCGAGGCGTCGAAGGCCTCTGCCCGTTCGTCGAAGTGCCCGGGCGCCCTCTCGGTGCGCTTGGCCGAGCCGTTGCCGACCACCAGGACACCGGTCTCCTCCTCGGCGACCACCTCGGAACCGACGGCGGCCGCCAGTGCCTGCGCGACACGCGCACCGGTGGGCCCCGACGCGACCACCCGGACCCGAGGCCCCAGCGCAGCCACCGCACCCAGGCAGGCCGCGCGCAACCCGGCGACGGGATCCTCCAGCGACGCGTACGACGGCAGCAGGGCCGGGACGCCCGGTACGAGCGCGATCACTGCAGGCCCCTGATCGCGCGCAGCGGCGGTCGTCGCCCGGCGATCGACCACACCATGTCGACGGTCTGCCGGGTCTCGACGACCTGGTGGACCCGATAGATCCGGGCGCCGGCGAGCGCGCAGACCGAGGTGGCGGCCAGCGTGCCGAGCAGCCGCTCGCCCACCTCGAGGCCGAGGGTCTCGCCGACGAAGTCCTTGTTGGACAGCGACACCAGCACCGGCCAACCGGTCGCGACCATCTCCCCCAGCCGGCGGGTGACCTCGAGGGAGTGGAAGGTGTTCTTGCCGAAGTCGTGGGCCGGGTCGATCACGATCGACTCGCGGGCCACGCCGGCCTCCAGCGCCCGTGTGGCATACGCGACGGTGTCGGCGATCGCGGCGGCGACCACGTCGTCGTACTCGATCCGGTAGGGGCGGGTCCGCGGCGTCACACCGCCGGTGTGGGTGCAGACGATCGCGGCGTCGTACTCCGCCGCGACGTCGACCAGCTCGGGGTCCGCGCCGCCCCACGCGTCGTTGAGGACGTCGGCGCCGGCCGCGCACACCGCCGCGCCGACCTCCGCGCGCCAGGTGTCGACCGAGATGACCAGGTCCGGGTAGGTCGAGCGCACCCGGGCGACGAAGTCGACGACCCGGTCCTTCTCCTCGGCCGCGGAGATCTCGACGCCGGGCGCGGCCTTGATGCCGCCGATGTCGACGATCTCCGCGCCCTGGGCGACCACCTCGGCGACCCGCGCGAACGCGGCGTCCTCGGCCCAGGTCGCGCCCTTGTCGAAGAACGAGTCCGGAGTCCGGTTGACGATCGCCATCATCAGCGCCTCGTCGTCTCCGAACCCGTGCCGTCCGAGCTTCATCACAGGTACGCCTCCGCCGCCGGTCGCTCGAGGGTCGGTACGACGCGCTCCACCGGCTCGAGCCCGCGCAGGTACTGTCGCAGCACCGCCTCCTGATGCGCCGCACCCCCTACGTTCTGGTCGTCAACTGCGGCATTTGCCGACCAATTCGCATGGGGTGCCGTCACACCCGCACGAGACAGGGCAGCGGCGAGGATCTGGGTGGCCATGCCGCCGAGGTCGCGCAGCGCCTGGTGCCGGTGTGCGCGTACGCCGAGGTCGACCTGCGCGATCGCCGAGGGACCGGCGGCCCGCACGGTGTCGACGAGCGCGGCCAGCTCGACCGCGTAGCCCGTCGGGACGGAGAGCCCGGCGAACCAGGAACGTCGTACGGCCCACTCGCCCGCCAGCGGCTGCACGAGCCCACCGAGCGCGGGGAACAGCAGCGCGATCAGCGGCCGCGCGACCAGCTCGGTGACCCGCCCGCCCTCGAGCGGGCCGTCGGCGCCGGGCCGGTCGTAGAAGCCCTTGACCAGCTGCACCTCGGGGTCGTGCAGCAGCGGGCCGAGGAGGCCGGGCACGAAGTGGGTGTCCCAGTCGTGCAGGTCGGCGTCCATGAAGACCACGAGGTCGCCCGACGTCACGAACAGCGACTTCCACATCGCCTCGCCCTTGCCGGGGTGGGTGCCGAGGTCGGGGCGGATCTCGGCCGAGCGGTGCACCCGCGCACCGGCGGACTCGGCGACGGCGTAGGTGTCGTCGACGGAGTCGCTGTCGATCACGACCACCTCGTCGACGAGGGAGACGGTGTCCATCAGGGCCGCCCGGACCCGGGACACGACGGCGCCCACCGTGGCGGCCTCGTTGCGGGCGGGCACGACGAGGCTGACCCGCTGACCTGTCGTCGCCTTCTGCCCCAGCAGCCCCTCGAGGGCCCAGTCGTCCCAGTGGCCCGCCCGGATGCCCATGCCGGCCAACCTACCCCGCTCTTTCGAGGGCCCGATCGCCTCCCCAAGCCCTGAGCCCGGTGTTACTGTCGAGGGGTCTCGGGAAATGTGGGTGCTCCCTCCCCCCTGGAGTTGGTCATGTCGTTTCGCCGTTTCCGACGCAAGGTGCGCTGCGTGCTCAAGCACGGGCCGCGCGGCTGCCCGCACATCGAGCGGCACACCCGCCGCCCGAGGCGCCGCGTCCCCACGCCGTCGACCGAGGGCCCGGCCCGGATGCCCGCGCCACCCCTCGCCGCGCCCCAGCTCGGGAGGCACGCCCGCGACTGATCCCGACCCCGCCGGATCCTCTCAGACCCCTCAGACCCCGAGGAACCCGCGGACCGCCGTGACCACGGCCCGCGCGTAGCGCCGCCGTCCCGCGTCGCTCTCCATGACCGACGCGTCGCGGTCGTCGCGCATGTTGCCGAGCTCGACCATCACCACCGGGACGTCGGAGTGGTTGAGGGTGCCGAGATCGGTGCGGACGTCGATGCCGTCCTCGCCGAGGTACGTCGACGGGGTGAACCCGGCACCGACGAGCGCGTCGCGCAGCGCCACCGCCAGCCGCTCGGAGGGGGCGACGACGTCGTCGGTCCATCCGGCCCGCTCGCCGGGCCGGATGACGTGGAACCCGTGCGCGGTCGAGGACCGGTTGCCGTCGGCATGCAGGCTGATCCGCACGTCCGCGGTCGGCCCCGGCTCCCCCGGGTTGCCGACCCGGCCCCGCTCGTCGATGCACGGTCCCCAGTCGTCGGCGGAGTTGTCGTCGCGGGTCAGCACCACCCGCGCGCCGAGGGCGCGCAGCCGGCGGCGTACCTCCACCGCCACCTGCCAGGTGAAGGTCGCCTCCGGGTACCCGTCGTCGGTCGAGGTCCCCGTCGTGTTGCACGCCTTGTCGAACCCGCCCGCGTCGACGCGGCGGTTGACCTGCGACGGGAAGCGGGCGTTGCCCAGCTGGTGACCCGGGTCGAGGACGACGACGTGCCCCGCGAGCGGCTGGACCGGTGCGGCCGGAGCCGTCGGGGGCGGGGCCGACGCGGTCGACGAAGCGGCCGGCGCGCTGGGCACCGGCGACGACGCGGCCGACGTACCTCCCGGGTCGTCCGCCGTGCATCCCGCCGCCAGGACGGCGACGGCGAGCAGGACGGCGGCGCGGGGGCTCACGCGTACCCCAGCACGTCCTTCCGCTTCTCCCCCCACGCCAGCGCGGAGGCGATCGCCTCGTCGAGCGACAACTCGGTCCTCCAGCCCAGAAGCTCGAGGGCCTTGTCCGCGTTGGCGTACGCGCCGGCGGCGTCGCCCGGCCGGGCCGGCGCCTCGACCACGGGCACCGGCTTCCCGACCACCCGCTCGACGGCCGCGAGCAGCTCGCGCACCGTCACGCCGTCGCCGGAGCCGAGGTTGATGTAGGTGGACGGCGCCCCCACCTTCTCCAGCACGGCGTCGAACTCCTCGATCGCCCGCACGTGCGCGCGAGCCAGGTCCCACACGTGGATGTAGTCGCGGATGCCGGTGCCGTCGCGGGTCGGGTGCTCGGTGCCGGTCAGCGTGAAGCTCTCGCGGTAGCCGAGCGCGGTCTGCGCCATCAGCGGCACCACGTGCGTCGCGTCGCGCAGGTGGTAGCCGGTCGTCAGGTCGGGGTCGGCGCCGATCGGGTTGAAGTAGCGCAGGATGATCGCCCGCAGGTCGGTGGCCTTCGCGAGGTCCTCGAGGACCTGCTCCATCATCCGCTTGGTGCGGGCGTACGGCGAGGTCGGTGCGACCGCGTCCTCCTCGGTCACCTCGAACCGCGGCGTGAGCGCGTACAGCGAGGCCGTCGAGGAGAAGAGGATCCGCGGCTTGCCCAGCGCGGTGAGCTCGTCGAACATCTCCAGCGACTTGGCGACGTTGTCGCGGTAGTACTCATAAGGCAGCTCGACCGACTCCGGTACGACGATCCGCGCCGCCATGTGCACGGTGGCGTCGAGGTCGGGGTGCTCGGCGACGATCCGGCGCAGCAGCGCCCGGTCGGCGACGTCGCCCTCGTAGAAGATCCGGTCCCCGACGTAGGCCCGCGGGCCGCTCAGCAGCGAGTCGAGGACCACCGGCGTGTGCCCGGCCTGCTCGAGCGCCTTCGCCGTGATCGATCCGAGGTAGCCGGCGCCGCCGGTCACGAGAACCTTCATGCCCCGACCCTACTGAGGACCCTACTGAGGACCGGGACGACCGGGATCGGGCGATGCACGGCGCCGTTCGTGACCCGCCAGTAAAGTCCTCGTGTCCGCCGCTCCCCCAGGAGGTCTCCTTGCTCGCGCTCGACTGCGCCACCCGGTCCTACGACTGGGGCTCCGCCGACGCCATCCCGGGGTTCCTGCGCCGCGATGCCGACGGACGGCGCATCGCCGAGGTGTGGGTCGGCACGCACCCGCTCGGCGCCGCCCGGGTGGTCGACACATCCGGCGCCACGCGGCCGCTGACCGAGGTCTCCGGCGAGCTGGGGTTCATGCTCAAGGTGCTCGCCGCGGACCGGCCGCTGTCGATCCAGGTGCACCCCGACGCCCTCCGCGCCGCCGCCGGGTTCGCGGCCGAGGAGCAGGCCGGGATCGCGATCGACGCGCCCGAGCGGGTCTTCAAGGACCCGCACCCCAAGCCGGAGATGGTCTACGCGCTGTCGACCTTCGACACCCTGGTCGGGCTGCGCCGTACGTCCGAGATCATGCGGCTGCTCGACGCGCTGGACCACCCGCTCGCCGATGACCTGATGGCCGGCCTGGTCGAGAACAGCGGCTTCCCGGGCATCGTGCGGCTGATCGAGGGTCTGCTCGCGGCGCCGCCGGACGCGGCGGTCGTGGCCGAGGTCGCCCAGGCCTGCCAGAAGGCGCTCGACGCCGGCCGCGACGTCAAGCGCGCCTTCGAGACCGCGGTCGAGCTCTCCGAGTCCTACCCCGGCGACGTGGGCGTCCTCATCTCCCTGCTGATGAACCGGCTCACGCTGCAGGCCGGCGAGGCGGCGTACCTCGCGACGGGGATCATCCACGCCCACCTGCGCGGGATGTGCCTGGAGGTGATGGTGTCCTCCGACAACGTGCTGCGCGCCGGGCTCACCACCAAGCACGTCGACCCGCACGGCCTCGTCCGCTGCCTCGAGGAGGGCACCTCGCGGGCGGCCCGCGTCGAGCCGATCGTCTTCAACTACTCCACCGACGTGTTCAGCCCGAGCGACGACTTCGCGCTGTCGGTCACCCAGAGCTCGCCGGCCGACCCGGCGGGCGTCGTACTCCCGGCCTCGGGCCCGCGGCTGCTGGTCTGCACCGGCGGCGAGGTGGCCCTGGCCAACCGGCGCGACGAGGTGCTCCGCCTGCGCCGCGGCGACGTGGCGTACGCCGACGACGGCGACGGCGAGCTGCGGGTCGCCGGCACGGGCGAGATCGCCCAGGCGTTCGTGCCGGCCACCGACACCCGGGGCCAGCTGTTCGACCTGCTCTGATCCGGTCAGCGGCGCCGCAGGCCGGCGAGCGCCGGGCGGACGTCGGCGAGGTAGACCAGCGCCGCGACCAGCAGCGCCAGGTTGACCAGGCTCAGCGGTACCGGCACGACCTGGATCAGCAGGCCCACGCCGAGGATCGCGCACCAGGCGGCCTTGGACATCTTGTCGGCGGCGGAGTACGACTCCGCGGAGTACAGGATGGCGCTGACGAAGGCGAAGATCTTGATGGCGAGCAGCGCGAACGAGACGCCGACGAAGATCCACGCCTCGATGTCGGCTCCCGCGCCGAGCCAGGACGGCAGCGGGGGGACGAAGGCATCGCTCATGGCCCCAGCGTAGTTGGCGCCTCCACCACGGCGACATCGCGATTCCCGCCAGTCCCACCGGCCTCCACAGCACCCCGCCGCGCCGACGGTCGTCCCCAGCCCCGCTGCCACCGCCGCTCCTCCACAGGCGACTCGCCCACCGAGCGCCCGGGACGCGCCTGGATGACAGGCTGGCGCCACCGACGCACAATGACGAGGTGAGCCCCGTGAACGAACCGCAGGTGTGGACGCTGATCGCAGTGTTCGCCAGCATCATGCTGGGCGTTCAGCAGTGGTCGATCGGCTCGCTACGACGCGAGATGCTGGCCAGGTTCGACCGCCAGGACCTCCGTACCGACGCGCTCGAGTCCACGATGAGCACCCGGTTCGCCGCCGTGGACGCGCGGTTCGGGGATCTCGAGTCGAAGATGGACGCCCGGTTCGCCGCCCTCGACACCAAGATCGACGACCGCTTCGACCGCTCCGGTGAGCTGATGGAGGCGAGGTTCAGCGACGTCGGCCACCGGCTCGGAGCCCTGGAGTCCGACATGACCCTGGTCAAGGGGCACCTGATCGGGCAACGCTCGGCCTGAACGTGCAGAACGGCCCCGAGGCAGTCGCCTCGGGGCCGTTCGTGCTCGACCGGTTCAGCTGGCCGGGGTGGCCTTCTTGGCCGGGGCCTTCTTGGCGGCGGGAGCCTTCTTGGCCGGGGCCTTCTTGGCCGGAGCGGCCTTCTTCGCAGCCGGCGCCTTCTTGGCGGGGGCCTTCTTCGCGGCGGGAGCCTTCGTGGCCGGGGCAGCGGCCTTGGGGGCCTCGCCGGTGCGCAGCTTCACGACGACGCCCTCGCCGCGCTTGGCGAGGTCGGCGTAGAGCGCGGTGGCGGTGGCGACGTTCTCGTCGTACGCACCCTTGACGCTGCTCTGGACCTTGGCCGGGAGGGCCTTGGCGTCGGCCTGGATGCCGGCGATGCGGGCCTCGGCCTGGGTGCGGCGCTCGGCGAAGGTGGCGACGGCCTTGCCCTGCAGGCTCTTGGGCTCGGGGAGCTCGAAGCCCTTGACCGTGCTCTGCACCTCGCTGACGCGGGCGGTGACGTCCTTCTGCACGTCGGCGACGTAGGCGATGGCCTTGGCCTGCACGTCGGCGACGTAGGTCTTGACCTCCTCGACGGCGAGGTCGATCACACCGACGCCGGCGTAGATCGGCTTCGCGGCAGCCGCGGGGATCTCGGGGAGGTCGACCTTCTTGAGGTCGATGGTCGGGATCTCGATCTTCGGGAGCTCGAGCTTCGGCATTGCTGGTTTCACCCTTCGTTGGCGACGGCGTCAGAGTCCGTCTCGGTGTTGGTCGGCGCGTCCTCCTGCGCCACTGCGGCCGCGGCGGAGCCATCCGTGTCGGCCGCGTTGAGCGCGAGGAACGATGCGTAGACATCGAGGAGCGACTGCTTCTGTCGCTCGGTGAGACCGGTGTCGCTCACGATCGCGAGCTCGACCGATCCCCCCACGCCGTCATCAGGGCTGAGGATCCCGGCCCTGATGTAGAGCTGCTCGGCGGAGATCCGCAGGGCCTTGGCGATCTGCTGCAGCACCTCGGCCGACGGCTTGCGGAGCCCTCGCTCGATCTGGCTCAGGTACGGGTTGGAGACGCCCGCCTGGTCGGCGAGCTGCCGCAAGGAGAGACGGGCGGACACCCGCTGCTCCTTGAGGTAGTCACCGAGCGACCCGACGGTCTTCCCCACCTTGCCCTTGGCCATGGTCACCATGGTGCTAGCAATAGTTAGCAGAGTGCAAGCACCTGGGGCGTGAACTCGTTCACAAGCTCTTTGCCCACTCGCGAGCAGGCCGGTCCCAACTTTCACTGTTCAAATCGGATCAACTCACTCGACTCTGTACGATCACCCGTGTGTCACGCCCGCCCCTGCCCCAGCACTGCCCGACGCAGCGCGAGCTCGACGACCTCGAGCTGCTGACGTCCGGAGCGGCCGACCCGATCCGCGGGTACAACGAGCCGGGCAGCCCGCTCACGCTCTCGCTGCCCGACGAGCTCCTCACGCACCTCGACGAGGGCAACGAGGTCGAGCTGGTCGACCCCGAGGGACTGCCCCTCGCCCGGGTCTCCAGCGTGCTGCGCGGCCTCGCCGTGACGCCCCTGACGCACGCCCAGTTCGGCCCGTTCCGCCGCCTGCACCTGTCGCCCGCCGCCGTGCGGGAGCAGTACGCCGGGCGCACCTTCGTCCCCGTCACCGACCTGATGACCGACGTCCAGGTCGAGCAGCTGCGCGGGCTCGGCCCGGTCGTGCTGCTCGCGCTCGTCGGCGCCGGCACCCCGGCGGTCAGCCCGGTCGGGCTGCTCCGCGCGACACTGCGGGTCGCGGAGGCGATCGACGCCGCGGTGGTCGCCGTACCGCTGGCCGACCATGCCTCGCTCGCCGACCCGGCGCTGCGCATCTCCGTGCTGACGTCGTACGCCGACACCGACCCGGTCGTCGAGCTCGCGTACGGCGGCCACCTCCTCCCCGGCCTCGCCGACATCGCCGAGGCGGAGCGCCCACGCCTCGACCGGCAGGGCCTGGTGCTGTTCTTCACGGGCCTGTCGGGCAGCGGCAAGTCGACCCTCGCCCAGGCGCTGATGGACCGCCTGCTCGAGCACGGCGGCCGGACCCTGACCAGCCTCGACGGCGATGTCGTGCGCCGCAACCTGTCCGCGGGTCTCACCTTCTCCAAGGAGGACCGCGAGACCAACATCCGCCGGATCGGCTGGGTGGCCGCCGAGATCTCCCGCCACGGCGGGATCGCGGTCTGCAGCCCGATCGCCCCCTTCGACGAGACCCGCCGGCAGGTGCGCGCGATGGTCGACCAGGCCGGCGGCGCGTTCTTCCTCGTCCACGTCGCGACGCCGCTCGAGGAGTGCGAGCGCCGCGACCGCAAGGGCCTGTACGCCAAGGCGCGCCGCGGCGAGATCCCCGAGTTCACCGGCATCTCCTCGCCCTACGAGGAGCCGGACGACGCCGACGTACGCGTCGACACCACCGGCCGCACGATCGAGGAGGCCCTCGAGGATGTCGTGCTGGCGCTGCGCGCGGCCGGGTACGTCGACCTCACCTCTGCCGAGCCGCCCGCCGCGCCGGAGCCGCCCGCCGCGCCGGAGCCCGAGATCGCGGAGATCGTGTCCGCCGGCCCCGACGCCGTCACCGAGGCCGCCGACGACGAGCCGACCGGCGCCCGGACCGCGGCCGGCGGGACCCGCCCGCTGCGGGTGCTCTTCGTCTGTACGGCGAACATCTGCCGCTCGCCGTACATGGAGCTCCGCTCGCGGACCCTGGCCGGCAGCGACAGCGGCATCGAGTTCGCCAGCGCCGGCACCCACGGCTTCAACGCGCACCGCGTCGACCGCACCATGGCCGAGGTGCTCGCCGAGCGCGGGGTGAGCGCCGAGCTGCTCAACGGCTTCGCCAGCCGGCCGCTGAGCGACGACCTGATCGAGGCCGCCGACCTGGTGCTGACCGCCGAGGCCTCGCACCGGCAGTTCGTGCTCGAGGAGGTGCCGGGCGCGTTCCGCAAGGCGTTCACGCTCGCTCAGTTCGCCGAGTCGGTCGAGCGGGTCGACGCCGACCTCCACGGAGCCGAGCTGGTGACCGCCGTCGGCCACCGCCGGGCGGGGACCGCCGACCACCACGACATCCGCGACCCCTACCGGCGGGGCAAGGCGGCGGCGGAGGTCTCGGCCGACCAGATCGACGCCCTCCTCCTGGCCGTGCTGCGCCGCCTGGCGCTCCCGCCGGCGGACCCGACCACCGCACAGACAGGCGAGCTGTAAGTGGACGATCTCCTCACCCTGACCGCGCTCTCCATCGCGGCCGCCGGCTTCCTCGTCGGCATCGTCGTCGGGCTGACCGGGATGGGCGGCGGCGCGCTGATGACGCCCGCGCTGATCTTCCTGGGGGTCGGCCACACGGCGTCGATCGTGACCGCCGACCTGACCGCGGCGGCGGTCTACAAGACGGGCGGCGCGCTCACCCACGCCAAGGAGGGATCGCCGAACCTGCGCCTGGCGGGCTGGCTGATCCTCGGCTCGGTCCCGATGGCCTTCGTCGGGCCGTGGCTGGTCAAGGCGGTCACCGAGGACCCGAGCGATCTGGAGAACACGCTCAAGCTCTGCATCGGCATCGCGCTGCTGTTCGCCGCGTCGACGTACGCCCTGCGCCTCTACATCAACCTCAAGCGGGTACGCCGGGGCGGCGCGCTGCCCGAGGACAACCCGCGGATCCGGCCGGTCGCGACGCTGCTCGTCGGCATGCTGGGCGGCCTGCTCGTCGGTGTCACCAGCGTCGGCTCGGGCTCGGTCATCATGATCGCGCTGCTCATGCTCTACCCGGGTCTGTCGGCGGTGCGCCTGGTCGGGACCGACCTGGTCCAGGCCGTGCCGCTGGTGCTCAGCGCCGCGCTGGCCAACATCGCCATCCACGGCCTCGAGTGGGACCTGGTCATCCCGCTGGTCGTCGGCTCGGTCCCCGGCACCCTGCTCGGGTCCCGGCTCGCGCCGCGGGTGCCTCAGTCGTTCATCCGGCGCGGCATCGTGATCGTGCTGACCATGTCGGGCGTGGCCCTGCTGTTCAAGGCCGGCCTGCACCCGTTCGGCGAGGGCCACGAGACCCTGGAGGCCGTACTGGTCGCCGCGATCGGCGTCGCGATGCTGGTCCTGGTGCCGTTCGTGTGGGGCCTGCTGCGCAAGCGGCTCGGGATGCCGATGTTCGGCGCGCCGACCGTCGCCGAGATCGAGTCCTTCGGCAGCAGCCGCGACAAGAGGCGCTCGCGCGCCTGAGCCGCGGCGGTTGAGGTGCGAGGAGCGCCAGCGACGAGCCTCGAACCTCCGGGATCAGCCGACCAGGCCGAGCGGGCGGTGCTCCTCGGCGAAGAACGACCGCTCGTGGGCAGCGGCACGCGCCAGCCCGAACGTGAACACGGCGGCGGCAGCGACCCACGTCGCGCCCGCGACTCCGATCAGCATCTCCATGGCAGTCCCCCTAGAACTGCCTCCACGGTACCCCCGCGTCCCCGCCCGATCCGTCCTCTGATCGGCGGACACCCCGTAGTCACATCGGGTGGCCGGGCTGGACCTAGTCGCGGCCGTAGACGTCGCGCGTGTAGACCTTGTCCGCGACGTCGTCGAGGGCGTCGGTACGACGGTTCGCGATGATCACGTCGGCCTTCTCCTTGAAGGTCTCGAGGTCCTTGATCACCTTGGATCCGAAGAACCGCTTCTGGTCGAGCTCGGGCTCGAAGACGACGACCTTCACGCCCTTGGCCTTGATCCGCTTCATCACGCCCTGGACGGCCGACTCGCGGAAGTTGTCCGAGCCCGCCTTCATGGTGAGCCGGTGGATGCCGACGACCTTCGGGCCGCGGCGCAGGACGTCGTCGGCGATGAAGTCCTTGCGGGTGGTGTTCGCATCGACGATCGCGCTGATGAGGTTCTGCGGGACGTCGCGGTAGTTGGCCTGCAGCTGGCGGGTGTCCTTCGGGAGGCAGTAGCCGCCGTACCCGAAGGACGGGTTGTTGTAGTGCCCGCCGATGCGCGGGTCGAGGCCGACGCCCTCGATGATCTGGCGGGTCGCGAGGCCGTGCGTGGCGGCGTAGGTGTCGAGCTCGTTGAAGTACGCCACCCGGAGCGCGAGGTAGGTGTTGGCGAACAGCTTGATCGCCTCGGCCTCCGTGGAGCCGGTGAACAGCACAGGGACGTCGTCCTCGACCGCGCCCTGGAGCAGCAGCTTGGCGAACAGCCGGCCCGGCTCGGTGTCGGAGCCCACCACGATCCGCGACGGGTGCAGGTTGTCGTGCAGCGCGCGGCCCTCGCGCAGGAACTCCGGGCTGAACAGGATCGAGGCGCCGGGGTGGCTCTCGCGCAGGGTTTTGGTGTAGCCGACCGGCACGGTCGACTTGACGACCACGCTCGCCGCCGGGTTCGCCGCCAGCGCCGCCTTCGTCACGCGCTCGACGGTCGAGGTGTCGAAGCGGTCGGTCTCGGGGTCGTAGTTCGTCGGCGTCGCGACGATGACGTACGACGCGTCGGCGTACGCCGCCCCCGCGTCGCGGGTCGCCCGCAGCGAGAGCTCGGGGCGGCGCAGGTGCTCCTCGAGCTCGCGGTCGACGATCGGCGAGCGACGCTCGTTGACGGCCTCGACCCTGGCGGCGTCGACGTCGAGGACCCACACGTCGTTGTGCTGCGCGAGCAGCACGGCGTTGGACAGGCCGACGTAGCCGGCCCCCACCACGGTGATCTTCATGCTTCGAGGCTGGGCGCGGTCCCTGAACGGACGCGGGTGTGCGGGTGACGGTCCGGTGACGGTCAGGAGACCAGTGTCGGGGCGTTCACTGGTCCCACAGGGTGGCGATCGGGAGGCTCCACAGCCGCGGTCCGTACACGTGTCCTCGATGCGCGGTGTTGAGCACGACGCCGCCCCGGAACCGCCCACCCGCGCGCCGGGCGAGCGCGTGCAGCGAGCTGAACTGGTGGGGACGCAGGCTCGCGGCGGTGCGCACCTCGATGCCGTAGAGGCTGTCGTCGGGCAGCTCGAGGACCAGGTCGACCTCGAGGCCGTTGCGCTCGCGCAGGTAGGCCACCCGGTGCTCGACCGCGCTGGTCTCCTGCTGCCGGAGCAGCTCGGCCGCGACCAGCGTGCGCAGCAGCGGCGCCAGGTCGCTGCGGCCCGAGAAGGCGACGAGCTCGGCGGGCGTGCGGCCGGCGAGGTGCCGGGCCAGGGCCGGGTCGTCGAAGACCACCTGGGGGCGGCCGATGGCCCGCTTGGCCGCCGCCGACCGGCTTCCGGGCAGCAGTCGGAGGACCCCGATCTCGACGAGCACGTCGACGTACGGCTGCAGCGTGGTGGGCGGTATCCCGGCCGTGGCGCCCAGCCGGGCCTTGTTGAGCTCGCCCATCGGGGGGTCCGCCAGCGCGACCAGCAGCGCGGCCAGCCGTCCGGGATCGGTACGACGCACCGCGCGCGCCCGCCGCGTGATGCGCCGCAGCTCGTCGTCGGTCACGGTGCGGGCGGTCGCGGCGACGTACCGCTCGACGTCCCAGGCGGTCCGCACCTCGCCGGGGACGGTTCCCCGGGAGCCCAGACGGGCGACGAAGTCGGCGGCCACGGACCTGACCCTAGACACTTCTCGCGCAAAACTCGTCGATTTGTCTAGCAAGACCGCTCGGATGTCCCGGTGACAGGTCGTGCATGGCACGATGCGGACCATGTCCCAGACCCACAGCGACTACCGGCTCAGCCAGCTGGACCAGCTGGAAGCCGAGTCGATCCACATCTTCCGGGAGGTGGCCGCCGAGTTCGAGAAGCCCGTGCTGATGTTCTCGGGCGGCAAGGACTCCATCGTCATGCTGCGGCTGGCCGAGAAGGCCTTCTACCCGGCGAAGATCCCGTTCTCGATCCTCCAGGTCGACACCGGCCTGGACTTCCCCGAGGTCATGGAGACCCGCGACCGCTGGGTCAGCCGGCTCGGCGTGAACCTCGTGGTGGCGAGCATCGACGACGCGATCAAGAACGGGATCATCCCGGACGCCGCGAAGATCAGCCGCAACCGCCTCCAGATCCCCACGCTGCTCAACGCCATCGAGGAGAACGGCTTCACCGCCGCGTTCGGTGGCGGGCGTCGCGACGAGGAGAAGGCCCGCGCCAAGGAGCGCGTCTACTCCCACCGCGACGAGTTCGGCCAGTGGGACCCGAAGAACCAGCGTCCCGAGCTGTGGAGCCTCTACAACGGCCGCCTGCACGAGGGCGAGCACATGCGGATCTTCCCGATCTCCAACTGGACCGAGCTGGACGTCTGGGACTACATCGGCCGCGAGGGCATCGAGATCCCGAGCATCTACTACTCCCACCAGCGCCGCGTGTTCGTGCGCGACGGCATGCTGATGAGTGAGACCCCGCTGAACCCGCTGCGCGAGGGCGAGGTCGTCGAGGAGCGGACCGTCCGGTTCCGCACCTGCGGCGACATCACCCTGACCGGCTGCGTCGAGAGCACCGCGTCGACGATCGCCGAGATCATCGACGAGGTCGCCGTGGCCCGCAAGACCGAGCGCGGCGCGACCCGCGGCGACGACCGGTTCTCCGAGGCTGCCATGGAGGACCGCAAGAAGGAGGGCTACTTCTGATGGCCGGCACGAACATGGATCTCCTGCGCTTCGCGACCGCCGGCTCGGTCGACGACGGCAAGTCCACCCTGATCGGGCGCCTGCTGCTCGACTCGAAGTCGATCTTCGAGGACCAGCTCGAGGCGGTCGAGGCCACCAGCGAGGCGAAGGGCTACGACTACACCGACCTCGCGCTGCTGACCGACGGCCTGCGCTCCGAGCGCGAGCAGGGCATCACCATCGACGTGGCCTACCGCTACTTCGCGACGCCCAACCGCAAGTTCATCATCGCCGACACCCCGGGCCACGTGCAGTACACGCGCAACATGGTCACCGGCGCCTCCACCGCCGACCTCGGCCTGGTGCTCGTCGACGCCCGCCAGGGCCTCACCGAGCAGTCCCGCCGGCACGCGGTGATCCTCTCGCTGCTCCGCGTCCCGCACCTCGTGCTCGCGGTCAACAAGATGGACCTCGTCGACTTCGACCAGTCGATCTACGAGAACATCTACCGCGAGTTCACCCAGTTCGCCACGAAGCTCAACGTGCCCGACCTCGAGGTCATCCCGATCTCAGCGCTCCAGGGCGACAACGTGGTGACCCGCTCCGAGAACATGCCGTGGTACTCCGGTCCCACGCTCATGCACCACCTCGAGCACGTGCACGTCGCCTCCGACCGCGACCTGATCGACGCCCGCTTCCCGGTGCAGTACGTCATCCGGCCCAAGTCGGACGAGTTCCACGACTACCGCGGGTACGCCGGCCAGGTCGCCGGCGGTGTCCTCAAGCCGGGCGACGAGGTCGTCGTACTGCCCTCCGGGATGACCTCCAAGATCGCCAGGATCGACCTGTTCGACAAGGAGATCTCCGAGGCCTTCCCGCCGATGAGCGTGACGGTCCACCTCGAGGACGACGTCGACGTGTCGCGCGGCGACATGATCGCCCGGGTCAAGAACGCCCCCGTCCCCAGCCAGGACATCGACGCGATGGTCTGCTGGATGACCACCGCCCCGCTGCAGCCGCGGCAGAAGCTGGCGATCAAGCACACGACCCGCACGGGCCGCGCGCTGGTCAAGGACATTCAGTACCGCCTCGACGTCAACACGCTGCACCGCGACCAGGCGACCAACGAGCTCGGCGTCAACGAGATCGGCCGCGTCACGCTGCGCACCACCGTGCCGCTGCTGTGCGACCCGTACTCCAAGAACCGCACCACCGGCTCGTTCATCCTGATCGACGAGGCGACCGGCGTGACCGTCGGCGCGGGCATGATCAACGGCTGACGCACGCGTCGTACGCCGGAACCCGCTCAAACCGTTCGATCGAACGGATTGAGCGGGTTTTCGGCGTCTGAACCCGCTCAAGCCGTTCGATCGAACGGTTTGAGCGGGTCCGGGTCAGCGCTGGGGACGGAAGTGCAGCCCGACCTCGGGGTCGACCACGACCTCCTGAGCGGCGGGCAGCCCGTCGACGACGAGCTGCGCGGCGACGTCGGTGTTGCGCTTGACCAGGGCGAGCGCGATCGGGCCGAGCTCGTGGTGGCGGGCCGAGGAGCCGACGACGCCGGCCGCGCGGCCACCGCCCTCGGGCAGCACCTCGGTGCCGGGCGTCGGGAGCCGGTTCTCGGAGCCGTCGAGGTGGAGCAGGGTCAGCCGACGGGGCGGCTTGCCCAGGTTGTGCACCCGGGCGACCGTCTCCTGGCCGCGGTAGCAGCCCTTGTCCATGTGTACGGCGGCCGCCCAGGATGGAGCCTGGTCGACCCCCAGCCAGCCGACCTCGTTGGGGATGGTGCGCTCGTCGGTGTCGATGCCGAAGCGCGGCTCGCCGCGCTCGATGCGCAGCGCCTCGAAGGCCCACAGACCCGCGGCCGGCCCCGCCGCCTCGGCGTACGACGCCAGCTGGTCGCGCGGCACCAGGTCGTAGCGGCCCTCGCCGACCGGGCGCCAGGCGACGGCGACGTCGCCGGTCGCGTCGGTGATCTCGACGCGCATCATGAACTTCATCCGCTCGAGGAACTCCACCAGCGCGCCCGCGCGACCGGGCTCGGTGTGGGCGGTGAAGGCCTCGCCGTCGTCGACGCCGGTGAAGGCGTGCTCGACGTGCCCCTGTGGCGAGAGCACCAGCGCGGAGACCCACTGGCCGGCGGGCAGGCCCTCGAAGTACTGCGTGGTGAGCGAGTGCAGCCAGGTCAGCCGGTCGGGACCGGTGACGCGGAGCACGTCGCGGTGCGAGAGGTCGACGAAGCCCTCGCCGGCCACGAGGGCGCGCTGCTCGCCGTACAGGCTGCCGTAGTGGGCCGCGACTCCGGCGTCGATGCCCTCGCCGGCGACGGCGCCGGGGAGGTCGAGAAGGGGGCTGGTGCGGGTCGGCTGGGTGGTCATGTGAGGTCCCGGTAGTGCTCGAGGAGGCGGGTGAGGGTGCCGAGGGCTGCCTGCATCTCCTCGATGTGTGCCGGGTCGAGCGTGCGGAGCATCTCCTTGATCTCGGTGCTCGACACACCCGAGGTGCGCGGCAGGTACCTCACCTCGCAAACGTCGGAGAGGTCGTCGAACTTCCCGGCCCAGTCGTCGCCCATCACGAACAGGTCGACGCCGTGCTCGACGATGTCGGCGCGCTTCTGGTCCCAGGACCGCTCCGGCAGCACCAGGTCGACGCCCTTGATGGCGCCCACGATGGCGGCCCGGTCGTCGTAGGACACGACGGACCTCTTGCCCTTGCCGGCGTTGAACTCGTCGGTCGAGACGCCCACGACCAGGCGGTCGCCGAGCCCGGCGAGGCGCTCGATCAGCCGCAGGTGGCCGATGTGGAACAGGTCGAAGGTGCCGTAGGTCAGCACGGTGGTCACGGGGTCGCTCCTTCGCAGCGGGCGCAGCGCCCGAAGACGGTCAGGTGGCCGAGGTCCGGGACGAACCCCCGGGTGGCGAGAGCGGCGACGAACGGCGCCGCCTCGGCCTCGTCCACGGAGATCACGTCGCCGCAGCCGCGGCACACGAGGTGGAAGTGCACGTGGCCCCGCGTCGAGTGGTACGTCGGGGCGCGGTCGGACAGGTGCGCATGCCGGATCAGGCCCAGCTCCTCGAGCACCTCGAGCGTGCGGTAGACGGTGGAGGCGTTGATCGTGCTCACCGTCTGCTGGACGTGGGCCAGCACCTCGTCGGGGGTGGCGTGGCCGAGCGCGTCGACCGCACCGAGGATCAGCTCGCGCTGGGGCGTGAGGCGGTAGCCCTTCTCACGGAGGGCTGCGCGCCAGTCGTTGGTCTCGAGACGCGCGTCGCGGCCTCGTTCCTCGCCCGCGGCGCTCCTCGACCTCCCCGCCGAGCCCGGGTCCTCCCTCGTGCCTCGGGAGTCCCCGGGGCGGTGATCAGGCACGCTTGAGCCTCGCCCACAGGTGCGGCTGGAGCGGCTGGCCCATCGCGGCCATGTCGAACGCATAGAGCAGGTCGCCCTCGACGTTGCCGTAGAGGCGCTTGCCGGCGACGTACTCCTTGGCGGTCTCGGTGCGCGCCACCGCGTCGGTGGTCCACTCGAACTTGCCGTCGGCGGCCTCGCCCTCCCAGATCTCCGCGATGCCCGTGTTGTGGGTCAGCAGGATCTCGAAGCGGCCCTCGCCGACGCCCCGGATGAACCCGGTCTCGATGGCGGCGTCGCGGACCTTCTCGTTGTTCTCGTCGATGATCCAGGAGCGCGCCATGTAGTGGAAGAACGGGCGCCCGTCGTGGGTGAAGATCAGCTCCTGGCCGAACTGGAACGAGTCGATCGTCGGGTAGTCGCCGTGGCCGTTGCCACGCCACGTGCCGAGCATCCACGCGATCGGTCCGCAGTTGGGGTGCAGGTTGTCGGGAAGTTCGAAGGCCACGATCGACCAGTCTAGGGAATCGCTGATCGATGGCGACGTCGCGAGCGTCGCGAGGCGCGTGCGATGGCAAGGCGCAGGCGCGAAGACATGCTGGGCGCACGTCGAGCGTCTGCAACGCCGCCAGCGTGCGCGCATCGCGGCGCGCAGCAGGCGCCATCGATCAGCGCTTCCCTAGGGACTGCGTAGGCTCTGACCCATGTCGCGCAGCCTCGTCGTGAAGGTCACCTGCGGAGCCGACGACCCGGAGCGCTGCAACCAGGCCTTCACCGTGGCCGCCGCGGCCGCCGTCTCGGGCGTCCCGGTCTCGCTCTGGCTGACCGGGGAGGCCGCCTGGCTGGCCGTCCCCGGCCGGGCCGCCGAGCTCGACCTGCCGCTCGCGACGCCGCTGCCCGACCTGATCGACGCCGTCCTGGCGACCGGCTCGGTGACCGTGTGCGCGCAGTGCGCGGCGCGGCGCTCGCTGTCGGAGCCGGACCTGCTGGCCGGCGTACGCATCGCGGGGGCGCCGGTGTTCGTCGAGGAAGTCCTGGGTGAGGACGTGCAGGCGCTCGTCTACTGAGAAGGTTCTCCCATGCGTCGCTCCTCCGCCCTGCTCCTGGCGGCCGCCATGGCGGTCACGCTCAGCGCCTGCGAGAAGTCGTCCGGTCCGAAGCGCGAGTACGTCGCCCTCGGCGACTCCTACGCCGCCGCCCCCGGCGTCGGTCGCGCCGACCCGCCCGCCGCGTGCCGGCGCTCGAAGGACAACTATCCCCACCTGCTCGCCGAGGACCTGGACCTCGAGCTGACCGATGTCAGCTGCTCCGGGGCCCCGACCGAGGCGGTACTGGGCGAGTACGACGCGCTCGGGAAGAGGCTGCCGCCGCAGGTCGAGGCCGTCGACGCGAGCACCGACCTGGTCACGATCGGGCTCGGGTTCAACGACTTCGCCCTCTCCATCCGGGTCTTCGTGAAGTGCGTGCAGCTCGGCATGGCCGATCCCACCGGCACGCCCTGCACCGACGCCGACGCCGCGGCCGGCGCCAACAGCACCGAGGCAGCACTGGCGCAGATCACCGCGCGCCTCACCGCGGTCATCGAGGCGGTCACCGAACGGGCTCCGAAGGCCCAGGTCGTGCTGGTCGGCTACCCCACGATCTTCCCCGAGCAGGACACCTGCGCGAACCTCGGCATCGCCAAGGGCGACCTGCCCTTGGTGCGCGGCGTCGTGGAGAGCCTCAACGCGTCCGCCGAGGCCGCAGCCGAGGCGGGCGGCGCGACGTACGTCGACACGGCGACGCCGACTCGCGGCCACGACATCTGCTCCGAAGACCCGTGGATCGCGGGCATCAAGCCCACCCCCGGCAAGAAGGCGCTGATCTGGCACCCCTACGCCGAGGAGCAGAAGCTCGTGGCCGAGCTGGTCGCCGAGGTCGTCGACTAGTGCGCGCCGTGCTCCAGCGGGTCAGCTCCGCCTCCGTCGTCGTCGACGGCGAGGTCGTCGGCGCCATCGACGCGCCCGGCCTGCTGGTCTACCTGGGCGTCACCCACACCGACGGCGCCGCCGAGGTCGCCTGGATGGCCCGCAAGATCCGCGACCTGCGCATCCTCGCGGACGAGCAGTCGCTCGGTGACACGGGCGGACCCGCGCTGGTGGTCTCCCAGTTCACGCTGTACGGCGAGGCCCGCAAGGGCCGCCGCCCCACCTGGATCGCCGCCGCGCCGGCGGCCGTCAGCGAGCCGGTCTACGACGCGGTGTGCGCGGCGTTGGAGGCGGCCGGAACCCCCGTCCAGCGTGGAGTGTTCGGCGCGGACATGAAGGTGAGCTCGGTCAACGACGGCCCGTTCACGGTGCTCCTCGAGACCCCCTGAGGTTCCGTTTTCGGCTCGCATCTGACGAATGGGCTGCGATTCGGCAGGATTCACAGCCCATTCGTCAGATGCGCGCTTCCACGGCACCCCTCCCCTGTGGAGGACGAACCCACGGACTCACGAACCTGATCATGCTCGGTCGCATGGATCTGCCTCATCTCTCCCGGGACGGGATCGTGGCCCCCGTGCGGGTGGACCCGACCGGGCTGCGCGGACCGACGCGCGGGCAAGCCCGCGGGCCTCGATGGACCAGGGTCGCGCCGTGGTACTACGTGCCGTCCTGCACCGACCGGAACCGGACCGACCAGCGCATCGTCGAGGCTCTCGTGCCCTTTCCGGAGGGTTCTGCCGTCACCGGTTGGGCCGGCCTTCACCTGATGGGAGCCCACTGGTTCGACGGCTACGGCGCCGACGGACGCCCGCTGGACGTCCAGGTAGCGCTCGGTCACCAACAGACTGCGCGGCCGCGGAGCGGAGCGCACCTGATGGAGGAGTGGCTCTTCGACGACGACGTGACCTGGGTCGACGGCATACCGGTGACCGTGCCCAACCGCTCGGTGACCCACCTCGCGCGCACCGCGCGGAACGACCTCGAGGCCACGAGGTACGTCGACATGGCGGCGTACGACGATCTGGTCACGCTGGCAGGACTGACGAGATACGCGGCACGCCTCGGCCCACGCCCAGGAACCCGGCGGCTCAAGCGTGCCATCGAGCACGGCGACGAGAACGCTTGGTCGCCGACAGAGGTCACCACGCGCCTCCTGTGGAAGGGTGCGTTCCCACGACGTCACCTGGTGTGCAATGCACCGATCTTCGACCGGGCAGGCAACCATCTCTTCACACCCGACCTGCTCGACGTGGAGGCTGCGATCGCCGGGGAGTACAACGGCGACGACCACGCCAGCCGCAGGACGCGCAATCGCGACCTCACCCGCGACGACCTGGCGCGCCGTCACGGGATCGAGGTGGTCAGCACCCTTGCCGGCGCCGGCGAGCGGGAGCTCTTCGTGCAGCGGCTGCGTGGCGCCTACGAGCGGGCAGCGCCGAACACCGATAGCCGCTCATGGACGCTCGAGCTGCCCGGCTGGTGGGTCGACACCTCCACGGTCGCCGCGCGACTCGCCCTGACGCCGTACCAGCGCGAACAGTGGTTGCGTCACCGCCGTCGCATCTGACGAATGGGCTGTGAAATAGCCTCAGACACAGCCCATTCGTCAGATGCGACGCAAAGAACGCAACCCCAGCAGGTAGAGCTCGCACCCGAGGCAGAACGCGAACACAGCGTTGAGGAAGGCCGCGACGAAGGCGAGCGCGGCGAAGACCTGGCCGAGGAGGACGGCGCCGGTGGCGAAGCCGAGGGTGGCGACGACGGCGAAGACCAGGCCGACGGCCTGGGCGAAGCGGGGCGGGGCGGGGTCCTCGAGGTGGTCGGGAGCGGCGAGCCTCGGCCGGACCAGCCGGCGGAAGAGCACTCCCGTCGGGGTCCTCTGGACGCCGAGTCCGGCACCGATCGCGAAGAGGACGGCCTGGACGCCGGTGATCACGGCGGCCACCCCGGGCGCCGCGTCCGACAGCACCAACGCGACGGCGAAGACGACGAGGGTGATCGCGGCGGTGAAGCGGGGGCCGCGGGGGTCGATGCCGGCGACGATGGGAGCAGTCGCGGACATCAGGCCCCCTGGAGCGTCGGGAGGGCGGCGAGGACCTGCTCGCGGCGCGGGGCGCCGGCGGCACGGGTGATCTCGTGCCCGAAGCGGTCGAGGACCAGCGTCGTGGGCGTACGACGGACGTCGAGGGCGCGGACCAGGTCGAGATGCTCCTCGGCGTCGATCTCGACGTGCGCGACGCCGTCGAGCTTGCCGGCGACGTCGGACAGCACCACGCGGGTGGTGCGGCAGGGCGCGCAGAACGCGCTGGAGAACTGGAGCAGGGTGGCCCGCTCCCCCAGCTCGGCCGCGGGCACCGAGGCGGCGACGGCCGACCACGCGGTCGGCTCGGGGTCTCGAGACGGTCGCTGCGCGGCCTCCTCGACCGCCGGGGTCGCGAAGGTCCCGTCGGTACGACGGCGGTACAGCCCGAAGCCGACCGCCACGACGACGGCGGCCAGGAGCAACACGAGTCCGGGGTTCACAATCCTCCTTCAACCGCGGCGGCGGCCCCCGGATTCCGGGAACCGCCGCCGACTGGTCTCGAGACGGTCGCTGCGCGACCTCCTCGACCTCCGTTCAGGTCCTCAGAGCGAGATGAGGACCTCGGCGACCGAGCCGGTCTGCGCCTGGACGACGCGATCGACCGGGTCGGCCTTGGGGGCCAGGGTCCGCAGGGTCCACTGGCCGTCGCCGGCGAAGAACCGGAAGTGGCCCGTGGCGGAGGTCGGGACCTCCGCGGTGAACTCGCCGGACTTGTCGAGCAGGCGGACGTAGGCGCTCGCCACGGGGGTGGCGTCGTCGCCGGTGCCGCGCACGACCTGGCCCTGGATCACGGCCTCCTTGGCGACGTTGACGCCGTCAAGCGACAGGCCGCCGACCTTCGCGCCGCACATCAGGCGTCACCGGGCTCGTCGCCGAGCGCGATCGGGACGCCGACGAGGGAGCCGTACTCGGTCCACGAGCCGTCGTAGTTCTTGACGTTCTTCTTGCCGAGCAGCTCCTGCAGCACGAACCAGGTCAGCGAGGAGCGCTCACCGATGCGGCACAGCGCGATGGTGTCCTTGTCCTCGTCGAAGCCGACCTCGGCGTACAGCGCCTGCAGGTCCGCGTCGGACTTGAAGGTGCCGTCGTCGTTGGCGTTCTTGCTCCACGGGACGTTGACCGAGGTCGGGATGTGGCCGGCGCGCTGCGACTGCTCCTGCGGGAGGTGGGCCGGCGCGAGGAGGCGACCGGCGTACTCGTCGGGGCTGCGCACGTCGACCAGGTTCTGGGCACCGATCGCGGCGACGACGTCGTCACGGAAGGCGCGGATGGAGCGGTCCTGCTCCTGGGCGGTGTAGGAGGTCGCGGCGCGCTGGGGCAGCTCGTCGGTCAGCTCGCGGCTGTCGAGCTCCCACTTCTTGCGGCCGCCGTCCATGAGCTTGACGTCCTGGTGGCCGTAGAGCTTGAAGTACCAGTAGGCGTAGGCGGCGAACCAGTTGTTGTTGCCGCCGTAGAGGATCACGGTGTCGTCGTTGGCGACGCCACGCGAGGACAGGAGCGCCTCGAACTGCTCCTTGTTGACGAAGTCGCGACGGACCTGGTCCTGGAGGTCGGTGGTCCAGTCGAGCTTGATGGCGCCCTTGATGTGACCCTTGTCGTAGGCCGTGGTGTCCTCGTCGACCTCGATGACGACGACCTTGTCGGTGCCGAGGTTGTCCTCGACCCACTGGGTGGAGACGAGCGAATTCTCGCGGCTCATGGTGATTCCTTCTGGTGGTTGCGATGGTGCGGTACGACGGACAGTGCTGCGGCGCCTGCTCCCTGAAGAGCAGCACGACGAACGCACAGGACGGCGCCTGGGCGCGCGACAGCGCCACGGAGACGACGGGAGAGGCGGCAGAGTGCCGGAGGCTCAGAGACCCGTCAGCAGGGTCGACACAGCGCCGAGCTGACGCGGCAGTTGTCCACCGCGCGCCGCTTGGTCAGCAGCAGGGTCGTCGACATGGGGAAGAGCCTAGGCGGCTTTCCCGGATCCACGAACTCCGCTTCTCGAAATATGAGACGGACATCCAGATAATGAGACCGCCGCCCGACGGGACCGGTCGGTCCCGCGGGCGGCGGTCATCGGAGCAGGGCGGACTCAGCGCTTGCGCACCGTGAACACCGCTTTGTCGGCCGCGTACGCCGCGCTTCCGGCGTACGTCGCCCTGATCTTCCAGCGGCCGGGCTTGAGCCGCACCCGGCACGTGGCGACCCCGTCGTCGATCGTCGCGACGCACAGGGTGCGCCCGCCGCTCCTGAACACCACCCGGCCGGTCACGCCGGCCGCGATCTTCGCCCTCAGCACGACCCGCTTCCCCTTCGCCAGCGAGGCCTTCTTCGCCTTCGCCCTCAGGCCCGGGTCCGCCTTGGCGGCCGGGTCGACCACCTCGAGCACGAAGGACCGCTGCGACTCGCGGTGGGTGTCGTCGCCGTCGTAGACCGCCAGGATCGCGTGGTCGCCCGGAGGCGGCAGCATCCGTACGACGCAGGTCGCGACGCCGCCCGAGACACTCGCCTCGCACAGCACGTCCTCTCCGTTGAGGAAGCGGACCTGCCCGGTGGCGCCGGCCGGGCCGACCTTCGCGGTCAGCGCGAGGTCGGTGCCGAAGGTGGCCGACGTGTTGGCCACCGTGACCGTCGTGACCGCACGGGAGTCGACCGGCTCGACGACCGTGACCACACGGGAGGCGATCACCTGGTTGCCGTTGTCGTCCTCCGCCACGTAGGTGAGCACGTAGGTGCCCGCCGTGCCCGTGTCGACGTCCCCGACGACCCGGATCAGGACGTCGCTGTCGGTGTCGTCGGTCGCGCTCACCCCGTCGAGCGGGGCGAACTCGCCACCGACCGGGACCGTCGTCGTGGCCGGCACCTGGAGCGTCGGTGCCTTCGTGTCGGTGCCGGCGGCGCTCGCCCGGAACACCGTGCCGAACTGGCGGATCGCGCCGACCCGCTCACCATCGTCGGTCCGGCTCTCGGCCGTCCACGCGTAGACCTCCCCCTCGGCGAGCCCGGTCCACGAGACCGTCGCCGGCCAGCCCGACCTCGCCGTCTGTACGCCGATGACCCGCTCGGTCGGGGTCACCACGGTCAGCCCGTCGGTCGAGAAGGTCGTGCTCCGGCTGGAGAGGTCCACCGGCAGGGTCAGGTTGTCCTCGGCGCTGTTGTAGCGCTTGCGGTCGTCGTACTCGGTCGCCCCGAAGTTGTCGAAGTGCGGCGAGTAGGTGTCGATGCTGACCTCGGAACGGTCGACGTCGAACTGCAGCAGCCGCAGCCAGCTGGCGCCGAACTGGAGCAGGTCGCTCGCCTTGTGGTCGGTGTCGCCGTCGCCGTCGAGGTCGATGTTGCCGGACCCGTCGACCTTGTCGGGCCACAGCTCGCGCGCGGACACCTTGTAGAACTGGTAGTCCGCCAGCAGCTCGACCACGTTGTGCTGCACCGTCGCGCCGACGCCCGTCTTGAGGTTGGTCCCGACGCCGTGCTCGTGGCCGGCCAGGATCAGGAAGACGTTCGGGTTGGCGCTGACCACCTCGTCGTACAGCTTCGAGCCGTCGCCGGAGAAGCTCGCCCCGCGGCCGTCCTTGGCCGTCGACGGCGCGAGGTAGGCGTGCGTGAGCAGGATGCCGTTGCGGTCGGGGTAGCGCTGGAACACCGAGCTGGCCCAGTCCGCCTCGGGCTGCGTGACGCCGTACGACAGGCCGACCGCGACGAAGTCGAGGCCACCTGCGGAGAACAGGACGTAGTTGTTCTGGTTGTCCTGGCCGGGGGTGCTGACCGCGCCCTGGCTGTCGGTCGCCTCGTCCCAGGCGTGGTACGACGCACCGCTCGGCCAGCTCTGCGCGGCGGCGTAGTAGCGGTCCGGACCGTAGTACCGGTTGAACCGCGAGGTCGGACCGGTCTCGTTGCCGAGCTGGTTGTCGTGGTTGCCGGCGATCACCTGGTTGGGGATGCCCGAGCCGTCGAGCGTGGCCTGGGCGCCGGAGGTGAACTCGAACTCGCGGGTGACCTGGTCGTCCAGCCCCGGGTAGAGGAGCTGGCCGGAGCCGTTGGTCGCGAGCGGGTCGTTGTAGTCGTTCTCGATGACGTCACCGGTGTGCCCGGCCCAGGCGATCTTGCGCGGCCCGGCCTGCTGGGCGATCCAGTCGGTGGTGGCGCGGTAGGCCTTCGCCCAGATCGCCTGCTCCTCGGCCTTCATCTGGTCGGCCGGCTCGGCGACGCCGTCCCAGTCGTCGTAGGTGCCACCGGCCGCGCCCTCAGCGAGGTACTGCGTGTCGGTGAAGTGGGCCAGCGAGAAGTCGTAGTCGTCGGGGTTCTCGAAGTCGTCCTTGTCCTTGGCGGCCTTCTCGTCGCGCGGGGCGAGGTCGTCGGCGAACGGGTCGGTGCCGAGCACCAGCAGGTGCACGGTGCCGCCGTCGACGAGCGCCGGGCGGAGCACGGCGTTGAGGAAGGTGTCGCCGTCGCGTACACCGCGCGCGGTGGCGAGCTCGACCCACGCGGAGGTCTGGGCGTTCCAGGCCCGCAGGGTCACCGACCGCTCCGGGTCGACGACGCCCTTCCACACGACCTGCTGGCCGGTGACGGCCGGGCCGACCTGGACGTCGAAGCGCTGGAACGGCAGGTCGCCGCTGGTGGCGCTGGCCGTCGCGTCGCCGTCGTCGGGCGCGAGGCGCCCGGTGATCGGCTGCTCCTGCTCGTGGTCGAACTCGAGCGTGGTCGGGACCTTCTTCACCACACCCTGGACGCCGCCGTCGGCGACGGTCGCGGTGGCCTCGCGGAAGGTCGTCGTGACGTCGCCGCCGTCGGGGCTGGTCGCGATCGCGGAGAGCTGGACGACGCCCTTGCCCTCGCCGGACCCGGTGCCGCCGCCCGAGGGGATGGTGTCGGTCTCGAACGGAACCTCGAAGGAGACCGGCTTGCCGAACACGTCGACGGCGGTCGCGGTGATCCTGTGCGAGCCGGCCTGCAGGCCCGCGCCGACGGGGTCGCCCTCGGCGACCGGCTCGCCGTCGAGCAGGAAGACCCAGCCCGTGGCGTTGTCCTCGTGCGCGATGTCGAGGTCGAGCTCGACGGGCGAGGAGAGGTGGTCGCCCGCCGCCGGCACGGAGGCGTCGAGGCGGACGCCGGCGTCCGGGTGCTCGCCGAAGGCGGCGATGTCGAGCGCCCTGACCTCGGTGTCGTTGAGCGCGCGGCCGTAGATGCGGGCGTTGGCCAGCTTGCCCCTGGTGTAGAACTGCGCGCCTGCGTTGGGCGAGGAGTCCGCGCCGACGGTCCACGCACGGGCCGTGGCGTTGGGCAGGGTCAGCGCGCCGGTGGCCGGCGTGGTCGCGGCGAGCACGCCGTCGACGTACAGCTTGATCTCGGTGCCGGTCCACACGCCGACGACGTGGTACCAGCGGCCGGCGCTGATCACGGCGCGCGCGGTCTTGTAGCCGCCGCCGATGTGGGCCATCAGGCCGACCTTGTCCTCGTTGACGTAGATCGAGTAGCCGCCGGCCTCCTTGCCGGAGCAGACCGACGCCTCGGTGCCGGCGGGCAGCGGGCCGTCGTACCGGAAGGTGCACTCGATGCTGACCGCCGAGGTGATCTGGTCCCAGTGCGGCGTGAGCGCGTAGCCGTAGGCGTCGTCACCGGTGAGGGTCACCACGTCGCGGTCGAGCGCGTTGTCGTGGCCGATCGTCGGGCTGCCGAAGGTCTTGACCGCGAGGTCGCGGACCCGGTCCTTGGCGGTGCCGTCGGCGAAGTCGACGTCGAGGACGTCGGCCTGCGGCGTCTCGACGGCGGTGTCCCACTGCGCCGCGAGGGCCTTCACCTCGTCGTCGCTGACCGCGCGGGAGAAGACGCCGGAGGCGGCGAAGGTGCTGGGCGGGGCGGGCTGGCCGACGCCGGTGGGGCTGGCGTCCGCGCCGACGACGAAGCGCCGGGCGGTGGCTGCCGGGAAGGTCAGCGCCCCCGAGGCGGCGGTGGTCTGGGCGAGCTGGCCGTTGACGTAGAGCCGGATCTGGCTGCCGTCCCAGGTCGCGACGGCGTGGTACCAGCGGTTGCCGTCGATGGGCGTCAGGGCGCTCTTGTAGCCGCCGCCGATGTGGGCCATGAAGCCGAGGTTGCCGCCGGTGACGTACATCGAGATGCCGCCGGCCTCCTTGTCGGAGCACATGTCCTTCTCGTTGGACACCGGCATCGTGGTGTCGACGCGGAACACGCACTCGACGCTGACGCCCGTCGTGAGCTTGCTCCACTGGTCCTCGAACGGGAACCCGACGGCGTCGTCGACGCCGTCCACCGTCATGACGGGGCCCTGCTTGGCGTCGGTCCCGTAGGTCGGGGTGCCGTACGTGATCGGCGCCAGTGACTGGGCAGCGTCCGTCGGGACGCCGCCGGGGAAGGCGACGTCGAGGACGTCGGGGGTCGGCGCCGGTACGGCGGTCGCCGCCGCCGGGGCGTCCGGCAGCAGCGTCGCGGCGGTGGGCGGCGCGGCGGTGGGCGGCGCGGCCTGGCTCGAGGTGGCCAGCAGGCCACTCGAGGCGAGGGCCACGGCGACCACGGAGGTCGCGAGCAGCCGGAGCCTGCGCATCGGTCGTGCGGGCACGACGGGTCTCCTCAGGGGTTGGGGGTGGGGGTGGGAGTTGCCCGTCGCCGCTGCCGGGCCACGCGGGTCCCGGCGACGGCGACGAGGAGCACGGCGCCGAGAACACCGCCGATCTGGAGGGCAGCGCTGCTGCCGGTGCTGCCGGTGCTGCTGGTCGCGATGGTCGTGCTGGTCGTCATGGAGGTGCGCTCGCCGAGGGACCAGTCGTGGGTGGGCGCGTCGGCGCCGTACACCTGGTGCTGCCCGTCCGGACCCGTCGCGAGGGTGCGGTACGCCGGGTGCAGGTCGGTCAGCGTGCTCACCGTGACGGTGGCGCTCGCCGCCGGCCGCGGACAGGTGAACACCAGGTCGGCGCCGTCGGCGATCAGGTCGCCCGACGCCTCCACGCGACCGGGACAGGCCCGGCCGCCGCTGGCCACCGTGACGTGCTCGAGCAGGTAGGTGTGCACCTCGGGCGCCTGCTGCACGAGCTTGGCGTCGCCGTCGTCGTAGTCGATGGCGCCGTCGAGCATCACCCGGTCCTCGGGCAGCACGCCGAGGTGGATGCCGAGCAGGGTGAGGTCGTCGGCGGCACCGACCTTCCAGGTCACGTGGACGACGGCGGGATCGTGCGGGTCGCCGGCGACCGAGACGGTCTGCGGGTCGCCGAACGGGTGCGCGGCCAGGCTCATGTCGCCGACACCAGCTGCCCGACGGCAGCCGTGGTGACCACGCCGCCGATGACGGTGATGCTCGCGGCGGCGAGCACCGGCGCGACCCGGGACACGGCCGTGACCAGGGCCCGGGACTCTGCGGCGCGGACCACGATGCTGCGCCCGGCCAGGGCGAGCAGGCCGACGCCGAACAGGACCGTGGCCAGGCCCAGCCCGAAGGTGATGACGAGGAGCAGCGCGAACCCGGAGCGACCGGTGAAGATGCCGGTCACCAGCACCAGGAAGGCCGCCGGGGACGGCGTCAGGCCACCCGACATGCCGAGCAGGACCAGACCGGGACGGCTCGGCTCATGACCGTGCCGCTGACCGTGACCGTGGCCGTGCCCGTGCCCATGACCGTGCCCGTGGCCGTGCCCGTGCCCATGACCGTGGCCCGCGCGGAGGTGGCGCCGGAACAGCCAGATCCCGACGCCGACCACCATCAGCCCCGCTGCCAGCTGCAGCCCGCTGGTCAGCCGCTGCATCGAGACCACGTCCGAGAGCGACAGGAAGGTCCAGGCGAGCGCGATCACGAGCACCGAGACGGTGTGCATGACCGCGACGGAGGCCCCCAGCCACGCGGCGTCACGGACCTTGCCGTCCGCCCCGACGAGGTACGCCGCCGCCAGGCTCTTGCCGTGACCGGGACCGACGGCGTGCGCGGCACCGGCGGTGAAGGCGAGCAGGAACGCCACGGGCACGAATCCGGGCGAGCCGACGAGGTCGACCAGGCGGTCGTCGAGGGAGGGCACGGGCAGTCATGGTCGACGGGCCCGGTGACGTCGGCGCCGGTGCCCGGTGGCCCGCGGGTGACCCGGGGGTGAAGAGAAGCCGAAACCCCTCACCAAGAGGTCGGGGCAGCGCGGGGTCAGCGCACCCGGCAGGCCGAGGGTGCCGTGGCGTTGGAGCTGCCGGGCGCCGCACCCGGCGACATCTCGAGGCGGGCGTCGTCCGGCTGGCCCTTGGCGGTGTGCAGCACGACGTCGACCGTCTGGGTCTGGCCCGGGTCGAGGAGCACGCCGATCGTGGCGACCTGTCGGCCGGCGTACGTCGACACGGTGGGGTCTCCCGTGGACTGGCCGTCGATCCGCACCTCGTCCACACTGCCACCGACGGGGGCGCTGACGTAGACGACGAGCAGCTGCTGGCCCGGGTCGGTGCGGTTGCCGGGGAAGAACTCGCCGGTGATCGCGTCGGGCAGCTGGTCGGCCAGGCCCGGGGTCGCGTTGGTGAAGGTGAGGGTGGCACCGAGCTCCTGGCGGCCGCCGGAGCAGGAGCGGGAGTACAGCTCGGCCTTCTGCCGCAGGTAGTACTGCATCTTGGTCGGGCCGGCGTCGTTGACGTAGACGCCGACGACCGGAGGGCCGTCGGTGCGGTCGACGAACTCGCCCGCGATCCGGGTGCCGGCGATCTCGCGCTGGGCCTCGTCGGCGAAGAAGCGCATCCGCACCCGGCCCTCCTCGACACCGGTCACCAGCCCGCGGATCAGGTCGGCCGAGTTGCCGTAGCCGTCGGAGAAGACGTCGAAGACCGCCTTGGCGACCGCCTCCTGGTAGTCGCTCTGCGCCTGCGTGCCCGGGGTGAGCGCATAGATCTCGTTCTCGACGCGGCGCACCACGTTGCCGGCCGTGATCGGTGCGTAGCCGGGCACGGGGACCTCTCCGATCGCGGTGAGGAGGTACGAAACGACCACCGGGTCGACGTACAGGACACCGTCGAGGCGCTCCCCCTCGACCTGCTGCCAGCGGGCCCGGATCAGGTCGGACGAGCGCGGGATGTCGGGCGTGAGGGTGGCGTCGACGCCGATGGTGCCGAGGATCTCACCGAACAGGTCGCGCTCCTCGGTGCTCAGCGGCAGGACCGGGTGACCGGGTGTCGCGCCGAGCTCGGCCATGTCGACCTGCCGGACGATGTCGACCTTGCCGTCGCGGGCCTGGATGAGCGACAGCGAGCCCGGCAGCCCGCCGCTGCTGCGCGACTCGGCGTTGTTCTGGAAGACCAGCAGGTAGTTGCGGTCACCGCCCTCGCCGAGCATCCGGGGGATCAGCCGGGAGGCGCGGTACGTCGACTGCAGGGTTCCGCGCGCGTCGTCGACCAGGCCCCGCAGCCCGTCGAACGCGGTGCGGATCGGGCCGGCGAACCCGGTCGGGTCCACCGCGGCCAACCTGCGGCTGGCCGTGTCGAACGCCTTCTCGCTGCGCGCCGCGGGCTCCTCGAGGGCCGCGATCCGGTCGAGCGGGAAGCGGTGCTCGACCGGCTGGAAGCTCTCCGCGGTCACCAGGTCGGCCGCGTCGACCACCGGCGTCAGCCCGTCCCGGCCGACGTCGGCGAGCACCTCGGCCACGGTCGCCACGCCCTTCGCGTCGTCACCGACGAGCGGGAGCGCCCCGAACACCGACCAGGTCGCGCCGTGGGTGGTGTCGTCCGCGGAGTCGGCGGCCTCCTGGTAGGCGGCGAGGGCGGAGCGGGCACCCGCGGCGTCGCCCTGCACCAGGGCGTCGCGCATCGCGCGGGCCTGCTCGTCGACCTCCCCCAGGTCGCGGCTAGCCCCGAGCGCCACCCACAGGGCCCAGCCCCCGAGCAACACCAGCACCGCACCGAGACCGATCGCCACGGTCCAGCGAGGGTGCTCCCGGCGGAACCGGCGTACCTGCCGCAGCAGCCGCCGGAAGCCGCGAGACCGGCGCCGACGCCGGATCTCGGGCGACATGCCCGGGAGACTAGGCCATGTCCTAGCAGCGGACAATTGGTGGCCATGGGACAGTGACCATCGACCGTCTGCCGCGTTGGGTACGGGGGCGGGGGCCTAGGATCGGCAGTCGGTCGGGTCGGGACGCATGTCACAAGCAAGGGACGGGACTTGGAGTTCAAGCAATTCCTGACGGTGCTGGGTCGCCGTTGGATGAGCATCGTGTCGATCATCCTGCTCGCACTCGGGGTCAGCGCCGCGATCACGTTCACGCGTACGCCGATGTACGAGTCGAAGACGCAGATCTTCCTCACCGTCGACGTCCGCGACACGACCGACGCCTATGCGGCGCTGCTGTTCGCGTCGAACCGCGCGGCGTCGTACGCCACCGTCGTGAAGAGCACCGGGCTCGCCGAGGTCGTCAAGAAGGACCTCAAGCTGAAGATGTCGGCCGAGGAGCTCGCCTCCCGGTTCGACGCCGAGGTCGTGGAGAGCACCTCGCTCATCCAGATCAGCTACAAGGACGAGAACCCCTACGACGCGACGAAGATCGCCGACTACGCGACCGACAAGTTCACCGAGTACGTCGCCGGCCTCGAGACGCCCGGTGCGACCACCGACGGCGGCACGACCACGGGCAATCCCGAGGACTCGCAGATCCGGGCCCAGGTCACCGACAAGGCCTCGGCCGCCACCCAGGTCAGCCCCAACGTGGTGCTCAACCTGGTCGCGGCCATCCTGATCGGCACCCTGCTCGGCATCGGCCTGGCCGTGGCCCGTGAGCTCCTGGACCGCACCATCCGCACGGCCGACCACGTCGCCGAGCTCACCGAGTCGCCCGTGCTCGCGAGCATCGGCTTCGACGGCGACATCCGGTCCGCCCCGTTGCTCACCGACCTCGGCGGCTTCGCGGCGCGCACCGAGGCGTTCCGCCTGCTGCGCACGAACCTGCAGTTCATCGACCTCGATCACCAGCCGCGCTGCCTGGTGATCAGCAGCGCCGTGCCCGGCGAGGGCAAGACGATGACCTCGACGAACCTCGCGGTCGCGCTCGCCCAGACCGGCCGCAACACGCTGATCATCGACGCCGACCTGCGCCGCCCGCGCGTCGCCAGCACCCTCGGCCTGGACCCGGCGATCGGGCTCACCACCGCCCTGGTCGGCAAGACCGAGATCCACGACGCGATCCAGGTCCACGAGGCCAGCGGCCTGCACGTGCTCGCGTCCGGCGCCAAGCCGCCGAACCCGACCGAGATCCTGCAGTCGAAGATCACCCACGACCTGATCCGGCGGCTGCGGTCGTCGTACGACATGGTGATCATCGACGCCCCGCCGCTGCTCCCCGTCGCGGACGCATCGGTGCTGGCCAAGCTCGCCGACGGCGTCATCATCGTCGTGCGGCACGCCAAGACGACCCGCGAACAGGTCAACGAGGCGATCAACCGCCTCAACCAGGTCGGCGCCCGGCTCTACGGCGTCGTGGTCAACATGGTCGCCAAGCGCGCCATCGGCTCGTATTACTACTACTACTACGAGGAGACCAGCGCCGCCGGTCGCTCGGGCAAGGGCGACGCCAAGGCCGAGTCCTCCGGGCGCCGCAAGGCCTGACCTCCACCACGCATCAACAGCACGAGCCGCCGGGGACCTGGTCCCCGGCGGCTCGTTCGTCGTCGTGGCGCTCAGCCCTTGCGGACGAACACCATCAGCGTCGGCGCCAGCGCGGGCGGCGTGAGTCGGTCGACGAGCTGGGCGACCCGCCAGGCGGGCGCGTTCGAGCCGAAGTACGTCGGCTCCGAGGAGTGCCCGTAGACCACCAGCTCGTGGGGCGGGGGGAACAGTGCCGTCAGGGAGCGGCGGGTGTTCATGCTGTAGCGGACCGGGAACACGTCCTCGGCCTTGCGGTGCGGCTGGAGGCGACGGAGCACCCGGGTGTGCAGGTCGTTGGGCACGGCGCGCGCGCCGATGCCGATCATCCCCCACTTGTTGGGGGTGCGGGCCGCGAGCCAGCCACCTGGCTTGAGGACCCGCAGGATCTCGGCGGAGACGGTCGGCGCGTCCTCCTCGCCGACGTGCTCGAGCACGTGGTCGGCGAGGACCAGGTCGAAGGAGGCGTCGGCGAAGGGCAGCCGGGCGCCGGGCTCGATCACCTGGGCCGAGGTGAGGGTGGCGTTGTCGAGGACGACCGGGTCGACGTCGACGCCGTGGACCTCGGCGACCCGCTCGTGGAAGGAGCGCAGCCGGCGGTGCAGCTCGGGGAACGGCTCGATCGCCCACAGGCCGCGACCGGCGCCGAAGTCGAGCACGCGGCTGTCCGGGCCCAGGAGCGCGTTGACCCGGGTGTAGAACTCGATGAACCCGTCGTAGCGGGTGTAGCCACCGGCGCGGACCTCCGGATAGAGCCGCGACAGCGTCTCGCCCGGCTGGAATCCCTGTCCCGCATCACTCATCTGGTCGCCCTCATGTCGGATGGTCACTGGTGGAGCCCCCTCAGCATGTCGTCGACGAGGTCGAGCACCGTCCGCGGTGGCACGGAGACGTCGTCGAGCACCCCGGAGTTGCGCCCCGGTCCCCCGCTCGGGCCGTCCCCCACAAGGTAGCGGTAGTCGGCGTCGACGGCCTGGCAGATCGACCACAGCCCGAGGTGGACGTACGTCGACGCGAACATCTCGAGCACCCGCACTCCGGGCCGGGAGAAGGTGAGGTTGGACAGCCCGGCGCCGTGCGGCGAGACGACCACCTCCGCGCCGTGGAACAGGTCGATCTGCTCCTGAACGGTGTGGCTGCCCGGGTCGATCCGGACGAAGCCGCGGCGCTCGAGCTCGGGCCACAGCTCGGCCTCCTGCACGTAGCGCCGGGTCCGGGGCGTGTCGCCGCGGGTGACGTAGAGCCGGCGCGGTCCGTCGGCGCCGGGCGTGGGCGGCAGGTGCTCGCGCAGCCAGCGCACGGTCGCGGGCGGCGCCTGGAGCGCCCAGTTCGGGTTGCTGGGCACGAGCAGCCGGTCGGCCGACACGGTCCGGCCGCGCTCGGGCTCGATCAGGCGGGCCGTCACGCCGGCCAGCTCGAGCAGCTGCTTCTGGTACCTCGTCCGGTGCGGTACGACGACCGCGTCCGCCTGCGCGAGGGCGTGCGGCAGGGCGTCCTCGAGGACCGCGAGCCGGCCGATCGCGTCGTACAGGAAGTGGTAGTAGTTCACCGACGTGCCGCGGGTGGTCAGGCTCAGCACCGTGCCCGGGACGTGCTCGGTCGGCCCCAGGGTGGGCCGCAGGAAGATCGGGTGCTCGCGCCAGTCCTCGACGCCGAAGTACGTGCTCGTCTCGTGGTCGAGGACCTTGCCCGGCGTGGTCGTCGCGGCGTAGTCACCGCTCAGCCGGCCGCCGGCGACCTCGAGCACGAAGGTCGCCGGGAGGTCGACCGCGGGCACCACGGCCGTGGGCTCGGTGGTCGTGTGCACGGCCGCGAAGAGCCAGTGCCCGGCGGGCACGCCTGTGGTGGCCGGGCGAGGCAGGGACTGCTCCGCGCGGCCCGGGTGCAGGACGACGGCTCCCGGCTCGCGGGCCGCCGTGTCGCTCGAGCGCTCCGTGGCCCGCACCGGCACGCCGCGGCTGCCGAGCAGCCGCGAGAGCACCCGGAACAGGCAGCCGAGGACGAAGGTCGCCGCGCGGTGCAGCCGCTTGAACAGCGGCCACCACGGCCTGAGCCAGGCGGGCAGGCTCACGACGCCACCCGGTCACGCGAGCGGCTGACGAAGCGCTGCACTGCCTGCGCCGGGCGGCTGTTGACCGCGACCCGCGCCACGCGTCGTACCTGCGGCGACTTCACGAACCGCCGGGCGAACATCGCCGCGCGACCGCCGACCCGGCTCAGGACCAGCTCGAGCTCGCGCTCCACCTCGACGTTGACGGCGACCTCGGCCGGGTGCCGCAGTGGGAAGTCCATCGCGCCGGCGCCGTGGTCACGCTTGCCGGCCGCGGCGCCATGGGTCGCGTCCTCGCCCCAGCCGACGTTCTCGACGAGGTTGCGCGACGGGGAGAGCGCCAGCCCACCGAGGGTGAGCATGGTGAGCCACCAGTGCTTGTCCCAGCCGTGGATCACCGTGTCGCCGGACTGCGCCGCGTCGGCGAAGTGCTGCTGGCCGGACCGGGTGACGAGGTGTCCCGGCTGCTGGGTCGCGGCGAGGGTGCGCACCGGGGCGTCGCTCGGCGCGTGGTCGCGGGTGAAGATCGCGCGGTGCCGCTGCCAGCGGTCCGCCCAGGTCGCCCAGCCCCACACGCTCGCCCACGCGGTGAACGCATAGCTGTCACCGGCGAAGAGCCGCTCCGGCACGCCCATGCCGCTGCCCGACACCTGCCAGATCCGCGGGTCGTCGCGGTAGCGCTCGAGCAGCTCCTCGACGTACGGGAAGAACGACGGGTCGGGGTGGCAGTCGTCCTCCAGCACGATGGCGGCGTCGGTCTGCGCGAAGACCCAGTCCAGCCCGAGCTCGACATTGGCCTCGAGCCCCAGGTTGCGCGGCGCGAAGCGGCGGTGCACCTCGCACGGCCAGTCGACGGTGTCGATCAGCGCCCGCGTGCGCGCGCACAGCTCCTCGTCGTCGGGCCGGTCCTCGCGCGGCCCGTCGGCGATCACGAAGAGCCGCTGGGGCGCGGCGGCACGGATCGCGGCGAGTGTCTGCTCGGTGAGGTGGGGTCGGTTGAAGACCACCAGGGCCACGGGGGTGGATTGACTCATCGATGTGGACAACGCCGGTGCCTCCTCCGAGTTCCGCAGACATTCGACCAGATCGGCTCGACCGCCATTACAGTTGCCGACCGTGCCCCCGAACTCCCCCTCGTCCTACCCGTCCATGGTCCGCCGCTGGGCCTCCCAGCGCACCAAGGTCGCCGCGGCGCGCGCCGGGTTCCTCATCACCCGGATGAACGACGAGAGCCGGCGCTACGTCGAGATCACCCACAACGACGACGTCCCGCTCCCCGCGGGCGCCGAGCACGAGCTGCGGCCGGACAACCCGGCGCTCGACGAGCTCGAGGCGGCGTACGACGCCCTGGGAGTCGCCGCGGCCGCCCACACGCAGTGGCGCCAGAGCTTCCTCAAGAAGAACCTCTCGCTCGCCTGGTTCCGCGGCGACAACGCCTACGTGTGGCAGTTCCGCCAGCTCGGCAGCTCGGCACGGATCCGGATGTACCTGGCGATGCTCGACGTCCTCGAGCGCGACCGCCTCGGCCTGTTCGCCAAGCTGGAGGAGGACGGCCTGTTCGGCGCGTTCACGTTCACCTTCGGCCAGCGCCCGCCGATCAGCCGCGACCTGCTCGACAGCATCAACGAGATCAACTACCTCGACGACCAGATGGGGCTCGCGTCCATCGAGGGGCTGCGGGTCCTCGACATCGGCGCCGGCTACGGCCGCCTGGCCCACCGGATGTCGACCGCGCTGCCCAACCTGGCGGCGTACGACTGCATCGACGGGGTGGCCACCTCGACCTTCCTGTGCTCCTACTACACCCGCTTCCGCGAGCTGCCCGACGCGGTGCGGGTGGTCCGGCTCGACGAGCACGAGAAGCTCGGCGAGCGCTACGACGTCGCGGTCAACATCCACAGCTTCTCGGAGTGCTCGCACGACGCGATCCGCTGGTGGCTGGACCGGATCGCCGAGCGGGACATTCCGTGGCTGCTCATCGTCCCGAACACCCCCGACGAGCTGCGCAGCACCGAGGCCGACGGGTCGATGGAGCCCTTCCGCCAGGACGTCCTCGACCGTGGCTACGAGCTGGTCGACGACCGGCCGATCCACCAGTCCGACGAGCTGCGCGAGCTGATCGACCTGCACGACCGGTTCTACCTGTTCAAGCGCAAGGACGCCTGAACACCCGCGGTTCCGCTCACACGCTCCAGCTCGCGAACGGCTCCCCCGTCAGCTCACGCAGCCGCTGCGCCTCGGGCGCCAGCAGCTCGCGGAGCCGGGCCTCGGTCGCCGGCGTCAGCGTGGGCCGCTCGACCAGGTTCCCGGAGCGGCGCCACGCCGCCATGCTGATCATCCGGCGCGGCCCGGCGGGCAGCTTGCGGAAGGCCCGCAGCAGCGGCCCCTTCCGCAGCCGCAGCAGCCAGCCGGGCACCTGGTACTTCTCGTCGCGGGTGTTGTGCCGGCCGTAGTCCTCGGCGCTCGCGGCGGGTGCATCGAGGCCGAGGAAGGCGAAGACGCGGGCCATGGTGCCGACCACGTCTGCCCCGAGGTCGGCGAGGTCGAGCACCAGGACCTGCTCGGCGGGGAAGCGGCGCAGGAACTCCGCCAGCTGTGTGGCGTAGCGGCTCGAGGCCATCAGCGCGTGGGCCGGGTCGTCGGCGTCGGCCACCTCCTCGTCGAGGCTGCGGTGGGCGGCGTGCCACTGCACCTGCTCGACGTACTCGGCGACGAGGCGCTCCACCGGGTCCCGCACCAGGTAGATCAGCCGCGCGTCGGGCACCAGGTCGGCCATCCGGTCGACCACGCCCGGTACGACGGGGAACTTCGTGTAGTGCGGCGAGGACTCCACCCGGAACCGGGTGCCCTCGGGGAAGTGCTGCTGGTAGCGGCCCACCCAGTCCGCAGCGCCGGGGTCGGAGAAGAAGCGCATCTCCTTCTCCGTGGACACCGCGATGTCGGGGTGGACGTCGAGGTAGTTGTGCATGCTCGTCGTCCCGCCCTTCATCGCACCGATCACGATGACGTTCGGCATCCGCGCGGGGTCCGGGGTCGTCGGTACGGCGTCGGCGCGCGCCACCCGCTGGCGCGGCGCGAGGTGCGCGGTGCAGTTGAGGCAGGCGTCGACCGGCTGCCCGGCCGAGCGCAGCGTCCAGCCCAGGCGCTTGAGCCGATCGGGCGGTCCGACGGTGAGGACCGGGGGGACACAGACGTCGCACTGGAGGGAGACCTGGTCTCCGGACGCCTTGGCAAGAACGACCACGGGCGTGAGGATACGGCGCCCGCCGAGTGCGCGCCGCGGGATGCCCCATTCCGTCGGCGGATCCGGGATAGGGTCGCCCGCGTGCGTCAGGCTCTCACGACATTGGTGTTCCTCCTCCCGCCGAGTGGCCTCAAGATCCGCCTGCTCAACCGGCTCGGCCACCAGGTGCACCCGACGGCGGTCGTCGGCATCTGCCTGGTGCGGCGGGTCGACCGCTTCGAGCTCGGCGCGGGCTCGCTCATCCACCACTTCAACCTGTTCCGCGACCTGCGGCTGGTGAAGCTGGGTGTCGGCTGCCGGATCATGCTGTTCAACCAGGTCGTGGGCGACTCCGGCTACGAGCCCGGCGCCACCCAGACCGAGAACCTGCGCACCCTGCGGATGGGCGACGACTCGCACATCATCAGCCAGCACTACCTCGACTGCGGCGGCGGGATCGTGCTGGGCGACAACACCTGGGTCACCGGCATCCGCTCGACCCTGCTCTCCCACGCGTTCGACCCGACCAACGGCGGCGTCATCCTCGACCCGGTCACCATCGGCGACCGGGCGGTGGTGGCGACCTCCTGCACCATGCTGCCCGGCACCGTCATCGGCGAGGGCGCGCTGATCGCGGCCGGCTCCACGACGTGGACCGGGCAGGAGGCCAAGGGCGCCCACCTGCACGGCGGCGTACCGGCTCGACGGCTCGCTCCGATCGACATTCCGAGGCACGTCTACAACCGCGCCCGTTACCAAGGACCCCGTGACGTCGTTGGCCCTGCGAACCCCCCATCTGAGTAGAGGTCACCATGAACGACATTGAGCCCAGGATCGTCACCATCGTCACCGAGCTGCTGGAGCGCTCGGACCGCGAGCAGCAGACCGTGGCGCTGGACGCCGCGCTGCACGGCGACGACGGGCTCGGCCTGGACTCGCTCGAGACCGCCGAGCTGTCCGCGATCCTCGAGGACGAGTTCGGCACCGACCCGTTCGGCGCCGGCCTGCTGCCGGAGACCGTCGCGGACATCGTGGCGTTCTACGCCGACGCGACCGCGGCGTCCGCATGATCACCCCAGAAAGTTCTTCGCCTCCCCCGCATCGCTCCTCCGCCGAACGACTTCCCGGGGACCCCGAATCAGCGGCACCCCGCACGGTCGTCATCACCGGCGGCAGTCGAGGTCTGGGCGAGGGCATCGTTCAGCACTTCCTCGACGCCGGTGACCGGGTCGCGACCTGTGCCCGCAGCGAGACCGACGCAGTCCGCGCGTGGCAGGCCGATCCGGCGTACGACGGCCGGTTCCTGTTCCGCAAGGCCGACCTCGCCGACCGCGAGGACTGCACGCGGTTCTTCAAGGACGTCGTGGCCGAGTGGTCCTCGGTCGACGTGCTCGTCAACAACGCCGGCGTCGCACGCGACGGCATCCTGGCGCTGTTCAGCGACGACGACTCCGACACGGTGATCGACCTCAACCTGAAGGCGACCATCCACCTCACCAAGCAGGTGGTGCGCAACATGCTCGCCCACGGCGGCGGCCGGATCGTCAACATCTCCTCGATCACGGGCCTGACCGGCTACCGCGGCCTGAGCGTCTACGGCGCCACCAAGGCCGCGCTCGACGGCTTCACCCGCGGTCTGGCCCGCGAGGTCGGCTCGCGCAGGATCACCGTCAACAGCATCGCCTCGGGTTACCTGAAGACCGAGATGAGCCACGGCCTCGACGACGGCCAGCTCAACCAGATCGTCCGCCGTACGCCGGCCGGTCGCCTCGGCGAGCCCGAGGACATCGCCCGCGCCGTGGAGTTCCTCGTCGACGAGCGCAACGACTGGATCACCGGCCAGGTGCTGGTGGTCGACGGCGGCCTGACCGCCTGACCCGTCAGCCTCGATTCACCGTGCTGCCGCGTAGCAGCGGGAATCGGTGAATCGGGCTCAGCCCTGCCGCGCCGCGACCACGTCTCCCCGGCGGGCGACGTGGCGCCCGCGGGGCGCCCGCCCGTCCCAGGCGATCGCGATCCACCAGCAGGCGGTGGACACGGCGGTGCCGACCGCCATCGCCCACAGCGCCCCCTCCGCGTCGCCGAGCACGGCGCCGGCGACCATGCACACGCCGATCAGCACCAGCGCCACGATGTCGGTGACCATGGCGGTCTGGATCCGGTGCCGGCCGATCAGGGCCGCCCGCAGGCCGCTCTGTCCGGCCATGAGGAGCACCTTGCAACTGATGGCCAGCATCAGCGGCTGGACGATGTCCCACGACTCGCCAAGGACCGCCCACCCGATCGGGTCCGGGAGGAACACCAGGACCACGAGGTTGACGACGCCGACGGCCAGGCAGATCGCGATCGCCTTGCGCACGTGGCCCCACCAGGCCCCCTCGTCGGCCCGGTCACGGGCGATGTCGGTGGCCGCCGCCGTGGAGACGGCCAGCTGGACCGCGGTGCTGGGCGCGGCCAGCAGGGTCGCCGCGCGGTAGGCCGCCACGGCGAGCGCCGAGCTGAACAGCGTCATCAGCGAGGCGAAGAGCAGGGTGATGCCGCTGCTGGCGACCCCGCTGACCAGCGAGCGCCACGAGAACGACCAGTGCTCGCGGACCCAGGCGACGCCGTCGCGGCCGGGCAGGCCGTACTGGGCGAAGACCCACAGCCCCGAGACGCCGCCCGACCAGCTCCACATCAGGATCGGCCAGACGAGTCCGTCGAGGTCGGCGGCGAGCGCCGTACCGAAGCCGGCGATCATGAGCACCAGCCAGAGCGCGTCGATCGCCACGGCGCGCCCGGGCTGGCGGCGCGCGATGCCGAGGTAGCGGCCGACGTCCTGGACGACCAGCAGCGGCATGGGTAGGGCGAGCGCCAGCACCGGCCACGCAAGGGCACTGCCGAACGCCAGCAGCACGGCACCGGCCAGGCCGGTGAGGACGCCGGCGACCAGGCCGGTCACGCTCGCGGAGGCCAGGATCGTCCGCGGCCGCTGGTCGGCCTCCTCGGGGTGCACGACGACCGTGGTCGAGATCAGGCTGCGCACGGCCACCTGCGCCACCGTGTAGACCATCACGATCAGGCTGAACCGCCCGAAGTCGACCGGGTCGAAGGCGTGCGCGACCCAGATCAGTGCAGCGATGTTGGACAGGCTCGACAGCGCCTGGTCGACGGTGATCAGGCTGAGCCGGCTTCCGGCCCCGCGCGCCGTCCCCGCAGGCGCGGCCGCGTCACCCGAGTCGGTTGCCGGCTCGCTCACCGGCCCGCCGCGACGTCGCCGAGGAAGGCGAGGTAGGAGTCGACGAGGCGAGCGGTGCGCTCCTCACCGATGCGGTTGTCGTCGGTCGCGATGGTGTGGATCAGCCGGCCGCGATAGCTGAGCGTCGCCACGAACACCACCTGGTTGGGCGCCGGCGCGAGCTGCCCCTGCACGAAGGTGAGCCATTCCGGGTCGGTGCCCGGGTCGATCACGCCCATGTTGCTGACGACCAGGCAGGGCGGGCCCGCGCTCAGCGCGGCGGCCACCAGGTCACGGCCGGTGTCGAGGTCGGAGACCTTCTCGGTCCGGGTGAGCTGGAAGAAGAGCTCACCCTCGCCACGGGCCAGCGCCTCGCGGACGGTCGCGACCATCTCCCCCGCGAGTCCCCACGGCTCGGCGGCGTCGACGCGGAAGGGGCGCGAGACGACGGCGACCGACATGGCGGTCGGTGCGTTCGGGGTCGGGCTCGGCGTCGACAGGTCGGCCGGCACCGCGAGCTGGACGGTCGCGCGATCGGCCCCGCACAGCTCGCGGGCCACGATTCCCATCCACGCGGCGGCGACCGTGGCGAAGACGCTGGAGCCGTGCCGGCGTCCGGTGGCCAGGAGCTCGGCGGCCGGCTCGGCGTCGAGGACGAGCTGCCGGAGCCGCGGCCGGCACGGCACCGACGTCTCCGGCCACCACTCCGGGCCGGGCGCGCCGAGCTCGACGTTGCGGGCCCGGATGGAGCGGAGCAGGTCGAGCATCGCCGTACGGTCCTGCTGCCAGGGGTACGTCGGCCCGGCCACCGGCGGCGGGCTCGACAGCTCCTGCTGCTCGGGCACGTCCTGGCCGTCGAGGAGGCGGACCAGCCACTGCACCTCGCCCAGCCCGATCCGTCCGTCGAGCAGGGCGTGGTGGCCGAGCAGGATCAGCCGGGAGCGGCCCTCGGCGGGGCTGCGCAGGTAGAGCAGACGCGGGGCCAGGCCGAGCTCGTGGCGCACCGTGGCCTCCTCGTCGAAGACCGCGTCCCACGCGGCGACGGGGAGGTCACGGGCGGTGAAGTGGCCGGGCCGGACGCCGGGATCGGCGAGCGTGAGGTCCTCGGTGGCGACCGCGCGACCGAGGATCCGGCGCTCGCGGAACGTGTCCCACACGGCAGCGACGGCGGCGGGCTCGAAGCAGCGCGCGAGGTCCGCGGAGATCATCACGTTGCTCGGCCACTGGTGGTCGAGGAAGGTGTAGTACTTCTCCGCGGTCGTCATCGGACGGTGCACGCCCACGCCTGCCACTCCTCTTCGTCGCCCGGTTCGTCGCCCGGTGCGGTCAGCACCGGCTTCCTGCCCAACGCTCGCACGGGACAAGCGTCACGATCCTCCCATCCGGCGCACCCGTCCGCCGGTGCTCGGCCATACTGGCGCCATGATCCGCCTGCTCGAACGAGCCGCCGCCGCAGTGCCGGACCAGCCGGCGGTGATCACCACCGAGGCCACCACGTCGTACGCCGACCTGCTGGCCGCCGCCCGGTCCGTGGGCGCCGCCCTCCGGTCCCGCGGCATCGACCGGTTCGCGGTCGTCGAGCCGGACGCCGGCCGGGTGCTCACGCTGCTGGCCGGGGCCGCGCTCGTCGGCGCCGAGCCGTGCCAGTACCAGCCCGACATCGACGCCGCGCAGTTCCGGGAGCAGGCCGAGGCGTTGGGTCACACGGTCGTCGTGTCGCGACGCGAGGAGCTGGCCGGCGACGGCCTCCGGGTGGTCGGGCCCGACGAGCTGGTCGCGGAGGGCCCGGTCACCGAGGCCGCCGAGGCCGCCGAGACCGCTGATCAGCCGATCCTGATCCGCACCACCGGCACCACCGGCCTGCCGAAGGCCGCCCGTCACGACTGGTCGGTGCTCGCCCGCACCACGCGCGACGCCACGCCTCGTCCCGGGCAGCGCTGGCTGCTGGCCTACGGCCCCCAGCAGTTCGCGGGGATCCAGGTGCTCCAGCACGTCATGGCGATCCAGGGCACCCTGGTCGCCCCCTTCCCGCGCCAGCCGCGCGACGGCCTCGACGCCCTGCTCGGCCAGCGGCTCGACTGCGTGAGCGCGACGCCGACGTACTGGCGCTTCCTGCTCGCCGAGGCCCGCGGCCGGGGCGTCGCGCTCCCCCCGTTGACGCAGATCACGCTCGGCGGCGAGGCGAGCTCGCCGGACCTGCTGGCCGAGCTCCGGGCCGCGTTCCCGGACACCCGGATCTCGCAGGTCTACGCGTCCACCGAGTTCGGCTCGATCGCCTCCGTCGGCGACGGACGCCCGGGGCTCTCGGTCGCGAGCCTGTGGAGTCCGGAGAACCCCGACGGCCTGCTGCGGGTGGTCGAGGGACAGCTGTGGGTGCGCGCGGGCACCGGGATGAGCGGGTACGCCGGCGACCGCTCCGACACGCCCGCGGAGGAGGACGGCTGGGTCGCCACCGGCGACCTGGCCGAGGTGGTCGAGGACCGGGTGCTCTTCCGCGGCCGCAACTCCGACGTGATCAACGTCGGCGGGGTCAAGGTCCACCCGTTGCCTGTCGAGGAGCGGATCGCCGCCCTGCCGGGGGTCTCGATGGCCCGCGTCTTCGGCCGGCCCAACCGGCTGACCGGCGCGATCGTCGCGACCGAGGTGGTGCCCGTCGGCGAGCTCGCGGCAGCCGACGCCGAGGCGCTCAAGCGGGAGGTGCGCGCCGCCGTGGCCGACCTGCCGCCGGCCTGGCGACCGCGCAGCATCGCCCTGGTGGAGGAGCTGGCGACCAAGGGCACCAAGACCCTGCGCGGCATGGCCGGACCCGAGTCCTGACCACGGCCGACCGGTCCGTTCGTCCACCGGCGCCCACCGCCGTCCGTTATTCTCCGCACGATCGCTGGCCGACCGAGGCCGGCACCCAAGGCCTGGAGGTCCGTTGCCGTCTGACTTCGCCTACAGCTCCCTGCGACGTCTGGCCTCCGCACCCGGCGCCCGGCACCTCATCCAGCGGGTGCGCGGCGAGCAGGACGAGATCCGGCTGGCCATCGGCCGGCTGGAGAGCCACCTGCTCGACCTGCGCCGCCCGCAGCGGCTGCAGGACGCCGAGTTCAAGGTGTTCTCCCAGTTCGGCGAGGACGGGATCATCCAGCACCTGGTGCGTGCCGTCGATCCCGCGGAGACGACCTTCGTGGAGATCGGGACCGGCGACTACCGCGAGTCCAACACCCGGTTCCTGCTGCAGAACGACAACTGGCGCGGCGTCGTGATCGACGGCGGCGAGGACCACGTCCGCTTCGTCCTGGGCTCCGGGCTCAGCTGGCGCTACGACGTCGAGCCGGTGTCGGCCTTCGTGACCCGCGAGAACGTCAACCAGCTGATCGGCGACGCCGGCCTGAACGGGCGGATCGGGCTGCTGTCCGTCGACGTCGACGGCATCGACTACTGGCTGTGGAACGCGATCGACGTGGTCGATCCCGCCATCGTCGTGGCGGAGTACAACGCCCTCCTCGGGCCCGAGGCCGCGATCACCGTGCCCTACGACCCGGCGTTCGTGAACTCCGAGGCCCACTTCTCCCAGCTCTACTTCGGTGCCTCGCTGGGCGCCCTGGTCCACCTCGGGAGCCAGCGCGGCTACCGTTTCGTCGGGTGCGCCAGCAACGGCGCCAACGCCTTCTTCGTTCGTGAGGACGTCGCCGGCGACCTGCCCGCGCAGACTGCCGCGAGCGGCTACCGCGAGAGCCGGTTCCTCACCGGTCGCAACCCCGACGGCACCCTGTCGCGCAACCGGAGCGTCGCCGAGCGCCTCGCACTCATCGGCGACCTCCCGGTCATCGACGTGACCACCGGCACCGAGACCACGGTCGCGACCGCCGTCGGCGCCAGAGGCAGGGCGTGAAGCACCGGCTCCGGGTCGTCCGGGCCCACCTGCTGGCCTGGATCGGGCTCGCGCGGATGGCCCGGGCGATCTCCCGGGGCCAGGTCGACCAGGTGTGGCTGGGCGAGTCCAACGCCGCCTTCTTCGGCGGCGACCGGTTCCCCGCGCTCGGCGTGGGGAGCACCGTCGAGCGGCGCTGGGTCTGGCACCTCGGGCCGCGGCTGATGTACTCCGTCGCGCGCGACGACTTCACCCCTGCCCTGCACCGCGCCGCCCGGCTGCTCGGCCGGCTGCCGGGCAACCGCGACGTCGTGTGGATCTTCAGCCTTGGCGAGATCGACATCCGCTGCCACCTGGCCCCTCGCGTGATGGCCGGTGGCGACGTGGACTTCGTGGCGGCGTACGTCGACCGGCTCCGTGGCCTGCTGCGCGACCTCGGCTCGCCGCTCGGCGTGGTGATGGTCCCGGTCCCGCCGGCCACCCAGCAGTTCGTCCACGAGTCGTTCCCCGTGCGCGGCACCAACGAGGAGCGGCTCGCCACTCACGGGGTCCTGCGCAAGCAGCTGGTCGAGGAGCTCGCCGCCTCCTCGTCGGCGACGCCGCGGCTCGTCCTGCTCGACGCCACCGACGACCTGTCGGACGACGACGGCTGGTTCCGCGCCGAGCTCCACACCGACGGCGTCCATCCCAACGACGCCGGTCGCGAGGTCGCCCAGGCAGCCCTGCGCCGGCTCCTCGAGCACACGCCATGAGCGAGCGCGTCGACGCCGTGCGCGGGCTGGCCGTCGGCCCGTTCCGCGTCTCGTACGTCCGCACCCTCCTCGCGAGGCTGAGCATGCACGGCACGGTGCTGGTCGGCCGCCGGTTCCGGATCGTCGGCCGCCGCCGGATCGAGGTCGCCGAGGGCGCCCGGCTGCGCCTCGGCGTCAACTACTACGGCTTCCTCACCGGCCACGAGTGGTCGATCATCCGGGTCCGGGGCCGCCTCCGGCTCGGCGGCAACGTGACCGTGGCGACCGGCAACCGCTGGGACATCGGGCCGGACTCCACCGTCTCGGTGGGCGCGCGCACCTACTTCTCGCCCGACGGCCTGCTGGTCAGCAACAGCGGCATCACGATCGGCGCGGGCTGCGCGATCGGCTGGCGGGTGCAGCTGCTCGACGACGACTTCCACCGCCACCTCGCCGCCGGCGAGTCCGAGGAGCGCGGCACCGCCCCCGACATCACGATCGGCGACCGGGTCTGGATCGGCAGCCACGCCCAGATCTACAAGGGCGTGCGGATCGCCGACGGCTGCATCGTCGCCGGCGGGTCCGTGGTCACCTCGTCGATCACCGAGCCGGGCTGCCTGGTCGGCGGGGTGCCCGCCAAGATCATCCGCCGCGACGTGACCTGGCGCTGAGCGCCCCCCGGCCGTTGAGTTGCCGCTTTCTCACCGTTGAGTTGCCGCTTTCGCACCGTTGAGTTGCCGATCTCAACGGTGAGTTCCCGGCAACTCAACGACGAGGATGGGGCAACTCAACGACGAGGATGGGGCAACTCAACGGGGCATCGGGATGAGCCGACCCGGGCCCGACCGCCGAGGCGCTCAGATCAGGCCCGGCACCAGCTGCTCGATCGCGGCCTGTCCGGCGAGGTCGTCGGCGTGCACGACGGCGACGTCCCAATACGTGCGGCCCCGGTTGCGCTGGTTGCTCGCCACGTCGAGGACCGCACCGTGGCGGCCCGCCTCGGCGGTCGTGGTGCGGCCGACCGGCGTCGCGCCGTTGTCCCAGACCGCGACGTCGCGGTAGCCCAGCTCCGCCAGCCGCGCCCAGACCGCGGCCGGGTCGTGGCCGGCGATCCGGGTCAGGTAGGGGTCGTACTCGAAGAACAGGATCGGGTGCGCGTCGGCCCAGGCCTCGGCGACTGCGGGCACCAGCACGACGTCGTACCCGTCGGTGTCGGACTTGACCAGCCGCAGCCGGTCGAAGTCCGGGTGCTCGGCGCGCAGCCGGCTCGGCGAGACCATCGGCATCGCGTCGGCGTCGCCGCCCTCGGCGAACCGGGTCGTGCCGCCGGTGCGGACAGCGGTGCGGGCGGTCTGCTCGTCGTCGACCGACAGCAGCGCCTCGACGACCGAGACCCGCTTGTCGCCGTCGACGTTGCGGTGCAGGAACTCCAGGTACGCCGGGTCCGCCTCGATGCAGAGCACCCGGCCGTCGGCGGCGTTGAGGATCTGCACGGTCGAGTCGCCGACGTTGGCACCGACGTCGAGGACGGTCAGCGGCGAGGACTCGGCGACCAGGCGCGCCAGCTCCACCAGGTTCTGGCCGTACGTCGGGCCCCACCGCGCGTAGTCGGGCAGCCGGTGCGACCAGGGCAGGACCAGCGTGACGCCCTGGACGTCACGCACGACCGGGCGGAACGGGAACCGATCGCGGATCAACCAGCCCAGGCGACGCTTCGCGGTCGAGACCGCCATGCCGGGGCCCATCATCCGTCGATCTCCTTGCGGTGCTGGACCAGGCGGCCGAGGTGCTCGATGTCGGCGTCCACCATCAGCTCGGCCAGGCCCTTGGCGTGCGTCTGCGCGCGCCAGCCCAGGACCTCCTCGGCCTTCGACGCGTCGCCGATGAGGGCGTCGACCTCGGTGGGGCGCTCGAAGCTCTTGTCGTAACGGACGTGGTCCTCCCAGTTCAGGCCGGCGTGCGCGAAGGCGTACTGGCAGAACTCGCGCACCGTCGTGCCGGTGCCGGTGGCGAGGACGTAGTCCTGCGGCTCGTCCTCCTGCAGCATCCGCCACATGCCCTCGACGTACTCGGGTGCGTAGCCCCAGTCGCGGATCGCCTCGAGGTTGCCGAGGTCGAGGTGGTCGGCGATGCCGAGCTTGACCGAGGCGACGCCGAGCGTGATCTTGCGGGTCACGAAGCTCTCGCCGCGGCGCGGCGACTCGTGGTTGAACAGGATCCCGGACACCGCGAACAGGTCGTAGGCCTCGCGGTAGTTGACGGTCACCCAGTGCGAGTAGAGCTTCGCGGCGCCGTACGGCGAACGCGGGTAGAAGACCGTCGACTCGTTCTGCGGCGGCGGGGTCGCGCCGAACATCTCGGAGGTGGAGGCCTGGTAGAACCGGCAGTCCAGCCCGGCGGCGCGGATCGCCTCGAGCAGCCGCAGCGTGCCGACGGCGTCGGTCGAGGCGGTGTACTCCGGGAGCTCGAAGGACACCTTGACGTGGCTCTGCGCCCCCAGGTTGTAGACCTCGTGGGGCTCGATCTCGCGCAGCTGGTTGCTGAGGCTGACACCGTCGGTCAGGTCGCCGTAGTGCAGGTGGAGGTCCGCGGTTCCGTGCAGGTGATCGATCCGGCTGCGGTTCAGGGTCGACGACCGACGGACCAGTCCGTGCACCTCGTATCCCTTCGAGAGCAGCAGCTCCGCGAGATAAGAACCGTCCTGACCGGTGATTCCGGTGATGAGAGCACGCTTGGTCACGGGGGCACAGTATCGTCGCTGACCGTGCATGTGCTGGTGGATGCGATCCTTGCCCGCCCCGGAAGTGTCTCGATCGTCGTTCAGCACCTGGTTCGCGGGTGGACCGAGGCCTTCCCCGACGACGAGCTCACTGTCCTGCTCGGTCCCGACAGCGAGCGATTCGCCACTCCTGCGGGGGTCCGGGTCACCGAGCTGCCCGCGTCGGGCCCGCTCGGCAAGCTCTGGTCCCGCTCGGGCGCCGTACGACGTGCGGCCCGGGCGCTGGACGTCGACGCGGTGCTCAGCTCGGCCCCGGCGAGCAGCCTGCTGGGCACCCGGCAGCCCCGCGGCCTGATCTTCTACGACCTGCGCCACGAGCTGCGGCCCGAGCAGTTCTCGCTCCGGACCCGGGTCGCGCGCCGCCTGTCGTGGGCGTGGAGCATGCACCTGGCCGACGGCATCTTCTGCATCTCCGACCGCAGCCGCGACGACCTGCGCCGCCGCCACCCGCGCCTGGGACGTGCGGCCGTCACGGCCGCCCTCGGCTCGGACCACGCCCTCGCCTGGCCGCGGCCCGAGCCGGGCGAGCGGCCCTACGCGCTGGCCTTCGGCCACTTCGGCAACAAGAACGCCGACGCCGTCATCGCCGGCTGGGCCGAGTTCGTCGCCGCCCACCCCGGCTGGGTCCTGCGCCTGGTGGGCATGGGTCGCGCCGACCGCGAGGCGGCGCAGGCGCAGGTCGACCGGCTCGGCAGCACCGACAGCGTCGAGCTGATGCCGTGGCTGGACGACGACGCCTTCGGCGCGTGCTTCGCCGGCGCCGGCATGGTCGTGTTCCCCTCCGACTTCGAGGGCTTCGGCCTGCCCGCCGCCGAGGCGCTGCGGCTCGGCATCCCCACCGTCGTGTCCGACGACCCCGCGCTGGCCGAGGTCACCGGCGGGTACGCCGTCGTGACCGCCTCGACGAGGCCGGCCGACCTCGCGGTCGCCATGGGCCGTGCCAGCGAGCTCTCCGCCGACCGGCTCGCGGAGGGCCGGGCCTTCGCCGAGGCGTTCACGTGGCGTCGTACGGCGGAAGTGGTCCGTTCCGGCCTGCGGTGAGCGCCGACCTGCTGTACTACCGTCCGTCCATCACCCAGCTCGCCCCTCGCCCCCACCGGAGTCGTGCATGACCCACTGCCCTGCCTGCGCAGGCGCCCGCATCCACACCGCCGTCGCCTCGCGCGCCACCGGCCGCAGGATCAGCACCTGCCGTGACTGCGGTGCGCGCTACTGGTCCGACCACCTGGCGGAGGAGCGGATGGACGCGATCGTGGTCCAGAAGGAGTGGTCGGCCGACGACTACGGCGACTGGGTCGACATCAAGCGGGAGGGAGCCGGGCCCGACGCCTGGCGCGAGGCGCTCGGCTGGATCGGCGAGGCGCTGGGCGAGCGCGGCGAGCAGCGGCCGCTGATCTACGACATCGGCGCCGGCGACGGCGAGTTCCTCAGCGTGGCTCGCGACGAGTTCGGCTACGACGTCACCGGCAACGAGATCGTCGCCGGCGCGGTCGAGCTCGCCCGGGAGCGGCACGGCGTCACGCTCGACCTCGGCGACCTCGAGACCCTCGGTCACGTCGAGACCGCCGACGCGGTGACGCTGTGGTGCGTGCTGGCCCACGTGACGGAGGGCGACGGCCTGCTGGCCGACATCCACACGATGCTGCGCCCCGACGGGGTGCTGTTCCTGCAGACCCCGCACTGGACGGCGGCCGACCAGGCCGCCCACCTCGTCAAGCGGGCCACCCGCGGGCGGACCAGCCAGGTCCCGGACCGCCGGATCGCCCAGCACCACTGGATCCTGCACACCCGGCGCAGCATCACCGCCCAGCTGACCCGGCTCGGCTTCGTCGACGTGGTCGCCGAGCCGCGGCTGCGCTACACGCTCACGTCCGAGGCCTACATCGCCTCGATGAACCCGCCGTCCTGGTCGGTCCGACCCGCCGCGAAGCTGCTGGACCGGCTGGTCTCCAGCCCGATCGCGCCGCGGATCGTGCTCGACGTACGGGCGCGCAAGGGCTGACCGGCCGGCGCCTAGCGGTTCAGGAGCTTGCGCACCACGCGCCAGATGACCGGCTGCGTGATGATCTTCCGCACGATCGCACGCAGCCACAGCGGACGGATGATCGCGCGGGCGACCCGCGAGATCCAGCTGTCCGTGCGCACCATGATCAGCTCGAGCTCCTCCTCGACCTTCCGGTTGCGCTCGACGACGGCCGGGTGACGCAGCGGGAGGTCCAGCGCCCGCGCGGGGATCGACTCCTTCTGTGCGCGCACGTTGGTCGCGCCCTCGCCGTACCCGTCGTTCTCGATCAGGTTGTGTCGCGGGACGGCGGACAGGCCGTTCTGGTTGATGATCGTGACCCACCAGTGGTGGTCCCAGAAGTACGACGAGGGGTCGACATCGGTGGACACCTTGGTGAAGTGCCGCTTGCCGGCCTCGGAGACCAGCGCATCGGGGTGGGGCGGCGCCGGCACCGCGCGCTTCGGCGGGACGAGCTGGCCGGGCTGGTCGACCGGGACGTGCACGCGGTCGAACAGCTTGCGGTGGGCCTGCCACCGGTCGGCCCAGCTCGCCCAGCCCCAGATGCTGGCCCAGGTCGCGAAGTCGTAGCTCAGGTCGCCGAAGTAGGACTCGGGCACCTCGTGGGTGTCGCCCGAGATCAGCCAGACCCGCTTGTCGTCGCGGTAGCGCTCGAGGAGCTCCTCGCAGTAGACGAAGAAGGTCGGGTCAGCGATGCAGTCGTCCTCGAGGAAGATCGCCTCGTCGACCTGGGAGAAGACCCAGTCGATCCCGGCCTCGATGTTGGGGTCGAGGCCGCGGTTGGTCTCGGCGAAGCGTGGCAGCACCTCGCAGTCCCAGTCGAGCTCGCTGAAGAGGTCCCGCACCTCGGCGCACAGCCGCGCGTCGTTCTCGTTGCCCGACCGGGGTCCGTCCGCGATCACGAACAGCCGCTCCGGCTTGGCTGCCCTGATCGAGGCGAGGGTGCGTCGGGTCAGGTCCGGGCGGTTGAACACGAACATGACGACTGGTGTCTGCACCGAGTACTCCTCTGTGATCGGCGATTCGGGGGTGACCATATCGAGCCCAGGCCGTTGTTGCGGTTGATACGGTCGCACCCGCTCGACCACCGTCATCGAGTTCCGCTAGAGGGGACCCCCACCATGAACGACTTCTGGTACGGCAAGCGCGTGCTGATCACGGGCGGCGACGGCTTCGTCGCCAGCAACCTGACCGAGGCACTGCTGCGCCGCGGCGCCATGGTCACGATCACGGTGCGGCACAACCGGCCGGTCCCCACCGCGGCGCTGCTCGGCTTCGACGCCCGGCCGGACGTCGAGGTCTGCGAGATGGACGACTTCACCCAGGTTCAGCGCCTGTGCAACCGCCACCAGATCGACACGATCTTCCACCTCGCGGCGTCGGCGATCGTCGCCGACGCGGCCAACGCGCCGATGAGCACGCTGCACAACAACATCCTGCCGACCCTCAACCTGCTCGAGGCCGCGCGGATCAACGACATCCCGCGGGTGTTGATCGCCTCGACCGACAAGTCGTACGGCGACCACGCCGACGCCGACGACCCGGAGCCGCTGCCGTACCGCGAGGGTCACGCGCTGCGCGGCATGGACGTCTACAGCGCCTCGAAGGCGTGCGCCGACCTGATCGCGCAGACCTACGGCTTCCAGTTCAACGTGCCGGCCCTGATCGTGCGCAGCTGCAACATCTACGGCGCGGGCGACCTCAACTTCACCCGGCTGATCCCCCGCACCAGCCTGCGGATGCTCAACAACAAGGCGCCGGTGATCAACCTCGGCAACGCCGACGTGCTGCGCGAGTACGTCTACATCGACGACCTCGTCGACTCCTACCTCTACCTCGCCGAGAACGTCGAGCGCCACTTCAGCACCGCGATGCCCCGCACCGGCCGCGCGACGTACGGCTGGCCGGCGTTCAACGTCGGGAGCTTCTCCAGCGCGTCGGGCAAGGCGCCGGGCGACTACAGCAACATCCGCAGCGTGCGCCAGGTGATCGAGCAGATCGGCGGCATCCTCGGCGGCGCGCTCGAGCCCGTCACGATCCCGAAGCCCGCGAACTTCATCGAGATCCCCGACCAGTTCCTCGACTCAAGCAAGCTCCACGAGTTCGGCTTCACGCCGCGGGTCAGCTTCGAGGAGGGCCTGAACCGGACCGTCGAGTGGTACGCCAAGAACCAGGAGGCGTTCACCCGGGCCGGCGCCCGCAACGTCCTCGCGGACTGAGCGACGCTAGGGGAGCGCCAGGTAGCCCGGCGACTCCTCGACACCGGAGCGCAGCCGCTCCAGGTCGACGGCGACCATGTGCTCGACCAGCGCGTCGAAGCCGACCCGAGCCCGCCAGCCGATCGCGGCCGCGGCCGGCTCGGGGTCGGCGACGAACACCGAGGTGTCCGCGGGCCGCAGCAGCGCCGGGTCCTGCACCACACGGTCCCCCGGCTCGCCGAGTCCGGCAGCCGCGAACGCCACCTCGAGCAGGTCCTGCAGGGAGTGCGCGGTCCCGGTGCCGATCGGGAGGTCGAGCGGCTCGTCGTGGGCGAGCTGGAGCCGCATCGCCTCGACGTACTCCCCGGCGAACCCCCAGTCGCGGTGCACGTCGAGGTTGCCGAGGCTGATCGTGGCGCAGCGGCCGAGCGCGATGCCGGCCGCACCCAGGGTGATCTTGCGGGTCACGAAGCGGGGCGGTCGCAGGGGGCTCTCGTGGTTGTGGAGCACGCCGCAGACCGCGAACAGGTCGTGGTCGGCACGCGCCCGCCGGACCACCTCGTCGGCCGCGGCCTTGGCCTTGGCGTACGGGCTGTCGGCAGCGCTGCCGTGCACCTCCGCGGAGGAGGCCTGGAAGAGCCGGGCGTCGTGGCCGCGGGCGGCACGCAGCCGCAGCAGCGCGGCGACGAGGTGCTCGACCGGCGCGGCGTTGGTCGCCGCCGTGAGCTCCGGCTCCTCCCAGCTGCGGCCGACCGAGCTCAGCGCGGCCAGGTTGTAGACCTCGTCGGGCACGACCTCGGCGACCAGCGCCTCGAGCGCCGCACCGTCGCGGACGTCGAGCTCGCGCAGGTCGACCCCGTCGAGGTGGACCCGTCGCGGATCGGTCGCGGCGAACCCGGGCGCGACGGTCCCGACGACGGCGGTGCCGGCGGCACGGAGGGAGCGCGCGAGGTAGACACCGTCCTGCCCCGCGACGCCGGTGACGAGGGCGGTACGCACGGCCTCACCCTAGTAGGCCGGGACCAAGCGGGTACTTGGTCCCGACTTCACACCAGTCCCCGGATTCGCGGACGGAGGCCGTGACGCACCCGGCGGCCTCTCGTTGGTCACACGACGCTGGGGGGCGGATCCAATCGACATTGAGGAGTGCGCATGAACTCGGGCCCAGTAGATGTGCTCGTCGCCGGTGGCGGCGGCTTCATCGGAGGTCACCTGGTCGCTGACCTCCTCGCCCAGGGCAAGACGGTTCGTTCGGTCGACGTGAAGCCGATCGACGAGTGGTACCAGGTGCACCCGGACGCGCAGAACGCCGTCGGCGACCTGTCGCTGCTCGACCAGGCCGAGGCCGCCACGAAGGGCGCGCGCGAGGTCTACATGCTCGCCGCCGACATGGGCGGCATGGGCTTCATCGAGAACAACAAGGCCCTGTGCATGCTGACGGTGCTGACCAGCACCCACATGCTCCAGGCTGCCAAGAAGTACGACGTAGAGCGCTACTTCTACTCCTCGTCGGCCTGCGTCTACGCCGCCGACAAGCAGACCGACCCGGGCGTCACCGCGCTCAAGGAGTCCGACGCCTACCCCGCCATGCCCGAGGACGGCTACGGCTGGGAGAAGCTCTTCACCGAGCGGATGGCCCGCCACTTCCGCGAGGACTTCGGCCTCACCACCCGGATGGCGCGCTACCACAACGTCTACGGCCCCGAGGGCACGTGGACCGGTGGCCGCGAGAAGGCTCCCGCCGCCGTGTGCCGCAAGATCGCCGAGGCGGTCATCTCTGGCCGGCACGAGCTCGAGATCTGGGGCGACGGCGAGCAGACGAGGTCGTTCATGTACATCGACGACTGCGTCAAGGGCTCCCAGATGATCCTGGCCAGCGACCTCGAGGACCCGATCAACCTGGGCTCGGCCGAGCTGGTTTCGATCAACCAGCTCTACACGATCGTCGAGGAGATCGCCGGCATCAAGTGCGAGCGGAAGTACGACCTGTCCGCCCCGCAGGGCGTGCGCGGCCGCAACTCCGACAACACGATGATCAACGAGGTCTTCGGCTGGGAGCCGTCGATCAGTCTCGCCGACGGCCTCGCGCAGACCTACGCCTGGGTCTACGACCAGGTCAAGCGCGCCCAGGGCTGAGCGGACAGCGGCACGGTGCGCATCCTCGTCCACGACCACAGCGGGCACCCCTTCCAGGCCGAGCTCAGCCGTGAGCTGGCCCGGCGCGGCCACGACGTCACGCACTCGTACGTCGAGGGCTACGTCTCCGGGAAGGGTCGCCTCGAGGCGATCCCCGGCGAGTCGATCACCTTCGAGGCGATCGGCGGCGCCAAGAAGGTCGACAACCAGCGGATGGCGCAGCGGCTGCTGCGCGAGGTCCGCCGCGGCGTCGAGCTGGTGCAGCACGTCCGCAAGGTCGACCCGGACATCGTGATGCTGTCCAACGTGCAGATCCCTACCCTGGTGATCTTCTCGTTCGTGATGGCGGTGCTCCGGCGTCCGTGGGTGCTGTGGCACCAGGACGTCTACGCCGTGGCGGTGAAGTCGTTCACCGGCAGCAAGCTGCCGAAGCGGTTCGCGCTCGTCGCGTGGGCCTTCGAGGTGGCCGAGCGGTGGTGCTCGCGGCGCGCCGCGGCGATCGTCGTCATCGCCCCGTCCTTCGTACCGGTCCACGAGGCGTGGGGGACGGCCGACAAGGTCACCGTCATCCCGAACTGGGCCCCGCTCGACGAGATCGTCCCGACCGAGCGCAAGAACGACTGGGCGACCGAGCACCAGCTCGACGACGTCGCGACCCTCCTCTACTCGGGCACCCTCGGCCTCAAGCACAACCCCGCCCTGCTGGTCCGGCTCGCGCGAGCCGTGCACGACGCCGGGAAGCCGGTGCGGCTGGTGGTGGTCAACGAGGGCCCCGCGGTCGACGTGCTGCAGGACGAGGCGCGCCGGCTCGACGTACCCGTCACGCTGCTGCCCTTCCAGCCCTACGAGCGACTGCCCGAGGTGCTCGGCAGCGGTGACGTGCTCGTGGTGCTGCTCGAGCAGGAGGCCGGTGCCTTCTCGGTGCCGTCCAAGACGCTGTCCTACCTGTGCGCCGGCCGGCCGGTGCTGGGCCTGATGCCGGGCGAGAACCTCGCCTCGTCGCTGGTCACGAGGGCCGGCGGCCTGGTCCTGCCCCCGGCCGACGACTCGCTGGCCGAGGCCGCGAGCTGGGTCAGTGGGGTGCTGGCCGACTCCGAGCTTCGCAGCGAGCTCGGCGAGGCCTCCCGGGACCTGGCCGAGCTGGAGTTCGCGCTCCAGGGCTGCGCCACGAGGTTCGAGCACCTGCTCGCCGCGCAGGTGGGCGCGACGACGGGTGATCGGCGATCCCTCGCAAAGTTGTGACGAGACACGTATCTCATCGGGCACTTGGTCGTTGAGAGGTTCGCGGGACCGCCTCACCCGCCAATTCGGGGACACATTTCTGGTGGAGGTCACTGGTGAAGAAGCGGGCGTTCGACATCGTCGTCATCTGCCTGGCTGCCGTGGTGTGGGTGCCTGTCGTGGCACTCTCCGCGGTCGCCGTGCTGGTGCTGTCTGGTCGACCGATCTTCTACAGGTCGCGGCGCTGGGTCGGACCCGGCACCGCCATCGAGATGGTGAAGCTGCGGGTCATGGTGCCCAACGCCAACAAGGTGACGGCGCCCGTCGAGGCCGGCCGCTTCCTGAACACGCCGCCTGACTCGCCGCTCTACACGCCGATCGGGCGGCTGCTCGACCGGCTCGGGCTCAACGAGATCCCGCAGTTCATCCACGTGCTGCGCGGCGACATGAGCATCGTCGGCGCCCGGCCGCTCACCGACGTCGTCCGCGACGCGCTCAGCGAGCTCCACGGCGACATCGACTCGCGCTGGGTGACCCCGGCCGGTCTCACGGGTCTCCCCCAGCTGATCGGCCGCCACGGCGTCGACGACCAGCAGCGGCTGGCCCTCGAGTCGGCGTACTCACTGCGCTCGGCGACCGCCCCCAGCCTGCGGCTGGACTTCATGATCCTGCTCCACACGGTGCTGATCACCTTCGGCCTGCGCAAGCCGATGAGCTACGAGAAGGCGCTGCGGATGGCCCAGCCGCGCCACCACCGGCTGCACGCCCCCGAGCTGGCGCACCAGCGGTACGTCGGCCCGGCCGAGGCCGACGTCGCCTGAGCCTGGCCGAGGCGCGCGAGCGGGGCTCAGCGCATCCGGATCGCGATCTGGCAGAAGTAGTGCCAGGCCGAGGCGAGCACGTCGTACTCACGCACGTAGGCCGAGCAGTAGTGCTCCAGGGCCGCGAACTCGTTGAGCACCGAGGAGAACTCGTCGAAGACGACGATCGTCCCGGGGACCAGGAGCGCGTTGAGCCGGGTCAGCACGTAGAGCGTCGACGAGTAGAGGTCGGCGTCGATGTGCACGACCAGCTGGCGCTCGGGAGTGAAGGTCTCCAGGAAGGGGTCGACACTGTCCTGGAACCAGCCCGGGACGAAGGTGACCCGCTCGTCGTCGATGTCGGGCAGCGCGCCCTGGACGTCGAAGTGGGCCTTGTCGATCTTGCGGTCGAACCGCTTCCACTCCTCGGGGAGTCCCTCGAACGAGTCGAAGCCGTAGAAGCGCGAGTCGGGGTGGGTGTTCAGCCGCGCCCAGTGACGCAGCGAGCTGCCCTCGAAGACGCCGAACTCGAGGTAGTCGATCGACTGGTCGCCGATCAGCTCGGCGTGGACGTGGTCGTACATGTCCTCGCGGTCGGGGAACGCCGGGGTGCCCGCCGGGACGTGCTCGCGGCGCCAGGTCTCGATCTTCGGCAGGTTGACGATCGTGTCGAGCCGACGGCTGTCCCGGCCGACCCGGGCGATCGCGACCTTCGACTTGATCCGGGCGTGCGCCATGGCGCGCTGAACTGCAGTGGGCATCGGGAAGTCACTCCACGCGGCAGGTGGGGGTGGGGGCGCCGCGGGGCAAGCATACGCTTGCTCACCGCGATTTGGTGAACCCTATCGACGTGCGTCCCGCTCCGCGTCGGAGGCGGGCAGCCGGGACTGGATGGCCAGCAGGATCGCCGGCGCCATGGGGGCCCACAGGGTGCGGTCCTCGAGTCCGGGGAAGGTCGGGGTGATCGCCACGAAGGCCGCCACGACGTAGCAGAGGCGGCGGTTGGGATGGTTCCCGAGGACAGGACGGGCGAGCGTGAACAGCACCAGCAGGTAGCCGATCAGGCCGAAGATGCCGATGCTGGTGGCGACGCCCAGGACCACGTTGTGGACGTAGAGCGCGTCGGCGAATCCGTTGCCCAGCAGCGGATGCTGGAAGAACATGTCGATGCCGAAGTCCTGGGCCTCGCTGCGGGCCTTGTCGGCGCCCAGGGCGTCGGCGGACCCGGCGAGGCGGGAGATCGCGGAGCCCTCGCCCGACTCACCGACGACGAGCGGCAGCGCGAAGACGAAGAGCGCACCGAGGATCGCCAGCACGAAGCCCTTGACCGCCGAACGCTCGACGATCGGGATCAGCAGGATCAGGCCGGCCATGACCGCGGTCGCGGCCCGGCTGCCGCTGATCACGACCGAGACGCCGCACGCGCTCGCGGCCAGCGCGACCGCGACGCGGTACCAGACGGCGTCGTTGCGCCGCCACAGGTACATCAGCGCCGCGAACGCCATCACGCCGGCGCCGCCGAACTCGTTGGGGTGGTGCGAGAGGCCCTGGTAGCGGTTGCCCACCGCTCCCCCGAGCGGTGCGTAGAGGATGCTCAGCATCTGTCCGGCGACATAGCTCCACAGCAGGATGTCGACCATCCGCCAGCTGGGCGCCCAGACCGCGAACAGGACGAGCAGCCCGAGGATGACGACCAGCCACTGGGCGAACTGGAGGGCGCTCAGCAGCGGGGCGGCCGCCGCGGCCGTCGCGATCGTGCCGGTCACCAGGATCAGCGTGATGCCGATGACGTAGGTGAGCGGCAGCCGCAGCTGACGACGCAGCAGCGTCGGGAGCAGCAGCATCACCGCGAGCCCGAACAGCAGGTCCGTCGGCGTGATCGGGTTGGACGGTCCCCCGGGCGACAGGCCGCGGTTCATCGGCGCCGTGGCGAACGCGGCCATCATGGCCAGGAACGCGACCCGCTCCCGGCCGAACACGGCCAACATGCTGATCAGGACGGCCAGGAAGATCGCGAGGATCGCCGCGATCGGCCCCCGCGCCGAGGCCGCCGCAAGCAGCGCCGCCAGCAGCACCAGGAAGACGGTGACCACACGGCGCTGGACCACGCCGTTGCTGCCGTCGCTCCGGACCGCCGTCGGCGGTCGCACGATGGTCTGGTTCGGCACTGGTCTCCTCGTCGGCTCCGCTGTCGTCGTACCGACAACGGCGGAAGGGAGTCTAGGCGACGGCCTTTCTCGCCCGCGGCCGATCCGCGGGCGATCCGCGGGTGTTCAGCCGCCCGCGAAGGGCGGCAGGAACTCGACCGTCTCCCCCGGCCGTACGACGACCGCGGCCGGGTCCGTGGAGGACACCGGGCGCTCGCCGACGAGCACCGAGCAGACGCCGACCACCTCGGGGAGCCGGGTGCCGGGGTGCCGGCCGACCACCTCGGCGCGCAGCTCGGCGAGGGTCACGGGGCCGGCGACGGCCACCTCCTCCTCGGCGATGCCGGCGGCCGCGCGGGCGGCTGCCCAGTAGCGCACTCGGATGACCTGCGTCTCACTCACGTGCTCGACCCTTCCCCGTTGCCTGCGTATTTCGGTATCGTGCCTCACCAGAAAACTGGCCGTTGCCCAACGTTGCGTTTCGGTCTCGACTCGGTGCCGCCGCGACGGCCGGTGCCGGTGAGGAGGCCAGAGTGAGCACTCTCCTTCTGCTGACCAGCGCCCTGCAACCCTCCGCCGAGGTGTTGCCCGGTCTTGCGCTGCTCGGTCACCAGGTGAAGATCCTGCCCGCCGAGGGCAGTGCCCTGCTCGACGCCCCCGACGCGGACCTGCTCCTCGTCGACGGCCGCCAGGACCTCGCGGGTGCCCGCGACCTGTGCCGGCTGATCCGCACGACCGGGACCGACGTACCTGTCCTGCTGATCGTCACCGAGGGCGGCCTGGCCGTCGTCAACCACGACTGGGGCATGGACGACGTCGTCCTGCACACCTGCGGGCCCGCCGAGCTCGAGGCGCGGATCCGGATGGCGATCGGCCGGCTCACCGCGGCCCGCGACGCCGCCGACCCCGACGCCCACCTGATCCGCTCCGGCGAGGTCGTGGTCGACGAGGCGACCTACACCGCCAAGGTCGGTGGCCGCGCGCTCGACCTGACCTTCAAGGAGTTCGAGCTCCTCAAGTTCCTCGCCCAGCACCCCGGACGGGTGTTCAGCCGCCAGCAGCTGCTGCAGGAGGTCTGGGGCTACGACTACTTCGGCGGCACCCGCACTGTCGACGTCCACGTCCGCCGCCTGCGCGCCAAGCTCGGCCCCGAGAACGAGACCCTGATCGGGACCGTGCGCAACGTCGGCTACCGGTTCGTGCTGCCGTCGAAGGAGTCGGCGGCGGAGGCCGACGCCGCCGCCGTGGCGGAGCGGGACCAGCAGGACGCCTGAGGCCACCGCGGGTGAGCCTGCGAACCCGCGGGTGACGGCCGAAGGTTGAGGAGCGTCGGCTCGGGCCGAGCCTGCGAGGACCGAGCGAGGCGTCTCGAAACCCAGTCGGTTCCGAACGTCAATCAGGACGTGCGTCCCTGCTCGTCGAAGTAGTCGGCGGTGTGCATCAGGCGCAGCACCTGCTCACGCAGCTCGGGCCCGAGCTCGCCCCAGCCGTCCTTGTAGCCGTAGACCGACGCCAGTGAGCGCGCGTCGTAGTCGCCGTTGAAGATGTCGACGTCGGCGCAGGTGATCAGCGACGGGTGTGCGACGCCGACGGCGGCCGAGACCCGGGTGAGCTCCTTGCGCAGGGTGCGCAGGTAGACCGCGCACCGCTCCGCCTTCGAGACCGGGTCCAGGCCGTGGACCAGCCACGGGTTCTGGGTGGCGATGCCGGTCGGGCAGTGGTCGGTGTGGCACTTCTGGGCCTGGATGCAGCCGATCGAGAGCATCGCCTCGCGGGCGACGTTGATCATGTCGGCGCCGAGCGCGAACGCGACGATCGCGTTGTCGGGCAGGCCGAGCTTGGCGGAGCCGATGAACGCGACGTCGTCGGTCAGGCCCATCTCGGCGAAGCTGCCGTAGACCCGGGAGAAGCCCATCCGGTACGGCAGCGCGACCGAGTCGGCGAAGATCAGCGGGGCCGCGCCGGTCCCGCCCTCACCGCCGTCGACGGTGATGAAGTCGACGCCGCGATCACGCGGCGACATCAGCCGGGCCAGCTCCTCCCAGAAGCCCATCGCCCCGACGGCCGACTTGATGCCGACCGGCAGTCCCGTCTCGGCCGCGAGCATCTCGACGAAGTCGAGCATCGAGTCGACGTCGTGGAACGCGCTGTGCCGCGACGGGGACGCACAGTCCTTGCCCTCGGGGATGCCGCGGATCTCCGCGATCTCGGCGGTCACCTTCGCCGCCGGCAGCAGGCCGCCCAGGCCCGGCTTCGCGCCCTGGCTCAGCTTGATCTCCAGCGCCCTGACCGGCGCGGAGTCGACCAGCTCCAAGAGCCGCGGCAGCGAGAAGTCGCCCTTCTTGTCACGGCAGCCGAAGTACGCCGTACCGATCTGGAGGACGAGCTCGGCACCGTTGCGGTGGTACGGCGAGATCGCGCCCTCGCCCGTGTTGTGCAGGCAGCCGGCCGCGGCGGCGCCCTTGTTGATCGCGGTGATCGCGTTGGAGGACAGCGATCCGAAGCTCATCGCGGAGATGTTGACGACCGAGCCCGGCCGGAACGCCTTCGCCCGCCCACGCGGCCCGCCGAGGACCTTGGCCGCCGGCAGGGTCCAGTTGCTGTCCTGGTCGCTCGGCAGCCGGTCGGCGAAGGTGCGCTGCTTGATGTAGGCGTGGCCCTGGACGTGCTCGACGTCGACGTCGGTGCCGAACCCGAAGTAGCTGTTCTCCTCCTTGCTGGAGGCATAGATCCAGGTCCGCTGGTCACGGCTGAACGGCCGCTCCTCCTCGTTGCTGGTCACGATGTACTGCCGCAGCTCGGGCCCGATCGTCTCGAGCCAGTACCGGAAGTGGCCGATCACCGGGAAGTTGCGCTGCAGCGCGTGCCTCTTCTGGACGAGGTCGCGTGCGGCGAGGGCCCCGAGCGCCGCGGCCGCCCCACCCACGGCGTGGCTCAGCTTCATGGAGGCAGTCCTACCGCGTCGCGGTGTCACATGTAAACGGTCTCGGGCCCGGCCGATAGCGTGGGAGGGGTGACCTCGGAGCCCTCCCTGCTGACCGACACTGCCGCTCTCGACGCGATCGGGCGGGTGCGCGACGCCAGCCGTGAGCACGACGGGACCGACCCCGTCGACGAGGCGGTGGCCCTCCGGCTCAAGCACCACGGGCTGGCAGGCGCGGGTGCCTGGGTGAGCGGCGAGGGCTTCGCGCTGCGGCACGAGGGCGCCCTCGACCTCGCGGTGGATCCGTCGTCCCGGGGGAAGGGGGTGGGCGGCGCCCTGGGCGCGCTGGCTGTCGCCGAGCCCGGCCCGCTGACCGCCTGGTCCCACGGTGACCACCCAGCGGCCGCCGCGCTCGCCCGCCGGTGGGGGTTCGCCCGGACGCGCGAGCTGTGGGTGATGCGCCGGCCGGCCGCCGTACCGCTGCCGGCGGTGGAGCCGCCCGCCGGCGTACGCATCCGCGACTTCGGCGCCTCCGACGCCGACGCGGTGCTCGCGGTCAACGCAGCCGCCTTCGCCCACCATCCCGAGCAGGGCGCGCTGGACGCCGCGGGCCTGGCCGAGCGGATGGCCGAGCCGTGGTTCGACCCGGCCGGCCTGCTACTTGCGGTCGACGACGACGGTGCGCTGCTGGGCTTCCACTGGACCAAGCAGCACGACGCCGGGCTCGGCGAGGTGTACGTCGTCGGCGTCTCCCCCGCCGCCCAGGGCCGCGGCCTCGGGCGGGTTCTCACCGTGGCCGGCCTGCAGCACCTCGCGGCCCGCGGCGTGGCCGAGGTGCTCCTCTATGTCGAATCCGACAACACCCCCGCGCGGCGGTTGTACGAGGATCTGGGCTTCCACCACGCGGCTGCTGACACCCATGTCCAGTACCAGCGGGCGGAAGTCGCCCGTAACTCCCCCGCCCCTGAGTAGATTTACCCACCATGAGCTCTGTCACCGACGGCGAGCCGGGTCCCGAGGACTCCCGGCTCGCTGAGTCGCGCCCTGGGCGCGGCCGGGGGCGGAGAGGCATGCTGTGGCGGCGTCACGACGAGGACGTCCCTGCCGTCGGCGAGCTCGACGCGGACGACGTCCAGGAGCTGCTGCGCCGCAGCAACACCTCGGTGCCGCCCGAGGCCGACGCCGCGGAGCCGACCTCCGAGGACACCGCGACCGCGCGGCCGGGCGACGACATCGCGACGCGCGTCGGGAACCGCTCCGGCGCGCTCCCCGACCCCGGTGACGCCGAGGACCTCGACTGGGGCAGCGTCATCGACCGCTCCCTGGGCCGGCCGCTGACCGAGATCGAGCCGCACGAGTTCGAGGCAGGCTCCACCGCCGCCTCCGAGGACCCGACCCTCCGCGGCACGCTCACCGACCGGCTGGAGCGGATGCGCTCGGGGGCGGGCGACGAGGCTGCCGACGAGGACGCTGCTCCGGAGGAGCTCACTCCCGAGGACGCGGCGGAGAACGTCGGGGAGGAAGAGACCACGGCGGGCGACTGGTCGGCGATCATCGCCCGTGCCACCGAGCGTCCGTTCGGCGACGCGCACGGCGTCAGCGCTCCGGAGCCGGCCGCCGAGGCCGAGCCGGTGGACCCGTTGACCGCGGAGGTGTGGTTCGACGAGGACGCCGAGGCGGAGACCGACGAGCCGGTGGTCGAGGTCGAGGAGCCGGAGGTCGAGGAGCCGGAGGTCGAGGCCGAGAGCGCGCCCGTGGCCGAGCAGGCGATCCCCGATCGCCGGCTGAGCGACGAGGAGGCCGGCCAGCGCGTGATCGCGGCCGCCGTCGACGGTGGCTTCGCCGAGCCGACGCCCGCGCCCCAGCCCAAGGGCCTGGCACGCCTGCGCCGCCGGCAGGGCCCCGGAGCCGCGCCGCGGCCCCAGGCCCGTCCCCTGCAGGACGTCGTCGAGCCGCCGCTGCTCGACGAGCCCATCCCCAACATCGACCGGATCGACGACGTACCCCGGCGCCCGGAGGAGGTCCTCGCCCACGCGCGGGCCGAGATCGAGGCCGAGCTGGTCGCACCGGTCGAGACGACGGACGGGGTCGAGGCCGCCGAGAGCGCCGTACCGGACAACGCCGAGGTGGTCGCCGCCCTCGCCGCCCGGCTGCGGCGCGACGCCGAGCTGGCCGCAGCCGAGCAGGCCGCCGAGCGGCTCGCCGCCGAGGAGGCCGCCCGGCTGGCCAACGAGGCCCGGGCCGAGGCCGACCGCCTGGCCAACGCCGCGTCCGCGCAGCGCGAGGAGGCCGAGCTGCGGGCGGTCGAGCAGGCCCGGCTCGCCGCCGAGGCGCACGAGGCCCGCGAAGCCGCCGAGGCCCGCGCCCGAGTGATGGCCGAGGCGGCCGCGGTGAGTGCCGCCGAGCACGCCGAGTTCGCGCGCCGGATGCTCGAGGAGCGCGAGGCCGCCGAGCGGACCTCCGCAGAGATCGCCCAGGCCCGCTCGCTGGCCGAGGAGGCCGCCCGCCAGCAGGCCGCCCTCGCCCAGGACGCCCACCGCGCCGCTGAGGCCGCCGAGGAGCGGGCCCGGATCCTGGCCGACCAGGCCGCGGCCAGCGCCGAGGAGCACGGTGCGCTCGCCCGCCAGGCGGTCGAGGAGCGCGCGGTCGCCGAGCACGCCGCCGCCGAGCACGCCCGCCTCGCCCAGGAGGCCCAGGCCTCCCGGCGCCTCGCCGAGGAGGCCGCGCTGGAGCAGGCCGAGCTGGCCCGCCTCGCGCTCGAGACCGCCGAGGCCGCCGAACGGCGCGCCGGCGACGCCGCCGCCCGGGCCGAGGCGCAGTCCGCCGCCCGCGTCGCCGCCGACGAGTCCGCCACCCAGCAGGCCCGCCGCGCCGAGGAGGCCCACCAGGCCCGCCTGCTCGCCGAGCAGGCCGCCCGCCAGCAGCTGGAGCTCGCCACCGAGGCCCAGGCCGCCGCCGCGGCCGCTCATACCTCGGCCGCCGCCCTCGCCGAGGAGAAGAAGGCCGCGACCGAGGCCCTCGCCCTCGCCTCCGAGGTCGCTACCGAGGCGACCCGCGCCCGCGCCGAGGCCGAGGAGCGCGCCGCCGCCGCTCTCGCCGAGCTCGAGCAGTCCGCCGCCGCCCACACCACCGCCGTCGAGACCCTGCGCTCCGAGCTGGTCGAGGCCGAGGAACGCGCCCTCGAGCACGCCCGCGCCCGCGCCGAGGCCGAGGCCCGCGCCGCCGAGCTCGCCCGGGAACGCGAGCGCGCCCTCGCCGACGCCGCCGCCCTCGCCCAGCAGGTCGCCCGGATCCGCGCCGGTCTCGGCGCGGAGGTGCCGGAGGTGCCGGAGGTGCCGGAGGTGCCGGAGGTGCCCGAGGTGCCGGACGCTCCCCGGAGTGAGGCGGTCGTCGTACCGCTGGCCGAGCCGGTGGTCGAGCCCGAGCCCGAGCTGATCATCGAGCCCGAGCCCGAGCCGGAGCCGGAACTGATCTCGGAGCCGGAACTGATCTCGGAGCCAGAGCCCGAGCCGGAGCCGGAGCCCGAGTTGCTCATCGAGCCCGAGCCGGAACCCGAGCCCGAGCTGCTTATCGAGCCGGAGCCCGAGCCGGAACCCGAGCTGCTCATCGAGCCGGAGCCCGAGCTGCTCATCGAGCCCGAGCCAGAGCCCGAACCCGACGTCGCGGCACTGGTGGAGGCCGAGCCCGCGACCGACGTACCCGCCGTCAGCGACCTCGCCGCCCAGATGGCGCAGATACGCGCCCGCCTGGCCGAGGAGGACGGCTCGTCCGACGAGCCGGTGCTCACCGAGGACCTCGAGGACGAGGCCGAGCCCGAGACTCCCGCTGTCACCGGGGGGCTGGGTCGGCACGCCGACCGCGGTCCGTCCCTGATGGACCAGTGGCGTGCGACCGCGAGCACGCCGGACGAGACCGACGAGACCGAGGAGTTCCTCGACGACGTCGAGACTCTCGACGTGGCCGCCGAGGACGCCGAGCCCGAGCTCCTCGTCGACCCCGAGCCCGAGCCCGAGCTCCTCGTCGAGCAGGAGCCCGAGCCGGAGCCCGAGCCGGAGCCGGGGCCCGAGCCGGAGCCCGAGCCGGAGCCCGTCGTCGAGGCTGAGCCCGAGCCTGAGCCCGTCGTGGAGCCCGAGCCCGTCCCGGTCGCCGCGGCGGTCGAGGCCCCCCAGCCGGCCGTCAAGCGCGTCCCGTTCCACGCCAAGCGCGGCTCGGACAGCCTGGCCCCGCTCGCCATCCTGGTCGCGCTCGGCCTGGCCGCGGTGGTCGGCATGCGGGCGATCAAGGGCACGCTGTCCGACGACATCGCGTTCAGCGCGACCCTCACGGTGGTGGCGGCGATCCTGCTCGGCTACGCGCTCAAGGCGAGCAACTCCTCGCGCAGCGTCAGCATCGACGAGACCGGCGTCCTCAAGGTCACCCAGGGCGACACCAACAGCACCTTCGACCTGACCAGCCCGAACACCAAGATCGAGCAGACGGGTACGCCGGGCTCCCGGGCCTGGCGGGTCCTCATCCTGCGGCGCAGCATGGCGCCGGTGGTCATCGACTCCCGCATGGTCGACGCCCACACCTTCCTGGAAGCGCTGCGGCAGTGGCAACCGGACCTGTGAGCGAGCACGACGTCGACCCGATGGTCGCGCTCCGGCTCGAGCGCGACGACCTGGCCCGTCGCCTGGCGGCCAGCCAGGACGAGGTGGCGCGCCTGAGGGCCGCGCTGGAGAGCTCGCGTGCCGAGATCGCCTCGCTGGAGGCGGGCGAGTCGCTGTCACTGTTCGACGGCGGACCTCAGCCCGGCGACCGGCTGACCGGCGACGGCAGCGACCCGCGGGTGCTCTCGATGGTGCTCGGCGCCACCGCGATCGTGGCCGGGATGGTGGCGCTGCTGACCCTCCTCAACGGCAAGCTGGTCACCCCCTTCGGCGTGGCCATCGTCCTCGTCGCGATCGGCCTCGGCTGGGCCGCGGCCCGCACCCGGGTGGTGCCGGTCGAGGTGAGCGTCAGCCGCGGTGTCGTGTACGTCGAGCAGGGCGAGTCCACGCATCGCTTCGACATCCGCAAGCCCGAGACGCAGGTCGAGGTGGTCGGTCGTCCGGGCGAGCCGGGCTGGCAGGTCCGCTTCCCGCGCAAGGCGATGGAGCCGTTCGTGATCGACGGCTCGATGGTCGACGCCGACGAGTTCCTCCGCCAGCTGCGCGAGCATCGCCCCGAGCTCTGACTTCTCGCCGACCCGGCACAAACGGGTCCCTCATCAGGCGTCGACCCGGCAGAAAGTGTCTCGAGCTCGAGCCACTTTCTGCCGGGTCGACGTGATTCTGAGGCCACTTTCTGCCGGGTCGACGCAGATCAGACGGCAGTTCGGGCCGGGTCAGCCGAGAGCGGCGGCCACCCGCCCCGCGATCTCGCGTACGGCGGCGCGGCTCGTGCGTCCGACGCCGAGGATGTTCAAGAACCCGTGGATCTGGTCGACATACCGCTTGAGCTCGACCTCGGCACCGGCGTCCACCATCCGCCGCGCGTAGTCCTCGCCCTCGTCGCGCAGCGGGTCGAAGCCCGCGGTGACGACGTACGCCGGCGCGAGGCCGGCCGGGAGGTCGATGTCGAGCAGGTTCACCCGCTCGTCGACCCGGTCCTGCGGGCGGGGCAGGTAGGTGTCGTTGAAGGACGCGATCGACTCGGCGGTGAGGTACAGCCCCTCGCCGAACAGCCGCAGGCTCTCGGTCGACCGGTCGGCGTCGGTGCACGGGTAGACGAGCAGCTGGAAGGCCAGCGGGAGGCCCGCGCGGGCGGCGGCGATCGCGGTCCAGGCGGCCAGGTTGCCGCCGGCCGAGTCGCCGGCGACGCCGATCCGCTCGGGGTCGACGTCGAGCGAGCCGGCGTTCTCGTGCACCCAGCGCAGCGTGGCCTCGGCGTCGTCGAAGGCGGCGGGGAAGGCGGCCTCGGGCCCGACCCGGTACTCGACGGCCAGCACCCGCACGCCGGACTCCTCCGCCAGCAGGCGGCAGGGCGCGTCGTGCGAGGCGAGGTCGCCGTACAGGAAGCCACCGCCGTGGAAGAAGACCAGCAGCCCGTTCCCGACCCGGCGCGTGGGCTCGTAGAGCCGGCCCGGGAGATCGGCGACCGCGAGGTCGCGCACGCTCCCGATCGGCTGGCGCCCGCCCACGAGGGCGGCATTGGCCCGCATCGCGGCGCGGCCCTGGGCGATGGACTCGCCGGCGAGGTCCCCCTTGCGGGCGATCCGCTGGAGGGTCAGCATCACCTGGATGTCCGGGGCGAGGGTCTGCCCGTCGAGCACGAGGGCCCGCCCGGTCACCAGACGCTGCGCCCTCACGGGCAGTCCCATCAACGTCGAGAGGGCACGGGACTCGACCGCGTTCCTGAGGCTCACGCGGCACAACATACTGCGAGTACGGCGACGCGTGACGTCCCGTCCGACGTCACCTCGCGTTCACCCGGAGGTGCGACACTCGCGAACATGTCGACCGAGCAGCAGCCGACGTCCCTCCTCCCCGACGCCGAGACCGGCACCCTGGTCGCGGTGTCCGGCGACCCGACGGCGGCCGAGGAGTCCGGCTACGTCCCCGATCCCGCGCTGGTCGAGGCGATCGAGTCGGTCGACAACCGGTTCGTCGACCGCGAGCTGTCCTGGCTGCGGTTCAACGAGCGGGTGCTGGAGCTGGCCGAGGACGAGGCGCTGCCGCTGCTCGAGCGGGCCCGGTTCCTGGCGATCTTCACCAGCAACCTCGACGAGTTCTTCATGGTGCGCGTGGCCGGCCTCAAGCGCCGGATCGCCACCGGACTGGCGGTGCGGGCCGCGAGCGGCCTGATGCCGCTGGAGGTGCTGGAGGCGATCTGGCGCCGATCGGCCGAGCTGAGCCAGCGCCACGCCCGGGTCTTCCACGACGAGGTGATCCCGGCGCTCGGCGCACAGGGCATCGAGATCGTGCGCTGGGGCGACCTGGACCGCGACGAGCAGAAGGAGTGCAAGCGGCTGTTCAAGGACCGGATCTTCCCGGTCCTGACCCCGCTGGCCGTCGACCCGGCGCACCCGTTCCCCTACATCTCGGGGCTCTCGCTCAACCTCGCGGTGGTGCTGCGCAACCCGAAGTCGGGCAAGGAGCTGTTCGCCCGGGTGAAGGTGCCGTCGAACTTCGACCGCTTCGTCTCGCTCGGCAACGCCCGGTTCGTACCTCTCGAGGACGTCATCGGCGCCCATCTGCGCCGCCTGTTCCCCGGCATGGAGGTCCTCGAGGCGCACACCTTCCGCGTGACCCGCAACGAGGACCTCGAGGTCGAGGAGGACGACGCCGAGAACCTGCTCGCCGCGCTCGAGAAGGAGCTGCTGCGCCGCAAGTTCGGACCGCCGGTCCGGCTCGAGGTCGAGGAGTCGATCGCTCCCTCGGTGCTCGAGCTGCTCGTCTCCGAGCTCGGGATCAGCGAGAACGAGGTGTTCCGGCTGCCCGGGCCGCTCGACCTGCGCGGCCTGCACTCGATCGCCGACCTGCCGCGCGAGGACCTCAAGTACCCCTCCTTCGTGCCGAGCACCCACACCCGGCTGGCGGAGTTCGAGTCGGCCGCGCCGGTCGACGTCTTCAAGGCGCTGCGCCGCCGCGACGTGCTGCTGCACCACCCCTACGACTCGTTCGCGACCTCGGTGCAGCGCTTCATCGAGCAGGCCGCGGCCGACCCGCACGTGCTCGCGATCAAGCAGACGCTCTACCGCACCTCCGGCGACTCCCCCATCATCGACGCCCTCATCGACGCGGCCGAGGCCGGCAAGCAGGTCCTGGTGCTGGTCGAGATCAAGGCTCGCTTCGACGAGCAGGCCAACATCCGCTGGGCGCGCAAGCTGGAGCAGGCCGGCTGTCACGTCGTCTACGGCCTGGTCGGCCTCAAGACCCACTGCAAGCTGGCGATGGTGGTCCGCGACGAGCCCGAGGGCATCCGCCGCTACACCCACATCGGCACGGGCAACTACAACCCGAAGACGTCGCGGATGTACGAGGACCTCGGCCTCCTCACCACCAACGAGACGATCGGCGAGGACGTCGCCCACCTGTTCAACAACCTGTCCGGCTGGTCGCGCAAGGCGACCTACGAGGAGCTCCTGGTCGCGCCCGACTCGGTGCGCACCGGCCTGGTCGACCAGATCTACCGCGAGATCGAGCACGTCAAGGCCGGCCGACCTGCCGGCATCCGGCTCAAGGCCAACTCCGTCGTCGACGAGGAGACGATCGACGCGCTCTATCTCGCCTCCTGCGAGGGCGTCCCCGTCGAACTCCTCGTGCGCGGCATCTGCGCACTGCGCCCCGGCGTCGCCGGGCTCAGCGAGAACGTCAAGGTCCGCTCGATCCTGGGCCGCTTCCTCGAGCACAGCCGGGTCTTCTCCTTCGAGGGCGGCGGCGAGCCGGCGACCTGGATCGGCTCGGCCGACCTGATGCACCGCAACCTGGACCGCCGGGTCGAGGTGTTGGTGCGCCTCCCGGAGGCCAGCCGCGACGACGTACGACGCCTGCTGGACCTCGCGTTCGCCCCGACCACCCAGGCGTGGGAGCTCGGCGCCGACGGCGAGTGGAAGCGCAACGCCGGCACGGTCCACCTGCAGGAGACGCTGATCGAGCAGCAGCGGAGGCGTCGTACCGACGACTGATCGGGGCCCGACCCGCCTCTGACCTGCGACAACACGTTCCCGTGCGCCGCACCACAGCGCGCCGGAGGGCCCGCAGTTGCGTTCACGGGGAAGTGGTCCCCTAGCATGAGCGCGTTCGCCTCCGCCTCAACGGGAGTCCATGTGGGTCTGCGTCTGCGTCCGGTCGATACCTCCTTCTACGACCTCTTCACCCAGTCCGCCCAGCACCTCGTGGGCGGCGCCGAGCTTCTCGCCGAGATGCTGTCCGAGTCGTCGGACAAGGCCGGTGTCGCCGAGCGGATGCGTGCCGCCGAGCACGCCGCCGACGAGACCACCCACGCGATCGTCAAGAAGGTCAACAGCACCTTCGTGACGCCGTTCGACCGCGAGGACATCTACGCCCTCGGCTCGGGCCTCGACGACGTCATGGACATGATGGACGAGGCGGTCGACCTGATCCTGCTCTACGAGGTCCAGGTCGCGCTGCCCGCCGAGCTGTCCGAGCAGGTCGAGGTCCTCCAGCGCTGCGCCGAGCTGACCGCGGCCGCGATGCCGCGCCTGCAGTCGATGCAGTCCCTCGACGACTACTGGATCGAGATCAACCGGCTCGAGAACGCCGGTGACCGCAACCACCGGCGCACGCTCGCCAAGCTGTTCTCCGGCGAGTACCCGACCCTCGAGGTGCTCAAGCTCAAGGACATCGTCGAGTCCCTCGAGGGCGCCATCGACGCGTTCGAGCGGGTCGCGAACACGGTGGAGCAGATCGCCGTCAAGGAAGGCTGACCGGTCCTCCCATGACCCTCACCCTGGCGATCGTCATCGCCGTGGTCGTCATCGCCCTGGCGTTCGACTACACCAACGGCTTCCACGACGCGGCCAACGCGATCGCGACGTCGGTCTCGACCCGCGCGCTCACGCCGCGGATCGCGCTCACCCTGGCCGCGTTGATGAACTTCATCGGCGCCCTGCTCGGGCAGGAGGTCGCGAAGACGGTCGCGGACGTGATCACGATCGAGGACGCCAATGGCAACCTCCAGGTCGGGGTGCACCACGGCCTGGTCATCGTGATGGCGGGCCTGCTCGGCGCGATCATCTGGAACCTGATCACCTGGTACTTCGGCCTGCCGTCGTCCTCCTCGCACGCCCTCATCGGCGGCCTGGTGGGTGCGGCGGTCGCGGGCGGGGTCAGCGTCAAGTGGGACACCATCGTGCAGAAGGTGCTCATCCCGATGGTGATCTCGCCGCTGTTCGGCTTCTGCGCGGCGTTCGTGGTGATGACCGCGATCCTGTGGATCTTCCGCAAGGGCAACCCGCACCGGATCAACCGGGGCTTCCGCGGCATGCAGACGATCTCGGCCGCCGCCCTGGCGCTGGGCCACGGCCTGCAGGACGCGCAGAAGACGATGGGCGTCATCCTGCTCGCCCTCGTCGTGGCCTACCCGTCGACGTACGACATCGAGACGCTGCCGATCTGGGTCGTCCTCGCCGCGGCCGGTGCCATCTCGGCCGGCACGTACGCCGGCGGCTGGCGGATCATGCGCACCCTGGGCCGCAAGATCATCCACCTCGACCCGCCGCGCGGCTTCGCCGCCGAGTCGGTGGGCGCGGGCGTGCTCTACACGACGGCGTTCGTCTTCCACGCCCCGATCTCGACGACCCACACCATCACCTCCGCGGTGATGGGCGCCGGCGCGACCAAGCGGTTCTCCGCGGTGCGCTGGGGCATGGCCCGCACCATCCTGGTCGCCTGGGTCTCGACCTTCCCCGCGGCCGCACTCGCCTCGTGGGGCTGCTACGAGCTGCTGCGGCTCATTCTGCTGTGAGGCTGTAGCCCCGTCCGCGGATCCGGCGTACGTCGGCCGCACCGCCGAGGCGGGCCCGGAGCCGGGTGACATGCATGGCGATCGTGTTGCCACCGGGTCGCTTGCCGTCGGTGCCCCACAGGGCGTCCCTGAGCTCGTCGTCGGTCACCACGCCCGGCGCGGCCAGCAGCAGCGCGCGCAGCAGCTCGAACTCCTTGAGCGGCAGGTCGCCGATCCGCTCGCCGTCGACCCGGACGCTGTAGGCCGTCGCGTCCAGCGTGATCCGCCCGAACTCGAGGCGCGCGTGCTCGGCCAGCGAGCGGGGTGCATGGGTGAGCAGGTCCCACAGGTGCTGGGGCGCGTAGGGCCGCACCGCGACCGCGGACGCCCCCGCCAGCATGAGCGGCCCGACGCCGTCGGAGCCGGTGTCCTCGACGTCGCACGTCCCCGCGATGACGTACGGCGAGCCGTGCTGGCGGATCACCCCGACGAACTCCGCCGCGGGGATGCCCGGCGCTCCGGGCGTCACCACGACCGCATGCGGGTCGGTGCGCCCGAACTCCACCAGCCCGTCGAGGGTCGACCCGACCCAGGTCACGTGCACGCCGCGGCCCGCCATCGCCTCCGCGAGCACACCCCCGTCGTCGCTGGGGTCGACCACCAGGAGCTGCGCTCCCGCGGACTCGACCCACCGGTGGAGGTAGGCGCGCACGGACCGGCGACGGGCATCGCGGTGCCCGTCGTCCCGTGTTCCCATCTCGTCCGAGACCGTCCGGCTCAGCCGAAGCGGCCGGAGATGTAGGCCTCGGTCGCCGGGTCGTCCGGGTTGGCGAACATCTTCTTGGTCGGGTTGAACTCGACCAGGTGGCCCGGCTCACCGGTGGCCTTGAGGTTGAAGAAGCCGGTGTCGTCGGAGACGCGCGCCGCCTGCTGCATGTTGTGGGTGACGATGACGATCGTGAACTCGTTCTTGAGCTCGTGGATCAGGTCCTCGATCGCCGAGGTCGAGATCGGGTCGAGCGCGGAGCACGGCTCGTCCATGAGCAGGACCTGCGGCTCGACCGCGATCGCGCGGGCGATGCACAGGCGCTGCTGCTGACCGCCGGACAGGCCCATGCCGGGCTTGTTGAGCCGGTCCTTGACCTCGTTCCACAAGTTGGCGCCGCGCAGCGACTTCTCGACGATGTCGTCGGCCGCTGACTTCTTCATCTTGCCCGCGTTGAGCTTGAGGCCCGCGAGGACGTTGTCGTAGATCGACATCGTCGGGAACGGGTTGGGCCGCTGGAAGACCATCCCGACCTGGCGGCGTACGGCGACCGGGTCGACGCCGGGCTCATACAGGTCCTGCCCGTCGACGACGATCTTGCCCTCGACCCGCGCACCCGGGATCACCTCGTGCATCCGGTTGAGCGAGCGCAGGAAGGTCGACTTGCCGCAGCCCGAGGGACCGATGAACGCGGTCACCGCGCCGGCACGGATCGTCATGTTGACGCCCTGCACGGCGAGGAAGTCGCCGTAGTAGATGTTGACGTCGGAGACGTCGATGCTCTTGGCCATGGTGGTTCTCAACCCTTCTTGGGCGCGAAGATCTTGCCGACGATGCGTGCTACGAGGTTGAGCACCATCACGATGACGATGAGGATGAAGGCGGCGCCCCAGGCGATCGCCTCGGCCGGGGCGTCGCCCCGCAGGTTCTGCCCGTAGATGAGGACCGGAAGGGTCGTCATCGCGCCGTCGAACAGGTTCATGTTGGTCCGGTCGGTGGCGCCGGCGATGAGGAGCAGCGGCGCGGTCTCGCCGATGACGCGGGAGATCGCGAGCGTGACGCCGGTGAGGATGCCGCCGATCGCGGTGGGGAGCACGATCCGCACGATCGTCTTCCACTTGGGCGTGCCGAGCGCGTAGGACGCCTCGCGCAGGTCGTCGGGCACCAGCATCAACATCTCCTCCGTGGCCCGGACCACGATGGGGATCATCAGCAGCGACAGCGCGACCGATCCGCCGAGGCCGGACACGTAGGCCGGGCCGAAGAGCAGCGTGAACAGCGCGAAGGCGAACAGGCCGGCGACGATCGAGGGGATGCCGGTCATGACGTCGACCAGGAAGGTGATCGCCTTGGCCAGCTTGTTGCCCTTGCCGTACTCGACCAGGTAGACGGCCGCCATCACGCCGACGGGGACCGAGATGATCGCGGCGCCGAGTGTGATCAGCAGCGTGCCGATGATCGCGTGGTAGACGCCGACCGGCTGGTCGATCTGGGTCTTGAAGAACGAGTAGCTGAGGAAGGTGCCGTCGATCCGGCCCACGCCCTTGCTGATGACCCGCCAGATCAGCGACACCAGCGGGACCACGGCGACCGCGAAGGACGTCCAGATCAGCCCGGTCATCAGGCGGTCGGTGGCGCCCCGGCGGCCTTCGATCACCAGCGACCAGACCGGCAGCGCGACGAGGAAGGCGATCGCGCCGAGCAGGACGGCGCTGACCAGGCCCATGCCGAGCACGAGCAGCAGGCCGCCGAAGGCCGCGGCGATGACGCCGACGATGGGACCGGCCTGGCGCGGCAGCCGCGGCTGGACGAGCGGGACGTGGACCCGGGTCTGGACCTCTTCGAGGGTGGTCATCGCGCCATCCGCCTCTCGCTGCGGCCCACGATCCAGCGGGCGAGGAAGTTGACCAGGAAGGTCATCAGGAAGAGCACCAGACCGGTCGCGACGAGGACGTTGAGCAGGTCGGCGCTGCGCTCCTTGTACTTGAGCGCGATGTTGGCCGCGATCGACGTCGGGCTCGAGGTGGCGATGATGTTCCAGGACAGGTCGAAGCCGACCGAGAGCACCATCGTCACGGCCATCGTCTCGCCGAGCGCGCGGCCCAGGCCGAGCATCACGGCCGAGACCATGCCGGAGCGGGAGTACGGGAAGACCGTCATCCGCACCATCTCCCACCGCGTGGCACCGAGGGCCAGGGCGGCCTCCTCGTGCAGGCGCGGCGTGCGCGAGAAGACCTCGCGGCTGATGGCGGTGATGATCGGCAGGATCATGATCGCGAGCACGATGCCGGCGGTCAGCACGGAGCGACCGGCCGGGTTCGGCTCGCCGAACAGGTTGCCGATGACCGGGATCGGGCCGAGGTTCTCGTGCAGCCACACGTGCATCGGGACCAGCTTCTTCGCGAGGAAGAACGCGCCCCACAGGCCGTAGACGACCGACGGTACGGCGGCCAGCAGGTCGATCACGTAGGCCACCGGTGCCGCGACCCACCTGGGCGCGTAGTGGCTGATCACCAGCGCGATCCCGAAGGCCAGCGGCACCGCGATGATCAGCGCGATGATCGAGGCGGTGAACGTGCCGACGAGCAGCGGGACGACGTACCCGAGGAAGCTCTCGGCGTGCGGGCCGTAGACCTCGGCCGGCTTGGTGAAGCCGGACGCGCCCTTGATGGCGAGGAAGATGAAGACGCCGGCCAGGGCGGCCAGGATCGTGAGGCCGGCCGCGAGAGCGGTACCGGCGAAGATCTTGTCGCCGACACCGGCGCGGGCCTTCGCCCAGTTCGCGGAGGCGTCCTCGACCTCGGCGGTGGGTGCTGTCACTGCTGTCACCTCATGCTCGGGTGCTGCTCGGGTGCTGCTCGGGTGGTACGGGCCGGAGGGGGTGAGGACGGGTTCGCCGTCCTCACCCCCTCCTGAGGTCACTTGGCGGAGATGCCCGCCACGATCTCCTGCGCCTTGCTGGCGGTCTCGGGCGCGAGCTTCGCGGAGCCGGCGAAGTCGGCCGCCTCGGCCTGGCCCTCGTCGGAGACGATGTAGCTCAGGTAGCCCTTGACGTTGTCGGCCTCGGCCTGGTCCTCGTAGGTCTCGCAGGCGATGAGGTAGGACAGCAGGATGACCGGGTAGGCACCGGCCTCGGTGGTCTTGCGGTCCACGTCGACGGCGATGTCGGTGGCGTCGCGGCCCTCGACGACCGGCGAGACCTCGACGGTCTTGGCGGCACCCTCGGGCGACGGGGCGACGTAGTCCTCGCCGACCTTCACCGAGACGTGGCTGAGGTCGCCGGTCTGGCTGGCGTCGGCGTACCCGATGGCGCCCTCGGTGTCACCGATCTGCTTGACGACACCCGAGGTGCCCTCGGCGGAGAGGCCACCGGAGACCGGGAACGGGTCGGCGGGCTCGTAGCCCCACGCGTCCGGGGCGACCTTGCTGAGGTAGTCGGTGAAGTTCTTGGTCGTGCCCGAGTCGTCCGCGCGGTGGACCGGCGCGATCTTCAGGTCGGGGAGCTTGACGTCGGGGTTCTGGTCCGCGATCGCCTTGTCGTTCCAGTTGGTGATCTTGTTGTCGAAGATCTTCGCGATGGTCGCGGCGTCGAGGTTGAGGGTGTCGACGTCCGGGATGTTGAACGCCACGGCGATCGAGGAGATGTACGCCGGGACCTCGACGACGTTGCCGCCGCAGCGCTCCTTGGCGGCCGCGAGCTCCTCGTCGGAGATGTAGGAGTCGGAACCGGCGAACGACAGGGCGCCGCTGGTGAACTGGCCGCGGCCGTCGGTCGAGCCGAGGAGGGCGTAGTCGATCGTGAGGCCGCTGTTCTGGCCCTGGAACGCGGTCTTCCACGCCTCCTGGGCCTTCTCCTGCGACGTCGCGCCGCCACCCTTCAGGTTGCCGCTGAGGCTGCTGCCGGAGTCGCCGCCGTCGCTGCCGCCGTCCTCGTTGGACGCGCCGCAGGCGCTCATCAGCAGGGCCAGAGCAGCGATACCGGGCACCGCAGCGTTGCGGATGGACTTGAGGTTCAAGGAACTGCCTCTCGGAGGTGAGGGGCTCTCGTTCCTGCCCCTCGTTGCGTACTGGACGACCCCGAAGTTAGGCAGCGTCGGTAACGCAACTGCCCGGCCGATCTGAACGAACGGTGAACAGTGGCGGTCGGGGTGGGGAGGTGGCGTGGCAGGCGTCACCCGGCGGGTTGAGTCGCCGCATCCTCACCGGGGTCGGTGCCGCTCCACGGCGACGACCCCGCCCTTGCGCACGTGCAGGACGAGGAGCTCGGCGGGAGCCAGTCCCTCGTCGGGGGCGAGCTCGATCCCGAGGGCGTCGTACACGTGGCACAGGACCGGCCGGTGGGTGCACAGCACCGCCCCCGCGTCGCCGGCGAGCAGCTCCTCGACGATCTTCTCGACGGCCTTCGCGGTGGCGTTCTCCTCGCTCAGCCGCGGGCGCAGGTCGAGGGCGTAGCCGGCCGTCTCGGCGTACGGCCGCACCGTCTGCACGCAGCGGGTGCTGGTCGAGGTGGCGATCCGGGTGACGTCGTACGCCGCCAGGAGGGGTACCAGCCGGTCGGCCTCCAGCTCGCCCACCTTCAGCAGGGTGCGGCCGGCGTCCGCGCCGTGCCACGCGCTGCGCGAGCGGGCCTGGGCATGGCGGAGCACGACGACGGCGTGCGTCTTGCGACGTACGCCCAGCGCCGCGGTCAGCGTCTCGCGGTCGTGGTCGTAGCTCAGTCGCGCGGGCGCGTCGTCCACCGGCACCCAGGCCACGGCGTCGATCTCGTCGTTGGGCCGGTACGCCGCCACGTCGTCGTCACCCACGACCCGACCGGTCCAGTAGTGGACGGTCTTCATCCGCCGCGCGACCGGGTAGCGCTGCGAGGGCAGCGGGGGCCCGAGGCGGACGTGGACGCCGGTCTCCTCGGCCACCTCGCGTACGGCGGCGGCGGTCGGGTGCTCCCCGCGGTCGAGCTTGCCCTTGGGGAAGGACCAGTCGTCGTACTTCGGGCGGTGTACGAGAAGCACCTCCCGTCCGGGACGGAACACGACCACGCCGGCAGCGAGGATGTCGGGCACGGGCCTAGGGTACGGGCATGCGTCGCCGCTGGATCCTGCTCCTCGTCCTCGCGGCACTCGTCGTGTCGGCAGCCGTCGTGGTGGGCTGGCGGCTGCGGTCCGAGGACCGCAGCCGGTTCTCCGCCGCGCTCGCCTGGGCCCCGACGTCCGCGGCCCGGTTCAGCTGGACCGACTGGGCGGGGGTGCGCTCCGAGCTGGGCGCCGACCTGTCGGCGTCCTCCTCGGGGTCCGAGGTCGACGACTTCCTCCAGGACGCGTTCGACCGGGACCTGGCCTCGACGACCGCGCTCGACGCGTCCGCCCCGACCATCCAGGAGCAGCTCGGCTTCTCCCCCGCGACGATCGACTGGGAGCTGTTCACCCAGGGCAAGGACGGCGCGCTGGTGATCATGGGGCTGCCCGACGACTTCGACGTGGCCGGGCTGCGCGAGCGGCTGCGCACGGTCGGGTTCGAGGAGCCCGACGGCGCCGACGGCGTGTGGAGCGGTGGCGTCGACCTGCTCGAGGGGCTCGACGGCCCGGTCACCCCCGAGCTCGCCGCGCTCCAGATCGACGAGGAGGACGACCTGCTCGTCGGGAGCGACGACCCCGCCTTCCTGGAGCAGCGTGCCGACCTGGCCCGCGGCGACCACGAGGACGGTGTGAGCGACGTCGTCGACGCCGAGGGTCCGGCGCTGAGCGCGTCGGTGGCCACCGGCGACCAGGCCTGCTCGGCGCTGGCGATGACCGACGCGGACCCCGCCGACCGGACCCGGGCCAGCGAGCTGGTGGCGCAGGCCGGCGGCGTCCACCCACTCACCGGTTTCGCGATCGCGGCCCAGCCGGGCGGCGACCTACGCGTGGCGATGGCGTTCGAGACCGACGACCAGGCCCGCGAGGACGCCGACAGCCGCTCGAAGCTGGCTGCCGGGCCCGCACCCGGGCAGGGCGGCAGCTTCCCCGAGCGGTTCGAGCTCGGCAAGGTGGTCGCGACCGGGCGGGTGCTGACCATGGCGATGAAGCCGGTGGAGGGAACGTTCGTGCTCTCCGACCTCAGCAGCGGGCCGGTGCTGTTCGCGACCTGCTGAGCGACGTCTCGCTACGCGGCTAGTCGACGAGCTCAAGGACACGCTCGCGCCACCCTCCCCATCGCCGTCGGTCGTCGCGGGAAGCGACGGCGACAGAGCGTAGAGAGCGACGAAGGAGCGACCGGAGCGGAGGAGGCGAGCCTTTCCGCGAGCCGACGGTGTGGCCGCCAGACCAACCGACTTCCTACGCAAGCCAACGGCGCGCGCGGCAGCGCGGCGGAGCGAAGCGACGACGCGCTCGCGCCACCCTCCCCATCGCCGTCGGTCGTCGCGGGAAGCGACGGCGACAGAGCGTAGAGAGCGACGAAGGAGCGACCGGAGCGGAGGAGGCGAGCCTTTCCGCGAGCCGACGGTGTGGCCGCCAGACCAACCGACTTCCTACGCAAGCCAACGGCGCGCGCGGCAGCGCGGCGGAGCGAAGCGACGACGCGCTCGCGCCATCCAGCTCAGTGCAGGACGCCGAGGATGCGGTCGATCTCCTCGACCGAGAGGCGCTCGTCGGAGTTGCTGGCCGCGATGATCAGGTTGGTGGTCAGCTCGACCTCGGTGAGGAGGTCGCCGTCCTCGAGGGTCACGTCGAACTGATCGGCCATGCTTCCCTCCTAGCGCCGGACCAACGCACTTCCGACTCCATGATCCCCCGCGCGGTCCCCGCCAAACCCAAAAGTTCCGGAAAAATTCGTGGAGCCCCGCCGGCCGGCGAGGCTCCACGGAAGACGAGGTCTCCTCGGAGGTGAGTCAGAGGGGACGGACGTTCTCCGCCTGCGGGCCCTTGGGGCCCTGGGTGACGTCGAACTCGACCTTCTGGTTGTCCTCCAGCGACTTGTAGCCGTTGGTCTGGATCGCCGAGTAGTGGACGAAGACGTCGTCGCCGCCACCCTCCTGCTCGATGAAGCCGAAGCCCTTCTCGGCGCTGAACCACTTCACGGTGCCCTGAGCCATGTTGCTCGTTACTCCTCGTATCGGGGCGAGAGCCGCCACCTCGACGGCCCGGCAGCGACTGCGATGACACGTCGCTCCGATGCGTGATGACGACACCACAAACCAGAACGCCGTCGGCCACAGACTCCGCAGGCGTTCACCTTCGAGAACTGCAGTCGCTGCGAAGTCGACACTACCAACCAGCGGCGACAGCGGAACCTCCCTGCCGCCACGAACTTCGGTGCGGCCATGAAGGTTCTGCAACACACATGTGACAGGGCGGAAAACCAGTCCCGGTGGGGGTTCCGGGCCCGTCCGGGACGGGTCAGGCGCGGGCGGCGGCGCGGCCGGCGCGGCGGCCGAAGAAGGTGCCGTCGCCGAGTGAGGTGCCGCTGACGTAGCCGTCTCCGTGGATGCCGGAGGTGGCCCGCCCGGCGGCGTACAGGCCGGGCACGGGGGTGCCGGAGTCGTCGAGGACCTCGCCGTCCACGGAGGTGCGCAGGCCGCCGAGGGTGAACCCGGAGACGCCGGTGCCGCCACGCGGGCCGGTGCCCTCGGGGTCGAAGCCGCGGCCGGCGTCGACGACGGCGTACGGCGGCTCGAGGGGCCGCAGCCAGCGCGGGTCCTTGTGGAAGCGGGTGTCCTCGCCGGCGGCCGCGTCGCGGTTGTAGCGGGCGACGGTGTCCTCCAACGAGCCGGGCGGCAGGCCGAGCTCGGCCTCGACCTCGGCGAGGGTCTCGGCGACGACGGCGGGCTGCACGCCCCAGCGCTCGCGCTCGGGGACGTCCTCCCAGCCCTTCTCGTCCACGAGCGTGAACCAGGGGCCGGGGCGGTGCCGGACGGCGGCCTGGCTGAACCGGCCCGGGTAGACGTCCTCGTTGACGAAGCGCTGCCCGAGACCGTCGACGAGCATGCCGCGCACGGCGAGGGCGGGTACGACGGACAGCGCGATCTGGGTGTTGGCCATCCGGCGCAGGCTGCCGCCGGCGGCGACGCCGAGGCGGATCCCGCTGCCGTCGTCGAGGCCGTCGCTCACCGCGGAGTGCCCGACGAGCACGGGAGCGTGGTCGGCGACCATCTCGGCGTTGTCGGCGAAGCCGCCCGTGGCGATCACGACGCCGCGGCGGGCGCCGTAGGTGAGGTCCTCGCCGAAGCGGCGGGCGCGTACGCCGACGACGCGGCCGGCCTCGTCCTGCACCAGTCCGGTGACCCGGGTGTCCGGGTGGACGTCGACGCCGGCCTCGCGGGCGGCGGTGGCCAGCTTGTCCATGAGCAGCCAGCCGCCGTACCCGTCGGTCGCGGGGCGGTGTCCGCGCGGGACCGGACGGGCCAGCTCGGTGAACGGCCAGGCGTTCTCGCCGAGCCACATCAGGCCGTCGGCGGTCGGCGGGAGCCAGGAGACGCCGTCGTACAGGCTCGGGTTGAAGGTGATCCCGAGCCCGAGGAACCAGTCGAAGTGCTCGACGCTGCCGTCGCAGTAGAGACGCAGCTTCTCCTCGTCGGGGTGGGGGCCGAGCGCCTCGTGGAGGTAGGCGTACATCAGGTCCGGGTCGTCGTCGACGCCGCAGGCCCGCTGGAGCGCCGTACCGCCGCCGAGGTAGAGCTCGCCGCCGGACACCGCCGACGAGCCCCCGGGAGCGGCCCGGTCGAGGGCGACGACGGACGCGCCCGCGCGGGCCGCCTCGAGGGCGGCCGCCGCGCCGGCACAGCCCATGCCGACGACGACGACATCAGCGAGGACGTCGACCTCGACATCCACCGAGGTCACCGGGGGACGAAGGCGGCCAGCGGCTCGGAGCCGGACCAGTCGTGGCCCCAGTAGCTGTCGGCGGTGATCTCCTCGGCGGTGTACGACGACTCGTCGACGAGCATGCCGTCCCAGCCGTACTCGATGTCCCAGCCGCCGGGCGCCCGGACGTAGAACGAGATCATCTTGTCGTTGGTGTGCCGGCCCAGCGTCGAGGAGATCGAGAACTCCCGCTTGTTGACCTCGTCGAGCGCGCGGCCGACGGCGTCGAGCTCGTCGACCTCGACCATCAGGTGCACCATGCCGGGCGCCTCGTCGTGCGGGGCGGGGCAGACGGCGAGGCTGTGGTGGCGGCGGTTGATGCCGAGGAACTGGATCCGCCGGTCGCCGGGGACCTTCATCGAGCCGCGGGTGAGGAACCCGAGCACCTCGGTGTAGAACGCGGTGGTCTCCGCAGGGGAGGTCGTCGGGAGGACGACGTGGCCCATGCCCTCGGCGCCGGTGTGGAACTTCTGCGCCCACTTGGTGACGACCGGGCTGTGGTCGAGGACGGGTCCGCAGAAGACCTCGACCACGGTGCCGGCCGGGTCCTCGAACGAGATCGCCCTCTCGACGCCGCGCTCGGCGCACTCCTCGATGGCCAGCTCCTTCACGCCGCGGCCCGAGGCCTCGACGTCGGCGGCGACCTTGGCGAGGTCCGCGGTGTCGCGGACCTCCCAGCCCACGGCCTGGACCCGGTCGGTGTCGCCCGGCAGGACGATGAGGCGCGCCTGGCGCTCGTCCATCCGCAGGTAGAGCCCGTCGGGGTCGGGGCCGGTGCCCTCGGCGAAGCCGAGCGAGTCGATGGCCAGCTCGCGCCAGCGGGGCAGGTCCGTGGCCTGGACCCGCAGGTAGCCGAGTCCGCGCAGGTGGGTCATGGGTGTCTCCTCAGATCATCGAGCGGAGCGGGCCGGCCGGCGGCTCGAGGCCGAGGTCGCCGAGGCCAGCTGCGTGGAAGGTCGGGCCGGGCACGTGGATCGCGTGCGCCAGGCCGGTGTGCGCGTCGCGCCAGAAGCGCTGGATCGGGTTGTCCATCCGCATCGCGTTGCCGCCGGAGCGGGCGACGACCTCGTCGAGGGCCCGGACCGCGCGCCAGGCCGCCTGGACCTGGGTACGACGACCGGCGGCCCGCTCGGCGAAGGTCGGCACGTGGCCGCGGGCGACCGCGTCGTACATCCGGGTGACGTTGTCGATCAGCACCGCGCGGGACGCGGCGATGTCGGCGGCGGCCTCGCTCAGGGCGTAGAGGGCGTAGGGGTCGTCCTTGCTCGCGGCGCCGGAGACCGTCGTACGCGAGGCCTGCCAGGCGGCGTGGTGCGCGACCGCACCCTCGCAGATGCCGATGACCGCGGAGGTGATGCCGAGCGGGAAGACGCAGGAGAACGGCACGTGGTAGCCGGTCTCGGTGAGGCCGGCGTTCTTGGCCGCCTCGCCCTCGGCGACGTCGGTGTAGACGAGCGCGCGGTAGGACGGGATGAACGCGTCCTCCACGAGGATGTCCTTGGACCCGGTGCCGCGCAGGCCGACGACGTCCCAGCTGTCGGGGACGATCGTGTAGTCGGCGCGCGGCAGGATGACGTGCATCATCTGCGGCGGCATGACCGGGGCGCCGTTCGCGTCGCCCATCATCGCGCCCAGGAAGATCCAGTCGCAGTGGTCGGTGCCCGACGAGAACTGCCAGCGCCCACGCAGGGTCCAGCCGCCGTCGACCGGGGTGAGCACACCCATCGGGGCGTACGGCGACGCGATCCAGGTGTCGGGGTCGGCACCCCAGACCTCCTCCTGGACCCGCTTGTCGGCCATCGCCATCTCCCACGGGTGGACGCCGACGATGCCCGCGACCCAGCCCGTCGCGCCGTCGAGCTGGGCGATGCGCATGACCGTCTCGGCGAACTCGGCCGGGTGGGCCTCGTAGCCGCCGAACTCCTTGGGCTGCAGCAGCCGGATCACGCCGGAGTCCTTCAGCACCTTGGCGGCCTGGTCGTCGAGCTGGCCGAGCTGCTCGTTGGCCGGGCCGAGCGCCGCCAGCTCGTCGGAGTGCTCCTCGATGGCGGCGAGCACGGTGCCGCGGGTCTGGTCGGTCATGGGGGTTCCTTCCGGAGCGGACGGTGTGGAGACGGGGGTTTCGGGGACGACCTCACGCTCGCAGCGGTCCGGGGTCAGTGGACGTCGTCTCCCGCTGATCGGGACCGGCTCTGCGTGCGAGATGTGGACCGCACCCCCTACGTTCTGGCGGTCGAATGCGGCGATTCGCGACCAGAACGTAGGGGGTGCGGTCGTCAGGCGCGGGTGAGGAAGGCGAGCACGGCCGCCTCCCACGCCGCCTGCTGCTCGATCATCGCCCAGTGGCCGCAGCGCGGCAGGACGTGCAGCTCGGCGTTCGGGATCGCCCGCATCGGCAGCAGCGCCATGTCGACCGGGCTGACCCGGTCGTCGCGGCCCCAGGTCAGGAGCACGGGTGCGGTGATCTTGTGGAGCATCGCCCAGTACGGCGGCCGGTCGCTCGCCGCGGCCATCGCGGCCCGCGCGGCGTTCGCCTCCCGGCCGTACATGCGTCGCGCGGAGGCGAGCGTCTCGGGCTCGGTGGCCAGGTCCCAGCGCTGCTGGATCAGCTCCTCGGTGACCATGCCCTGGTCGAAGACCATCGACCGCAGCCACTGGACCAGGCCCTCGCGGGTCGGGTTCTCGACGAAGTCGGTGAGCCGGACGATGCCCTCGCCGGGGCCGGCACCGAGGATGTTGGTCCCGACGCCGCCGACGGTGACGAGCCGGGTGAACAGGTCGGTGCGGGCGATCGCGAGCTGGGCCGCGACGACGCCGCCCATCGAGTTGCCGATCACCGGCACCGGGCCGAGGCCGAGGCCCTCGACGAACCGGATGACCGCGGGACCGGCCGCCACGAACGGCGACTCGTCGATGTCGTGGCTGACGCCGAAGCCGGGCAGCTCGAGCACCAGGCACCGGAAGTGCGCGCCGAGGGCGGGCAGGTTCTGGTGGAAGTTGCGCCATCCGGTCACGCCGGGACCGGAGCCGTGGAGCAGCAGCAGCGGCGGGCCGTCGCCGTACTCGTGATAGACGAGGGTGCCCGCGTCGGTGGCGAGCTCGCGGCGCGTGTCGTCGTACGACGGGAGGCTCACGCGGTCGCCTCCGCCGGGGCCGAGACGCGGGTGAGGACGTAGCCCTCGAACCCGTTGTCGCGGGCCTCGTCGCACGCTCGGCGGTAGTTGCCGAAGCCGCCGATGTAGGGCATGAAGGTGCGGGTCTTGCCCTCGATGTTGGCGCCCATGTACCAGGATGCGGCGCGGGTGAAGAGCGTGCCCTCGGCGACCTCGCCGAGGTGGGCGGTCCACTTCTCGGCGGCGTCCTTGCGCGGCTCGGCCTGGTCGATGTCGTTGGCCCGGCAGAACTCGATGAGCTCCATGCCCCAGTCGACCTGCTGCTCGGTGTGCGTGGACATGTTGGCGAGGACCGACGGGCTGCCGGGGCCGTTGAGAGTGATCAGGTTCGGGAAGCCGGCGACGCCGAGGCCCAGGTAGGTCTCGGGACCGTGCGCCCACTCGTCGGCGAGCACCGCGCCGCGCGCGCCGCGCAGGTCGATCGAGGTGAGCGCGCCGGTGAGCGCGTCGAAGCCCGTCGCGAACACGATCACGTCGAGCTCGTACGACGCGTCGTCGGTCTTGATGCCCCACGAGGTGACCTGCTCGATCGGGTGCTTGCGCAGGTTGACCAGCTCGACGTTGTCGCGGTTGTACATCTCGTAGTAGCCGGTGTCGGTGACGATCCGCTTGGTGCCGATCGGGTGGTCGGTGGGGATCAGGTCCTCGGCGACCCGCGGGTCCTTCACGATCTCGCGGATCTTGGCCTCGGCGAACTCGCGGGCGTAGTCGTTGGCCACGATGTCGATGCCCTGGTCGGGGAAGGTCTTGGCGAACAGCACGCCACCCTCCTGCCAGCGAGCCTCGAACGCGCGCTCGCGCTCGGCGGCGTCGACCTCGGTCGCCTTCTGCGCGTGGGTGGTGCTGAGCGAGCCGGCCGGGGCGTAGAGCGAGGCCTTGCGGCGCTCGGGGTAGGTCTCCTGGACCTTCTCCCACTCCTCCTCGGTGAGCGGCCGGTTGCGGGCGGGGACCGTGTAGTTGGCGCTGCGCTGGAAGACGGTCAGCGACTGGGCCTGCTCGGCCAGCAGCGGCGCGGCCTGGATGCCGGAGGAGCCGGTACCGATCAGGCCGACCCGCTTGCCGGTCAGGTCGACCGGCTCGTCGGGCCACTGCGCGGTGAACAGCTGGGCGCCGGCGTACTCGTCGATGCCCGGCAGGTCGGGGCGGTTAGGCTGGGACAGGCAGCCGGTCGCCATCATCACGAAGCGGCTGCGGTGCTGGGTGCCGTCGTCGAGGGTGACGGTCCAGGTCGAGGCCCGCTCGTCGAAGTGCGCGGCGGTGACCCGGCGGCCGAAGGTGAAGTGCCGGCGCAGGTCGTAGCGGTCGGCGACGTGGTCGAGGTACGAGCGGATCTCGGGCTGGGTGGCGAACCGCTCGGTCCACTTCCAGTCCTTCTCCAGCTGGCGGTCGAAGGAGTAGGAGTAGTCGACGCTCTCGACGTCGCAGCGGGCGCCCGGGTAGCGGTTCCAGTACCAGGTGCCGCCCACGCTGTCGCCGGCCTCGACGCCGACGACGTCGAGGCCGTTCTCGAGGGCTCGGTACATCGCGTAGATGCCGGCGAGGCCGGCGCCGACGATGACGAGGTCGCGGGTGTCGGTGGTCATCGGTTCTCCTGGTTCAGTAGGGCGCGCAGGTCGGCGTACAGCAGCTCGCGGGCCGAGGCCCCGGCGCGCAGGGTCATGAAGGTGAGCAGGCCGTGGAAGAGCATCGGGTGGATCCGGGTGAGGACGGGTACGCCGGCCGCGGCGAGCTGGGCGGCATACCGCTCCCCCTCGTCGGCGAGCGGGTCAGCGCCGGTGACGACCACGACGGCCGGCGGCAGGCCGGCGTGGCTCGCCGCGCGGGCGGGGGCGGCCAGCTCGGGCGGCTCGGGGAGGGCGCGGTCGGCGCCGAGGTACTGGTCCCAGTACCACTCCATGTTGGCGCGGGTGTTGAACCAGCCGTCGGCGTACGTGTCGTAGCTGGGGGTGTCGCAGGCGGGGTCGATGACCGGGCCGAGCAGCGCCTGGCCGGCCAGCGCCGGGCCGCCGCGGTCGCGGGCCATCAGCGCGACGACGGCGGCGAGCGCCCCGCCGGCGCTGTCGCCGGCGACGGCCACGCGGTCCGGGTCGGTGCCCAGCTCGTCGTGGCGCGCGCAGGCCCAGAGCAGCGCGGCGTACGCGTCCTCGGCGGCGGTCGGCGCGCGGTGCTCGGGGGCGAGGCGGTAGTCGACGGACACGACGACCGCGTCGACCTCGCGGGCCAGCTGACGGCAGAAGCTGTCGTGGCTCTCGAGGTCGCAGAACACGAAGCCGCCGCCGTGCATGAAGACGACCAGCGGGCGTCGTACGTCGTCGGGGCCGTGGGGTCGGTAGACGCGGGCACCGATGGTGCCGCCGACGACCTCGATGGTGACGTCCTCGGCCGAGCGCACGTCGTCCAGGTTGGTGGGCGGGACCTGGCGGGCCTTGGTCGCGGCGCGCGCCTCGGCGCCGCTCATCGTGGCGACCAGCGGGAAGTTCTCGTTGAGCAGCGCCAGGAACCCGGCGGCCTCGGTGTCGAGCATGCGGCGAACGTAGGCAGCGCTCTCCCCCGGAGTGGCTCAGGTCCCGTTGGACGGGACCGGAGTGTTACGAATCGGAACATTCCTTACCGTCCGATGTCATGAGCGCCCTCGCCTTCTCCCCGACCCCGCGGCCCGCCGAGGTGCTGGAGCCGACTCCTGACGTGATGCGGCGCGCGATGGGCGCCTTCCCGAGCGGGGTCACCGTGGTCACCGCCGTCCACGACGACGAGCCGGTCGGCTTCACCTGCCAGTCGTTCGCGTCCCTCTCGCTGGAGCCGCCGCTGGTGCTGTTCTGCGCGACCCGCGAGGGGCGCGCATGGGCCCGGATCCGGTCGGCCGAGGCCTTCTGCGTCAACGTGCTCGCCGAGGACCAGGTCGACCTGTGCCAGCGCTTCGGCTCGCGCACCGGGCTGCGCTTCGAGGGGCTCGACTGGACCGCCCCGCACGGCGCCCCGGCGCTGCCCGGTGCCGTGCTCCGGGTGCACGCGACGCTCGAGACCGTGCACGTCGCCGGGGACCACGACATCGCGATCGGGCGGGTCCAGGGCCTCGAGCTCGACGCCGCTCCGCCGCTGGTCTTCCACCGCGGCCGGTTCGGTCTGGACGCACCCAAGGCGGGCTTCGCGCACTGGGGCGAGCAGGACTTCTGGAGCTGATCGTGGCCTCGGGCCGTCGTACGGCGGGCCTATCATGAGCCGCATGGCGAGTGCCGCGGCGAAGAAGAAGGCGGACGGGGAGAGCTCCGACCCGCCGGTGTCGATGGTCGCGCGGATCGCCCTGATCATGCGGGTCTTCGACGAGCCCGGCGCGCGGTTCCGGCTCGACGACATCGCCACCCGCACCGGCCTGCCGCGCTCGACGGTCCACCGGATCCTCGACCAGCTGCTCGTCACCGGCTGGATCCAGCGCCGCCCCGACGGCTACTCGCTGTCCGCCGGCGCCTCGACCGCCCGGCACTCGCCGTCCGAGCATCCCGAGCTGCGCTCTGTCGCCGCGCCGGTCCTCAACCGGCTGCACCTCGACACCGGCCTGGTCGTGCACCTCGGCGTCCTCATCGGCACCGACGTGCTGGTGCTCGACCGGATCGCCGGTCGCGCCGCGACGGGCGCCTCCGGCAACGTCGGTACGGCGTCCCGCGTCGGCGGCCGGGTCCCCGCCCACGCCACCGCCCTCGGCAAGGCGATCCTCGCCCAGCTCCCCGGCGAGGAGATCGACACGCTGTTCCGGCCCGGCCTGCCCAAGCGCAGCCCCCGCACCATCGACGACCTGCCCACCCTCCACCAGGAGCTAGGCCGGATCCGTGCCCGCCGCGGCCTCGCCTACGAGAACCAGGAGCTGGTCCTCGGCACCTCCGCCCTGGGCGCCGCCATCCGCGCCGACGGCCTGCTCGCCGCGATCTCGGTCGGCGGCGCCGTACCCCTGGAGAAGCTGGAGCGCCTCGGTCCGCTCATGCTCCGCGCCGCCGCCCACGTCACCCAGCGGCTGTCCGGACAGGACGAGGACGCCGAGCCGGTGCGGCCGCAGTCGGACGGGGTGCTCGGGCGGTTGCTGCGGACGCTGCCGGCCGACGGCTGGGTGTAGCCGAGCGCGGCGGGTCCTTCGCTGTAACACGCCGTCCACCCGACTACCTGGCAGTTGTCAGCAGGTACCGCCGCGTGTCGGCGGCGTGTCGTGCTGACAAGCGGCGACCAGTGAGGTGGACAACGTGTTACAACCCGACCGGGCGCAGACAATGCACCCGGCCCGCGGCGGCTGCGCATGCCGGGGACCGACGCCCCGCCCTCACCACCACCGGTCGCCGACGTCGAGCCCGTAGGCCCAGCGACCGAAGATCGACAGCGTCTGGTCGACGGAGTTGGCGGCGTTGGTGGCGGCGACCTGGGCGTCGCGCCAGGCGCGCTGGAGCGGGTGGCGGCGCTCCCAGGCCTCGGGGCCGGCGGCGTCGAGGAAGGCGCCGATGGCGCGGACGGCGCGCTCGGCGGCGAGGGACTGGTCGCGGCGGGCGCGGACGGCGCTCTCGGTGTCGGGCGGCTCGTTGCGTTCGGCGCGTTGGAGCAGGCGCTCGAGGTGGCCGGTGAGCTGGCGCCAGGCGACGTGGAGGTCGGTGGCGGCGCGGGCGACGCTCGGGGAGGCGGCGGCCTCGGGGCGGTCGGCGAGCAGGGCCTCGTAGGCACCTTCGGCGGCACCGATCACGGGGACGGCGACGGCGTGGGTGTGGATGACGCTGTAGGGCATCCGGAACAGCGGCGCCAGGTTGCCCGCCCAGGCCGGGTCCTCCTGGAGCATCCGCTCGCGCGACCCGAAGGTGCGGTACGACGGCACGAACGCGTTCTCGACGACCACCCCATCGGCGCCGACGGCGCGCAGGCCGGTCGGGTCCCAGCGCTCCTCGATGCGGAAGTCGGTAGCCGGGACCAGGGTGCCGACGAAGTCGACCGGCTCGCCCTTCTCGTCGAGCAGCAGCGCACCGAGGACCGCCCATGACGCGTGGTGGATGCCGGTCGACGTACGCCATCGTCCGGTGAGCCGGAACCCGCCGTCGGTGGGGGTGAGCTGCCCGTCGGGGGTGTACGACGACGCGAGCCGGGCGCGCGGGTCGGCACCCCAGACCTCGGCCTGGGCGCGGTCGTCGAAGAGCGCGAGGTGCCACTCGTGGGCGCCCAGGATGGAGGCGACGAAGCCGGTCGAGGGGCAGGAGCGCGAGAGCAGGCGGACAGCGCGGAAGAAGCTGACCGGGTCGGCCTCGAGGCCGCCATAGGCCGCGGGCCGGAGCATCCGGAACAGGCCGATCCCGGTGAGCCTCTCGACGACCGCACTGTCGACCGCGCCGTTGATCTCGACGGCCGCTGCGTCGCGGGCCAGGTCGGGAAGCATGGCCCGCACCCCGGCGATGACCGCGTCGGTCGCCTCGCTCACCGTTCCCCTTCCGTCACGACTAGTGTCGACCTGAACACTAGGAGGACCCTTGCACACCCACACCGCGCTCCGCGACCGTGTCGAGGACCTGGTCCCCCGCATCCGCGAGGAGGCCGCCCGCACCGAGGCGGAGCGCCGGATCCCGACCGAGGTGCTGGCCGCGCTGCTCGACGCGGGGGCGTTCGCGCTGGTGCCGGCCAGCGAGCGCGGCGACCGCGAGGCGGAGCTGGTCGAGCTGGTCCGGACGGTGTCCGCGGCGTGCGGCTCGACGGGCTGGGTGACCGCCGCCGGGGGCGCGGTGCCGTGGCTGCTCGACCTCTTCCCGCAGGCCGCGTGGGACCGGCTGCGGGACGAGGCCGGCGACCCACTGGTCGCGTTCAGTCCCGAGCCCGCGGGCCGCCTGGTGGGGCCCGAGGACGAGCTGGTCCTCAACGGCCGGTGGACTGCGGTGACCGGTGCGGCCAATGCCTCCTGGCTGCTGCTCGGCGTACGACGCCACGAGGTGCCCGGCGAGCCCGGCCGCGCCGGCCTGGCCCTGGTCCCCATCGAGGACTGCGAGCTCTCCGACCCGGTCGACACCGTCGGCCTGACGGCGTCGGGCGCCCAGGACGTGCGGGTCCGCGGGGCGGTGATCCCGGTCGGCTCGTGGGCCGACGCCGAGCACCGCGGTGCCGACCTGCGGGCGATCGGCACCATCGCCGCGATGGCGCTGGTCGGCTCGGCCGCGGGTGCGCTCGTCACCCACCTCGACCAGTCCCGGCGGAGGCTCGCGCTGTCCCACGGCGGCGAGGACGTCACGGCGCTCGACCTCTCCCCCGCCCGGATCGCCCGCGCCGCCTCGCTCGTCGACGGCGCCGCGCTCGTGCTGCGCGAGCAGGCCACCGGCCACCACGACCCCGACGACCAGCCGCGCGATCCCTTCGAGGACCAGCTGTACGCCGTCGACCGGGCCGTCGAGGCGACCGCCCTGGTCTTCGCCAGCCTGCGCGCCCACGCACTCGACAACGGCGACCCGGTCGCGCGGTTGTGGCGCGACGTGAGGGTCGGCGGCTACCACGCGCGCGCGCTGATCGGCCGGCTGCGCGCGCTCGGGGGTTGAGTTGCCGCGTCCTCACCGTTGAGTTGCCCCATCCTCGTGGTCGAGTTGCCGCCTTCTCACCGTTGAGTTGCCGATCTCAACGGTGAGGACGGGGCAACTCAACGGTGAGGACGGGGCAACTCAACGAGAACCGGTGCCGCCCACCAGCGCGAGCCGCAGCGCCGCCAGCTCGGTCTCGGTGAGGCCGTGGCGGAGCAGGAACTCCGCGCCGCCGCCGTACGTCGCGCGCAGCGCGTCCACGAAGGACCCGATGGCGGTGCCGTCGACGGCGAAGACTCCCTGGCCGACGTTGGGGAGGTTCTTGTAGGCGGGGATGCGGATCAACCGTGCACGCACCTGGCCCGCGCGCTCGGAGGTGAGCGCGTAGTCGGCGGCGATGTCGTGGGAGGAGACGCCCACGGCGTCGAGCAGCACGGCGGCGATGACGCCGGTGCGGTCCTTGCCGGCGGCGCAGTGGAAGACCACGGCGTGCTGCTCGGGGTCGCCGATGATCCGGGCGGCCTCGACGAAGGACTCGGTGCTGCCGGCGAGCAGCTGCCAGTAGAGCGCGCCGAGATCGGCGCTGGTGCCGGACGGGACGACCACGTCGAGCAGGGTCGCGTCGGCCTTCTTCACCGGGAGGTTCACCACGCGCACGCCCGCGTTGCCGAGGAGCCCGTGGCCCTCGCGGGCGGCCTCGTCGGGCAGGCGCAGGTCGATGATCGTCCGCAGCCGGCGTACGTCGACCAGCTCGGTCACGTCGGCGGCACAGATCTCCTGCAGGGTGCTGGCCCGGAACGCCACGCCCGAGCGCGTGCAGCCGCCGCCCGCGACGGGGAGGCCGCCGAGGTCGCGGATGTTGTCGACCTCTGCCAGGTCGAGCCACCGGGTGGCCTCGCTCACCGTGCCCACAACTGCCTCCGTCTTGATCGGGATGACGACGTTGTCACGATCCCGGCAGCGACCGGCTCGGCGCGTACTCGTCCCGCTGATCGGGAGCGACGGCCCTCACACCGCGCGATCAGGTGAACCTCGGGTGAACCGAACGAGACGAGGAGATCGAGATGTCCGTTGCCGAGCCCACCCTGCTCAGCGTGCTGCGCGTCGTCGAGCTGAAGGGCCGGGTCCGCGAGGCCGACGTGGCCACGCCCCTGGGGATCACCCCCGAGGCGGCTGGCGCCCTGCTGGCGGATCTCGCGGCCGCGGGCGAGCTGGTCAAGGCCGGCGCCGGCTTCCGGCTCGCCGATCCCGGCCGCGACCGCCTGGCCGAGCTGCTCGCCGCCGACGCGGCGAGTGTCGACCAGCCCTCCCTCGCCTCGGCGTACGACGACTTCTGCGTCGTCAATGCCGACCTCAAGACCATCGTGACCGCGTGGCAGCTCAGGGCCGACGGCACGCCGAACGACCACACCGACGCGGCGTACGACGCCGAGGTGCTCGCGCGCCTCGCCGACCTGCACGCCCGGGTTCTCCCGCTCGTCGAGCGGCTCGCGCAGATCGCGCCGCGCCTGGCCCGCTATCCCCAGCGCCTGCAGCACGCGCAGGACCGGCTGGCCGGGGGCGACACCACCTGGGTGGCTCGCCCGATCCTCGACAGCTACCACACGGTGTGGTTCGAGCTCCACGAGGACCTGATCCAGCTCAGCGGCCGTACCCGGCTCGAAGAGGCGGTCGCGGGCCGGGCGCACTGATGGGCGACCTCGCGGCCGACCTCGTGGCCGATGTCGTGGCCGATGTCGTCGTCCTCGGCCACGGCGCGGCCGGCTGCGCCGCGGCGATCGAGGCCCACGACGCGGGTGCCCGCGTGGTGCTCGTCGACAAGATGCCCGCCGGCCTCGAGGGTGGCAGCACCCGCGTGTCCGGTGGCGCGTGGTGGGAGCCGTCGAGCGCCGAGCGGGCCGCGGTCTACCTGCGCAGCCTGTGCGGCGAGCGCCGCGTCCCCGAGCCGGTCATCGCGGCATGGGCCGAGGAGTGCACCCGCACCACCGCGTGGATGCGGGACACCGTCGGCGCCGAGGTCGGCGCCGTCCCGGGCACCCTGGACCGCGGCATCGCCGGCACGGTCGTCGAGATCCCGCCGGAGTTCCCCGAGCTCGAGGGCAGCGACGCGGTCACCGGCTGGCGTGCCGTCGGCGGCGCGCTCGGCCGCTCCCGACTGCTGACCGCACTCACCGAGGCACTCGCCCGCCGCGACATCACGGTGCTCCTCGGCACCCGTGCCGAGCGCCTCGTCCAGGACGCCGACGGCACGGTCGTCGGAGTCCAGGTCACCGACGCCGACGGCGCCCGCCGCACCCTCCCTGCGGCGGGCGGCGTCGTGCTCGCGACCGGCGGCTTCGAGGGCGACGCCGGCATGGTCCGCGACTACCTCCGCTTCCCGGACACGCTGACCTGGGGCTCGCCGTACAACACCGGCGACGGGCACCGGATGGCCCAGAAGGCCGGCGCCGACCTGTGGCACATGGACAACATGACCAGCATCGAGGGCTTCCGGGTGCCGGGCTTCGAGAGCGGCTTCTACGCGCGGTTCTCCTTCCGCAAGGGCTTCCTGTACGTCGACGGCGACGGCCGGCGCTGCGTCGACGAGCTGCCCCGGACCGGGCACGGCCAGGGCCTGGTGCACGGGGCCTACGAGCACGTCCCCGTCCGCAGCCTGCACGCCGTCTTCGACGAGGAGACCCGCCTGGCCGGGCCCGTCTCGCCCACCGCGGCGATGCTGCCGGTCGGCTGGAACGTGCTGGTCGAGGGCTACGAGTGGAGCTGGGACAACAGCGTCGAGGTCGAGAAGGGATGGCTGCGCAAGGCCGACACGCTCGAGGAGCTCGCACCGCTGATCGGCGTCGACCCGGTGCTGCTGGTCACCTCGGTGGCCCGGTACAACGCGGCCTGCGCGGCCGGCTTCGACGAGCAGTTCGGCCGCGAGCCGTCGACCTTGGTCGCGCTCGGCGACGGTCCGTACTACGCGTTCACGTCGGCGCCGATGGTCGCCTGGAGCAACGGCGGCCCGCGCCGCAACGAGCACGCCGAGGTGCTCGACCCGTTCGGCGACACCATCCCCGGCCTGTACGCCGCGGGCGGGGTCAGCACGAGCTACAGCTGGTGCAAGGACGGCGGCATGCACATCGCCGACGCACTGGCGTTCGGCCGGATCGCGGGTCGACGGGCGAGCGCCCGGGCGCTCGGCGCGTGATCAGCGCACGATCGCGGGGTTGACCGCGGGCGGTCCGCCCAGCATCGACCGGTGCGAGGGCGGCTGCCCGCCGTCGACGTCCGTCACGCCGAGCTCGACGGCGAGCTCCGCGTTGACGACGACCTGCCCGTTCCACCGCGCCCGGTCGGGGTGCTGCCACAGCGCCGCGATCACCCGGCCGGGAAGCTCCACGGACTCGGTGCGGGCAGCCAGGTCGCCGTACTTGTCGGGATCGGCCTCGAGCGCGGCGAGCGTCCGCTCGGTGCGCAGGATGCCCATCCACAGCGAGATCGCGGTGACGCCGTGGGGCTCCAGGTCGATCGCCATGTCGTGCGCCAGCCGGTCGACGCCGGCCTTCGCGGCGCCGTACGCCGGGCCGTGCATGTAGCACCCGCCGCCGAAGGACGAGGTGTTCACGAGTAGCCCGCGGGCCTCGATCAGCAGCGGCGCGGCGTACCAGCCGGCGGCGTACGTCGAACGCAGGCCGACGTCGAACATCCGCTGGTGGTCCAGCGGCCGCTCCCAGAACGGCTGGTCCTCGCCGAGCCCGGACGGCAGCGCGATCGCGTTGTTGACGAGGACGTCGAGGCGACCCTGTTCCTCCCCCACTCGGCTGAACAGGGCCGCCACGGCGTCGTCGTCACCGTGGTCGCAGACCACACCGATCCCGTGGCCGCCGCGGGCGGTGACCTCGTCGGCGACGTCTGCGACCGAGGCCGAACGACCGGTCAGGTAGACGGTCGCGCCGAGGTCGCCGAGCGCCCGGGCGATGCCGCGGCCGGCGCCCCGCGAGGCACCGGTCACGACCGCGACACTCACCCGATCTCCGCCGCCCAGGCCTGGAGCCGGGCGAGATAGGGGTTCTCCTCGGCAGCGACGGTCTCGATCCGGCCCTCCCAGACCTCGCCGGTCGCGCCGTCGACGGTGATCTCGCGACCCACCAGCGACTCGACCGTGCCGGCACCGCAGCCGACGACGCAGGGACGCGCGATCTCGCGGCTGACGACGGCGGCGTGCGAGGTCGCACCGCCGTACTCCGTCACGATGCCGTTGGCGGCGAGCATGCCGTGCAGGTCGTCGGGCGAGGTGGCGGAGCGGACCAGGATGACGTCCTCACCGGCCTCCGCACGCTCCTCGGCCTCGTCGGGGTCGGCGACGGCGACGCCGTACGCCAGGCCGGGGCAGGCCGACTCGCCGGTCGCGATCGGCGTACCGGTCCCGGAGCCGGACGCGGCCTCGACGACCGCCTGCAGCTGCTCGGCGCTGACCCGGGCCACGGCCTCGGCCGGCGTGAGGACGCCCTCGTCGACCAGGTCGACCGCGATCCGTACGGCGGCCGCCGCCGTCCGCTTGGCCGCCCGGGTCTGCAGCAGCCACAGCCGTCCGCCCTCGACGGTGAACTCGATGTCCTGCACGTCGCGCCCGGACTCCTCCAGGGTCGCGGTGGCCTTCATCAGGTCGGCGTGCACGGTCGGCATCTGCTCGGCGAGCGTCGCCAGCGGCTTCGGAGTGACCCGGCCGGACACGACGTCCTCGCCCTGGCCGCGGACGAGCCACTCGCCGAACGGGGCGGGGTCGCCGGTGCTCGGGTCGCGCGAGAAGAGCACGCCGGTGCCGGAGTCGTCGTCGAGGTTGCCGAAGACCATCGCCTGCACGGTGACGGCGGTGCCGAGGTCGTCGGCGATCCCCCGCGTGCGGCGGTAGGTCCGGGCGCGGGCGGACTGCCACGAGCCGAAGACGGCCGCCACGGCCGCGCGCAGCTGGGCCCACGCGTCGTCGGGGACCGGGCCCTCGGCCACGGTCTCCTGGTACTGCCGCACGAAGCGCTCGCGGGTGTCGGCGACGTGCGCCTCGTCGCCGCTCTCGGCGACCAGCGCGGCCGCGGTCGCGTCGGTGAGGCCGAGGTTGAGGACGGTGTCCATCATCCCGGGCATGCTGACCGGGGCGCCGCTGCGCACCGAGACGAGCAGCGGGCGCTCGGTGCTCCCGAAGCGGCGGCCGGTCTCCTCCTCGAGGAAGGCGACGCCGCGTCGTACCTGCTTCCAGACGTCGTCGGGGAGCGCGCCGTCGGCGGCGTAGAAGGCCGCGCAGCAGCCGGTCGTCAGGGCCACGGCGGGCGGGACGGGCAGGCCGAGCGCACGCATCGCGTTGACGCTCCACGCCTTGCCGCCGATGGCGGCGCGGTCGAGCTCGCAGGTGCCGTCGAGACGGACGACGTCGGCACGGATGCCGGCAGCGATGGCCGGTCGGTCGATGGTCGCCATCATGAGAAGTACAGGCCGCTGGTGATGCCACCGTCGACGACGAACTCGCCGCCGGTCGAGTAGCTGGACAGGTCGGACAGCAGGAACGCCACGAGCGGCGAGACCTCCTCGGGCTGGCCCCAGCGGGGGATCGGGAACTTCGCGAACGCCGCACCCGCGGCGTCGCCGCCCTCGTGCTGGGTCATCGGGGTGGCGATGCCGCCGGGGTGGATCGAGTTGACCCGGATCCCGGCCGGGCCGAGCTCCTGGGCGGCGGCCTTGGTGAGGCCGCGGACCGCGAACTTGCTGGCCGTGTAGGCGGTCGTGAAGCCGGTGCCGAGCAGGCCGTTGATCGAGGAGATGTTGACGATCGATCCGCCGCCCGCGTCGGTGATCACCGGGGCGACCGCGCGCAGGCCGAGGAAGGAGCCGGTCACGTTGATGTCCATGATCCGCTGGAACGCCTCGGGCGTGGTGTCGGCGAGCGAGCCGAAGCTGAGCACGCCGGCGTTGTTGACCAAGCCGTGCACGGCGCCGAAGGCCTCCACGGCGGCCGCCACGATCGCGTCCCAGTCCGCCGCCGAGGTGACGTCGTGATGCACGAACACGGCGGCGTCGCCGAGCTCCTTGGCGAGGATCTCACCGGCGTCGTCGATGACGTCGCCGATGACCACCTTCGCACCCTCGGCGACCAGGTGCCGGGCGTGCGAGGCCCCCATGCCGCGGGCTCCGCCCGTGATGATGATGACGCGTCCGTCCAGCGTTCCCATGGCTGTCTCTCCTTGTCCTGCCGGTGTTCTCAGTTGGTGGCGCCGGCGGCGTGCAGCGCGGCGAGGTAGCCGAAGACCATGGCGGGGCCGATGGTCGCGCCGGCACCGGCGTAGTCGTTGCCCATGACCGAGGCGGCCACGTTGCCCGTGGCGTAGAGGCCCACGACGGCATTGCCGTCGGCGTCGAGCACCTTGCCGACGCGGTCGGTCACCAGCCCGCCCTTGGTGCCGAGGTCGCCGGCCTCGATCCGCACGGCGTAGTACGGCGCGTTGTCGACCGCGCCGAGCACCGGGTTGGGCAGCGTCGGGTCGCCGTAGTAGCGGTCGTAGGCGCTCTCGCCGCGACCGAAGTCGGTGTCCTTGCCGCTGGCGACGATCTCGTTCCAGCGCCGCACGCTGGCGGTGAGGGTGGCGGCGTCCATGCCGGTCAGCCGCGCCAGCTCGTCGAGGGTTCCGGCCTTGTGGGCGGTGCCGGCGTCGTACCACTTCTGCGGCAGGTCGGCGCCCGGGACCGTGGCGCCGAACGGGTAGCGGCGCCGCGCGGTGTGGTCCATCACGAACCAGAGGTAGGCGTGCCCGTGGGCGATCTGGTCGTGCACGAAGGTGACGTACGGCGACGCCTCGTTGGTGAACCGCTCGCCCTCGGGCGACAGGATGACCGAGTTGGGGATCGAACGCTCGGAGACCAGCGAGTGCACGCGGCCGTCGGGCTTGCGCACCGCGGGCATCCACCAGGCGTCGTCCATCAGGTCGAGGGCGCCGCCGGCCGCGTGGCCGATCAGGATGCCGTCGCCGGTGTTGGTGTCGGCGCCGCCGGACACATCGGCGCGGCCGACCTCGGGGAGGTACTCCTTGCGCATCGCCTCGTTGTGGTCGAACCCGCCGCTGGCGATGATCACGCCGCGTCGGGCCCGGATCCGGTACGGCGCACCGTCGCGCTCGACGACAGCGCCGAGCACCGTGCCGTCCTCGTCACGGACGAGGTCGAGCAGCGGGGTCTCCAGCCAGACCGGGACGCCGGCGTCGCGCAGCGAGATCCGCAGCCGGGCGACCAGCGCCAGGCCGAGCGAGACCATCTGGCGGCGGCGCAGCTTGTTGAGGGTGGCCTTCACGCCGAGCTTGAGCGCGCGCCACCGGCCGCGCCAGGTGCGGGTGACCATGTTGAGGTGCACGTAGTCGGCGGAGGTGATGATCAGGCCGCCGGGGATCTTCATCGCGCTGCCGCGCTGGGTGTAGGCGAGCTCGCCGAGCTTGTGCATGTCGAACGGCGGGCACTCGACGGAGCGACCCTCAGGACGTCCCCCCGGCGCCTCGGGGTGGTAGTCCGAGTAGCCGGGGCACCAGCTGAACTCGAGGTGCTTGGTCTGCTTCTCGAACATCCGGAACATCGCCGGACCGTGGTGCGCGTAGGCCTGGAGCCGGTCGCGGGCGATCGTGCCGTGGGTGATGTGCTCGAGGTACTCGACCACCCGCTCCTCGGGGTCGGTGATGCCCGCGCGCTCCAGGGTCGGGTTGTTCGGGACCCAGATGCCGCCTCCGGACAGGGCGGTGGTGCCGCCGTACGTCGCCGCCTTCTCTACGAGCAGCGTGTCGAGCCGGGACAGGGCACCCGTGAGCGCGGCGGTCATGCCGCCCGCGCCCGCGCCGACCACGAGCAGGTCGACCTCGTGCTGCCAGGCCGTCGTGATCGGGTCCGTCATCGTGTCCTCCTGGGGCGTGCTGCGGGGCTGCTCGGTCGTGGGGCGTGCGGTCCTAGACAACGGACCGGCGTGCGCCGGTGGGGCGGAAGTCCCGTTCAGCGAGAAGCGCGGTCGTCGGGCACGGCGGGGGCGGCCCGGACCGGGAGCCTGCGGCCCGCTCCGCTCCCGCTTCAGGAGTCTCCCGCTGAGTGGGACTCCGGGACGTGACCGGCCTCACGGGCCGGACGCTCCTCGTCTGGCTCCGGTACGAGGGGCCGGGGAACCACGAGGAGGAGAGTCCATGCGCGTCCTGATCACGGGAGTCGCCACCGAGGACGGGCGCGACGTCGCCCGCCTGCTGCTGGCCGCCGGCCACGAGGTCGTCGGAGTCGGGCAGCACCGCTACCTGGCCCCGGGCGTCGTCGTGGTCGCCGACGTCGACGCCGCCGGTTCGGTCGATGTCGTCGTGCACCTCGCCGGTGGCCCGCTCCCCGTCGCGCCCGGCACCCGGATCGTGCTCCCCGTCCCGCTCGGCGAGAGCTCTGCTGCAGCGGCCGCGCTGTCGTCCGCAGGAGCCGAGGTCGTGGTGGTCGAGGTCGCCCCGGTCGCCGGTCGCCGTACCGACCGGGCGGCGCTGCAGACCCTCGCGGACCTGCTCGGCAGCGGCTCGGCCGCGCTGCAGGTCGTGCACCACGACGACCTGAACCGTGCTCTGGTCGCCGTCGCCGTCGATGGCGCTCCCGGCCCCTTCGTGCTCGCCGCGCCCGGCACCGTCAGCGGCTCCGAAGCGCGCAGGCTGCTTCAGGTCGCCGGCGTGAAGCCCGCCGTACCCGGTGTCTCCGCCCGACCCGCCGCCCCGCTCGCCGAGAGCGCGGTGCCGGCCGGCTTCGGCTACGGCTGGACTGCCCGCGAGGCCGTGGAGGACCTCGCCCGCGGCCTGCGCGGCACCCGGATCACCAAGCGCGGCGCGGCGGTCGAGTCCGGCCGGTTCGGCCTGCCGACGTACGTCATCCCCAACAACCTGCCCGCCAGCGACGGCGGCTCGCTCGTGGCGGCGGCGTCGTCGGCCGAGTACCAGGGCGAGTTCGACACGCTGGTCGACCCGCGGCTCGCCGTACTGACGGCGACGAACACGTCCGAGGCGCTGCCCGGCCCGCTCACCCCGATGTCGCTGGACCTCCAGCTCGGTGCGCAGCGGATCTCCAACGAGGGCATGGGCCGGATGCTCGCCCTCGAGGGGGCGGCGCTGGAGCAGCAGACCAGCCTGGTGCTCGGCGTGCTCGGCCACTGCGTCTACATCAACGCCTCGGTCGGGGTGAACATCGTCGAGAACATGCCCGGCTGGGACGAGGCCACCGTCCGCAAGGACGTCTACGGCAACATCCCCGAGGAGGTCGTCTTCCGGCCCCAGGGCGGCCCGCCCATGCCGACCGGCCTCGCCAGCCGGATCGCCACCTTCACCGCGACCAGCCGGGTGATCGCCCGGGCGCGGAAGTTCAAGGAGGAGGCCGAGGCCGTGCACACCGCCGCGGCGGCCGAGAGCCTCACCGCCGAGCAGGTGGCCGCGTTGAGCGACGACCAGCTGCACACCCGCGCCCTGTTGTGGCGCGACCGTCTCGCCCACGCCTGGTCCGTCGCGTCGATCGGCGTGATGATGACCAGCGCCGCCGACGGGATCCACGAGCGGGGCAAGGAGCCCGAGCACGTCGCGGTCGACGTCGAGCTCCTCGAGTCGGCGCGCACCATGCTCGCCGTCGAGCGCCTCGCCGACGAGCTGCGCGGCGACGACCACCTGCTCAAGCTGGCCGGCGAGGGCGACGTCGAGGCGCTGCGCGCCGCGTCCCCGTCGTTCGCGGCCGCGCTCGACGCACAGCTCGCCGTCATGGGCCACCGCGGCCCCGGCGAGTGCGAGCTGGCGAACCCGTCCTTCTCCGACCGGCCGGCGCACCTGGTCGGCTCCGCCGCTGCGGCCGCCCTGCGGCCGGCTGCGTCGCGTGACGCGGCGCCGGTCATGAAGTCGCGCACCGGCAAGATGGCCGCCGGCGCGATCCTGGCCCGCGAGCGCGCCCGCGACGGCGTGGTCCGCTACACCCATGCCCTGCGGCTCGCCGTACGCGAGCGGGGTGGGCGGCTGGTCGCCGCGGGCCGGCTCTCGGCGGTGGACGACGCGTTCTACCTGACCCTGGACGAGCTGTTCGTCGACCCGGCCGGCCTCGAGGAGCGGGTCGCCCGGCGTCGTACCGAGCGGGTGCGGTTGCAGGGCATCCGGATGCCCGACGTCGTCGTCGGCACCTGGGCCCCCGAGGGCGTGCACGACGGCGTCGCGGTCGGCGACACCATCGGCGGCATCGGCGTCAGCGCGGGCACCATCGAGGGCCGGGTCCGCGTCCTGCGCACCCCCGACGACGACATCGAGCCCGACGAGGTCCTCGTCGCGTCCGTCACCGACGTGGGCCACACCGCGATGTTCGGGTACGCCGCCGCCGTCGTCACCGACATCGGTGGCGCCGCCTCCCACGCCGCGATCGTGGCCCGCGAGTTCGGCATCCCCTGCGTCGTGGACACCAAGCACGCCTCCACCAGCCTCACCGACGGGATGCTCGTCCGCGTCGACGGCGCCGCCGGCACGGTCGAGGTGCTGGAGGCCGCCCGCGGGTGAGCTCGCGAACCCGCGGTCAGCGGCCGAAGGTCGAGGAGCGCCGACGAGCTCGCGCCGCGGAGCAAGCAAGGTCGTGGCGCGTCACGAGACCAGGCGAGGTGATGCCGGGACTGTCTGCGGACGGTTCCGGCATCACCTCGCGTCGTCTCGTGACGGTTGCTGCGCAACCTCCTCGACGTCCGGAGCGAGAAGCCCCCGGACGCTCGATGCATCCGGGGGCTTCGTCGTACGGCGGGCGAGGGGGTGGCTACTTCACGTCCTTCTTGAACAGCGCGGTGATGACCTTCTGGTAGCCCGGGCCCATGACCCGCGGCAGGACGGCCATGAACTTGGCGTCGTTGCCGCACAGGATCTGCGCCTTGTCCTTGCGGATGCCCTTGATGATGATGTCGGCGCACTCCTCGACCGTCATCTTGGCGATCCGGTCGAAGTTCGCGGCGAGCTGGGCGACGTCGCGGTCGCCGCCGGCGCGGGCCTTCTTGGCGATGTCGGTGCGGATCGAGCCGGGGTGGACGCTGCTGACGCCCACCTTGTGCTCGTACATCCTCATCTCCTGGCGCAGCGAGTCCGTGAACGCGCGGACCGCGAACTTGGTGGCGTTGTAGCCGCTCTGCGTCGGGCAGGCGACCAGGCCGAACATGCTGGAGATGTTGGCGATGTGGCCGTCGCCGGAGGCGATGACGTGCGGCAGGAACGCCTTGGTGCCGTGTACGACGCCCCAGAAGTTGATGTTGACGATCCAGTCGAGGTCGTCCCAGCTGACCTCGTCGACGCTGGCGACCAGCGAGACACCGGCGTTGTTGATGACGACGTTGACCTTGCCGAAGTCGGCCACGACCTCGTCGGCGTGCTTGATGACCGCGTTGCGGTCGGTGACGTCGACCTCGTACGCGCGGGCCTCGGCGCCGGCCTTGCGGCACAGCTCGGCGGTCTCCTCGACGTTGGCGATGCTGCGTCCGGACACAGCCAGCCGGGCACCCTCGCGGGCGAGCTGGACCGCGAGCTCGCGGCCGATGCCGGCGCCGGCGCCGGTGATGACGACGACCTTGCCGTTGAAGTCCTTCATGGGTGTCTCTCCTTGTCGGTGCGCTCGGCGGCGGGTGCCTAGAGCGAGGTGAAGCCGCCGTCGGCGACGAACTCGGATCCGGTGCTGTAGCTGGACTCGTCGGAGATCAGGAACAGCACGAGGTTGGCGATCTCGACCGCCTCTGCCTGGCGGGCCAGGGGCTGGTGCTGGGCGCCCTCGTGCGACCGCGCGGAGTTGGCGGTCATCTCGGAGCGGGTGAAGCCCGGGTGCACGGAGTTGACCCGGATGTTGTCGGGGCCGAGCTCCTGGGCCGCGGTCTTGGTCATGCCGCGCACGGCCCACTTCGAGGCGACGTACCCGATGATCCGCGAGTACGCGATCAGGCCGCCGGTCGAGGAGATGTTGACGATCGAGCCGCCCACGCCGGCCGCGGAGGCCCTGCGCAGCGAGGGGATCGCGGCCTTCATGCCGAGGAAGACGCCGACCTGGTTGACGTCGATGACGCGGCGGTAGTCCGCCTCGCTGTGCTGCTCGATGGGGTCGACGTGCACGATGCCGGCGTTGTTGACCAGGCCGGACACCGGCCCGAAGGCCGCCTCCGCCTCGGCGATCGCCCGCTCCCAGCCGTCCTCGCTGGTCACGTCGAGGGCGACGTACGACGCCCGGTCGCCGAGCTCGTCGGCGAGCGCCTTGCCCTCGGCCTCCAGGACGTCGGCGATGACCACCCGCGCGCCCTCCTGCACGAGCCGGCGGACGCACGCGGCACCGATGCCACGCGAGCCGCCGGTGACGATGACGACCTTGTCGGCGACGCGGCCGGAAGCGGGATCGGGGGCAGGTGCGGACTGGCTTGTGATGGAGGTCATGACGGTAGGGAAGCCCCGCCGTCGACGCACTCGGCCGGGGATCCCGATCAGCGGGACCTTCGTGCCCAGACGGGTTCGCCGTCCATAACGTCCCAGCATCGGCAGGGCTCTCCGTCCCCGCCCCACGAGCTCATGACCCAGCCCCACCACGAGGAGATCGAGATGACTGCGGTGCAGAACAGCACGGGCGCCGACGAGGTCCGCCACATCGAGTTCGAGGCCGCCCCCGCCCGGTTCGCCCGCGGCTGGCACTGCATCGGTCTCGAGAAGGAGTTCCGCGACGGAAGGCCGCACTCGATCCAGGCGTTCGGCACCAAGCTCGTCGTGTGGGCCGACAGCCAGGGCGACATCAAGGTCCTCGACGCGTACTGCCGCCACATGGGCGGCGACCTGTCGCAGGGATCGATCAAGGGCGACGAGGTCGCCTGCCCGTTCCACGACTGGCGCTGGGGCGGCGACGGCCGCTGCAAGCAGATCCCGTACTCGCGGCGGGTCCCGCTGCGTGCCCGCACCCGCACCTGGCACGCGATGACGCAGGACGGCCTGGTCTTCGTGTGGCACGACCACGAGGGCAAGGCACCGATCCCCGAGCAGGCCATCCCGCTCATCGACGGCGGCCCGTCCGACCCGACCTGGACCGACTGGGCGTGGGCGAGCACGATCGTCAACACGAACTGCCGCGAGATCATCGACAACGTCGTGGACATGGCGCACTTCTTCTACGTGCACCACGCGTTCCCGACGTACTTCAAGAACACCTTCGAGGGTCACACGGCGACCCAGCTGCAGAAGGGCGTCAACCGCGACGACATGCGGCCCGCCGAGGTCGCCATCGGCGCCCCGAAGCGCCTGGGCAACACGTCGGTGGCGACGTACCACGGCCCGTCGTTCATGATCGACGACCTGATCTACCACTACGAGCACGGCGACACCCGCACCGTGCTGATCAACTGCCACTACCCGATCGACGAGAACTCCTTCATGCTGCTCTACGGCATCAGCATGGAGCGCCCCGAGGTCGAGGACGACGACCCGGCCGCCGCCGAGGCGCTGGCCGCGAAGATGGTCGCCACGGTCCGCCTCGGCTTCGAGCAGGACGTCGAGATCTGGAAGAACAAGACCCGGATCGACAACCCGCTGCTGTGCGAGGAGGACGGCCCGGTCTACCAGCTGCGCCGCTGGTACGAGCAGTTCTACGTCGACGCCGACCAGGTCACCCCCGAGATGACCGAGCGCTTCGAGTTCGAGCTCGACACCACCAAGCCGGTCGAGGCCTGGAAGCGCGAGGTCGAGGAGAACCTCGCCCGCCGCGCCGAGGCCGCCGCCGAGTCTGCCGCAGCGGTCCCCCAGCCCCAGGACGCCTGATGGGCGTGCGGCCGGACAACCGGCTGGCCGAGGCCCCGATGCACCCGCTGACGTGCACGTCGTGCGCCGCGCGTGTGCTGGTCCGCAAGGCCAGCTGGCAGCAGACCTCCGTCCAGTGGTCCGACGAGGCGATGGCCGCCTGCACCTCCTGGTCCCCCGGCTCCGCCATCAAGGGACTGCCGCCGGTCTGCGACCGGCTGCGCGAGAGCATCGGCCAGGCGGTCGTCGACGGCACGCTGCCGGTGCTGGCCCCGGAGGACGACTGACCCGACCGGTCAGACCAGCCGGTCGACGTACGCCACGACCCGGTTGAAGAGGGCGGTGACCGCGACCGGCGTGGTGATCCGCGAGGCCGGCGGCTCGGCGAGGTCGTGGAGGAGCGGGATCGCCTCGGCCACTCCCGCGCCGGCTGCCACGCCTGCCGCGACCCGGGCGGCGTCCCGCACGGCGACCGGGTCGACCGTCCACACCGCCTCGAAGACCCGCTCCCGGTCCGGTACGCCGGACTGCCCGGGCAGCTCCCACGCCGACAGGCACGCCGGGGAGTCCAGCGCGTCGCAGACGACCGCCCACTCGCGGCGCATCGGGGCGTCGGCTGCCAGGTCCACCCGCACCGGCCCGCGGTCCGCGCGGGCCCCGGGGTCCCACTCGTCGGCGAAGACCATCGCCGAGCGAGCGACCCGGGACAGCTCGGCCCAGCGTCCGGCTGAGGCCTCGTAGAACCTGCCGCGCTGGAAGGCGCCGAAGAGCACCGGATGGTCGGCGACCGCACAGCACTCGTCCTCGATCGCCCACGACAGCGCGATGAGCGTGGACTTCCGCAGCCGGTGCACCGCCAGCGTGGGGTGCCGCCGCCGCAGCTCCGCGAAGATCGACGGGGTCGCCGGCGCAGCGCTCGCCGCGGACTCGGCGATGGCCACCTCGAGCCGGACGCCGGCGGCCTTGCGCCGCAGGACCTGTCGGACGAGGTCGACGTCGTCCTCCGTGTAGCGGCGATGCCCGCTGGCCAGGCGGCGCGCCTCGGGGAACCCGTGCCGGGACTCCCACATCCGCAGCACGGCCGTGCTCACGCCCGCGCGGCGCGCGAGGTCGCCGATGGTCAGCTCGCCCTCGCGGCCCTCCTCGTCCGCGACGCCCGAGCCTGCCGGGGGTTGCGTCGCGTCGAGGTCCTGGTCCATGCTCATAGCCTAATCTTAAACAGATTGTTGATGTTCTTGTTTAGGTCAAGGGGAGATCCGATGAGCAAGGCGAACCCGTCCGACGCCGACCTGCGGCGCCTCCTCGTGCGCGCCGCGACCGGCGATGTCGAGGCCTTCCTCGACTTCTACGACGCGACCTGCGCCGTCACCTGGCGCCTGGAGCTGTGCCGCCACGGCGACCCCGCACTCGCGAAGGACTCGACGACCAGGAGGTACGTCGGCGCCTGGCTGCACGCCGCCGCTCAGGCCGGGTCGGGGCTGAGCGCGCGGGCGTGGTTGCTGAGCCTGTCGCCGGACCTGATGCCGCCCCTGTCCCGGACCGACGCCCTCCCGGTCGGCGCGTGATGGTCCCCGTCCTCGTCGTCGGCGGCGGTCTCGCCGGACTCGCGTGCGCGACCCGGCTGCACCGGGAGGGCGTTGCCGCGCTGGTGGTCGAAGCCGGCGACCGCGTCGGCGGGCGCGTGCGCAGCGACGTCGTGGACGGCTTCACGGTCGACCGCGGGTTCCAGGTGATCAACACCGCCTATCCCGCCCTGCGGCGAGCGGTCCGGCTACGGGACCTGGACCTGCGTCCCTTGCCGAGCGGGATCCGCGTCCGGCGGGACGGACGGCTGCACGACCTGCCGCACCCGGCCTCCTCGCCGACCGCTCCCCTGCGCGCACTGGCGTCCTCCGCCACCGGGCTGCGCGGGAAGGCCGCACTCGCTCGGTACGCCGGATCGGTGCTCGCCACCGACGCCGGCAGGCTCAAGCAGCGCCGCGACGTGACGGCCGGCGAGGCGTGGGCGACCCTGCCGACCGGCCTGGTGCGAGACGTCCTGGTGCCGTTCGTCTCCGGCGTGGTCCTCGAGGACGAGTTGACGACCAGCCGCATGTTCACCGACCTGATGATGCGCATGTTCGCCACCGGCCGCTCGGCGGTGCCGTCGACCGGCATGCAGGCCCTCCCCCACGCCCTCGCCCGGCAGCTTCCGCCGGGCTCCGTACGGCTCGACAGCCCCGTGGCCGAGGTGCGGGCGGACCGGGTCACGCTCGCCGACGGCACCACCCTCGAGGCCCGCGCGGTCGTGGTCGCCACCGACCCCTGGACGGCGCCGTCCCTCGTGCCCGCGCTGGGCACGGCGCCGCAGCCGCGCGGCGTGACGACCTTCTGGTTCGCGGCCCGCCCGTGGCAGGGACTGGACGGGACGCTCGTCGTCGACGCAGACGGCTCGGGCGTCACCAACTCGGTGGTGCTCACGGCGTCGGCACCGTCGTACTCGAACGACGGGCGGGCACTCGTGGCCACCTCGGTGCTGCACACCGACGGCCGGGCACGGGTGGACGCCGCCACCGCGCGACGTACCGCCGCCTCACTGCACCGGGCTCCTGACGACGACTGGGACCTGGTCGCCGCGCACGACGTCCCGTTCGCGCTGCCGTCCATGACCGCCCCGCACCCGCTGCGCCGGCCGGCGTACCTGCCCGGCGCCGGGGTGTGGGTCGCGGGCGACCACCGCGACACCAGCTCGATCCAGGGCGCACTGGTCTCCGGCGACCGGGTCGCCCGGTCCGTGCTCCGACGCCTGGCCACCGCCTCCCGGCCGGGCGCTCCGGACCGGAGCAGCCGGTGAACGGCCCCGGGGCACCCGTCCTGGTCGCCGGCGGCACCGGGTTCGTCGGCAGTCGCCTGGTCGCCGCGCTGGTCGAGCAGGGTCACGACGTCCGCGTGATGACCCGGCACCCCGACCGGTACGACGGCCCCGGGACGGCCGTGCGCGGCGACGTCAGCGATCCCGCCACGCTCGACGGACCGCTCGACGGCTGCACGGCGGCGTACTACCTGGTCCACTCGCTCGGCCGCACGGACTTCGAGACCCGCGACGCCCGGGCGGCGGAGGCCTTCGGCACCCGCGCCGCACGCGCCGGGCTGGAGCAGCTCGTCTACCTCGGTGGGCTCGGCAAGGACGGCGACGACCTGTCCGCCCACCTGCGCAGCCGCCGCGAGGTCGAGTCCCTCCTCGGCGCCGGCGGCGTCCCGGTCACCGTGCTCCGGGCCGGCATCGTGGTCGGGCACGGTGGCATCTCGTGGGAGATCACCCGCCAGCTCGTCGAGCACCTGCCGGCGATGGTGACGCCACGGTGGGTGCGCACCCGGACCCAGCCGATCGCGGTCGCCGACGTGGTCCGCTACCTGGTCGGGGTACTCGGCCGTCCGGACGCCGCGGGACGGGTGTTCGAGATCGGCGGCCCGGACGTGCTCGAGTACGCCGAGATGCTCGAGCGAGTCGCTGCGGTCGAGGGGCGCCGACTGCCGATCGTGCCGGTGCCCCTCCTCACCCCGGGCCTGTCGTCGCGGTGGCTGGCCCTGGTCACCGACGTCGACGTGCGCGCCGGACGCAACCTCGTGGACTCGATGGTCAACGAGGTCGTGGTCACCGACACCAGCGTGCGCGACGTCGTACCGTTCGAACCGATGACGTACGACGACGCGGTCCGGATGGCCCTCATGGAGCGGGCCGCAGCCCGATGAGACGCGCCCTCCGGTGGGACCGCCTGGTGCCGAAGCCGCTCTCGCACGTCGCCGTGGCCGAGGTGCTCGAGACGTCGTCGGTACGCCGCCGCCGGCGGCGAGTCGTCGGCGCGACGGCCCTGGCGGGCGCCGGGCTGCTCGGAGCCTCCCTCTCCACGCGGCCCGGCTCGAGGGAGTTCTACCTGTCCACCGCCTCCGTGGCCGGCGTGTGGACCGTGGGCGGCCTGGCCTCGGGGCCGCTGCACCGGGGCTGGATCGAGAACCGGGACGCGACGCTGCGCCGCCCCGTGCTCACCCCGGTCGCGACGGGCGTCGCGGCCTTCGGCCTGTTCTACGCCGCGGCGCTCGTCGCGCGCCGGGTTCCCGTCCTGGGCGAGGCGGTGGCCCGGGTGCTCCGTTTCGCCGACGAGGGCGACGACCGCCTCGTGCTGGCGACCACCCTCGCCAACGGCGTCGGCGAGGAGGTGTTCTTCCGTGGTGCGCTCTACGCCGTGCTCGGCGACCGGAGCCCCGTCCTGTCCTCGACCGCGGTCTACGCCGTGGCGACCTCGACGACCCGCAATCCCGCCCTCGTCCTGGCCGCCGGCGTGATGGGCACCCTCTTCGGGCTGCAGCGGCGCGCGTCCGGCGGCGTCCAGGCCCCGCTCATCACGCACGCGACGTGGTCGGCGCTGATGCTGCGTTTCCTGCCTCCGTTGTTCCGCGCCCGAGGCCTCTCGCTAGGCTCGGTCCGGGCCGTTAGCTCAGTTGGTAGAGCACCGGACTTTTAATCCGAGGGTCGTCGGTTCGAGCCCGACACGGCCTACCCAGATCACTGCTGCCGCGCGCACTCCGCGCACAGCCCGACCAGCTCGACCGTATGGCTCACCTCGGTGAACCCGTGCTCGTCGGCGACGGCGTGCGCCCACTTCTCGACCGCGGAGCCGGTGATCTCGACCGTGCGGCCGCAGGAGCGGCAGACCAGGTGGTGGTGGTGCGAGTCGCTGCAGCGGCGGTACGTCGCCTCGCCGGCCGGGTTGTGGCGCACGTCGACGTCGCCGGTCTCGGCCATGGCCTGCAGGGTGCGGTAGACGGTGGCGAGCCCGACCTTGTCGCCGGTACGACGCAGGGTGTCGTGGATCTCCTGCGCGCTCTGGAAGTCGGCCGCGCGGGCGAGCGCGTCGGTGATCGCGCGGCGCTGGCGGGTCGGCCGGAGTGCGCTCGGGCGCGCGTCGGTGTCGGGCACCGGGCCTCCTGGGGCAGTCGACTGGGAATCAGTCTCAAATCTACCGTGCCGGCGGGGAGAGCCATGTAGACATGGCCCGTTCGGACCACCCGGACGGGACCGGCGGACCGACGACGACCGGGACCCACCCCCGGTACCCTGACCGCGGGAGAGGGAACAGAGAGGACTCGCTCGTGGGGAGCAAGGACGAGTTCGGTCCGGACACGGAGAGCATCCGCGCCTGGCTGGACAAGCGGGGCACCTATGCCCGGGACGCGCGGGTCGTCGGCGCCCCCCGGGGCGGCGCCCCGTCGGTCGCCCCCACGCCCCCTCCTCCCGTGCCCGGTACGACGCCCCAGGGCCGCGCCGACTCCCGCCGGGCCGGGCGCTCGGTGCTCGAGGCCCTCGGCGTCGAGTCGCCGCCCGAGCCGCCGTCACGGATCGCGCAGGCCGGCGGGCTCGACAGCACCGACCTGGGCCGCTCGGTCGTGGAGGCGCTGCGCGCCGACATGCCGCGGAAGCCGAGGCCCGCGGCGCCGACACCGGCCCCCACGCCGCCGGCCCCGCCTGTTCCCGTCGAGGTCCCCGCCGAACCGGTGCGCCCGACCCCGCCCCCGCGCGTGCGCAGCAACCCCGAGGTCAAGCACGGCCGCTGGACCGAGCCCGAGGACAACCTGACCGCGCTCAACGCGAGCACCGACGCGCAGTTCCCGGTGCGCGGCGGGGTCCGCCGCGTCCTCTCGTGGGTACTGCTGGTCGTGCTGGCCGGCACCGCCGTGGCGTCGTACGCCGCCGCGAAGGAGCCGACCACCGCCTCCATCGGCGTGGCCGCCACCCTCGGGTTCCTGCTGCTCGTCGTGTGGGCGGTGCGCGCCGGCTGCACGACCACCGAGCTCGCCGTGCGCCGCGGTCAGCTCTCGATCAAGCGCAACGGACAGACCGAGCTGGTCGACCTGGCCAGCCCCTACACACCGGTCGCGATCGTCGGCGAGCCGGGCGAGCGCCGCTGGACGGTGCTGATCGAGCGCGAGGGCCTGCCGCTGGTCGTGGTCACCCGCTCGATGGTCGACCCGCACTGGTTCACGACCGTGCTCTACCGGCTGCGCCCCGGACTGCGCCCGGACGCCGACGCCGTCAGCCGGCCGTAGCGCCGCCGCAGGCGATCCAGTACCGCAGCTTCCCGTGCCGCTCGTCCTCGAGCACCCCGCCGCCGGCCTCGATGGTGCGCCGCGACGCGGCGTTGTCGAGGTCGCAGGTGACCAGCACCCGCTCGATCCCGAGCCCGGCCGCGGCGCGGACACCGAGAGCGAGCGCCCGGGAGGCGTGCCCGCGGCGCCGGGCGGACGGCCGGACGGCGTACCCGATGTGTCCGCCCTCCTCGAGGAGCCAGTCGTTGAGGACGTGGCGCAGGTGGAGGAAGCCGAGGACCTCGTCGTCGGGCCCGCCGTCGCCGTCGGTGATCCAGAAGTACGTCGAAGGGACCCGCGTCCCGTCGAGGTCGGCCGTCGACGTCAGCTCGGTCATCGCGACGTACGCCGCGCAGCCGGCCTCGGTCGGCACGGGGGCGCCGTCGAGGTTCCAGTGGCCAGAGCCGTGCATCTCGTCGGTCCCGCCGAAGTCCTCGATCATCGCCGCCCAGGACTGCCAGCGGGCGACGTCGGGCGGCACGAGGGCGGTCATGGCTCCCATCCCACCATCCCGGTCAACGGGTTTCCGCACCGGCATAACGAGAACGTGTTCTACTCTGACGGGCATGAACTGGCACCTCCCCGACACCGACGAGACGCCCGCCGCCGAGGTGGAGCGGGAGGCCGCCGTGTGGCGCCCGCTCGCCGAGGCCGCCCGGGAGCTGGTCGACCTGTGTGTGATGTCGGACGTCGAGGAGGACGAGGTACGCGCCGCCCGGGCCGACGTCGAGGCGGCGGTGGCCCGGCTGCGGAAGGTACGGCGCACCCAGACGCTCGGACAGCAGCACCTCACCGCCGGCCGGCGCCGCCCGTGGGGCAACCCGGTCATCGGGCTGCGCAACCCGATCGCCCCGCCGTTGCAGGTCGTGAGCGACGCGACCGGCCGCGCGGAGACGGACTTCCACTGCGGGGCGGCGTACGAAGGACCACCGGGGCTGGTGCACGGCGGCGTGGTGTCCCTGATCCTCGACCAGATCCTGGGGCACGCCGTGGGCGCGGCGGGCCGCCCGGGCATGACCGGCACCCTGACGATCGTGTACCGGCAGGGCACGCCGCTCGGCGACCTGCGCGCCGAGGCGTGGATCGACCGCGAGGACGGCATCAAGACCTGGGCGAAGGCCCGGATGATCGGCCCCGACGGCGTCACCGCCGAGGCCGAGGGGGTGTTCATCCTGCCGCGCCACATCCGGGAGCGGCTCGCCTGACCTGTCAGGCGATCCGTGCAGCCGGCGTCAGCCGCCGACCTTGACCCCGCGCTTGTTCTCGTCGGACAGGCGCGCCTCCTCGGCGGCCACCTCCTCGAGCTCGGCGCGGCGCACCGCCTCGTCGTACTCACCGGGCTCGGAGACCAGGTCCGTCGCACCGCGGGCGAGCCGCTGCAGCGCCACCCGGGCGAAGATCTGCTGCTCGGTCGACGTGCGCTCGGAGCGGCCCTTGCCGATGAACGAGACGAACCAGTGCATCACCGCGGTGACCCGGTTCTTGAAGCCGGTGATGTAGAAGAGGTGCACGACCAGCCACATCAGCCAGGCCAGGATGCCGGTGAGCCGGAGCTTGCCGACCATCGCCACCGCGCGGAAGCGGCTGATGATGGCCATCGAGCCCTTGTCGAAGTACTTGAACGGCGGCTGGGCGGGCTTGCCCTGGATCCGGCCCTCGATCTCCTTGGCGGCGTACTTCGCGCCCTGGATCGCCACCTGCGCGACACCCGGGAGGTTGTCGAGCGAGATCATGTCGCCGACCACGAACACCTCCGGGTAGCCCGGGAGGGTGAGGTCGGGGTTGACCGAGATCCGGCCGGCGCGGTCGAGCGGGGCACCGGTCTGCTCGGAGAGGGTCTTGCCGAGCTTGTTGGCCTGCACGCCGGCGGCCCACACCTTGGTGACCGCGTTGATGCGCTCCTCGGAGCCGTCCTTGTACTTCACGGTCAGGCCGCGCTCGTCGACCTGGGAGACCAGCGCGCCGAGCATGACCTCGACGCCGAGCTTCTCGAGCTTCTCCTGGGTCCACTGGCCGAGCTTGTGTCCGAACGGCGGAAGCACCTGGGGCGCCGCGTCGACCAGGATGACCCGCGCGTGGCGGCTCGAGATCGCGCGGAAGTCGCGGGTCAGGGTGCGGTGGGCGAGCTCGGCGATCTGCCCGGCCATCTCGACACCGGTCGGGCCGGCCCCGACGACCACGAAGGTCAGCAGGTGGTCGACGTTCTCGCCGCGGGAGGCGCCGAGCTCGGCCATCTCGAAGGCGCCGAAGATCCGGCCGCGCAGCTCGAGGGCGTCGTCGATGCTCTTCATGCCGGGAGCGAACTCGGCGAAGTGGTCGTTGCCGAAGTACGACTGGCCGGCGCCGGCGGCGACGATCAGGGAGTCGTACGGCGTCACGAGCTCGCGGCCCAGGACGTGGGAGGTGACCTGGCGGTTCTCGAGATCGATGCCGGTGACCTCGCCCAGCAGGACCTGGGCGTTCTTCTGGTTGGCCAGCACCTCACGGGTCGGTGGGGCGATCTCGCCCTCGGAGAGGATGCCGGTCGCCACCTGGTAGAGCAGCGGCTGGAAGAGGTGGTGGGTCGTCTTCGCGATCATCGTGACGTCGACGTCGGCCTTGCGCAGCTGCTTGGTGCCGAAGAGGCCACCGAAGCCGGAGCCGATGACGACGACCTGGTGACGGTCGGAACGCGGGACGATGATGCGATCGGGCAGGTCGGGCTGGGTGTCGCCTGCTGCCATGGCTTCCTCCTGGAGCACCTCGGATGACGACGGATGACGTCCTCTGGGGCCCATCATTCCGCGTCGCCTGCACGACCCCCAACCCGAGGTCAAGGTCTGGTCGGTCACATCCCTCCCGGACCGTCACCAAACGACCTCGCGGAGGTTGGTTTAGTTGTCAACCGGGTGGGGTATCGCACCCGGGAACGCCACCCATCCACCGGACATCGACCACAACACTCGGGCCGCGACACCGGAAGGTTCCTCCGTGCAGCACCGACAGACCCTGGACCTGGCCCCCGGGCCACGCATCGTGCACGACGCACGACGCTGGGTCGTCCAGACCTGCGGTCAGCTCGGGCGCACCGACCTCGCCGACTGCGCCGAGCTCGCGGTCTCCGAGCTGGTCACCAACGCGGTCCTCCACGGCACCGCGCCGATCCGGCTCCAGGTCCGCGGCACCGCCGACCACCCGCGGTTCGAGGTGCACGACGCCTCCGTGATCCCGCCGCAGCCGGTGAGCCAGGCGGGCGGCTTCGACCTCGACGCCTTCGACCTCGACGCCTTCGACGCGCTCGACGAGGACCAGCTGGCCGCGCTGACCACGGTCGGCCGCGGCCTCGACATCGTCGCCCGCGCCTCCGCCGCGTGGGGCGCCGAGATCGACGAGGACGGCAAGGCGGTCTGGTTCGAGCCCGCCCCCGAGCTGTCCGAGACCGGCGGTGCGCCGTACCAGCAGACCCACAGCATGCCGTCGCTGGCCGCCGACCACACCCGCGTGGGCGAGGTCGGCGTCCAGATCAACGGTGTCCCGATCGGCCACTTCGGGCGCTTCCAGCGCCACTACCGAGACCTGAGCCGCGAGATCCGGCTGCTCGCCCTGGCCCACGAGGACGACTACCCGTTGGCGAAGGTCCTCTCCGAGCACTTCGACGCCCTCGAGCGGCCGCTTCGCGCCAACATGGGGCGCGAGCAGGTCGACAAGGCGTACGCCGACGGGCGCGAGTCGATCGACCTGCGGCTGCGGATGCCGCGGGAGACCGCCCGGCAGATCGGCGGCCTGATCGACCTGCTCGACGCGGCCGACGAGTTCTCCCGGGCCCAGCGGCTGCTCACCGCGCCGCGCACGGCCGAACAGCGCTCCTTCCAGATCTGGTTCCTCGGCGAGTTCCGCCGCCAGTCGGTCGGCGCCCCGCCGGTGGCCTGGCAGGGCAGCGGCACCAGCTCCGGCTCGCGCCCCAGCCTGCAGGCGTGACCTCAGCCTCGCCGCGCGATCGTCAGGCGTAGCCGAGGTCGTGCAGCCGGGCGTCGTCGATCCCGAAGTGGTGGGCGACCTCGTGCACGACGGTGATCCGGACCTCGTCGGCCAGGTCCGCCTCGTCCTCGCACATGTCGAGCAGCGGCCCGCGGAACAGGAAGATCCGGTCGGGCAGATGCGGCTCGAAGCCGCCGCCGCGCTCGGTGAGCGCGACGCCGTCGTACAGGCCGAGCAGGTCGTCGGGCTCCCCCTCGGGCGGCTCGTCCTCGACGAGCACCACCACGTTGTTGACCAGCCGGGCCAGCTCCTCGGGGATGTCGTCGAGGGCGCGGTCGACGAGGGCGTCGAAGTCCTCGGGGCTCATCTCGACAGGCACAGCGCCATTGTGCCGGGAAATGCCAACAGCCCGGACCGATGGTCCGGGCTGTGCTTGCGACCCTGACGAGACTCGAACTCGCGACCTCCGCCGTGACAGGGCGGCGCGCTAACCAACTGCGCTACAGGGCCAGTCGCTCACTCCGCTTTCGCGTGGTGAAGCGGATGGAACTCTAACCCATCCTCCTCCGCGACTCCCAATCGGGAGCCACCTCGGCGGACGAGCCGCACCCCCAACCGGATTCGAACCGGCGTACCCGCCGTGAAAGGGCGGTGTCCTAGGCCGCTAGACGATGGGGGCCCACCGTGGAGGACGAAGCCTCCGCAGCGCGGGCCAGCATAGTGCCCGGCGCCTCGCGCCCGCTCATCGAGAGCCCCGGACCAGCCGCAGCTCGCGGCCCTCGGGCTCGTGCCGCTCGACCCCGTCGGGCGCGAATCCCTGGCGGCGGTAGAAGGCCAGGGCGCGGTCGTTGCCCGCCAGCACCCACAGGTACGCCGGCCGGTCGGCCAGGGTCGCGGCCAGCATCCGGTGCCCGAGCCCGTGTCCCCACCAGGCGGCGCGGACGTAGAGGGCCCACAGCTCCTCGGCCAGGTCGAGGTCGGCGTCGCGGCCCGGCCCCACGGACACGAAGCCGACCAGCTCGCCGTCGCGCACGGCCACGGTCGTGGCCGCGGGCGAGGTCGCGGCGGTCCGCCGCCAGCGCTCGGTGCGCCCGTCGAGGTCGGCGCGACGCTCGGCGAGGATCGACTCGGGCACGAGTCCGGCGTACGCCTCGTCCCAGACGGCGACGTGGAGGCGGGCCATCGCGGGTGCGTCGTCGGTCGAGAGGGGGCGGAGCACGACGCCCGACAGGTCCGGCACCGTGCCAGCCTAGGCGGCCGGCGTCCACAGGTGCCCGCCACTTTCGTACCTCGGCACACCCTCCGGTAAGGTGGGCGACTGCTTGGGCAGGTAGCTCAGTTGGTACGAGCGATCGCCTGAAAAGTGATAGGTCGGCGGTTCGACCCCGCCCCTGCCCACAAGCAACGAGACCCCCGCCGGGTGACCGGCGGGGGTCTCGTCGTCTACAGCCCGGGACGCCGGGGCCACCAGAACCGGTCGCCGAGGCGGAGCGCGATCGCTGGGACGAGGACCGTGCGCACCACCAGCGTGTCCAGCAGGACGCCGACGCAGATGACGATGCCCAGCTGGGCGAGCACGACGAGCGGCAGCACGCCGAGGACCGCGAACACGGCGGCGAGCAGTACGCCGGCGCTGGTGATGACGCCGCCGGTGGAGCCGAGGGCGCGCAGCATGCCCTCGCGGGCGCCGTACCGCTCCGCCTCCTCGGCGGCGCGCGCCACGAGGAAGATGTTGTAGTCGACGCCGAGGGCGACCAGGAACAAGAACGCCTGCAGCGGCACGCCCACGTCGAGCCGGTCGAAGCCGAACACCGAGCTGCTGAGCACCCAGCCCGCACCGAGTGCGGCGAGGTAGGTGGCGACCACGGTCAGCACGAGCACGACGGGCGCCACGACCGAGCGCAGGAGCAGGCCCAGGGCCAGGAGCACGACGACCAGGATCAGGGGCAGCACGAGGGCCCGGTCGTCCCGCGTTGCGGCGTCGGAGTCCACGTCCTGGGCATCGGTCCCGCCGACCAGCGTCGCGGGGAGGTCCGCGAGAGCGGCGCGGAGCGAGCGCACGTCCTCGCGTGCCTGCGGAGTGCCTGGCGCATGGTCGAGCACGACGTCGAGGCGGGTGAGCCCGTCGTGCTCGCCGGCCGGTCGGACGGCGTCCACGCCCGGCGCGGACTCGGCCGCAGCGACCACCGCGGCCACGTCGCCCCGGGTGAGCACGACGGCGGGGTCGGTGCTCCCGGCCGGGAACGACTCGGCGAGCCGGGCCGCGGCCGCGATCGACTCGGGGGTGTCGATGAACTGGTCGGCCTCGGACAGGCCGCTGCGGATGCCGAGGATCCCGCCGGCGAGCAGGGCGAGCAGTACGACGGCCACCGCCGCGGCGCCGAGCGGACGTCGCGCCACCACGTCGCCGACGCGACGCCACACCGACCGTCCCTCCGACGCGGGGGTCTGACCGACCACGGGGCGACGCGGCCAGAAGATCCCCCGTGGGAAGGCCACCAGGGCCAGCGGCAGCACGACCAGCACTGCGAGCGCCGCGACGACCACGCCGATGGCGCACGCCAGGCCGAGCCCCCGGGTGGTGGGGAACGCCGAGAGGAGCAGCGCGAGCAGGGCCACGACGACGGTGGTGGCACTGGCCGCCACGGCCTCCGCGGTCCGCCGCCACGCGCGCACCATGGCCTCCGGACGACTCGCGGTGCGATGCAGCTCGTCGCGGTAGCGGGAGATCAGGAGCAGGGCGTAGTCCGTCCCCGCCCCGAACACGAGCACGGACAGGATGCCGGTCGTCGACTGGTCGAAGGCCACCCCGAGCGCGGTGAGCCCGTGGGTCGCAGCGACGGCGGCCAGGCGATCCGCGATCCCGACCACACTCAGCGGCACCAGCCACAGGAAGGGCGAGCGATAGGTGATGATCAGCAGCAGGGCCACCACCGAGGCGGTCACCGCCAGCAAAGTGACGTCCGCACCGTCGAAGACCTGTGCGAGATCGCCCTGGATCGCCGCAGGACCGGTCACCTGGGCCCGGACGCCGTCGGGCAGTCCCGTGCGCAGCGTCGTGCGCAGTGCCTCCACGTCATCGGCCAGCACGGCCGCGTCGGTGCTCTCCATCGACACGATGCCGACCAGCGCCGTACCGTCCTGCGACGGCTGCAGCGCAGCGACCGCGGCGTCGCCCGCCGCTCGCTCGAAGACCTGTCCGAGCCTCGCCCGGCCGGCCGCGTCGATCGCCTCGTCGGCGGAGAAGAGCACGACCGCCACCTGGCCGTCGCCGGAGGGGAAGTCCTCCAGCAGCCGGACGACCTGGGTCGAGTCGTAGCCGTCGGGCAGCTGGTCGGCTGCGCCGCGGTCCACCGGCGCCGTCCCGACCGCCCCGATGAGGGCACCGCCCACCAGCAGGTAGAGGACAGGGAGGATCCAGGCGACCCGAGGGCGGAGAATGCCTCGGAGTCGAGTGTCCACCGGAGATACTTCCATGATGGAAGGATATGCACATGTCCCTCACGGGTGAGCAACCCGCCGGCGTCCGGGTGCCGGTGTTGGTCCAGCAGCTCTCCTACGAGCTCACCCGGTTCTCGCACCTCTTCGCCCACCGCCACGGCCTGCACCCCACGGACGTCGACGCCCTCGCGCACCTCCACCAGGCCGCGATGCGCCACGACGCGATGACGCCCAGCTCGCTGGCGCGCTCGATCGACCTCAGCCAGCCGGCGACCACCGCGCTCCTGCGCCGCCTCGAGGCGAGCGGTCACGTCGAGCGCCGCCCCGACGACGCCGACGGGCGCCGGCAGCTGCTGTCCCTCACCGACAACGCCCGGGAGGTGGCCAGCACCTTCTTCGGCCCCCTGGCCGGCGCCCTGCGCGACTCGTTGGCCGACCTCGACGACGCCGAGATCGCGGTGGTGGAGCGGTGGCTAGCCGGCGCCAGTCACGCTGCCGGTCGCCTGGCCGACGAGCTCGCCGGGACCGAGCGGGCGGACCGCTGACACAGGACGAGGCCCCCGCCGGGACTCGTGGCGGGGGCCTCGTGCTCGGGTGACGCTGCCGGTCAGCCGACCAGGCGGCTCTCGCGGTCGTAGTTGCGTCCGAGGAAAGATGGCTGCCGCGCCCAGCGGAACGCGAAGACCATCACGAGCAGGGTGGCGACGTACGGCAGCATCAGCACGAACTGGTGCGGGATGCCGATGCCGGCGACCTGGGCCCTCAGGGCGAGCACCTCCATGCCGGCGAAGAACGCCGCGCCTGCCACCACGAGGTGCGGCCGCCAGCCGCCGAGGAACGCCAGCGCGATCACCAGCCAGCCGCGGCCGGCGACCATGCCCTCGGTGTAGAGGCCGGTGTAGACCATCGGCAGGTACGCGCCGGCCATGCCGACGAGGCCGGAGCCGACGACGGTGGACCAGGTCCGGGCCCAGGTGACGTTGATGCCGAGGCTGTCGGCGGCCTTCGGGTTCTCGCCGATCGAGCGGAACGCGAGACCGCTGCGGGTGCGGTACATGAACCAGTAGATCGCCGCCGAGATGAGGAAGGCGGCATAGACGACCAGGTCGTGGTCGAACAGCACCTCCCCCACGAACGGGATGTCCGAGAGCAGTGGGATCGGCTTGTCCTGCAGGGTCGGGATCAGCGGCGGCTCGAGGGTGACGCCGATGACCTCGCGGTAGAGGAGACCGGCGGCGCCCAGTGCGGCGAAGTAGAGCGCGAGGCCGACGACGAACTGGTCGAGCCGCAGCTGCGTGGTCATGTAGGCCAGCACCAGGCCGAAGACGCCGGCGATCGCGAACGCCGCCGCCATGCCGACGGTGTTGCTGCCGACCTTGAAGCTGACCAGGAAGCCGACCGCCGCGCCGAGGACCATGAGGCCCTCCTGCGAGACGTTGAAGACGCCTGCCCGGCCGCTGAGGACGGTGCCCTGCGCCGCGAGCAGGAAGGGCACCATCGCCGGGATCATCAGCGTCAGGAACTCGGTGATCTCACCCATGTCAGTGCCTCCTGAGCTTCGCGCGGGCGATGTCGGACAGGAGCAGGAAGAGCAGGATCAGCGCCTCGATGATGAGCACCATCTCGACGGGCACCTGCGCGGTGCGCTGCATCGAGCCCGCGCCGACCTCGAGCACCGCGATGCCGAAGGCGATGAACGGCAGCGCGAGCATGCTGCCGCGCGCCATCAGGCCGACGATGATGCCGAGGATCAGGAAGTTCGACTGCATCCCCTCCAGCATCTTGCCGTGCACGCCGGCCACCTCGATCGCGCCGGCCAGGCCGGCGACGGCGCCACCGACCACGAGGCCCGCACCCGCGAGCCGCGAGGTCCGGATGCCGTGCACCTGGGCGGCCCGCAGGTTGGCGCCGACCGCGCGCATCTCGAAGCCGGTCGACGTACGCCGCATGAACACGGCGATCACGACGACGAGGACCACGGTCAGCAGGACACCCGCGTGCATGGGCGGCGCCTGGCCGATGCCGGGCAGCAGGGCGCCGTCACCTACCGGGGTGGTGGCCGGGTGCCCGGCACCGCGGTCGGGCCAGACATGGCTGGCGACGTAGTCGATCAGCTGGAACGAGATGAAGTTCAGCACGACGGTGCTGAGGATCTCGTTGACCTGGAACTTCGTCATCAAGAAGGCGGCGATCCCGGCCCAGACCGCGCCGGAGAGCGCACCCGCGACCAGGACGCACGGCAGCAGCACGACCATCGGGAGGTCGGACCACAGGATGCCGAGGGCCACGCCGCCGGTCGCGCCGACCAGGAGCTGGCCCTCGGCACCGATGTTGAACTTGCCGGTGGCCAGCGGGATCGCGAAGGCGTAGGCGCACAGCAGGACCGGCACCCACTTGTGCAGGGTCTCGATGGTGCCGAACCGCGTGTTGAAGCTGGTGGTGAGCACCGACTCGAACGCGGCGAACGGGTCTCGGCCGATGGCGGCGATGACCAGGCCGCCGACGACGAAGGCGAGGACCACGGAGACGACGTACGGCACCACCAGCCAGAGCGCCTCGGCGAGCCGGGACGGCCGCCTCGAGGCGCCGTCCGGCGGGGCGGACGGTGGGGCGGTGAGGGTGTCAGACACGGGCTTCTCCCAGTCCAGTCATGCTGCGGCCGACCTCGTAGGCGTCGACCGACCCGTGCTGCCACTCCCCCGCGCGCGACCCCTGGTAGAGCGCGATCACCCGGTCGGACAGGGCGATCACCTCGTCGAGGTCCTCCGAGAAGAGGAGGACGGCGCAGCCGGCCGCGGTGGCCTTCCGCACCTGCTGGTACACGAATCGCGTCGAGCCGATGTCGAGGCCGCGGGTCGGGTTGTGCAGGATCAGCATCCGAGGCTGCCGGGCGAAGGCCCGGGCCAGGATGACCCGCTGGATGTTGCCGCCGGACAGGTCGCCGACCAGCGTGCCCGGGCCGTTGGCGCGCACCGAGAACTCGGCGATGGCATCCACGGCCCGCTGCTTCGCGGCACCCCAGTCGATCAGCCCGCGCTTGCGGACCTGGGCGCTGCGCTGCGAGCCGAGCACCAGGTTCTCCGTGATGCTCGCGGTCGGCAGGATGCCGTCGCGGTGCCGGTCCTCCGGCACGTAGGCGACGCCGTGGCCCAGCCATGCCGCGGTCGGCAGCCCGACCATGGCGCGGCCGGTGACCTCGACGCTGCCCGAGCGCACCGGGCGTACGCCGGCCAACGCCTCGGCGAGCTCGACCTGGCCGTTCCCGGCGACACCGGCGATGCCGACGATCTCGCCCTCACGCAGCTCCAGCTCGAAGCCGCGGACCAGCTCGTGGCCCTGGTCGTTGGCGACGACAAGGTCGCGGACGGCGACCGCGGTCGTCGTACCGACGGCGGACAGGTCCACCTCGACCTGGGTCGCATCGACCGCCCCGAGCGCCGCGTCGACCGCGGCGCCGGAGTCGGTCGTGCTGCCGACCATCTTCTCGGCAAGGTGCTCGGCGTCGGTGTCCGCGCGCTCGATCGTCTCGACCCGGCGGCCGTCACGCATCACCGTCATCCGGTCGCAGACGCTGAGCGTCTCGCGGATCTTGTGGGTGATGAGCACGACGCTCATGCCGTCGTCGACCATCGCCCGCATCGAGCCGAACAGGTCGTCGACCTCCTGCGGGGTGAGGTTGGTCGTCGGCTCGTCGAGGATGAGCAGCTTCGCCCCGCGGTAGAGCGCCTTGAGGATCTCCACCCGCTGGCGTACGCCGACCGGCAGGTCCTCGACGACGGCATCGGGGTCGACGGTGAGCCCGAACCGGTCGCTGAGCTCGCGGATCCGCGCCTTCGCGTCGGACAGGTCGAGCCGCAACGGGCCGGGGACGTCGGTGCCGAGCACGATGTTCTCGGTGACGGTGTAGTTGTCGACCTGGAGGAACGTCTGGTGGACCATGCCGACCCCGGCGGCGATGGCGTCCTTCGGCGAGCCGATGCTGACCGGCCGGCCGTCGAGGAGCACCTCGCCGGCGTTGGGCCGGTAGAGCCCGTAGAGGACGTTCATCAGAGTGGTCTTGCCGGCGCCGTTGCCGCCGAGCAGGCCGTGGACCTCGTTGCGCCCGACCACCAGGTCGACGGCGTCGAGCGCCGTCACCGGGCCGAAGGTCTTGACGATCCCCCGCATCTCCAGACGCGGGTCCTCCATGGTCACTTCACCTCGGACTGGTCGAGCGCGACCTCGATCGAGCCGTCGGAGATGCCGGCGACGGCCTTCTCGACCTCGGCCTTCACCTCGGCGGGCACGTTGTCGCCCACGTCGACGCTGGCGCCCTGGCCGAACCCGATGACGTAGTGGCCCTTGGTGGTGCCCTTGTCGATGTCGGCGAGGATCTCGGTCAACGGGTGCACGAAGTCGTAGAGGACGGTGGCGGCGTAGTGCTCGGGACCGTTCTGCGACTTGTCGGTGTACTTGACGGTCACCCAGGCCGAGCCGGGGTCGGTGTCGTTGACGGCCTTGAACGCCCCGACCACACCGAGGTTGAGCGAGGTGACGACGACGTCCGCGCCGCCGGAGATGAGCTGGCTGGTGAGCTGCTGCGCCTTGACCGTGTCGTTGAAGTCGCCGCTCCACACGGGGGTCAGCTCCACGTCCTTGCCGCTGTCGCCGATCGCCTGCTCGACGGCGTGGACCTCGGAGTAGGAGAACGGCAGGCTGAGACCGCCGAGGTAGCCGACCTTGCCGGACTTGGTGAGGTTCGTCGCGAGCACGCCGAGCGGGTAGAAGACGGTGTGGAAGTTGCGGTCGATGACCCAGACGTTCTCCGGCTGGCCCTCGGGCTCACCGTCGAACTCGCCGATGAAGCGGACGTCCGGGTTCTGCTTCGCGATCTTCGAGGTGGCCTCGTAGAACTGCGAGCCGTGCGTCCAGATCACGTTGAAGCCGTCGGCGACGTACTCCTGCAGGACGCGCTCGATGTCGGGCACCGCGACGCTCTCGGAGTACGACACCTCGGCGCCGTCCTTCTCGGCCGCCTTGAGCGCCTCGAGGCCGAGGGCGTTGTAGTCGGCGTCCGTGGTCGGGCCGGAGAAGATCGCGGCGATCCTCACCTTTCCGTCGCCGGAGCCGCCGCCGTCGCCGCCTCCACAGCCGGCCGCGACCAGCAGGACGGCCGTCAGGGCCGCCAGAAGTCGAATGAGTCCGCGCATGGTGCCACCTCTTCAGAGTCCCGGTGCCCGACCGTCCTGGGGCCCGCCCCGAGGCGGATGTGTCGGGCGCCACTTTCGGGAGATCTTGGTGGCGGGTGGTAAGGGACAGCACCGGCGAGAGTTGCCCTACGGGCGGCCGGCTCTTGGTAAAGACCTGACCGGGTCGACGGGGATCGCGACGCCCTAGGGTCGGGGAGGTTGGGGCCATACCGCCAGCACGGGCCGACCACGACTCGACCCGTGCCGGCGGCAGCTCGGCTGCGGATCAGCTCATCCGCAGGTAGGCGTCGGCGACCCGTGGGTCGTCTGCGAGGTCGGCGGCCGCACCCGAGAGGGTGATCCGGCCGGTCTCCATGACGTACGCCGTGGTGGCGTACTCCAAGGCCAGAAGGGCGCTCTGCTCCGCCAACAGGATCGCCGTGCCGGCCCGGTTGAGCTGGGCGAACACCTCGAAGAGCTCCTCCACGACCATCGGAGCGAGACCGAGGGAGATCTCGTCGGCGACGAGCAGCTCGGGCTCGCTGATCAGCGCCCGAGCCAGTGCGAGCATCTGCTGCTCTCCCCCGGAGAGCGTGCCGGCGAGCTGGTTTCGACGTTCACGGAGCCGCTCGAACGTGGCGTACTGGAGGTCCAGCGAGTCGGCCTGCGCACGCCCCGAGGGGCGCCAGGCAGTCACCAGGTTCTCCTCGACGGTGAGCGCCGGGAACACCCGGCGCCCCTCCGGCACGTAGGCCACCCGGTGCCGGACCCGCGCGTGCACCGGCAGGGCGCCGAGGTCGACGTCGCGCAGCCGCAGACTGCCGCCGGTGAGCGGCAGCAACCCCATCACCGCCTGCATCAACGTCGACTTCCCGGCTCCGTTGGAGCCGAGCACGACCACGAACTCCCCCGTCTCCACTCCGAGACTGACGCCGTGCAGGACGGTGCTCCGCCCATATCCGGCACTCACGTCCTCGATGGTCAGCAGGCTCATCGTTCGCCCTCGGTTCCTGTCGAATGCTTGGTGACGCCCCCGGCCCGGGAACGCTTGGTTCCGAGGTAGGCGTCGATGACGGCCTGATTCCGCCGGATCGCATCCGGGTCGCCCACTGCCAGCAACCGGCCGCGGTTGAGAACGACGGCCCGGTCCGAGAGCGACAGGGCGAGCCCGACGTAGTGCTCGACCAGGAGCACGGCCACCCCCCTGTCTCGGATCTTCCCGAGAAGCTCGGCCAGCGGAGTGAGCCCGTCCGAGCCGACTCCGGCGGCCGGCTCGTCGAGGAGCACCAGCCGAGGATCGTCACCCAGCGCCCGGGCGATCTCCATCCGGCGCAGGTCGCCGGGGCTGATCTCCCCCGCCTGGCGGTGTGCGACCGTCGTGAGACCGGCGAGCTCGAGGAGCTCGTCGACCCGGTCCTGCAGCGCCCGGTCCCGGCCCCGCGGCCGCAGGCTGCTCAGCACGCCGCGCAGCCGGTGACCGCCAGCACCGAGCAGCACATTGTCCCGCACTGTCAGCGAGCCGACCGGCCGCGCGACCTGGAAGCTGCGACCCACCCCACGGGCGTGGACCAGGTCCGGGCGGAAGCGGCGCACCGGCTCCCCGTCGAAGAGCACGTCCCCCGACGTCGGCTTCTGCACCCCGGAGATCACGTTGAAGAGAGTCGACTTCCCGGCACCGTTGGGACCGATCACCGAGACGAACTCCCCCGGCCGGACCGAGAAGGACACGTCGTCCAGCGCCTGGAGCCCGCCGAAGCGAACGCCGATCCCCCGGACCTCGGCCAGCGGTACGGCTTGGCTGCCCGCAGTCATCGGGCCACCTCCTTCGTGGTCGACAACGCAGGACGGGCACGACCGAGGACCCGAGCCGCAGCCCTGGCCAGCCAGCTGGCGTCTCCGACGAGTCCCTGCGGCTGGAACCGCAGGACCAGGACGAGGAAGACGCCGTAGATGAGGTTGCGGTAGTCCGACGCGAACCTGAAGAGCTCAGGGATCAGCGTGAGGAGCACCGCGCCGACGATGGCTCCTCGGATCGTGCCCATGCCGCCGATGATGAGCATGGACAGCAGCAGCACCGACTGGCTGAAGCCGAACGTCTCGGGAGTGATGCTGCTGATGAAGAATGCGTACACGGCACCCACCACCCCCGCCAGCAGTGAGCTGAGAGCAAAGGCGGACGCCTTGAACAGGGCGACCGGTGCCCCGAGCGAGGCCGCCACGAGCTCGTCCTCGCGGATCGCCATCAACATCCCGCCGTACCAGCTGTCACGCACCACCTTCGCGACGACCACGACCAGGCCGAGCAGGGCCAGTGAGAGCACCAGGAAGTGGTCGTTGGTGAACGCGGTGCCGCCGATCATGGGCAGCGGCAGGCCGTAGATGCCGGTCGCACCACCGAAGAAGTCGACGCTCTTAAACAGCGCGACGACCACGAAGTTCAAGCCGACGGTCGTGATCGCGAAGAAGTCCTCGCGCAACCGCAGGCTGATCGCCCCCAGGACGGCGCCGGCCAGACCCGAGACCAACGCGGCCACGGGCAACACCGACCAGAAGGACATGCCGTGCTCGACGGAGAGGACGGCGGCGAAGTACGCGCCCAGCCCGAAGAACGCGCTCTGTGCGAGGTTCGGCTGGCCGGCGTACCCGGCGGTCAGGTTGAGGCTCACCACCACGCTCGCCATCAAGATCGCGGTCACGGCCACGACGATCGCGTAGGTCATGCCTTCACCACCCGGGAGGGGATCAGGCCCTGCGGCCGGATCAGGAGCATCGCGATGAGGGCGACGAACGCGATGGCGTCGCGCGGGAGCGCGAAGCCGAACGACGCGACTACCCAGGACTCGACCAGGCCGATCAGGAGTGCGGCGACGATCGTGCCGAGCGGGCTGCCGAGACCGCCGAGGATGATGATCGCCAGCATCTTGTAGGCAGGGATGTCACCCAGCGTGGGGTACACCGCGTCGTACTTCACCGAGAGCAGGGCACCCGCGAGGGCCGACAGGAGATAGCCGATCGCGAAGACGGCAGCGATCACCCGCGGGCTGTTGACGCCGACCGCCCCGGCCACCTTCCTGTCCTGCGCGACGGCCTGCCACAGCACGCCGCTGCGCGTCCGGGTCAGCACGTACCACGTCGCGCCGATGACTCCGAACGTCACTGCGAGGACCAGGAGGTCGATGCCCTCGAGGCGCACGCCGCCGAGCTCGGCGTCGGGCAGAGGGAGGTCGACGTGGGCGCTGCGCTGGGACGGCCCGAACACGAGGCGGAACAGCTCGGTCGCCACGATGTAGAGACCGATGCCCGTCACGAGGGTGACGATCGGTCCGCGATCCAGGATCGGCAGGTAGATCCAGCGTTGGATCACCCATCCGAGCGCGGCGCCGGCGGCGAGCCCGGCAAGGACGCCCAGGAGCGGGCTGCCGGCGCGCTCGGCGAGGACGAGGACGAGGTAGCCGCCGAGAGTGAGGGACGCGGCGTTCGCGATGTCGAGCACGCGCAGCAACCCGTAGACCAGGCACGGCCCCAGCGCGACCAGGGCGTACAGGGACCCGATGACGAGTCCGTCGACTGTGGTTTCCATCAGCAGCTCACGGAGTGATGACGGCCGTGTCGGTGACCTCGCCGACCGAGACCAGCGTGGCGCCGTCGAACTGAAGGATCTGGACGGGCTTGACCACCTGGCGTCCGTCGGTGAACTTCGCCAGCGTTCCGGTCGCTCCCTGGTGGTCAGACGTGCCGAGCAGGCCCTTCTGGATGTCGCCCGCACTGGTCCCCGTCGCGTCGGCGGCGTCGAGGATCAACTTCACGGCGTCGTACGACGAGGCGGCCACCATGTCCGCCGGGAAGTCGTTCTCCTTCGCGAAGTCCTCCAGGAAGGACCTGGTCGCGGGAGCCTCGGCGTCGCGGTTGAGGTTCGTGGTGATCTTGGCGCCGTCCGCGAGGTCACCGATCGACTCGAGGAAGCCCGCCGAGTCGATGCCCTCGGTGCTCAGCACAGGGAGACCCACGCCTGACTTCCGCAGGGCGCGGAAGAACTGGGTGCCCTCGGCGACGTACTGGACGAGGTAGATGCCGTCCGCGCCCGCGCCGACGGCGCGACGGATGATCGTGTCGAAGTCCTTCTCGCCGAACTCGTTCTTGTCCACGGAGACGACGTCCACCCCGCTCTCCTTCGCCTGGTCGCTGAAGCCGTCGACGAGCGCGTTGCCGAAGTCGTTGTCGATCGCGATGATCGCGGGCTTCCTCACTCCGTCCTCGGCGAACTGGACGGCTCCAGCGCGGCCCTGGACCTCGCCGTCGTAGTCCTGCTGGAAGATGAAGTCACCGGTCTCCGGGATGCCCGGGTTCACGGCGTACGCGGAGACGAGGGGAATCCTGTTGCGCTGGAAGATGGTCGCTCCGGCGAGGGTCTGGGGACTGTACGAGCCGCTGACGGCCGCGACGACCCGGTCCTGGGAAACGAGCTTGGTCGCGATCACGGCGCCCTGCTTGGGATCGCTCGCGTCGTCGTAGGTGACCAGCTCGACCTTCTTGCCATCGACGCCACCGTCCGCGTTCGCCTGGGCGACAGCCAGCCTCGCACCCGCCAGGGCGCTGCGTCCGTCCGCCGACCCGAACCCGGACTCGGGGGCGAAGAAGCCGATCTTGAGGGTGTCGCTGCTGGACTCACCTCCTGAGCAGGCGGTCGTCGCGGCCAGCAGGCCGACGAGCGTGCCGGCCATCAGAGAGCGGATTCGCATGCGTACTCCTTGTTGTTCGAGGTCGCTGACGACCAGGGGTGGAGGGGCGTCTCGGGCGACGCCCCGGACGATCGAGGCTCACCGCCGCGACCGCCGTTCTCATTCAGTGGGGATCACCTGGGGCGACCCCACGCAGCGCAACTGCCTGGCGGACCGTCCGGCACAATGCGGCCATGCCCGTGGTGCTGCGCGACCTGCTCGACGAGCCGAGCCTCAAGGTCAGGGCGGTGGTGCTGCCCGAGGGCGCCGCCGAGCAGCCGATCAGCTGGGGCTCGACCACGGAGCTCCCTGACCCAGTGCCCTTCCTGCGCGGCCAGGAGCTGGTGATGACCACGGCGCTGCTCGACCGCACCATGGACGAGTGGCGTGACCTGGCCACCCGCCTGGCGGCAGTACCGGTCGCCGCCGTCTGCCTGGGGATCGGGTTGGTCCACGATCAGCCGCCTGCTGAGCTGCTCACAGCGGCGCGAGACGCCGGGCTGACCCTGCTGGTCTCGCCCGTGGAGGTGCCGTTCATCGCGATCAGCCACTGGCTCGCCGACCAGATCTACGCGGAGACCTACGCCGCCGTGCAGACCAACCTCCAGGTGCAGGACCGCCTGGTGCGGGAGCTGCTCTCGCGTCGAGGCGTCGATGGCATGCTGAGCGAGCTGCGTCGACAGCTCGGCCTGGACGCCGTCGTGCTGGCCGAGCCCGGCGGTCACGTCCTCCACCGCTCGCCCCGCAACTCGCGCTGGAAGCCCTCCTCCTCGGCCGCCGCCGGGACGCGGGGATCCGCATCCGCCGAAGTGGTCGTCGACGACATCCCCGTCGCGGTGCTGCACACGGAGCCGACTCCGGCCTACGAGGGCGTGCTGCCCTTCGCGGCCACCGTGCTGGGCCTCGAGCTCGCCAGGGAGCAGGCCTTTCTCACGGGTCGTCGCGAGCTGCTCGGCCAGGTCCTCGAGGACGTCCTGCACGGCCTGGTCTCCGACCACGCCGCCCGCAACCGGCTGCGCCGGCTGAACGTCCAGGCGGACGCTCTCCAGACGATGGTCGTGGCGGTGCTGGACGAGACTCCCGAACGTCTGCGTCGGGTGCCGTGGGAGCTGAGGTCGGTCCTCGCCCGCGAGGGCGATCCCCTCCCCACGGCCCTGCTGGATGATGCGGTCGCGGTCGTCGTGCCCGAGGGGGTCGACGCCGGTCAGGTCGCCGAGGGACTGCATGCCCAGCTGCGCGAGGCACGACACCGTCCGGCGGTGGGCCTGGGATCGGCCCGCCGTGGAGTGGCCGGTCTGCGCCTCGGCTACTACGAGGCCCGCCAAGCCGCTGTGCCCGACGGCGTCGGCAGGTCCGCTCCGCTGTCGCTCACCGGCCTGCTCCTCGGAAACCTCGACCTGCCGCTCGCCGAGCTCGGCCACGAGGTCCTCGGACCGCTCCTCGAGCGCGAGGACCCGGGCGACAACCACCTGCTCCTCACGCTGCGCAGCTTCCTCGACCACGACTGCGTGCCCAGCGCGACCGCCGCGGCGATGGTCATCCACCGCAACACGCTGCGCTACCGGCTGGAGCAGATCGAGCAACTCCTCGGCCGCGATCTCGACCGGCTGACCGATCGCATGGAGCTCGCCCTCGCACTCGCCGCCCTCGACGCCGCCGGGGACCGCGGCAGGACCGAGGGTCCGCCGGCCTGAGTGGGTGATCATGCGAGGAGGTGGCGGGCCATGACCACCCGCTGGATCTGGTTGGTGCCCTCGTAGATCTGGGTGATCTTGGCGTCGCGCATCATCCGCTCCACCGGGAAGTCGCGGGTGTACCCGTAGCCACCGAGCAGCTGGACGGCGTCCGTGGTCACGGCCATGGCGGTGTCCGACGCGAGGCACTTGGCCGCCGCGCCGAAGAAGGTGAGGTCGTCACTTCCCGCCTCGCTGCGGGCCGCGGCGGCGTACACCATCTGGCGTGCCGCCTCCACGCGCATCCCCATGTCGGCGACCATGAACTGGATCCCCTGGAATTCGGCGATGGCCTGCCCGAACTGCCGACGCTCCTTCACGTAGGTGACAGCAGCATCCAACGCCCCCTGGGCGATGCCCACCGCCTCGGCACCGATCGAGACCCGGGTGTGGTCGAGGGTCCCGAGCGCCACCCGCATCCCGCGGCCACGCTCGCCGATCAGCCGGTCCAGCGGGATCCGGCAGTCCTCGAAATAGACCTCCCGCGTCACCGATCCCTTGAGGCCCATCTTCCGCTCGGGTTCGCCGTAGGAGATGCCGCCGTCGTCGGCATGCACCAGGAAGGCGGACAGCGACCGCGATGCATGCCCCGGATCGGTGACCGCGAAGACCACGATGTAGCGGGCGATCCCGGCCGACGTGATCCAGGTCTTGACGCCGTTGAGCACCCAGGAGTCACCCTCCAGCCGGGCCGATGTCCGCATCGCGGCGACATCGCTGCCCGCCTCGCGCTCGCTGATCGCGTAGGCCATCAGTGCCTCGCCCGAGGCGACCTCGGGCAGGTAGCGCCGGCGCTGCTCCTCACTGCCGTACTTCAGCAGCGGGACCACCCCCAGCTTGTTGGAGGTGATGATCGCGCAACTGGAGGCGCAGGCCCGGGCGACCTCCTCGACCGTGATGGCCGACGCGATCGCGTCGACACCGTCTCCTCCGTACTGCTCGGGGATCCCGGGGGCATGCAGACCGGCCGCGACCAGGACGTCGTAGCTCTCCTTGGGGAAGACCGCTTCCTCGTCGACCGCGGCGGCGCGGGGGGCCAGCTTCTCGGTGCTGACGCGGCGGGCGGCGGCGCGGAGCTCGTGGTGGACGTCATCGAGGAGGTACATGGGTTCGCTTTCGACGGGGATCGTTGCGGCACTATTCAGGCCGAGGTGACCCGGCTCACGCAATGTGCAAACGCCCTATGGCGGCGACGATGATTAGGCACTTGCACGTGGTCCTCCGAGACACGGCGTCCCTACGGTTGCCGCGCTCGGGACGGTCGCAGGGATCGGCCCGAAGCCCCTGATCGACCGAGGAGGACGACGATGCCGCTGCTGACCGACGTGAAGGTGCTCGACCTGAGCCGGGTGCTGGCCGGCCCCTACTGCACCGCGATGTTGGGAGATCTGGGTGCCGACATCGTCAAGGTCGAGGCGCATCAGGGCGACGACGCCCGCCACCTCGGCCCGTTCCGCGACGGCGAGAGCGTCTACTTCGCCCAGCTCAACCACGGAAAGCGCAGCATCGCGCTGGACCTCAAGGACCCCGACGACCATGCCACCCTGCTGGACCTGGTTCGTGCCGCCGACGTCCTGGTCGAGAACTTCCGGCCGGGCGTGACCGCCCGCCTCGGCATCGACCACGCCAGCTTGAACGCGATCAACCCACGGCTCGTCTACGCCAGCATCTCCGGGTTCGGGCAGGATGGCCCGCTCGCCCATGCCCCGGCGTACGACCTGGTGGTCCAGGCCATGTCGGGCCTGATGGCAGGCACCGGAACGGTCGAGGGCGGGCCGACGCGGGTGGGCGAGTCCGTCGGCGACGTCATCGCCGGCCTGTACGCCGCCTGGGGCGTCACCGCCGCGCTCTTCGAGCGAGAGCGGACCGGCATCGGCCGCCACGTCGACATCGCGATGTTCGACTCTCTGGTCTCCCTCCAGGTCACCGCGATGAGCATCTTGACGGCGACCGGGGCGCTGCCGGGGCGGGTGGGCAACCGGCACCCGGTCTCCGCGCCCTTCGACACCTACCCGACCAACGACGGGCTCGTCGCGATCGCGGTGGCCAACGACAGCGTGTTCGCTCGGTTCTGTGCGCTCGTCGGACATCCCGAGGCCGCGAACGACCCCCGCTTCGGGGACGACTCCTCACGTACCGCGCACCGCGTCGACATCGAGGCCCTCGCGACGTGCTGGTCGACAGCACGTACGACGGCCGAGGCGGTAGCGGCCGCCGAGGAGGTCGGTGTGCCGGCAGCGCCGATCTGGGACCTGGCCCAGGCCCTCGCCAGCGAGCAGGCCACCCATCGTGGCCTGGTGGAGCATTTCGACCACCCGATCCTCGGACGCACTCCGTTCCTGACCCAGCCACTGCGCTTCCCCGGCTCCGTCCCGCGGGTTCCCGGAGCCCGTACCAGCCCGGCCCTGGGAGGCGATCGCGACACGGTCCTCATGGACTGGCTCAGCCGGGCTCCCGTGCAGGCCGGGCAGCCTCAGGCCTGACGCGCCTCTGCCAGCACCGCGTCCCGGTCCTCCCGGAGCACGAATCCGGCGGCGATGGCAGCCTCCGTCGCGCTCTCGTACGCCGACAGGTACGCCTCGTGTGTCGCCCACAGCCGCGCGCCGGCTCCCGCGGGCAGCGGGAGGGTGCGGCCGAACAGGCCACAGATGACCGACGCATCGGGACCGGCGTCGCCGGAGACGACATCGGCGGGTGCGTCGACGACGGGCGTGCGGATGCCGCCGCGGACGATGCCGAGGTCGTCGCGGACGAAGGCGCCGCCGACGATCTCCAGCGGCGGCGCGGAGGGGGCGGCAGGGCCGCCGCGAGCCCAGGCCTCGAGGTGGCGGAGCGCGGCGCGGGCGACGTACGCGTGCTGGCCGCGGTTGACCGGGTCGGGGCGGCCGAGGAAGGCCTCGAACTCGCCGATCTGGAACAGGTCGGCGTGGGCGGCGCCGGCGACCTCCCACACGCGCAGCAGGGGCCCGTCGGGCTGGCGGGCCGGCAGGTAGTTGATCCGGCCGAGCAGGTCGCCCTCGGCCTCGAGCACGAGGACCGGTACGTCGAGGTCGTCGCGGACCGGCGTCGGCTCGCCGGCGGCACGCGCGGCGAGGAGGTCGATGCCGCGGCCGGGCTCGCCGAGCGGGGCGGCGACGTCGCCGCGGCTGTGGACCAGGAAGCCGTCGAAGAAGCGCTCGGTCGGGTGGACGTGGTTGAGATAGGTCGTCAGCGCGTACGCCGACTGCGACTGACCGATCGCGAGAACCCGCTCCGCCCCGGTCAGCTCGGCCGCGGCCCGGGCGACGTCGGTGAAGATGCCGTAGGCGTAGGCGTCCCCGGGGTGGTGCAGGTCGCCGTACCGGACCGGGTCGACGGCCTTGAGACCCTGCAGTGCCGCGCCCTCGACCGTGACGGTCGCGGCGCCGTTCTCGACGCCGTTGCGCTGGGCGGAGACGCCGGCCCAGGCATGACCCTGACGGACCAGCTCCTCGGCGAGGTAGGTCCAGTCGGGGGCGGCGTCGGCGCCGCTGCTCACGTTGAGCCACTCGACGACGAGGGTCCCGCTGGCCGGCGCCGTCACCGGACGCCGTACGACGACCCGGGTCGTGTACGGCGCCTCTCCGTGTGCGGCGTCGACCGCCCGGGCGGTGCCGCTGGCGGCGTACTCCTCCTCGGACCAGCCCAGGGCAGCGAGGTCGGGGCCGGGGCGGGCGGCGCTCAGCGCGATGCCGTTGCCGCCGGTCAACGGGGTCAGGGTGGGGGCGGGCACGGACGCATCATGCCGCGTAGGGTGCGCCCGTGCTGCTGTCCTTCGAGATCGCCGCCCGCCACCGCCCGATCACCCTGGTGGCGGCCGAGGGCCTCCCCCTCCGCGCCCCCTTCGGCGCAGTCGAGGCGGCGGTGTCCGGGGACGGCGCGGCCGGGCTGGCGCTGGAGGGGGCCGACGGGACGCGGCTGGCGGTGCGCCTTGAGGACGGCCGGGCCTCGCTGCTGGTCCGGATCGGCGGCGCCGAGCACGCGCTGCGCAGCCGGCGGTTCGGTCGCGTCTCCTCACCCCCCACCCGGCTGGGCCTGACCCTGACCGGCAGCCACCTCGCGGTGCTGACCCACGAGGACGGCGCCTGGGTCGCGCGTGGGCGCATCGACCTGCGCGAGATCGGCGGCCCCGACACCCGCGACCCGGACTGGCTGGCCGGGCTCACCCACGACGCCACGGGGGCGGGCGAGGTGCGCGCCGGGAGCTTCGGGCAGCTCGGGCTGCGCGACATCCGGGTGGTGTCGCACGCCGACGGGTCGCCGTACCGGATCGGCTCGGAGGTGCTGCTGACCGCCACCAGCGCCGGGCCGGGATTCTTCGACACCGCGCACACCTCGGTCTGGTCGCTGTCCCGGTCCGGTGGGATCAGCTGGCGCAGCGACCTGTTCTTCGAGCGTCCCGACCGACCGGGGGTGTACGGCGACCACGCCACCCACCTGGTCCGCGACGGCGATCGCTGGCTGGTCGCCACCAGCACCTGGTCGGACTTCCCGGCGCGCAAGGCGGACCGGGTCCCGGGCGCGCTCGGTGTCACCCTGGCCGAGTCGGCCGAGGACCTCACCCGCGGGCAGCACGTGCTGCCCACCCGGCGCCTGGACCTGCCCACCGACGGCCCCACGGTCGGGACCTGGGACCCGCACCTGGCGCGGACCCCGGACGGCGGGTGGCTGGTCGGCTTCGTCAGCGCGCGCAGGTTCTTCGACTTCCACCCGCTGCTCGCCGCCGGCCCGTCGCTCGACCACCTCGCCCTGCGGGGCGCGGCGACCGACCGCCGGGCGACCGAGGGCACTACCCTGCTCCGCGTCGGCGAGGACTGGAGGGTCCTGGCCAGCGACGGAAGGGACAACCGCCGGGCGGTCCGTGGCCGCTACCCGGTCTTCGACACGACGATGACCGAGATCGGCGCCCTGAGCGCGCCGTACCCCACCAACATCCCGTGGCCGAGCGTCCTGCCGCCCGACCCGGACGTGCCGGGCGACGAGTGGCGGCTGGTGACGTTCGACGGGCGCCGCTCAGGTGGCCGGCTCGCCGGCTACGGCACCCACGGAGACGTGGTGGTCATGCGACAGGCCGCGCCGGCGTGACCCGATCCGCGTCAACCCACGTCGTCGGTCATCGCGGGAAGCGATGGCGACGGAGCGCAGGGAGCGAGGAACGAGCGACCGGAGCGGAGGAGCCGAGTCTTTCCGCGAGCCGACCGTGTTGCCGCCACGCGGACGTGACGACCACGGACCTCGACTGCGGCGCGGCAGCGCGGCGCGAGGAACGAGCGACGCGCTCGCGCCATTCAGCTCAGTCGCGGCGGTCGGCGTAGTCCGACCACTTGTCGAGCACCTCGGGCTCCACCTCGTCGGCGCTGGACGATGCGGGCTCTCCATGGAGCTCCGCCGCCAGCGCCGAGAGGTCAGTCTCGTGAGTGCGGTACTTCAGGTCGCGAGCGACCTTGGTCTGCTTGGCTTTCGCACGGCCGCGGCCCATAGGGTCCAGCCCCCTCGCACACTTGGCCGGTAGCCCTCCGGGCCCCGGACTGCTGAATACGTAGTCTCGTGGGTCCAACGGTACATGGCCGGTGGGTGTTCCCGCACGCTGGGAGCCTCATCCGCACGCGTGGCGCGCGCGGATGAGGCGCAGGTCACCAAGCGGGGTGCTGACCGACCAGCGTCACGCTGCCGTCGCCGGCCACGACCTCGCCCGCGACCCAGGCCTGGACGCCGTGCTCCCCGAGCGTGGCGATCGCCGCGTCGACCTCTGCGGCCGGGGTGAGGGAGACCATGCCGACGCCGCAGTTGAGGGTCGCTTCGAGGCTTGCCTGGTCGACACCGCCCGCCGTGCGGACGACGTCGAAGATCGGCTGCGGGGTCCAGCTCGCGCGGTCGAGCGTGGCGCTGAGGTGAGCGGGCATGACGCGGGCCAGGTTGTTGGCCAGTCCGCCACCGGTGATGTGGGCCATCGCGTGCGTGCCGGTCGCGTCGGCGAGCGCGAGGCAGGCCTTCGCGTAGATCTTCGTCGGCACGAGAAGCTCCTCGCCGAGCGTCGAGCCGAGCTCGTCGACCTGACGGTCGAGCTCCCAGCCGAGCTCGGTGAAGAAGACGTGCCGGGCCAGGGAGTAGCCGTTGGAGTGGAGTCCGGAGGCCTTCATCGCGATGACGACGTCGCCCTCCGCGACCTTCTCGGCGCCGAGCAGGCGGTGCGCGTCGACGACACCGGTGGTGGCGCCGGCGACGTCGTACTCGTCGGGGGCGAGCAGGCCGGGGTGCTCGGCGGTCTCACCGCCGACGAGCGCGCAGCCCGCCTCGGTGCACGCCTCGGCGATGCCCTTGACGATCGCGGCGATCCGCTCGGGCACGACCTTGCCGGTGGCGATGTAGTCGGTCATGAACAACGGCTCGGCACCGCAGACCACGAGGTCGTCGACGACCATGCCGACGAGGTCGAAGCCGATCGTGTCGTGCTTGTCCATCTTCCGCGCGATGTCGACCTTGGTACCGACGCCGTCGGTGGAGGTCGCGAGCAGCGGACGCTCGTACTTCTTCAGTGCCGAGGCGTCGAAGAGGCCGGCGAAGCCGCCCAGGCCACCCAGCACCTCGGGACGGCGGGACTTCGCGACCCACTCCTTCATCAGGTCGACGGCGCGGTCCGCGGCCTCGATGTCGACACCGGCACGGGCGTAGGCCCCGGTTGCATTGTCAGCCACGGTTCTCCTCGATCACGGATTGTTGAAAACAGGGAGGGCCTCGCCGTGGGTGCTCGGCGTGAGCGTGGCCTCGAGGAGGTGCTTGCCGAGCAGGCTCTCGTCGGGGAGCTCGATCGGGTAGTCGCCGGTGAAGCAGGCGGTGCACAGGGTGCTCTGCGGCTGGCCGGTCGCCTGGACCATGCCCTCGAGCGAGATGTAGCCGAGGCTGTCGGCGCCGACGCTGGCCGCGATCTCGTCGACGTCGAGGCCGTTGGCGATCAGCTCGGCACGGGTCGCGAAGTCGATGCCGTAGAAGCACGGCCACTTCACCGGCGGGGAGGAGATCCGGACGTGGACCTCGAGCGCGCCGGCCTCGCGGAGCATCCGGACCTGGGCGCGTTGGGTGTTTCCGCGCACGATCGAGTCGTCGACCACGACGATCCGCTTGCCGCGGATCATGTGCTCGAGCGCGTTGAGCTTGAGCCGGATGCCGAGCTGGCGCAGGGTCTGCGAGGGCTGGATGAAGGTGCGGCCGACGTAGGCGTTCTTGACGAAGCCCTGGCCGAACGGGATGCCGCTCTCCAGCGCGTAGCCGGACGCGGCAGGGGTGCCGGACTCGGGGACCGGGATGACCAGGTCGGCCTCGACCGGGAACTCGCGCGCGAGCTGGCGGCCCATCTCGACCCGCGCCTCGTGCACGCTGCGGTTGGCGATGGTGGCGTCGGGACGGGCGAGGTAGACGTACTCGAACACGCAGCCCTTGCGGCGCGGCTCGGCGAACTTGTGGGAGCGCAGACCGTCCTCGTCGATGACGATCAGCTCGCCCGGCTCGACCTCCCGCACGACGCTCGCGCCGGTGGTCGCCAGGGCGGCGTCCTCGCTCGCGACGACCCAACCCCGCTCGAGGCGGCCCAGCACGAGCGGCCGGATGCCCTCGGGGTCGCGGGCGGCGTACAGCGTGTTCTCGTTCATGAACACGAACGAGAACGCGCCCTCGACCTGCGGCAGCAGCTCCAGCGCGCGAGCCTCCAGCGACTGGTCGGGGTGGTGCGCGAGGAGCGCGGTCACCAGGCTCGTGTCGTTGGTGGACGACTCGAGGTTGTGGGCGTGGATGTCGAGCTCGCCGTCCTCGCTCGGCAGCGCCTGGACCATCTCCGCGAGGTGCGCGGTGTTGATCAGGTTGCCGTTGTGGCCGAGCGCGATCGAGCCGTCCTCGGTGGGCCGGAAGGTCGGCTGCGCGTTCTGCCACGTGCTCGCGCCCGTGGTCGAGTAGCGACAGTGACCGACCGCGAGGTGGCCCGCGAACGACTCGAGGGTGTTCTCGTCGAAGACCTGGGAGACGAGGCCCATGTCCTTGTAGACGAGGATCTGCCGACCGTTGCTGACCGAGATGCCCGCGGACTCCTGCCCGCGGTGCTGCAGCGAGTAGAGGCCGAAGTACGTCAGCTTCGCGACGTCCTCACCCGGGGCCCATACACCGAAGACTCCGCACACGTTGCGCAAGCCTACCGGCCGGGGCGCGGATCGCTCAGTTCGCGACGATGCTCCGAGACGTGCGCTGCACCACCGCCGTCGCGACCTGTGCCGCCTGCCCCCGGATCTCGGGGATCGCGGTCGACTCCCACAGCGTGCCCTTGCGCGGCGGGCCGACCACGAACAGCCCGTCGACGACCCGGCCGTCGGCCCCGAGGACGGCTCCGTCGACGGTGGCGTCGATGCCGAGCGCGAGGGGATCGGGGGTCACGGTGCCGCGGGCGACGAGGGCGCGCAGGAGCGGGTCGGAGCTGTGGCGTACGTCGGGCAGCGGGCCGGTGCAGTTGACGACCGCGTCGACGTCGACCGGTGCGTGGCCGGGTGCGGTGGTGACCCGGCAGCGCTCGCCGAGGTCCTCCACGGCGTGCAGGCTGCCGGCGTGGACGGCCAGCCGGTCGTCGTACCGGTAGGACTGGAGGCGCAGCGCGACCTCGGGCGCCATCCGGTGCCGGCGCACCTCCCAGTCCCGGGCGTGGACGTCGAGGAAGCGGCGGCGCTCGGCTACCGGAAGGCGGCGCCACAGCTCTTGGGTGAGCGGACGCAGGCCGTCGACGACCGCACGCCAGCCGACCCCGCGCTCGGCGGCGGCGCGGCACTCGTCGGCGAGCGCCGCGGCGATGCCGTCGGCGGTGACGGCGTCGTCGGGGACCTTGGTGACCCAGGCGGTGTGGGCCTGGCCGACGTGCGGCTTGGGCAGCAGCCCGTTGCGGCTGACGAGCGTGACGTGGCGCGCCGGGCCGTCCTCGAGCAGTGTGATGGTCGTGTCGATGCCGGTCAGCCCGGTGCCGACGACGACCACGCGGGCGTCGGCGGGGAGGGCGCGCAGCCGCGCCAGCTCCCAGGGGTTGGCGACATGCCAGGGCGCATCGGGCAGAGCCGCCCCGCCCGCGGTGGCGAGCGGACGGGGCGGCTGGTTCCCGTGGCACAGCACGACGGCGTCGGCGTGCGCGGCGGACCGCTCGGTGACGACCTCGAAGCCGGCGCCGGTGGGGACGACGTCGAGGACCCGGCCGGCGCGGATCCGGAGCCGGTCGTCGGCGACGTCGGCCAGCCGGTCCTGGAGGTAGATCGCGTAGTCGGCGCGCGGCAGGAAGCCCTGCGGGTCGCTGCTGCGACCGGTACGCAGCGCCCAGTCGAGCAGGTCCGAGGGCGCGTCGGGGAAGGCACTCATGTGCCGGGCGCGGACGTTGAGCAGGTGGCGCCGGTCGTTGGTGCCGTAGGCGACGCCCCGGCCGACGATGCCGCTGGCCTCGTGGATGACGACCTCGAGGCCCGGGTCGTCGGATCGCACCAGCAGGTTGATGGCGGTGAGGACCCCGCTCGCGCCACCGCCGATCACCGCCACCCGGGTCCGCGTGCGGGGGGACGTCGGGGTGGCCGTCGGGATGCTCGTCGCCGTCATGCGAGTGAGTCTAGCGAATCACTGCACTTAAGCCAGTTCGAGTTGCCCCGCCCTCACCGTTGAGTTGCCGCATCCTCACCGTTGAGTTGCCGCATCCTCACCGTTGAGTTGCCGCATCCTCACCGTTGAGTTGCCGATTCCTGCGCCGGCGGCCGATCGAAGTGGCAACTCGGACGTGAGGATGCGGCAACTCAACGGTGAGTCAGGGGCAACTCGACGCGAGGTCAGGCGCCGAGGTTGCGCAGCAGCAGCGCCTCGGCGAGCAGCACCTTCTCGAACTCGGCGAGGTGCAGTCCCTCGTTGGGGCCGTGGGCGCGGGTGTCGGGGTCCTCGACGCCGGTCACCAGCACGGAGGCCTGCGGGAAGGACTCGAGGAACTCCGCGATGAACGGGATCGAGCCGCCGACGCCCATGTCGACCGGGGCGGTGCCGTCCCAGGCCTCGGTGAACGCGGCCCGCGCGGCGTCGTACGCCGGACCGGTGACCTCGAGCGCGATCGGCTCGCCGGTGTCGACGACGTCGATGGTGAGCTGCGCGCCCCACGGGACGTGCTTCTCGAGGTGGGCGCGCAGGCAGGCGAGGGCGTTCTCGGAGGTCTCGCCGGGCGCCGTGCGCAGCGCGAGGCGGGCGCGGGCCGACGGGATGAGGGTGTTGGACGAGCCGTCGACCTTGGGGGCGTCGAGGCCGATGACCGACAGCGCGGGCTTGGTCCACAGCCGCTCGACGGCCGGGCCGGAGCCGATCCACTCGACGCCCTCGGCGACCCCGGACTCGGCGAGGAGCCGCTCCTCGGGGTACTCGACGTCAGCGGCGGGCCCGGAGTGCAGGCCCGCGACAGCGACGTTGCCGGCGTCGTCGTGGAGGCTCGCGATCAGCCGCGACAGGGTGATCAGGGCATCGGGGACCAGGCCGCCCCACATGCCCTGGTGGACGGCGTGGCTGAGGGTACGGACCTCGACGTTGACGCGGACCAGGCCGCGCAGGCTGGTGGTGAGCGCCGGGACGCCGATGTCCCAGTTGCCGGAGTCGGCGATCACGATGACGTCGGAGCGCAGCTCCTCGACGTACTTCTGCAGCAGCTGCGGGAGGGTCGCGCTGGCGACCTCCTCCTCGCCCTCGATGAACAGCCGGACGGTGACCGGCAGGTCGTCGCCGAGCATCCGCAGCGCGGCGACGTGGGTGAGGATGCCGGCCTTGTCGTCGGCGGCGCCGCGGCCGTAGAGCCGGCCGTCGCGCTCGGTAGGCTCCCACGGCGGGGAGTCCCACTCGGCGTGGTCGTTCTCGGGCTGCACGTCGTGGTGGGCGTAGAGGAGCACCGTGGGCGCACCCTCGGGCCCCTTCTTCTCCCCGATGATGGCGGGCGGGGCGCCGTCGAAGGCGCGCACGATCCGCACGTCGACGCCCTCCGCGGCGAACAGGTCAGCAGTGGCCTGGGCGCTCACCTCGACCTGGTCGAGGCGGGCGGGGTCGGCGCTGACGGACTGGATGCGGACGAGGGCCTCGAGGTCCGATCGGACACCCGGGAGGATCTCGGCGAGGCGCGTACGCAGGTCGGTGGTGGAGACGGGTCCGGTCATGCCCGCCAATCTATGGGGCAGCATCGAGGCATGGCACCTTCTCGGACCCTCACGGCCATGACCACCGCGGCGACCCTCGTCCTCGCCCTCGCCGCGTGCGGCGGCGGCGACAACGGCGACGACAGCGACGACGAGCGCGGCAACGGCGGTACGCCGGCCGAGCCCGTGCAGTTCCGCCGCGTCCTCGAGCAGACGACCGACGCCTGCCCCGGCCCGGCGGTGCAGCCGGGCCCGGCGGTGCAGCCGGACCCGGCGGCGGAGGCGATCGCCTGCGACGACGAGGGCACCGCCCACCGGCTGGCGGCGGCCGAGATCGTCGGCGGCGTCGAGGACGCCGAGGCTGCGATGAGCCCCGACGGCGGCGGCTGGACGGTTGCCGTCGAGCTCGACGACGAGGCGACAACGACCTTCGAGGCCATCACCCGCGAGCTGGTCGGGACCCAGCAGCAGGTGGCGATCGTGACCGGCGGGCGGATCGTCACCGCGCCCGTCATCCAGTCCGCGATCACCGACGGCAAGGTGCAGATCGCCGGCGACCTGACCCGCGACGAGGCGGACTCGCTGGCCGACGCCCTGGAGGGCTGAGACCTACCCCAGCGGCAGGTAGGGCGTCAGGTCGGTCCGCTCCCCGCTGGCCTGCACCCGCACACTCTCGACGGCGTCGGTCCACGCGAGCCGGCCCGTCGCGAGCGCGATCCAGGTGGCGGCGTCGGTCTCGATGACGGCGGGCGGGGTGCCGCGGGTGTGCCGCACGCCCTCGATCACCTGCACGGCGGCGTACGGCGGCACCCGGACCTCGACCGAGCGGCCCGGGGCGAGGGTCTCGAGCAGGGCGAGGAAGTGCTTGGTGAGCAGCCGCAGGTCGGCGCGCTGCGCCGTACCCGCATCGAGGCGGGCCAGGGCCGCGGCGACCTCGGCGGCAGGGGCGGGCTTGAGCCGGGCGGGCATGTCAGAGGTCCTCGGGGTAGGGCTGGATGAGCTGGAGCACCGAGTAGGTCTCGCGCCCCTCGCCGGGACCGTGCTCGCGGCCGGCCTCGCGCCGGCGCTCGACGACCTCGATGAGCTCGTCCATCAGCTCGCGGGCCTCGTCGGGACTGAGCAGGAGCGACCACTCCGAGACGCTACGGCCCGGCTGCTCGGCGTCGTCGGCGACGGCGAAGGCGCGCTCGACGAGGTGCTGGCCGTGGGCGACGGCGTTGCGCCGGAAGACGGCGTACGCCGCACGGCCACCCGGCTGGGCGAGCATGTCGGCGGTGCGGAACCGGATCCCGTCGGGGTCGACCAGCCGCCAGACCCGGTCGCGGCGGTCGCGCGCGGCGTCGGGGTCATCCTCGACCAGGCCGTACTTCGCCAGCTGGCGCAGGTGGAAGCTGGCCTGGTTGGCCGGGATGTCGAGGACCCGGGCGATGTCGGCGGCGCGCATCGAGCCCGCCGCGGAGAGCTCGTGGAGCACCCGGTTGCGGGTGGGGTGCGCGATCGCGCGGAGGATCCGCGGGTCGTCGTACATCACCATGGCACCACCCTACCGACATCCGCAGGACTCATTGCGCAATATGTATTGCGCAACATATGGTGCGGGAATGTCGTCCTACCGCTCGCTGGCGCGCAACCACGACTTCACCGCGCTCTGGATCGCGGCGACCGTCTCCGAGCTCGGCACCCGCATCACGACCTTCGCGCTGCCTCTGGTGGCCTATGCGCTCAGCGGGTCGGCACTGTGGGCCGCGGCGGCCGAGGCGGCGTACCTGCTCGGCATGGTGGTGATGCTGCTGCCCGCGGGCGTGCTCGCCGACCGGTACCACCGGCTGCGCCTGATGCGCCTCTCCCTCGGCGCCGGCGTCGTCCTGCACGCCTCACTGGTCGCCGCGGGCGTGGCCGGCCGGCTCGCCCTCCCCCACCTGCTCGCCGTCGCCGTCGCCAGCGGCCTGGTCGCGGGGCTGTTCCTCCCGGCCGAGAACTCCGCGATCCGCCGGGTCGTCAACCGCGTGGAGCTGCCCACCGCGCTCAGCCAGCAACAGGCGCGCCAGCACATCGCGAGCCTGCTCGGCGGTCCCCTCGGCGGCGCGCTGTACGGCGTCGCGCGGTGGGCGCCGTTCGCCGCGGACGCCGTCACCTACGCGCTGAGCTGGGTGCTGCTCGGCCGGGTCCGCACCGACCTCTCCCCCGAGCCGCGGACCGCCGCCCCGGGCGTCCCCGGCCGCCCGCTGCGGGACCTCGGCGAGGGCCTGCGGTTCCTGTGGGGCCACCGGTTCCTGCGGATCGTGCTGTGCTGGTCGCCGGCGGCCAACCTGGTGGTCAACGCGCTCTTCTTCGTCGCACTGCTGCGCCTGGTCGAGGCCGGCTTCCCGGCCTGGCAGATCGGGCTGGCGGAGACCGCGATCGGCACCTTCGGCATCCTCGGCGCGCTCGCCGCGCCGGTCCTCATCGAGCGGTGCGCGACCGGCGCACTCGTGGTGGTCGTGGCGTGGAGCTTCGTGCCGCTCGCCGTACCCCTCGCGCTGTGGAACCACCCGTGGTCGCTCGCCCTCGCCTCCTCGGCCGGCATGCTCCTCAACCCGGCCGGCAACGCGGCCCTCGGCTCGTACCGCCTCGCGATCACGCCGCCCGACCTGGTCGGGCGGATGCAGGCGTCGATGCAGGCGGTGTCGATGCTGACCATCCCGCTCGCCCCCGCGCTGGCCGGCGCGCTGCTCACCCTGCTCGGCGGCCGGGACGCCGTGCTCGCCCTCGGCGCGCTGACCGCTGCCGTCGCGCTCGTGCCCACCTTGTCGCGGTCGGTCCGTGCGGTGCCGCGGCCCTCGCGGTGGACACCGCTCACCCCTCCGGATCGGAGTCCCGCACACGCCGCGTGACCGCGACCACCACAATGGGGCCCATGCTCCTTCGTCGCAGCTCCACGGGCCTGCTCGGTCTGCTCCTGCTCGCGCCCGTCCTCGCTGCGTGCGGGGGCGACAGCGGGATCGAGGTCGGCGACGTGGTGGCCGCTGCGGACGACGCCCAGTTCTCCGGACAGGGCGTCGAGTCCGTCGTGGCCCTGCCGGTGGGGCGCCTCGAGGTGACCGCGGGCAGGCCGGTCACGGAGATCTCGGCAGCAGACACCCGCCAGGTCGCGAAGGTCGTGGCCCCGGAGGGCAGTGCGTTCGTGCCGATCACCTGGCAGTACGACGCCGCCACCTTCGGCGCACTGTCCGGCTACCTCACGACCGATGCGAGCCCGGTGATCGACCTGGTGGCCGACGGGGCGTCGTACCGGATCCCGGCCCCGGAGCTCACGGGCGAGGGCTCCAGCTCGTTCTACGTGCTGGTGTCCGGCACCGGCGCCGACCCGAAGCTCGACGTCGACTTCGACGGCGTCACCCAGAAGGTCGACCTGGCCAGCGGCGAGGTCGAGGAGGGCCGAGCGGCCCCGCTCTACGACATCACCAAGCCCCGCGCGAAGCGCTTCCCGTGCTCACCGGAGGTCGAGTTCGGGCGGACGACGCCGCGCGCGCCGGAGTTCACCTGCACCGTGACCCGCCCGGTCGACCTTCCGTACGCCGGCGACGCCTGGGCGGCGGAGGGCCACAGCTGGCGGGTGGTGACCGTGCGGACCACGCTCGGCCGCTGGACCGAGGTCGCCGACGACCTCAAGTCAGGTGCGGTCTACTACGCCGACAACGTCGAGAGCAGCTACCGGCTCGGCGACGTCGAGGCCGCTCACGTGATCCGGAACTCGACCAACACCGCCTGCCCGGACCTGACCAACAGCGGCGCCTGCACCACCGAGTTCAAGGTCGTCTTCGACGTCGAGGGCAAGCCTTCGCGGGCGCTGGCGATCGAGCAGGACTTCGACCTGCGCCTGGCCACCGTCTTCGGCGGCAGCGAGGCGACGGACACCCTGGACCTGAAGGTCAACGCCACGGCGCGCCTGAAGTAGGCGCGCCCGGTCGATTCGGCTCAGCCCAGCGCGGTGGGCAGCGTCGCGCTCCACGCGTCGCGCAGCTCGCCGAGCGCCACCTCGAACTGCCCCTCGACCGCGAGCACGTCGCCACCGGTGGTGCCGAGCTCGGTCAGGGGGACGTCGTGGCGCGCGCACAGCGCACGCAGCTCGTCGAGGTCGCCGGCGGCGACGGTGACGACCGCGCGGGCGGCCGACTCGGCGTACAGGCCGACGAAGGCGTCGCCCTCGAGCTCGACCCGCGCGCCGATCCCGCTGACCATCGCCGCCTCGGCGAGGGCCTGGGCCAGGCCGCCGTCAGAGAGGTCGTGGGCGCTGGTCGCGATGCCGACGAGGTCCTTGAGCAGGCGGGCGAGGTTGCGCTCAGCACGCAGGTCGACCTGCGGCGGCAGGCCGCCGAGGTGGCCGTGGGCGACGTTGGCCCACTCCGAGCCGGACAGCTCCTCGCGGGTGGTGCCGAGCAGCACGATCCGCTCGTCGGCGGCCTGGAAGGACGAGGGGGTACGACGACGCACGTCCTCGATCACGCCGAGCACGGCGACGACGGGGGTCGGCAGGATCGCGGTCTCGCCGGTCTGGTTGTAGAGGCTGACATTGCCGCCGGTGACCGGGATGCCGAGCTCGAGGCAGGCGTCCTTCAGGCCTCGGCAGGCCTCGGCGAACTGCCACATCACGGCCGGGTCCTCGGGCGAGCCGAAGTTGAGGCAGTCGGAGACCGCCAGCGGCAGCGCGCCGCCGGTGGCGACGTTGCGGTAGGCCTCGGCGAGCGCGAGCTGGGCGCCGGCGTACGGGTCGAGCTTGGCGAAGCGGCCGTTGCAGTCGGTGGAGATCGACACCCCGAGGTGGGTCTCCTCGTCGACGCGGACCATGCCGGAGTCGGCCGGCTGCGCGAGGACGGTGTTGCCCTGGACGTAGCGGTCGTACTGGTCGGTGATCCACGACTTGTCGCACAGGTTGGGGCTGGCGACCAGCTGGAGCAGGGTGGCGCGCAGCTCGTCGCCGGTGGTGGGCCGGGCGAGCTTCTCGGCACCGTCGGCCTGCAGCGCGTCCTGCCACTCCGGGCGGGCGAACGGGCGCTCGTAGACGGGGCCGTCGTGCGCGACGGTCCGCGGGGGCACGTCGACCACGGTCTCGCCGTGCCAGTCGATGACCAGGCGGCCGGTCTCGGTGACCTCGCCGATGACCGAGGCCTCGACGTCCCACTTGGTGGTGATCGCCAGGAAGGCGGCGATGTCGCCGGGCTCGACGACCGCCATCATCCGCTCCTGGCTCTCGCTCATGAGGATCTCCTCGGGCGAGAGGGTCGAGTCGCGCAGCGGCACCTTGTCGAGGTGGACGTGCATGCCGCCGTCGCCGGCGGACGCCAGCTCGGAGGTCGCGCAGGACAGGCCCGCGCCGCCGAGGTCCTGGATGCCGGCGACGACGCCGGCCCGGAACAGCTCCAGCGTGCACTCGATGAGCAGCTTCTCCATGAACGGGTCGCCGACCTGGACGCTCGGGCGCTTGGCCGGGCCGTCGGCGTCGAAGGTCTCGGAGGCGAGCACCGAGACACCGCCGATGCCGTCGCCACCGGTGCGGGCGCCGTACAGGACGACGAGGTTGCCCTCTCCGGACGCCTTGGCGAGGTGGAGGTCCTCGTGGCGCAGCACCCCGATGCATCCCGCGTTGACGAGCGGGTTGCCGAGGTAGGTCTCGTCGAAGACGGCCTCGCCGCCGATGTTGGGCAGGCCCAGGCAGTTGCCGTAGCCGCCGACGCCCGCGACGATCCCGGGCAGCACGCGGTGGGTGTCGTCGGCGTCGAGCGGGCCGAAGCGCAGCGGGTCCACGACCGCGACCGGACGCGCACCCATCGCGATGATGTCGCGGACGATGCCGCCGACACCGGTCGCGGCACCCTGGTAGGGCTCGACGTACGACGGGTGGTTGTGGCTCTCGACCTTGAAGCTGACCGCGTAGCCCTGGCCGATGTCGATGACGCCGGCGTTCTCGCCGATGCCCGCGAGCATCGGGCCGATCGGGGTCTCCTGCGGGATCTCGCCGAACTGCTTGAGGTGCACCTTGGAGGACTTGTAGGAGCAGTGCTCGCTCCACATGACCGAGTACATCGCCAGCTCCGCGCCGGTGGGGCGACGGCCCAGGATCTCGCGGATCCGCTCGTACTCGTCGGCCTTCAGGCCGAGCTCGGACCAGGGCTGCTCCCGGTCGGGGTCACCGGCCGCCACGGCCACGGTGTCGAGTGCGGAACGTACGGGTGCGGAAGCGGTGTCGGCCACGGCCCCAAGGGTATCCGTGACCGGGCCGATCACCTGCTTCGGCTCAGCCCCGACCCATCGGTGGGTGGCGTCGCGAGCGTCATCGCAGGGGTGCGATCGCAAGGCGCAGGTGCGAAGTAGTGCTCGTCCGCCCATCGAGCACCTGCAACGCAGCGAGCGCGCCGCTGCGGTGGCGCGCAGCAGCCAGCCACCGATGGGTCGGGGCTCAGCCCCGTGGGACGGCGGCGACCTCGTCACCGGGCCGCAGGTCGAGGCTGTCGAACACCCGCCGGGCGGCCTCCCGGGTGTCGGCATAGATGGTCACGGAGTACGGCGCGCCTTCGTCGGCGTACCAGACCGCGAGCTTGGTCTCCCAGGTCTCGCCCTCGGCCTTGGTCAGCTCGACCCACGCCGCGTTCACGTCGTCGCGCAGGTCGGTGACGGGAGTGAGGGTCTGCCGGCGGTAGTTGGCGTCCATCGCGTCCCAGTCGGTCCACTGCGTGTAGTGCACCGACGAGGTCGCGTCGTGGCACCAGCGCGCGCGGACCCGGATCGGCTTCGGCTCGGCGACGACCTTGCAGACGGCGGCGCTCGGGAAGGCGGTGACGAGCGCATCGGGGACCGCACCGGCACGAGCGACGACCTCGTCGCCCGAGGGCAGGTCGATGGCGTCGAGCACGTCGAGCACCTCCTGCTCGCTGTCCGCGCAGACGGTGATCGAGTACGGCGCCGTGCGGTCGGCGTACCAGACGGCGAGCTTGCGCCGGCAGTGGTCGCGGTCGACCTCGGCCAGCTCCACCCAGGCTGCCTTCACGTCGGGACGGTAGGAGTGGTCCCGCTCGATCCGGTCCCGGTAGTTGGCGTCCATGGCGTCCCAGGTGCGCCACTGGGCGTAGTACACCGACGACGTGTCGTCGAGGCACCACCGCGCCTGCACCCGGGCCGACTTGGGATCGGGCACCACCCCGCAGTCGGCCGCCCGGGGGAAGACGGCGAGCAGCGGGTCGTCCTCCGGCTCGGCGCCATCGGTCGACGGGTCGCTCGCGCGCGCCGGCGGGGCCGGGTCCGAGCCGTCGAGGGCCCAGACGATCGCGCCCGCGACCAGGGCGAGCGTCGCGACGAGGCCGATCAGGCCGGCGAGGAGCGGGGTACGCCGCGACCGGCGCCCGGCCGGGAGCGGCGGCGGGGGCGGGGCGATCAGGGTGTGCTCGACGGGACCGAGCGGGATCGCGTCGAGCGCGGCGACCAGCTCGGCCGTCGTACCGAACCGGTCGGCGGGGTCCTTGGCCAGCGCGACGGTGAGCACCTCGTTGAGCGCCCGCGCCTCCCTCGAGGTGGCCGGCAGCTGCGGGATCGGGCCCTGGAGGTGACCGAGCAGGACCTGCCCGGTCATCCCCTCGTACGGCGCCCGCGCGGTCAGTGCCGCCCAGAGCAGGCAGCCGAGCGCGTAGATGTCGGAGGCGACGCTGGCGTCCGAGCCCTGGTGCCGCTCGGGTGCCATGTAGCCGGGCGTCCCCACCGCACCGGTGGTGGCGAGCTGCTCGAGGTCGGCGACCGCGGCGATGCCGAAGTCGCAGAGCACCGGCCGGATCCGCCCGTCGGGGAGCCGGGCGACGAGCACGTTGGACGGCTTGATGTCGCGGTGCAGGATCCCGACGTCGTGAGCCGCGCCGAGCCCGACGGCCAGGTCGCGGACCAGCGCGACGGCGTCGGCGGCCGGCAGCGCACCCCGCCCGCGCAGCAGTTGGTTGAGGTCGCCGCCGGCCACCAGCTCGGTCGCGATGAAGAGGGCGCCCTCCTCCTCGCCCGCGTCGAAGACGCGGACGACGTACGGCGAGTCCAGCCGTGCGAGGGCCTTCGCCTCACGCAGGAACCGCGCCCGGTATCCGGCGTCGTCGACGAGGTGCGGGGCGAGCACCTTGAGCGCGACGGGCCGGTCCAGGTCGCGATGGACGGCGGCCAGCACGACGCCCATGCCGCCTCGTCCGAGGTGCCCGGTCACGTCGTACCGACCGAACGAATCACCCGGTTGCAGCGGCACTCCGCCACCGTAGACGAACTACAACTCTGTAGTTCATCCGAAGCCCTGTTACTCGTGTGAATCTTGTGGTTATCGTGACTCGGCCTTTACCTGCCGACCCCTCTTCCCCTGGAGTCCGAGATGCCTTCCCGGCCCGTTCGTCCGTCCCACCGCCGCTTCCACCTCCCCCTGCTGGGCACCGGTGCCGGCGTCCTGCTGGTCCTGCTCGCGCTGGTGCTCTCCCCGCTGAGCGGCACGCCCACGGCGAGCAGCACCGACGCGCCGGTGGACCTGGCGGCGAAGTCCACGAACCCGCCGACGCCGGGCAACTTCACCGGCCTGGGCTTCGACCAGTGCGAGACCCAGTCGCAGGCCAAGATGGACACCTGGCTGGCGCACTCGCCGTTCCGGGCCGTCGGCGTCTACATCTCCGGGGCCTCGCGGTTCTGCCGCGAGCAGAAGAAGCTGACCCCGACCTGGGTGTCGACCCAGCTGGCCAAGGGCTGGCAGATCCTGGCGATCACGCTCGGCCCGCAGTCGAGCTGCGTCGGCCGGTTCCCGCGCTACGGCGCCACGATCGACCCGACGATCATCAACGACACGACGAACGGGTACGCCGCCGCGCGCGCCCAGGGCTCCGCGGAGGCCGACAGCGCCGTGGCCGCGGCGACCGCGCTGGGCATCGTGCCGGGCAGCACGCTCTGGTACGACCTCGAGGGCTGGAGCCTGAGCAAGGCCAACGCGGGGTGCACCGAGCCGGCGCTGGCGTTCCTCAGCGCCTGGACCACGCGGGTGCGGCAGCTCGGCTACCTCTCGGGCGTCTACTCCAGCGCCGGATCCGGTATCAAGATCCTCGACCAGGCCCGCATCCAGGGCCGCGCGGACGTCGTCCTGCCCGACCGGATCTGGATCGCGCGCTGGGACGGCGTCGCGAACACCTCGACCAGCTACATCGCCGAGGACGGCTGGCGTCCCGGCGGCCGGGTGAAGCAGTACCAGGGCGGCCACAACGAGACCTGGGGCGGCGTGACGATCAACATCGACCGCAACTGGCTCGAGCTCGGCGCCACGACGGTGCCCGGCTACGGCTGCGGCGGCATCAAGGTGAGCCTGAAGACCTACAAGAAGGTCGCGCCGCGCAAGGCCAAGCCGCGCCAGGTCCGCGCCCTGAAGTGCCTGCTGCAGCAGAAGGGCCACTACCCGGGCAAGATGTCGAAGAAGTACAACAAGTTGTTGCGCGCCGGCATCCACGCCTGGCAGGGACAGGCCGGGCAGAAGGTCAAGGACAGCTGGACCAAGAAGAACTGGGCGTCGCTGCTCGGGAGCTGAGCCGCGCCGCTTGTAACTAAGTGTTACGTACCCGACCACCCGGGCGTTGTGGCTGCTACCCGGGCGCTGTTGCACCGGAATTCGGCGCGTAACACTTAGTTACAAGCCGATCAGCCGCCGAAGCCGACCTGCGGGTCGAGCCCGGTCCGCATCCGCCAGCCCAGGAGCGCGATCCCGAGGCCGGTGCGGTGGTCGGGCTCGTCGAGAGAGACGCCGAGCAGCCGCTCGATCCGGGACAGCCGGTCGTAGAGCGACTGCCGGCGGATCCCCAGCAGGTCTGCGGTCCGGGCCTTGGAGAGCGAGCAGGCGAGGTAGGCGTCGAGCGTGCGCAGCAGCTCGCTTCGGTGCTCCCGGTCGTGGTCGACGAGCGGCCCGATCTGCTCGCGGACGAACGCCCGCATCACCGCCGGGTCGACGGCCGAGGTGACCAGCCGGTGGGCGGCCACGTCGCGCTCCATCACGACGCCGTCACGCCGGCCGTAGCGCCGCGCGGTGCGCAGCACCTGCCGGGCGCGACCGACGGCCGCGGCGAGGTCGCCGGCGTCGGCGACCGGCGTCGTCGCGGCGACCAGCACCCGGCCCGGGAGCCGGTCGGCCAGCCGCTCCCGCGCGGCCTCCAGCTCGTCGCGGACCTGGGCCGGCACCGGCCGCCGGCCGCCGCGGTGCACGACCACGACATGCCCGCCGCTGATGCCGACCAGCACCGCCGGGTCGCCCCGCTCCTCCTCGTGGAACACCGCCTCGGTGGCGGCCACCGCGTCCGTCAGCGGTACGGCGGCATCCACCTCGACCGCCGCCACGACCAGGTGGCGTCCCTCCTGCGGCGGCCAGCCGAGCGCGGTCAGCCGGTGCAGCACGTCGGCTCGGGAGACCACCACGCCGGCGACCAGGTCGGAGACCAGCGACTGCGCGGGCCCGGGCCGGTGCCCGGCCCCGCTCCCCCGCCCCACCTCGAGCGCCACGGCGTGCGCCGCGACCTCGGCCAGCCGCAGCCGGTCCTGGCTCTCCTCGCCGAGCAGGCGCAGCGCGCCGAGCGGGCCGGACGGCCCGCGGACCGGGGTCGAGACGCCGGCCTCGTCCGACACCGACGCGATCCGGCTCCGCTCGACGGTCTGGCCGTCGGGGTCGCGCAGCTCGACGCCGCAGCCCGCGAGCCGGGACACCTCGTCGAGCAGGGCACGCAGCCCGCGGCCCTCGATCACCACCTGGGTCAGCGCCCGCCAACCGGCGTCCCCGGCGTCCCCGCCCGAGGCGACCCGGCGTCGCACGAGCAGCTCGTGGAAGTCCTCGACCATCCGCTCGAACGGCACCATCGTCGGGAACGCCAGCAGCGCCAGGTCGCGCCGGCGCGCGGCGGCCAGGATCGGCTCGGGCACCGTGAAGAAGGTCCGGCCCAGCTCCAGCGCGAGGGCCGCGACGCCCGCGTCGGCCAGCTGGTCGACGTACGACGCCAGGTGGTCGGCCGTGCGCCCGTGCAATCCCAGACCGGTGGTCAGCAGCACCTCGCCGCCCGCGAGCAGCGCCCCCATCTCGAAGACCTCCGAGGAGTGCACCCAGCGGACCTGGACCCGCTCGGCGTCGCCGACGAGCACCTCGGTGTTGGCAGCCCGGAACGACGGCAGGGCCAGCACCTCGGCGAGAGTTGCCCCCATCAGGACGTTCCGTCCGCAGAATCGACACTCACACCAGACAGTATGTCCCTTGTCGGCCTCCGGCGCGCGTGGTGATGTGAGCCCCGACACACCGTCCCCACCCCGACGCGGAGGCACCCATGAGCACCGACGACGACCGCAGGTTCCTCGACCTGGCGATCGAGCAGGCCCGGATCGGCTGGGAGGAGGGCGGCATCCCGATCGGCGCCGCGCTCGTCCACGAGGGCGAGGTGCTCGCCGTCGGCCGCAACCGCCGGGTCCAGCTCGGCTCCGCGATCCGGCACGGCGAGACCGACTGCATCGAGAACGCCGGCCGGCTGCCCGCCAAGATCTACCGGGCGAGCACCCTCTACACCACGCTGTCCCCCTGCTTCATGTGCGCGGGCACCTCGGTGCTCTACGACATCCCGCGGATCGTGGTCGGCGAGAACCACAGCTTCCAGGCCTCCGAGGAGTGGCTGCGCTCGCGCGGCGTCGTGGTCGACGTGCTCGACGACCCGACCTGCCTGGAGCTGATGGCCACGATGATGCGGGAGAAGCCCGACCTGTGGGCCGAGGACATCGGGGAGGAGGCATGACGCTGTCCGACAACACGGTCCAGCCCGCCGCCGGGAGCGCGCAGGCCGTCGTCGACCCCGACTACCCGGTCACCCCGGTCCCCGCCCACGCCCGCAAGTCGTTCCTCTCGCTGGCGGTGGTGCTGCTCGGGTTCACCGTCTTCACCCCGACCATGCTGGCCGGCGCGCAACTCGGCTCGGCGTTCGCTCTCGGCGAGCTGGTCCGGGTGATCCTGCTCGGCTCGCTGGTCCTCGGCACCTACGTCGCGCTGCTCGGCTGGATCGGCGCCAACACCGGCCTGACCACCGTCGTGATGGCCCGCTACGTGCTCGGTCACCGCGGCAGCAAGCTCGGCTCGATCCTGCTCGGTGGCACGCAGATCGGCTGGTACGGCGTCGTCATCGGCACCATCGGCGACCTCACCGCGCAGGCGTTCTCCTGGGAGTCCGACCTCGCCAAGGCCGCGGTGATGATCGTGACCAGCGTGCTCATGTGCCTGACCGCCTGCTACGGCTACCGCGGCATGTACTGGGTCTCGGCCATCTCCACCCCACTCATCCTGATCCTCGCCTTCTGGGTGCTCTTCCGCTCCCTCGACGAGGTCGGCGGCTGGTCCGGGCTGGCCGACGTCCAGCCCAACGGCTCGATGACCATGGCCGTCGCGATCACCACCGTGGTCGGCACCTTCGTCTCGGCGGGCACCCAGGCACCCAACTGGACCCGGTTCGCCCGCAGCGGCAGCCAGGCGCTGGTCGCCTGCGTGATCGGCTTCCTGATCGGCAACGGCCTGATGATCTTCTTCGGGGCGACCGGCGCGATGACCTTCGGCCAGGGCGACTTCGTGCTCGTGCTCTACGACCTCGGCCTGGTCACCTGGGGCCTGGTGCTGCTGTTCGGCAACCTGTGGAAGTCGAACGCGGACACGGCGTACGCCTTCGGGGTCGCGGGAGCCGAGCTGTTCGAGAAGCCCAAGAAGACGCCGTTCGTGATCGGCGGCTCGGTGATCGGCACCGTGCTCGCGCTGGCCGGCGTGCAGAACCACCTGGTCGACTACCTGGTCCTGCTCGGCGTCTTCATCCCGCCGCTCGGCGGCGTGGTGATCGGCGACTACCTCGCCCGCTGGCGCCGCGGCGGGATGCCCGAGGGCGAGCGCCTGCCCGCCCTCAATGTCCCCAACCTCGCGGTCTACGCGCTCGCCAGCAGCATCGCGTGGATCGCCAAGGAGACCGAGTTCGGCGTGCCACCTGTCATCGGCGTCGTGCTGGCCGCGTGCGGCTCGTACGCCGTCGGGCGCGCCGGGCTCAACCGCCGGCTCAGCTGAGTCGGCACCGCACCCCATACGAATTGGTCGCGAAACTCCTGAATCCGCAGCCAGAACGTATGGGGTGCGGAACACAGCCGCCCGAGGACGGGTCAGGCGAAGGCGGTCTCGACGAGCGAGGTGAAGAAGCCGAGCCCGTCGAGGCCGCTGCCGGTGAGCTCCTCGACCGCGTGCTCGGGGTGCGGCATCAGGCCCACGACGTTGCCGCGCGCGTTGGTGACGCCGGCGATGTCGTCGAGGGAGCCGTTGGGGTTGACCTCGAGGTAGCGCGCCACGACCTGGCCCTCGCCCTCGATCCGGGCGAGGGTCTCGGCGTCGGCGACGAAGCCGCCCTCGCCGTTCTTGAGCACGATCCGGATCTCCTGGCCCTGCTCGTAGGCCGAGGTCCAGGCGGTGCGGTTGTTCTCGATGCGGAGCAGCTGGTCGCGGCACACGAACTTGCGGTGGTCGTTGCGGATCAGCGCGCCGGGCAGCAGGTGGGACTCGCAGAGGATCTGGAAGCCGTTGCAGATGCCGAGCACCGGCATGCCGGCGGCGGCCGCCTCGACGACCTTGCCCATCGCCGGGGCGAACCGGGAGATGGCGCCGCAGCGCAGGTAGTCGCCGTACGAGAAGCCACCCGGGAGGATGACCGCGTCGACGCCCTTGAGGTCAGCGTCCCCGTGCCAGAGGGCAACGGCCTCGTTGCCGCCGATCCGGACCGCGCGCTGCGCGTCGACGTCGTCGAGGGAGCCCGGGAAGGTGACGACGCCGATCCTCACTGCTCGACGCTCACGGTGTAGTTCTCGATGACCGGGTTCGAGAGCAGCGTCTCCGCCATCTTCTCGACCTCGGCGAGCACGGCGTCGGTGACGTCGCCCTCGAGCTCGATCTCGAACCGCTTGCCCTGGCGGACGTCGGTGACGCCGGTGAAGCCCAGCCGGGGCAGTGCGCCCTGGACGGCCTTCCCCTGGGGGTCGAGGATCTCGGGCTTCGGCATGACAGCAACGACGACTCGGGCCACGGCCCGCAGTCTAGTGCCGCCGGGCGCTGGGACCGATTCGCGGTCGCCGTCGCGGACACGGCCGGCCGGCCGCCCGATCAGCCGCGGCGCCACACGCTCGGCGCGACGCCGTGCTTGCGCTTGAAGGCGCGGCTGAAGGCCTCCTCCGACTCGTAGCCGACCCGTCGGGCGATCACGGCGACGCCGAGGTGGGTGGTGGCCAGCAGGTCCTGGGCGACGTGCATCCGCCAGGTCGTCAGATAGCGGATCGGGGGCATCCCGAGGACGCTGCGGAAGCGGTGGTCGAGCAGAGACGCGGAGACCCGGCAGGCGCTGGCGAGCTCGCGGACCGTCCAGTGCTCCTCCGGGGCCCGGTGGATCGCCGCCACCGCCGGGGCGACCACCGGGTCGCGCAGCGCCCGCACGAAGCCTCGGTCGGCGGCCGGCGCGCTCGCGAGGTGCAACCGGAGCACCTCGAGCAGGAGCAGCCGGACCAGCTCGCGGGGCGTCTCGGCGTGGCCCGGGTCGACCAGGCCGGTGCGCTGGAGCGCGTAGTCGACGCTGGCCCGGACCCACTGGGCGGCAGCCCCCTCGAGGCGTACGACGAGCACAGGAGGCAGCGCCCGCAGCGCCGGGTCGAACAGCGGGTCCTCGCAGGTGATGTAGCCGCACACGATGTGCGTGAGCTCGCCGCCCTCGCCGTGCTCGATGAACGGCATCCGGGTCCACGGCGGCTGCGGCACCAGGCCGCCGACCTCGACCACGACCGCGTCCCGGGTGCCGCCCATCCGGTGGCGGTCGCCGTACGGCAGCACGATGACGTCGCCGGCCTCGGCCCAGTGCCGCTCGTCGCCGACCTCGATCCAGCAGCGCCCGGCGTCGACCAGGTGGAAGGGGACGATCCGGCGCGCCTCGGGGGCCAGGAGGGCGCCCAGGTCGGCGTTGGGGACCGACCGGAACGCCCAGGCCTCGGTGTAGTGCGCGCGCAGGAAGATCGCGCCGCCGACCTGCAGGCCGTCCAGGGCGGTCCCGAGTGCGTCCGTGGGTTCTTGGTCAGGTAGTTCGGGGGCACGGTCATGGTCCACGGGCGACCGAGCCACGAGCCTGATTGTGGCAGACATCCACCGAGCGAAGGAACGAGACGATGGCACTCTTCATGGACGTGCACGACACCCTGCCCGACGGCGCCACCGCGGCCGATGTCGCGGGTGCCCACGCCGAGGACCTGCGGGTGCAGGCCCAGTACGGCGTGGAGTACAAGAGCTACTGGGTCGACGAGACGGCCGGCAAGGTCTTCTGCCTCGTCGAGGCCCCCGACGCGGAGACCGCCGCCCGGGTGCACCGCGAGGCCCACGGCCTGCTCGCCGACCACATCTACGAGGTCACCGAGGGCAGGTGAGCCTGGAATCACCAGGCCGAGCCGCGCGCCGGGCAGACTGGGGCCATGAGCAACCCCACTCCCGGCGCGTTCTCGCGCTCCCTGCTGGCGCTCGAGTTCCCCCAGTCGCTGGCCGTGTACGACGACTACGCGACCGCGCAGCGCACCGTCGACTTCCTCTCCGACGAGGGATTCCCCGTGCAGAACTGCATGATCGTCGGCACCGACCTCAAGCAGGTCGAGCGGATCACCGGCCGGCTCACCAGCGGCCGCGTGGCCGCCGGCGGTGCGATGAGCGGACTGTGGTTCGGGCTGTTCGTCGGCGTCCTGTTCAGCTTCTTCGGCACGGGCGACACGTGGGCGATCATCTTGTCCACGACGCTGATGGGCATCGCGTTCGGCGTCATCTTCGCCCTGGCCGGGTACGCCGTGACCCGCGGCCAGCGTGACTTCTCCTCGGTCAGCTCCGTGGTCGCCACCCGCTACGAGGTGCTGGTCGAGCACAAGGTGGCCGCGCAGGCCCGCGAGCTGCTCGCCAAGCTGCCGGGGGCGCTGCCGAACCCGTTCGCCTGAGCCGCGGGTTCGGCCCGCGGCCGCCGGGGTAGGAGGCGTCCCATGCTCCGGGCCCCTCGTCGTACCGCCGCGTCCGTCGCCGCCGTCCTGCTGGCCCTGACGGCGGCCGCCTGCGACACGGCCGACGAGCCGGCCGGCAGGTCCGGCGGTAGTGCCGGTCCCCGGCCCGCCGAGCTCAGCGTCGACTGGACCCGACCCGTCAGCGCGCTCAACGCCCGCGTGACGCCGACGGCCGACGGGTACGTCGTGGCCGGCTCCGGGGTGACCGCACTCGGCAAGGACGGATCGGTCCGCTGGACTCAGGACGTGGACGCCAAGTGCGCGGCGAGTGAGCCTAACGCGGCCGGCGACGTCGCCGTCACCCACGGCAGGAAGTGCCAGACGGTGTCCCTCGTCGACGGGGTCACCGGCGAGCTGCGCTGGACGGTCCGGATCCCGCTGGTGTCGAAGCGGTACGACAGCGGCGGGATGGCGCTGGGGCTCGGGGAGCGGGCGCTCACCCTGGTCCAGTTCTGCGGCCAGGTCACGCGGCTCGCGGTCGCGGACGGGAGCCGGCTCGGCGTCATCGCGCCGCACGACCGCAAGTGCGCGAACGAGGCGGATTCCGACGGCCGCACGCTCGCGGTCTGGCACGACCCGGTCGACGCGAGCACGCCCGACGACCACGGCACCGGCTGGATCCCGCAGACCGACGGCGAGGGCGCCTTCGCCCTCTACGACGTCGACTCCGGCAAGCAGCTGTGGCACCGGGCGGCCGGGCGCCGTGGCGGGGACCTGCGGCCGGGTGCGGTGGTCAGCTCCGACCCCCTCGTCCTCGCCCTCACCGAGCGCGGCCACACCACGCTGCGGCGGTTCACCCGGGACGACCCCACCCCCGGTGTGGCGATCGGCCGGCAGCTCGACGCGTACGCGGGCAGTGCGTTCACCGCGCTCGGCGTGGCCGGCGACGTGCTCGTCGGCAGTACGACGTCCCCCGGCGACGTCCGGTCCGGAGCGCGGCTGTACGCCTTCGACCTGGCGACCGGCGAGCAGCTGTGGAGCAGGCAGGTCCAGGAGCCGGGCACGAACCTGCTCGTCCGGACCGTGGCCGGCGTGGACGCCGACGGCGTCGTGGTCGCCACGTCCGACGCGCAGCGCCGGTCCGGCGACGACGAGGGCCGGACCTGGCTGCACCGCTGGGACCTGCGCACCGGTGAGGACAGCGGCGTGATGGGCGTCGTCCCGCAGCCGTCGTCCGCCCTCGCCCTCGACGGCGACGCCGTGCTGCTCGGCACCGCCGACGAGATCCGCCGGGTCACCCTGCCGGACGCCGATCCCGAGGTGACCGCGCCCCAGGCCGAGCCGGCCTGGCAGGACGGCGATGTCCGCGATGTCGCAGACTGCCTCGCGGTCAGCGACCGGTCCCTCCACCTGCTCGCGCTCGACGCGAGCCGCGACCTCCCGGCCCCGATCGACTGCCACTGGTCGGAGACCGCCGAGCCGTCGTACTCCAGCCGGGACCTGTGGGTCGACGTGACCGTCGCCCGGCCCACGCCCGCCGCCGGAGACCAGGAGGCGCGGACCGCGACCGAGGCCGCCGAGGAGGTCGTCCGGCAGCTGGTCGCCGAGGCGCCGGGGCGCACCGGCAACCGGGTCGAGCTCGAGCTCGCCCCGGCCCGGCCGGTCGACGGCCTGGGCGACGAGGCATGGGCCGTCTCGGCCGCCGACCTCAGCGGGTCGATCGGCGCCGACACGGCCGGCTACCTCGTGGTGCGGGTGCGCAACGTGGTGGTCGTGGCGCAGTACGCCGGCGGCTTCGACGTCGGCTACCGACACGCCGCACCGCCGCCCTTGGGACAGGTGGAGGACGGGCTGCTGCTGGTCGCGCGAGAAGCGCTGGCGTCGTACGGGCTCGACCTCGGCGCCGACCCGGCCCGGCCGGCGGACGGCGACCGTGCCGCCGCACCGGACGTGTGCGCACTGCTCGACCGCGACGCGCGGGGTGCGGGACTCCTCGAGAAGACCGTCATCACGCGCAGCGGCGTGAACCCGCGGGTCTCCTCCTGCGCCTGGACCGAGGCCGGCGACGAGGCCGACGACCTCACCGCGCACGCGTACGCCGTCGACGGCTCGCGCTTCTCCGGCGCCGACGCCACGGCGACCGCCGCGGCGATCCACGCCGCGAGCGTGTACGACGCCCGTCGGGTGAAGGGCCTCGGCGACCGTGCGGACCTGCTGGCCAGCGACGCGACCGTGGCCGAGGACGGCTACGCCAACAGCCGGCGCGAGCTGTGGCTGCGCAAGGGCAACCTGCTCGTCAACATCGACTACAGCCGCTGGGGGGCGGGGCTGGGCCGGAGCACCGAGGACACGGTGCTCCGGCTCGCCCGTAAGGTGCTGCGGGCTGGCTAGGGCGGGGCTAGGGCGGGGCTAGGACAGCTCGCGCTTGAGGATCTTGCCGGTGGCGGTCATCGGCAGGCTCTCGACGACCTCGACGATGCGCGGGTACTTGTAGGCCGCCATCTGCTCCTTGCCCCAGGCCACGATCTCCTCAGGCGTGGCGCTGGCGCCCGGCTTGAGGATGACGAACGCCTTGATCTCCTCGCCGTGGCTCTCGTGCGGGACACCGATCACGGCGGCCAGGGAGACGGCCGGGTGGGTGAGGAGGACCTCCTCGATCTCGCGCGGGTACACGTTGAAGCCGCCGCGGATGATCATGTCCTTGGAACGGTCGACGATGTAGTACCAGCCGTCGGCGTCCTTGCGGCCGAGGTCGCCGGAGCGGAACCAGCCGTCCTCGCTGATCGCCTCGGCGGTGGCATCGGGCCGCTTGTAGTAGCCCTTCATGATGTTGTGGCCCTTGATGGCGATCTCCCCAACAGCAGAGGTGCCGTCGGGGTCCTTGCCTGCATCGATTTCGTCCCAGGACTCCGGCTCCAGCAGCTTCATCTCGACGCCGGGGATCGGCGTACCGATGGAGCCGACCCGGACCGGCGAGCCGAGCCGCGAGAAGCTCGCGACGGGCGAGGTCTCGGAGAGGCCGTAGCCCTCGAGGATGACCACGCCGAAGCGCTCCTCGAACTGGTGGTGCACCTCGACCGGGAGGGCCGCGCCACCGGCGACCGCGACCCGCAGGTTCTCGGCGAGGGCCTTGACGTCGACGGTCTCGTCGAGGGCGTTGAGCAGGCCCCAGTACATCGTCGGGACGCCGGCGAAGAAGGAGACCTTCTCCTTGAGCATCAGCGCGATCGCCGGCGCCGCCTCGAAGCGCGGCAGCATCACGACCGTGCCGCCGAAGGCGAAGGCGCCGTTCTGGATGACGGTCTGGCCGAACGAGTGGAACAGTGGCAGCACGCACAAGAAGGTGTCGGGGTTGGCCGGGTCGGCGCCGAACAGGTCCTTGCCTGCGAGCGCGTTGTCGCGCATGTTGCGGTGCCGCAGCTCGGCGCCCTTGGGCTGGCCGGTGGTGCCGGAGGTGTAGAGGATCACGGCGGTGTCGTCGTCGGAGACGTCGACAGTGTCGAACGTCGGCGGCTGGCCGGCGAGGGCCTGGCCGAAGGTCTCGGTGCCCTCGATCGGCGAGGGGGCCGTCGGGTCGGCGGTGATGACGAAGAAGTGCTCGCAGCCGTCGGCGGCCTGGAAGCCGGCGTACCCCTCCTCGCCGATGGCCAGGTCGGGGGTGCCCTGGAAGGCGAAGTAGGCCTTCGCGTCGGAGTCGCCCAGGTGGTAGGCGACCTCGCGGCCCTTGAGCAGCACGTTGAGCGGTACGACGCTCGCGCCGGCCTTGAGGATGCCGTAGTAGATGATCGTGAAGTAGGGCAGGTTCGGGCAGCTCAACGCCACCTTGTCGCCCGGCTTGATGCCCCGCGAGACGAGGAGGTTGGCGACCTGGTTGGCGGCGCCGTTGACCTGGGGGTACGACAGCCGGGTGTCCCCGAAGACGATGGCCGTGCGGTCGGGATAGGACTGGGCGCTGTTCTCGAGGAACTCGGCGAGGTTCGTCATGCGGCACAACCTACTTGCCGGTCGTGACGGCGGTCACTGGTCGCGGGACCAATCCGTCCGGAACGGGCTTGTGCCCGGGACCAACCTGCCCGGGCGGGCGGGTCGGGTCAGAACCTCTCGCCGGTCAGCCGCTCGTAGGCCTCGATGTAGCGGCTGCGGGTGCGCTCGACGACCTCGGCGGGCAGCGGCGGCGGCGCCTCGCCGGACGCCTTGTCCCAGCCGCTCTCGGGCGAGAGGGCCCAGTTGCGCACGATCTGCTTGTCGTACGACGCCTGCGCGCGGCCGGGCTGCCAGTCGTCGGCCGGCCAGTACCGCGACGAGTCGGGGGTGAGCACCTCGTCGGCGAGCACGATGGTGCCCTCGCCGCCCGGCGCGACGCCGAACTCGAACTTGGTGTCGGCGAGGATGATGCCCTGCTCGCGGGCGATCTCCTCGGCGCGGCCGTAGACCCGCAGGGTCAGCTCGCGCAGCGCCTCGGCCGCCTCGGCGCCGACGGTGGCGGCCACGGCGTCGTACGAGACGTTCTCGTCGTGGTCGCCGAGCTCGGCCTTCGTGGCCGGGGTGAAGATCGGCTCGGGCAGGCGGCTGCCGTCCTCGAGGCCGGCGGGCAGGGCGATGCCGCAGACCTCGCCGGTGGCGCGGTAGTCGAGCAGGCCGGAGCCGGTGAGGTAGCCGCGCGCGACGCACTCGACGGGGAACATGTCGAGCCGCTCGCAGATCACCGCCCGGCCGCGGACGGCGTCGGGGACGTCGGTCGAGACGACGTGGTTGGGGACCAGCGGGGCGAGCTGGTCGAACCACCACGACGACATCCGGGTGAGGATCTCGCCCTTGTCGGGGATCGTCGTCTCCAGCACGAAGTCGAAGATCGAGAGCCGGTCGCTGGCGACCATCAGCAGCTTGCCGGCGTACGGGCCCTCGGTGAGCTCGTAGAGGTCGCGGACCTTCCCGGAGTGCAGGTGGCGGGTGCCGGGGAGCGCCGGCGCGGGCGGGATGTTCGCGAGCGTCACGCGCCACAGACTACGGCGCCGGGACCCCGTCGATCGCGGGGCCACCCGCACTCCCGCCGCCCGGGCACCCGATCCCGTCGAAGCGGCCGTCGAGCAGCTCCTGGTCGCGCGCCGTCGGGGCACCGGCGACCACGATGTCGGCGTACTGCCAGATCGCGTCGGACCAGCCGCCCTCGTCGGCGATGTCCTCGAGGGCGGGCCAGTCGTGCGCGGTGGCCAGCGCCTGCTGCGCCTGCTCGACGGCCGCGGCCCGGTGACCCGAGCGGGCACTCTCGAACCAGTCGATCCACGCGCAGGTGACCGCCGCGGTGACGTCGGCGACGACCTCGTAGTGGGTCAGACCGGTGCTGAGGATGTCGGCCCGGCTCAACGTCGAGGGCAGCGGGATGCCGGTCAGCGCCTCGTCGATCGCGGCGGCCCGCTCGTCGTCGAGGATCGCCTCGTCGGGCAGGTGCTGCTGGAGCTGGTCGTGCCCGACCAGCTCGAGCTGCGCGAGGACCGCGCGGAAGGCGGTCTCGTCCATGCCGGAGCCACGGACCTCGAGCGAGAACCTGCCCTCGACGGGGCGGATGACGGTGTGGTCGCGCTTGCCGTAGGCCCACATCAACGAGCGCTTGCCGAGCAGGTCGACGTCGACCGGGGTGCCGATGTCGTTGCGGTCGACGACATAGGCGTCGTAGAGCTTCGCGGGGCGCCACATGATCTCGAGGGTGCTGTCGTCCGTGGCGTGCTCGTAGTCGAGCTCGCCCCCGCTCTTCGGGTCGTCGGTGACATAGGTGACCGACCAGCCGGGGGCGGTGAGGACGGCGAGCTCGCCGGGACCGGCGCCCGGCCCGTCGGCGAGGGGTACCGGCCCAGTGGCCTGCGGATCGCGCTGCAGGCCCAGCCATGCGACGCCACCGACCACGGCCAGGACGGCAGCCGCGGCGGCGAGGACGGGCAGGACACGGCGATGGCGGCGTACGGGTGCGGGCTCGGTGGTCTCGACAGGGGCGAGGGACATGATCTCCTCCAGCAGCTCGGCACGACCCTCGCGGATGGGCAGGCCGGCGACGCCGGCGTCGGTGATCGGGCGGTTCATCGCGGGCCCTCCTTCCGGATCGTGGTGGCGGGTTCTGCAGGGAGATGTCCGGGGGCCGGCGGATCGTTGCCGAGCAGCTCCCGAAGACGTGAGCGGGCCCGCGACAGCCGGGGCCGTACGACGCTCGCCGGGACGCCGAGCACGTCGGCGATCTCGCGCGGCTCGAGGCCCTCCCACAGGTGCAGCTGGAGGACCTCCTCGTCGCGGGCGCTGAGCCGCCTCATCGCGGCGGTGACGTCGGCGCGGTGGACCACCTCGTCGGCGAGGTCGGCCACGGCATGGGCGAGCTGGCGGCGCAGCCGGTCGCCGAGCGCGGCCCGGCGGCCCTCACCGCGGCGGTGGTTGGCGAGGGTGCGGCGGGCGACGCCGTACAGCCAGGGGCGGGCGGCGTCGCCCCGTGGCACGTGGCCCAGCCGCCGCCATGCGACCAGGAAGGTGTCGGCCGTGACGTCGGCGGCGTCCTCCGGCCGGTCGGTGCGGCGCAGGGCGAAGCCGAGCACGGCGTCGAAGTGCGCGTCGTACAGGCGGCGGAAGTCGTCCTCTCCCATACTCCTCTCCTGTCCGGCAGCAGGACGATCGTTGCACCGCTGGAAACTCGGGGGTCCTGCTCCGCGCCGGAACCACGGATGGCAGAGTGTCGCCATGACGGAGTCCGCGCAGCCGCTCATCGACAGCTCGTCCTTCGCCCCCGGCCAGGTGATCTGGGAGGACGAGGTCTGGATCCTCGCCCGCCACGACGCCGGTGCCCGGCTCGGCCTGACCCTGCACCACCGCGAGCCCGAGGCCTTCGGCCAGCTCTCCGACGACCACGCCTCGCAGCTCGGCCGGATCGGCAACCGCCTGATCCGGATCATCGAGCACCTGCCCGAGGCCGGGAAGGTCGGCCTGGCGCGTACGTCGGGCGACCACGTCCAGCTGGCCTTCGAGGCCGAGGGTGTGCCCGAGACCCGCCTGCACGACATCGCGGTGAAGCTCGCCAACTGGGGCGGCGACGCCCGCGCTTGAGCCTCGATCCGTGGATGGCTCGCCTACTGCGCGGCACCCATCCACGGATCAAGGCTGAGGCGCATCTCGAGCCAGGCTCACCAAAACCGTCACCGACCCGGCGTCCCGACACTAGGGTTCCTCCGAAAGGGGGAGACGCCGATGACGGGACCCGTCCTCCTCGCGCGTCCCCGGCTGCACGAGCGGCTGGACCAGGAGGACCCGCGGATCGTCGTCCTCTCGGCGCCCAGCGGGTCGGGGAAGACCAGCCTGGTGCGGTGCTGGGTCGCGACCCGCGACCCCGGCACTGTCGTCTGGGTCACCCTCGACACCGACCACGTACGCCGCGCCACCTTCTGGCAGCTGGTGCTGACCACCGCCGGCCGGCTGGGCGTGCTGCCGTCCGACGAGGCCGCCGGGCTGGTCGGGGACGTCGAGCGGACCGGTGACCTGGCCGAGCTCGTCGCCGGCGCGCTGACCGGGCGCGGTCCCCTCGTCCTGGTCGTCGACGCCCACGAGCGGCTGCGCGACGACACCGGTCCCGTCGACGCGGACCTGCAGCGCCTGGTCCGGCTGGTCCCCGAGCTCCGGGTGGTCGTCACGACCCGCACCGGCACCGGGCTCGGCAACCCCGGCCGCACCCTGCGCGGCGACGTGGAGCTGCTCGCCGCGAGCGACCTCGCGTTCACCGTCGAGGAGACCCGCGAGCTGCTCGCCGCCTTCGGCGAGCCCGGGCTCGCCGAGCAGGCCGGCGAGCTGCACGCCGCGACCGGAGGCTTCCCGCTGGCCGTACGCGCCGGCATGCTCTCGCTGGCGCGGACCGGCACGGACCCCGACACCCCGGACTGGCAGTCGCTGGTCGCGGAGGACCTGCGCGTCCAGCTCGGCGACGGAGCGGCGTACGAGCTGGTCCTGGCGACCTGCCTGCCGCCGTACTTCGACGCCGACCTCGCGGTCGAGCTGACCGGCTCGGGCGACGTCAAGGGCGTGCTGGCCGAGCTCGAGTGGAACGGATTCGGCCGCTGGATCCCGTTCGCGCCGGGTCGCCAGGTGTTCCAGTACGTCGAGTCGCTGCGCAATGCCATGCTCGCCGACGCCGCCCGCCGGCCCGCCGCCCAGCAGGCCCGCGCCGCGCGGGTCACCGCCACCTGGCTGCGCCGCCACGGCCTCTTCGAGGCGGCCTTCGAGGTCGCCGTCGCCGCCCGTCAGTACGACGTCGTCGGGCGGGTCTACGCGGACCTGGTCGTCAGCAACCCCGAGACGATCACCACCAGCCGCTTCGACCGGCAGCTCGCGACGGTGCCCCGGCGGGCGCTGACGCAGTACCCGGCGCTGGCGCTCGGCCGCGGCCTGGCCTGCCACCGCGACCCCGCGCTGCACGGCGCGGCCGCGGAGTACTTCCGGATCCCGGCCTCGTGGGTCGGTCCCCCGCCGCCCGACATGACTCCGGGCGAGGTGCTCATGGTGCACACCGCCAAGGTCGCCAGCCTGCGGGTGCTGGGTCGTTTCGACGACTCGGGACGTGCCGCGCAGCACGCGCTGGCCCACTTCGACACCATCCCCGACGGGGAGCAGCACCACGTCGCCGACCTCGGCGCCGCGACGCTGCGCCACCTCGCCTACTCCTTGTTCCAGGACGGTCAGGTCGACGCCGCGCGCAGCGCGGTGAACCGGGCGATCACGATGAGCACCCGACCCGAGTCGCTCAACCACACGGCGGTCTACGCGGTCGGCCTCGACGCGCTCGACGGTCGCTGTGCCGAGGCTCGTTCGGCCCAGCAGCACGTCGATCCCGCGGCCTGGCGCCCCGGGCAGACGCACACCTACGTCAACGCGCTGGGCCGGATCGGTCAGGCCTGCCTGCTCCTCGACGACTTCGAGCTGACCGCATCCGTCGCGGAGTACGACGACTGCCCGTTCGCCGTGGCCTCCGAGTTCTGGCCCTTCGTCACGTGGACGCTGATGCATGCCCGGCTCGGCCTGGGCCACGCCGCCACCGAGGCGCACAGGGTCGAGGCGGCCCTGGACCGCACCCCGGCGCCGCCGGGCTCCGCGGACAGCCTGGGCGCCGCCGCCGTCCGTGCTGCCCTGGCCGTGCTGTGGCTGGCCGGCGGCAACCGCACCAAGGCCGGCCCACTGCTCCGCACCCGCACGAGGTACGCCGGACAGCTGGCCCCCGCGCAGCTGCTGGCCCGGCTGCTGGCCGGCGAGGCGGCCGATGCGGTCGCCGTGCTCCCCCGCCTGGAGAGCCGGCCGGGCCACACGACCCGGTCCCGCGCCGCGCTGCTCACCCTGGGCGCGGCCGCCGCGATGCGCTGCGAGCGTCCCGACACGGCGGCGGCCCTGCTGGACCGGGTCCTCGCGATGGTCGGGCCGACCGCCGCCCGGGCCCACCTCATGTACCTCCCGGCGCCCGACCTCGCCGCGCTGCGCGGGCTGGCCCAGACGCAGGGCGACGTGGCGCTGAGCGGCTACCTCGGTGGAGCGGTCCCCGACTGCATCGCCGGCGGGACCGTCAGCATCTCGCTCACCCCGCAGGAGCGGCTCGTCGTCGCGGCCTTCGCGCACCACCCGACCCGCGCGGCCGTCGCGACCGCCCTGCACGTCTCGGAGAACACGGTGAAGACCCACCTGCAGCGGATCTACCGCAAGCTCGGGGTCAACTCCCGCGACGGGGTCATCGAGAAGGCGATCGAGCTGGACCTGCTAGGGCCCCGAACCTGAAGTCCGGTGCGTAAGTCCGCGCTCCAGGTGCGTGCAGCGCAAGGCGGGGTCGCGTGGTCAGACTGGGCGTCTTTCGAGCGATCCCAACGCAGCGATGTGCGTGCCTGGGGCGCGGAGTTATGTGGCGGACTTCAGGCTCGGGGCACTAGGGCGCGGCCGGTGATTCTCGGCGGATGCCCGGGCCGTCCAGTGCGTGCGATGGCAAGGCGCCGGTGCGCGGACGGACTGGGCGTCCTTCAAGCATCGGCAACGCCACCAGCGTGCGTGCTGGGCGGTCCGGGCGCCGCCATGGGATCACCGGGCGCGCCCTTCGGCTCGAGGTTGAGCGGGGCCGCCCGGGCCGTGACGCCCAGCACCACCGCGGCCACCAGGCCGGAGGCCGCGCAGATCGACCAGACCGCGTAGTAGCCGCCGAGGCTGCCCCCGTCGACCCGGATCGCCCCGGAGCCGGCGAGGCAGATCGCGAACACCGACGAGGCGATGCCGCCGCCGACGGTCTTCGCGGCGTTGGTGAGCCCGGTGGCCGAGCCGACCCGGCCCGGCGGGGCGACGGCGGCCGCGGCGGCGGGGATCGCGGCGACCAGGCCTCCGGTGCCGAGCCCGATCACGGCCATCACTCCCCAGGCCGCGCCGGGGCTGGCGTGGAAGGGCAGCCACGCGGCGTACCCGGCGGCGTACACGACACAGCCGAGCGCCATCGCGCCCCGGGCCCCGAGGCGTCGGCTCACCGGGCCGAGGGTCAGCGCGCCGATGGCCAGACAGGCCACGTAGAACGCGATCCGGACCGAGCCCTGGGCCGCGGTCAGGCCGAAGCCGTAGCCGTGCACGTCCGGGTCGCTGCGGAAGTACGTCGAGAGCGGGACCTGCGCGCCGAGCAGGGACATCCCCACCAGGAAGGCCGTGGCCTGGACGCTCCACTGCGCCGGCTCCCGGAGCAGCCGGACGTCGATCATCGGGTCGGGGTGGCGTGCCTCGTAGCGCCACCAGGGCACGAGCAGGACCACGCCGATCGCGACGAGGAGCCAGGCGGGGAGCGAGGTGGGGCCGTCGAGCCGGATCGCGACCAGGCCGCCGAGCACGGAGAGCATGGCGAGCGCCATCAGGCCCAGGCCGCCCCAGTCGAACCGGCCGCCCGGCAGCCCGGGGATCTCCTCGAGCAGCGCGAGCAGCGGCAGGCAGAGCGTGACGACGACCGCCGGCAGCACCAGCATCGTGGTCAGGGAGACCCGGTCGGCGAGCTGGCCGGCGAGCACGGCGGCGACGATGACCGAGAGCTCGAGGGTCGCGACCAGGATCGCCGCGGCCCGCCGGGTGAGCCGGCCCTGGTCGGGCCGGCCGGCCGTGCGCCGGTGCATGACGGCGACCTCGATGGGCAGCCAGACGACGTAGGTGCCCTGCAGGGTCCAGGCGACCAGCATCGCCGGGAAGCTGGGTGCGAACGCGATGCCCCAGGTCGCGAGCGCCGTCACGGCGGTCGCGACCAGCAGCACCCGGCGGTGACCGACCAGGTCGCCCAGCCGGGCCAGCGGCGGCACGACCAGCGCCGAGAACACCAGCTGGGCGGCCTCGAGCCAGTTGAGGTCCGCGTACCGGACGTCGAGGTCGTGGGCGATGTCCACCATCACCGGTCCGTAGTAGCCCTGGATCACGCCGCTGGCGACCTCGACGGCGGCCAGCAGCGCGATCACCGCGAGGAGCGGGTGACTCGACGGGCGACATCCGCGACGGAGCATTGTCACGCGGGCAATGGTGGGGGTTCGCTGGACCCGCCGGCGCACGGGGTCCGTACCGCGGACGACCGGGGGCCGGCAGGGCCGGCGTCGCGGGTGGGGCGACGACGCCGGTGAAACCGGTACGGCCCGGACGGACCACATCCCCCCAGGTCCGTCCGGGTCCCACCTCCTGAGTCCTCCTCCTGAGTCCCCCTCCTGAGTCCTCCTCCTGCGCCCTCCTCCTGCGCCGTCGGCCCGCCTGCGGGATGATGGGAACCGGCGTCGTCAGCCGTCGACTCGGGTCGAGGAGGAGCCATGACCGGTGGTGGTCCCGTGCTCCTCGCGCGCGCTCGCCTGCACACCCTCCTCGACGAGCCGGAGCCGCGGCTGAGCGTGCTCGCGGCGCCGAGCGGCTTCGGCAAGACCAGCCTGGCCCGGGCCTGGGTCGAGACCCTCACCGGCACCGACGTCGTGTGGGTGACCCTCGAGAACGAGCTCACGTCGCGCTCGGCGTTCTGGCAGACGGTGCTGGCCGGCGCCGGACGGGTCGGGGTGACGGGCCCTACGACGCCCGCCCCGGCCCTGCAGGCCGAGATCGAGTCCAGCGCCGACCCGGGCGCCGTGATCGCCCGCGGCCTGCGGGCCAGTGCCCGTCCCCTCCTCGTCGTCGACGCCTACGAGAAGGTCCGCTCCGCGGCTGCCCAGGTGGAGGCCGACCTGCTGCAGCTGCTCCGGCTGGTCCCGCAGCTGCGAGTGGTCGTCACGACCCGGACCTCCGGCGGCCTCGCCAGCCCCGCCCGCACCCTGCGCGGCGAGGTGCGGCTGCTGACCGAGGACGACCTCGCGTTCACCCTCGCCGAGACCCGCGACCTGCTCGCCGCGTTCGGCGCTCCCGGGTCCGACGACGGCGCCGCGCGGCTCCACGAGGCGACCCACGGCTACCCGCTCGCGCTGCGGGCGGCGATGCTCACGCGCGAGCCGGCCCGGCCGGTCGTCGGTCGCCGCGAGCCCGGCTGGCAGGCACTGGTCGCCGAGGACCTGCGCGGACAGCTCGAGGGCGGCGCGGCCTACGCCTTCGTGCTCGCGACCAGCGTGCCGCCGTACCTCGACGCCGACCTCGCCCTGGAGCTGTCCGACGCGGTGTCCGGCCCGGCGGAGGTCAAGGAGATGCTCGACGACCTCGAGTGGAACGGCTTCGGCCGCTGGATCCCCTTCGCGCCCGGCCACCAGGTGTTCCAGTACGTCGAGTCGCTGCGCGAGGCGATGCTCGCCGAGGCGCGGCAGCGGCCTCAGGCCGAGCAGGCGCGCGCCGCCGAGCGCAGCGCTACCTGGCTCTACCGCCACGGCAGCCACGAGGCCGCCCTCGAGATGGCGGTGGGTGCAGGGCTGTTCAGCATCGCCGCGCGGGTCTACGCCGCCGCCGTCGCGACGACCCAGGACGCCCATTCCGCCAGCCTCGTCGACCGGCACCTGGCCGCCGTACCGAGCCGGGCGCTCACCCAGTTCCCCGCCCTCGCCTTCGGCCGTGGGTTGGCCTGCTTCCGCGACCCGGCCCTGCGCGGCGCCGCCGCCGACTACTTCGCGATCTCGGCGCGCTGGGACGGTCCGCGCTTCCCCGACCCGACGCCGGGCGAGTACCTGCTGGGGTACGTCGCGAAGGTCGTCAGCCTCCGCCTCCTCGGCCGCATCGAGGAGTCCGGTCGGGCGGCCGCGGAGGCCCTCGCCTTCTTCCGCCGGGTGAGCGAGGAGGAGCCCGAGCGACTCGCCGTCCTCGGCCCGATGGCGCTGCGCCACCTCGCCTACTCCCAGTTCCTGGCCGGCGACCCCGAGGGCGCGCGGGACACCACCTCCCGTGCGGTGGCGATGGCGACGGCGCCGACGGTCCGCAACCACACGGCGGTGTACGCCGTCGGCCTGCCCGCGTTCGAGGGACGGGCCCATCAGGCTCGGGCCGCTCGCAGCCTGGTCGACGCCGAGGCGTGGCGGCCCGGCGAGGACCGGTCCTGGGCCAACGCCCTGGGCCGGATTGGCGAGGCGGTGCTGCTGCTCGACGCCTTCGACTTCGCGGGCGCCGCGGGCTCCTACGACGACTGCGCCTTCCGCGACACCACGGAGTTCTGGCCACTGATGACCTGGACGCTGCTGCACGCCCACGTCGGCCTCGGGTCGGCCGCGGCCGAGGCCCGGCGGGTGGAGGAGCAGCTGCGGCGGGCGCCGGTGCCGCCGGTGATGCGCGACAGCGTCGCCGCGGCCGCCGTCCGCGCCGCCCTGGCGACCGCCTGGCTCGCCGCCGGCAACCACACCCGGGCGACCGGCGTGCTCCATGCCCCGTCGCGGTACGCCGGCCAGCTGGCACCCGCCACCGCGCTCGCCAGCCTCTGCGCGGGCGACGCCGACGCTGTGCTGGCGGCGCTGCCCACCCTGGAGACCCGCCCCGGCCACACCACCCGGTCCCGTGCCGCGCTGCTCACCGTCGGCGCCGCCGCGGCCGCCCGCACCGGACAGGAGGAGGCCGCCGCGGCCCTGCTGCAGCGGGTGCTCGCCCAGGTCGGGGTCGACGGCGCCCGGCTGCACCTGGCCCACCTGCCCGCCGAGGACCTGGCCGGGCTGCGACGTACCGCCGACGAGCGGGGCACCGACGACGTGCGCGCCCATCTCGCCGGCTCCGTGCCCGCGTGCGTCGTCGCCGCGCCGACCGTCCTCGCCCTCACCCGGCAGGAGCGCACCGTGCTGGTCGCCCTCGCCCAGCACGCCACCCGCAGCGACCTGGCTGCCGCGCTGCACCTGTCGGAGAACACCGTGAAGACCCACCTGCAGCGGATCTACCGCAAGCTCGGCGCGCGCTCGCGCAAGGCGGTCATCGAGCGGGCGATCGAGCTCGACCTGCTGTAGCCACGCCGCAGATTGGGTGACATTCGGGGCGATGTGGACTCCGCGGCGTTGCCCGACGGTGGTGCGGGGGCGTTCGGTGGACTCGCCCGCAGTGCTCGGCCTGCGGCGTCCCCGATCGGAGTCCCCACCATGCCTTCTCGCCGCCGCCCGGCGATGGCCCTCGCCTTCGGCGCGGCCACCCTGCTCCTGCTGACCGGCATCGCCCCCGCGGTGGCCGACGACCCCGCGGTCCCCACGGACGGGCCGTCCGCGACGGCCGCCGAGGCCACTGCGGAGCCCACACCCGAGGCGACTCCCGAGACCACGCCCGACGCGGTTCCCACGCCCGAGGCGGCGCCGGAGCCGACGCCCGCGCCGGAGTCCGCGCCGACCCCCTCGCCGACGCCCGACCCGACGCCCGACCCGAAGCCCGCCGAGGGCCGGGCGGAGCCCGCAGCCCCCGCGGCGGTCGACCCGACGGGCATCTCCCTCACCCCGTCCCCGGCCGAGCTCGCAGCCGGCGACCAGGTCGGGTTCACCGTGTGGGCGGTCGACGACAGCGGGCAGCACCTGCACGACGTCAGCGCCGAGGCCGAGCTCGAGTTCGTCGGCGGTGCAGGGACCTGCACCGCGACGATCTGCACCACGACGACCGCCGGCTACTTCGTGATCAAGGCGACCTGGGGCGGCTTCACCAGCATCACCGGACTGCAGGTCTCGCCGGGCGAGCCGGCGGGGATCGCGCTGACCCCGGCGGCCACCACGATCGGGACCGGCCGGCTCACGACCCTGTCCGCGATGCTGTCCGACCGCCACGGCAACCCGATCTCGCCCGCCGACCTCGTCGACTTCAGCGCGGACACCGGGCTCACCTGCGACGACGACGCCAGCACCACGACGTGCACGTCGACGACGCCGGGCAACTACACCGTCACCGCCGCGCTGCGCAGCGACCCGACCCGGACCGCCTCCGCCACGATCACGGTCGAGGAGAGCACCGAGGTGCTGACCGCGCTCGACGTCGATGCCCCGGCCAGCATCGTCGCGGGCGAGACCCTGACGCTGGTCGCCCGCGCGCAGACCGCCGGGAGCACCGTCGTCGACGTCACCGACCGGGCCACCTTCACCGTCGTCCGGCTCACCGAGACCGGCGCGGCCGACGGGTCGGGCCGGGTGCCGTGCCCGGGCGGCTCGTGCATCCTGACCGCCGCGGGGAGGTACTCCGTCTTCGCCACCCTGGACGACCTGGTGATGAACGAGCCGGTGCGCGTCGAGGTGGTGCCCGCCGCCCCGGTCGGCCTCATCCTCAGCCCCGCCACGGCCGCCGTGACGGTCGGCGCCTCGCAAGCCTTCGAGGCGGCGACCGTCGACACCTTCGGCAACCACGGGCCCGCCGCCGGTGCGACGTACGACATCGACGCACCGGGGACCTGCACCGCGAACGCCTGCACCTCGGCCACGCCCGGCACCTACACCGTCACCGCCGCGCTCGACGGTTGGACCGCGACCGCGACCCTGCAGGTGCACGCCGACGCCCACCCGAGCGAGGGCATCGCCAGGATCGAGGTGGCCGCGACCGCGCCCAGCGTCGAGGCCGGCACACCGGCCACCTTCGTGGTCCACGCCTACGACGCCGAGGACCGGCCGATCGGCACGGTCACCGACGACGCGACCCTCGAGATCGCCGGAGCGGGCAGCTGGACGACGCCGGCCGGCGAGCGGACCCTGGCATGCAGCGCCGACACCTGCACCTCCACCGTCGCCGGCGAGCACACCGTCACCGCCCATCTCGGCGACCTCAGCGCCACCACCACGATGATCGTGGTCCCCGGGCCGCTGGCCCGGAGCGGCCTGGGCCCGAGCAACGCGGTCATCCGTGCCGGTGAGACGCAGGACTTCGTCGCCGGCATCATGGACCGGTACGGCAACATCGCCGAGGCGACCCCGACGCCGTACGCCATCGACCTGGAGGCCAGCGCCGGCGCCAGCTGCACCGGCCAGACCTGTGGCTCGACCAGGCCCGGCGTCTACGTGATCCGGGTGCGCGCGGTCGACGGCACCGACATCGAGGCCGGGCCGAGCTGGCTGTTCGTCGGGATCCTGACCGTGATCCCGGGCCTGCCCCACCACCTCGGGATCGAGCCGCCGAGCACGACCGTCCCGGTCGGTACGCCGGTCGACCTGACCGCGACCGTCTACGACGAGTACGACAACCCGATCGACGACGTCACGGCCGAGACCACCTTCGTCGCCCCGGCCGGTGCGACCTGCGCGGCCAACCGGTGCTCGAGCACCGTCGCGGCGTCGTACGACGTCACGGGAAGCCGCGACGGCCTCTCGGACGTGGCCAGCCTGCGGTTCACGCCCGGCCCGGTCGACCGGGTGGTGCTCTCCCCGAGGACCGCGACCGTGACCGCGGGCCAGACCCAGGCGTTCCGGGCCGCGGGCGTCGACGCCTACGACAACGAGGTCGGCGACGTCACCGACGCCACCACGTTCACGGTGACGGCGCCCGGCTCGTGCACGGCGAACCGGTGCGGCTCCGCGCAGGCCGGCGAGCTGACCGTGACCGGCTCTTACGTCGTGCCGACGCCGCGACGGTGCTCGTGCACCGGCCTGTTCGCCGTGCTCGCCGCACCCGGCGACACCGTCATCGCGACGGCGACGCTGAGCGTCACCGCCGCCCCGGGGAGCGGCCCGGGCACGGGTGACCCGGGTGCCGGCGTACCGCAGGCGGGTGGCGGTGCCGGCGGCGGGAACGGCGGTGGCGCTGACGGTGGTCAGGATGGTCAGGACGGCGGGCAGGGTGCCGGTGCCGGGGACGCCGGTGCCCTGCCCGCGACCGGGTCGGCGGTGGCCGGATGGCAGGGCGTGCTCGGCCTCCTGCTGCTCGCCGGCGGGTTGCTCTGCGCCCGCGGCGGACGCACCCGGCGCCGTGCGTAGGCTCGAGGCATGTCCGTCGTGAAGATCAACGCCATCCAGGTCCCGCCGAACGCCGGCCCCGAGCTGGAGAAGCGGTTCGCCGCCCGCGCCGGCGCGGTCGAGGGCTCCCCTGGCTTCCTGGGCTTCCAGCTGCTCCGGCCCACCGCCGGCGAGGACCGCTACTTCGTCGTCACCCACTGGGCCGACGAGGAGTCGTTCGCCGCGTGGCGCGACGGCGATGCCCGCGCCGCGCACGCGACGCCGGAGGGCGAGGCCCCGCGCAAGCCGGTCTCGACCGGCGCCAGCCTGCTGGAGTTCGAGGTCGTGCTGGACGTCAAGCCTGCCTGAGGCGGTCCGCCGCACGACGCAGGTCGGCCACCACGGCCGGCCGGGCGCCGGCGGTGAGCAGTCTCCCCAGGCCCAGGCCCCGCACGGCGAAGTCCGCGCTCACCGTGCAGCCCCCGTCACCGGTGGCGGTGAAGCGCAGCTCGAGCCGGGCCCGGAACGGGCCGAGCTCGCCCTCCTCGACCCAGCGGTACGGCGGCTCGGCGAGCGTCGTCCGCATGCGGGGGCGCACGCCCGGGACCACGGTGACGTCGGTCCACGCGGTGCCCTGTCGTCGTACGTCAGCGACGGCGCGCAGCGAGGATTGCCACTGCGGCCGGTTGCGCGGGTCCTCGAGGTAGGCGAAGGCCCGGTCCGCGGGGACCGGGAAGGCGACCTCCACCGAGGTCAGAGGATCGCGCCCGGGTGGTAGTCGGCGGCGCCGGGGTGCGCGGCGACGACGGCCGCGACCTGGCGACAGACCTCCTGGGTCTGCGCGACCGCGGCACCGGTGAACGTGATCGGCTCGGCGACCAGCGACTGCAGCTGCTCCTCGGTGAGGCCGAGGCGCTCGTCGGCGGCGAGCTTGGCGAAGACGTCGTTCTCGGCCTGGCCCTGGCGCATCGCGAGGGCGGTGCCGACCGCGGCCTCCTTGATCGCCTCGTGCGCGCTCTCGCGGCCGACGCCGTTGCGGACCGCGGCCATCAGCACCTTGGTGGTGGCGAGGTAGGGCAGGTAGCGGTCGAGCTCGCGCTGGATGACCGCCGGGAAGGCGCCGAACTCGTCGAGCACGGTGAGGAAGGTCTGGAACAGGCCGTCGACGGCGAAGAAGGCGTCGGGCAGCGCGACGCGTCGTACGACGGAGCACGAGACGTCGCCCTCGTTCCACTGGTCGCCGGCGAGCTCGCCGACCATGGACAGGTAGCCGCGGGTCACGACGGCGAGGCCATTGACCCGCTCGCAGGAGCGGGTGTTCATCTTGTGGGGCATCGCGGACGAGCCGACCTGGCCCTCCTTGAAGCCCTCGGTCACGATCTCGTTGCCGGCCATCAGGCGGATCGTGGTGGCGAGGTTGGATGGGGCCGCGGTCAGCTGGACCAGCGCGGAGAGCACGTCGAAGTCGAGGGAGCGCGGGTAGACCTGCCCGACACTGGTGAGCACCCGGTCGAACCCGAGGTGCTGCGCGACCCGCTTCTCGAGGTCGGCGAGCTTGTCGGCGTCGCCGCCGAGCAGGTCGAGCATGTCCTGCGCGGTGCCCATCGGACCCTTGATGCCACGCAGCGGGTAGCGGCCGAGGAGGTCCTCGATCCGCTCCACCGCGATCATCAGCTCGTCGGCGACGGTGGCGAACCGCTTGCCGAGGGTGGTGGCCTGCGCCGCGACGTTGTGGCTGCGACCGGCCATGACCGTGGCCTCGTGCTCGGCGGCGAGCCGGCCGAGGCGGGCCAGGGTGGCGACCGCACGCTCGACCAGCAGCTCGAGGGACTGCTTGACCTGCAGCTGCTCGACGTTCTCGGTCAGGTCGCGGCTGGTCATGCCCTTGTGGATGTGCTCGTGCCCGGCGAGGGCCGCGAACTCCTCGATCCGCGCCTTCACGTCGTGGCGGGTGACCCGCTCGCGGGCCGCGATGCTCGCCAGGTCGACCGCGTCCGCACCCTGGTCGGCGACCTTCTCGTAGGCCTCGACGACGCCGTCGGGTACGTCGATCCCCAGGTCCTTCTGCGCCTTGAGGACGGCGATCCACAGCTGCCGCTCGAGGACGATCTTGTGCTCGGGCGACCAGATGGCGGTCAGGTCGGCGGCGGCGTAGCGGGTGGCGAGGACGTTCGGGACGGTCACGGGTGGTGATTCTCCCACGGTTGGCCCGGCCCGCCGTACTCCACGAGCGTCAGCGGACGGGACGCACCAGGACCAGCTCGCCGTCCTCGTTGCTCCCGCGCACCCCGGTGAATCCGGCCTTGGCCGCCACCCGCAGGCTCGCGGCGTTGTCGGGCGCGATCGAGGCCCGCACCCGCACGCCCGCCGCGTCGGCGCGGGCGAGCAGCGCGCCGAGCGCCTCGGTCGCCAGTCCGTACCCACGCGCCTCGGCCACCAGCCCGTAGCCCACCTCGACCTCGGGCACCTCGTCGTCGGCCGGCTGGGGCGGACCGAAGAACCCGATCGAGCCGATCACCACGCCCTGCTTGAGCGACACGATCGACCGCGGACCCCACGGGTCGCCGTCGTGCCACAGGGTGGCGGCGCCGCGGTCGTCCTCGCGGGGGAACTCCGGGTGCCAGCCCGGCAGCCGCTCGCCGGAGCGGATCGCGGTCACGGTCGGCTCGTCCCACAGCACCAGCTGCAGGCGGTCGGTACGCACGCCGGCGGGCTGAACAGGCTCAGTCATCGAGGGCCACCGCCCGGCCGTCGTAGGCGGCCAGCTGCTGGGCCACCGCCGCGAGGTCGACCCGCCAGACATCCTCCGGCCCCGGCGGCAGGATGTCGTCCCAGTCGACGACGAACGAGCCCCTGACCGCCGGCAGGCCGGCGGTGCGCGCGAGCAGCCAGACATGCAGGTGCTCGGCCCCGTCGCCGACGCGCTGCACGTGGCAGCGGGCGATGTGCTCCAGGCCCTCCACGATGCGAGCGATCCGGGTCGCCAGGACGCCGAGCTCCCCCGCCATCGCATCGTCGAGGTCGGGCAGGTCCAGGTGCGCCCACGGCTCGAGCATCAGCACGAGCGGCAGCCCGCTGCGCTCGGGGAGATGCTTGAGCCGCCACCGATCATTGGTCCAGATGACGCCGTCGGAACCGGCGTCGCAGATCCGGCAGTCCACTCCGCCGGCGCCGGCGCGCTCGCCCTCGGCACCGGGTGGCGCAAGCGGCTTGGGGGCCAGCACCCCGTCGACCACCTCCCACGGGAAGACGTCCCACGCGGCGACGTCGGGGAGGGGGACCCGGCCGTGCTCGTCGGCAGCGGCCATCACGCGGGCATGGACCTGTTCGGCGGACTCAGCCATGGCGCCACTTTGCCAGCGCCGGACGCGGCGTGCAGCGGCGCCCCACAGGGGGCCTCAATCCCCCAGCATCCGCTGCCACCACACCACGTCGATCCACCGGTCGAACTTCCGGCCGACCTCGCGCAGCACCCCCTGCCGCTCGAACCCGCACGCCCGGTGCAGGCCCTCGCTGGCGTCGTTGGGCAGCGCGATGCAGGCCAGCGCGGTGCGTACGCCGCCCGCGCGCATCCGGGCGAGCAGGTCGTCGTACAGCAGGCGCCCGAGGCCCTGGCCCGCCGCCCCCGGCGCGACGTAGACGGTCACCTCGCGGGTGCGGTCGTAGGCGCCGCGCTCGCGGTAGGGGCCGGAGTAGGCGAAGCCGACCACCTCCCCGTCGACGTCCGCGACGAGGAAGTGGTCGCCCGGATGGGTGGACGCGAGCTTCCCCTCCCATACCGAGCGCGCGGGAGGCGTGGTGTCGAACGTGGCGTGGCCGGTGCGGACCTCGTGGCCGTAGATCGCCGCGACTGCGTCGAGGTCGGCGTCGCCGGCCCGCCGGACGGTGGTCACGAGTCCTCGGCCCGGCTGAGGGACGCGCCCTCGACGACACCGAGGGGCTCGGCCGCGATGTCGGTACGCCGCTGCATGCCCGGGAAGGAGACGAGGTCGGCGGCGGCGTAGGCGCGGGAGCGGGCGTCGGCGACGTCGTACCCGACCGCGCGCACCGCGAGCACCCGGCCGCCCGCGGTGACCAGGCGGTCGCCGTCCCCGTCGTCGACCAAGGCGGTCCCGGCGTGGATGACGTCGACGTCGGCGACCCCGTTGGCGCGACCGACGCCCGTGATGACGTCGCCCTTCGACGAGGACTCGGGGTAGCCGGCCGAGGCGAGCACGACGGTGACCGAGGCGCCGTCGCGGAACCGCGGGGCCTCCACGTCCGCCAGCCGCCCCTCGGCCGCGGCCAGGAGCAGCGAGCCGAGCGGCGACTCGAGCAGCGCGAGGACCGGCTGCACGTCCGGGTCGCCGAAGCGGCAGTTGAACTCGATGACCCGCGGGCCTGCGGCGGTGAGCGCGAGGCCGACGTACAGGCAGCCGACGAACGGCGCGCCGCGGCGGGCCATCTCGTCGAGGGTGGGCTGGACGACGGTGTCGACGACGGTTCCGGCCAGGTCGGCGGGCGCCCACGGCAGTGGGGAGTAGGAGCCCATGCCGCCCGTGTTGGGGCCGCGGCCGCCGTCGAAGATCCGCTTGAAGTCCTGCGCCGGCTGCAGCGGCCGGGTGGTGGTGCCGTCGCAGACCGCGAACAGCGACACCTCGGGCCCGTCGAGGAACTCCTCGACCACGACCCGGCCACAACCCGCCGCGTGGGCCAGCGCCTCGGCGCGGTCGAGGGTCACCACGACGCCCTTGCCGGCGGCGAGCGCGTCGTCCTTGACGACGTACGGCGCCCCGAACTCGTCGAGCGCCGCGGCGACCTCCTCGGGCGTGGTGCAGGTGCGCGACCCGGCGGTCGGCACGCCGGCGGCGGCCATCACCTCCTTGGAGAACGCCTTGGAGCCCTCGAGCTGAGCGGCGGCCCGCGACGGCCCGAAGACCGCGATCCCCGCCTCGCGTACGGCGTCCGCGACGCCCGCCACCAGCGGCGCCTCCGGCCCGACGACGACGAGGTCGGCGCCGAGCGAGCGGGCCAGGGCGGCGACGGCCGCACCGTCCATCGGGTCGACGTCGTGGAGCGTCGCGAAGGCGCCGATGCCGGGGTTGCCGGGGGCGGCGTGCACCTCGCCCACGCCGGGGTCGCGGGAGAGGGCGAGAGCCAGGGCGTGCTCGCGGCCGCCGGTGCCGATGACGAGGGTCTTCACGGACGCCGATCCTAGTGGGGGTCGGCGCCCGACCCGGCTCGGGCAGACTGTGCCCACAGACGGCTCGGGACGCGTGGAGGTTGGTCGGATGCAGGCACCGCAGGTCGGGGAGGTCCTCGGGCGCTACCGGATCGAGCGCGAGGTCGGCCGCGGCGGCATGGGCGTGGTCCTCGCCGCGACGGACACCCGCCTCGGCCGGACGGTCGCGCTCAAGGTGATCACCGGGCCCCACACCGCCGACCCGCAGTTCCGCCAGCGGTTCGAGGACGAGGCCGCGATGCTGGCCCGCATCGACTCGCCGTTCGTGGTCCGCCTGCTCGACCACGACAGCCAGGGGCCGAGCCCCTACCTCGTCACGCAGTACGTCGACGGGACCGACCTGGCCCGCCACGTCCGCAGTCTCGGGCCGCTGCCCGCGCGGGACGCGCTGGCGCTGTGCGCCCAGGTCGCGCGCGGGCTCGGCGCGGCGCACCGCGCCGGCATCGTGCACCGCGACCTCAAGCTCAGCAACATCCTGGTGCGCGACATCGGTACGCCGGAGCAGCACGCCTACGTCTGCGACTTCGGCATCGCGCGCGGGGACGGGCTCCCCCGCCGTACCGCCGCGGGGGTCGTCGTCGGGAGCTGGACGAATCTCGCCCCCGAGCGGACCGAGGGCACGCCCGCCACCCCGGCCAGCGACATCTACGCCCTCGGCTGCGTGCTGTGGACCTGCCTGACCGGCACGCCGCCGTACTCCGGCAGCGAGGGTGAGGTCGCGCTCGCCCACGCGCAGGCACCGGTGCCGCAGCTGCCCGGGGCCGACGCCTTCACGGCCCGCCTCAACGCCCTGCTGGCCCGGATGCTCGCCAAGCACCCGGCCGCCCGGCCCGCTGACGCGGGCGAGGTGCGCGACGAGCTCGAGCGGCTGGTCGCCGCGGCGCCGCTGTCGCCGTCGGCGGCCGCCCGGCCCACCATCGAGCGCCCCCTGCCCGCACCGCCCGCGCCGCCCGCCGCGCCGCCCCCTCCGCCCTCGCTCCCCCCGCTCCCCGACCCTCTCTTCCGGCGCCGGCGCCGTTGGCCCTGGGCGGTCGCGGCCCTCGCCGTCGTCGTCGTGGCCGCGGGCGCCACCGGCACCGGCCTGGCCCTCCGCGACGACGAGGACCCACCGGCCCGGGCCGCCGCCGACGGCGACGCCGTGACCGGCGATCTCGACGGCGACGGGTTCGGCGACCTCGCGGTCCTCGAGCTGTCTCCACCGGACACCAGTGACTTCGACCAGCCGCCCGGCCACCTCGAGCCGCACACCCGCTGGCGACTGCTGTCCGACGGCGGCAGCTTCGGCGAGCGGACCGAGGCGTCGGCCCCCGCGCCGACCTCGTGGCCCAACGGCGTCGGCACCCTCACCCATGCCGACGTCGACGGTGACGGGCGGGCGGACCAGGTCTGGACGACGATCGACGAGGACGACCAGGCCGTCGTCGACGTGATCCCGGCGGAGGGCGACCCGTGGCACGCCAGCTGGTCCGGAGAGGGCTGGTCCAACCAGGGGCGTCCGCTGGTGGTCGACCTGAGCCAGGACGGCCGGCCCGACCTGGTCTACCTCAACGAGTTCCACGAGGACGACGAGCTGGTGATCGACGTCGCGGTGGCGAAGGGCGACGGCTTCGCGGAGCCGAAGCCCTGGCTGAAGGCACCCGGCTACGCCTCCACCGAGCTCTACCTGCGCGCCGGCGACGTGGACGGCGAGGGCCACGACGACATCGTCATGCAGGTCACCCGCAGCGGCAGCGCCGCCATCCTCCTCCAGACCCTCACCTCGGACGGCAAGGCCCTGCGTCGCGAGGGCACCGAGCAGCGGCTCGACGTGACCGGCTACACCCGCGGGATCATGCTCATCACCGACATCGACGGCGACGACGCCGACGAGCTGGTGCTCGCGGGCCGGCACGGTCTCGCCGCCCGCAGGCTCACCGAAGGCGTGCTCGCCGAGTCCACCCCGCTGTGGACCACTACCCCCGACCAGTACCGCGACTGGCGGTTCCGGTCGCGGGACTACCAGAACACCTACTGGGTCTCGCGCCTGTGGCAGGCCGCGGACGTCGACGGCGACGGCGACAGCGACCTCGTCAACCTGTTCCCCCAGCCGGACGGGTTCGCGCTCGAGGTCTACCGCAGCGAGGGCGGCGCCCTGGCGGCACCGGTCACGTGGGGCACGATCCCGTGCGGCCCGGCCGGGTCCGACGGGGAGCGGTGCCTCGACAATCCGCAGACCATCGAGGTCGTGCACTGATGACCGGTACGCCGCACCCCGGCGCGACCCTCGGCCGCTACCGGATCGACCGCGAGCTCGGCCGCGGCGGCATGGGCATCGTCTTCGCCGCGACCGACCTGCGCCTGGGCCGCACCGTCGCGCTCAAGGTGATCACCGGGCCCTACGCCGCCGACGCGGCCTTCCTGCACCGCTTCCACGCCGAGGCGACCGTGCTCTCGTCGCTCGCCTCACCCCACGTCATCGACATCCACGACCACGACGAGATCGACGGCACCCCGTTCATCGTGACGCAGTACGTCGACGGGCCGGACCTCGCGCAGTGGCTGGCCGTGCGCGGCGCGCTGCCCGCCGACGAGGCGCTGCGGCTGTGCGCCCAGGTCGCGCGCGGCCTGAGCGACGCCCACCGCGCCGGGGTGATCCACCGCGACGTGAAGCCGGCCAACGTGCTGCTGCGCGACCCGGGCACGCCCGACGAGCACGTCTACCTGTGCGACTTCGGCATCGCCCGCGGCGACACCGGCGGGTACACCGCCACCGGTGCGATCACTGGCACCTGGGCCTATCTCGCGCCGGAGCGCACCCGCGGTGACGCGGCGACGGTCCGCACCGACCTGTACGCCCTCGGCTGCGTGCTGTGGGCATGCCTGACCGGCGCGCCGCCGTACAACGGGTCCGACGTGCAGATCGCGATCGCCCACACCCAGGCCCCGGTCCGCCAGCTCCCCGCGACCAGCCCGTTCGCCGTCGAGCTCAACGCGTTGCTCGCGCGGCTGATGGCCAAGGACCCGCAGGACCGGCCCGCCGACGCGGCCACCGCCCGCGCCGAGATCGAGCACCTCGCGGCCGGCGCGCCCTCCGCGGTGCTCGCGCCGCCTCCCCCACCTGCGACGGCCGCCCCGAGCGCGGGGCCCACGACGGCACCGACCCAGGCCCCGCCACCGCCTCCGCCGGCAGCCCCGACCCCGCCGGCACGGCGGCGACGCTGGCCGGTCGCGGTCGCCGCGGTCACCGCCCTGGCGGTGGCCGGCGGCGGCCTGGCGGCCTGGCGGGTGCTGCGCGACGAGGCCGACGCCGAGCCGGGCCCCGCTGCCAGGACGGCGACCGTGCAGGGCGACGTCGACGGCGACGGGTACGGCGACGTGGTCGTGCACGAGCCGAAGGGCGACGGCGCCAGCGGGGTGGTGTGGACCGTCCACTCCAACGGCGGCACCTTCCTGTCGCCCGAGTCGATGCCGGCCGAGCCGGGTGAGCCGCACCTGGCCGACATCGACGGCGACGGCACCGCGGAGCAGGCGTGGGTCTACCGCGCCGACGCCGAGGACGACATCCACCTGCGGACCGTCGGGAGCGACGGCCGGATCGACCAGGCGACGATCAGCCTCCCCGAGGAGATGGCCGGACTCACCGGCTCGAAGTACTTCGCGGACGTCGACGGCGACGGCGACGACGACCTGGTGGTCGACGGCAACACGGACGCGGGGCCGGTCATCGCGGTCGCGCTGTCCGACGACGGCTTCGGCGAGCTGACCCGCTGGCACGACGGCCTCGGCGCCGACTCCTCGGTGGCCGCGTTCGGGGACTTCGACGACGACGGCGACGACGACGCGGCGATGGTGCTGCTCACCGAGGGAGCGCCCGACGCCGAGCACCTCACCCGCAACCTGGTCCTGCTGCGTGCCGACGACGACCACTTCACCGACGGCCCGCCGGTCGCGCTGCCGCCGCTGACCTGGAACGACGCCGCCTGGCTCGCCGGCGACGTGGACGGGAAGGGCGCCGACGAGCTGGTCGCCGTGCAGGGCGTCGGAGGTCAGGCCGGCGTCGCGACGCTCGACGGCGACGCCTTCACGCAGCTACAGACCGCGTGGGCCGGCAACGTGAGCGCGGAGGACTGGAACAAGCGGATCGCCGAGGGGCCCGCCCTCCCGCCGCACCGCTACCTGCTCTCCGACGTCGACGGCGACGACGACGCGGACCTGGTGCGGTTCGAGGGCGACTACGGCGACCGGCTCGGGGTCCTGGTCAACGGCGACGGACGGTTCGCCGACCCGGTCGACTGGGTGGACCTGCCCTGCCGCTTCTGCGAGGAGCTCCCCCAGATGGTCGACTGACGTCCCGTGTCTCCCGTGGGGCACACTGGCCCGCGTCTGACCACTCGACTCGGGAGAGAGACCTCATGCGCGTGCCCAACGTCGGCGAGCAGCTCGGCCGCTACCAGCTCGACCGCGTGCTCGGCCGCGGCGGGATGGGCGTGGTGTTCGCGGCGACCGACCCGCGGCTGCAGCGCACCGTCGCGCTCAAGGTGATCACCGGCACCCTGGCCTCCTCCCACGAGTTCCGCCAGCGCTTCCAGGCCGAGGCCGCGGCCCTGGCCCGGCTCGACTCTCCCCACGTGATCGCGATCCACGACCACGACGAGGTCGACGGGACGCCGTACATCGTCACGCAGTACGTCGACGGACGCGACCTGTGGAGCTGGTTGCGTGAGCACGGCCCGATGCCGGCGCGGCAGGCGCTCGGGCTGTGTGCCCAGCTCGCCCGCGGCCTGGCCGACGCGCACCGGGTCGGGGTGGTGCACCGCGACGTGAAGCCGTCGAACGTGCTGATCCGCGATCCCGGCACCCCCGAGCAGCACGCCTACCTGTGCGACTTCGGCATCGCCCGTGCCGAGGGGATCGAGGGGCCCGCGCCGACGGCCGCGGGCTCGGTCGCCGGCACCTGGACCTACCTGTCCCCCGAGCGCGCGGAGGGCCTGCCCGCGACGCCGTCGAGCGACGTCTACGCCCTCGGCTGCGTGCTGTGGGCCTGCCTGACGGGGCACGAGCCCTACCAGGGCAGCGACGTGCAGGTCGCGCTCGCCCACCAGCAGGCACCGATCCCCCGCCTGGCCGGGGACTCCGCGTTCACCGCCGACCTCAACGCCGTGATCGGCAGGGCGCTGGCCAAGGACCCGGCCCAGCGCTACCCGGACGCCACGTCCTTCCGCGAGGACCTCGAGCGTCTCGCCGTCGTCGCCCCGCCCGACGCCCAGGAGGCTCCGCCGTCCCCGACCGACACCGGCGCCACCGGGACCACCGTGCGGCCCGCGGCGCCCGCCGTACGACGCCGGTCGCGGCGGCCGCTCGCCGTCGCCGTCGCCGGCGTCGTGGCCCTGGCGCTCGTCGCCGGCGGCGCCGCGTGGCTGGTCGGCCGCGACGACGCCCCGGCCGCGGAGGGCAAGGCGGACGAACCGGCTCCGGTGATCGCGGGCGACGTCACCGGCGACGGATACGGCGACGTGCTCATCCACCAGACCCGCTTCGAGTCGCTCAACCCGCTCTCGGTCTTCACCGTGGCCTCGACCGGGATGCGGTTCGGCTCGCCGCAGCGGGCCGGCGCGCAGGTCGGCTACCCGTTCTTCGCCGACGTCGACGGCGACCGGGCCCGCGACGTCGTCTGGCTCGACGAGGACGACGACCGGATGGCGATCACCGTCGTACCCGGCGACGGTGAGACGTGGTCGACCGAGCTCGACCTCGACCCCGCCTTCGACATCAAGCCCTACAGCGCGACGGCCGGCGACCTCGACGGCGACGGCCGCGACGACCTGGTCCTCTACGGCGACGAGACCGACGAGCGGGACGGGCTGTACGTCGCCCTGGCCCGGGACCGAGGGTTCGCCGCCCCCGAGCAGTGGTACTCCTCCGACCTCTCCAGCAGCCTTCCCCGGGTCGGCGACTTCGACGGGGACGGGAAGGTCGAGGTCATCTGCTTCGGCGAGAACCCCGCGGGCGACGACACGGTGCGCCTGCTGCGTCCCGAGGACGGCCGGTTCGTCATGGTCGCCGAGAAGGTCCTCGGCGGCGCCGGTGTCGCGCCGCTGCTGGCCGAGTGGCTCGTCGGCGACGTCGACGGCGACGGCACCGACGAGCTCGTGGCCCCCAACGCGACCGGCCGCGTCATCTTCGTCTACGAGATCGCCGACGACGCCTTCCAGCCCCGCACCCGCTGGCACGCGACCCCTGTCCCCCGGGAGCAGGCGCGCAAGAACGCATGGGACAGCGGCGTCGCCGGGAGCGCGCTCAGCGACGTCGACGGCGACGGCGACGACGACCTCGTCGAGCTGCGCTACACCGCCAACGACAACGGCCCCGACGACCCGCTCGTCCTGTGGGTGATGCTGTCCGACGGGGCGTCGTTCGGTGACGCCCAGGAGTGGGGTGGGCTGGACTGCTCGCCCGAGTGCGAGGACGGGTTCGACCTCGTCGACTGAGCCCGGGCGTGCCGGCGTGCCGGGCGTCAGGACCGCGGGATCTGCGGCTGGGTCGGCAGGTCGATGACGAACGCCGGGCGGCCGGACCCGTCGTCGAGGTAGCTCGCCTCGCCTCCGTGGAGGCGCGCGATCTCGCGCACGAGGTAGAGCCCGAGCCCGGTCCCGGCGGTCGGGCCGGCGTGGGCGAACCGCTCGAAGAGGCGGTCCACCAGCCGGGGCTGGACGCCGGAACCCGCGTCGCTGACGACGATCCTGATCCCGCGCTCCGCCCGCTCCCCCGACACGGCGACCGGCGGGCGCCCGTGGCGCAGGGCGTTCTCGAGCAGGTTGTCGAGTGCCTGCCCGAGCCGCAGGGGGTCCGCGACGAGCTCGACGTCCTGGTCGACCCGCACCTGGATGCGGGCGGCGGCGCCGTGGGCGGCGCGGACCCGGTCGGCCGACGTGGTCAGGACATGGCGCAGCGACATCGGCTCCGGGGACAGGGCCAGCGCCTCGGTCTGCACGTCCGAGGCCGTGCCGAGGTCCGAGATCAGCCGTTGCAGCCGCAGCGCGCTCGAGGCCATCGCCTCGAGCAGCTTGCGGCGCTCCTGCGGGTCGAGGTCGCCGTCGTCGCGCAGCATCCCGACCGCACCCTCGATCACGGCCGCGGGCGTGCGCAGCTCGTGGGCGGTCACCGTCAGCAGGTGGGCCTGCTGCTCGAGCGCCCGGCGTCGCTCCTCCTCGTGAGCCCGCTGCTCGCTCTGGTCACGGGTGACCTTGGCGAACCCGCGGTGCCGACCGGCGTCGTCGTACACCGCCGTGATGACGACGCGGGCCCAGAAGGTGCTCCCGTCGCGTCGGACCCGCCAGCCCTCCTCGGCATACACCCCGTCGCGCAGTGCCATCTCCAGGTTGTGCTCGGGATGGCGGGAGAGCCGGTCGCCCTCGGGATAGAAGACCCGGAAGTGCTGGCCGACGATCTCCTCTGCCGGGTAGCCCTTGATGTACGCCGCGCCGGCGTTCCAGCTCGCGACCCGGCCGTCGGGATCGAGCATGAAGATGGCGTAGTCCTTGACCGCGGTGACGAGCAGGCGGAAGTCCTCCTCGCTGCGCCGCAGCGCGAGCTCGGTCGTGACGTCCTGGACCTGCGCGAAGACGTAGAGCGCGTCGCCGCGGGAGTCGCGGACCGGAGTCAGCGTGAGCCGAGCGGTGCGGACGTGCTCGGTCCCGATGGGGTGGTCGAACGAGACGACCGACTCCCCGCTGTCGGTGACGCGGGCCAGGGCGTCGTCCAGCTGGTCGCCGTGCTCACGGGTCAGGACGCCGTAGTCGAGGCCGACCAGGTCCTGCGCGGGCCGGCCGACCATCTCGACGAGTGCGCGGTTGGCCCGGACGATGCTGCCGTTGAGGGTCATCGTCGCCATCCCGATGGTGGCCTGGTCGAAGACCTCCCGGTAGCGCTCGAGGTGCTCGTCGAGCACGCGCTGGGCCTGCGGCGCCGGGTCGTCGAGTCGCGCGAGGCGCAGCGGGCGGCCGCGGGGACCGGACGGGACCGGCGGCGCCAGCGGGTCGGCGACGTGGCTCCACAGGCGGTCCACGAGGACGTCGAGCGGCGCCGACTTCTCGACGAAGTCCGTGGCCCCCAGCTCTCGCGCGCGGTCGGCGAGCCCGGCGGCCCCGAACCCGGTGTACATGACGACCTTGCTCTCCGGCGAGACCGCCAGCACCAGCGGCAGGCACTCCAGGCCGTCGAGCACCGGCATCGAGGTGTCGAGCAGCACGAGGTCGGGCTGGTGCTCGTGCGCCAGCATCAGCGCCGCGCCGCCGTCACCGCCCTCGCCCACCACGTCGAACAGGCCCGACGCCCGGAGCCGCGCGCCCACGACGGCGCGCAACTCCGGTGAGTCGTCAACGATCAGCACCCTCGCCTGTTGCGCCACCCCACACCCTCACGTCCCCTGGGTCCCCACGTCCGACGTGAGGTGCCCCGGAAAGGGGATCCCATACCCCCCCCCCCCCCGGGGGGGAGAGATGTCAGCGCAGGGCGTGCCGGACGACCGCCTGCTCGCGCTCGGGACCGACGCCGACGACCGAGATCCTCGCCCCGGAGCGCTCCTCGACGAACTCGACGTACGCCTGCGCCGCCTTGGGCAGGTCCTCGAACGACCGGCACCCGGAGATGTCCTCGGTCCAGCCGGGGAGGTTCTCGTAGATCGGCACGGCGTGGTGGAAGTCGGTCTGGTTGACCGGCATCTCGTCGTGGCGCACCCCGTCGACGTCGTAGGCGACGCAGACAGGGAGCTCGGCCAGGCCGGTGAGGGTGTCGAGCTTGGTGAGCACGAAGTCGGTGACGCCGTTGACCCGCGCGGCGTAGCGGGTGATCACGGTGTCCATCCAGCCGCAACGGCGCGGGCGGCCGGTGGTGGTGCCGTACTCCCAACCGGCCTTGCGCAGGAACTCGCCGTTGTCGTCGTGCAGCTCGGTCGGGAAGGGGCCCTCGCCGACGCGCGTGGTGTAGGCCTTCGCGATGGCGATCACCTGGTCGATCCGGGTCGGCGGGATGCCGGTGCCGGTGCAGGCGCCGGCCGAGACCGCGCTGCTGGAGGTCACGAACGGGTAGGTGCCGTGGTCGACGTCGAGCAGGGTGGCCTGGCCGGCCTCCATCAGCACCACGTCGCCCCGGTCGAGCGCGTCGTTGAGCAGCAGCCCCGTGTCGCAGACGTACGGCGCCAGCCGCTCCGCGTGCGCCAACAGGCCCTCGACGGTCTGCTCGACCGAGGGGGCGCGGCGGTTGTAGATCTTGGTGAGGATCTGGCCCTTGAGCTCGAGGGCGCCCTCGACCTTCTGGGTGAGGATCTTCTCGTCGAACAGGTCCTGGACCCGGATGCCGATCCGGTTCATCTTGTCGGCGTACGTCGGGCCGATGCCGCGGCCCGTCGTACCGATCCGGCGGGAGCCGAGGAAGCGCTCGGTGACCTTGTCGATGGTCCGGTTGTAGTCGGCGATGACGTGCGCGTTGGCGCTGAGCTTGAGCTTGCTCGTGTCGACGCCGCGGCCCTCGAGGCCGTCGATCTCCTGGAACAGCACGTCGATGTCGACGACGACACCGTTGCCGATGACCGGCGTGCAGCCGGGCGTGAGGATGCCGCTGGGCAGCAGATGGAGGGCGTACTTCTCGTCACCGATGACGACCGTGTGGCCGGCGTTGTTGCCGCCGTTGAACTTCACGACGTAGTCGACCTGGCTGCCGAGGTGGTCGGTCGCCTTGCCCTTGCCCTCGTCGCCCCACTGGGCTCCGACGATCACGATTGCAGGCATCTTGGTTGCTCCTTCGCACGGACGGAGTCCCTCCGTCCCGGCGTACCGGGTCGGCTGCTCAACGCACCACTTGTTCTCTTGCTGGTGTCGGACAAGCGAGAAGCCCCGGCAAGGACCGGGGCTCTTGCGGCGTCACGTTACCAAAACGCGACCCAAGACCGGCTTTCGGCAGTGCCGGTCTAGTCCGGTCGCACCACGGCGCGCCGACGATCGGTCCGGATGTCCGGGTGGTGGTGCCGGGCCTGCGCGATCACCGGATCCGCACGCTCCTCCCCGCTTACCGTCGAACTCCGACCGTCCTCACCTGTCTCGGATGCCCCATGAACGTCGTCCACTGGATGCAGCCCCGCAGCCACCGCGCCGCCGCCCGTTCCGTCTCGACGCTGTGCGCGGTCGGCGCCGGCGTGGCGGTCCTCACCGCGCCCCTGCAGCACGAGGACCTCGGCCGGTCCGGGATCGCGGTCGCGGGCGGTCTGGTGGCGCTGGTGATCGCGTTCAGCATCCTGGCGCGCCGGTTCGACGAGCGGCACCGCCTCGGCTGGGCGTTCGGGCCGCTGCTCGCCGTCGGGGCCCTGGCCGCGATCGACCTGCTGACCCACGACAGCGGCGTCTCGGCACAGGCCTTCTTCCTCTTCCCGGCGCTGTACGGCGCCTCCCAGCTGCGCCCGCCCGGCGCAGCCCTGCTGACCGCGGCGTCCGTGAGTGGCGAGCTGGTCGTCGTCCTCACCCAGCTGCCGGCGCGCGCGGCCGTCGTGGACGCCGTCTACGTGAGCGCCGCCCTCGTCACCTCCGCGGTCCTGCTGGCCGTGGCCAGCGAGCGGCACGCCCGCACGGTCGCCCAGCTCGAGCGGATGGCGGCGGTCGACCCGCTCACCGGCCTGTCGACGCGACGGGTGCTCGAGAAGGCCGCGGCGTCCGCACTGTCCGGCGCGCACAGCGACGCCGGCACCGCACTCGTCCTCATCGACGTCGACCACTACAAGGCGATCAACGACGGGCACGGCCACCCCGCGGGAGACGAGGTGCTGGTGCAGCTCGCCGGCCTGCTGCTCGAGCACAGCCGCCCGACCGATGTCGTGTGCCGCCTCGGCGGCGACGAGATCGCCGTGCTGCTCCCGGGATGTGGCCTCGACGCGGCCCTCGCCCGCGCCGAGGAGATCCTGGCCGCCGTACGCGACCGGACGTTCGTCGTCGGCGACGGCACCCAGCTCGACGTCTCGGTCAGCCTCGGCTGCGCCCACATGCCCACCCACGGCGACGACCTGCGGTCCCTGTACTCCGCCGCCGACGCCGCGCTCTACGAGGCCAAGCAGTCCGGTCGCGGGCGGGTCGGCACGACTGACGCCCTCACCGAAGGGCGCATCCCCTATGCTCAACTAGAACGTGTTCTAGATCTAGGAGCAGCCATGGGCGCCAGCCGCGAGACCATCCTCGAGACCATCCAGAAGTACGTCGACCTCGTCGCGACCGGCTCCTCGGCCGACGTCGTGGCGCTGTACGCCGACGGCGCCACCCTCGAGGACCCGGTCGGCTCCGACGTACTGACCACCCGCGAGCAGATCGCCTCGTTCTACGGCACCCTCGACGGCCTCGAGCAGTCCGGCCGCCTGCTGTTCGCCCGCGTCGCCGGCAACGAGGCGGCCTTCTCCTTCGAGCTGGCCACCAAGGCCGGCGACCAGACGTTCACCCTCGCCCCGATCGACGTGATGACCTTCGACGACGACGGCCGGATCACCAGCATGCGGGCGTTCTGGTCCGGCGAGGACATGGCCGTCAGCTGACTGTTCCGGCCTCGCCGACCCGGCACAAAGTGGTCCGGATCTTCCGCTGACCCGGCGCAGAGTGGCGCCGGAAACGCGCCGACCCGGCAGAAAGTGCCTCATGAGCAAGACACTTTCTGCCGGGTCGGCGGGATTTCAGAGCAGTTCGAGCCGGGTCGGCGGGCGTTAGGAGCCAGTTCGAGCCGGGTCGGCGAGGCGGGCGGCGATCTCCGCGACGACGGCCCGGGCGAGGGTCTCGGGGGTGTCACCGTCGGCCTCGGGGACGACGCCGTGGACGTCGCCGTCCGCGAGCAGGTCGAGCGCGCCGACCTTCTGCTGGGCGGCCATCTCGGCGGCCCGCGACGGCTCGCCGTGGACGATGACGCTCGCGCCCTCGGGCGGGAGTGGCGAGAGCCAACCGCGCTCGGTCGCGAGCACCGTCTTCGCGGGCAGCAGCGCGAGCGCGCCTCCGCCGCAGCCCTGGCCGAGGATCACCGAGACGGTCGGCACGGTCATGGTCACCAGCCCGGCGATGCAGCGGGCGATCTCGCCCGCCATCGCGCCCTCCTCGGCGTGCTGCGACAGCTCGGCGCCGGGGGTGTCGATCACGGTGACCAGCGGCAGCCGCAGCTCCTCGGCGAGCTCCATCGCCCGCCGGGCCTCGCGCAGCGCACCCGGCCCCATCGGGGTCGCCGGTGTCTGGCGGGAGCGGTCCTGGCCGACCAGGACGCACGGCTGGCCGTCGAGGCGGGTCAGCGCGATGAGCACCGAGTCGTCACGCTCGCCCTCGTCGGTGCCCTTGAGCCGCAGCGTGCTGGCGGCGCCGTACCTGATCAGGTCCCGTACGCCGACCCGCCCCGGCGCCCGGGTCGCCTCGATGTCCTCCCAGACCGGGTGGTCCAGGGTGGTGCCGCGGGTGACCGGATCGCGCCGGTCGAGCTCGGGCGACGACGGCGGGTCGACGAGCACGCCGAGGGCGTGGTCGACGAGCGCCGGGATGCTCTCCACGGGGATGACCGCGTCGATGACACCGTGGGCGGCGAGGTTCTCGGCCAGCTGGACGCCCTCGGGGAACGGGCGGCCGTTGAGCGCTTCGTAGACCTTCGGGCCGAGGAAGCCGACCAGAGCGCCCGGCTCGGCGACCGTGACATGCCCGAGCGAGCCCCACGACGCGTAGACGCCGCCCGTGGTGGGGTGGCGCAGGTGGACGAGGTACGGCAGGCCGGCGGCGCGGTGCTCCATCAGCGCCCGCGAGATCTCGACCATCTGCACGAACGCCCGGGTGCCCTCCTGCATCCGGGTGCCGCCCGACGACGTGCTCGCCAGCACCGGCAGGCCCTCCGCCGTCGCCCGGCGTACGGCGGCCGCGATCCGGGTCGCCGCCGCGACGCCGATCGAGCCGGCCAGGAAGCGGAACTCGTTGACCACGAACGCCACCGGCCGCCCGCGCACCGTGCCGCGGCCGGTCAGCACCGACTCGTCCGTCCCGGCCTTCTCCGCGGCGGCGCGCAGCTCGGCCCGGTAGTCCTCGCCGTGCCCGCTGATGTCGACCGGCGTGTCCCACGACTCGTAGGAGCCCTCGTCCAGGACGAGGTCGATCAGCTCGCGGGCGGTCCAGCGTCGGGGCGTGCTCATGACGCGGATACAACCACGGCCGCGCCCGGGGTACGTCGGCAAGTTCTGCCAATGCCTAGGGTGGGCGCGTGGCCACGAGACTGCTGCTGATCACCAACGGCGAGGCCGGTACGGCGGACCGGGAGGCCGTCGACGCCGCGCTCGCGGTGCTCCGGGAGGGCGCCGAGGTCGAGGTGGCCGCCACCTCCTCCGAGGATGAGCTCGACGACGTGCTGGAGGACGCGGGCGACCGCAGGATCGTGGTTGCCGGCGGGGACGGCAGCATCCACGCGGTGGTGCAGGCGCTGCACTCCCGCGGCGACCTGGCCGGCAGGGAGCTCGCCCTGGTCCCGCTCGGGACCGGCAACGACTTCGCCCGCACGCTCGGCCTGCCGCTCGAGCCCGAGGAGGCGGCGCGGGTGGTGCTGGCGGGCACCCCGCGGCCCACGGACCTGGTCGTCGACGAGGACGGCCAGGTGACCGTCAACAGCGTGCACCTCGGCGCCGGCGCGGAGGCGGGCAAGCGGGGTGCGCGGTGGAAGGAGCGGCTGGGCCGGGTGGGCTACCCGATCGGGGCGCTGCAGACCGCGATCAACCCGCCGAGCCTGCGGGTCCGGGTGGAGGTCGACGGCGAGGTGGTCGTCGACGTCGACCAGCCGGTGCTCATGGTGGCCGTCGGCAACGGCGCCTCGGTCGGCGGCGGCACCGAGCTCACCCCCGACGCCGAGCCGCACGACGGCGAGGTCGACGTGCTGATCGCGACGCCGCGCGGTCCTCTCGCACGGCTGGGCTACCTGGTCCGGCTCCCGTTCGCACGGCACGAGGAGCACCGCGACGTCCGGATCCTGCGGGGCCGCACGGTGCGGGTCAGCGGGACCGCGTTCGAGTGCAACAGCGACGGCGAGATCGACGGGCCGGTGCGGTCGCGGACGTGGCGGGTGCAGCCGGCGGCGTACGCGATGGTGGTCCCCCACCTCTAGCGCAATAGGCTTGGGCGCCGTGGCACGTGGACAGAGCAACCAGCAGCAGGACCCCGCCGACTGGGTGACCCGGACCGCCGACCTGGCGCTGCGGCACGCCGAGCAGGTCAACGGCGGCACCCTGCCCGACCTGGTCACCTGCGCGTCCGGGATCAGCCCGTCCGGGCCGATCCACCTCGGCAACCTGCGCGAGTTCCTCACCGTCCACTTCGTGGCCGAGGAGATCCGGCGCCGCGGCATCAACGTGCGCCACCTGCACAGCTGGGACGACTACGACCGGTTCCGCAAGGTGCCGGCCGGCATCGACACCGCCTGGAACGAGCACATCGGCCGCCCGCTGTCCGCCGTCCCCGACCCGACGGGCGAGTTCGCCAACTGGGGCGAGCGCTACAAGGCGCCCCTGCGTGCCGCGCTCGTCGAGATGGGCTGCGACATGGTCGAGGTCGACCAGACCGCGATGTACCGCTCCGGCGCCTACCGGGAGCAGGTGCTCACCGCGATCCGCAAGCGCGACGAGATCGAGGCCGTGATGGCGCGCTTCCGCACCAAGAAGGTCGAGAGCGGCGACGCCCCGGACGCCGATGAGGACGAGGGCCACGGCGCCAGCGAGGACCTCGCCCGGTTCCCCTACAAGCCGTACTGCCGCGGTTGCGGACGCGACACGGTCACCCTGACGTCCTACGACGACGAGACGACCGACCTCGCCTACACCTGCGACGTGTGCGGCGACTCCTACGTCACCAACGTCGCCACGCAGGACGAGGGCAAGCTGGTCTGGAAGGTCGACTGGCCGATGCGCTGGACCTTCGAGGGCGTGCACTTCGAGCCCGGCGGCGTCGACCACGCCTCGCCCGGTTCGTCGTACACCGTCGGCAAGGAGATCGTGGGCCCCATCTTCGGCGGCACCGCCCCGTCGTTCGTCGGCTACTCGTTCGTCGGCGTCGCCGGCATGCCGAAGATGTCGTCGTCCAAGGGCGGCGTGCCCACCGCGGCCGAGGCGCTGCGGATCCTCGAGGCGCCGATCCTGCGCTGGCTCTACGCGCGCCGGCAGCCCAAGCAGGCGTTCAACGTCGACTTCGGGCAGGAGGTGCTGCGCCTGTACGACGAGTGGGACGCCCTGACGAAGAAGGCCGCGATCCCGGAGAAGCGGGACGCCGCCGTGCTCGCCTGGGAGCGGGCCTCCGCGACGTCGACGGCGGGCACGCTGCCGACCCCGGCGGTCGTCGTACCGTTCCGGATGCTGTCGTCGGTCGCCGACGTCACCGCCGGCTCGCGGGAGATCACCGCGCGCACCGTCGGCGCCTCGGAGGCGGACCTCGAGCCGCGGCTGGCGAAGGCCGCCACCTGGATCACCGAGTACGTCGACCCGGAGGAGCGCACGACGGTCCGCGAGGCCGCCGACACCGACCGGCTGGCGTCGCTGTCGGAGCAGGAGGAGGCGTGGCTCGGGCTCCTGGTCAAGCGGCTCGCGGCCGCCTTCGACGCCGCCGACCAGGTCGACGGGCTCACCACGGTGATCTACGGCGTGCCCAAGATCGCCCGCGGGCTGACGCTCGACGACGCCCCGACCGACGAGGTCAAGGCCGACCAGAAGGCGTTCTTCAAGCTGCTCTACCACCTGCTCGTCGACGCCGAGCGTGGTCCGCGGCTGCCCACGCTGTTCGCCGCCCTGGGGCACGACAAGGTGCGCTCGCTGCTCGTTCCCTGAGGATTTCTCCGAAATCCGCGTGATGAACGCCGCCGGACCCCGTCCGGACTGGTGAACGTCTCGGACAAGGAGCTCTCATGCGAACCACGCCCATGACCCAGAAGCACCGCGCGACGGAGCCGGTGCCGGCGGCCGACCGCCCCGCCGCGACCCGCGCCCACCGGGGCTCGCGCGCCACGGACCTGCCGATCGCGGCCGCGCTCGGCCTGATCCTGTTGGTCGTCGCGGCCTGGTTGGCCGTGCGGGGCTGACGTGAAGCTCTGGCTGCCGTCGCTCGGCGCGGCGCTGAACGCGCTGGTCATCGCCCCGGTCCGGCGGCTCGTGCGTCACTGACGAGCCGCCGGCTGGGCTCAGGTCGGCTCAGCCCAGCAGCTCGTCGTACGCCGTCGGGCTGGAGTCGCGCAGGAACGCGGAGCAGCGCTCCCACTCGTCGGTCTCACCGATCGCGCGGGCGGCGAGGGCGAGGAGCCCGAGCGCGCGCAGGAAGCCGCGGTTCGGCTCGTGCTCCCACGGCACCGGCCCGTTGCCCTTCCAGCCGTTGCGGCGCAGCAGGTCGAGCGAGCGGTGGTAGCCGACGCGGGAGTAGGCGTAGACCGTCACGTCGTCGGCCCCGCCGTCGCGGGCCTGCTCGGCCAGGGTCGCCCAGGCGAGGGGCGACGACGGCAGGCGGCGTACGACGTCCGCGGGGGCCTTGCCCTCCGCGAGGAGCGCCTCGGCGGGGTCGACGGGCAGGTGGGTGGGCGGGGGGCCGGCCATCAGGTCGGCGCCGGGCGTGATGCTCATGGGCCCCATTCTGGCGCGGGCGGGAAGCAGTGTCGGCGTCCGGGTGTTGACTTGTCTTCGTGACCCAGAGTGCATCCACCTCCCCCGCGGCGAGCGCGCCCCCGGCGGCCGAGAGCAACCCGTGGCCGGCCCTGTGGGCCCTGGTCATCGGGTTCTTCATGATCCTGGTCGACCTGACGATCGTCACGGTCGCGACGCCGACGATCATCGAAGACCTCGACGCATCGGTCAACGACGTCGTGTGGGTCACCAGCGCCTACATGCTGGCGTACGCCGTCCCGGTGCTGATCACGGGACGCCTCGGTGACCGCTTCGGTTCGAAGTACCTCTACCTCGCCGGCCTCACGGTGTTCACGCTCGCCTCCCTGTGGTGCGGCCTGACCACGACGGTCGAGGCGCTGATCCTGGCCCGCGTCGTGCAGGGCTTCGGCGCCTCGATGATGACGCCGCAGACGATGGCGATCATCACCCGCATCTTCCCGCCGGCCAAGCGGGGCAGCGCGATGGCGGTCTGGGGGGCCACTGCCGGCGTGGCGATGGTGGTCGGCCCGATCCTGGGTGGCGTGCTCACCGACGGCCTGGGCTGGGAGTGGATCTTCTTCGTCAACATCCCGGTCGGCCTGGTCGCCTTCGTCATGGCCTGGCGCCTGGTCCCCGCCCTGCCCACCCACGCTCACAAGTTCGACTGGCTCGGCGTCGCCCTGTCGGGCGCGGCCATGTTCCTGCTCTGCTTCGGCATCCAGGAGGGCCACCAGATGGACTGGGCCGGCTGGATCATCGCCATGATCGCCGGTGGCCTCGCCCTGTTCGTCGCGTTCGTGCTGTGGCAGCGGTTCAACCGTGCTGAGCCGCTGGTGCCGCTCAGCCTGTTCAAGGACCGCAACTTCTCGGTGTCCAACGTCGCGATCATGTGCATGGGCTCGATCGGCGCGTCGTTCGGCTTCCCGCTGATGCTCTACGCCCAGGCCGTCCGCGGCAACTCCCCCACCCAGGCGGCGCTGCTGATGCTGCCGATGGCCGTGATGTCGATCTTCCTGGCCCAGCCCGTTGGCAAGCTCACCGACCGGATGCACCCTCGCCAGGTCCTCGGCTTCGGCTTCGCGGTCAGCCTGGTCGGCTTCCTGCTGCTGATGTGGCGCCTGGAGCCGGGCATCTCCGTGTGGGAGATCGCCGTGCCCATGGGCGTCATCGGCATCGGGAACGCCTTCATCTGGGCCCCCACCGCCGCCACTGCCAACCGCAACCTTCCGATCCAGCTGGCCGGCGCGGGCGCGGGCGTCTACAACGCCACCCGCCAGGTCGGCTCGGTGCTCGGCGCGGCCGCGATCGCCGTCCTCATGGACAGCCGCCTCGCCCACTACCTCCCCGGCGCCGCCGCCCACGGCGACGCCGGCGCCGCCCGGATCCCCGACCCGCACGTGGCCGAGCTGTTCAGCAAGGCGATGCAGCAGTCGCTGTGGCTGCCCGCGGTGATGTACGCCGTCGGCCTGGTCGCGGTGATGTTCTACGAGAAGCCGCGGCACGAGGGGTTCGGGCACTGAGCTCGGATTTCAGGCGGCCGCCAGTTTCACCGGCCGGCCGGTGAAACTGGCGCTGGGACGAGGAAGCTTCCTCGTCCCAGCGCCAGTTTTGTCGTCCAGGCTCCCGTCAGGAGAGCACGAACCCGAACAGCGGGCTGTCCGGCGGCACCTTCTCGACCCGCAGCCGCGACTCCTCCATCCTGGCCAGCAGCCCGGGGAGGTCGGCGGGCGACTGCATCTCGATGCCGACCAGGGCGGGCCCGGTCTCGCGGTTGTTGCGCTTGGTGTACTCGAAGAGCGTGATGTCGTCGTCGGGCCCCAGCACGTCGTCGAGGAAGCGCCGCAGGGCACCCGGCTCCTGCGGGAACTCGATGAGGAAGTAGTGCTTGAGGCCCTCGTGGACCAGGGCCCGCTCGACGATGTCGGCGTAGCGGGAGACGTCGTTGTTGCCGCCGGAGACGACCACGACGACCCGGCTGCCGGGGGCGAGCGCCTCCAAGCCCTCCCGGCCGGGAAGGCGGAGCGCCGCGGGCGCCAACGCGCCGGCGGGCTCGGCGATGATGCCGTCGACCTGGTAGAGGTCGAGCATCTCGACGCAGATCAGGCCCTCGGGCACGGCGACCGCGGACAGGTCGACCGAGGCGCGGGCGGAGGCGACGGCGCGGTAGGTGAGGTCACCGACGCGGCGTACGGCGGCACCGTCGACGAACGGGTCGACGGAGCCGAGCTCGACCGGGCCACCGGCGGCCAGGGCCGCGGCGAGGGAGGCGGCACCGGCGGGCTCGGCGGCGAGGACGCGTACACCGGGCAGCCGCTCGGCGAGGACGGTGAGGGAGCCGGCGATCAGGCCGGCGCCGCCGACCGGGAGCACGAGCGCGTCGGGCTGCCAGCCGAGCGCGGCGGACTGGGCGAGGATCTCGGCGGCGACCGTGCCCTGGCCGGCGATGATCCCGGGGTGGTCGAAGGCGGGGACGACGCTCGCGCCCGAGGCGGCGGCGAAGTCGGCGGCGGCGACGGCCGCGTCGTCGTACTGGTCGCCGGCGATGACGACCTCGACCTGGTCACCGCCGAGGGCGGCGACCCGGTCGCGCTTCTGCCGTGGGGTGGTGCGGGGCAGGAAGATCGTGGCGTGCACGCCGGCCCGGGCGCAAGCGAACGCGACGCCCTGGGCGTGGTTGCCGGCGCTCGCGCAGGTCACGCCCCGGGCCCGCTCCTCCTCGGAGAGCCCGGCGAGCACGGTGTAGGCGCCGCGGGCCTTGTAGGAGCGGACCGGGGTGAGGTCCTCGCGCTTGAGCCAGACGTCGTACCCGGTCAGTGCGGAGAGCCGGTCGGCCCGCTGCAGCGGGGTCGGCGGGATGACCGCGTCGAGCAGGCCGGCCGCCCGGTCGACGTCCGCCGCGGTGGGGAGCCCGGGGTCTCGTGACGGTCGCTGCGCGACCTCCTCGACCACCGGTGCCTCAGCCGACGGACTTGCCGGCCGAGCGCAGGTTCTCGGTGGCCTCGACGATGCGGGCGGCCATGCCGGCCTCGGCGGCCTTGCCCCAGGCACGCGGGTCGTAGGCCTTCTTGTCGCCGACCTCGCCGTCGACCTTCAGGACACCGTCGTAGTTGCGGAACATGTGGTCCGCGGCGGGCCGGGTGAAGGCGTACTGCGTGTCGGTGTCGATGTTCATCTTCACCACGCCGTAGTCGACCGCGGCGGCGATCTCCGCAGGCGTGGAGCCGGAGCCGCCGTGGAAGACGAGGTCGAAGGGCCGGGCACCGTCGGCGAGGCCGAGCTCGGCGACGACCGCGGCCTGCGCGTCGCGCAGGATCTCGGGACGCAGCTTGACGTTGCCGGGCTTGTAGACGCCGTGCACGTTGCCGAAGGTCAGGGCCGTCAGGTAGCGGCCCTTCTCGCCGATCCCGAGCGCCCGCACGGTGGCGAGGGCGTCCTCGGGGGTGGTGTAGAGCTTCTCGTCGATCGCACCGACGACGCCGTCCTCCTCACCACCGACGACGCCGACCTCGATCTCGAGGATCACGTTGGCCGCGGCGGCCTTCGCGAGCAGCTCCTCGGCGATCTGCAGGTTCTCGTCGAGCGGTACGGCGGACCCGTCCCACATGTGCGACTGGAACAGCGGCGCCTCGCCCCGGGCGACGCGCTCGGCCGAGATGGCGAGCAGCGGCCGGACGAAGCCGTCGAGCTTGTCCTTGGGGCAGTGGTCGGTGTGCAGCGCGATGTTGACCGGGTAGTTCTTGGCGACCTCGGCGGCGTACGCGGCGAAGGCGACCGACCCGGTGACCATGTCCTTGACGGACGGGCCGGAGAGGTACTCCGCGCCGCCGGTCGAGACCTGCAGGATGCCGTCGGAGCCGGCGTCGGCGAAGCCCTTGAGCGCCGCGTTGAGGGTCTGCGACGACGTGACGTTGATGGCCGGGAAGGCGAACGAGCCGGCCTTCGCGGCGTCGAGCATCTCGGCGTACTTCTCAGGGGTGGCGATGGGCATGCGATTGGCTCCTGCGCAGGGTGCGGTGACGTCCACCTCAACCTACCGTGACAACCGATCGCTGTCGGCGTGCGTATCCCTGCTTGAGTGAACCCCCCACCCCTGGAGGACCGATGCAGGACATCACCGACCGGCTCGGCGCCGAGCTGCGCACGCCCCCGCCACCGACCTTCGACGTCGCGGCGACGGTGGGCGCCGGACGGCGCGCCGTACGACGCCGGCGAATCGCGCGCGGCTCGGCTGCGCTTGCGCTGGCCTTGGTGATCGGCGGTGCCGGAGTGGCGGTGACGTCGCGGTTCGGGGGCACGCAGGTGGACGGGTCGGTCCAGGTCGCGGCTGGCGTCTCCGCCGAGGGGCTGGCCTCGACCGCGGGGCTCAACGACGACTTCCCGGCCGGCTACGACCCACAGGACGAGCACGACCTCCTGGTCCGCAACGGTTGGGAGGTGGTCGACCGGATCGACGGCCCGGTCGACGGGATGTTCGCGGGAGGCAGCGAACCGATCGCCGACTCCGTGGCGCTCGCGCTCCGCAAGGGCGGCGACATCACGTTCGTCCTGCTCTTCCGCTACTCCGCCCGCGGGGACGATCCCCGGGACCAGAGCGGTGGCGGCAACACCGAGACATCGGCCGACTCCGGCTACCACAACCTGTCCAGCTGGGTCGCCTACCAGCTGGCCGGGTTCACCGAGGCCGCGCAGTGAGGCGCGCCGAGCGCGAGGCGGCGTACGTCGAGTTCGCCACCGCCCGCCGCGACCAGCTGCGCCGGATCGCCTACGGCATGTGCGGCGACTGGCACCGTGCCGACGACCTGGTGCAGACCGCGCTGGTGCGCCTGTACGTCGCCTGGCCGCGGGTCGCGCGCCACGGGACCGAGGACGCCTACGTCCGCAGGATCCTGCTCAACGCGGCGATCGACGAGTCGCGGCGCTCCGTACGCCGCGAGGTGCCGACCGACACGCTGCCGGACATCGCGGCCTCACCAGGCATCGGCGTGGAGGAGCGCGACTCGCTCGTCGCCGCGCTCCAGACTCTGCCCGCCCAGCAACGGGCGGCGGTCCTGCTGCGGCACTGGCTGGGGCTGCCGGTCGCCGAGGTCGCCGCCGAGCTCGGCATCTCCGAGGGGACGGTCAAGAGCCACACGTCGCGCGGTCTGCACGCCCTGCGGGGGCGGCTCGAGGAGACCGAGCCCGCCTAGCCCCGCCAGGCCTCGTCGCTGCCGAGGTCGGCGTGCTGGCGCACCCAGGAGTGCATCGCGATCGCGGCGGCGGCCGAGGCGTTGATCGACCGAGTGGAGCCGAACTGGGCGATCGAGAAGGTGCCGTCGCAGGCCTCGCGGGCGCCGTCGGAGAGCCCGGGCCCCTCCTGACCGAAGAGGAAGCAGACCCGTTCGGGGATCTGCATCGTCTCGAGATGGGCGGAGCCGGGGAGGTTGTCGATGCCGAGCAGAGGTACGCCGGTCTCGGCGAGGTGGGCGTGCAGGTCGGCGACGGTCGGGTGGTGGCGCACGTGCTGGTAGCGGTCGGTGACCATGGCGCCGCGGCGGTTCCAGCGTCGGTTGCCGACGATGTGCACCTCGGCGGCGAGGAAGGCGTTGGCGGAGCGGACGATGGTGCCGATGTTGAAGTCGTGCTGCCAGTTCTCGATGGCGACGTGGAAGCCGTGGCGGCGGGTGTCGAGGTCGGCGACGATCGCCTCGACGGACCAGTACCGGTAGCGGTCGACGACATTGCGCCGGTCGCCGTCGCGGAGCAGCCTCTCGTCGTACACCTCGCTCCCGGGGCCCTCCGGCCACGCGCCCGGCCAGGGCCCGACCCCGACCTCGGGCGGCCCGTGGGGCATGGGGTCGTACGGCGCGCGCTCCTCCTCGTCCCTGGGCTCGTCCACGGATCGCACCCTAACGACCACCCCGTTGGGCAACGGCCGGTAGCGTGTCATCGTGAACTCGCTGGTGGCGACCCCGTTCGTCGTACCCATGCTGCTCGGCATCAAGTGGCTCGACCCGGAGTGGCTGCAGCACGAGTACGGCACCACCTTCATCTGGATCGCGATCGCCATCGTCTTCGTCGAGTGCGGCCTGTTCTTCCCGTTCCTGCCCGGCGACACGCTGCTGTTCGCGCTCGGCCTGTTCATCGCAGGCAGCAACAAGACGGGGTACTCCGTCGTCGGGATCTCCAACGAGCCGGTCGAGCTCGTCATCGCCTGTGTCCTGCTCGTGATCGCCGCGTTCGCCGGCAACGTCGCGGGCTACGAGATCGGCCGCAAGCTCGGGCCGCCGCTCTACGAGCGCGACGGCCGGATCCTGAAGAAGAAGTACTTCGACAACACCAGCGCCTTCTTCGACAAGCACGGCAACAAGGCGCTCGTCATCGGCCGGTTCGTGCCGTTCGTGCGCACCTACATCACCGTCGTCGCGGGCGTCACCCAGATGGAGCGGCGCCGCTTCTTCACCTGGAGCGCGATCGGCGCCGTGCTGTGGGTCGTCTCGATCACCCTGCTCGGCTACTTCCTCGGCGCCGCGATCCCGGCGCTCGGAGAGAACATCGACTACGTCACCCTCGCCATCCTCGCCTTCTCCGCCGTCCCGGTCGCCTGGGAGTGGTGGCGCCACAAGCGCCCCGCGGCCAGGCAGCGCAGGGAGATCGCCGCGGGCAGCGCTCCAGAGAGTTCAGTCGCCGAGGAGCGATGAGTTCATCGTGAGGTGACAGTCTTCCCGGCATCGCGTCCACAACGAGTGGACCACAACCCCGGGGAGCAGCCATGGCGATCAACCTCAACCCCTACATCAACTGGCGCGGCCAGGCCCGCGAGGCGATGGAGTTCTACCAGTCGGTTCTCGGCGGCGAGCTCAGCGTGATGACCTTCGCCGACATGGGCGGTACCGCGGCGAGCGTCGCCGAGGCCGAGGGCGAGAGCGACTGGGTCATGCACGCGGCCCTGTCGGTCTCCCCGTCGGTCCTGCTGATGGGCGCCGACCACCCCAAGCACGTGCCCGGCGAGCCGCAGACCCAGCAGGTCAGCATCAGCGGCCCCGCCGAGGACGGCGACACCCTCCGTGCGTGGTGGGCCGGCCTCTCCGACGGCGCCACCATCCACCAGCCGCTCGAGCAGGCGCCCTGGGGCGACAGCTTCGGGATGCTGAAGGACAAGTACGGCGTCGACTGGCTGATCAACATCGCTGCGTGATTTGGCCGTCGCTTCGCTCCGGCATGTCGCGCCGCCTGCCAGCGCCGTTTCTTCCTCCCCCGCTCGCTCGTTCCTCGCTCGCTCCTCCGTCCAGAAACGGCGGGCGGCGCGACGAGACCCAGCCGAATGTCGTGCGCGACCGCACGACATTCGGTTGAGTGCTCTCCGTCGGGCGCGCCGCGTGGTCTGGACTGAGCGGAGCGAGCGAGGAACGAGCGAGCGCAGCGAGGGAAGACCACGCGCAAGAGCGCGCTCGACATGCCGGAGCGAAGCGACGGCCAAACCAACACCGTGAGTCGGCCCCGAGACGCATCAACCCCGAGCCCCCACGGTGTCGGCTCCATCAACCATGATGGCCCCACCATGCCCCGCTGGAACTTCCAGGCCGTCGAGAAGGCCGCGCCGGACGCCTCGTCGCTGACGGCCGCGCGCAAGCTCGCGGTGCCGGGCCCGTGGTCGGAGACCGGCAGCACGGACACCCTCGTGTGGGGCAGGTGCCAGGGCAGCGGGAGGACGCCGTACCAGGTGTCGATCGACCTGGCCGGCCCGGCGTACCGGTGCAGCTGCCCGAGCCGGAAGTTCCCCTGCAAGCACGCGCTGGCGCTGCTGCTCCTGTGGGTCCGCTCGGACGGTGCGGTGGCCGATGCTGCCGAGCCGGCGGGATTCGCGGGCGACTGGGCGGCGACCCGGGCCGAGCGGGCGGCCGGCGCCGCGGCTGCGGAGGCCAGGCGACCCGTCGACCCCGAGGCCCGGGCGAGGCGGATCGCGGAGCGGCGGGCGACGATGTCGGCGGCGCTGGAGGACTTCGCGCAGTGGCTGGCCGACCTGGCCCGCAGCGGTACGGCGACCACCCGGCGCCAGCCGTGGACCTGGTGGGACACGACGGCCGCGCGGCTGGTGGACGGCCAGGTGCCGGGGCTGGCCGAGCGGCTGCGCGACATGGCGGCGGCGGTGGGCAGTCGGGAGGACTGGGCCGAGCACCTGCTGACCGAGGCCGGCCGGTGGTGGCTGGCCGTGCAGGCGTGGCGCCGGTGGGACGACCTGGCGCCGGAGACGCAGGGCGACCTGCGCTCCTACCTCGGCTGGTCGTGGGCCGCCGACGACCTCGCCGACGCCGAGCCGGCGGCGGGCTGGCAGGTGCTCGGCGCGCACCGCGACGAGACCGGGCGACTCAAGGAGCAGCGCACCTGGCTGCGCTCGGTCGCGACCGGCGAGCTGGTGCTGGTGCTCGACTTCGCGGGCGGCCCGCAGCCGCTGCCGATGCCCCAGCTCGACGGCAGCGTCGTCGACGTCGCCCTCGTCCGCTACCCCGGCTCGGCGCCGACCCGCGCCCGCTTCGCCGCCCCGCCCGCACCCCTCTCGCTCGGCACCCCGCTGCCGAGCGGCGGATCGCTCGCCGACGCCCGCGCGGCGCTCAGCGACCTGTGGCAGCGCAACCCGTGGGCCGTCCGGGTGCCGGCGGTGGTGCGGGGCCGCCTCGTGCCGCCGTACGACGGAGCGCCGGCCACCTTCGTCGACGAGTCCGGTGACACGGTCGACGTGCTCGGCCCGGACCCGTGGGACGCGCTGGCCGCGACGGGCGGCGCGGTGACCGACGTGTTCGGGGAGCTCGAGGAGCGGGGCCTGCGCCCGCTGAGCCTGGTCGGAGTGGACCGGTGAGTGCCCCGGGCTGGTGGCAGCAGACCACGGTGGCCGCGCTGCTCGGCACCGAGCGCCGCGAGCCGCCGCCCCTCCCCCACGGCCTCGGCGTCGCCGCCCGCCCCGACAGCACGCCCGAGACCACGCTGCTCGACGCCGCCGCGCTCGGTGGCGCCCTGCTCCGTGCCCACCTCCCCGACCGACCTGCGGGCGACCTCCCCGAACCGGCCGCCCCCGACGCCACCCCGGTCGCGCCACCGGCCGCCGTCCAGCTGCTCGGCCTGCTCCTCGACCAGCCGCCGGTCGCCGCGCGGCTGCGCCCGCTCGCGCTGGAGCACTGGCTCGGCGTCGCCGCCGATCGCGGCGTCCGGGTCCCGGCCCGCACCCTGCCGCGGCTGCTCGCCCTGGCCACCCAGCAGTCCGACCTGCGCGCCGCCACCCGACCGGTCGTCGGTGAGCGCGGCCGCTGGCTCGCCGGGCTGCGCTCCGACTGGCGTTGGGTCCTCGAGCCGGAGCCCGCGGCCGCCGCACCCACTCCCGTGCCGGCCGACGACCTCGACCGGCTCGAGGCGGCGCTCGACCACCGCTCCGCCAAGGTACGGCGCGAGGCGCTCGCGCTGCTCGACGCGGCTCCGGACTCGGCGCGGGCCGCCCGGATGGCCGCGCGCCTGCGCCCCCTCCTGACGTCGACCGGCCGGCTGCGGCGCGGTCTCGAGGTCGCACTGCCGACCGAGCCCGACGCCGCGGGCGTGCGCGACGGGCTGACCACCACCCGCGGCGGCTCGCAGCGCGAGCGGTGGCTGGAGCTGATCAGCGCCGGGGCGCCGCTGTCGGTGTGGACCGACGCGACCGGCAAGGACGCCGCCCACACCTGGCCGCTGATCACCCAGCCCGCCGCGCGGGCCGGCGTGCTGCGGGCGGTCCGGGCCCGGGCCGACCTCACCTGGGCCAGTGCGGCCGTGGCCGACAGCCCCGACCTGCTGGCGTACCTGCCCACCGCCGAGCAGGACGCGGCCGCGCTCCACCTGCTGCGGGCCACGAAGGCCGCCGCCGGCGTCGCGTCGGTGGTCCGCCACGTCCCGCCGCCGTGGAGCCCCGGCCTCAGCGCCGCCGTCGTCGACGTCCTGCGCCACACCGCCCCGGCCGGCGGCTCGGCCTCCCTCGCGCTGCCGAGCCTCGCGGCCGGCCTGCACCCGTCGGTCCGGCCCGCGGTCTCCGCGTGGGCCCGCGCCGAGCACCGGTGGGGCTCGCTGCCCGCCGACCTCGACCAGTACCTCTCCTTCCTGCCCGCGATCACGGAGGCCTTCCGATGACCCTCACCGAACCCACCGGCACCGACCCGACCGGCGTGCTGCGCCAGCACGCCGAGGACGAGTACGCCCACGAGCTCGCCGCGCTGGCCGCAGCCGACGACCGGCCGCGGCCGCCGCAGTGGCGGCTCTCGCCGTGGGCGGTGACGACGTACCTCCTCGGCGGGCGGCTCGACGACGGCACCGAGATCAGCGCGAAATACGTCGGCGCGCGGCGCCTGATGGAGATCGCCGTCGCCTCCCTGGCGACCGACCGCGCGCTGCTGCTGCTCGGCGTGCCCGGCACCGCCAAGTCGTGGGTCAGCGAGCACCTCGCCGCCGCGATCAGCGGCAGCTCGACGCTGGTCGTGCAGGGCACCGCCGGCACCCCGGAGGAGTCCCTGCGGTTCGGCTGGAACTACGCACGCCTGCTCGCCGAGGGCCCCTCCCGCGAGGCGCTCGTGCCTAGCCCGGTGATGCGGGCGATGGAGGCCGGCGCGCTGGTCCGGGTCGAGGAGCTGACCCGGATCCCGGCCGACGTGCAGGACGCGCTGATCTCGATCCTGTCGGAGAAGACGCTGCCGGTCCCCGAGCTCGACGACGAGGTGCAGGCCCGGCGCGGGTTCAACGTGATCGCCACCGCCAACAACCGCGACAAGGGCGTTAACGAGCTCTCCTCCGCGCTCAAGCGCCGGTTCAACACCCTCGTGCTGCCACTGCCCGACAGCCTCGGCGAGGAGGTCGAGATCGTCCGCACCCGGGTGGCCTCGATCGGCCGCGGCCTGGAGCTGCCCGACGAGCTCGCGGCGACCCCGGAGATCGAGCGCGTGGTGACCATCTTCCGCGAGCTGCGCGGCGGGATGACGCTCAACCAGCGCACCACCGTGAAGTCCCCGTCGAGCACGCTGTCCACCGCCGAGGCGATCTCGGTGATGACCAATGGCGTCGCGCTCGCCGCCCACTTCGGCGACGGCGTGGTCCGCGCCGACGACCTGGCCGCCAGCATCACCGGCGCGGTGGTCAAGGACCCGGTGCAGGACTCGATCGTGTGGCAGGAGTACCTCGAGACCGTCGTCAAGGACCGCCCCGAGTGGGCCGACCTCTACCGCGCCTGTCGGGAGCTGACCTGACTCCCCGGGGCGACAGCAGGGTCGAGGTCCTCGGCGTGCGCCACCACGGCCCGGGCTCGGCGCGCTCGGTCGCCGGCGCGCTCGAGGAGCTCGCCGCGGACGCCGTCGTGATCGAGGGCCCGCCGGAGCTCGACGCCCTGGTCCCGTACGTCGGCGCCGGGCTCGTGCCGCCCGTGGCCGGCCTGGCCTACGCGAGCGCCGAGCCGTGGCGGGCCGCGTTCTACCCGATGGCGGCCTTCTCGCCGGAGTGGGTGGCGCTGACGTGGGCGGTCGAGCGCGGCGTACCCGTCCGGTTCGCCGACCTGCCCGCCGCGCACTCCCTCGCTCCGAGCGACGAGGACGAGGCGGCGGCGGAGGGACGCACCGACCCGATCGCCCTGCTCGCCACCGCCGCCGGGTACGACGACCCCGAGCGCTGGTGGGAGGACGCCGTCGAGCACCGCGCCGAGTCCTCGCTGGCCCGTTTCGCGCTGCTGCGCGAGGCGATGAGCGAGGCTCGCGCCGCCGGCCCGGTGGGCGAGGACAACCTGCGCCGCGAGGCGGCGATGCGCAGGGTGCTGCGCGCGACGGTCAAGGAGGGCCACCAGCGGATCGCGGTGGTGTGCGGCGCCTTCCACGCGCCGGTCCTGGAGCCCGCGACCTTCCCCTCCCAGGCCGCCGACAACAAACTGCTGGCCGGGTTGTCGAAGGTGAGGGTGACCGCGACCTGGGCGCCGTGGACCGCGGGCCGGCTGGCCTACGCGAGCGGGTACGGCGCCGGGGTCACCTCGCCCGGCTGGTACCAGCACCTGTTCGCCTGCTGGGCCGAGGACCGCCCCGGCGACGTCGTCCCGGGCTGGCTGACCCGCGTGGCGCGGGCGCTGCGCGACGACGGCCTCGACGCGGCCCCCGCGACGGTGGTCGAGGCGGTGCGGATGGCGGAGGCGCTGGCCGCCGTACGCGGTCGCCCGTCGGCCGGTCTCGACGAGCTGATGGACGCCAGCCAGACCGTGCTGTGCGGCGGCTCGGCAGTCCCGCTCGGGCTCGTGCAACGGCGACTGGTGATCGGCGAGGAGCTCGGGCAGGTGCCTGACGCAGTCCCCCTCGTGCCGCTCGCCGAGGACCTCGCCCGCACCCAGCGCCGGCTCCGGCTCAAGCCGTCGCCGACGCCCACGACGGTCACCCTCGACCTGCGCAAGGAGGCCCAGCTCGAGCGCTCCCGGCTGCTGCACCGGCTCGCCCTCCTCGGCATCCCGTGGGGCACCCCCGGCGAGGCCGGCCGCACCACCGGCACCTTCAAGGAGGCCTGGGACCTCGAGTGGCAGCCCGAGTTCGCCGTCTCGCTGGTCGAGGCCGGCCTGCTCGGCACCACCGTCCTCGGCGCCGCGGAGACCCGGGTCCGGGAGGCCGCTGCCGCCGCGACGGACCTGGCCACGCTCGGCCGGCTGGTCGAGTCCGCCCTCGTCGCGGACCTGCCGCGCGCCCTCGCCACCGTGGTCGACGCGCTCGCCGCCGCCACCGCCCACCAGCACGACACCCGCGCCCTGCTCGACGCGGTCGAGCCGCTGGCCCGCACCCAGCGCTACGGCGACGTCCGCCGCGCCGACCTGGGCCGGGTCCGCGAGGTGCTCGACACCGTCGTGGTCCGCGCGGCGGTCGAGCTGCGGGCAGCCTGCACCGGCCTGGACGACGACGCGGCCGACGCGCTGCGCGCCTCGATCGACAGCGCCCAGCGTGGGATCGCGCTGGTCGGCATCGGGGCGGCCCGGTGGCGCGAGGCGCTGGCCGGCGTGGCCGCCGACGACCGGGTCCACGGCTCGGTCGCGGGCCGGGTCAACCGGATCCTGCTCGACGGCGGGCACCTCGCGGCCGACCGCGCCGCCGAGCGGCTCAGCCGCCAGCTCTCCGTCGGCGCCTCCCCGGTACACGCGGCCGCCTGGCTCGACGGCTTCCTCGAGGGCGAGTCCGTGCTCCTGCTGCACGACCCGACCCTGCTCGCGATGGTGGACGAGTGGGTCGGCCGGGTCGACGAGTCCGTCTTCGACGACCTGCTGCCGCTGCTGCGTCGTACCTTCGCCCGCTTCCCGCCCGCCGAGCGCCGCCAGGTCGCCACCCGGGTCCACAACCTCGACCACGACCACACCGACTCCGTCCCCGACCTCGACCTGGTCGCCGGCCGCGACGCCGCCCGGCGGGTCGCGGCCCTCCTCGGCCTGGAGGTGGCCCGATGACCGAGACGCCAGAGTCCCGCGACCGGCTCACCCGGTGGCGCCTGGTCCTCGGCGGCGGCGAGGCCGACCCCGACGACGTCCATCTCTCGGCCGCGGACCTGGTCCGCGACCGCGCCCTGTCCCAGCTCTACGACGGCGCCGGCTCCGGCTCCGGTCGCCCGGGCGGTCCGCGTCGCGGCGGGCTCGGACGCTCGGCGCCCGGCGTGAACCGGTGGCTCGGCGACATCCGCACCTACTTCCCGTCCTCGGTGGTGCAGGTGATGCAGGCCGACGCGATGGACCGGCTCGGCCTCCACGAGCTGCTGCTCGAGCCCGAGACGATGGCCGCGGTGCAGCCCGACCTCAACCTGGTCACCACCCTGGTCGGCCTCAACCGGGTGATCCCCGAGCACAGCCGCACCACTGCCCGCGCGGTCGTGCGGGCGGTCACCGACCAGCTCGAGGAGCGGCTGCGCAGCAAGACCGTCCAGGCGGTCTCCGGGGCCGTGGACCGGGCCTCCCGCACCCGGCGTCCGCGACACCACGAGATCGACTGGCGCCGCACCATCGCCGCCAATCTCAAGCACTACCTGCCCGAGCACGGCACCGTCGTACCCGAGCGGCTCCACGGCCACGCCCGCCGCAACCGCCAGACCGAGCGCCACATCATCTTGTGCATCGACCAGTCCGGCTCGATGGCGGAGTCGGTCGTCCACTCCAGCGTCTTCGGCGCCGTCCTCGCCTCACTGCGCACCGTGTCGACGCGGCTGGTCGCCTTCGACACCGAGGTCGCCGACCTCACCGACGAGATCGACGACCCGGTCGACGTGCTCTTCGGCGTCCAGCTCGGCGGCGGCACCGACATCAACCGCGCCCTGGCCTACTGCCAGTCACTGATCGAGCGGCCCGAGGAGACCGTGCTGGTACTGATCAGCGACCTCTACGAGGGCGGCATCGCCGAGGAGATGCTGCGCCGCGCCAACGCGATCACGTCCTCGGGCGCGGTCATGGTCGCGCTGCTGGCGCTGAGCGACTCGGGAGCCCCGTCGTACGACGCCACGCATGCCGCCGCGCTGGCCGCGATCGGCGTGCCCGCCTTCGCGTGCACGCCCGACCAGTTCCCCGACCTGATGGCCGCGGCGATCGAGAAGCGGGACCTCGCGCAGTGGGCAGCGGCCAACGACATCGTGGTCGCGAGCGCGGTCCCCGACGACAACTAGCCGTCAGGCGTGGGCCGCGGCGCGAGCCTCGTCGAGCTCGGCCTTGGTCAGCACCGCACGGACCTCGAGCGCGACGTCGGCGAGGGGGTTCTCGCCGGCCGGGCTGCGGTCGATCGCGCACACGACCGTCTCGACGACCGCGCCACCCTCGCGCAGCGCGTTGGTCGCGTCGCGGACCGCACCGCCGGTGGTGATGACGTCCTCGATCAGCACGACCTTGCGGCCGTCGAACGACGGACCCTCGGCGAGCTTGGCGGTGCCGTACTCCTTGGCCTTCTTGCGCACGAAGACCACCGGGATGCCCATCAGCTGGCTGACCGCGGTGGCGATCGGGATGCCGCCCATCTCCAGCGCGCCGAGCAGGTCGATCTCCTCCGGCAGCAGCTGGGCGACCTCGCGCGCGACGCGGGCGAGCAGGATCGGGTCGGCCTCGAAGAGGTACTTGTCGAAGTACTCGTTGCTGACCTGGCCCGACCGGAGCACGAACTCGCCGGTGAGGCGGCAGGTGGCGTCGATGTCGGCGGCGAGGGCGGTGTCCGTGGTCGTCACGCTCGTAGGTTATCTAGGGAACCGCTGATCCATGGCGCCGTCGCGAGCGTCGCGAGGCGCGTGCGATGGCCAGGCGCAGGCGCGAAGGCATGCTGGGCGCACGTCGAGCGTCTGCAACGCAGCCAGCGTGCGTGCGTCGCGGCGCGTAGCAGGCGGGATGGATCAGCGGTTCCCTATCGTCGTCCCCATGTCTCCTGCTGCCCGACGCGTCGCCGGGATGGGTACGACCATCTTCGCCGAGATGTCCGCGCTCGCCGTCCGGACCGGCGCCGTCAACCTCGGCCAGGGATTCCCCGACACCGACGGCCCGCCGGTCATCCTCGACGCGGCCGTCGCGGCGCTGCGGGGCGGAGCGAACCAGTACGCGCCCGGCCCCGGCGTCCCCGCTCTGCGGCAGGCGATCGCGCGCCACCAGCAGCGCCGCTACGGCATCGAGCTCGACCCGGACCGCGAGGTCGTGGTGACCACCGGCTGCACCGAGGCGATCGCCGGCGCGCTGCTCGGGCTGGTCGACCCGGGCGACGAGGTGGTCGTGCTCGAGCCCTACTACGACTCCTACACGGCGATGATCGACTTCGCCGGCGGCGTACGACGGCCGGTCACCCTGCGCGCACCGGACTTCCGGCTCGACCCGGCCGAGCTCGAGGCGGCGGTCAGCGACCGGACCAAGCTGATCCTGCTCAACACCCCGCACAACCCGACCGGCCGGGTGCTCGACGCCGACGAGCTGGCCGCCGTGGCCCGGGTCGCGACCGCGCACGACGTGCTGGTGGTGACCGACGAGGTCTACGAGCACCTCACCTTCGACGGCCGCCCGCACGTGCCGATCTCGACCCTGCCCGGCATGGCCGAGCGCACGCTCACCCTGTCCAGCGCCGGGAAGTCCTGGTCGGTGACCGGGTGGAAGGTCGGCTGGGCGAGCGGCCCGGCCGAGCTGGTCGCGGCCCTGACCGCGGCCAAGCAGTGGCTGACCTTCACCTCCGGCGCGCCACTGCAGCCGGCCGTGGCGGCCGCCCTGGACGCGGGCGACGACTTCCCCGCCGGCCTCGCCCGCGACCTGCAGGCCCAGCGGGACCAGCTGGTCGCCGGGCTGCGGGCGGCGGGCCTGACGACGTACGTGCCCGAGGGCACCTACTTCGCCACCACCGACGTGAGCGGGCTCGGCTGGGCCAGTGGCGGGGACTTCTGCCGCGCCCTGCCCGAGCGGGCCGGCGTCGTGGCGATCCCCTCGGAGGTCTTCTACGACGACCCGGACGCGCCCGGGAGCGGCCGCCACCTGGTGCGGTGGGCGTTCTGCAAGAGGCCGGAGGTCATCGCCGAGGCGGTACGCCGGCTCGGCGCGGCCGACCTGAGCGCGTGAGGCTCAGCGCCCGACGTACCAGCGACTGACCTCGGGCCGCAGCAGGAGACTGGTCGTCCCGGCGAGCGCCGCGACCAGGATCACGAGCGGCCAGGCGCCGAGCGCGAGGAACAGCGCGAGCGCGGCGCCGGCGGCGGCGCCGATGGCGAGCACGATCCGCGCCCAGTTCTGGCCGACGAATGCGAGCGCGGCGAGCACGATCGCGCCCAGGGCGCAGGCGGTGACGCCCGCCATGAGCACGTAGATGCCGGCGACCAGGTCCTGCTCGGTGACCTGCGAGCTGTCCAGCCAGGACGGCTGGTCCTTCATCACCTCGGCGAACAGCTTCTCGCTGTTGGCCGACACGTAGGCGACCATGCCGGCCACGAGCAGCACGATCGCCACCGCGACCACACAGGTGATCGCGCACGCCGCCACCAGCGCCGGCGGGCGGGCGCCGACCACGGGGCCGGTGGCCGGCGGCGCGTCGCCGGTGACCGGGCCGGCCAGGGGTCCAGGCAGGTGGCCCGGCTGGCCGGGCTGGCTCGGCTGGCCCGGCTGGCCCGGCTGGTCGAACCGGGACGGCGGCGCGGGTCGCGTCGCGGACCGGATCGCGGCCAACCGGGCGGCCTGGCGCTCCTCGAGGCGTTGCATCCAGGGCCGGCCGGCGTACCAGTCCCGGGTGGGCTGCAGCCACAGCAGGGCGATGCCGGCGAGCACCATCGGCGCCAGGAAGCCCGCGGTGGCGAGGCCGCCGACGAACAGCAGCGGCGCCAGGGCGGTCAGCGCGAGCCGGGCACTCGCCGAGCGCTTGAAGACCTGGACGCCGAGGATGGCCGACGCCGTCGCCGCCCCGGCGCCGACCATGCACAGCACCCGGATGACCGTCGCCAGTCCGTCGGCGTCGAGCCCGAGGTCGGCCGTCATCGGCTCGGTGAGGACCTTCTGCAGCTCCTCCTGCACCGCGAGGGTGTGGAGGGTGGAGATCCGCTGCCACGCGGCGAGGACGACGAACACGGACCCGCCGATGATCAGCGCGCCCGCCAGCGTCGCCTGTCCCGGCCGGGGCTGCTGCTCGCTCATGGGCTCCATTCCACCAGACCACCCCACACGTCACATGGGATGGGCAGTTCATGCACCTGTCAGGCGTTGCAACCCCTGACAAGTGCATGAATCCCCGGCTGACCGGCTCTCCTGACTCATGTGTGGGTGGTGCGGCCGGGGAGTTGTGGGCGGTGTGTGCCTAGGCTGAGCATCGCGAGCGCGATGAGTGGTCGGGGCGTGTGGAACCCGAACGCGATGCGGGTCAGGAGTCGGATCTTGGTGTTCACCGACTCGACCAGAGCGTTGGTCAGACGGTGAGTGAGAGTCGCTTCGACGCGGGCAGCAATGGCTTCGATCCGTGTGGCGAGGTGGGCGAACTCCTCGATCCCGCTGGCGCGTGCCCAGGCCAGCCACTCTCGGAAGGCGTCGATGGCGTCGGGGCCGTGCATGCGGAACAGGGCGCGTAGGCCCTCCTTGAGCCGGTAGGCCTCCCACAGTCGGGGGTGGGTGGCCGCGATCCAGGCCAGCCGTTGCTGTTGGCGGTCGGTGAGGTCCTCTGGGTTTCTCCACAGGGCGTAGCGGGCCTCACGCAGCTGGCGGGCCGCGCCGGTGGAGTCGCGGCGCTGTCGGCCCTGTTCGCGACCGTTCTTGCGGGTCGCGCCGGCGGCGCGGGCTTCGCGCCACGCGGCGGCACGAACGGTGCCCAGGGCGTCGTTGGCCCATTTCACGACATGGAACGGGTCGGCACACTGCACGGCTTGGGGGCAGCGTTCGGTGACGACCTCGCCGATCCACGAGGCCGAGTCGGCCGAGACATGAGTGATCTGGACGCTGCGTTCGGGACCGAGGTCGTCGAAGAAGCGGCGCAGCGTGGCACGGTCACGGCCGGGTTCGGCCCACACCAGGTGTCCGGTGTCGTGGTCGACGACGACGGTCAGATAGAGCTGTCCGCGGCGGTAGGAGACCTCGTCGATCCCGATCCGCCGCAACCCATCGAGCCGGGCGCCTGTCGGCCCGCCGGTGGTGGTGTCGATCTGTTGCCAAACTCGGTCCAGGATCGATCCCACGCTGCGCCACGCGATGCGCATCAGTTCGCTGACCGCGGACTTCGAGGTCCGCACCGCCAGCCACGCTGCCTGGGCGTCGAAGGTGTGGGTGTGTCCCGCGCCATGGACCGCCCAGGGCACATGAGCCACATTCACGCCGTGCTCGCGGCACTGGACCCGGGGTGCGTCAGCTTCTAGGAAGGTCATCGTGGCGCCGTGGTCCAGGGTGCGCCAGCGGCGTCGTCCTGCCCCGGCGTCGTAGCCGGGGCAGGGCCGCCGACAGTGGCCACATCGGCCGCGTTGGCGGGCCATCGGCCGTACGTCGATGACCAGCACGCCACCGTCAAGGCGAGCGTTCTCGATCGCGGTGTGTTCCAGCCCCAACAGGCCACGGAATAGGCTGACGAGTGCCACGCCGTTCTCCTGACGCTCCGGTTTCGTTTCTCGACAACTCGAAACCTAGACAGGGAGCGGCGTGTGCTCGTTCAGGCCACGCAGCAACCACCCACGGATACGTCAGGAGAGCCGGCTGACCGGGGATTCATGCACCTGCGCGACTCAGCCGGCGAGCACCAGCCCGTCCTCACCCCGGTCGACCGTGACCGACCCACCGTCGGTGACCTCGCCACCGATGAGCAGCCGGGCGAGCGGGTCGCCGATGGCGGTCTGGATCAGGCGGCGCAGCGGCCGGGCGCCGTACGCCGGGTCGTAGCCGGTCTCGGCCAGCCAGGCGCGTGCCTCGGGCGTGACCGACAGCGTGATCCGGCGGGCGGACAGGCGCGCCTCCAGCGAGCGGAGCAGCAGCTCCACGATCTGTGCCAGGTCCTCGCGGGACAGCGCGTCGAAGGTGACGATCTCGTCGAGCCGGTTGAGGAACTCCGGCTTGAACGAGGCCCGCACCACGGCCATCACCGACTCCTGCCTGGCCTCCGGCGACAGCGAGGGGTCGACCAGGAACTGCGAGCCCAGGTTGGAGGTGAGGATCAGGATCGTGTTGCGGAAGTCGACCGTGCGGCCCTGGCCGTCGGTCAGCCGACCGTCGTCGAGCACCTGCAGCAGGATGTCGAAGACCTCGGGGTGGGCCTTCTCGACCTCGTCGAGCAGGACGACGGAGTACGGACGCCGGCGCACCGCCTCGGTGAGCTGGCCACCCTCGTCGTACCCGACGTAGCCCGGAGGGGCACCGACGAGCCGCGCGACCGAGTGCTTCTCGGCGTACTCGCTCATGTCGATGCGCACGATCGCCCGGTCGTCGTCGAACAGGAAGTCCGCCAGCGACTTGGCCAGCTCGGTCTTGCCGACACCGGTCGGGCCGAGGAACAGGAACGAGCCGGTCGGGCGGTTCGGGTCGGAGATGCCGGCCCGCGCCCGGCGTACGGCGTCGCTGACGGCACGCACCGCATCGGCCTGGCCGATCAGGCGGGCACCGATGACCTGCTCCATGTCGAGCAGCTTGGCGGTCTCGCCCTGCAGCAGCCGCCCGGTGGGGATGCCGGTCCAGGCCTCGACGACCTCGGCGACCTGGGTCGCCCCGACCTCCTCACCGACGAGCTTCTCGCCCATCGGCTCGGCGTCCTCGGCCGCCTCGACGGCCTTGATCTGCTGCTCCAGCGCGGGGATCTGGCCGTAGAGGATGGCGCTCGCGCCACCGAGGTCGCCCTCGCGCTGCAACCGCTCCGCCTCGACCCGGAGCTGGTCGAGCTGGCGGCGCAGCACGCCCTCGCCCTCGAGCTCGGCCTTCTCCCGCTCCCAGCGTGCCTCGAGCCCGCGCAGCTCCTCCTCCTTGTCGGCGAGGTCGCCACGCAGCGCCTCGAGCCGCTCGACCGAGGCGTCGTCGCTCTCCTTGGCGAGTGCGAACTCCTCCATCTTGAGCCGGTCGACCTGGCGGCGCAGCTGGTCGATCTCCTCCGGGGAGGACTCGATCTCCATCCGCAACCGGGACGCCGCCTCGTCGACGAGGTCGATCGCCTTGTCGGGCAGCTGCCGGCCGGAGATGTAGCGGTCGGACAGGGTCGCGGCCGCCACCAGCGCGGCGTCGGTGATCCGGACGCCGTGGTGGGCCTCGTACTTCTCCTGGATGCCGCGCAGGATCTGGATGGTGTCCTCGACCGAGGGCTCACCCACGAAGACCTGCTGGAACCGGCGCTCCAGCGCGGGGTCCTTCTCGATCGACTCGCGGTACTCGTCGAGGGTGGTCGCGCCGATCATGTGCAGCTCACCGCGCGCGAGCATCGGCTTGAGCATGTTGCCGGCGTCCATCTGGCTGTCGCCGCCGGCGCCCGCGCCGACGACGGTGTGCAGCTCGTCGATGAAGGTGATGACCTGGCCCTCGGACTGCTTGATCTCGTCGAGGACCGCCTTGAGCCGCTCCTCGAACTCGCCGCGGTACTTCGCGCCGGCGACCATGCCCATCAGGTCGAGCGAGAGCACCCGCTTGCCCTTGAGCGAGTCGGGGACGTCGCCGGCGACCACGCGCTGGGCGAGGCCCTCCACGACGGCGGTCTTGCCGACGCCGGGCTCGCCGATGAGCACCGGGTTGTTCTTCGTACGGCGCGACAGCACCTGCACCACGCGTCGGATCTCCTGGTCCCGGCCGATGACCGGGTCCAGCTTGCCCTCCTCGGCGGCGGCAGTGAGGTCGACGGAGTACTTCTCCAGCGCCTCGTACGTCGCCTCGGCGTCCTGCGAGGTCACCCGGCGGTTGCCGCGCACGGCGGTCAGCGACTCGCGCAGGGCGTCGGCACTCAGGCCCGCGTCGCCCAGCACCTGCTGGGCCGAGGACTCGACGGTGGCGAGCGCGATGAGCAGGTGCTCGGTCGCGACGTACTCGTCCTTCATCGACCGTGCAAGGTCCAGCGCGGACGCCAGGACCCGGGTCAGGGCGGCCGACCCGGACGGCTGCTGGACGGTGGCGCCGCTGGCGCGCGGCAGCCCGTCGCGGGCCGCGGAGGCGGCGTGGACCAACCCCGAGACGTCGACGCCGGCCTTGGCGACGAGGTGGGCGGCGGTCCCGTCCTCCTGCAGCAGCAGGGCGACGAGCAGGTGGATCGGCTCGACGGTGGTGTTGCCCGCCGTGGTCGCGGCGAGCTGGGCGGCCTCGATCGCCTCGCGGCTGCGCGTGGTGAACTTGTCGGCCCCGAATTGGCTCATGCAGTGCTCCTCGAGAGTGTCTGGGTTCCATCTTGGCCGGAATACTCCGACCGGTCATCAGGTCCAACGTCCCGAAAGTTGAGTCTGTTCCGCTCAACTTTGTGCGAACCATGGTGTCCCCCGTCACCTCGTGGGTGGGCACGGGCGCACGTGGTCGACCCAGTGCGAGCGGGCTGCCGTCGACGACGCGAGGAGCGGGCCAGCGAGGGACGTGGTGGGCGGACAGGTCTCGGGCTCATCCACCCACCACGAGTCACGGCGAGTCGTCGCGGTCGGCCCGGGCCGTCCTCCTGTTCCCCGGAGCAGGAACGCGACCCCACATCGCGCTGGCCTCAGGGCCGACCGCGCCGAGAACAACGTGACACGCCCGGCGTCCTCGAAAGCGATTGTTTCGGTCCCGAGTCCGAGTGAAACGCAGCGGGAGGGCGGCGTCGGAGGCACGATACCGAGGTGGCTCGGCACACCGACGAGATCGACGACCCCACCCCGCTGGCCGGGGCGCGGATCGACGTCGCCGCGCGCATCGGCTGGCTGCTGAGGACCAGCCGGGTCTCCGCCGGGGTGCCGCTGCGGGAGTTCGCGGCGCGCAGCGGGGGCGGGCTCTCGCCCGCGACGCTCTCGCGCGTCGAGACCACGGGCCGGCGCAGCGGGTCGGTGGTCGCGGCGTACGAGCGTGCCCTCGGGCTGCCCCACGGCCACCTGCGCGCGCCGGTCGACGTGCTGTGCCGGACCTTCGCCTACGCGCCCGCGGACACCGACCCCTACGTCCCGGAGCCGACCCTGGCCGGGTTCACGACCGCGGTCGACACCGTGCAGTCCACCGACCCGAGTGCGCAGGACTGGCTGCGCTTCGCCGAGTACCACGTGCTCACGTCGTTCGGGATGCCCGCGCACACGATCCGCCCGCTCGTCGTACGCCTGGCCGACGAGGTGGGCCGGGCCGCCGGCACGGCCTACCAGCTGAGGTACGAGGCGCTGAGCAAGCTGCGCTGCAGCCCGTACGCCGACGTGGTCGGCCAGGTGATCCGGGAGGCGGTCGAGCGGCCCGGCATGCAGCGCGCCGCCGACCTGCTCAGCGCGATCACCGAGCTCCCCACCCCTGAGCTGGTCACCTGGTGCGGCGAGCTGCTGTCCGACGAGTCGTGGATCATCGCGCGGGCCGGGTGCCTGGGCATCCAGAACATGCGCAGCGTCGGCGGGCTGCGGCGTACCGACTGGCTCCCGCTGGTGCCGGTCTACGCCGCCGCGTGCGACGCCGCCGTCGGCGACGCGCTGCGCCAGCCGATCCTCAGCGCCACCCTGGCGGGCTGCCCGCCGGAGTTCCGCGCCGAGGTCAGGGCCCGGCTCACCGAGGACCTGGTCGAGCCGCGCCGCGCGGCCGCGTGGACCCGGACCCGGCGCAACCACCACTACTCGTACGCCGCCGCGCTCGCCGCCGAGGTCGCCGACGGCCACGGGGGCGAGGCGATGCTGGCCCGGCTGCTGTTCGAGGTGCTCTACGACTTCCGGGCGACACACGTGACGACCTCGTCGTTCCTCCTGGTCGCCTCGCCCTTCGCCGACCGTGTGCGCGAGCTGATCTGCCGCTCCGCCCTGGACGGACCGGACGAGACCACACGGCACGGCGCGGCCTTCGCGTTCGCCAACCTGATGATCCCGTTCGACTCGGCCGACCCGGCGCCGTGGCTGGCGTCCGACGACCTGGTCCTGCGCGGTGCCGGGCTGAGCATCTGCGGCTTCGCGGGCGTACCGCTCGAGCGCGGGCTGCTCCGCGAGCTGGTGCAGCGCGAGGACCAGGTCGGCTACGAGGCGATGTTCGCGGCCGGGATGTCGCAGCAGCCGGAGCTGGCCGACCTCGCGGCCGACCCCCAGCTCCCCGACGCCGCCCGTGCGGCCGCGGCGTGGTGGCAGAAGGCGGGCGGGCGGATCATCCGCTGACCTGCCGGCCTACCGCGTCACTGTCCGTCGATCTCCGGCGGCGCCTCGTGCTCGGGCAGGTCGGAGCTGGACGCGACGGCCTCGTCGACCAGCGCCAGCTTGCAGAACTCCTCGCCGAACGGGGTGAGGTGGATGCTGCGGCGCACGACCTTGGCGAACTTCACCGAGTGCAGCGCTGCGAGCACGTCGGGCTGCGCCTCGAGCACCTGGTACTCCATGTGGTCGTGCACCGGCTCCCGGGAGAACCAGACCAGGCCCAGCCGGAACAGGTTGTTGAGGTACGACGGCACCTGCTCCAGGTAGCGCAGGCCGGCCCGCGGGCCGACCATGTTGAGGCCGGGGGCGACCAGCTGGCTGCTGACCATGCCGATCGGCCCGCCCGTGCGGACGTCGACCGACGGCTGCGGCCCCTTGCTGAGCAGCATGACCAGGATCCGGGCCTCGTCGGGGGCGAGCTCGTCGAGGATCCGGTCGAACGCCGGGTGCCGGTCGTCGGTGCTCCACACGTCGCGGGAGCGCTCCAGCAGGTCCTTGCCGCGGTCGCGCAGCGACTGGGGCCGCGACGCGACCACCTGGCCGTCGACGACGGGGGAAGCGATCACCTCGCGCGGACGGTCTGCGGTGCCACCCAGCGTCTCGCCGGCCCGCATCAGGGCGGTGGCCACGGGCACCCCGCCGGACACCTGCTTGGCGACCTCGCCGAGCGCGCCGACGTACGACCCGACGTCACGGATCAACGACGCCGCCTCGTCCCTGCTGGTGACCGCGCGTCCGACCCGCATCCAGTTGCGGGTGGTGGTGCGCAGGCCCCAGCCGGCGGTGTGCAGCGCTGCCGACCCGGCGACGCGCGCCAGGCCCGGCAGCGACTCGGCCACCGCGGGCCCGGTCAGCGCGGGCAGCCGCGGCAGGCCGTCCTGGTCGAGGTCCTCAGTCATCTCAGCCTTCCGGTGCTCGAGCGGATCACGACGGCGGGAAGCCGGGGATCCAGCCCCAATTGAAGATCCCGAGGTGGATGAACCCGCCGGCGGCACCCATGATCGCGCCGTGGGCGTAGAGCATCCACTCGTCCTCCTTGATCGCCGAGCGCATCATCTCGACGAAGTCCTTGGGCGGGAGCTCCTTGGTGCGCCGGGCGATCAGCACCTGGATCTTCTCCGACTGCTGCCGACTGAAGCCCGGGTCGCGGAACGGCGTGATCGTGCGACCGACCGCCTCCTGGGCGAAGGAGTCCTTGATGCTGTCGTAGCGCCGCCCGCCCATGGCGACGTTGACCGCGCCGCGCAGCGGGCCGGCGGCCTTGTCGATCGCGGGCCGCATGGCGGTGGCGATCATCTGGCGGGTGCGGTCGCCGCGGGGGCCGTCCATCAGGAAGTCGCCGATCCGCTCGAGCGTGATCACGTCGTCGGCGATGATCCGGGCGTAGACCTCGGCGCACTCGTCCTGGCGGCGCAGGAAAAGGCCCTGCACCTTGATGCCGAGGATCCGCCTCTCCTCCGGCGGGTCGAAGATCAGCCACATGCCGAGCAGGTTCGTGGTCCAGCCGACGACGATCCCGAGCAGCGGCAGCAGCCACCAGATGTGCCAGGTCTGGTCGATGATCGCGACCGGGATGCCCAGCAGGAAGCCGAAGATGAAGCCGAAGGCGACCATCAGGTTGAGCTCGCGCTGGCCGACGTCCTTGAAGACCTTGACTACCAGCTCGGGGTTCTTCCGGAAGTGGTCGATGACCATGATCTTCGGGTCGAGGAGCTGGTTGATGTGGACGCCGATCTCGTCGGTGATCGTCTTGACGACGCCGGGCAGCTGGGCCTGGACGCGGTCGATGACGGCCTGGCGCACCGGGCGGGGCAGGTCGCGCCACAGCCGCGGGTGCTCGCGCATCATGACGTCGTCGACGAGGTCGGGGAGGTCGGGGCGGAACACCGCGACGATGTGCTCGGCGATCTGGTCGGGCTCGAGCTGGGCGTAGAACTCGGCCGGGGTGCCGAGCTTGGCGATCACCTTGTCGACCGCGATGCTGCCCATCTTGGCGGCGCGGGCGGGGACGATGCCCTGCCAGCCGAAGCCGCCGTCCATCCAGCCGGGGACCTCCTGGAGCTTGCGCGGCAGGACGCCGGCCACCTCCTTGAGCCCGGGGATCCGGAAGCCGTAGAAGTTGATCGGCTTGAACAGCATCCACAGGCCCGACCAGTTGATCAGCCAGCCGATGATGCCCGTGAAGAACGGGATCGACACGAAGGCGAACCAGTCGACGTGGTCGGCCCAGTCCCTGAGCCCGTCCAGCACTGCGTCCACGCGTACCTCTCGTCCTTGTCGGTCCCGGCCGTGCCCCCATGCACCGGCAATGGACCCGACGGGTGGAGGTTAACGCCTGTTGTGGTAACCGGCACAGGGATCTCAGGTCACGGTGTCGCAGGAACTGCCGAGACAGGCGTGGACGAACGCCCGGCCGAACGGGGTCAGCTCCAGGCGGCGGCGTACGACGTGCGCTCGGCGGGCGGTGCGCGCGGCCGTGAGCACGGCCGGCTGGGCCTCGACCACCTGGTAGCGGGTCAGGTCGGCGACCGGCTCGTCCGTGTCGGCGACCAGGCCCAGCCGGCGCAGGTTGGTCAGGTGCAGCGGCAGGCGCTCGGGGCGTCGTACTCCCGCGCGGGCGCCGACCAGGCTCAGTCCACGCGCCAGCACGGCGGGCGCGAGGCGGCCGGCGAGGCCGCCGAGGTGGACGTCCACCGTGGGCTCGGGCCCCGAGGTGTGCAGGAACCACAGCAGCCGGGCCTCGTCGGGCGCGAGCTGGTCGAGGACCCGAGCGAAGGCGGGGTGGTCGTCCGGCGGGGCGGCCACGTCGCGGGAGCGGGCGAGGAGGGCCCGGCCGCGGGCAGCAAGGCGGTCGCGGCCGTCCCGGCTCATCCGCCGACGCCGAACAGCCACAGGTGCACGAAGCCGCCGGCGGCACCCATGAGCGCGCCGTGCGCGTAGAGCAGCCACTCGTCCTCCTTGATGGCCGCGCGCATCATCTCGACGAAGTCCCGCGGCGGCAGCTCGCGGCAGCGGTCGGCGACGAGCGTGCGGATCCGGACCGACTGCCGGGCGCTGAAGTCGGAGTCGCGCAGCGGGACCAGGGTCAGGTCGGCGGCCTCCAGCGCGACGGTACGGCGGATCGTGTCGAAGCGACGTGGCCCGACGGCGGCGCGCACGGCCGGGGCGAACGGGCCCAGGGCCAGGTCGATGGCGGGGTGCAACGCGTCGGCGATGACCTGGCGGGTCCGGTCGCCGGCGGGCCCGTCGAGGAGGTGCTCGCCGATCCGCTCGAGGGTGATCACGTCGGCGGCGATGTGCCGGGCATAGACGTCGGCCGCCTCCCACTGGCGGCGCGCGAACAGGCCCTGGACGCGCAACGGCCCGATCCGGCGGGCCTCCGGCGGCTCGAAGATCAGCCACATGCCCAGCAGGTTGGTCGCCCAGCCGACCGCGACGCCCAGCAGTGGCAGCAGCCACCACTGGTGGAGCACGTGGTCGAGGACGGCGACCGGGATGCCCAGCAGGAATCCGAAGACGAACCCGAAGACCACCATCATCCGCAGCTCGCGCGCACCGAAGTCGCGGAAGATCCGGACCACGACCTCCGGGTGCCGCTCGAAGTGGTCGATGACCATCACCTTCGGGTCGAGCAGCTGGTCGATGTGCTCGCCGATCTCGGTCGTGACCCGGCCGACGACCTGCGGCAGCTGGGCCTGGACCCGGTCGATCACGCCGGTACGGATCCCGCGCGGCAGTCGCTCCCACAGCTGCGGGTGCTCGCGCCACATGATCTCGTCCACGAGGAGGGGCACGTCCGAGCGGAAGGTCTCGACGATGTGTGCGGCGATCGCGTCCGGCTCGAGCTGCTCGTAGAAGTCGCGCGGGGTGCCGATCCGGGCGATCGCCTTGTCGACGGCGATGCTGCCCATCTTCGCGGCCCGGGCGGGCACGATGCCCTGCCAGCCGATGCCGCCGCGCAGCAGGCCGGGCACCTCCTGGAGCCGCCGCGGCAGGGCGCCCGCGACCCGCGCCAGTCCGGGCACGCGGACGCCGTGGAAGTGGATCGGCGCGAACAGCATCCACAGGCCCGACCAGTTGATCAGCCAGCCGATGAGCGCGGTGAACACGGGGATCGACCAGAAGCCGATGCCGCCGAGATCGTCCAGACCGTCCAAGAACATGGGTGTCCCGCCTTCGTCCCACCCGTGCCGGCGTCCCATGTGCCGCCGTACGGGTCCCTCTCTCCCGGGCCGGGACACTAGACCACCGCCACCCCCCTTGGCGAGGGTTCCTGTGACATTCAGTCGCAGAAAGGTCGCAGACGGGCCCGAGCGCTACTTCTCGACCGGGACCAGCCGGGCCCGGTCGGGCAGCCGGCCGAGCCCGCCGACCGGCTGCAGTCGGAGAACGATCCGGGCCGTCACCTGGGCCTCCTTCACGAAGCCGAAGGTCCGCGAGTCGTCGGAGCCGCCCCAGTTGTCACCGACGACCCAGTAGGACCCGTCGGGGACCGTGACCCACGCCGCCGGCCGGCCGCCGGGCAGCGACGTACCGTCCTCCGCGCAGCAGGCCGCGACCTTCGCGCCGACTCGTCCGGCCCAGGTCGGGTTGTCGACGGCGTAGGTCGCGTCCTCGTCCTTCGGCCGCACCAGCACGACCGGCGGGTCCTGGTCGGCACGGACCTTGATCCGGTCGCCGGGAAGGCCGATCACCCGCTTCACGACAGGGATCTCGCGATCGCCGAGCGTGCTCTCGACGATGTCGAAGCGATGGATCTCGCCCTTGCCGAACGGGTCGACCAGGAGCCGGTCGCCGGTCGAGAGGGTCGGCTCCATGCTGCTCCCGGACACCTTCACCGAGAACGCGAGAGCCGCGATGACGACGAGCATCACCGCGAAGAAGACGACCAGTGCGGCGATGCCGAGGGCGGTGCGCAGCCAGGGTCCGGAGTCGGCGCGGTGGGTCACGGCGCGCAACCGTACGTCATCCACCGTCCGTCGGCACCGGTCGAGAAGAGCTGAGAAGAAATCTGTTACTGGGTGTCGCGCACACCCGGAGATGTGTGTCACACTCCGTCACGCTTGGCCTAGAGGCATGGGGATGCGGCCAGCGTTCCACCGCCGGTTCGGGAGGGATCGGCGGGTGCCTTTTGGAGGGAAAGTTGAAGAAGGTCGAAGGAATGGGCCGCACCCGCTTGGGTCGGTTCGCAGCCGTCACGGTGCCGGCGACCCTGCTCACCGCAGGGCTCGGCGTCGCGATGCTGCAGGGAATGGTCGGCGCCGTGCTGTCGTCGGCCGACGGTTTCACGCTCAACAGTGACAGGATCACCAGTGACGGACTCAAGGCGCGCACCGGCGCGGCCAACGTCGCCGGTGGCAACCAGGCCACGATCTACGCGGAGACCGGTGCGAACACCAACGCGAGCGGCATCGAGGTCATCACGCCCGACGTGACGATCCCGCTGCTCAACCTGCCGGCGCACCTCGAGGTGACCTCCACGGACACCACGATCGCGCTGGGATCGGTCGGGCTGAACGCCAAGACCCTGACCACGCCCAACGGCGCCACGCTCGGCACCACCACCATCGGTGTCGCGCAGTCGGAGGCAGGATTCGCCAACACCGCGACGGACAGCGGGTACGTCGCCGACGCCTTCGCGCTGACGAGCTCCTCGGCAGACCTGCCGAACGTCAACGCCAAGGCCTACGCGATCACGCTGGAGAGCCTCGCGCTCGACAACCTGTCGCTCTCGGTCGCGCTCGGGAACTGATCCCGGCCTGACCTCCGACGGCGGGCAGGGCCCGTTCGCCGTCGACCCGGCACTCCCTCGTGGGGCGCGCGGCCGCGCGCCCCACGAGGTTCGACCATCTCCTCGTTGGGATCTCGCATGACTGACACCACCGTCCCCACCCCGGCGACCGCGGTCCGCACCTCGCGGCCGGCCGCCCTGTGGCAGGGCTTCGCCCGCTTCCGCCGTACCCGCCCGTTCTGGGGCGCCGTCATCCTCGCCCTCGGCGCGTACTTCATCGCCCGGCCGCTGCTCGGCGGCACCTTCGCCTTCTACACGACCGTCGGCATCCGCAGCATCACGCCGCTGCTGCTGGCCGGCGGCATGGCCGCCGCAGCCGGCATCGCCGTGGTGCTGCCCGCGCAGCGTCACTTCCCCGCGCTCGTCGCGATGATGCTCGCCGTCGCCTCGCTGCCGCTGGCCAACCTCGGCGGCTGGCTGGTCGGCATGGTCCTCGGCATCACCGGCGCCGGGCTGGTCTTCTCGTGGACGCCGTTCTCGGAGAAGCAGCTCGACCGGTTCGCCGCGAAGGACGCGGCGCGCGCCGAGAGACGCGCTGCCCGGCGGGCGGCCCGATGACCGACGTACGACTCGGCACCCGCCGGCGGGCGCTGGTGCCGCTCGCCGGCGGGCTGGTCGCGCTCGTGGCCATGTTCCAGCTGGTGAGCAGCAACGTGCTCGCGGTGAACTTCACGACCGCCAACCAGGAGTTCAAGCTCTACTCGAACTACCTGCAAGGCGCGCAGGCCGCCGGCTTCCTGGCCACCAACGACACCTCGTCGGGCCAGGACAACGGCGTCGCCGAGCTCGGCATCCGCTCCGCGAAGCTGGCCGGCCTCTGCGCGATCGCCTACGAGACCGTGCCCGTCGTCGGGGAGGTCTCGCTGATGATCCTCGCCGGGGTGCCGGTGAAGAGCTCGTTCGCCAACGGCAGCAACACCACCACCGACGGCGCCGGCAACGCACTGACCTTCGACGGCAACGGCCTACTGACCGGCGGCAACCACATCACCGCCAGCAACCTGTTCGTGAACTCCCGCTCGCTCAGCGGCTTCGGCAACCTGATCAGCGGCATGAACCTCGGCCAGAGCGCCGACACCGTCGACGACACCGCAGGCATCGCCTGGCCCGGCGGGCAGACCCCGCCCGACGCCGGCGACTTCGGCCTCACCGTGGACCGCCTCAACGTCGGCGGCCTCGGCGGCGACACCTACGGCATCAACCTGCAAGGAGCGATCACCTTGCCGAACCTCAAGATCAAGGTCGTGCCCGGCCACAAGACGCAGGCCGACTGCCCTACCCAGGCGGCCGGCTGATGAGCGCCCCGACGACGCAGGTACGGCGCCGGCTCGGCGCCGCGCGTAGGGCGTTGCGCGGGTTCCGGCGTACCCGTCCGTTCTGGGGCGGGCTGTGGTGCATCCTCGCCGGGGCCTGGATCATCCGTGCGATGTTCTTCTCGTTCCTGCTGGCGGTGAGCGGCGGGTGGAGCTACTCGGCCGGCTACATCCTCGGCGGTGGGCTGGTGCTGTTCGGGCTGGTGGCATGGTTCGCCCCGCACTACCGGGGACTCGTGGGCCTGCTCGCGGTCGGGCTGGCGCTGGCGGCGTTCGTCGCCGCCAACCTCGGCGGCTACCTCGTCGGCTCGGTGCTCGGCATCCTCGGCGGCTCGATGGTGTGGGCCTGGGGCGAGAAGGCGCCGCGGCGGGCGCGCGGCGGCCGGCGCCGGGCCGTCCCCGCCTCGTGAGGCCGGTGCGGGGAACGCTGTCGCTCGCCCGACAGCGGTCGCTGGTGCTGGGTGCGGTGCTGGCGCTGGCAGCGGCATGCGTGCTGCTCCCCCGTGCCGGGGACCGGGCGCTCGGCCAGGCGCAGAGCAGCGCCTACCAGCCGTTCGCGTGCGACCAGCCAGGCAGCAGCAACCCGCAGCAGCGCCGCCAGGACGTCCAGCTCGACAACGGCGCCGGCGACTTCAACGCGACCGGGCGGATGTACCCGTGCCTGGCCGGCGTGCGCTGGCACCTGCAGTCCGGGAACGTCGCGACCTCCAGCCCCGACGCCGGGATCGGGCAGATCCGCACGGCGTACGGCCGGAAGTTCCCCAACACCGTCTACTACGCGGCGGCGGGCTCGCGCACGGACCTCTACCAGGTCGCGTTCAGCGGGCTGCAGTTCTGCACCGACGACAACACGCCCGTCGGCGCCTGCCCCGCGAGCGGCACCACCGACATCCAGCTGTACGCCGACAGCGGGGACGCGCCGCAGCCGAAGCCCGCGGCGCCGTACCGCCTCACCATCGACCCCGACCAGGCGATCACCATCGGCGGCGCCGGGGTGTGGACCGAGGTGCTGGCGACGGCGAGCAGCTCGTTCACAGTGCCGATCGCGCAGCTGCCGACCGCCACCCACCTGGCCTGCGGCCTGGTCGGAGGTACGGCGCGCGGCGGCTTCCTCGGCATCGGCGGCACCTGTGAGCTGAGCGCCGAGGACTTCGCCGGCGACCTCGCGCAGTGGCTCGGCGGCGGCTCCAACTACACGCTGCTCGGCGTGAACCTGGACTTCTACTACCTGGTCACGCACCGGCAGAACCCGAGCGACCCCTACACGCAGGTCCCGGTCGACGGCTCCGGCAACCCGCTCAACTCGATCCAGCTGCCCAACACGACGATCTCGGTGGGTTGATGCCGGAGACGAGGAACGGGACCCGGTGGGGCCGGGCGGCGGGTGCGGCCGGCGCCGCGCTGGCGACCCTCGGCGCGCTGGCGACGCTGACCTGGCAGCAGGTGCTCGGCTTCGACGCGACCGTCGTCATCCAGGGCGGCGAGGCGACCTTCTCGTCGTCGCGGATCACCGCCGACGACGCGGCCTTCGGGATGGCGCCGGTGCGGCTGGGCAACGGCACCTGGAAGAACCTGCTGCGCGCAGGCTTCGCCCGGGCCGGCATGGACGGGCTGTGCGTCTCGAAGACCGAGTCGGTCGGGCCGCTCAAGTACACCCTCAAGCTGACCTCCGGCGACGGCACCTCCGCGCTGGAGATCGGCGCGGCCGACGCCGGCTTCGACGTCACCACCCTGCGCGGCACCGGCATCAACCTGCAGGGCAGCACCCAGATCGGTCAGGCCAGCACCGACCTGACCACGGCACCGGGCGCGGCGCCGTACGTCGCCAACCCCTTCGGTGTCCCGTCGACGTACGACGGCGGCTTCTTCGGGCCCGGCACCGGACCGCAGGTCTATGGCGCCACCGGCAACGGCGGACACGTCAACGGCCAGGGCTACACCGGCATCGACGCCACCCGCGGCGCGCTCACCGGTGTCTACGGGCAGCTGTGGCAGGCCCAGGTGAGCGGCAACATCACGCTGCCCAACCTCAAGATCCAGGTGCTGGCGTTCAAGGACGACACCGGCTTCAACGCCAACGGCACGCTCAACGCCACGCCCGACGGCATCGACGACCGCTCCTGCTGGTCGGAGGCCAGGCAAGGCACCTTCCCCCGCTGACCCGGCGCGAAGTGGCACCTGCATTCCGCCGACCCGGCGCGAAGTTGCACCTGATTTATGCCGACCCGGCGCGAAGTGACTCGAGAAATGCGCCGACCCGGCAGAAGGTGCAGCCGGATCGAGAGATCCGGAGACACTTTCTGCCGGGTCGACGGACGAGCGAGACCACTTTCTGCCGGGTCAGCGGAAATCAGGAGCCACTTCACGCCGGGTCGGCGTGAATCCCGGGGCAGTTGGAGCCGGGTCAGGGATTGCGACGCCACACGACGACGGACTGGCCGACGGCGGAGGCGGGGAGAGCGGGCAGGTTGCTGCGAGGTACGACGGGTCGCGCGGCCGCCGCCTGGCGCAGTGCCTCGCGGGTCGCCTCGAGCTCGGCGACCAGCTCGGCGTTGCGGGCGCGCAGGGCGGTGACGGCGACCTCGAGGTCGAGGATCCGCTTGACGCCCTCGATGCCGATGCCGGAAGCGGTGAGCTGCGCGATCTCGCGCAGCCGCTCGATGTCGCGGTAGGAGTACCGCCGACCGCCGCCCCCCGTGCGGCCGGGCGTGATCAGCCCGACGCGCTCGTAGGTCCGCAGCGTCTGCGGGTGCAGGCCGCTGAGCTGGGCCGCCACGCTGATGACGTAGACGGCCTCCTCCTCACCCGGAGGGCCCTGCGGCGGTCGGGCGGCCATCAGCTCGCGTCCTGGAACAGCCCGGACCGCAGCCCGGAGTCGTCGGTCGCGGCGGCGTACGCCTCCAGCGCCTCCTTGGCCTCGGCACCGAGGTTGCTCGGCACCTGGACCTCGACCGTGGCCAGCAGGTCGCCCCGCGTGCCGTCGGCCTTGGCGGCCCCCTTGCCGCGCACCCGGAAGGTGCGCCCGTTGGGGGTGCCGGCGGGGACCTTGAGGGTCACCGGGCTGCCGCCGAGCGTGGGGATCTTGATCTCCGCGCCGAGGGCGAGCTCGGTGAACGACACGGGTACGTCGACGGTGAGGTGCTCGCCCTTGCGACCGAACACCCGGTGACCGGTGACCTTGACGGTGACGTAGAGGTCGCCGGCAGGGCCGCCGTTCTCGCCCGCGCCGCCCTTGCCGCGCAGCCGGATCCGCTGGCCGTCCTTGACCCCGGCGGGGATCTTGGCCTGGATGGTCCGGGTGGCCCGGCCCTGGCCGGTACCGTGACAGGTGGGGCACGGGTCGTCGTAGACGAGCTGGCGTCCGCCGCACGTCGGGCAGGTCTCGTTCATCGAGAACCCGCCGCCGACCGAGGCCGTGACGACACCGGCGCCGTCGCACGTCGAGCAGACGTGCGGCTGCGTGCCGGGCTTGCCGCCCGTGCCGTGACAGGTCGCGCAGGCACCGTCGGAGCTGACCCGCAGCGACACCGTGGCGCCCTCGAGCGCCTCGGTGAAGCCGATGGTCGCGGCCGTCTCCAGGTCGGCACCGCGGGTGGCCCGCGGCGCGCGCGACCGGGTCCGGCCGCCGCCACCGAACAGGTCGCCGAACAGGTCGCCGAAGCCACCACCGCCACCACCCGCACGGTCGCGGAGCAGGTCCTCCACGTTGACGCTGCCGCCGAAGCCACCACCGAAGCCGCCGGCACCGCCGCCGAAGCCGGCCCCGGCGGGGAAACCACCGCGGCCGAACATCTCGCGGGCCTGGTCGTACTTCTTGCGCTTGTCGGCGTCACCGATGACGTCGTACGCCTCGGCCACCGCCTTGAACTTGTCGTGCTTGACGGTGTCGTCGGGGTGCGAGTCGGGGTGGTTGGCGCGCGCGAGCTTGCGGTAGGCCTTCTTGATCTCGTCCTGCGACGCGGTCTTCGCGACCCCGAGCTCCTTGTAGAAGTCCTTGGTCGCCCAGTCGGACCGGATCCCGTCGTCACTCATCGCACACCTCCCTCCTCGTCGTTGCTGTCGTGTCTGTCATCAAGCGGGGTCGACCACCAGCACCTGCGCTGCGCGGACCACCCGGTCACCGATCTTGTAGCCGGCCTTCGCGATCACCTTGCAGGTGGTCACCTCGACCTCGGCGTCGGTGCCGATGTGCGAGAGGGCCTCGTGGACGGTGGGGTCGAACGCGTCGCCGACCTCGCCGAACTTCACCAGGCCCAGCCCGGCGACCACGCGCTCGAGCTGCTCGGCCGTGGCCTTGAAGCCACCCTCGAGCGGCTCGTGCTCACGGGCCCGGTCGATGGTGTCGAGTACGTCGATGATGGGCGTGAGCGCGGCGTACGTCGCGTTCTCGCGCAGCAGCTCGCGGTCGCGCTCGACGCGGCGCTTGTAGTTGAGGAACTCCGCCTGCAGGCGCTGCAGGTCGAGGGTCCGCTCCTCGAGCTCCATCTTCGTGACGGTCAGCTCGTCGGCCCCGGCCCCGGCCCCGGCCTCGACCCCGGGCGCTTCGGGGCTCTCGGCCGCCCCGGCCACCTCGGGCTCGTCGCCCTCGGGCGAGGGAGCCGGGTCTCGAGACGGTTGCTGCGCAACCTCCTCGACCTCCGGACGCGACTCCCCCTCCTCCGGGTTGAGGTTCTCCTCGGTCACTTGGTGTCGCCCTCGGTGTCCTCGTCGACGATCTCGGCCTCGACGACGTCGTCGTCCGACTCACCGGTCGCGCCGGTGGTGCCGCCCGCGGCGGCGGAGTCGGCCTCGGCGGCGGCGTACATCGCGGCACCCATCTTCTGGCTGGACTCACCCAGCTTGGAGATGGCGGCGGTCAGGTCCTCGGAGCTGGACTCGGCGTTCTCGAGGACGCCCTTGAGCGCCTCGACGTCGGTGGTCACCTCGGCCTTGACGTCGTCGGGGATCTTGTCGCCGTTGTCGGCCAGGAACTTCTCGGTCGTGTAGACGAGCTGCTCGCCCTGGTTGCGGACCTCGACGGCCTCGCGACGCTTGGCGTCCTCCTCGGCGTACTGCTCGGCCTCCTTGACCATGCGGTCGATGTCGTCCTTGGACAGCGCGCTGCCACCGGAGATCGTCATCGACTGCTCACGACCGGACGCCTGGTCCTTGGCGGAGACGTGGACGATGCCGTTGGCGTCGATGTCGAAGGTGACCTCGATCTTCGGCACGCCGCGCGGGGCCGGCGGGAGGCCGGTCAGCTCGAAGTTGCCGAGGCCCTGGTTCTGCGACCAGATCGCGCGCTCGCCCTGGGCGACCTTGATCTCGACCGACGGCTGGTTGTCGTCGGCGGTCGTGAAGATCTCGGACCGCTTGGTCGGGATGGTGGTGTTCCGCTCGATGAGGGTGGTGAAGACGCCGCCCTTGGTCTCGATGCCGAGGCTCAGCGGGGTGACGTCGAGGAGCAGGACGTCCTTGACCTCACCGGCGAGGACACCGGCCTGCAGGGCGGCGCCGACGGCGACGACCTCGTCCGGGTTGACGCCCTTGTTGGGCTCCTTGCCGCCGAGCATCTCCTTGACCAGCTCGGTGACCGCGGGCATGCGGGTCGAGCCGCCGACGAGGACCACGTGGTCGATCGCGGAGAGCTCGACGCCGCCGTCCTTGAGGACGTTCTGGAACGGCGCCTTGGTGCGCTCGAGCAGGTCGGCCGTCAGCCGCTGGAACTCCGAGCGGGTGAGCCGCTCCTCGAAGTGCAGCGGGCCGTTCTCCCCGTGGGTGATGTAGGGCAGGTGGATCGTGGTGTCGCTCGAGGAGGACAGCTCGATCTTCGCCTTCTCCGCGGCCTCCTGGAGGCGCTGCGCGGCGATCTTGTCGGCGGACAGGTCGACGCCGTTGGCGTCCTTGAACTTCTTGACCATCCACTCGACGATCGCGTTGTCCCAGTCGTCGCCACCGAGGTGGTTGTCGCCGCTGGTGGCCTTGACCTCGACGACGCCCTCACCGATCTCGAGCAGGGACACGTCGAACGTGCCGCCACCGAGGTCGTAGACGAGGATCGTCTGGTCGTCACCCTTGTCGAGGCCGTACGCCAGCGCGGCCGCGGTGGGCTCGTTGACGATGCGGTCGACCTTGAGGCCCGCGATCTCGCCGGCCTCCTTGGTGGCCTGGCGCTGCGCGTCGGAGAAGTACGCCGGGACCGTGATCACCGCGTTGGTGACGGTCTCGCCGAGGTAGGCCTCGGCGTCGCGCTTGAGCTTCTGCAGGATGAACGCCGAGATCTGCTGCGGCGTGAAGTCCTTGTCCACCGGGTCGCCGATGTGCTGGGTCCAGTCGGTGCCCATGTGGCGCTTGACCGACCGGATGGTGCGGTCCACGTTGGTGACCGCCTGGCGCTTCGCGACCTCACCGACGAGCACCTCACCGCTCTTCGCGAAGGCGACGACGGACGGCGTGGTCCGTGCTCCCTCCGCGTTGGCGATGACCGTGGGCTCGCCGCCCTCGAGGACCGCGACGACGCTGTTCGTCGTACCGAGGTCGATGCCGACCGCTCGTGCCATGTGTGCTTCTCCTTGTGCGTGCAGATGTGGATTCAAGTTAGTTGAGCCGGATGGACTCAAGTCTGACATAGGCTCCAACGGCGGGGTACCGGGGGTTGTTCCCGCCCGGTCGAACATCTTTTCCGGGGTCACTCCAGCCCCCGTGGGGACAGACAGGGCTCGTCGCGTCCCGACGCTTGTAACTACGTGTTACAGCACGGAATTCGTGGCACGTGCGCCCGGGTAGTTGTCGTAACACCCGGGTAGTCGACCTCCGGGCGTGGCGCACCTCAACGATTGGCCTTCCAGAGGGACACGGACGACCGGAGGCACGTGCGCACCGCCCGCCGGCAACTACCTCGGCGCCATGACACCCACCCGGGCGTTATTGCACCCGAATTCGTGACGTAACACGTAGTTACAAGTCCGGTGAACCGGCGAACAGGCTCAGCCGACGGTGACGCTGATCTCGTTGCTGACGGTGCCGCTGTCGCGGTCGACCACGCGGAACCGGTTGACGCCGCTGACGCCGGTGAAGATGTAGCTGGAGAAGGTGCCGTTGGTGACGCCGACGCTGGCCGGGAAGTCGGCCCAGTCGCCGTTCTCGAAGCGCTGGACGAACAGGATCGCGCCCTCGCCGCCGGGGTAGACGCCGCTGAAGTAGATCCGCTCGCCGCTGGCGACGGTGGTCGCGAGGGCCTGCAGCGAGATCTGGCCGGCGGCCGGGGTCTCACTGGTCAGCTCGGTGGTCGGCTCGTCCTCGGGGACCTGGGCGCCGCTGTCGCCCGCCGCGGGCTCGTCGGTGTCCTGGGTGTGCAGGGTGACCAGCGGGCCCGTGGCCTCGTCGGTCTCCACCGGCGTGGGCAGGTACATCGACTGGTGCACCGTGGAGCGCGCGGAGGAGTCACCGTTGTCACCGCCGAGTCCGAGCACCTTGGTGCCGACGAGGGCGACCAGGGCCAGGACCAGGCCGACGCCCAGGGCGACCGCCACCAGCGCCACCACCCCGTTGACCACGGGACGTTCGGCAGGAGGCTGCTGCTGGTCGCTCACCCGCCCATTGTCCAGACGGGCCGAAGAAATCAGAAACCGCGCGTCCAGACGACCTGCTCGTGCAGGCGGCGTGAGCGCCAGCCGTCCGCCGTACGGACGAAGGTGTGGCGGTAGAGACCGCCGACCTCGACCACCCGTTCCCCGCCCTTGCCGTCACCGATGCGCATCGGGTTGTGGAAGTACGCCGCGACGGCGGCCTCGTCGCCGTCGTCGGCGAACTGGTAGGAGATCTGGCCGAGCATGTGGATCCGGTGCGTCGAGAAGCCCGGCAGCGCCTCGGCGAGCCACGCCTTGACCACCGGGAAGGCGTCGGCGACGCCGCCGCTCTCGGTGTAGTCGATCTGCGCGTCGGGGGTGAAGACCGTGTCGAGCCGGTCGAAGTCGCCCTCGTCGACGGCGAGGGTGTAGCGGGTGATCGCGTCGGCGATCTCGGCGCGGTCGATCAGCTGCTGGACGTCCACGTCTGTCGTTCTCCTCGGTTGTCTCAGCGGGGCTCGAGGACGACGACCGGGATCTCCCGGTCGGTCCAGGCCTGGTAGTTGTCGAAGTCGGCGTACAGGTCGACCAGGCGCGGCCACAGCGCGGCGCGCTCCTCGGGCCCGGCGACCCGGGCGCGCACGGCCCGGCTGCGCTCACCGGGCACGGCGACGGTGGTGTCGGGGCTCGCCACCAGGTTGTGCAGCCACTGCGGGTTCTTCGGCAGTCCGCCCTGGGAGGCGACGATCACCAGGTCCGCGCCGTCGGCGAGGTACAGCAGTGGCGTGGTGAACCGGGCGCCGCTCCTGCGGCCAACGTGGTCGAGCAGGAGCACCGGGACCGGCTTCTTCCAGCCGGCGCCGATCCGCCAGGTCGCACCGACCCGGCCGTTGGTGAGCCGGTAGATGGCAACGTTCGCCTTGGCGCCGTACTTGATGATCTTGGCGACGATCGGCTTGTCGAGGCCGTCGGGCTTCGGCTTGGTGGTTGCCATGGGACTCACTCTGGCAGAAATCTAGAACGCGTTCTACAGTTCGAGACGTTCGCTCGTTCCTCGCGAACTCCTCACTGACCGGACGGAATCCGATGCGCTTCTCCTTCGCCGAGGGCATGACCCAGGCCGACTACTACGCCCCGCTCGCTCAGGCCTGCGAGGCCGCCGGCTACACGTCGATGACCATCGCGGACAGCCTGATCTACCCGCAGGAGTCGGACTCGAAGTACCCCTACACCGACACCGGGGACCGCGAGTTCCTGCTCGGCAAGGAGTTCATCGAGACCTTCATCCTGTGCGCGACCCTGTTCGCGGTGACCGAGAAGCTCCGGCTGACGCCGTTCGTGCTCAAGCTCCCGATCCGCCCGCCGGTGCTGGTGGCCAAGCAGGCCTCGTCGCTGGCCTTCCTGTCGAAGAACCGCCTCGGCCTCGGCGTCGGCCTGTCCCCGTGGCCCGAGGACTTCGCCGCGCTCGGCGTCCCGTGGGAGAGGCGCGGCAAGCGGATGGACGAGTGCATGGACATCCTGCGCGGCCTCACCCAGCCCGGCGACGAGCCGACCTTCTTCGGCTACCAGGGCGAGTTCTTCGACATCGAGCCGCTCCAGCAGTGCCCCGCCCCGACCGAGAGGATCCCGCTGCTCGTCGGCGGCCACTCGGACGCGGCCCTGCGCCGCGCCGTACGCAAGGGCGACGGATGGATGCACGCGGGGGGCGACGGCGAGGAGCTCGATCGGCTGCTCACCCGGCTCGCGGAGATCCGCGCGGAGGAGGGCGACACCCGCGACGACTTCGAGGTGCACGTGATCTCGTACGACGCCTACACGCTCGACGGCATCAAGCGCCTCGAGGACAAGGGCGTCACCGACTGCATCGTCGGCTTCCGGGTGCCCTACATCAAGGGCCCCGACACCGAGCCCCTCGAGACCAAGATCAAGCACCTCGAGCAGTACGCCGAGAACATCATCGCGAAGGCGAACGCCTGATGACGGGCTCGTCCGCCGCGCTCGGGCTGACCGCTCCCCTGCAGGCGGCGATCGCCGAGGCCGAGGAGCTGATCGCGAACGCGCCGTTCATCAGGACCGAGGCCGACCGGCTCGAGGGCTACGACTACCTGGCCGGCCGGATCCGGATGGCGATGCAGACCGCGTTCGACTACGACCTCGAGCAGCCGGTCTTCATCAACCCGACCCACCAGTTCTCGCGACAGGGCCTCGACAACCCGGACGCGGTCTACTTCAACGCCTACCTGCGCGAGGGGGTCTCCTACGTCGTACGCGGTCGGCGCGGCACGTCGGCCGACCTGTCCTTCCAGGTGATGGGCGGCAGCTACAGCGCCGACTCGGCCGCCACCTCGCTGATGGCCTTCGACGACCGCGAGCTCGACGTCGCCGAGGACGGGTCGTTCGAGTTCACCTATGTCGCCGAGCCGGGCGCGAAGACGCTGATCGTCCGCGAGGTCTTCAACGACTGGGACACCGAGGTCCGCGGCACGCTCACCATCGAGCGGGTCGACACCATCGGGCAGGCGCGCCGGCCGCTGAGCGAGGCGACGCTGCGCAAGAAGTACGAGGTGGCCGCGCGGTCGCTGACCAGCTCGATCCAGACCTGGTTCGCCTTCCCTCACTTCTTCCAGTACAAGGAGCCGGTCAACACCCTGACCGTCCCCGCCTCCACCCCCGGCGGCCTGTCGTCGCAGTTCTCCTCGATCGGTCACTACGAGCTGGCCGAGGACGAGGCGATGATCGTGTCGGTCCCGCGCTGCGACGACTGCACCTACCAGGCGATCCAGGTCGGCTCGGACTGGTACGCCTCGACCGACTACGAGACGCACCAGACCTCGCTCACCAAGGCCCAGGCATCGTCGGACCCAGACGGCGTGATGCGGTTCGTGATCTCCGAGCGCCCGCCCGGCCCCGACGGCGCCCCGATCGCCAACTGGCTCGAGACCACCGGTCACCGCACCGGCCCGATCATGCTGCGCTGGCAGCAGCTCACCCGTGCGCTCTCGGCCGAGGACGGGCCGGCGGTCGAGATCGTGCCGGTCACCGAGGTGGCCAAGCACCTTCCCGGGCTGGTCGGGTTGTCCGGCGAGGAGTACGGCGAGCGGATCGCCGCGCGGCAGCGGGCGGTGGCGCGACGGATGATCTCCTGACGATCCCCTCGTCCCACCCGGCGTTCGGGTCGCGATCGGTGCCGACCTGCGACCCGGACGCCGGGTACGACGTCCCGGGGCCCGGCGAGGGTCAGGCGGGGATCCAGTCGAAGACGTCCGGGTTCGGGCCCTGACGGCCGGCCTCGCCCTTGTCGAGGGCGGCGAGCGCGGCGACCTCGTCGTCGGTGAGCGCGAAGTCGAAGACCTCGAAGTTCTCGGCCAGGCGTGCCTTGTTGAGCGACTTCGGGAACACGATGTCGCCGCGGTCGAGCGCCCAGCGCAGGAGTACCTGCGCGGGCGTCTTGCCGTGGCGCTCGGCGAGCGCGGTCACGGCGGGGTCGGTCAGCTCGCCGCCGCCCTGCCCGAGCGGGGACCAGGCCTGGACGTGCGCGCCGTGGCCGGTGGTCGCGGCACGGACCGCGTCGTTGGCGAAGTAGGGGTGCGCCTCGACCTGGTTGACGGCCGGCACGACCCCGGTGGCCGCGACGATCCGGTCGAGGTGGTCGGGCTGGAAGTTGGAGACACCGACCGAGGTGGTCAGGCCGGCCTCGCGGAGCTCCAGCAGCGCCTCCCAGGTGGAGACGAAGTCTCCGTCGTACCGGGTCGGCAGTGGCCAGTGGATCAGGAAGAGGTCGACCTTCTCGAGGCCGAGCTTGTCGAGGGAGACCTTCAGCGAGTCCTTGGCGGCGCCGGGCTCGTGACGGTTGTTGTTGAGCTTGGTCGTGACGTACAGGTCTTCGCGGGCGAGACCGGAGGCGGCGATCGCGGCGCCGACGCCCTCCTCGTTGCCGTACATCTGGGCGGTGTCGACGTGGCGGTAGCCGAGCTCGAGGGCGTCGGACACGACGCGCTCGGTGTCGGCCAGCGGCACCTGCCACACGCCGAGGCCGAACTGCGGGATGGTGGTCTGGTCGTTGAGGTCGATCCGGGGAGTGCTCACCTCCGTTCCAACGGCGTCACCGCGCGGCTATTCCGCGTACCCCGGGGCCGTGCGCGAAATGAGCCCTTCCGCAAAACTGAAACACGTTCTAGTGTGTCCGCCATGGTGGATCTCCTGACGGACAAGGTCATCGTGCTCTCCGGCGTCGGGCCGGGCCTGGGTCGCTCGCTCGGCGAGGAGGCCGCGAAGATGGGCGCCGACCTGGTGCTCGCGAGCCGGACCCCCAAGCGCCTGGAGAAGATGGCGGAGACCGTCCGCTCCCACGGTCGCCGCGCGCTCGTCGTACCGACCGACATCACCGACGAGGACCAGCGCAAGGCACTGGTCGAGGCGGCGCTCGACGAGTTCGGCAAGGTCGACTGCCTGATCAACAACGCCTTCGGCATCCCGCCGATGGACCCGATCAGCACCCTGGACCTCGACGGCCTGCGCAGCGCCAACGAGACCAACGTCTTCGCGCCGCTGCGGTTGACCTCGTTGTTCGCCGACGCCCTCGCCCGTTCCGATGATCCAGCCGAGGACAAGACCGGCGGCTCGGTGATCATGGTCAACTCGTGCGTGATCTACAGCAGCCAGCCGGAGTATTCCGGCTACAAGCTGTCGAAGGGCACCCTCGAGCACCTCGCCCAGTCGCTGGCCACCGAGCTCGGCCCGCGTGGCATCCGGGTCAACAGCGTGGCGCCGTCGTACATCTACGAGGACGTCAACAAGGCCTACTTCGACTGGATCGCGCAGGAGTCGGGTCGCACCCACGAGGACGTGTACGCCGAGAAGGCGGCGCCCACCGACCTGAAGCGGCTCGCCACCCCCGACGAGGTCGCCCGCGCCGCCCTCTTCCTCGCCTCCGACCTGGCCTCGGCCGTCACCGGCCAGATGCTCAACGTCGACTGCGGGGAATTCCATGCCTGAGCCCCGCCAGCGCGCGGACGTCGGCACGTTCGAGGACATCTGCGACGCCGCGACCCGCACCACCGGCCTCACCGACTTCGGCTTCGCCGACGCGCCCGGGCACGAGGAGGCGTTCCGGGTGCTGGTCGAGGACCTGGGGTCCGCCGAGGCGGGCCTGACCGGGGTCGGCAACTACTTCATGCGCTCGCAGGTCAAGAGCTCCCTCGTGGCCCGCCTGCTCACCCAGGCGCGGTTCACCGAGTTCCCCCAGCACGCGGAGGTCGCCATCGAGCGGCCGATCTTCGTGCTCGGCCTCCCCCGGACCGGTACGACGGCCCTGAGCCGGCTGCTCTGCGCGGACCCGGCGAACCAGGGCCTCGAGATGTGGCTGACCGAGTTCCCCCAGCCCCGCCCGCCGCGGGAGACGTGGGAGGACGACCCGATCTTCAACGCGATGCAGGCGGCGTTCCGCGAGCACCACATCACCAACCCGGAGTTCATGGGCATCCACTACTCCGACGCCACCGAGCCCGAGGAGTGCTGGCGCGTGCTGCGCCAGACCGGAAAGTCGCTCGGCTTCGAGTCGCTGGCCCACGTGCCGGCGTACTCCCGCTGGCTGGCGACCCAGTCGTGGACCGACGCCTACGAGCGCCACCGCCAGAACCTGCAGCTGATCGGGCTCAACGACCGGGACCGGCGCTGGGTGCTCAAGAACCCCTCGCACCTGATCGCGCTCGACGCACTGCTCGAGGTCTACCCCGACGCGCTGGTCGTGATGACCCAGCGCGACCCGGTCACCTCGGTCGCCTCCGCGTGCTCGCTGTCCGCCGAGGCGACCGACGGCCACTCGACGACCTTCGTCGGCGAGACCCTCGGCCGTGACCAGCTCGGGCACCTCACCCGGCAGTGGGACGCGTTCTGGCAGGCGCGCGAGAAGGCCGACGAGCGCCAGTTCTTCGACGTCGACTACCGCGGCTTCGTGCAGGACCCGGTCGGCACCGTCGGCGCGATCTACGACGCCTTCGGCCTCACCTGGAGCCAGGCTGCACAGGACGCCGTCCGCAGGCTCGACGAGGAGTCGCGCAGCGGCCCCCGCCGCCCCGCGCACCAGTACGACCTCGCGGACTACGGCATCACGGAGGACGAGGTAAGGGAGTCGTTCGCCCGCTGAGCGTCACGTCACCCGGCCACCTTGCACAGGCAGAACGGGTGGCCGGCCGGGTCGAGGAACACCCGGAAGCTCGTGCCGGGCTGGTGCGGGTGCTTGGTCGCGCCGAGCGCGAGGGTCGCCGTCTCGGCCACGTCGAGTTCGTCGACGTCGACGTCGAGGTGCACCTGCTGCGGAACGTCCTGACCCGGCCAGTCGGGAGCGCGGTAGTCGTCGACCCGCTGCAGCTGGATCGAGCGGTCGCCGGACCAGACCGCGCCCCACGAGCCGTCGTCCTCCACGTTGGACTCCCAGCCGAGGAGCGCGGCGTAGAAGTCGGCGAGGACCCGCGGGTCGGGGCAGTCGATGACGAACTGGGGATTGCGTGCGATGGCCATGGAACGACGCTAGGCGCTACCTCCGACACGCTCCTGTCCACAGGCCCGGACCACCCACGTTTGTCCACAGCCGCGCGGCGCCGAGGCTGCCGGCATGACCTACACCGTCGACCCCGCCGCGCTGCGCCGGGCGGCCCGTCGCCTCGAGGACGACGCGGGTGAGCTGTGCGCGCGTCGTACCGCCGTCGTCGCGCCCGACGCCGGCGCGCTCACGACGTCGGTCCGGCTCGCGCTGACCGCCTGCACCGACAACACGAGCGAGGTCGAGGCGGCGTTCACGGCCAACGCCGACGGCCTGAGGTACGTCGCCCGCACCGCCGGGGACACCGACACCCTCGTCGGTGAGCACCTGCTCGAGCTGGGGTGGCCGCTGTGGAGCTCCTGACCCGGGTGCCGGGCGCGCCGGAGTCCTGCACCGAGGCCGCCCGGGCGCTGCGACGGCTCGGCCACGCGCTGGCCGGCGCCGACCATCTCGTCCGCCAGCACGCCCGGTTCCCCGCCGACGACTTCGCCGGCGACGGTGCCGACGACTTCCGCCAGGCCTGCGCCGCCCTCGGCGGCGAGCTCGCCGGGTTCCGGCCCGGCGTCGACGGGCTCGCCCTCGCCCTGCGTCGGTATGCCGACCGCCTGGCCGGGGTGCAGACGGTGATGCGTCGCGTACGACGCACCGCCCGCGGCCACGACCTCGTGGTCGACGGTGGCGCCGTGCGGCTCCCACCCGGTCCGAACCGCGAGCAGCGGCGCACCTTCCGCACCCTCGTGCCGATCGTCGCCGCGGCGTGGGTGGTGCTCGCGCACGCGGAGGAGGACCTGCGCGCCGCGGTCGACGTCGTCGACCCCTCGATCCGGCGCAACCCGCTCGTCGCGGCGTACCCGACGACCGCCGCACCGCCCACCGTCGACCCGACCGCCCCGCTGCCCATCGACTGGCCACCCGGCGACCCCGCGTGGCCGCCCGACCATCCCTCGTCCTGTCCCGACATCGCGCCCACCGGAGGTGGAACCGTGCACCACACCCCTGCCGTCTCGCTCGCCGTCCCGCGTCGCTGGGCGACCTTCGACGACCCCGCCCCGGGCGTCTCGCTGGTCGCGCAGGCGCCGGCCGCCGCCCCGTCCGGCTTCACGCCCGAGCTGGCCCTGCACACCGGGCCGGTCGACGGCGGGTCGTCGCTCACCGACTGGCGGCACGAGGCGATGTCGACGCTCGCGAGCCAGCTCGACGCGCTCGAGATCGAGGACTCCGACGTGGTCGACCTCGACGGCGAGCCGGTCGCCTACACCCGGTTCTCCCACCGGATCGGCGACGCCGACGTGTTGTGCGACCAGTGGGCCTGGCTGCACGACGGCGTCGGCGTCACCCTGACCGGGTCCGTCGGACGCGCCGAGTACGCCGACTACTGCGACCTGTTCGAGGACGTCGCCGCGACGGTGGAGATCAAGGACGGGGTCAGCGCGCCCGGACCCGGATCCGCGCGCCCCGCCGGGGCACGCTGGTGATGTTGCGGACCTTGGGCACGTCGGTGCCGACCGCGGTGACGTCGTACCGGCGGAACACCTCGCGCAGCACCTCGACGCCCTCCATCAGTGAGAAGCCCGCGCCGATGCAGCGACGTACGCCGCCCCCGAACGGGATCCACACGTTCAGAGCGGGCACGTCGTCGCCGAGGAAGCGCTCGGGCCGGAACACGTCCGGGTCCGCGAAGTTCGACTCCTGCTGGTGGCTCATGATGATCGAGGGGCCCACGGTGGTGCCGGCAGGCAGGTCCCAGCCGCCGACGGTGGCGGGCGCCATCAGGGTGCGCACGACCATCGGGATGATCGGGTGCAGCCGCATCGACTCCTTGAGGACCGCCTCGAGCCACGCGTCGTCGCCCTCGTCGACGGCCCGCTGGGTGCGGGCGAGCAGGTCGGGGCTGCGGCCGACCTCGACCAGCGCCCACGACAGTGCGGAGGCGGTGGTCTCGTGACCGGCCAGCAGCAGCGTCACCAGCTGGTCGCGCAGCTCGGTGTCGTCCAGCCCGCCCTCTTCGGCGTCCCCCGCCGCCAGCAGCCGGGACAGCACGTCGGACCGCTCGTCGAGGTCGTGGGCCGCGCGGCGCTCGCGGATCTCGGCGTACATCAGCCGGTCCAGCTCGACCTGGTTGTCGACCGTACGACGCCACGGGCCGAGCTTCTGCAGCCGCGGGTAGGCCCAGCCGAGCAGGATCGCCGGGTGGATCTCGACGGTGTGGTTGACCGCCGGCCGCAGCTTCGCGAGCCGCGCCTCGTCGGTGACGCCGAAGACGACGCGGAGGATGACCTCGAGGGTCAGCGAGTTCATCCGCTCCAGGGCCCGGAACGGCTCGTCCTCGCTCCAGGTGTCGACCTCGGCGGCGGCGACCTCGGCGACCAGGCCGCGGTAGCCGCGCAGCGCGTGGCCGAGGAAGGCCGGCATCAACAGCTTGCGGGCGCGGTGGTGCTCGCCTCCGTCCTGGAGCAGCAAGGAGTGCTCACCCATGATCGGGCCGAGGATCGCGTTGCCCTTCCCCGCGTGGAAGACCTCAGGGTCGGCGGCGAAGATCTCCTTGGTGACCTCGGGCCGGGTGAACAGCACGAGCGGTCGGTTCCCGGGGATCAGGTTGACCGTGTACGCGTCGCCGTACTTCCGGTGCAGCCAGGGGTGGAACTGGTGGCGGAACCTCATCAGCGCGACGGTCTGCAGGAAGGCCGGCCAGCGCGGCCCGGGCGGGAGCCGGTCCGGCCGCACCGGCGGCAGGTTCCGGCCGCCCAGCACGGTGCTGTGCCGGAACCGCCGCATGGTGAGCTCGCGGGTGTCTCCATCGAGCGCCGCGCGCTCCGCCTCCATGGTCATGCGAGGGACGCTACGCCGCGGACCGGCGGCCGGCCTCCGCCCACGGTAGGACTTCTACGGCAGGAGACCGTCGCGGCGCGCGATCGCGGCCGCCTCGGTGCGGCCGGCCGCGCCGAGCTTGCCGAGGATGTTGGAGACGTGGACGCTGACCGTCTTGGTGCTGATGAACAGCTGCTTGCCGATCTCGCCGTTGGACCGACCCTCGGCGACGAGCGCCAGGATCTCCAGCTCCCGCGCGGTCAGCGCGGCCCCGCCGGAGTGGCTGGTCGCGGCGGTGCTCCGCGCGGTGCCCGCCTCGGCGGCGAGGTCGGCGACCAGGAGGGGCGCGCGTAGCCGGTCGGCGAGAGCGCGCGCCTGGTCGGCCTCGTCGCGAGCGCGGGCGGTGTCGCCGGCGAGCCGCAGGATCTGGGCGTACGCCGCCCGCACCCGGAGCAGCTCGGGCACGTTCCCGACCTTCAGGGTCGAGTCGAGCGCGGCCTCCCACGCGGCGAGGAGCTCGTCGCGGCGGGCACCCTCGGCACCCTCGCCGCCGCTCAGCCACTGCACGCGGCGGTGCTCGGCGATCAGCCGGTCGGTCCACATCCGGCCCTCGGGTCCCCAGGGGCCGCTGCGCTCGCGGATCGCAGCGAGGACCGCCTCGCCGTCGGCGAGCAGCGTGTCGGCCCGGGCCGCCAGCACCCGCCGCTCGGCGGCACTGGCCCGCGGCATGGCGCGGGCGATGCCGGCCAGGACGCCGGCGGCGAGCCGGATCCGGCCGCCGAAGTACTCGCCCCAGATCCGCCCGAGCACCTCGACCACGTGGTCGTAGACCGCGATCGCCGCCGCCGCGTCGCCACGATCGCCGTGGAGCTCGATCTCGGCGCCGGAGCTGTAGACGGCGACGCCGCCCTCGTCCTCCCAGAGCGGGCGCAGGGCGAGGAGCCGGTCGAGGACGTCCTCGCCGCGGGCGGCCAGGACCGAGAGCCGGGCCGGCTCGATGATGCCGCGCGGGATCGGCGGACCGCTGAGCCCGTCGACGCCCTCGACCAGCGCGAGCACGTCGTCCCAGTCGCCGAGGAGGTAGCTGATCCGGGTGAGCTGCCAGCGCGACTCGATGCTGAACGGCGCCCAGACCAGGCCGGCCTGCTCGCCGAGCGCCATGGCGGAGCGGAACCAGCGCGCGGACTGCTCCCAGTCGCCGGAGTCCTGGTAGGAGCGGCCGAGCAGCCAGCGGCCGCGGATCTCGGCCTGGAAGGCGCCGGCCCGGACCGCGCTGTCGACGGCGGACTCGAGCGCCCCGCGCAGGGCGTCCTGCTCCGACCCGGCGGCAGCCTTGACCCGCAGCCCGCTGAGCGTGGTGACGATGTCGGAGGCGAGCTCGGGCAGAGCCAGCCGCTCGGCGAGCGCGAGCGCCTCGGTCGCGAACGCCTCGGCCGCCTCCTGCTCCTCGGGCCGGTAGGCACCGAGGATCCGGGCGTGGTTGGCGAGCACCTTGGCCCGCAACGGGCTCTCGCCCTCGGGGGCCAGGGCCAGCGCGTGCGCCGAGACCTCGACCGGGTCGAGCTCGGTCTCGGTCATCGCCAGCACCTCGGCCTGGGCGTTGAGCAGCCGGGAGCGGTCGACATCGGGCGCGTCGGCCGGCAGCTGCGCCAGGCGGGCGGTGACCAGCTGCCCGGCCCGGACCGCGTTGCCGCCGGTGATCAGCGCGGTGGCGGCGCGGACGACCAGCTTGGCGTGGTCGACCTCGAGCCGGGCCACCCGCTCGGGATCCTCGAGCAGCTCCAGCGCCTGCTGGTAGTGGTCGGCCGCCTCGTCGGGGCCACCGACCGCCATCGCCTCGTCGCCGGCCTCGATGCTGGCGGTGACCGCCCGGTCGAGGTCGTTGGCCCGGCGGGCGTGGCGGGCCAGCTCGGCCGACGTACCGCCGGCGGCACCGCTGGAGAGTGCGGACACGTAGCGGGCGTGCAGCCGGACCCGCTCCCCGGGCAGCAGGTCGTCGTAGATCGCCTCGCCGAGCAGTGCGTGGCGGAAGGAGTAGAGATGTCCGCCCACCTCGAGGACGTTCATCTCGACCGCCTGGCGGATGCCGGAGTCGAGCCGGTCGACCGGTACGTCGGCGGTCGCGGCGAGCAGGTCGTGGGTGACCCGGCGCCCGGCGACGCTGGCGACGCGGACGACGTGGCGGGCCTCCTCTGAGAGGCGGTCTAGCCGGACCAGCAGCAGGTCGGCCAGGTCGCCGGGAACGTCGCCGTCGGCGCACGAACCCGACGCGACGAGCTCCTCGACGAAGAAGGCGTTGCCCTCGGCCCGCTCGACGATCCGGGCCACCGAGCGCTCGTCGAGGCCGGCCGGCGCGAGCTCGCCGACCAGCGCCCGCACCGCCTCTGCCGGCAGCGGGCCCAGGCCGAGCCGCCCGACCTGCGGCAGCCGGGTCCACTCCGCGACCTGGCGGCGCAGCGGGTGGCGGCGGTGCAGGTCGTCGGAGCGGTACGACGCCACGATGGCCACCGGCCGCGCGAAGGCCCGGGTGAACAGGAACCCGAGCATGTCGCGCGTCGACTGGTCGGCCCAATGGAGGTCCTCGACCACCAGCAGCACCGGCGCCTCGGTGGCCGCCGCCTCGAGCAGCGCGTGCACGGCCACGAGGGTGTCGCCACGGTCTGCGCCGCGGCTGCGCTCGTCGGTGGACTCGTCGCCGACCACGCGCGTGCGCCGCCCCGGCTGGAGCCGGGTCAGCGCCGGGTGGACGGCGGCGACCGCCTCGACCAGCTCGGGGTGGCTGGCGTCGAGCCGGCCGAGCACCTCGCTGAAGGGCAGGTAGGGCAGCGCACTGTCGCCGAAGTCGAGACAGTGACCGGCCAGCACCTGCCAACCGGTGTCGAGTGCGTGGTCGCGCAGCGAGCGCAGCAGCCGGGTCTTGCCGACGCCGGCGTCGCCGGACAGCAGCACCGCACGCCGCGACGTCCCGGCCTCGGCGGCGCTGACGGCGTCGTCGAGGACCGCGATCGCCTCGGCGAGCTCGGTGTCACGCCCGACCATGGTCAGGCTGCTGTGTGCGGCCACGGGCACCATCATGGCGTCCGCCACCGACAAGGTGGACAACTGCTGTCGACCTGTCAGCGCGTGTGGCGCTCCACGCTGGGGTCGGTGGCGGCGAGGCGCCGCAGCCAGGAGGTGCGGCTGCGCCCCGCCCGGCTGGCGGCCATCCCGCGGGCCGCCTGCTGGCGGCGGTACTCGTTCTCTGCGTTGAGGTAGTAGTTGCTGCTCATGACGTAGAGACTCGTCGTCTGAGGTAGTCCCCCACATCGGACACGTTCCCTATGTTCGGGTCCTGCCCTACCTCAGGTACGGGGCCGGGCACCTCAGCGCCCACTCCCCCGAACCGTTCGATCGAACGGTTCGGGGGAGTTCTGCGGCGTGAAGTCCCTCGAACCGTTCGATCGAACGATCCGAGGGACCCACCACGCCCACCCCTAGGCTGGCCCCGTGGAGTTCGCCGAGGTGGTACGACGACGCCGGATGACGCGCGCCTACACCTCCGCCCCGGTCGAGGCGGCCGTGCTCGAACGGGCGCTCGACCACGCCACCCGCGCGCCGAGCGCCGGCTTCTCACAGGGGTGGGCGTTCGTCGTACTGGACACCCCGGAGACGGTCCGCGGGTTCTGGGAGGCGCAGGCCGACACCTCGGCACCGGACCGCTGGCTGGCCGGGATGATGAGCGCGCCGGTGGTCGTCGTGCCGTGCAGCCGCCGAGATGCCTACCTCGACCGCTACGCAGAGCCCGACAAGCACCGCGCCGGCCTGGGCGAGCACGACGCGGGTCGCTGGGCGATGCCCTACTGGCACCTCGACACCGCGATGGCCGCCCTGCTGCTGCTCCAGTCGGTGACCGACGCCGGCCTCGGCGCCTGCTTCTTCGGGCTGGTGCCCGGCCGGGTCGACGCCGTCAAGGACGCACTCGGCCTGGTCGACACCGACGACGCGGAGGCGCCACACCCGATCGGCGCTATCACGATCGGCCACCCGGCCCCCCGCAGCACGGGCGCGCAGGGCTCGGCGAGCCGGCGCCGTCGTACGCCGTGGCGCGAGGTCGCCCATCGTGGCCGCTGGGGTGCGGGCTGGCTGGGGCAGGACGCCTGATGCGGCCGAGCCCGGTGGTGACCCACCTGACGACCGCCGACCTGCGCCAGCGCGAGCCGGTGCTGCCGCGGATCGCCCACCTGCTTCGGCCCTATCGGGGCAAGATCATGCTCGTCCTGGTCGCGGTCCTGGCCGCCGCGGCGCTGCAGGCGATGGTGCCGTTCCTGACCCGTGCGGTCTTCGACGACGCCCTGTTCCCGCTCGACGGCGGCGGCCCCCGCCTGCACCTGCTGGCCTGGCTGATCGCGGGCATGTGCGCGATCCCGATCGTGGCGGCGCTGATCGGGATCGTGCAGATGTGGCTGACCTCGACCGTCGGGAACTCCGCGATGGCCGACCTGCGTGGCGACCTCTTCGAGCACCTGCAGAAGATGGAGCTGGCGTTCTTCACCGCCACCAAGACCGGCGCGATCCAGTCCCGGCTGGCCAACGACGTCGCCGGGGTGCGGACGGTGCTCACCGACACCGCGACCACGATCGTGCAGAACTCGGTCACCGTGACGGCGGCGTTCGTGTCGATGATCGTGCTGTCGTGGCAGCTGACCCTGCTCACGCTGTTCCTGATGCCGCTGTTCGTGGGCCTGCAGTTCCGGGTCGGCCGCGCGCGGCAGCGGCTGGCTCGGCGCACCCAGGAGTCGCTCTCCGAGATGACCGCCATCACCGAGGAGGCCCTGTCGGTGAGCGGGATCCTGCTCGCCAAGGTGTTCAACCGGGCCGAGTCGGAGGTGGAGCGCTACCGCGAGGCGAACCGCAGGCAGACCCGGCTGCAGGTCGAGCAGGCGATGACCGGGCGCACCTTCTTCGCGATGGTGCAGACCTTCTTCGCGATCACGCCCGCACTGATCTACCTGGTCGCCGGCTGGATCATCACCGGCAACGTCCCCGTCGGTGCCGACACGATCACCGCCGGCACCCTGGTCGCGTTCACGACGCTGCAGAGCCGGCTGCAGATGCCGTTGCTGCAGCTGATGCGGGTCACGCTCGACGTACAGACCTCGATGGCGCTGTTCCGCCGGATCTTCGAGTACCTCGACCTCGAGCCCGCGATCACCGAGCGGCCCGGCGCGACCGTGCTCGACCCCGACAGGCTGCAGGGCCGGGTCGAGCTGCGCGGCGTCCGGTTCCGCTACCCCGAGCCGCGCTCGCTGTCGGGCGCCGTCGACCGCGACCGGTTCGGCGAGACGGGCGTGCGGATCGAGGACGACGAGGAGCGGCCCGTCGGCTCGGCGTGGGCGCTCGACGACGTCTCCCTGGTGGTCGAGCCCGGTCAGCTCGCCGCGATCGTCGGCCCCTCCGGCAGCGGCAAGACGACGGCGACGTACCTGGTCCCCCGCTTCTACGACGTCACCGAGGGTGCCGTCCTCATCGACGGGTACGACGTCCGCGACCTCACCCTCTCCTCGCTCGCCGACGCGGTGGGGATGGTCACCCAGGAGCCGTATCTCTTCCACGGCACGATCCGCGACAACATCGCCTACGCCCGCCCCGGCGCGAGCTCGGAGGAGATCGTGCGGGCGGCGCGCGACGCCAACATCCACGACCGGATCATGAGCTTCCCCGAGGGCTACGAGACGATCACCGGCGAGCGCGGCTACCGACTCTCCGGCGGCGAGAAGCAGCGCCTCGCGATCGCCCGGGTGCTGCTCAAGGACCCGCGGATCCTGATCCTCGACGAGGCCACCTCCGCCCTCGACAACGAGACCGAGCGGCTGGTCCAGGAGGCGCTCGAACGGGCCACCCGCTCCCGCACCACCATCGCGATCGCCCACCGGCTCTCCACGATCCGATCCGCCGACGTCATCTTCGGGCTCGAGGACGGGCACCTGGTCGAGCAGGGCTCCCACGACGACCTGCTGCTGGCCGGTGGCCTCTACAAGCGGCTGTACGACGAGCAGTTCTCCCGCGTCCCCGCCGGCACGCCCTGGTGCGACCCGCGCCGCGCCGACGTCCCGTTGTGACGTTGTGACGCTGTGACGCTGCGGTGTGTCTGCGGTTCAACTACCGAATTCGTCATGCCTCCGCCCGATCGGCGACGAATTCGGTAGTTGAACCGCAACCATCACGGCTCGACCAGCCCCGCCCGGATCGCATACCGCGTCAGCTGGGTCCGGTCGGTCATGCCGAGCCGGGCCAGGATGTGCGAGCGGTGCTTCTCTACGGTCTTGACGCTGATCGACAGGATCGCCGCGATCTCCCGCGACGAGCGCCCCTCGGCGATCAGCTTGAGCACCTCGTCCTCGCGCGGGGTCAGCACGGTCGCGGGCACCCGCTCTCCACGCGCCAGCCGATCGAGGTAGTCGCGCACCAGCGCCCCCATCGCGCCGGGATAGACGAACGCCTCGCCCCGGACGGCGGCCCGGCACGCGGAGACCAGGTCCTCGTCGACGACCGACTTCAGCACGTACCCCGAGGCGCCGAGCTTGAGTGCGGAGAAGAAGTACTGCTCGTTGTCGTGCATCGACAGCATCAGGACCCGCGGTGGCGTACGACGCCGCGCGATCTCGCGCGCCGCCTGCAGCCCGGTCATCGTGGGCATCGCGATGTCCAGCACCACGAGGTCGACCTCGACCTCCCGCAGCAGCGCGATCACCTCCGCGCCGTCCGAGGCCTCGGCGACCACCTCGATGTCGGGCTGCTGCTCGAGGATCAGCCGCACGCCGTGCCGGACGAGGGCGTGGTCGTCGGCGAGCAGGACCCGGATCATCCGGCACCCACCCGGTCCACCACCGGGACCCGCAGCCGCACCGTCGTCCCCCGGGTCGAGGAGTCGACCGACAGCGTGCCGCCGACCAGCGCGGAGCGGTCGCGCATGCCCTGGATGCCCGTCCCCCACACCGCGCCGTCGAGCCCGGAGCCGTCGTCGGCCACCTCCAGCACGAGGTGGGGACCGACCCGCAGCAGCGACAGGTCGACCCGGGTGGCGCCGGCGTGCCGGACGACATTGGTCAGCGCCTCCTGCGCGACCCGGTAGACGACGACCTCGGTGTCGCGGCCGAGGGTGGGCATCCCCGGCGCGAAGGTACGGCGAACGACCGGCCCGCCGAGCGCTGCGACGTCGGTCGCCAGCGCGGCCAGCGCGGGCTGCAGGCCGAGGTCCTCGAGGACTCCGGGGCGCAGCTCGCGCGCCACCCGGCGTACGTCGTCGAGGCCGGTGCGCGCACTCTCCCGCAGCAGCGCGAGCTCGGAGCGCAGCTCGGGCGGCACCCGGTCCTCGAGCTGCTTGAGCCCGAGCAGCACCACGGTGAGGTCCTGGCCGACCTGGTCGTGGAGCTCGCGCGCGATCCGGTGCCGCTCGGCCTCCTGGGCGGCGATCGCCTGCGCGTCGCTGGCGCGGCGCTCGCCCTCCAGCCGGTCGAGCATCGCGTGGTAGCTGCGCACCAGCTGGGCGCCCGGCCCGTCGCCCGACGTACGGACCTCGAGCCGGCGGCCCTCCCCTCCCAGCCGGACGGTCGCCATCTCGCGGATCACCCGGTCCACCGGTGCGAGCGCGGCCCGCAACAGCACGCCGGTCAGCACGAGCACCAGGCCGGTCCCGACGACGAGCACGACCGCCTCCGAGACCAGCACCCGCCGCGAGACGCTCGCCGGGGACAGCATCAGCACCACCGCGCCCGCGCACAGCACGGCTGCGTTGATCAGGCACACCTTCCAGTACAGGGACGAGTTCGCGAGCCGCACTCCCCCACCCTCGCCCACGCGGCCGCATCAGGAAATGGGGGCTGGCCCCCATACCGCGGCCGGCACCAGGCGACTTGGCTGGAGACATGCCGCCGATGCTGGTCGTCCCCCTCACCGTCCGCAGCCGCACGGCGGACGGCGCGGACATCCGCCTGCTCCTCGAGGCCGACGTCGACGCCGCCGGCCGGGCCTCCGCGGCCGAGCTGGAGCGGGTGGCGTTCGCGATCGTCGTACCCGCCGTCGAGGAGGCGGTACGACGCCGCGAGCTCGCCGCGCTCGCCGCCGACCCGACCGCCGGGTTGGACCACATCGGCGGCGCCCTGCTGCGCGTCCGGGTGGTCGCCGTCGAGCACCTCATCGTCTCCCCGTCCGCCGACCCGGACGGGAGCCGGCCGCATGGGCGCGGCTGAGCTGGAGCTCGCCGTCGCGGTCGGCATGCTCGCCGCGGCGATCGGGTTCGCGATCGGCCTGGCGATCGGGCGCGGCCGGCAGCCGCGGTGGGCGGAGAAGGGCAGCCTGGTGCACAAGGTGTCGATCGGGTTCGCGACCCTCGACCGGCTCGACGCCGTGCTCCTGCGCTTCGAGGTCGAGCCCGAGTCGCACCTCGCGGGCGTCGAGGTCGACGAGCTCCGGCTCCCAGCCGGCGCGGCGGTCGCGCTGATCACCCGGGGTCGTGACGTGCTGGTGCCGGGCGGGCGCACCGTGCTGCGCACCGGCGACCAGGTGCTCGCCGTGACCGCCCGGGACCGGCAGGTCGAGGTCGAGGACCGGCTGCTCGCGGTGAGCAGGTACGGGCGCCTGGCCGGGTGGTACGCCGCCCTCGAGCCGGCCAGGTGGGGCGCGGCGTGATCCTCACGTCCGCCGCCCTGTCCGTCTTCATCGTCGCCTACGCCCTCATCGCCACCGAGCGGGTGCACCGGGTCGCGGCCGCGCTGGGCGGCGTCGCCGCGATGGCGGTGATCGGGCTGGTGGACGCGCAGTCGGCCTTCTTCGACCACGAGACCGGCATCGACTGGAACGTCATCTTCCTGCTGTTCGGGATGATGGTGATCGTCGGCGTGCTCAAGCAGACCGGGCTGTTCGAGTTCCTCGCGCTGTGGGCCGCGCTGCGCTCCGGCGGGCACCCCTACCGGCTGCTCGTGCTGCTCGTCCTGATCAGCGCCACCGTCGCCCCGATCCTCGACAACGTCACGTGCGTGCTGCTGGTCGCGCCGGTCACGATCTCGGTGTGCCGCCAGCTGGGACTGCCCTCGGCGCCGTACCTCATCTCACTGATCCTCGCCTCCAACATCGGAGGTACGGCGACCCTCATCGGCGACCCGCCCAACATCATCATCGGCAGCCGGGCCGGCCTCAGCTTCGACGACTTCCTCGTCCACTCGCTGCCGCTGACCGTGATCCTGTTGGTGCTCTTCGTGGTGATGGCCCGCTGGCTGTTCCGGCGCTCGTTCGGCGAGCCCGTTGACGTGACCGACGTGCTCGGCGACCTGCGTCCGCGCGACGCGATCACCAACCAGCGGATGCTCGTGCGGTGCCTGGTCGTGCTCGGCCTGGTGATGGTCGCGTTCAGCCTGCACACCGTGCTGCACCTCGCCCCGTCACTGGTCGCGATGCTCGGCGCGGGCGCGACCGTGCTGGTCTCGCGCACCGAGCCCGAGGAGTTCCTCGAGGAGGTCGAGTGGGGCACCCTCGCCTTCTTCATGGCGCTGTTCGTGCTGGTCGGCTCGCTGGTCCAGGTCGGTGTCATCGGCCGCATCAGCGAGCTCGCGGCCGAGGCGATGGGCGAGCGCGAGCTGCTCGCCGCGACCGCGCTGCTGTTCGGCTCCGGGGTCGTCGGCGCCTTCGTCGACAACATCCCGTACACGACCGCGACCGTGCCGATCGTCGAGGAGATGGTGTCCGCCACCGGGTCGTCCGGTGCGGACAGCCCGCTGTGGTGGGCCTTCGTCTTCGGCGCCGACCTCGGCGGCAACGCCACCGCCGTCGCCGCCGGCGCCAACGTGGTCGTGCTCGGCATCGCGGCCAAGTCGGGCGAGCCGATCAGCTTCTGGCAGTTCACGCGGTACGGCGTCGTGGTCACCCTGATGACGCTGGTCGTCGCCTGGCTCTACGTCTACCTGCGCTACTTCGCGTGGGCCTGATCTCGACTATCCCAGTCCGAGGATCCGCACGCACTCCAGTGCGACGTACAGCTCGGCCGCGTCGACGGGCCGGGCGAGGTCGCGTCCGGTGATCTCCTCGAGTCGGCGGATCCGGTAGCGCACGGTGTTGCGGTGCACGTGCAGCTCACGGGCCGCGGTCGAGGTCGAGCCGCCTGCGGCGAGCCAGGCGCGGGCGGTCGCGAAGACGACCTCCCGGTCGTCCTCGGGCAGCGCCAGCACGGGAGCGAGCACCGCGTCGACGAGGACCCGGGCCTGGTCCGGACTCCCCGCCAGCAGTACGGCGAGCGGGTCGGCGCCGAACCGGCCGACGACCGTCGCGCCGGGCGAGACGGCGGCACAGGCCACACGGGCCTGGCGTCGCGCCTCCTGGATGTCGTCGAGCCGGCCGACGACGCTGCTGACCCCGACCCGGCCGCGGGCGAGACCGGCGAGCAGGTCGACCAGGTGCTCGGCGCCGAACCCGAACCGCAGCGCGACCACGCCCTCCTGGTGGTCGTGGTCGAGCCGCCAGGCCGAGCGGACGTTGGCGCGTCGCAGCGCCCGCTCCACGTCGGGCAGTCCCTCGGCGCCGGGCGTCGGCGACTCGGCCGACACCACGACGTACTCCGTGGCCCGGCCCAGGTCGAGCATGCCGGCCGTCTCGCCGACGTACGCCGTCGCGTCGGCGTCGCCGTCGAGCAGGGAGCCGACGAGCACGGAGCGCATCTGTCCGTCGCGGCGGGCACGGTCGGCCATCGCCCGGCGGTAGGCGTCGGTGACGTCGGCGGCGAGCTGGTCGCTGACCGCCCAGATGTCGGCGGCGGCGAGCAGGAGCAGGTCGCGGTCCTCGGGGTCGGCGCGCTCGACGAGCACCTCCCAGATGAACCGGGAGCCGACCCGGAACGCCTGCAGCACCATCGCGTACGGGACGCCCTGCTCGGCGCGGGTGGTGCCGGTCTCGGTGGGTGTCTCGGTCGGCGTCACCTCGCCGGCGAGGTTGCCGAGGATGTAGCGGGCGTTGACCGTGCAGGACACGACCAGCTCGTTGTGGCTCACGACGTCACCGGTGTCGTAGACGGGGATCTCGGCCCGGATCCGCTCGGCCATCGCGGCGCCGAGCTGGTCGCACTCCGGCAGCAGCCGCGCACTGAGCTTGCGTACCTCGGCGTTCACGTCCGGTCCACTCACGGGACCGACACTAGGCCCTCTCCCGGCCGCGCGTTGTGCACGCGCACACACGATCCCCGTGAATCTCGGTGCCCACGGCCGAAGCCACGGACCCACTCCCGAGACGACAGTTGAGCCATGAGCTCCTCGACCACCACCCGCCTGGCCGACGCCGCCGCTCCCCTCGACGTACTCCTGGTCGACGCCGCCCTCGGCCCGGTCCGCCGCTTCCTGCCCGACATGTCCACCGCCCGGTGGGCCGTCTCCCTCGCCCGCCGTCCGCGGAAGACCGCCCGCCGCCTCGGCGCCCTGGCCGGCGAGACCGCCAAGGTCGTCGTCGGTACGTCGGACGTCACCCCCACGCGCGGCGACCGCCGGTTCACCGACCCGGGCTGGACCGAGAACCCGCTGCTGCGCCGCCTGGTGCAGGTCTACCTCGCGAGCGGGCGCACCGTCGACCAGCTCGTCGAGGACGCCGACCTCGACCCGCGCGACCGCAAGCGGGTCCGGTTCATGGTGGAGAACCTGGTCGAGGCGCTGGCGCCGAGCAACGTGCCGCTGGTCAACCCCGCCTCCGCGAAGGCGGTCATCGACACCGCCGGGCTGAGCCTGGTCCGCGGCGGCACGCAGCTGGTCAAGGACCTCGCCTCCTCGCCGCGGGTGCCCGAGATGGTCGACACCTCCGGCTTCGTCCTGGGCGAGAACATCGCCGCGACACCGGGAGCAGTGGTGTTCCGCAACGAGGTCCTGGAGCTGATCCAGTACGTGCCGCAGTGCGACGAGGTGCACGAGGTGCCGGTGATGATCGTGCCGCCGACGATCAACAAGTTCTACGCGATCGACCTGTCACCGGGCCGCAGCCTGGTCGAGTTCAGCACGCAGAACAACCGCCAGATGTTCGTCATCTCGTGGCGCAACCCGGACACCCGGCACTCCGGCTGGAACTTCGACACGTACGTCGGCTCGATCCTCGAGGCGCTCGACGCGGTCGAGGAGATCACCGGCAGCGCGCAGACGGTGCTCGCGGGCATCTGCTCCGGCGGCATCCTCGCGAGCATCACCGCGGCGTACCTCGCCGGCATCGGCCGTCAGGACCGCCTCGCGGGCCTCGTGCTCGCGGTGACCGTGATCGACAACCACGACGCCGGCACCGTCGGCGCGCTCAGCGACCCGCGGATGGCCACACTGGCCAAGGCCCGCTCGGCCCAGAAGGGCTTCCTCGACGGGCGGTCACTGGCCGAGGTGTTCGCGTGGCTGCGGCCCAGCGACCTGATCTGGAACTACTGGGTCAACAACTACCTGCTCGGCAAGAGGCCCCCGGCGTTCGACATCCTGTTCTGGAACGCCGACACGACCCGGATGTCCGCGGGCCTGCACGCCGACTTCGTCGACATGGCGGTCGAGAACCAGCTCACCCGGGCCGGCGCCCTCACCGTGCTGGGGCAGCCCATCGACCTCGGCAAGGTCACCGTCGACAGCTACATCGTCGCGGGCATCGCCGACCACATCACGCCGTGGGAGAACTGCTACCGGACCACCCAGCTCCTCGGTGGGAGGACCCGGTTCATCCTGTCCACCAGCGGCCACATCGCCGCACTGGTGAACCCGCCGGGCAACCCGAAGGCGACCTTCCACACCAACGACGAGCACGGCCCCGACGCGAAGGCGTGGCTGACCGGCGCCGAGACCCACCAGGGCTCGTGGTGGAACGACGTCGCGCAGTGGCTGGACGAGCGGTGCGGCGAGCTCAAGCCCGCCCCCGAGGAGATGGGCTCGACCCGGCTGCAGCCGCTGGCCGAGGCCCCCGGCACCTACGTCTTCGACAAGTGAGGTCACCCGCCTTGGAGCTGCGCCAGCTCACCGTCCTCGGCCACGAGATCCGGGCCGCCGTACGCCCCGGCACCGAGCCCGGCCCACCCCTGCTGCTGTGCAACGGCATCGGCGCCAGCCTCGACCTGCTCCAGCCGTTCGTCGACGCGCTCGACCCCCGCATCGGGGTCGTGCGCTTCGACGTACCCGGCGTCGGCGGGTCCCCCAACCCCAAGCTGCCCTACAACTTCGCGTTGCTCACGCTCGGTGTCGGCGCGATGATGCGGCAGCTCGGGTTCGAGCAGTACGACGTCCTCGGCATCTCCTGGGGCGGCGGACTCGCCCAGCAGATCGCCTTCCAGCAGCCCCGCCGCTGCCGGCGCCTGGTCCTGGTCAGCACCGCCACCGGCTCGCTGATGGTCCCGGCCCCGCCCGCGGTGCTGCGCAAGATGGTCACGCCGCAGCGCTACCGCGACGCCGACTACGCCGTCCAGGTCGCCGCCGAGCTGTACGGGGGTCAGATGCGCGACCGCCCCGACGACGTACGCCGCCTCATGCACGCGCACTCCCGGGTCGGCTCGCGCCGCGGCTACCTGCTCCAGCTACTCGCCGGCGCCGGCTGGTCCAGCCTGCCCGGCCTGCCGTTCATCCGGCAGCCCACGCTGATCCTCGCCGGCGACGACGACCCGATCATCCCGCTGGTCAACGCACGGATCATGCGCGCGCTGCTGCCGGACGCGCGGCTGCACGTCTACCCGGACGGGCATCTCGGCCTGGTCACCAGCGCGGACACGCTGGCGCCGCTGGTCGCGGACTTCCTGCGGCCTGCCTGAATGCCCGCCTGACTCAGGAGCGGGGTACGACGTGCGCGTCCGGCCCCGGGAAGGCGAGCGACTCGTGCCCGTCCTCCCATCGGACGAGGTACGGCGGCCCGCCGTCCTGTCCCCGCACCTCGAGCACCTCCGCCTCGCGCCGGTGCGTCGAGTCGGTGTGCGCCTCCACGACCAGGCGATCTCCCACGCTCGCGTGCATGTCTCCACCATCCTCCGCACTCGGCGGGGCGGCAAGGGGGGCGGGGCACACTGGAGTCGTGGACGAGGAGGGCAAGGCGCGCAAGGCCCGGATCGAGCAGCAGCAGACCTGGGTCGACCTCCAGGTGCGCCAGGCCATGGAGCGCGGCGACTTCGACGACCTCCCCGGCGCCGGGAAGCCGATCCCCGACCTCGGCGCCACCCACGATCCCGACTGGTGGGTCAAGCGCCTGGTCGAGCGCGAGCACATCACCGTGCTCCCGCCCGCCCTCCAGCTCCGCAAGGACGACGCCGAGCTCGAGGCCGCCCTCGACCGGCTCGGCTCGGAGCGCGAGGCGCGCACCTTCGTCGAGGACTTCAACGCCCGCGTCCTGCGCGCCCGCTACACCCCGGTCGACGGACCGCCGCTGATCACGATGCCGCGCGACGTCGACGAGACGCTCGCCGGCTGGCACGAGCGGCGCGCCGCCCGCCGGCGTACGTCGCCCGCGGCCCCGGCACCGGAGCGCCGGCGTCGCTGGTGGCGGCGCTGAGCTCAGCGCCGCTCCCGGTCCTGCTCACAGCCTTCCTTGCCGTACTGCTTCCACTGCGCCTTCGAGCAGCTGTCCTCCAGCCGCAGCGAGACCTCGGCCATGCCGACCGGCACCAGCGCCGTCAGCAGCACCGCCACCACGGCCAGGGGTGTGCGGCGGACCAGCCAGAACGACAGGGCGGCGAGGGCGCCCACGGCGATGACGCCCATCACCACGATCCAGTAGGTCTCCGAGACTCCCGAGTCGCCGCAGACCAGCCGACCCTGCAGGGAGCGGGGCGCCGCCATGGTGCCCTCGTCGTCGTACCACGGGCAGCGCTCGTCGAGGCGGTCGAAGTAGGTCGCCACCCAGCCGAGCAGGATCCCCAGGGCGGTCGCGTGCAGCAGCACGACCACCAGCACCGTGCTCCACCACGCCCGGCCACGCCCGGCACCGCCATCTCGCGAGACATCCGTCATACCCGGACAGGGTGACTCGCCGGTAGGTTGTCGAAACGTGAGCCACAAGAGTGCCAAGGACTTCTTCCGCCCGCTGGCCGTCGGGGCCCCGCTCCCCCTCCGCGAGATCCCCGCCCGCCCGAGTCGCGCGATCCACTTCTTCGATCCCAGCAACGAGAAGATGGCCGCGAAGATCCCCGCGATGGTCGGCACGGTCGACGTACTGCTGGGCAACCTCGAGGACGCCATCAAGGCCGACAACAAGGTCGCCGCGCGCGAGGGCCTGGTCAGGATCGCGCAGGACACCGACTTCGGCCCGACGCAGCTGTGGACGCGCATCAACGCCCTCGACAGCCCCTGGGTGCTCGACGACCTCACCACGCTGGTCCCCGCGATCGGCGAGAAGCTCGACGTGATCATGGTCCCGAAGGTGCAGGGCGCCGAGGACATCCACTACGTCGACCGGATCCTGGCCCAGCTCGAGGCCAAGGCCGGCATCACCAGGCCGATCCTGATCCACGCGATCCTCGAGACCGCGCGCGGCGTGGCCAACGTCGAGGAGATCTGCGGCGCCTCGCCGCGCATGCAGGGTCTCTCGCTCGGTCCGGCCGACCTCGCGGCGGACCGCAAGATGAAGACCACCCGCGTCGGCGGCGGCCACCCCGGCTACCTCGTGCGGGAGGACGCGCCGCGCGACGCCGACGGCGCCTACCAGTACGACGCCGACCGGTTCCGCTTCCAGCAGGACCTGTGGCACTACACGATGGCCAAGATGGTCGACGCCTGCGCGACCCACGGGATCTACCCGTACTGGGGCCCGTTCGGCGACATCAAGGACACCGTCGCCTGCGAGGACCAGTTCCGCAACGCCTTCCTGCTCGGCTGCGTCGGCGCCTGGTCGCTGCACCCGGTCCAGATCGAGATCGCCAACCGGGTCTTCTCCCCCAGCGTCGAGGACATCGCCCACGCCCGCCGCGTGGTCGCCGCCATGGGCGACGGCACCGGCGCGGTCATGATCGACGGCAAGATGGAGGACGACGCCTCCCTCAAGCAGTGCCTGGTCCTCGTCGAGCTGGCCGAGGAGCTGGCCGCGATCGACCCCGTCCTCAAGGCCCAGTACGACGCGATCGAGGTGACCGCCTGATGTCCGAGTTCAAGCCCCTGCGCTCCGTCCTCTACATGCCCAGCTCCAACGAGCGGGCGCTGGAGAAGGCGAAGACGCTGCCCGCCGACGCGATCATCTTCGACCTCGAGGACGCCGTCGCCCCGGACGCCAAGCCGGAGGCCCGCAACGCCGCCGCGGCCGCCGTCCGGTCCGGTGAGTACGGCGAGCGCCACCTCATCATCCGGGTCAACGGCATCGGCACCGAGTGGCACGCCGACGACATCCGCGCCGCCGCGGAGGCCGGCCCCGACGTCGTCCTGGTCCCCAAGGTGAACTCCGCCGAGGAGGTCCTCGAGCTCGTCGACGCCCTCGCCGCGGCCGGCGCGCCCGAGCGGACGAAGCTGTGGGCGATGGTCGAGACCCCGATCGGCATGCTCAACGCGCTCTCGATCGCCACCGCGTCCGAGCGCCTCACCGGCTTCGTGATGGGCACCAACGACCTCGTCAAGGAGCTGTACGCCGAGCACGTGCCCGGCCGCGCCCCCGTGATCACCGGCCTCGGCCTGGCCCTGCTCGCCGCCCGCGCCGCCGGCATCGTGATCATCGACGGCGTCTACAACGACGTGAAGAACACCGACGGCTTCCTCGCCGAGGTCGAGCAGGGCCGCCAGATGGGCTTCGACGGCAAGACCCTGATCCACCCCGGCCAGGTCGAGGGCGCCAACACCGGCTTCGCCCCGAGCGAGCAGGCCGTCGAGGACGCCCGCGGCCTGATCCAGGCCTGGGAGGACAACAAGGGCGCCGGCGTCGTCACCTACAACGGCAAGATGGTCGAGAGCCTCCACGTCGAGTCCGCCGAGCGCACGCTCGCGATCCACGAGGCGATCCGGGCCCTCCAGGCCTGACCCGGCTCGAACTGGCTCCGAGTTCCCGCCGACCCGGCTCGAACTGGCTCCGAGTTCCCGCCGACCCGGCTCGAACTGGCCCGCTGAACACGTCGACCCGGCTCGAACTGGCCCGCTGAACACGTCGACCCGGCTCGAACGGTCCTGCTGAACACGCCGACCCGGCAGAAAGTGCCCGATCACGGACCACTTTCTGCCGGGTCGCTGTCTTTTCCGGACCACTATCTGCCGGGTCGGCGTCTTTTCGGGACCACTTTCTGCCGGGTCGGCGAGGCGCGAGGATCAGCCCAGCGCGTCGATCAGCAGGTCGGTGACGACCGACTGCTCCCGGGCGTACGGGTGGTACTCCAGCCCGGCCTGCGCGGGGATCACCCCGGCGACCCAGGGATCGGTGGCGCAGATGTCGTGCCCGTCGGTGGCGGCCCAGACATCGACGTACGTCGCGCCCGCCTGCTCGGCCGCCGCGGCGAGGCCGTCGTTGACCCGGCTGACGAACTCGCGGGCGTAGGGGTAGTCGCCGCGCGCGAGCGGCAGCAGGTCGCAGGTGCCGCGCTCCGGGAAGGCCGCGGGGTAGCCGACCACGACGATCCGCGCCTTCGGCGCCCGCTCCCGGATCGCCGCGAGCGCCTCGCCCATCCGGGTGGGGAGCTTGGCGAGCTGACGCTCCACCTTCGCGCGGAAGGACGCGCCCTCCTCGGTGCACGGCGCCCCGCCACGGTCCTTGACCGCCTTGCCGACGCAGGTCGTCACCAGCTCGGAGAAGACCTTGCCGTCGTTGCCGCCCATGCCGATCGTGACCAGGTCGGTCGATCGGCTCAGCGCGTCGAGCTGAGGCGGCACCGGGTCGCCGTTGGGCGGCGTCTGCGACTGCGTCAGGTCGGCTGTCGTCGCGCCGCCGCAGGTGACGTCGGTGAGCTCCAGGTCGAGCCGCGCGGCCAGCAGGTGCGGGTAGTTGCCCCGGGTCTGCTCACAGCCGATCGCACCCGTGGTCGGCGCCAGCCGCGGCCCCGCGGAGTAGGAGTCCCCCAGGGCGACGTACGACGACCCGCTCGGCACCGCGGAGGAGCGGTCGAGCTTCGACTCCGGCAGGTCCGAGCACGCGGCGAGCAGGACGGCGGCCACGACCAGCACCGAGGCGGCACGCCTCATCTGCTCACCTCCTCGACCCCGAGAGCAATGGTCAGGGCAAGGACGGTATCGGGGTCCTCCAACCGGTCGCCGAACAGGTCCCGCACCTGTGTCATCCGGTACCGGATCGTCTGCGGGTGCACGAACAGGGCGGCCGCCACGTCGTCGCGCCGCCCCTGGTGCAGCAGCCACGCGCGCAGGGTCTCGCGCAGCTTCGCGGCTGCGGCCGGGCGCAGCTCGTCGAGCGGCGCGAGGACGCCGGCGCGCAGGTCGGCCAGCGCCTGCGGGTCGGCGGTCAGCACCAGCCGCGGGAGGTGTCGCTCGGTGTCGCCGGTGAGGCCGAGCGCCCGGGCGCGGACGGCGCGGTCATAGGACTCGCGTACGTCGACCCACGGGCGCGCCGGCCCGACCAGCGCGTCGCGGTCGCCGACCGCCCGGAGCAGGGTCGCCCGCCGCCGGTCGTGGGCGTCGGGGACCATCAGCAGGGCCGCGCCGTCGAGGTCGGGCAGGTCGGTGGTCAGCAGGGTGCCGCGGCGCAGCACCTGGAGCAGCGACCCGGCCTGCGACTCCGCCACCAGCACAGCGGTCAGCGTGGCCGGGGGCGTCCACTCGGCCCGCTCGGCCGAGGCGAGCACGGTCGCCTCGGGCGCGCCGGTCAGCAGGTGCCGGGCGAGCCGCTCGACCATCCGCTGCCGGATCCGGCCCTCGCTGGCCGACTCGTCGCGGTGCCCGGCGACGCTCGCCGCGGACAGCTCGTCGATGTAGGCGAAGACCAGCTCGGCGAAGGAGGCCATCGTCGCCGGGTCGATGCCCTGCTCGACCGCCTTGGTCGACAGATGCCGCCAGGACACCCGCGCCCCGATCCGGTACGCCGACAGCAGCGCGTCCGCCGTACGCCCGCTGCGGACCTCGCCGCGCCCCAGCTGGTAGGCGCCGTCGACCGCCGAGGAGCGCGGCGCCAGCGCGTCCGGCCCCCGGGAGTCGCTGATGAGGGAGAGGAAGCCGCCGAGGGCGACCTGGACCGCGCCGCGGATGGTCTCGCCCATCGGCCCGCTGAACGCGTCCTCGTAGGGCGGGACCTCGCGGATGATCTGGTCGACGACGTCGTCGGCGACCCGGGCGAGCTCGCCGCGCAGCGCGACGACCGTCTCGGGCGGGAGCAGAACGCTCTCGCCGGCCCGGGGCCTGCGCAACACACGACGGGGCATCGGCACCTTCTTCATTCCCTGCGAACAAAACAACCGAGCAGATTCACCGGCTGTGGTCATGAGTTTAGCGCTCCCGACTGGGACTCTAGTGATGTGAGTACGACGACCGCCGCCCCCGACGCGACCGCCCGCACCGGACGCCTCCGCACCGGCTTCCGCTCGCTCCTCGACGCCGCGGTGACCCCGCTCAGCGTCGACGACCTCCTCGACCACTTCGCCCCACTGCGCCCCGGCGCCGCGGCCGGCCTCCAGGGCCGGATCGTCTCGGTCGCCAAGGAGACCGAGGACGCCGCGACCCTGGTGATCAAGCCCGGCCGGGACTGGGCCGGTCACATCCCCGGCCAGTACGTCCGGGTCGGCGTCGACGTCGACGGCATCCGCCTGTGGCGCACCTACTCGCTGACCCACGGCCCACGCCGGGACGGCCACATCTCGATCACCGTCAAGGCGATCCCCGACGGCGCCGTGTCGCAGTACCTCGTGCGCGAGGCCCGCGCCGGCCAGATGATCCAGCTCGCGCAGGCCGAGGGCGACTTCGTCCTCACCCCGCCCGCCGCCGGCCGCACCCAGAAGCTGCTGCTGGTCACCGCCGGCTCCGGCATCACCCCGGTCATCGGGATGCTGCGCAACCTCTACTCCCGCGACGAGGCACAGGCCCGCGCGGCGTACGACATCGTGCTCGTGCACTCCGCGATGAAGCGTGACGAGGTCATCTTCGGCGCCGAGCTGCGCGCCCACGCCGAGGCCGGCCGGCTGCGGCTGATCGAGCGGCACACCGACACCGACGGCCTGCTCACCACCGACGACCTCGAGGCCGAGGTCCCCGACCTGGCCGAGCGCACGGCGTACGCCTGCGGTCCGGCGGGCCTACTCGACAGCCTCGAGGCGTTCTACGACGACCGCCGGCTCACGCTGCACACCGAGCGGTTCCGCCCGACCGTCGTCGACGTCGACGCCGAAGGAGGCACGCTCACCTTCGCCGGCAGCGCCGCCACGACCGTGGAGACCGACGGCTCCGTCCCGATCCTCGACGCCGCCGAATCGGCCGGCGTCCTGATGCCGAGCGGCTGCCGGATGGGCATCTGCATGGGCTGCGTGCTGCCCATGAAGTCCGGTGCCGTGCGCGACCTGCGCACCGGCGAGCTCACCGTCGCCGTCCCCGGGGAGACCCACCCCGACGGCGTGAAGATCCAGACCTGCATCAGCGCCGCCGCCGGCGACTGCACCCTCGACCACTGAGACCCCCTGAGACCACTGACTCCCACCCCCTGAAGGAGCCATCCCCATGACGACCGTCACCAACAAGGCCGACAACCCCATCGCCCACCTCTCCCCCGAGGACATCGAGGCGCTCGGCGCCGAGCTCGACGCCATCCGCGCTGAGGTGCTCGAGGCGCGCGGCGAGGAGGACGCGGCGTACATCCGCAAGATGGTCGACCTGCAGCGCAAGCTGGAGCTCGCCTCCCGCGCCACCCTGCTGGTCAGCATCTTCCCGCCGGCCTGGGTCGCGGGCACGGTGGGCCTGAGCGTCGCCAAGATCCTCGAGAACATGGAGATCGGCCACAACGTCATGCACGGCCAGTGGGACTGGATGCGTGACCCGAAGATCCACTCGACCACCTGGGAGTGGGACAACGCCTCGACCGCCGACGGCTGGAAGCACTCCCACAACGAGATCCACCACACCTACACGAACATCGTCGGCAAGGACAACGACCTCGGCTACGGCATCATGCGCGTCGACGAGGAGCAGCGCTGGTACCCGCTCTACCTCGCGCAGCCGCTGTGGAACTTCATCAACGCGTGCTTCTTCGAGTACGGCATCGCGGCCTACGACCTCGAGCTGGGCCGCAACCTGCGCACGCCGAAGGAGAAGCGCAGCGAGGAGTTCAAGCGCAACCTCTCCAAGACGCTGAAGAAGATCCGCAAGCAGGCGACCAAGGACTACGTCGTCAACCCGGCGCTCGCGCTGCCGACGGGCTCCTTCCTCCCCGCGCTGGCCGCGAACTTCACCGCCAACGTGGTGCGCAACCTGTGGTCGCACTCGGTCATCATGTGCGGTCACTTCCCGGAGGGCGTCGAGACCTTCGAGCTGAAGTCGATCCCGGAGAAGGAGACCCGGGGCGAGTGGTACCTGCGCCAGATGCTCGGCTCCGCCAACATCTCCGGCTCGAAGCTGATGCACATCATGACCGGCAACCTCTCGCACCAGATCGAGCACCACCTCTTCCCCGACCTGCCGAGCAGCCGGTACGCCGAGGTCGCGCCGAAGGTGCAGGCCGTCTTCGCCAAGTACGGCCTCAACTACCACTCGGCGCCGCTGCCGCAGCAGGTCTACAGCGCCTGGCACCGCGTGGTCCGGCTGTCCTTCCCCAACGGCTGGCTGGCGACGGCCAACGCGAAGAACCTGCCCTCGCAGCTCAAGCTCCTCTACGCCATGACGACGGCCGACAAGCGCAAGCGCCGGGTCATGCAGCGCCTGCTCGAGAGCGCGGCCGCCAAGAAGGAGATGGTCAAGGCCGCCTGACCTCCGGCGTTCGCCAGGGCGTTTCGGACGGAGTCCCTCCGGGCAACGTCCGGGCGCCCTGTCGTCGTCCTGGAGGAGTGCCCGTGCTCTCGTGGTCACCCTCGCGACGCGCCCTCGTCGGCGTCCTCGCCGTCGTGCTGCTGGTCGGAGTTGCGGGCGTCGCCCTCGCCGGCCGTCGAGGGACCGAGGCGCAGGCCCGGGAGACCGCGGAGCGGTACCTCCGGGTGCTCGCCGACGAGAGCGCGGACCCCAGCGAGCTCGACGAGCTGCTCGCACCGACCGACGCGGACGAGTGGGCGCTGGCCGGCGCCCTCCTCGCCGAGGCGAGCTCGCGGATCAGCGACGTGACCCTCGGCGACTCCCGCGAGGTCTCGACGGCACGCTCCACCGTCCCGAGCGACCTGGTCTTCGACGGGTTCGAGGAGTTCGAGGTCCGCTACCACCTCGCCGGCGAGCACCACCGCGCGACGATCACCCTGGGCCGATCCCGCGGAGGATCCGGTGGCGAGGCCTCCCGCTGGCTGGTCGTGACGCCGCTGGCCGGGTCGGTCGACTGGAACGGCGCGACGTGGCTCTCGACCCCGCTCGACGTCACCGTCGGCGACGTCCCCGTCACGGTTCCCGGGCGGACGACGTACGAGCCCGCCGGCCTCCGGCTGCACCCCGCGGTCTATCCGGCACGCGGCGGCATCGCCCCCTGGTTCGCCTCGCCGCCGGAGCAGGTCGTCGTCGTGGCCGGCTCGGCGGTCTCGCCTGCGCCCGCACTCCGGCCGGCCGCGACCGAGGAGGGCCTCGCCGCGCTCACCCAGGCGGCCCTGGCGGCGTTCGACCGCTGCGAGGACGGCACGGCGTACTGCCCGATCGCCGACCTCGTCTACCCAGCGGGCGACGACCGGCTCCCCGAGGGCTGGTGGCACGGGTTCACGACCACGCCCACCGTCACGGTGGACGGTACGACGGTCCGCCTGGCCGACGGCGCGTTCCGGTATCTGTCGCCGTCCGGGCCGCGGACGGTGCGCTTCACCGGATCAACGCAGGTGACGATCGATCCGGACCGGCGGCCCGCGGTCGCCGACCGCTGGCGCATCGAGCGGCAGCCCTGACTCCCCCTCGATGTTACCTGCGGGTAGCATCGAGGTCATGAGCACCCACGTCAGCTGCACGATCACCGACGGCATCGCCCACGTCCGGCTGGACCGTCCCGACAAGCTCAACGCACTGACCCTCGACATCCTCGACGACCTGGTCGCCACCGCGCACGCCCTGCGCCGCGACAAGACGCTGCGCGCCGTCGTGATCAGCGGCGAGGGCGACGCGTTCTGCGCCGGCCTCGACTTCGCGTCCGTGCTCCGCAACCCGGCCGGCGTCGCGAAGGCGTTCGTCCCGCGGCCGCTGCGTGGCACCAACACCTTCCAGGAGGCCCCATGGGCCTTCCGCCGGATCCCTGTCCCCGTGATCGCGGCGGTCCACGGCCACTGCCTCGGTGGCGGCCTGCAGATCGCGCTCGCCGCCGACTTCCGCATCGCCACCCCCGACTCGCGCTGGTCGGTGCTCGAGGGCAAGTGGGGCCTGATCCCCGACATGTCCGGCATCCAGGCCCTCAAGGAGCTCGTCGGCATCGACCAGGCCAAGCTGCTCACCATGACCGCCGAGGTCTTCGACGGCTCCCGCGCCAGGGACCTCGGCCTGGTCACCCGCCTCGACAACGACCCGCTCGCCGGCGCCCTGCGCCTGGCCGACGAGCTGTCGCAGAAGTCCCCCGACGCGCTCGCCGCCGCCAAGCGGCTCTTCAACGACACCTGGAGCGCCTCGCCGCGTCGTACCTTCGCCCGCGAGCGGCTCGAGCAGGCCTACCTGCTCGCGGCCCGCAACACGAAGGCCGCCCGCGAGGCCGCGTTCAAGAAGGCGGACGCGGTCTACGGGCCGCGCGGGCGCTGACCCGGTCGGGTCACCTCCTGGTCCGTCGGGACCACTCCGGTTCGGGCCCGAACGGCCGATGAGTCCGGCACGCCGGTCGGGTCATCCTGATCGGAGACCCGATCGGAGAGGAGGGCAGCCATGGCCCGCACCGAACACCTCAGCCACGACCTGCCCTGCCTGGCCTGCGGCCACGCCGCACACACCTTCCTCGCCTGCAGCGACACCTGTGACTGCGCACCGACCGTGATGCCCGGCTCCGCTGCCTTCGCCGCCGCCTGACACGCTTCGGGCCGTGGTCATCGAACGCGCGGACGTCCTGCTCACCCTCGCTGCGACGTACGGCGTCCTCAGCCTGGTCGCACTCGTCCTCTACCGCGCCGACAAGCGCGCCGCCCAGGACGGCGAGTGGCGTACCCGCGAGTCGACGCTCCACCTCGTCGCCCTCCTCGGCGGCTGGCCCGGCGCGCTCGCCGGCCGCCGGCTGTTCCGCCACAAGACCCGCAAGCAGCCGTTCGTCACGGTGCTGTGGCTCACCGTCGTCACCAACGTGGCCGGTGCCGCCACCCTGCTGCTCGCTGCACCGGTCGACCTCGGCGCCCTCGTCGGCTGACCGCTCACCGGGACCGCGGAGCTTTCTGCAAGATTTCCGCGCCCACCGTGTCGTATCAGGGCGACCCGCTTCGTCGTCCTAGTAGAAGCAGGCGAGACCACGAAGGAGACACGGCCATGTGGAACACCACGAACACCCAGCCCCAGCACCTCAGCCACGACCTGCCGTGCCCCGCGTGCGGCCATGCCGTGCACACCTTCCTTGCGTGCAGCGACAGCTGCGACTGCGCGCCGACGGTGATGCCCGGCTCGCTGCCGCTGGCCGCCTGAAGACCGGTCAGCGCGCCGGCGCACCCCGACGGCGACGGCACGGCAGCACGACCACCACGGCGTGCCAGGCCGCCGCAGCCGAGACCAGCCAGGCCGCGGGGACCACCACGGCCGATCCGGCCGCTCGCCATCCGTGCCGTCGCCCCACCAACACCGACGCGGTGCCGACGGCGACTGCCAGGCCGCCCAGCAGGCCGACGACGCCGACGGCTCCCACGCGAACACCGACCTCGCCCATGGCACCCGCTCGAGCGGCGAAGACCGAGGCACCGACCAGTGCCACCGGGTAGGTCAGCTGGAGCACCGGAGCCGCGAAACCCACCAACGTCGCCGCGATGGCGGGCAGTGGCTCAGCGGCCTCCGGGGCCCGGACGCCCCCCCTTGCCCTGGCCACGGCGGCATCGAGTGAGCTGACCGCCAGGACGACCTGCCTGCGGAAGGTGGCCCGCAGGCCGCGCGCCCGCCGGTGGTGGGTCGAGGAATGCAGAAGGCCGGTCGGGAGGGACTGCACGCCGATCCACTCGGGTCCGGCGCCGGCGGTCACCGCGGACCACCCCCCGAGCCGGCGGAGAACGCGCGTGTTGAAGTGGCTCGAGGTCAGCTCCGGGCGGTGGTCGGCGGTGTCGCGCTGGACGGGCTGGGCCCGGTTCAGGCCGAGCGAGGACTCGACCCGGTCGACAGCGCTGGCGAGCGAGTCCGGCCGGACCCACGTGTGGCATTCGACGTCGAGCCTCATGAGCGCCGGGTGAGTACGCCGCGCGCCCAAGCAAGCAGCAAGGTCGGACTCGAACTCCGCGACCGCCCTCCTGAGCTGGTCGGGTTCCGGCACGTCGTCGGGGTCGTACGCGACGACGTACCTCCCTCTGGCGAAGGCCAGTCCCTCGTCGTAGGCGCGGGTCCGGTCCACGGCGATCTCCACCGGCAGGTGGACCACCCGCACCCAGTCCGGCGGCGCGGCGCGGCGTACGGCGTCCAGGGCTTCGTCGGGCACCAGCAGCACAGCGTCCAGGCGCGAGCGCGGGTAGTCCAGACCCGCCAGGGTGGCGATCGCGCGCTCGATCGCCGCGACCCCCTCGGGAACGGCGACGAGGACCGTGTACACGGGGAGCAGCAGGTCGTCGGCTCCAGGTAGGTCCGCATCGGGCCAGCCCTCGTCCCGCCCCTGCCCCTCGGGCTCCACCTTGCTCGTCGCGAGGCGGACCGCAGCAAGGCTCTGCCCCAGCACGCCACCGGCGAAGAGCACGCCCGCGGACGCCAGGACGGCACTCAGCAGATCTTCCGTAGCGATGGACGCCAGGGCGACCAGATAGAGGAGCGCGACCGCGATCAGGCCGGTGATGGCACAGGGGCGCAGGCGCAACCCCGGGCCGCGGTCGAGGCCGGACGCCGGGCGGTCCCGGCGCCGACGTACCTCGAGGACGACATGGTCGAGGTCACGGCGAGTGCAGGCGACAAGATCGACGTGCGTCCCGGGGAACTGCTCCTCGATCTCGAGGAGCAGGTCCGGGCCTGGCTGGACGGTGGTCGCGACCACGACCCCGCGGTCGGTGACCTCGCAGGGCAGCCACCCGAGCTCCAGGCACAGGTCGACGTCGGTCGTGGCCAGGACGGCCGGATCGGGCGGGTCCTGGTCGAGGTCCCGCCAAGCGATGCCCCACTGCTCGGCGAGGCTGCCGTGCAGCTCCTGTCGGTTGAGTGCACCCGCGTCGAGGAGCAGCTGGCCGAGGTAGCCGCCTTCCTCGCGCTGCCGCCGGAGGGCTGCTGTCAACTCGTCCGGATGGACGACCCCGCGCGCGACCAGCCGGTTGCCGATCCGGTTCATCCACGGCCCTCTCCGTGCGTCCCGGACCGCAGCTCCCACGGGCCGCCCCTCCCGGCGGCCAGCTCCTCGAGCCAGTCAACCATCGCGCGGGGTCGTCCGAAGAGGAATCCCTGCAACAGCTCGAATCCCAGGGCCGCCAGCTCCTCTGCCTGGCGCTCCGTCTCGACACCCTCGGCGATGGTGACGACGCCGAGTCCCGCCGCCATGGCCTGCACGCCGGCACTGACTGCTCGGGCACGGGCGCTGGTCGTGATCTCGCTGACGAAGCCCTTATCCAGCTTGAGGACGTCCACCGGAAGCTCCACAAGCTGCGTCAGCGCGCTGTAGCCCGTTCCGAAGTCGTCGACCGCCACCCGGACTCCGCGGGCGCGCAACGCGTGCAGGTCGCGCAGCAGCGACCCGTTCACGGCGACCAGTCGGGTCTCGGTGATCTCGAGGACCAGGAGCTCGGCAGGCATCCCGGTCTCGACGAGGGTCTGCTCGACGTCCTCCCGCAGCCCCGGTCGCGCCAGCTCCCGCGCGCTGATGTTGACGTGCACCGCCAGGCGGTGCCCGCGTGCGAGCAGCTCTGCGGCGTCGTCACACGCCTGCCGCAGCACGAAGCCACCGACGCTGTGGATGAGCTCGCTCGACTCGAGCACGTCCAGGAATGTCTTCGGGGAGAGCGTGCCCCGCTCCGGGTGCTCCCAGCGCAGCAGCGCCTCGAGGGCGACGACTCGTCGGGTTCCCGCGTCGACGACGGGCTGGTAGTGCACGCGCAGCTCGCCGTTGCGTTGGGCCTCACCGAGGCGGTCGAGCACCTGGGCCGATCGCTCGAGCTCGGCCTCGAGGTTCGGACGGTAGACCTCGAACCTCGCGCGACCGCGGTCCTTGGCGGTGTACAGCGCGGTGTCGGCGCGCCGCAGCACGACCCGCGGGTCGTCGTCGCCGTCGGCGAAGGCGACTCCCACGCTCACCGTGGGGGTGAGCTGCCAGGGTCCGGCCTGCACCGGCGCTGCCATCACCTGCTGGATGCGCGCGGCGAGCCCGAGCCCGTCGGCGGTGGTCTGCAGACGGGGGCACAGGACGACGAACTCGTCGCCGCCGATACGAGCCACGGTGTCGTGCGGACGCACCACCCCCGAGAGGCGCCGCGCGATCTCCCGCAGGAGCTCGTCGCCCACGTCATGACCGTGGCGATCGTTGACCTCCTTGAAGTGGTCGACGTCGACGTACAGGATGCCCACCACCGACCCGCTCCGCCCCGCTTCGCTGAGCGCGATCTCCAACCGGTCCGCCCACAGGACCCGGTTCGGCAGCCCGGTCAGCTCGTCGTGAAGGGCCATCGTCGCCAACCGTTCCTCCGCCTCCTTCTGCACCGTCACGTCGATCATCTGCAGATTGAGCTCTGGACGTGCCGGGAGGCCGGTCGACCCGACGGCGGACAGCGCCGCGTCCACCCATCCCGCGCCCCACCCATCGGCGAGCTGCAGCTCGCCGCGCCAGCCGGTCTGCGAACCTGAGGTGAGATCGCCGATCCCCGAGCCGAGCAGTGCCGCCGACGCCGGGGTCAACCAGCCGCAGGGGTCCGTCCCGACCAGCTCTGCGCGCGTCCGGCCGGTCAGCGCCATCATCGCCCCGTTCACGTCCAGGACCTCGGGAGCCGTCGACACGGTGGACACCACGTGCGCGTTGGCAACCAGCGCCGCGTCCATGTGGGCCCGCAGGCGGTCGCGGTCAAGACGGCTCGTGACGAGCGCCGCCGACCGCTCCTGGAGGGCGAGCGACACGACGGCCCCGACCAGGGCGAGGACGAGGATGAGTGCCTGGGCCTCGAGGATGCGCGGCGCCACCCGCGGGATGAGCGAGAACGGCCCTTCGCCGGCCCGCGTGGTGAGGACGACGAGGACGCCTTGCGCACCCGCGACGACGCTGGTCACGGCTGGCCCGCACCGCAGCGCCACCGCGACCGTGGGAGGGATCAGCATGAAGGCGACCGGCCACGGCACCAGGACCACAGCGAGCGACACCGCGAGGACCGCGAGCACGAGGAGGACCGAGCCCGCTCGGTGGACGCGACTGCCGACGAGCCGGAGCTGGGGCACGGCCAGGAGTGCGGAGGCGACCACGAAGGTGCTGATGCCGTTGCGCACACCGATCAAGCCGATCCCGTCCCAGACCTCGGTGCCGAACCGCGTCGCCGCGACCAGGCCGCCCAGGACTGCACTGACGACCGCGCTCGCTGCCGACGCGCTGAGCAGGGCCGCGACATCGCCGAGCGAGCTCATCGCACGCGCGGTGCGCCATCCGACCAGCCGGCCGAGCACCGCCACACCGACCAGGCCATGGGCGACGTTGACGCCCGCGAAGAGCCAGGAGCCGACCGGTTCCACGCCGGTCACCCAGTTGACCGTCCCGGTGACCGCGGCGAGTACCGCGGCCGCGACGAGCCGGCGATGCCCGGTGCCGGCGCGCAGGAACCACACCACCGACACCCCCGCGGCCGGCCACACCAGGGCGAGCTCGGTGTCCACCCTGCTGAGCCGTCCGACCACCATGGCGCCGGCGTACAGCACCGCCCAGGCGATCGTCTCAGCGCTGAGCGCAAGGCGCGCGCGCAGCGCGGAGTCACCGGTCACCCGGCCAGCGTGCGGTCCGGTCGGGCCTTCCGCGAGGGCCGAAGGTCCCGTCCCTCAGTAAAGAAGCCGGTACGACGATCAGGCCTCCGCGCGCCGGCCCACCTCGGCCAGGAGCGCGTCGACATCGGTCTGGCTGTAGCCCTCGCGCATCCGGGTCGTGGCGAACGCCGCGGCCGCGATGAGCGGACGGACCGGCCGACCCGTGGACAGCGCATCGACCAGCCGGTCCAGGAAGTCGTCGACCTCGCGCATGTCGTAGCCGGTCACGAATCGCACCGGCTTGAACCGGGCCTCGCGGATCAACGCCGTCAGGCTGTCGGGCTGCCGGTCCGGGAAGTAGCGGTTCATGCCGTCGTCAATCACGGGTACCTCAGGTCCACCGTCTGCTCGCTGATCTCCCACAGCCGCCGTGCATTGCCCTCGTTGCGCGCCAACCGGCTGCGGCCGACGGTGCGGGGCCGGCCGGAGAGCTGGCGGAAGCCGCCGGGGCCGACGAAGGTGTTGCCGGGCAGGTCGGCGGTCGCGGCCATCAGCGAGGGCCAGGCGCCGGCCGCGGCGGTCTGGGAGACGGCCTTCACGCCGGCGTCGAGGATCGAGGCGATGCCACCGGAGGAGCGGCCGTACTGCCCGTTGGCGGCGAGGTGGGTGCCGGCGAAGCCGGGGTGGGCGGCGAGGGCGCGGACCGGCAGGTCGGCAGCGCGCAACCGGCGGTCCAGCTCGGCGGTGAAGTAGAGGTTGGCGAGCTTGGTCTGCCCGTAGACCCGCCACGTGCTGTAGCGGCCGGTCTGCTCGCGCGGCGGCCCGAGCGGTGCCTTTCCGGCGAAGGTGTGGAACAGCGAGGACACCGTCACCACGCGGCCGTCCTCGCTCTGCACGAGCTGCGGCAGCAGCAGTCCGGTGAGCAGGAAGGGCCCGAAGTGGTTGGTCGCCATCTGCAGCTCGAGGCCGTCGGCGGTGCGGGAGTACTTGGTGCCCATCACCCCGGCGTTGTTGACCAGTACGTCGATCGGCCCGACCTGCGCGACCGCGGCGGCCGCGGTGCGGACCGAGCTGAGGCTGGCCAGGTCGAGGTGCAGCGCCTCGAGCAGCGCCTCGGGGACCTCTCCCCGGATCGCGCCGACGGTCTCCTCGACCTTCGCGGGATTGCGGCCGGCGATGATCACCCGGGCTCCGCGACGGGCCAGCTCCAGGGCCGTGTGGTGGCCGAGCCCGCCGAGGGTCGGTCCGGTGACGACGACGGTGCGGCCGCTCTGGTCGGGCAGGTCGGCGATGGTCCACTCAGACATCGAGATCCCCTTACGGCGTCGTGGCGAGGCTGGCGACGATCCGCTCCCCCAGCTCCTGGTCGCCCGAGACGGTCACGGCCCCCGGCGCAGCGGTACGACGACCGCCGGCCAGCACGATGAAGCTCTCCCGGTCCATGGCGACCGTGACACTCGGCGCGTCCGGCAGGTCGGCCAGGCGCTGCGCGCGCCCGTCGTCGCCCACCAGCACGGCGACGGGTGCGCTGCCCTCGACGGCGAGGACGGCCGTCGTACCGGCGGGCGGGGCGACCCGCTTGCCGACGACGAAGCCGAACGCCTCCACGAGGTAGTCGGCGGTGTGCTGGGCGCCGGGGCTGTCGAGGCCGCCGGGACGGCCGACCGCGCGGCGGATGTCCTGCTCGTGCATCCACACGTCGAGCGGCCGGTTGCGCAGCAGGGTGCGGGTGTTCCAGCCGATCAGGCCGAAGATGCCGTCGGCCGGCGCGGCCGGGTCCTCGGGCGGCGCGGCGTTCAGCGTCGCGCGGCGGCTCGCGGTCGTCGTACGGATCTCCTCGATGATCGCGGCGGGCTCGCGATCGCGACGGGTGACGACGCCGATCTCGGTGAACTGGCCCATCGGGCCGGTGACGTGCGCCGGCTCGCCGATGTCGGCGGTCTCGTCGGGCCCACCGGCGAGGAGCGACTCGAGGTGCGCGGTGTGCGAGGCGACGGCCTTGACGTCCCAGCCTGCGAGGTCGGTCGGCGTGCTCCAGTCGTCGGGCTCGAGCTCCTCGAGCAGGGTGACGAAGTCACCCACCGCGCTCCACCAGTTCTCGACGTAGCCGGCCAGCAGCTCACGGTCGCTCATGCCGCCGAGCCTAGCGAGGCCGCGGTCAGTAGGGCGTGGGAACGCGCTGCGGGACGCCGGTGCGCGTGAGGTACTTCTTGACCGTCGGTACGCCGCCCGGGAAGGTCAGCCGCGCGGCGTACATCGCCCGGCGGCCGTACTTCTCCCCGCCGTTCCACGCCCAGTAGTTCACGCCCTTCGGCTTCGACGAGTGCAGGCGCACCCAGCCGTGGAAGTAGAGCGTGGTGCGGCCGCGGTGCCTGACGATGTCGCCGCCGGCCGGCCCGCACAGCCCCTGGGTGATGGTGCTGTCCAGCAGGACGTTGGGCACGGCGAGCGACCAGTCGGTCAGCGACGCGGACTGGCGCCAGGTCTCCAGGTAGGAGCAGCGGGCGAAGTCGCCCTCGGAGGCGAACAGGTAGTAGAGGCCGGCATGCCGCGCCAGGACGGGGTTCTCGATGACGTCCGCGGAGCGGACCAGCTCGACGCTCGGGTTGAGCGGGTCCTGCCCGGTGCGCACCCGACGGCCGTTCTTGCTCAGCGGCAGCAGCCGGATCGACGACGGCTTGCCGTCGGTCTTGTAGAGCAGGTAGTTCTGCTTGCCCTCGCGGTAGAGCGACGGGTCGATGATGCCGCGGCTGGGCAGGTCCGGCGTGGCGACCGGGTCCTGGGCGGTCGGCACCAGCGCCCGCGAGGGGCACACCAGCGGCCGCCCGCCGACCGGCTTGAACGCGTCGAGCGCCTTCTTGGCCACGGCGACGCCGATGCAGCGCCCGAAGTCGCCGAGCCCGGCGACCGGGACGGCGTAGTAGAGCAGCCACTTCCGGCCGACCTTGGCGATGTCCGCCGCCCAGATCCCACCCTCCGCGATCGCCCACTTCGGGCGGTGGGTGAGCACCGGCTGCTGGTAGCGCCACCGGTGGCCGGGGTCCTTGTACGCCCGGTTGATCTGCGGCCCGGTCGCGACCACGACCATCCGCTTGCCGACCATGGTCACGCTCGGGTCGCCGACGTTGCCGTTGAAGAACGGCTCGGGGTACTGCCGGTCGTCGGCCTGCGCCGGCGTACCGCACAGGGCGAGCACCAGCGCGGCGAGGACGGCGAGGCAGCAGGCGAGGCGGGGAGCGGTACGAGGCACCCGCAGACCATAGGCGACGTCGGGCCGCCGGCGTACGACGACGGCCGCCCCGGTGTCCCGGAGCGGCCGTCGGCGGTGACTCAGCGTGCGATCAGAACGCGGCCTCGTCGAGGTCCATCACGTCCAGGCCGGTGGCCTGGGCGATCTTGAGCTCGGCCGAGAGGCGCGGCAGGTTGAGCTGCGCGAACCACTGGGCCGCGGCGACCTTGCCCTCGTAGTAGGCCTGGTCGCTGCCGGCGCCGGCGTCGAGCTTGGCGAGCGCGACCTCGGCGCCGCGGAGCAGCAGCCAGGCGCAGACCACGTCACCGAGCGCCATCAGCAGGCGCGTGGTGTTGAGGCCCACCTTGTAGATGTTCTTGATCTCGTCCTGGGCGGACATGAGGTCGTTGATCATCAGGCCGACCATGGCCTCGGCGTCGGCGAGCGCGGTCGCGAGGAGCTCACGCTCGTTCTTGAGGCGGCCGTTGCCGGCCTCGGCCTCGATGAACGCCTTGATCTCGCCGGCGATGTGGCCCAGCGCCTTGCCCTGGTCCTTGACGATCTTGCGGAAGAAGAAGTCCTGGCCCTGGATCGCGGTGGTGCCCTCGTAGAGGGTGTCGATCTTGGCGTCGCGGACGTACTGCTCGATCGGGTACTCCTGCAGGAAGCCCGAACCGCCGAAGGTCTGCAGCGACTCGGTGCCGAGCAGGACCCACGAGCGCTCCGAGCCGTAGCCCTTGACGATCGGGAGCAGCAGGTCGTTGACGGCCTCGGCGAGCTCGTCGCGCTCACCGGCGGCCTTGGCGAGCTGGACCTTGTCCTGCCAGGTGGCGGTGAACACGACCAGCGAGCGCATCGCCTCGGCGAACGACTTCTGGGTCATCAGCGAGCGGCGTACGTCGGGGTGGTGGGTGATCGTCACCCGCGGCGCGGCCTTGTCGGCGGACTGGGTGAGGTCGGAGCCCTGCACCCGCTCCTTGGCGTAGTCGAGCGCGTTGAGGTAGCCGGTCGACAGGGTCGCGATGGCCTTGGTGCCGACCATCATGCGGGCGTTCTCGATGACGTCGAACATCTGGCGGATGCCGTCGTGCACCTCGCCGAGCAGCCAGCCCTGGGCGGGCTCGCCGCCGCCGACCTGCGGGTCGCCGAAGGTGAGCTCGCAGGTGTTGGACACCTTGATGCCCATCTTGTGCTCGACGTTGGTGACGTAGACGCCGTTGCGCTCGCCGGTCAGCTCGCCGGTCTGGTGGTCGAAGTGGTACTTCGGCACCAGGAACAGGCTCAGGCCCTTGGTGCCCGGGCCGCCCACGCCCTCGACGCCCTTCGGGCGGGCGAGGACCAGGTGCATGATGTTCTCCTGCAGGTCCGACTCGGCGCTGGTGATGAAGCGCTTGACGCCGGAGATGTTCCAGGAGCCGTCCTCGTTGGGCGTCGCGAAGGTCTTGCCGGCACCCACGTCGGAGCCCGCGTCGGGCTCGGTCAGCACCATGGTGGCGCCCCACAGGCGCTCGACCATGATCTCGGCGATGCGGATGTCACGGGCGACGCCGTTGGCGTTCTTGAAGACGACCGAGCCCATCGACGGGCCGGTGCAGTACATCCAGATGGGCGCGTGCGCGCCGAGCACCATCTCGCCGGACGCCCACACCAGCGACGGCGGCGCGGTGGTGCCGCCGATCTCCTCGGGCAGGCCCAGGCCCCAGAAGCCGGACTCCATCCAGGTGTCGTACGACTTCTTGAACGACGCCGGGACGGGCGCGGTGTTCGTCGTCGGGTCGAACACCGGCGGGTTCCGGTCGGAGTCGACGAACGACGCCGCCAGGTCCTCACGCGCGATGCGCTCGACCTCGGAGAGGATCTCGCGCGCGGTGTCGGCGTCCATCTCCTCGTAGAGGCCGGTGCCGAGGTACTCCTGCACGTTGAAGAGCTCGAAGAGGTTGAACTCGATGTCGCGCAGGTTGCTCTTGTAGTGGCTCACAGTTCCCACCGTTTCCAGTTTCCAGGGATTCACGGAGTGGCTTCGCGGTGCTCGTCATGAGCACTGCTACTCACCAGTAACTTCATGATACGGGGGGTGCTAGCTGCGGGCAAGCACCGGGTCGGCGTCCTGGCTCACACCCGACGGGCGCTATGTCGACTGAATCGATCGAGCAATCTGACACACTGGCCCCATGCGCGTCTCCGCCAAGTCCGACTACGCACTGCGGGCCCTGATCGCCATGGCGAGCAGGTCCGACGGGCGAGCCGTGAGCGCGGAGGAGCTCGGACGCCTCCAGGACATCCCCCACGGCTTCCTCCAGGCGATCCTCGCCGACCTGCGCCGCTCCGGCATCGTGATGTCCCAGCGCGGCCAGTCCGGCGGCTGGAGGATGGCCCGTGAGGCCACCACCGTCTCGGTCGCAGACGTGATCCGCGCCGTCGACGGCCCGCTCGTCTCCGTCTACGGCCTGCGCCCCGAGGCGGTCAACTACAACGAGGCCGCCGAGGTCCTCCAGCACGTCTGGATCGCCGCCCGTCGCGCCCTGCGCGAGGTCTTCGAGGACGTGTCCATCCAGCAGCTCGCGGACGGCCACCTCCCCGATGCGGTCACCAGCCGTACGGCGGACGACGACGCCTGGGCGCCGCACTGAGCCGTTTGGCTCGCTTCGCTCGCATGTCGCGCCGCCTTTTGGCGCCGTTTCTTCCTCCCCCGCTCGCTCGTTCCTCGCTCCCTCCTCCGTCCAGAAACGGCGGGCGGCGCGACGAGACTCACCGAACGTGATGCCTGAGCGCATCAGACGCGGCTGAAGTGCTTCTCGTCGGGCGCGCCGCGTTGCCTGGACGGAGCGCATCGAGCGCCAGCGAGCGCAGCGGAGGAAGGCAACGCGCAAAAGCGCGCCCGACATGCGCGAGCGAAGCGAGCGCCAAACCAACACCGCGAGTCGATCACGAGACGCACCAACTCCGAGACCTCACGCCGCGCTGCTCAACCTCCGCTTGAGCTTGCGCCGCTTGCGGTCCAGTTCCTCGAGCCGCACCTCCAGTGACGCATTGCGTCGAGCCAGCCGCTCGACCTCACGCAACGCCTCCGGGAGCGTCTGCAGCGTGGCGGACGCGCCGGGGAGCCGGTCGAGGCCGAGGGACGCCGTACCGAACCCGACGAGCCTGCCGAAGGCCTTCCAGACCTGGCCGGGCTCGAGGCCGTCGGTCTCGAGGACGTGGAGGCGCTCGGGCTTGCGGCAGGCGGTCTGCCACCGGGCGAGGGCGGCGGACTCGTCGTCGAGGCCCGTGGTGAGCACGACGTTGACCTGGTAGCCGGCGAGGGCGTCGACGAGGAGAGCGACCTGCTCGGCGGTGGCGGTCGCGAGGAGGGGCTGGCTGAACACGACGTCGCAGCGGGACTTGCGGGCGCGGCGCACCAGGCGCGTCCACTGGCCCTCGACGTCGGCGCGCTTGAGGCCCCAGTCCTTGTGGGAGCGGGTGATCTCGACGGCGGCACGGAAGCTCTCCGCGCTCGACCGGGCGAGGGAGGCGACGCCGAGCTCGACGAGTGCCGCATGGTGGTGGGCGAGGGCCGGCTCGACGACGTCACCCGCGCCGGGCATGCCCACGTGGATCCAGGCCTTCTGCTTCTTCGCCATGCTCGCACGGTGACAGGCCCCGGTGAGCGGCCCGTGAACCCGTGGTGACGCACAGCAGTCCCCCGGGCGGTTGTTGAGGAGGTTTGCGAGGGACGAGCAAACCGTCCTCCGGTTGTTGAGGAGGTTTGCGAGGGACGAGCAAACCGTCCTCCGGTTGTTGAGGAGGTTTGCGAGGGACGAGCAAACCGTCTCGAAACATAGAACACGTTCTATCTTCGCCCTACGATGGCCACATGATCACCTCCGACGCGATCGTGTGGAACGCCCCCAACGACCCGCACCCGGCCCGCGCCGCGTCGCAGCGGTCCTACTCCGCCGTGGCCAAGGGCGACCTGGCCGAGTGGCTGACGGTGTACGCCGAGGACGCGGTCCTCGAGGACCCGGTCGGGCCGTCGATGTTCGACCCCGAGGGCAAGGGGCACCACGGCCACGCCGGCATCTCCGCGTTCTGGGAGAAGGCGATCGCGCCGATCGACACCTTCGAGTTCCAGATCAACGACTCGTTCGCCAACCCGGGCAGCAACACCTGCGCCAACATCGGACGGATCAAGACATCCTTCGCGGACGGCTCGCACACGACGACCGACCTGATCATGGTGTACGTCGTCGACGACGACGGGCGGGTGAGGTCGATGAAGGCGTTCTGGGAGCCGGACCGCACGATGGCGAGCTTCACCTCCGCCTGACCCTCCGCCGACCCGTAAATGGGTGGCGCCGGTTCGTAGGGTGGATCGACGTGAGCCCCCTGACCGAGCAACAGATCCGCGCCTCCTTCGTGAACTGCTCGAAGGGCGAGGCGAAGCGGCTCAACGTCCCCCGCGACCTGCGCGACCAGCCGTGGGAGGACCTCGAGTTCCTCGGGTGGCGGGACCCGCAGTCGCGGGTGCGGGGGTACGTCGTGGCGGAGGTCGACGGGTCGCCGTACGGCATCGTGCTCCGCGCGACCGACGGCAGCGCCGGGGTGCCCCGCAAGAACCTGTGCGCGCTGTGCCTGACGCCGCACGGCTCCGGCGGCGTGGTGCTGATGGTCGCACCGCGCTCCGGCAAGGCCGGGCAGAACGGCGACTCCGTCGGCACCTACATCTGCGCCGACCTGCAGTGCTCGCTCTACGTCCGGGGCAAGAGGGTCAGCGACCAGGGCCGACTGCCCGAGTCGCTCACCGTCGAGCAGCAGGTCGAGCGGCTGACCGGCAACCTGGCCGCCTTCCTGCGCCGGGTCCGCGGCTGATCGCCCCGCTCACTCCGCGATCGCGTCAGCGACCCAGGTGACGAGCGGACGCAGCCGACGCCAGTCCTCGCGCACCCGGTCGAGTAGCTCGGCGGTGTGCACGAACGGCTCGAAGCCGTAGGAGCGCATGCCGAGCACGGTCTTCATCTTGAGCAGCTCGATGCGAGGGTGCTCCTTGTCGTAGCCGCGAGGCACGGTCTTGAGCCGCTCTCCCGCCACCTCGAACCCGCCGCGCTCGAGGTCGCGCAGGATCCGCTGCAGGACCTTGCCGGTCTTCTCCTCGGCCATCGCCTCGCGCAGGCGGGCGAGATGCGCCCCCGACGCCTCGTAGATCCCGCCGCCGACCCGGACACCGGGCGCCGCCACCTCGACGTACCAGCCCGTCGCCGGGCCGACGCCGACGAAGGCGCCCTGATGGGTCTTGTACGGCGTCTTGTCCTTCGCGAACCGCACGTCGCGGTAAGGCCGGAACACCTTCGCGGCGCCGAACTCCTGGCCCAACGCGTCGGTCAGGGCGACCATCGGCGCCTTCACGCTGTCGGTGTAGACGGCCTTGTTGGCCTCCCAGAAGGACTTCGTGTTGTCGACCTCGAGGTCGTCGTAGAAGTCGAGCGCCGCGACGGGAAAGCCGGTGAAGTCCACGTCAGGAGGGTACGACCGGCTCCTCGGTCGCCGCGCGCGGGACCGGCACGTTCCAGCGCAGCGCGTGCACCATCGCGACCACGATGCGCTTGTCGTCGAGCGGGTCCGCGGGGTCGTACCAGACCGTCGTCCGCTGGCCCTCGACGATCGGCGCGGCGGCGGGGATGGTGACTCGCTGGTGCACGAGGTACGACGTGCCGTCGGCCCCGGTGAACCGGAAGGTCGCGGTGGTGATCACGTTCGACGCCTCCTCGAAGTCGTCCGGGTCGAGCCCCGACTCGACGACGGTCGCCGGTACCGGTGTGCCCTCGGCGATCAGGCGCAGCTCGTCGTGCCAGCGCAGGCGCCGGCGGGTGGCGAGCAGCGAGCCGCCGAGCAGCGCGAGGACGCCGGCCGTCGCCAGCCCGGCGGCCGCGACGTCGTACCAACCGCCGGCGCCGAGCTCCCGCGTCGCGAGCACCACGCCGGGCGCGGAGCACAGGAGCAGCAGGCCGGCGCTGTGCCAGCTGCTCAGGGCGAGCGGGAAGCGGTCCATCATGAACAGCCAGCCGATGGCGCCGATCGCGGCGATGACCAGGCCGCCGATGGTGCCGGCTGCGGCGGCGTCCAGGGCGACGTACGCCGGCGGCGCGTCGTCGTTCGCGTCGATGATCGTCAGGCCCAGCCCGTAGCCGGCCCAGGCGCTGCCGGCCGCCATCAGCACGGCCGCGACGACCAGGCCGGTACGCCGCCGAGAGCGGGGGGTGAACCTGAACGGCGGGGGCTCCGAGTGCACCATGGACACATTCAACCCCGACCCGAGGAGTGACATGGCCAAGAAGCGCTGGACGGACCTCAGCCCCCGCACCCGGAAGGCGATCCTGGTCGGCAGCGCCGTCGACGGTGCGCTCAAGGCCGCCGCGCTCGCCGATCTCAGGGGACGCGACGAGAGCGAGGTCAACGGGTCGAAGCGGCGGTGGGCGCTCGCGCTGACGTTGGTGAACTCGGCCGGGGTGCTGCCGGTGGTCTACTTCTTCCGCGGGCGGCGCTCCGCCACGTGACACGCGCTGGAGCAGTGGAGCGGACGACGAGGTTCGAACTCGCGACATTCAGCTTGGGAAGCTGACGCTCTACCAACTGAGCTACGTCCGCAGGCCCCGGCGAACCGGAGCGATGAGGATGCTACCCGATGGGCAGGAAGGTGCTGCGCTTCGGCTCCACCCCGTCGCCCGACGAGCGGCCGGTGACGCGGCGCTGGACCCAGGGAGCGAGGTGGGTGCGGGCCCACGCGAGGTTGGCGGCGCGCTGCTGGCGGGCGCTGAGGACCGGGGCCGGGACGGGCGGGATCGGCTGCAGGTCGTGGGCGACACCGAGCGCGTCCAGGGCGGAGATGGCGATCATCTGATGGCCGACGGCGTTGAGGTGGAGGCGGTCCTCGTCCATCACCTCCGCGACCTTCCAGCCGCGCATCCGCCACATGTCGACCAGGGTCGCGTCGTGCTTCTCGGCGATCTCGCGGACCCACTCGTTGAAGATCGCGGTCCGGCCACGGATCATCTTGATGACCCCGTTGAGGCCGGGGTCGGCAATGGTGAACACCACGACGTGGGCGCCGCTGGCGGCGAGCCGGCCGATCGCCTCGTCGTACGTCGCCGCGAGGGCGTCGATGTCGACCTTGGGGCGGAGCACGTCGTTGCCACCGCCGTGGATGCTGACCAGGTCCGGGCCGAGCGCGATGGCGGCGTCGACCTGCTCGTCGATGATCGCGGGGAGCTTGCGGCCGCGGATGGCGAGGTTGGCGTACCCGAAGTCGACGCCGTCGCGGGCGGCCGCGGCCGCGAGCGCCTCGGCGGTGCGGTCGGCCCATCCGCGCAGGCCGTTGGGGCGCGCCGGGTCGGGGTCACCGACCCCTTCGGTGAACGAGTCGCCGAGGGCGACGTAGGTGCGTAAGGTCATCTGAGCATTCTGCGCGCGTGATCGCCGCCACTCACAACCGGCACCGGCCGGTAGGGTGCGGGGCGTGCTGCTCAGCGACCGCGACATCACCGCCGAGATCGACGCCGGACGGATCGCCCTCGAACCCTATGACCCCGGGCTGATGCAGCCGTCGTCGGTGGACTTCCGCCTGGACCGGTTCTTCCGGGTCTTCGACAACCACAAGTACCCGTCGATCGACCCGGCCGCCGACCAGTCCGACCTGACCCGCATGGTCGAGCCCGAGGGCGACGAGCCGTTCATCCTGCACCCGGGCGAGTTCGTGCTCGGCTCGACGTACGAGGTCGTCACGCTGCCCGACGACATCGCCGCGCGGGTCGAGGGCAAGTCCTCGCTGGGCCGCCTCGGGTTGCTCACGCACGCGACCGCCGGCTTCGTCGACCCCGGCTTCTCCGGGCACGTGACGCTCGAGCTGGCCAATGTCGCGACGCTGCCGATCAAGCTCTACCCGGGGATGAAGATCGGCCAGTTCTGCTTCTTCCGGCTCTCCTCGCCGAGCGATCACCCCTACGGCTCGGAGAAGTACGGCTCGCGCTACCAGGGCCAGCGCGGCCCGACGCCGTCGCGCTCGTTCCAGAACTTCCACCGGACGCAGATCTGACTCGTCGGGCGCTTCCTGCACTTGTGGGTGTTGCAACACCCGACAAGTGCCGGAATCACCGGCCGACCGGGGATTCATGTAGTTAGGTTAGCCTGACCTCATGACCGTCGACCAGAACGAGTACGTCGCCGCCCTTCCCATGCTCCTCACCGAGGTCGAGGTCGTGCGCGCCGAACGGGTCTCGCCGTCGTTCGTGCGGGTCGAGCTCGGTGGCGCGGCGTTGGCCGAGCTGGGCCCGGACGGGCCCGTGCTGGACCAGCGGATCAAGCTGATCTTCCCCAACGCGGCCGGCGCGCTGCCGTCGTTCGCCGACGCGGACGAGTCCTGGTGGACCACCTGGATGCAGATCCCCGAGGACGAGCGTGGCTCCCTGCGCACCTACACGATCCGCGACCGGATCGGCGAGGGCGCCGACACGCGCCTGGTCGTCGACATCGTCGTCCACGAGGGCGACGCCCACGGCGAGAGCCCGCTCGACGGCGCCGGCAACCGCTGGGCGCTCCAGGCCGCGCCCGGGCAGCGGCTGGTCACCCTGGCGCCGCGCACGGGCCACGAGTTCGGCGGCATCGAGTGGTCCCCCGGTACGGCGACGCGCCTGCTGCTGGTCGGCGACGAGACCGCCGTACCGGCGATCCGGGGCGTGCTGCGCGACCTGCCGGCCGACGCGACCGGGGCGGCGTACCTCGAGGTGCCGGTCGACGCCGACATCCAGGACCTCGTCGCGCCCGTCGGGGTCGAGGTGACCTGGCTGCCGCGCAACGGCGGCCCACGCGGCGAGCGGCTGCACGCGGCGGTCCTCGACCACCTGACCGGCACCGCGCCCACCGAGGCCATCGTGGTGACCGACGACGAGATCGACCCCGACCTGTGGGAGACCCCGGTGCACTCCTCCTCGGGCGAGGAGGTCGGCACGGCGACGGCGGTCCCGGCAGGGGACACGCCGTACGCCGGGCTCTACGCGTGGATCGCCGGCGAGTCCAAGGTGGTGACCGGCCTGCGCCGCAAGCTGGTCAACGACCTCGGGCTCGACCGACGCCAGGTCGCCTTCATGGGCTACTGGCGCGAGGGTGTCTCCATGCGCTCCTGACCCGCCGACCCGGCGCGAAGTGGCTCGTGATTCGCGCCGACCCGGCGCGAAGTGGGTGGCGAATTGCGCCGACCCGGCGCGAAGTGGGTGGCGAATTGCGTCGACCCGGCAGAAGTACTGCCGGGTCGACGCGATTTCTGAGCCAGTTTCTGCCGGGTCGGCGGGAAGACCGGGCCACTTTCTGCCGGGTCGCGCTAGACGAGAGCCGCTTCGCGCTCGGCCACGATGGTCAGCGCGATGTCGACGATCATGTCCTCCTGGCCACCGACGAGACGGCGGCGGCCGCACTCCATCAGGATGTCGCGCACGTCGACGTCGTACTGCTCGGCGGCACGCTCGGCGTGGCGCAGGAACGAGGAGTAGACGCCGGCGTAGCCGAGGGTCAGCGTCTCGCGGTCGACCCGGACCGGGCGGTCCTGGAGCGGGCGGACGATGTCGTCGGCGGCGTCCTGCAGCTTGAACACGTCGCAGCCGTGCACGAAGCCCATCAGGTCGGCGACGGCGATGAACGGCTCGATCGGGCAGTTGCCGGCGCCCGCGCCGTGACCGGCGAGGGAGGCGTCGACGCGATAGACGCCGTTCTGTACGGCGACCACGGAGTTGGCGACCGACAGCGAGAGGTTCTCGTGGGCGTGGATGCCGATCTCGGTCCCCGGGTCCAGCACGCGGCGGTAGGCCTGCACGCGCGCGGCGACGTCGTCCATGGTGAGGCGGCCGCCGGAGTCGGTGACGTAGACGCAGTGGGCGCCGTACGACTCCATCAGCTTGGCCTGCTGGGCGAGCTGCTCGGGCTCGGCCATGTGGGACAGCATCAGGAAGCCGGAGACGTCCATGCCGAGCTCGCGCGCAGCCGCGATGTGCTGCGCGGAGACGTCGGCCTCGGTGCAGTGGGTCGCGATCCGGACCGAGCGGACGCCGAGGTCGTAGGCCCGCTGGAGCTCGTGGACGGTACCGACGCCGGGCAGCAGGAGGGTGGTCAGCCGGGCGTTCTTCAGCACCGACGCGGCGGCCTCGAGCCACTCCCAGTCGGTGTGCGAGCCGGGTCCGTAGTTGACCGAGCCGCCGGCGAGGCCGTCGCCGTGGGCGACCTCGAGCGCGTCCACGCCGGCCTCGTCGAGGGCGACGACGATCCGCTTCACGTCGGCGGGCGAGATCCGGTGCCGGATCGCGTGCATGCCGTCGCGCAGGGTGACGTCCTGGACGAAGATCTTGGTCTTCTCGGCGGGGGTGCTCACAGCGCGGCCTCCATGTCGTTGTTTCGAGCAGCAGCGATCCGCTCGGCGACCTGGAGGCCGGCCGAGGTCATGATGTCGAGGTTGCCGGCGTACGCCGGGAGGTAGTGGCCGGCACCGGTGACCTGGAGGAACACCGAGACCTGGTGGGTCGGGCGCTCCGCGCCGTCGACCAACAGCGTCTCGACCGGCTGGTCCGCCGGGATCTCGGCGATCTGGACCTTCTGGACCAGCTTGTAGCCGGGGACGTACGCCGCCACGTCGGCGACCATCTTCTCCACGCTCGCGCGGATCTCGTCATGAAGGGCCGGGTCGGGTGCGTGGACGAGCGCGAAGACGGTGTCGCGCATCATCAGCGGCGGCTCGGCCGGGTTGAGGATGATGACGGCCTTGCCGCGCTTGGCGCCGCCGACCTGGGCGATCGCCCCGGACGTGGTCTCGGTGAACTCGTCGATGTTGGCGCGGGTGCCCGGACCGGCGGACTTCGAGGAGATCGAGGCGACGATCTCGGCGTACTCCACGGGGACCACACGGGAGATCGCGGCCACGATCGGGATGGTGGCCTGCCCGCCGCAGGTGACCATGTTGAGGTTGGGCGCGTCGAGGTGCTCGTCGATGTTGACGGCCGGGATCACGAACGGGCCGATGGCAGCCGGGGTGAGGTCGATCATCCGCTTGCCGAGCGGGCGCAGCAGCGCGTCGTTGTGAAGGTGCGCCTTGGCCGAGGTGGCGTCGAAGACGATCTCGATGTCGTCGAAGCCGGGCAGGGCCATCAGGCCCTCGACGCCCTCGTGGGTGGTCGCGACGCCCAGGTCGCGGGCCCGGGCGAGGCCGTCGGAGTCGGGGTCGATGCCGACGAGCGCCCCCATCTCGACGTGCTGCGCGGTCTGCAGGATCTTGATCATCAGGTCGGTTCCGATGTTGCCGGAGCCGATGATGGCCACCTTGGTCTTGCTCATGAGTCCTCCTTGGTGCTGAAGCTGATGGCGACGGAGCCGAGTCCGTCGATGGTGAGCTCGACGTCGGCGCCGGGGGCGGCGGGACGCATCGGGCCGAGCGCGCCGGAGAGCACGACCTGGCCCGCGCGCAACGGGTCGCCGAGGTCGCGGGCCTGTCGGGCCAGCCACTGCAGCGCGACGAGCGGGTCGCCGAGGGAGGCGGCGCCGGTGCCGACCGAGTCGTCCTGGCCGCTGACGGTCATCGCCATGGCGGCGTCCTTCGGCGAGAAGTCGTCGAGAGTACGGCGCTCGGTGCCGAGCACGTAGCCGCCGGCCGAGGCGTTGTCGGCGACGGTGTCAGCGAAGCTGATGTCCCAGTTGTCGATCCGGCTGTCGCACACCTCGATCGCGGCGACGGCGTAGTCGACGGCGGCCGCGACCTGGTCGAGGTCGAGGTCGCCCTCGGCGAGGTCGGCGCCCAGGACGAACGCGATCTCGCCCTCGACCTTCGGCTGCAGCAGCCCGCTGATGTCGATCGGCGCGGAGGCGTCGTACTCCATGTCGTCGAAGAGCACGCCCAGGTCGGGGGTGTCGACGCCCAGCTGCTTCTGGACGGCCTCGGAGGTCGCGCCGATCTTGCGGCCGACGACCGTGGCGCCGGCGTCGAGGCGGTGCGCGTTGAGCTGCTGCTGCACGGCGTACGCGAGGTTGATGTCGCGGTCGCCGATCAGGTCGCGGATCGGGGCACAGGGCTGGTTGTCGACCAGCGCGGTGTGCAGGCGCTCGGCGGCAGCCGTGACGGCAGTGTCGAGGTCGAGAGCTTCGGTCATGGTGCTCACTCTCGTGCCTGGCGTCGTCGCCCACCATGGGCACGTTCCACTCACCGGTACGCTGTGCGAGTGGCGGACGCGCAGGACCTGGACACCGTCCTGGGCAAGGCGGTCGCGCTGCTGCGCGCCTTCGGCCCCGAGGACCGGCTGCTCCCCCTCGCCGAGCTGGTCCGACGCACCGGCCTCCCGAAGGGCACCGCGCACCGGGTCGCCGCCGACCTGGTGCACCACCGGCTGCTGGAGAAGACCGAGCACGGCTACCGGCTGGCCGGCGGGCTGTTCGAGCTCGGCATGCGGGCGGCCACCGAGCGCACCCTGCTCGAGGTCGCGATGCCGTTCCTGCAGGACCTCTACGAGCGCACCCACGAGACCGTCCACCTCGGGGTCCGCGACGGCACCGAGGTCGTCTACGTCGCCAAGATCGGCGGGCACCGCCAGGCCCGCAGCCCCTCACGGACCGGCGGCCGGATGCCGATGCACTGCACCGCCATCGGCAAGGTGTTGCTCGCGCACGCCGAGCCGTCCGTGCGGGCGGCGGTGCTGGCGGGGCCGCTCGCCCGTCGTACGCCGCACACGGTGGTGGCACCGGGCCTGCTCGAGCAGCAGCTGGAGCGGGCTCTGGAGAACGGGCTGGCCTTCGAGCGCGAGGAGTCGACGCCGGGCCTGCTGTGCGTGGCGGCGCCGGTGCTCGACACCGACGGGGCGAGCGCACTGGCCGCGATCAGCGTGACCGGCCCGGTCGGCCGGTTCCGGCCGGAGGCGCACCAGAACGCGGTCCGGGCGGCGGCCACGGCCCTCGCGAGCACCCTGGCCCGCCGCCCGGGCGGGTTGTAGGCGGTTTGGAGGAGTCAGGGTGGCCGGCGCGGCGTCGGCTCCCACCGCTGTAACACGTTGTCCACCCGACTGGTCGGCGGTTGTCAGCACGACACGCCGACGACACGCCGAGCCTGGTGCGGAGAACCGTCAGGTAGTCGGGTGGACAACGTGTTACAGCCCGACCAGCCCGACCAGCGCGGACCGGCGGATGAGCCGGTCAGCGCACCGCCATGGTCAGCACCGACGGGTACTGCGGGCCGGTGTGCACGGTGACCGGCACCAGCTGGCCGACCAGGTCGGTGAGCGGCGACAACAGGTGCGGTACGTCGAACGCCTGGACCGCGATCCGCAGCCGGTGCCCCTTCGCGATCACCGCGCCGGTCGGGAAGATCTCGACGTCGACCGGCGCGATCTCGCCGGCAGGCAGGTTGGCCTTCGCCTCGCGGGTGAACGGGTGGTACGGCTGGAGCAGCTGGCCGTCGAGGTAGCGCGAGCGGCTCTCGTCGAGCTTGCGGTGCGCGATGGTCTGCCAGCCTCCGCTGATCCGGGTGACCGTTCCGTCAGGTGCGACGTCCTCCACCGCGACCGACAGCATCCCGTCGCCGGTCGGCGTCGAGACGTAGAGCCGCGCGTTGAGCGGACCCTGGAAGCGCACGTCGGCGTCCTGCGGCGCGGTGTCGAAGGTGACCCCGCCGAGGTCGTTGAGCGCGTTGTTCGTGAAGCAGGGCAGGTCCGCGAGCAGCACGTTCGGCACCCCGGCGGTCCACTGGTTGGCCGAGCGGGTGCACAGGCCGGTGACCGGGATCGGCGGGACGACGGCGGACCCGGCGCTCGCCGTACCCGTGGTCAGGACGCCGGCCCTGCCGCCGACCGCGGCGTCGCCGGACAGGGCATAGCTGCGGGCGGAGAGGTCGTCGTCGAGCCACTTCGCCTTGCGCACCCACGAGCCGGAGCCCTGCTCGTAGTAGGTCAGCGGCGCGATCTGGTCGAGCTGGCCGTCCATGCCGTTGATGTACTGGTCGAACCAGCGCAGCTGCAGCTCCGCGAGCGAGCCGTAGCCCGCCTTGCCGACCTCGGCGCCGGACGAACCCTGCAGGTGGTCCCACGGACCGACGATGAGCTTGGTCGGGACGCCGCGCTGCTGGAGCCGCTCGAACACGAGCGGCGTGCCGCGCTGGAACAGGTCGAACTCGCCGCCGACGAGGAACGTCGGGACGGTGACGTTGTCGAGGACCTCGATCGGTGAGCGCTCGCGGTAGAACGGGCCGTCGTAGGCCGGGTCGCCGCCGAGCACCGCCTGGACGGCGAGCGGCAGGGTGAAGCCGAGCCCGCCCATCAGGTGGTCGAGCGCCATCTTGAAGCCGGCCTGCGGCTCCTGGAGGCCGTACGCCGGCGGGATCACCCCGGTCGCGGTGACCAGTCCGAGCCACAGCGGGATGAACCCGACGTCGATCTGGCCGCCGGAGGCGACGACGTCGCGGTAGACGTCGGCCGCCGGGACCTGCGGGAAGATCGCCTTGAGTCCCCGGGGCTTCTGGGCGGCGGCGAAGAGCTGCGAGATGCCCATGTACGACGCGCCGGTCATGCCGACCTTGCCGTTGCTCCACGGCTGGGAGGCCGCCCACTCGACGATCGCCCCGGCGTCCTTGCCCTCGCGGGCGCTGAACGCGGCCCACTGGCCCTGCGAACCGCCGGTGCCGCGGGCGTCGACGGTGAGCTGGGCGTAGCCGCGCGCGACCAGGTAGCCAGGGTCGGCCCCGGCGAGGGTGGCACCCGCACCGGCGGAGAGGACCGTCTTGTTGTAGGCGGTGATGGTGACGATGACCGGGAGTGGCGTGGTGACCGGCTTGCCGTCGGCGCCGGCCGGGCGTTGCAGGTCGCCGCGCAGGATCACGCCGTCGTCCATGGTGATCGGGATGTCGCGGGTGGTGACGCTGGCGTCGTACTGCGCCGGGCGCGGGGTCCACGGGGTGGCTGCGGGGGCGGTGCCGGTGCTGCCGGCAGGGCTGCCGGGCGTGCCGGTGGGGGTGCTCGTCGTCGCCGGAGCGGGCGCCGCGTGCTTGGCCTTGGCGCACTTCCTCTTGTGCTTCTTGGCCTTCCTCTTGCACTTCTTCGGCTTCTGGGCGACCGGCACGCTCGCCCCCGCCTGCTGGACCGAGACGGCGGTGCGGGCCGCGGTCGCGCCCGCGCCGACGGCGTCACCGCCGAGCGGGAGCACGAAGGCGGCGGCGAGGCCGGTGCTGAGCAGCGCGGCCACCAGGCGGCGGCGCAGGGCGTTGTCGTTCATGGGTGGTCCCCTCCCGTGGCGTACTCACGGGTAACGAGGCACCTGTGGTCCCGGTCACGCAGTCGCCCGGGCCGGGCCGGCTCAGGGCTGGTCGGGCATGTTCGTCCAGCCCTTGCCGTCGCGGCGGCGGAACCAGCCGGACGCGGCGAGGGTGCCGCCGTCGACGGGGACGGTGTGGCCGGTGACGAACCGGGCGGCGTCGCTGGTCAGGAAGTCGACGACGCCCGCGTGGTCGTCGGCCTCGGCGAACCGGCCGAGCGGGAGCCACAGCGGCACCAGCGCCTCGTCGCGTCCGCGCAGCATCGCCGCGCGCGAGGTCTGGGCGGTGTCGGTGAGGTCGGGGGCGATCGCGTTGACCCGCACGCCGCGCGGCCCGAGCTCCACGGCCATGCTCTTGGTGAAGGCGGAGACGCCGGCCTTGAAGGCGGAGTACGGCGCGCTGGCCGGGATGCCTCGGTAGGCCTCGACCGTCGAGACGTTGACGATCGAGGAGCCGGCCACCAGGTGCGGCAGCACGGCGTACGTCATCGTGAGGACGTGGCGCAGGTTGACCTCGTAGAGCCGCTGCCACTGCTCGGGCGTGCTGTGCGCGAAGTCGCGCGAGGCCGGGCGGAAGTCGCCGACGTTGTTGACCAGGACGTCGATCGCGCTGCTGATCCCGGCCGCCGTGGTCACGACGGTGGTGGCGACGTCGTCATCGGTGATGTCGCCGGGGACGACGGTGCAGGCGCCGCCGTCCTCGCGGATGCCGGTGGCCGCGGCCGCGGCGGCCTCCGGGTCGATGTCGTTGAGGACGACGTGGTCACCGCGGGCCGCGAGGGCGCGCGAGATCGCTCCGCCGATGCCGCCCGCTCCCCCGGTGACGATGCTGACCCGGTGTTCCATGCTCTCTCCGATCACTGAGGTTCTGGCAGGATCGCGGCGTGATGCCCGAGCCCGCTCCGGCCCGCCGGATGCGGGTGCGGGAGGACCCCGCCGTACGACGGCAGGCGATCCTCGACAGCGCCGCGACCCTGTTCGCGCGGCGCGGGTACGCCGACACGACGGTGCGGCACATCGCGGACGAGGCCGAGATCCAGTCGGGCAGCCTGTATCACTACTTCGCCTCCAAGGACGCGCTCCTCGAGGCGGTGCTGCGGGAGTTCCTGGCCGACCTGGCGGCGGCGACCGAGGCGATCGTCCGCGCGGACGCACCGCCGCGGCAGCGGGTCGGCGACCTGGTCCGGCACGCCCTCGGCCTGATCGCCGAGCGGCCGGCCTGGGTGCTGACCTACCAGAACGAGTTCCTCCGGCTGGTCGACCAGCCGGGCTTCGACTTCGTGGCCGAGCAGAGCGCGGCGATCGAGGCCGGGTGGGTGCGCGCGCTGACCGAGAGTGCCGACGCCGGGGACTTCGCGGTCGACGTACCGGTGGACGTGCGGTACCGCCTGGTGCGCGACGCGACCTGGACCGCGGTGCGCTGGTACCGCGCCGGCTCGGCGAGCGATGCGGACACGCTGGCCGAGCAGTACCTCGCGGTCTTCTACGGCACGCACTAGACCCGGGGCGGGAGCGCGTCGACCGCGGCCACCATGGTGCGCAGGGTCTCCGCGATGTCGCCACGGTGGTAGCCGAGGAGCGCCTGCTCCGTCGCGTCGGGCTCGTAGCGCAGCGTCACGCCCTTGCCGGCCACCAGGAAGTCGTCGGGCAGGAAGGCATGGTCCTCGTCGCAGACCGCGACGGTGCGCTCGGCGCCGGCGGCGTCGAACAGGGCCTGGAAGTAACCCTGGAAGGTGAGGTTCTCGTCGCCGATGAGGTACGCACGGCCGGACTCGCCGTGCTCGACGGCACCCGCCACGGCGGCGGCGACGGCGTGCACCGACATGTAGTTGGTGCCACCGTGGGGCGCGCAGTCCGGCACCCGGTCGGCCATCGCGCCGCGGGCCCAGCGGACCATCTTGGCGAAGGCGTGCAGGGCGCGGCCGGGGGCGACGCCGACCACGTTCGGCGGGTTGACCGCGCACACGGCGAAGTCGTCGGTGGCCAGCGCGAGGACGCCCGCCTCGGCGTCGGCGCGGGCCTTGACGTAGGCGTTGGTGGCGACCAGGTCGGGCAGCACCTGGTGGTAGTAGCTGCCGACCAGCACCGCCCGCCGTACGCCGGCCTCCCGGGCCTCCGCGAAGAAGGCCGGCAGGCTCGCGGTCTGCACGTCCTGCCAGGTCTCGGCCGAGGCGTGCACGCCGACGTGGCGGATGTCCTGGGCGGCGGCGAAGACGATCGCGTCGACGCCCCGGAGGCGGTCGGCCCAGCCCGGCCGGGTGTAGTCGCCCTCGACCCAGTCGAACGCGGCCGCGGGCGAGCCCTCCTCGGGTTGATTGCGGCCGGCGACCGCGACGTCGTACCCACGACGGGCGAGCTCGGCCGCCACCGTCGAACCGATCAGGCCGGTGCCACCGACCACCAGGACCCGCTGTGCGACGCTCATGCTCTCCCTCGTCCCTATCTAACGCTTGTTCGATAAGGATAGAGGGCGACGGCGCGCCGTCAACCGGGCGGTCCGTCAGGCGGGAACCAGCGTGATGTCGCCGGACACGGTGGTGGCGCGCAGCTCGACATGGTCGGCGCCGGGCTCGGGCTGACCGACCGGCGCCAGGGTCGAGCTGACCCGGCCGGAGACGGTGGTGAGGTCGGTCCAGACCGGCGTACCTGCGGGGATCCCGACGTGCACCCGGGTCGAGGCGCCCTTGACGAGGATCCGGCCGCGGCGCGCCGTACGCACGACGACGTCGCCCGACCCGGTCTTGCTGGTGAGGTCGGCGGTGCTCTCGCCGACCTCGAGGTCGCCGGAGCCGGTCTTGACGACGGCGGTGCCGAGGGCCTGCCCGAGGCAGACGTCGCCGGAGCCGGTGGAGACCGAGGCGGCGCGGGCGACACGGCCCAGGTCGACCGCACCGGAGCCGGTGCGGACCCGGACGTCGCCGTCGACCTCGGCGACGCTGACGTCGCCCGAGCCGGTGTCGACGACGACGGTCGTGGCCTGGTCGAGGACGACCGTGCCGGAGCCGCTCTTGACCCGGGCGGTCATCAGCCGTCCGCTGGCAGTGATGCCCGCGCTGCCGCTGCGGGCGACCAGGTCGCTGTCGAGCGGGACGACGACCTCGATGTCGAGCTCGTCGGCACGGCCGAAGATGCCGTTGCGCGGCTTCGGGGCGTGGACGCCGATGCGGCGGCCGTCCTGGGTCACCCGCACCTCGGCCGCGCGGGCACCGGCCACGGCGACCTCGGTGGTGTCCTGCTCGGCGACCCGGACGACGATCCGGCCGCGGCCGTTCTCGACGTGCAGGCGGACCGGGCCCGGGGTCTCGAGGACCTGGCGGAGGGGTTCGTGGTCGTTCATGGGCTTCTCCTGTCTGGAGGCTGGTCAGAGCCAGCCGGTGAGGCGTCGGTTGGCGCCGGGCTTGCCCGCGGACGGCGGGCCGAACGGGAAGTCGTGTCCGAACGGGACGCTGGACAGGTCGACGTCGACGTGGAGCGCCCTGTCGCTGGTGGCTCCGCGGATCAGGCTGACCAGCCAGGTGTTGAGCGACTGTCCGGCGCGGGCGGCCGCCTCGTCAGCGCGGGCCTTGAGCGACTCGGGCAGTCGCAGGCTGACACGCGCCTGCCCCTCGTCCTCGGTGGGCACCTCGGCCGGCACCGGCCCGGTCACCTGCTGCGGCAGCATCGCCTGGTCCGGCTCGGGCGCCGTCACGACGAAGTCGAGGTCGCGCCCGTCGAGCCGCACGTCGACGCCACCGCTCGGCATCGCCGCCGTGATCTCGGCCGCCGCCTGGCTGATCGCCTCCATCACCGCGAGCCGGACCGCCGGGTCCAGCGCGTAGCCCAGCCGCTCGGCGACCTCCCGCGCCTGCTCCCCCGCGCTCTCGGCAGCAGCGAGGAGGTCGCGACGGAGGCTGTCGACGTACGGCGTGATGTCCATGGACGCCACTATGACATCACGTTGACGCCATTTTCAAGCCATCGTGACGTCATTCCCGCCGACCCGGCGCCAAGTGGCTCCTAAATCGCGCCGACCCGGCAGAAAGTGTCTCGGCGCGCGAGACACTTTCTGCCGGGTCGGCGGGAGATCGGCGCCAGTTCGAGCCGGGTCGGCGATCAGGTGAGACCGAGGAGCTCGGTGGACCTCTCCCGCATCTCCACCTTGCGGACCTTGCCGGTGACGGTCATCGGGAACTCGTCGACCAGCAGCACGTAGCGCGGGATCTTGTAGTGGGCGAGCTTCCCGCTCGCGAACGCGCGCACCCCGTCGGCGTCGAGCGGATCGGCGCCGGGGCGCAGCCGGAGCCAGGCGCACAGCTCCTCGCCGTACTTCTCGTCGGGGACGCCGACGACCTGGACGTCCTCGACGTCGGGGTGGGTGTAGAGGAACTCCTCGATCTCGCGCGGGTAGATGTTCTCGCCGCCGCGGATGACCATGTCCTTGATCCGGCCGACGATGTTGGCGTACCCGTCCTCGCGCATCACGGCCAGGTCCCCGGTGTGCATCCAGCCCTCGGCGTCGATCGCCTCGGCGGTCTTGGCGTCGCCCTCCTCCTGGCCCAGTGGCCAGTAGCCGAGCATCACGGAGTACCCGCGGGTGCAGAACTCGCCCGGAGTGCCGCGCGGCACCGTCTCGCCCGTGACCGGGTCGACGATGCGGATCTCGACGTGCGGCGCGGCCCGGCCGATGGTCGACGTACGACGGTCGAGGTCGTCGTCCGCGCGGGTCTGGCAGCTGACCGGGCTGGTCTCGGTCATGCCGTACGCGATGGAGACCTCGGCCATGTGCATGTCGTGGATGCATCGCTTCATCACCTCGACCGGGCAGATCGAGCCGGCCATGATGCCGGTGCGCAGGGTGGCGAGGTCGTAGGCACCGAAGTCGGGGGCGTTCTGCATGGCGATGAACATGGTCGGTACGCCGTAGACCGCCGTGCAGCGCTCGTCCTGGACCGCCCGCAGCGTGATCGCCGGGTCGAAGCCGGGCGCCGGGATGACCATGGTGGCGCCGTGGGTGACGCAGCCGAGGTTGGCCATCACCATGCCGAAGCAGTGGTAGAAGGGCACCGGGATGCACAGCCGGTCCTGCTCGCTGAACCCGATCAGCTCGGTGACGAAGTAGCCGTTGTTGAGGATGTTGCGGTGGCTGAGCGTGGCGCCCTTCGGGAAGCCGGTGGTGCCGCTCGTGTACTGGATGTTGATCGGGTCGTCGGGCCGCAGCCCGGCCTGGCGCTCGGCGAGCACGTCCTCGGGGAGGTCCCGGCCGGCGTCGACGAGCCGTTGCCAGTCGTCGCTGTCGACGTACAGCGTCTGCTCGAGGCCGGGCACCTCGCCCGCGGCGACGACCTCCTCGACCATGCCCTTGTAGTCGCTGGTCTTGAAGCTGGTCGCGGCCAGCAGGAGACGCAGCCCGGACTGGTTGACGGCGTAGGCGAACTCATGGGTGCGGTACGACGGGTTGACGTTGACCAGGATCGCGCCCGCCTTCGCGGCGGCGAACTGGACGATCGTCCACTCGGCGCAGTTCGGCGCCCACATCCCGACCCGGTCGCCCTTCGCGATCCCGAGCCCGATCAGCCCGCGGGCCGCCTCGTTGACCGCGTCGTCGAACGCACGCCAGGTCCACCGGCGCCCGCTCGCGACCTCGACCAGCGCCTCGCGGTCGGGCCACCTGGCGACGGTGCGCTCGAGGTTGGCCCCGATCGTCTCGTCGAGGAGGGGCGTGGTGGTCTCGCCGGCGGCGTACGACAGGTCCGTCATGCCCCCATGGTGACGCTCCGGTGACCGCGATCACACCCCTCGAAGGAAGGTAGGTGCTGGTGCATGAATCCCCGGCCGACCGGGGATTCATGCACTTGTCGGGGGTTGCAACGCCTGACAAGTACAGGAAAGCCCCATCCGCCGTGACGGATGGGGCTCCTGGGATCCGACTCAGAGGTCGAAGAGGGACTCCGCGGCGTTGATGTCGACGTCCGTGCGCGGCTGGTGGGCCTCGCCGGAGTACGACGCCGGGGCGGCCGGGGCCGCGGGAGCGGCCGGGGCGGGGGCCGCCTCGACCTCCGCCTCGGGCTCCGGCGCGGTCTCCGGCTCCGGCTCGGGCTCGGGCTCGGTCTCCGGCTCCGGCTCGGGCTCCGGCTCGGGCTCCGGGGCGGCGGCCGGCGCGGGCGCCGGGGTGGCCGGGGCCGCGGGAGCAGCCGGGGCGGCGATGTCGAACAGCGAGCCCATGGAGTTGATGTCGACGTCCGTGGCCGGCGCGCTCGCGGGGGCGGCGGGCGTCGGGGTGGGCGCGGGCGCCTCCTCGACGACGGCAGCCTCCTCGGCACGGGCCTCGGCCTCGACCGGCGCCTGCTCGACGACCGGCGCCGGGGCGGGGGCCGTCGGGGCGGACGCCTCGGGCGCGGCGATGTCGAACAGCGAGCCACCGGACCCGAGGTCGGCTGTCGGGGCCGCCTCGGCCTTCGGAGCCTCTGCCTTCGGGGCCTCGGCCTTCGGAGCCTCTGCCTTCGGGGCTTCGGGCGCGGGCGCCGGGGTGTCGAAGAGCGAGCCCCCCTCGTCGAACAGGGAGCCGCCGCCCGCGGGCGTGGCCGACTTCTCCTCCGCCGGAGCCGCCGGCGTCGCCGGAGTGGGAGCCGAAGCGGGCGTGTCGAACAGCGATCCCGGGCTGTCGAAGAGCGAGCCGCCGTCGGCCGGGGCCGCCTCGGCCTCGGGAGCCGCCGGAGCCGCCGGAGCCGCCGGAGCCGCCGGAGCAGCAGCGGGGGTGTCGAACATGGAGCCCGGGTCGTCGAACATCGACGAGCCACCCGACGCCTTGGCCGCGGGGCCGACGTCCTCGGTCGCGACGACGGTGTCCTCGGTGATCGTGACGTCGCCGGCCTCCGGCTCGGCCTTGGTCTCGACCGGCTGGGCGGCCTTGGCCGCAGCCGGCTTCGCCGTCACCTGGGCACCCTCACCGGGCAGCAGCTTGGTGGCCTGCTCGCCCTTGACCGAGGCGAGCAGCATCTGCGCGACGTCGAGGACCTCGACCTCCTCGCGTGCCTCGCCGTCGGCCTGCATCTTGGTCAGGCCGTCGGAGAGCATCACGCGGCAGAAGGGGCAGCCGACGGCGACCTGGTCGGCGCCGGTGCCGACGGCCTCGGCGGTGCGGTTCAGGTTGATCCGCTCACCGATGGTCTCCTCCATCCACATGCGGGCGCCACCGGCGCCGCAGCAGAAGGACCGCTCGGCCGAGCGCTCCATCTCGGCGAACTCGGCGCCCGGGAGGATCTGCAGCAGGTCGCGCGGGGGCGTGTAGACCTGGTTGTGGCGACCGAGGAAGCACGGGTCGTGGTAGGTGATCTTGCGGTTGTGCGCCCCGGCACCGGAGGCGACCGGAGTCAGCTTGCCCTCGCGCACGAGGCGGTTGAGCAGCTGGGTGTGGTGGATGACCTCGAGCTCGAGACCGAGCTGGCGGTACTCGTTCTTGAGGGTGTTCATGCAGTGCGGGCAGGTCGAGACGACCTTCTTCGCCTTGGCGTCGTTGAGCGTCTCGATGTTCTGCTGGGCCAGGCCCTGGAACACGAACTCGTTGCCGGCGCGGCGCGCGGAGTCACCGGTGCAGGTCTCGCCGTTGCCGAGTACGCCGAACGAGACGCCGGCGAGGTCGAGCAGCTCGGCGACGGCCCGGGTGGTCTTCTTGGCGCGGTCCTCGTAGGCACCGGCGCAGCCGACCCAGAACAGCCAGTCGACGGACTCGAGGTCCTCGATCTGGTCACCGACGACCTTGACCTCGAAGGGCAGGTCCTTGGCCCAGTCCAGGCGTGCCGTGGGCGACATGTTCCACGGGTTGCCCTTGTTCTCCAGGCCCTTGAACAGGCCGTTGAGCTCGGAGGGGAAGTTCGACTCGACGAGCACCTGGTAGCGGCGCATGTCGACGAAGTGGTCGACGTGCTCGATGTCGACGGGGCACTGCTGGACGCAGGCACCGCAGTTGGTGCAGGCCCACAGCGCGTCCTCGTCGATGACGAAGTCACCGCCCTCGGGGTTGTAGAACCACTCCCCCTCGCCGGCGGAGCCCACCAGCGCCTTCTCGGCGGCACCCTCGACACCGCCCGCGGCGGCGTACGCGTGCTCGCGCATCGCCATCATCATCAGCTTGGGCGAGAGCGGCTTCTCGGTGTTCCAGGCGGGGCACTGCGACTGGCAGCGACCGCACTCGGTGCAGGTCGTGAAGTCGAGGATGTCCTTCCAGGAGAAGTCCCAGATGGAGCCGACGCCGAGGACGGCGTCCTCGTCGAGGTCGTCGACGTCGTCGAGCGTGATCGCCTTGCCGCCCGAGGTCAGCGGCTTGACCGCGCCGAGCGCCGTACGACCGCTCTCCTCGCGCTTGAACCAGATGTTGAACCAGGCGGTGAAGCGGTGCCAGGCCACACCCATGGTGAGGTTCGAGGAGATCACGATCAGCCAGATCATCGCGGAGGTGATCTTCACCATCGCGATGAAGAAGATGATGTTCTCGAGCGTCCCGATCGACTCGTGGCCGGTGGGGTAGAGGTTGCCGAAGAACTGCGACACCGGGAAGTGGAAGCCATCGGCGTGCTCGGCCGCCTCGCCGCCGTGCGCCTTGGCCAGGTTGTACTCGGCGCCGCGGATGAAGAGGATCGCGGAGCTCTCCAGCAGGACCATCGCCTCGACGAAGTAGGCCTGCCACATCGTCGACCCGAAGAAGCGGCTCTTGCGGCCGAGCTGCGAGGGCTTGTGGGTGAGCCGGTAGATGATCAGCGGGATGATCGCCAGCGACCCGAGCAGGCCGAGGACCTCGGCCACCCACTCGTAGAGGAAGAACTTGCCGAGGACCGGGATCGTCCACTCGGGGTCGAACAGCTGCGGGAACGCCGCGGCGACGGCGGTCGAGAGCGCGATGAAGGCCGCGAACGCGAACCAGTGCAGGATGCCGACCCAGGTCCACTGCAGCATGCGCGTGTGGAGGACCGTCTCCTTCAGCATCGTCAGCGTGCGGCCGGCCGGGTTGCCGGTGCGCCCGGGCGCCGGCTGGCCGCGCTTGATCACGCCGAGCATCGCGACGACGGCACGCGCGGTCAGTACGACGGCGACGGCCGAGACGGCCAGGGAGACGACGATCGCAACGATCTGCATGGTGTCCAACAGCTCCTCATCCGGCAGGGAGTCAAGGGGCGCGCACAGGAGTGCGCGCGACGAGCCTAGTGCCGGACGACGGACCCCGCCGCGATAGGCAAGCCTTACCCACGTGCGCTGGCGCCGCGGGCACAGCGGATACTACCGGCAGGTAACTTCGTTGCGCCGTGAGCATCGCCTCACCGGCGGTACTTGACCTTCTTCACCGTTCCGTCGGCCCTGAGCTTCACGACGACGGTCACCTTGACCAGCTTCTTGGTCGTCGTGCCGTCCTTCCTGATCTTCTTCGCCTTGGCGCAGAACGTGAACCTGTTGTCGAGGCGCAGGTAGGGCTGCCCGACCTTCGCGATCACCCGGTCGGTCGTGAAGTGCTTGCGGACCATCCGCTTGCCGAGCCTCTTCGCCTTCGCCAGCGACATCCGCAGGTTCGGGTTGCGGCACGAGTCGGGACGTACGCCGTACGCGCGCTCCCACATCTGCAGGTAGGCCTCGGCGCCGCGGGCCATGTCGTCGACGATCTTCGCGCCGTCGCCGGGATGCTGGGCGTCGGCGACCTGGCGCAGGTCCTCGACCCAGTCGGGATAGAGGCCGTACTGCGCGACCCCGTCGGTGTTGATGTCCCACACCCGCTGGCCGGCACGCTGCTTGTCGATCGTCACGCCGCCGAGGCCGGTGAACGGGTAGCGGACCGGGTTGGGCACGTCGGCCCCGCGCGGGTTGCCCTGCGCGCCGAGACCGTTGATGTCGGCGCCGAACCCGAAGCCGAAGTAGTAGCGCGAGTCCGCCCAGCCGAGGTGGCGGCGCCACTTGGCGACGAACCCGGTCGAGTCGCCGGCGTACGGCGTGATGAAGCCGCCGGAGCGGTAGATGCGCGGGTAGGTGTCGGGCGTCGACCACGAGTGGCTCGAGATGACGCCGGCGTAGCGCAGGTCCTCGATGACGTCCATCGACGCGGCGCGCGCCCTGACCGAGAGGTGGTCGGGGTCGAAGACCATCCTGCGCTTCGCGAGGCCCTCGATCGTGTGCACGCCGAGATCGGTCAGGCCGCGCTTGTTGCAGTGGGCGGGCTGCGGGTAGAGCGGCAGCGCCGGGAGCAGGCCGAGCACCTTGCCGAGCGCGCCGAAGAGCGCGTCCTGCTGGCCGGCGGTGATGTCGGGGATGGTGATCTGCGCGTTGTCGGAGGACTCGCCGTCGGCCGGCTCGCAGTGCTCCATCGCCCAGAAGGTGCCGGTCTCGAGGAAGTTGGCGGCGTTGACGAGCGGCCCGATGGCACCGGCGTCGCCGGCGACACCGGCGAGGGCGTTGTCGAACTTGTTGACCAGCTCCATCTGGCGTACGCCGAGAGCCTGCATCTCGTCGAGGTTGGCGTCGATCTCCTGCGGCGTGCACGCCGGGAAGTCGCGGCCGAGGACGGTCTTGTAGGTGCAGCCGAACGGGATGGACGTCTCGATGCCCATGACGACCGCCATCTTGCCGGCGTTGATGACGCGGCGGGCCTCGAAGGGGTCCCTCACGATCCGGTAGAAGCCCTTGCCGGGACCGCCGAACTGCGCGTCGATGTAGTCCTGCATCGTGTGCATGTCCTTGGCCTGCAGCCGGATCGAGGTCATGTCGTCGCAGGAGTTCTTCTTCAGCGGGTAGAGCTGGCAGAGCTTGTTGTTCTCGACGAGCAGGTTGACGAACAGCCGCTCACCGCCTCGCCACGCCCGCTCCAGCCAGCGGTAGTAGGTGCCCTCGTGGGTCAGCGACTCGGGCGCCGGCCAGTCCTTGAAGGTCGGCCAGCCGACCGGGTCGTGGGACGGCTTGCCGGAGAGCACCGACTCGAGCAGCGCGCCCTTGCCGCCGGTGATCTTGTGATCGGCGCAGTCGTCGAGGGCGTACGGCGCGCCGTACTCGTGCCACGGACGGCCACAGTGCACCTTGCCGCCGAGGAACTCGAAGGCCATGCCGTGGGTGTGGGCGTCGACGAACCCGCGGACCTCCTGGTAGGGCTTCGCCCCGCCGAAGGGCTCGCCGGAGACGTTGACGTCGGCCTCGGGGTACTCCGGGCAGCCGCCGGCCAGCGCGACCTGGAAGGTGGTGCCGGACGCGCCGCTGGTGAGGGTGCCGCCCTGCGCCACGAGGGCGCCGGCGCCGTCGATCTGGAAGGTGAAGGCGCCGTTGCCGCCGGTGACGGTCCAGTCGGCCTGCGGGCTCGGCTTGGCGGCGAGGGCCACCGAGCCGTTGCCGTTGCGGGTCAGCTCGCCGGTCGGGGTGTGCAGCAGGTAGCCGCCGAGACGGGTCGCCTTGAAGTAGTAGGGGCCGAAGGCCGTGCCACCGGCAGTGAGGGTGTAGCAGCCCCCGGCCATCGCATAGCGGTCGGCGGGCACGGCCGAGCGGGCCGGGTAGGCCGCGGTCGGGACCAGGCGGGGCTCGGGGAGCGCGCGCTCGGTGTCGACGTAGGACGCCGCGGCCCTGCGCTCACGCGCCGTCGTCGGGTCGACGACGTCCTCACCGACGGCGAGGCCGCGGGCGACCTCGTTCTTGGTGCGCGGGTCGTTGTGGTCGTGGGGCGGGAGCAGGGCGTCGTCGTGCGGGACGCCGAGGTCGGACTTCTGCTGCTCGGCGGCGGAGGCGAGCGACGTCGTACCGTCGCCGGAGCCCGATGCCGGTACGGCGAGCGCGACGCCGACCACGGACAGCGCGACGAGCGCGGCGAGTCCGACCCGCTGCCACCCCTGGGGGCGTGCGACCTGTGCCTCGTCCACCACTTCACCTCCCCGCTCCGGGGCACGCCACAGTGACCCCGATCACTCCTCCAACGACGAGCCGCGGTCGAGGTGACGGGAAAGATGAATGGCTGTCAGATTTCATGGAGCGGCATGATGCGTCCATGACCCGGAGCGCTGGTCTCGTCGCCGCGGCCGCGTGCTGCCTCGCACTCGCCGCCTGCGCCGGCCAGTCCATCGGCGGCGGCGCCGTTCCCCAGCGGTCATCGGGCGCGCCGACCAGCTCGCCGAGCAACACGGCGCCCGCCGGCGACCTCGCGATCGCCCGCAACGACACCCGGGCGGACTCGGTCTACCCCGAGTTCGGCGACCCGCTGGTCGATGCCCTGCACTACGACCTCGACCTGACCTGGGCCCCCGACGGCGACCGCCTCACCGCGCGCGAGACGCTCACCTTCCGCGCGACCGGCGACGCGCCGCGGATCCCCCTCGACTTCAACGAGCAGCTCACGATCTCGTCCGCCACCGTCGACGGCGCCCCTGCCGAGGTCAGCGTCGAGGGAAACGACCTCACGGTCGCGCACGCCGTGGTCGCGGACCGCCAGTACGTGCTGGTGCTGGAGTACTCCGGCTCCCCCGTGTCGGCACCCGCCCCCAGCCAGCGCGCCGACTTCTCCCAGGGTGTCGGCTGGACCACCACGGCCGAGCACGAGACCTCGACGCTGCAGGAGCCGTACGGCGCGTTCACCTGGTACGCCGTCAACGACCAGCCCTCCGACAAGGCGCTCTACGACTTCACCCTGACCGCACCGGCGCCGATGTCCGGGGTCGCTAACGGTGTGCTCGCCTCCTCGACCACCGAGGGCGGGCGCAGCGTCAACACCTGGCACCTCGCGGAGCCGGCGTCGTCGTACCTCGTCACGGTGGCGTTCGGCGACTACCAGCACACGGACCTGGCCTCGGCGAGCGGCGTACCGATCCAGGTGTGGGCCGACGCCGACGGCGACCCGCTGCCCGGCGACACCGCGAAGACGCCCGCCGCGATCGACTGGCTGGAGAACCTGCTCGGGCCCTACCCCTTCGACAGCTTCGGCGTGCTCGTCGTCGACAACGAGAGCGGCATGGAGACCCAGACCATGATCACGCTGGGCGACTCGACGTACAGCCTCTCGGAGGCGGTGCTGGTCCACGAGGCCGCGCATCACTGGTACGGCGACACGGTCACCCCCGCGGACTGGTCGGACGTGTGGATGAACGAGGGCATGGCGATGTACCTGCAGGGCATGTGGGAGGCCGAGCAGGAGGGCACCACGATGCTGAGCAAGACCGACGACTGGGCCGTCTTCGAGTCCGACCTGCGCGCCGAGTCCGGCCCACCCGGCGCGTTCAACCCGACCCGGTTCGGCGACGGCAACATCTACTACGGCCCTGCGCTGATGTGGCAGGAGCTGCGGGAGCGGATCGGGGACAAGAGGTTCTTCGAGGTGCTGCGCGAGTGGCCCGCCCGGGAGGCCAACGGCACCTCCGACCGGCGCGAGTACGTCGACTGGATCGAGCAGACGACAGGCGAGGAGCTCTCGGACTTCTTCGACGACTGGCTGCTCGACGAGAACACGCCGGAACGCGACTGACCATGGGCTCGGCTCACCTTCGCCCGCGGGCCGCCCGCGCCTGTCGCCTCGTGTTGCTGAGCACCCTCGGCGCCGTCTCCCTCACCGGGTGCGGGTCGGTCGGGTCCGAGCGCGAGCTCACCGAGCACCTCGAGTCGATCGACGGCGTGGCCGATGTCCACCTGTTCCACCCGGATGCCGGCGACGACCTCGAGGAGGCGCTGACCGTCACGATCGCCGACGACATCGGGACCGACGATCTCACCGAGGTCATCGAGTACGCGCTCGGCGGCCTGGAGGATCTCTACGGCCGCGGCTACGGCGGAGGCGACATCGAGCTCCAGATCGAGAACGCCCCCGGGCGTCAGGAGCTGGAGCTGAGGACCGCGGACCACGACGAGCCCCGCAGGCTCGCCGAGCTCTATGTCTCGACGCGCGAGGACGGGACGCCGGACCTGGACTGGACGATGAGCGGTGACGGCACGGTGGTCGGGCACGACTGAGGAGGGCACACCCCCGGCCCCTTCCCAAGAACTGGAACGCGTTCTACTCTCCCGGGATGCGCATGCTCCGCGTGGCGGCCGAGGTGTTCGCCGCTGCCCTCGCCCTGTCCCTCGGCGCCCTGCCCTCCGCCCCGGCCCACGCCGACACCGCACTGCCGGGGCTGCCGGGGCTGCCGGCCCTGCCGACCATCCCCGGCCTGCCGATCCCGTCCCTGCCGACCGACCTGCTGGTGCCGCGCTTCACCGGCGCCCCGGCCACCGCACAGCCGCTGGAGGCACCCCCGATCCCACAGAACCCGTACCTCGCACCCAACGGGCGCAGCAGCATGCACAACGACCCCTACAGCTCCGACGCGTACGCCGTGTCCGGGCCGCTGGGGCGCGACCTGCAGGTGCGCACCGCGTCGTACGGCATCCGGGAGTGCGCCACGATGGCGTTCGACTCGCACGACCGGCTCGTCGGGCTGTGCGGCGGGCTCGAGGGCTTCACCCTGATGGTGATCGACCCGGTCACGCTGCGGGCGATCTCGCAGCTCCAGCTCTCGCAGCGCGACCTGGCCTCGGGCGCGAACCCGCTGACCGACATCTGCGGCGGCACCTACTTCTTCCTCGACGGCCAGGACCGCGCGTACGCCACCACGACCGACGCCTCGATCGCCGAGGTGAGGGTCAACGCCGACGGGAGCCTCACCCGCGGCCGGACCTGGCCGCTCGCCGCGCAGCTCGGCGCCGACGACTGCCTCGTCGCGACCGGTGTCGACTGGGCCGGACGGGTCTGGTGGTTCAGCCAGCAGGGCACCGTCGGCACCCTCGATCGCGGCACCGGTGCGGTGAGGGCGCTCGAGCTGCCGGAGGGCGAGGGGATCTTCAACTCCGTCTCCACCGACGAGACCGGCGGCGTCTACTTCGTCTCGACCCACCGGTCCTACCGCCTCGACGCGGCCGCCGACGGCACCCCGCAGGTCACCTGGTCGATCCCCTACGACCGCGGCAGCGTGAAGAAGCCCGGCATGCTGTCGCAGGGCTCCGGCACCTCGCCGACCCTCATCGGCGAGCGGTGGATCGCGATCGCCGACAACGCCGAGCCACAGAGCCATGTCATCGTCTACGACCGGCGCAAGGGCGTCACCGACCGCGAGCACTGCTCGATCCCCGTACTGGCCTCGGGCGCGAGCACCACCGAGAACAGCCTGGTCGCGGCCGGCGAGTCGCTGATCATCGAGAACAACTACGGGTACGCCGGCGTGCAGTCCACGCTGCTCGGCAAGACCACGACGCCCGGCGTCTCGCGGGTGATGATCGACCCCGACGGCTGCCACGTCGCCTGGACCAACCCGACCAGCGCGCCGACGTCGGTGCCGAAGGCCTCGCTCGGCAACGGGCTCGTCTACGTCTACTCCAAGCCCAAGGGCAACCTCCTCGATCCCTGGTACGTCACCGCCATCGACATCCGCACCGGCGAGACCCGCTGGAGCCGGCTGACCGGCACGGGCATCCAGTGGAACAACCACTACGCGTCGATCTACCTCGGCCCCGACGGCGCGCTGTACGTCGCCACGATCGTCGGGCTGATCCGGCTCACCGACGGCTGACGGACCGCGCCGGGCTCAGGTGGGCGCCTCCCCTGCCGATAGGAGCGGTCCAGCACTCTGCGGCAGATCGGAGGCGGCCATGGTGGTCGACGTCGCTGCGCCCGACAGCTTCACCGAGGCGGCCCGCCGCGTCGTCGGGTACCTCGCGCGGCGTACGCCCCTGACGAACTGGTCGGTGTCGCGGGTGGCCGGTGGCGAGCAGGTGCACGTCCACGTGCACGGCCACGGCCTGATCGGCACCGGTGACCGGGTGCGGTGGGACGACACGTTCTGCCGGCAGATGACGCTCGGCGCGGCGCACGTCGTCCCGGACTCGACCCGCGACGCGTCGTACGCCGGGCTGCCGGACTCGCCCGCCGTGCGGGCCTACGTCGGGTACCCGATCCGCGACGACCGCGGCGACCTCTTCGGCGTGCTGTGCGGGGTCGGGGACAGCCCGCTCCCGGATCCCGTCGCGGTCGACGACGACCTGGTCGAGATGCTCAGCCACCTGCTGTCCAGCCATCTCGCCACCGCCCGCGCAGCGGACCGTGGCCGGCGCGCCGCCCTGGTCGCGACCGCGCTCGCCGAGACCGATGCGTTGACCGGCCTGATGAACCGGCGCGGCTGGGACGGCCTGGTCGCGGACGCCCAGGAGCGCGTCGACGCCTTCGCGGACCCGGTGGCCGTCGCCGTACTCGACGTCGACGGACTCAAGCACGTCAACGACACCGCGGGCCACGAGGCCGGCGACGAGCTGCTGCGCCGGGCGGCCGACGCCCTGCGCTACGCGGCGACCGACCGTGACCGGGTGGCGCGCTACGGCGGCGACGAGTTCGCCGTACTGTCGAACGACGTGCCCGTCGCCGATCTGCCGGCCCACTACGCTCGGTTCGTGCACGCCCTGCGCCGGCACGGCGTCGAGGCCTCGCTGGGCCACGCGTTCACGGGACCGGGCGAGCGCACGGTCCGTGAGGCGTTCCGGCAGGCCGACGCGGCGATGTACGCCGTCAAGCGGGCCCGTCGCGCGGGTTGACGCTCCACAGGCAGCTCGCGGCGGCGGTGAGGACGACATCGACGGGGACGTCCTCGAGGCGGCCGGGGCGGTGGGCCGCGGCGAGGGCGCGGGCGGTGCAGCGCGCGGTCGCCGGGTCGAGGCCGGCGTCGCGCTCGAGCGCGCGGGCGAAGGCCGCGACGGTGTCGGGCCTCGGCCCGGGGCCGGGCGCCAGGGACATCGCCAGGACGGCCACGAGCGCCAGCGTGGCGGCGACGCCGGCCGCGACCCACCAGCGGCGCGCCCCTCGCTCGCCAAGGCGCCCGTCACGCACCATTCCGCGCAGTACGTCGCGCACGGCCGCCGCGGTCGCGGGCGGCTCGGCGAGCACCCGCGCGAGCGCCGGGCCGGGAGCCTTTGCGAGGACGTCACGCAGCAGCCGGAGCAGCTCACGGACGTCGTCGGCTGCCGCGTCACCGCGCGCGGGCGCGGCGATCCCGAAGTCCGCGAGGTAGGCGACGGTGTGGGTGCCCCGCCGGTGGAGCAGCACGTTGGCCGCCTTGACGTCGCGGTGCACCAGGCCCGCGCGATGGGCCTCGGCGAGCCCGTCGGCCACCTGGACGACGAGATCGACCGCCTCCGGCTCGGACAGGGCACCGTGCCGGCGCAGCGCTGCTGCGAGGTCGCCGTCGGGCACAAGCTGGCTGGCGAGGTAGAGCCGGCCGTCGATCTCGCCGTGGGCGAAGACCCGCACGACGTGGGGCGAGTCGAGCGACGCCTGGGCCCGGGCCTCCCGCACGAACCGCTCCCGGAAGTCCGGGTCGTCGGCGAGCTCGGGAACGATCAGCTTGAGCGCGACGTGGCGCCCGAGCGCGGTGTCGACCGCCTCGTGGACGGTGCCCATGCCGCCGCGCCCCAGCAGACGCACGATCCGGTAGGGACCGAGCGTCGTGGGAGGGTCGCGTCGCAGCATGCCGACGTTCTACCGGGCGGGTCCGGCACTGGCGAGCGCTCGTCCACAGCCCCGCCCCGCCCGTTGAGTTGCCGCCTTCTCCCCGTTGAGTTGCCGCCTCTGCGCAACTCAACGGTGAGTCTGCGGCAACTGAACGGGGAGTTTGCGGCAACTCAACGGGGAGTTTGCGGCAACTCAACGGGTTAGAACAGCAGGGCTGTGGCGGGGTCGCTGACCAGGTCGGCCACGTCGGCGAGGAACTGCGAGCCGGTGGCACCGTCGATGTGGCGGTGGTCGAAGGACAGCGAGAGCGTCATCACCTGGCGCGGCACGACCTGGTCGCCGACGACCCACGGCTGCGGCTTGATCGCGCCGAGGCACAGGATCGCGGACTCGCCGGGGTTGATGATCGGCGTACCACCGTCGACGCCGAAGACGCCCACGTTGGTGATCGTGAACGAGCCGCCGGCCATGTCGGCGGGCTGGGTGCGACCCTCGCGGGCGGTGGCGGTCAGCTCCTCGAGGGCCCGGGCGAGCTCGACGAGGGTGAGCTCGTGGGCGTCCTTGACGTTCGGGACGACCAGGCCGCGCGGGGTGGCGGCGGCGATGCCGAGGTTGACGTAGTGCTTGACCACGACCTCCTGGGCGGCCTCGTCCCAGGTCGAGTTGACCAACGGGGTACGACGCATCGCGAGCAGGCAGGCACGCGCCACCACGAGCAGCGGGCTGACCTTGGTGTCCGCGAACTCGCGGCGCTCGCGCAGCCGCGCGACCAGGTCGACCGTCGCGGTCGCGTCGATGGTGACCCACTCGGTGACGTGGGGGGCGGTCGAGGCGGAGGCGACCATCGCGGCGGCCATGTTCTTGCGCACCCCCTTGATCGGCTCACGGGTCTCGCGGCCGGCGGGGTCGACGGCCACCGGGGCCGGGGCGGTGGGCGCGGCCGAGCCGGCGGCGGCGAGCACGTCCTCCTTGCTGACCGTGCCCTTCGGCCCGGTCGGTACGAGGGCGGTCAGGTCGACGCCGAGGTCGCGGGCCAGGCGCCGCACGAGCGGCTTCGCGAGGGCCCGGAGCGGACGTGCGGGCTCATCGACCGGCCCGGGCACGACGACGGCCGGGACCTCGTCGGGCGTGGCCTTGCGCGCGCGCCGCTTGAGGGCACGCTGCTTGGGGCCGTAGCCGACGAGGGTGGCGTTGCCGGCCGGTGGGACGTTGGTGTCGATGACCTCCGCCGCCGGGGCGGGGACCTCGGGAGCGGCCTCAGGAGCGGCCGCGGGCGCCGCGCCGGGCTCGCCGACCCGGATGATCGGCGTACCGACCTCGACGGTGTCGCCCTCGGCGACGAGCAGCGCCAGCACGTGGCCGGCGTACGGCGAGGGCAGCTCGACGATCGACTTGGCGGTCTCGATCTCGACGACGATGTCGTTGACGGCGACGACGTCGCCCTCCTTGACCCGCCAGGCCACGATCTCGGCCTCGGTGAGGCCCTCGCCGACATCGGGGAGCTTGAACTCGTTCACAGCCATGGCAGGAGACTCCTCAGAACCCGAAGGTCCGGTCGACGGCGTCGAGGATCCGGTCGAGGTCGGGCAGGAAGGCCTCCTCGATCCGGGCGGGCGGGTAGGGGGTGTCGAAGCCGCCGACGCGCAGCACGGGGGCCTCGAGCGAGTGGAAGCACTCCTCGGTGACCCGCGCGGCGATCTCGGCACCGACACCGAGGGTCAGGTGGGCCTCGTGGACCACGACCAGGCGTCCGGTACGACGGACCGACTCGTGCACGGGCACGAGATCGAGCGGCGAGAGGGTGCGCAGGTCGATGACCTCCAGCGAGCGGCCCTCCTCGGCCGCGACGGTCGCGGCGTCCAGGCAGGTGGAGACCGTCGGCCCGTAGGCGACGAGCGTCGCGTCGGAGCCGGGGCGCACCACCCGCGACTGCCACAGCGGCGCTGCCGGCGCGGACTCGTCGACGTCGGCCTTGGCCGAGTGGTAGAGCCGTTTGGGCTCGAGGAAGATCACGGGGTCGTCGGCGTGGATCGCCTGCTGGATCATCACGTAGGCGTCGGCCGGGTTGGAGCAGGCGACGACCTTGAGGCCGGGGGTGTGCACGAACTGCGCCTCGGGCGACTCGCTGTGGTGCTCGACCGCGCCGATGCCGCCGCCGAACGGGATCCGGATGACCATCGGGATCCGGACCCGGCCCCGGCTGCGGAAGTGGAACCGGGCGACCTGGCACACGATCTGGTCGTAGGCGGGGTAGACGAAGCCGTCGAACTGGATCTCGACCACCGGCCGGTAGCCCCGCATCGCCAGGCCGACGGCGGTGCCGACGATGCCGGACTCGGCCAGCGGGGTGTCGATCACCCGGGCGTCGCCGAAGTCCTTCTGCAGCCCGTCGGTGATCCGGAAGACGCCGCCGAGGGTGCCGACGTCCTCGCCCATGATGACGACCTTGTCGTCGTCCTCCATCGCCTTGCGCAGGCCGGCGTTGAGCGCCTTGGCCAAGGTCATCGTGGTCATGACGGCACCTCCTCGAACGAGGCGGCGTGCGCGTCGAACTCCGCCTGCTGGGCCGCCAGCTCGGCCGTCTTCTCCGCGTGGACCAGGTCCCACAGCTCGTGGGGCGAGGGATCCGGGAGGGCGTGGCACTCGCGCCGCATCCGCTCGCCGAGCGCGTCGGCCTCGGCCGCGAGCTCGGACAGGAACGCGTCGTCGGCCATGCCGTTGCGGCGCAGATAGACCTCGAGGCGGGCGATCGGGTCCTTGAGCTTCCAGTGCTCGACGTCGTCGCTGAGCCGGTAGCGGGTGGGATCGTCGGTGGTGGTGTGGGCGCCCATCCGGTACGTGTAGGCCTCGATCAGGATCGGGCCCTGGCCCTCACGCGCCCGCTGCAGGGCAGCCTTCGTGACGGCGTACGTCGCGAGCACGTCGTTGCCGTCGACGCGGATGCCGGGGAAGCCGAAGCCGTGGGAGCGGCGGTAGAGCGGGATCCGGGACTGGCGCTCGAAGGGCTCCGAGATCGCCCACTGGTTGTTCTGGCAGAAGAACACGACCGGAGCGTTGAAGGAGGCCGCGAAGACGAACGCCTCGTTGACGTCGCCCTGGGAGGTGGCGCCGTCGCCGAAGTGGGCGACCACGGCGGTGTCGCGAGCCGGGTCGCCGGTGCCGACCAGGCCGTCGCGCTGGACACCCATGGCGTACCCGGTCGCGTGCAGGGTCTGCGCGCCGATCACGATCGTGTAGAGGGCGAAGTTGTGGGCCGCCGGGTCCCAGCCGCCCTGGTCGACGCCGCGGAACAGGCCGAGCAGCCGGACCGGGTCGACCCCCCGGCACCACGCGACGCCGTGCTCGCGGTAGGTCGGGAAGACGAAGTCCTGCGGCGCGAGCGCACGACCGGCGCCGATCTGGGCTGCCTCCTGGCCGAGCAGCTGGGCCCACAGGCCGAGCTCGCCGTGGCGCTGCAGCGCGGTCGCCTCGGTGTCCAGGCGCCGGACCAGGGTCATGTCGCGGTAGAAGCCGCGCAGCTCCTCGGCGCTGAACTCGACGTCGAAGCCCGGGTGGTGGACCCGCTCCCCCTCGGGGGTGAGCAGCTGGACGAGCTCAGGATCGGGGGTGCGTTCGGGGGCCGGTCCGAAGACGGGGTCGGTCATTCGCCACTCCTTGCATCCGCCGCCTGCGGGATCGCCGCGGCACGGGTCTGGTCGGTCCGTGGTCCGGGTCCGGCACAGGGGTGGCGTGACGTGATCCGGAGCACACCGTCACTCGCCACGATACTTCGTCCCCATGATCGGATCGCGAACCCGACGCCGGCCGGCGTCGGGGGCGACGCGCGGGTCCTGTCCCGGCGTCCTGTCCCCCCAGGGCGGTACGACGACACGGGGAGCCGCGTCGTCGTACCGGCGCATCACTTCTCGGTGTAGCTGTAGCCGCTCACGAGCCATTCGCCCGAGCTGCCGTCGAGCGCCCAGTGCGACACCAGGGTCTTGCCGGTGTTGGGCGCGTAGACGTCGCCGTCGAGCGCGGCGATGTCGCCCACGATCGTGGGGTCCTCGAAGGTGTACTCGGCGTTGGACATCTCGAGGTTTCCGGCGACCGCCTTGCAGCCGTCCTGGTCGGTGAACTCGGAGGCGAAGTAGTCCGGCGTCGTCAGACCCTCCACCGCGAGGCAGTTGCCCTCGAGCAGCGAGTCGAGGAAGGCCCGCGCCGTGATCGACGGGTCGTCGGTGGGCGCGTCGCCCAGGTCGGACGAGTCGGACTCGGTCGGCTCGTCGGTCGGCTCGTCCGTGGGCTCGTCGGTCGGCTCGTCGGTCGGCTCGTCGGTCGCGCCCTTGGTCGTGGACGTGTCGTCCTTGGCGGCCGGCTTGTCGTCGTCACCGTTGAACACGGTGAAGGCGAGCACCGCCACGACACCGAGGACGAGGACCACCACCCCGGCGACGACCGCGATGATCAGGCCCTTCTTGCCGCCCCCACCGGTCGGGGGCGCCGGGAATCCGGGGCCACCGGGGCCACCGGGACCGCCTGGTCCACCGGGGTAGCCGCCGCCCGGGTAGCTCGGTTGGGGGTAGCCGGGCTGGGGGTAGCCCGGCTGCTGGGGCTGCTGGTAGCCGGGCGCCGCGGGCTGCGGCGGCTGGGGCGGGTAGCCCGGCTGCGGCGGCTGGCCGGGAGCGCCGTACGGCGGCACGGGGGCGCCGCCGGCCGGCGGCGCCATCTGGGTCGGAGGCTGCTCGCCGGGCTGCCCAGGTGGGGGGAACTGGTCGCTCACGCGCGTGAGCCTAGTGCCCCGAGGGCTCCGGGAGAGGCGATTCGTCCCGGCGGCGCGGCCACAGGGTGACGAGCAGCAGGACCAGCCCGACGGGCGCCGCCAGGAGGAAGCCCCGCGCGTACGGCTCCAGCGAGCCGACCACCGCGTCCAGCAGGGCCCCGGCGAGCTCACGGCGCTCCACCTCGACCCGGTCGAGAGCGGCGTCGCGCAGCGGTTCCGCGGCGAGCAGCAGCCCCACCGCCGCGAGGGCGACGCCGAGCAGGCCGAGCCCGAGGGCACGGACCTCGGCCCGCCAGCCGCGCGCGACGACCAGGGCGATCACGATGAGGCCGATCCAGACGAACGGCAGCAGTCGGCTGACCCCGTCGACGGCACGGTACGCCGGGCCAGCCTCGGCGACCTTCGACTCCCGCTCCACGGGGACCCGGAGCTCGACGTCGGGCAGCAGCCCGACCGGGATGCCGCGGTCCTCGAGGCGCCCCAGCACCTGGTCGACCAGGGGTCCGGCATCGACGGTGATCGAGCCGTCGGCGGGCGCCTCGGGATCCTCGAGCACCGCGAGCACCTGGTCGTGCACGTCGCCGTTGGCCCGGCGCCAGAACGCCGGGAACTCCGGGCTCTCCACGACCGTGGTGGCCGCCTCGTCGGCCCACTCCCGCACGGCCGAGGGCAGCCCGAAGGGGATGTGCTCCTGCAGCGACTGAACCGCCCCGTCCGCGGCCGCCTCGGCGAGCACCTGACGCACGGCCGGGTCGTGGGCGAGACCGGCGACCGTGTCGACGTACTCGCTGCGGTCGTCGACCCGCGCGGTCAGCCAGGTCCCGGCGATCGCGAAGGGGGCGACCAGGGTCGCCAGGAGGACCGTGACGGTCGCGGTGAGGGAGCGCATCGGGCCGGTCGACTCAGGAGTTCGCGTCCTGGACCTTCCAGTCGCCGTCCTCCTTGACGAGCTTCATCGTGAGGGTCCGCTCGTCGGTCTTCTCGCCGTCGAGCGCTTCGTCGAGGAACTTGTCGTCGGCGGTGTACTCGGCCGTCTGCTTCACCTCGACCGTCGCCTCGTCGCCGTCCTCGTCGACGTCCTTGACCTCGTACTCGTAGTCGAAGTTGTCATTGGCCTCGTCGAGCGAGAGTCCGTACTCGTCCTCGAACTGGTCGCTCGTCTTCTCCTCCTCCTTCGCCGACTCGTCTGCGAACTCGTCGCAGTCGTCGGCGTCGGCCGCCTCGAGCAGGGAGTCCCGCTCGTCCTCGGCCGTCAGCTCGCACCACGCCCCGTAGTCACGCTCGCCGCGCGCCTTGAGGTAGTCCGTCGCCACGTCCTCGGGGCTGCCGCCGCCGGTCACCTTCACCAGCACGACGACGAGGATGACGAGCAGGACGAGCGCCGCGGCGCCGGCACCGAGGAGGAGACCGAGCTTCTTGCCACCACCACCGCCGCCGCTCGGCGGGGCCCAGCCGGGCTGGGCGAAATGCTGGCCGAACTGCTGGGGCTGGCCGAACTGCTGCGGCTGCTGGCCGTAGGGCTGCTGCGCGTAGTGCTGGGCCGGCGGCTGCTGGGGCTGCGCGGGCTGCTGGAACTGCGGCTGCGCGGGCGGCTGCTGGGGCTGCTGCTGCGGAGGCCGGGGGGCGATGACGGTGGCGTCGGCGGCCGGCCCGGCGGACGGCGACTGGGTGTGCTCGGTCCACTGGGTGCCGTCCCACCAGCGCTGCCCGCCCTGGCCGTCGGGGTACCAACCGGCGGGGACGGTGGGCTGGTTCGGGTCGGACATCGCACTCTCCTGGGCGGGCGGGCAGGTCGGCGGGCATCATGCCACGCCGCCGCGGGCTTCAACCCCACCGCGGTCCCGGAGTCAGCCCGCGTCGACGCCCGCGACCCGCCAGTCGCCGTCGACCTCGACCAGCTCGACGGTGCCGCGGTCGTGCGGCCCGGAGCCCTGCCAGATCGCGTCGAACCCGTCCTGGTCGTCGCCGTGGTAGCGCAGCTCGACGTCGTAGCTCACCCGGGCCCGCCCGTCCCCCTGGCTGAACGGCTCGACGGTGACGACCACGTCGGTGTCGCCACGGTACGGCGCGAGGGCCGACGACTCGGCCGTCGCGGCAGCGGCCTCGGCGTAGGCCGCGCAGTCGGCGTACGGCTCACCCTCGTAGAGGTACGTGCGCCACTGCTCGGTGGCCAGCGCACACTCGGTGCGCCAGGCGCCCTCCCAGCTCGCGCGGAGGTAGTCCTCCGCGACGTCCTCGGGCCCCGGGCCGCGCAACAGCACCACGAGCGAGGCCACCGCAGCCACCACCACGACGAGCGCAGCCGCCGCGATGGCGGTACGCCGTCCCGGGCGGCGCACCCGGCTCAGTTGGTCGTGGTGATGATCGCGACCACCACCACGACCAGCACCAGCACGATCGCGGTCAGCAGTCCGACCGTGAAGCCGATGGTCCGCTTCGTCGTCGCCGGTGGTGGTGGGAGGGCCGGACCGCCGTACGCGGCGGGCGCGCCGCCGAGGTAGGCCGGAGGCGGCGGGCCGGTGGGCGGGCCGGTGGGCGGCGGCGGAGGAGCACCGTACGGCGGCTGGCTCATGCGGTCAGACTAGTCAGGATCGGGCCGTCGCGGGGCGGGTCAGCCCGCGTCGCTGATCTTCCAGCGGCCGCCCTCGCGGGCCAGCTCGAAGTCTGACTTCTGGGTCGAGCCGTAGATCGTGATCTCGACCGGCACGGTCGCCGTACCGGCGGCGTCGTCGACGGTGGCGTCGCCGACCTTCCACTTCACCGAGTCGCCCAGCTCGGTCGGGATCTGCGCGGCGTCACAGCTGCCCTCGTCGTCGAGGTACGTCGTGGTGACCAGGTCCTCCGCGGTCGCGCAGTCGCCGGCGAACGCGGAGTCGAGGAACGCCTCGACCACGGCGGCCGGCTCGTCCGGTACGGCGTCGGCGCTGCTCGAGCCGGTGGCGGACGGGCGGGCCGTGTCGATCGGGACGGTGACACTCGCGGTCGGCGCGTCGGTCCCCTCGGCGCCGGGGTCGTCGGACTCCGAGCTCCGCGAGACGTCGTACGACGCGACCAGCCACTCGCCGTCGACCTTCTCGAGCAGGAAGGTGTACGTCGAGCTGCCGTACTGGCTGGTGAAGTCGGCGGGCACGCTCGCCGTGGATCCGTCGATGCTGGCGTCGTGGACCTCGGACTCGACGTCCTCGGTGGCGAGCAGCTGGAAGGCCTCGTCCTCGCAGGGCTCGGCCGCCTTGGCCTCCTCGGTCAGCAGCTTCTCCGCGGCGGCGCAGTCGCCGTCCTCGGCGGCGTCGACCAGCTTCTCGACGACGTCCTCGGGCGCTCCGGCGGCGCTGTCGCCGCCGCGGTCCTCGCCGTCGCTGTCGTCATCACCGGTGAGGGCGACGATCAGGCCGACGACGACACCGACGAGCAGGACCACGCCGACGACACCGAGCGCGATCCACAGGCCCTTGCCCTTGCCCTGGCCGCCCGGGGGAGGCGGTCCGGGCATGCCCGGCGGCGGGAACGGCGGCGGACCCGACGGTGGACCAGGCGGCTGACCAGGCGGCGGACCCGACGGCGGACCCGACGGCGGGGGACCCGGCGGCGGGGGGAAGGGGGGCTGCTGGCTCATGAGGGGTTCACCTGCTCCAGGTAGTCCGAGAACCACGACTCCAGGTCGGCGGGGTCGGTGGGGAAGGGCGGGATGTCGTCGGGGATACCCGACGGGACACCACTTGGAACCTTGGTCGGCAGGTCCGGGACGCTCGGAGCGCCGCTCGGCAGCTCGGGCAGGCTCTCGGTCGGCAGGTCGCTCGGGAAGTCCGACGGGTCGATCGTCGGGAGGTCGAGGCTGGCCTTCGTGCCGGGCGCGCCGGGCGTCGTACTGCTGCTGGTGTTGCCGCCGGCGGGATCCGCGTCGCCGTCGTCGCGGCCGACGAGCAGGAACGCGGCGACCGCCACGACCGCGATGGCCAGTAGGACGCCGCCGACGGCGACGGCCGCCCGCAGGCCGCGGCCGCCGCCCACCTCGAGGGACGGGCCGTCGGTCGGGAGCTCGGAGGGCACGGCCTCACCCTAGACGAGGAAGGCTTGCAGAATGGGTGCATGGCCGGACCGTCCACGCCACCGAAGAGCCCGTTCACCCTGCTGAGCGTCGAGAACGAGTCGACGGTCTCCCGGGTCGCCGCGGAGGTGCGGCGGGCGATCTTCGAGGGCGACCTGGAGAGCGGTACGCCGCTGCGCGAGATCGCTCTCGCCGAGTCGCTCGGGGTCTCGAGACCGACGGTCCGCGAGGCGCTGACGGTACTGGTGGCCGAGGGGCTGGCGACCCGGGAGCCGCACCGTGGGGTCATGGTCGCCACACCGCGGGCCGAGTCGGTGCGCGACGTGTGCCGGGCGCGGTGGGTGCTCGAGGGCGCGGGCGTGCTGGCATGGCCGGCCGCGGACGCCGTACGACGGGCCCGGGTGCGCACCACCCTCGACGCCTACACGGCGGCGGTGCGCAGCGGCGAGGCGTCGTACGAGGAGCTCAACGAGCGCCACCTCGCCTTCCACGTCTCGCTCGTCGAGCTGACCGGGAGCGCGCGGCTGGTGCAGATGGCCGAGGCGCTGATGGACGAGCTCCGACTGGCGCTGGCGCAGGTCGAGCGGATCAACCGCAACGCGCACGACGAGGCCGGCTCCCACGAAGGGCTGGTCGCGCTGCTGGAGGCGGACCGGATCGACGGACCGGACGGGGCGCACGCATTCTTGCGCAAGCACATCGACGACGCCGAGATCGAGATCGTCGAGGCGCTCGGCCTGGAATGACAGACTGGCGGCATGCTGGCCTTCCTGTCCCGTTGGGCGATCACGACCGCCGCGCTCGCCGTGGCCGCGCAGCTGATCGACGGCATCTGGTTCAAGGGCGCGACCGAGGGGCGCGCCGAGTTCGACGACAAGATCCTGCCGCTGGTGCTGGTCGCGCTGATCTCGTGCGCGGTGACGGCGCTGGTGAAGCCGCTGCTCACCTTCTTGTCGATCCCCTTCATCCTGCTGACGCTGGGCCTGTTCCTCATCGTGCTCAACGCGCTGCTGCTGCGGTTCACCGCGTGGCTGGCCGACCTGGTCGACATCGGGTTCCACGTCGACGGGTTCTGGCCGGCGGTGTGGGGCTCGATCATCATCAGCATCACCACGTGGTTCCTCGACGCGATCCTCGGCTTCGGCGACTGATGACGGCTGCTCCCCCGCCCCGCACCCCGGGGCACTACCGCGTCGCGCTGGTCTGCCTCGGCAACATCTGCCGCTCCCCGATGGCCGACGTGGTCCTGGCCGCGCGCGTCGCCGACGCCGGCCTCGACGACCGGGTCGAGGTGGTCAGCGCCGGCACCGGCACCTGGCACGTCGGCGAGGCGATGGACCGCCGGGCCGCGGCCCTGCTCACGACCGAGGGGTACGACGCCAGCCGGCACCGGGCCCAGCAGGTGCTCGCGTCCTGGCTGGACGAGCAGGACCTGGTCCTCGCCATGGACCGCGACAACCTGCGCGACCTGCGCGCACTCGGTGAGGCCGACCCCGACCGCGTGCGGCTGTTCCGCGACTTCGACCCGGTGGAGCCGGGCGGGGAGGTCCCCGACCCGTTCTTCGGTGGCGACGACGGGTTCGGCACCGTGCTCGCCATGGTGGAGCGGACCTCGGCCGCTCTCGTGACCGCGGTGGCCGGCGTACTCGCCTGAACTGGTCCTACTCACCGGTCACCCCTACATTTACTAGGACGTCCTAGTAAATGAGCGAGGGGTACCTGATGACGAGCATCGAGCGTGTGGGAGTGGTCGGCGGCGGCCTGATGGGATCCGGCATCGCGGAGGTCAACGCCCGCGCCGGCAAGGACGTCATCGTCGTCGAGTCCACCCCTGACGCGGTCGAGGCCGCCCGCCATCGCCTCGAGACCTCCCTCAAGCGCGCCGAGAGCCGCGGCAAGATCGAGTCCGCCGCCGCCGTGCTCGACCGGATCCGCGTCGTCGACGACCTCGCCGCCCTCGCCGACCGCGACATCGTCGTCGAGGCCATCGTCGAGGACGAGCAGGCCAAGACCGACCTCTTCCGCCGCCTCGACGAGATCGTGACCAGCCCCGACGCGATCCTCGCGTCCAACACCTCCTCGATCCCGATCATGAAGCTGGCCGTCGCCACGAAGCGCCCCACGCACGTGCTGGGCGTGCACTTCTTCAACCCGGTCCCCGTCCTCAAGCTGGTCGAACTGGTCCCGTCCCTGATGACCGACGCCGACACCACCGAGCGCGCCCGCGCGTACGTCCAGGACGACCTCGGCAAGACCGCCATCGACTGCCAGGACCGCGCCGGCTTCGTCGTCAACGCGCTGCTGATCCCGTTCATCCTGTCCGCGATCCGCATGTACGAGTCCGGCTTCGCCTCCGCCGAGGACATCGACCACGGTCTCGTCCTCGGCGCCGCCCACCCCCAAGGCCCCCTCGCGCTCGCCGACCTGATCGGCCTCGACACGGTCAAGGCCGTCGCCGAGTCGCTCTACGAGGAGTTCAAGGAGCCGCTGTACGCCGCCCCGCCGCTGCTCGCCCGCATGGTGGAGGCACGCCTGCTGGGCCGCAAGACCGGGCGGGGCTTCTACACCTACGCCTGAGACGACCGAGTTGGGTGGGCGAGAGTGACCTCAGGGTCACCCTCACCCACCCAACTCGTGTGTTCAGCCCTTCAGGTCCGGGAAGTCGTCGTCGCGGAACTCACCCGAGGGCCGAGCCCCCTCGACCTCGTTCTCCCGCTGCCGCAGCTCGACCCGCCGGATCTTGCCGGAGATGGTCTTGGGCAGCTCGTAGAACTCCAGGCGCCGCACCCGCAGGAACGGGGCGAGGTGCTCGCGCGCGTAGCGCAGGACCGACTCCGCCGTCTCCGCGGTCGGCTCGAAGCCGGGCACCAGCGCGACGTACGCCTTGGGCACCGCCAGCCGCACCGGGTCGGGCGCGGGCACGACGGCGGCCTCGGCCACCGCCGGGTGCTCGATCAGCACGCTCTCGAGCTCGAACGGGCTGATCTTGTAGTCCGAGGCCTTGAACACGTCGTCGGTGCGGCCTACGTAGGTGATGTAGCCGTCCTCGTCACGCGCCGCGACGTCGCCGGTGTGGTAGAAGCCGCCGGCCATCGCCTCGGCGTTCTTCGCCGGATCGCCCTGGTAGCCGGTCATCAGGCTCAGCGGTGAGGACGCGAGGTCGAGGCAGAGCTCGCCCTCGCCGACGCCGTCGACCACGGTGCCCTCCAGGGGGTCGACCAGCACCACCGGTACGCCGGGCAGCGGGCGGCCCATCGAGCCGGCCTTCACCGGCTGGCCCGGGGTGTTCGCGATCGCGGCGGTCATCTCGGTCTGGCCGAAGCCGTCGCGGATGGTGCGGCCCCAGTGCTTCTCGACCTGGCTGATCACCTCGGGGTTCAACGGCTCGCCCGCGGCGATCGCCTCACGCAGCACGCCGGGACCCCCGGACAGGTCGGCGTTGATCAGCATCCGCCACACCGTCGGCGGCGCGCAGAAGGTCGTCACCCCCTCCGCGCGGAGCTGGCCCAGCAGGGCAGCCGCGTCGAAGCGGGCGTAGTTGTAGACGAACACCGTCGCCTCGGCCAGCCACGGTGCGAAGAAGTTCGACCACGCGTGCTTCGCCCACCCGGGGCTCGAGATGTTGAGGTGCACGTCGCCGGGCTGCAGGCCCAGCCAGTACATCGTCGACAGGTGCCCCACCGGGTAGGACACATGGGTGTGCTCGACCAGCTTGGGCCGTGAGGTGGTGCCCGAGGTGAAGTACAGGAGCAGCCGGTCGGTGCTCGCGTTGCCGGGGTGCGGGACCGGCTCGGCGGGACGCACGTACGCCGCGGCGTACGACACCCAGCCCTCGGCAGGACCGACCGCGATCCGCACGTACGACCCCGGGACCTCGTCGAACTTCCCCGCGTCGGCCGCATTGCAGATGACGGCCCGCGCGTCGCCGCGCCCCAGCCGGTCGACCAGCTCGGCCGGCCCGACCGCCGTGGTGGTCGGCATGATCACCGCGCCGAGCCGGACGAGCGCGAGCATCGACTCCCACAGCTCGACCTGGTTGCCGAGCATGACCACGACACTGTCGCCGCGTCCGATCCCCTGCTCGGCCAGCAGCGCGGCCACCTGCTCGGAGCGGGTGACCAGCTCGCCGAAGGTGTACGACGCCCGCCGGCCGTCCTCCTCGACGATCACCAGCCCGGGCTGGTCGCTGCCCCGCGCATAGGAGTCGAACCAGTCGTGCACGAAGTTGAACCTCGGCCCGACGTCGGGCCACTCGAACCGGGCCACCGCCCCCGCGTGATCGGCGCGGAGGTCGCGCAGCAGGTCCCGGGCGGTACGCAGGGCGGTGCTCATGGTGCCCACTCTGCCCAGCCGCCGCGCGCGGCGACACCCTCGAACGGAGGGTCGACACGGCGCACCGATACCCCAGATTTCGGTGATGTTCGCGCTACCGGCCCCGATGGACGATGCCCTGACGTCGAGCGAAGGGGACGACCATGGGCATTCCGGGCTCAGGTGTGGCACGGGCACTGGCAGGAGGGCTCGTCGCGACGAGCCTCGTCGCGGCGGCACCCGCCACGGCCGCACCACCGGCCAGGGCCGTGGCCTGCGCGCCGGCCGCGAACATCCAGGCGATCATCGACGACTCCGGCTCGATGTCGGGCACCGATCCGGACCGGCTGCGGGTCCAGGCGATGAACCTGCTCATCGATGCCCTGGCCCCCTCACGGATCCTCGGCGCGACCGAGTTCGGGTCGGTCGAGGACAACGTCTTCGCGCCGGCGGCCGTCGGGCCGAGCGCGGCGACGATGAAGGCGTCGCTCGACGCGCTGGTCCAGGCTGACAACGGCGGCACGGACTACAACCTCGCCTTCGACTCGGCGCGCGCTGTCAACCCCGGCGCCACGGTCCGGATCTTCCTGACCGACGGGGGCCACAACAGCGGCGACTACCTCAACGCCCACCTCAACCCCGCACCGCAGGCCCAGACGCCGACGTACGTCATCGGCTTCAGCCCCGGCCTCGCCGCGGCCGAGGACCAGGCCCGGCTGCAGCAGATCGCGGCCGAGACCGGCGGTCAGTACTTCGCCCTCCCGGACGCGCAGGCCCTGCAGCCGGTGATGAACGAGATCCAGACCCGCCTGACCTGCCAGTCGCCGCCGAAGACCTTCGTCGACACCATCGCGGCGGGTGGGGCGACCCACCACGGCGTGAAGATCAAGCGGAAGTCGCGGTCCGCGCAGCTGACGCTGACCTGGACCAGCCCGCTCGACGCGTTCAAGATCAAGAAGGTCAAGATCAAGCGCCACGGCCGGGTCGTCGCGACCAAGGGCCACCCGCTCAAGATCAGGACCAAGCGGGGCGCGACCTACCTGGTGATCAAGGTGACCAAGCTGGTCCCGGGCAAGCTGACCTTCGTCGTCAAGAACACCGCGGCCGGCTCAGGATCGCCGCAGGTCACCGTGACCACCCAGGTGAGCCAGAGCAGGTCGAAGAAGTAGGTCAGTCCGCGAAGTCGCCGGAGGCCTGGCGGACCTGGCGGAGCAGGTCGTAGGCATCGGCCTGCTGGTCGCCGCTGAGGCCGGTCACCGCGAAGTCGATCGCGGTGACCGCCTTGGTCGCCCTGCGCACGGTCGTGCGGCCCTCGGGCGTGAGCCGGGCGAGGGTACGACGGCGGTCGGCCTCGTCGGGCACCCGGACGACGTACCCCTGGGCCTCGAGGCGGTCGATCGCGCTGGTGACCGAGGTGGGGTGGACCATCAGCCGCTCGCCGATCTTGCTCAGCGGCAGCGCGCCGTGCCGGCTGAACAGCAGCAGCACGAGCACCTCGTAGCGGGAGAAGGTCAGCCCGAACGGCTTCAGCGCGGCGTCGAGCGCCCCGATCATCAGCTGCTGGACCCGCATCACCGAGGTGGCCAGCCGCATCGCGGTCGCGTCGCCGAAGTGCTCCTCCCAGAGGTCGCCGGCGCGGTCGATCGGGTCGAACGGCAGGCGGGCGTCGGGCACGACCCAGACCTTAGGCCATCCGGGGACTTTTCCAGATTACTTGGACGTCCTACTATCGGAGATCCAAGGAGTTTGGAGGATCGATGCCCGAGCACACCCTGCACGTCCCGCAGCACCCCGTCCGCCTGGTGACGGCGTCCAGCCTGTTCGACGGCCACGACGCCTCGATCAACATCATGCGGCGGATCTTCCAGAGCCAGGGCTGCGAGGTGATCCACCTCGGGCACAACCGCTCGGTGGCCGAGGTCGTCGAGGCCGCGATCGAGGAGGACGTGCAGGGCATCGCGGTGTCGTCGTACCAGGGCGGCCACGTGGAGTACTTCGAGTACCTCACCCAGCTGCTCCGTGAGCGCGGCGCCGGCCACATCAAGGTCGTCGGCGGCGGTGGCGGCGTCATCGTCCACGACGAGATCAACCGGCTGCGCGAGTCCGGCGTCACCATCTTCTCCCCCGAGGACGGCCAGCGGCTCGGCCTGCCCGGCATGGTCAACACCGTCGTCGAGGCCTGCGACACCGACCTGTGGGAGACCGGCAGCGTCACCGCCGAGCAGGTCCTCAGCGGCGACCGTGCGGCGCTGGCGCGCGCCATCACCGGCGCCGAGCTCGGCAAGCTCGACGGCGCGCTGCTCGAGCAGCTCTCCACGGCGGCGGCCGCCCACGCCGCCCCCGTCCTCGGCATCACCGGCACCGGTGGCTCCGGCAAGTCCAGCCTCACCGACGAGCTCGTACGACGCCTGCGGGTCGACCAGCAGGACAAGGTCCGCGCCGCCGTGCTCGCCGTCGACCCGACCCGGCGCAAGGGCGGCGGCGCGCTGCTCGGCGACCGGATCCGGATGAACAGCCTCGACCTGACCGGGCACGGCCTGGACCGCAACCAGGTCTACTTCCGCAGCCTCGCCACCCGCGGCGCGCACGAGGTGCCCGAGCACCTCGACGACGTGCTCACCGTGATCAAGGCCGCCGGCTTCGACCTCGTCGTCGTCGAGACCCCCGGCATCGGCCAGGGCGACGCGGCGATCGTGCCGTTCGTCGACACCTCGCTCTACGTCATGACGCCGGAGTTCGGCGCCGCGTCGCAGCTGGAGAAGATCGACATGCTCGACTTCGCCGACGCGGTCGCGATCAACAAGTTCGAGCGCCGCGGCGCCGAGGACGCGCTGCGCGACGTGGGCCGCCAGATGGTCCGCAACCGCGAGGCGTTCGGCAAGCAGCCCGCCGACATGCCCGTCTTCGGCACCTCGGCCGCCACCTTCGACGACGACGGCGTCACCGCGCTCTACCAGTTCCTGCGCGGCCTGCTCGCCGGACGGGGCCTCGCCGCCGGCGAGGGCCTGCTCGCGCCGGTCGAGGGCAAGACGTCGACCCGGATCCAGACTGTGCTGCCCGCCGACCGGGTCCGCTACCTCGCCGAGATCGCCGAGACCGTGCGCAGCTACCACGCCGACACCGAGGTGCTCGTCGAGAAGGCCCGCCGTGCGCAGCGCTTCGCCGCGGTCGCCGAGGAGCTCGCCGAGATCGAGGACCTCGCCGCCGCCGCGGCCCGGGCCAACGACGACCTGCCGCTCGACGTACGCGACCAGCTGGCCGCCTGGCCGGGTGTCGTCGCGCAGTACGACGAGGACACCGCCGCCAAGGGCCGCGAGTCGCTCTCCGGCAACCGGGTGCCGCGGGTCGCCGTACCCCGCTTCGCCGACCACGGCGAGCTGGTCCGCTACTGGCGCCGCGAGAACCTCCCGGGCCACTTCCCCTTCACCGCGGGCGTCTTCCCGTTCAAGCGCGCCGACGAGGACCCGGCCCGCATGTTCGCGGGCGAGGGCGACCCGTTCCGCACCAACAAGCGGTTCCGGATGCTCTCCGAGGGCCAGCCGGCGACCCGCCTGTCGACCGCCTTCGACTCGGTCACGCTCTACGGCCGCGACCCCGACGAGCGCCCCGACATCTACGGCAAGGTCGGCACGTCCGGCGTCTCCGTCGCGACGCTCGAGGACATGAAGGCGCTCTACGACGGCTTCGACCTGCTCTCCCCCACGACGTCGGTCTCGATGACGATCAACGGCCCCGCCCCGACGGTGCTGGCGTTCTACCTCAACACCGCGATGGACCAGGCCCGCGAGCGCGGCATCGACCCGTACGAGGCGATCAAGTCGATCCGCGGCACGGTCCAGGCCGACATCCTCAAGGAGGATCAGGGCCAGAACACCTGCCTGTTCTCCACGGAGTTCTCGCTGCGCTGCATGGCCGACATCCAGGAGTGGTTCATCCAGCAGCAGGTCCGCAACTTCTACTCGGTCTCCATCTCCGGCTACCACATCGCCGAGGCCGGGGCGAACCCGATCAGCCAGCTCGCGTTCACCCTCGCCAACGGCTTCACGTACGTCGAGTCGTACCTCGCCCGCGGCATGGACATCGACGACTTCGCGCCCAACCTGTCGTTCTTCTTCTCCAACGGCATGGACCCCGAGTACACCGTGATCGGCCGGGTCGCCCGCCGGATCTGGGCCGTCGCCATGCGCGACCGCTACGGCGCCAACGAGCGCTCGCAGAAGCTGAAGTACCACGTCCAGACGTCCGGTCGCTCCCTGCACGCGCAGGAGATGGACTTCAACGACATCCGCACCACGCTGCAGGCGCTGATCGCGATCTACGACAACGCGAACTCGCTGCACACCAACGCCTACGACGAGGCAGTCACCACCCCGTCGACCGAGTCGGTGCGTCGCGCGCTGGCGATCCAGCTGATCATCAACCGCGAGTGGGGCCTGGCCTCCAACGAGAACCCGCTCCAGGGCTCGTACGTCGTCGACGAGCTCACCGACCTCGTCGAGTCCGCCGTGCTCGCCGAGTTCGACCGGATCTCCGAGCGCGGCGGTGTCCTCGGCGCGATGGAGACCGGCTACCAGCGCGGCCGGATCCAGGACGAGTCGATGCTCTACGAGCACCGCAAGCACGACGGCACGCTCCCGATCATCGGCGTCAACACCTTCCGGGCGCCGGAGAGCGGCGACGGGACGCCCGACGAGATCGAGCTGGCCCGCGCGACCACGGAGGAGAAGGAGTCGCAGCTGGTGCGGCTGCGCGACTTCCAGGCCCGCCACGCCGACGACGCCACCGCGGCCATCGCCCGGCTCAAGGAGGCGGCCACGAGCGGCGAGAACGTCTTCGCCGTCCTCATGGACGCCGCCCGGGTGTGCTCGCTGGGCCAGGTCACGGAGGCATTCTTCGAGGTCGGCGGGCAGTACCGCAGGAACGTCTGAGGCCCGCCGGTCTGCGACGAAGGAGCAGGCCGGCGTCGGCCGAAGAGGTCGAGGAGAGCCGACGAGCTCGCGCAGCGAAGCAAGCGAGGTCGTGGCACGTCACGAGACCAGGTGAGGTGCTGCCGGGGCTGTCCGTGGACGGTCGGCGAGAGTACGGCCAGGGGTCTCGTGACGGTCGCTGAGCGACCTCCTCGACCTCCGACGAACTTTTTCCGCAGTCGATGTCGAAGGCGGCGTCGGTCGTTCGACGTAGGTTCGAATCACTCACCTACGAGAGAAGAAGGACTGATCGAGATGCCGCGTTTCATGGGACTCGTGCGAATGGAAGAGGGACAGGGCAACCCGCCGCAGGCGCTGTTCGACGCGATGGACGCCTACATCGGGGAGCAGGCGCAGAAGGGCCACTTCCTCGACGGTGGCGGGCTGTTCGGGCTCGAGGACGCCGTGAACTTCGTGGTGCGCACCGGCGAGGTCACCCGGGTCGACGGCCCGTATGCCGAGGCCCGGGAGGCCGTGGGCGGCTGGGCGCTGCTGCAGTACGACACCCTCGAGGAGGCGATCGCCAACCAGGAGGAGTTCGCCGACCTGCACGCCAAGCACTGGCCGGACTGCAAGATGGTCGCCACCCTGCGCCAGATCTCCGACGAGGCGCCCGAGGCCGCCGACGCCTGAGCGCCAGCCGCTCACCGGCACCGCCATGCGGCCGGCCCTAGGGGCGCGTCGCGCCACTAGGCTGGCCGCATGGCCGACGCCACCACCGCCGACACCATCACCGCCACCTGGCGGCAGGAGTCTGCGCGGCTGGTCGGCGCGCTCGCCCGGATGACCCGCGACGTCGACCTGGCCGAGGACCTCGCCCAGGACGCGCTGGTCGCCGCCCTCGAGCAGTGGCCGGCGGTCGGCGTACCCGACAATCCCGGCGCCTGGCTGATGACGACCGCCAAGCGCCGCGGCATCGACCACATCCGGCGCGCCGAGACGCTGCGTCGCAAGACCCAGGAGCTCGGCCACGCGGCACAGGAGGTGAGCCCGATGCCTGACCTGGAGTCGCAGGTGGACCACATCGAGGACGACGTCCTGCGCCTGGTGTTCCTGTGCTGCCACCCCGCGCTGACGCCCGAGTCGCGCGCCGCGCTCACGCTGCGTCTGGTCGGCGGCCTCACCACCGACGAGATCGCCCGCGGCTTCCTCGTGCCGAGCACCACGATGGGCCAGCGGATCTCGCGGGCCAAGAAGACCCTCGCCGAGGCCGGCGCCGAGCTCGAGCTGCCCACCGGCGCCGAGCGCACGCAGCGGCTCGACGACGTGATGGCGGTGGTCTACCTCGTCTTCACGGAGGGGTACGTCGCCACGGCGGGCGACGACTGGACCCGGCCCGACCTCGTGGCGGAGGCGATCCGGCTGGCCCGGCTGTTGGCGGAGCAGGCGCCCGAGGAGCCCGAGGTCCACGGCCTGCAGGCTCTGCTCGAGCTGCAGGGCTCCCGGCTCCCGGCCCGCACCGATGCCGACGGCGCTCCGGTCCTGCTCGACGACCAGGACCGCACCCGCTGGGACGAGCTCCTGATCCGCCGTGGCCTGGCCGCGCTGCGCCGGGCCGAGGAGATCGCCGCGCGCGGGGTCCCGGTGGGCCGCTACTACCTGCAGGCCGCGATCGCCGCCGAGCACGCGAAGGCCGGCACCGCCGCGGCGACCGACTGGCCCCGCATCGCCCGCCTCTACGACGTCCTGGCGGCCGCCGCCCCAGGCCCGGTCGTCGAGGTCAACCGCGCCGTGGCTCACGGCAGGGCGGCCGGCCCGGACGCCGGCCTCGTCGTCCTGGCGGCGCTCCCGGACGACGCACTGCGCGACTCCCCGCTCCTGCCGAGCGTGCGCGGCGACCTGCTCGAGCGGGCCGGCCGGCACGCCGAGGCGGCCGAGGAGTTCGACGAGGCGGCCCGTCGTACCCGCAACGGCGACGAGCGGAGCCTGCTGGAGCGCCGCGCGGCGCACGCCCGAAGCACCGGCTGAAGCCGGCCGGTCCCGCCCGGTGGAAGTCGCCGGCCGGGACCCGGCGCGCGGCTGAGACCATCGCGGCGTGCCGTCCGCCACCACGACCGAGGGAACTCGCGTCCAGTTCGCGACCCTCGCCGCCGTCACCGTGCTGACCGGCATCGTGAGCAGCCTCGGCGCCCCGCTGGTGCCGACCGTCGCGAGGGAGCAGGACGTCTCCCTCGCGACGGCGCAGTGGATGCTCACCGCGACCCTGCTCGCCGGCGCGGTCGTGACCCCCGTCCTCGGCCGGCTGGCCACGGGCCGGCTGCGCCGGCCGGTGCTGCTGGCGGGCCTGGTCGCGGTGCTGTGCGGCGCGCTGCTGACCGCGCTCCCGCTCGGGATCGGCACGATGATCGCCGGCCGGACGCTGCAGGGCGTGGGGATGGCGCTGGCGCCGCTGGCGTTCGCGGTCGCCCGCGACCTGTGGTCCGGTCAGGAGCTGCTCGCGAAGCTGGCCGCCCTGTCCGTGGCGTCGGTCAGCAGCGCCGGCCTCGGCTACCCGGCGTCCGCGCTGGTGGCCGAGCACTTCGGCATCGGCGGCGCCTATGTCTTCGGGTCGATCCTGATCGGCGCCACGACGCTCCTCGCGTTCCGTCACCTCCCCGCCTCCCGCGACGGCGAGCCGCAGCCGATCGACGTCGTCGGCGCGCTGCTGCTGTGCACCGGCACGCTCGGCTTCCTGCTCGCGGTCAGCCAGGGCGAGCGCTGGGGATGGGCCGAGCTCCCGACCCTGGCAACCGGCCTCGGCGGGGTCGTCCTGCTCGTCGCATGGATCCGCTGGAGCATCATCGCTCCCCGCCGCGGACGGCCCGTCCTCGTCGACCTCCACCTCGCCGTGCGTCCCGGCGTCCGCGCTCCCAACCTGGTCACCGTCGCCGTCGGGGTCAGCCTCTACGGCCTCTTCACCCTGGTCGTGGTGCTGGTCCAGGCCGACGGCAGCCACGGCTTCGGGCTGCACGCCGGCCTCGCCGCGAGCGGCCTGGTGCTGGTGCCGTACGCCATCGCCGGGATCGTCTCCAACCGGATCGCCCTGCTCGCGGCCCGCCGCATCGGCACCCGGCCACTGCTGCCCGCCGGCTGCCTCGTCTTCGGCACGGCGCTGGTCATGCTGACCTGCTGGCACGACACCCTCGGCCAGGCGCTGCTGGCGATGGCCGTCGGCGGTCTCGGCGGCGGCCTCACGTTCTCGTCGATGGCGATCCTGATCGTGCCCAACGTCGACACCGCGGAGACGGGCAGCGCGATGGCCTTCAACCAGCTGCTTCGCTACCTCGGCTTCTCCGTCGGCTCGGCACTGGCCGTCGCCCTGCTGCAGGTGTACGGCGGCGACGCGGCCGCGTTCCGCGCGACCGGCCTGACCATGGCCGCGATCTGCGTGGTCGCCGGCGCGCTCGCGAGCCTGGACCGGGGCGCTACCGCCCGCGCAACGTGACGGACGGCGCCACGCCGTACCGCTCCCGGTAGGAGGCGGCGAAGCGGCCGAGGTGCGCGAACCCCCAGCGGGTCGCGACCTCCGAGACGCTGTCGACACCGCCCGCGAGCAGGTCGGCGTGCACCCGCTCGAGCCGGATCGCGAGCAGCTGCTGGGTCGGCGTACGTCCGAGGTAGCGCTGGAAGCCCTGTTGGAGCCGGCGGATCCCGACCCCGGAGGCGGTGGCGAGCTCGGCGGCGGTCCAGTCGCGGGCCGGGTCGGCCTCCATCGCCTCGACGACGCGGGACACGATCCGCGGCCGGATCGTGCCGCAGCCGGGCTCCTCGGGGAAGCAGGCGGCGACGAAGGCCGCGGTCAGCGTGCCGGCGAGACGGCGGCCCACCCGCTCGTCGCGGACCAGGACCGGGTTGCGCAGCGCCTCGGTGCCGATCGAGCCGAGCAGGCCGATCCAGGCTCGGCCGCCGTCGGTGCGCAGGTCGACCTGGGCGGGCAGCCGGTCGGTGGTGAGGCCGACGAGTGCGGTCACCTCCTCGGCGAGGTAGGCGCGCTCGACCCGCATCCCGACGATCGAGCAGTCGGCGGACCACCGGGTCATCCGGGTGTGCTCGTCGGGCGGGCAGACCGTCGCCTGGCCGTCGAGGGACAGCACGTGGTGGCCGCCGACGTTGGCCTCGAGCACCCCGCTGCGCGGCACGTTGACCGCCCACGCGCCGGGGTGGTCGGACTCGACGGCGACCTCCGAGCCCCAGCCGATCCGGGCCAGGCGGACCGGACCGAGGTCGACGGCACGCAGGTCGGCCGGACCGGCGGGGGTCCGCTTGATCGCCAGGTCGTGGGGGAAGTAGGCCCGCGCGACGGCGTCGGAGAAGTCGCCCAGCTCGTGGGACGACGCGGTCAGGGTTCCGGTCACGCGGCTCACCCCCTTCTCGGTGACGCCCATCACAGTACCGCCGCCGCGTTGTCCGGAAAACGCACCCGATCCACCCCGCTGCGCATTGCGGACAGTCCCTTCGCGGAGCGGATCGCAGCGTCCGTCGTACCGGCCTAGCGTCCCCGTCCACCGACCTGGTCCCCAGGTCGCGAACGACGAGGAGGAGCCATGGACCCGCGCACGCTGCGCTCGACCTTCGGTCGCTTCGCGACCGGCGTCACCGTCATCACCTGCCGCACCCCCGACGGCGCCCACCACGGCGCGACCGTCACCGCCTTCACGCCGATCTCCCTGGACCCGCCGCTGGTCCAGGTGGCGCTGACCCGTACGTCGAGGGCCGCGGCGTACCTCGACGGCGCGTCCTTCGCCGTCAACGTGCTCGCCGCCGACCAGGTCGACGTGGCGATGCACTTCGCGGGGCGCCCGAGCGCGGACCCGCTGCCCTGGTGCGACGGGTCGGTCGCGCCCTCCCTGCGCGGCACCGCGGCCACCATCACCTGCCGCGCGCACCGCACCGACGACGGCGGCGACCACCTGCTGTTCCTCGGCGAGGTGGTCGACGTCGTCAGCACCGACCGTCGTCCGCTGCTCTTCCACGACAGCGCCTTCCACCAGATGGGCCGCCGCTCGTCCGACGTCGTCTGGCTCGGCTGCCAGGACGACCCCCACACCAGCTGGTTCGGCGCGCTCGTGCCGGCCGACACCCACTACTGAGGAGAACCCCGAGATGACCGACACCCTCGCCCCCGAGACCAGCCCCGCCCAGGACGACGGCCCGCCGACCGTCAACCCCGCCGCCGACTCCCCCGCCAACAAGCAGACCAACTTCGCCTCGCGTCCGATGACCGGCGACGAGTACGTCGAGAGCCTGCGTGACGGCCGGGAGATCTACCTGAACGGCGAGCGGGTGAAGGACGTGACGACGCACGCGGCCTTCCGCAACCCGATCCGGATGACCGCCCGCCTGTACGACGCCCTCCACACCGGTCCGCACGTCGACGAGCTCACCGTCCCCACCGACACCGGCAACGGCGGGGTGACGATGCCGTTCTTCAAGACCCCGACCTCGTCGGCCGACCTGCTCAAGGAGCGCGACGCGATCGCGCGCTGGGCGAAGATGACGTGGGGCTGGATGGGTCGCAGCCCCGACTACAAGGCGTCCTTCCTCGGCACGCTGCACGCCAACAAGGAGCTCTACGCGCCCTTCGAGGCCAACGCCGAGCGGTGGTACCGCGAGTCGCAGGAGAAGGTCCTGTACTGGAACCACGCGATCATCAACCCGCCGGTCGACCGCAACCTGCCGCCCGACGAGGTCGGCGACGTCTACATGAAGGTCGAGAAGGAGACCGACGCCGGCCTGGTCGTGTCGGGCGCGAAGGTCGTCGCGACCGGCTCGGCGATCACCAACTACAACTTCATCGCCCACTACGGCCTGCCCATCCGCAAGAAGCAGTTCGCGCTGATCTGCACCGTCCCGATGGACGCGCCGGGCGTGAAGCTCATCTGCCGCACGTCGTACACCCAGCAGGCCGCCCAGAACGGCACGCCGTTCGACTACCCGCTGTCGAGCCGGATGGACGAGAACGACACCATCTTCGTGTTCGACAAGGTGCTGGTGCCCTGGGAGAACGTCTTCATGTACGGCGACGTCGACCGGATCAACGCGTTCTTCCCGCAGTCCGGCTTCCTGCCCCGGTTCACCTTCCAGGGCTGCACCCGGCTCGCGGTCAAGCTCGACTTCATCGCCGGCCTGCTGATCAAGGCCCTCGAGACCACCGGCTCCGGCGACTTCCGCGGCGTACAGACCCGGGTCGGCGAGGTCATCGGCTGGCGCAACCTGTTCTGGTCGCTCACCGAGTCGATGGCCCGCGACCCCGAGCCGTGGGTGGGCGACGCGGTCATCCCGAAGCTGGAGTACGGCCTGACCTACCGGATGTTCATGATCCACGGCTACCCGCGGGTCAAGGAGATCATCGAGCAGGACGTCGCCTCCGGCCTGATCTACCTGCCCTCGGGCGCCGCCGACTTCAAGTCCGCCGAGGTCCGCCCGTACCTCGACAAGTACGTCCGCGGCTCCAACGGCATCACCGCCGTCGACCGGGTCAAGGTGATGAAGGCGCTGTGGGACTCGATCGGCACCGAGTTCGGCGGCCGCCACGAGCTGTACGAGCGCAACTACTCCGGCAACCACGAGAACGTGAAGGCCGAGCTGCTCTTCGCCGCCCAGAACCGCGGCATCGTCGACCAGATGAAGGGCTTCGCCGACGAGTTCCTCGCGGAGTACGACCTCGACGGCTGGACGGTCCCCGACCTGTTCTGACCGACCCGGCTCGAAACTGCTCCGGATCCCCGCCGACCCGGCGCGAAAGTGCTCCGGATCCCCGCCGACCCGGCGCGAAAGTGCTCCGGATCCCCGCCGACCCGGCGCGAACTTCGCGCCGGGTCGGCGTCGTTTCGGCGCACTCTTCTGCCGGGTCGGCGCGAGTCCAGCGCAACTTTCTGCCGGGTCGGCGGAAGACAGGCGCACTTCCGGGCCGGGTCAGCGGCGGGCGGCGGAGGGCGCCTCGCCGTAGCGGCGGCGGTACGCCGCGGCGAACCGGCTGGCGCTGGAGAAGCCCCAGCGGGCGGCGACGTCGCTGACCATCGGCGCCGGCTCGGCAGCGAGGTCGGCGCGGGCTCGGCGCAGCCGGATCTCGAGGAGGTACGCCGACGGGGTGCAGCCCAGCCACTGCTGGAAGGCCTCCTGCAGCCGGCGCACGCTCGTGCCGGCCAGGGCCGCCATCTCGGCGGCGGTCCAGGCCCGGGCGGGGTCGTCGTGCAGCCCCTCGACGACGCGTCGCACGTGCCACGGGCGGGCCGGCGGCCCGGCCCCGTCACCGGAGCGGCACAGGTCGACCAGGCCGGCGACCAGCGCGCCCGCGAGCTGCTGGCGCACCAGGTCGCTGTCGGCGAACAGGTGGGGGTCGTGCAGGTTCGTCGCGAGGCTGGCCACCAGCTGGCGCCACGCCCGGCCGCGGCCCTCGTCGAGCCGCAGCTGGTCCGGCAACAGCTCTCGTACGCCGATCCGGTCGGTGCCGAGCAGCCGCTCGGCCTCCACCTCGAACCAGGCGCTGTCGAACTTCACGCCCAGCACCGTGCAGGTCGCGTCCCAGTGACTGATCAGTGACGGGGAGTCGGCCCGGAAGACGGTGCCCTGCCCGGCGACCGAGGTGACCGCGCCGAGACGGCCCCGGCTCTCGAGGTGTCCGGTGATCGGCAGGTTGACCTCGTAGGCGCCGGGGTAGTCGCAGTCGATCGCGACGTCGGCACCCCAGCCGACCTGGCCGATCATGACCGGCCCCAGGTCGAGGGTGCGTAGCGTCAGCCGCGGCTCGTGGACTCCGCCGACGAGCCGGAGCTCGTGGGGGAAGTAGGCCTCCGCGACGACCCGGGACGCACTCCCCCAGTCACGCGGCGACCGGCCCCGGACCCGCTCGGACACGCTGTGCAATCTACCTGAGACACAGGTCACAAATCGCCCGCGCGATCGGTGCCGGGACCGCGCGATCCGTGTCGCCGCCGTACGCCGGTCGGCCTACCTTCGTCGCACTTCCGCAGCACCAGCACCCTCCCGAGGAGCACCCGATGACCGCCGTTCAGCAGCCGACCACGCCGGACCTCTCCTGGCTGGAGTCGGTCTCGATGTCCCAGCTCGAGCGCAACCCCTACCCGACGTACGAGAGGCTGCGCCGCGAGGCCCCGCTGGCCTTCGTCCCCGTCCTGGGCTCGTACGTCGCCTCGACCGCCGAGATCTGCCGCGAGGTCGCCACCAGCCCCCACTTCGAGGCCGTGATCACGCCCGCCGGCGGCCGCACCTTCGGCCACCCGGCGATCATCGGCGTCAACGGTGACATCCACGCCGACCTGCGCGGCATGGTCGAGCCGCAGCTGCAGCCGGTCGAGGTGGACCGCTGGGTCGACGACCTGGTCCGCCCGATCGCCCGCCGCTACCTCGAGGCCTTCGAGGACGCCGGGCGCGCCGAGCTGGTGGGCGAGTACTGCGAGCCGGTCAGCGTGCGCTCGCTCGGCGACCTCCTCGGCCTGCAGTCGGTCTCCTCCGACCAGCTGCGCGACTGGTTCCACAAGCTGAGCCGCTCGTTCACCAACGCCGGCGTCGACGAGAACGGCGAGTTCCTCGACCCCGAGGGCTTCCGCGAGGGCGACGAGGCGAAGGCGGAGATCCGCGCGACCGTCGACCCGCTGATCGACCGGTGGATCGCCGAGCCCGCGGAGACCGCCATCTCGCACTGGCTGCACGACGGGATGCCGCCCGGCCAGACCCGCGAGCGCGAGTACGTCTACCCCACGATCTACGTCTACCTGCTCGGCGCCATGCAGGAGCCGGGCCACGGCCTGGCCTCCACCCTGGTCGGTCTGTTCAGCCGCCCCGAGCAGCTCGAGGAGGTCGTCGACGACCCGACGCTGATCCCGCGCGCGATCTCGGAGGGAATGCGCTGGACCTCACCGATCTGGTCGGCCACGGCGCGGATCTCCACCCGCGAGGTCACCGTCGCGGGCGTCGACCTGCCGGCCGGGACGCCCGTGATCCTGTCGTACGGCGCCGCCAACCACGACACCGGCAGGTACGACGCCCCGACCAAGTTCGACCTGCACCGTCCACCGCTGCCGCACCTCGCGTTCGGTGCCGGCAACCACGCCTGCGCGGGCATCTACTACGCCAACCAGGTGATGCGGATCGCGATGGAGGAGCTGCTCGAGGCGATCCCGAACCTGGAGCGCGACACGTCCGAGGACGTCGAGTTCTGGGGTTGGGGCTTCCGCGGCCCGACCTCGCTGCACTGCACCTGGGAGGTGTGAGGTGACGATCACCGTCGGCGAGCGCCGGGTGGAGGGCGCCGCCGACCAGACGGTCCTCGAGGCGCTGCTGCGCGCCGGGGTGTGGATGCCGAACTCCTGCAACCAGGGCACCTGCGGCACCTGCAAGCTGCAGGTGGTGTCCGGCGAGGTCGACCACCGCGACTCCCCGCTCGACACCCTCACCGCGGACGAGCGGGAGGCAGGGCTGGCGCTGGCCTGCCAGGCCCGCCCCTGCGGCGACACCGAGGTGGCGCTGCGCGGCGCGGACACCGGCCGGACCACGCACCCGCTTCGGGACCTGACCGCCACCGTGACCGCCGTCGAGGACATCGCCCGCGACACCCGCCGGATCCTGCTCGGGCTCGACGAGCCGCTGGCCTTCAGCGCCGGACAGTACGTCGAGCTGGTGGTCCCCGGCAGCGGCGAGCGCCGTCAGTACTCGCTGGCCAACACGGCCGAGGAGGACAAGGTCCTCGAGCTCCACGTACGCCGGGTGCCGGACGGGATCGCCAGCGACCGCTGGCTCTTCGGCTCCGTCGCCGTCGGCGACCGGGTCGAGGCGATCGGCCCGCTGGGCGACTTCCACGTGCCCGGCCCGGAGGCCGACGAGGGCGAGCCGATGGTGCTGATCGGCGGCGGGACCGGGCTGGCGCCCCTGGTCGGCATCGTCCGTACGGCGCTCGCACGCCACCCCCAGCGCGAGGTGGTGCTCTACCACGGGGTCCGTGGCAGCGCCGACCTCTACGACCTGGCCCGGTTCGAGGAGCTCGCGGCCGCCCACCCGGGCTTCCGGTTCGTCCCCGTCCTGTCCGACGAGCCCGACGACGCCCGCACGTCGTACCGCGGCGGCTTCCCGACCGACGTCTTCGTCGACGACGTGGCCAGCGCCCGCGGCTGGTCCGGCTGGCTGTGCGGTCCTCCGCCGATGGTCGAGGCCGGTGTGCGAGCGTTCAAGCGGCGCCGGATGGCCCCGCGCCTGATCCACCGCGAGAAGTTCACCCCCGCCGACAGCGCCCAGGAGGCCTGAGATGCCCACCTTGACCGTGCTCTACGGAACCCCGAGCGACCCCGAGGCCTTCCGCCGCCACTACGAGGAGGTCCACGTCCCGCTCGCGCGAGCGCTGCCGGGAGCCACCGCGCTGCGGTACTCGCTCGCCGTCGAGACCCTGGCCGGCGACGTGCCGGTATTCGCCAGCTTCCACGCGGAGTTCCCGAACAGGGAGGCGCTGGACGCGGCGCTCGCCTCGCCCGAGGGCCAGGCGGCTCAGGCCGACGTGCCGGCGTTCGCCAGCGGCGGGGTGACCATCCTGGTCGAGGGCGACTGAGGTCGCGCCGGGCTGAGCACGGCATTCACGACACCCGCCGCGACGACCACGAGGGCGGCAAGGATCGGCATGAACACCGCGGCCGAGGTGCCGAACCGGTCGGCCAGGTTGCCGGTGACGGCCGAGGCGAGCGACTGGCCGACGATGACGGCGGAGCCGAGGATCGTCATCACCGTCGCGGAACGGCCGGCCGGGCTGCGCAGGGCGCCGAGGCTGTACTGGGTCACCATCGTCGGGCCGATGCCGCAGCCGATGAGCAGCAGCACCGCGCACATCGCCGCGACCGACGAGACCAACGGCAGCAGCGCGGCGCCGGCGAGCATCGTCGTACCGAAGACGAGCCAGCGGGCGCGCAGCGAGAACGCGGCGGGGAACAGGGCCACGCCGAGAGCCAGGATCGCGGAGCCGATGCCCATCACGCCGTACACCAGGCCGGCGGACTCCGCTCCGCCGTGCTCGGCCATGAACGAGGTCAGCGAGGTCAGCATCGAGCCGAAGAACAGCCCGACGCCGAAGATTCCCGCGACCACGGCCAGCAGCGCGGGCCGGGCGATCTCGCGGGCCGGTGCGGGCGGGGCGGCCTGCTCGTCGGCACCGGCTGCGGCGAGCGCCGAGGGGTGCAGCGCGAAGGCGGTCACGAACACCAGCGTGAGCAGGGCCGCGCCGGCGACCGGCGCCCACGGGTCGAGCGTCGTACCGAGCAGGCCGACCACGAACGGACCGACGATGAACACGATCTCGTCGGCGGCCGACTCGTAGGCCATGGTCGCGTCGAAGGTGCGCGAACGACGACCGGGCGCGATCCGGGCGCCGATGATCTGGACCAGGCGGCTGCGCGACATCGGCGCGATCTGCGGGGCGCTGGCGCCGACGACGTACGCCACCGCGAGAACGGCCGCGGCGGGCAGCGGGCTGTAGACCACCCAGGCCATCAGGCCGAGCGCCGTCGTCGACACGACACCGCTGGCCAGCAGCACCCGGCGCTGGCCGAACCGGTCGGCGGCCGCGCCGAGCAGTGGCCCGACGGTCGCGGCGCCGAGGCCTACCACCGCGGAGTTGAGCCCGCCGAAGGCGAGCGAGTCGCGACCGGCGACGACCAGCGTCAGCACGCCGACGACCATCATCGCGTAGGGCAGGCGCGCGACGAGCGCGATCGGGAAGTACGACGCTCCGGCGGCCCGCACCAGCGTCGGGGAGTGATCAGGCATGTCCTTCGTCCAAGGGGTCGGGTGCCGCCTTGGACCGCCGGTCGAGCCGGCGCGAGGTAGATACACGCAGTGGATCTGGTGCTCCCATGGTACGACCGCGTGTCTGGCGCCGCCCAATCATCGGCCGGGTTCAGTAGGGCATGGCCGCCGGCGCCGTGCCGTCGCGAGCGTCACGTCCGGCCGATCTGGCAAGGCGGGGGCGCGACGGCATGCTGGGCGCACGTCGAGCGTCCCCAACGCAGCCAGATCGAGTCGGACGTGGCGCGTAGCAGGCGCGGGGCCGACGGCCATGCCCTAGGGTCCGGGGCATGAGCACGCAGCCGACGTATGACCAGCTCGCCACCCTTCCGGCCTTCGCGGTCCAGCCGGTCCCCAGCGCGTTCGAGGACAGCAACGGCTTCCTCAACGTGCGCCACTACCTCGGCATCGGCAGCGAGGGCCTCGACGAGTCGCTCTACGACATCGGGATCCCGTTCAACTGGCCCGTGCTCAGCGGCTTCGCGTGCCTCTCGGCGGAGCACCACCTGACCTACCTGCACGAGCTGAGGACCGGCGACCAGATGTCGGTCCGGGTGCGCCTGCTCGGGCGCTCCGAGCGGGCCGCCCACGCTCTGGTGTTCGTGCTCGACGACACCAACCAGCGGGTGGCGTGCGTGTTCGAGGAGATCTTCCTCTGCGTCGAGATCGCCGATCGCCGCACCGCCCCCTGGCCGGCCGACATCGCCGCGGGCCTCGACAAGCGGGTCGCCGAGCACGCCGGCATCGAGTGGGAGCCGGTGACTTCGGGGTGTCTCGAGCTGCGTTAGTTCGGCGCTCGCTCCGCTCGCGCATGTCGCGCCGCTCGGCCTCACCCGACCCGCATCGGTAGTCTCCGTTCCGTGAGCGACCTGCCCGTCCTGACGGCCGAGGAGCAGCGCGTGCTGGGGAGCCTCCTGGAGAAGGAGGTGACGGTCCCGGCGTCGTACCCGATGACCGTGGGCGCCGTCCGCACCGCCTGCAACCAGCAGAGCAGCCGCGAGCCCGTCGTGGAGTACGACGACGAGCTCGTGCACCGCACGCTGCGCGAGCTCAAGCAGCGCGATCTGGTCGCGGTCACGTGGGACGACCGCGGCCGGCGCACCCTGAAGTACCTCCAGCGGCTCGCGGTGCTGCTCGACCTCGCCGAGGACGAACGAGCCCTGATCACCGTCCTGCTGCTGCGCGGGCCTCAGCCCCCGGGCGCCCTGCGGACGCGCACCGAGCGGCTGCACGCCTTCCCCGACCGCGACGCCGTCGAGGCGTGCCTGCAGCAGCTGGCCGCGCGCGAGACCCCGCTGGTCCAGGCGCTGCCGAGGCAGCCACGTGAGCAGGACGCTCGCTGGATCCACCTCCTCGGGCCCGCCGACCACCCGTCCGGCGCGTCCGGCGCATCCGGCGGGTCCGGTCCCGGCGGTACGGCCGCCGCGGCCGTCGACCGCGACGCGGTCCTCGCCGGCGGCGCCGAGGCCAGGGACGCGAAGGTGCGGGCGGCCTACGCCGCCGTTGCGACGGCGTACGCCGATGCCTTGGCCGACGAGCTCGACGCCCTTCCCTTCGAGCGCTGGCTGCTCGACCGGGTCGCCGCGCACGCCGGCACCGACCCGGTCGTCGAGGTCGGGTGCGGACCCGGGCACGTCACGGCGTACCTCGCCGAGGCCGGCGCCGACGCGACCGGGCTCGACCTGACGCCGGAGATGGTGACGCAGGCGCGCGAGCGCTACCCGGACGGGGTCTACGATGTCGGCGACCTGCGCACCCTGATGCGCCCGGTCAACGGCTCTGGATGGGCGGCCGTCCTGGGCTGGTACTCCCTGATCCACCTCGCTGCCTCCGAGCTGCCCGCGGCGCTCGACGCCCTGACCCGGCCGCTGAGCCCTGGCGGGCTCCTGGTGCTCGCCCTCCACGCCGGCGCGGAGGTGCGCCACCACGACACCTGGTTCGACCAGGCGGTCGACCTCGACGTGGTCCTCCACGAGCCGGCCGATGTCGTCACGCTCGTCGAGAAGGCCGGGCTCGTCGGCGTCGAGTGGTACCGGCGCGGGCCGGTGCTCGCTCGCGGCGAGACCACCGAGCGGCTGTACGTGGTGGCCCGCAAGCCCCGTTGAGGGACTGCTCCAGCTACTCCTGCTCGGAGAGGACCCGGATGCTGGGCAGCTGCGCGAGCCCGTTGACGACCACCGAGAAGACGAGCAGGGCGACCGCCCAGTCCTCGTGACCGGCGTCCCACAGTGCCAGGCAGGCGAGCCCGAACACGACGACCTTGGCCAGCGGGCGGACCAGCGGGCCGCCGTACGGCGCCTTCGGCGAGGCCAGGAGGAACCAGACGGTCATCGCCAGCAGGGGCAGCAGCCACACGAGCAGCCACCGCGGGCTGCGGTCCCAGCCCCAGACCCCGAACGCCGCCACCGCGAGCAGCTCGTCGACGAAGACCAGGGCCAGGACCGACCACCCGAAGATCGCGTTCACGCGCCGATCATGGCGCGTGATGGCGACTACTTCCAGACCCGCACCCAGTCGACGGCGGTCGTCGCCGAGGTGGGCGTCTGGTCGGTGATGGCGTTCCAGCCGCCGCCGAAGACCTGGGTGAGGACGACGTAGAACGGCTGGTCGAACGGCTGCGGCGCCACCAACGGCGCGGCCGGCGTCCAGGAGTGGGTGAAGCAGACCCGGTCGTCGTAGAGGAAGCGCATCGAGGTCGGCGTCCACTCGACGGCGTAGCGGTGGAACTGGGTGCCGGCGCTCGGCATCGGACAGTTGTAGCCGGTGCTCTTCCAGGGGTCCTCACCGGCGTAGTGGACCGACGGGTAGACGTTCTCGGCGCCGCCGCTGAACCACTCCGCGACGTCGATCTCGCCGGAGTTCGGCCAGGCGCCATAGGTGAACTTCTGGGGGTAGAGCCACAGCGCGGAGTGGATGCCCTGGATGGCTGTGTCCGGCAGCTTCGCGCGGAACTCGAAGCGGCCGTACGTCTGCGCGAACAGGCCCCAGGTGGCGATCGTCGCGGCGGTGCGGTCCGTCGTGTAGTCGCCGTACGGGCTGTGACACACGAAGGGCTCGGCCTCCTTGCGCGAGGTCAGGAAGACCTGGCCGGAGCCCACGCTCACGTTGTCGGGGTCGTCGACATAGCAGCCGCTCTGACCGGCGTGGAACCCGCTCAGCGAGGTGTCCTGGACCACCCACTTCGACCGGTCGAGGGCGGTGCCGCTGAAGTCGTCCTCGAAGGTGCACGTGTAGCGCCCGCCGCCGGGCCTGGCCGGCCGTTCGCCGCCGCAGGCGCCCTTGCTGAGCGCCGACACACCGGCCGCGGGTGCCGCAGCGGTGGGGCCGGCGGTCACCGGGGCGAGTGCGGCGACGGCGGCAGTCGCCGCGCCGAGGGCACACAGAAGTCGGAATCGGAGCATGGTGGACCTTTCTCTCCCCCCAGTGCGATCCGGTCAGCCCCATCGGGCTGCCCATGTTCGAGCCGGATCGCGAAGATCGAGCCGATCCTTGCGTATAGAACCTGTTACTGGCTAGGGGCGAGGGTCCGATCGGGGTGGCCCGAAGGAGCCATCACCGGTCCGCCGCCTGGTCAGCACGGACTACGGTGAGCCCGTGATCAGGCCCCTCGTCGACGATCTCGGCGCTCCGGTGCCACTCCCCGGTCCCGCGCGCCGGGTCGTCTCCCTCGTGCCCTCGATCACCGAGGCGATCGCCACCGACGCGGCCGAGCGGCTGGTCGGCGCGACCGACTGGTGCACCCACCCCGCGGACCTCGCCGTCACCCGGGTACGCGGCACCAAGAACCCCGACCTCGCCGCGATCCGCGCCCTCGCCCCGGACCTGGTGGTGGCGAACCAGGAGGAGAACCGCGAGCTCGACGTACGCCGCCTGCGCGAGGCCGGCGTGGCCGTGTGGGTCACCGCGATCGAGACGGTGCCGCAGGCGCTCGCCTCCCTGGCCCGGTTGTACGGCGAAGCCCTCGGGCTCGCTGCTCCTGCGTGGCTGACCCGCGCCGGAGAGCTCTGGTCCGACCCGCCCCTTACAGCGCGCGGGCGGGTCGCGGTCCCCGTGTGGCGCGACCCGTGGATGGTCGTCGGCCCGCGGACCTACACCAGCGACCTGCTGGCCCGGCTCGGCTGGCGCAACGCGTACGACGCCGGGGGCACCGGCGCCGACCGCTACCCCAAGGTCGACCTGGCCGACCTCGACCGCGATGACCTCGACCTGATCCTGCTGCCCGACGAGCCCTATGTGTTCACGCACGACGACGGGCCCGAGGCGTTCACCCGGGTCCCGACGCGGCTGGTGTCGGGGCGGCTGCTGACCTGGTACGGGCCGGCGATGGTCGAGGCGCACGAGACTCTGTCAGGCTGAGCGCGTGCGGATCCTGCTGCTGGTCCTCGTCCTGGTCGTGGTCGGGTGCGTCGCCCTGCCGCTGAGCGCCCTCGTCCTCGACGGCACCGACACCGGGGAGAACCTGATCGTGCCGGCGCAGGTACTCGTGACCGCCGCGGTCGGCGCGGCCATCGGCCGCCTCCTGCTCGGCCCCTCGGCACAGCGGCCGGCGCTCACCGGCGCCGGGCTCGGCATCCTGGGCGCGCTGGTCGGGGTCGCCGTGTTCTTCCTTCTGCTGAACGGCTCCGACGGCGCCTGACCATCAGCGCACTGTCGCGCGGCTCACAGGCCCGGTCACCAACTCGTAACCGTCGCGCGGCCGACCCGAAACCTGCGGCCCACAGGCTGGATCCATGACCAAGACGACCTCTCCTGAGACCCAGATCGCAGGGCGTCACCTCGAGCCCGTCGAGGACCTCGACGCCGTGGACCGCTCACTCGCCCGCCGCGCCGCCCTGCGCGACCGCCATGCCCACGGACTCTCGCGCCTGATGGACGAGCGCACCGACCTGCGCGGAGTGCACCCACTCGCCGACTTCGTCGACGACGCCATCCGCTGGTCGGCCTGACCGGCGCTCCTCGACCGCCTTCCCCGGACCGCCGGGCGGCTCCTCACGCAGGAGCCGCCCGGCGGTGTTCGTCAGGGACCTCGGGGACGTCAGCGGCGCCGGCGCGCCGTACCGAACATGCCGCGGGCGATCTCGGCGGCCGCGGTGCGCATGAACTGCTTGAACGCCGAGGACTTCACGACGTCCTTGACGATCTCGCCGGCCGCGTTGCCGTCGTCCTTCTTCGCCTTCGGGGCGGCCTTCTCCTTCGCGTCGGCCTTGTCGGCCTTCTCGCCGGCCTCCGCCTTCGCGCCCTCCTCGAGCTTCTTGGCGAGCATCTCGCGGGCCGACTCGCGGTCGACGACCTCGGCGTACTTCGCCTGACGGGGGCTGGCCTTGACCGTGGCCTCCATCGACGCAGCAGCGCTGGGCGCCATCAGCGACTCGGGCGCGCGCAGCCGGGTCCAGGCGACCGGCGTCGGTGCACCCTTCTCGCCCATCACGGTCACGATCGCCTCGCCGATGCCGAGGGTCGTGATCACCTCGCCGAGGTCGTCGTACGCGCTCTTGGGATAGGTGTTGACGGTCGCCTTGAGCGCCTTCGCGTCGTTGGGGGTGTGAGCGCGCAGCTGGTGCTGGATCCGGGATCCGAGCTGGGCCAGCACGTCGTCGGGTACGTCGGTCGGGCTCTGCGTCACGAAGAAGACGCCGACGCCCTTGGACCGGATCAGCCGCACGGTCTGGGCGATCGACTCCAGGAACGGCTTGGACGCGTCCTTGAACAGCAGGTGCGCCTCGTCGAAGAAGAAGACCAGCTTGGGCTGGTCGACGTCGCCGACCTCGGGCAGGTCGTGGAACAGGTCGGCCAGCAGCCACATCAGGAAGGTGGAGAAGATCGCCGGCCGGTCCTGCAGGTTCGGCAGCTCGACCAGGTTGACCAGGCCGCGTCCGTCGGACGCCTGCTGGAGCAGGTCGGCGGAGTCGAACTCCGGCTCGCCGAAGAACGCCTCGGCGCCCTGGTCGGCGAACGCGATCAGCTCGCGCAGGATCACGCCCGCGGTCGCCGACGACAGGCCGCCGAGGTCCTTGAGGTCGGGCTTGCCCTCGTCGCTGGTGAGGTGCTGGACGACGGCGCGCAGGTCCTGCAGGTCGAGCAGCGGCAGGCCCTGCTTGTCGGCGTAGTGGAACACCAGGCCGAGGCTGGACTCCTGGGTGTCGTTGAGGCCGAGCACCCGGCTGAGCAGGATCGGGCCGAAGGACGACACGGTCACCCGGATCGGGATGCCGATGCCCTGCCCGCCGAGCGCGTAGTACTCCACCGGGAAGGCCGTCGCCTTCCAGTCCTGCCCCACCGACCTGGTGCGGGCGAGGAGCTTGTCGCTGGACTCACCGGCGGTGGCGATGCCGGAGAGGTCGCCCTTGATGTCGGCCGCGAAGACGGGTACGCCGGCAGCGGAGAGCTGCTCGGCCATCAGCTGGAGGGTCTTGGTCTTGCCGGTACCCGTCGCACCGGCCACCAGGCCGTGCCGGTTGAGCATCGCCAGCGGGATCCGGATGGTGCTGCCGGAGAGCTGGTCGGGGCCGGTCATCAGGCCGCCGAGCTCGAGCGCGGGACCCTCGAAGGCGTACCCGGGGGCGATCGCCTCCTCGATCGGGCTCTTCGCGGCGGGTGCGGGGGCTGCGGGTGCCTCGGGGGCTGCGGTGTCAGGTGCTGCGTCGGGAGTGGGCGTCTGCTCCTGCGTCATGCCGGAACTCTAGGCCGAACACGCCGTCGCAGTCAGGCGCGGCCTGGCCCCGTAGACTCCGAAGCCGTGATCTTCAAGCGTGTGGGGGTCGGGCGTCCCTACCCCGACCACGGCCTCACCTCCAAGGGGTGGGCCGCCGTGCCCCCGCGCCAGGTCCGCCTCGACCAGCTGGTCACGACCAAGGACACGCTGCAGCTCTCGTCGCTGCTCGACGAGGACTCCACCTTCTTCGGCGATCTCTTCGCCCACGTCGTGCTGTGGCGCGGCGACTACTACCTCGAGGACGGGCTGCACCGCGCGCTGCGGGCCGCCCTGCAGCAGCGCAACGTGCTCCACGCGCGCGTGATCCGGATGGAGGGCTGAGCGCCCGATGAATGGTCTCGACGTCAAGGCGGGCAGCCGCTCGGCGGTGACCCTGGGGGCGCTGGCAGTGGTCTTCGTCGCCAGCGCGGCGTGGGGCTGGGCCAAGGTGACCCAGCCGTTCCCCGAGAAGGTCGAGGCCGCGCCCTGCACCTCCACCCTGATCCCCAAGGGCGACGACCTCGCGCCGCCCCAGGTGATGGTCACCGTGCTCAACGGCGGCGGGCCCAACGGCCTGGCGGGCACGACCATGGACAAGCTGGTCGGCTTCGGCTTCGCCAAGGGCGACACCGGCAACGCCCCCGACACCGACGGCACGGTGGCCGCGCAGGTGTGGTCGGACGACCCCGGCGACCCCGCGGCGATCCTGCTGGCGTCGTACCTCGGCAGCGACGTCGACATCGTCGACCAGCCGTCCGGCTACCCCGGCGTGACGATCGTGGTCGGCAAGCGGTTCAAGGGCGTCGTCGAGGGGCACCCGACGGTGACCGCGCGCAAGGACGCCTACGTCTGCACGCCGCCGCTCAGCAGCCAGCCCGAGGACCCCAGCTGATCAGTCCCCGAGCCACTGCGCGAGCCGGCCACCCTGGCTGACCTGGCGCAGCCGGTTCTCGGTGGCCTCGCGCAGCTTGCGGGGGGTGACGACGATGAGGTCGTCGCCGTGGCGCAGGACGGTACGACGCTCGGGCACCATGGTGCGCCCCTCGCGCACGACCATCGACACGTTGGCGCCCACCGGCAGCCGCAGCTCGCCGACCTCGACGCCGTGCAGCTTCGAGACCGGGCTGATCGTGATCTGGAGCAGGTCCGCGGCGACCCGGTCGAGCGGCGCCGCCTCGACCTCGATGCCGCGCGGCTCCGAGCGGCGGGCGACCCGCAGCAGCCGGGCGGTCAGCGGCAGCGACGGCGCGGTGATGAGGGTGTCGAGGACGACGAGCACGAAGACGATGTCGAAGAGCCGGGTGGCCCCGTCGACCCCCTCGGCGAGCGGGATCGTGGCCAGGACGATGGGGACCGCGCCGCGCAGCCCGGCCCAGGAGATGAAGCCGAGCTCGGCCCACCTCATCGGCCGTACGACGGCACTCACCACGACCGAGAGCGGCCGCGCCACGAAGGTCAGGATGCTGCCCGCGACGACGGCCATCCCGATGACCTCCCAGGTCAGCCGGGCCGGCGAGAGCAGCAGGCCGAGCATGACGAACAGCCCGATCTGGGCCAACCAGGCCAGGCCCTCCACGAACGAGCGGGTGGCGACGCGGTGCGGCAGCTCGGCGTTGCCGAGGACGAGCGCGGCCACGTAGACCGCGGCGAACCCGCTGGCGTGCACGGCCGCGGCGCCGCCGTACCCGATCAGGGTCAGGCAGAGCACCGCGATCGGGTAGAGGCCGGACGACGGCAGGGCCGCGCGGCGCATCACCCAGGCGCCGCCGAAGCCGGCCGCGAGGCCGAACGCGACGCCGGCGACGAGCTCGTAGACGACGATGCCGGTGGTGCCGAGCAGGCCGTGCTCGCCGACCGCGCCGGACGAGACGAGGGTGACCAGGACGACGGTCGGGGCGTCGTTGAGGCCGGACTCGGCCTCCAGCGTGCCGGTGATCCGCTTCGGCAGGGGCACGACGCGCAGCACCGAGAAGACGGCCGCGGCGTCGGTCGGCGAGCAGACCGCGCCGAGCAGGATCGACAGCTGCCACGACAGCCCGAGCAGGAAGTGCGCGCCGACGGCGACGATGGCGATCGACACGAGCACGCCGAGCGTCGCCAGGGACAGACCCATCCGCATCGCCGGGCGGGCGTCGCGCCAGCTCGTGGTGAGACCACCCTCGGCGAGGATGACGGCGAGGGCGCCGAACCCGATCGCGTGGGCGACCTGCGCGTCGCTGAAGTTGATGCCGAGTCCCGCGTCGCCCAGGGCGACGCCCATGAGCAGGTAGACCAGGAGGCTGGGGAGCCCGATCCCCGACGACATCCGCACTGCCAGCACGGCCAGGAACGTGACCCCGGCGCCGATCAGCAGGAACGTGTCGAGCTGGTGGACGTCGAAGGTCAAGAGTCACTCGGCTTTCGTCGGGTGGCGGAGGCCTAGTCTATCGGTAGAACATGTTCTAGATTTCAGCCGTGGCATCTGCAACCCCCAACGCTCCGGCCGGCCTGACCCTTCCCGACGTCCTCCCGGCCACCGTGCTGGCCGACGCCGAGCACTACGACGTCGTCGTGGTGGGCTTCGGCATCGCCGGCGGCTGCGCCGCACTCGAGGCCGCCCGCGCCGGCGCCCGGGTGCTGCTGCTCGAGCGGGCCGCGGTGCACGGCGGCACGTCGTCCATGTCGGGCGGGCACTTCTACCTCGGCGGCGGTACGGCGGTCCAGCGCGCCACCGGCCACGACGACTCGGTCGAGGCGATGGTCGGCTACCTGATGGCCTCGACCAAGGACCCGGACGAGGTCAAGATCCGTGCCTACTGCGAGGGATCGGTCGCGCACTTCGACTGGCTGGAGTCCCTGGGTTTTGAGTTCGAGCGCTCGTACTTCCCCGGCAAGGCCGTGATCCAGCCCGGCACCCAGGGACTGATGTTCACCGGCAACGAGAAGGTGTGGCCCTTCCGCGACCAGGTCGCGCCCGCGCCGCGCGGCCACAAGGTGCCGGTGCCGGGCGACACCGAGGGCACCAGGATCGTGATGGACCTGCTGCGCACCGCGGTCGAGGAGGCCGGCGTCGAGGTCCGCTACGAGACCGGCGCGAGCAACCTCGTCGTCGACGGCTCGCCCACGTCGGGGCGCGTCGTCGGCGTGGGCTGGCGCTCCTTCGACCAGCACGGCGTGGTCTCCGCCGGCGGCGTGGTCATCGCGGCCGGCGGGTTCGTGATGAACCCCGACATGGTCGCCCGCTACACGCCCGCGCTGGGCTCGAAGCTGTTCACCCTCGGCTCGACGTACGACGACGGGCTCGGCATCCGCCTCGGCGAGTCCGTCGGCGCGGCGCTGGAGAACATGGAGGAGCCGTTCATCACCGCGCCCTTCTACCCGCCGTCGTCGCGCTGCAAGGGGATCATCGTCAACAAGGACGGCGAGCGCTTCGTGGCGGAGGACAGCTACCACGCGCGGACGTCGTACCACGTGCTCCAGCAGCCGGATGCCATCGCGTACCTCATCGTCGACAGTGAGCACCTCGGCGAGGACCACATGCCGCTGGTGCCGCTCAAGGACGGCTTCGAGACCCTCGAGGAGATGGAGTCCGGCCTCGGCATGCCCGCCGGCACGCTGGTCAAGACGATCGAGACCTACAACGAGAACGCCGCCCACGGCAAGGACCCCGACTTCCACAAGCACCCCGACTGGATCGCCCCGCAGACCGCCGGCCCCTGGGCCGTGCTGGACCTCTCGCTGGGCGTCGCGCTGTACGCCGGCTTCACCATCGGCGGGATGGCGACCACCGTCGACGGCGAGGTACGTCGTACCGACGGCTCGGTCGTCCCCGGCCTGTACGCCGCCGGCGCCTGCGCGTCGAACATCGCCCAGGACGGCGCCGGCTACTGCTCCGGCACCCAGCTCGGCGAGGGGTCGTTCTTCGGCCGCCGGGCTGGGCGGCACGCCGCCACCCGCTGACCCGGCTCGAACGGGCTCCTGAGATCCGCCGACCCGGCTCGAAATAGCTCGCAGATCACGTCGACCCGGCAGAAAGTGTGCGCACGCCCGAACACTTTCTGCCGGGTCGGCGCGGTTCGGAGGACACTTTCTGCCGGGTCGGCGCGATTCGGAGGACACTTTGTGCCGGGTCGGCGCAAGCGAGAGGTCCAAGCCCGGCCCGCGCCGCCTCGACCGTGCCGCCCGCCCGATAGATTGCAGCCCGTGTCCGGCATCGCTCAGCAGCTCCAGCGCCACGGAGCGGGCGACGTCAGCGACGACGCCGCGGTCCTCGGCGCATACTCCTCCGACGCCTCGCTCTACCGCATCCCGCCCGTCGCCGTCGCGTTCCCGCGCTCGGCCGACGAGGTGGCCGCAGTACTGGCAGCGGCGCGCGCGGAGGGGCTGACGGTCACGGCCCGCGGCGCGGGTACGTCGGTCGCGGGCAACGCGATCGGGCCCGGCGTGGTCGTGGACTTCAGCCGGCACATGGACCAGATCGTGTCGATCGACGCCGAGGCCGAGACCGCGGTGGTGCAGCCGGGCGTGGTCCAGGCGGTGCTGCAGAGGGCGGCGGCGCCGTACGGCCTGAAGTTCGGGCCGGACCCCTCGACCAGCACCCGCTGCACCATCGGCGGGATGATCGGCAACGATGCGTGCGGGGCGCGGTCGCTGGCGTACGGCCGGACGTCGCACAACGTGCGCGCGGTGCAGGCGCTGCTCGCGGACGGGTCCGGGCTGACGACGGGGTACGACGCCGCCGGCGCGCCGGTGGCGACGGCGGACGGGAGCGACGTCGTCGAGCGGCTGCGGAAGGTCGTCGCGGGCGACCTGGCGACCGTGCGGACCGAGTTCGGCACCTTCGGGCGGCACGTGTCCGGCATCGCGCTCGACCACCTCGCGCCGGAGCGCGGCTTCGACCTCACCCGCACCCTGGTCGGCTCCGAGGGCACGCTGGCCGTGCTCACCGAGGCGACGGTGCGGCTGGTCCGGGCGCCCGAGGCCGCGATCATGGTGGTGCTCGGCTTCCCCGACTTCCCGACGGCGGGCTTCGCGACGCCGGAGGTGCTCGCCTTCGAGCCATCCGCCTGCGAGGGCCTGGACCGGCGCATCGTCGAGGTGATCCGCGAGCGGCGCGGCGAGAACGCGGTGCCCCCGCTGCCGGCCGGTGACGCGTGGATGTTCGTCGAGCTGTCGGGCACCGACCCCGACGACGTACGGCGCCGCGCGGACCTCCTGGCCGCCGCCGGCCTCGGCGTCTCGGCGCAGGTGATCGACGACCCCCGGACGGCCGACCGGCTCTGGAAGATCCGCGCCGACGGCGCCGGTCTCGCCGGGCGCGCGCCCTCGGGCAAGCCCGCATGGGCCGGCTGGGAGGACGCCGCCGTACCGCCGGACCGGCTCGGCACCTACCTGACCTCGTTCGAGGACCTGCTCGCGCGGCACGAGCTGACCGCGATGCCCTTCGGGCACTTCGGCGAGGGCTGCATCCACGTGCGGATGGACTTCCCGTTCGACCGGCCCGACGGGGCCGAGGCGTTCCACGCGTTCCTCGAGGACGCCGCCGACCTGGTCACCTCGCTCGGCGGCTCGCTGTCCGGCGAGCACGGCGACGGACGCGCGCGCAGTGACCTGCTGCCGCGGATGTACTCCCCCGCCGCGCTATCCCTGATGGCCGCCGTCAAGGACGTCTTCGACCCGACCCGCATGCTCAACCCGGGCATCCTCGTCGAGGCCGCCTCGAGCGCGGCCGACCTTCGCTACTCGGCCTCGTCCAGACTCACCAAGGGGCTGGCGCTCGCGTACTCCTCCGACGGCGGCGACTTCGGCCAGGCCGTGCACCGCTGCACCGGCGTGGGCAAGTGCCGCGCCGACAACAGCGGCTCGGGCGGCGTGATGTGTCCGTCGTACCAGGCGACGCGCGAGGAGATCCACTCCACCCGCGGCCGGGCACGGCTGCTGCAGGAGATCGTCAACGGGTCGAGTACGACGACGTGGAGCTCGCCCGAGGTGCACGAGGCGCTCGACCTGTGCCTGTCGTGCAAGGGATGCGCGTCGGACTGCCCGACCGGGACCGACATGGCGTCGTACAAGGCCGAGGTGCTGCACCAGACCTACAAGCGCAAGCTGCGCCCGCGGTCGCACTACTCCGTCGGCTGGCTGCCCAGGTGGGCCAAGGTCGGCTCCGCGATGCCGCGCTTCGCGAACAGGTCGATGGACCTCGCGCCACTGCGGAAGATCGCGCTGAAGGCGGCCGGGGTCGACACGCGTCGGCGGATGCCGGCGTTCGCGCGACGGACCTTCCGGCGCTCGTTCGCGGGCGCGGCGGGGACGGGTACGCCGGTCGTGCTCTTCGTCGACTCGTTCACCAACCACTTCGCGCCGCGCGTCGCCGAGGCGGCGGTCGCGGTGCTGCGCGACGCCGGCTACGACCCGAGGATCACCCGCCAGCAGGAGTGCTGCGGCCTGCCGTGGATCAGCACCGGCCAGCTCGACGGCGCCGCCCGCCGGCTGGGCGGGATGGTCGCCGCCCTGGCCGCGGACGCGCGGGCCGGCGTACCGATCGTCGGACTGGAGCCCTCCTGCACGGCGGTGCTGCGCCACGAGCTGCGCGAGCTGGTGCCGGGCGAGGACGCGGCGGCGGTGGCTGCGGCGACCACCACCCTGGCCGAGCTGCTCTCGCGTACGCCGGGCTGGACCCCGCCCTCGCTCGCCGGAGTGCGCATCGTCGCCCAGCCGCACTGCCACCACCACGCGGTGATGGGTTGGTCGACCGACCAGGCGCTGCTGGAGCGGGCCGGGGCCAGTGTCGAGACGGTGCCCGGGTGTTGCGGCATGGCCGGCAACTTCGGCGTCGAGCAGGGGCACTACGAGGTCTCGGTCGCGGTCGCCGAGGCGAACCTGCTGCCGGCAGTCCGGTCGTCGGCCGACGAGCCGGGGCGCGTCGTCCTGGCCGACGGGTTCTCGTGCCGCACCCAGCTCGACGAGCTGGCTCCCGACGCGGAGCCGGTCCATCTCGCCGAGCTGCTGGCGCGCGGGCTCAGCTGATCCCGCTCGGCGTGCTCACCAGTCCTGCCACGGGATGATCGTGCGCAGCGGCGTGCTGAGCAGGACCTCCTCGGAGGCGACGGCCTCCTCGCTGAGCTCGGCGGTCAGCTCGGCGGTGGTCTTCTCGATGGCCTCGGTGGTCGGCAGCGGGTCCTGGTCGAGGTAGACGAGCCGGATCCGCAGTGACCCCGGCGCGTCCGCGGTCTCGGTGGCGAGCGGCAGCGACGGGTGCGCCTGGTGGCGGGCGAAGGAGAAGGTCCACGCGCCCGCGACGCCGTCGAGGTCGAGCAGCGCGGGGATCAGGCTGCGGTCCTGCCAGGTGAAGTGCTCGTGGGTGGCGCCGCTGTGGTGCTCGGCGTGCCGTGACAGCGTGAGGTGGAGACCGCGGTTGGGGCGGTACGGGATCACCTCGGGCGACACCAGCGCCGACGCGGCGGCGTACCCCTTGACGGGTCGGTAGAACGACAGCAGCTTGCGCCGCACGCCCGGGATGAGCGGCCCGCGGCCCCACTGGAACGAGTCCTCGCCGAGGTCGGACCACTCCTGGAGACCGCGCTCGACGGGGTCGTTGAACCAGTACATGGCGATGTAGTCGGTCGGCGCGTGCTCGTCGGACGCGACGCCGCCGCGGTACTCGACGGGGCGGGCCCAGCGGTCGCCCCACGCGACGCCGGGCAGGGCGAGGTTCTCGGGGCGGTGGTCGAGCTGGTGCCACTCGTTGTAGGCGTGATGCTCCTCGGGCCCGGCTCCCTCGAGGGTGACGAAGGAGAAGAAGACGAGGGGGCTGTCGTTGAGCGGGCTGGTCACGGCGGGCTCCTGCGTGATGGGGGTAGGGTTCGGATAACCAAGCAAGCACTTGGTCTATCAGACGGACGCGGACGAGGAAAGAGGCGTGACGTGAGGATCGGCATCAACAGCCCCGTGGTGGTGCAGCTGCCGGGGTCGTTCTCCCCGTGGGAGGCCGACGCCGGCATCGCCGAGCTCGGCGCGATCGCCGAGGCCGCGGACACCCTCGGCTTCGACTTCCTCACCTGCAGCGAGCACGTGATGGTCCCCGCCGACATCGCCACCCAGCGCGGCGGCACGTACTGGGACCCGCTCGCCACGTTGGGCTACCTCGCCGCCCGCACCTCCCGGATCCGGCTCGCCACCCAGGTCCTCGTCCTCGGCTACCACCACCCGCTCGCCATCGCCAAGCGCTACGGCACGCTCGACCTGGTCAGCGGCGGCCGGCTGGTCCTCGGCCTGGGCGTCGGCTCGCTCGAGGAGGAGTTCGCGCTGCTCGGCGCGCGGTTCGAGGGGCGTGGTGCCGCCGCCGACGACGCGTTGCGGGCGCTGCGGGCCGCGCTGTCGACCCGGGCGCCGTCGTACGACGGGCCGCACTTCTCCTTCTCCGACGTGGTCGTCTCGCCCCATGCCGTGCAGCCGCACGTCCCGTTCTGGATCGGAGGCCGCACCCCGCGCTCCCTGCGCCGGGCGGTCGAGCTCGCCGACGGCTGGGTGCCCTTCGGCCTCGCGCCGGCCGAGCTGGCGGCCATGCTGGCTCGGGCCGACGTACCGGAGGGGTTCGAGGTCGTGCTCACTCCCGACATCGCCCTCGACCCGTCCTCCGCTCCGGACGCTGCGGCCGCTGCGCTCGGGGTGCTGGAGGAGGTCGGCGCGACCGCTGCCTCGGTGCGGATCACCGCGGACTCGGCGGGTCACTATGTCGAGCAGTTGCACGCGCTGGCGGAGCTGCGGCGCTAGATTCCGGGGCATGCCACCCAGCGTCGACCCCTCCGACGAGGAGGCGCTGATCGAGACCGGGTGCGAGCTGGCGGAGATGGGGCGTACCGAGGCGGCCATCGACTGCTTCCGGATGGCCGATGAGCTCGGCTCGGCGCTGGGCTCCTACAACCTGGGCAACGCGCTGTCCGAGCTCGGCCACTGGCCGGAGGCGTTGGCCGCGTTCGAACGCGCGGAGGCGGCCGGCGACGAGGACGCGATCTTGCAGGTCGCATTCGCGCTGCGCGAGCTGGACCGGCGGGACGAGGCGCTGGAGACGGCCGAACGGGCGGCCGCGGCCGGCGACACGACCGCCGCGGCGGTCGTGGCCTGCTGGCGGTGGTGCACCTCGTGGGACCCGTCCCTGGAGGACGACCTGCGCGCCGGCGCCGAGCTGTACGCCTCGGCCCGAAGCGATCTCGGCAGTCTGCTCATCCGGTCCGGGCGCGTCGAGGAGGGCCGGGCGGTGCTGGAGCGCGGAATGCTGATGGGCGAGGTCGAGAGCATGCTCCCGCTCGGCAACCTGTACGCCGACGCGCTCGGGGACCCGATCGCGGCGGAGGCGGCGTACCGGGCCGGGGCCGAGCTCGGCGACGCGCATGCCCACCACAATCTCGCCGTCCTGCTCGACGAGCAGGGCGACATCGAGGGCGCGATCGAGCACTTCCGGCTCGCTGCGGCCGGTGGCGACACCCTGGCCGCGCAGGCACTGCGCGACCTCGAGCAGGAGCTGCGCGACGATGACGACGAGTGACCGCGGACCTCGCCGCCTCTCCCGCCGCGGACTGCTCTTCGCCGGCGGTGGCGCGGTGACCCTCGGCGGTGCGGGAGCAGCGGCGTACCGGTACCGGACCGACGACGGACCCGCTGGCCCGGTGCCGGACGTCCGGGGCACGGAGGTCACCTCGGGCAGCTTCGTGTCGCAGGCCCGGAAGGGCGCGCAGTGCGGGTGGTCGATCGCCGCGCCGGCGGACGGGCTTCCGGTCGTGGTGGTGCTGCACGGGAGGCGCAACGACCACCGGTCGGCGTTCGCGCGCTCGCACCTGGCGCTCGACCGGTTCCTGGCGGCCGGGATGGCCGACGGGATGCCGGCGTTCGCGATCGCCAGCGTCGACGGAGGCGACACCTACTGGCACGAGCGGAGCAGCGGCGAGGATGCCGGAGCGATGGTGGTCGAGGAGTTCCTGCCACTGATCGCGAAGCGTGGCCTCGACACCAGCCGGGTCGCGTTGCTGGGCTGGTCGATGGGCGGGTTCGGCGCGCTCCACCTGGTGCCGGCGCTGGGCAGCGCGCTCCAGGGCGTGGGGGTGATGAGCCCCGCGCTCTGGCACCGGTACGCCGACACCAGTCCCGGCTCGTACGACGACGCCGCCGACTTCGCGCGGGTGACGATCTTCGGTCGCGAGGAGACGCTCGCCGGCGTACCGCTGCGGGTGGACTGCGGCAAGGGCGACCCGTTCTACCCGGCGACCCGCGACCTGGTCGCCGACCTGGCTCCGCGGCCGGCCGGCGGGTTCAGTCGGGGTGGACACGACGTCGGGTACTGGCGGCGGGTGGTGCCCGGCCAGCTGCGATTCCTGGCCGACGCCCTCACCGCCTAGCGGCCAGCCACGCCTCCGTCGTCGCGGCGAGCTCGGCCCGCGCCTCGAGGTCGCCGGCGGCCGGGGCCGGGTCGAGGGGCCGGCTCTTGCGGTAGTAGCCCGATGCGGCCGACGGATCGGTCGCGATCCGGACCAGGTGAGCGGCCGACTCCTCGGGCGTCATCAGGGTGCGCCGCTCGAGGGGCAGGGCGAGGCTGCGCAGCCGGCGCAGCAGCGGGCGGGTCTCGAGGCCCCGGTCGGCGATGTTCGTCGACACCGCGCCGGGGTGCACGGACAGGGCGCGGAGCCCCCGGTCGCCGTACCGCTCGGCGAGGAGGGCGGCGTGGTGGACCAGGCCCAGCTTGGAGGTGCCGTACGACGCCCACGAGTCGTAGTCGACCGGCCGGCCGAGCAGCTGGTCGGTGGTGCCACGCTCGTGCAGCTGGGAGACGACGTGCACCACGGTGCCACCGCCAGCGGCGAGGAGCAGTGGGAGCAGCGCCGTCGTCAGGTCGACGGTGCCGAGGTAGTTCGTGCGCCAGTGGATCTCGTGCCCTTCGAGCAGCTGCGGCTCGGTCCACCGCGAGCCGAGGTCGAGGTGGATGCCGGCGCTGTTGACCAGCAGGTCGAGGCGGTCGGCCTGCTCGGCGTACGACGCAGCGAAGGCCGCGACCGACGCCCGGTCGGCGAGGTCGAGGGTGTCGCGGCGGGTGACCGTGACGTCCCAGCCGTCGGCGAGCAGCGCGTCGGCGACGGCACGACCGATCGAGCGCGGCCCCGCACCGGTGACGACGGCCCGGCGAGTACTCACCAGACGACGCCGCGGTCGACGACGAGGTTGGCACCGGTGACCGACGCGGCGGCGTCGGAGGCGAGGTAGAGCAGCGCTTCGGCGACGTCGGCGGGCGGCATGAAGCCGGGGATGACCGAGGTGCTGCGGGCGACCAGGTCCCAGTTGGTGTCGGCGGGCAGCCCGGCGGCCGCGGCCTCGACCATCGGCGTCGCGATGCCGCCCGGGGACACGCAGTTGACCCGCACGCCCTTCGTGCCGAACTCGACGGCAAGGGCCCGCATGCCGAGCAGGAGCGCGGCCTTCGAGGAGCAGTACGGCGCGTTGTAGGGCTGGCCCATCACGGCCGAGATCGAGGCGACCGAGACGACATTGCCCTTGCTCGCGACGAGCGCGTCGGCGCAGGCCTGGGCGAGCATGATCGGCGCGAGGGCGTTGACGTCGAAGTGCTTGCGCAGCAGGTCGGCGGTGATCGCGCCGACCTCGGCGAACTTCTGGATCCCGGCGACGTTGCACAGCACGTCGAGGCCGCCGAGCTCGGCGAGGGCGTCGGCCACGAACGCGTCGCGGGCGGCGTCGTCGGACAGGTCGCAGGCCACGACACCGTCGGCGGCGACCACGTCGGTGGCGACCACGGTCGCGCCCTCGGCGCGGAACAGCCCGGCGACGACCTGCCCGAGGCCGCCGGCGGCACCCGTGACGACGACCCGGCGGCCGGTGAAGCGCTGGGGGCGGTGAGCGGGCTGGTCGGTCATGGGTCCTCCTGGAGTTCGCGGCAGCATGCCGAGGACACCATAGAACCTGTTCTAGATCTGCGTACGGCAGTCGACGTCTGGACCCGGTCCCGTCGGTGAGGACGGGACCGGGTCGCGACGCGCTCCGCTACCCGATCGGGGTCGCGACGACGACGAGGTTCTTCGTGTAGTGGTAGCGGCCGTTGGGATAGGTGACCTTGCCGGTGCAGGTGACCAGGGTGAGCTGGTGGGGGCCCGTGGTGCTGACCGGATCGCCGGTGAAGCCCCTCGTGCGCAGCTGCGTGTAGATCCGCGCGATGCGGTACCTCTGCACCGTGCCGTCCGCGCCGCGCACGGTGATCACCTGTCCCTTGCGCGCCTTCGTCAGCTTGCCGAACGGACCCCGACGGTCGTGCCGGTCGGAGACGTGGCCGGCGATCACCGTCGCACCGATCGCCTCGCCAGGTGCGGCCGAGCTCGCCAGCCAGCCGCCCTTGGCAACGTTCTTCGGGATCACCATCGAGCTCTTGCGCACACCGACCGTCTCGAGCCTGGCCCTCATCCCGAGCGCCGGGATGGAGATCCGGGCAGCCTTGGCCCGGCGCGCGGTCGCCGGAGCGGTCCCGGAGAAGCCGGTCTCGATCCTCACCTTGTCGACATCGGCCCGGTGCACGAGCGTCGTCTCCTCGGCGAGACCACAGGCGTGGCTGGCCGCCTCGTTGCGGCGGTCGGCACCGGTGCTCACGACCCAGGTGTAGTAGCCGGGCTCGGTGACGGCGACCGAAGGCGTCCGGGTCGTGCCGTTGACGGGCGCGAAGCCGACCGTGGCGACGGCCTTGGCCGGGACGCACATGGCGGCCGACGGTTGGGACACGGGACCGTAGAGCGTGGCGGTCCCCTGCGCGTCGCCACCCACCTCGAACCCGTTCAGCGTCACCACGTCGTGCAGCTGGACGGCGTTCGGTGTGCCGTTGCTGCGAACCGACATCGCGACCTTGCGGTCCGAGGCAGCCGTCGTGATCGCCGGCGCCCCCAGGCCCCCAGTGGGGGTCGTCACCTGGTTGGAGTCGACCTCGACGGGCGCCGGGGTCACGCCACCGCGGACGGGACCGCGGAAGGTCGCGGTGGCCGTGTTGTCGATGCTTCCGCGCTTCACGTCGGCCCGAGTGACCCGGTACGTCGCCGTGAACTCCGCCTCGGCACCGGGTGCGAGGCTGGCCACGCCCGCCGGTGAGACGGTGCTGAGACCCGGCAGGGCGTCGGTCACCGTGACGTCGAAGGCGGTCGCCTTGCCGTCGTTGCGGACCTTGAACGTGTAGGTCACCACGTCGTCCACGTCGGCCTTGCCCTGCACGTGCTCGTCGAGCGTCAGCTCCGCGGACTTCACCACCGTCACGTCGGGGTGCGCCTCGACGGTGTCGACGTCGTCGACGTCGTCGCCGTTCACCGGCACGCCTCCGGGCGCCGTGCCCGCGGCGGACGCCACGTTGTGCACGACCCCGTCGTCGACGTCACCCTGGGTGACGACGTACGGGTCGGAGGTGAAGGTCGCCGTGTCGCCGGGGGCGATCGTCGCGCTGGCGGGAGCGATGCCCGCGACCTCCGGGTCGGTGACGCTGACGCCGCTCACCGTGACGTTGCCGGTGTTCTCGACCTCGAACGTGTAGGCGATCTCCTCGCCGGCGTCGGCCTTTCCGTTGCCGTTGGTGTCATCGAGCAGGGACTTCTTGTCCAGCGCGATCCCCGGTGCGCCCGGCACGAGGTTCGTGTCGGTCGTGTCGGGGTCCGAGGTCAGGGCGACCGCGCCGGGCGCGGTGCCCTTCGCGACGGCGGAGTTGTGCACCGTCCCGCCGGTGTCGACATCGTCCTGGGTCACCGCGTAGGTCGCCGAGAAGACGGCGTCGTCGCCGGGTGCCAGGATCGCCACGGACGCAGGCGTGATCGCCGAGAGACCGTCCAGCGGGTCGCTCACGGTGACGCCGGTGAGGGTCACGTTGCCGGTGTTCTGCGCCGAGAACGAGTACGTGATGACCTCGCCCTCGTCCGCCGCGCCGTTGTGGTTGGTGTCGTCGAGCACGGCGGTCTTGTCGATCGCCAGTCCCGGTGTCGGCGGAGCCACGTCGGTGTCGGTGGCGTCCGGCAGAGACGTCGCGGTCGCGCCGCCGGGCGCCGTGCCCCTGGCCACGGCGGAGTTGTGGATCGGCGCGCCACCGTCCACTTCTGCCTGGCTCACGACGTACGTCGCGGTGAACGTCGTACTAGCGCCCGGTGCCAGCGACGCCACCTGCAGCGGCGAGGTCGGCGAGAGGCCGGGGAGGGCGTCGACGACGCTCACCGCGGCGAGGGTCACGTTGCCGGTGTTCTCGACCTCGAAGGAATAGGTGATCACGTCACCCGCGTCGGCCTTGCCGGCGACCCCCTCGTCCGTCGTGATCGCGGCCGACTTGTCGATCGCGATGCCCGGGGTGCGGGTCGCCGTGTCGGTCGACGTCGTGTCGTCCGGGGAGGTCACGTCGCCGCCCGCGGGGTCGGTGCCGCTCGCCGACGCGCGGTTGACGATCGGGCCGCCGCCGTCGACGTCGGCCTGGGTCACCGTGTAGAGGCTCGCGGTGAACACCTGGTTGGCGCCCGGCGCGATCGTCGCCGAGGCCGGGGTGATGCCGGTGACCATCGGGTCGTCCACGGTGACGCCCTCGAGGGTGACGTTGCCGTTGTTGCGGACGGTGAAGGTGTAGGCGATCTTCTCGCCCTCGTCGGCCTTGCCGTTGCCGTTGGCGTCCTGGAGATCGGCCTCCTTGTCGGTCAGCAGGCTCGGTGCCGCGGCGACCAGCGTCACGTCGGCCGAGGCCGGCGGCGAGGTGACCGGGCCGTCCGGCCCGGTTCCCTGCGCGGTGGCGGTGTTGCGGACGACGCCACCGTTGTCGACGTCGGCCTGCGTGACCGTGTACGTCGCCGTGAACTCCTGGACATCACCCGGCGCGAGCGTCGCGACGCTCGCCGGCGTCACGGCGGACAGGCCGGGCAGCTCGTCGGAGACGGACACGTCGGCGACCGCGATGTTGCCGGTGTTCTCGACGCTCACCGTGTAGGTGATGACGTCGCCCGCATCCGCCACGCCGTGGGTGCCGCCGTCGGTGGTGAGCACGGCCGACTTGGTCGTCGCGAGGGAGGGCATGCCCGCCTCACGCGTGACGCACACCGGGAGCGGCTCGACGGGAAGCGTCGCCGCGGAGTCCGCCGCGACGGTGTTGCACGCGACCTTGTTGGCGGGGGAACCCGGTGCCACGGCGGCGACGAGCACGACCGACGCGTTCTGGCCCGCGCCGAGACCACCGGGGACCGTCAGCCGGATCGCCTTCTTGCCCGCGGCGCCGGCACCCCAGTCGTTCACGGTGCCGGTGGCGGTCGGGTTAACCTCCGGCCGGGCGGGGTTGGTCGAGGCGGAGAACGCCAGGTCCGCGTTGGCGGTGCTCGACTCGACGGAGTCGATGAGCAGGTCGAACTCCGAGCCGCGCGGGTCGGGGTCGGCCAGCAGGCCGGTGTCACCGACGTGCGGCATGACGTCGTAGGCGACGACGTCCTGCAACGCGGTGTTGCCGCCGTTGGTCAGGGTGATCCGGTACTTCACACTCGACTCCGAGGCCGGGATCTCGTGCACCTGCGAGGGGTCGGAGACCCAGGTGCAGCCGTCCGTCGCGTCCGGGTCAGGGATGCAGAGCGACTTGACGACGGTCAGGCCGTCGGACGCCGCGACCGCGAGGTTCGGGTACGCCGTCGTCACGGCGGCGTACTCCTCGGTCGTGTTGCCGTCGCCATCGACGTCCGGGGCGTCCACGCCGAGCGCGCTGACCCGGAACTGGTCGGGTCCCGAGACGTACGCGTTGCCCGTGGCGTCCGTCCAGCTCTCGCTCTGGTCCCCCGCCCACACGGTGGCCGAGGGGGTGGCACCGGGAACGGCTGCTGCCGTCGGCCGCGCGACCACGCTGAGCGTGGGCCAGTAGTCGTTGGTCGCCGAGCTCAGCGCCACGGGTCCCGGGTACGTCGCGACCGCGACGCTGCGCGGGACGCCGTTGAGGGTCACCGTGCGGTACTCGAAGGTGACGCCGGCGGGAGCCGTCGCCGTGTTGCCGGTGCCCGCCGCCACGAAGGCCGCCGAGCCCGGCACGACCTCCCAGTTCTCGGGGGCGATGAAGACCAGCTGGGGCTGGACCGACGTCCCGGGCCAGACGTTCGACGTCAGGGCGCGCAGCCGGAAGGTGACCTCGGTGCCGGGGATCGGCGTCCCACCGCCTGACACGACGGGGTTGCCGGACCAGCCGGGAGCGAGCGTGGCGAGCGGCTGGGTGTACCTCACGGTCCGCGAGGGTTGCGAGGAGACCTGGCGGGTCGGCAGCGGCTGCCCCTGCAGGTTGACGTAGTCGTCGGGCGTCCCGTCCCCGTCGGCGTCCGCGGGGTAGGTCAACGAGACGTCCGCGGTGTTGGTGCGCTGCTCGCCGAGGAGCGGTACGGCACCGTCGTCGACGCGGAAGCGGTAGCCCATCTGCATGGTGGTCGCCGTGCTGTCCGTGGGGAGGATCCGGCCGGCCTCGAGTGGCGCTGTCGTCCGCGCGCTCACGAACCAGCGACCCGCGGCAGCATCGACGAAGCCATTGGTCGCGAGCTGTGAGGTACCGCTGACACCGGTGTTGTCCACCCACTCGACCGCGGCGCGCCAGGTGGACGGCGCACCGGCGTAGGCGAAGGCCGTGATCCGGTGGACCTTGACGTGGTCGAGGTCCAGGTTCGGCTCGTCGATCACCGCGGTGGCATCGACGTTGCCCTGGTTGGAGGCCGCCACCCGCCACTCCCGCACACCGGTGTCGGTCTCGCCCGGCGCGGGCACGTTGACGGCGTAGACGCCCCCGCCGAGATCGCCGTCTCCGAAGGCACTGGTGGCACCGCCCACGACCGTCTTCGAGGAGGTCCCGCCACCGAACGGCGTGGTGCAGGCGACCTTGTTGGTCTGGGTGCGGCTCAGCGTCTTCTGCGTGCGTGCCTGGTCGAGGTAGTTCACCGTGACGTCGAGGGTCGAGCTCACCTGCTCGTTGAAGTTGCAGCCGTCGGCATCCGCCGACGGGAAGTTCTCGCCGAGGAAGCGCACCTTGACCGTGCGCGGGCTCCAGAAGGCGTCGTCGTCGTCACCGACCAGGGAGTTGTTCGACGCCGCGCCGCCACTGTTGAACCCGCTGAGGGCCGCGATGCCGAAGCCACCGCGGGCGCCGTACGACGGGCTGGCGAGCGAGCCCTTGGTCCAGGTGACCGTGTGGTTGGCGTTGTCGACCACACCGCCGTGGCTCGCCTCGTCGATGACGGCCTGGGCCGGCACGGTGTAGACGATCCGGTAGTTGCCGGTCGCCACGTAGTCGGCCGCACCGGCCACGTTGGACCCCGGGTTGGTCTTCATGTTGCCGGGGTTGACCGCGATGGAGAAGGTCTCCTGCAGGTCGGTGTCGAAGGTGCCGTTGTTCGGCGCGAGGTTCGCCGACGGGGCGTTGGGCGTCCCGATGTGCCACGTCACCGCGGTGTCCGAGGTCTTCGGAGCGGTGGCGGTGGCCGAGCTGATCGTGGCCGACATGGGGACGTCGAAGCCGTTCGTGTAGAACGAGCCGTTGGGGACCTCCCGGTTGCGCGAGGACTGGTAGCCGTAGGTCACCGAGAACGTGCCCGACGTGCCGGCTGCGAGGTTGCCGAGGTCGACCACCTTGCCGGTCGCGTCGGTGCCGCCGATCGTGCCGCCGCCCGCGGCGGGCGCGACCCAGGACGCGTACTGGAGGATGGTCTGCCCGGCGGGGAGCAGGCCCCACGGGTCGACCGGCGGGGTCGAGAACTGCACCTGGGTGCTGTCACAGGCAGCCGTGGTGCAGGAGTACTGCACCCGGTAGGTGACCTTGTTGCCGTGCGCGCCTTCCTGGATGTCCGTGATCGTCGAGCCGTCGCTCAGGTCGACGGGTGTGACGACGATGTTGAGCACGCCGCTGCCAGCCGCCGCGGCCGAGGTCGGGAGCAGGACCCCGACACCGGAGGCGATGAGGGCGAGCACCAGCGCCACGAGCGCCGGGACGCGTGCGGCCAGGATGCGATTCACGGGGGGGACCTTCCGAGTGGGGGCACGAGACCGAGGACGACAGGACCCCCAGGGGGACGGGGTCCTGCTCCTCGCTTCGTGAGCATCGGGGCTCACTCGGTCCGACGTGCGCAGGATGAGGGAACCTCACCCCACGTCTCATCCCATCGAGTCGCGCTCCGGGAGCGTCATCCGGGTCAACAGCACCAGCGCCACCGCCGCGAGAGCGCTGCCGAAGACGAAGAAGGCGAAGTAGTTGCGGGACGGGTCGACGCCGACGAGGTCCCCGCTGCCGATCGCGAGGAACGCGGGGCCCAGGGCGGGGACGACGGTCTGCGGCAGCGTCCGGGCGATGTTGAAGTAGCCGAGCAGGCGACCGTTCGCGCCGTGCGGCAGCACGGCCAGCGCCACGGCGAGGTCGAGTGCGACGTAGGTGCCCAGGCCCGCGCCGGCGCAGAGCAGGGCCAGGACGTACGCCGGCGTCCCGGTCGCCGTGGTGAGTACCAGGTTGGCGCCGAGCAGCAGCAGGATCCCGCCGGCCATGACCGGCCGGTACCCGACTCGCCGGGCCAGTGCCCGGGCGCCGCCGATCGCCATCACCATCCCGGTCGCAGCACCGATCGCGGTCACCAGGGCGACCAGGGAAGCGGCGTCGTGCGGCTCGCGGCCCACCCGCCGGATCAGGAAGAACACGCCGTAGACGGTCAGGCAGCTGTACGCGGCTTGCGCGAACAGGCGCTGCAACCACAGCCACCAGTAGGGCGCCCCCGCTCCCGCCAGCACGGCGACGAGCCCTCGCGGACCGTCCGCGGGACGTCGTACCGGCGCGGGCTCGTGCGGGAACGGCTCGAGCGTGCGCAGGTGCCACGCGGCGACGGCGGCCACCGGGACCGCGACGATCGAGAGCAGCACGAACGACGCACGCGGCTCCCGGAGCACCGCGCCGAAGTGACCGCTCAGCAGGGCGTACCCGATCAGGCCGCCCAGCGCGATCGCACCGGTCGCCGCCGCGGCGAACCAACCCGACACCCGGGTCCGGTCGGCCGGTGGTACGACGTCCGAGAGGGTCCCGTAGAGCGCCGCGAAGGTCGCGCTGTAGGACGCCTGGGCGCAGGCCCAGACCGCGACGAGCAAGGGCAGGTTCGGCATGAAGGTCGCGGTGACCGCGAAGGCGCAGCCGCAGACCGTGCCACCGACGATCCACCGCGTGCGGTCCCCGCCCCGCCGGACCCGGCGGTCGCTGAGCCAGCCCCACACCGGGTTGAAGGTCATCCCGGCCAGCGCCCCCGTGGTCTCCACCCAGCTCAACCGCGTCTCCGGCGCGAGGCCGGAGTCAAGCTCGCGCACGAGCAGGCTCAGGCCCACGACGAGCGGGACCACCAGGGCACCGAGGGCGCAGAGCTCGGTGACGCAGAGGGCGGCGACACTCGCCGGACGCAGACGCTGCACGGGCACGACAGGACTCCTGGGAGAGAGGGGGCAGCGGCACGTTAGCCTTGTCGGCGTCTGGGGCGGCACCGGTCCCGGCTGCCCCCACGACGGCTCGGAGTGGGACCGGCATCCGAGGAGCTCCCGTTGCTGGACGTCGACCCCGCACACCACGACGTCGTCGAGATCATCGCGGTCCTCGGCCCGACCGAGATCGCCGAGCTCGACGACCTCGGCGGCCCCGGCACCACGACCGCGGCCCAGGACGCCATCGACGCCGGTCACCTCGCGCTGCGCGCGGAGGACGCCGCCGTCACGCTCGCCTCAGGGGTCCGTGCGGCGCGCGTGTGCGACGCGCTGCGCCGCGACCAGCCCGACCGGGTCGCCCAGCTGCTGCGGCGGCAGGCCGACCTGCGCCTGGTCTCCGGACGACTCGACGCCGGGCTCACGGCGGCTCGCACCCTCGGCGACCTCGAACGGACGGCCCGGATCATCGACCGGTGGGGCGTGGACCTGGCCCACGGTCCGTACGCCGCGGCGATGTACGCGGCCACCCTCGACCTTCCGGTCGAGCTCGCCGCCGACCTGCCCGGCCTGGCGTTCCGGCTCGAGGACATCGGGCGACTGCCGGTCGGCACCACCCCTGTGCGCCTGCCCCCCACCGCCGACGAGGCCGAGGCCGAGTTCGCCCGCAACGGCGACATCCGGCTGCGCCAGGCGTTGCTGCCTCTCGTCACCCGCCGCCGGCTGGGCCGTTTCGAGGAGGCGATGGAGATCGTCCGGGCGGCCGCGCCCCTGGCCGAGGCCAGTGTCTATCCCTGGTACGGCGACCGCGGCCGGATCCTGCCCTACTGGCACCTCCAGGCCGGGATCACCGCCCAGGTCGCCGGCGACCTGACAGCCGCGCGGACTTCGTTCCTCACGGCCTGGACGCACCGGGAGCGGGATCCGTACGGCTTCGTCGCCCGGGGCACCGCCGGCAAGCTCGCCCTGGTCGAGGCGCTGCGGGGTGCGTACGCCGCCAGCGTCGGCTGGCTCGACGAGGCGGCGCGCGCCGGACGCCGTCCCGACCTGTGGGTCGACGGCTTCGTCGAGTCCAACCTCACCGCGGTGCGGGCCCTCCACGCGATCGACGGGCTCGATCGGGAGGCCGAGCAGCACGTGCGTGCGATGCCCCACCCCAGCCAACGCGGCGAGCAATGGGTGGTCCACCTGTGGATCCAGGTGCGACACGCGCTGACCCGCGGCGACACCGCGTACGCACGCCACGTCGTCGAGGACTCGATGGCGGCGCAGCGCACGGCACTGACCCGGGCCGGCCTCGCGGCCGCAGTCGTCCCGCTGCTGTGGTCCGACGTCCACCTCGCGACGGGACAGGCCAATCGCGCACTGGCCGCGCTCAGCGGCGTACCGGACCTCGCGGGCACGGGCCGCGTCCTCCGCGCCCGGACGCTGCTCCTCACCGGTGAGCACGAGGCGGCCCTCGCCGCGGCCGGGACCGTCGTCCAGGACAGCGCCGCGAGCCGCCGGTCGGTGACCGAGGCCCTGCTGGTGATCGCGGCTGCCCGGCACGCGACGGGTGACCGGCCGGGCGCCGTCGAGGCTGCCCAGCGCGGCGTGGCCCGCGCTCAGGAGCAGAACGCGCCGCGCGCCCTCGCCACGGTCCCCCGGACCACCCTCGACGACCTCGTCACCGAGGTGCCCGGCCTCGCCGACCTGCTCGACGTCCTCGACCGGCGCGGGATCACCGACATCTATCCCAAGTCGGTCGATCTGGTGAGCGTGACCAGGCGCGAGCGCGACCTGCTGGAGGACCTCGCCTCCGGCCTGTCGCTGCCCGAGATCGCGAAGGCCAACTTCGTCTCGGTCAACACGGTCAAGACCCACCTGGCCAGCCTTCGTCGCAAGCTCGACGCACGCTCCCGCGACGCGGTGGTGCTCAGGGCGCGGCTCCTCGGGCTGCTCGACCCGACCGACTGACCGAGCCCTACGGCGACCACAGGCTGCGCCGTCATCGGCTCTCCAGGCGCTCGCCCAGCCCGGCGAGCACGGTGCACAGGTGGGTCAGGACCTCGATCTCGGGCTCGTCGGCCAACCGCGAGCGGGCTGCGTCGATCTCGGTGCGCAGGCGCTGCAGACGGAGCTCGACGAGCGCGTCGAACTCCGTCGTGCGTCGTACGACGATCGGGAGCCTGCTGTGCATGTCCCTGATTCTGGGTGCGGCACGGGCGGGCTCGGGGGTCCCGAGCCCGATGTCACCCCCGAGTTCACCCGTGCACGATGCGGTGCAGCTCGCCCATCCGGGTGTCGAGGTCGTGGGCGACCCGGGCGGCGGCGGAGAGCTCCTCGACGAGCTCGGCCGGCACGTCCTTGGCGTACTTGTAGTAGATCTTGTGCTCGACGCTGGCCCAGAAGTCCATCGCCACCGTGCGGATCTGGACCTCGATCGGCACCGCGTGGGTCGTGTCGGACAAGAAGACCGGGATCTCGACGATCGCGTGCAGGCTCCGGTATCCGTTGGCCTTGGGCTGCGCGACGTAGTCCTTGACCTGGCGCACCGTGACGTCAGGCTGCGAGGTGAGCATCTCGAGGACCCGGTAGACGTCGGAGATGAAGCTGCACACGATGCGGACGCCGGCGATGTCGCGGATCTGCTCAGCGATCGCGTCGAGCTCCAACGGACAGCCGATCCGCTCGGCCTTCCGGCGCAGGCTGTCGATGGTCTTGATCCGCGAGGTGACGTGCTCGATCGGGTTGGCCCCGTCGCGGAAGGTCATCTCCTCGCGCAGGATGTTGATCTTGGTCAGGATCTCGTCGAGGCCGAACTTGTAGTTCAGGTGGAACAGCCGGAGCTCACGCAGGAAGCCCGACTGCTCCTCGGGGACGATGGCGCTCACGCGTCGAGTGTGCCCGGTGCCCGATGACCGGAGCAGGTCCGGCCCTTCACATTCGAGGACACGGCGCGTGAAGCCCACCTCCCTAACGTGCTGCCCGGAGCGGAGGACACCGGGAGAGGGGCTTGCATGTCGGGCACGCACGAGGGAACGCGGGACTGGCCGGCGACGGTCGCGGCGGCGGCCGTCCTGGCAGGGCTCGCCGAGAGGAACCACCCGGCGGGGTGGCTGCTCCTCGCCGCGCTCGAGGCCGACCCGCCGGCCGACGGGGACGACCCGCTGGGCTGGGGTCCGACGCTGGCCCGGGTGGCGTACCGGCCGTGGTCCACCGAGACCGACCCCGCCACCGAGGAGGTGCTCCGGGCGGCCGATCCCCGGGTCCGGCGCGCGGTCGAGGAGTTCCGTCGGGCCTGCCAGCAACGTGAGTCGGACCGCGAACGGGCCGCGGTCGCGGCGGAGGTACGCCGGATCGTGGCGATGAGCGGCCTGAGCCAGCGCGCGTTCGCGGCCCGGGTCGGTACGTCGGCGTCGCGGCTGTCGAGCTACGTGCACGGGCACGTCGTACCGTCGGCGACCATGATGCTGCGGATCAAGCGGGTCGAGCGCCACTTGCGGCTGGGCGGGGAGGTCCCGCGCGCGTCCTGAGGGCTGTTGGTTAGGGTCGCCTCATGCGGAGGGGCCCGTTCTCATTGGCCTTCGACCGGGCTCTCTCGGACCGTGCGATGAGCTTGAGCGCGCTGCACCGCGTGCTGAGCGCGCGCGGTGCCGGCGTCAGCCTGGCGACCCTGAGCTACTGGCGCTCCGGCCAGCGCGAGCCCGAGCAGGAGCGGTCGCTGCGCGCGCTCGCCCAGGTCGAGGAGGTCCTCGGCCTCGAGCCGGGAGCCCTGGAGGCGCTGATCGAGGGGCGCCGGCGCCGGGTCGCGCCCGACCTGCTGTCCGACCTCAGCGACGACGCCGACCGGATCCAGGTCCTCCTCGACGACCTCGGCTTCCTGTCGCCGTCCGACCGGCTGATCGACCAGGAGGTGACGCTGAAGTACATCATCGGGCCGGACCGCTCACCCCTGCGGATGACCTACATCGTCGTGGTCGAGTCGGTGCGCGTGAATGCCGACCGGCGGGCCTTCATCCTGCGGGTGCGGCCCGGGGCGCTGACCCCCGGCGTGACCTCGCTCGGCGGCTTCCGGCTCGGCGAGATCACCCACGACGAGGAGCGCGGCATCGTCGTCGGCGAGATGATCCTGGACCGGCCGCTGGGGCCCGGCGAGAGCACGCTGCTCGAGCAGGAGGTCGTCTACCGGACGCCCGACCCCGACGACAACAGCTACTTCTACTGGGCCGTGCGCAAGATGCGCTCGATCAGCCTGTGGATCCGGTTCGACCCGGACGACATGCCCACGCACTGCGAGTACTACACGATCGTCGACGGCCACGAGGAGGTCGTCGAGCTCGAGACCTTCGGGACCAGCGTGAGCCGCACGGTCACGTCCTTCGGCCCCGGGACGCTGGGCATCCGCTGGAGCTGGGACTGAGCCCAGCCCCAGCGGAGCCCGGAGCTCAGCTGACCGCGTCGAGGGCGTCGACCATGCCCTCGCCGTAGTAGCTGTTGTCGGCGTCGGTCCCGACGCACGGGGCACCGAAGTCGCCGCCGCCCGGCGGCGTCTCCTGGACGGTGCACGGGTGGTCGTCGGCGTCGGCGCGCAGCTTGGCGACCATCTGCGCCGGGGTGAGGTCGGGGTGGGCCGACTTCATCAGGGCGAGGACGCCGGCGACGTGCGGCGAGGCCATCGACGTACCGGACTTCAGGCCGTAGCCGTTGCCGTTGACGATGGTCGACAAGATGCTGCGTCCCGGCGCGGCCACATCGATGACGCCGAGGCCGCGGTTCGAGAAGTAGGCCAGGATGTCGTTGCGGTGGCTGGCCGAGACGGTGACCACGCCCGGGAGCTCGGTCGGAATGTCCTGGCAGCCGCTGTTGAGCGTGCGCGTCACCGGGGTGCCGTCGTCGGGGCTGCCCTCGTCGAGGAAGGACGACTTGTCGGCCAGGTCGTGGCCCGAGTTGCCGGCGGCCGCGGCGTGGACGACGCCCTGGTCGGTGGACCAGGCGACCGCGCGACGCACGGCCTCCTTGGCGGCGTACTGGTCGGGCTGGTCCTCGCAGTAGAACTCGAACGGGTCGACGTAGTAGCTGTTGTTGGTCACGTCCATGCCGTGCATGCCGGCCCAGACGAAGCCGCACACGGCGTACTCCGGGTAGATGAACCCGTCGTCGTTGACGACCTTGACCGACGCCATCCGCACGTTGGGCGCCACTCCGACGATGCCGGTGCCGTTGCGCGCGGCGCCGATGGTGCCCGCGACGTGGGTGCCGTGGTCGCTCGTGGTCGGGTACCAGCCGGTCGGCGAGGTGTCCGGGCGGCCCGCGTTGCTGCAGTTGACCGAGTCGGCGACGTCGATGTTGGCGACGAGGTCCGGGTGGTCGGGGTCGATACCGGAGTCGAGCACGCCCACGACGACGTCACGGGAGCCGTCGGTGATCGCGTGCGCCTGGTCGGCCTTGATGACCTGCATGTCCCACTGCTCGGTCTCGCGCGGGTCCGCGGCCGTGACGGTGTTCTCGGTGTCGTCCTGCTGGGGCGAGGTCTGGTCCTTGCGGACCTGGCCCTTGCCCGGACCCCACGGGGCCTGGACGCCGGCCGGGGTTCCCTCGGTCACCGGCACGGTGCGGGTGGCGCCGACCGACTCGAGCGCGTTGCCGGCGTACGCCTGCACGTCGGTGCGGAAGGCGGCCCGGTCGCTGTGGGCGACGACCACACCGATCTGCGGCCAGGTCTGGACGACCACGCCGCCGGCCTTGGCGACCGCGCGCTCGAGGAGCCGGGTCTGGCCGGGGTTGGCGTGCTTCGCGTTGAGGATGTACGCCGACACGACCCCGTCAGGTGTGCTGATCGGGACCGGGGTGGAGACGGGCTCGCCGCCGGCCGCGGGGGCGGCACTGGCGCCGGTGCCGGTCACGGAGAGACCGGCCAGGGTGAGGCCGGTCGCGACCGTGAGGACGGCGGCACGGAGCCGCCGGTGGTGCTGTGGCATGGATCAACCTTTCCGAGAGGAAGGACGCGGGATGTGCGCCAGGCCACATCCTGTCCTCCCCGACCCCTGCTTGGCGAGAGGATCCCCGGTGAAGTTTCCGGGCGACGAGAGCTTTGTGCGGCCTCGACTCGTCGGCATGCGCCTGGGTACCGGTGCCGGACGAGACCGAACGCGAGGAGCGCGCCATGAGACGACCCTCCGACCCGCTGGTGGCGACACTGGCGGCGGGCACCTACGTGGCCCTGTGCGTTCGGCACCGGGACCGGCCCGGCCGGCTCGAGATGCGGGCGTTCCGGGCCGTCAACGATGCGCCGGACCGGCGCTGGCTGCGGGTTCCGCAGCAGCTCGGGACGCCGTGGACCCTGCCGGCGACCGCGGCCGCGCTGGCCGCGCGGAGGCGCTGGGCCTGGGCGGTGGCGGCACTGGTGGCGGTGCCCGCGGAGAAGGGCGCCGAGGTCGCCACGAAGAAGGTCCTGCGCCGGCCGCGCCCCGTCGCGGTCGCGCCGACCGCGCTGCGCGACGACGCCCCGACGCGAGGAGGGGCGCTACCCTCCGGACACGCGGCGATCGCGGCGTCGGCGGCGTACCTGCTCGCCCGCGGCACCGGGTCGCGCGTCCTCGGCGCCGCCGCAGCGGGCGGCACCCTGCTCGCGTCGTACGTGCGCGTGCACCAGGGGGCACACTGGCCCGCGGACGTGGCCGCCGGCGCTGCCCTCGGCGTCGCCGTCGGCGCCGGTCTCGCGGCGGTCGTCGACGCCACGACGCGCTAGAGCGCTAGAGCACTAGAGGAGGAGCAGGCGCTCCTCGATCTTGTCGGCGACCTGGTTCGCGAGCAGCTCGAGGCCGCCCTTGACCAGGGGCGCCGCGAGCTTCCCGGCTCCGCGGGGCGTGATCTGCGAGCGGTAGGTGACCGTCGTGGCGCCGGCGTCCTCGGCGAACCGGATCGTGTCGCGCAGGTCGACGCCGGACGCCGTCCCGGTGAGCTCGAACAGCTCGTGCGGCACGCAGGCGACGACGCGGTACTCGACCTCGGTCTCGTGGCCGAGGAAGGAGGAGACGTTCCGGTACGTCGTACCGACGTCGCCGTCGCCGGAGGTGCGCACCGTCGTGACGGTGGGCGGGTCCCACTCCTCGGTGGTGGTGAAGTCGGTCAGGTAGTCCCAGACCTTCCCCAGGGGACGGGGGACGACGATGACACGCTCGACGCTCGGCATGGACGCGTCGGTACCCCGGCGCGGCGACGACAGCCGCTCAGCCTCGATTCACCGTTTTGCCGCGTCGCGAGCGTCACGAGATGGGTGCGGCGCCAAGGCGCCCGGCGCGAAGCCAGACTGGGCGTCTGTCGAGCGTCGGCAACGCAGGCGACGCTCCATCTGGTGGCGCGGAGCAGCCGGAAATCGGTGAATCGAGGCTCAGGCCGGTCACTGCGACCGGAGCTGCTCCGCGAGCGCCGCGAGGTCCTGGTCGGTGCGCACGACGAGGATGGCGCCGGGGGCTGCGGGGGCCGTCGCGGGCGGCGCCGCCGGCGCGGCGAAGAGCGCATTGACCTGCGCCATCGCCTCGTCGATCTCGACGTGCGGGTCCTCGCACTCCTCACGCAGCCAGCGCCGCAGGACCCGGTTGTGGGCGGCGACCACGGCGGCCGCCATCAGCTCGCCGCGCCGCTCCGACTCCTCGGAGCCGTCGCCCCAGGCGCTGATGTACTGCCGGAACAGCTGCTGGTAGCGAGCACCGCTGATCAGCTCGCGCTCGCGCAGCGCGGGGACCGTGGAGGTCAGCTGGTAGCGGCGCCGGGCCAGCGGGCCCTCGGCGATGTAGTGGAACAGGACGACGCGCACCGCGTCGGAGACCGCGAGGATCGCGCTCTTCTGGGTGGAGGCGGCCAGGCGCTCCTCGACCGCGGCGAGGATCGCGTCGTGGTCGGGGAAGATCACCATCTCCTTCGACCCGAACAGCCGGAAGAAGGAGCTGCGGCTCACGCCCGCGGCGGCGGCGATGTCGTCGACGCTGGTGGCGTCGTACCCGTGCTCGGCGAAGAGCCGGAAGGCGGCGTCGACGATCGCCGCGGCAGCGGTCCGGCCGCGCCGGTCGTCCTCACGCGATTGCGTCACACCCCACCCCCCTTGTGAACTCCAGTATCAATGGATGATACTCAGTTTCATGACCGAGATCGACCTGCACACGACGGCGGGCAAGCTGGCGGACTTCGACCGCCGCACCGACGAGGCCGTGCACGCTCCCGCCGCCAAGGCCCAGGAGAAGCAGCACGCCAAGGGACGCAAGACCGCCCGCGAGCGCATCGAGATGCTCTTCGACGAGGGCAGCTTCGTCGAGCTCGACGAGTTCGCCCGCCACCGCTCGACCGCCTTCGGCCTCGAGAAGAACCGCCCGTACGGCGACGGCGTCATCACCGGCTACGGCACCGTCGACGGTCGCCAGGTCTGCGTGTTCTCCCAGGACTTCACGGTCTACGGCGGCTCGCTCGGCGAGGTCTACGGCGAGAAGATCACCAAGGTCATGGACCTGGCGATCAAGTCCGGCTGCCCCATCATCGGCATCAACGAGGGCGCCGGCGCCCGCATCCAGGAGGGCGTGGTCTCGCTCGGCCTTTACGGCGAGATCTTCAAGCGCAACGTGCACGCCTCCGGGGTCATCCCGCAGATCTCGATGATCATGGGCAACTGCGCGGGCGGCCACGTCTACTCCCCCGCGGTCACCGACTTCACGATCATGGTCGACCAGACCTCGGCGATGTTCATCACCGGTCCCGACGTCATCAAGACCGTCACCGGCGAGGACGTCTCGATGGAGGAGCTCGGCGGCGCCCGGGCCCACAACACCAAGTCGGGCAACGCCCACTACATGGCCTCCGACGAGGAGGACGCCTTCGAGTACGTCAAGGCGCTGCTGGCGTTCCTGCCGCAGAACAACCTCGACGAGGCGCCGTCGTACGACGACGCGGCGGACCTCGAGCCGACGCCTGCGGACCTCGCGCTCGACACGCTGATCCCGGACTCGCCGAACCAGCCCTACGACATGCACGACGTCATCGCGACGATCGTCGACGACGGTGACTTCCTCGAGGTGCAGCCGCTGTTCGCGCCCAACATCATCGTCGGCTACGGCCGGGTCGAGGGCCGCTCGGTCGGTGTCGTGGCCAACCAGCCGATGCAGTTCGCCGGCACGCTCGACATCGACGCGTCCGAGAAGGCCGCCCGGTTCGTGCGGTTCTGCGACGCCTTCAACATCCCGGTGCTGACCTTCGTCGACGTCCCGGGCTTCCTGCCCGGCGTCGACCAGGAGCACCTCGGCATCATCCGCCGCGGCGCCAAGCTGATCTACGCGTACGCCGAGGCGACGGTCCCGCTGGTCACGATCATCACCCGCAAGGCCTACGGCGGCGCGTACGACGTGATGGGGTCCAAGCACCTCGGCGCCGACATCAACCTGTCGTGGCCGACCGGCCAGATCGCGGTGATGGGCGCGCAGGGCGCGGCCAACATCGTGCACCGCCGCACCCTCGCCGAGCTCGAGGCCGCCGGCGGGGACGTCGAGGCCAAGCGGGCCGAGCTGATCGACGAGTACGAGACGACGCTGGCCAACCCCTACATCGCGGCCGAGCGCGGCTACGTCGACGGCGTCATCAAGCCGTCGGAGACCCGCGCCGAGGTGGTCAAGGCGCTGCGCCTGCTGCGCAACAAGCGCGAGGTGCTGCCGCCCAAGAAGCACGGGAACATCCCGCTGTGAGCGCCGAGACCGTGACCGATCAGGAGACCGTGGCGCCCGCCGCTCCCCTGCTGCGGGTCATCACGCCGGGCACCACGCCGGAGGAGGTCGCCGCGATCGTCGCGGTGCTCTCCGCCCTCGGCGGTGGCGCGCCCGCGCCCGAGGCACCTCGCTCGGAGTGGACCAACCCGGCCCGCCGCCTGCGTCGTACCGCCAGCTCCCACCCGAACCCCGGACGCGGCGCCTGGCGCGCCAGCGCCCTGCCCCGCTGAACTGGAAGGCCACACCATGTCGTTGAAGAAGGTCCTGATCGCCAACCGCGGCGAGATCGCGGTCCGGGTCATCCGTGCCGCCAAGGACGCGGGTATCGGCTCGGTCGCGGTGTACGCCGAGCCGGACGCCAACGCGCTGTTCGTGCGCCTGGCCGACGAGGCCTACTCGCTGGGCGGCTCGACGCCGGCGGAGACGTACCTCGACATCGCCAAGATCATCGAGGTCGCCAAGCAGTCGGGCGCCGACTCGGTCCACCCGGGCTACGGCTTCCTCGCCGAGAACGCCGCGTTCGCCCAGGCCGTCCTCGACGCGGGCCTGATCTGGATCGGCCCGTCCCCGGAGGCGATCGACGGCCTGGGCGACAAGGCGAAGGCGAAGCAGATCGCGCTCGCCGCCGGCGCCCCGCTGGCCCCCGGCCTCAAGGACCCGGTCAAGGACGCCGACGAGATCATCGCGTTCGCCAAGGAGCACGGCCTCCCGGTCGCCATCAAGGCGGTCTTCGGCGGTGGCGGTCGCGGCCTCAAGGTCGCCCGCACCCTCGAGGAGATCCCCGAGCTGTTCGAGTCCGCCACCCGCGAGGCGATCGGCGCGTTCGGTCGCGGCGAGTGCCTGGTCGAGAAGTTCCTCGACAAGCCGCGCCACGTCGAGACCCAGTGCCTCGCCGACTCCCACGGCAACGTCGTGGTCGTCTCGACCCGCGACTGCTCGCTGCAGCGGCGCCACCAGAAGCTGGTCGAGGAGGCGCCCGCGCCGTTCCTCACCGACGAGCAGAACGCGCGTCTCTACGAGTCCTCGAAGGCGATCCTGCGCGAGGCCGACTACGTCGGCGCCGGCACCTGCGAGTTCCTCGTCGCCGCCGACGGCACCATCTCCTTCCTCGAGGTCAACACCCGCCTCCAGGTCGAGCACTGCGTGTCCGAGGAGGTCACCGGCATCGACCTGGTCCGCGAGATGTTCCGCATCGCCGCGGGCGAGGAGCTCGGCTACGGCGACCCGGAGATCCGCGGCCACTCGATCGAGTACCGGATCAACGCCGAGGACGGCGGCAACAACTTCATGCCGGCCCCCGGCACGCTGACCGCGTGGAACCCGCCGCAGGGCCCGGGCGTCCGCGTCGACGGCGGCTACGAGGTCGGCGAGACCGTCCCGGGCGCGTTCGACTCGCTGATCGCCAAGCTGATCATCACCGGCTCCTCGCGGACGCAGGCGATCGAGCGGTCCCGCCGGGCGCTCTCGGAGTTCGAGGTCGACGGCATGCCGACCGCGATCACCTTCCACGAGGTCATCGTCAACGACCCCGCCTGGGTCGGCGCGTCCACGCCGTCGGGCGAGGGCTCCTTCGACGTCTACACCACGTGGATCGAGACCGACTTCGACAACCAGATCACGCCGTACGGCGGTGCCGCGGGCGAGGCCGACGAGGCCGGCGAGAAGCAGAAGGTCGTCGTCGAGGTCGGCGGCAAGCGGATCGAGGTCGTCCTCCCGGCCGGCCTCGGCGGACTCTCCGTCGGCGGTGGCGGCGGCACGAAGAAGCCGAAGCGCGCGGGTGGCAAGAAGGCCGGCGCCGCGGCGTCGGGCGACTCGGTCGCATCGCCCATGCAGGGCACCATCGTCAAGGTCGCGGTCGAGGAGGGCCAGGCGGTCGAGGAGGGCGACGTGGTCGTGGTCCTCGAGGCGATGAAGATGGAGCAGCCGCTCAAGGCCCACAAGGCCGGCACCATCACCGGCCTCACGGCCGAGGTCGGCGCCACGATCGGCAACGGCGAGGTCGTCTGCGAGATCAAGGACGCCAGCGCCTGAGCTTGCGAAGGCGCTGAAGGCGTCCGCAGGTCGAGGAGCGCCGGCGCGCTCGCGCCGCGAAGCAAGCGAGGTCGCGGCGCGTCACGAGACCAACGTGAGGTGATGCCGGAACTGTCCGTGGACAGTCCCGGCATCACCTCGCGGCGTCTCGAGACGGTCGCTGCGCGACCTCCTCGACGACCGAGGCCCTCCCCGTCACGCTGACTACGGACAGCACCGCGGCGAGAGCGCACAGGGCGGCGCCGCCCCACCACGCCCAGGTGTAGGTGCCGAGCTGGTCGCGGATGACGCCGGCGCCGAGGGCGGCGACGGCGGCGCCGAGCTGGTGGGAGGCGAAGACCCAGCCGAAGACGATGGTGCCGCGCTCGCCGAACGCCTCGCGGCACAGCGCGGCGGTGGGCGGGACGGTGGCGACCCAGTCGAGGCCGTAGATCACGATGAACAGCACCATGCTGGGGTGCACGGCGTCGGCGAGCAGGCTCGGCAGCAGCAGCAGGCCGAGGCCGCGGAACAGGTAGTAGGCCACCAGCAGGGCCCGCGGGTCGAAGCGGTCGGTGAGCCAGCCGGACGCGATGGTGCCGACGATGTCGAAGACGCCGACCACGGCGAGCAGGCCGGCCGCGGTGGTGGCGGACATCCCGTGGTCGTGGGCCGAGGGGATGAAGTGGATGCCGATCAGGCCGTTGGTGGTCGCGCCGCAGATCGCGAAGGCGCCGGCGAGGGCCCAGAACGCCCGGTGCCGGGCGGCGTACGTGAGGCCCTCGACCGCCCGCCGGGTGGCTCCGCCCTCCGCCCGGGCCGGGGGCGTCCAGCCGGCGGGCGCGCCGTAGGGCGCCACCCCACGGTCCTCGGGATGGTCGCGGACGACCAGCCACACCACCGGTACGACGGCCAGCGCGGCCGCCGCGATCACCAGGGACGCCGGGCGCCAGCCCGCGCCCTCGGCGAGCGCCGCGACGATGGGCAGGAAGACCAGCTGGCCGGTCGCCGAGCCGGCGGTGAGGATGCCCATGACCAGGCCGCGGCGCTGGTCGAACCAGCGGTTCGCGATGGTGGCGGCGAAGACCAGCGCCATCGAGCCGGTGCCCAGCCCGATCAGCACCCCCCAGCACACGAGGAGCTGCCAGGACGCGGTCATCAGCACGCTGCCGCCCGACCCGAGCGCGACCAGCGAGAGCGCGGCGGCGACCACCCGTCGTACGCCGAAGCGGTCCATCAGCGCCGCCGCGAACGGCGCGGTCAGGCCGAACAGGACGAGGTTGATGCTGACCGCGAGCGACATGACGCTCGTCGACCAGCCGAACTCGTCGTGCAGCGGCACCATGAGCGCGCCGGGTGCGGCGCGGAAGCCGGCCGCGCCGACCAGCGCGAGGAAGGCGACCGCGGCCACCAACCAGGCGGGATGGACGCGGCGGCGGGTGACCGGTGGGGCGGAGATCGTCATCGAGCAGGCTTTCTTGAGCGAAGTCAGACCGGTACGCTAGCACGCATGGCCCTGCGCTCCGACTGGTCGACCGACTACTGCCCGGTCCGCCGATCCCTCGACGTGCTCGGGGACCCGTGGCTGCTGCTGATCGTGCGCGACGTGCTCCACGGCAGCGGCCGCTTCGAGCAGCTGCGCGACAACCTCGGCATCTCCGAGGCCGTCCTCAGCCGGCGCCTGCGGGCGATGCGCGAGGCCGGGCTGCTCGACACCGTCGACTACGTGCGCGACGGCCGCACCCGCCAGCGGTACGTCGCCACCGAGGCCGCCGCCGACCTCCTCCCCCTGCTCCAGCAGCTCGCGATCTGGGGTGAGAAGCACACCCGGCTGCCCGAGGGCGGCTCGCACATGGGGCTGCGGCACGAGACCTGCGGCCAGGAGACCACGCGGGCCGAGACCTGCAGCGCCTGCGGCGAGCCGCTGCGTCCCGAGGACATGACCTGGGTCAAGCCGTGGCGCGGTGCCGAGCACCGGCTGCGGGCCGCCGGCAGCTGACCCCTACGGTGGAGCCGTGTTGCTCTACGAGTTCGAGGGCCGGCGGCCCCAGGTCCACCCCGAGGCGTTCGTCGCGCCGACCGCGACCCTGATCGGCGACGTACGCATCGAGAAGGGCGCCAGCGTCTGGTACGGCGCCGTCCTCCGCGCCGACATCTGCACGATCATCGTGCGCGAGGGCTCGAACATCCAGGACAACTCGGTCGTCCACGGCGCGCCCGACGTCGTCGTCGACATCGGCCCGAACGCCACCGTGGCCCACGCCTGCGTGTTCCACGGCGACACCATGGGCGAGAAGTCGCTGCTCGGCAACGGCAGCACCGTCCTCGACCACGCCACGATCGGCGCCGGCTCGCTCGTCGCCGCCGGCGCGGTCGTCACGCCGGGCACGAAGATCCCCGACGGCGTACTCGCCGCCGGCGCCCCGGCCGAGACGAAGCGGCCGATCGAGGGCACCGGCGCTCACTTCTGGGCCGAGACCAACGCCGCCTACTACGCCGAGCTGGCTCAGCGGCACCGCGCGGGCGTCGTACCGGTCGACGGCATGTCCTGACGGACCTCGTCCTCGTACGAGGACATCTTGACTTTGTCTTCGTACGAGGACAAATGGATAATGTCCTCGTACGAAGACAACGGAGGGCCCGGATGACCGACATCGAGATTCCCGACTGGACCAAGCTGGGCTCCACGATCCGCTCGGAGCGCAAGCGTGCCGGCCTCAGCCAGCAGGCACTCGCCTCACGCGCCTCCCTCTCCCGTTCCTGGCTCGCGCGCTTGGAGGCCGGCCATCGAACGGCCGAGCTCGAGAGCGTCATGCGCCTGCTCCGCGCCCTCGACCTCACTCTCGTCCTGCGCCGCGCGGACGACGCCGACGACCACCCCCCTGCCCACCGGGCGACCACTGCCGACGACCCGGCATTCACAGCTGCCTTCGAGTCCCTCTTGGACCAGCACCGGCGCGCCTCGGACACCCGATCGCAGACCTGGACCGACTCGCTTGCCGACGGTGGGCGTGACCGTGACTGAGCGACTGACCGTCGTTCTCTACGGCCAGCCCGTCGGGCACCTCGAGCGCACCGGATCCGACGACCCGAGCTTCACCTACAGCGCCGAGTACGCCGCAACCGGCCGCACCCCCGTGTCCTCCCGGCTTCCCATCGCGCCCCAGACCTATCGGTCCGATCGCGTCCTCCCCTACCTCCGCGGACTGCTTCCCGAGAACCTCCAGACCCGCCAGCAATGGGCGGCCCGCCTCGACACCACACCCGACGATGCCTTCGGCCTCCTGGCAGCGATGGGCTGGGACTGCCCCGGTGCCGTCCAGTTCACGCCCGAGACGCAGATCGAGGACCTCCGGCTCCGCGGGGCCGAGCTGACCCCGCTGACCGAGCACGACATCGCCGAACGCCTGCGCACCCTGCAGGACCGGCCCGCATCCTGGACGCTGCCGGGAGAGCACTGGTCGCTCGGCGGCCAGCAGGAGAAGTTCGCCCTCACCTGGATCGACGGCCAGTGGCACGAGACAGGAGGATCCGCGGCGACGACGCACATCGTGAAGCCGGGCATCAGAGTCCTGCACCACCAGGCCATGGTCGAGCACGTCACCATGCGTGCGGCCGCGGCCACTGGCGTCAGCGTCGCGGAGAGCCGACTGCTGCGGTTCGAGGACCAGTGGGCCATCGTCGTCGACCGATTCGACCGCATCACCGCGGCCGCCAGGATCTTCCGGCTCCACCAGGAGGACTTCTGTCAAGCGCTGGGCCGGTTGCCGGAGAGGAAGTACGAGTCGGCCGGCGGTCCGCGTCTTCGCGACATGGCCGATCTGGTCCGCAGGCAGATGACGCAGCCCGCCGACGACCTCCGCGCCCTCGCGGACTTCGCCGCGGTCAACCTGGTTGCCGGCGCTCCCGACGGCCACGCCAAGAACATCTCCTTGATCCTCGGCCCCGACGGCAGCCGCTGGGTCGCTCCGCTCTACGATCTCGCCACCGGGCTGACCTACGATCCCGAGGCAGTCGAGCGCAGCCTCGCGCTGTCGATCGGCGGCGAGCGGATCTTCAACAGGATCCGCGGCAAGCAGTGGGCGAAGGCCGCCGAGGTCCTCGGCCTCGCGCCCGACCTCCTTCTCCAGCGCGTCGCCGCCATGGCATCCGCCTTCCCGCCGGCGTTCGAGAATGCGCTCGCCGACATCGGCGACGCCCCGGGTGCGACCGAGGTGGCCGAGCGCACCCTGCCCGTCCTCCAGAAGCACTGCAGTGAGGTGGTGGCCCGACTCACGGAGTGACGGCCCCGATCACGAAACTCCAGCTCCCAGCATGTCGCGGAGCAGGTCGATCGCCGCCGCGACCAAACAGGAGCCACACCGCACGCTCGGGCAGGACGGCCGAGCACCGGCGAATCCTGACCCGAACGCCCGCGCCGGCTCGTCGACACCTGACGAGACGGGCCGTCGGCATGCCCCGGGCCCTTGACACATGTCTGACAGGTGAGGAACGTCCTGTCTGACAGATCACGGACCCCGGGAGGACCCCATGACCGCAACGACCCACGCGTCGGCCAACCGCGATGTCGTCGTCCACAGCCTGACCGACTTCGCCTCGCTCGCCGTCGTCGGTGGCGAGCACACCGTCGTCATCGACGAGCCGCGCGAGTTCGAGGGCGGCGGTACGGCGCCCAACCCGTTCGGCCTCGTCCTGTCGGCGCTCGGCGGCTGCATGGCCGGCACCCTGCGCGGCGTCGCGCGACAGCACGGCTTCGACTACGACCGCGCCGAGATCCGGCTCTCACTGCGGATCAACCGGCCGACCTCGGGGCCGCTGGACCCCGGCGAGCGGGAGCTGCGGATCTCGCGGATCATCGCGGAGGTCACGGTCCACGGCGACCTCACCACCGAGCAGCAGGAAGCCCTGCGCAACGGCATCGAGACCTGCCCGGTCGGCAACACGCTGCGCCGCGGGCTCACCCTGCAGGACTCGATCGCGTTCGAGGCCGCGGCGTGAGATTCCCTAGGTCAACCTCAGGCGGCTTGAAGTTGCATGGCGCCTCCGTGGAGTTCGGGGTTGTAGGCGGTGTGGTCTTGCCAGCAGCGCCAGATCACGCGGACCCATGCGCGGGCCAGGATGCGCACGGCGTGGGGGTGGCGTTTGCCGCGGGCGATGGCGTCGGCGTAGATCTTCGCGGCCCATGGGCTCGCGTTGCGGGAGTCGTCGGCGAAGTCGATGAGTGCGTTGCGGAGCTTCTTGTCCGCGGCCCAGCGGAACCCGACGGTGTGGAGCTTGCCGCTGGCCTTGGTGACGGGCGCGACGCCGGCCAGGGCGGCGAGGGATTCCTCGTCGGGGAACCGGGCGCGGACGTCGCCGATCTCGGACAGCAGCAGGGCTGCGCGGACGCCGTGTCCGGCTTTGGGCAGGGACGTGAAGATGTGCGCGTCGGCGTGGGCGTCGAGGCGTTCGATGATCTCGGCCTCGAGTTCGCGTTCCTCGTGGCGGGTGGTCTCGATGGTGCGCAGCAGGGCCAGCACGCACACGGCTCGTCCTTCGGCTTCGGTCGCGGACAGGCCTGCGGATGGGGCGTCGGCGATGCGGGCGTAGAGCTCGTCAACGGGCTTGCGGCCGCAATAGGCGATGCGGCGCAGGAACGCAGCGAACCGGGCCGGAGTGAGCCGGCTGGCCGCATGCTGGGTGGGGTAGCGACGCAGGAAGGCGATGGTGACGTCGCTGTCGAGTCGCGAGAACAGTCCGATCGCTGCGGGGAAGCAGCGTTCCAGCTGGGCATGGAGCTGGTTGACCAGTCCGACGCGGGACTCGACCAGCTGCTTGCGGGTGCGCGAGAGGGATCGCAGTACCTGGGTGGCTTCACTGTCTTGGGTCAGCGGGGTGAGGCGGTGGCCGTCGGTGCGCAGCACGTCTGCCAGCAGGTAGGCATCACCGGCGTCGGACTTGGCGCCGGAGCCGGTGTAGCGGCTGCGCAGGCCTTTGACCTGGCGTGGGGTGATGACCACGACGCGCAGCCCTGCGTCGAGGAACGCCTCGACCAAGGGCCCGTCGCAGCGTTCGATGGCGACTCCTTCGACATCGAGCTTGCTCAGGCGCTTGACCAGCCCGGTGAAGGTCTTGTTGGTGTTGGGGATCTCGAAACGCACCTTGATGGCGCCTTGATCGTCGACCACGCAGACTGCGTGGGTCTTGGTGGCCCAGTCGATGCCAGCGAACAGCCGGCCTTGATGTGTGGACATTCGTCCGGTCCTTCCGGTGATGATGGATGTGGCACCGTCGGTGTCGAGAAGCCGTGCCGGATGCTCATTGCGTGGCGGTCCAACCCGCATATCCCTAGCGCCGGTTGTGGCTTCCCGGCCCGGCGGCTGCCGCAGATCTCACGCTGGTCCTCGAGGGACAAGCGCGCTGGGCGGTCAGCCACCGGCCGGCGGTTCGTCAGGAAGCCTCATCCCGCACCATCCATCACCGCTACCGAAGGGATGGTGCACCAATGAGCGCGCCGTACGACCTGCTCGTCACCGGCGCCCGCCTGGCCGACGGATCGCCGGTGGCGCTGGGGATCCGCGACGGTCGCTACGCCCACGTCGGCCCGCAGGCACCGCACGGCGCGACCGCCACGACGACCATCGACGCCGCGGGCGGGCTGGTGACGGAGTCCTTCGTCAACGGGCACATGCACCTGGAGAAGGTGCACACCCTGGACCGCGCGGGTGACGGCGCACTGGCGGCGTACACGTCCGGGAGCATGGGCGCGGCACTGCGCTCGATCGTGCGGGAGGCGAGCGGAGTGAAGCGGCAGTACGACCGGGCCTGGCTCGAGCCCAACATCCGCAGGGCGCTCGACGCCGCACTCGCCCACGGGGTGCTGCACCTCCAGGCCTTCGTCGACGTGGACACCACCGCGCGACTGGTCGGGATGGAGGCGGTGCTGGCGGTACGCGAGGAGTACCGCGACCTGCTCGACATCCAGGTCGTGGCCTTCCCGCAGGACGGGCTGCTGCGCGACCCGGGAGCCGCGGCACTGTGCGAGGAGGCACTGCGGCTGGGGGCCGACGTGGTGGGCGGGATCCCCTGGATCGAGATGACCGACGCCGATGCGAAGGCACACGTGGAGTGGGCATGCCGGCTGGCGGCCGCGCAGGGCAAGCGGGTGGCGATGCTCGTCGACGACGCCGGCGACCCGGGGTTGCGTACGACGCAGATGCTGGCCGAGGCGATGATCGAGCACGACCTGCGCGGACGCGGCGTGGCGTGCCACGCGCGGGCCCTGGCGACGTACCCGCAGCCGACGCTGCAGCGGCTGATGGACCTCGCCCACGCGGCCGGACTGGGCTTCGTGTCCGACCCGCACACGGGGCCGCTGCACCTGCCGGTGCGGGACTTCCTCGAGGACGGCATCCCGGTCGCGCTGGGCCAGGACGACATCGAGGACGCGTACTACCCGTTCGGCCGGCACAGCATGCTCGAGGTCGCCTTCCTCGCCGCCCACACCCTGCGCTTCCTGACCGCCGCCGACCAGCGGTTGCTGCTCGAGCTGATCACGACCCGGGCGGCCGACGTGCTCGGCGTCGCGGACCACGCGATCGCGGAGGGCAACCCGGCGAACCTGTGCGTGCACGCCGACAGACGGTTGCGCGACGTGCTCACCGAGCACGCCCGGCCACGCTGGGTGATCCGCGAGGGTCGGGTCGTCGCCGAGTCGGAGACCACGACCCGTCTCCAGCGCTGAGCCTGGCTACTGGCTACCAGTCGGCGCGACGCACCATCGCGTAGCGGAACGCGCCGCGCACGTGCACCTCACGGGTCCAGTAGCAGACCGTGCCGGTGCGACCGATCCCGGTCGCCTCGAGGGTCATCGCCGCCTCACCCTCGGGGCGTCCGGTCAGCCCGGCGTCCACGGCCGACAGGCCGTCGGCGCCGGGCCACACCAGCTCCCAGCCGACCTGCTCGCCGGCCAGCTCCCGCGCCAGCGCGGGCATCGGCGCCGCAGGGTCGAGGCCGGCCGGGTCCACCCCCGTCAGGATCGGTACGACGTCACGCGCCACCAGCACCGGCTCACCGTCGGCGGACCACACCTTGGTGGTGCGCAGCACGCCCTGGCGCGGCGATACGTCGTACGCATCGGCCTCGTCGAGGCTCACCTCGCCGACCTCCACGGACACGACCTCGAGCGACGGCGTGCGGCCCATCGCGGCGATCAGCTCGGCACTGTCGAGGCGCTGCTCGAAGCGGGCGGGGATACCCAGCAGCGAGCTGTTGACCGTGGTGTCGGCGCCCTTGCGGCGGTGGATGAAGCCGCGCTCCTCCAGCCGGACCAGGGCCTCGCGCACCGCCGGCCGGCTGATCTCCAGCGACGCGGCGAGCGTGGTCTCCCCCGGCATCGGCCCGCCCCGCTCGGCCGCGTCCGCCCAGAGCCTCTGCAGCCGGCGCTCGACCGGCTCGGGCAGGTCGGCGTCGCTCACGGCGCCACCCTAGATGAGACTGCTACCTTCCCGGACCATGGTCGGACTGAGTGTGCTGGTCGGCGGTGGTCGTGACGAGACGCAGGTACGCGCGCTGCTCGCGCCCTTCGTGGCCGCCCTCGCGGGCGGTGAGGCGGCCTGCGTGGTCGTCGACGACGGCGAGGGCGTCGACCTCGACCGCTGGCGCGGCGTGCTCGCCGACGCCGCGGCGGTGCGCACCGTCGTCCTCGAGGAGGGACGCCCGCTCATCGCCGAGGACGTCGCCGGCAGCGCCGGGGTGTTCGTCGCCGGCGGACTCACCCCGCTGTACGCCGAGCTCGTGGTCCCCGCCCGCGCCGCACTGGCCGCCCTCCCCTACGCCGGCTTCTCGGCCGGCGCGGCGATCGCGGCCGAGCGCGCGATCGTCGGCGGCTGGACGTACGACGCTCGCCAGGTCGCGCCCGAGGACGCCGGCGAGGACCTCGACGACCTGACCGTGGTCGCCGGCCTGGGCCGGGTCGACTTCGCCGTGGACGTCCATGCTGCCCAGTGGGGCACCCTCCCGCGCGCGGTCGCAGCGGTCCGCGCCGGGCTGGTCACCCAGGCCCGGGCGATCGACGAGCACACCGCGGTCGTCGTACGAGACGGCGTGGTCGAGGTCGTCGGCGCCGGGTCGGCGCTGCAGGTGCGGCCCGCCGAGGGCGGCGTCCTCGTCAGCTGAGTCGGCCGACGGAGACGATGGCGCCCTGGCCGGCCTCGCGGTCGAGCGAGCGGCCGATGACCATCCGCTGGATCTGGTTGGTGCCCTCGAAGATCTGCATCACCTTGGCCTCGCGCATGTAGCGCTCGACCGGGAAGTCCTTGGTGTAGCCGGCGCCGCCGAGCACCTGGACGGCGTCGGTGGTCACCTTCATGGCGGCGTCGGTGGCGACCAGCTTGGCGATCGAGGCCTCGCGGGAGAACGGCAGGCCGAGGTCCTTGAGGCGGGCGGCGTGCAGCACGGTGGCGCGGGCGGACTGGATCGCGGCCTCCATGTCGGCGAGCACGAAGGCCAGGCCCTGGTGGTCGATGATCCGCTGCCCGAAGGCCTCGCGCTGCTGGGCGTAGGCGACCGCGCGGTCGAGCGCGCCCTGGGCCAGGCCGGTCGCGACGGCGGCGATGCCGAGACGACCGGCATCGAGGCCGGCGAGGGCGATCTTGAGCCCCTGGCCCTCGGCGCCGAGGCGCTGCTCGACGGGGACCCGGACGTCCTCGAAGCGCACCGTCGCGGTGGTCGAGCCCATCAGGCCCATCTTGTCCTCGGGGGCGTCGGCCGACAGGCCGGGGGTGTCGGCACGGACCAGGAAGCAGGAGATGTCGCCGCGGCCCTCGCCCGTGCGGGCCATGACCTTGTAGAAGTCGGCCTGGCCGCCGTGGGTGACCCATGCCTTGGCGCCGTTGATGACGTACGCGTCGCCGTCGAGCCGGGCGCGCGTGCGCATCGCGGCCGGGTCGGAGCCGGCGTGCGCCTCGGAGAGGCAGTAGGCGCCGAGGAGGTCACCCCCGAGCATCTCCGGGAGCCACGCCGCGCGCTGCTCGTCAGTCCCGGCGGTGGCCAGGCCGAAGCAGCTCAGCGCGTGCACCGAGACGCCGACGCCGACGCTGGACCAGACCGAGCCGATCTCCTCGAGCACCTGAAGGTAGACCTCGTACGGCAGCCCGCCGCCGCCGATCTCCTCGGGGTAGGGCAGGCCGAGGAAGCCGGCCCGGCCGAGCAGCCGGAACACCTCGCGCGGGAAGGTGCCCGTCGCCTCGGCCTCCGCGGCGCGCGGCAACAGCTCGTCGGTGGCGAGCTGGCGCGCCAGGCGGAGCAGGTCGGCGTACTCCTCGGACGCCATCAGGCGACGTGCGGGCATCGGGTCCTCCGTGATCTGAGTACTGAAATGGTGATCCTGGTACGGACTACGGTACGCCTTTCGTTGCTAACCTGCCAGCGTGCAGCAGCAGCGAACCCTCCCGGCGCGCACCCGCCAGCGCCGTGACGCGCTGCTCGACGAGCTGGTCGACCTGTTCCTGGCCGAGGGCTTCGCCGCCTTCGGGATCGGCGAGCTGGCCCAGCGGCTGTCCTGCTCACGCAGCACGCTCTACCTGGTCGCGCCCAGCAAGGAGCAGGTGATCACCGCGACGGTTCGGCAGTTCTTCAAGCGCGCCGCCGAACGGATCGAGGAACGCGTCGAGGCAGCCCCCGACCCGGCGGACCGGCTCTCGACGTACCTCACCGCGGTGGCCGACGAGCTCGCCCCCGCCTCGCCGCAGTTCTACGCCGACCTCGCCGGCTTCCCGCCCGGGGCCGAGGTCTACCGCGCCAACACCGCGCAGGCCGCCGCACGCGTGCAGGCGCTGGTCACCGAGGGCGTCGAGGCGGGCACCCTGCGCCAGGTCAACGCGACCTTCGTCGGCGCCGCCGTCGCCGAGGTGATGGACGCGATCGGCGACGGCCGCATCGGTACGGCGACCGGGCTCGACGACGCGCAGGCCTACCAGGCGCTGGTCGACCTGGTCGCCACCGGCCTGCGGGTCGGGCGACCCGGCGGGTGATCTTGCGCCGAAGCACCAGTACCGGTGAACCATCACCACTACGGTGCCGGCATGCGCCTCCCCCACAAGGGCAGCGGCCCGGCCGCGCTCGTGATCGCCCTCCTCGCCCTCCTCGTCGCGGTGTCCGGCAGCTCGTACGCGGCGGTGACCGCGCACCGCAACTCCGTCGACACCGCCGCCCTGCAGCACCATGCCGTCACTCGCGGCAAGATCGCCCAGGGCGCCGTCGGCTCCGGCAAGGTGCTCGACGGCAGTCTGCGCGCACGTGACTTCCGCACCGGCGAGCTCCCCGCAGGCACGCCCGGCGCCGCCGGGGTGAACGGCCTGCCGGGCCAGCAGGGCCAGCAGGGCGCTGCCGGCGCGCCTGGACCCGTCGGCCCCCAGGGACCCGCCGGTCCGGTCGGCCCCATCGGACCCATCGGCCCGGTCGGCCCCCAAGGCGTGGCCGGCGCGGACGGCACACCGGGGAGCGCCTACACGGCCTACGAGTGGAGCGCAGCCAACGCCATCGCGATCCCCATCCTGGTGGCCAACACCCCGCAGAACGTCAGTGGCGTCGAGTTCACCAAGCTCGGCGACGGACCGGCCTTCCTCGGCGGCCCCACGGGACTGTCGTTCACCCGCACCGGCACCTACCGGATCAGCTACGGCCTGGACCTCCAGCCGCCGCTCGCGCTGGTGACCATGTCCGCCTTCGCCACCAAGGGCGCCGACGGCCTGCCGACCGACCCGGTCGTGCCCGGCAGCCAGGTCAGCCGGACCGTGAGCAACGCGGTCCTCGCCCCCGAGCGGATCAGCCAGGACTTCCTGGTCGAGGTCAGCGCCGGCCAGACCGTGACCGTGTACGTGCAGACCAACCTGCTCGGCGTCGTCCGCACCAGCCAGCAGGTCGACGTGGAACTGGTCAGCTGAGGTTGACCGTGCGCGCGGCCTGAGCCGTTCACACTGGGCAGGTGACCGACCTGATCGCACCCCTGCTCGCCGCCCGCGCCGGCGGCTTCCGGCCCTCCCCGGTCCGGGACTTCTGGGAGGTGTCGATGGAGCCCGGGATCATCTCCCTGGCCGGCGGCAACCCCGACCTGTCGGTCCTGCCGCTCGGCGAGCTCGGCGAGGTGGCGGCGCGGGTGATCCGCGACCGAGGCCTCGAGGTCCTGCAGTACGGCGGCGGCACCGGCGCGCCGGGCACTCGCGAGGCCGTCGCCCGGACGATGGCCGCCGAGGGCATCCCGGTCGACCCCGCGGACGTGCAGGTGACCGCGGGATCCCAGATGGCGCTCGACCTGGTGGTCAAGCTGCTGTTCGACCCGGGCGACGTGGTGCTGGCCGAGGGGCCGTCGTACGTCGGGGCGATCGGGCTGTTCGTCGGCATGCAGGTCGACGTCGTGCACGTACCGATCGACGACGACGGCCTGGTGCCGGCCGCGTTGGAGGAGACCGTCGCGCGGCTGCGCGCGGAGGGCCGCCGGGTCAAGGCGCTGTACACGATCCCGAACTTCCACAACCCGAGCGGCGTGACGCTCGCGGCACAGCGGCGGCCCGACGTGGTGCGGATCTGCCGCGACGCGGGGATCACCGTCATCGAGGACAACCCGTACGGGCTGCTGTCCTTCGACGGCGCGTCCCTGCCGAGCCTGCGCTCGCTCGACCCCGACAACGTGGTCTACCTGGGATCGTTCTCCAAGGTCGTCGCCCCCGGCCTCCGGGTCGGCTGGGCGGTCGCGCCCGAGCCGCTGCGCCGGCCGCTGCAGCTGGCCTCGGAGGCCACCGTGATCTGCGCGTCGGTGCTGAGCCAGGCCGTCGTCGAGGAGTACGTCCTGCGCCACGACTGGCTCGCCGTCCTGGCCCGGGCCCGGCGGCTCTACGAGTCCCGCGCGGGTGCCGTGCTCGACGCTCTGGCCGGCGCGGGGCCCGGCGTCAGCTGGTCGGTGCCGCGCGGCGGCTTCTTCACGTGGGTCACGCTGCCCGCCGGCAGTGACGTGCACGGGGTGCTCGACGCCGCCATCGAGCGGCGGGTCGTGTTCGTGCCCGGGTCTGCGTTCCACGCCGACGGCGGCGGCACGAACCAGCTGCGGCTGGCGTTCTCGCTGGAGAAGGAGGACGTCCTCGCCGAGGGGGTACGACGCCTGCTGGATGCGATCGCCGAGGTGGCCGCGGCCTGAAGCCCGGATCCAGCCTGAGGCCGTCAGGTTCGGGTCAGGTGTCCTCGGGCGCCGGGTCGCGCGGCGCCGGCGCCGGTCCGTGCCGGGTGACAGCCTGGTGCAGGGGCAGGGCGATGTGGCCCCGGCGGCGCACACCGGTGGCCGCGTCGACGACGTAGAGCCACACCACGCCGGGGACGGCGGAGCGGGCGAGCTGCACCCGGCACCGGTTCGAGATCCCCGGCAGCGTGACGACGTCACCGGGTTCGAGCTGGGCGGCGGTGACGGTCTCGTCGGTGCCCTCGTCCATGCGGCCTGTCCGCTCCTTCGTTCGGTCCCCGTGTGGATGACGATATGAAGACTTCTTCAAGTGATGTATCATAGCGGTTACAGCGACGACGAGAGGAAGGCGGGGCGATGGGAGTGCCGCTCTACCAGACCAAGGCCGAGTTCTTCCGCACCCTCGGCCACCCGGCCCGGATCCGGATCCTCGAACTGCTCTCCGAGCGCGACCACGCGGTCCACGAGCTGCTCGAGCAGATCGCGATCGAGCCGAGCAACCTCTCGCAGCAGCTCGCGGTGTTGCGTCGTACGTCGCTCGTCGTGTCGCGCCGCGAGGGCACCGCCGTCGTCTACTCCATCAGCGCGCCCGAGGTGCGCGACCTGCTGCTGTCGGCGCGCAGGATCCTGGTCGGGCTCGCCGAGACCCGCACCGACTTCGAGGACGAGCTGATGGTGCCGGGCACCCGATGACCACCCGATGACCACCCGATGACCACCCGATGACCACCCGATGACCACCGTGCTCGCGCGCCTGCGCCAGCTGGCGCCGCGCCGCGCCGACTGGGCCCAGGCCGACCTGCGCCACGACCTCACCGCCGGGGTGATGGTCGCCCTCGTGGCACTCCCACTGGCACTCGGCTTCGGGGTCAGCTCGGGTGTCGGCGCCGGCGCCGGCATCGTCACGGCGGTCGTCGCCGGTGCCGTCGCCGCGGTCTTCGGCGGCAGCCACGTCCAGGTCAGCGGACCGACCGGCGCGATGACCGTCGTCCTCATCCCCATCGTCGCCGCGCACGGCGCCGACGGCGTCCTCGTGGTCGGGCTGCTCGCCGGACTGATGCTGCTGGCGCTGGCGCTCACCGGCGCCGGCCGGGCGATCAGGTACGTCCCCGTGCCGGTGATCGAGGGCTTCACCGCCGGGATCGCCGTGATCATCGCGCTGCAGCAGCTGCCCGCCGCGCTCGGCGTCGACGTACACGCCGAGAGGATCCTGGTCCTCGCCGCGGACGCCGTACGAGCGTGGGCCCAGGCCCCGACCTGGGGCGCGCCCGCAACCGCGCTCGGCGTCGCGGCCCTCATCGTCGTGCTCGCCCGGGTGCGCGCGGGCTTCCCCGTCGCTCTCGTCCTCGTCGTGGCCGCCACCGTGGCGAACGCACTGCTGGCCGACCGCGGTGGCGATCGCCCACTCGCCACGATCGGCGAGATCCCCTCCGGCCTGCCCGCGCCGCACCTGCCCGGGGTCCCCTGGGGCGACCTCGACACCCTCGTGCTGGCCGCGGTCGCCGTCGCGGCCCTGGGGGCGCTGGAGAGCCTGCTGTCCGCCACCGTCGCCGACGCGATGAGCGTCGGGCAGCGGCACGACCCCGACCGCGAGCTGCTCGGGCAGGGCCTGGCCAACCTCGCCAGCCCGTTGTTCGGCGGCATCCCCGCCACCGCGGCGATCGCGCGTACGGCGGTCAACGTGCGCTCCGGAGCCCGCTCGCGGCTCGCCGCCCTGACCCATGCCGTGCTGCTGCTGGCCGTCGTGCTGGTGGCGGCACGCTGGGTGGGCCAGATCCCGCTCGCCGCACTCGCCGGCGTACTGATCGCCACCGCGGTCCAGATGGTCCGGGTGTCCAGCCTCGCGCCGCTCCTGCGCGCGACCCGCGGCGACGCCGCGACCCTGGTCCTGACCGCGGTCGCCACGGTCGCCCTCGACCTCGTCCAGGCCGTTCTCGTCGGCCTGGCGGCCGCGGGCTTCTTCGCCCTTCGCCACACGGCCGCGACGGCCCGGCTGGAGGAGGTGCCGCTCGACGAGAGCGACCATCACGACGAGGAGCGCCGCCTGCTCGACGAGCAGATCGTCGCCTACCGCCTCGACGGCCCGCTCTTCTTCGCCGCCGCCCACGACTTCCTGCTCGAGCTCGCCGAGGTCAGCCGGGTCCGGGTCGTCGTGCTCCGGATGTCGCACCTGACCGCCGTCGACGCCACCGGCGCCCACGTGCTCGCCGACACCATCGGCCGCTTGGAGCAGCGTGGCGTCACCGTCCTGCTCTCCGGCACCCGCCCCGAGCACGTCGCCGTCCTCGAGCAGCTCGGCGTGCACCGCCAGCTGGCCCATGAGCGGCACCTGTTCGCGACGACACCGGAGGCCATCGAGCACGCGCGCCTGCACGCCGCGCGGGTCGCGCACGAGCCGGGTCAGGCGGCCCGCCCCTAGGCCGTCGGCGTCAGGTCCAGAGCACCTCGCGCGCCCACAACGGCACCAGGTCCCCGGCCCGGCCCTGCCGGGACTCGTGGAAGAAGTGGCTGCCCTCGCTGGGCTCGAGGTTGAGCTCGAGGGTGCGGGCGCCGTGGCGCCGGGCGTGCTGGACGAACCCGGCCGCCGGGTAGACCGCGCCGGAGGTGCCGATGGACACGAAGATGCTGGCCTCCGAGAGGGCGTCGGCGATCCGGTCCATCTCGTAGGGCACCTCGCCGAACCAGACGACGTCGGGCCGCAGCTCGTGGGCGCCGCAGCCGGGGCAGGCCGGCTCGTCGAGGAGGGTGCCGGTCCACGGAGAGGCGACCCCGCAGGAGCGGCACAGCGCCTTGAGCAGCTCACCGTGCATGTGGATCACGTTGCGCGACCCCGCACGCTCGTGCAGGTCGTCGATGTTCTGGGTGACCACGAGCAGGCCGGTGCCGAGGGTCTCCTCGAGCTCGGCCAGGGCGTGGTGGGCGGCGTTGGGCTCGACGGTCTCCAGCGCGGCGCGGCGCTCGTCGTAGAACCGCTGCACCGTCGCCCGGTCCCGCTCGAAGCCCTCCGGCGTCGCGACGTCCTCGACGCGGTGCCCCTCCCACAGCCCGTCGGCGTCGCGGAAGGTCGGCACCCCGCTCTCGGCGGAGATGCCGGCACCGGTCAGGACGACGATCTGAGGCACGTCGGGAGGCTACCCGCCCGTGCCGTGACCAGCGTCACCCGTCCACGAGTTCGGGGCGCAGGACACTGGCCCGGGTCGCGCGAGCCAGCCAGTCGGCGTACTTCCTGGGGGTCCAGCCGCGCTGCCGCACCAGGAGGTCGTACGGCGCCGGGTCGGTCATCAGCCACAGCAGGTCCGCCGCGGCCGGTACGCCGAGCCCGCGGCGCAGGCCGCGCAGGTCGTGCAGCTGGCGGGCCATCATCGTCATGCCGAACAGCCGCTGCCGCCGCACGTCCTCGAGCAGCGCGACGGCGTCGGGATCACCGGACGCCGCGGCGGCCTCGACGGCCAGCGCGATCGGCGCGACCCGCGGCATGGTCTCGGCGAGATGGGCGGCATACCCGTCGATGACCTCGACCGGGTCGGTCGAGGCGCGCAGCCGCTGGATGACCGGTCGCTCCATCATCGGGACGTCCTCGTCGTCGCCGGCGACCGCCCAGTCGAACGCGAGCTTGACCAGCACGACCTTGCCGCCGACGGCGGTGAACACGGTCTTGCGACTCACCCCGGCGGCCCTCGCGACATCGTCGATCGTGGTCGCGGCGTACCCGTGGGCGGCGAACAGCTCGCCCGCGGCCGCGACGATCCGCTGCCGGGTGGCGCGGGCCTGCTCGGCACGCAGGTCGGACGAGTAGGACCTCTTGCCGGTCTCAGTCATTGGAGTTACTCTCGATGTAACGAATACGTCTCGGGTCACCACAATACAGGGGGTAGCCATGAAGGTGACGATCGTGGGCGCCGGCCCGTCGGGAACGACGGCAGCGCTGCTGCTGGCCCGGACCGGTCATCAGGTGACGCTGGTCGACCGCGACCCCGGGCCGCGCGCGGACGGGACCTGGGACCGGGTCGGCGTCATGCAGTTCCGCCTGCCGCAGGGCCTGCGCGGCCCCGGCCGACTGTTCCTCGAGTCGCGTCTGCCCGACGTGCACCAGGCGCTGCTCGACACCGGGGCGGCGTACGCCGCCGTGCCGCACGGGGCACCGCCGTTCACCGCCGGCCTGCACCTGCGCCGGTCGACGATGGAGCGGGTGCTGTGGTCGTGCGCGGACCGCGAGCCCGGGATCATGCGGCGGACCGGCCACGTCGATGCCCTGGTGCGCGCGGGCGACCGGGTCACGGGCGTCGTCGTCGACAGCGAGCTGGTGCGCTCCGACCTCGTCGTCGACGCGGGCGGCAAGGCCGGCCACCTCGGCCATGACCTGCGCCCGCAGGCACAGGAGACGGCGGCACCGTTCGCGTACGTCGCCCGCGAGTACCGGCTGCTGCCCGGGGCCGGGCCGGGCCCGGTCGAGCCCGGCCCGGGCCTCGCGATCCCCCACGACGGCTTCATGGAGATGGTCTTCGTCCAGGACGCCGACACCTTCCAGACACTCGTCGTCCGTCGCGCCGAGGACCACGAGCTCGCCCTGCTGCGGGAGGAGGCGGCCCATGACGTCGCCTCGGCGATGCTCCCCGGCATCGCGACGTGGACCGCTCCCGACCGCGCCGAGCCGATCGGGCCGGTGCGCGCCGGCGCCGGCCTGGTCAACCGCTTCCACCGCCAGCCGTCGTCCGCGACCGGCCTGCTCGCCATCGGCGACGCCCTGCTCGTCACCAACCCGATGGCCGCGCGCGGCCTCAGCCTCGGCATGGCGGCGGCCGGAAGGCTCGCCGACGTCGTCGACAGCCTCCCGGACACCGAGTGGGCCGGCGCGATGGACGCGTGGGCGGAGGCCGAGCTGCTGCCCTGGTACGACGACCACTGCGCCGTCGACGCGACCATGCATGCCCGCTGGCGCCATGAGCCCGTCGCCGCCGACGGCCCCGTCGGCTGGGACGTCATCGCCGACGCGGCGCACGACCACCCGGACTGGATGCCGGTGATCGGTCCTTACTTCGGGATGTTCGCATTGCCGACCGTCCTCGAGCCGGTGCGCGAGCAGGTCCGCGCGCAGCTGCGCGAAGGCTGGCAGCCGCGGGTCCCCGGAGGGGTCACGCGCGACGAGCTCGCGGACGCCGTTCGGAGTGCAGTGGCGGTGCCGGCCTGAGCCTGACTCCTACGCGAGGTAGACCTTCCGCAGCCGGGTGCGGATCGTCCACTCGGTCCGCTCCCCCTCGTGCAGCCGCACGATGGCCCCGGGCACCAGCTCCACCTCGCTGCCGTCCTCGAAGCGCACCGTGCCCTCGCCCTCGAGTACGACGAACAACTCGTCGGCCTCGACGTCGCGGACCACACCGGTCGTGATCTCCCAGATCCCCAGCTCGACCTCCTTGAAGGTGCCGAGCTCGACGACCCCGACGCTCGGCGTACCGGACACGACGCCGTCGGCGGGCTCGTGCTCGACGGCGAGCGCGGTCGCGTCGACGAGGCGGGCGACGGGGAGGTCGGGGACGGTCACGAGTCGAACCCCAGTCCGAGGGCGTCGAGGGTACGCAGCCAGGCGTTGCGGCGGCCGCCGCGGTGATCGGCCCGGTCGAGCGCCCAGCGCGTGGTCTGGATGCCGATCGAGGCGACCGGCTCCGGCGGGAAGGGCATCGGCATCCGGCGCACCATGTCGAGGCGGGTGCGTTCGGTGTCGAGGCCGGCGAGGCGGTCGAGCATCACCTCGGCCGCGAACCGGGACGCCCCCACCCCGAGGCCGGTGAATCCGGCGGTGTGGGCGACCCGGCCGTTCATGGCCCTTCCGTGGAAGGCGCAGAACCGCGTCGAGGTGTCGATCGCGCCGGCCCACCGGTGGCCGAAGCGCAGGCCCTCCAGCTGCGGGAAGGTGGTCAGGAAGTGCTCGGCGAGGCGGCGGTAGGTCTCCGGGCGGTGCTCGTATGACGGCCGGACCTTGCGCCCGTAGTGGTAGATCGCGTCGTACCCGCCCCACAGGATGCGGTTGTCGCGGCTGAGCCGGTAGTAGTGGAACTGGTTGGCCAGGTCGCCGACGCCCTGGCGGCCCTCCCAGCCGATCGATGCGAGCTGTTCGGCGCTCAGCGGCTCGGTCATCAAGGCGTAGTCGTAGACCGGCACGGTGTGCATGCGATAGCGCGCGAGCAGGCTCGGGAAGACGTTGGTGGCCAGCGCGACCCGACGGGCGCGGACGGTGCCGGTCGTGGTCGTCACCGTGACCGGCCCTTGCCGGCCGTCGCCGGAGATGCCCGTCGCGCGGGTGCCCTCGAAGATCTCGACCCCCAGGTCGGTGGCCACGCGGGCCAGCTCCTGCGCCAGCTTGGCCGGGTGGACCAGCGCGACGTCGGGGTCGAGCACGCCGGCGAGGTACGTCGGGCTGGCGACCAGCCTGCGCAGCGCGTCCGCCTCGATGACCTCCGCACCGCTGGCCCGCAGGTCCTCGACCTGGTGCGGCTCGGTCGCCACGTCCAGCTCGCCGGTGCGCTCGTAGTCGCAGTCCATGGCGTACTCGCCGACGGTGGCCTCGATGGCGTCCAGGTTGGCGATCCCGAGCCGCTCCAGCTCGTCGTACTGACCGGGCCAGCGGGACCGGCCGTTCTCCTCGCCGTGGGTGATGCTCGCGGCACAGAAGCCGCCGTTGCGGCCCGACGCCGCCCAGCCGATCCGGGCGGCCTCGAGGAGAACGACCCGACGGCCGGGCTCGCGCTGCTTGGCGACCACGGCCGTCCAGAGGCCGGTGTAGCCGCCGCCGACCACCAGCAGGTCGGTGTCGATCGCGCTCCTCAGCTGCGGATGGTCGGCTCGGCCGGGCAGGTCCTCGATCCAGAAGCAGGCGTCGCGCACGCCGGCGAGCGCGTGGTCGACGGCGGCGGCGTCGACGGCGGTGCGCGAGAAGACGGTCCCGGGGCGGGAGGAACGGATGGGCATGGGCAGTACCGTGGGTGATTAATCCATTAACCACAAGGGGTTCCGCAGATGAGGCCGACCGCCCTCGACGTCGCCCGCGCCGCCGGGGTGTCCGTGGCGACGGTGTCCAACGCCCTCAACGACACCGGCCGCGCCTCGGCCGCGACCCGGACCCGGGTGCGCGAGGTGGCCGCGTCGATGGGCTACCGGCCCAATGCCGCTGGCCGCACCCTGCGCACGGGCCGCACCGGCGTCCTGGCCCTGGCGGTCACCACCTTCGGCGAGCAGACCTGGAACTTCGCCGAGGTCGCCTATTACGCCCAGATGGTCGCCGCCGCCACGTCCGCGGCGCACGCCCACGGCTACGCCCTCACCGTGCTGCCCGCCAGCCTCGACGTCGACGGCTGGCACGCGGTGGCGGCCGACGGCGTGGTCCTGCTCGACTCCCCTGAGGGCGACCCCGCGGCCGAGGTGCTGCGTGCCCGCGGCATCCCAATCGCCTTCGACGGCCAGCCCCACCAGCTCGGCCCCCGCGACTCCTGGGTCGACAACGACCACGCCGCGACCATGGCGAAGGTGCTCGGCCACCTGCGCGAGCAGGGCGCCCGGCGGATCGCGCTGCTCGCGCAGAACACCTCCGACCACTACACGCGCGACTGCGTGGCGGCGTACCGCGCCCAGGTGCGCACGCCGCGGATCGCCCTGCTCGACAGCACCGACCCGGTCGGTCGCGCCGAGGCCGAGCGCCTGCTCCGCGAGGGCGCCGACGCGGTCTACGGGCTGCTCGACGACAGCGGACGCGGCGTCCTCGCCGCCGCCGACGCCCTCGGGCTCCGGGTGCCCGACGACGTGCTCGTCGTCACCGCGAGCGAGGACCCGACGTACGCCTCCACGTCGCCGCCCATCAGCACCGTCTCCCTGCGCCCCGCCGAGACGATCACCGCCGCGGTCGACGCACTGGCCGCGACGCTGGCCGGCGCCCCTCCCACGGTCCGCGCCGACCTCGCGACCGACCTGGTGGTCCGGGCGTCCTCGACGCGACGGCCCTCAGCCGGTCGCGGTGGGCGACTCAGGTCGTGAGCCCCCGCTCGGCGCGCCGGCCATGAGCGCGGTGATCGCCGCCCGGTCCCGCTCGGAGACGCCACCCCAGCCCGGCTCGTAGCCGACCAGCTCGCGCAAGGAGAGGGTCTCGCGCTGCGCGAACAGGATCTCGATGTCACCGGCGTCGATGAGGCCCGGGTGCACGACCCCGCACGTCTCGCTGACCTTCAGCAGGTCGCGACGCAGCGTCTTCACGTAGTTGGCGTACCGAACCGACTTGAGGGCGGGGTCGAGGCCGTGGGCCAGCCAACGGTTCTGCGTCGCCACCCCGGTGGGACAGGTGTCGGTGTGGCACTTCTGTGCCTGGATGCAGCCGATCGACAGCATCGCCTCCCGCCCGACGTTGACCATGTCGCACCCGAGCGCGAGAGCGACGACGGCGTTGTCGGGAAGGCCCAGCTTGCCCGACCCGACGAAGGTCACGTCGTCGGCGAGACCGGCACGCGCGAACGCGGCGTACACCCGCGGGAAGCCGAAGCGGAACGGCAGCGACACCGAGTCGCTGAAGATCATCGGCGCGGCGCCGGTGCCGCCCTCGCCGCCGTCGACGGTCACGAAGTCGACTCCCCTGCCGGTGCTGCCCATCTGGGCGACGAGGTCCTCCCAGAAGTCCATCACTCCGACCGCTGCCTTGATGCCGACCGGGAGCCCCGTCTCGGCGGCGATCAGCTCGACCCAGTCCAGCAGGCTGTCGACGTCGGAGAACTCGGCGTGCCGCGAGGGGCTCACGCAGTCCTTGCCCTGTTCGATCCCGCGGATCTCCGCGATCTCCGCCGTCACCTTCGCCCCGGGCAGGAGGCCGCCGAGTCCGGGCTTCGCTCCCTGGCTGAGCTTGACCTCGATCGCCCGTACGGGCGCACCGGCCACGACGTCCTTGAGCCGCTGCAGGTCGAAACGGCCGCGGCTGTCGCGACAGCCGAAGTAGCCGGTGCCGATCTGCAGCACGAGCTCACCGCCGTTGCGGTGGTACAGCGACAGCCCGCCCTCCCCGGTGTTGTGCAGACAGTCGGCCAGGGCCGCGCCGCGGTTGAGGGCCTCGATGGCGGTGTGCGACAGCGAGCCGAAGCTCATCGCCGAGATGTTGACCAGCGACTCCGGCCGGAAGGCGGCCGGACGCCCGCGGGCCGCGCCGAGCACCTTCGCCGACGGCAGCGGTGTCTCCTCTCCCGCGTGGGTGTGGGAGGGCGGCGCCATGTCGCCGAAGGTGCGGTGCTTGATGATCGTGTAGCCCTCGGTGTGCTCGACGTCGTTGTCGGTGCCGAAGCCGAAGTAGTTGTTCTCCAGCTTCGACGAGGCGTAGATCCAGCGCCGTTGGTCGCGGGAGAACGGTCGCTCCTCGTCGTTGCCCGCGACGACGTACTGCCGCAGCTCAGGACCGATCGCCTCCAGCAGGTAGCGCGCGTGGCCGAGAACCGGGAAGTTGCGCAGCAGCGCGTGCTTGCGCTGCCTGAGGTCACGAGCCGCCACCCCAGCCACCCCGGCGACCACCGCGGCCGGGATCGCCCATCCGCTGGCCTTCATGGGCATGCGCTACCCGGGACGGAGCCTGCCAGCCTCTGCGGCAGAATCCAGGCGTGCAGCTGCGCCACGTCACCGGCTCGATCGCGGACTTCCACGCCCGGGTGATCCCGGACGACCTCGCCGAGGCGGAGGTGTGGTCCTTCGAGCCCTCCGCCCCGGCACTGGTCCTCGGCAGCGCCCAGGACCACACGACCGCCTCGGCGGAGGCGACGGCCGCCGCTCACATCGACGTCGTACGACGACGCAGCGGCGGCGGCGCGGTCCACGTCGACCCTGCGCGGTCGGTGTGGGTCGACGTCGTGGTGCCGCGCCACGACGAGCGGTGGAGCGACGACGTGCGGGAGTCGGTGTACTGGCTCGGCGAGGCGTGGCAGCGGGCGCTGGCGCGCCTGGGGATCGACTCCGAGCTGTACCGCGGCGGGCTCGAGCAGACGCCGTGGGGTCGGCTGGTCTGCTTCGCGGCGCTCGGCCCGGGCGAGGTGCTCGTCGGCGGCCGCAAGCTGGTCGGCATCTCCCAGCGCCGCACCAAGGCCGGAGCGCGGTTCCAGTGCATCGCCTACGACCGCTGGGACCCGTACGACGTCCTCGACCTGCTCGACCTGACGACTCCCGACCGGGCGGCCGCCGGCGCGGACCTGGTCGACCGGGCCACCGGGGTGGGCGACCGCCTGGCCGAGCTGCGCGCCGCGATCCTGAACGAGCTCACCTGAGGTCGGGCCGGGTTCTCTCGGCGCCCCATACGAATTGGCTGCGAACTCGCGCGGCACGCGACCAGAACGTAGGGGGCGCCGGAGAACCCGACACCGTGGACCTGGCCGGCAAACCCATGCGCTGAGAACATGGGTTCATGGAGCTGGACACCATCCGCGCATTCCTTGCCGTGGCCGACGGCAGCACCGTGACCGAGACGGCCGAGCAGGTGCACCGCACCCAGCCCGCCGTGTCCCGCGCACTGGCCCGGCTCGAGCGCGAGGTGGGCACGCCGCTGTTCCAGCGGGTCGGGCGCGGCCTGGTGCTGACGCCGGCCGGCCGAGAGCTGGCCCTCCATGCGCGGGAGACGATCGAGTCCTACGAGCGCGGGGTGCGCTCGGTGCAGGACATCACCGCGCCGGACGGGGGCTTCGTGCCCGTCGCCTTCCTGCACACGCTCGGCACCTGGCTGGTGCCCGAGCTGATCCGCGAGTTCCGCGCCAAGCGGCCCCAGGTGCGCTTCGACCTGCGCCAGCACGGCGACGAGGGGCTGATCGACGACCTGCTCGGCGGCGCGGTCGACCTCGCCATCACCGGCGACCGGCCGGGCCTGCCCCAGCTGGAGAGCCGGCGGCTGTTCCTCGAGCCGCTGCGGCTCGTCGTACCGCCGGACCACTGGCTCGCCCGTCGCCGTACGGCTCGCCTCGAGGACGTCCGGGACGAGCAGTTCATCGTGCTCAAGCCCGGCTTCAGCCTGCGCACGGTCACCGAGGACCTGTGCGCCGAGGTCGGCTTCGCACCGCGGATCGGGTTCGAGGGCGAGGAGGTCGAGACCCTGCGCGGCCTGGTCTCGGCGGGCCTCGGTGTCGCGCTGCTGCCCGAGCCGCGCGGTGGCGCGTCCCCGGCCGCACCCTCGATCCGGGTCAAGGACGTGCGCGCCTCGCGCGAGATCGGGCTGGCCTGGGTCCGCGACCGGAGCCTGCCGCCGGCGTCCGCGCACTTCCGCGAGCACGTGCTTCGGACGAGCCGGAAGATCCATGTTGCTGATGCATAGATCAACCGAAAACTAGGCATTGGACGCATTCCAGCCGGGATCAGAGGATGGTGACGGCCATCACCACCGACCCGAGGACCTCCGTTGACCGACATCGATCCTGCCGAGACCCAGGAGTGGCGCGACGCGCTCGCGGCCGTCCTGGAGTTCGAGGGCGAGGCGCGCACGAAGTACCTGCTCGACCAGGTGCTCGAGGAGGCCCAGCGCCTCGGGTCCCGCGTGCCGTTCGTGGCGACCACGCCGTACGTCAACACCGTCCCGGCCGACGACGAGCCGACCCATCCCGGTGACCGCGCGGTCGAGCACCGGATCCGCTCCGCGATCCGCTGGAACGCGCTCGCCATGGTGCTGCGCGCCAACAAGGACTCCACCGAGCTCGGCGGCCACCTCGCCAGCTTCCAGTCCGCCGCGACCCTGTACGACGTCGGCTTCCAGCACTTCTGGCACGCCCCGACCGAGAAGCACGGCGGCGACCTGGTCTACGTCCAGGGCCACCTCTCCCCCGGCATCTACGCCCGCGCCTTCCTCGAGGGCCGGCTGACCGAGGCGCAGCTCGACAGCTTCCGCCAGGAGACCGGCGGCAACGGGCTGTCGTCGTACCCCCACCCGTGGCTGATGCCCGACTTCTGGCAGTTCCCGACCGTCTCGATGGGCCTCGGCCCGCTGATGGCGATCTACCAGGCCCGCTTCCTCAAGTACCTCCGCGCCCGGGGCCTCGCCGACACCGCGGGCCGCAAGGTCTGGGCCTTCCTCGGCGACGGCGAGACCGACGAGCCCGAGTCGCTCGGCGCGATCTCGATGGCCGCGCGGGAGAAGCTCGACAACCTCGTCTTCGTCGTCAACTGCAACCTGCAGCGCCTCGACGGCCCGGTGCGCGGCAACGGCAAGATCATCCAGGAGCTCGAGGGCGTCTTCCGCGGCGCCGGCTGGAACGTCATCAAGGTGATCTGGGGTTCCGGCTGGGACGAGCTGCTCGCCAAGGACACCACCGGCGCGCTGAAGCGACGGATGATGGAGTGCGTCGACGGCGAGTACCAGACCTTCAAGTCCAAGGACGGCGCCTACGTCCGCGAGCACTTCTTCGGTGTCGACCCCGAGCTGGCGCAGATGGTGGCCGGCTGGAGCGACGACGAGATCTGGCGGCTCACCCGCGGCGGTCACGACCCGCAGAAGGTGTACGCCGCCTACGCAGCCGCGAACGCCCACACCGGCACGCCCACCGTGATCCTGGCCAAGACGGTCAAGGGCTACGGCCTCGGCTCGGCGGGCGAGGGCATGAACATCAGCCACCAGGCCAAGAAGGTCGCCGAGCCCGCCCTGCGCGCCTTCCGCGACCGGTTCTCCATCCCGATCGCCGACGAGCAGCTCCTCGATCTGCCCTACCTCTCCTTCCCGGAGGGGTCGGAGGAGCACGCCTACCTGCACGCGCGGCGCAAGGAGCTCGGCGGCTACCTGCCCGAGCGCCGTCGTACGTCGACCGCGCTGAACGTGCCCGGTGTCGAGGCCCTCGGCCAGACCGGCGGCTCCAACGGTCGCGCCATCTCGACGACCATGGCGTTCGTCCAGATCCTGACCAAGCTGCTGCGGGACAAGGAGATCGGGAAGCGGGTCGTCCCGATCGTGCCCGACGAGGCGCGCACCTTCGGCATGGAGGGCCTGTTCCGGCAGGTCGGGATCTTCTCGCAGAGCGGGCAGCTCTACACGCCCGAGGACGCCGACCAGCTGATGTTCTACAAGGAGGACGCCAGCGGCCAGATCCTCCAGGAGGGCATCAACGAGGCCGGCGCGATGTCGTCGTGGATCGCCGCCGCGACGTCGTACTCCAGCAACGACACCGCGATGATCCCGTTCTACATCTACTACTCGATGTTCGGGTTCCAGCGGATCGGCGACCTCGCCTGGGCCGCCGGCGACATGCGCGCCCGCGGCTTCCTGCTCGGCGGCACCGCCGGCCGGACCACGCTCAACGGCGAGGGCCTCCAGCACGAGGACGGGCACAGCCACCTGCAGGCCGCGATGATCCCCAACTGCGTCGCCTACGACCCGACGTACGCCTACGAGCTGGCGGTCATCGTCGCCGACGGCCTGCGCCGGATGTACGCCGAGCAGGAGGACGTCTTCTACTACCTGACCCTGATGAACGAGAACTACGAGCACCCGCCGATGCCCGAGGGCGCCGCCGACGGGATCCTCAAGGGGATGTACCTCCTGCAGCCCGGCAAGGGCCGCGGCGCCGCCAAGGTCGACCTGCTCGGCTCGGGCACCATCCTGCGCGAGGTGATCGCCGCCGCCGAGCTGCTCGCCAAGGACTTCAAGGTCAAGGCGAACGTCTGGAGCGTGCCGAGCTTCACCGAGCTGCGGCGCGACGGCCTGGCCGTCGAGCGGTGGAACACCCTGCACCCGCTGGAGGAGCCGCGGACGTCGTACGTCGCGCAGTGCCTCGGCTCCGCGTCGGGGACCGTCGTGGCCGCGACCGACTACATGAAGGCGTACGCCGACCAGATACGCGGGTTCGTGCCCGGCAGCTACACCGCACTGGGCACCGACGGCTTCGGCCGCTCCGACTACCGGCGCAACCTGCGCCGGCACTTCGAGGTGGACCGGCACTTCATCGCCGTCACCGCCCTGCGCCGCCTGGCCGACGAAGGCGTCGTCACCCCCGACGTCGTCGCCGAGGCGATCGAGAAGTACGGCATCGACCCCGACCGGGCCGACCCGGCCCACGCGTGAGGACAGCAGAAGTGGACAACCGCACCGACATTCGCGTTCCCGACATCGGCGACTTCTCCGACGTACCCGTCATCGAGGTGCTCGTCGCTCCCGGCGCCGTCGTGCGCGCCGAGGACCCGCTCATCACCCTGGAGACCGACAAGGCCACCATGGAGGTGCCCTCCCCCGTCGACGGCACCATCGTGTCGGTCTCGGTGAAGGTGGGCGACACGGTCAGCCAGGGCACCGTGATCGCGGTCGCGGAGATGGCTGTCGCGGAGGCCGCGCCTGCCGCTCCGGAGGTCGAGGAGGTTGCGCAGCAACCGTCACGAGACCCCGGAACCTCCGCCGACGGTCCCAGCACCACCTCACCGGGTCTCGTGACGGGCGCTAGCGCGCCCTCCTCGACCTCCGAGGACGGCCTGCGGGCCACGCCGCTGGTACGACGCCTCGCCCGCGAGCTCGACGTCGACCTCACCACGGTGAGCGGCAGCGGCCCGAAGGGCCGGGTCACCAAGCAGGACCTGCTCACCCACTACGACCGCGCCGTCGCACCCGCGGCCGGCGGATCCCCCGCAGGTGCGGGGATCCCGGCCGTCCCCGAGGTCGACTTCTCGAAGTTCGGCCCGGTCCGCCGCGTCCCCCTCTCTCGGATCAAGAAGATCTCCGGCCCGCACCTGCAGCGGTCCTGGCTCAACGTCCCCCACGTCACGCACTCCGACGAGGCCGACATCACCGACCTCGACGCCTACCGCCGCGAGCTCGACGAGGCCGCGAAGGCCGACGGCTACCGGGTCACCCTGCTCAGCTTCCTGCTCAAGGCCGCGGCCGCGACGCTGCGGAAGTACCCCGAGGTCAACAGCTCGCTGTCCGGCGAGGAGCTCGTGCTCAAGGACTACGTGCACGTCGGCGTCGCCGTCGACACCCCCGACGGCCTGGTCGTCCCGGTCGTGCGCGACGTCGACCGCAAGGGCATCCTCGAGATCAGCCGCGACCTCGCCGACCTCTCGTCCCGGGCGCGCGACGGCAAGCTGACCGCGACCGACATGCAGGGCGCGACGTTCACGATCAGCAGCCTCGGGGGCATCGGCGGCACCGCGTTCACGCCGATCGTCAACGCACCCGAGGTGGCCATCCTCGGCGTCGTACGCTCGAAGATGGCACCGGTCTGGGACGGCGAGACCTTCGTCCCCCGGCTGATGCTCCCGCTGTGCCTCTCCTATGACCACCGGGTGATCGACGGCGCGCTGGCTGCCCGGTTCACCGCGCACCTCGCCCACCTGGCCGCCGACGTACGCCGCCTCTCGCTCTAGATCCCGCAGGAGTCCCGATGTTCTCGAAGGTCCTGGTCGCCAACCGTGGCGAGATCGCGATCCGTGCCTTCCGTGCGGCCTACGAGCTGGGGGCGGCGACGGTCGCCGTGTTCCCCCACGAGGACCGGGGCTCCGAGCACCGGTTGAAGGCCGACGAGGCCTACGAGATCGGCGAGCGCGGGCACCCGGTGCGGTCCTACCTTGACCCCGAGGCGATCGTGGCGGCGGCGGTGGCCTGTGGGGCGGACGCGATCTACCCGGGCTACGGCTTCCTGTCGGAGAACCCGGCGCTGGCCGAGGCGTGTACGGCGGCCGGCATCACCTTCGTCGGTCCCTCGGCCGAGGTGCTGACCCTGACCGGCAACAAGGCGCGGGCGATCGCGGCCGCCAGGGCGGCCGGCGTACCGACGCTGCAGAGCGTGGACCCGTCGACCGACGTCGACGCCCTGCTCGCGGCGGCCGAGGCGATCCCGGCCCCGCTGTTCGTCAAGGCGGTCGCCGGTGGCGGCGGGCGAGGCATGCGCCGCGTCGACGACCGGGCCCAGCTGCGCGAGGCGATCGAGACCTGCATGCGCGAGGCCGAGGGCGCGTTCGGCGACCCGACGGTCTTCATCGAGCAGGCGGTGGTCGACCCGCGGCACATCGAGGTGCAGATCCTGGCCGACGGCACCGGCGAGGTGATCCACCTCTTCGAGCGGGACTGCTCGGTGCAGCGGCGGCACCAGAAGGTCGTCGAGATCGCCCCGGCACCCGGCCTCGATCCGGAGCTGCGGGAGCGGATGTGCGCCGACGCGGTGCGCTTCGCCCGTGAGATCGGCTACTCGTGCGCCGGCACCGTGGAGTTCCTGCTCGACCCGGCGGGCAACTACGTGTTCATCGAGATGAACCCGCGGATCCAGGTCGAGCACACGGTGACCGAGGAGGTCACCGACGTCGACCTGGTCCAGGCCCAGCTGCGGATCGCGTCCGGCGAGACCCTCGCCGACCTCGGGCTGGCCCAGGACTCCGTGCGGTTGCGAGGTGCCGCGCTGCAGTGCCGGATCACGACCGAGGACCCCGCCAACGGGTTCCGTCCCGACACCGGCACCATCACGGCGTACCGCTCCCCGGGTGGGGCGGGCGTGCGGATCGACGGCGGCACCACCTTCACCGGCGCCGAGGTCAGCCCACACTTCGACTCGATGCTCGCCAAGCTCACCTGCCGCGGCCGGACCTTCGAGGACGCCGTCGCCCGCGCGCGACGCGCGGTGGCGGAGTTCCGGATCCGTGGTGTGGCCACGAACATCCCGTTCCTGCAGGCGCTGCTCGACGATCCCGACTTCGCGGCCGCCTCCACCGGCGCCGTGACGACGTCGTTCATCGAGACCCACCCACAGCTGCTGACCGCCCGCGCGTCGGGCGACCGCGGCACCCGGCTGCTCACCTACCTGGCCGACGTGACGGTCAACCAGCCGCACGGTGGCATCCCCGTCTCGGTCGCCCCGGTCGCGAAGCTCCCTTCTCTCGACCTCGCGGCCGCCGTGCCGGACGGGTCGCGGCAGCGGCTGCTCGCCGTCGGCCCGGATGCCTTCGCCGCGGAGCTGCGCGCCCGGACCGGCGTGGCCGTCACCGACACGACCTTCCGCGACGCCCACCAGTCACTGCTCGCCACGCGCGTGCGGACCCACGACCTGGTCGGCGTGGCCGGGCACGTGGCCCGGATGACGCCCGAGCTGTGGTCGCTGGAGTGCTGGGGCGGGGCGACGTACGACGTCGCGCTGCGCTTCCTCTCCGAGGACCCCTGGGACCGGCTGGCCAAGCTGCGCGCGGCCGTGCCGAACATCTGCCTGCAGATGCTGCTGCGCGGGCGCAACACGGTCGGCTACACGCCGTACCCCACCGCCGTGACGGACGCCTTCGTCGAGGAGGCCGCCGCCACCGGGATCGACGTGTTCCGGATCTTCGACGCCCTCAACGACGTCGAGCAGATGCGGCCCGCGATCGACGCGGTGCGCGCCACCGGGACCGCCGTCGCCGAGGTCGCGCTCTGCTACACCGGCGACCTGTCGTCGCCGGGCGAGGACCTGTACACGCTCGACTACTACCTGCACCTGGCCGAGAGGATCGTCGACGCCGGCGCGCACGTGCTGGCGATCAAGGACATGGCCGGCCTGCTCCGCGCCCCGGCCGCGACCACCCTGGTGACCGCGCTGCGCGAGCGGTTCGACCTGCCGGTGCACCTGCACACCCACGACACCGCCGGCGGCCAGCTCGCCACCCTCACCGCCGCGATCGCGGCCGGGGTGGACGCCGTCGACGCCGCGACCGCGTCGATGGCCGGCACCACCTCCCAGCCGCCGCTGTCCTCGCTGGTCGCGGCCACCGACCACTCGGAGCGCTCCACGGGGCTCTCCTTGGCAGCCGTCAACGCGCTGGAGCCCTACTGGGAGGCGGTCCGCCGCCTCTACGCGCCCTTCGAGTCCGGGCTGCCCGCCCCGACCGGGCGCGTGTACCGCCACGAGATCCCCGGCGGCCAGCTCTCCAACCTGCGCCAGCAGGCGATCGCGCTCGGCCTCGGCGAGAAGTTCGAGCAGGTCGAGGACATGTACGCCGCCGCCAACGACATCCTCGGCCGCGTCCCCAAGGTCACCCCGTCCTCCAAGGTGATCGGCGACCTGGCCCTCGCCCTCGTGGCCAACTCCATCAACGCCGGCGCGGACCCCATCCAGACAGCAGAGGCGTTCGCGGCCGACCCGTCGTCGTACGACATCCCGGCGTCGGTCATCGGGTTCCTCCACGGCGAGCTCGGCGACCCGCCGGGCGGCTGGCCCGAGCCCTTCCGCTCCCGCGCGATCGAGGGCCGCCCCTGGACCCCGCCCGCCGAGGAGCTGTCGCCCGAGGCAGAGGCGGGGCTGGTCTCCGACCGGCGCGGGACGCTGAACGAGCTGCTCTTCCCCGGCCCGACGCGTGAGTACGCCGAGGCGCGGGCCCGCTGGGGCGACCTGTCCGTCGTACCGACGGCCGAGTTCCTCTACGGCCTCCAGCCCGACACCGAGCACGCCGTCGACATCGACGAGGGCAAGCGTGTCCTCGTCGAGCTCGAGGCGATCGGCGAGCCCGACGAGCGCGGCTACCGCACCGTCCTGGCCCGCCTCAACGGCCAGATCCGCCCGATCTCCGTGCGCGACCGCTCCGTGTCCGCCGAGGTCGCCGCCGCCGAGAAGGCCGACCCCGCGAAGCCCGGCCACGTCGCCGCCCCGTTCCAGGGCGTCGTCACCGTCACCGTCGCCGAGGGCGACGAGGTCGCCGCCGGCGACACCGTCGCCACCATCGAGGCGATGAAGATGGAGGCCTCGATCACCGCGCCGGTGGGCGGTGTCGTCGAGCGGCTCGCGATCCGCGGGACGAACCCCGTCGACGGCGGGGACCTGGTGCTCGAGCTGGGGTGACGCGTAGTAGCCAGCCGTCGGTGGATCGGGCTGGGTCGCCTAGCCTCGGCTCATGAGCGACATCGACACCGTCGTGGTCGGGGCGGGGGTCGCGGGCCTGACCGCGGCCCGGCTGCTGGCCGCCGCCGGCCAGCGCGTGGTCGTGCTCGAGGCCCGCGACCGGGTCGGCGGACGGACCCACTCGCAGCGGAGCGACGGTCTCGTGACGGACCTCGGTGCCTCGTGGATCCACGGCATCGATGACAACCCGCTGTTCGCCGCGGTCCGAGCGTTCGGCATGCCGACCGTGGAGCTCACGGTCGGCAGCTACCAGCCCGACAGCCGCCCGATCGCCTACTACGACCCCGAAGGCGTCCGTCTCGACCAGGCGCAGGTGGACCGGTTCGCCGCCGACGTCCACGCCTTCGACGAGCGACTCGCCACGGCGGTCGCGGCCTCGAGCCACGGCACGTCGTACGAGACCGTGGTCGAGACGACGCTGGCGGAGCTGGCGTGGCCGGCCGATCGTCGAGAGCGCGTGCGCGAGTTCCTGCGGCACCGCACCGAGGAGCAGTACGGCGTGTGGATCGGCGACCTCGATGCGCACGGCCTCGACGACGACCAGGTCGAGGGCGACGAGGTCGTCTTCCCCGACGGCTTCGACGCCCTCGCCAGGCGCCTGGCCGAGGGTGTCGACGTGCGTCTCGAGCAGGTGGTGACCCGGTTGCGGTGGAGCACGGACGGCGGCGTCGTCGTCCGCTGCGGCGACCGCGACCTGGCTGCCCACCGGGCGATCGTGACCGTCCCGGTCGGGGTGCTGAAGGCCGGGGCACTCGTCATCGAGCCGCCCCTGCCCGATCCCCTGGCCGGCGCCCTCGACCGGCTCGAGATGAACCACTTCGAGAAGGTGTTCCTGAGCTTCCGCGAGCGGTTCTGGGCGCCCGACGTCTACGCGATCCGCCGCCAGGGACCGGCCGCCGCCTGGTGGCACTCCTGGTACGACCTCACCCCGCTGCACGGCGTGCCGACCCTGCTGACGTTCGCGGCAGGTCCGTGCGCACAGGCGATCCGCGGCTGGACCGACGAAGCGATCACCGCATCCGTGTTCGCTGCGCTGCGCGAGATCCACCCCCACGCCGACATCACCCCCACGGCGGTCGAGGTGACCCGCTGGCGCGACGACCCCTTCGCCCTCGGGTCCTACGCCTACATGACCGTCGGCTCCACGACCGAGGACCACGACGTGCTCGCCACACCAGTCGGCGGCGTCCTGCACCTGGCCGGCGAGGCGACCTGGACCGAGGACCCGGCAACGGTCACCGCCGCCCTCCGGTCGGGACACCGCGCTGCCGAGAAAGTGCTCGGTCGGTCGGTGGCGATCGAGACGCTCTGGGCGGCGGTCGTGGACCGATCCGCCGCCCAGGCGAGTCGAGTCACGCGAGCAGCGCGTTGACCGACTTCTGCTCGGTGTAGGCGTCGATCGCCGAGGCGCCGAGCTCGCGGCCCCAGCCGGACTGCTTGTAGCCACCGAAGGGCATCGCGGCGTCGAAGGCGTTGTGGCAGTTGATCCAGACCGTGCCCGCCTTGATCTGGCGGGCGGTGCGGTGCGCCTTGGTGACGTCCCGGGTCCAGACGGAGGCCGCCAGTCCGTACGGCGTGTCGTTGGCCGCCGCGGCCACGCCCTGCTCCGCGTTGAACGGGGTCGCGACGACGACCGGGCCGAAGATCTCCTCGCGGTAGACGCTGAACGAGGAGTCGACGTCGACCAGGACGGTGGGCTCGACGTAGTAGCCGGTGTCGCCGTGCCGGCGGCCGCCGGTCAGCGCCCGGGCGCCGTCGCGCAACCCGGCGTCGACGTACCCGAGGACCCGGTCGAGCTGGGTCTGCGAGACGAGGGGGCCGACCTCGCTGGTGGGGTCGAGGCCGGGACCGAGCTTGCTGGCGGCAGCGACCTCGGCGACGCCCTGGGTGAACTCCTCGAAGATCTTGTCCTCGACGAGCAGCCGGGTCCCGCTGGTGCAGGTCTGGCCGTGGTTGAACAGGAAGCCCGAGGCGGTGCCCGGGATCGCGAGGTCGAGGTTCGCGTCGGCGTACACGACCTGGGGGCTCTTGCCGCCGAGCTCGAGGCTGACCTTCTTCAGGTTGCCCTTGGCGGCGTCGACGATCAGCTTGCCGACCTCGGTCGAGCCGGTGAACGCGATCTTGTCGACATCGTCGTGGGCGGCCAGCGCGGCCCCGGCCTCGCCGTACCCGGTCACGACGTTGAAGACGCCGTCCGGCAGGCCGCACTCGGCCATGATCTCGGCGAGACGGAGAGCGGTCAGCGGGGTGTCCTCCGCCGGCTTGAGGACCACCGTGTTGCCGCAGGTGAGTGCGACCGGGATCTTGAAGGCGGCCATCAGGAGCGGGAAGTTCCACGGCACGATCGCGCCGCAGACGCCGACCGGCTCGCGCAGCGTGTAGGCGTGCCACTGGGTGCCGGGCGCCCACGGGACCGAGACGGGGATGGTGCGGCCCTCGATCTTGGTGGCCCAGCCGGCGTAGTACTGGAACAGCTCGGCGACCCAGGTGACGTCGACGGCCTGCGCGACACCGGCGGACTTGCCGTTGTCGAGCGCCTCGAGCTGGGCGAGCTCCTCGGCGTGCTCGTAGATCGCCTCGCCGATCCGGAACAGCAGGCGCTGGCGCTGGGCCGGCGTCCACAGCGCCCATTCGCCCTCGAAGGCCCGGCGGGCGGCGCGGACGGCGCGGTCGACGTCCTCCGCCTCGCCGCGCGCGACCTCGGTGAGCACCTGGCCGGTGGCCGGGTCGCGGGTCTCGAAGGTGCGGCCGGAGGCGGCGTCGGTCCACGCCCCGCCGATGAACAGGCCCTTGGGGCGCGACAGCCACTCGCGTACCTGCGGCAGCACGGCGGTGTCGGTGGGGACGAGCAGGTCGGTCATGTTTCCTCCGTCAGGGGTGGTCGATCGTGCGGTGCGAGCGTCGTCCGCCCCGCCGTACGGCGGTGTTCAGCTTCTGGACATTCCGCGTCAGCCTCAGCCTGATTGCAGGCTCAGGGCGCCAGCAGCCGATCCAGCACGACCGGCAGCTCCGCGAGCGCGTCGAGCGAGGCCATCCGCGCTCCGGCCTCGCGGGCGAACCGCCGGGCCTCGTCGTCGTCCGACGCCGGCGCGACGACCAGCAGCTCGTCGAGTCCGCGCGCGGCCGGGATCGGGTCCACGTCGTCGGTGACCCGGCAGTCCGAGAGCAGCAGCGTGATCCGGCGCCGGGCCCGGGCGCCGGACAGCTGATCGCGCGCCGCCCGCAGCGCTGCGTCGAGCGAGGTCATCCCGTGGCCACGCAGCCCGAGGACCCGTTCGACCGTACGGCGGGCCGGGCTCGCCGTACCGAGCGCGACGACCGTCTCTGCCCGGCGGTCGAAGGCCACCACCGCGAACTCACCACCGGAATCGGCCGACCTGAGGGCGCAGGCAGCGGCAGCCATGGCCGCGGTCGCGAGCCGCCGGCCTTCCATCGAACCGGAGCGGTCGACGAGCAGGCACAGCGCGGTCGCCGGCCTCTCCCACACCGACGCGGTCAGCTCGTCGAGGGCCGGCGGGCGTCCCTCGCCGCGGGCCACGGCGACCGCCTCCAAGGAGGCGTCGAGGTCGAGGTCGCCCCCGCGGTCGGCGCGGGTCGGCCGCAGCCGGCCGGCACCGATCCGGCCGTGCGGACCGCTGCGTGCCCGCTCGATGACCAGCCGCGGCACGAGCGCCTGGACCCGCGCCCGCAGGGCGGGGTCGGTGGCGCGACTCATCAGCGCGAGCAGCGGCAGCACGTCGTCCGGGTCCTCGGCGACGGCCGCCTCGACGGCCGCCACGTCGAGCTCGCCGACCTCCGGCGAGAGCTCCTCGAACCGCGGGTTGCGCGCCAGCTCGCAGCGGCCGTTCGTGCGCTCGGGCCGCCCACGGCGCGAGGTCGCCGGGGGCGGCGGGGAGGTGCCCGCCCCGACCGGGGGCGGGCTCAGGCTTCCCCCGGGCGCGGCTCCTCCGCAGCGTCGCCTCCGGAGGAGGGCGGCGGTCCGAAGTGCGTGGTGTAGAGCTCGGTGATGATCTCCTCGGGCCGCCGGGTGGACGCCTCGTCGACGCGTACCCGCCCGCTCAGCGCGACCAGGGCCGCGTCGAGCCCGGCCTGCCAGTCGTCCTCGGCGACGTCCCGCGCCCGGGTCAGCTGGTGGTTGATCCCCGCCAGGTCGATGGTCCCGCGCACCGACGAGCCGACGCGGAGCTCGGGGTGCTCGCGGGTCGCCCGCACCAGCGCGACCGCGCGGTCGCGCCAGTCGTCCGAGGGGACCGGTGCCCGCTGGGCGACGATCCGCGCCTCGGCACCGGCGGACTGGTAGCCCATCGCGATCCGGCAGGTCCGGTCGTAGACGGCCGAGGAGACGCGGGCGGTGCCGACGGCGTCGTACGGGTTCATCGCCGCGACGACCGCGAAGCCCGGCGCCGCACGGACCAGGCCGAGCCGAGGTACGACGATCTCCCGCTCCGACATCACGGTGAGCAGCGTGTTGAGGGTCTCCTCGGGCACCCGGTTGAGCTCCTCGACGTACAGCAGGCCGCCCTCGCGCATCGCCGTGAGCAGCGGCCCGTCGACGAAGACGTCGGGCTGGTAGCCCCGGCTGAGCACCAGGGCGGGGTCGAAGTGGCCGACCAGCCGGGCCGGGGTCAGCTCGGCATTGCCCTCGACGAGGGCGAACGAGCGGTCCCGGCCGGCGGCGACCCGGCGCAGGAGGGTGGTCTTGCCGGTGCCGGGAGGCCCCTCGAGGACGACGTGGGCGCCACTGGCCAACGCCGCCTCGAGGAGCTCGGTCTCCCGTGCCCGGTCGACGACCCCGAGGGCCGCGAGCTCCGACAGCACAGCAGTCATCAGCCCTCGTCAGTGCTCGTGGACGACGACGCCGCGCACGTTCTTGCCGTTGAGCAGGTCGTCGTACCCCTCGTTGACCTGGTCGAGGGTGTAGGTGCGGGTGAGGATCTCGTCGAGCTTGAGGTCGCCGGACTGGTAGAGGCCGAGGATCCGCGGGATGTCGACGGTCGGGTTGCAGTCGCCGAAGAGGCTGCCGCGCAGCTCCTTGCGGAACAGCGTGAGGATCGAGCCGGGCAGCTGGATGTTCGTCTCCTCCAGCTTGTTGAGGCCGGTCAGCACGACCTTGCCGCCCTTTCCGACCGCGTTGAAGCCGTCGGCGACGATCTCGGAGGTCATCAGCCCGGGCGTGAGGATCGCCGAGTCCGCCATCTGCCCGCGGGTCAGGTTGGTGATCGTCTCCATCGCGAGCTCGGCGGACTCGAACGCGTGCGTGGCGCCGAGCTCCATCGCCTTCTCGCGCTTGTTGGCGAGCGGGTCGATCGCGATGACGTTCTTGGCGCCGGCGAGCGCGGCACCCTGGACGGCGTTGATGCCGATGCCGCCGATGCCCATGATGACGACGGTGTCGCCGGCCCTGACCTCGGCGGTGTTGACGGCCGCGCCCCAGCCGGTGGGTACGCCGCAGCCGACCAGGACCGCCTTCTCCAGCGGCAGGTCGTCATCGACCTTCACGCACGAGTTCTGGTGGATGACGCCGTACTGGCTGAAGGTGCCGAGCATGCACATGGCGCCGTACTGGCCTGCGGGCCCGGTGATCGGGAACCGCTCGCCGGGCAGGTAGCCGTCGAGGATGGTGGCACCCATGTCGCAGATCGACTGCTGCCCGTTGGCGCAGTAGCGACAGCTGCCGCAGTTGGGGATGAACGAGCAGACGACGTGGTCGCCGACCTTGACCCGGCTCACGCCGGGGCCGACCTCCTCGATGATGCCGGCACCCTCGTGCCCCAGGACCATCGGCAGCCGCGCCTCCAGGTCGCCGTGGGCGATGTGCACGTCGGAGTGGCACAGCCCGGCGTGGGTGTAGCGGATCAGCACCTCGCCCTCGCGGGGCTTGTCGAGGGTCAGCTCCTCGATCACGATCGGCTTGCCGGTCTCGTAGACGACTGCGGCCTTGGTCTTCATGAGGGTTCTCCTGGAGTGGGGCGCCGGGGCGTCGGCGACGGGGACGTGACGCCGGACACACTCGCAACGCGGCGGCCCCTTGGTTGTTCAGAAACTGGACAACCGGCTGCCAACCCCGTGGCGTTTACTGTGACCGCGGTCACGAGGCCGGTTGACGGCAGGTTGAGGAGAGACGCGTGGCGACTGGAACCGAGGAGCTCCGCGACCCGATCGCGCAGTCGTGGCAGCGCGCCGCGATGGCCGGGCTGACCCCGGGCAGTGCGCTGGACCACGTGACCTACAGCGACGTCGACACGTCCGGTCCCCTGCTCTCCGCGGCATCGGAGGTGCTCGACGACCTCAACGACCAGCTGCAGGGGACGATGTTCTCCACGTTGCTGGTGGACCGCGAGGGCCGGATCGCCCAACGCTGGTGCGGCGACCGCGGCGGCCGCCGGGCCTTCGACCACCTCGGGCTCGACGTGGGCGCCTCGCTCCTGGAGGAGGCCGTGGGCACCAACGCCCTCGGCACCGTGCTGGAGACCCGGACGAGCATCTCGATCAACGGCAGCGAGCACTTCGCGGTCCCGCTGCGGCGGTTCAGCTGCTACGGCCACCCGATCTTCCATCCGACCACGCGCCGGATCGAGGGAGTCCTCGACATCACCGCGCTGATGGAGGAGGCGAGTCCCCTGTTGCCGCCCCTCGTGGCTCGCGCGGTCGCCGACATCGAGCAGCGACTGCTCGACCGCAGCCGCGTCTCCGACAAGCAGCTGCTCGCAGCCTTCCAGGCGGCCGGGACCCGGCGCCGCGCGGTCGTGGCGATCGGGCAGGACCTCTTCATGTCGAACCAGGCGGCCTCCGACCTGCTCGGCTCGACCGACGTCGCCCTGCTGCGGATGCTCGTCGGCGACCTGCACGACAACGCCGACGTCGACCTGACCCTCGAGTCCGGGTTGGAGGTCCGGGTCGAGGCCAGTCGGGTCGGCGGGGCCCGCGGAGGTGCGCTGCTCCACGTCGAGCCGCGCCGCGAGCTCCGGGTGGCCCCGCACCCGTTCCGTCCAGACCTCGCCCACGCGCCCGTGCTGGTCTCCGGTCCCCCCGGGTCCGGCCGCTCCACCGAGGCGCGCCGCGCGAGCGAGGTCCAGCCGGTCACGGTCCTCACCGCCGCCTCGGCGCTGCTCGACGGCGCCGAGGCGTGGGCGCGGAACTTCGGCGCCCTGGTCCGCGCCGGTCAGGGAACCGTCTGCGTCGACGGCGTCGACCTGCTCCCCGACGACCTCGTCGACCTCGTCGCCTCACACCTCGCGGAACGACGGGCCCCGCGGCTGGTGCTGGTGTGCGGCCCCGTCGACGGCCTGTCGGGGAGGGCCGCCGCGCTCGCCGGCGAGTGCACCGAGCGTCGGGTGCTGACGTCCTTGTCGAGTCGGCCGCACGAGCTGCCCGAGCTGGTCCGGCGGATGCTCAGGGAGCTCGGTGCGGACCCCTCGCTGCACTTCACGCCGGGCGCGCTGCGCGCCCTCTCGGCCCAGCCGTGGCCCGGCAACCTGCGCGAGCTGCGGGCCGTCGTCGACCACGTCGCCCGCCACCAACGCACCGGCGCGGTCGTGCTCGACCAGCTGCCCGAGGCCTACCGGGCCCAGGAGCCGACCAAGCGGCTCGCCCCGATCGAGCACGCCGAGCGGGCCGTCATCGTCGAGGCACTGCGCGAGCACGGCGGCAACAAGGTGAAGGCGGCGCAGTCGCTGGGCATCTCGCGCACCACCCTCTACGCGAAGATGCGGGCGCTGCGGATCACGGTCTACTGAGCCGGGCGTCCGGTCGCGCCCGGTCGGCGCACGAGGAGACAGCGCGGACTGCGCCGGCGGATCGCGCCCCACCACAGGCCGCTGCCGTAGGCGAGGTCGTCCAGCCGCCGGGCCACGAGCGCGGTGAACGGGTCGATGCCGGTGCGCTCGCGGAGGAAGACGGCGAGGTCGATCACGACCGCGGTGGCGAGCGCGCGACGGACGGAGCGGCTGAAGGGAGCGGCGAGTGCGGCGAGCGGCCACCAGTGCCGGAGCAGGAGACCGGCTTCCTGGCGCACTGCCCATGCGGTGCCCTTCGCGGCGAGCCGGGCAGCGACCACGGTCCGGCCCTCCTCGACCGGCAGCTGCGGGGCGAGCCGACGGGCGGTGACGGCACCCGCGACGACCGCCACGGGGAGCGACCACCGACGTCGCTGCAACAGCGCCCAGCCGCTGAGGGCCATCATCGGCGACAGCACGGCGGGGGCGACCTTGTCGCCGTGACGCGCGGCGAGGTCGGCGCCGCCGGTGCCGTAGAAGAACTTGCGGCCCAGCCAGGTGCGCACGGTGCCGCGGACGTCGTGGTCGGCGCGGACGCCGGGGTCGTAGCGGACGACATGGCCGGCGTCGACGAGCCGCCAGACCAGGTCGACGTCCTCGGCGACGCGCCACCCGTCCTCGAACCCACCCGTGTCGCCGGCAAGGAGGTCGGTGCGGCCGACGAGGCAGGCGGAGGGGAGCCAGCCGGTCGCCGCGCCGGGCCGGACCACGCCGCCGGTGCTGCCCAGGTCGAGCGAGGAGGCGGCGGCGTCGTACCGCTCGAACCAGCGGGCCCGACGACCGGGTGCGGTGCGCACCTTGCCGACCACCTGCGGACCGACCAGTGCGACCTGCGGGTCGGCGCAGTGGCGGGCGAGGTCGAGCAGGCGAGAGGCGTCGATGGTCACGTCGGAGTCGACGAAGGCGACGAGCGGGGTCCGGACGAGCCGCAGGCCCGCGTTGCGCGCGCCGGCAGGACCGACGTTGGTGGTGAGCCGGTGTACCCGGGCGCCGTGCCGGTGGGCGACCTCGGCCACCCGGTGCGGCTGCTCGGAGTCGTCGTCGACCACGATCACCGGCAGCGGCACCAGCGCCGCCAGGCAACGGGCCAGCTGCTCGCTCCGGTCACGCACGGGTACGACGACGGTGAGCTCGGTCAGCGGGACCTCGACATCGCCCAGCAGGGGGTTCGCGAGGTTGCCGTCGAGCAGGCGGCGGGCCAGGCGCGCCGTGGCCTGGTCCTCGACGACCAGGTCGCCGCCGGCCAGCAGGCTGCGGGCCCGGTCTCCGAGCCGGACCGCGCGCACCGGGGAACCGCCGACCAGCAGGCGGCCGCCGTCCGTGAACACCACGTCGTCGCGCAGGCGGACCCGGAAGCCGTCGGCGAGGGTCGCGGTCGTCATGGCGCGAAGCCTCCGTCGGCGCGCACGACCGACCCGTTGAGCACCGCCGCTTCGCTGCTGCAGCAGAACACGAGCGCGGCGGCGACCTCCTCGGGCTCGAGGATGCGCCGGAGCAGCTGGTTGTCCGCGAAGGTGTCGACGTCGTCGAGCCCGTAGAGCGCCGCGGTGGCCTCCAGCATCGGCGTCCGGGTCGAACCGGGTGACACGGCGCACGCCGTGACGCCGGTGCCGACGAGGTCGGCGGCCAGGCCCTTCACGAGTCCGATGACGGCGTGCTTGGCGGCGTTGTAGGCGGCGAGGTGGTGCAGGCCGTGGTGGCCGGCGGCGGAGGCGACGGCGACGAAGCGGCAGCCGGACGGGTCGGGGCCGGCGAGCATGGCGGGGACGGTGACGGCTGCGGTGTTCCACACGCCCTTCACGTCGACGTCCCAGAGCAGGTCGAGGTCGGCCTCGGGTGTCTCCCAGAGGGGCCGGCCGCCGGCGACGACCGCGGCCGCGGCGACGGCGGCGTCGAGCCGGCCCCACGTCTCGATCGCGAGGTCGACGGCCGCGGCCAAGGCGGACCGGTCCCGGACGTCGGCGACGACCGGGAGCACCTGAGGGTCGGTCTCGGCGATGGTGAGCTCGTCGACCGCGACGACGCGGTTGCCCCGGGCGACGAGGCGACGTACGGTCGCGGCGCCGATGCCGCGCGCCGCCCCGGTCACCAGGACCACCCGGGTCATCGTCGGACCGCGTCCACGACGTCTGCGACCATCGACGCGAGCGCCGCTGCCCCCTCCTCGGCGCTGGCTCCCGTCGGGTCGCCGAGGACGCCGTTGGGCGAGACCGCCTTGACCCCACCCGCCATCATCAGCGGGAGCAGCTCCGCGAGGGTCCCGGTGTTGCCGGCCTCCGCGCGGTCGAGCCAGACGTTCCACGGCGCGATGTGCAGCATCAGCGAGGTCTCGGTGCGGCCCGCGTGCAGGTCGACCTCCTCGGTCGCGCAGGCCGCCCAGTCGACGTCGTGCCCCTCGTCCACCAGCCGACGTACGGCGCCCCGCAGGGCCACGACGTTGCCACCGTGGGCGTTGACGAACACGATCCGCGACGCCCAGGTGGACATCGACCGGGTGAGCTCGACGAGGACGTCGTGAAGGACGGTCGTGCCGATCGAGCTGGTGCCGGAGAAGTCCTGGTGCTCCCCGCTCGAGCCGTAGGTGAGCGCGGGCGCGACCAGGACCGACGTGCCGGCCGCCGTCATCTGCTCCGCGGCGCGCGAGGCCACCGTGGTCGCGATGATCGTGTCGGTGTCGAGCGGCAGGTGCGGACCGTGCTGCTCGATCGAGCCGACCGGGACCAGCACCGTGGGTCCTGCCGGGATGGCGGGCGAGGTCGCGGACGCCAGCTCGGGGGCCATGGTCAGCTCCCGAAGCCCACCGGCTGCGAGTCCGGTACGCCGAGCGCCCGGTCGAAGCCGTCGGGGATCAGCAGGTGCTCGGGGCGCAGCTCGGCGGTCGAGGCGAGCGCGAGCCCGCGCAGTGCGGAGTCGACGCCGCCGGAGAGGACGTCGAGGACGTTCTCCACGCCGGCCTGGCCGTTCGCGGCCAGCCCCCACAGGTAGGCACGGCCGATCATGACGGCCTTGGCGCCGAGCGCGAGGGCCTTCACGACGTCGGAGCCGCGACGGATGCCGCCGTCCATGACCACGTCGATCTGCTCGCCGACGGCCTGCGCGATGGGGCGGACCATGCGGATCGCGGCCGGGGTGCCGTCGAGGTTGTTGCCGCCGTGGTTGGACACCGAGATCCCCGCGACACCGACATCCACCGCGCGCAGGGCGTCGTCGACGCGGCACACGCCCTTGAGCACGAAAGGCGTCCCGGAGATCTGCGCCCAGGTCTCGCGCATCCACGCCACGTCGTCCCAGCTGGGCGGCGGGGTGGTCATCCACTCGTAGTAGGCACCGAAGAACGTCGGCCCGGTCGTCTCCCCGGGTGCGGCGAGGTTGGGGGCGGTCAGGTCGGGCAGCTTCCCCGTCTCGCGGAACTGCTGGCCGAACTGCCACAGCCACCGCGGCTTGGTCGCCACCTTCGGCGCGAGCCGGACCATCGCCTTGAGGTCGACCTTCTCCGGGATCTCCGGGCTGCCCCAGTCACGACCCATCGAGAACGACCAGTCCAAGGTGGCGATCAGGCCACGTACGCCGGCGGCGTGGGCGCGCTGCATGCGCTGGACCATCGTGTCGCGGTCCCCGGTCCAGTACATCTGGAAGAAGGTCGTCGCACCCGTCGCGGTGACGTCCTCCACGGACTTCGAGGCGAAGTTCGACAGGCCCATGATCGTGCCCCGGGCGGCGGCCGCCCGGGCGACGGCGACCTCGCCGTCCGGGTGGACCGCCTGCACGCCGGTCGGGGAGATGATCACCGGCAGCCCGATCTGCTGGCCGAACACCGTGGTCGCCTGGGAGCGCTCGGGGAGCTGGCCCACGACGTGCGGCGCCAGGCCGAGCTCGGCGAACGCGGCCTGGTTGTCCGCGACCGACTGGCCGCGCTCGGAGCCGGCCACCAGGGCGCCGTACAGCGGTTGGGGAAGGCGCTTGCGAGCTCTCTCCTGCGCGACCGCGACCGACTCGAACCAAGGGTTCTGCTTCCAGGGGTTCTCGATCTTCTTCATGAGCAGCAGCCTCCGTTGTCCCCGGTGGTCGAGGAGGTTGCGCAGCAACCGTCACGAGACCCCGGCTGGGCGAGTGGGTCGAATCCGGCCAGCGGGCTCTCGGCACACGCCGAGACGGGCGGCGCAGTGAGGAGCTTGAGCATCACCGGCTGGTTGCGCGTGGGGTTGGCCTTAGAGTGGTCCTGGCTGGGCGCGGGGATGGTGCGGTCGCCGGCGAGGGCGTGCTCGCCGTACCCCTGCACGCACTCGGGGTCCGGGCCGTCCAGCGGCAGCCCGGTGAAGAACTTCGCAGCCATGCAGCCACCGCGGCACGAGTCGAAGAACTGGCACGACGAGCAGGCGCCACCGGTCTGCGGCGAGCGGAGCTCGTTGAACAGTGCCGAGTCCTGCCAGACCTTCTGGAAGCCGCCGTCGGCGAGCAGGTTGCCGGCGAGGAAGTTGTCGTGGATCGCGAACGGGCAGGCGTAGACGTCGCCGATCGGGTCGATCAGGCACACCACGCGCCCGGCGCCGCACAGGTTGAGGCCCGGCAGGGACTCACCGAAGGCCGCGAGGTGGAAGAACGAGTCCCCGGTGAGGACCTCCTCCCCGTCAGCGGTGTGGGCCATCAGCCAGTCGTAGAGCTCGCGCTGCTGCTCCGGCAGCGGGTGCAGCTCGTCCCACACGTCCGCGCCACGGCCGCTGGGACGCAACCGGGTGAGGCGCAGCGTCGCGCCATACTCGTCGGCCAGCGCCTTGAACTCGTCGAGCTGACCGATGTTCTCCCGCGTGCAGACCACGGAGATCTTCGCGTCCGCGAACCCGGCGTCCTTGAGGTTCGCCAAGGCACGCAGCGCGGTGTCGTAGGAGCCGGGGCCGCGGACGTAGTCGTTGACCTCGGCGGTCGCGCCGTCGAGCGAGATCTGCACGTCGACGTAGCCGTTGCACGCCGGGGAGGCCAGGAACGCCGCACGCTCGGGGGTGATCCGCACGCCGTTGGTGGAGAACTTCACGCCCACCTGGTGGTTGACGGCGTACTCCAGCAGCTCCCAGAAGTCGGGGCGGATGGTCGGCTCACCGCCGCCGATGTTGACGTAGAACACCTGCATCCGCTGCAGCTCGTCGATCACTGCCTTGCACTGCTCGGTCGACAGCTCACGCGGGTCACGCCGGCCCGACGAGGACAGGCAGTGGGCGCACTCGAGGTTGCAGGCGTAGGTCAGCTCCCAGGTCAGGCAGATCGGGGCGTCGAGGCCGTACTCGAACTGCTGGACCAGCGATCCGGTCTCGGGACGCTGCATCGGTCGGTCGGGTGCGATCGTCATCACGCAACCTCCTCGGCGGTGACGGTGGGGCGGGGGCGGATCATGTCGGTCGCGGCCAGGCCGCGCAGGGCGGCCGCATAGGCCGCGTGCTGGGAGGCCGGGACACCCGCGGTCTCGAGCGCGGTCCGCACGTCCGCAGCCTCCCCCAAGGCCCGGACGACGGCGACCAGCTCGGGCCGCTTGAGGAAGGTCAGCTTCCGGTTGCCGAAGTGGTAGGCCAGCGCCCCGAACGGCTCGGGTCGCAACGCCACCGACGGCGAGAGCATCCACGGCTCTCCCAGCAGGGCGTCCATCAGTAGACGCCGCACATGCCGTCGATCGAGACCTCCTCGATGAGGTCCTCGGCGGCCAACTCGACGGTCTGGTCCTGCTCGATCTCGGGGTTCATCATCTCTCCTCCAGCTCGTGCCGATGTGGTAGCCGCCACACTAAATGCACCAATGGCAGAAAGTCACCCCTCCGTTCGGCGGGGGTTCGACCTCGACCCTCGGGCGGTAGGTTGACGGCCCATGACCGGAGAGCGGAACGAGGGCGGGCGGAGCAGCGCGCGCGGGCGTCCCGAGGCCACCTCCCACGCCGCGATCGAACAGGCGGCGTTCACCCTCTTCGCCGAGCGCGGCTTCGCCCGGACCACGCTCGACGCGATCGCCGAGGCGGTCGGCGTCAGCCGGCGCACGCTCTTCCGCTACTACCAGTCGAAGAACGACATCCCGTGGGGCCAGTTCGACCGGACGCTCGACCACTTCCGCGACCTGCTCTCCGAGCAGGCCGACGACCTCCCGGTGCACGAGGCCGTCCACCGCGCGGTCGTGGAGTTCAACCGCTTCCCTGCGGACGCCCACCCCCCGCACCGCGAGCGGATGCGCTTGATCCTGACGACACCCGAGCTCGAGGCGCACTCGGTGCTGCGCTACGCGGAGTGGCGCCAGGTCATCGCCGAGGACGTCGCCCGGCGCACCGGGGCACGGCCCGGGGACCTGGTCCCCCAGGTCGCCGGGCACGTGTCCCTGGCCATCTCGCTCTCGGCCTATGCGGCGTGGCTGGCAGAGCCCGACGCCGAGACCGTCCCCCTGCTCGACATCATCGACGCGGCCATGGCCGGGCTCCGGTTGTACCTGGGCGTCGAGACCTAGGAACCTGCTGACGACTTCGCCACCAGCGCAGACAGGATGCGCTCGGCCACCACGTCCACCGGGCCGAGGCCGTCGACCGTCGCCAGCAGCCCACGCTCGGCGTACTGCGCCGCGAGCGGCGCCGTCTCGGCGGCGTAGACCTCCAGCCGGCGGCGGATGACCTCGTCAGTGTCGTCGACTCGACCCTGGGCCTCCGCCCGGAGCATGAGCCGGCGCACCAGCTCACCCGGGTCGGCCTCGACGAGCACGACCGCATCGAGCGCGGTGTCGCCGCGCTCAAGGATCGCGTCGAGCTCGTCGACCTGCTGCAGCGTGCGCGGGTAGCCGTCGAGGAGGAAGCCGTCGGCGCAGTCGGGGTCCGACAGCCGCCCGGCCACCATCGCGTTGGTGACCTCGTCGGGGACGTACTCGCCCGCATCCATGTACTGCTGGGCGGTACGTCCCAGCGGGGACTGCTGCGCGACGTTCGCACGGAAGATGTCTCCCGTCGAGATCGCCGGAATGCCGAACCGCTCGGCGATCGCGACGGCCTGGGTGCCCTTGCCGGCACCGGGCGGACCCATGAGGAGAAGACGCATGCGCAGGAGGACCTTTCGTCGTCGACGCGGGTCCGCCCCAGCTCACGGACCCGTCGTCGCGCAGGCTAGGCCGCAGCCCGCTGCAGCTACGTTGCACCGGGCCGGGCCCCACCGTCGGGTGGGTCGAGCCCGTCCGACCGGGCAGTCCCAACTGCGACCTGCTCGCAGGGTGCGGACCCGACCGCACCGTCGGCACAGTGACCGGGACCACATCCCCTCTGGAGGTATCCCATGTCCACTGAAACCCCTGTCCCCGACGGCAACCCCGGCCTGATCGGAGTCCCGACCTTCCTCGTCGGCTCGGTCGCCCTCGGCCTGGTCCTGGTCGGCTTCGTCCCCTCCAGCGCCGGCTCGGCGTCGATCCCGATCATCGCGACCGCCACCGCGTTCGGCCAGGCCGTGGCGGCCGTGTGGGCGACGCGGCTCAACCAGAACGCCGTCGCCGCCATCTTCGGCATCTTCACCGGCTTCTGGTCGAGCTACGCGGCGCTCGTCCTCGGCCTGACGCACAACTGGTTCGGGATCCTTCCCGCGGACGCCGTGCGGACCCAGGAGCTGTTCCTCGGCTCCTGGCTCGCCGTCATCGTCCTCCTCACGCTGGCCACCCTGCGCCTGCCGCGTGCGTTCACGATCCTGTTCGGCCTGATCGACCTCGCCCTGCTGCTGGTCCTGCTCGGCACGGCCCAGGCCAGCACCGACCTGACCCGGCTCGGCGGCTACACCGTGTTCGCCTTCGTCAGCGTCGGGGCATACCTGTTCCTCGACGCCATGTCGCAGGCCACCGGCGGCCGGGCCCTGCCCCTCGGCGCGCCGATCCGCGCCTGATCACCGACGGGAAGCGCCGGTTGGATCCGGGGCTGTGGCGGAGTGCCGGACGGCGCTCCACCGCAGCCCCTTTCCCATGGGCCTGCCGGAAGGACGACCGGCCTCTCCGACCGGGCAGGTCGGAGCCGAACCATCCGTTCAGGAGCCGCTCCTCACAGCGGATGGTTTGCGTTTCCCAGCCTCCCCGCCGGGGTGTGACCAGCCTTACGTTCCGGTGGTCAGCACGTCCCACCAGGAGGTTCCTCATGCAGGTTGACGAACTGCTCAAGCCGTTCCCGATCAAGGAGTTCCACCCGTTCCCACGGGCCCTCATGGGCCCCGGAGCGCACGAGCTCATCGGTCCCGAGGCCATCAAGCTCGGCTTCACCAAGCCGCTCGTCATGACGTCGGGCCTTCGCGGCACGAACGTGGTCCAGAAGATCGTGGACTCGCTCAAGTACCACGGCCTCGAGGCCGTCGTGTACGACAAGGTCGAGTCCAACCCGAAGGACTACAACGTCATGGACGCGGTGGCCCTGTACCAGCAGAACAAGTGCGACTCGTTCATCTCGATCGGTGGCGGCTCCTCGCACGACGCGTGCAAGGGCGCGCGCATCTCGGTCGCCCACGACGGTCGCAACGTCAACGACTTCGAGGGCTTCAACAAGTCGGAGAACCCGAACAACCCGCCCCACATCGCCGTCTCCACCACGGCCGGCACCGGTTCGGAGACCTCGTGGGCCTACGTCATCACCGACACCACGACGGACCCCGACAACCCGCACAAGTACGTCGCCTTCGACGACGCATCGGTGGCCACCCTCGCCATCGACGACCCGGTGCTCTACTTCGACTGCCCGGTCGACTACACCGCGCAGTGCGGCTTCGACGTTCTCGCGCACGCCTCTGAGCCCTACGTGTCGCGGCTCAACTTCGAGCCGTCGCTGGGCAACGCGATCCGGGCCATCAAGCTGACCGCGGAGAACCTGCGCGAGGCGGTCTGGAACGGCCAGGACCTCAAGGGTCGCGAGGGGATGATGTACGCCCAGTACATCGCCGCGCAGGCGTTCAACTCCGGCGGCCTGGGCATCATCCACTCGATCTCGCACGCGGTCTCGGCGTTCTACGACACCCACCACGGGCTCAACAACGCGATCGCGCTCCCCCGCGTGTGGGCGTTCAACATGCCTGCGCAGTACGGCCGGTTCGCCGACATCGCCGAGGCGATGGGCGTCGACACGCACGGCATGACCAAGCCGCAGGCAGCCGACGCCGCGCTCGCCGCCGCGATCCGGCTGCTGCGCGACGTGGGCATCCCCGAGAACTTCGTCTCGGTCACCCAGGACACCTACTCCAAGAACCGGCTCGGCCTGGGCCCGACCAAGTACTACGAGAACGCCAAGGTGATCAAGGGCGACGCCGTCGATGTCGACCGCATCACCAACCACGTGCTCGGCGACGCCTGCACCCCCGGCAACGCCAAGGAGTGCACGTTCGAGACCGTGCGCCCCGTCGTGGACCACTGCATGACCGGCGATCTGGACGACCTCCTGTCCTGAGCCACCGTGACTCGGTCCGGCTCGGGTGAGCCGGGGCACGCGCCCCCGGGCCGGACCGATCCACACCCCCATCCACCGCCCCGTCGCCCCAGGAGGCACCCATGTCCGCCCGACCCCTCGACGCCGTGCGCGACCACGCCGGCTTCACCGACGTCGCCGACGTCATCGACCAGTTCGCCGAGCACGGCTACCTCGCCGACGAGCGCCTGGCGACCACCGTCTTCCTGCAGGCACACCTGGAGAAGCCGATCCTGCTCGAGGGCCCGGCGGGCGTGGGCAAGACCCAGCTGGCGAAGTCGCTGGCCGAGGTCACCGGACGGCGACTGCTGCGCCTGCAGTGCTACGAGGGCCAGGACGAGACGACGGCCCTGTACGAATGGGACTACGGGAAGCAGCTGCTCTACACGCAGCTGATGCGGGAGAAGGTCGGCGCCCTGGTCGCCGACGCCCCCGACCTGGCCAGCGCCGTGGACACCCTCGCGGGAGAGGAGAGCGTCTTCTTCTCCGAGCGTTTCCTCGCCGCCCGTCCGCTGCTCGAGGCGATCCGGTCCGAGGACCCGGTGATCCTGCTCGTCGACGAGGTCGACCGCGCCGACGAGGCGCTCGAGGCCGTCCTGCTCGAGCTGCTCGCCGAGTACCAGGTCTCCGTCCCGGAGCTGGGGACCTTCCGGGCCCGGCACACGCCGTACGTGATCCTCACGTCCAACAACACGCGTGATCTCTCGGCCGCGCTCAAGCGGCGCTGCCTCCACCTCTTCCTCGACTACCCCGACGCGGAGCGAGAGCTCGACATCATCAGGTCCAAGAGGACCGGGCTGTCCGACGAGCTCGCCCGCCAGCTGGTCGGCGTCGTGCGCGGCCTGCGCGAGCTCGACCTGCGCAAGGCACCGAGCATCTCCGAGACGGTCGACTGGGCCCGCACGCTCGCGGTCCTCGGCGCCGAGGAGCTCACGGCGGAAACGCTGTCGGCGACCGCCAACGTCGTGGTGAAGTACGAGCGCGACCTGCGCCGCGCGCTCGAGGCACTGCCGCGGATGGTCGACCCGAACGCGGTCGTCCCCGGCCACCTGCACGACCACGGCCACGGTCATGGACATGGCCACGGGCACGGACACGGACACGACCACGGGACCACGACCGGTCCCGACGAGCCCGACGGGGCCGAGGTACGCCGTGCGAAGGACCTCCCGGGGCGGCATGACGAGGCGTACTACGGGACCGGTTCCATGGGGCCCAGCCGTCCCGTTCCTGCCGGCCAGGGTGCCCGCTCGTTCGGCTCGCGCCGCCGCCCCTTCTGAAGCCGGGGTCTGTGCCATGGACGGCGCCCTTCACCGATTCGTGCGTCTGCTGCGACTACACGGCATCCGGATCGGGATCTCCGAGGTAGTGGACGCGTCGCGCGCTGCCGGCGCCCCCGGAGTCCTCGACGACAGAGAGCTGCTCCGCAGCGCGCTGCGCGTGACGTTGGTCAAGGACCAGCGGGACGAGGCCGCCTTCGACCGGGTCTTCGACCGCTTCTTCCGGCTGCGCGCCGTGCTCGACTCCCCTGAGGAGCACGGGCACTCCCACGCCCACGACGACCTCTCGGACGACGGCGAGCTCGACGAGTTCGTGCTGTCCGAGGAGCCCGGTCGCACACCCAGCCAGGGACACAGCCACGGCAAGCCCCAGGACATCCGTGACTTCTTCGACCCCGAGGACCTCGCCCAGCAGTACAACCTGCACCAGGAGGCGAACAAGCTCGACATGGCCGCGATGACCGACGAGATCGTGCTGTCCAACGACGGCGCCGGATCCGCCACGAACGCCGCTCGCGTCCAGCTCGACACCTCACGGCTGCACAACCCGGGCCGGCCGGGGAGGATCGCCGACCGGACGGGCACGCGGCTCGACTCGGAGCTGACGGTCGCCGAGGAGATGGCCCTGCTGGCCTGGCTCGACGAGGGCGACGACGAGACCGTGGAGGGCAGCACGGTCGGGACCGATGACCTGGCCGCGCTGCGAACGGCACTCTCCGGTCTTCTCGACGGTCTCCCGGCGGCACTCCAACGCCACCTCGAGGAGCTGCTGGCCACCGAGGCCGCCATCGAGTCCCGCGAGGCCCGGGCCCGCGAGATCGACCGGATCGGCGAGGTCGAGCGGGCCACGCTGGAGGAATCGCTGCGCAGACTGGTTCGCAGCCTCCACGGGGCGCCGAGATCGCGGCGTCGCGAGGCCGCCCGGGGCAGCATCGACGGCTCACGCACCATGCGCCGCAACCTCCGCAACGACGGCGTGCCGTTCCGCCCGGTGACGGTCGCGAAGGTGACCGACAGGCCGCGCCTCGTCGTGCTGGCGGACGTCTCCCTCTCCGTCAGGGCCGCAGCCCGCTTCACGCTGCAGCTGGTCCACGGGCTGCAGGGCATCGCCTCGCACGTACGCACCTTCGCCTTCGTCTCCGACCTGGTCGAGGTGACCGATCACTTCGCAGAGCACCCGATGGAGGAGGCCCTGTCCCTGACGCTCTCCGGGCTTCCCGCCGGTGGCGTGCTCGACGTCGACACCGACTCCGACTACGGCTCGGCCTTCCGGCAGTTCCTCGACGAGTTCGGGGGCGGGCTCAACCGGCGGACCACGGTGGTCGTGCTGGGCGACGGGCGCGGGAACGGCAACGACGCGGCCGTCGGGGTGTTCGAGGAGATCACCCGACGGGCCCGCGAGACGATCTGGATCACACCTGAGCCGCGGTACTCGTGGACCCTCGGCAGCTGCGACCTCCCGGCGTACGCCGCCCACTGCGACCGCGTCCACGTCGTCCGCGACCTGGCCGGGCTGGACCTGGTCACCTCCCACCTGACCGAGATCCGATGACCGTCACGGCCGCGGCCCCGATCGACCCGCTGCGAAGCGAACGGCCCGGTGTCTACTCCGACGCGCTCGTCGAGGTCGTGCGGGGCGCCGCGGCTCCGGACCACGCGACCCGCACGTGCTCGTTCGCCTTCTGGAGCGACCGGGAACGCATCCACCTGGTCCACGACCTGCCCGACGACCTCATCGACAACGACCTCGCCGGGCTCGTCGCCGGCGAGCTCTTCGCGCCGGGCTGGCTGGACGGGAGCGAGCTCTTCGAGCGCGTGGTCACCGGCATCGTGGTCAGCACCTCGCCGGATCCGCTCGCCGCCTGGACCCTGTTCTATCGCAACACCCTCGACCGCCTCGCCGAGTCCGGCGCACGGGGCAACGAGGACCCGGGCGGTGGCCACGACCTCGTGGAGGGCTCGCTCGCCGGCTATGCCCCGGTCTACCGCCGCGCCCACGAGCTGATCGGCCCCGGCTCGATGCTCGAGCTGGGCAGCTGCTTCGGCTTCTTCAGCCTGCTCAGCGCCGGACATCTCGAGGTGACCGCGAGCGACCTCACGCCCAACACCGTCGGCCTGCTCGCGCGGGTCGCGCCGCGGCTGGGACGTCGGCTCGACACCGTCGTGTGCGACGCCGCCCGCGTGCCACGCCCCGACGCTTCCTTCGACACCGTCGTCGCCCTCCACCTTCTGGAGCACCTGCCTCCCGAGCACGGCCGAGCCGTCCTCCAGGAGATGCAGCGGGTGGCCCGGCGCCGGGTCGTCGTCGCCGTCCCCTACGAGGACGAGCCGACCGCGGCCTACGGCCACGTGCGGACGTTCACCCCGGGCGACCTCGCTGACCTGGGTCGTCGCGGCGGCTGGCAGTGGCACGTCCACGACCACCACGGGGGATGGCTGGTCCTCGACCGCCCGTGACGCGCGCCCCCGCGCGCCGTACCGTCCGGGCGAGGGCTCAGATCAGGCCGTCCTTGCTCGCGACGTACACCGCTTCGGCACGCCGGCTGACCTGCAGCTTGCGCATGATGTTGCTGACGTGGAACTTCGCGGTCGTGTCGGAGATGAACAGCTGCCGCCCGATGTCGCGGTTGGACATCCCCCGCGCGAGCAGCCGCAGGACGTCCTGCTCGCGATCGGTCAGACGACGGTTCTCGGCGGCGGTCTCCGCGTTGATGCCGCGCACCATCGCCGCCGCGCTACGCGAGTCGAAGGCGCTATCGCCGCGGTGCACGGCCCGGATCGCACGGACCAGCTCGGTGGTGTCGACCTCCTTGACGACGTAGCCGCGCGCCCCCTGGTGGATCGCCTCGAGGACGAGCTGGTCGTCGATCACGGTGGTGAGCACGAGCAGAGCGACGTCGGGATGCGTCTGGTGCAGGCGGGCACACAGCTCGATGCCCTCGTTGTCACCCGACGGCGAGAGCCGCAGGTCCAGCAGGACCACGTCGGGCCGGGACGCCGCGACGACGGCGAGAGCCTGGGCGGCGGTCGCCGCCTCGCCGACGACGCGCAGGTCCGCCTCCCGTTCCAGCACGGAGCTCAGGCCCTGGCGGACGATCGCGTGGTCGTCGACCAGCACCACCCCGATGGCATCCGAGGACTCGGCGCTCCGGGCAGGTTCGATCGTGGATGCACTCATGTGCTTCTCTCCTCCGACGTTGGGACGGCGCCGAGCACTGCGCCGCAGAGCGGGACACGGGACTCGATCGCCACGCCGCCGGCGCGGGACCGCCTGATCGACAGGCTTCCGCCCAACCCTTCGGCGCGCAGTGCCATGCCGACAAGGCCGCGGTGCCGACCGTCGGCCGCGCCTCGGCGAGCGAGTCGCATGGTGCGGCGCATCGCCGCCGGGTCGCCGTCGCCGTCGTCGCTGATCCGCAGGACGACGGAGTCCTCGAGGTAGCGCAGCCGGACCAGTGCCCGAGCCGCGTTGGAGTGCATGGCGACGTTGAAGAGCGCCTCGCCGGCGGTCCTCGCCAGGGCGTGCTCGGCCGCCGTTCCCAGGGGCACCGGGCTTCCCTCGAGCCGCAGCCGCACGTCGAGGTGGGGCCGGTGCTGGGCGGCCACCTCGGCCAGCAGCTCGGGCAGGCTCGCCACGTCCTCGGCGACCCGCTCGTGGTGCAGCGCGTAGATGACCGACCGCAGCTGCTCGGTCGCCTTCGCCATCAGGTCGCGCGCACGGTCCAGCTCCGGGACGACCGGGCCCTGGGGCGCGGCTCCGCTGCCGAACTCGCCGCGCAGGACCTCCACGACCAGGCCGGCACTGAGCACCGTCTGCGCCACGCTGTCGTGGAGCTCCAGGGCGATGCGGCGGCGCTCCCTCTCGAGGAGCTCCCTCTGGTCGGCCACCCTCAGCCGCTGCTCGGCGGCGCGGAGCTCCTCCGTGCGCGACGACAGCGTCCGTGCCTGCTCGGACACCTCGTCGAACAGCTGTTGGGCCCGACGCTGCTGCGCCAGGCCTGTCCGGTACAGGTCGCCGGTGTGCAGGGAGACGGCTGCGAGGTTCGCCAGGATGTGGAGGACCGACAGGTCGGGGGACTCGAGCGGAAGGTCGCGGCGAGGTGCGGCGGCCAGGCCACCCATGACGCTGCCGTTGATGAGCATCGGCACCACCACCCGGGTGGGGCTGTCGACGGCCCGGGGCGGCAGAGCGCCCGCGGCGATCTCTCCGACGGTCTCCCGTGCGTCGCCCGGCAGGTCGTCGACACGGTCGCCGACCCGGCCGGCGGCATCGACTGCGAGGAAGCGCGGCCTGGTCGACGGCAGCGCGTGGGAGCCCAGCGCGAGGACGGTCCACCGGGCGTCCAGGTGGACAGCGGCCACCCGGACGATCTTCTCCAGCAGCGCCCGGGGCCCTTCGACCGGGTGGACCAGGGCTCTGGAGATGGAGTCCATCGCCGTCACCGTGCGTTGGAGGCGCTCGTTCGACCGCTGGTACGCCGAGTAGTAGGTCTGCTTGCCCGACCGGACACCCGTCAGCGCGGCCAGGTCCGGCGGCGCCGGCAGGTCGGGCCGGTCGGCGCCCGGCTGGCCCGTGCCCTGCGCCACCTGCGCCCGTGTCGTCACAACGACTCTCGGAAGATGCCCGCGATGTCGTCCCGGTCGGCCGGGCGCGGATTGGTCGCGAGGCATGCATCCCGCGTCGCCGTCACCGACATCCGGTCGACGTCGGCGGCGGTGACACCCAGCGCGCCGAGGCGCCGGGGCGCGCCGACCGACTCGGCGAGGTCCTGGACGTACGCGGCCAGCAGCTCGGCCGCCTCCTGGTCGGGCATGCCCTGCACGGAGAGGCCCATCGCCGCGGCGAGCATCGCGAACCGCTCCGGCACCACCTCGGCGTTGAACCGGATGACGTGCGGGAGCAGGACGCCGTTGACGACACCATGGGGAAGGTCGAGGAGTCCGCCGACCTGGTGGCTCATCGCGTGGGTCGCGCCGAGGATGCTGTTGGAGAACGCCAGACCTGCCTCGAGGCTGGCCTGGGCCATCCACAGCCGCGCCCGCTCGTCCCCGGGCGCCTCCACGTTGCGCCGCAGGGCCTTGCCGACCAGCCGCGCCGCGGACAGCGCATGCCCGTCGGCGAGCGGGTTGTGGCCGAGCGAGACGAAGGACTCGACGGCGTGGGTGAGGGCGTCGAGCCCGGTCGCGGCCGCCAGGTCGGGCGGCATGGTGGTGAGCAGTCGCGGGTCGGTGACGGAGATGTCCGGCACCACTGACCGGCCCATGATCGTCATCTTCACGGCGTTGACGGTGTCGGTGACGATGCAGAACTGCGACACGTCGGAGCCGGTGCCGGCTGTCGTGGGGATCATGAGCAGCGGCGGGATGGGCCGCGTCACCAGGTCGACGCCCGCGTAGTCGAGGATCGAACCACCGTTGCCGCTGAGGATCGCGACACCCTTGGCCGCGTCCAGCACCGATCCGCCCCCGATGCCCACGATGACGTCGGCGCCCTGGTCGACGTAGGCCTCGTGGGCCGCCGCGATCTCATGGTCCTTGGGGTTCGGGCTGACGTGGGACCACACCTGCGGGTCGAGCCCGACGTCGCACAGGTGGCCCAGAAGCTCGATCACCCAGCCGGCCTCGATGATGCCCGGGTCCGTGACCACGAACGGCCGGCGCGCGCCGAGACGGCCCGCGCAGAACCCCGCCTCGGCCAGCGAGCCGAGCCCGAACACCATCTCCGGCACGTGGAACTTCAACAGTCGGTGGTCGTCGCGGGCGGCGGCGGCCGGTGGTGCGGGCAGGGTGAGCACTCGAAGGACCTCCTGAGTCCCGCCATTCGCTCGGTTCCGAGTGACGGTCGCCACACCGTAGGAGGATCAAGGTTGCAATGTGGTTGCACCCCTCGCCTGCCGGCAGGCGCACGGCCGGACCGTCCGGCCGGGGGCCACGCCGTACGGATGCAACCTTCTTGCAACGTGACTGGTGTCACAGTGCAGGGATGGACGCCGGCATGCGGGCAGAGGTCGCTGCGTCATGGCACCGGTCGGCAGCAGCGGGGGTGCCAGCCGACGAGGTGGCAGCGCCGATCACGCTCGACGACGGCGACCTGCGCTCAGCGCGCGCACAGCACCCGCTCGCCCAGGTCTTCCCCCTGCTCGATGACGTCCTCGGCCAGGCCGCCCGGGACTGCGATGCGACCATGGCGGTGGCCGACGAGTCCGGCCAGCTGCTCTGGGTCTGCGGATCCGGCGCCGCCCTGCGCCGAGCCGAGTCGATCGGCTTCGTCGAGGGCAGCAACTGGGACGAGCGCCTGGCGGGAACCAACGCGCCCGGCCTGGCACTGCGCCTCGAACAGCCCTCCAGCGTGGTTCGCGGGGAGCACTTCCGCCATGCGGTGCGCGGGTGGAGCTGCGCAGCCGCCCCGATCCACGACCCGGCAAGCTCCCGGCTCCTCGGCGTCCTCGACGTCACCGGCGGCGACGAGATCGTCGTCCCCCAGACCATGGCCCTGGTCCGCGCGACGGTCCGCCTCGCGGAGGCGGAGCTGGCCCGGGACCGCCTCGTCGGCCGTGACCCCGTCGAGCACCACGGCCGGCCGACGGTCCGGATCGAGGCTCTCGGTCGCAACGACGCGCTGCTGACCGTGGACGACGATCGCGGCCACACGGGGCGGATGCGCCTGTCCCCCCGTCACAGCGAGCTGGTCCTGCTGCTCGCCAGCGCACCCCGCGGCCTGTCCGGGGACGAGCTGAGCGTCCTGGTCTACGAGGACGAGAGCGGGTCCTCGACACTCCGCGCGGAGCTCAACCGGCTGCGCCACCTGCTCGGCGAGACCTTCTTCGGCTCCCGTCCCTACCGCCTGCTGTCGGGCGTCAGCGGCGACTGGCTCGCGGTCGAGGCGATGCTCGCATCCGGAGACATCGCGGGTGCGGTGCGCGCCTTCCGCGGGCCCCTGCTGCCCCGCTCGAGCGCGCCAGGAGTGGTGCGTCTCCGCGAGGCCCTCACCGCGCAGCTGCGCGCCGCCGTCCTGCACGCGGGCCAGCCCGACCTGATGTCGTCCTGGACCCGGTCGGCATGGGGCGCCGACGACTACGAGATGTGGACCCGGCAACGCGACCTGCTCCCTCCCGGGTCGCCCCTGTGGGCGCTCGCCAGCGGACAGCTGGCGCGGCTCGACGCCGAGTTCGCCAGCTGAGGCCGGCCGCCCGGCCGCCATCCGGACACCGCGGGAGAACGGCAACGTGGCTGCAACGTGACCGCTCCTACCGTGCTGTGAACGGCGTCACAGAGGGCGTCGAGTCCCACCATCAGGAGCATTCAGATGACCATCTACGCAGCCCCGGGCCAGCCCGACTCCCTTGTCGACGTCCAGAGCCGCTACGGCCACTACATCGGCGGCGAGTGGGTGTCCCCGGCCAAGGGCCAGTACTTCGAGAACATCTCGCCGGTCAACGGCAAGCCGTTCACCGAGATCGCCCGCGGCACCGAGGAGGACATCGAGGCCGCGCTCGACGCGGCGCACGCGGCGTTCCCCGCGTGGAAGAAGACGTCCACCACCGAGCGCGCGAACCTGCTCAACAAGATCGCCGACCGCCTCGAGGAGAACCTGGAGGCGATCGCGGTCGCCGAGTCGTACGACAACGGCAAGCCGGTGCGCGAGACCCTCGCCGCCGACATCCCGCTGACCATCGACCACTTCCGCTACTTCGCGAGCGCCATCCGCGCTCAGGAGGGCTCGGCCGGCGAGCTCGACGAGAACACCGTCGCGTACCACTTCCACGAGCCGCTGGGCGTGGTCGGGCAGATCATCCCGTGGAACTTCCCGATCCTGATGGCAGCCTGGAAGCTCGCCCCGGCACTGGCCGCCGGCAACTGCGTCGTGCTCAAGCCCGCCGAGCAGACCCCGTGGTCGATCCTCAAGGTGATGGAGCTGATCGGCGACCTGCTGCCGGCCGGCGTGCTCAACGTCGTCAACGGCTTCGGTGTCGAGGCCGGCAAGCCGCTCGCGACGTCGAGCCGGATCGCCAAGGTCGCGTTCACCGGCGAGACCACCACGGGGCGGCTGATCATGCAGTACGCCGCGGAGAACATCATCCCGGTCACGCTCGAGCTCGGCGGCAAGTCGCCCAACATCTTCTTCGACTCCGTCGCCACCGAGAAGGACGCCTTCTACGACAAGGCGCAGGAGGGCTTCACTCTCTTCGCCCTCAACCAGGGCGAGGTCTGCACCTGCCCGTCGCGCGCCCTGATCCAGGACTCGATCTACGACGAGTTCCTCGCCGACGCCGTCGTCCGCACGGAGAAGATCGTGCAGGGCAACCCGCTCGACACGACCACGATGATCGGCGCGCAGGCCTCGCTCGACCAGCTCGAGAAGATCCTGTCCTACATCGAGATCGGCAAGGCCGAGGGAGCCAAGGTGCTCACCGGGGGCGAGCGCAACGTCCTCGAGGGCGACCTCGCCGGCGGCTACTACGTGAAGCCGACGATCTTCGAGGGCCACAACAAGATGCGGATCTTCCAGGAGGAGATCTTCGGCCCGGTCGTCTCGGTGGCGCGCTTCGCCGACGAGGCCGAGGCACTCGAGACCGCGAACGACACGCTCTACGGCCTCGGCGCCGGCGTGTGGTCCCGGGAGGGATCCCAGGCCTACCGCGCCGGCCGCGAGATCGAGGCGGGCCGGGTCTGGACGAACTGCTACCACCTGTACCCGGCCGGTGCGGCCTTCGGCGGCTACAAGCAGTCCGGCATCGGCCGCGAGACCCACAAGATGATGCTCGACCACTACCAGCAGACGAAGAACCTCCTGGTGTCGTACTCCCCCGACGCGCTCGGCTTCTTCTGACAGGCGTTGGCCCGGTCATGCCCTCCCTTCCGCACCGGGTCGACCTCACCGGTGAGGCTGCGGACCTGCTCCGCAGCCTCACCACCGAGCACGGCCCCGTCATGTTCCACCAGTCCGGCGGCTGCTGCGACGGGTCGGCGCCCATGTGCTACCCCGACGGCGAGTTCCGGCTCGGCGGCTCCGACATCCATCTCGGCGACCTGGACATCGGCCTGGACCGGGACGTCCCGGTCTGGATGTCCAAGGCCCAGTTCGAGTACTGGAAGCACACCCACCTCACCATCGACGTCGTGAAGGGTCGTGGCGCCGGCTTCTCCCTCGAGGCGCCGCGCGGCTCCCGCTTCCTGATCCGCTCCCGCCTGTTCACCGACGAGGAGTACGCGGCCCTGGAGGCCGCTGCCGGCCTCGGTTGACGGTTCACCACCCCCGCACCCGCAGAGCCCAGAAAGCAGGATCCCGCATGTCCACCGGAGCCGACGTGACCCAGCAGCGCCGCTTCGCGCCGCCCGCCGTACTCGCCGCGAACGCCAACGTCACGGCCGACGCCTACGAGACCGCCGACAGCGACTGGCTCGGGTTCTGGGCCGAGCAGGCGCAGCGACTGAGCTGGACCGAGCCGTTCACCGATGTGCTCGACTGGTCCGACCGGCCGTTCGCGAAGTGGTATGTCGGCGGCCGGCTCAACGCCGCCTACAACTGCGTCGACCGGCACGTCGAGGCCGGCCGCGGCGACAGGGTCGCGTTCCACTTCGTCGGCGAGCCCGGCGACACCCGCGACATCACCTACGCGGACCTCAAGGACGAGGTGTCGCGTGCCGCGAACGCGTTGACCGACCTGGGTGTCACGAGCGGTGACCTGGTCGCGATCTACCTTCCGATGATCCCCGAGGCGATCGTCGCGATGCTGGCCTGCGCGCGCATCGGGGCGATCCACACGGTCGTCTTCGGCGGCTTCTCCGCCGAGGCGCTGGCGTCACGGATCGAGGACTGCCGGGCGAAGCTGGTGATCACCGCCGACGGCGGCTACCGCCGTGGCGCGCCGTTCGCACTCAAGCCGGCGGTCGACGACGCCCTCGCCAAGCTCGGCAAGGACAGCCCGGCGGACCACGTGGTCGTCGTCCGCCGTACCGGACAGCACGTGTCGTTCGACGACGCGACCGACATGTGGTGGCACGACGTCGTCGACACCGCCTCCACCGAGCACGCGCCGATGGCGTTCGACGCCGAGCACCCGCTCTACGTCATGTACTCGTCCGGTACGACGGGCAGGCCCAAGGGCATCCTCCACACCACGGGCGGCTACCTCACGGGGACGTCGTACACCCATCACGCCGTGTTCGACCTGAAGCCCGACACCGACGTGTACTGGTGCACCGCCGACATCGGCTGGGTCACCGGCCACAGCTACATCGTCTACGGCCCGCTCACCAACGGCGCGACCCAGGTCCTCTACGAGGGCACCCCGACAGTCCCCACAAGGGCCGCTGGTGGGAGATCATCGAGCGCTACGGCGTGACGATCCTCTACACGGCCCCGACCGCTATCCGGACCTTCATGAAGTGGGGGCGGGAGGTCCCCGACGGGTACGACCTGTCCTCGCTGCGCATCCTCGGCTCGGTCGGCGAACCGATCAACCCCGAGGCCTACCTGTGGTACCGCGAGGTGATCGGCGGCGACCGCTGTCCCGTCGTCGACACGTGGTGGCAGACCGAGACCGGCCAGATCATGATCTCTCCGCTGCCCGGCGTCACCGCGGGCAAGCCGGGGTCCGCGATGCGCCCGCTACCCGGCATCGGCGCCGACGTGGTCGACGAGGGTGGCCGCCCGGTCCCGGCCGGTTCCAGCGGCCTGCTGGTCCTCACCAGGCCGTGGCCGGCCATGCTGCGCACGCTGTGGAACGACGACGACCGGTTCGTCGAGACCTACTGGTCGCGCTTCAGCGCCCTCGGCCACTACTTCGCCGGCGACGGGGCGAAGAGGGACGAGGACGGCGACCTGTGGGTCCTGGGCCGGGTCGACGATGTCATGAACGTCTCCGGGCACCGCCTCTCCACCAGCGAGATCGAGTCGGCGCTGGTCTCCCACCCGCGGGTCGCCGAGGCCGCCGTCGTGGGCGCCGCCGACCCGACCACAGGTCAGGCGGTCTGTGCCTACGTCATCCTCAGGGACGGCGACGGCCCCGACGCCGCCGCGGGCGACGCCCTGGTCCAGGAGCTGCGCGGCCATGTCGCCCGCCAGATCGGTGCGATCGCCAAGCCACGCCAGGTCACGATCGTCCCCGAGCTGCCGAAGACCAGGTCAGGGAAGATCATGCGCCGGCTGCTGCGTGACGTCGCCGAGAACCGCTCGATCGGTGACACCACCACCCTCAGCGACCCGGCGATCATGGCGCTGATCGCCGAGCGCGACGAGAGGGCCGTGGCGACGTCACGGTGCAGCGGGAGGTCCGCAACGCGCTGACCTGCGCCAGCACCTTCCGGCAGCTCTCACGCCCATCCCAACGCGTTCGGTCCGGTCAGCTGCGGTTTCTGACGCGCCGCTGCCGCTCGCGACGGCCGGAAGCGAATCTTCTGTCCCGGAACGGCCTGACCGGCCGCGTCGATCGCACCGGAGTCGACGACCGCGACGACGGGATATCCGCCGGTGACAGGATGGTCGGAGAGGAACAGGATCGGTTGGCCTTCGCGCGGCACCTGGATCGCCCCCTGCCCCAGGCCTTCGCTGAGCAGCTCTCGATCCGAACGGGTCTCGAGTGGCCTGCCGGAGAGCCGCAGCCCGATGCGGTTCGACGTGGGCGTGACCGTCCACTCGGTGTCGAGCAGGCGCTCGCGTGACTCACTGGTGAGCCAATCCGCCCGCGGTCCCCAGGTCAACGGCAACTCCAGGGTCGTGTTCGTGAGGCGAGGTCTCGGCGCGAGGTCGATCGATGGAAGGTTGACCGGCGACGTTCCGACCCGGAGCACGACGCCGATGGAGAGCGGTGCGGGGCCGAGCCCGGACAGGACGTCGGTCGAACCGGACCCGAGCACCAACCCGGGTAGCAGGCCACCGCGTACGGCCAGGTAGGTGCGGACGCCGGCGCGTGGGGCGCCGAGAGCGAGGACATCACCATCGGCCAGCCGCACGATGCTGTTGTGTGCGACGCGCTGGCCGTTGCGCCGCGCTTGCGCAGGTGCGCCGGTGAGAGCGATGGTCAGCGGGCCTCGAGCGCGAACTCTCAGGCCACCGAAGGTGGCTTCGATGCCGACGCAGGCCTCGGGATTGCCCACCAGCCTGTTGGCGAGTCGCAGGCTGTCCCGATCTGCCGCACCTGACCGGGGGACGCCCATGCTCATCAGGCCCGGGCGGCCGAGGTCCTGCGTCGTCGCGAGCGGACCCGGATCGATGATCTCCAAGGCGGAGGCCGTCATGTCTCCTCCCTGAAGCGAACGCGGTAGCCGGCGGGAATGAGCGCCGGGGACTCACGCTCGAGGTCCCAGAGCACGACGTCGGTGTGTCCGATGATCTGCCAGCCGCCCGGCGACTCGCGGGGATAGATGCCGGTGAACGGTCCGGCCATCGCGACGGCGCCGGCGGGTACGGCGACGCGGGGCGAGGATCGACGCGGGATCTCCCACTCGTCTTCACCGACGAGGTAGGCGAATCCGGGTGCGAAGCCGGTGAACGCCGCGGTCCAGGTCTGCGCGGCATGACGTCGTACGAAGTCCTCGACGCTCAGGTCAACCGCGGTTGCGGCGTCGTCGAGGTCGGGGCCGTCGTACCGGATGGGGACCTCGACCAACGGCGTCGGTCGGTCGGCCTCCGGTGGGAGCGGGCTCAATGCCGACACCTCTTGTACGACGTCATCGAGCGCACGAAGGGACACGTCGACCTTGACGAGAATCGTCCGGGCGGCCGGGACGAGTTCGACGATCGCGGGAGGTTCTGCGGCGAGGATCGCGGCGTGATGTCCGATGACCTGCTGGACGTCGTCGAACTCGAGCATGAAGGCCTGGTCGCCGTAGGGAAGAACGCGCATCACACCATGCTCCGGCATTCGATGCTCATTTCGGTGAGAGCTGCGACGACGGAGGACGCGATTCTATTGCTTGGGCGGTGTCGCTGTGGACACGGTGCGTCACGCTCACCCTTCGCGGATCGTCACGGAGGCGACCCGGTCGCCGTCGACGGCGAAGGTGAAGCGGCTCGGTCCATTGGCGTAGTCGCTGCGCCAGTCGCCGACCACGACGACCTCGCTGCCGTCGGTCGTCACCGACGACACGCTCAGCGTGCCGCGGGCGCCGATCAACTCCTTGGCGCTCCAGCCGTCGATGGCCGCACGACCGCGGAAGACGCGGCCCCAGTCGTCGACGTACCCGTCGTGGGTGAACGAGTCGAGGAAGGCCTCCTCGTCGTGGCCGTTGACGGCGGCGACGAGGCTGGCGACGGGCTCGGGCATCTCGCTGGTCATGGATCTTCTCCTCGGGTCAGCTCGCAAAGGTGCGAGAAGGTCGGCCGGGTCCTTGCCGGCGTAGGGAGGGAACACGTCGATCGCGTCCAGGGGCTCAGCGGGTGGTGTAGCCGCCGTTGGCGAAGATGGTCTGGCCGGTGATCCACCAGCCCTCGGTCGCGAGGAACCGGACGATCGGGGCGATGTCCTCGATCTTCGTGAGCTGTCCGCCCAAGGCCTGCGACTTGTGGTAGTCGACGCGCTCAGGCGTCTCCTGGCCGTAGAAGAACGGGGTGTCCATCGGACCGGGTGCGATCGAGTTGACCGAGATGCCCCGCGCCGCGAACTCCTTGGCGGCGGCCCGCGTGAAGTGCTCCACCGGCGACTTGCCGCCGGCGTACGTCGAGTAGCCGTCGGTGAACGCGGCGAGCAGCGAGGTCAGGATCGTGATCACCTTGCCGTTGTCGGCGAGATGACGACCGGCCTCACGCAGGAAGAAGTACGCCGACTTCGCATTCACGTCGAGCATGTCGTCGTACTCCGCCTCGGTGGTGTCGACGATCGGCTTGCGGAGCACCTTGCCGACAGTGTTGACCGCGATGTCGATCGGGCCGAGCGCCGCGGCCGCGTCGGCGAAGAGCCGCTCTACGCTCTCGACCTTGGTGAGGTCGCCGGTGAGCAGGACGCCCTTGCCGCTGGCGGCCTCGACCGCGGCCAGCGTCTCCTCGGCCGCGGGGCGGGTTGCCTCGGAGTTGTAGTGGATGGCGACGTTCGCACCGGCCTCGGCGACCTGGCGGCTGATCAGCCCTCCGAGGTTCTTGGCGCCGGCGGCGACGAGGACGTTCTTGCCTTCGAGAGTGGGGACGGACATGCGCCTCTTCCTTCGTGTTGTACCGATACACGTTCCATATATCGCTGTTCCAGACGTACTATATCGATGTGATAGCAGAACGCAAGAGCGATACACGATCGGATACGCGGCAGGAGCTCCTCGAGGCGGCCGCAGCGCTGATCAGCGACGCCCCCGGTCAGGACGTGCCTCTACGCGCCATCTGCGACCGCGTCGGCGTGAAGCTGCCGACGCTCTACCACTTCTTCGGCAGCAAGGACGGCCTGCTCGCGGCCGTCGTCGAGTACGGCTTCGCGAGCTACCTCGCACTCAAGCAGGCGACCGAGCCCTCCGGCGACCCCATCGAGGACATCCGGCACGGCTGGGACACCCACGTCCGCTTCGGTCTCGACAACGCCGGGTTCTACGCGCTGATGTACGGCCAGGTCACCCCGCGACGCCGGCCCGAGGCAGCCGCGGATCCTCACGCCGCGCTGATGAGGCTGTGCCAGGAGGCCGAGGCGCAGGGCCGGCTGGCGGTTCCGGCCGCCGTCGCTGCCGATCACGTGCTGGCCGCGAACGTCGGCGTGACGCTGTTCCTCATCACCGCGGAGGAACCGGACCTCGCCCTGGCCGGCCAGGTCCGCGACGCGACGATCGCCGCGATCACCGGACTCCCCGGCGTACCTGCGGGCGACGCGGCGGACGGTGCTGCCTTGGCGCAGCGCCTCCTCCACTCGCTCGGGGGTGCGGAAGACACGATCGGCGAGGCAGAGGTGACGTTGCTGCGCAAGTGGCTGGGAAGGCTGGCCGCCGGCGCGTCGAGCTGAGACGCGCACTCAGCCTGCGCGGAGACCTTGCTGTCGCGCGGCGGCCAGCCGGCGCCACATGTCCCACGCCCGCCCGACCTGCCCCGCGTTCGTGTCCGCCGCGGCTCTGCCCTCGCCGACCGTGAGCTGCACGGTGTCGCCGAGCGGCATGCTGCGCAGCTGGAGCGCGGCGTTCTCCTCGGCATAGACAGCGCGGTAGACCGCGAGCGGGAGGGAGGGAGCGACCGCCACCGAGCCGTGCCCGCGCATCAGCGCGAACGGGGCCTCGCCCAGCGAGGCAGCGAGCGCGGCACCCAAGTCGGCATCACGGACGAGGAGGTCGGTCGCGTCGCCAGCCACGTCCCGGATCTCGAAGCGGGCGATGCCGTCAGCCAGGAATCCGGCCATGTGGAACAGCGGGCGCATCGGCGTCGAGGACAACCCGAACGGGATCACTGAAGCCGAGTGGCTGTGCACGACAGCCTGGACATCGGGGCGCGCCCGGTAGATCTCGGCGTGGATGAACCGCTCCAGGTAGGACGGTGCGCGGTCGCTCGTCCGCCCGTCGAGGTCGTACTCCTGCACGTCCTCGGCCGTGACCAGGACCGGAGCCATGTTCCGGGCCAGCAGGAACCGGTCGGGGCGCTCGTCGCTCCGGACGCTCACGTGTCCGAAGGCGTCGAGGACGCCCTGGTCGAACAGGATGTGGTTGGCCTCGACGAGTTGCGTGCGCAGGTCTTGGGTCATCGGCTCTCCTCGGGGAAGGTCGCTCCGGCAGCGCGGAGCAGGTCCACCAGGTCGGCGTCCGTGGTCGGGCGCAGGTTGTTGGCACGGAACGGATTGCGGGCGCTCGCCTCGAGCATGCGCCAGCCGTCGACGGTGCCCGCACCGGAACGCGCGTCGAGGGCGGCGAAGGACGCCACCAGCCTCAGCTCGTCGTACAGGTGCTCGACGAGAGGCAGCAGGGCACGGGCCTCCGGCGCCAGCACGTCCGCGTTGAAACGTGCCACGTGCGGGAGCAGGACGGCGTTCTGCAGGCCGTGCGGAACCCGGACGGACGGCGAGGAGGAGAGAGCGTGGACCAGCGCGAGACCGCTGTTGCCACAGGCCATGTTGGCCGCGCAGCTCGCCTCGAGAAGCTCCTGGAGCACGACGTCGTTGGCGCCTGCTGCGCTGCTCCCGTCGTCGGCCCCGGTCGCCGCTGCGGGCAGCAGCTCGATGATCGAGCGCGCCGCCGGGATCGCGGTGGCTGTGGTGAAGTAGCTCGCTCCCCGCGCCCACAGGGCCTCCAGCGCGTGCGAGAGCGCGTCGAGGGCGGAGTGGACCAAGGGTGTGCGCGGCAGTGTGCGCAGCACCGTCGCGTCGAGCACGGCCGCACGCGGTGCGCAGAGCTCTCCGCGGACGACGATCTCGTTGTCTCGTCCGGCCTCGTGGAGCACGAGGGCATTGGAGACTTCACTGCCGCTGCCCGCGGTCGTCGGTACGGCGATGGTCGGCGCCGGCTGCTCGCCGACCTTGTCGCGACCCTCGTAGGCATCGATCCGCTGGTCGTTGGTGAGCCGGATGCCGACGGCCTTGCCGACGCCCAGAGCGGAGCCGCCGCCGATCGCGAGGACGCAGCGCGCGCCCGCCGCGCGAGCCTGTGCGGCGGCCTGCTCCACGACCTCGATGTCGGGGTCCGGGTCGACGAGGGTCTGACTGACGACGATCGCCTCAGGCGCGTGCCCCAGCACGCGGGCGAGGACCCCTGCCGGCTCAAGCGCGGTGTCGGCAACCACGGCGACCTCCCGGTGGCCGAAGCCGGCGACGAGGGCGTCGAGGTGGGCCAGGCTGCCGAGGCCGGTCACCACCTCGGTGCGCACGGCGAACCGCGGGAACGCCGTGCTCACGTCAGCTCCGAGGTGATCAGGTCGGCCGCCCCGATGCGGCAGACGCTGGACTCCAGCAGTCTCGCGCACGAAGGACAGACGTACTCGCGCAGCTCCAGCTCCTCGTGCAGTCGCAGCAGCGGGCCGTGCGCCTGCGCCGGAACAGTGCGACGCTTCGCGGACTGCTTCCAGTCCGGGCCGGCGCCGAGGTCGTGGCCACAGCTGCAGCGCACGTGGCCGTCCGCCGCGACGCTCAGGTCGGGCGTGAGGCGCCGGTCCCCCGCGCTCTCGGCAACACCCACCGCCGCGACAGGGGCAGCTCCGAGCCGTTCGGCCCGGATCGCGGCGCGCCGCGCGTCGGTCGCGGACGCGTCCATGGTGAGGTCGCCGTCCAGCACGACGCCATAGATCTCCGATGCGGTGGCGACGCTGACCTGCCGAGTCGCCACGTCCTCGGCGACGAGCGCGGGATCACGGTCGATCGGGTCGCCGTAGCCGCCACCGCCCTGGAAGCTGTAGGACACGACGTCGCCGCGTCGCAGCGTGAAGAAGCCCGGCTTGGCGTTCATGATCTCCCGCTCACCGACCCACGACGCGTGGTCGGCCGCTGAGTGCACCAGACCGACCGGCGAGACGCCGTCGACGCGGTGCAGCAGCTCGTTGCGGTTGCAGGATCCCTCCATGCCGCCGAAGATGCCGGCGCTGTTGGGCACCTCGACCCCGTGGCCGACGAGCATCGCCTGGAGCTGGTCGGTGCCGTGCGGCGTGAGCGCGAGACCGACGGTCGAGCCACCGCGCTGACGGCCGGGCCCCGACGAGTCGGGCACGATCCCCCGGTAGAGGAAGAGGATCTGGCCGTCGGCCTCGTGCGACTCGACGTTGGCGATCGCGGGACGCGGGACGCAGAAGTCGCCCGAGGCGGTCAGCCCGTCGTGGTCGCGGTAGGCGCCGCCGCCGCCGGCGGTCGAGTCGAGCAGGAAGTTCCCGTAGGGGTCGCCGTCGGGGTACAGGCCGCTGAGCACCATCACGCTCATCGACCCCTTGGTCACACCGGCGCCGTGCCGCGCCACGTCGGGGGCGGTGGTGACGAGCCGGGACAACGCGCTGAAGGACACATTGGTGACCACCCAGACAGCGGACACGGTGGCGCTGGAGACCGGGGCCGGCCAGTTCGCATTGGCGACCGTGCCCTTGGGTGCGGTGATCGACACCGGGCGCAGCAGGCCCTCGTTCCACCGCAGGTTCGGCGCGAGCGTCGGCAGCAGCGCGGTGAAGACGCCGGCGACCAGGCCGGAGTACGTGCAGTTGATGAAGCCGGGCGCCTGCTCCGACGTGCCGGTGAAGTCGAAGTCCAGGGAGTCGCCGGTCTTGGTCACCGTCAGCCGGAACTCGTACAGCTTGTTCTCGTGACCGTCGTGCTCGATCCAGTCGACGGCCCGGAAGACGCCGTCGGGCAGGCTGCTCAGCACCTGGCGCAGCTCACGCTCGGAGTGGTCGAGCTCGTGGCCCATCACCTCGAGCACCGTGTCGAGGCCGTAGCGCTCGAAGAGCTCGGTGAGGCGGCCGGCAGCGACATTGTTGGCGGCGACCATCGCCTTGAAGTCGAGGCCGACCGTCGTGGGCATCCGGGTCATCCCCATCAGCATCGACCACAGGTCGGCGCGGATCTCGCCGGCCTCGACCAGCTTGATGCCGGGCAACAGCATGGCCTCCTCCTGGATGCCCCGCGCCGCGAGGCTCCAGCTGCCGAAGTTCATTCCGCCGACGTCGATCTGGTGCGCGCAGGCACCGACCCACGCGACTCGGCGGCCCTCGGCGAAGACCGGGGCGACGAAGGTGACGTCCATCTGGTGCAGGGCGCCCTTGTAGGGGTCGTTGAGGACGAACATGTCGCCCTCGCGGATCCCGGGGTTGTCCTCGCAGTCGGTGATGATGTTGCGCACGACGCTGGCCATCGATCCCGAGTGGAAGAGCACCTGGGGGCCCATGGTCACGACCGAGCCGTCGCCGAGGTAGATGCCGACGTTGAAGTCAGTCGCCTCGGTCACGACCGGCGACCCGGACACGTTCTTGAGGGTGGTCGCCTGCTCCTCGGTGATCGCCGAGAGCTTGTTGCGGATCACCTCGAAGGTGATCGGGTCGAGTGCGGCGGTGGTGCTCATGCGTCTGCTCCTGTCTGGGGGGTGATCAGCAGGTTGCCGATGGTGTCGACGTGGACCCGCTGGCCGTGGGCCACGTAGACGGTGGTGGTCGGGTGCTCGACGACGACGGGGCCGGTGAGCTGCTGGTCGGGCTGCATCGCGCCCCAGTCGACGACGACTGCCTCGCACCAGTCGCCTGCGAGGACGTCGAAGACCGGCCGTGTGCGCGTCGCCGCACCAGGAGTGGGGGTGAAGGCCCGGAAGGACGGCTTGACCGTGCGACCGATGCCCGCCACGCGGAAGGTGGTCAGCTCGATGCCGGCCTCGCGGAACCCGGAACCCTTGCCGTAGGTCTCCTCGTAGGTGCGCTCGAACAGAAGCACCAGGTCGTGCAGGCAGTCGGGATCGGCGAGGTCGCCGGTGACCGGGATGATGAGCTCGTGGGTCTGGCTGCGGTAGCGCATGTCGACCGACCTGACGATCACGGTGTCCGCCTCGGCGACGTCGTCGCCGGCGAGTTTGGCCAGCACCTCCTCCTCGAGCTCCTTGAAGATCGACTCGATGTGGGTGCGGTCGAACTCCTCCCAGGGCGCGGTGCTGCCGCGGGAGCTGCGCAACGACTCCGAGCGCTCGGCGCCGTGGTGGATGTCGGCGCTCAGTGCGCCGTACGCGCTGTGTGCCATCGACGTGGCCGGTACGACGATCGAGGCCACCCCGAGCTCGGCGCCGAAGCCGGCGCAGTGCATCGGGCCAGCACCGCCGTACGCGTAGAGGACGAAGTCGCGCGGGTCGTGGCCCCGCCCGACGGTGAGCTCGCGCAGGGTGTCGGCCATCCGGGCGTCCACGATCTCGCGGATGCCGGCGGCGGCCTCGACGACGCTGATGCCGAGCGGTTCCGCGATCTGGGTGCGGATGGCCTCCTCCGCGGCGGCCTTGTCGATCGTCATCCGGCCACCGAGGAAGTTGTCGGGGTCGATCACGCCGAGCGCGACGTCGGCGTCGGTGACGGTCACCTGGGTGCCGCCGCGCTGGTAGCAGACCGGGCCGGGGTAGGAGCCGGCGCTGGCCGGGCCGACGCGGAGCTTGCCGTTGACGACGGTGGCGATCGACCCACCGCCGGCGCCGATGGCGGTGATGTCGACCATGGGCGTGGCGACGTGGTACTTGGCGACCTCGGTGACCGCCTTGACCACGGGCTTGCCGTCGACGACCAGGCCGACGTCGAAGCTGGTGCCGCCCATGTCGGAGGTGATGATGTTGCGGTGGCCGAGCTGCGCGGCGAGGTGGTGGGAGCCGAGCACGCCGCCGGTCGGCCCGCTGCCGAGAAGCAGGACGCCGCGCTGGGCAGCGTCGCGGGCGTTCATCACGCCGCCGATGCTGTTGAGCACGCTGAACCGGCCGGAGAGGCCCTCGGCACGCAGCCGTGCCTCGAGGCTCTCGAGGTAGCGCTCCACGACCGGGCCGAGGTAGCTGTTGAGCACGGTGGTCGCGGTCCGCTCGTACTCGCCGAGCACCGGGTTGACCTCGCTCGACAGGCTGACGTACGCCGAGGGCCCTGCCAGCTCGCGGACGATCTCCCCGATCCGCTGCTCGTGCGCGGGATTGCGGAAGGACCAGAGCAGGCACACGGCGAAGGAGGTGATGCCCGCGTCGACCAGGCGCTGGACCTCGGCGCGGACCGCCGCCTCGTCGAGAGGTACGACGACCTGTCCGGCGTGGTCGACGCGCTCGGGTACCTCGGCGATGAGGTCGCGCGGGACGATCGGGTCGGGGTAGGACCGCTCGCTGAAGTCCCCGAGCTTCTCGACGGGCACGCCGGCGGTGAAGCCCATCAGCCGCTGGATGATGAGGGTGTCGCCGAAGCCCCGGGTGGTGAGCAGCCCGGTCGGGCGGCCGCGGCGCTCGATGAGCGCGTTGGTGGCCTGGGTGGTGCCGTGACCGAAGGTGACCACCTTGCCGAGCAGCTCGGTGACGCTTTCGCCGCGGTGCTCCGCGACCAGGGCGAGGGCATCGAAGACGCCGACGTCGAGCGAGTCCGGCGTGGTGGGCGCCTTGGTGGCGTAGACGCCGCCCTCAGCATCCATCACCACGATGTCGGTGAAGGTGCCGCCGGTGTCGACGCCGATGTAGAGGTCCTGGCTGGCGCCGGTCCCGGTGTCGTGATGAGTGGTCATGATGGTTCCTCGGGTTTCCTTCGATTCCTTAGTTCAACGCATGGAGGCCGGCTCGGGGAGTCCTTCGACTCCTGAGCGGTAGGCGGCGGTTGCCAGCGATTCCGGGCTGAGCGCGTCGCCGGAGAGCTCGGCGACGACGCGTCCCGCGCCGACGACGAGGACCCGGTCGCAGAGGTGGGCGAGGTCGTCGTACTCGACGCTGACGATGACGGCGGCCATCCCTTCGGCGGCGGCGTCGGCGAGCAGCTTGAAGATCTCGGCCTTGGCGCCGACATCGACGGCCTGGGTGGGCTCGTGGACGACCAGCACCCGGGGTCGGGTCGACATCCACTTGCCGATGACGACCTTCTGCTGGTTCCCACCGCTGAGGTTGCCGGTGATCACCCGTGCGTCAGCGGGCGACACGGCGTAGTCGCGCACCACCCCGTCGGCCAGGTGGTGCTCCGCCCGGGCACTGAGACCCGACCAGGTCCGGAACCGGCGCAGGTGCGGCAGCCCGACGTTGCCCGTGACCGACACCGACGTCGCCAGCGCTCGACGCTTGCGGTCGGCGGGGACGAGGGCGAGACCGGCCTGCACCCGCGTGCGCACAGGTGTTCTCGCGACCTGGATCTCGCGACCTGCCACCGTCAACGCACCGCGAGCGCCGGCTCGCGGGTCCATGAGGAGGTACGGCAGGTCCTCGAAGCCGGAGCCGGGGAGGCCGGTGACGCCCAGCACCTCTCCCGCCGCGACAGTGAACGAGATGCCCCGCACCTCGCCACCGCGGAGGTCGCCGACCTCGAGGACAGGCATACCGGTGGCGCCCTCGCGCTCGGGGTAGTAGGCATCGATCGCGTGGCCGACGATCTGCTCGACGAGCCTGTCGTGGTCGAGCTCGGCGACGAGCGTGTCGGCAACGATCCGGCCGTTGCGCAGCACCGCCACCCGGTCCGCGGTCGCGAGGATCTCCTCGAGACGGTGCCCGATGAGAAGGACGCCGACTCCGCGACCGCGGGCCAGGGCGCGCACCCAGTCGAGCATCTCGGCCGCGTCGTCGCGGCCCAGCGCCGCGGTGGGTTCGTCCAGGATCAGGGCCCGCAGGCCGGTGTCGCTCTCCGGTCCCGCGGCGCGGGCGATGGCGATCTTGGCCGCGTCTGCGAGGGAGACGGTGCCCGCGTCCTCGCGGACGTCGACCGTGATGCGGTGCTCGTCGAGGAAGGCCTGTGCCCGTCTCCGCTCGGCCGGCCAGTCCAGCCGGCCGAGCGATGCGGTGCCGAGGCGGTCGACGAGGAGGTTCTCCAGGACCGACACCCCCGTCACCATGCGCGAGTCCTGGTGGACGAAGCGGACTCCTGCCGCTCGGGCCTGCGCCGGGTGGATGTGGCCCTCCATGATCTGGTCGCCGAAGCGGACGCGCGATCCACGGTCCGGCTCGTGGTAGCCGCTGAGGATCTTGACCAGCGTCGACTTGCCGCTGCCGTTGGCGCCGACGAGGGCGGTCACCTCGCCGGCCCGGACGTCGAGGTCGACACCCTGCAGCACCGGAATGCCCGACACGTACGACTTGCGCACGTCACGCAGCTCGATGACCACCCCCATCGGACTCACTTCTCCCAGAGGCCGGCGAACAGGTCGGCGTAGGCGCCGCTGCCGGCGTACCACGAGCCGTCGTCGGCCGCGGCCGCGTCGAGCCTCAGGTCGCCGACGTTGCCCCTGTCGAATATCCGCACCGGCGCGACGATGTCCAGCAGGGTGTCCTGGCCGGTCATGGCGCGCAACAGCTGGTCCGCCTCGAGGTAGGCCAGCGCATCGAGGTCGATGCCGACCATCGCCTTGATCGGCGAGCCCTTCGCCAGCTCCTGGAGGAAGGGCAGGTTGCCGTTCACCGTCACGACCTTCAGGTCGCTGCGTCCGGCCTGCAGGATCGCGGGGTTGGTGAACTGGGTCATCGGGTCGAAGGCCGGCACGACATAGGTGATCTTCGGGTTCTTCACGAGCTCCGAGCTGGTCGTCGTACCGAGGTCGTTGGCCCAGTTGGCGAGGGTCACGCCCTTGACGGTCAGCGAGCAATCGGGGCAGGTCTCCTCGATGCGAGCCTCGAACGCCTTCTGCTCCGAGACCGAGCCGACGACGTCGGGGGTCGTGAGGAACAGGACGTCGGCCTTGCCACCGGAGTCCTTGACGATCCAGTCGGCGGCCAACTCGCCGGTCAGCCCGAACGGCTGGCTGGTCTGTCCGGCCAAGCCGTCGGCGAGGTCGGTGGTGGTGACGTCGACCGCGGCCCCGGAGAGCACCGGGATGCCCGCCTTCTCGGCGGACGCCAGCGACTCGGCGTACGTCGCCGGCTCGGGGCCGTCGACCTGGATGGCGTCGGCACCCTGGGCAATGCCCTGTTGGATGCAAGCGTTGGCGTCGACGGGGTTGCCCTTGCCATCGCAGGTCGTGACCTTCACGCCGACGCTGTCGAGCGCCTCGGTGAGGTTGCGGCCGATGCTGGCGAGGAACGGGTTGCCGGCGTACTGCGTCACCCACCAGACCCGCTTGCCCCGCAGCGCGCCGACGTCGAAGGCCGGTCCGGCGTACGACGCCTCGAGCGGTCCGGCGTGCGCGGCGACGTTGTCGGTGACGCTCTTCGGGACGTCGCCGGAGCCACCGCCGGAGGTGCTGTCGGCCGGGGTGGTGCAGGCAGTCAGCGCGGCGGTCAGACCGGCAGCGGTCAGGGCCGCCGCGAACTTGGGGACGGACATCGACTTCTCCTTGGGATTCAGGGGTGAGGTGGAGCCCGAGCTCACGGACGCCCCGCCGAGGGGGCGGCCATCGCGGCGAGGCGCGAGACGGTGACGGCCACGACCACAGCGGCGCCGTAGAAGACGTCGCGGATCCACGGATCCAGGCCGACCAGGACCAGGCCGCTGATCCCGGTGGCGAGGAAGAGGACGGCGACCATCGTGCCGATCGGGTTGGACGTGCCGGGCTCGATGATCGCCGAGCCGAGGAAGGCAGCAGCGAAGGCCGGCAGCAGCAGGGTCTGCAGGGACGTCGGCTGGAGGCCGCCGGCGATGCCGATGACGAGGATGCCCGCGGCACCGGCCAGGAAGGCCGTGCCCACGAAGCTGACCACCTTGATCCGGGCGACCGGCAGGCCGGAGAGGCGTGCCACCTCGGCGTTCTTGCCGACGAACACCGCTCCCCGGCCGAAGACGGTGTTGCGGTAGACGAACCACATCGCCACGCCGACACCGATCGCCAGGAAGAACGCGGTGTTCACGCGTGCCAGCTGGGTGTTGAGCAGGTTGCCGAGCTCGGGCGAGACGCCGCTGATGGTGAGCGAGTTGCTCAGCCAGACCGAGATGCCGACCAGCAGGGTGCCCATGCCGAGGGTCACGATGATGCTCTCCACGCCCACCTTCACGGTGAGGAAGGCGTTGACCAGTCCGACCGCGACCGCAGCGCCCAAGGCGACAGCGACGGCGAGCCACACGTTGAGTCCCTCGACCGCGTTGAGCTGGGCTGCGGTCGTGGCCGCGACCGTCATGGTGCCTGCGATCGACAGGTCGATCTCGCCGGTGACCAGCGTCGGCACCAGCGCCAGCGCGAGCAGGAGGAGAACGGCCTGCGAGCTGAGCAGCGAAGTGATGTTGGCAGCGGTGGGGAACGTGTCCGGTGCGAGGACCGCGAACACGACGACCTCCACCGCCCAGACCGCGACGATCCCGTACCGGTAGCCGAGGGATCGCCAACCGGCCGTGCGTCGACGCGGACGCGCCACGGACCGCGTGCGCTGGCCTCGCCGCTGCAGGGTGGTGTCGGTCATGGCGCTTCCTTTCCTGGACACGGGAGGTCGTCCACCCGTGGTGGTGGGATCCCGAGAGAGCGTGCCGCGGGCTTGTTGCGAACCCGGCTCGATCGGCCGGTCCGGCGGGTGACGCCCGTCACGCCTTGTTCCTCAACTGTGTTGCTTTGCAGAAACAAGGACCAGATACTTCTGGGATGCAGAAGCCGGAGAAGTCGCGCGAGGTTCCGGCCTACATGGTGTCCTCGGTCGACCGCGCACTGCGGCTGATCCAGATGCTGCGTGACCACGGCGAGCTCCGGCTGCGCACCGCCGCACGCGACCTCGACGTCGCAGAGTCGACCGTGCACCGGCTGATGTCGATGCTCGTCTTCCACGGCTTCGCCGTGCAGGACGAGTCGAAGGCCTACCGCCCCGGGCCGGCGCTGGGCGTCGGCCCGGTCGGACTGTCGTGGACCCGACAGCTGCGCGACGTGGCGGTGCCACACCTGGAGCTGCTGTCCAACCGGACGGGCGAGACGGCCAACCTGGTTGTCCGGGTGGGCACGAAGATCCACTTCCTGTTCAGCCAGGAGGGCAACCGGACTCTGCGCATCGTGTCGCGCATGGGAGCCGTGCTGCCGGCCAGCACCTCCGCAGGGGGCAAGGCACTGCTGGCCGACCTTCCGGACGACGGGTTGCGCCAGCTCTATCAGAGCCCGGGCGCCACGGCGATGGGTGACGCCCTCAGCGACAGGCAGCTCGGCTCCCTTCTGCGCGAGATCAGGGCGTGCCGGCGCAACGGCTTCGCCACCACCAACCAGCAGACCGAGAAGGGCGTGAGTGCGGTCGCGGTTCCGCTGCGAGACGGCACGGGCCGAGCTATCGCGTCGATGTCGATCTCTGCGCCCTCGGCCCGATTCGCCGAGCTGCTGGCGCCGGAGTCGATCCAGCTGATCATGGCCAGTCAGCACGACCTGCAAATGGACGTGGCCGCGCTCGGGCTCTGAGGAGCACGGCGCGGCCACACAGGCGCAGCGGTCACACCATGATGTTGATGACCTTCTCCTCGGTGTAGGACAGCAGCTCCTCGAGGCACTCCTCCTTGCCGCCGACACCGGACGCCTTCACGCCGCCGTACGGGACGTTGAGGAAGTGCTGGCTCGAGCCGTTGACCCACACGAAGCCCGCCTCCAAGGCACGGGCGACGCGCACTGCGCGGTCGAGGTCCTTGGTCCAGACACTGCCGGTGAGGCCGTAGTCGACGCCGTTGGCGATCGCGACCGCTTCGGCCTCGGTGTCGAACGGGATGACCGAGAGCAGCGGCCCGAAGACTTCCTCGCGGGCGATCCGGGTGTCCGGCGCCACGTCGACCAGCACTGTCGGAGCCACGAACAGCGAGTCCTCGAAGGCCGGACCGTCGGGGCGGCCGCCGCCTGTGCGGACCACCGCGCCGTCGGCGAGGGCCACGTCGACGTACGACATCGACTTGTCGAACTGGGAGCGGTTGATCATCGTGCCCTGCTCGGAGCCCTCGTCGAGCGGATCGCCGATGGTCCGGGCCTCGACCAGCTCGACCACGCGGTCGACGAGCTCGTCGTGCAGCGAGCGATGCACGAGGAGGCGGGAGTTGGAGCCGCAGGACTGGCCGGACCAGGTGAAGTTCATGCCGGCGACCGCGCCGGCCGCCGCCTTCTCCAGGTCGGCGTCGTCGAAGACGACCATCGCGTTCTTGCCGCCGAGCTCGAGGGTCACGTGCTTCACACCGCTCTCGGCGGCTGCACGCTGGATCGCCCTGCCGGTCGGCTCGGATCCGATGAAGCCGATCCGGCGCACTGCTGGGTGCCGGACCAGCCGGTCCGGGACCTCAGGGCCGTTGCCGACGACAACGTTGACCACCCCCGGGGGAAACACCTGGTTCGCGAGCTCCGCCAGTCGCAGGGTCGACAGGGGCGCCGCCTCCGGCGGCTTGGCCACGACCGGGTTGCCGGCGACGAGCGGGGCCGCCATCCGGCAGGCGAACATCAAGGGGTGGTTGTAGGGGAAGATCTTCGCCACCACGCCGACGGGCTCCCGCACGGTGAGGTGCAGGTTCTCGCTCGCGGGGATGGTCGCGCCCTTCATCTCGAGCGCGAAGCCGGCGTACATCCGCATCTGCCCCAGCGCGATCTCGACGTCGAAGCGGGCGTTGGAGATCGGGGACCCGGCATCGATCGTGTCGAGCAGGGCCAGCTCCTCGCCGTGCTGCTCCACCAGGTCGGCGAACCGGCGCACCAGCTCGGCACGCTGCAGCGCCGGTGTCGCGCGCCAGCCGGCGAGCGCCGCCTCGGCCGCGGCGACCGCCCGGTCGACGTCCGCGAGTGAGGCGTCGGGTACGTCGACGATCGGCTGCTGCGTGAACGGGTCGCTCACCGTGAACCTCGCCCCGGCCTCGGCCGGCACCAGCTCACCATCGATCAGGAGACGCCAGTCGCGCTCGACCAGGGTGGCGATCTCGGCGGCCCGGGCGGCGCGCGCGGCGGTGCCGCTGTCGGCGACGGTCAACGATCGGTTCATCTCTACCTCCACGGCGGGGCGCGGGGCCGGGTGCCCGGCGCCGCGTCCACTCTCACGCAGAACAGAATCTGAACGGGAGGACTTTCCCCAGTACAGAAGTTCGGTCGACCGGGGCTGGTTCCAGCTAACCGAGCCGCCACGAAACCGGGGGGGCGATTCACCTCGAGTGGTTCCATTCCACCGCGTCGGACCCGACAGGGATCCAAGCCGCGTCCCCGTCACCCTGTTCTCCTGGTGGGTGATCGCCTCAGCCAAGCGCGGTTTGGCCTTGGCAGGCCGGGGCAGTTTCGCTTCGTGAATGTCACCAGCCTGCGCGCACCCGGGAAGGTCCTCGCGGTCGCGGTGATCGCCTCCGCAGCCGCATTGGTCGCCCCTCCGTCATCATCGATCGCCGCGCCGACGGCCGTGCCGTCCGACGCGTTGTGCTCGGTGGTCGATGATCACCTGGTCGTGCAGGGTGTGGACACCGGCGTGGTGACCCAAACCGGAGCCGGCAACGTCCTCGGCACGCCAGGCGACGACCGGATCGCGGTCACGGGTCCCTCGATGGTGTCTGCAGGGGCAGGCAACGATGTCGTGTGCGCCGTCGGTGGAGGCGCGAGGGACGCACAGATCCTCAACGGCGACGACGGCGACGACTTGTTGGTGGGTGGCGACTTCTCCGACTACCTGCTCGGGGGGAGCGGTTCCGACACGCTGCTCGGCGGGCTCGGGAACGACTACATCTGGCCAGGCATCGGTGACGCCGACGTCGCGGACGGCGGGTCGGACGGCGGCACCGTTCAGTACGCCAACGCAGCGGTCGGGGTCATCGTGCAACTCTCCTCACCGGGGTCATCCACGCACGGCTGGAGCGTTGCCAGGGGCGACGGACCGGACAAGACCGATGTCCTGATCTCCATCAACAACGCCTCTGGCAGCCGCCACGATGACGTGATCACAGGTGACGCTGGCCGCAATGTGATCGACGGCTACTACGGCGACGACCTGATCAACGGCGGCGACGGCGACGACAGCATCAATGGCGGCTACGGAGAGGACACCCTGCGTGGCCAGCGGGGAGCGGACTCCCTCGACGGCTACCTCGGCGCGGACGTCATTGTCGGAGGCCGGGGGTCCGACATCCTCCGCGGGAGCCGCGGGAACGACATCCTGCGAGGCGGGAGGGGCCGAGACCGGCTCCGCGGTTTCACGGGCGTCGACCGTCTCGACGGCGGGCCACATCACGACGTCTGCCGCGGCGGCCGGGAGCGGGACACCGCGGTGCGCTGTGAGGAGCAGTCCAGTATCTGACCCTTTCGCCGGCCGGCCAGCCCGGAGCCGGTTGTGGGCCGCACCGGCCAGGATCTCGAGCGTCCGCCCTCTGCGCTCTTGCCGGTCTCCGCAAGGGAGAGGATGAACGCCGTCACCCTGGCGGTGGAGGGCCACGAGGGGGCAGCAGGACTGTCCACTCGGCTCCACGCCTTGCGCCACTTCTACGCCTCGCGCCTCATCGCCTCCGGCTGCGATGTCGTCGCCGCCCAGGGCAGCGATGGGTCACTCAACGGCGACGACGACCCTGGACATGCTCACACCCGTGGCCCACGGCAGAGGACCGGACCCGCAACGCGGTCTCCCAGCTGGCGAAGGCCATCTTGGGGACTCAATGGGGACAGCGAGCGCCAGTCAGGGCTCTGACCTGGGCGAACAGCGGCCTCTAGTAGTACCAGGGGGAGGATTCGAGGGATTTCTGGGTCTTGGTGACTGATGCTGGCAGTTGCGGAACTCCGCGCCTGACCTGCGCAAACGCCGATTCCGAGCCGCTTGTAGATGCTGGACACAGCGTGCGACTTCGGAACAATTTGCGGACTTTTTGCGGACCGTGTGCGGCTGGCGGGCGGTCTGCTCGCGTCGACTCTCGAGCCTGGCTGGCGGCGGGCTGTGTGAGCACCTACGCCGCTGGACGACCTTCTGATCCGTAGTCTGAATCGATCCAATTCGAGTTCGTCTCGCGCCGACTCGACGCGCTTGGGGCCGACGCTCACTGACTCCCAAGTTAGCAGGTCAGCGGCACCTCCCGGAGGCACGTCGCCTCGGGTCGACGCCCGTCGGTTCAGCTCGCCACGCCGGCTCATTGACCGACGTTTTGAGCCGAGTTCGAGCCGCGTCGAATGACGCGACGTCGCCTCGCGCAGGCAGGTGGACTGAGGGGAGGGAGCCGAGCGACGCATATCCACAGCCACGAGCGTTCGGCGCGTCCGGTTGTTCGGGGCCCCGCTTCGAATCGCCGAACCCGCCGCCCGCTCGTACCGGAGCCGGCACGGGGCTCGCCGAGCCTGGTCGGCCTGGCACCAAGCCGGCCCGGGAGTCCGCTGCCACCGGTCATCATGGCATTGACGTTGGCGAAGCCAACTCTTCCGACCGGCGGCGGTCGTCGTCGATGTGGGACATGACATGCCTGGGCAACCGGGCGCGAGCAGCAGGCCCGGCATCACGACCACCGACATCGTGGCCAGCGCCAGGTAGGGGTTGCCGAGGGCTGCCTGTACGACCAGCACCAGCACCACTCCGCCCAGGTTGCCGGCGAGCAGCAGGAACCCTGTGGCCGTGCCGGCTCGATCGGGACCCGACTGCAGCTCCGACCAGTCCAGCGCCACTGGCAGGCCTGAGAGGAGCACGAACCCGACGAGCGCCAGCAGGACGGCGACGAGCAGCACGCCGGGCACCACGGCGAGAGCAAGGGCAATGGCCAGGAACGCAACGGCGCTGATCAGCGTGGTCGTGAGCAGCAGCGCGCGTCGCCGGCCGCGGCGCGCGGCGAGCCCTGGCAGCACGACGGCGCCGCCGACACCGGAGATCGTCATCACCGCAAGGAGGGTGCCGGCCGCACCGGGGTGACCCAGGTCAACGAGGATCGTGTCCAGCCAGGTGGCCACGGCGTTGAACACGCCGACCCCGATGAAGAGCAGGCCGGCCAGACGCAACATCAGCGGATCGCGGCGCAGCCACCTCAGCGACGTTTCGCCGGTTGCGCCGAGCGCGTACGAGGCGGGCACACGGCCCGCCACCAGCACTGCCGCAGCCGCCGTCACCGCAAAGCCTGCCTGGAGGTGGAGCACCAACCCGAGGCCACCGGCGTCCACCAACGCCCCTCCGGTCAACGCAGCGACCAAGATGCCGCCGAACTGGGCGGCACTGGCGACCGAGATCGCCGCGGTCCGCTCGAGCGGTGGGAAGTAGCGAGCGGCCACCTTGGTGCTGGCGTTGAGCACGAACGGCTGTCCGAGGGACATCACCAGTTGACCGACGAAGATCGTTGCGTACGACGAGGTGTCGACCATCCGAAGCACGGCGCCGATAGCGGTGAGCAGCGCTCCGGCGGCCAATGCGGTGCTGAACCACCGGTCCAGCCAGCGCCCAGCCGGGATCGCGAGCAGGACGAAGACCAGCGGGTTGATGATCGCGAGGTCGCCGACCGCTCCCTCCGAGACACCGAGCGCGTCGTGGGACTGCCGGGCTATCGGGGCGAAGGTCAGCCAGAGGATTTGGGTGGCGCTGACCAGCAGGGCGAAGGCAGCGAGCACGAACCAACGGCTGGCACGGGGCACGCCTCAGTCCTCCTTGATCCGGGTGCGCAGCCAGGTCACCTTGGGCAGGGTCCACTGGTCGAAGGCCACGAGTGACTTCTCGGCTCCGCCGAAGCCGGACTGCTTCCAGCCACCGAACGGGGTGGTGATGTCGCCCTCGCTGTAGCAGTTGACCGAGACCACTCCCGCCTCCACCCGCCGGGCGACCCGCAGTGCCGTGTCGACGTCGCGGGACCACACCGAGGCGGCGAGCCCGTACTCGGTGTCGTTGGCAAGGGCGATGACCTCGTCCTCTTCGCGGAAGGGTGACACGGTGACGACAGGAGCGAAGAGCTCCTCTTGGGACACTGCACAGTCACGCGGCGCGTTCGCGACGACGGTTGCGGGCAGGTAGTGGCCACCTGGCACGACCGGCACCGCGGCGCCACCGGTGAGCAGGGCAGCTCCCCGCGTCACGGCGTCGCTCACGGCGGCCTCCGCGCGTTCGAGTGCGGCGCGGTTGATCAGCGGCCCCATCTGGGTGCGAGGGTCGCCCGGGTCGCCGAGGACCAGCTTCTCCGCGGCCGTGACGAAGCGTTGGACGACTTCGTCGAAGATTGCGGCGTCCACGTACACCCGTGAGCCCGCTGTGCAGTTCTGGCCGCTGCTGAGGAATGCGGAGACGGCCATCTCCTCGAACAGCTCTTCGCCGAACGAGAGAGCGTCGCGCATCAGGATCTGGGGGCTCTTTCCTCCCATCTCGAGCGAGACCCGCTTGAAGTTCGAGGCCGCGGCGCCGGCCAGGATCTGTCGCCCGGTGATCTGCGAACCGGTGAACGAGATCGCGCGGACCAGCGGGTCCTCCGCCAACGCTCGGCCTGTCACCGCTCCGTGTCCGGGTAGCACGGTGAGGACTCCGGTCGGGAGGCCGGCATCGGCCGCGAGCGCGGCAAGGTGTTGCACCGAGCGAGGTGTGGCCTCGGCCGGTTTCAGCAGCAGGCAGTTGCCAGATGCCAGGGCGGGTCCGATCTTCCAGGCCGCCATCGCCAGCGGGTAGTTCCAGGGCACGACGGCCGCAACCACGCCGATCGGGTGCCGCGTGGTGATGCCCAAGGCACCGCCGTCAGTGGGTGCGACCGACCCAGACACCTTGTCTGCGGCCTCGGCGAACCAGCGGATCGCCTCGATGGCGCTGGGTACGTCGCCGCTGACGCAGTCGGTGACTGGCTTGCCGCCGTCCTCGGAGTCCAGCCTCGCCAGCAGCTCTGCGTCGCGCCCCATCAGTCGGGCCAGCTCGGCCATCAGCTCGCCTCGCGCCCGCGGATGCAGCGCGGCCCAGGCTGGGGCTGCCTCGGCGGCGACCGCGACCGCCTCCCGCACGCCATGCTCGTCGACGGTGCGGTACGTCCCGACGGCAGCCCCGTCCGCGGGACGTCGCAGAGTGATGAGCTCCGGATGCGAAGGCATCGGCAAAGGCATCGGTGCCGAAGATGGGGAACCAGGTCAGCCGGGTGGAGAACAGGTAGATGAGCACGAGCGCGACGGCGAAGGACGGCGCACCCATCGCCACCGTCGCGACGGTCGTGATCGAACGTCCCAACCACCCGCCACGGACTGCGGCGACGACACCAGCCACGACGCCCAGTACGACGATCAGGATCGATGCATAGGCGACCAGCATGAGCGTGGTCAGGCTCCGATCGACGATCAGCGGCCGCACCTCGGCCTGGAAGCTGGTGGAACGTCCGAGGTCGCCCGTGACCGCGCCTCCCAGCCATTCCGCGTACTGGACGACGAACGGCTCGTCGAGCTGGTACTCGGCGCGGACCTCGGCGAGCGCCTCAGGGCTGGCGTTCCTCCCGGCGAGCAGCTGGGCAGGGTCGCCGGGCGCGACCGAGACGCCCGCGAAGACGGCAAACGAGGCGATCAGCAGGGTGAGGATCAGGCCGATCATGCGCCGGAGGACCAGGACCGCGATGCTCATGCTGTCCTCGAAACTTTGTGCGGCACGTGCTTCCTTCCGCGGCGTGGTGCTCGACACACCTGAGTTCATCGAGCCTAGGTTCCGGATCGGGGCCGCGGCCACGATTTCCGCGTAACAGAAAGGACGCTCAGTCAAGTCCAGGAAGGCACGTCGAGGTCACCGCGTGCTCTCGTCGCGGAAGGCGGCGAAGGCGTCGAGGGCGCCCGGGTCGAGCAGCGCACCGGCGGAGGCGACCGTGTCGGGGTCGCCGCCGCGCAGGATCCGCTTGACCGGGACCTCGAGCTTCTTGCCCGTGCGGCTGTAGGGAACGGCCGGTACGGCGACGATCTCGTCGGGCACGTGCCGCGGTGACAGCGCGGTGCGCAGGGTGGCCGCCAGGTGTCGGCGGAGGCTGTCGTCGACCTCGACCCCGGCGGCCGGGACCACGAACAGCAGCAGCCTTCCGAGTCCGCCCTCGGGGTCCTCGAGGTGCACGACGACGCTGTCGGTGATCTCGGGGACGTCCTGCAGGGCGCGGTAGAACTCCGCGGTGCCGAGCCGGACGCCGCCGCGGTTGAGGGTCGCGTCGGAGCGGCCGGTGATCACGCAGGAGCCGACCTCGGAGAAGCGGCACCAGTCGCCGAACTGGAAGACGCCCGGGAACGTGTCGAAGTACGCCGCCCGGAACCGCTCGCCGTCCGCATCGCCCCAGAAGCCGACCGGCATCGACGGCATCGGGGAGGCGATCACCAGCTCGCCGACGTCGCCGACGACCGGGCGCCCGGCGTCGTCGTACGCGTGGAGGTCGACGCCGAGGCTCGGGTAGGTCATCTCCCCCACCCAGACCGGCTGCAGCGGCGAGGCCTGGACCAGGCCGGTGCACACGTCGGTGCCGCCGCTGCCGACGTTGAGCAGCACCCGGTCACCGAACTGCTCGGCGACCCAGCGGAATCCCTCGGCGGGAAGAGGGCTCCCGGCCGCGCCGATCTGGCGCAGCCGCGACAGGTCGAGCTCCTCGGCCGGGCGGACGCCGTCCTTGCGGCAGGCCATCAGGTAGCCCGGGCTCGCACCCATCAGGGTCGCGCCGGTCTCGGCGGCGAGCCGCCACTGCTCGCGCAGGTCGGGGTGCAGCGGGTTGCCGTCGATCATCACCACCGACGAGCGGACGAGCAGCGCGGAGACCAGGGTGTTCCACATCATCCAGGCGGTGGTGGTGAACCAGAGCAGCCGGTCGTCGGGGCCGAGGTCCCAGTGGAAGGCGTGGTTCTTGAGGTGCTCGAGCAGGATCCCGCCGTGGCGGTGCACGATCGCCTTCGGCTTCCCGGTGGTGCCCGAGGAGAAGAGGATGCACAGCGGGTGGTCGAACGGGACCGGCGCGAAGGCGAGCGCTTCGGCGGTCTCGACGGTGAGCTCGGTCCAGGGCGTGCTGTCCGGCAGGACCTCCGGGCCGTAGGGCACGTGGACGACGTGCTCGACGGTGGGCAGCGCGGCCCGGATCTCGGCGACCTCGCTGCGCCGGTCGACCGGCTTGTCGCCGTACGTGTAGCCGGCGACGGCGAGCAGCACCTTCGGCTCCACCTGCGCGAACCGGTCGGCCACGGCGAGCGCGCCGAACTCCGGGGCGCAGCTCGCCCAGACCGCGCCGAGGCTGGCGGTGGCGAGGAAGGCGACGAGGGTCTCGGGGATGTTGGGGAGGTACGCCGCCACCCGGTCACCCGGACCGACGCCCAGGCGCTGCAGGCCGGCGCGCACACGTCGTACCTCGTCGGCGAGCTGGGCGAAGGTGACCTCGCGGCGCTCGCGGGTCTGGCTCACGGCCACGACCGCGACGCGGTCGGCGTCCTCGGGCAGGCCGAGGCAGTGCTCGGCGTAGTTGAGGCGGGCGCCGGGGAACCACTGCGTGCCGGGCATGGTGCGCTCGACCAGCACGGCGTCGTACGGCGCGTGCGCGCGGACGCCGAAGTAGTCCCACACCGCCGCCCAGAACTGCTCGAGCTCGGCGACCGACCAGGCGTGCAGCTCCTCCCAGGTGGCGAGCGTCGTACTGCGTTCGGTGGCGAGCCAGTGCAGGAAGCCCTGCACCCGTGCGCGTTCCACGGCCTCGGGCGTGGGACTGGTCAGCAGCTCGGGCGTGCTCATCGGACGTCGCTCCCAGCGTTTGCAGTCATCCGTCCGCGCCTTTCTCGTGGTCGGTTGCCCGGCCTGCGCAGCGCGCCAAGTCGTGGCGGATGCGGGCTGCGAGACGGCTCGAGGACGTCGACGCTGGTCATCCGCCGGCGGCGGCCCGGACATCGCGTGACGCTACGGAAATCTGGCCGTCCTGATCGCCTCATTCCGTGACGCGGAAACGGACCCAGCGGTGGCCGCCGAACGAGCCTCGCGCCTCGCGTCTCTGCCAGCACTCGCCTCTGCCCGCTACCTCTCCATCTCCTCCTCGATCTCATCCCCGTCCGCTGCCGGCCTTCATCTGAATCGCCCCTCGGCGTGGAAGTTCAGGCTGCCGCCGTTGATGTTGGTGACCTCCCCGACCTCGGGGTCACGCGCGGCGGCGGCGAGACCGGTGCGGTCAACATCCTGAGCCGTTGATCTCGTACTCGGAGGCTCGAGAGCTGCGTGCATCCTGGTATCGCCGTCCCGAAGAAGCCCGCTCTCGACGAGCTACAGTCAGCCCAGCATCTGCGCGAACTCGTCGTCGGTCGCGGGCTCGAGGACGAAGTCATCGGCGTTGACCTCGCGAGTCATGTTCCAGTAGTCCACGACACGCCATGGCGAGTTGGTCACGATCCGGCCTGCGGAGTTGCGGTACCAGGTGTCCATGCCCCGATGGCTCCAGATCATCCGCGCGTGCTGGGCGTCGACCCGGGCGTTGTAGTCATCGTGCACGTCCCTGCGGACCTCGAAGGACGCCATGCGGCGCTCGGTGAGGATCGCGCACATCTGAGCGATGTACCTCGCCTGGCACTCGCCCGCGAACATGTAGCTGCCGCCGTGACCGAGATTGAGGTTCGGGCCGTACATCACCATCAGGTTGGGGAAGTCCGGGACAGTCAGGCCCAGGTATGCCTTGGCGTCCTCGTCGCCCCATCGCTCGCGGATCGACACGCCGTCACGGCCCCGGATGTCCATCGGATACAGCATCTTCTTTGCCTCGAAGCCGGTGGCGTAGACGATGACGTCGAGCTCCACGTGCTGACCTGCGGTCGTCGTGAGGCCGGTCTCGTCGATGGACGCGACACCGTCCGTGACCAGCTCGACCCCGTCCTTTCGGAGCGCCGCATACCACCCGTTGTCGATGAGCATGCGTTTGCCGAAAGGCGGGTACGTCGGAAGTGACTTCTCGAGCAGGTCGTCGCGGCCGGCGAGTTCGTCCTGGATGTAGCGCGTCAGCGCACGGCGGTGTCCGTCATTGTGCGCATTGATCGACCGCTCCGGGTGCGGCCACGCGGGGTCGATCTGCAGCGAGGGATACAAGCGGTCGTTGATCAACCACGACAATCGCAAGCGGTACCAGAGCTGGTAGTTGGGGAGGTTGTCCATGAGCCAGTGCACGGGCTCTGGAACGGGGCTGGAGTAGTTGAAGCTCGGCGCGATCCACTGGGGGGAGCGCTGGAAGACGGTCAGGGACGAGACGCGGTCGGCCACGGCCGGGACGATCTGCATGGCGCTCGCACCGGACCCGACAACGCCGACGCGCAGCCCCGCAACGTCGAAGCCCTCGGGCCACTCCGCGGAGTGGAACTGCCTACCCGCGAAGGTCGCGGCCCCGGGGATCGTCGGGACCGCCGGTCGATTCAGCTGACCCACCGCCGTGATCACCACGTTCGCGACATGCTCCGCGACCACCCCTTCCGCGGTGCGCGTGGTGACAGTCCAGCGCTTGGCGCCCTCGTCCCAGACCGCAGACTCGACGTCGGTCTCGAACTGAACCTGGTCGACGACACCCGTCTTGCGCGCCACGTCGCGGACGTAGTCGAGGACCTCGTCGCGCTTGCCGTAGTAGGTCGACCATCGCCGGGGCTGGTAGGAGAGCGAATAGACGTGACTTGGCGTGTCCACGCCGCAACCCGGGTACCTGTTCTCCCACCAAGTGCCGCCGACGTCAGGATTCTTCTCGAAGACCGTGGCGCGGATGCCAGCGGCCTTCAGCTCCACGGCGGCCGCGAGACCCGAGATGCCGGCGCCGACGACGATCACGGACAGGTCTACACCGTCCTCGACATGAGGGTGTGGGCGGTCGCCCTCGAGGCTGGCTCGCATGTCCTCCGCGAACATCGGACCGAACTCAGACGGGACCTCCTCTCCCACACACGTCGCGATCAGCTCGACGAGCAGCTCGTCGTCAGGGAGGGGAACCGCCACAGGACGCCCGTTGCGCCAATCCTGGAGGATGTCGAAGGCAGCAGAGCGCACCTCGTCCTGGATCTCCGGAGCGAAGCCTCCGGTGTCGTTGTCGCTCATACCCTTGGCGCGCTGCGGTCGGTAGGGCTCGCTGGTCCAGCGGCGGTCGCCCGTCAGCTGGAACATGACCATGAGCAGTGTCGGCAGGTTGGCGGACTCGAGCGCTTCGCGCAACGTCGCTTCGTCGAATGTCTGGGCGGCAGTGCCCATGAGGGTCTCCTTCGCGTCTTATCTAGAAGTGTTTGAGGCGTCGTGCAGAAGGCGTGAGCCTGGCCACGACCGCCGATCCAGCAATGTCACGAGCTGAGGAACTGCTCTCGGAGGACGAACTTGCGGACCTTGCCGGTGGCAGTCATCGGCAGCTCGTCGACCACGACCACGTGGCGCGGAACCTTGAACGCGGCCAGCTGCCCACGGAGGAACGCACGCAGTTCAGCGATGTCGAGCAACTGGCCCGGAAGCAGGGTGACGTGCGCCAGGCCGACCTCGCCCAGCCGCTCGTCGGGCACGCCCTGCGCCGACGCGAAGGCTACGGCGGGATGGCGCATCAGGGCGGACTCCACCTCGATCGGGTCGACGTTCTCCCCGCCGACCTTGTAGATCTCCTTGATCCTCCCTGCGAACCGCAGGTAGCCATCGGCATCGACCGCGACGGCGTCACCGGTGTGGAACCACCCGTCGACGATGGCATCGGCTGTTGCCTCAGACATCTTGTAATAGCCCTGCATGACGGGCGGGCCCTTGACGAGCAGGTGTCCCACGACTCCCGGCGCCACGTCTTGACCGCGGTCGTCGACGACCTTGACGGTCGAGCGCGGCAGAGTCCGACCCACGGTCTCAGCACGCCTCTCCAAGGAGTCATCGACCTCCCCGAGCGACGTCATGGAAGTGGTCTCGGTCATGCCGTACACGCTGATCGCCGGGCCCATGTGCGCCGAGACCGTGCGAACGAGGTCGGCCGACCCGGGGGCCAAGCACAGTCGCAAGGTCGACAGGTCGCGGTCGGCGAAGGTCGGATGGCGGATCTGGTCGAGATAGTGAGGTGCGACCCCATAGGCGAGGGTCGCCCGCTCCTTCTCCATCAGGTCGAGCGAGGCACCGGCTTCGAACACCTCCATGAGGACCAACGCGGCCCCGCGGACCATGAAGGTCACCGTTGCGGCAAGGGCGAAGATGTGGAAGAGCGGCAGGTACATCACCGCGACGTCCTCTTCGCTGAGCCTGAGCCGCTCCGCCGCATCATCCATGTTGCCGATGACGCGGTGCGAGTGCATGACGCCCTTCGGGAAGCCTGTCGTGCCCGAGGTGTACAGCATGAGGACGATGTCGTCCGGGCGGACGGCGGCGGCTCGCGCTGCCGATTCGTGACGGCTCACGGATTCGGCGCCCGACAGCAAGGTCGCGATGTCCATGCTGTCGGACTCCGTCGGCCCCATCGTCACGAGCGCACGCACCGAGACGCCCGGACTCTGCACGATCTGGCGAGCCTCGTCGGCCAGGTTCCGTCCCCGCAAGGTCGATGAGGTGACGAGCACGACCGAGTCCGACTGCGCCACCACGTACGCCGCCTCGGCCACGGTGAACCCGGTGTTGACGGGCACCACGACGGCGCCGGCCCGAACGAGCCCGAGCTCGACCAACACCCAGCTCAGCGTGTTGCCCATCCACAGGGACACCCGGTCACCGGGCCTCACCCCCAACGCCATAAAGGCACGGGTGTGCCGGTCGACCTCTTCGGCCAGCTCGGACCAAGTGAGCCGCCGCCCGTCGTGGACGTAGGCCGAGCGATCCGGCCACAGTCGCGCCGCGCGGTCGAGAAGGCCACCGATCGTGAGGTCGTCCACGCCGGGCTCGCTCACGGTCGTCCTCGGCCGGATCGTTTCAAACACGTCCACAACTACTCCTCGGCCAGGCTCACAGGGATTCGAGATAGGCCCGCGTCGCGGCGACGACCGCCGGATCGGTCGCGGCGCGCCCCAGGGTGATCGCGTCGTCGTCAGCCTGGGCCTGGGTGGACAGGGCCGCGATGCGACGCAGGCCGGCGGTGACCCCGAAAGCCGGACGTGACGCAACCAGACGAGCCAGCTCGAGGGCGGAGTCCTCGAGCTCATCAGCAGGAACGACTCGGGCGGCGAACCCGCGCGCGAGCGCTTCGTCGCTTCCGAGTGGACGGCAGGTGAGGAGCAGGTCCCGAACGACGGATGCGCCGAGCTGTTCGACCAAGCGCGGCACGGCACCCCAAGCCAGGGGAAAGCCCATCACCAGCTCAGGCACCACGATCTTCGAGCCTTTGGCCATGATGCGCAGGTCGCACGCCGCCACCACCGCCGCCGCGCCGCCGATGGCCGCCCCGTGGACGGCGGCGATCGTGACGAGCTCGGGCGCGGCCAGGGCGTCAGTGAGCCGCGTGCCCTCGCGCGCGTCTGCCTCCGTGAGATCCGGATCGACGGCGTCCGCCCCGAACGCATGCCGGAACTCGTCGACGTCGGCCCCGGCCGAGAACATGCGTCCCTGCCCCTGCAGGACGAGCACCCGCACCGCCGGGTCCGCCGCCAGCCGCTCGACGACGGCGGTCAGCTCTGCCACGACGGATCGGCTCAGGGCGTTCAGCTTCTCCGGGCGGGCCAAGGTCGCGACAGCGACAGCGTCGTCGACCTCGAGCCGGATCGTCGTCGCCATCGTCAGGACAGGCGTTCGATCATCATGGCGATACCCATTCCGCCGCCGACACACATGGTCTCGATCCCGATCTGCTTGTCCAGGGTCTGCAGGTCGTTGATCAGGGTGTTCATGATGCGAGCACCTGTCATGCCGAACGGGTGTCCCACGGCGATCGAGCCCCCGTGGGGGTTGAGCTGGTCCTCGACCGAGATGCCCAGCTCGGCGCAGATCGGCAGCACCTGAGCGGCGAAGGCCTCGTTGAGCTCGACGACGTCGACGTCCTTGATGGACATCTTGTGGCGGTCCAGAAGCTCCCCGACAGCCTTGATCGGGCCCACGCCCATGATCTCGGGTGCAAGACCCGTGACCGCTGATCCGATGATCCGCGCCAGCGGCGTGATCCCGAGCTCCTTGGCGCGGACGTCCGACATGACGACCACGGCGGCAGCTCCGTCGTTGAGCGGGCACGAGTTGCCCGCGGTGACCACGCCATCCTCGCGGAAGGAGGGCTTGAGCGACGCGAGGCCCTCGAGGGTGGTCTCCGGGCGCGGGCAGTCATCGCGGTCGACGATCGAGCCGTCGGGCAGTGTGACCGGGGTGATCTCTCGAGCGTAGAAGCCATCGGCGATGGCCTTGGCGGCACGCTGCTGCGAGAGCAGTGCGAAGTCGTCGAGCTCGCGGCGAGACAGTCCCCACTTGGCGGCGACGTTCTCGGCGGTCTGTCCCATGGGGATGTACATGTCGTTGATGTAATTCGGAAGACTCCGGTCCAGGAACCGAGGATTCATCGCGTCCTCTTCATAGAAGCCCGCGACGCGGCTCACGCTCTCGACGCCCGCCGCCACGAACGCGTGACCCTCGCCGGTCGCGATCGCCTGGTGAGCCATGCGAATGGTCTGCAGCGACGAGCCGCAGCCCCTGTTCACGGTCGTGCCCGGCACGGTGTCCGGCAGGCCGCCGAGCGCGGCGGCGTTGCGCGCCACGTTCATCCCCTGCTCGCGGGTCTGGCTGACGGCGCCCATCATCACGTCCACGACCTCGGCGCGATCGAGCTGGGGCACCTTCTTCATCGCGGCGTCGATGATCCCGCCGGCGAGGTCGTCGGCGCGGACCGTGGTCAGCGATCCCTTGAAGGCGCGCCCAATGGGCGTTCGGGCGGCGGCGACGATGACTGCTTCGGGCATGGGGATGTGCTCCTGACTCTGGCGACGTGACGGCAATTACAGTATATTAAGGAGCAGAGATTCGCAATGACGCTCCGCTCACGCCAGCACTGGACGAAAGGCCCTCGCCATGTACGACCCCGCCTCCCACGCGCTGAAGACCCCCGATCGCCCGGCGATCATCATGGGCGGGACCGGGCAGCAACAGACGTTCGCCGAGCTCGACGAGCGCTCGGCCCGGCTTGCCCAGCTGTTCTGGGCCGAGGGCCTGCGGCCCGGCGATCATGTGGCGATCTTGATGGAGAACCACATCCGGTACATCGAGGTCTTCTGGGCCGCATTCCGCTCCGGCCTCTACCTCACAGCCATCAACCGCTACCTGACCCCGCGCGAGGCCGGCTACATCGTCGACAACTGCGACGCCCAGGTGCTGATCACCTCGTCGTACAAGGCCGATGTCGCCGAAGCCATCATTCCCATGACCCCGAAGGTGCGTCGGCGCCTCATGGTCGACGACGCCATCGCGGGCTACGAGGCCTACGAGGACGCCGTCATGGCCTACCCCGCCGACAAGCTCGCCGAGGAACCCCTCGGACGCACCATGCTCTACAGCTCGGGCACCACCGGCCAGCCGAAGGGGGTGTGGCGCCCGCTCACCGGGCGCACCGTGCAGGAGGGCAAGCCATCCCTGGTTCCGGTCTACCAGCAGATCTACAACATGGGCCCCGACACGGTGTACCTCTCGCCCGCGCCGATCTACCACTCGGCGCCACTTCTCTTCAGCACCGACTCGATGGCACTCGGCGCGACGGTGGTGATGATGGAGAAGTTCGACGCCGAACAGGCGCTCGCTCTCATCGAGAAGTACAAGGTCACCCATGCCCAGTTCGTGGCCACCATGTTCAGCCGCATGCTCAAGCTGCCGCAGGCGGTGCGCGAGAAGTACGACCTCTCCAGCCTCGAGTGCGTCATCACAGGCGCGGCGCCGTGCTCGGTCCAGATCAAGGAGGCGATGATCGACTGGTTCGGCCCGATCATCAACGAGTACTACGCCGGAACCGAGGACACCGGCGCTACGCTGATCGACTCCCACGAGGCACTCGCGCACCCGGGGTCCGTCGGCAGAGCCGCGTTCGGCGACACGATCCACATCTGCGGATCCGACGGCGAGGAGCTGCCGATCGGCGAGGTCGGACGCATCTACTTCGAGACCTCTGACATGGTTGCGGGCTTCCAGTACTACGGCGAGCCGGACAAGACGGAGCGGTCCCACCACCCCGAGCACCCGAACTGGACCGCGCTGGGCGACCTTGGCCGGATCGACGAGGACGGGTACCTCTACCTCGCCGACCGCGAGTCGTTCATGATCGTCGCCGGCGGCGTGAACATCTACCCGCAGGAGGTCGAGGACGTCCTGCACCTGCATCCTGCGGTTCAGGACGTGGCGGTCTTCGGCGTCCCGAACGATGATCTCGGCGAGGAGGTCAAGGCGATCGTCCAGCTGGTCGACCCGTCCCAGGCCAGCGAGGAGATGGTCGCGCAGCTACTCGCGCACTGCGCGGAGAACCTCGCCCGCTTCAAGATCCCCCGGTCGATCGACTTCCTCGACGACTTCCCGCGGTCTCCCACCGGGAAGCTGTTCAAGGCGCCGCTGCGCGACAAGTTCTGGGCCGACCGCGACTCCCGCATCCTCTGACCGTTCAAGGAGACACGACATCATGAGCATGATTCAGTTCGAAGGCCGATCGGTCATCGTCACGGGCGCTGGCGGCGGGCTCGGGCGCGAGTACGCCCTGCTGCTCGCCCGACACGGAGCCCGCGTCCTCGTCAACGACCTGGGCGGCAGCGTCAACGGTGAGGGCGGAAGCACGAGCATGGCCGACGCCGTCGTCCAGGAGATCAAGGACGCCGGCGGCGAGGCGGTCGCCTGTTACGACAGCGTGGCCACTGCTGAGGGTGGGCGGGCGATCGTCGACGCGGCAATGGACGCGTTCGGCGGCGTCGGCTCCGTGATCCACAACGCCGGCATCCTGCGCGACCGCTCCCTGGCCAGCATGTCGCCCGAGGAGGTGGACGCGGTGCTCGACGTCCATCTGCGCGGCGGCTTCAACGTGACGATCCCCGCGTTCGCGCGGATGAAGGAAGCCGGCTACGGGCGTCTCGTGATGACGTCGTCTTCGTCAGGCCTGCTCGGGAACTTCGGTCAGGCCAATTACGGCGCGGCCAAGACCGGACTCGTGGGACTCACCCACGTCGCTGCTCTCGAAGGCGCACGGCACGGCATCTTGGCCAACGTCATCGCTCCGGGGGCCCGCACGCGCATGACCGAGGGGCTGCTGGGCGCGGAGATGGACGAGCTGCTCGCGCCGAACCAGGTCGCGGCGATGGCCGTCTACCTGGCATCACCTCAGTGCTCCCAGACGCATGAGATCTACTCCGCCGGCGGCGGGCGTTTCGCGCGGTACGTCGTCGGGGTGAACGAAGGCTGGTTCGCATCCGACCGTCCTGCCTCGCCCGACGATGTGCTGGAGAACCTCGCTCAGATCCGCGACCTCGACACTCTCCAGGTCCTCGACAGCGGTGCAGACGAGATGGCGGTGCTGCATCGGCTGGCCGTCACAGCCGGCGCACTTCCCGTGCGCGCCTGACCGGTAGCACGGTCGTCCCACTCGATCGACTCCCACCGCGGGAGATCTCGCGAAACGCCCGACCGGGTCACCGGTCGGGCGTTTGGTGTCTGCCCTCCGAATCACCGCACCGCGGCAACCGACCCCGTGCAGGTCGGTCCGACCAACTGCACCGGCAGACCCCGCTGGAAGGGGCCGGCACACTGCCAGAATGCCGAAGCGCCGCCACGACAACGGCCGTGACGGCGCTCCGGGAATCTGCTCCTTCGACTGCTGAGGATGTCCCTAGGGGTGCTCAGGGTCCTGAAGCATCGCCTCGATCATGCTGGGCGCGTCGTACTGGACCATGCACATCCGCAGACCATGGGCCTCGCGCGCGCCCCAGACCGCTTCGCGCATGCTCCCGATGCGGATGTTCTGCACGAGCCGGTAGCCCTTGGCCCTCATCTCCACGATCGCGGCCTCGATGTCGTCGACCTTGAAGTGAATGTTGCGGACGCGCTCCCGCGACGTCGGCGGGTGCGACTGCAGCAGTTCCAGGTACCCCTTCTTGTCCATCGCCATGCTCATGCGCGTGGTCATCGCGTGGGGTGGCTCGTCGGCGGGTAGCTCCTCGATGTCGACGCTCCCGTCGAACTCGATGCGAACGAACTCGGTGTCGAGCAGCTCACCGAACTCAACGATCGCCGCATCGAGGTCCGACACCTCGAGCCCGACGAGTTCCATGCGTTCCAGCTTCATCCGTCTCCTCCTTCTCTACAGGTCGTGTGCGGCGGCTCGTCGTCGAAGCTCAGCGAGGGCGCCGGCTCGCCGTGACCTGGACGCCCGACGTCCAGCCGCCATCGATGGCGATCTCGGCGCCGGTGATGAACGCAGCCGCGTCCGAGGCGAGAAAGGCCACCAGCTCGGCGACATCGCGCGTCTCGCCCGGGCGCGCGATCGGCAGCAAGGAGAGCATCGCGCCGGTGACCTCCGTGGGTACGGAGGAGGTCATGGCGGTGTCGATGTAGCCAGGATGGATGCTGTTGACCCGGATGCCCCATCGGCCGAACTCCTGCGCGCCCGTCTTCGTGATGCCACGGACACCCCACTTGCTCGCGGTGTAGGCGACGTCGGGGTGCTGATCCAGACCGGCCGCAGACGAGACGTTGACGATCGAACCGCCGCCGGCGTCTCGCATCGCTGGAGCCAGGATCTTCATCCCCAGCCAGGTGCCTTTGAGATTGACGTCGAGCACCCGGTCCCAGCTGCTCTTCTCGGTCATGGCGATGCGTCGATGTCCGAGGATCCCCGCGTTGTTGACCAGTACCGACAGGCGTCCGCCCAGCTGCACGGCGAGGTCCCGGATCGCGTGCCAGTCGCTCAGCTCGCTGACGTCGCCCACGTGGGCGACCGCGGCATCGCCGGCCTCTGCGACGACCCTGCCCACGTCCGCGTCGACATCGACCGCGACCACACGCGCGCCTCTGCGTGTCAGCATGCGGACGTGCTCGGCGCCCATGCCACTCGCGGCACCGGTCACGACGGCGACACTGCCTTCCAGGGACAGTCGCTCGTGACTCACGCGCCCTCCTTGGCGGTCGCGGAGGCCAGCTCGAGGGCCCGGCCGGCCCCAGCAGGCACGAACCCGCCATCGATCACGAGCTCCGCCCCGGTGGTGAAGGACGACTCGTCGGAGGCGAGGTGCAGCACTGCCCACGCCACTTCGTGTGGGGTGCCGACGCGTCGATTCGCGTTGAGCCGGACGAAGCTGTCGATGGCCTCCTGCGGCATCCCGGCGACCATCGGCGTCATGATCGCGCCGGGATGTACGGAGTTGACGCGGATGCCGTGCTCGGCGAACTCGGATGCCGCCGTCTTGGTCACTCCCCGCAATGCCCACTTGCTCGCGGTGTACGCGGCGTGGTCATAGCCGGTGAGGCCAGCGATGGAGGAGATGTTGACGATCGAGCCACCGCCGCCGCGTGCCATCAGAGGCGCCACCGTCCGCATGCCCACGACCGGACCCCAGAGGTCGATCCCGAGCACCCGGTCCCACCCGGTCAAGCTCAGGTCGACGATCCCACGTCCGTCACCGACACCGGCGTTGTTGACCAGGACGTCGAGCCGACGGTGGCGCGCCTCGATGTCGGCGACAACGGCTTCCCACTGATGCTCGTCCGCGACGTCCAGCAACGCGAACTCCGCACGGCGTCCGGCCGCCGAGAGGTCGGCGACGAGTGCTTCGCCGGCCTCGACGGCGACGTCGGCGGCGACCACGGTGGCACCTTCGGCCGCGAACAAGCGAGCCTCGACCGCTCCCTGCCCGCTAGCGGCTCCCGTGACGAGCACGACCTTGCCCTCGAAGCGCCTGGTCACGGAACGGCCCTCGCCGGTCACGAGACCATGTAGGTGCCGCCGTCGACCGACAGGACCTGCCCCGTCATGTAGCTCGCTGCGTCCGAGAGCAGGTACGAGAAGGTGGGCGCCATCTCCTCGGACTCGGCGAAGCGCCCCAGCGCGATCCGCGACAGGTACGTCGCCGCGAACTTCTCGTTGGTCATGATGGTCTTCGTCATCTGCGTGGAGGCCGATGGCGCCACCGCATTGACCCGGATGCCGTACCGCCCCAGCTCCTTGGCCCCGGACTTGGTCATGGCGATGATGGCGCCCTTGGCGCTCGCGTAGTTGATCTGTCCGATCGTTCCGCCCAGACCCGCGGACGACGTCACGTTCACGATCGAGCCGTTCGTCTCGCTCGCCACCATCCGGCGGGCCGCTTCACGCAGGCCGAGGAAGGTCCCTCGTGCGTGCACGGCAAGCACGGAGTCGAACTCGTCGACCGCCATCCGCAGCAGCATCGCCGGACGGGAGTTCCCGGCGTTGTTGATCCATCCGGAGATCGCTCCGAGGTCGCGCTCTGCGCAGTCAGCGACGCGCGCGACGTCGTCCTCGTTAGAGACGTCGGCACCGACGCCGACCGCGCGATGCCCTGCGGCGACCAGGTCGGCGGCAACGGTCGCGGCTGCTGCCTCGTCGATGTCCGCGACACACACCTCCCATCCCTCGCCGGCGAGGTGCTGCGCCAGGGCCTTGCCGATGCCGTCGCCGCCACCCGTGACGACGACGACCTTTGACTCACTCATGCGGTTCTCTTCTTCCCTGTCGATGATCGGCTGTCTCAGACCGGACGGCCGAAGTAGATGGCGGTCAGCTCGGGATCGTTCATGACGGTCTCGGGCGGCCCCTCGGTCAGGAGCCGGCCACGGTCGAGGAACAGCACCCACGACGCCACTTCGCGGACGACCTGCATGCTGTGCTCGACGATGCAGATCGACGTCGTGCCGTCGGCCACGATCTGGCTCAGCAGATCCGAGAGCTGCGTGCGAGCCGACTGGTCGAGACCTGACATCGGCTCGTCGAGCAGGTAGCAGCTGGCGCCCGTCGCCAGCAGCCGGCCCATCATGAGCATCTTCTGCTCTGCATAGGACAGGTCGCGGGCCAGCGAGTACCTCTTCTCGTAGAGACCAAGGTTCCGCAGCATGACCTCTACGCGGTCTGCATCAGCGTGGTCGCGTCCGCGCCACGAGCGTGGAAGGAACTGAGCGACGATCGTCTCGTGCCTCATGCCTGTCACCGCAACGTGGATGTTGTCTTGCACGGTCATGCCCTCGAACAGCCGGACCTCCTGGAACGACCGCACGACGCCCAGCTGGGCACGGCGCTCGATACTCAGGCTCGAGATGTCCTGGTCGCCGTAGAAGGTCTTGCCGGAGTCGGATCGCAGGGCACCGCTGAGCAGGTTGAACACGGTCGTCTTGCCGGCACCGTTCGGTCCGACCAGAGCGGTGATCTGGCCCGGACGGACAGCGAGCGTGACCTCGTCGACGGCCCTGAGGCCTCCGAAGGAGATGCCGATTCCTTCCGCCCGGAGCGTCTTGGGCTCTGCATGTGTCTCGTCTCCACCGACGCGTTCGGGCACATCCGGAGCGGTCGTCGAACCAGCGTCAGGCGGTACCCGGCGAGAGCCGGCGGCCTTCCTGAGACGCCGCTCCTCGTTGCGTTGGGCTTCCCTGACCGGGTCCCGGCCCAGCAGCCCCCGCGGCCGGAAGATGAGGATCAGCAGCACGACCAACGTGTAGATCATCCCGTTGACCGGGCCCGCCACCGAGTCGGGGATGTCGGCGAAGCTGAGCGCCTCGGGCAGCGCAAGCACGGTGAACGCGCCGACAAAGGGACCCCAGTAGGCCGCCACGCCCCCGATGATCGTGATCGACAGGATCTCGACCGTGCGGTCGAGCGTGAACTCCGCCGGGCTGATGTACAGGGTGTGCATGGCATAGAGACCACCGGCGACACCGGCAACGGCCGAGCTGAACGCGAAGACCGTCACCTTCGTCCAGAGGGCCCGCTTGCCGAGCGAACGGGCAGCCGGGACGTCCTCCCTCAGCGCCTTGAGCAGGCGCCCGTAAGGCGAGTGGACGAGGCGCCAGCACACCGCGGTCACGATGACCAGGAACACCCAGCTCATCATCATGACCTCGGTGTTGGTCTCGAGCTGGTAGCCGAAGACCGTCGGCCGCGGGATGCCGACAATGCCGGCGGAGCGTCCAGTGAGCTCCAGGTTGTTGAACAGTTCCACGAGCGCGACCTGGACGGCGATCGTGACGATGAAGAGGAACTCGTCGGACAGCCGGCCGGCTGCGTACCCGACGGACAGGCTCAGGATTCCGGCAAGCACCGCGCCGACCAGGACTGCCGGGAGGAACTCCAGCTGGTGATCCTTGACGAGGATCGCCGTGGCGTAGGCGCCGACGCCGAAGAAGCCACCGTGGGAGACCGACAGCAGTCCTCCGTATCCGAGCAGCAGGTTGAAGGAGATCCCAAGGATGATGAAGATCGGCAGCAGCCCGAGGAGGCTGGTCAAGTAGTAGCTCATTGGCTGTCCTCTCTGCGGTGGGTCAGGAGACCGGCGTCGGCTGGGTCATGGACGCATCCGAGGTGCTCTCGGAGAGGATCTCGGTGTCGGAGCCTTTTGCGCTCGGACGCGGCTTGCGCTTGCCACCGATGAGGCCTGTGGGACGGAACAGCACGAAGAAGAACGCGATGATGTAGACGACGAACTCGCCCCACTCGGTCGGCAGCCAGTACAGCGGGATCGTCTCGGCGAGGCCGACGAGAAGGCCGCCGATCATCGCACCGCTCATGCGTCCCATTCCACCGATCGTCAGAGCGATGACCGCCTTCAGCAGGAGGTCGAAGCCCATGCTCGGGTGGATCGGCGCCTTGAGGGCCAGGAGCACCGCGGGCGGGACCACCAGGATCGAGCCGAGGATCATCGAACGCAGGTAGACACGGTCGAGGTTGATGGCCAAGGCCTGGGCACGCTCAGGGTTGTCCCCCACGGCGCGGAACTCCAGCCCGGCGTGGGTGCGGGCGAGGAACCAGTGCATGACGCCGAAGAGAGCCAGGCTCAGCGTCAGCACACCCAGGTCGTAGACGTCGATGCGGATCCCGGCGACGGTGGTGCTCCAGCCGAACCAGTCCGGGACCGCGGCCGAGACCACGCTGGCTCCCCATGCGAACTCGATGACGTAGGACGCGAAGGCGACGACAAGCAGCGAGGCCACCATCACCACGATCGGATCGGCGTCGCGCCGGGCCAGCGGGCGATAGATGAGGTACTGGACCGCGCATGCGGCGAGTGCCGCCGCGCCGACCGCGCCGAGAAGGGCGAGCACGACGGGCAGCTCAAGCGTGGTTCCGAGCGTGTAGAACACGTAGGCGGACAGGACGAACGTGGCGCCCTGCGCGACGTGGAACACCTTGTTGACCGAGAGGATCAGACTCAGGCCATAGGCGAACAGTCCGTAGAGCAGGCCCATGACCAATCCGGTCTTGACGAGGGTGACGAGCAGGTCCACGAGGTGTCCCTTCCGTGGTCGACGAGAATGGGGTGCGCCTGCTCTCCGTGGAAGGACGGAGAGCAGGCGCAGATGAGGGTCAGCCTTCGCCGTTGACGGAGTCGATCGTCTCGTCCGTCATGGGATCGGCCTTGTAATCGTTGACCTGGCGAATGATCGTCGGTCCGACGTACGTGAGCTTGCTGGTCAGGTCCATCGGACCGATGATCGGCACGGTGATGTCCTTCTTCTCGTTCAGCACGGCGAGGATGTTCTCCCCGGTGACCGGAGCACCCTGCGACCGGAGCTCCTTGATCACCTCGGCGTAGATGAACGGAACAGCGTAGAAGTAGGGGTCGTACGACTGGGTCGCCAGCACGCGATCAGGGTCTTCGGCCTGGAGGCGGTCGAGCAGTGCGGTGACGCCGTCAAGGTCCTCAGGGATGTGGGACATGTAGATGAACCCGTTCATCGCCTCAGCGCCCGCGTCACGGATGACGCGCGATTCGCCCTCGCCGGCGTAGCCACCGATGGGGATGTCGATGCCGGCCTCACGGTAGGCCTTCATCGTCGCCGCGCCCTCGACCAGGAGAGTCTGCAGGTAGATGAAGTCGGCTCCGGACTCCTTGACCTTCGCGATCTGGGTCGTGGCGTCCGTGGCGTCCTGGCGGATCGACTCCTGCGCAACGACCTTGCCTCCGCGCGCCTCGACCGCCTTCTTGAACGCCTCCGACGTCCCCTGGCCGCTCTCGTTGTCGACGTAGATGACGGCAAAGTTCTTGAAGCCCTTTGTGTTGACCAGATAGTCGCTGAAGTTGGTCAGCTGGACGTCATTCATCGGCACCGTGTTGACAAGATTCGGGCTGGCGCCGATCAGTGGCGGGCTCTGCGCCCCCGGATTGAACAGCGCGAATCCGAGGTCCTCCGCCACCGGCGCGGCGGCCGAGACCACAGCGCTGTAGGCAGTGATGATCGCAGGCGCCTTCTCGACGGCCCCCAGCTTGTTCATGGCACTGATGCCGCCCTCGGCGGTTGCTTGGGTGTCCGCGGTGACGAGCTCCAGCTTGATGCCGTCCGCGGCGAACCGCTCGTTGACGTCCTTCACGCCGTCGGCAGTGGCCATGACGAACTCCTCGCCATACGAGGCGGCCGGACCGGTCAACGGGATGCCGATTCCGAGCTTGTACGTCTCCTTGGAGGTCGTGGCCTTACCGGTCGCATCCTGCACGCCGTCCTTCCCCGCTGCAGATCCACCGCCGGAATCGGTCGTGCACGCGGTCGCGAGTGAGAGCGCCGCGACGGCGACCACGATCTTTGTCGTTCGAATGAGCCGCATCACTGTTCCTTGTCTCGTGTAGTGCTGACAGACGGACAAGCCGTCTCGGTGCTCAGAACAGGCCCCAGATGTCGGGGTCGTCCAGGAGCGTTGCGGCGGGACCGTCCCGCACGATCTCCCCGAGTCGCAGCACGTAGGCACGGTCGGAGATCCGCAGCGCCTCGTGGATGTTCTGCTCGACGATCACGACGCCGATGCCGAGTTCTCGGTGAACGGAGCGGATCTGGTCGAGCATGGTCTGGACGAGCACCGGGGCCAGACCGGTGGAGGGTTCGTCCAGGAGGAGGAAACGCGGACAGGCCATGAGCGCCGTGCCGATGGCGACCATCTGCTGCTGACCACCCGAGAGCGTTCCTGCGTCCTCGTGCAGCCGGTGGGCCAGTGCGGGGAACAGGTCGAGCACGAAGTCGAGGGTGACCTTGGTCCGGTCGCGGACCCCGCGGGCCACCCCGGCACCGAGTCGCAGGTTCTCTCCGATGCTGAGGGTCGGGAACACACCACGGCCTTGGGGAACCAAAGCGATCCCGTCCTTGGCGACATGCGCGGAGCCGCGGCCGAGCTGACTGGTCCCGTTGAAGCGGATGTCACCCTCCATGACCTCGATAACACCGGCGATGGCACGCAGCAAAGTGGACTTTCCCGCACCGTTGTGGCCCAGGAGGCTGATCACCTCCGTGCTCTCGGCGACGAGGGAGACGTCCCGCAGCACCGTGTGCGCCCCGTAGCCGGCCGTCACCGACCTGACCTCGAGGGACGGCGCACTGCGGTCGGCGATCGAGCCGGCCGGAGCGCTCGTATCGGATTGGGGCATGGGTAGTTCCTCCTGAGGCGGCGGACCTGGGCAGGACCGGGCCGCGTCACACCGGTCGAGTGGGACGCACGGGTGATGGACTGATGCGAGTCCGGGGACTAGGTCCCGGCTCCCGGGGCGTTGGGAACGTTCAGATCGAGCGCTCCACGAGCGCCGTCTTGTTGACGCCGGCCTCGGGGAGCACCCCCACCGGCACCAGCTCGAGGCGGGGTCGGAACGCCAGGACCTGCGTGATGCGGCGCTCGACCTCCTCGGCGAGCAGGGCGAGGTCATCGGGAGAGACGTGCTGCCCGTGCTCCATGCGGACGTGGAGACGTTGCTTGGTCGAGTGCCCCGGGAAGTCGGCGATCACCCGCATGTTCCCGGTCAGCCGCGGTTGGAAGCTCACCGCGATCTCGCGGATGGCGGAGGGCCACACGTTGACGCCCCGCACGATGAGCATGTCGTCGGTGCGACCGACACACCGCACCTTCGGTCCGACGCGACCGCAGGCGCACGTCGTTGCCAGCACCTCGAGGTGGTCGCGAGTCCGGAAGCGGAGCAGCGGCGAAGCCTCACGGTCCAGCGCGGTCATGACGAGCTCCCCGTGGGCGCCGGTCTCCAGGGGAACGTCCTCTCCCGTCGCGGGATCGATCAGTTCGATGTGCACCAGGCCCTGCGCGATGAAGTGCATGCCGTCCCGCTCGAGGCACTCACCGAAGACCATCGGCACCACGTCGGAGTTGCCCAGGGTCTCGCAGCTGGTCGCGCCCCACAGCGCCTCGATCTGCGATCGGATCTCGGGCACCCCACCGCCCGGCTCACCGCCGACGACAATGCGCTCGACCCCGAGCGTGGAGGCGGGGCGGCCGAGCACCTGCTCGGCGATGCGACCTGCGTGCAGCGCGAAGTTGGGTCCCGTGCAGAACATCTTCGGGGCGAGGGACGCCGCCACGGTGAGAAGGCGCTCCGCGCCGGCCTCGCCGCCGATCGGGATCACGACGCATCCCAGCTGTTGCAGGACGCGAACGGCCGGCACGCCGCCGGCGAACCCCTTGCTCATCCCCCAGCCGTGCAGGACCAGGTCACCGGGTCGTGCACCGGCAGCATAGAAGGCGCGTGCGCCTGCGGCGCCCCACACGCCGAGGTCGTGCTGCGTCAGACCAAAGTACGACGGCGTACCGCTGGTGCCGGATGTCGCCTGGATCTGCGCGAGATCAGCGGCCTGCACCGCGAGGTGCGCTCCGAGGGGCGGGTGGTCCGCCAGGCTGCGCCGCAGCTCCTCCTTGTCGGTGAACGGGACGCGTCGCAAGTCCGCGACCGTCCGGACGGAGGCGAGGTCGACGCCTGCGTCAGCCATCTTCTCGCGGTAGAACAGCGAGTTCTCCTGCACGTGCGCGAGTTGTCGGCGCAGCATCGAACTCTCGTGCTCCCGCAGTCGCGGGAGGTCCCAGGTCTCGATCTCATCAAGCACGTCGGCCATCGGTCAGCTCGTCTCGTTCGCGGGGGTGAAGCGGAGGATCGGGAGATCGTCATCGGCCGTGCGTTCGAAGACCGCGCGGACCCGCAGCCCTGGCACCAGGGCGTCCGACGCGCAGCCGACGACGTTCGCCTGGACCGTGACCCCCTCGTCGAGGGTCACGTAGGCCAGCACGAAGGGCACGTGAGAGCCCCAAGGTTCTGCGGCTCGTCGCACGATCGAGTAGCTGTAGACCTCACCGTGCCCCGTGGCGGGCAGCCAGGCGATGTCGCCGCTGCCGCATCGCGGGCAGAACCCACGCGGATACCAGAAGGAACGGTCGCAGGCCCCGCAATGGGGAACCGTGAGCGCGCCGCGCTCGGCTGCATCCCACCACGGTCGGGTGTCGGGTTCGACGACGGGGCGGGGGGTGGGCAGGCCGCCCGGAAAATACTCGGTCACGCGAAACGCTCCAGGACGATCGTCGAGCTGTAATGGTTGGTGGAGAGGCGGAATCCCGTGCCCGAGGCGACAGCCCACTCGAGATCCGGGACCTGAAGCGCCGGATGGGCCTCGCCACGCAGCTGGCGGACGGCCTCGATGACCTTGGTCATGCCGCCGCGGTTGCCGGGATGGTTGTTGGACAGGCCGCCGCCATCGGTGTTGACCGCAAGCCGTCCCGAGCCGCTGACCAGGCCGCCGTCCTCGACGAACGGACCACCTGCCCCACGTGGGCAGAAGCCGAGATCCTCCAAGGCCACCAGCACCGTGATGGTGAACGAGTCGTAGAGCGATGCGTAGCGAACGTGGGCAGGGGTGATGCCGGCTTCGGCGAACGCGAGCTCGCCCGAACGTCGGTTGGCGCTGTAGGTGAGGTCCACGTCGCCGGCCAGCGATGCCTTGTGACTCTCCCCATGCCCCCGGAGGACCGCACCCGCTCGACCGAGCTCCCGCGCGACATCGGGATGCACGACGACCAGCGCCCCTCCGCCATCTGTCACGACGCAGCAGTCGAGCTTGCGCAGAGGGTCCGCGATGAGAGGCGAGCTGAGGACGTCGTCCACGCTCACCTCGTCACGTAGGAAAGCGTTCGGGTTGTGTGCGGCATGACGTGACGACGCGACCTTGACCCAGGCGAGCTGCTCCGCGGTCGTCCCGAACTCATGCATGTGACGCCGCGCGAGCACCGCGTAGTCAGCAACCGGGCCGTATCCACCCGTGTACCCGTTGACCTGGTACGCGGCGGCCGGCGGCGGAGTGTCGGGCGGGGAGATCCGCTGACGCTGCGCGGGAAGCCCGGCCAGGGAGATGACGGCAACGCGGCACTTGCCCGCCGCGATGGCGGCCGCGGCGTGGCCCACGTAGGCCACATAGCTCGATCCGCCCATCTCCGAGGACTCGGTGTACGTGCACTGCAGTCCGAGGTGCTGGAGGAGGTCGATGACGCCGAGCCCCGGCGCCGTCGAGTCGGTGAAGAAGCCGTCGACGTCGGACGGGGCCAGGCCCGCGTCGGCGAGTGCTCCCGCGACGACCTCTCGGTGCACCCCCGCCAGCGTGTGGCCGGCCAGCCGGCGGCCGGGGTGCTCGTAGGCCCCCACGATCACCGCTGATCCGTTCGACGTCATCATCTGTCTCCTGCCCTGTGGCGAATCTCTCATTATTCTAGTCATAGTTAGACCAGACTTGTCAACGATGCGAACAGCACCCGGAAAGCCCCGCCCGCGGCCCGCACGGCGGGGCGAGCCGACTCACCTCACGAGGTCGTTGAGGGGCGCAAGCGAGTCGAGAGACCTGGCGAGGCCGTCGCGATCCGTCGGCGGGAGGGTGATCACCAGACGCTCGACCCCGAGGCTCGCGTACAGCTCGACCAGGCTCTGGTCACCGCGCGGGTCGAACGCGTGAAGTCGAATGGTGGCCGGATCGCGGCCCGCGTCCTCGAACGCCCGCTGCAGATCAGGCAGGCCCTCCTGGATCGTGCGCGGCCCGATGGGAGCCCAGCCGTCGGCGAACTCGGCAATGTTCGCGAACAGCTTGGGACCGGCCAGTCCCCCGATGACGATCGGCGGGCCGCCCGGCTGCACCGGCTTGGGCCACTGATACGACGGCGCGAAGCTGACGTGCTCACCCTGGAACGAGGCAATCTCCTCGGACCACAGCTGCCGCATCGCGAGCACCGTCTCCCGCGTCACCGCGCGACGCTTCTTGTACGGCGTGCCGTGATGCTCGATCTCGTCCTGGTTCCAGCCGTAGCCAATGCCGAAGATGAGTCGGCCCTCCGACAGCAGGTCGAGACTGGCAACCTGCTTGGCCAGATAGATCGGGTCATGCTGTGGTACGACGGTGATGCCCGTCCCGATCGTGAGCCCGGGAGCAGCGGTCGTCGCCGCCGCCAGGCCGACGAACATGTCGACCGTTCGGTAGTACTCAGGGGGAAGCTCTCCGCCGCGGGGGTACGGCGTCGTCCGCGTGATCGGGATGTGGCTGTGCTCGGGCAGGAACATCGCCTCGAAGCCACGGTCGGCGACCATTCGGGCCAGTGGCGCCGGCGCCACTGTCTGATCCGTGGAAAACATCATGATTCCGACGTGCACGGCTAGCTCCTGCCAACGAGAGGGGGGATAAGTAGTATCATAATTAGCATAAGCAGCAGGAGCTGTCCACGGAATGGAGACTCATGTTCGACCTGGCATCACTCATCGCCCGCGAAGAGATCCGGGCACTGCTGATCGAGTACGCGCAGTGCGCCGACACGGGGCGCGCCGAGCGCATGCTCGAACTGTTCGCGCCGGAGGCCGTGCTCGAGGCGACCGGCGACCCGACATGCCGGGGAGCCTCTGAGATCCGCGACTACTTCGAGCGCGCGGCGCGCAGCGCGCAGCGTCTGATGGCGAAGCCGTACCTCCGCCACCACGTCTCGAGCATCCACATCGAGCTCGACGGCGCGGTGCAGGCGCGAAGCACCAGCTACTTCCTCGCGATCACTGACGCCGGCCCCGATCACTGGGGCCGCTACCGCGACACCCTGCGGCACGACGGGACCGGTTGGCTGATCCACCACCGTCGACTCCAGCTCGAGGGCTGTGCCAGCGGCGGCTGGCTCGACAGGCATCGCAGGGAAGCCGCCAGTGGGGGCGTCGCCCTCCCCGCGTCCGCAGTCGAGACCACACCATCTTGACGACCGGCCCCTACGGCGAGACGAGAAGACATGCGGACGAGCAGCCCTACGAAACACGGATCTCCGTGCGTTGGAGCGACATCGACGCACTGGGCCATCTCTCCAACAGCAAGTACCTCGAGTCCGCCTCGCACGTGCGCTTCGAGTACCTCATGAGCCAGGGCGTCGATGACACCCTCGGCTGCGGCGCCGTCGTCCTGGCCGAGACCATCGCCTACCGCCGGGAGATCCGCCCAGGGAGCACCGTGAGCATCACCCTTCGCCTCGGAGCCGCCCGGAGAGACGGCTCGCGCTACGAGCTCCGACAGGAGATCCGCGACGGCGACCAGGTATCGGCCACACTGACGGCGTCAGGGGCGTGGCTCGCTCCACGAACGCCGCCTCGTCGTGCCCCCGAGCCCCGCGGCCGCCGTCATCTTGACGATGCCACGCGCGCGCGACTTCCGATGGTTGGACTGAGCCGCGCGCCCCGGGAGCGAGCCCTCAGACCGTCGACGCGTCGCCGAGCAGAACCGTGACCTGGCTGGACAGCATCCCGCCGTTGCCGTGCGCCAGGGCGACCCGGGCGTCGGCCACCTGGCGGTCCCCGGCCTCCCCACGCAGCTGCCTCACCGACTCGATCAGCGTGAAGATGCCGTACATGCCCGGATGACAGTAGGAGAGACCTCCGCCGTTGGTGTTCACCGGGAGGCGGCCACCGGGGGCGAGTGCGCCGTCGCTGACGAAGTCCCCGGCCTCGCCCTTGGCACAGAAGCCGAGGTCCTCGAGGAACAGCAGGGTGTTGATAGTGAACGCGTCGTACAGCTGTACGACGTCCACATCGGACGGGCGCAGGCCCGCGAGATCGAATGCTCGGGCCCCGGACTCGGAGGCAGCCGTGACCGTCACGTCGTCGAGCTGCGAGATGCCCGTGTGCCAGTGCGCTTCGGCGCCACCGAGGTAGTAGACCGGCGGGCGGCGAAGGTCACGCGCCCGCTCCGCAGAGGTCACGACGAGCGCCCCTCCGCCGTCGGTGACCAAGCAGCAGTCCCGGACCGTCAGCGGGGTGGAGACCATGCGCGAGCCCAGGACGTCATCGATCGTGAGCTCGCCACGCTCGAAGGCCGCAGGGTTGAGCTGCGCCCATCGACGAGCCGCGACGGCCACCTCAGCGAGGTGGCGACGTGTCGTGCCGAACTGGTGCATGTGGCGCGCCGCGGCGAGCGCGTACGCCGAGACCGGGAGGCGGGGAGCGAACGGCGTCTCGTACGACGGGAGGTGGTTCTGCCCCGACGAGATCAGCCCGCCCGACGCCGACCGCTGATTGCTGCCGTAGGCGATCAGCGCCACCTCGCACAGACCTGCTTCGATGGCAGCGCTCGCGTGGCGCATGTGCGCCAGGAACGAGCTGCCACCCGTCGCCGTGCTGTCGCTGTAGCGAGGCCGGATCCCCATCCGTTCCGCCAAGGTGACCGTCGGCATGCCGTAGAAGGCAGAGTGCGAGAACACGGCGTCCACGTCGCCGATGCTCAGGCCCGCGTCGTCGAGCGCGCGACCTGCGCCCTGCTCGACGAGGTCGAGCGCGGTGATCCCCGGCCCCACTTCGCCGAGGTCCGACTCGGCCACGCCGACGACCGCCGTCCGGCCGCGGAGCGCGCGTTCGTGCATCATCGACGAGCTCCCTCGACCGCGAAGAGGGGAATCGTCTCGCTCCCGGCGCGGGCAGGGGCGACGACGACCCGGTCGCCGATCGCCACCGCGTCATCGTCGATGCGCGACATCATGCGGTAGCCCTCGTCGAGGTCGATCAGGACGACGGCGTACGGCTCCTGGCCGCGGGGGGCGATGACGGTGCTCGAGTAGACGGCCCCGCGCCCGGCAGACGCACGCCACGTCAGCAGGTCGGCACCGCACCGCGGGCATCGCAGACGAGGCGGAAAGATCGCGGACAAGCAGCCGGAGCATGCCTGGAAGGCGAGGACATGCTGCTCGAGCAGGGCCTGGTAGGTGGCGTGCGGTCCGCCGTCCTCGATGCACAGCTCGACGGCCCGGCCCGGGATCTCAGCACTCACGTCACAGTCCTCCAGGTTGACAATGTGCTAATTAATATCATACTTATGCCATTCGCCGACCATGGGAGGGCACGCCGACATGGGCGCTACCGAGAGCAACCCCGAGACCGTCCGTCACCACGACGCGTCGACCCGACAGCCCCTGGACGGCATCACGGTGCTCGACCTCACTCGTGTCGTCATGGGACCGTTCGCCACACAGATCTTGGCCGACCAGGGTGCGGACGTGATCATGGTCGAGGCCGATGGCGGCGACACCAACCGCGTGATGGGCCCGGGCCCGCACGCGGAGCTGTCGGGCATCTCCCTCAATCTGCTCCGCAACAAGCGCTCTGTCGCCGTCGACCTGAAGTCCGCCGAGGGCCGTGCCGTCCTGGAGGAACTCGTCCGCCGGTGTGACGTCGTCGTCTCCACGATGCGCCCGCACGTGCTCACCCGGTTGGGCCTCGACTATGCATCGGTACGTGCCCTGCGCGAGGACGTCGTGTACTGCCAGGCACAAGGCTTCCCGGTTGGTAGCCCGCGCGCCAACGAGCCTGCATACGACGACATCATCCAGGCGGCCTGCGGCGTGTCGGACGTGGTCGAGCGTGTCACCGGCGAGCCCGGACTGATGCCGACGATCTTCGCGGACAAGGTGTGTGGCCTGGTGATGGCCCAGGCGATCGTCGCGGCGCTCCTGCAGCGTGCACGCACCGGTCAGGGACGCCACGTCGAGGTGCCCATGAACCAGGCGATGGGGGCCTTCATGCTCGTCGAGCACGGCGCGGGCGCCATCAGCGAACCTCCCGTGAACATGCCTGGCAAGCCCGCCACCGGCTATGCGCGCGTGCTGTCCCCGGACCGGCGGCCGCACCCGACCAGCGACGGCTGGGTCCACCTGCTGCCCTACCGCCCCGAGCACTACGCGTCGCTGTTCGCCGAGGCCGGCGTCCCCAACGCCGACGACGACCCTCGCTATGCGGACCTGCGGGCCACGATCGCCAACTCCGACTCCTTGTACCGCGACGTTCGCCGCTTCACCCCCACCCGGACGACCGCACAGTGGCTCGACTACTGCCGTCGAGCAGGCATCCCGGCCACGGAAGTCGCGTCGATGCAGGACCTGGTCGAGGAGCTGCCGATCGTGGAGCATCCGCACGCCGGCTCGTACCGGCTGATCCCCCCGCTTGCGCTCTTCCACGGCGCGACCATGACCACCCCCTCGCCGGCACCCCTCATCGGGGAGCACACCGCCGCCGTGCTCGACGAGCTCGGCGCTCACCTGACGGAGGCCCCGTGATTCTCGTCCCCACCACCCTCACCGCCGAGGAACGCGCACTCCAGGCCGACGTCCGTGCCTACCTCGACGAGCGACTTCTCCCCGGGACCTACCCGCTGGGATTGGGGATGGCCGGTGACGTGGACCCCGCGTTCTCCCGCGACCTCGGGGCCCAGGGTTGGGTGGGAATGGCCTTGCCCAAGGAGTACGGCGGAGGCGGACGAACCGCGGTCGAGCGTCAGATCGTGGTCGAAGAGCTCCTCACTCGCGGAGCCCCGGTCGGCTTCCACTGGACGGCCGACCGACAGTCGGGCCTCAACATCCTGCACAACGGCACCGAGGAGCAGCGGCGCGCACTCCTTCCTGGCATCGCGCGGGGAGAGCTGTCCTTCGCCATCGGGATGAGTGAGCCCGACGCCGGCTCCGACCTCGCCTCGGTGCGTTCGATAGCGACGTGGAAGGACGGCGCGTGGCACATCAGCGGAACGAAGATCTGGACGTCGAACGCGATGACCGCGACGCATCTGCTCTGCCTGTTCCGGACCAGCGACGGGCGGCACGACGGACTCACCCAGTTCGTCGTTCCGCGTGACACTCCGGGAGTCACCGTCGCGCCGATTCCCTTCATCGACGGTACCCGCCACTTCTGCGAAGTGGCCTTCGAGGACGTGCGCCTCACGGACGACGCGCGCCTGGGGGAGGTCGGCGCCGGCTGGGGACAGAACACGAGTGAGCTCGCCCTCGAACGAGGTGGCGTCGACCGCTGGATGTCGACCATGCCCCTCCTCGAGCGCTGGGCGCGTTCGGAAGGCGTGCGCGACTCGGTGCCTGCGCAGGTCGACCTCGGCCGGATCCTCGCGCGCCTCTGGGCCTACCGCGGGATGAGCCTCTCCATCGCGCGGCTCGTCGATTCCGGAACCTTCCCCGTCGTCGAGGCCGCCCTTGTCAAGGAGATGGCGACCCTGTTCGAGCAGGAGTCGCTTGCTCTCGTTCGCCGTCACTACGGCCGTACGCCGTCCCTGACGTCCGACGATCCGTGGGAGGCCCTGCTCGCGCGGGCGATCCTGGTCGGACCGTCCTGGACACTGCGCGGTGGCACCACTGAGATCCTCCGCACCATCATCTCGAAGGGACTCATCAAGCGATGACCTCGGACCTCACGGCCGCGCTGGCCGACTTCTTCGCGGCGACCTGGCCGGCCGACACCCCGATCGCCGAGTCCGGTCCGCTTGCCCAGACTCGCTGGTCCCCGTTCGCCGCGCTCGGCCTTCATCTCGTCGGCGTGCCCGAGGAGTCCGGCGGGTCCGGGGGAACGGTCGACGACCTGGTCGCGCTGGCGGTTCTCGCCGGCCGGCACGCGGCCGACGTTCCCTTGGTCGAGTCGACGACTGCCGCCTGGGCACTCGCCGAGGCGGGGTTCCCCGTCGACGCGTCGGTCAGCTCCTCGATGCCGGTCGCCCCGGCGTCGCTCGTCATCCACGACGACGGCACGGTCACCGGCCAGCTCACGGATGTTCCGTGGGGCGGGTCCGTGGATCAGGTCGTGGCCGTCACCGACGACGGGCGCACTGTCGCGCTCGCGCCCCGGGACGCCGTGGTCGCCCTCGGCGTCGACCTCGCCGGCCAGCCGCGCGACACCCTCACGTTCGAGCGGATCGCTCCCCTCGCGACAGGTACGGGCCTCAGCCCGGACAGGATGCGCCGACGCACGGCCATGCTGCGGATCGCCATGACGGCTGGTGCCCTGCAGGCGTGTTCTGAGCTGACCCGTCGATATGTGTCCGAACGGGTGCAGTTCGGACGGCCCATCGGCGCCTTCCAGGCCGTCCAGGCACACGTCGTGCAGCTCGAGCAGATGGCGGTCATGACGACAGCCGTCGCGGAACGGCTCGCGATGCAGGTCGATCCCCACGATCTCGACCTCGCCGCGGCCCAGGTCGTCACCTCGGAGAACGCGCTCGTCGCCGCACGCGCCGCTCACCAGGCACACGGAGCGATCGGCATGACCCGGGAGTACCGCCTGCAGGGCTACACCCGGCGACTTCACACGTGGGCCGGCGACCTCGGCGAGGAGCTGGAGCTCTCCCGACGGCTCGGCGTCACCGCGTCGTCCGCCGCGTCCTTCGCCCACCTCGTCCTCGACGACAACCGACCGGAGCTGCGTCCATGACCACCTACCCGCTCGACGGACTGAGGGTCGAGACCGACGGCCTCGTCGCCATCCTGGAGATCGCGCGACCGCCGGCGAACTACTTCGACCGCCCACTCATCGCCGCCATCGCGGACACCCTCGACACCCTGGCGGCCGACGGCACGGTGCGTGTCGCCGTCCTGTGCTCAGAGGGCAAGCACTTCTGCGCCGGCGCCGACTTCGGCGCTCCGACCGAGAGCTCGGACCGTGCAGCCGACTCGCGTCGCCTCTATGCCGAAGGAGCGCGACTGTTCGACTCGCCGATTCCCGTGGTGGCCGCGGTCCAGGGGTCAGCGGTGGGAGGGGGGCTGGGCCTCGCCTGCGCGGCGGACTTCCGGGTGGCGTCGCCGAAGACCCGACTGTGGGCCAACTTCGCGCGGCTGGGCTTCCACCAGGGCTTCGGGCTCTCCGTGAGTCTGCCGCGGATCATCGGGACGCAGGCCGCGAGCCGGATGCTCATCGGGGCGGAGACGGTCGACGGCGAGAGGGCCCTCGCCCTCGGCCTGGCCGACCGGCTCGCCGAGCCGGGTCTCGAACGTGACGTTGCGATCGCCTACGCACGTGAGCTCGCGGCACTTGCTCCTCTCGCGGTGCGTTCCATCCGCGAGACGTTGCGTGGCGACCTCCGGGAGCGCGTCGTCGAAGCGCTCGACCGCGAGGCGACCGAGCAGGCTTGGCTGTGGGAGACCGCGGACAGCCGGGAGGGCATCGCCGCCAGCCTCGAGCGACGCGACCCGGAGTTCGCCGGGCGCTGAGAGGGGCGGGAGATCAGGGGAAGGCGAGGACGATGAACTCGCCGACCATCGCCGGCTTCTCGACTCCCTCGATCTCGATCGACAGGCCCAGCCGGTACTGCATCCCGCCAGCGCGGGGTGCCGCGGCGAGGACGGAACCCCGCATCCGGATCCGTGAGCCCTCCCGGACCGGCGTGACGAAGCGAACCTTGTCGATGCCGTAGTTGACCCCGCTGCTGCGGTCGGTCACGTCGATGATGTCGCCCATCATGCCGGCAACCAGCGACAGGGTCAGGTACCCGTGCGCGATCGTGCGACCGAACGGACCCGCGGCCGCACGGTCGCGGTCCACGTGAATCCACTGGTGGTCACCGGTCGCCTCCGCGAAGGCGTCTATCCTGCCCTGCTCGACAGTGAGCCACGGGCCGGGGCCGAGCTCCACACCGACGGACTCCTCGATGTCGGCAAGCGAGATGACCGTCGGAAGCGCGCGATCGGCCGGTGTATTTATAGTCATAGTTATGATTATCTAGGGAACACCTCCTGAAGGCAACCCAAGAAGTGCCACGGCGGAACCGATCCGATTTGCGGCCGCGGCAAGACGGTGGGCCGATCTACCAGTGCGAGGCCGCCGAGCGCCAGCAGGCACAGGATCGACTCCGAGCGGGATCCAGGACTGCCCCGGCGACGGGCGCCACATGGAGGATGGAATGGGATAACTATTGACATAGATAGGTCCTTTGGGCTCATGATTCGGATGTGACGGACGACACTCGCCGTTGTCGACTCGAACCGGAAGGACTGCTGTGGAGAAGAGCACGAGTCACACCCCCTGGGTCGTCGGGATCGACGTCGGAGGAACCTTCACCGACATCGTCGCCCTCGACCTCATCCGAGGCGAGGTGCGTGACGGCAAGGTCCTGACCACCTCCGAGCAGGAGGTCGGGGTGCTGGCGGCAATCCGGCAGATCGGCATTGAGCCGCAGGAGATCGCAGAACTGGTCCACGGCCACACGGTCGGGATCAACGCCGTGCTCAGCCGTGCTGGCGCCAGGACGGCTCTGCTGGCCACCGACGGCCATCGCGATCTGCTCGACATTGGCCGCATGAACCGCGAGTTCGGACCGCAGTTCTACGACCCCACCTGGGTGCGGCCCCACCAGGCGCGCCCCATCGTCGCGCGCCAGCAGCGCGTCGGCGTGCCCGAGCGAATGTCCGCCGATGGCAACGTGGTGCGCGACCTGGACGAGGCCGCCGTTCGCGCGGCGGCGCACGTGCTCAAGGACGACGGTGTCGAAAGCGTCGGCATCTGCTTCGTCAATGCATACAGCAACCCGGACCACGAGCAGCGCGCCGCGACGATCGTCCGCGAGGTGCTGCCAGAGGCCTACGTGCAGACCTCCTCGCTCTACTCGGTGACCAAGGAGCACGAGCGCACCACCACGGTCGCGCTCGACGCCTACGTCGGTCCGGCCGTGACGCACTACCTGCATCGCCTGCGCGGCCTGCTGGCCGAAGCTGGGTTCGACGGCCTGCTCTGGATCATGACCATGAACGGCGGGGTCACGACCGTCGAGCACGCAGCCACAGCACCGGTCTTCCAGCTCGTGTCCGGGCCCGTCGGCGGCGTCGCTGGCTCCGTCCGCCTTGCCCAGGCCGGCGGTCCGGAGAATCTGCTCACGATGGACGTCGGCGGCACCAGCACGGACGTTGCGAGCATCGTGTCCGCGACGACACCGATGACGGACCTCTGGACGCTGGAACAGGGCCTGACCTTGACGATGCCCCTGGTCGACGTTGGCAGCGTCGGGTCGGGAGCGGGCAGCATCATCTCAGTCGACTCCCTAGGAGCGCTGCGCGTGGGGCCGGCCTCGGCGGGCTCGGTCCCTGGCCCGGCCTGCTACGGCCGCGGCGGCGCCGACCCGACGTTGACCGACGCGTGCGTGGCCCTCGGCATCCTCCAGCCCGACCTGTTCGCCGGCGGCGCGATGGAGCTCGACACCAACCTCGCCCGCAAGGCGCTCGCCACGGTCGCCGAGAGCGTCGGGCTGGACGCGACCAAGCTCGCCTCCGCGGCCTACGCCGTGGCATGTGAGGACATGGCAGCCAAGATCCGGTCTGTTTCGGTGTATCGCGGGATGGACCTGCGCGACTTCGCCCTCCTGCCCTTTGGTGCGGCCGGGCCGATGCTCGCCAACCAGGTCGCCGAGATCCTGGGGCTCGACACGGTCATCGTTCCCTACAGCCCGGGGCAATTCTCCGCGCTCGGCCTCCTGGGCAGCGACCTGCGTGTCACAACGGCCACGGCTCCCATGACGATGCTCACGGCTGGTGGAGCGCTCGGCCTCGAGCAGGCGTTCACGAGGATGGAGCAGAGTATCCGCGACGACCTCATGGCCCAGGGCCTGAACGTCGGCGCCCTGCAGTTCGAGCGAGCCTTCTTCGGGATGTACGCAGGCCAGACCTGGGACAACCGCCGGCCGCTCGCCGACGGTCCGATCACGGCGGAGACCGTCGAGGCCATGGTCGAGGAGTTCCACACGTTCTACCAGCGCACCTACGGGTTCTCCGCTCGCGAGCTCCCGGTCATGTGCACCAGCCTCGAGGTCACGGGCGTGGTCGCCCGCGACACCACGGTGGAGCGTCGGGTCACCTCCAAGGCGGGCACGTCGTACGTACGGACGGCCACCGTCATCCCGGTCGGCCGTGGGCCCATGGAGGCCGAGGTCCACCAGCGTGAGCTGCTCACCTCGGGCGCCCGGATCGAAGGGCCGGCCCTGGTTGTGGAGCGGTTCGCCACGACCTTCATCCAGCCGGGATGGTCCGGCAGCTTACGAGAAGACGGCTGTCTGGTCGTCAGCCGCATCAACGAGAGGGGTTCGCGATGACCGTGGCACCGGAGGCGACGTCCTCAGCAGCACCCGCGGGTCTGTACGACACGATCCGCTACGGACTGATCGAGATCGCCCGCGAGATGAACCTGTCGCTGATGCGCAGCGCCTTCTCGCCCGTCGTGCGTGACATCCTGGACTGCACCACCGCCGTGCACCTGAAGACCGAGCAGGGCTGGGAGATGGTGGCCTGCTTCGAGGGCTGCATGCAGCACGCGTTCACCTCGCAGCACATCGCCAACTTCACGATGAACGAATGGGATCTCGACCGGACGAACCCAGGAGACGTCATCTTCGTCAACGACCCCTGGCGCGGAGCGATCCACCAGTCCGACATTAACCTACTGCGGCCGATCCACATCGACGGTGAGGTGCGCGCGGTGCTGCACTCGACGTCGCACGTCGTCGATCTCGGCGGGCCGATCCCCGGCGGGTTCTCGAACGGGGTCGAGACGGCGTTCGAGGAGCAGCTCAAGTTTCCGCCGACGCTGCTCTACGCAGACGACGTCCCGGTGCGTCCGGCCTTCAACTACCTGCTCGAGAACACGCGTGTCCCGGCGATGCTCCTCGGTGACCTCCGAGCGCTGTACGGGTGCCTGGTGGTCGGCGAGGGGAGGTTGCGAGACCTCCTTGACCGCTACGGCACCGGCACCGTGTTCGCGGCGGCCCAGCATGCGATCGATGTCACCGAGGCAAGCATGCGCGCCGGCATCCGGGAGATCCCGGATGGCGACTACCGGATCGAGGACTTCCTCGACGACGACGGCGTCGAGGCCGACCCACTGCCCATGGTGGTGACGGTCAAGGTGCGGGGCGACTCGATGGAGATCGACTTCTCCGGCACCGGGCGCCAGCCCCGGGGAAACGTCGGCACGGCCTGGGTGGAGGCCACTCGGTGCATCGAGGCCGTGAAGATGCTGGTCGACCCCGAGCCGCCGGTCAACAGCGGCACGCTGCGCCCGATCGAGACCATCCTGCCCCCCGGCAGCGCCGTCTGCGTGCTCCCGCCGTCCAGCTGCTCCAATCACATCGACATCGGCTCACGATCGATCAACATGGTCGTCAAGGCGATCTCGGGGGCCCTGGTCTCCAAGTCGATCGCGGCCGACTCCGGCACCTGTGCGACCATCGTGATGGGCGGCATCGACATGCGGCCCGGGCACGAGGGTCAGCAGTGGGGCTCATTCGCCGGCCCCGGTGGTGGCTGGGGTGGCACCTGGAAAGGTGACGGACTGACCTACTGCATCGCTCCGATCGGTAACTGTCGGACCTCCGTCCACGAGCACGCCGAGGCCGAGTCGCCGACCGTGATCGGCCAGATGGAGGTGATGCCAGACTCCGCCGGCGCCGGCAAGCACCGGGGCGGTTTTGGCGGCATCTACACGCTGGTCGCCCTGTCGGACACCATGGTGACCATCACGTCCGACCGGGTCCGCCACGGGGCCGACGGCGTCGGCGGCGGCGGGCGCGGGATGTCGTCCTACGCGTGGTACATCCCCCAGTTCGACTGGTCAAAGCACATGGACCCGCGGATGCTGCAGGGCCTCGAGCCGCTGTACGGCGCCTTCGACGACAAGGGCGTCCCCGACGCCGACCACGGCTCGGTCCAGGGCACAGCATCCAGCACGACAGGGAAGCTCGCCGGAGTGGTGGTCAAGGCCGGTGACGCGCTCCGCGTCGTCATCGGTGGCGGCGGCGGGTGGGGAGATCCCCTTGAGCGCGACACCGACGCCGTGGCGAACGACGTCCGCGACGGCCTCTACTCGCCCGGGTACGCGACGAAGGCGTTCGGCGTAGTCCTGGAGGACGGTGTCGTGAACACGGCCGCTTCACTCGAGTTGCGCCGCCACCTCGCGACGGAGCGGGACGCTGGCCGTTGGAGCGTCCCGTCCGCGTCCCCCTCCGACTGGATTCTCTGACCCGACCTCCTGCCGGGTGTCTTCCCGGGACCGATGAAACGACGAAAGGAGCCCCCTGATGGGCGTGGATCGCTTGTTGTTTGGGCCGCCCCAGGAGCCGACGGTGAGCGTCGAGCGCGTGCCGACGGGCCGTACGTGTCCGGCGTGCGGCTCGCACGACGTGGCGCGGTACCCCGTGGCCAACTACCTGGGCCCCCGCATGGTGGTCAAGTGCCAGGACTGCTTCGAGCACTTGGAGGTGACGCTGCCGACCGCTGACGACCACTGGCCGCCGTGGGCATCCGCGACCTCAGACTGGCCAGCCTCGCGCAACGGCTAGACCCGCTGGCGCCGGAGCAGCTCTGCTCCGGCGCCGGCCTCGGCCGTGCCTCTGCAGGACAGCAAGGACTCGACACAGGAACGGAGGCCCTCATGGGGTGCTTGGACGGCAGGACGGTCATCATCACTGGCGGCGCTCGGGGCATGGGAGCCGCGGGGGCTCGCCTCGTCGCCGCCGAAGGCGGGACGGTCGTCATCGGCGACGTGCTCGTCGAGGAAGCGCAGGCACTCGCGGACGAGATCGAACAGGGCGGCGGCCGTGCGGTCGCCGTCGAGCTCGACGTCACGCGCGAGCCGGAGTGGGAGCGCATCACAGCCGTGGCGGCGGACCTCGGTGGCGTGGACGCGCTCGTGAACAACGCGGGCGTCAGCCAGCGGGTCGGCATCCTCGACACCGAGCGCGAGGGGTGGGACCGGGTCTTGGCCATCAACCTCACCGGGTGCATGCTCGGGATCCGCGCGGTGGCACCCGGTATGCGCGAGCGCGGTCGGGGCTCGATCGTCAACGTCTCGTCGATCGCGGGCCTGGTCGCCTACTCTTCAGCTGCGTACTCGGCCAGCAAGTGGGGCCTGCGCGGCCTGACGAAGGTCGCCGCGCTCGAGCTCGGCCCCCATGGCATCCGGGCGAACTCCATCCACCCGGGCATCGTCGAGACGCCGCTGATCGACGACGTCACCCCCGTGGTGCGCACGTCGTTCGCCTCCGTCACCCCTCTGAAGCGCACTGGACAGGCCAGCGAGGTCGCCGCCCTGGTGGCCTTCTTGTGCTCGGACGCCTCTTCCTACATCAACGGTGCCGAGATTGCCGTTGATGGCGGGTTCTCCGCAGGCGGCGCCTTCCAGGGCGTCATCAACGAAATCACGTGGCGCGCGCAGCCGTCCGAGTGATCCGTCATTCGATCGACGTCGTCAGGCGTCGGGCATGTCCTGTGACGGCGAGCATGTAAGTCGATAGCAGGCCTGACCCCTGTCATTCTCATGACGCGTCCTGCGAGACCGTCGGCCTGCTGGCCGGAGCAGTCCTCGGCCGCGAGCTCCACTTTGGGCCGGTCCCGACCTGTCGCGAGTGAGCCCGAGCCGGTTGGCTCGGGCTCGTCGAAGGCGAGGGTCTGGGTCCAGGTCAGCAGGTCGGCGGTCAGTACGACGACCGCCATCCAGATCCGGCGCTGCACGAGTGGGGTCTTGCCCCTCGCCAAGCCAGGAATCCGCCACACAGGCACTCGTGCGCTGGGCGGCGGTCCCCCGACGGCATGAAATCCCGATGCTAGTCCGGCCAGCGCAGCGGGCTGCGGAGCGTCGCCGGCTGGTTCTGAGCAATGAACCGACGGCCGACGTCGAGGTGACGGTGCATCGAGTTCGCCGCGCCCTCGGCATCGCCGGCTTCGAGGAGGTCGATGATCTTGGTGTGCGCACGAACCACGTCCTCGAGCTCCGCGCGCTCGTAGTGGACGCCGCTCGACGCACCATCGGCGATGAACTTCACCGCGTCGACGATCATGCTGATCACGCGGCTGTCACCAGCCTCAGCCACAGCCGAGTGAAAGCGCTGGTTCTGCGCCCAGAACTGCCCCGGGTCGTCGTAGCTGCGCTTCATGACCTCCACGGAGTCGCGCAGCTCCGCGATCTCCTCCGGAGTGATCCGCTCCGCTGCCAGCCGCGCCATCATCGGCTCGAGCGCCAGCCTGGCGTCCGAGACGTCCTGGAGCGTGAGCTGCTGGAACTGCAACATGAGACCGAGGTGCTCCGCCAGCTCGCCCGAGCTCGGGCGTCGGACGGTGGGTCCACCGCCGGGACCGGTACGGATCACGACCAGACCCCAGACCTCGAGCAGCCGAAGTGCCTCCCTGAGCGTGGCTCGACTGACCTTCAGCTGGTTGAGCATCTCGCTCTCGTGCGGCAGGCGCGCTCCCTCTTCGATCTCACCCTCGACGATCGATGTCGCCAACTGGCGAGCCAGACGCTCGGAGGCCTTGACCATGCGCTGGCGGAAGGCGCTCATCTGCACTCGTGTCACTTGTACAACTATACGTAAAGTTATCCACCACGATGGCAGGACCTCGGGCCCTGCCGGCCGTGGCGGCGCGTGAGAGTCCAGCGAGCCAGGACGTCCTGCAGACACCCGGTCAGCGCGATCGGCTGGTCGAGCATGACGTGGTGACCGCTGTCCTCGATGATCAAGTCCTCGGCACCGCCGAGCCTGTCGCACAGCTCAGCCGCCTGGTCGGCGGAGAGGAGTCCGCGCTCCGCACGCACCAGGACGACGGGACCGATGTCATTGCCCCACAGCTCGTCGGGGAAGGTGTCGTGGCCCGTGACGGCGGGGTCGAAGCGCCATGTCCACCCGTCCGGGGTCAGGTGCACCGACCCCTCCGCGACATGACGTTCGACGTAGGGCACTCGCGCCGGGTCCGTCGGTCGGGCCTGGAAGCGCGCCGCCGCCAGCTCCCGACTGGGGTGGAAACGGCGGGGGTTCAGGACGGTCCGGCGAGCCTCCAGACCGCCTTCGGCCACCAGCCAGTCCGGAGGGTCGACCGCGATGGTTCCCGCCACGCGATCTCCATGACGGTAGGCCGTGACCAAGGCAGCGACGCTGCCCAGGCTGTGCCCGGCGACGGAGAACACGTCGCCCTCGGCTTCGGCCGTCCCGACCGCTTCGATCTCGTCTGCCCAGGAGAGGAGGTCGTAACGTGAGCGCGCGTCGCTCGAGCCATGGCCCGTGAGGTCGAGGGCGACCACGCGGTGCCGCGGCGTCAGCGCCGGCGCCACGTGGTCCCACCACCCTGCATGGGCCGCTCCTCCGTGAACGAGCACGACGACCGGCGCACCTCGAGGCCCCCACGCCCGGTACGCCACGCGGGCGCCGTGCACCTCGACCGCGTGGTCCTGACCACCGTCCTGAAGCGCGGCGACGAACCACGACGGGGGCGGGTCAGCCCCTGGCAGCGAGCACGACATCGGCGATCGCGGAGCGCAGTTCGGCGTGCGTGCCGCCCAGCAGCTCCAAGGACTTGGCCCGCTTGAAGTGGAGGTGTGCGGAGTGCTCCCACGTGAACCCGATACCACCGTGGAGCTGGATCATGTCCGCCGCGGTCCGGAAGTACGACTTCGTGGCATACACCTTGAGCACGGAGGCGAGCAGGGCGAGATCCTCGCCGCCCTCGACCAGCACCCTGCCGGCATGCCGGACACCGGCTCGCGCACCGTCGAGGCGCACCTGCATCTCGGCACAGCGGTGCTTGACGGCTTGGAACGAACCGATCGGCTTGGCGAACTGGTGGCGCGTCTTCGCGTACTCGACCGTGTCATGAATCGCACGAGCTGCGCCGCCGACGGCCTCGGCAGCGAGGGCCAGGGCCAGCGTGGGCTGCAGGGATGCGAGGATCTCCGGTGCCTGCCCGTCCCGCCCGATCAGCTGGGCCGGCGCACTGTCCAGCACCAGGGTCGCCATCCGTCGCGTCGGATCCAGCGTCTCTGCGGCCCTGCGCTCGACACCTGAGCCGTCCAGGAGGAACAGCGACCGGCCGGCGGGGGTCGAGGCCTCAACGATGAGGTGGTCAGCGTCAGCTCCGTCGATCACGCGGAGCGCCTCATCGCTGACGACCCAGCTGTCGCCCGTCGACGTCGCCTCCGGCGCGGGCGCGGTGTGCCGGTCACGACCGACGTCGATGGTCGCCAACGCAGCAGTCTTCTCGCCGCTGGCAATGCCCGGGAGGAGCTGCTCGGCGATCGCACGGTCACCACTGAGCACGATCGCGTTCGCCGCCAGCACGACGGTGCTGAAGTAGGGGCCCGCGTACAGGGCGCGACCGAGCTCCTCGGCAACAAGGAGAGCCTCCGCGGGCGCGCCGCCCGATCCGCCGTACTGCTCGGGGATGTTGAGCCCCGCGACGCCGAGCTCTCCGGCGAGGCGGCGCCACGTCGCGCGGTCGGGTGCCGCCGCCTGCAGGTCCGCACGGACCTCTTCGTCCGTCCAGTTCGTGTCGAGGAACTTGCGCAGGCTGCGCTGGTAGGAGCGCTGGTCGTCGTCGAGCAAGGGGTCCATGGAAACTGCCTTCTGTGGGTGCGTCGTCACTTGGGGAGGCCGAGCAGCTTCTCGCCGATGATCGACTTCTGGATCTCGGTCGTGCCGGCGTAGATGGTTCCGGAGCGGGAGACCAACGCCGTGGTGATCCACGAGGCGCTCGAGTTGGGCGCACCCATGTCGTCGGTCTGGAACATGGTGGTGTTGGTGGGACGCCGCCCCTCGGCCACGAGGCTCTCTCGACCGAGCACGTCGAGGGAGAGCTCGGTGACCTTGGTGTGGTACTCGCTCCAGAACAGCTTGCTGATCGCCGCGTCGGGACCAGGCGCGTGACCCGCGAGGAAGCGGGCGAGGGAGTCGCGGCCCAGGAAGCGCATGATCTCGTTGTCGATGTAGGCGTCCGCAAGCAGGTCGCGCATGACGGGCTCGTCCGCTGCGCCGTTCTCCCTCGCCAGGTCGAAGAGCCGCTCGAGCTCGACGCGGAACATGATCGGCAGCGTTGCCGCCGACTCACCACGCTCAAAACCGAGAAGCGTCATGGCCACAGGCCAGCCCTCGTCAACCCCGCCCACGACGTTCGCCTTGGGGCAGCGTGCATCGGTGAAGTACACCTCGTTGAAGTCGCTCTCGCCGGCGATGTTCTTGATCGGCCGGACCTCGACACCTTCTTGGTCCATGGGCACGAGAAGCATCGAGATGCCGCGGTGCGCGGGGGCATCCGGATTGGTGCGGACGAGCACGAAGATCCAGTTGGCGAGGTGGCCACCGGACGTCCAGATCTTCTGTCCGTTGATGACCCACTCGTCATGGTCGAGGACCGCACGAGTGGACAGGGAGGCGAGGTCGGAGCCCGAGCCCGGTTCGGAGTAGCCCTGACACCAGACATCCTCGCCGGAGAGGATGCGCGGGAGGAAGTGCTTCTTCTGCTCCTCGGTACCCCAGTGGAGCAACGTGTTCCCGATCATCACGATGCTGAAGATGTCGTTCATGATCCCGGTGGGCACACCGACCCGGGCGAACTCCTCGGCAAGCACGACGCGTTCTGCATCAGTGAGACCCGCGCCGCCGTACTCGACCGGCCACGACGTGGCCAGCAGTCCGTGCTCCGCCAGCGAGGCACGCCAGCGCTGAGCGAAGGCCTCGGCCTCGAGGTGACTGAGCTCGCCGACTCCGGCCCAGTCAGCCGGGAGCTCATTCTCCAGAAAGACCCGCACCCGGGCACGGAATCCGTCGACGTCCGGCGACGTCACTGCGGCAGCATTCATAGGAACTATGATACTAAACCTACGAAGACGCGTCCACCCTCATCGCGGAGAATCCCACCCGCGCAGCCGCGATTGACGCTTGCCGGTCTCTGCCCATCTGCCAACCGCCGCTGGGGCGGCTCTCAGGTCGTGGCGGGCTCCGGCTTGACCGCCAGGACGGGACAGGTGGCATCGAGCAGGATCCGCTGGGCCGTGCTGCCGAACACCAGCTTGCCGACCGGGGTACGTGCCCGCAGCCCGAGGACGACGAGGCGGGCGTCGCGCCGCTGGGCGACCTGGACGACGTTGTCGCTGGGGTCGCCGAGGTCACCGCTCTCGATCTCGACGCGGCCGCCGACCTCTGGCCACCGCGCGACGATCGCGTCGAGCTCGGGCAGTGCTTCCCCGCGAACCGCTGGGACGAGGATGATGACTTCCTGCGCGGGGGCAGACTCGGCGACGGCGGCTGCGACGGCGGCGTGGCCGGGAGGGGTGTCGGCGTAGGCGACGACGAGGGTCATCGGGATTCCTTTCGGGAGGGGCTGGGAAGAGGTGCTGGCCGGGACGTCACTGCAGGAGGCCGAGGGGCAGGTCGACCGGAAGCAACGACGGCAGGACGAGGAGCACCAGGCCCAGGACCAGGGTGTAGACGACCGCGGTCCGGGGGCGGACTCGGGCGGCGTACAGCAGGAACACGGGCGTGAAGACCAGCGTGGCCGCGAGGTAGCCGCCGACGGTGACCAGGACCAGGAATGCGGCCATGGCGGCGAAGGTCCGGGCCGCGATCACGAGGTCGTGGCTCTGGGCGACGGCGACGTCCGTCGGCGCCACGCGGGTCGCGAGCACGGTGCGGCCCGCGCCTGCACCCGCCCGGTGGTCGTCGGGTTCGTCGTCGGCCGACCTGGCGTCGCGCCACCGGCCACGGAGCTCCTGCCAGACCAGCGCGAGTGCCACGGCCAGGCCGCAGACCGCCACCAGCCGCGGCATCAGCCGCGCCTCCGCGGAGAAGCTGCCGCTGACCCAGAACGCGCCGGCGAACAGGGCGACGGCGACGAGGGCGACCGCGGCGGACCACCGCGTGCCGGCCATCGATCCCTCGAGCTCGTCGCCATCGGCGTCCTCGGCAGCGTGCTCGTCTCGATGGCCGTCGTCGACGGCACCCGAGGCGCCGCGCAGCCGCTTGACCAGCGCCCAGAGGGCCGGCACCACCAGCAGGGCGGCGAAGACCAGGACACCCGGGCGGGTCATCCAGCTCGTGCCGTCATACAGGTTGGCGGTGAGGTAGTAGTAGCGCTCCATCGGGATCGCGAGGACGAAGCCGATCAGGAAGGGGGCCCGCGGCATGCCGGTCGCCTTGAGGAAGAACCCGACCACTCCGAGCACGACCATGACCCAGAGGTCGCCGAGCTGGCCGCCCTCCTGGAACGCGCCGAGCAGCATGACCACGAGCAGCCCCGGCCCGAGGACGGCAAAGGGCACCTTGGTGAGCTTCGCGAGCGAGCCGGTCGCGAGGAAGCAGAGGAACGCGCCCGCGACCGAGGCGATGGCGAACGCCCAGACGATGAGGTACATCAGGTCGAGGTGGTCGGTCACGATCGCCGGACCGGGCTGGATGCCGTAGGTCAGCAGCATCCCGAGGAGCATCGCGGACGGTACGCCGCCGGGAATGCCGAACAGGAAGGTCGGGATTAGGTCACCGGCCTCGACGGAGTTGTTGGCGCTCTCCGGGCCGACGATGCCGCGCGGGTCGCCCTTGCCGAACTTGCGCTTGTCCTTGGCCGTGGCGACGGCTTGTCCGTAGGCGAGCCAGGTGCCCGCGGTCGCGCCCACGCCGGGGAGGACTCCAGCCCAGATGCCGATCAGGCCGCCGCGGATGACCTGGGTCCAATGGGTCAGCCACTCGCGGATGCCGGAACCCCAGCCGCCGGTGAGCTCGACGGGCTTCTCTGCGACGCGGCGCTGCCCGACGCGGCTCGCGATCTCGGCCAGGCCGAAGATGCCCAGGGCGACCGCGACGAGCGAGAAGCCGTCGCTGAGGAAGAGCGAGCCGAACGAGAAGCGCTCCTCTGCGGTCGTTGGCGACGTGCCGACGAGGCCGAGCAGGAGTCCGAGGAAGCCGGCGGTCAGGCCCTTGACGACATTGCCGCGCGAGAGCACGGCGGCGAGGGAGACACCGAGGATGGTGAGCATGAAGAGCTCGGGGCTGCCGAAGGAGAGCACGAGCGGTCGAGCCAGCGGGATCGCGAGCGTCAGGCCGATCGCACCGATCACGCCGCCGGCCATCGAGGACAGGAACGCCAGGGACAGCGCCCGTTTTGCCTGACCCTGCCGGGCCATGGCGTAGCCATCGAGCATCGTGACGCTGGCGGAGGCCGACCCGGGCGCCCCGAGGAGCACGGCAGCGACCGTGTCGGAGGTGTGGACGACGGCGAGCGCCCCGATGAGCATCGCGAGAGCCGGCTCGGGGTCCATGCCGAACGTGACCGGCAGGAGGATCGCCACCGCACCGGTGCCACCGAGACCGGGGATCAGGCCGATCACGAGGCCGGCCACCACACCGATGGCGAGCATGACGAGGAGCGAGGGGTCGGCGAGCGAGCCGAGGGCTGAGAAGGCTGCGTCGGTCATGGTGGTCAGTCCTGCTCGATCGTGATGTCGTAGTCGGTCGCGAGGAGCGCAAGGACGTCCTCGCGCACGCTGTCGTCGACCTGGTAGGCCTCGCCGATCCGCTCGGGGAGGTCCTCGGACGCGTCGATCGGGTAGCCGCCGAGGATCTCGGCCGCGGCCTTCTGGAACTCGGGGTCGCGACCCATCTCGTCAGCGGTCGAGCGGAGCAGCTCCACCGCCTCGTCGGGAGTGTCCTCGGGCACCCACAGCGCCTTCTGGTACGTGTACGTCAGCGCGAGGATCGCCCGGTAGGTCTCGAGCTTCCCGGGGTCGGGCTGCTCGTCGTACAGGTCCTCGTAGACCTCGACGACCGTCGGCAGGTCGGGGAAGTTCGGATCGCGGACGATCTCGCCGTCCTCGTCGACCTGGCCCAGGGAGAAGAGCGGCACCGCCACGCCGTCCTCGACCAGCGGCTCGACCGCCGGCCCGTACGACGACGTCGTCTGGTAGTCGATGTCGACCTCACCCCGCTGGAGGGCCAGGTTGACCGGACCGCGCCCCTCGAAGCCGAAGGTCGCCTTCACGTCGGCGGAGAGGAGGTCGAAGGCGAGCAGCGTCGTCAGGTCGAGGCTGGTCGCGGCGATGCCGCCGAAGACGAGCGGCGTGCCGCGGTCGACGAGGTCCTCCACCCCGTGGACGCCTGCACCGGTTCGGGCGTAGACCACGGCGCCCGTCCCGTTCGCGAGGATCGGGCGCAGCTCGTTGAAGTCGTAGCGCACCGCGGGCATGTCGAGCAGGTAGGGGACGACCGTCGACGCCGTGCTGACCAGCACCTCCGTGCCGTCCGGTTCGGCCGAGCTCATGAAGTGGTTGGTGCCGAGGATGCCCTCGCCGCCGTCGTCGTTCACCGGTGCGAGGCCGGGCGACCCGGGCACCGCGTGAGTGAGCTCGGTCGTCACGAAGCGCGCCCAGGTGTCGGTGCCGCCGCCCTCGGCGAGGGGGATCATCAGCTCGACGGTCTCACCGGCGTAGTCGCCGTCGGTCGTGGAGGCCGCCGGGTTGAGGAGGTTGCCGCCGACGACGGAGACACCCACCGCCAGGGCGGTGAAGCCGGCCACGACGGCCGCGGCCAGCCGTGGGCTGGGCGCCCGGCGCTCGGGCGCGTCCTGCGCGGGCCGGACGTCGCCGTCTGCGGTCGCGACCACGTCGCTCTCGTTGACGTGCTGGGTCATGGGTTCCTCCAGATCAAGCGAGCCTCGCACGGACCGGCCGTGTCAAGGGAGTGGACTGTCATGCCGAGACGGACGGGAGCAGCGGGGGGTCGGGCAGCACCACGGACCCGTGGGCCAGCCGGCGGTAGGTCCGCAGGACGCCGACGACGGGCACGCCGTCGTGCTCCTCGGCGAAGGTCGTCACACACCCGGCGGGCGTGCCGAGGCGAAGTCCCGCGGCAGGGCGGTCCTGGCGCACGAGGTCGTTCACGACCGTGCCGGGGACACCCGCGGCGAGGGTCAGCGCCACCGACCCGGTGACAGGAACAGCCGGGTGGAACCGGCCCATCGACAGCATGCGAACGGTAAGATCAGTCTCCTCGCCGTCCTGCGAACCGGGGCCCGAGACCAGCGCCAGCTTGGGTACGGCGCGGGCGACGGCCTCGGGGCTCGGCGCGAGCCCCATCAGTACGCCGGCTTCCCGTCGTACGACGTCGAGGCAGTCCAGCAGCCCGGGCACGCGGTCGAGGTCAGCGATGTCCTCGTCGCCGCGGACGCCGAAGTCGGCCGCCCGGGCAGCAACGACGGGGGCGCCGGCGTCGACGAGCGTCACGGTCACTCCCCCGACGCCCTCCGTGAGCACGTCGCGCGGCGAGCGGGTCGGGAACAGCCGGCCGGTGCTGCGCCCGGCCGGGTCGACGAACCCCATCCGCACCGGGGCACCCGGGAACGGCACGCCGGGGATCGTGTCCGAGGCGGCCTCGTCCAGGTGACCACCGGGCGTGGGCACGTGCTGCAGGATCAGCTGGTCGGTGTTGGTGTTGAGGACGCGCACAGCCGTCTGCGACGGTCCCGTCGACACCCAGCCCTCGCGGATCGCGAAGGACGCGACGACGGCGGAGCAATTGCCGCAATTGCTGCCCCAGTCGACCTTGGCCTCGTCGATGCCGACCTGGGCGAAGGTGTAATCGACGTCCACACCGGGCTGGGAGGACGGCGCGAGGATCACGGCCTTGCTCGTCGTCGACGTACCACCGCCGACGCCATCCACCTGACGATGGTCGGGACTGCCGTAGATCCGCAGCAGCACCTCGTCGACGGACAGGTCGGGGACCTGCAGGTCCTCGCGTCGGAAGACCCAGCACTTGCTGGTGCCTCCGCGCATCCACGTCGCCGCGATCTCTCGCATTCGCCCCTCCTGGGTCGGGCCGCCCGGACGCTCCGGACCCCCTCAGGTTGGGCTGCCGTGAGTTGTAGCACAATCGCCATTTGTCACAGGAGAGTGAAGTGATGCTTAAGCCACTACCGGCACGTGACACCCGTGGGCAGCGCGTCCGCGATTGAAGCAGCGCAGGAACACCCTTCATGGCTTTGTAGCGATGCTTCAGGCAGAATCGGCGTCATGCTCGACATCAGGCGCCTGCAGGTCCTGCTGGCGATCGTGGAGGAGGGCTCGGTGACGGGTGCCGCCGCAGCACTCGGCTACACGCCGTCCGCGATCTCGCAGCAGCTGCTCCGACTGGAGCGCGAGGTGGGCCAGCCACTGCTCGACCGCCACGCCCGCGGCATGACGCCGACCGACGCAGGCGTCGTGCTCGCGACCCACGCACGCAAGATCCTCCGGCACCTGGCGGCGGCCGAGGCCGACCTGGCCGAGGTCGCCGGGGTGCGACGCGGCAGTGTCACGCTGGGAACCTTCCCCACCGTCGGGAGCTCGTTCCTCCCCCTCGCCGTCCGCCGCTACCGCGAGCTCTACCCCAACATCTCCCTCACGATCAGCAGCGGGCGCGAGGACAACCTGGTGCGGATGCTCGAGGACGGCACTGTCGCCATGTCCCTGCTGTGGGACTACGAGTGGCAGCGCATCGACAACGACGAGCTGGTCCTGACTGAGCTCTTCACTGATCCCACGGTGCTCCTCGTCGGCGCGAACCACCGGCTCGCCCGCCGTCGTACTGTCCGGATGAGCGACCTGACCTCCGAGCCCTGGATCATCAGGGCCGGCGGCCATCCGGTCGTCGAGGTGCTGGACCGCAGCGCGGTCGCGGCGGGCTTCACGCCGACCATCGCGTTCCAGGCCAACGACTACCAGGAGGCGCAGGCCATGGTCAGCGTCGGCCTCGGCATCGCCCTCGCCCCCCGGACGGCCACGGTCAACCAGCACCCTGACGTGCGGGTCGTCTCGCTCGGCGACACCGCCCCCTCCCGGCGGGTCCTGGTCGCCCACCGTCAGGGACGGGTCCGAGGTGCGGCCGAGCTGGCCCTGCACGACGTGCTGGTCGAGACGGCGTTGACCTACACCTGAGAACCGGAACCTGCCCCGCGCGGACATGCCGAGGGAGCTCGCTCTGCATCGGGGGCCAGAAGCCCTCCATCATGGCGTTGTCCGGGCCGTCGCCCATGGTGACGAAGGACGGCGAGAGCTCGGCTGTCCGCACACGGCTGCCAACGGCCGACGGGAGTCAACTGGACCCCATGGTCGGCGTGGACCACGCCGACAGGTCCGAACTGCCGCTGTGCATGGCCAGGTCGAGAGCATTGACGACCCGTGTCGAACTCTGGCATGCGTCGCTGGACCAGTCCCACGGTACGCCGGCCAAAGGGATCCAGCACCGCGGCGTAGTGGACATTCCCCGCCCGCGTGGGTGTTCGGCGCTAGCGAGCGATCGTCTGCTGCCTCCGGCCGCCCAGCCCGGCATCAGTACTCAAGCAGACGACCTCCCGACCAACCGAACCATCGATCAATCGCCACGTGGACCGTGACGAGAGGACTCTCCCTGGCAGGGTAGTCCTTGCCGAGGAAGTGCCTCGAGAGTCGATCGATGTCGGCCAGGCCCTCATCGGGCTTGATCGATACGACATGCCCCTGGACTGATACATGCGTGCCGAAATCGTCCGCCGCCAGCACGGTCAGCGATACGTGTCCGTTGTTCTTCAGGTGCTTGAGCCGGGCACGATCGGAGTTCATGCACAGCATCAGAAGGCCGTCATCTTCGAGGAGGTACCACGTCGCTACCGACACGGGCCGGCCGTCGGACGTGACCGTCGCCATGACGGCCGGGTTCGGCTTTCGGACAATGGCTAGGGCAGCTTCCGGCAACGGGGCGTCAGACACAGCGTCATTGTGACAGGACCAGCGCCCCATGATGCAACAGGTTGGCGACCGGCGCCCGAACATGGCTTCGACCAGGCCGTCGATGCTGCGGGTTCTGACACCGTGGACGTAGGCCTCCGACACCACCGCGTACGACGCATGGTCGGTGCGTCGGCGGGGTTAGAGGATGACGGGCAGGAACGAGGCCTTGCGTCGTTTGGGATGCGTGGCTCGACGTCGCCCCTCTGTTCCGCGCCCTCGTGCCGGGCTCCTCACTGCCACGACGTTGTACGCGGAGGTCACCTCATCCCAGACGAGGTCGATGCAGGCGATTCATCGGTGCCGTCGCTCGGGCAAAGGAGCGGCTCGCGTTGCCAACAGCTCACAGCACATCGTCTCTCAGCGGCGCGGCACTCACCGCGACCTCCGCGCGGCGAGCTCGGCCCGCGATCGGACCCCGAGCTTCGCGTAGACCCGGGCGAGGTGGAACTGCACGGTTTTCACCGACAGGAACAGCTCGGCGGCGACCTCCTTGTTGCTGCGGCCCTGCGCGACCAACCCGGCGACGGCCTCTCCTGCGGGGCGAGGTCGTCGAGCTCGCGGTGCCCGCGGACCACCTTGACGCCGTCGGCGGCGAGCTCACGGTCGCAGCGGGCGGCGTCGAGGTCACCGCGCACGCCGTACCAGCGGCCGCGGGCGTAGGCGAGCCGGGCGGTCGCGGAGGCGTGGCCGTGCTCGCGCGCGACCTCTTCGTGGCAGGTCAGGAAGGCGTCCGCCTCGTCCTGCCGCCCCACCAGCACGAAGGCGTTCGCGTGCACGTCGGCCCACGGCCAGCAGCCGGGCTGCTCGACCCAGTCGCGCGCTCGGTCGGGGTCGTCGGCGGTGAACGCGCCCAAGCCCCGAGCTGCCGAGCACACCTCCGCCGTCAGGAAAGTCCAAGCAGGCCGATCGCGTTCTCCCTGAGAATCAGCGGTCGGGCCGCGTCGGGAATGTCGAGTGCCTCGAACTCCCGCAGCCAACGGTCGGGTGCAAGGACTGGGTAGTCCGACCCGAACAACACCTTGTTGCGAAGGATAGTTCCGGCCTGCCGGACAAGTTTCGGCGGCAAGTATTTCGGGGCCCACCCCGACAGGTCGATGAACACGTTCGCCTTGTGAGTCGCGATCGCCATGGACGAGTCGACCCACGGCACACCGGGATGCGCCAGGACGATAGGCAGGGCGGGGAACTCCGCAGCGACATCGTCGATCAGCATCGGGTCCGAGTATCGAAGCTTGATGCCACGGCCGCCCGGGAGCCCAGCACCGATTCCGGTCTGGCCGGTGTGGAATAGGGAAACTACCCCGAGCGCCTCCAACTCCGCCCACAGCGGGCGAAGCTTGGGATCGTTGGGACGGAACCCCTGGAGGCTCGGGTGAAATTTGAAGCCGCGCACCCCGTGCTGCTCGACCAGCCGTCGCGCCCGAGTCACTGAAGCAGCCCCTGAAAGCGGATCGACGGATCCGAACGGGATGAGGACGTCCGCGTGTTCCGATGCTCGCTCAGCAATCTCTTCGCTCGACAGCGCCGGGTGTTCGAGCGCGGTCGTCGCGTCGACCGTGAAGATCACCGCCGCCATGTTGCGCTCGCGATAGTGAGCCGCAAGCGCTTCTACGGTCGGCGACCGGTCCTGGTCCGCCCTGAAATAGGCGGCGGAAGCATCGAGCAGCTCCTGATCCAGCGAGAAATTCCCGTGCGCATCGGCTTCCACGTGCACATGCATGTCGACCGCCATGACGGAGCCGACGTCGATTCGGGACTCATACATTGTTGGGTCCTTTCAGGGAAGAGAAGGGAAGTCGCGCTTTCGCAGAATCAGCTCAACGAGCAGTTCATCACGCTGGGCAACGAGATCGCGCTGGTCGATGCCTTCCAGCTCCGCGTCAACCCCTGCAACGAGGGCGTCGGTGAGAGCAGGAGTGAGTCGGGGAGCGCCCAGGTCATCCATCCACACCTGGGCGGGCGGCCCAAGGTGGCGAAGCGTATGGGCCATACCCCCAGGCCCGCCGGACAGATGCTGTCCAGCGAGCGGACCCAGCAACGCCCAGCGAAGACCCGGCCCAGAACTGATTGCCGTGTCGATGTCACCAACCGTCGCGATGCCACGCTCGACCAGCGAATACGCTTCGCGCCACAGCGCTGCCTGAAGCCGGTTGGTGAGGTGGCCGGGCACCTCTCCTCGCACGAGCACAGGCCGCTTGCCCAGGGACTCATAGAACGAGAAGGCAGCTTTGACGAACTCCTTCGACGAGCGCTCCCCCGGCACCACCTCAACCAGCGGCACGAGTTGCGCCGGGTGAAACGGATGCCCGATCAGCACTCGCTCAGGGTGTGCCGAACACATCTGCTGGAGCGTGGTCGGCATCAGCCCCGAGGAACTGCTAGCGACAACGACCCCCTCGGGGGCCAACGCATCGACATCAGCCAGCAACTCGGCCTTGGCCTCCAGGTCCTCCGGCCCGGACTCCTGTACGAACGTCGCACCCTCGAGCGCCTGCTCAAGGGTCGCGCTCGTCGTAAGCCTCGATCGGTCAGCTCCCGCGGCCAGGCCAAGTCGCTCAAGGGCCGGCCACGCCGCTTCGACCCCGTCCCGCAGACGAACCTCGGCGCCATCAGCCGGGTCGAAGACGCGAACATCGTGACCGCGGGCAAGCAGCAGCGCCGCCCAGCCGATACCGATGGTGCCGGCCCCAATGACCGCTACTGGCCCTGACTTCATCTGTTCCTCACGATCGTGACGCCCATCCAGTTGACGAACACCAGCAGTGGTCTCAGGGACATTGGGAGCAGACTCATCGCAACCCCAACCATTGGCTCAACCCACGGGACGAAAAGCCCAAGGTCTCGGCGCTTCCTGGCCCACCGGAGTCGGAAAGATCGTCGATGGCGTGATCTGTGCGCATTCCGCTGCTCTTGCCCAATGGAGTGCGGATCGCACCGAGGACCGATGCCCTGCGACTGGTAGTCAACGTGAGTCCTTCGTAGATCTGGAAGTTCGTTCGTTAGCAGCGCGGACCTGGGCGAGAACCCGGACCTGGACCGTTCCGGGCGCGGCCTCAGGGCGCGTCGCTCCCGCCGCGTCGGGCAGGAAGCTGCTCCAACGCACGGCGGCATCGGAGCGACCGCCGAGTTCGTCGGCGCGTGATGGTCGCGCTCGTGCGCTGACGCGGTAGCGCAACCGATCAACACCATGCTCTCCGGCGCAGAGGGCCCTACGGCGTCTTGGACTCAGCTTGACCTGTGCCCGACGTTTCCCAGAACGTGCTCACACGCTCGGACTCCGCCGCTCCCTCCTCGTCGGCCACCAGCACGAATCGTTCCCGGCGGTGCGGCTTCGGCACTGCCGGGTTGGCGCTGTCGATCTCACGACCGAGGCGGTGACCGTCGAAGATGGCGTCTGCGAGCACGCGTGGCGCAACGCAATCACCAATCTGATAGACGCTCTCGATGCCCGCGTCCTCAAGCTGTTCCGGATCTGCGCTCAGCTGCAGATAAAGGTGATCGTCAGAGGTTCGCCGCGAGACGACGACCAGCGACTCAGCCCGGACGTCGATCGCAGGCTCGAACTCGGACTCGAGACTGGCCGAGCCGTCCGCGAAGCGGGTGATGGAACGCCCCGTCCATACGGAGACCCCAAGTTCGCGGAGTCGCGGCCGGATGATGCCCGCCTCCCCGGTGTAGTACGTCCGTGGGGCGAGGTCAGAACCCGGCGTCACGATGCTGACCGAGTAGCCCTCTGAAGCCAAGAGCTCCGCCAAGCCGACGCCGACATAGTATCCGTCGAGGTCGTAGACCATCACGTCACTGCCCTCTGGGCGAAGTCCCTCATCCATGATCTGCTCAGGCAGCAGCACCCGGGACGGGTCCAGATCGAGCTGCTCGAGGACCGGGTCGGGCGACCAGGTGGACCCGGTAGCCATCACCACGAGGTCCGCGCCGTAGTCCAAGATCCCTTCGAGATCAAGGGACCTGTTGAGCGCGACTGTCACTCCCTTGAGGCGCTGAAGTTGGCTCGCGCGCCACTCGACGACCCGCGACCAGGTCTGGAGGCCTGGGAGGTCCCTGACCCACCGCATGTGGCCGCCAAGCTCGTCGCGCGACTCGACGAGGTGCACGTTGTCGAACCCGCGCTTGGCCAGAACGATCGCGCACTCCATGCCTGCCGGTCCACCGCCGACGATCAGTGCGTTCCTGTTGTTGTTGTCGGCCTCGCCGAACACCTCCGGGTTCCAGCCCCGGCGGAACTCCTCACCCGCGGTCGCGTTCTGGGTGCAGTTCAGATGCGGCGCACCGAACTCGGCGGTCTTCGCGCACATGTTGCAGCCGATGCATTCGCGAATGTCGTCGTAACGGCCTTCGCGAATCTTCTGCGGCAGGAACGGGTCGGCAATCGAGGGGCGCGCACCCCCGATCAGGTCACACACGCCTGCCTTGATGAGGTCAACCATGACGTCGGGGTCGGTCAGCCTCCCCACACCGACAATTGGCTTGGTCGTGGCTTGACGAACCCATTCGCCGATGTGGCGCTGGAACCCTTGCGGGTAGCCGCGAGATGCACCGAGCTCGACAGCTGGATCACCGACCTCGATGTTGACGTCCCACAGATCGATGAGCGGGTCAGCCTGCGCGATGAGTTGCAGTCCTTCTTCGTTGGTCACTCCACGTTCGCGCATGCCCCCGATGCCCATACGGGTAGCGATGGCACAGTCCGAGCCCACTGCGTCGCGCACCCTCTCAAGAGTCTCAAGGTAAAAGCGTGCGCGGTTCTCGAACGATCCGCCGTACTGGTCTTGACGCTGGTTGACGTACGGCGACAGAAACTGCATCGGCAGATCCGTGGCCATCACATAGATGATGTCGAAGCCGGCGTCTCGCGCACGCTTGGCTGCGTCGACCCAGTCCGACTGGACCCGTTGAATGTCGCTCAAGCTCATGGCCTTGGGAACCAGTGTTGGGTCTCCGACAGGGATCGCGGAGGGCGCCACCGTCGGCCACCTGGTGTAGTTGCTCACCATGCTTCCGCCGAGGTGCGTCAGCTCGATGCCTGCCAGGGCTCCGTGCTCGTGCACGCTCTCGCACATCAGCTGCAGGCACCTGGCGTCCTCGTCGTCCCACATGTGCGACGACAGGGACGGCGAAGTGTCGGAGTCGTAGCTCACTGGAGAGAACTCGTTGCAGACAGCTCCCCAGCCGCCCTGTGCCTTCATGCCCCTGAACGCAGCCTGCGACCGCGGCTTCTCGACACCCATGCCCGCGGAGTGCGGGACCGCGTAGAAGCGATTGCGGATGGTCTTGGACCCGATCTGCACGGGATCGAACAAGATGTCGTGACGTGGATCGCGTTTGGTCATGTGCCCCTGCCGGTTGAGAGTTGAGGAGGCATGGTCGCGGCTTGGTCCGCGACCACGCCTGCTCGGGACCTACTTGGACGAGACCCAGGTGTCCATGAGACTCCACGTGTCGAGCGGCGTCACTCCGAACTTGTGCACTGAGTCGCTGACGGCGTAGACCGAGGTATCGAACAGGATCGGCAGCCATGCCAGGTTGTCGAGAGCTGACTGCTGGACCTTTGCGTACAGGTCCTTGCGCTCAGCTTCATCCCAGGTGCTGTTCGCCTGCTTCATCAAGTCGCCGAGCTCCGGGTTGTCGTACTTGAAGTACTTCGCGATGGCCGGGTTGGCCCAGTTGTCGTAGAACTCGGCCTCCGTCGGGACGTGACTCGCCATGCTTCCCGGACCGAACAGGATCGTCTGCCAGTTGCCGTCGATGTTTGCCTGGTACAACGCAGCCTGATCCAACGACCGAATCTCCAGAGTCACGCCGATCTCCTTCCAGGCCTGCTGCAAGATCTGGGCAGTCTGGTTGGAGACCGTGTCACCGGTGAGGGTGAGCATCTCCAAAGTGAAGCCGTTCGGGGTTGGGGAAGCCGCCATCAGTTCCTTGGCCTTCGCGAGGTCGGTCTTCACGGCAGGCACGGCGCTGTCCCAGTACCGCAGGGGCGGCACAGTGCTGTTCGGAATGGTCCCCTTCCCGGCGAACGCGACCTTCTTGATGGTCTCGAACGGGATCGCGTACAGGAGCGCTTGGCGAACCTCCTTGGGAGCCGTCGGCCCATCCGAGGCGATCCACGGTGCGAACACTGACGCAATCTTGGTTTCCTCGATCTTCACACCAGGGACGCCCTCGACACTCTTGATCTGTGGGTACGGGACGCTCTCGGCGACATCGATCTCGCCGGACCGGACAGCGAGCATCCGCGCGTTGTCGTTCGGAATCATGCGAATGACGACCTCGTCGACGTTCGGCTTCTGACCAGTCCAGTTCGGGTTCTGCTTGAACACCATGCGCTGACCGCGATCGAAGCGCTCGATGTTGAACGGCCCTGACCCAGCGTCGGTCGGAGCGTCACCGAACTTCTTCTCGCCGAGCTGCTTGAACACCTTCTCGCTGTAGATCGATGCACCCGTGAAAGTCAGCCAGTCGAGGAGATCTGGCTGCGGGCCGGCCTGGAGCTCGAGAACGACCGTGGTCGGGTCGGGCGCATTCACCTTCTTGATCTGGCGTTGGTAGGTGTAGCCGAAGTCGGGGTTCACCTTCAGATCCGTCAAACGCTCGAGGGAGAACTTGACGTCATCGGCGGTCACGGAGTCGCCGTTGGCGAACTTGAAGTCGCCGAGGTGGAACGTCAGCTGGGTCTTCGCTCCGTTGAACTCCCACGACGTCGCGAGCCCCGGAACGATCTCGTTCGACGTGGGCGAGGCCTCGACGAGGCGCTGGAAAGCCAGCAGCAGAGGACGCTCAGCGGGCGGAGCCGTCTCCGACTTGCCCGGGTCGAGCGACAGCGGCTCCGCGCTGGAGCCGATCGTCAGCGTGCCGCCCTTCTGAACCGGACCATCGGCCTCCGAGTTGCCGCGACCCTTCGCTCCACAAGCAGCAAGAGCAACCGCCAGCACGACGGCAAGAACAGCTCGTATCACTTGCCCTCCGGCCATGCGATTCGATTCACGGAATCTTCCCGCGAGGAGTGCAGATCTCATCGGTACACCTCCAGCTGAGCTCACGATCGAGCTGTCGCCCCTTGCGACATTGAGGCGAAAGTATCAGTCCACCTGATACAGTGCAAGGGTGGTCACCATCAATCGATTCGAGGAAGTTCCCTACGAGCGCGACCTGGGCGCGCCGGCTCCGTACCGAGGCGGCGTCCACCATTTCAGCGTCGGCGCGGACCTCACCCATGCGGTGGCGTTCGAGCTCGAACCTGGCCAGGCCGTGTGCCCGTACCACTACGAGTACGGCCACGAGCTGTGGGCGGTGGTCCTCGAAGGACAGGTCACCGTCCGCACTCCCGAAGGCTTCCAGGAGCTCGCCACCGGCGACGTCATGTTCGCTGCGCGAGGCACCGACGGTACTCATCAGCTCATCAACAAGTCGGAAGGCCGGGTCCGGATCCTGGGCTTCTCCAACTCCGGCCTGGGCGCCTCGTTCTACCCGGACTCCGAGAAGGTGGGCGTCTGGACTCCCTTCGAGGGAGAGGACTTCATCGGCGTTCGATCGACCGGAGTGGGCTACTTCCACGGCGAGGGCGACCTGCACCTCATGGCAGACGACTAGCAAGCCGCGCTGGCAAATCCATCCGGTTCAGGGCCCCGTCCGCTGCCAGAACGTCTGAACACGGACGGGCCTGATGCCTAGGCTGAGGATTCGTCGGCCCGCGATGAGGTGAGTAGACCTCCGCCAAGCCGTCGCACGCAGCTGATCAGGGCCTCGAGGACGATGTCGCGGTCTGCGGGCGCAACATCGGCCAGCATCTCCTTCTCAAGCTCCGCAACGTCGTTGTTGCAGTCCTCGAGGAGACGATGGCCCGCCTTCGTGACCTTGGTACGAAGGATTCTCCCGTTGTCGGGCTCGAGCGCCCGCTCGATCAGGCCCTTGCGTTCGAGCTCGGACACGACCTGCATCATCGACTGAGGCCGCACGAACGCGCGGCGCGCCAACTGGGCGTTGGACAGGCCACTCTGGATCTCGAGAACCGACAGTGCGGTGTACTGAGGAAGGGTGACCCCGTACTTGGCGACCTTCTCGCCCATCGCGCTCGCGAGCGCCTTGTCGAGACGGCCGACCACGTAGCTCAGGCTCGGCACGGGCTTGGCAACCAGCCGGCTCGATGTCCGCGGACTCACGATGCCGACCTTACCCGAGCAACGCTGCGTGGCTGCCGTAGTCCAGGTTCACAGGGCGAGGTTTCGGACATGGGACCTCCAGGCTTGGCTGTGGGGCTGGTCACGCAATCCACCGGTTCATCTATCCGCTATGCATAGCCGAGGCATCGTCGATGTCGGGCCGTAGCGGGAGGTTGCTGACCGCTGGGGGGACAGGCATTGGCAAAGCGGCCGGGTAGTGGCACTCAGCCGAATGAGTGCCACCGAGCTCGACGACCGGTGGCCGTTCAATGGAACAGAGCTCAGTCGCGGCGGGACATCGATCGCGGTACCTGCATCCGGTCGACTGCAGTTCCGCGACGCTTACATCGGGTCGACGTTCACGGGGCGCTTTCACGCTGGTTCGCTGATGGCGCCCGGGCTGCGCAGCCAGAAGCCCCACCGTGTACGGATGGGCCGGGTGCTTGAAGATCGTCTCGACAGGACCAACCTCCACGATCCGTCCGAGATACATGACTGCGACGCGGTCTGCAATGTGCGCGACGACCGGAAGCTGGTGGGAGATGAACAGGATCGAGATGCCCAGCTCAGCCCTCAGACCTTCGAGAAGGTTGAGGATCTGGGCTTGAACGGGCAGATCCAGGGCGCTCACGGCCTCGTCAGCGATGAGCAGGTCAGGCTTGACCGACAGGGCACGCGCGATCGCGATCCGCTGCCGCTGACCTCCGGACAACTCGCGGGGCAGCCTCGACGCCATGGAGGCGGGTAGGCCGACGCGCTCGAGTAGGTCCTTTGCATACGCCCCACGCGTGAGGCCTCCGAGCGTGCCGTGCACCACGGCGGGTTCGGTGATGGCACGCCCGATGGCCAGCTGTGGGTTCAGCGACCCGTACGGGTTCTGGAAGACCATCTGCATGCGGGGGCGGAGCTTTCGCAGTGCCGTGCGCCCCATCCCCAAGACGTCGTGGCCGTCGAACTCCACAGTGCCATCATCGGCGTCGGTGAGGCGCGTGACGATTCCGGCGAGTGTGCTCTTTCCGCTGCCCGACTCTCCTACCAGGGCGAGGGTCTCGTCGCGGCCGAGTTCGATCGATACGTGATCGAGGGCGAAGAACGTCGTCGCCTCCCGCAGGAGCTTCCGTCGCTCGGTGGGATAGGACTTCGTCAGATCCTCGACCTTGAGCAGTGCGGAGTCGTTCATCGAGCCGCCTCCTGACGCTGACGGATGAGACAGGCCGTGGAATGATCAGTTGCGACGGTCTCCAGACGCATGTCGAAACTGGTGCACTCGGGAGTGCGGTCCGGGCATCGCGGTTCGAAGTAGCAGCCGGCTGGGAGGGCCGTCAGCAGAGGCGGCTGGCCGCCCAATGTCTGAAGAACCCGGTCGCCTCGGCCGCGCGCTCCCGCCATCTCGGCGAGGGTTCGCACCAGGCCTTCGGTGTACGGGTGGCTCGGGCTGTCCAGAACGGCGTCGGCCTGGCCGCGCTCCACGACTCTGCCGGCGTACATGACTGCGACGTTGTTGCACACCTCGGCGATGACGCCGATGTCATGGGACACGATGAGCATGCCCATCTGCATTTCGTCGCGCAGGTCGGCGAGCAGCTCGAGGATCTGAGCCTGCACGGTCACATCCAGCGCTGTCGTGGGCTCGTCTGCAAGCAGCAGCTTCGGCCTCGACGCAACGGCCAACGCGATCATGATCCGCTGGCGCATGCCTCCGCTGAGCTCATGGGGGTACGCCTTGAGCCTCTCCCGCGCAGACCGGATGCCGACCCGTTCAAGCAGGTGGAGGGCTTCCTTCTCCGCATCCGCACGGTTCAGGCCACGCTTGCGGGTCAAGACCTCACGAATCTGGCGGCCAACCGACAACACAGGGTTCAGCGACGTCGTCGGGTCCTGCAAGATCATCGAGATCTCTTGGCCGCGGACCTTCTCCCAACCCTTCGGCGACAACTCAAGAAGCTCTCGACCGTTGAGCTTCACGCTCCCTGCGAGCACCTGCCCGGGGTACGGAACCAGACCAAGAAGGGCCCGAAGGGTGATGCTCTTCCCACATCCGCTCTCGCCGACCAGACCTAGCGTCTGTCCGGCCTCCACGGTCATCGAGACCCCTGATGCAGCAGGTACGACTGCGCCGCGCGCGGTAAGGAATCCGATCGAAAGGTCGTCGACCTCGAGAAGCGTCTCGGCCATCAGTCCTCCGCCAGAGATAGGTCACGGCCGGTGAAGTCAGCGATCGCGTCTCCGATCAGGCTGACGCCGACGCCGAGCAGTGCGACAAAGATGCCCGGAAGGATCGAGATCCACCAAGCAGTGAAGAGCTGGTTCTGACCGTCGGAAATGATGGCGCCCCACTCGGGAGTCGGAGGCTGAACGCCGAGGCCGAGGAATGACAGCGACGCGATGAGCAGCAGGTTGAGCACGAAGTCGATCACCGCGTAGCCGAGGCAGACGCGCCAGACGTTGGGGAGCGCGTGTCGGAACATCGACCGCCGGCGGGAGAAGCCCAGTACGTCGGTTGCGAGCATGAACTCCTGCTGACGCACGATCAGCATCTCCGCTCGGGCGAGACGTGCATATACGCCCCACCCGACTAGTGGAACGCCGATGATGATGCCGGTCAGGCCAGGGCCTGCAACCGCGATGATCACGATCACGACCACCAGGAACGGGAACGCGACCACGATGTCGATGGTTCGCGTTACCAGAGCGTCGAGCCAGCCACCGAAGAAGCCCGCAAGAGTCCCCAGCGTGAGTCCGAGCACGACCGACAAGGACGTCACCAGCAGGGCGATCGGCAAGTCAATCCGACCAGCGGCAAGGGTCCGACTCAGCACGTCGCGTCCCAAATCGTCGGTTCCCATCCAGTGCGAGAACGATGGCGCCTGCAGGACCGCGTCGTAGTTCTGCGCGATCGGCGACGGCAGCGGTAGGAGTGGCTGGATGCCGCACAGCACGAGGATCGACGCAGTGAGCACGATGCCCACCCACATGCTGACGCGTAGGAGGCGGCGCTCTCGCCGAGCAGCGCGCTGCGCCTTCCGGAGACGATCCTCAGCGACGCGTTCGACGAGCCCCTTCTTTCCGCCGCTCACAGCCGGATCCTCGGGTCGAGGAGACAGTACAAGAGGTCGGTGATCAGACTCGAAAGAAGCGTCACACCGGCGAACATGAGGATCAGGGCTTGGATCACGGTGTAGTCCCGGTTGTTCACAGAATCGACGAGCAGTCGGCCGAGGCCGGGGATCGAGAAGATGTTCTCGACCACGACAGTGAAGCTGAGGGCGCCTCCGATGGAGAGCCCGATGAGGGTAACTGTCGGCAGCAGCGAAACCCGAAGCGCATGCCGGTACAGCACCCGCTGGCCGGACAGACCGCGAGCCCGTGCCGCTTCGATGAAGTCCGTGGTCAGAGTGTTGATCAGCGCAGATCTCAGGGTCCGCACGAACAGCGGGGTGATCGCGAAGGCCACGGTCACCACAGGCAGGACGAGGCTCTGGAGGTGCCCCACGAAACCTTCGCCGTAGCCCTGGACCGGAAGAACTGCCAGGTTGACGCTGAACACAAGGACGAGGACGAGTCCCACCAGGAACGACGGCGTCGCGTAGCCGACGACGCCGAGGAAGCGAACCGTGTGGTCCCCGGCTCGATTGCGCTTGACAGCCGCGTACACGCCGAGAGGGACGGCGATGAGGACCGCCAGCATGATCGACAGCAGTACGATCGCCAAGCTGGGGACCAGAGCATCCAGCATCGTCGGCGCGACCGGATCCTTCGTGCGGAGCGACTCGCCGAAATCGAAGTGCAGTGCACCGCCCAGGAAGTGGGCGTACTGCTGCAGCATCGGCTGGTCAAGGCCCATCTGCGCCCTGACGGCTGCGACCTTCTCCGGCGTGGAGTTCAGAGGGCCGAGCACCTGCAGAGCCGGATCGCCCGGAACAAGACGCGGCACAAGGAAGGCGAGCACCGAGACGATGAACAGTGTGGCGAGGGCCTGCAGCAGGCGGCCTAGGAGATAGCGCACGGGCATGGTTGATAGCTCTCAGGATGACTCTCAACTCAGGATCGAGCCCGAGCACCCGGGGACCGCAGCCCGCGATGTGTCGTGCCGAGTTCCAGAGATGAATGCCATCCGCACCCTTTCGTGTGATGTTCACGGTGCAGATACCGCGGCCGACTGCGCGCGACATCTACGACCTCAAGTTATCAGTCTTTCTGATAACCATCAATGGTTTCGGCGCCAGAAAGGGGGCCCGCCGGCCTCGGTCAGGCGCCCTACAGATCGAGCACGAGCCGCCTTGAAGCAGCTCGGCTGACACAGATCATCATCGTCTGGCCGGTCTGTCGCTCGCCCTCGGTCAGGATGCTGTCGCGGTGGTCGACCGCCCCGGCGAGCACCTTGGTTTCACACGTGCCGCAGGTTCCTTCCAAACACGAGGACGGCGGCCAGACTCCGGCTCCTTCAACCACGTCGAGGATCGATTCGCCATCGCTGACCTCGAGTACCAACCCCGACCGCTCCAGCACTACTTCGAAGCCGTCGCCTTGGCGCGCGGCCTCCGCAGAGATGGCGGGCGCGAAACGCTCGACCCTCAGCTCACGGCCCACCGCCGCGCAGCGCGCCGCGACGGCGTCGATCAATGGCGCCGGGCCGCAGCAGTAGACCAGGGTTTCCGGCGAGGTCTTGTCGATGATCGTTAGGTCCAGCAGACCAACCTCATCCTGCGGTGCGATCTGGACTCGTTCGCCGTAATCCGAGACCTGTGAGACGAATGCCATCGAGGCGCCGCTTCGGCCGCCGTAGAGGAGGCGCCACTCTGCGCCGCGTGCGGACAGAGCTCCGAGCATCGGCAGGATCGGCGTGACGCCGATACCTCCGGCGACGAATAGATAGGAGGGCCCCTCCTCCAGCTCGAAGTGGTTCAGCGGGCCGTTCGCTTCGAGCGTGGTACCGACCCGAAGGGACTGATGAATCCACTCCGATCCGCCTCGTCCACGGGCCTCGCGTAGTACCGCGATCCTCCAGTAGCCCTCGCCAGGGACACCGCACAGCGAGTACTGACGCTCGAGGCCGTTGGGCAGGGCAAGATCGATATGAGCCCCCGGCTCCCATGAGGGGAGCTGGCTTCCATCGGCCGTCTCCAGCTCGACAGAGACAACTCCGTCGGATTCCCAGCGAAGCGATCGGACGAGGAGCTTCATCCTCGTCGTCACTCGCTCGGAGCAGGGGCAGCCTCGAAGAAGTTGCCCGCGCGGATGTGGACCAACGAGTCAGCCTCATCGTGGATGACACCGGGCGGGTCCTCACCGGCCTCAACTGCCGCAGCGACGCGGGCCATCATGCGACGGAGCATGGTCACACCCTGGTCGGTGGTCGTGAGGTGGTCGTCCGAGTGCAGGCTCGTCTTGCCCTGGCTGCTCTGCGCCTCGTAGTCACCGGGCATCCGCTGGTGCTCCTCGGGAGTGAGCTCGGCCCACCGCTTGCCGGCGAATGTCCCCCTCATCTGCTGGAGGCGGTCGGCAGATTCAGCGCGGAAGAGGGTGAAGATCTTGAACGCCTCGTCATCCACCGGGACGACCCAGCCGAGGATCTCGCACGGCGCGTCGAAGGTCGTGAGCTTGACATCGGGGACGACGCGCAAGTTCGGGAAGACAGCTTCGGTGACCCGGCGCAGTCGCCGTCCGTCTTTGAGATCGCGAATCGACTGGATCCGCAGACCGTCGTCGAGATAGGAGAAGGTCACCTCAGGGATGACGGCCATCTCGGGAACGAACTGGTTGCCACTGAATCGTGCGTGGAGGATCGGCACGTGGAACGGGTCCAGGACGTTCTCCCAGTGCGAAAGCCAGTTGAAGTCGAGGAAGGCCGGGCCGCCGCCGGAGAAGCCGGAGTCGTCCGCAAACACGTGCTGACCCTCAGGCAGGTCCTCAAAGACGTCGTACCGCGGCAGGACGGGCTTCTTCTCCGGCGGGCCGAGGTAGGCCCAGACGATGCCGTAGCGCTCGAGAACCGGGTACCAGGGCTGTCGGACCCGGTCGCGGTGAAGTCCGAGCTCGGGTTCGCACGGCTGCTCCAGGCAGCGGCCCTCGACGTCGAAGACCCAGCCGTGGTAGCAGCAACGAATGCCCTGCTCCTCGATGCCTCCGTAGTACAGCGAAGCGCCGCGGTGGCAGCACCGCGGGTAGAGCAGTCCTGGCCGGCCCGAACCGTCCCGGAACAGAATGAGGTCCTCGTCGAGGATCCGGACATTCTCGGGACGCTGGGTGACCTGCTCGGAGAGGCCGACCGGCTGCCAGTAGCGCCGCAGCACCTCGCCCATCGGAGTGCCACGTCCCACTTTGGTGAGGTGTTCGTGGGGAGAACCCGGCGTGAAGTGGTAGGCCGAACCCTGGTGGTCGGCGGGACGCGTGGTCATGAGATCTTCTCCTGCTCGTGGGAACCGCGCAGTTCCCGTCGTGTTGCTGCGATTTCGAATGTATGCCGGATGAGTGACGGCACGTCCAGATCTGCCAATCCTTTGTGTGCATCGACATGGACGATCGCGCCGCGCGAGGGCGCCTGCTCGTTCTGGTCGGTTCCGTCGTTGACCAGAGCCCACGGGCGATCGAGCGCATAGTCGGCAACTGCCCGCGCCTGTCCGAACTGCACCGGAAGGAACGGCCACTTGTCGCCCTGGATCCCTAGTTCTGAGGCCCACGAGGTATGCGCGTTGTGCCCCCACGCACTCACCCAGACGATGTCGTAGACCTCAGCGAGCTCGGCGACAACCTCTCGCGCCCCAGTCGGGACAAGGACGCTTCGGTTCCAACGGCCCCAGGCAGAGACCCGCACTTCGTGAACGTCGGCACCGGGAGGTGGTTCGACCGCCACGACCCCATCGATGTCCAGACCGAGGATCGGACGTTCAGTCATGACGACCCGAGAGTGGCAAGTCGTCGACATGGCGCTCGAGGATCTGGCGAACGGTCAACGGATCCTTGCCCGTGAGCTTGCGGTAGTCATCGCTCACCACCGCGAGCTCACCGCGCTCCTGTGCCTCGAACTCAGAGAGGCGCCAGGTGATCTGGTCCTGGTTCAGGTCCTCCTTCGCGTACTCCCCCAGCCAGTGGTCGATGGACGCCGGCTGATAGGTGTAGGTGTCGCCACTGACCGAAGACGCACACTCCGCGATCTCGTCCATCGTCAGCGCCTCGGAACCCGTGACGTCGTAGATCTTGTTGAGGTGACCGTCCTCCATCATGGTGATGGCGATGGCCTCGGCGAGTTCCCGACGGTAGGAGAAGGAGATCCGACCGTCCCCGACAGGCACCCGGCAGATTCCGTCTTCGTCGAACCATCCGGGCAGGTGATCGGAGTACATGCCGTTTCGAATGAACACCCACGGAACACCGGATGCGCGCAGTGCCTCTTCAGCCGTGTGGTGGGACCGCGCATGGTGGAAGATCGCGGTCGGCGACGGCAGCATGAACGATAGGTACACGATGCGCTCGACGCCGGCCTTGGCGGCCGCATCGATGAAGCTCCCCTGAAGCCGAGTGCGCTCGTCGGGCGACTGGGGCAAGGAGACCATGAACACCCGGTCCCCCTCTCGCAGCGCCTTCTCGAGAGCGGCGGCGTCGTCCCATTCGGCTTCGACCACCTCCGCGCCGGGGATCTGTGCGGCGCGATCGGCGTCCCGCACGATGAGCCGAACGGGCTCAGCGCCACGACGACTGAGCTCCTCAGCGACAAAGCGGCCGACTCCTCCGGTCGCACCCGTAACAACGTAAGCCATGACTTGAGATTCCCTTCGTCGAAGGTCAGTTGGAGAGGACCGTCAGCGTCAGGTTCGACGGCGTCGTACCTCCGGTGATCAACGTTTGTTGGTTTGCCTGGGTCCGTGTTGCCTGCCACGGGTTCTCGCCCGTACCGGGAAGCCACAGGAACAACGGGAAGTCGCTCGACGCGAGGTGGATGCGGAGGCGGTGCCCCGGTCGCAGGCGGTACCCGGTGTGGCCCAGGTAGACCTCGGAGAGCACGTCCGGATCCGGTGAATCGATGGTGACCTGACCTCGGGTGATCATGTGCGCTGTGCCGTCGGGCGAGACGTCCAGGAGCTTCGCGTGTACCTGCATGGCGGAGCCGCTGGAACCAACCTTGACCCTCAGGTGGATCGGACCGGCCAGGTCGAGCGGCGTGCTGCGGGCCTCGGAGGTGAAGGTGAGCACGTCCGGACGATCGTGAACTCGGGACTCGTCGGGGTACTCTCGCAAGAACGCGAACGAGTCGCCGACCATCGACGGCACCATGTTGTTCGGGTCGTGTGTCCACTGAACGCTGGCTCGGCCTGCGTCAGCCTTCTCCGAGAGCGCACCGCCTTCGGCTGACGTCGCTGATCCTTCTCCTACGAGGTGAAGGACAAGCTCCTCAGCGCCCGGCGGGGGCCAGGTGTCAGCCTGGTGCCAACCGTCGTGGCCCAAGTGCCAACGCACTTGAGCGAGGTCAACGGGACGGTCGAGTCCTCGAAGCGTCCAGTCGAAGAAGTCGAGGGCCGGCGCGAGGTACAGGGGAATGAGCCGGGCTAGCGCGGCGTCGTCCTCCCCGTGGTCCAGTTCGGGGCTGATCGGAACATCACGGAGATGGTAGTTCTCGTGGTCCCGCGAGTCTGCAGTGAGGAACTGGAGGCTCGTCCGGTCCTCGATCGCAGAGATCGTGACGTAATCGCGCATCGACAGGGGAGAGACATTGTCGAACCACGCAACCTGGTGAAGGACAGGGATGCGGCTGCCGCGAAACGGATGGGTGGGCCAGTTCGCGCCGGCGACAGTCGGGTCGTCCCAGGTGTTCACGACGTTGTCGAACGCGCCCGAGCGCGTTCCGATCTGCCCGAACGCCTCGTCGAAGACGTTGGCGAGCGGCCGAATGCTCCAGTCGACGTCGAACTCGTGAATGTTGTTGTCGACCCAGACATGGGAGACGTAGTCGGACTGGATCAGTGGGAACACCGCGCCCGGGAGCCGCTTGCGTTGCAGCGACAACTCGGCGGACGTGACTCCTGGTGCGATCGCCTTGAGCGCGTGGTGCCCACTGGCCGCCGCAGCCCACTGGGTATACCCGTAGTAGGAGTCACCGAACATCCCGACGTTCCCGTCGCACCATGCTTGGCGCGACAGCCACTCCAAGGTGTCGTAGCCGTCTGCCATCTCGCTCGTGCAAGGCATCGTCTCGCCCGTGGAGCGGAACTTTCCTCGCACGTCCTGGGCGACCAGTACGAACCCGCGCTCGTTGATGGTCTCAGCGAGCTGCGACATGAAGGTGTAGCGGCCAGACTTGTCGTACGGAAGCCGCACGAGGATCACCGGCTTCGGAGTGGTGTCCTGGCACAGGTAGACGTCGGTAGCCAAGGTGATGCCGTCGCGGGTGCGCACCTCGAACTGCTCGGCGCGAGGATCGACCGGTGCGGGTCCGAATGTTTCGACCGTTGTCTTGAACTCAGTCATGCGTTGAACTCCTTGGGTCGCCGGCAGGGATCGTCAAGCCACGGCCGCAGCTGCTCGACGGCAGCGGCGACGCGGAAGACGACCTCATCGCTGTAGGTCGGACCTACGATCTGCAGGCCGGTCGGTACGCCGTTCGCGGAGAATCCTGAGGGCACGCTGATGGCCGGGACCCGGCTCATGACGTTGAACGGCATGGTCATCATGGCGTCGAACGGACCCTCGAGAGCCTGTCCATCCACCTTGACCCGGTAGTCGTCGGGGTAGTCCTCGTCAGCCAGAAGGCCCGAGGTGGCGACCGTCGGACAGATGAGCGCGTCGTACGACGCGAACACCTTCGACGTGAGTTCGCGGTACAGCTTCTGCTCAAGCTCCCAGCCGTCCTCGACTGTGCCGCCCTTTCCGTGCGAGCGGTGACGGCCGGACGTCCAGATGAGCTCGTTGGAGATGAGCTCACGGTTCAACTCGATGAAGTCGTCCCAGGACCCGTCCGACAAACGGAGGGTGCTGATGTGGATGCCGGCAGCGCGGTTGACCTCATCGCGCGGCAGGTTCAACGGAACCTCATCGACGATCGCGCCGGCGGCCCGCAGTACGTCTGCCATGTCGAGTGTGTTGCGCCGCACGTCCGGGTCCACTGCCCACCCGCCGAAGTCGACGGACAGCGCAATACGCATGCCCTCCACCGATGGGAAGGTCAGCGGCAGTTCGAGCTTCGGCCGTAGCGAGACGATGTCGGAGTCGTCCGGGCCGGCGATCACGTTCTCGAGCAGGATGGCATCCTCGACGGTGCGAGCCATCGGGCCGTAGTGCAGGTACGTGTCGTGATTGCCGGTCGGCTCGGACGGAACGCGACCGAACGGCGGCTTGTATCCGACGACCCCGGTGAAGGATGCAGGGATGCGGATCGACCCGCCGAGGTCCGATCCGGTGGCAAGGGTTGCGGTCCCTGCGGCCAGAGCAGCTCCGGAGCCGCCGGAGGAGCCGCCGACGTCGTACATCGGGTTCCACGGGTTGCGTGTCGGACCCCAGATCTTGGAACGGGTCAGGACAGCCGCACCGAACTCCGGGCCGGTCGCACGAGCGTGGACGATGGCGCCGGCGTCGATGGCTCGCTGCACGAAGCAGGAGGTCTCGGTCGCGATCTCTTCGCGGTAGAGCAGAGAGGCCTGCGTCCAGGGTTGACCGGCGATCGGCTCATGTTCCTTCACCGCCAGTGAGATGCCGTCGAGAGGGCGAGCGTCCACGCCTCCACGGGCGTAGCGCGCTTCGGACTGACGGGCCTGTTCGAGAGCCTCGTCGAAAAAGGTGTGGCACAGAGCGTTGACGACCGGCTCGACGGCCTCGGCGCGCTCGATGATGGCGGTCATGAGTTCGACCGGGGACAGCTCCTTGCTGCGGAACAGCTTCAACGCATCGGTTGCGCTCAGGTAGTGCAGGTCCATCACGCCACCTCGCTGCCGTAGGCCGGGGTGGCCTTCTCGGTCTTGCGCATCAGCTTGTGCGACAAGGTCGCCTCCTCGCTATCATGTCAGGTAAACTGCGATCTTGGAGCACACTACCCACACATTCACGCAGAAGCCAAGGAATGTTCTTCGCCTGGTCTTGAACCAAGCTCGGCAACGGCCGGGATCGGCTTTCGACCTCTCTCGAGACTTGTTTCAAACGAAGGGACGCCATGCATCTCCTGCCCAGTTCAGGCAACTTCGGCCTCGGCACGTGGCCGCTTCGAAGAGCGCGGATCGCGCCCGACGCGGTGGCCCTGAGTCAGGGGAGTCGAGTCGTCACGTGGGGCCAGCTGGCGGATCGCACCGCTCGCCTGGCCGCCGCCCTCGAGGCCTTAGGTGTAGCCCGCGGCGAGCGTGTTGCCTACCTGGGACCCAACGACGTCGCGATCTTCGAGACGTTCTTCGCAACTGCACAGGTCGGCGCCGTGTTCGTACCGCTGAACACCCGGCTCGCGGCGGCTGAGCTGCAGTACATGCTCCGTGACTGCGACCCCGCCGTGCTGGTGGTCGACGACGAGATCGGATTCGATCCGTCCGATCTCGTGACGGGCGGAGCGACTCGGATCATCTCGAAGTCTGACCTCGACGCATTGATCGAGACACACGAGCCGGGCGCACCGGTGGCCCCCCTGCCGTTGGACGACCCTGCCCTTTTCCTGTTCACCAGCGGCACCACCGGGCGTGCCAAAGCAGCGATGCTGACTCACTCGAACATCCTTTGGAACACCTTCAACCAACTGGCTCACATCGACTTCTTAAGCACCGACCGAGCGCTGTGCGTAGCTCCTCTGTTCCACTCGGTCGGATTCGGCCAGATCACGCTGCCGGTCCTGTTCAAAGGCGGGCGGGTCGAGCTTCTCGCAAAGTTCGACCCCGCCGCGATGCTCGAGACCATTGAGAAGCTCAAGATCACCGGATTCGCGGCGGTTCCGACGATCCTGCAGATGCTTGCAGAGCACCCCTCCTGGAACGACGCCGATCTGTCGTCTCTTCGCCACGTCAATTTCGGCGGGTCACCCGCAAATGAACGCGTCATACGCGAGTGGCAGAAGCGTGGCGTCATGTTGCAGCAGGGCTACGGCATGACCGAAGCCGGGCCGGGAGTACTGATGGCGTCCGCCGAAGGAGGCCTCGACAGACCGATGGCCGCAGGAATACCCCACTTCTTCACCGACATCGCGCATGTGGGCGGGGACGGCCACGCGGCGCCGGTCGACAACACTCCTCGAGAGCTCATCGTGCGAGGACCCCACGTCTTCGCCGGCTACTGGCGCCGGCCCGAGGAGTCTGCGGCTGAAGTCGTTGACGGCGAGTGGTTCCGGACGGGCGATGTCCTTCGCTTCGAGGACGGCTGGGGATACGTCGTCGACCGGATCAAGGACGTCATCATCTCCGGCGCGGAGAACATCTACCCCGCTGAAGTCGAGGCCGTCCTCGCAGCCGCGCCGGGTGTCCGGTCAGCTGCCGTCGTGGGCGTTCCAGATGACCGGTGGGGTGAGGTCGGACTCGCCTACGTCGAGGCACTCCCCGGCTTCGAGCTCGACCCCGAAGATGTCCTGACCTACGCACGTTCCCGACTGGCGAAGTACAAGGTTCCGACGCAGGTGCACGTCGTACCACAGTTGCCACGAAACGCCTCCGGCAAGTTGCTTCGCCACACGCTCCGCGAACAGAACGCGAACCCCTCAGACCTCAGCGTCGCCAGCAGTCCGGAAGGAACCCCATGATCGAGTCGGCCTCCACCTCCGAGAGCCCGGTACCCGCGCAGGAAGAACACGCTCCCGCGCTTCCGTCGTCGCTTCAGCTCGAGCGCCGCGGCCCAGTCGCTGTCCTGACACTCGCGCGTCAGCACAAGCGGAACGCCCTGGATGACGCCACCGTGCTGGGCCTCGAGGCGTTCTTCTGCTCGCCCCCCGAGTGGGCGCGCGCAGTCGTGCTCCGCGGGGAGGGGAAGCACTTCTCTGCTGGCTTGGACCTCAATGAACTCCGACGGCGCGACCTTCTGGAGAGCCTCACCCATTCACGCATGTGGCACCGGGCATTCAGCGCGATCGAGTTCGGGAGTCTCCCGGTCATTGCCGTCCTCAGTGGTGCCGTCATCGGCGGCGGCCTCGAACTCGCCGCGTCGGCCCACATCCGAGTCGCCGAGCCCAGCGCGTTCTTCGCCCTTCCCGAAGGCCAGCGGGGCCTGTTCGTCGGCGGCGGCGGAGCGGTCCGCCTGCCGCGCCTGATCGGCGCAGCAAAGATGGCAGACATGATGCTGACCGGCCGAGTACTTCGAGGCGACGAAGCGGAGCGCGTGGGCCTTGTCCAGTACACGGTCGCCGAAGGCGACGGTTTCGCCAAGGCGCTGGAGCTCGCAGAGGCCGTGGCACAGGTGTCCCCGATCACCACTCTCGCCGTGCTCCATGCTCTGCCGCGGATCGCCGACATCGACCGCGACACGGGCCTGTTCATGGAAGCTTTGGTGGCCTCCGCCGCGTCGAGCAGCCACGAGGCGCAGCACCTGATGGCCGAGTTCCTTGAAGGTCGCGCCAAGAAGGTCGGTCGATGAGCGAAACGGAGGCACTTGAGGTTCTCTGGACACCAACCGATTGGAGAACGAACTCGCGCGTCGGCGAGTTCGCGCGCTGGGTCGAGACTCGCACGGGTACCGACCTCTCGGACTACGATGCTCTCTGGAAGTGGTCCGTCACCGACCTCGACGGTTTCTGGTCCTCCATCTGGGACTACTTCGGGGTGCAGAGCAGCACCGCACGCGGCGCAGCGATCGCTGACCGCTCGATGCCCGGCGCACAGTGGTTCCCGGGCGCGCGGATCAACTACGCGCGACACCTCCTTGAAGACGCAGACCTGACCCGCCGGTTGGATTCGCGTGTCGCTGTCGTCGGTGAGTCGCAAACTCGTGCCCGTACTGAGCTGACGTTCCAGCAGCTGCGCACGGAGGTCGGACGGGTCCGGGCCGGTCTGCGCGAACTCGGTGTCGGTCGCGGCGACCGGGTGGTCGCCTACCTCCCCAACATCCCCGAGACCCTGATCGCCTATCTGGCGACCACGAGCCTGGGCGCCATCTGGGCCTCCTGTGCCCCGGAGTTCGGTGCACGCAGCGTCATCGATCGGTTCGGCCAGATCGATCCGAAGGTGCTGTTCACGGTCACCGGCTACACCTACGGCGACAAGCACGTCGACCGCGAGAGCGAAGTCGCAGCCATCACGACCGGCCTCCCGAGTGTGCAAAGCGTCGTGCATGTGTCCTACCTGGGCATGGCACCGCCAGGCTCGCTGGACTGGAACGACCTCGGAGCCGGCTTGGACTGCGAGCCCGCCTACGACGACGTCCCCTTCGACCATCCGCTCTGCGTGTTGTTCTCATCGGGCACCACGGGACAGCCGAAGGCGATCGTCCACGGCCATGGTGGAATCCTGCTTGAGCACCTCAAGAATCATGCGCTCTCCTGGGACCTCGGCGAGGAGGACCGCCTCCAGTGGTTCTCCACCACTGCATGGATGATGTGGAACGCCATGGCGTCCGCGCTGCTGGTTCGATGCTCGATCGTGATGATTGATGGTCACCCCGCTTGGCCGGATGCCAACTATCAGTGGAATCTTGCGGCCAGCACGTCAGCGACGGTCCTCGGCATGAGCCCTGGGCTTGTCATGGAGAGCAGGAAGCAGGGAATCCGCCCCGCTCGCGACTTCGACCTTGCCAATCTTCGCGAGCTCGCGTGCGCGGGCAGTCCGCTTCCGGCCGAGGGATACCGATGGATCTACGCGGAGCTGGGCGACGTACTTCTCAACGTCGGAAGCGGCGGCACGGATGTCTGCTCGGGCATCGTGCAGGGCTGCCCGGCGTTGCCGGTCTGGGCTGGAGAGATCTCCGGCCGATGCCTCGGAGTCGCGGCAGACGCGTTCGACGACAACGGCACCCCCGTCGTGGGCGAGCTTGGCGAACTGGTCATCACCGAACCCATGCCGTCGATGCCGGTCGGCTTCTGGAACGACGCGGACGACACTCGTCTCCGCGGGACCTACTTCGACCAGTTCCCCGAAGTGTGGCGACACGGCGACTGGATCCGATTCACAGCGGACGGAAGCTGTGCCATCACCGGGCGGTCGGATGCGACGCTGAACCGCGGCGGAGTCCGGCTCGGCACTTCCGACTTCTACAACGTCGTCGAGGAACTCCCCCGAGTCGCCGACAGTTTGGTCGTGCACTTGGAGGACGCCGAGGGCGGCAACGGCGAGCTGCTGCTCTTCGTGGTCGCCCCGGATGGTCTGAGTGACGATCTGCGCCACGAGATCCGCTCCGCCCTGCGGACCGCGTTGTCACCCCGTCACCTTCCGGACGCGATCATCGAGGTCCGTGCGGTCCCTCGAAACCGGACCGGGAAGAAGCTCGAACTCCCCGCGAAGCGCATTCTGCAGGGCCGTTCGCTTGACGAGGTCGCCTCTCGTGAGACCCTCGCAGATCCGACTTCTTTGGACGCGTTCGTCGCCTTGTTCGCGGAGAGAGCGCATTCGGCCTGAACCACGGCGACCGGCCTCCATCGACCTCGTCGGTGGTCGTCGTCGAAGTCCACGCTGGGTCGGTCAGTGTCTGCCTGAGTCTGCACAACGCTCCTTGAGCTCGCAAACGCCGGACAAGCTCTACCAAAGGCATTCAGAGGCACCGTCCCTACAGAATCGACCGCTCACGGTCTCAGCGTGAGTGATACCGCCACCATCGTCGGCCATGTCCGGACGGTCAATGCCGTCGCGCCCGACCGCGCGACCAGGTCCTTCCAGACGGTCCGGCTACCCAGCATGAGAAGGCGATACACATTGAAGGTCGCTTCTCCGCCGATTGAGCGCAACGATCTTCGGCGTGTGTGAAGCTCCTTGGAACACGGCTCAACGCCGCTGCTGGAAGCACGTCGTTCTCGCGAGCGGCGATGGTGAAGTTCGCTCTGCGGCACAGGACTGGGCGTGAACTACTCCGCCCTGTCTCTGTGGCACGAAACGACCCCTACTGACTGGAGCGCTCGGCGCGCCCTCAGCGGCGAGGTCGAGGTCGACGTTGCCATCGTCGGCGCCGGTTTCACCGGCCTATGGACTGCCTATTACCTCAGCCGTGCGCGCCCCGACATGCGCATCGCGATCGTCGAGGCTGAGGTCGCCGGCTTCGGCGCCTCGGGGCGCAATGGCGGCTGGTGCTCCGGACTCTTTCCTGTCGACCTTGGCGACGAACAGGCCGCCGTGATGCGAGCGACCGTCGACGAGGTCCTTCGGATTGCAGCAGAGGAGGGCATCGACTGTCATGCCACGAAGTCCGGGACCATTTCCCTGATTCGCAACGGGGCGCAACTGAAGCGCGTGCGGGCCTCAGGCGCACACGTGCTCACGCCTGCCCAGACTGCTCAACACGTCCGAGCCAGTCGCGTGCTTGGCTCGACGTTCACACCCGACTGCGCAGTCATTCATCCAGCGCGTCTCGTCCGCGGCCTCGCCGACGTCGTAGCTCGTCGCAGCGTGACCATCTACGAGAAGTCACCGGTGCTTCGGGTACAGCCCGGCGAGGTGCGAACCGCCGTCGGAACCGTCCGAGCCAAGTACGTCGTGCGGGCAACCGAAGGATTCACTCCGAAGCTGCCCCGCTTGGCGCGCGCGATCATCCCTGTCTACTCGTTGATGGTTGCCACCGAGCCGCTCAGCGAGGCGACGTGGGAACGAATCGGCTTGGCCTCCCGGCCCACCTTCACCGATCATCGCCATCTTGTGATCTACGGCCAGCGGACCGCAGATGATCGCCTGGTCCTCGGTGGTCGTGGCGCCCCTTACCACCTTGGATCCAAGGTTGCGCCGGGCTACGACCGCGCGCCGCGGGTGTTCGCCAAGCTGCAGGAGACCGTCATCGACCTGTTCCCGGCATTGGACAAAGCACGGTTCACCCACGCGTGGGGCGGGCCCCTCGGCATATCGCGGGACTGGCATCCGTCAGTCGGTCTCGACAGGACCACGGGGATGGCTTGGGCCGGTGGCTATGTCGGCGACGGCGTCTCGACGACCAATCTTGCCGGCAGGACTCTCGCTGACCTGATCCTGTCACGAAACTCGAGGCTCGTGCGACTCCCATGGGTCGACCACAAGTCGCCCCTGTGGGAGCCCGAGCCGCTGAGGTGGGTTGGCGTGAATGCCGGCCTGCGCGCCATGACGATGGCTGACGCGGAGGAGCGGTTCACGGGCCGGCCATCGTTGATCGCGCGGGCCATGGCACCGCTGATTGGGCACTGATGAGGGCCCTGTCCTAGCGGTACGGCCGGAAGGGAAAGTTGCGTTTCACGTGTACCGCGAGTTGATGCGCGCGCCGGACTGGCCCAGTTGGCTGCCTCGCAACTGCTGGCCCCTCGACCCGGACCTCCGGCTTCGCTTTCGCCGTCACCTCATCGTCGCCATCCAACTGGGCGTGCTCCGCCTGATGCGCCTACACCGCCGTACGCGTTGCATCGGCGCCCTCGCTCTTGCCCTGGGTCCTCGCCAGGCTGGTATTCGACACCACCGGCCTGGTCGCCGGACCCCCGCCGCACGCCGGCGTCTCGGGTCCTCGCGTGTTCGCCCTCGGTGAGAGGCTTCAGAAGCCGATCCTCGCCAGTCTCGCCAACGATCGCGCCCCCAGGACGAGCACGGCCGCTACAACGCCATCCAGAACGGCACCTTCCTGGCCGGCTCAGTCCTCGGCCCGCTACTGGCCGGCTCCTCGTCACCGGCACCGGTGCGGCGACTCGTCACCGCCATGGTCGCCCGGCCGCCTCCGCGATCGTCGTCGCCTTCGTCTTGCTGGAGCGGACCCCGCCGCACCAAGCGAACCTGCCGGCGCCAGCCTCAGCCACCCCGTCAGGAACTAGTTTCGAGCAGCCTGAGTCCGAGGACGCCGCCGACAATAGGCCCACGCACAGCCCTTCAGGAGGCCGCCGCCGGCCTCGCAACCTGAGATCAACGTATAAGCAACGGCCAGGGTCGCGCCGACGCCGATCCACACGGCGCAGCAGCAGCTGCTCACCGGTAGCTGCTTTGTCGTAGTCACCAGATCCGCCATGTTCACAGTCCGGCTCGGCTGCTCTCTCTGAACCTCGCGCGGCGGTTGCCCAGCCACCTCGACCATACCTGCGACGAGGAGGACGACCCGGGCAGCGGCCGCCTACATCACCAACCTCTCGCTGAGAGCCGGTGCGGCTGGGGCAGCTCGTCGATGTTGATGCCGACCATCGCCTCCCCCAGACCGCGAGAGACCTTCGCGACCACGTCCGGGTCGTCGAAGAACGTCGTGGCCTTCACGATCGCCTCCGCCCGCTGCACCGGGTTGCCCGACTTGAAGATCCCCGAGCCCACGAACACACCCTCGGCACCCAGCTGCATCATCATCGCCGCATCCGCCGGCGTCGCGATCCCGCCAGCGGTGAACAGCACCACGGGCAGCTTGCCCGTCGTCGCTACCTCCACAACCAGTTCGTACGGCGCCTGCAGGTCCTTTGCGGCGACGTACAGCTCGTCTTCCAGCATCATCGTCAGCCGACGGATCTGCCCCGTCATTGTTCGCATGTGGGTCACCGCGTTCGACACGTCACCCGTGCCGGCCTCACCCTTGGAGCGGATCATCGCCGCGCCCTCGGTGATCCGCCGCAGCGCCTCACCCAGGTTCGTCGCACCACACACGAACGGCACCGTGAAGGCCCACTTGTCGATGTGGTTGGCGTAGTCGGCCGGGGTCAGCACCTCGGACTCGTCGATGTAGTCCACACCCAACGACTGCAGCACCTGCGCCTCGGCGAAGTGACCGATCCGGGCCTTCGCCATCACCGGGATCGAGACCGCCTCGATGATCCCGTCGATCATGTCCGGGTCGCTCATCCGCGACACACCACCCTGGGCACGGATGTCCGCGGGCACCCGCTCGAGCGCCATCACCGCCACCGCACCAGCGTCCTCCGCGACCTTCGCCTGCTCCGGGGTGACGACGTCCATGATGACCCCACCCTTGAGCATCTCGGCCATGCCACGCTTCACGCGCGTCGATCCTGTGGCACTGGTCGCACCGCCGTGGAGTGTCTGTGTCACGGTGATTCCCATCGTCAGTAGTGCGCGCTCATGACGTGCTTGATTCGCGTGTAGTCGTCGAAGCCGTAGCCAGAGAGGTCCTTGCCGTACCCGGACGCGCCGAATCCGCCGTGGGGCATCTCCGAGACGAACGGGATGTGCGTGTTGAGCCACACGCACCCGAAATCGAGCTCGCGGGTCAGTCGCTCCGCGGTCCCGTGATCGCGGGTCCACACGCTGGCGGCAAGACCATAGGGAACACCATTGGCCATCGCGATCGCGTCCACTTCGTCGGAGAACGACTGCACCGTCAGGACCGGGCCGAACACCTCCTCCTGGACGATCCGATCCTGTTGCAGGACGCGGGTGACGATCGTGGGTTGGAAGAAGTAGCCGGTGTCGCCGTGGCGTCCACCCCCGGTGACGACGTGGGCGTGCGGCGGCAGATCGGCGAAGAAGGCCTCGACCTTGCTGAAGTGGTGGGCGTTGTTGAGCGGACCGTAGTCGGCATCCACATCGGCGGGAAGGCCGGGGCGGGTCGCCTCGGCGGCCTTGCGGAGCAGCGCCACGAACTCGTCATGGACACTCTCGTGCACGATCACCCGGGTGGCTGCCGTGCAATCCTGGCCGGCATTGAAGTACGCCGCCGCGGCGATCGCCTCGGCGGCCGGGGCCAGGTCGGCATCCGGCATGACGACCACGGGCGCCTTGCCACCCAGTTCGAGGTGAGCGCGCTTGAGGGAGCGGGCCGCCGACACGGCAACCTCGATCCCAGCGCGCACGGATCCGGTGATCGCGACGAGACCAGGCGTCGGGTGCTCGACCAGGTATCGACCGGTCGTGGCGTCACCGTTGACCACGTTGAGCACGCCCGGCGGAAGGATGTCGCCGGCGATCTCCGCGAGGAGCATGGTGGAGCGGGGAGTGGTGTCGCTCGGCTTAAGCACGATGGTGTTGCCTGCGGCCAGCGCGGGTGCGATCTTCCAGATCGCCATCGCGAAGGGGTAGTTCCATGGGGTGACCTGGCCGACGACGCCGATCGGCTCGCGTCGGATGCTGGAGGTGTGTCCTGCAAGGTACTCGCCGGTCGACTTTCCTTCGAGGAGTCGAGCTGCACCGGCGAAGAACCTGAGCTGATCGACGCCTTGGTCAACCTCTTCGCTGGCGATGTACCGCACCGGTTGGCCGGTGTCGCGAGCCTGAACCTCGCTGATCTCGTCGCGGCGGGCGGCGACTGCAGTGGCCAGGTCGAGAAGGTAGGCCTGGCGTTGCCCGGGGGTGAGTCTCTTCCAGGAGTCCTGGGCTCGCTCGGCGGCGGCGTAGGCCTGGTCGACCTCGGAGGTCAGGGAGACGGGCGACGTCCCGTCGGGTTGACCGGTGACGGGGTCGACGAGCTCGATGAACGAGGCCGTGGCCGAAGGCACGAGCTGGCCGTCGATGAAGTTGCTGATGATGTCGGTCATGGCGGGTCCTGTCAGGCGACGTAGATCTTGCGAAGGGTCTCGTGGACGACCCAGGTGGTCTGGTCGCCGGCTCGCAGGCGGACGACCGTGCCCGGTGCGAGGTCGATGACCTCGCCGTCGTGGAAGGTCACCGTGGCTGCTCCGCTGAGGACCACGAAGACCTCGTCGACTTCGATGTCGGCGGCAGTGCCGGGCGTCATCTCCCAGACGCCGACCTCTACGCCGGCGACAGCGGCCAGCGCCCTCGATCCCGCTTCCGGGGAGCCCGCAAGGACCATCGCGTCGTCGAGGAGTTGGGTCGGCACGTCAGCGGAAACATCGAGCACACGATTCACACAACCATCCTCGCCGCTGACCGCGAGGGTCGGTGGGTGACAGTCTGTCGTCAGTTGTCGAATGCCTCGAACAGTTCGTCTGCCACCAGCGCGACGTGGAGCGACACCCTGACATCCGGGTCGTCCAGATCGACTCCGAGGGCCTTCTCGATCATGGCTATCCGGCTGTAGAACGCGGCACGGGACAGGTGCAGACTTGCCGCCGCGTCTGTCTTGCTTCCGGGATGGTGCAAGAGCGAGCGGAGCGCGGCCATCAGATCCGTGCGCGCACCTCTCGTCTGGTCGTGTGCCTTGAGAGCCGACAGTTCTCGGTCGATGAAGAGCCGCAAGCGTTCGTCGGCACCGAACAGCGCGAGCAGGCCGCGCAGATGCAGGTCCTTGAGGCGATGGACGTCTCCGGTGACGTGGTCGCGACCATGCGGGACGGCATCAGCAACCTGCCCGGCCTCTGTCACCGTCCGCGCGATCCCCGACCGGTCGAGCACGACCTGGCCGGCAGCGACAGTCACGTCATGGTGCTGAAGCAGCCTCTTTGCCAACCGGTCGGCCGCCGCGTCCGCATTGGTTGAAGTCGTGACCGACAGGAGAGCCACGACGTCGCGCTCGACTTCGCAGACCAACGCGGGCAAGCGCAGCGCATGAGCCCCGCGCACGACCGCTGCCGCGAGCTCGGGCGCCTCCGCTGCCAGCTGACCGCCGACCTTGGGCCGAACGACGATGCCCAGGAACTGACGCCGCTGAGTTGGGAAGCCGCTCAGGTCGCAACGGCGAACCACCTCGGCTGAATCCGGTTCGCGCTGGAGTCCCTGCAGGATCTCGTAGTGAGTACGACGCATCAGGTTGTCCCGATCCCGGTCGTTCAACCTGTGCAGTGCGAGAGCTGCCGCAGCTCGCTCCGCAACCGCGATCAGACGCTGTGAAGGCGCACCGGGCGAGCCGATGACCAGCCGTCCCCAGGCATTGTCGGCGGAGCCGAGCCTTGTCACCAGCCAGCCGTTGCGGGCGTCCCAGCCCGTGCGGCCCGCGACAACCACCCGTTGGGACCGGGCGGACCACTCGTCCAGGAAGCCAGCCATATCCTCCGCGCCCGCGAGATAGTCCAGAGGTCGGTGTTGGACGTTCTCCACCACCACGGGCGCGCCCGCGAGCCGCTGCACCGCATCAAGGATGTCGTGCGGTCCGGCATGGCTGAAGCTCAGCTCGGTGAAGGTCTCGTGCACGCGCTGGGCATCGCGCAGTTCGGCCAGCTGTTCGTCGACCACGCGCTCGCCCACGGCCTGCGCGATCGCGGCGAATCGCGTCTCATGCCGCAAGGCGACCAGTGGCACCGCGAGGTCTTCACATGCTTCCACGAGAGGGCGCGGAAGACCGTCCTCCCAGCGACGGCCTAGCTCCACCACGAGCCCGACACTCTCGACATCAGCCAGCTCTTGGACGAACGCGCGGAGTCCCGCAGCGTCCTTGTCGGGCGGAAGGCCGGTACCCATCGTGAGGACCAGATCACCCGGACGCAGCAGGCTTCCCACGTCGACCCGCTCCGTCGCATGAACCCAACGGATCGCACGTTCAAGCCCCGACGCTCCGGCGACCACCTCGGGTGCCGCGCGCCGGAAAGCCGGGAGCGACAACGCCTCACGCAACGTCACTGACGCCACGGGAACGACCACCCTTTCTGAAGACTGACGAAACGTCGCGTCAGAGAGCAAAAAGCTACGTTCCGCCAGCCCAGCGACGCCGACACATACGACAGGATGACGTCGAGTCAGTCGCGACCGGCGGTCCATCCACGATCTGGATGGACCGTCGGTAGCCCCGGGGCCCCGGGCGCGACATCCGATCGCAGCCAACCTAGGAACAGACGTGATCCCCCAGCCCACGGCCTACGAACGCCATGCACCCGACACCCGCGTAGTCCGGCGTGCACTCGCCGAGTCGACCAGAGCGGTGTACTGGCTGGAGGAGGCGAACGCCCGGGCACAGTTCACTTCCCTGACAGCAGGCACGTCCGCCGACCTGACCATCGTCGGGGGCGGCTACCTGGGGCTGTGGACCGCCGTGCAGGCCAAGCGACGCAACCCGGGCCAACGCGTGGTTCTGCTCGAAGCCGAGACCGTCGGCTGGGCAGCATCGGGTCGCAACGGCGGGTTCTGCGAAGCCTCGATCACCCACGGCGAGGAGAACGGCCGCTCGCGCTGGCCCGACGACTACGAGCTCCTCGAGCGGCTCGGGCAGGACAACCTCGACGGGTTCGAGAGGGACGTCCGCGACCTGGAGCTGGACTGCCACTGGGAACGCAACGGCACACTAGCGGTCGCTGTCGAGGAGCACCAGGTGGCATGGCTGGGCGATTCCCCCCACAGACTTGACCGTGCTGCGGTGCGGGCCGAGATCGACAGCCCGTTGTTCTTGGCCGGCGCCCTCGACCTTGGGGGCAGCGCTCTCGTGCATCCGGCACGCCTCGCCCTCGAGCTCGCGCGGGTTGCCGCCGACCTCGGCGTCGAAATCCATGAGCACTCGCGAGTGGTGGCTGTCGATTCCGCCGCAGCGGGCAGCAGCGTCGACGTCCGAACCGAGCGCGCAACCGTGCGCTCGGACCGGGTCGTCCTGGCCACGAATGTCTTCCGCTCGCTCCTGCGACGCAACCGCCTGATGACGATCCCCGTCTACGACTACGTCCTGATGACCGAGCCCCTCACCGACGAGCAGATGGCATTGATCGGGTGGAGCGCGCGCCAGGGCCTAACCGACCTCGCCAACCAGTTCCACTACTCCCGCCTGACCCGCGACAACCGGATCCTCTACGGCGGCTACGACGCGATGTACTACCCCGGAGGCAAAGTCAAAGAGCAGTACGAAGAGCGCCCCGAGACCTACGAACGCCTCGCTTCGCACTTCTTCGCGACCTTCCCACAGCTCGAGGACGTCCGGTTCAGCCATCGTTGGGCCGGCGCTATCGACACGTGCACCCAGTTCACGGCGTTCTACGGTCTCTCCCACCGCGACCGGGTTGCCCACGCCGCCGGCTTCACAGGTCTCGGCGTCGGGGCCACACGCTTCGCCGCCGACACCCTCCTCGATCTCCTCGCCGGCACCCCGACCCGGCGTACCCAGCTCAAGATGGTGCGAAAGCGACCGATGCCGTTCCCGCCCGAGCCCGTGGCCGCCTTGGGGATCAATCTGACTCGGTGGTCGCTCGACCGCGCCGATCACCGACAGGGGCAGCGCAACGCGCTCCTCAGGACGCTCGACGCGATGGGACTCGGCTTCGACTCATGACGAAGTCTCCCGAAAGCCCGGTTGGTTTCGGTGTCCGAAGTACGACGAAAGAAGGGCTGGCGAACCCTTCTCCAAAGGACGGTCCTCCACAGTCCGAAACCAAGGCCCCCACGGATTCGCACCTGAACGTCCATAGCCAGTGCGGCGTCCACGGGACCACGCACTCGCAGCTGACCGCACGTCTGCCGCTCGGCATGCTGTCCCTCGTGACGCTCTTGCACGTCAAGCGAGTCGCAGGATCCATGGCGGCCCGGAGAACCGGGCGGGGATCCACCTGAGGTCCCCCGTCGGTCAGCACCTCAGGTTGGCATGTAGCAGTCGCGATCATCGGTCGACGTTCGGAGGATCTCGTCCCTGTCGGCGAGGAGTTCGAGATGCACGGCGGTCTCAAGGATGGCGGTCATCCCGTGGACGTCGTTCAGCTCATCGAGTCGATTGTCGCGACGCCTCCAAGGCATCCGCCCCGCCACATCGGCTGCCGTTCGATGACCGTCGGCGACCCGTGATGGGGTGTCGATCCGGCAGAAGTCGTGTCGGGTGCACTGGTCACCGCCGATGAGGAAGGTCGCCTCGCGGTCCTCCCAGCACTCGGAGATGTTGGGGCCGCCGACCTCCTGGCAGAGCGCGTGCGGGCCTCGGACTTCACCTGCTCTGCAGAGCGGTGTACCCGGGCCATCTTCGCGCGGGTCTTGACCCACGAGCACTTCCGCTCGATCGGGGTCTCCGCGTTGCGGACTTCGAGGCGGAGAAGACTCGCGTCCTGAAGCACCACATCACTCATGTCACTGCTCCGAGTAGCAGACGACGTGCCGGGCTGTGCCGATGCCGGTCCGCCCGCGTGGCGCGGGCAGGGACCAGGGCTGAGACCGCGACTGGTGCCTCAGACGTTGAACAGCGGGCCCGTGATGGTCAGCCCGAGCGTCGGCACCAGGGCGAAGAGTGCGAACAGCGCGAGCGCGCCGCCGACCAGGCTGACGGTCTTGTTGAACTGGACCTGCTCGTTCATCCGGGCCTCACCCTGCTCGTTCCAGTAGCGGTGCATCATCGGCGCGATGGGCGCAATCGCGACCAGCAGGAGAAGCGAGCCCAGGTCGCCCCAGACACCAAGCAGGACCGAGAGGGAACCGACGAGCATGAGCAGACCCGACACGACGGTGCTCAGCTTGGGAGCCGGAACGCCCTTGAACTTAGCGTAGCCAGTCATGGCCTCGGTCTGAGCGAGGTGGCCCACGCCGGAGGCGAGGAAGATGGCGACGAAGAGAATGCGGGCGATGAGGACGACAACGTCCATCGGAACTCCTAGAGATGTAGTTGGATTTTCAATTACCTCTACCTGCAAGCGCCCGGCCGGCGATGCGATCCCCGACGGAACCGTGACGAACGTCACGGATTGGGGAGGCGTAGGGCGTTCGCCACGCCGGCCGTCACGATGTGGTTGCATCAACGTGCTCGATCACGGCCGGCAAACGTCACCTGATCAGCAGCGATGTCTGCGGCGCACCACGGTGGGAATCACGCCCGCGGCGGCGCTCGTGGTCGAGATCACCGCCGGATCAGTGCCTCCCTGGGTCTGCCGCATTGCGAGTGCTGAGACGTACTCGCCGATCACTTCGGGCGCGGCGTTGTTCGGCTTGAACTCGACCCAGGTCGTCTCCGCTGTCAACTGGCGCAACTCGGAAACGATGCGCTTCAACTCCTGGTGGAGCAATGACGTCTTCTGAGGCCGGGCGCGGGCGCGACGGTAGTCAAACCTAGGGGTCGAGCAACACTTGCACCGAACGGTCCCGATCACTCGGTGCAGCAACCTGAGCCAACCGCGCGACCAGCCAATCGTGTCGCAAACGTGTCAATCGGCTCTGTCGGGCCCACAACGTACAGTGGCTCTGATCAGCATTTCTGCTGGTCAGAGCCACTGTCGTCAGAGCCGCCTGTCGGAATCGAACCGACGACCTAATCATTGCGATTGGCTGGCGCATGATCCTGTCCCACCTCGCTACGCCTCAGCCATTCTCTGCCGCCTCACTCATCACCCACTACCGGCTTTTGACGACTCCCGTATCAGCCCTCGCCCTAGCCGCTATCTAGCCCTCCAACAGGGCGGCACGCATGCTACGAAGGTTCGTAGCTCGGTCCGTCCCCCTGGGACGGAGCGTGCGCCGTTTTCGCGTTGATTGACGAGTAGTGACGGACGGTGATCGGGGCCGTGCACGGTGGGGTGAAGTTCTACCGCGGCTGCGCCAAGGCCGCCCGGAACTATGTCGAGGCCGACCGGTCCCGGGCCGACGACTACTACCTGACCGAGGGCTCCGGGATCGCCCAGCGCTACGTCGCCAGCCCGGCTGCACCACTCGTCGATGGCGGGTCCCTGGATGGCGACGCCTACGAATCCTGGGTCGCCGGGTACGACACCAACGGGGCGCCGAAGGGGCGGCTGCGCAAGGACGAGAAGGGGCTGAGGTTCGTCGAGGTCGTCGTCAACGGACCCAAGACCTGGTCGCTCGCCGCGTCGCTGCACCCCGAGATCGCCGACGCCTACGACGCCGCTCAGGAACGGGCGGCGGTCGAGATCATCGGCTGGCTGGCCGAGCACTCCACGACCCGGGTCGGGCCACGCGGGCTGCAGGTCCAGGTACCGGTCGAGAAGATCGAGGCCGCGGTGGTGCGGCACTACACCTCCCGCGCCGGGGACCCGCACCGACACCTGCACCTCCAGGTCAACGCCCGGGTGTTCGCCCAAGGTCGGTGGCGAGGCTTGCACTCGGTCGGAGTTGTGGACTCGATCGAGGCCATCAACGGCATCGGTCACGCCGCCGTCATGTGCGACCCCGAGTTCCGTCGCGTGCTCGCCGCGTACGGGTACACGCTCGACATCGAGTCTGGTGAGATCACCCAGCTGGCTCCGTTCGCCGGGGAGTTCTCCCACCGTGCTGCGCAGATCGGCCGGCATGTCGACCGGTACGAGGCCGAGTGGCGCGCCGAGCACCCTGGCCAGGAACCAGGCGCGGCGCTGCGTCGGGCTTGGGACCGGCGGGCGTGGGCGGAGGCACGGCCGGACAAGGTGGTCCCGACCGACGGCGCCGAGTTGGTCGGGCGGTGGCGCGAGGAGCTCTACGACCTCGGGTTCCGACCACCCTCGATCGCCGCCAGGTTGCCGACTGCCGCGGTCGGACAGATCGACCGCACCGCTGTCACCGAACTCGTGCAGTCCCGGCTCGGGTCACGGCACTCGGCGTGGAACTGCGCAGACATCCGTGGGGAGGTCGAACGGGTCGTCGCGGCCGTCGGCGTCGTCGCCGAACCAGTCGTGCGGCGCGAGCTGGTCGAGGACCTCACCGCCCGGTCCGAGGATGCCTGCCTCCGGCTCGTGGACCGCGACAACGTCCCCGACCACATCCGCTCCCTGACCTCGCAGCGGGTGGTCGCGGTCGAGAAGGACCTCGTCGACCGCATCGCACGACGCACAGATCAAGACGGTCGCGCTCCGGAGGCCGTGCGGCCAGCCCGGATCGGCCCCGTCGTCGCCCGGCGGCGCCTCGATCCCGGACAACGACAGGTGGTTGCTGCTCTCGTTGGTCGCTGCGCATTGGTGGTCGTCGAGGGCGCAGCCGGCGCAGGGAAGACCACCACCCTCGCCGCCACCGCTGCCGTGCTCGGGATGGACGAGCGGCGGATGGTGGTAGTGACTCCGACCCTGCGGGCGGCCCGGGTCGCGGAAACCGAGGTCGGGTCACCGGCGTCGTCCGCGGCTTGGCTCGCGCATCAGTACGGCTTCCGGTGGGACGCCGACGTCCGCTGGACCCGCGAACCCCTCGACATCCGTACCGACCGGCACCGGCTCGACCCACGAGCCCGGTTGATGCCGGGCGACCTGCTGCTCGTCGACGAGGCCGGGATGCTCGATCAGGACACTGCCCAGGCCCTGTTCACGATCGCCGACGAGACTGGCGCCCGGGTCGCGCTCATGGGCGACCGTCACCAGCTGCCCGCCGTCGGCCGCGGTGGCGTGCTCGACCACGCCACCCGTTGGACACCCGCCCACGCACAAGTCGCCCTCGACAGCGTCCACCGGTTCGCCGACCCCGCCTACGCCGACCTGTCGTTGCTGATGCGCACCGGCGACCGACCGGTACACGTCTTCGACCAGCTCCTCGAACGCGGCGCCATCGTCATCCACCCCACCGAGGTCGAACGCACCGCCGCACTCATCGAAGCAGGAGCGGCAGGCGCCACCGTCATCACCGACACCCGTGACCACGTCGCGGACCTCAACGCCGGCATCCGCGACCGCCGCCGCAGCCATCACCGCGCCGATCACCCAGCCGACAAGACCGATCCTCCCGTCGGTCGGACGCCTTCCGGCGAACCGCTCTGGGTCGGCGACCAGATCACGACCCGACGCAACGACCGCGACCTCGACGTCGCCGACCGCGACCGCTGGACCATCACCGGCACCGACCGCCACAGCAACCTCCAGATCCGCGGCGACCGCGGGAGCCGGACCCTGCGCCGCAACTACGCCCAGACCCATGTCGAGCTCGCCTACGCCACCACCGTCCACGGCGCCCAGGGAGACACCGTCGACCACGCCCACTTCGCACTCAACGAGACCACCGGCGCCGCCGCCACCTACGTCGCCATGACCCGCGGCCGACACTCCAACACCGCCCACCTCGTCGCCGACACGACCGACGATGCCCGCGAGCAATGGCTCACGACCTTCAGCCGAGACCGGGCCGACCTCGGCCCGGTCCGCGCCCGCGAGCGCGCTCTGGACGACATCGACCGTTACGGCCCCACACCACGCCGTGCGAGGCCCGAGCACGGGGTAGCCCCGCCCGTCCGGCAGGTTCCCCCCAGCCCGAGCATCGGATTCTGATGCCTCGCCGCAGCCGTCACCTCCTTCGTGTCCGGCACCGCGTCAAGACCCTTCGGGAAACAACCGGGGGGAACCTGCTGACCTGCGCAAACACCAGAAGACGCTCAGGTTCCCCCCTCTTGGAGGCCCGAAAGCGGCGTACCTGCGTCGTCATCATCGGTCGGTCCGGGATGGCACCTTCCGAGATTGCTCGTCAGCGATTGATCGCCCCGAGGGCTTCTCCGGACCTAGGTGACCAACCACGACACCGAAGGGACCCCCTCCGATGAACCCGATCGACATCCCCGCCGAGTGGAACGACAGCGCCCTGCTCACGTTCGAGGAGTTCTGCGCCCTCATCCACATCCCCCAACGAACCGTCCGCGACTGGCGCCGACGAGGCGTCGGTCCACGGTTCTGGCGCTTCAACGGCACCGGCCGGCTCTACACCACCGTCGCCGAAGTCCGGCGGTTCACCGACCCCGTCAACGCCGCCCGCTAGGAGCACCTCGATGTCCACCGCCCGTCACGACAACGACGACCACGCCAACGACGAGATGCTCACCATCGACGAGGCGGCAGCGTTCCTCCGGGTCCCCGTCGCGACCATGCGCTACTGGCGCTACTGCGGCACCGGCCCGTTCAGCTTCAAGATCCAGCGCCACGTCCGCTACTGGCGTACCGACCTCGTCCTCTGGCGCGCCGACCAGGGTCGTCAGCCCGGAGGTTATCCACAAGGCGCACGGAGCGCACCACGCTCCGCCACCAGCGACTGACACTGGAAGCCACGAAGGGAGCAGCCATGGCCGGCAACATCGCCAAACGTCCCGACGGGAGCTGGCGCGCCCGTTATCGCGACGAACAAGGGCGCGAGCGCTCACGCCACTTCGACCGCAAGATCGACGCGCAGCGCTGGCTCAATGAGATCGCGTCCGCCGTCCTCACCGGGACCTACGTTGATCCCGACGCTGGGAAGGTCACGTTCCGGGAGTTCTACGAACGTTGGTCGGCCCGACAGCTCTGGGTGTCCTCGACCCGCACCAACGCCGACCTCGCGACCCGGTCGGTGCCCTTCGCCGACCTGGCGATGCGAAGCATTCGTCGATCGCACATCGAGGAGTGGGTGAAGGACCAGAGCAGTCGTCTCGCGGCCACGACCATCAAGACGAGGTTCGTCGTCGTTCGCTCCGTCTTCCGCGCCGCCGTCACCGAGCGGGTGATCACCACTGACCCGTGCGCGGGCGTCATCCTGCCCCGTCGCCGAAGGGCAGACGCCGCGATGAGGATCCCTACGGTCGAGGAGGTCGGACGGCTGCTCGAGCACGCCGACAGCGAGCGGGTCTCGACCCGCAAGGGCTTCCGCGCCTACGTCGCACTCTGCGCCTTCGCCGGCCTCCGGAAGGCCGAGGCCGCCGCGGTTCAGCTCGGCGACCTCGACCTGCCGCATGGGCAGCTCGCGGTCACCCGGCAGCTCCAGCGCGAGGGGTCGACGTACGTCCTTCGCGCTCCCAAGTACGGCTCGGAACGAACCGTCTACCTGCCCGACCAGCTCGTGGGCATTCTGGCCCTTCACATCCGAGACCACGTCACGGAGCGCACCACGGAGCGCTGGCTGTTCACCGTCGGCGACGAGCCGCTCTACGACAACGCCATCCACTGGCGGTGGCGGGCCACCCGTTCAGCCGCCCACCTCGCCCGCATCCGGCTCCACGACCTGCGCCACTTCTATGCCTCCGGGCTGATCGCGGCCGGCTGTGACGTCGTCACGGTGCAGCGGGCACTCGGCCACTCCAGCGCGACGACCACGCTCAACACCTACAGCCACCTCTGGCCGACGGCCGAGGACCGCACCCGGGCGGCGGCCGCCGAGCTGATGCGGCAGGCGCTGGCGACGCCCGCAGGAGACCGGTCCGAGGGCCCGGCGGAGGGACCTCTCTCGAATTTTGCGGACTTTTTGCGGACCAGGGAGGGTCCGCAACGCTCTGACCTGCGCAAACAGGCCGATTCAGTAGTACCAGGGGAACGGCGACCAGTCCGGCTCGCGCTTCTCCAGGAACTGGTCCCGCCCCTCCTGCGCCTCGTCGGTCATGTACGCGAGCCGGGTGGTCTCACCGGCGAAGAGCTGCTGGCCGACGAGGCCGTCGTCGAGCAGGTTGAAGGAGTACTTGAGCATCCGCTGGGCGGTGGGGCTCTTGCCGTTGATCAGGCGGCCCCACTCGAGGGCGGTGGCCTCGAGCTCGGCGTGGGGGACGGCGCGGTTGGCGGCGCCCATCCGGACGGCGTCGTCGGCGGAGTACTCCTGGCCGAGGAAGAAGATCTCGCGGGCGAACTTCTGGCCCACCTGACGGGCGAGGTACGCCGAGCCGTAGCCGCCGTCGAAGGAGCCCACGTCGGCGTCGGTCTGCTTGAAGCGGGCGTGCTCGGTGGAGGCGAGGGCCAGGTCGCAGGTGACGAAGAGGCTGTGGCCGCCGCCGGCCGCCCAGCCGGGAACGACACAGATGACGACCTTGGGCATGAAGCGGATCAGGCGCTGGCACTCGAGGATGTGCAGGCGGGCGAGCTTGGCCTTGTCGATGGCGCTGGGCTCCTCGGCACCGGTGTCACCGGAACCGGCGGAGACGTCCTCGTACTGGTAGCCCGCGCGACCGCGGATCCGCTGGTCGCCGCCGGTGCAGAAGGCCCACTTGCCGTTCTTGGCGCTCGGCCCGTTGCCGGTGAGCAGCACGCAACCGACGTCGGCGGACTGGCGCGCGTGCTCGAGGGTGCGCAGCAGCTCGTCGACGGTGTGGGGGCGGAAGGCGTTGAGGACGTCGGGGCGGTCGAAGGCGATCCGGACCGTGCCGTGCGCCTTGGCGCGGTGGTAGGTCAGGTCGGTCAGGTCCTCGAAGCCGGGGACGACGTCCCACTGGCTCGCGTCGAACGTCTCGCTCACGCCCTCGATCGCACTCATGGCACCGAACGCTAGCCCCTCCGGGATCCCGGGCTTGACCTTGACCCCGGGGGCAAGGTCTACGGTCGGTCCCGTGCTCATCAAGGACCTCGCCGAACGCGCCGGAGTGAGCGTGAAGGCGGTGCGCTACTACGAGTCGCGCGGCCTCATCACGCCGGAGCGGGCGGCCAACGGCTACCGGGAGTACGACGACGCGGACGTGCTCGTCGTACGCGAGATCCGCGCCCTCCTCTCGCTCGGCCTCACCGCCGACGAGACCGTGCCGTTCGTCGAGTGCCTGCGGGCAGGCAACGAGCGGGCGGACGTGTGCCCGTCGTCGCTGGACGCCTACCGGCTGCGGATCGCCGAGATCGACCGGCGGATCGAGGAGCTGAGCCGGCTGCGCGGCGAGCTGTCCGGGCTGTTGCACGACGCCGAGACCTACCCGAACCGAGAGGAGAAATGATGAGCCTGCAGGAGATCACCGATGCCGACTTCGCGGCGGAGGTGCTGACGTCCGACGTACCCGTCCTGGTCGAGTGGTGGGCGGAGTGGTGCGGACCGTGCCGCCAGCTCGCGCCGGTGCTGGAGAAGCTCGACGACGAGCGCGGCGAGGCGCTGCGCGTGGTACGGATCAACCAGGACCAGCAACCGTTGCGGGCCGCGGAGCACCGGGTGCTCGGCCTGCCGACCATGATCCTGTTCCGCGACGGAGCGCCCGTCCTCCAGCTCGCGGGCGCACGGACGAAGGCATCGATCGAGCGCTCGATCGACGCGGCGCTGGAATAGCCGCCAGCGGCCCGGCCTTGAGGTGGACATGACCCTTCACGGTGAGTACGAGCCCAGCAGCCAGAAGTGGGTCCGCGACCAGGTCGCGGCGTACGAGGCGTCCGGCGGCCGCGAGGCCAACACGCTCCAGGGCGGCAAGGACCCGATCGTGGTGATCACCTCGGTCGGCGCGAAGTCCGGCAAGCTCCGCAAGAACCCGGTCATGCGGGTCGAGAAGGACGGCGTGTACGCCGCCATCGCGTCCAAGGGCGGCGCGCCGGAGAACCCGAGCTGGTACGCCAACTTCGTCGCGAACCCGCTCGTCGAGCTGCAGGACGGACCCGAGCCGAAGGCCTACACGGTACGCGTCGCCGAGGGCGCGGAGCGCCAGGAGTGGTGGGACCACGCCGTCGCGACCTGGCCGACCTACGCGTCGTACCAGGAGAAGACGGACCGCGAGATCCCGGTGTTCCTGCTGGAGCCCGTCGCAGCCTGAGGTTGGATGACGAAACTCGCGCTGGGACGAGGATGCTTCCTCGTCCAGGCGCGAGTTTCACCGGTCGGCCGGTGAAACTCGCCGGTCAGCTGTTGGCGATGGTCACGGCGAGGCCGCACAGGTGGCCGAGCCGCATGACCTCCGAGTCGGCGAACTCCGGTCCGCCGCGGCGGCCGACGACGACGATCTCGTTGCCGTCGAGGCGCGCGGCCGCGAACAGGGTGACCTCGTCCTCGGGCGACTCGAGCCGGGTCGGCGACTCGATCTCGAGGAACTCGAACTCGTCCGGCGCGGCGCTGGTGCCGTAGACGACGCCCTTCGCGCGGTGCACCCGCGCGGCCCAGTCGACGCGGAAGGTCGCGGGCAGGACGTCGATCAGCTTGTCGAAGGCGTCGTCGGGGGACGCGGTGAGCTCCTCGACGGCCTCGAGGTCCAGCATCAGGTTGCCGCCGGCCGGGTAGCGGCTCACGAACAGCACCTCGACCCCGTCGAGCGCGTTGCACGCCGACACGACGGAGTCGGGCATCATCCCCTGCTCGAGCTCGAGCAGTACGTCGTCGACGGCAGTGCCGTCGTCGACACGGTGCTCGACGATCTCGATCGCGTCGATGTCGCCGCCTGCCATACCGATCGCCGTCGCGACGCGACCCAGCGACCCGGGGACGTCGGGCAGCAGCACGCGGAGCAGGAATGGCATGGTCTCGACACTAACCCGCCCAGGTTTCGGGCCGGTTGCGGGCCCACCGGTTGAGCGGGGCCGTGCGGATCATCGGGCGAGGCGGTGCCGCAGGCCGGTCGCGCGCTGCGCGGTGGTCGTCACCGCAGCGCGTACGGCGGCCTCCGAGCCCACCACGAGCAGGCTCTCGCGCGCCCGGGTCACCGCCGTGTAGAACAGCTCGCGGCTGAGCAGGCGCGAGCCCTCCTCCGGCAGCAGTACGGCGATCCGGGTGGCCTGGCTGCCCTGGCTCTTGTGGATCGTCATGGCGTGCATGGTCTCGATCGCGTCGAGGCGGGCCGGGGCGAACGGGCGGGGTGCGCCGGCGCTCGCGATCCACGCCCGGGGCCGGCCCGAGGGTTCGGTGACGACGACACCGGTCTCGCCGTTGTAGACGTCGAGGGCGTAGTCGTTGCTGGTGACCAGGAGCGGCCGCCCGGCGTACCAGGCCGAACCGAGGGGCACGCCGATCTCGGCCGCGAGCCACTGCTCGACGTGGCGGTTCCACACCCGCACGCCGTAGGGCCCGTCGCGGTGGGCGCAGAGCAGGCGGAAGCCCTCGATCTCCGCCAGCGCCGCCTCGGGTCCCTCGTCGACGGCGGCCGAGCGCACCCGCAGCGCGGCGGCGGTGCACTCGTCCTGCAGCGCCGCGACCGGGTCGTCGGTCTCGACCCACCGCACCTCGCCGGTCCCGGCCCGGAGCACCTCGAGCACCCGGTCGGCCGCGTCCGGCGAGTCGTCGCGCAGCGCCGCGGCGAGGCTCTTGATCTCCTCCGTGGAGCGGTGGTTCTCGGTGAGGGCGACGACCGGGGAGTCCGGGTGCGGCGCGAACCCGGCGACCAGGTCGGACAGCACCGCGCCCGCACCGACGGACGTGAGCTGACGCGGGTCGCCGACCAGCACCAGCCGGCTGTCGGGGCGGACCGCCTCGAGCAGCCGGGCCATCATGGTCAGGTCGACCATCGACGCCTCGTCGACGACGACCAGGTCGTACTTCAACCGGTTGCCGCGGTCGTGGCGGAACCGGGTGGTGTTGTCGGGACGCCAGCCCAGCAGCCGGTGGAGGGTCATCGCCTCGGGCGGCGCGACCTGGTGGTCGGCGTCGCCCAGCGCGCCGAGCGCGACCAGCTCCTCCTTCACCGCCTCCTGCAGGCGGGTCGCCGCCTTGCCCGTCGGCGCGGCCAGCGCGATCGACATCCGCCGGTCCTGCGCGACCGAGAACTGGTCGGCCAGCGCCAGCACCAGTCGCGCGACCGTGGTGGTCTTGCCGGTGCCCGGGCCACCGGTCAGGACAGTGGTGCGGTGCCGCGCCGCGTGACGTACGGCGGCCGCCTGCTCCTCGCTCAGGTGCTCACCGCTGACCCGCGACATCGTCGCCGTGAGCACCGCCTCGTCGACGGCCGGCGGACCGAGCTCGATCCGCGCCGTCAGGTCGTCGGCGACCTGACGCTCGAGCCGGTGGTAGCGATCGAGGTAGACCAGGTCGTGCTCGACGTGCAGCACCTCGGCCCCGACCAGCGCGGAGGACCCGATCGCCGCGACCCAGTCGCCGCGGTCCGGCCAGGCCAGGCCGGTGCCGTCGAGGTCGGGCAGCGCGTCGAGGTCGAGACCGACCGACCCGCCACGGACCGAGCGGACCGCGAGGGCGGCGGCGAGGAGCACCCGCTCGTCGTCCTCGCCCGCGAGCGCGGCCACGCGCTCGGCCACCCGGACGTCGGCCGCGTCCACCACGCCGGCGGCGTTGAAGGAGCCCAGCAGTCCGTCGACCCGGCGCGCCAGGCGCGGGTCGTGGGGCGAGGTCGGCTCGAAGATCTCGGTCATGACCTACTTCCTCCCGTCCAGCAGGTCGGACAGCGCCACCACGAGCTCGACCGGCGGCTGCCAAGTGAAGATGCCGCACGGGTTGCCGTCGACCCGCGGCGTCTCCGGCCCGCACATGCCGCGCAGGTAGAGGTAGGCGACCCCGCCGAGATGACGCGCCGGGTCGTAGCCGGGCTGGCGCCAGCGCAGGAACCGGTGCAGCACGACGGCGTACAGCAGCGCCTGGAGCGGGTAGTCGGAATGCCCCATCGCCTCGTCCAGCGCGCTCGGCCGGTAGGAGCCGGCCGTCAGCGGGTCGTCGGCCGGCCCGAGCCAGTTGGTCTTGTAGTCGATGACGACGTAGCGCGCGTCGCCGCTCCCGCCGCTAGCCGACGGCAGCCGGAGGACCACGTCGATCGAGCCGGTGAGGTAGCCGCGCAGCACCTGCCCGCCGAGCAGCGGGTTGTCGAGCGCATCGGCGTACGCACGCACAGGGTCGCCCTCCGGCAGGTGCTTGCGCAGCAGGGCGGCGATGTCGCCGAGCAGCACCTCGTCGCTCGACCGCGCCTGGTGGACCGGGTGGTCGCCGCCCGACAGCGGCAGCTCGAAGTCGAGCTCGCAGAGCCGGTCCGTGGTGCCGACGGCGCGCAACGTGGTCTCGTCCATCAGCGGCCCGAGCGGGGTGTCGAGCACCGCGACCAGCGCGTCGGCGAGCTCCTCGGGCTCGAGCGCCACCGGCCACCAGGTCAGCTGATCCTCGATGTGGCCGAGCAGCTCGGCGCGCAGGTCACCCACCGTCGGGTCGGTGTGCTCGAGGACGGCGTGGACCAGCGATCCGAAGGTCGCGCCGACGGGCAGCCCCGCCATCGGAGAAGGTACGGCGAGCGCCGGGTCGGGCGCGGCGGTCTCGACGACCGGCGGCAGGTCCTCGTCGTCCTTCGGCTCCACCTCGGGCTCGCTGCCGACGCCGGGTGCCGGGGTGCCGAGGTCGACATGGCTCAGCGCCGAGTAGGACGTGCGCCGCCAACCGGTGTCGACGGACCGGGTGAAGGCCCGCGAGCTCAGCTCGACCGGCGGTTCCGGCGGCAGCGGCGGCAGGGCGGCCGCGGGCTCGGCGACCTCGGGCACGAACGCGCCCCGGTCGCGCCAGGTCGCGAACAGGCGGGTCGCCGCCTCCTCGTCGGGCACCGCCGGGTCGACCGGGACGACACCGCTCAGGCCCTCGCCGTCAGCTGCCGGACCGCGCAGCAGGAGGCGGTGGAGCGGCGAGGCCTCGGCGTTGCGGGTCGGCGCCCACCACACGACGACCTGGCTCTGCGCGCGGGTGAGGGCGACGTAGAGCAGCCGCAGCCACTCGCCGTTCTCCTCTTCGCGCCAACGGCGCTGGTGGTCGGCCCAGTCGGGCCCGGCGTTGGCGACGTCGAGGCAGCGGCGCCCGGATGCGTCGTGGAACAGCGGCTTGTCGGGCTTGCCGACCCAGCGGTCGGCGAGCGAGGGCAGGTAGACGACGGGGTACTGCAGGCCCTTGCTGGCGTGGATCGTCACCAGCTGGACCGCGTCGGCGTCGGAGTCGAGGCGGCGGGTCCGCTCGGCACCGCGGCCCTCGCGCGCCTCGAGCACCTGCTGGCGCAGCCAGGCGAGCAGGGCGACGGCGCCCATCTGCTCGCGCAGCGCGGCCTCGTGGAGCACCTCGCCGATGTGGCGCAGGTCGGTGAGGGTGCGCTCGCCCCCGACCTGGCCGAGGAGCCGCTCGGGCATGCCGCCCGAGGTCGCGGCCTCGACGACGGCGGCCACGCCGCGCCGGCCGAGCGCCTCGGACCAGGACCGGAGCCGGTCGCCGAGGTCGTCGCTGAGGTCGTCGCCGCCGGCGTCGAGGGTCGCGGCGTCGTAGCCCAGGAAGGAGGTGAGCGCCGCGGCCCGCACCCGCGGGGTGCGGTGGGGCTGCTCGAGCGCCTCGAGCAGGGAGAGCCACTCGACGGCGGCGGGGGTCGCGAAGACGCTGCCGCCGCCGGCGATGACGGCCGCGACGCCGACCTCGAGCAGCGCGGCCCGCGCGGCGGCCAGGTCGGCATGGCGGTAGCAGATGACCGCGATGTCATCGGGGCGCAGCTCACGGCCCTCGAACGTCGCGCCGCTGGTGATCAGCGCCCGGATGTCGTGGGCGAGGTCGCGGGCGATGTGGGGCCGGACCTGGTTGACCGGCAGCGCGGTCCCGCCCCGCTTGCGGAAGGTCTCGCGCCGCACCACCCGCAGCCGGAACGGCGCCGGCTTCGGCGCCCCGGCCAGCCGCGACTCCTGGTGGTGGGCCTGCACGTCGTGGACGACGATCCGCGGGTCGCCCAGCTCGGCGCCGCCGAGGAGCCGGCCGAACCCGGCGATCAGGCCGGCGTCGCTGCGCCGGTTGACCGCGAGGGTCTGGCGGGTGGTGGCGGTCTCCGCCGCCGTGAGGTACGTCGTCACGTCGCCCCCGCGGAAGGCGTAGATCGCCTGCTTGGGGTCGCCGATCAGCACCATCGTGGCGTGGCCGCTGAACGCCCGGTCGAAGACCTTCCACTGCACCGGGTCGGTGTCTTGGAACTCGTCGACCAGCACGATCCGCCACCGCGCCCGCATCCGCGCCCGGGCCGGGGAGTCAGGCGACTCGAGCGCGTCGGCGAGCTGGTCGAGCAGGTCGTCGTAGGACAGCACCCCGAGCCGGCGCTTGCGCCGCTCGATCTCCTGGCGCACGGCCGTGGCGAACGCGACGCGTCGCCCTGCCGGGTCCTCGCGAGGCAGGCCGGCGGGCTCGAGGTCGGCCTGCGGGTCGCCCACGACGCGGCGCGCGATGGCGAGCGCCTCGGTGTGGGTGAACGCCGGTGCGGTGCCGGCGGGCAGCTGCGCGAACGCCCGCAGGTAGAGGTCGTCGACGACCTCGACCAGCATGTCGTCGAGGTCCTCGACCAGGCGGGCGCGGGCGTCGGTGTCTCCCGCGACGCCGAGCGAGTCGAGCACCAGAGAGCAGAACTGGTGGATGGTGGCGATGGTCGCCGCGTCGAAGTCGGCCAGCGCCTGGCTGACCCGGCGGTGCCTGGTCCGGAGCTCGTCGGGCGGGCCGTCGAGGAGCTGTTCGATCACCTCGGTCGGCGGGCTCGCCAGGGTCCCGGCCAGCGCGGCCTCGGCCTCGACCAGCTGGCGGCGTACCTGCTCGCGCAGCTCCTGGCTCGCCGCCCGGCCGAAGGTGACGACGAGCAGCTGCTCGAGCGGCACGCCCTCCTCGGCGACGTAGCGGGTCACGAGCGCGCCGATGGTCCAGGTCTTGCCGGTGCCGGCGCTGGCCTCGAGCAGGGTGGTGCCGGTCGGCAGCGGCCCGCGGATGTCGAAGGGGCTCATGCTCGTCGAGTCCGATCCGGCGGAAGGACCGGGGTCCCCGCGGCGTTGTTCGGGGGAGCGCAGCGGAGGAGAAGAACGGCGTGGGGTGGTCATAGGGGACCCACCTTCTCGGCGCCGGCGAGCAGAGGCTCCCACAACGTCCAGGCGTACGACGGCAGGCCGGCGTCGATCAGCACCGACACCGGCGCGTCGTGCCCCCAGATCCGGCGGTGCACGGCGTCGTCGTCCTCGCCGGTGATGCCGAACGGGTTGAACGGGTCGGTCCTCCAGGCGCGACCCGCGGCCTCGACCGGGTCGATGTCCATCCCGCGCAGCTCCTTTGCCCGCGCCTCGGCCCAGGCATGCGCGGTCTTGAGCGGGATCGGCAGCGGCCGCACGGCACCTTCGTCGTAGAGCGCCACGACGGCGCCCAGCCACTCGAGTGCGCGGTGGTCCAGCGGCCCGGCCAGCGCCCGCTGGGGTCCGCCCTTGGCGCGGGCGATCGCGTGGCTGCTCCAGTTCTCGTCGGGGTGGCTGGCGCTGAGGGCGACCACACGCAACCACGACGCGATCCGCTGCTTGGGGCCGGGCCGGGAGTAGGTGACGTCGACGAGCTGGTTGCCGTGGATCCGGGGCACGGTGCCGGTGAGCCGGCGACCGCCCCCGAGGTCGACGTCGACGTCGACGCTGCGCGCGGGGGCGGCCCGCAGCGGCGCGCTCTGCTGGAGCAGGGCCTGGCAGTCGCGGACGACCTCGGCGAGCGCGCCGTGGCCGAGGCCGAAGGGGGGCAACGAGCCGCGCAGCTGCTCGGCGAGCATCACCGCCTCGCCGGTCGTGCCGGGGTCCTCGGAGGAGAGCACCGCGCGCAGCAGTCGGTCGCCGATCGCCCACTTCTCCAGGTTGTCGAGGTCGACGGGGATCGCGTCGGCGACCTCGCCGGGCTCGAACGGGGTGGCGACGTCGAGCCGGCCGCGCAGGAAGGTGCGGGCGGGGCGGAGCACGAAGTCGACGAGGTCGGCGAGGGACACGTCCTGCTGCGGGCGGGTCGTCAAGGGGCCCGACAGGAAGGACGGGACCGGCGTCCGCTCCCGCACCGACGCCCGCGCGCCGGCGAGCGAGGCGCGGTCGAAGCTGAACGGCTCGCTCCCGACCAGCTCGCCGGGGACGTGGTTGCGCGGGTCGAAGCCCTGCAACGGATGGCGTACGACGACCCGGTCACGCACCGGCGCCGCGGCCGTGCGGTCAAGGGCGTCGAGCAGCTCACCGAGCGGCACGGCCGGCGGCCGCTCCTGGCCGGTGTGCTCGGCGGCGCCGGTGTAGGTGACCACCAGCCGCTCGCCGGCCGCGAGGATCGCGTCGAGCAGCAGCTGGCGGTCCTCACCACGCAGGTCGCGCTCGCCGACCCGCGGCCGGCGGCCGAGGACGTCGTCGCCGTTGACCCCGCTGGTGCGCGGGAAGACGCCGTCGTCGAGCCCGACCAGGCACACCACCCGGTGGGGCACCGACCGCATCGGCACCATCGTGCAGACGGTCAGGGTGCCGGTGCGGAAGTTGGCGCGCGTCGGCCGTCCGGCCAGCCGGGCCTGCAGCAGCGCACGCACGTCGGCGAGTCGCAGTGGAACGCCCGTGTTGTCAGCGTCGCTCTCGTCGGCACTGGCCCTGGCCCGCGCGAGCTCGCGCTCGAACTGCGGCAGCTGCCACGCGTCGTCGTCCTCGACCTCGCACAGGTCGCGCACACCTTCGGCGAGGGCCGCGAACCACTGCTCGGCGGCGGTCGCGGCGTCGAGCGCGCCGAGGCAGGCGCCGAGCCGAGCGACCGCCTCGCTCATCCGGCCGACCAGCTCGATCTCACCGCTGGCGATGTCGTCGACCGGCAGCCCGCGACCGACGTGGCGGTGCTCGTCGTCGCTCATCGCGACGCCCAGCAGCAGCCGGTCGAGCCCGGCCCGCCAGGTGTTGTGCTCGAACCCGTCCATGGCGTACGCCGCCCGCTGGCTCGCGTCGATCCCCCACCTCACGCCGGCCTCGGCGACCCACCGGGTCATCCGCGCGAGGTCGTCGTCGGTGAACCCGAACCGGCGCCGGCACACCGGCCGGGCCAGCAGGTCGAGCACCTGGGACGCCGTCGCCCGGCCGCCCGCGAGCTCGACGAGCACGACCGCGACGGCGAGGAGCGGGTTGGTGCTGGTGCTGGCACGGTCGGCGAGGCGGACCCGCAGCTGGTGGGCGGGGTGCAGTCCGGCGTCACCCGGGCCGCCCGGGCCGTCACCGATCAGCTCGCCCATGCCGAAGCCGGCGGAGATCAGCGGCGCGTACGTCTCGACGTCGGGGCACATCACGACGATGTCGCGCGGCTCGAGGGTCAGGTCGTCCTCGAGCAGGCCGACGAGCAGCTCGCGCAGCACCTCGACCTGCCGCGCCGGACCGTGGCAGGCGTGCACCTGCAGCGAGCGGTCCTCGGCCCTCAGCACGCGGCCGGCCCGCTCCTCGGCGGACAGGGCCAGGTTGGCCCGGAGGTCGGACTGCAGCCAGCCGAGCAGGTCGTCGGGAGCCTCGGGGTCGGGCGCCGCACCTGAGTCGGAGGCCTCCCCCGTCCGCACCCGTGCACCCAGCACCGTCGCCAGCTCGCGGGCGTCGCGCCCGAGCGAGGCCAGCAGCGGATGGTGCGCCAGCTCGGCGGAGGTGGACCCGTCGCGCGGCCCCAGCTCCATCCCGGCCTCGGCCACCGCAGCCCACAGCGCGGCCGACGGCTGGGCGAGCCACAGGTGCACGTCGCGGTGGGAGGCCAGTGCCACGAGCAGGTCGATCTCGGTCTCGGGCAGCCGGGTGTGGCCGAACAGCGACAGCCGGTCGGGCAGGTCCAGGCCGGCGACCTCACCGGCCCGCAGCGCCGCGCACACCCGGTCGTGGCGTACGTCGGGCGCCTCGTCGTGCCCCGCCGCGGCCATCCGCGCGAGCAACCGGCGCCACAGCTCGGCCTCCCACACCAGGTCCGGCGCCAGCACCGACCCGGCCCCGTCGGTGTCGCGGCCCTCGCGCCAGTCGCGGACCAGCGCGGGACGCTGGACGGCGTACGACGCGAACAGCTCCGCGAGCCGTCGCGCCACCGACCACCGGCGGCTGCGGCGCAGCTCGCCCTCCTCGCCGTCGAGGCCGTGACCGAGGTGGGTCGCCAGGGTCGCGCACCACGGCTCGTCGAGCGAGTCGTCGATGGTCGCCAGCAGCGGCCAGACCAGGCGATCGGGATGCCACGGGTCGTCACGGTCGCGGCCGAGCAGCATGCCGACCAGCGACGCGGGCTGCAGGAAGCGGACCCCCGCGCACACGCCGTCACCGCCCGACGGTCCGGCACCGAGACGGTGCGAGAGACGTTGGGTGAGCCACCGCTCGACGCCCTTCGCCGGCACCACCACGACCTCGCTGGCGAACGGGTCGGCCAGCGGGCTCGCCAACAGCCCGCCGAGCTCGTCGGCGAGCAGGTCGGTCCGCGCGGCGCGGTGCAGGTGGAGGGTCATCGCGGCCGAGGCTACTGAGGGGGTCCGGCAGAACCCGACGGAGTCCCCAGCACCGCCCGCCCGATCCGCAGCAGCCCGTCGCGCTGGCCGTCCTCGTCGAGCGCCAGGCGCAGCCGCATCGAGTTGACGACCGACTGCGCCGCACGCACGAGCGCGTGGGCGTCCGAGCGCGACAGCTCAGGGCGGCAGGCCACGAGCAGCACGACCCACTCGTCGACGTAGTCCTGCTGCATCCGCCGGATCGGCGCCCGCTCGTCCTCGGGCACGTGGACCAGCTCGGTGAACAGCGCGGCAAGCGCGTCCCCCTGCGCGACGTTGATCCGCACCAGCGACGCCAGCGCCTTCTCCAGCGCCTCGGCCGGGTCGCTGGTGGCGGACAGGACGCCCGCCAGGTCGAACTGCATCGCGTCGAGGCACCGGGTGATGGCATGCACGAGCACTGCGGACTTGCGCGGGAAGTGGTGGTAGAGCGTCGGACCCGAGATCCCCGCCGCGGCGCCGATGTCGTCCATGCCGACGGCGTGGAAGCCGCGCTCGGCGAAGAGGCGTACGGCGGCCGAGAGCGCCGCCTCGCGCCGCGACGCCGGCCGCAGCCCTTCCGCCGGGCCCACCGGCCGGCGTACGACGGCGCCACCGGTGCCGAGATCGCCCAGGTCCGCGACGGCGATGGCGGCCGCGACCATCAGCTCCTGAGCACGGTCCCGGTCGACTTTGGCCCGCTCGAACGCCCGTCCGGTCGTGAGCACCGCGTGCACCGCCCAGGCCGGCACCTCCCCGCCGACCGCCTGGCGCAACGGCTCGAGCGCTGCGAGGTAGCGCGCCTCCAGCTCCGCGGCCCGGTCCGGCTGGAGGAACACCTGCCCGCGCTGCCACACGCTGCCCGCCCGGTCCGGTCGCAGCAGCCGGGTCGCGGCGTGGTCGAGCAGACCGGACAGGTCGGCGGGACCGCCGTACGCCTGCTCGAGGAGCTCGATCTCCTGCTCGACCGCGGCGGCGAGAAGGCCCGTCTTTCCGCTGAAGTGGCGGTAGAGCGCGGAGGCGGAGACGCCCACCTCGGCGGCGATGTCGGCGACCGAGACGTCGTGGAAGCCGGCCCGCTCGAACTGCCGCGCGGCGGCAGCGACGATCAGCTGCTTGCGGTTGCGCGGGCGGCGCTGCGCGACGGCCTCGGGCATCAGGCCGGCAGCCGGTCGAGGTAATCGACCATCGCCAGCCGCCCGCGCTCGATCGCGTCGTCGATGGCGGGAAGGTCGGCGCTGAGCCGCGACACGTCGGGCGAGCCGAGCGGCGGGCGCACCTCGACCAGGGTCGGTATGTCGGCCAGCGTGCCCGCGGCGAGGCGCAGGTCGTCGGCGGCGTACGACCGGAACCGGCCGACGTGGGCGGCCCCGGCGGCCCGGCCGTGTCGCAGGAAGTAGGGCGCCAGCAGCACCCGCTCCAGCCGCGAGGGCGGGACCGCCCGCTGGTCGGCGCGGCGGGTACGCAGCACCAGCACGTGGGTCGCGCCCTGGGCGAGCGCGGTGCGGTAGGGCACGCCCTCGGAGAGGCCGCCGTCGACGTACCTCCTCTCGCCGACGCGGACCGGCCGACCCGCCAGCAGCGGGATGCAGGAGCTGGCCCGCAGGGCCGTCTGGGCGCTCAGCCGGTCGACGACGTACGGCGCCAGGTCGGTCTCCTTGCCCGTGGCGGCATCGGTCGCCATCGGGTGGAAACGGATCGGGTTCGCCACGATCGCGTCGAAGTCCATCGGCGTGATCGACTCGTAGACGTGGTGGACCAGGCGGCGCAGGTCGACGACCGGGCCACCGCGGAAGACCCGCCGCGGGTCGGTCACCCTGGCGGCCTGGACCTCCGGCCAGGCCCAGCTGCGCAGCCACCGCTGTGCCTCTCCGGTGAGCAGCCAGGCTCCGTTGAGGGCGCCGCCGGAGGTGCCGTAGACGTCGTCGAAGCAGTCGGTGAGGCCGGCCTCGTCGATCGCCAGCGCCATGCCCGCGGAGTAGGCCGCCCGGCTGCCGCCGCCCTCGATGGCCAGCGCGATCCGGAACTCGTCGGTGCGCTGGCCCGGCCGGCTGCCGGACGCGCGGCGCGCGGCGAGGGCGTCGAGCAGGGTGGTCACCGGGGTCCCCGCGGAGTTGTGTGGCGGAGGAGCACAGCGGGGGAGCCGCAGAACTTCGTGGGGTGGTTCATGCGGGGAGCTCTCTCACCACCCGGGCCGGGTTGCCGACCGCCAGCACGCCGGCGGGCAGGTCGCGGGTGACGACCGAGCCGGCGCCGACGACGGTGTTGGCGCCGATGCTGACGCCGGGACAGACGATCACCCCGCCGCCGAGCCACACGTTGTCGCCGATCGTGATCGGCGCCGCGTTCTCCCACTTCTCGCGCCGCAGCCCGGCCTCGAGCGGGTGCAGCGGCGTGAGCAGCTGCACGTTGGGCCCGATCTGCACGTCGTCGCCGATGGTTATGTCGACGACGTCGAGGGCGATCAGGCCGAAGTTGACGAACACCCCCGAGCCCACACGGATCTGGCTGCCGTAGTCGACGCGCAGCGGCGGGCGGATCGCGCTGTCCTCGCCGAGGGCGCCGAGCAGCTCGCCGAGGATCTCGGTACGACGAGCGCGCTCGTGGATCCCCGTCGCGTTGTAGGCCTCGGTGAGCTCCTGGGCCCGGACATGGTCCGCGACCAGCTCGGGGTCGTCGGCGAGGTAGAGCTCGCCCGCGAGCATCCGCTCCTTCGTCGACCGGGTGTCGTCCACGGCGCTCACCACTCGTGCTCGTCGGTGTGGTGCCGGCGGCCGTCGGCCTCGCTGATCTCGCCCTCGAGGGCCGCCCGCGCCTCCGGCTTCCCGTGGAAGCGCCGGTAGGAGTAGACGAGCAGGCCGAGCGCGATCGCGCACGACAGCAGCAGCGTGACGCCGGTCCACACGCCGCCGGGCAGCCACCACCTCTCGTCGATCGGCCACCAGTCCGGCATGTCCGGGTCGAGCAGCCAGACCATGCCGAAGGCGCCGATCCCGAGGGCGCCGATGGTCGAGGCGACGATCCGCGGCCAGGTCTCGACGCCCTCCGCGGCCGCGCGCAGGGCGCGGAGCAGGACGGGGTCGAGGAGCCGCTCGGCCCAGGTGTACTGCTGCGACAGGACCGCGAGCCCGGCCGCCATGAGCAGCAGCCCGGGGCCGGGAAGCACGATCGCCGCGATGCCGGCGAGCAGCAGGACCCAGCCGAGGACCTCCAGCAGGATCCGCTTGGCGGCGCCGGTCACCGTCCGCCTCCGAACCTGTCGAGCCACGCGAGCACGTCCTCGTCGGCGTTGCCGTGCGCGGCAGCGATCCGGGCCCACTTCTGTGCCATGGCGTGGAAGCGCAGCGGGTTGTAGACGTCCTCCTCGCGGGAGAAGAGCCCGTCGCCGGCGTACGTCATGATCGTGATGTTGGGCTCGGTCAGCATCGTCCCGTCGCCGGGGTCGGGCATCGGGTTGAGGACCTCGCAGACCAGCCGGTTCTGCGCGGCATCGACGACCTGCCAGGTGATCGGGAACTCGGGCATCACCCGTCCCGGGTAGGACGTCATGGTGCGCACCGACCACGCACGGATCTCGTCGCGGCCGCGGAAGGTGCCCATCGCGTGCTCGACGTACTCCGCGTCGGGGGTGAACAGGTCCGCGTAGCCGTCCCAGCTCCCGGTCTTGGCGAAGTCGGCGACCTGCTCGTGGAAGGCGGCGTACGCCTCGGTGATCTCCGCAGACGTGAACGAGGGGGCTGCGCTCATGGTCCGATCCAATCAGGTCCCGCCCAACGGGGCACGGGATCAGTCCCCGGAGCCCTCGAACCGCCAGTCGCCGCGGACCCGGGACAGCACGCCGTCGATCGACCCGTTGTAGTCCTCGACGACCGCCGCGACCCGGTAGGCGCGGTCGGGGCTCGGCGCGCGCTTGAGCTCCTCCTGGTCGATCACCACGCCGTAGCAGTCGTGGGGACCGGCGGCCCATTCCGGGATCGGCGCGATCGGCTGCGAGGGTCCCCAGCTGCGGGCGGTCAGCGGCGCCGTGGACCAGGTGGGCACGCACGCGGCGTCCTCGTCGGGGTTGCCGGTGACCCGGATCGCCTCGTCGCCGGCGACGGCCAGCGCGTCGACCGTCGGGTTGGCCAGCGGGAGGTGCACCACCTCGAACGCCTTCGCTCCCTGCCGCCACAGCAGCGAGCGCTCACCGCCGCGCGCGACGAGCAGGTGGGCGCTGGTCTGGGAGAGCGGCTCGTACGCCGGCCGCTCGACGACCTGCGCGACCCACTCGCTGCCCTCCGCGCTGGCGACCACCACGCCGGTCGAGGGCGGCGGCGCGTCGTCGTACTCGTCACCCCAGGCGGAGCCCGCGGGCCAGCACTGGACGAGGTGGAGGACGTCGGTGGCGCCGTAGATCGTCTCGGAGCGGGCGGCGTGGCACTCCTGGCCGGCGGGAGCCCGGGCCACCTGCTTCGGCTCGGTCCACGCGGTGCTGCCGGCGGACCGGCGCTGGACGACGACCCGGCGCAGGTCCGGTGACCCCACGGCGACGGACGAGTCGTCGTCCAGGTCGGTGATCTGCATCGGCAGGCCGACCGCGGGGTCGATGGAGGCCAGTCCTCCCTCGCCGGTCGCGCCGCCCGGCTGGTCGTCGGTCCAGGTGTCGCCGGTGCGGGTGAAGGTGACGACCTGGTCGATGGCGCGGTTGTAGAAGGACACCGACGCGGTCCCTGCCTCGATGTCCTCGGCGTAGCAGCCGTCCTGGCCGCGGGCCGGGGTGGCGGCGACCACGGCGAGCTCGGTGCGACGCGGGCGGGCGGCCCACAGCTCGAAGGTGCAGCCGTCCGCCCCCTGCCGCCCCACCACCGTCACCAGGCTGCCGTCGGCCAGCAGCCTCACGTCCGGCGCCCGGTGCACCCCGCCCGTCGCAGCCGGCGGTCCGGTCAGCCGCACCCGCTGCCATCCCTCGTCGTCTCCGCGCCACACCGCGAACGCAGGCACCTCGTCGTCGGTGGCGACCGCGGCGAAGGTCCCGTCCGCGTCGATCATCGGCGCCGCGGTGACGTCCTCGACGAGGTCGCAGGTGAGGTCGTGGCAGATCGCCGCGTCGCTGCGGACGAAGCTGTCGTGCTCGTCGTCGTCCGCCTGCCACCAGTCGATGGCGACGACCGCGGCGTCACCGCCCACCGCGATCGTGGAGCCACCCGTGTCGAGGTCCGAGCCCTGGGCGATCGTCTGTGGCTCGGTCCATCCCTCACCACCGCGCTCGCGCCACTGTGCGATGTACCTGTCGCCGCCGTCGCTGATGACGAGCTCGTGCCCGTCGGCCAGGGTGGCCCGCGCGGGGTCGGCGGGCCCCGACCGGACTAGCTCGTCGCCGTACGTCCCGCCCGTGCACGCCGTCAGCGCGAGGGCGGGCACGACAGCAGCGGCGATCCTTCTCCCGAGACCCACCCGCCTCATCCTAGGAGTCACTACGCTTCGGCCCATGCCGCGCGGGACCGCCTCTCGACGACGCAGCCCGTTCGGCTCGCGCGTCCTCGGCCCGCGCGACCAGGAGCCCCGGCAGCTGCGGGTCCGGATCCAGGTGCTGCTGACCGTGCTCCTGGTCGGCACCAACCTGATCGGCGCGCTCGTCGTGTTCGTCATCAACACCTGGGCGATCCCGTCGCCCGGTCCCAACCGCGAGATGGTGATCGCGTTGGCGATCGCGATCCCGACCTACGTGTTCGTGGCCGCGGCGATCGGTGCCGTGTGGGGTACGACGACCTCGCTGCGCGCCCTGCGCTGGGCCACCCAGCCGGGCGTCGACCCGGACCGCACCCAGCGCGCCCGGGCGCTGCGGGTGCCGCTGACGCTGACGGTGATGCAGCTGGTGATGTGGCTGGTCGGGACGCTGCTGTTCACGACGCTCACGGTCCTCCTGCAGCCCTCGCGCACCCTCGGCACAGCACTCACCGTCAGCATCGGCGGGGTCGTGGTGGCCGGCATCTCCTACCTGTTCACGGAGTTCTCGCTACGACCGATCGCGGCGCGGGCGCTGAGCGACGTCCGGGTCACCGAGAGGATGCGCGGCGTCGGTGTCGGCCCCCGGATGGCGATCTTCTGGACGCTCGGCACCGGCGCGCCGGTCGTCGGCCTCCTCATCGCCGCGATCCTCGCCCTCACGCCCGCCGGCTCGGACGCGACGCTCACCCAGCTCGCCGTCGTGACGATCATCGTGTGCGGGATCGTGCTGCTGTTCGGCTTCCTGCTCACCGATCTCAACGCCCGGTCGGTCGTCGCGCCCCTCCTGTCGGTGCGCGACGCGATGCAGGAGGTCGAGAAGGGCCGGCTCGACGCCGACGTGGTGGTGTACGACGGCACCGAGCTCGGCCAGCTGCAGAGCGGCTTCAACTCGATGGTCCACGGGCTGCGGGACCGCGAGCAGATCCGCGACCTGTTCGGCCGGCACGTCGGCCAGGAGGTCGCGGCGGCCGCGGCGGCCCTGGGCGCCGGCGAGATCGAGCTCGGCGGTGAGACCCGGGAGTGCTCCGTGCTCTTCGTCGACCTCATCGGGTCCACGACGTACGCCACCCAGCACGGGCCGACCGAGGTGGTCGCCGTACTCAACCGGTTCTTCGGGGTCGTCGTCGACGAGGTCGACCGTCACCACGGGCTGGTCAACAAGTTCATCGGCGACGCGGTGCTCGCGATCTTCGGCGCCCCGGTCGAGCTCGACGACCACGCCACCGCGGCGCTCGCCGCGGCCCGCGCCGCCGCGGCGCGGCTGGCCGTCGAGGTGCCCGAGGTGGGTGCCGGGATCGGCGTCGCCACCGGCCAGGTCGTCGCGGGCAACGTCGGGCACGAGCAGCGCTTCGAGTACACCGTGATCGGCGATGCCGTGAACTCCGCCGCCCGGCTCACCGACCTCGCCAAGGACGTGCCCGGCGGCGTACTCGCCTCCTGGGACTCGGTCGCCGCCGCCGACCCGGCCGAGGCGGCCCACTGGATCGGGCACGGCGAGATCGTGCTCCGCGGGCGGAGCGAGCCGACCCGGCTGGCGATCCAGCGCTTGTAACTAAGTGTTACGCGCCAGAAAGCGGTGCAACAGCGCCCAGGTAGTAGCCACAACGCCCGGGTGGCTGGTAGCAACCCTTGGCTCGATGGCAGTCGCGCGCCGAGCAACACCTCCGAGGACCCAGCAGACATCTACCTCGGCGCTGCGACCGCTACCCGGGCGCTGGTGCAGCCAAAAACGTGCTGTAACACTTAGTTACAAGTCACGCCAGCGCGCCCAGCGCCTGACCGATCACGACGAGCAGCTTGGCCGGCTCGAGGTCGACCTCGGTGGGTACGGCGGTCAGCTGGGCGTCGCGCTGCAACACCGCCAGCCCGTGCACGGTCGCCCAGCCGATGGTGACCAGCTCCTCCGTCGGCACCGACGCTGCCCACCCGTCCGCCTGGGCCGCCCGGACGAGGTCGAGCAGCAGGGCCCGGTGGGCGAGCCGGACGTCGCAGAGTGCGGCGTCGTCGGCGTGCAGCAGCTCGGGGCGGAACATCACGTCGAACATCGTCGGCTGGCGGGCGGCGAACTCGACGTACGCGACTCCGGCGGCGGTGACCTGTTGACCACCCGCAACCGGGACGTCGACGACGGCCGAGCGAGTCGACGACAGCAAGAGCTCGAAGCCCTCGACGGCGAGCGCGGTGAACAGGCCTGCCCGGTCCTCGAAGTGGTGGGCGGTCGCCTGGTGGGAGACCCCGACCCGGCGGGCGATCGCGCGCAGGCTGGCCTTGGCCGGTCCGCAGGCCGCGATCTCCTGCTCCGCGGCTCGGATCAGCCGCTGCCGCAGGTCGACCTGCCTCATGATCATCCCCCGAGTCACCGAGTCCGCTGCGGCCACCACAGCCGCCTGCCCAGCAACGTAGCGAGTGCGGGCACGAGGAGCGAGCGCACGACGAAGGTGTCGAGCAGCAGCCCCACGGCGATGGTGAACCCGACCTGCCCGATCGTGGTCACCCGGCCGGCGAGCAGCGCCATCATCGAGACCGCGAAGATCACGCCGGCCGACGTGATCACTCCCCCCGTCGCGGCGGTCGCGCGCGCGATCCCCAGGGCCGAGCCGTCGGGCGCCTCCTCGTGCATCCGCTTGGTCAGCAGCAGGTTGTAGTCGGCGCCGACGGCGACGAGCACGACGAACGCGACGGCGGCGACGGTCCAGTCGAGCTGGATGCCCAGCCCGTACTGCCATACCAGCACCGAGAGGCCGATCGCGGCGACGTACGACAGCACGACCGTGGCCATCAGCGCGAACGCCGCGACCAGGCTGCGCAGCAGCAGCAGGAGCACGAGGAAGACCGCCACCAGCGCGAGGCTCGCGATCACCTCGAGGTCGGACATCGAGTAGTCGCGCAGGTCGGCGTTCGTGCTCGCCATCCCGGTGGTGAGGACCTCGGCGTCGTCGAGACGGGTGCCGTTGAGCGAGGTCTCCACGGTGGCACGGATGTCCTCGACCCGGTCGGAGGCCTCGGGACCGAAGGCGTCGGTCGAGCCGAGTACGGCGAGGCGCGCCGTCCGGCCGTCGGGCGAGAGGTAGAGCCGCATGGCCGCGGCGAAGTCCTGGTCCTGCAGGGCGGTCGGCGGCAGGTAGAAGCCACCGCTGACCGGGTCGTCGGCCGCCGTGCGCGTCTCGCGGAGGTGGCGTGCGGCTGCCGCGAGGCCGTGCTCGAGCTCGGGCAGCGAGGCCGCGACCTGCCGGGTGCCGCCGTACAGGCGGTCGGCCCCCGCCGCGAGCTCGTCGACACCGGCGGAGAGGTCGCCGAGCCGGTCGGCGAAGACCTTCTGGCCGTCGGCGAGCTGGCGGCTGCCGTTGCGGGCCTTCGCGATCCCGGCCCGCAGCTGTTGGAGGCCGGACTGAAGGTCGCCGCTGCCGGTGGCCAGTGCCCGGGCACCCTTCGCGGCCTGGCGCAGGCCAGGCAGCAGCTGGTCGCGCTCGGCCTCCCAGATCTGCTTGAGCCCGGTCCGGGCCTGCCGGCAGGCCGCGTCGAGACCGCAGGTGAGGCTCTTGGTGGCCAGCGCGTCGTGAACCAGCCCGAGACCGTCGACGGCGACCTGCACCTGGTCCGCGGCGGTGTCCAGACCGTCGGCGAGACCGGCCGCGCCCGTGCGCAGGTCGCCCGTCCCGGTGATCGCGGCGTCGGCGCCGTCGAGCAGCTTGGTCATGCCGGAGGTGAGCCGGCCCGTCGAGGCGGCGATCCGGTCGGCACCGGTCACGGCCTTGTCGGCCCCGTCGGCGAGCCGGCCGGCCCCGTCGTCGAGCTGCCCGGCACCGTCCGCCAGCTGCTCGGCACCGCTGGTGCCCTCGGCGACCTTGCCCTGCGCCTTGCCGAGCTCGTCCCCGACCAGCCCGGCCTGGTGGGCGACCGACGCCTCCGTGATCGGTACGCCGAGCGGCCGGGTGACCCCGCGCACCAGGGCCACTCCGTCGTGCTGGGCCACTGCGGCCGAGGCGCGCTCGAGCACGGCGAGGTCCTTGCTGGTGCGCAGGTCGTGGTCGGCACGGATGAGCACGTAGTCGGGGAGCACCTCGTTGACGGGGAAGTGCCGTCCCAACAGGGCATACCCGGCGTTGCTCTCCGCGTCCTCGGGGAGCGGGTCGCGCACGTCGTACGACAGGTCGGTGAGGGGGAACACCGCGGCCAGCAGGGCGAGCGGGACGAGTGAGGCGACGAACGTACGCGCGGGGTGCGCGGCCACGACGCCGGCGACGCGCTCCCACACTCCCGAGGCCTTCGACTCGCGCGGCTCGGCCCAGCCGCGCCGGCCCGCGAGTGCGAGCAGCGCCGGGGTGAGGGTGAGGCTGACCAGCAGGTTGACCGCGATGCTGACGGCGACCGCGGGGCCGGTGGTGTTGAAGAAGCCGAGGTCGGCCAGTGCCATCGCGAGGGTGGCGAGGACGACGGTGACGGCCGAGCCGGCGATGACCGAGCCGACCCGGGTCGCGGCGATCGCGGCCGCCCGCCCCGGTTCGACGTCGAGACGGCGCTGCTCGTGGTAGCGCGCCACCAGGAAGACGGCGTAGTCGGTGCCGGCGCCGAGCACGATCGCGGTGAGGAAGGAGCCGCTGAACGTCGAGACCGCGAAGAGGTCCTGCAGCCCGCACCACGCGACCACCGCCCGGCCGAGCCCGAGGCCCAGCCCGACGACGGTGAGGATGAGGACCGGGACCACGAGCGAGCGGTAGATCAGGAACAGGATCAGCGCGATCAGGCCGATGGTGACCACGGTGATCCGCACGACGCTGTGCTCGGTCTCGGTCGCGAGGTCCACGACGGTCGCGGTGGGCCCGGTGACCTGGACGGTGAGCCCGTCCGGCGCACCGGCCCGGGCGATGTCGCGCACCGCGGCGACCTGGCGCAGCGACGCGGGCGCGCCGGTCGCGCCGGTGATGCCGACCAACAGGTAGCGCGCCTGCCCGTCGTCGCTGGTCAGCGCCCTGCGCAGCGCGGGGTCCCGGATGTCCTGGACGAACGCGACGTCGCCCTCGTCCTCGGCGAGCCCGCCGACCAGGCCCTCGGCGTACGCCCGGTCCGCCTTGGTCAGGCCCGACGTCCGCTCCATCGCCACCACGATGAAGCTCTCGGCGTCGCCGTTGCTGAACTCCTGGTTCATCAGCTCGACCGCGCGCATCGACGGCGCGTCCTTCGGCACCATCGGCGAGGAGTCGCGCCCGGCGATCTCCTCGAGCTGCGGTACCGCCACGTTCATCACGACCGTGACCGCCAGCCAGGCGAGCACCACCCACCCGGCCCGTCGTACGGCGAAGCGGGCGTAGCGCGCGACCTGGTCGCTGTGAGGGGGCACCCCCGGAAAGTAGAACCGGTTCCTTGCCAGTGGCAAGCAAGTGTGGCGCGGGCCACGGGCGTGGCTCGGTGTGGCAGGCTCCCTCGCGTGAGCCAGGGAGCTGAGCAGGGATTCCAGCCGGACGCGATCGTCGTGGGCGCCGGCCTCGCCGGCCTCGTCGCGACCCACGAGGCCGTGAAGGCGGGCAGGAAGGTGCTCGTGCTCGACCAGGAGAACCGCGCCAACCTCGGCGGCCAGGCGTTCTGGTCGCTCGGTGGGCTGTTCTTCGTCGACTCCCCCGAGCAGCGCCGGATGGGGATCAAGGACTCCCCCGAGCTGGCCTGGCAGGACTGGCAGGGCTCGGCGGGCTTCGACCGGATCGGCGAGGGTGACGGTCCCGAGCGCGGCGAGGACCACTGGGGCAGCCGTTGGGCTCGGGCGTACGTCGACTTCGCGGCCGGCGAGAAGCGCGCCTACCTGCGCGAGCTCGGCCTCAAGTCGCTGACCTTCGTCGGCTGGGCCGAGCGCGGCGACGGGTCCGCCAGCGGCCACGGCAACTCGGTCCCGCGCTTCCACCTGACCTGGGGCACCGGCCCCGAGGTGGTCCGGGTCTTCCTCGAGCCGGTCGAGGCCGCCGAGGCCCGGGGCCAGGTCCGCTTCGCCTTCCGGCACCAGGTCGACGAGCTGGTCGTCGAGGACGGTGCGTGCGTCGGCGTCCGCGGCTCGGTCCTCGAGCCGTCCGACCTGCCGCGCGGCGTGAGGTCGTCGCGCGAGGTCGTCTCCTCGTTCTCCCTGAGGGCGCCGGCGGTGATCGTGACGTCCGGCGGCATCGGCCACAACTTCGAGCTGATGCGCGCCAACTGGCCCACCGACCGGGTCGGGCCCGCACCCGAGCACATGATCGCCGGCGTACCCGCCCACGTCGACGGCCGGATGCTCGCCATCACCGAGGCCGCCGGCGCCAACCTGGTCAACAAGGATCGGATGTGGGCCTACGTCGAGGGCATCCACAACTGGGACCCGGTCTGGCCCGACCACGCCATCCGGATCCTCCCCGGCCCCTCGTCGATGTGGTTCGACGCCGACGGCCACCGCCTCACCGGGATGTCGGGCGTCCCCGGCGCCGACTCGATCGGCTCGATGAAGCAGATCCTCGCCACGGGCGCCGACTACTCGTGGTTCGTGCTCACCCAGTCGATCATCGAGAAGGAGTTCGCGCTCTCCGGCTCCGAGCAGAACCCGGACTGGACCGAGAAGGACGTCCGGATGATGCTCAAGGAGCGGCTCGGCAAGGGCGCCACCAGCCCGGTCGAGGCGTTCAAGGAGCACGGCGAGGACTTCGTCGTCGCATCGTCCCTCGACGAGCTGGTCGCGGGGATGAACAAGATCGCCCGCGGCGGCCGGGTCCTCGACGTCGAGGTGCTGCGCAAGCAGATCCAGGACCGCGACCGGCAGATCGACAACGCCTACTGCAAGGACGCCCAGGTGATGGCGATCCACAACGGGCGCAAGGACCGCACCGGCAAGATCATGCGGGTCGCCAAGCCCCACAAGATCCTCGACCCGGCCCACGGGCCGCTGATCGCCGTACGCCTCAACATCTTGTCCCGCAAGACCCTCGGCGGCATCGAGACCAACCTCGACAGCCAGGTCGTGCGCCCCGACGGCACCCCCTTCCCCGGCCTGTACGCCGCCGGCGAGGTCGCCGGCTTCGGCGGGGGCGGCGTCCACGGCTACAACGCGCTCGAGGGCACCTTCCTCGGCGGCTGCATCTTCTCCGGCCGGGCCGCCGGGCGCGCCGTCGGCTCTCGTTGACTTGCCGCATCCTCACCGTTGACTTGCCGCATCCTCACCGTTGAGTCGCCGCATCCTCACCGTTGAGATCGGCAACTCAACGGGGAGAAGGCGGCAACTCAACCAGGAGGATGAGGCAACTCAACGGGACGGGTCGACCAGGATCTTCGCGTGCCGCTCGGGGTCGCCGAGGTCCTCGAATGCCCCGGCCACGCCGTCCAGCCCGACGACACCCGTGACGAGCGGGCGCACGTCGACCTTGCCGGACGCGATCCACTGCAGGGCCTGGTGGAACTCACTGGGGTCGTAGGCGAACGCGAAGCGGAGGTCGATCTCCTTGTTGATCGCCATCGACGGGCGGAAGGTGTCCTCGCCCATGCAGACGCCGACGACGACCACGCGTGAGAGCAACGGAGCGTTCGACACGACGTGCTCGATCATGCCGGGGATGCCGACGCACTCGAACACGACCGGGCCGCGCGGGGTGGCCCCGGCCTTCTCGGCGGCGCGCATGACGTGGGCCCACGGCAGCAGCGGTACGGCGCGCAGCTTGTCCATCGCGTCGATGCCGAGGTCCGCCAGGGCGATCGCCTCGGTGAGGTACCGCTTCGACTCGGCGAAGGAGGCCCAGGGCGACTCGTCGGCGGGGTTCACCACCACATCGGCACCCGTCTTCGCCGCGAGGGCACGGCGGCCGGCGGAGAAGTCGCTGGCGATCACGTGCCGCACGCCGGTGGCCTTGAGCATCGCGATCACGGCCAGGCCGATCGGGCCGCAGCCGATCACGACGGCGGTGTCCTTCGCGCCCACCTCGCCACGGCGTACGGCGTGCAGCGCGACCGCCATCGGCTCGGTGAGCGCGGCGGCGTCGGCGTCGAGCTCGTCGGGCACGCGCATCGTCATCGACGGCACGGCGAGCACCTGCTCGGCGTACCCGCCCGAGGCGAGCGGGCTGAGGCCGGTCAGGTGGGTGGACCCACCGGCGCGGAGCACCGGGAGCGCGACGACGCGAGTGCCGACCGGCAGCTGCTTGCGCGTGCCGGGACCGTAGTCAGCGACGGTGCCGACGAACTCGTGCCCCATCACGACCCGGTCACTCGAGCGCATGAAGTGGTCGTAGCCGAGCTCGGCGGCGCCCGCCGCGGTCTCGTCGCTGTGCAGGCGGGCGTGCAGGTCCGACCCGCAGATCCCGCACCGCTCCACGTCGATCAGCACCTGCCCCCGCTCCGGCGTCAGGTCAGGGAGGTCCTCGACGGTGAGCTCGGTGCGGTGGCAGACGACGGCGCGCATGCGGACATCATGCCGCCCGCCGGGGGACGTACCGGTCGAGCGGTCGCTGGTCGGTCAGCTCCCCGATCGCCCGCATCAACGCGTCGGTGGCGGCCCGCACCTCCCCGTTCCGTACGTCGACCGGGGCGCCGATCACGACGGTGACCCGCCCGCGCCGCCACCACCGCCGACCGCCGCCGCCGCGGGAAGGCGGATCGACCACCTCGGTTCCCAGCAAGCCCACCGGCAGCACGACCGCGTCGGGCACCGCCCGGGCGACCCGGACCACCCCGGTGTGACCGCGGTGCAGCCGGCCGTCGGGCGAGCGGGTGCCCTCGGGGTAGATCGCCCAGACGCCGCCCGACCGCAGCAGCGTCTCGGCGGCGGCCAGGGAGGCGGACGCCGCGGAGCCGCCGGCGCGGTCGACGGGGATCTGGCCGGTGACCGAGCACAGCCAGCGCTCCGTCCGCCCGCGCAGCCCGGCACCGGCGTAGTACTCCGCCTTCGCCAGGAACCGCGGCTGGCGCGGCAGCACCAAGGAGAGCACCAGCGAGTCGATCTCGGCGCGGTGGTTGGCCGCGACGACCACCGGGCCGGCGGACGGGAACCGGTCCAGGCCCACCACCCGCGGGCGGGTGAACCACCGCACGACCGGGCCGAGCAGCACCCACCGCAGCAACCAGAACCACATGACCGACCTCCGCGTAGACAATGTCTACTGGCCAGCCTGCCCGACTCTGTAGACAATGTCTACGTGAGCCCGCGCGACTGTCTCGTCACCATCGGCACCGAGCTGCTCGAGGAACGCGGCCTGTCCGCCATCTCGCTGCGCGCCATCGCGAGCGCCGCCGGCCTCTCCCACGGCGCCCCGCGCCGGTACTTCCCGACCTACCAGGCCCTGCTCGCGGCCATCGCGCGCGGCGGTCTCGAGGACCTCGATGAGCAGATCGCTCCGGCGCTGGCCGCCGACGACCTCCACGCCGCCGCCCGCGCCTACCTCGACTTCGCGCGGCAGCGCCCCGAGATGTTCGACCTGATCACCCGCCATGACCTGCTCGAGGGCGCCGGCGGCCACCTGCGCGAGATCACCGGGCGCTGGTTCGCCGACCTCGGCGCAACCCTGACCCGCGCCACCCGGCGGACTCCGAGCCCGGAGGAGGTCCTCGCCCTGTGGTCCGGCGTGCACGGACTGGCCGCGCTCACCAGCCGCCGCGCTACCGAGCCGACCGGCATCGACCCGACCGCAGCGCTCGACGTACTGCTGCGGCGGGCGACATAACGAGTACTTGGACGACGAAACTGGCGCTTGGACGAGGAAGCTTCCTCGTCCCAGCACCAGTTTCACCGGCCGGCCGGTGAAACTCACCACCGGCCGAAAAAGCACAGTGCCCCGGCTCCGAGGAGCCGGGGCACTGCGAAGAGGTGAGACCTCAGGCGTTGTCCAGGGCGGACGCGACCCGACGGTGCGCCTCCCAGATCTCCTCGGGGAGACCGTCGAACTGCGCGAGGTGCTTCTCGCGGAAGCCCATCTCCTGCTGCCAGCGCGGTACGTCGATGGTGAGCAGGGTGTCGAGGTCGGCGAGGCACTGCTCGTCGAGGCCCTCGAGGTTGAGCTCCTCGCGCTTCGGCAGCACGCCGACGGCGGTCTGCACGCCCTCGACCTCACCGTTGAGGAACTCCATGAGCCAGTTCAGCGGGCGCAGGTTCTCGCGGTAGCCGGGCCACAGGAAGCGACCGTCGTCGCCACGCTGGAACCAGTTGACGTGCGCGAAGATCGGCTTGGTCGTCGCGCGGCCGATGACCTCGAGCCAGTGCGCGGCGTAGTCCGCCTCCGAGTACGACATGAACGGACGCATCGACATCGGGTCGTAGCGCAGCACGCCCTCGAGGCCGTCGGCGGCAGCGGTGGCCTCGGCGCCCAGGGTGAGGCCGTCGTAGACGCCCTCGGCGATGTCGGTGATCGCACGGATCAGCGGCTCACGATCGCGCGTGCGGCCACCGAAGATGATGCCGTGGATCTCGACGCCCTTCGGGTCCTCGAAGTCCTTGGCGACGTTCGGGACGTTGGCCAGGGTGGTCGTGAAGCGGGAGTTCGGGTGCGCCCACGGGTCGTCGGCGTGCTCCGGAGCCCGGTCGGCGATGACCTCGCCCTTCCAGTCCTCCCAGCCGTCGAGGTCGGTCGGCTTCTCGCCGCGACCCTCCCACCAGACCTCCTGGGTCTTCGGGTTGTAGGCGACGTTGGTGAAGATGGCGCCGGTGCCGTCGACGATGGAGTCGATCGCGGTCGGGTTGGTCTTCTCGTTGGTGTCCTTCGCGACACCGAAGACGCCGTTCTCCGGGTTCATCCCGTAGAGCTTGCCGTCGTCGCCGACCCAGATCCACGCGATGTCGTCGCCGTAGAACTCGACGTAGTAGCGGTCACCGAGGGCGTCGGGCGCCAGCGTCATCGCGAGGTTCGTCTTGCCCGAGGCCGACGGGAAGCCACCGCAGATGTTGTACTTCTTGCCGGTCTGCTTGTCGGTGATGCCGAGCAGCATGAACTGCTCCACGAGGAAGCCGTTCTTCCAGCCGTCGTAGGAGCCCTGGCGCAGGCCGTGGGCGATCTTGCCGAGCAGCGCGTTGCCGCCGTACGACGAACCGAAGTGCAGGATCGTGCGCTCGTCGGCGACGGTCACGAAGTAGCGCTTGTCGTCGGGGGTGCCCTGGCCGAGGTTCTCCAGGTCGCCGGTGACGTGCACGGCCTTGACGAACGAGTCGCCGAGGTCGTTGACGTACTCGACGCCGACGCGGGCCATGCGGATCATCTGCATGACAACGTTGCGGTTGTCGGTCAGCTCCACACCGGCCGCGAACTTCTCGACGGGCGAGCCCTTCGGCGACATGAGGTAGGGGATGACGTACATCGTCTTGCCCGCCGAGGCGCCGGTCATCAGCTCGACGAGCTTCGGCTTCATCTCGGCGGCGGGCTTCCAGTTGTTGTAGACGCCCTTGTCGGCCTCGTTCGAGGTCGCGACGATGGTGCGCTCCTCCGCGCGAGCGGTGTCCTTGTAGTAGGAGCGCGAGTAGTAGCGGCCCTCGCCGGCGGGGAGCAGCTCGCCCGCGTCCAGTGCCTCCTGGATCAGGCGCGCGTCGTCGGCCGCGGACACGACCTCGATGCGCTCTGCTCCGGTGATGTTGGCCCAGTGTGCGACGTACTCACGGACGTGGGGGTTGGTGAGACCCGCCTCGTCGAGCGTCCGCTCCACATCAACCATGTGCTATTCGCCAGCCTTTCGGTCCTTGTCAAGGTGTGGGCACGCTACCCCACAGCCCACCCGGTTTTTTCCGGGGTTCGAATCGTGCGATCCGTGGACACCGTCGTCCGCGTGACAGTCACCATGACACCCGATTTGCGTTGACGCACATCCGCGCGAGTTGGATCGTTCAACCGGCGTTCAGCCGCCGGCCGGGCCGGCAAGGATCTCCCGGGCCCGCCGCAGTCGGCGGAAGTACGTCGCCCGGCTGAGGTACGTCGCCCGCATCACCGCCTCATGGGTGGCGCCGGCGGTCAGGTAGCGGCGGACCACGAGGTCGTGCAGCACGGGCTCGGCCGCGAGCAGCTCCGCGACGCGGGCCCGCACCCGCGCCTGCACCGGCTCACCGGCGGCGGGGTAGTCCTCGAGGGCGGCGACGAGGTCGACCTCCGGGCCACCCTGCTCGGCCACCACCGCGGCGTGGAGCAGCCCGGCGAGGCCGGGGGGCCCGACGTCGGCGACCCAGGTCGTCACCGGGACACCGTCGACCTCGCGGCGCAGGCTCACGGCCTCGGCGTACCCGTAGGCCTCGAGGACGGCACGCTCCTCAGCCAGGTCGCCGACCAGGTTGACGTGATCGCTGCGCGGGTTGCCGATGCCGCACTGGGCGAGCCCCGCCGCGTTGCGGACCCGGACGACCTCCGCCTCGTCGACGTCGTCGAAGGTCAGCTGGACCGCGCTCAGCACCGCCCGGTCCGGTCCGCCGGCGCGACGGGCGTGCTCGACGACCGGCGCGACCAGCCGGCGCCGTGGGCCGGTGATGCCCTCGGCCGCGGACATCGCGAGGGCGGCGACGAGCGCGACCGGGCGTCCGTCCCCGCGCCGGACGACCCGGGTGCCCTCACCCAGCCACGGCGCGACCACCGGCCACACGCCGGGGTGGCGCACCGCCAGCTCGCGGCGCACGACGGCCGCGTCGCTGGCGCGCCAGCGGTCCGCATAGTGGCGACTCAGCGTGGTCGGCCCGAGTCCTGCCCGGATACCGGGGTCCGCGACCAACGCGGCCAACCGCGGCAGCGCACCCGCTTCGCCGGCGACCGCGCGGGCGTGCTCGTGCTCGGCGACCCGCAGCACCGCGGCCGCTGCCCGTACCGGCTCCTCGGCCCGCAGCCGGTCGGCGAGCTGGCCGGCGAGGGAGGGATGCAGCACCAGCCGGTGGCCGACCGCCTCCACCACGCTCGTCTCCCGCAGCGCGGCGACCAGCTCCTCGACCCGGTCGGGGAAGAGCGCCGCCAGCATCGGTACGTCGACCCCGGCGGCGAGGACCAGCACGGCGAGCAGGTCGGGGTCCAGCCGGTCGAGCGCCGCGTCGGTGAGGTGGGCGACGAGCTCGTCACCTGAGCTGCGCACCAGCTCCGCGAGGTCCCGATCACCGTCACCGGCACCGGCGGCGGCGGCCCAGGCCCGGGCACCGAGGACGAGTGCCAACGGCAGTCCGCCGGCCTGCGCGACGAGCGTCGCCCGCGCTGCCGGGTCGTCGAGACCCCAACGGACGAGGAGGGCGTCGGCCTCGGCCGGCGTGAGCCCTGCCAGCCGGACCTGCACGGCCAGGGCGGCGAACGGGTCGGGCAGCCAGCGCGCCGGCAGGGTCCGCGCCGCGAGCACGACGCACGCGTCGTCCGGCAGCCTCGCGATCGCGGCCACCAGGGCGGCGAGCGCGGGACCGAGTGCGTCCACCTCGTCGACCATCACCACCCGGCCCGGACCCTCCACCGCCTCGAGCCTTGCGAGCACGTCGTCGACGCGCGCATCGAGAGCCACGACCCCGCGGCCGGAGCGCTCCCCACGCCGGCCCGCCTCGCGCAGGCCGGCGCTCTTCCCGCTGCCGGCGCGGCCGGTGACCACGAGCAGGCGGTGCGGTCCGACCGGGTCGAGCAGCAGGTCCAGCCGGCGGTCGAGGTCGGCGGGACAGGCGTAGCGCCGGGCATCCAGTGTGGCGGCGTACGACGCCAGCGTCGGCCCCGCGGGCTGCCCCGTCCGGAGCCGGACGATCCCCATGTCCCTCAGCCTAGGATTGGTGTTGACGAGTGGTCAACGGTTCGGCGTAAGGTCGCGACGTGTCCACCAGCCTCCTGCGCGGCCTGCGTGCCCTCGAGATGCTGGGCACCGAGGCCCTCGGGGTCTCCGAGATCGCCCGCCGGCTCGGCGTCGACAAGGCCGGCGTCTCCCGGATGCTCGGCCAGCTGCACGCGGAGGGCTGGGTGCTGCGCACCGGCGCGCGCTACGTCCTCGGCGAGCGCGCGCTGACGATGGCCACCACCGACCCGGCCGGCGTACGGCGCCGAGCCACCCGGGTCGCCGCGCAGCTCCACGAGCGCACCGGCCTGACCGCGGTCGTGCTCCGGCTCTCCGGCGACGGCAGCCAGCCGGTGGCCGTGGCCGGTCCGACGGACTTCCTCGAGCCGGACGAGCCGTTCGAGCACCTGTGGTCCACGGCCGGGGGCGTCGCGCTGCTCGCGCAGCTCCCCGACCCCGAGCTCGAGCGTCGTCTCGCCGTCTCGCCCTGGCCCCGCCCGTCCGCCGCCGCACCCCGCGACGCCGCCGACGTGCGGCGACTCGTGCGGGCCGTGCGGTCCGGCTCCGCCGCGGAGGAGCGGTCCTGGACCATCGCCGGCGTCAGCTGCGTCGCCCTCCCGTGGCCACTGCTCGAGCCCGCGCCGCCGTACGCCGTGCTGGCGGTGGGCCCGACCGACGACCTGGAGCGCGACCCCGACGCGGTCCGGCAGGCCGTGCGGGACGCGGTCGCGGGATGAGCCCCGCCCAGGAGTCTCACCCTGGTCTCACCCTGCGCCGATCCTCTCGGCGGCACGCCGCCGGATGGCCACGATCACCGGCGTGACCACTTCTCCGCGCCGCGTGGCCGGCCTCCTCGTCGCCCTCATCCTCGCCCTTGCCGCCCTGGTGGTGCCACGGGCCCACGCCGAGACCGGCGCGTCGGGCAGCGGCAGGGCCGTCACCGTGACCCCGGCCCGGCCGATGGCCGGGGAGCGGACCCGGTTCAGCGGACGGATCGGCGCGAAGAACGGCCCCGCCGCCCTCGAGCGGAGGAAGGGCAAGCGCTGGGTCACGGTTGCCCGCGGCAAGGTGAGGAACGGGAAGTTCAAGGTCACCGCGAAGGTGAGGAAGCCCGGGACCTACCGGGTCCGGGCCGGGGGCTCCACCTCGAAGAAGGTCAAGGTCCGGCTCGCGGCACAGGCGGCGCAGATGGGTGTGGGGGCGCCGTTCGTCGCCGGTCTGCCGCGGCAGGCCCTCGCCACCTTGACACCGGCGCGCGCGGGCCGGGTGGTCTCCCTGCAACGGCTGACCGGGACGACCTGGTCGACGGTCGCCAGCGGGACCACCGACGGTGCGGGCGTGGCGAGGATCCCGTACGCCGGCGGCCCGGTCGGCACCGCGTCGTACCGCGTCATCGGCGAGCGCCACCGGGGCTCGGCCGCGACGACCTCGGCACCGCAGCCGGTGCGCACCGCCGCCTCGCCGGAGCTGGTGAGCGCGGGGACCAGTGCGTCGGAGCACTCCTCCGATCCGTCGGTCTCGGCGGACGGGCGGTGGGTCGCCTTCAGCTCCGAGTCGCCCCTCCTGCCCAGCGACACCGATGACGACGACGACATCTACCTGTTCGACAGGGTGACCGGAGGCCTCACCCATCTCGTGGCCGGCGCGACGGGACACGTCAACAGCCCGATCCTGTCCGGCGACGGACGTCACGTCGCGTTCCAGTCCGACGCGATCGACCTCGCCGGCGAGCCCGGCTACGACTACGACGTCTTCGTCCTCGACCGCGCCACCGGTCAGGTCGAGCTGGTGTCGACGACGGCGGGCGGCACGATACCGGCCGACGACGACTCCTACCTCTACGACATGAGCGACGACGGCCGGGTGGTGGCCTTCACCTCGACCGCCACGGACCTGGTGGCGTCCCTGCCCCCGCCGGACCACACCGTGCGGCACGCCTACGTCCGCACCCGCGGCGACATCAGCCGGGGTCTCGACCGGGTCGGCCTCGGGTGGTCCGACGCCAACGTCTTCGGGCTCGATCTGAGCGCCGACGGTCGTCGGGTCACCTTCCAGAGCGGCGACACCGACCTGGACCCGGGCGACGTCGACGGGTCCGCCATCTTCGCCTGGGACGTCGCCGTCTCCGGGACGATCTCGGGCCGGAGCAACCTCACGCCCGACATCGACGCGGACAGCCCCTCGCTGAGCGGCACCGGGGACGTGCTGGCCTTCACGACCGCCGAGGCCCTGTCGGCCCAGGACCTGAACGGCGCGCGCGACACCTACCTCCGTGTCGCTCCCGGCAGCTTCGTCCTCGCCGGCCCGTACGGCGCCGCGGGCAACCCCGGCGGCACCCTCTCCGACGACGCCCGGTACGTCACGATGGGGACCAAGAACGTGCTGCCCGGCGACACCAACGGCGGCCAGGCCGACATCGTGGTCTGGGAGCGGGCAAGCGGCACGAGCACGCTGGTGACCCGCGCCGGGGCCGGAGCCAGCGGCGAGGACCAGCTGTCCGCGGACGGCTCGGTCCTGGTGTTCGGCTCGGCGGCGGCGGTGGCGCCCGGCGCGACGGGCAACTACGACGTGTTCGCCGTGGTGATGCGATGAGGGTCCCCGCCACGCTCGCCACCCTGGTGGTGGTCGGACTCCTCGCTCCGTCGCCGGCCGCCACCGCTGCCGACGACCCCTGGGCCGGCGTGACCTGGTCAGCGCCCGAGGGGGTCTCGCCGGCGGGCATCGACGTGGCCGCCGGTGGGGTGTGGCCACTGGCCGACGGCAGCCTCCTCGCCCTGTGGTCGGTCGTCGACGACCCGACCGCAGGAGGAGACGGTCCGGCCCAGGTCTGGTCGAGCAGCCGCGGGCCGGGCAGCGAGGTCTGGACGCCACCCGTGGCCGTCAGCGACTTCCAGCAGTACTTCACCGCCTACCCGAACTTCGTCTGGGACGTGGATCCGTCCGGCGCGGCGGTGGTGGCCTGGACGCAGTACGACGACGCCGCCGACGTGTGGACCTACCGCGCCGTCGTCCGCACCGCCGCCGGCACATGGGGTGCGCCGACGACGGTCGCCGCAGGTGAGACCGACGGGCTCGGACCGATCAGTCTCGCCGGCCGGAAGGCGGTGGCGGTCGCCCCCGACGGCGGGGCGACGGTGGCGTTCGAGGCCAGGGAGCCGGCCGCGAGCCCCGGTGAGACGAGCGCGGACAGGGAGGTGTTCCGCACGCACTGGTCCGGCACGGCGTGGACCGCGCCCGAGGAGGTCTCGGTCGAGACCCCGCCCTTCCCGATCGTGTGCGCCGAGCCCGACCCGGACGACTGCCCCGACCGCGAGGGCCACTCCGACCAACCGGCCGTTGCCTTCGACGGGTGGGGCCGGGAGTGGATCGCCTGGGTGCACACCGAGGCGGCCGACGAGCCCGCCGAGGAGGCCGGCATCTTCGTGAGGGGCGCGGTCACCAGCCACCTGGCCACAAGTTCCGAACAGGATCCGCGCACCTTCGCCCTGGCGGGGATCGACGCCGACCCCGCCGGCGGCATCGCCCTGGCCTGGACCCGCGAGGTCGCCTCCGGCAGGGAGACCTGGGCCCACGCGGGTGGCGACGTGACCGGCGCGACCAGCCTGATCACCCCCGCGTCGGTGAACGGGTCGGTCCGCTCGATCGCGATGGCGCACGGCCAGGCGATGGTCGTCGTCGCGACGGGGACGGCCGGCGTCGACGGGAGCCGCGACCTGCTCACCTCGCACCGCGCCGCCACGGGCGCCTGGGCGACGCCCGCACCGATGGTCGAGGGCAGCAGCGCGGTCCGCGGTGTGGGGGGACGAGCGTTGATCACCCCGGCCGGCGTACCCGTCCTCGGCCACACCGACGGCGGCGACGGTGCGGTGCTCGCCCCGACGACCTCCGGGTGGGCCCGCACCGAGGTCGACGGTGTGCTCGGGTCGCTCCAGGTCGCCGCCTCCGGCGTGCTGTACGCCGGGTCCCGCGTCGTGGACGGCGGAGTCCACCGGCTCCGCGTGAGCGTGAGCAGCGCAGGGCCGGCCACGGTGACGCCACCCTCCCCGCCCCCGGGCCCGGCGCCACCGCCGGGGCCGACGCCGGGGCCGACGCCGAGCCCGCTGGTCGTCGTCGACGACGGCGCCCTCGGGCGCTCGAGCGGCTGGCAGCGGAAGACCAGAGCGGCGTACGACGGTGGCACCGCCCTGCTCGCCAAGCGCAAGGGGGCCGTGCTGACCCTGCCCCGGACGCCGCTGACGCAGGTGGGCGTCCTCGCCACCACCTGCCGGCGCTGCGGGAAGGTCGAGGTGTTCGTGGGGAAGCGCAGGGTGGGCCGGATCTCGTTGAAGGGCGCGAGTGCCCACCAGCAGACCCGGCTGCTCCCGGCCTTCGCGGCGCGTTCGGGCAAGGTGCGCCTGGTGGTGGTCACCCGCGGCCGAGCGGTGCGGATCGACGCCCTGGTGATCCGCGCGGGCTGAGGCCGCCAGACGACTCCCGGTCACCGGTACCCGCGTCCCGTGCGACCGGGACGGCTGTTTGGCTGGCGTCGTGCTGCGCACCCACGCCCCCGAGGTCGCCGGCCTGCTGGCCCGCCTGCCCCTCGTCCCGGTCGACGCGCTGGTGGCCGACGAGCCCGACGAGGTCGTCGCCTTCGCCGAGCAGTTCGCCGTCGACGTCTCGATGATCAGCCCCGACCAGCGACAGGCCCTGATGACCGCCCTCGGCCCGCGGACCCGCACCTTCGCCGGCCACCTGTACGTCGCCGACTGGCTCCCCCGCGCCCGCCGCGCCCTGGACCAGCTCGCCGGTTCGACGACGCCCTGGCCGGTCGCGACCGACCCCGGCGAGGACCCGTGGCCCACGCTCGACGAGCTGTGGCGCGCCATCGCCCGGCTCCGCGTCCTCGACCCGCTGACCACCGAGTTGCTCCGGCTGCGCCAGGCTCGCCAGCACAACTGCCGGATCTGCCAGTCGCTGCGCAGCCGCTCGGCGCTGGACGCCGGTGGCGCCGAGGAGACCTACGCCGAGATCGACGACTACGCCGCGAGCAGCCTGTCCGAGCGGCACCGGACCGGCCTGGCCGTGGTCGACGCCCTGGTCTGGGACCCGTCCGGGCTCGGCCCCGACCTGGTCGCCGACGTCCGACGCCACTTCTCACCGGCCGAGCAGGTCGAGGTCGTCCTCGACCTGCTGCGCAACGCGGCCAACAAGATCTCGGTCTCCCTCGGGACCGACGAGGCCCACGTCACCGAGGGCACCGAGGTGTACGACGTGCTCGAGGACGGCAGCGTCGTCTTCGGGCTCGGTTGAGCGACGCCAGGACGGGTAGGAGCGCCCCCATGAGCTTCCCGCCCCCTCCCCCGACGGGACCCCCGACGGGACCGCCGCCGGGCTACCCGCCGTACCCGCCCTTCGGTCCCCCGCCGCGCAAGGGCAACGGCGCGCGGATCGCGCTGGTCATCGTGGGCGTGCTGGTCGCCGTCGTGCTGCTCGGTGTCGTCGGCGTCGGCGCCTTCCTCATCGCCGGCGGCGGCGATGACGATGACCGCGCCTCGGAGACGCCCACCCGCACCAGGGAGACCTCGGAGCCGACCTCCGAGCCGACCTCCGAGGCGACGTCGGGCGCGACGTCCGAGGCCACGACCGAGGGCAGCCCCACCTCGCCGGGCTCGGGCCCGTCCACGCCGTACACCCCCTCCGACGACACCGACGACGACATCCACAACGACGTCAAGGTCGCCGACTTCCCGGGCAACTGGGACTTCAAGCTCGGCGACGTCGAGCACCACGCCACCCTGGTCAGCTCCACGGACCACGCGAGCTGCGCGCCGGTCGAGAAGGGCTCGGTACTCACCGACCAGCGCTGCACGTACGCCGCCCAGTGGGTCTTCAACGCCCTCGGCGGCAAGGTCCGGATGACCCACCTGTTCCTCGTCTTCGACACCGAGCGGCATGCCAAGGCGGCCCAGGGCGCGATGAAGGACACGGACTTCGAGCTGCCCGACGGCAGCATCTACCCCTCCTTCGTCCAGGGGCAGTGGAACTCCAGCGTCTACGGCAACATCGTCGCGGTCACCATCGGTACGTCGAAGGTGAAGGTGAACGAGAAGAAGCTGAACTCGCTGGTGAACTACATGAACACCGACTTCAAGACGGCGCTGCTGTTCAAGTCCTGACCCGCACCGGGCGAGGGTCCGGAAAAATTGGAAGCCGCCGCAGGCGTCTCGGGTCACCTGCGGCGGCGTGAGAAGCATGCCAGAGCGCCCTTGGGGTTGTCATCAGGTTGCGAGAAAAACTTTCCGGCCCCCGCGAGCGTCGTACCGCCTAGGCTCGGACCATGGGGGACCAGAGGGCCGATGACACGCGCCCGGGCGACGAGGTGAGCCTGGCGGCGCTCTACGAGCTGGTGCCGGCGACCGAGGACTTCGACGCCCCGCCGACGCCCGGGCAGGCGCAGGGGATGGTCGAGCACCTGCTCGAGGGCGAGGTCATCCCCGACGACGCCGAGGATCCGGACGAGCCCGACCAGGACTGACTCAGCGCTCGCGGTACGCCGGCGCGCGCCGGCTCGGCACCGGCTCGGCGCTCGCGAGCAGCGGGAGCACGCGAGGCGGCACGAGCACGGACAGCACCATCACGCTGGTGGAGCGGACGACCGCGGAGGCCTGGTCGATCCGCACCAGCGTGGCCTGCAGCTCGGGGTGGGACCGGGTCGCGACCCGGCAGAGCACGTCGAAGGATCCGGTGGTGACGTAGGCCTCGAGCACCTGCGGTATCTGCTCGAGGTCGCGGGCCACCTCGTCCAGCGCGCCCTGCGCGATCTCGAGGGTGACGTAGGCCTGCACCTCGAACCCGGCCGCGGCGACGTCGAGGGTCGGGTCCCAGTCGAGGATCACGCCGGCCTCGCTCAGCCGGCGCAGCCGGCTCTGGACCGTGGCGCGGGCGACCGACGTCAGCCGGGAGAGCTCGAGGTCCCCGGCGCGCGGGTGCTCGGTGAGGGCGGTGAGGAGGGCGAGGTCGATCTGGTCCAGGGTCAGCACTCGTCCAATCTAGTCAATCTGCCTAGTTGTATGCCCGCGTGTTACGTAGATCTGCGCAGCATGACCACCTCCGGGTGGTCAGGTTGTGGGGTCCGGCGCCGGGCTGATCTGCTCGCCCCATGCAGGCCACCCACATCTGGGGCGACGAGCGTCGCGTCACCGAAGCCGCCGTGAAGATCGCGTCCGCCCGGATCTCCAGTCCCTCCGACCCGAAGACCACCGCGCGCCCGATCTCCGCGCTGCGCGCCGACGCCGGTACGACGATCACGCCCGCAGGCATTGGGGTCGACCAGGCCTTCTCCGTCTTCCAGGACGTCATCGCCCCCGCCACCCGCGCCCAGGACGACCCGCTCAACCTGGCCTACATCGCGGCCGCACCGACCCGGGCCGCGCTCGCCTTCGACGCCGTCGTGTCGAGCTTCAACATCTTCGGCGGCACCTGGGAGGCCGGCGCCGGCGCGATCTTCGCCGAGAACGAGGCGCTGGCCTGGCTGGTGTCGCTGCTCGGCTGGCCCGAGGACGCCGGCGGCTGCTTCGTCTCCGGCGGCACCTCCGGCAACCTGTCGGCGCTGGTCACCGCGCGGCACACCGCGCTCGCCCGCCGCGGCTCGCGGCCCGAGGGCGGCTGGAAGATCGCCTGCACCTCCGGTGCCCACTCCTCGATCCTCGCCGACGCGCGGGTGATGGACGTCGAGGTCGTCGAGGTGCCCGAGGGCGACCGCGGCCAGCTCACCGGCGCCGCGCTGCGCGCCGCCATCGCCGAGGAGCCCGGCGTCTTCGCCGTCGTCGCCTCCGCCGGCACCACCAACGCCGGGATCATCGACGACCTCGACGACGTCGCGGACGTCTGCGAGGAGCTCGGGATCTGGCTCCACGTCGACGGCGCGTACGGCGGCGCGGGGCTCGCCGCCCCCTCCGCCCGGGCCCGGTTCACCGGCATCGAGCGAGCCGACAGCTTCATCGTCGACCCGCACAAGTGGCTGTTCGCGCCGTACGACTGCTGCGCCCTGCTCTACCGCGACCCCGACCTGGCCCGCGCCGCGCACAGCCAGCACGCGTCGTACCTCGACCGGATCGACCGCGAGGCCTGGAACCCGACCGACCTCGCCGTGCACCTGTCACGGCGCGTGCGCGGGCTGCCGTTCTGGTTCAGCCTGGCCGTGCACGGCACCGACCGCTACACCGCGGCCGTCGAGCAGACCCTCGCCACCACGCGGGCCGTGGCCGACGCGATCGAGCAGAGCGCGACGCTGCGGCTGCTGATGGAGCCGGACCTGTCGGTGCTGCTGTTCGACCGCCCGGGCTGGAGCCGCGACGACTACTACGCGTGGTCCGACGAGCTCTCCCGCGCCGGCCGGATCCTCTGCGTCCCGACGTCCTGGCGCGGCCGGACCGTGCTGCGGCTGGCGTTCGTGAACCCGGCGACCGACCCGGCGGCGGTCATCGAGATCCTCACGACGACGACGGCCTGATTGCTGGGCGTGATGCCCAGGCACCGCACCTAGAGGTCCTTCGGCAGCCGTACGGCGAGCAGCGCTCCGATCGCTGCTGCGACCGCACCCCAGCCGTAGCCGAGGGCGTACCCGACCGCGGACCCGGCGTGTGCCGCCAGCAGTGCGCCGACGACGGCGCTCGACACCGAAGCGCCGATCATCCGCATCAAGGTGTTGAGCCCGTTGGCCGCGCCGACCGCCTCGGGCGCGGTGAGCCGGACCACGAGGAACGGCAGGGTCGCGAAGGACAGGCCGATCCCCACACCGATGACGACCGAGGCAAGGACCACGACGGCGGGCCAGCGGGCGGAGCCGGCCGAGGCGGCGTACCCGACGCTGCTGCAGACCAGGCCGGCCGTGAGCGCCCACCGGCCGCCGCGACGCTCGACCAGCCAGGAGCCGAGCGGGGCCGCGAGCATCATCGCCATGCCGGCCGGGACCAGGCACAGTCCTGCGACGAGGACGCTGACGGCCCTGCCGTCCACCGGGTGCCGCAGCAGGATCGGCAGCACCAGGACGTGGGTGAACATCGCGACGCCGGCGAGCACCGAGGCGGACTGGACCAGCGCCATCCTCGGTTCGATGGCCGAGTCGAGGTCGACGAGCGGGTCCGTCGTACGGCGCTCCCAGCGCCACCAGCCGACCAGCACGAGCAGGCCGCCGACGGCACACCCGAGCGTCGGTGCGCCGGCCCAGCCCCAGCGGCCGCCGTTGGTGACGGCGAGCAGCGCGGCGGTCAGGCCGACGGAGAGCAGCACGCAGCCGACGCCGTCGAAGCCCGCCCGGCCGCTTGCTCGGTCGGCCGCGGGAGACGGGACGACGAGGATCACGGCGGCGGTGGCGAGGAGGCCGAGCCCGGCGGCGACCCAGAACACCACGGTCCAGTCGGCGACCGCGGCGATCAGCCCGGAGAAGGCGACGCCGCCCGCCGTACCGATGCCCATGGTGGCGCTGATCAGCGCGGCCCCGCGCTGCAGGCCGACGCCGACGGCGATCTCAGCGAGCGCGCTGATGCCGAGCGGGATGACCGCGCTGGAGGCGCCCTGCAGCGCGCGGCCCGCGAGCAGCAGCGGGTAGTGCCCGCCGCTGGCGCACAGCACGCTGCCGACGGTCGTCGCGGCCAGGCAGCACACGAGGACCCGCTTGCGGCCGACGATGTCGGCGAGCCGACCGCTCACCGGCGTGGCCACGGCGGCCGCGACCAGGCAGATCGTCATCGCCCACGACGCCGCCTCGCCGCTGACGTCGAGTCGTGCGGGCAGGTCGCCGAGCAGCGGGATGAGCAGCGCCTGCGAGAGGATCCCGACCAGGCCGGCGGCCGCGAGCACCGCCACAACCCGGCCCTGGGCCGGGGCGGCCGGTGTCGTCGCAGCGGCGGCCGTCGCGGTCACGCGAACAGGGCGCGGGCGCCGTCGATCGCCGTACCGCGCTCGGTGTCGACGCGGAACGAGCCGTCCGCCCACACCGGCACGACCAAGCGCTCGCCCGGGAAGACGGCGCTGCTGAACCTTCCCTCGAGCAGGGTCAGGTCGGCCGGGGACGCACCCCGGGCCTCCGCCGCGGCGAGGACGGCGGTCGACATGGTCGCGAGCCCGTGCAGGATCGGCCGCGGCTGGCCGATCCGCTCCGCGGCGAGCGGGTCGATGTGGATGTGATGACGGTCGCCGCTGAGCCGGTAGAGCGCCGCGGCGTTCGCCGCCACATCGACCTCGATGCTCGTCGTCGGCTCACCCTCGGGGCCGGTGGTCCGGCCCGGGCCGCGCTCGCCACCGAAGCCGCCCCGGCCCGGCGCGAAGATCGACCAGGTCGCGCGGACGTACTCGCACTCGACGACGACCTCGAAGACCGCCGCCGCACCCTTGTCCCACACGTTGCCGACCCGCGCGCTCATCAGCGTGGTGCCGCTCGCCGGCATCGGGGCGAGGACCTCGAGCCGCTGGGAGCCGTGCAGGGCCGTACCGACATCGAAGGCACCGGCCGACCCGAGCACGTCGGGGGCCCACTGCGCCAGGGTCAGCGCGAAGGTCGGCAGCACCTTCAGGTCACGCTCGAAGACCAGGTCGAGCTGGTCGGCGCGGGCGCCCACCGCGAGCGCGAACAGGATCGCGTCGCGCTCGTCCCAGCTGACCTCTCGCTCGCCGAGTGACCGGCCGGCCCAGTCAGCGGTGTCGGTCACATCGAGATCGGGTTGCGTCGTCATCCTGCTACGATACCAAGCAAACGCTAGGTTTGTATGACGACCCGGGAGCAGCCATGAGCGACGAGACCACCACCATCGAGCCGGTGGTGACGTACGACGTCCGCGACGGCGTCGCCTACGTGACCCTCAACCGGCCGGAGTACGCCAACGCGCAGAACTCCAAGGTCACCTACGCCCTCGACCGCGCCTTCACCGATGCCGTCAACGACGACGCCGTGAAGGTGATCGTGCTCGGCGGCAACGGCAAGCACTTCTGTGGCGGCCACGACATCGGCACGCCCGGCCGCGACATCCACGAGTCCTTCGAGCGCAAGGCCGTCATCTGGTGGGACCACGTCGGCGCCCAGGGCGTCGACGCGCGGTTCGCCCGCGAGTCCGAGGTCTACCTCGGCATGTGCCGACGCTGGCGGGAGATCCCCAAGCCGGTCATCGCGAAGGTGCAGGGCGCCTGCGTCGCCGGTGGCCTGATGCTCGCCTGGGTGTGCGACTTCATCATCGCCTCCGACGACGCCTTCTTCCAGGACCCCGTCGTCAAGATGGGCATCCCCGGCGTCGAGTACTTCGCCCACCCGTGGGTGATGAACCCGCGCGCCGCCAAGGAGTTCCTCTACACCGGCGGCCGCTTCGACGCCCGCCGCGCCCACGAGCTCGGCATGGTCAACCACGTCGTCCCGCGCCCCGAGCTCGACGCCGCAGTCGACGAGATGGCCCGCCGCATCGCCGTCATGCCCCGCCTCGGCCTCGCGCTGACCAAGAAGGCGATCAACCAGGCCGAGGACCTGATGGGACAGCGCGCCGGCATGGACTCCGTCTTCGGCCTCCACCACGCTGCCCACTCGCACAACGCCGAGGTCACCGTCGACTCCCTCGCCGGGCTCGACGCCGCCGCCATGGCGGAGTCGAACAAGCGGGACGCCGGCGAGCTCTGAGCCGGCACACACTCAACGCGTGCGGGCCTCCGGCAGCGCAGCCAGTCGCCGAGAGACCGTGTCGGCCGTCGTCACCAGGCGCTCCCGCCAGTGCGCCACCTGCGCGCCGGATGCTCCGGCGGGCATGCCGTGGAGCACGAGCACCAGCGCGGTGCGGCCACCAGATCGGACGGGCGCGGCGAGCGCGCGGACGTCGTAGGAACCCGTCGGCTCGAGGTCCGAAGGCTCGTAGTAGGGCGTGAGACCGTCCAGCAGGGCGCCGATGCGGCGTTCGACATCGGGCATGGCCCGCGCCTCTGAGAAGCGAGCGACCTGGTCCCAGACGTCATCGTGCTGGGGCGCCCGGAGACCGAGCGACCAGCCGCGCGAGCGCACGCGCTCGAGCATCAGCCGGTGATGCGCCCGCATCGGCGCGGAGACCGGCGTGCGGAGGTGGTGGGCCCACTGGTCCGCGGCCACGTCCGGGTCGGCGAGGTCGAGGAAGAGCGACCCGTAGGGCGGGACCAGCGGCAGCCGGCGTCCGATGTGGGTCCGGACGACCTGGTCGCCGCCCGCCCCGGCGACGACCACGACCTCGTCGTCGACGAGCGCCTGCGCGTAGCAGGGGAACCCCACCTCACGCGCCAGGTCCTCCATCGGCCCCCGTGCCACATCGGCATCCTGGAGCTGGGGGCGCAGGTCGGCGGACCAGGGCGCGACGAGGGCACGCGGGCGGAATCCGCCGTACCCGCCCTGGAAGAACAGCAGCGGGTCGCCCGCGCCGGACACCTCGAGGTGCTCGACCCGGCCGAGCACGATGTCGTGGTCACCGCCGTCGAGGACGCCTTCGACCGAGCAGTCCAGCCAGGCGACGGCGCCGGCGAGCACCGGGGAGCCGCCGGGCGACAGGGCCCACGTGACGTCCGTGAACTTGTCCGCACCGCGCGAGGCGAACTGGCGGCACAGCTGCTCCTGGTCGCTCGCGAGCACGTTGACGCAGAACCGCGGCTGCTCACGGAGGGCGGCGTAGCTGCTCGACGACTTCGCCGGGAGGTAGGCGACGAGTGGCGGGTCCAGCGAGACGGACGTGAACGATCCGACCACCATCCCCAGCGGTGCGCCGTCGCGATCGAGCGCCGTGACCACGACGACTCCCGTCGGGTAATGCGCGAGGACCTCGCGGAAGCGCCGGGCGTCCCCGGCCAGCTCGGTGTCGGACACGGACAACTCCTCAGGCAGTCGGTCGGTCGGCCAGGTGGTCGCGCAGCGTGGCACCGGCGTAGCGCTTGCGGAACAGGCCGCGTGCTTGCAGCCGCGGGACCACTTCCTCGACGAAGTCGGTCAGGCCCGCCGGCATGTCGGCCGGGATCACGACGAACCCGTCGGCGGCGCCCGACTCGAACCACCGCTGCAGGTCGTCAGCGATGTCGTCGGGCGTGCCGACCAGGCTGCGGTGACCGATGCTCAGCCCGATCCGCTGCAACAGCTGCCGCAGGGTCAACCGCTCCTCGAGCGCGGTCCGGATGAACAGCTCCGGACGTGACACGCCGGCGTGGGCCGGGAGCTGGCCGCGCAGGTCGGGGAAGGGATCGTCCAGCTCGTACGACGACAGGTCGAGGCCGCCGAACGACGCAGCCATGAACTGCAGGGTCGAGGGTTCGCTCACGTAGGAGCCGAGGTCGGCAGCCAGGTCCCTGGCCTCGGCGCGAGTGCGGCCGACGATCGGCGTGACGCCGGGCAGCACCTTGAGGTCGCCGGCGTGACGTCCGGCCGCGACGGCGAGGGTGCGCATCTCGTCCGCGAAGGCGAGCGAGGCCTCCGGGGCGACCTGGGTCGTGAAGACGAGGTCGGCGACCCGCGCACCGAGCCGCATCCCGGGTCCCGACGAACCGGCCTGCGCGAGCGGCAGCCTGCCCTGCGGCGAACGCGGAACCGTCAGCGGCCCGCGCACCCGGAAGTGCCGGCCCCGGTGGTCGAGGGACCGGATTCGGTCGAGGTCGGCGAACACGCCCGAGGACCGGTCCGCGACGACGGCGTCGGGCTCCCAGCAGTCCCACAGCCCGAGGACGACGTCGACGAACTCCTCGCCCCGCTCGTACCGGTCCTCGTGGTCGGGCAACGTCTCCGTGCCGTAGTTCTCGGCTGCCGCGGCGATGGCCGTCGTGACGACGTTCCACCCCGCGCGCCCCTCGCTGAGGTGGTCGAGTGTTGCGAACTGCCGAGCCACGGTGAACGGATCGTTGTAGGTCGTCGAGCTGGTCCCGATCAGCCCGATCCGGCTGGTCGCGACACTGAGCGCCGACAGCAGTGCGACCGGGTCCGGCCGCAAGGTCGCGTCGCCGGCGATGCCGGGCGAGAGGGTGAGCGCGTCCGCGACGAAGAACGCGTCGAAGCAGCCCGCCTCCGCGGTCTGGGCGAGGTGGGCCCAGTGCCCCGGGCTCAGCTCCGTGCCGGCGACGGTCCGCGGCGAGCGCCAGACTCCTTGCGCGGCGCCCATCGCCTGGGCGAAGACCGCGAGGTGCATCGACCGGCCCATCAGGACGCACGCCCGGTCCGCAGTTCCTGCGACAGTCGGGCGGAGCGGCCTTCGGCCGTGGGGCACGGTGTTCTCATGGGTCCTCCTGAGGTCTCGACTCGTCACCGGTCCTCGCGGCCCCGCCGTGGGCACGCGGAGCGCGGCGCCGCATCAGCCTGCAGGGGCCAATCGCCGCCCGCACCCGCCGTGCCACTGGGTGAAGTGCGCGGGCTGCTGCACGGCACACCGAGCCACTGGCGGCCCTTGAGGGGAGTCGATAAACTACCAAGCGTTTGCTCAGGAAGGAGTGCACGATGAGCTCTGCCATCGCGAGCTCGGTCGCCCGTCCAGCGACCCGCGAAGGCGTGCTCGAGCGCGTCACGCAGATCATGGACTGCTTCGCGGACGCAGCCGGGCCGCTCGGCCTCGAGGAGGTCACCCACGCCACCGGCCTTCCCAAGTCGACCGTGTTCCGGATGCTGCGCAAGCTCCACCGGCTCGGCTGGATCCACCAGGACGAGCGCGGCTATGCGCCAGGCCCGCGGATCACCCGCCATGACGTCAACGCCGAGCACGACCAGATCCGGATCGCGGCGGCGGTCGCCCTCAACGAGCTTCAGCTCGCCACCGACGCCGTCGCCCACCTGTCCGTGATCGACGGACCAGTCATCCACTACCTCGACAAGATCGGCGGAGCACGCGCGGCGAGCATTCCGTCGCGCGTGGGCGGCCGAGTCATGGCGACAGAGGCCGTGGGCGGTCTGGCGATGCTCGCCGCGATGCGCCCCGAGGAGGTCGACGACCTGGTCGACCGACAGCACCGCTGGCACCCCGACCAGCTGACCGCGCTCCACCGGGACCTCAACCACATCCGCCGCAACCGCGGCATCGCGGTGTCCGACGGCCTACGCCTCTACGGGGGCATCAGCTCGCTCGCCGCGCCCGTGCGCGGTCCGCACGGTCCCGTGGCCGCCATCACGGTGGCGCGCCGGGGACAGCTCTCGACCGCGGTCGCCGGGCCCTTGCTGCTCAACGCCGTCCGGGCGACCGGTCGGGCCCTGCACCTGCTGCGCACGGCCTAGTGTCTTGTCACGCTAGGGCACCGCTACGAACAGACCCCGCGCCTCGACCGTCGCGACGTCGCCCCACCACAGCGCTCCGACGGTCTCGACCTTGCGGCCGCTGCGACCGACGATCTCGGCGGTGAGCCGCAGCGGCACGTCGAGCGGCGTGGCGACCCGGTAGTCCACCGTGAGCGAGGCGGTGACCGCGCGGACGGCGTGGTGCTGGACCAGGCTCGACAAGATCACGTCGAGCAGCAACGCACCCACCCCGCCGTGCAGCTTGCCGGGCGGGCCGGCGTACACCATCCCCAGCCCGGCAGGGATGGACGCGGTGGCGCGGCCGTCCTCGAAGAGCATGGCCAGGCCCGGCAGCGCCGGGTTGTCGAGATGCCAGCCGTAGTGGGGAGCACCGACCGCTTCGTCGTACGGCGTGCGGGGGACGTCGTCCAGCTGCCGCTCCCGCAGCAGCTTGGTCAATGCCCGCACCGTCGCGGCCGCCTGCGCCATGTCCGGGTCGTCGACGTCGGTGACGGCCATGGTCGACGCGAGCTCGCGAACCGCCTCGGTCAGGTCGCGCCGGGCGTTCACCGCGACTCGCGCTCCGCCCGCAGCTCGTGCAGCGGCCGGCTCACCGAGGCGTCGGTGCTGACCCGCCGCCGGTCAGCCTCCTCGACAGCCACCGGCGCCACCTCGTGCATCGTGGCGAGCGAGCGCTGGGCCAGCTGGCGATAGACGTCGGGGCCGTTCGACTTCCAGGCCAGCTGGGCCTCGTCGAGCTCGCGGAGGACCTTCGCCGGACTGCCGATCACCAGCGAGCGTGACGGCGCGACGAAGCCCGCGCTGACCACACTGCCGGCGCCGATGAGCGAGTTCTCGCCGATGCGGACGCCGTCCATGACGACGGAGTTCATCCCGACCAGCACCCGCGGCTCGAGCACGCAGCCGTGCAGGATCGCGCCGTGGCCGACGTGGCTGCCCTCACCGAGGACGCAGTCGGCGCCGGGGTAGACGTGCACGACGCAGCTGTCCTGGACGTTGGAGCCGGCCTCGATCCGGATCCGGCCGAAGTCACCGCGAAGACTGGCCGAGGGGCCGATGTAGCAGCCGGGACCGATGATCACGTCGCCGATCACATCGGCGGACGGGTGCACATAGGACGTCGGGTCGCAGACCGGGACGACGCCGTCGATCTCGTAGAACGGCACGGTCAGGCCTTCATCCCGCCGTCGACCACGAAGTCCTGGCCGGTGCAGTAGCTCGCCGCGTCGCTGAGCAGGAAGGTCACCATCGCGCTGACCTCGTGGGGCTGCGCTGCCCGCGGGACCGGCAGGTTCGCAACCACACCGCCGCCCTGGCGCGAGGCCTCCGAGAGCATCGCGGTGTCAGCGGCGCCGGGCAGTACGCAGTTGACGCGGATCCCGCGCTCGCCGCCGAGGTCGATCGCAGCAGCCCGGCTCACGCCGCGCAGCGCGAACTTCGAGGCGCCGTACGCACTGCTCCCCGGCCAGGCCGCCAGGCCGGCCACCGAGGCGATGTTGACGATCGCGCTACCCGGGCGCATGTGCGGCGCGAACGCCTGCATGCCGTGGACGGCGCCCATCACGTTGACCTGGAAGTGCCCCTCGAACATCTCCGGCGACGTCTCGAGGAAGTGCGCGTACTCGCACCGGCCGGCGTTGTTGACCAGGCCGTCGACGCGGCCGTACCTCTCGAGGACGAACGCGGCGAGCTCGGCCCACGCCTGCGGCGAGGTCACATCGAGGGCGGCCGAAGCGTGCCCCTCCCCCAGCTCGGCCGCCACCTCGGCGACGCCCTCCGCGGCGAGGTCGGTCACGACGACGGTGGCGCCGGCCTCCGCGAGGGTGCGCGCGTGGGCGGCGCCGAGGCCGCGACTGGCACCGGTCACGACGACGACCTTGTCGGTCAGGTCGACGAGCGGGTGGGGTGCGGTGTCCGACATGTTCATCTCCTCAGGGTTTCACATAAACCAAGCGCTTGCTAGGTTTCGTTCATGACGACGATCCATCACGTGGGCATCACGGTCAGCGACATGACGCGCTCCCTCGCGTTCTACGAGGACCTGCTCGGCGGCGAGCGCCTCGGTCCCTACGAGCGGCGTGGCCCGCGCATCGACGCGGTCACGGGCTACCCGGGCGTGGTCGTGCGCCAGGCGTTCGTCCGCGCCCAGGAGGGCACGACCGTCGTCGAGCTGCTGCAGTACGACGGCGGGTCGGACGTCGTGCTCGACCCGGACAACGGCCACGTGGGCGCCGCGCACGTCGCGATCACCGTGACCGACCTGGACGGCACACTCGATCGTCTCCGTGCCGCGGGGACCACCGCGCTGTCGGACCCGATCGTGGCCAGCGAGCCGATGGCCGGGTGCCGCGTGGTCTATGTGCTCGACCCGGACCGGGTCCGCGTGGAGCTGGTCGAGCCGCCGGCTCACGACTGACCGCGTCCGCCCGCGAGGTGGGCCAGCTCGTCCTCGGTGAGGACGAGCGTGGCCGCCTGCACCGAGTCGCGCACCGACTCCGGTCTGCTCGCCCCCGGGATCGGCACGATCCACGGCGAACGGGCGAGCTGCCAGGCCAGGGCGACCTGTTGGGGGCTCACCCCGCGCGCCTCGGCGACCTCGGCGAACGGAGCGAACGAGGAGCCGAGGGACTTCGCCTCCCGCATGCCGCCGAACGGGCCCCAGGAAAGGAAGGTGAGGCCGAGCTCGGCGCACAGGTCGATGACCGGCTCGCTCCCCCGCGCGAGCGGCGAGTACTCGTTCTGCACCGACACGAGGGCGTCCCCGATCACCTCGACCGCCAGCCGGATCTGGTCACCATCGACGTTCGAGAGCCCGATCCGGGCGACGATCCGGTCGTCGACCAGGCTCCGCAGTGCCTCCATCGACTCACGGTACGGCCGCCGCGGGTCCGGCCGGTGGTGCTGGTAGAGCGGGATGACGTCGAGGCCCAGCCGCTCCCGGGACGCCAGCGCCGCGGCGCGCAGGTGATCGCGACCACCGTCGATCCACCAGGTCAGGCCGTCGCGAGTGTGTCCGCCCTTGGTGGCGATCACCACGTCGTCCAGCGGACCGTCCCACGATCGCAGCGCCGCGACCAGCGCACGCTCGTTGACGCCGTAGCCGCCGACGGTGTCGAAGCCGGTCGGTCCGTAGACGTCGGCGGTGTCGAAGAAGGTGATGCCCGCGTCGAGCGCGGCATGGACGGCACGAGTCCCGCGCTCGACATCGCTCTCCGGGGTCTGGGTGAGAGTCATCGAGCCGAACCCGATCGCGGAGATCTCGAGGTCGCCGAGGCGTCGCTTCGGAAGGCTCACTTGCCGACCGCCGTCCAGCCGCCGTCGACCGGCAGGCACACCCCGGTGGTGTGCGTTGCGTCGAGGAGCAGGTGGACGATCTCGGCAGCCATCTCCGCCGGCGTGCAGAGGCGGCCGAGCGGCGTGCGGGCCTCGACCGGGCCCACGTCGTAGCCGTGGTCGATCATGTCCTGCACCATCGGGGTGAGCGTGTGCCCCGGTGCGACCGAGTTGACCCTGATCCCCAGCCCCGCCCACTCGATCGCGAGGTTCTCGGTGAGCTGGCGCACCGCGGCCTTCGCGACACCGTAGTCGGACTGGTTCGCCCAGCCCCGATAGGCGGTCGTCGACGACAGCGTCACCACGGACCCGCCCTGCGTCGCATCGAGCTCCACCAGGCGGCGGGTCAGCGCGGTCGCGGTCACGAGGGTGCCGACGACGTGGACGTCCAGCATCCGTCGGACGCCGGCGAGGTCGAGCTCCAGGGCCGGCACGAATGCGCCCCTGATGCCGTGGCTGGCCACCAGGTGGCGGACCACTCCTCGGTCAGCCTCGGCGGCCCGCAGGGCGGCGGTCACGGCGTCCGCGTCGGTCACGTCGAGCTCGTGATGGCCGACGTCCTGACGGGACGGGGTCGCGAGGTCCCAGACGGTCACGGCGTGCCCGCGCTCGCGGAGCCGGTCGACGACGGCCGCGCCGATCCCGCTGGCCCCACCCGTCACGACCACATGTCCGGTCATTACTCCACCTCTTGTCTCGACCAAGCGTTTGCTTGTGATGCAACCACCACGCCGCCTGACCCGCAAGGCCTGTCCCCTCCAGTGGCACTGCCGCGCTCCCCGAGGTACAGTCGCCACCAAGCAAGCGCTAGGTATGGAGGACTGATGGCGGACAAGACCATGCAGCTGACCGACGTGGCGAGCCACGTCCGGTCGGGCATGACCATCGGCATCGGCGGCTGGGGGTCGCGGCGCAAGCCGATGGCCCTGGTCCGCGAGCTGCTGCGCAGCGACGTGACCGACCTGACCGTCGTCACGTTCGGCGGACCTGACGTGGGCCTGCTCTGCGCCGCGGGCAAGGTGAAGCGGCTGGTCTACGGCTTCGTCTCGCTCGACAGCATCCCGCTCGACCCGCACTTCCGTGCCGCGCGCGAGGCCGGCACCGTCGAGACGACCGAGTACGACGAGGGCATGTTCGTCGCCGCCCTTCGCGCCGGCGCCAGCCGGCTCAGCTTCCTGCCGACCCGGGCCGGTCTCGCCTCCGACGTGCTGACGATGAACCCGGAGCTCAAGACGGTCGCGTCGCCGTACGACGACGAGGTCTACGTCGCCGTCCCTGGCGTCCGGATGGACCTCGCGCTGATCCACCTCAACCGCGCGGACGCGGCTGGCAACGGCCAGTACCTCGGCCCGGACCCCTACTTCGACGACCTCTACGCGATGGCAGCGGACCGCACCATCATGAGCGTCGAGAGGATCGTCCCCACCGAGGAGCTGACCGCGACCGCCGCGCCGCAGTCACTGCTGGTCAGCCGGATGTTCGTCTCGGGCGTCGTCGAGGCGCCGGGCGGTGCCGGGTTCACCAGCTGCGACCCCGACTACGGCCGCGACGAGGCCTTCCAACGGGAGTACGCCGAAGCCGCCCGCGACCCCGAGGCCTGGGCCGCGTTCGAGAAGTCCTACCTCGAGGAGAGCACCCGATGAGCGCGACCACCGACGTCACCACCGAGGTCACCCGCGCCGAGGTCTGCGTCGTCGCCTGCGCAGACGCCTGGCGCGGCTCCGGCGAGATCCTGGCCCACGCCGTCGGCATCGTCCCGACCATCAGCGCCCGGCTCGCGAAGCTCACCTCCGAGCCCGACCTGGTCCTCACCGACGGCGACTGCTTCTTGATGAGCGAGCCGCCGCCGCTGGGCCGCAACGCGTCCGCCGGCGGGACCATCGAGTCCTGGGCGCCGTTCCGCCGGGTCTTCGAGATCCTCGCGACCGGCCGCCGGCACAGCATGATGGGCGCCAGCCAGGTCGACCGCTACGGCAACCAGAACATCTCCTCGATCGGCGACTGGCGCAAGCCGACCCGCCAGCTGATCGGCGTACGCGGCGCGCCCGGCAACACGGTCAACCACCGCACCGACTACTGGGTCAGCAAGCACAGCGCCCGGGTCTTCGTCGAGGCCGTCGACGTCGTCTCGGGCGTCGGCAACGACCGGGCGCGCGCCCATGAGGGGAGGGCGCTGCGCTTCCACGACCTCGGCGTCGTCGTCACCGACCTCGCCGTCCTCGACTACGACGACGACGGCCGGCTCAAGGTGCGCTCGCTGCACCCCGGCGTCACCGCCGAGGAGGTCGCCGAGAACACCGGTTTCGCGATCGACACCAGCACCGCCGGAACCACGCGCCTGCCCACGGCCGAGGAGCTCGAGCTGATCCGCACGGTCCTCGACCCGAAGGGGCTGCGCGACAAGGAGGTACGACGCTGAGCGCGTCGTACTCCCGTCGTCGATGCGGCTCAGGCGAGCAGTCCGCCGTGGAGCATCTCGAGGTACTGGTCGGCGAGCGCCTTGTGCTGCAGCCGGCCGCGCGGGTTGTACCAGCGCACGGTGGACCAGATCGCGTCGCGGATGAAGCGGTAGGTCGTACCGGGGTCGAGGTCGGCGCGGAAGTCCTCCTCGACCTGCCCCTGCTTGAGCACGCCCAGCCAGACCTTCTCGACGTCGAGGCTGGCCTTCTGGACGAACGCGAACTCGGGCGTCGTGGCCAGGAGCGCCGACTCGTTCTGGTAGAGCGCGACCGCGAACGGCACCTTGTGGATGGTCTCGAAGGAGTTGTAGATCAGCCCGTCGAGCGCCTCGCGCGGGGTCTGCCCGCGCTCGGCGATGTCGCGGATCTCGCCCAGCAGGTTGCCCATGAACTCGCGGAGGATCTCCGTGAGCATGGCCTCCTTCGAGTCGAAGTGGTGGTAGAGGCTGCCCGACAGGATGCCCGCCTCGTCGGCGATGTCGCGCACCGTCGTCTGCGAGTAGCCCCGCGTCGCGAACATCTCCGCCGCGATCGCCAGGAGCTGGGCACGCCGGGACGAACCCGCGCCGTTGCTCCGCCGCCGGCCGCCGCGCGCCGTAGCCTCGTTGTTGCTGCTCGCCATGACTTGATCCTTTCCCACGGTCCCTCCCGCCGGACACACAGGCCGGCCGGGACGGGCAGGACTACAGTACCTAACAAGCACTTGTTCACGAGGAGTCTCGCCTGATGGCAGCACGGACCATTCCCGCTCTCCTGGCCCAGGGGGCCGCGACCCACGGCAGCCACCCCGCCGTCGTCGACGGTGACGTCACCGTCACCTACGAGGGCCTCAAGGACCTCGCCGTCGCCGCCGCCAGGTCCTACCGCGCCGTCGGCGTGGAGCCCGGTGACCGGGTCGCGATCTGGGCCCCGAACCGGGTCGAGTTCATCGTGGCCCTGCTGGCCGCGCAGTACATCGGCGCCTCCGTCGTCCCGCTCAACACGCGCTACCGCGGCCACGAGGCGCAGGTCGTGCTCCAGCGCTCGCGGGCGGTCGCGCTCGTGCTCTGCGACGGCTTCCTCACCACCGACTACTCCACGATGCTGCGCGACGCCGGGGCCGACCAGCCCGGTCCCGTCGTACCCGGCCTGCCGCACCTGCGCACCGTCGTCGACATGAACTCAGCCGGTCGTCCCGGCACCCTGCCGTGGACCGAGTTCCTCGCCCTCGGCGAGCGCGTGTCGGTCGAGGAGGTCGAGAAGCTCGCCGCCGAGGTCACCCCGGAGACCGTGTGCGACATCCTCTACACCTCCGGCACCACCGGCATCCCCAAGGGCGTGATGAGCACCCACGCCCAGACCATCGGCGTCGCCGACGTGTGGGCAGACGGCGCGTCGCTGTCGCCGCAGGACCGCTACGCGATCGTCAACCCGTTCTTCCACGGCTTCGGCTACAAGGCCGGCGTGATCACCTCGCTCACCGCCGGAACGACCATCTACCCGGTCCTCACCTTCGACCCGGTCGCGCTCATGCAGCTCATCCAGGACGAGAGGATCACCGTCCTCCCGGGCGCGCCGACGATCTTCATCACGCTCATCAACCACGACCGTCGTACCGAGTTCGACCTGTCGTCGCTGCGCTTCGCCATCGCGGGCGCGACCTCCGTTCCCGAGACCCTCTTCGAGCAGATGCTCGACGTCCTCGGCTTCGACACCGTCGCCCAGGCCTACGGGCTCACCGAGTGCGTCGTCGCCACGGTGTCGCGCCGCAACGAGGACCCGCGCCACATCGCCGAGACGACCGGCCCCGGAGTCCCCGGCATCGAGGTCCGCGTCGTCGGCGGCGACGGCGTCGACGCCCCGGTGGGCAGCGACGGCGAGATCTGGCTGCGCGGCGCCAACGTGATGCTCGGCTACTTCGAGGACCCCGAGGCCACCGCTTCCGCGATCGACGCCGACGGCTGGTTCCACACCGGCGACATCGGTCGTCTCGACGAGCACGGCTGCCTGAAGATCACCGACCGGATCAAGGACATGTTCATCGTCGGCGGCTTCAACGTCTATCCCGCCGAGGTCGAGAACGTCCTCGCAGCCCACCCCGCCGTCATGGAGAGCGCCGTCATCGGCGTCCCCGACGACCGGATGGGCGCTGTCGGCGCGGCCCACGTCGTACTCCGGCCCGGGACCTCCGCGACCCCGGACGAGCTCATCGCCTGGGTGCGCGAGCGGCTCGCCAACTTCAAGGTCCCGCGCGACGTCGTGCTCGAGGAGGCGCTGCCGCGCAACGCCAGCGGCAAGGTGCTCAAGACGGACCTGCGGCAGGGCTGATCCGGGCTCCTGTTCGTCGAGTAGGAGCGGCTACTCGGCGAGCTCAGAGCACTATCTCTCAAACCAAGCAAGTGCTAGGTTGTCTTCATGGCGACCGACGCACGCGTCGCGGACGGCGGGCCGGACCCGGCGCTCCACTCGACGACCTTCCGACTGAGCTACGCCGACACCGATCCGGCCGGGATCCTCTACTACGCCGCATGGTTCCCGTGGATGGAGCGGATGCAGAGCGAGTGGTTCTGGCTCAACGACCTGCGGCAGGACGAGCTCAAGCAGCGGCACGGGTTCTGGACGGTCACCGCGCACACCGCGTGTGACTACCTCGCCGCGGTCGGACTCTTCGACGAGATCCGGATCGAGCTGAGGCTCGGGGCGGTCGGGCGGCGCTCGTTCGAGATGTTGCACCGGATGGTGCGCACGGCCGACGACGAGGTCGTGGCGCGAGCGCGGATCCGCATCGTCGCCGTCTCCCCCGGCATCGACTCGGTCGAGATCCCGCCCCTGCTGCGGCAGCACCTCGACGCCTGGGCGCAGGGCGCCCGCCTCACCACCACGGACCAGACGAACGAACCGACCCCCACGGAGGCCACCGCATGAGCTACGGAACCACCCTCGTCACCGGCGCGACCGGCGGACTCGGCGCGGCGATCTGCCGCCGCCTCGCCGAGGACGGCGCCGACCTGCTCCTCCTGCACCGGCGTACGGCGCCCGACGCCCTGGTCGCCGAGCTCGGCACCAGCGTGCGCGGCACGCGGCAGTGCGAGCTCAGCGACGCGGCCTCGGTCGGCCAGGCGGTCAGCGAGCTGGAGGCCGAGCACGGGCAGGTCCGCACGGTCGTCCACGCCGCCGGCCCACACGTGCCGATGGTCCACCTGTCGAAGGTCACGCCCGAGCAGTTCGCGAACCAGGTCGACCAGGACGTCGTCGCGTTCTTCAACCTCGCCCACGCCGTGCTGCCCTCGCTGCGCGCGACCCAGGGCACGTTGACCGCGGTCACCACGGCCGCCACGGTGCGATACCCGATCCGCGACGGCCTCTCGTCCTCCCCCAAGGCGGCCGTCGAGGCGCTCGCGCGCGGGCTGGCGGCCGAGGAGGGGCGCTTCGGCGTTCGCGTCAACTGCGTCGGCCCCGGCATGCTCACCGACGGCATGGCCGAGCGCTTGATCGCCAACGGCGACCTCGACGAGCGCGCCCTCGACGTCGCGCGCACCAACATCCCCCTGCGCCGGTTCGGTACGGCGGTCGACATCGCCGAGGCCGTCGCGTTCCTGGCCAGCGATCGGGCCGGGTTCGTCACCGGGCAGAAGCTCGACATCGACGGCGGCTACGGAGTCTGAGGAGACAGCGATGACCAACGACACGATCAACCTCGGCTTCACCCCCGGCGACGCCGTCATCGTGACCGGTGCCGGCAGCGGCATCGGTCGCGCGGTCGCCCTCGGCGCGCTCGACGCCGGCCTGCGCGTCAGTGGCTGGGACCTGCGCCCCGACGGCCTCGAGGACCTGGCGGCCAAGGGTGTCCACACCGCGGTCTGCGACGTCGCCGACGCGTCGGCGCGCGCCGACGCGCTGTCCGCGACGACCGCTGCCCTGGGCGGAGTGCCGCGCTACCTGGTCAACAACGCCGGCCCGTCCTCGCAGGTGCCCCTCGACTTCGAGGAGGCCGTGCGGATCAGCGTCGGCAGCGTGCGCGGCCTGACCCAGGACTGGCTCGACGCCGGTACGCCGACCGGCTCGGCGATGGTCGTGACAGCGTCGGTCGCGGGCAACAGGGTCGGCACCGAGAGCGACTGGTACTCCGCGTCGAAGGCCGCCGTCATGGGCTACGTCCGCCACCTGGCGGCCCACAAGGCGGACCTCATCCGCGCCAACGGCATCGGGCCGGGCATGACCGACACCCCGCGACTGGCCGGCTTCGCGCAGTCCGAGATGGGCCACCACATCCTCGGCCGGGTTCCGCTGAAGCGGATGGGCCGGCCCGAGGAGATGGCCTGGCCGATCCTCTTCCTGCTGTCACCGCTGGCGTCGTACGTCAACGGCGTCTTCCTGCCGGTCGACGGCGGCTGGACGATCACCCAATAGCGTCGGCAGGGCTCAGGCGGTCAGCCAGCCCGGTCGGGCCGGCGGACGCAGCTCGCGCAGCGTGAGGGCCCGCTCCTCGAACAGCTGAGCCGTCCGCTCGGGGTCGGTCAAGCACCAGAAGTCCCCGCGAGCCACCGCCTCGAGGAGGAGCGAAGCCGCCCGCCCGGGCTCCATGCCCTGCTCCTGGATGGCCGTCGCCATCCGGGCGAAGGTGGCGCGCGCGTCGGCGTCGACCGGGTCACCCCCTCGCCGTACGTCGTCGAAGATCCGGGTGCGGACCCAGTTGGGCAGCAGCGCCGAGACCTGGACAGGGGTCTCGGCGGCCCTCAGCTCGAGGTCGAGGCACTGCACCAGGGCGAGGGCGGCGTGCTTGCTGGCGACGTACGCCGACTGGTACGGCAAGGAGGTCACCGCGCCTGTCGACGCGACCACCGCGAAGACCCCCGGCCGCTCCTGGGCGGCCATCCGCGGTACGGCGGAGCGCGCGCAGTGGAAGGCGCCGTCTGTTGACGGCCATCACCCGGCGCCACTGCTCGGGCGTCATGTCGCAGACCCGGTCGCCGGACTCGATGCCGGCGTTGCTGACGACGAGGTCGACGCTGCCGTGCTCCGCCCAGACCGAGGCGAACAGGGCGTCGACCGCGTGGCCGTCGGCGACGTCGAGGACATGGGCCGCGGCACTGCCGCCCGCCGCGACGCACGCGGTCGCGACGGCGGTGGCGCGGTCGCGGTCGACGTCGGTGACCAGCACGTGCACACCGTCCGCGGCGAGGCGGGCGGCCATCGCCTCCCCGAGTCCCGATCCCGCGCCGGTCACCAGGGCGATGCCGCCTCCGAACCGGTCTGCCACTGCTGTGCTCATCAGACCTCCTGATCGCGCTCCTCCAGGCGCTCGGCGAGCATCCCGCGCACGGTGGCGCGCGAGAGCTTTCCCGTGGTGGTGTGGGGCAGGGCGTCCATCCAGACCACGGCGTCGGGCACCTCGTACCTCGCCAGTACAGCCCGCGCCCCGGCCAGCACCGCCGCGTCGTTCCGCCCATCGGCATCCGCGTCGTCGGCGGGCACCGCGACCGCGACCAGCCGCTGCCCGCGCCGCGGGTCCAGCAGGCCCACGACAGCGACCTGGGCGATGTACGGCGACTGAGCAAGCGCCTGCTCGACCCGCACCGGGTCGACGTTGAACCCCGACACGACGAGCTGGTCATCGACGCGCCCGGTGATGCAGAGAGCGCCGTCCGGGTGGACGTGTCCCTCGTCGCCCGTGGCGAGCCAGCCGCCGGCATCGGTGGGGACGGCGACCTGGTAGCCGCGGGTCAGCACCCGGCCACGTGCGCCCGCCGGCAGTGGATCCCCCAGGGCGTCGACCACGGCCACCTCCACACCGGGCACGACGGTCATCGGGGCATGGCCACCGCTGGTCAGCCGGCCGATGTCGGGGCAGATCGCGACCGTGCCACAGGTCTGGGTGAGTCCGTACCCGGACGACACCCGCGGGATCCCCGCCACGGCGGCCATCGGCAGCAGCGCGTCGGGACGCACCTCGGTCGCACCGGTCATGAACAGCCGCACCTGCGGGCCCAGGCTTGCGCCGGCGGACACCGCGGCGGCGAGGTCGTGCAGCAGCGCGGGCGGTCCCGCGACGATCGTCGCGGAGGAGTCCCGGACCAGCCCGGGCAGGGCTTCGCGGTCGCGCTCAGGCACCAGCCGCACGGACGCGCCGGTCAGCAGAGCCAGCACCAGCAGCCCGTTGAAGCCGAAGGAGTGCGCCAGGGGCACGACACCCAGCAGCCGGTCACTCCGGTCGATGTCGAGCATGGCCGCCACGTCGACGTACAGCCTCACCAGCACGTCGTGGTCCATCGCCACCGTGCTCCGGTGCCCCGCCGTGCCCGACGTCGCGAGCAGCACGGCGGGTCCGGACGGTTCAACTACCGAATCTGTCGCCGGATCGGCCGATGCGCGACGAATCCGGTAGTTGAACCGACCACAGACCAACCCGAGGTCGAGCTCTCCCTCCACCGGGAGCTCGGCCACGACGACCCGGGCGCCGACGCGGTCGGCGTAGGCCTGCCGGGAGGCCACCGGCTCCTCCGCCCCGAGGGGCGCCAGGGTCGCGCCGAGCAGGTGGACGCCGCCGGCGACGAGCACCCACTCGACCGTGTTCCTGGCCTGCAGTACGACGACGTCTCCGGGCCCCACACCGGCGCCCCGGAGCGCATCAGTGACGGCCTGGGCGCGCGGCAGCAGCTCGGCCCAGCTCAGCCACCCGCGACCGTCGTCGACGGCGGGATCGTCGGGATGGACGCGGGCGCGTTCGATCCAGAGCTCGGCGATGGTCGCAGCCACGTGTCCCACCCTGCCGGTGACTCGTTGGTAGGTCACCTCTGATTTCACTCCTTGGCCAACCAAGCGCTCGACCGGGACAAGGGTATTCCTAGTAGGTATAGTTCGAACCGTTACCAGATAGCTAGGATGAAGCCCGTGCCGACCAAGGGACCCGACGTGCCGTCGGACGACGCCGCGCCCACGCTCCCACCCACCGGATGGGCGGTCCTCGGGCTTCTCTCGTTCGGCGAGGAGCTGTCCGGCTACGACCTCAAGCGCTGGGCCGACTGGAGCTTGAAGTTCTTCTACTGGTCGCCGTCGTTCTCCCAGATCTACGGCGAGCTGCGCCGGCTGGAGAAGCTCGGTCTCGCCAGTTCACGGATCGAGAACCGCGACGACGTCCGCGGCAAGCGGATGTACCAGATCACTGACGCTGGCCACACCGCGCTGCGCGACTGGTCGGCCGACGACCACGTCGACCCGGTCGTCCTCAAGCACGGCGTGATGCTGCGCCTGTGGCTCGGTCACCTCTCCGACCCCGACCGGCTGCGCGCCGTGCTCGCCGAGCACCGCGACCAGTCCGAGCGGATGCGGGTCCGCGCCGAGGCCGACCGCGAGGGCGCGACCGCCGAGCCCGGCTGGGCCTTCCCCGAGCTGGTGCTGCGCTGGTCGGAGCGCTACTACGCCGACGAGCGCGACCGGGCCGAGCTGATGCTCGCCGAGCTCGACGAGGCGGCACGCACCTGGGGCACGTCGTCCGCGGCCGAGGCCCGGCGTACGTCGGAAGAGCTGCGGCAGCACCGCGGCTAGGAGGGGTACGGCGATGACGGAGTCAGCGACGCGACTGGGCGTCCTCGAGCGCGCGACGATGATCCTCGACGCGTTCGACGACGCACCCGGCCCGCTCGGGCTGGACGACATCGCCGAGATCACCGAGCTCCCCCGCACGACCGTCTTCCGGCTGCTGACCACGCTGCGCGACCTCGGCTGGGTCCACCACGACCGCCGCGGCTACTCGCCGGGGCGCCGACTGAACGCGACCGGCGGCGAGGGCGAGCACCTCGACCTGCGCGCCGCCGCGTCGGTCGCGCTCAACGAGCTCCAGCTCGCCACGGACGCCGTCGTCCACCTCTCGGTGCTCGACGGCCCGATCGTGCACTACCTCGACAAGGTCGGCGGCGCCCGCGCCACGACCATCCCCTCCCGAGTCGGCGGCCGGATCATCGCCACCGACTCGGTCAGCGGACTCGCGATGTTGGCGGCCCTCGCCCCGGAGCAGGTCGACGCCCTGGTGGGTCACCTCGACCGTACGCCGGGCGGGCTCGAGTCGGTGCACCACGAGCTGGCCGCCGTACGACGCCGCAAGGGGATCGCGATCCTCGACGGCCTCCCCGGCACCGGGATCAGCTCGATGGCCACGGTGGTCCCGGGCCCGCGCGGCCCGCGACCGATCGCCGCGATCTCCGTGGTCCGACGCGGTCACCTGCCGCTCCCCGTCGTCGGCCCGCTGTTGCTCGCCGCGGCCCGGACGACCAGCCGCACGCTGTACCCGGACTGGGTCCCGTCGAAGCGCGGCGCCGTCCTCCGCCTGGCCTGAGAGCACGCCGACCCGGCAGAAAGTTGCGCCGGGTCGGCGCCGACCCGGCGCAACTTTCTGCCGGGTCGGCGATCAGGTCAGCCCGCGGTCTTGCCGAAGTACGCGTCCTGCAGCAGCGTCATGTCGCTGACCTCGCTGGCGGGCGAGGAGAGCATCGTGCGGCCCATGTCGAGGACGGTGACGTGGTCGGCGATCGCGAAGGACGCCTCGACGGCCTGCTCGACCAGGAGGATGCCGATGCCGGTCTCCTTGAGCTGGTGCACCCGCTCCATCACCTCGTTGACGATGACCGGGGCGAGGCCGCCGGACGGCTCGTCGAGCATGAGCAGCCGCGGCTGGGCCATCAGCGCCTGGCCGATGGCGAGCATCTGCTGCTGGCCGCCCGACATGCTGGCCGCGGGCAACGCCCGCTTCTCGGCGAGGATCGGGAACAGCTCGTAGATCCGCTCGGCCTCGGAGCGCAGCTCGGACCGCTTCATCTTGCGGGTGTAGCCGCCGAGGAGCAGGTTCTGCTCGATCGTCTGCGAGTGGAAGACTCGCTTGCCCTCCTGCACGTAGGCGATCCCCTGCCGCACCCGCTGGTGCGCGGGCACCTTGGCGAGCGACTCCCCGCGGTAGCGGACCTCGCCGGCCACGATCTTGTTGAGGCCGCTGATCGCACGGATCGTCGTGGTCTTGCCTGCGCCGTTGCGACCGAGCAGGACGGTGATCTCACCGGCCCGCACGTCGAACGACACGTCCCACACGACCCGCAGGTCGCCGTACCCGGTGCCGAGGCCGCGGACCTCGAGCAGCAGCTCGTTCGCCTTGTCCCCGGTGCTCTCGGTGCTCATCGGTCGGCCCCTTCCGCCGCTCCATCGGTGAGTACGTCGGCCAGCACCACGTGCGCGGACGCCGGCGCGTCGGGGTCGATGCCGAGGTACTCGCTCATCACCCGCTCGTTGTTCTGGATCTCCTCCGGCGTTCCCTTGGCCATCAGCTCGCCGTGGGCGAGCGCGACGATCTCGTCGGCCAGGGAGAGCACGAGCTGGAAGTTGTGCTCGACCAGGACGACGGTGCCGCCCGCGTCGCGCACCCGGCGGATCACCTCGGCGAGCCGCTCGACCTCGTCCTCGTCCAGGCCGGACGCGGTCTCGTCGAGCAGCAGCACGCCCGGGTTGCTGATCAGGCAGCGGGCCACCTCGAGGAGACGACGCTGGCCCAACGGCAGCGCGGTCGCCTCGGCGTTCTCCAGGTGCCGGATCCCGACCAGGTCGAGCACGCGGTCGGCCTCGGACAGGTCGCCCTTGCGGACCTTGCGGTAGCGGGGCAGGCGCAGCACGGCCTCGAGGACGGTGGCCCGGTGGCCGGCGTACCGACCCGCCATGACGGCCTCGCGGACGGTGATGCCCTCGGGGATGTTGGGCGTCTGGAAGGTGCGCGCCACGCCCGTGCGGGCGACCCGGTCCGGGCCCATCCGCTGCAGCTGCCGGTCGTCGAGGGCGATGACGCCCGCGTCGGTGCGGTAGAAGCCGCAGATCATGTTGAGCAGGGTGGTCTTGCCCGAGCCGTTGGGCCCGATCAGCGCGGTCACCCGGCCCGGCGTGGCGGTGAGGTCGACGCCCTTGAGCGCCTGGTTGCCGCCGAACGCCTTGGCGACGCCCTCGACCTTGAGCACCTTGCCGGGTACGGCGGGCACCTCGTCGGCCGCTGAGACGGACCGCTCGGACCGCTCGGCCGCGGTCGAGGGGTCCTCTGCGACCAGCCTGCGCCACAGCGCCCGGGCCAGGCCGGAGAGGCCGCCGGTCAGCAGCACGCCGCCGATGATGAGGAAGGCGCCGGTGACGACCAATGAGTACTTCTGGAAGTCGGTCGACTGGTTGAGGCCGAACTGCAGGATGAACGCGCCGAACACGGCGCCGTACACGCTGGCCGAGCCGCCGAGCACCGACGACGCCAGGATGGTGGTGGCGACGGTGAACGAGAAGGCCTCGGGCGAGATGTACAGGTCCAGGCTGGCGAAGAGCGCGCCGGCTAGACCCGCCGGGACGGCGCCGAGGGCATAGGCCATCAGCTTCATCCGGAACACGTTGATGCCCATCGAGGCCGCGAGTACGGGGCTCTGCTTGAGTACCCGCAGCGCGGTGCCGTGCCGGGAGACGGCGATGTTGCGCATCACCGCGAACCAGCCGACGGTCACGATCGCGATGACCATGAAGTAGTCCTCGGGCGTGAGCAGCCGGCCGAACAACGTCGGCGAGAGGATGCCGCTGAGGCCGTTGCGGCCGCCCGTGTCCTCGCGGAAGATCGCGATCACGTCGGGCAACAGCAGCACCAGGAAGAACGATGTCATGGCCAGCGACCAGCTGCCGAGCCGCAGGCCCGGGATACCGGTGATCACTCCCACCAGCAGAGCCGCGACCCCGGCCGCGACGAGCTGCAGCACGATGTCGGTGTGCCCGTGCAGGGAGAGCAGGCCTGCCGTGTAGGCGCCGGCGGCGTACATCGCCACCTGGCCGAGCGCGAGCTCACCGGCGAAACCGAGGCTCAGGTTGAGGCCGCTGACCAGCAGCGACAGGATCATCGCCAGCTGGAGCTGGCGGACGATGGAGTACTCCAGGTTGAAGTACGGCACCAGGATCAGCAGGATCCCCAGCGCCAGCGGGACGATCCAGAGCGGACCGCCGGCAATGCGGCGTGCGAGCGTCTGAGCAGCCATGGTCAGACCACCCTTTCCTTCGTGCGGACGAAGAGCCCGGCGGGACGCACCATGAGGACGGTGATGAGGATCAGGAAGACCGCGAGGTTGGCGTACTCGCCGCCCAGGTAGCGCGAGGCGTAGGCCTCGGCCAGCCCGACCAGGGTGCCGCCGACCAGGGTGCCCGGCATCGAGCCGAAGCCGCCGATGGCCAGGACCACGAAGCCCTTGAGCGCGAGCGCAGCACCGAGCGTGGAGACGGCGAAGGTCTTGGACCCCACGAACATGCCGGCGAAGCCGGCGAGGGCACCCGCGGCCACGAAGGCCATGAAGGCCATCCGGCGCACGTTCACGCCGCGCAGCAGTGCGGCCTCGCGGTCCTCGGCCATGCCGAGCAGGGCCAGGCCGGTCAGCGAGCGGCGGCTGTAGATGCCGAGCGCGACGACGAGCAGCACGGCCAGAGCGATCAGGAACAGCTCGACCGGGTAGGCCCGGCCGCCCAGCAGCGTGAACGCCTCGTCACCGCCGAAGAAGGGGACCGTCAGGGGCTGCGTGCCCCAGGTCAGCTGGGCGATGCCGTCGAGGAGGATCGAGGCGCCCAGCGTGGTGACCAGGATGTTGTGCATGTCGCCGACCGGGCGGATCGCGATCCGCTCCTCGATCGCGGCGACCAGGGCGACGGCGATCGCCGCCATCGGGACCACCGCCACGGCGGGCAGGTCCCAGGTCACGAGACCGGTGTAGGCCACGAAGGCGCCGACCATGGTCAGCTGCGCGTGGGCGAAGTTGAAGGTCTTCGAGGAGATGAAGACGATGTTGTAGCCGATGGCGACGATCGCGTAGATCGCCCCCAGGGACAGGCCACCCCAGATCAGAGTCACGGTGATTCCCTCGGGTCGTACGGCGAACGCCGGCGGGACGGGTCACCCCACCCCGCCGGCGTCAGCACGTCAGTGGAACTGGCCGTCCTTGAGCGGGCCGGGGGCGATGAACTCGAACTCCTCGGGCGCCGGGTTGGCGGCGTGGGAGTCGGCCGAGAAGCGGTAGGTGCCGATGACCGCGGTGGTGGCCTCCTCCTGCACGTCGGCGTCGAGGAGCGCCTCGGCGATCTTCTTCGGGTCGGTCGAGTCGGCCTCGTCGGCGGCGGCCTGGACGAGGGCGAGCGCGTCGTTGTTGTAGGCGAGGATCAGCGTCGCCTTGATCGGGTCGATCTTCTTCATCCGGGCGACCAGGTCGTTGGCGTCGGTCGCAGCCGCGTCGTACGCGGTGCTCTTGAAGACCTGCATCACCAGGTTCTTGACGGCGGGCGTGCCGAGGACGCCCGAGGGCGGCTCGGTGGAGATCAGCGTGGTGGCGGACACCGAGGTGTTGCCGACAATCGGGATGTCCCAGCCGAGCTTCTCGATGCCCTTGAGGACGTAGCCGAGCGGGGCGCCGTACGCGTCCAGCACCAACACGTCGGGGCTCTTGGCGCGGATCGCCTCGAGCTGCGCGGTCATGTCGAGGGCGGCGACGTCGTACTCCTCGTTGGCGACGACATCGAGGCCGGCGGCGTCGAAGGTCTTCTCGGAGGCGGCGCCGTAGACCTCGCCGTAGGAGCTCGAGCCGTGCAGGATGCCGACCTTGGCGTAGCCCTTCTCCTCGAAGTACGGCGGGTACGCGTCGAGCTGGTTCTGCGCGCTGGCCGAGAGGTCGAAGTTGAGCGGGAACGCCTTCGGGTCCGCGGAGGTCGCGGTCGGGCCGATGTTGAAGGACAGGATGCTGTTCTGCTTGAGGATCGGCAGGGTCGCGTCAGCGACGGTCGACGGGCCCGAGTTGAGGACCAGGTCGGGCTTGCCCTTGGCGATCGCCTCACGCAGCTTGGTGACGGCGACGGTCGGGTCGGCCTGGTCGTCGAGGACCTCGATCTTGACCTTCTTGCCGTCGATCCCGCCGCTGGCGTTGACGAGGTCGACGCCGGCCTTCGCGGACAGGACCGAGGTGGAGGCGTTGTCGGCGAGGGGGCCCTCGGCCGAGATGCCGCCGAGCACCAGGACGCGGTACTCGCCGTCCTTGCTGCCGCTGCCGGAGTCCTCGCCGGCGCAGCCCGCGGCGACCATGGCGAGGGCGGCGAGTCCGCCGACCACCTTGAACAGACGTGTCTTCATCCCAGATTCCTTCTGATGAGCGTGGGCAGGCCGGGCAGGCCCGCCAGTTCGACGCGAGGAGCCGAGCCTCTCGTTATGACCTTCCGGGGTATTACGAATCGTCATAGTAGGTGACAAACCAAGCAAACGCTAGGGCAAGCGGCAAGGGATCTCGCGCGATCCCCGCGTGCTCGATGCAAGCACTCAGCTCCGCTGCCTGCCGGCCGATGGGGACGAGGTCACGTGATCGTCGAGCCAGCGCGATCTACGTCATCGCACGCACCTGGATCGCACCATGGGGACCAGCGCCACCACGCGGCCGTCGTACGCCGCGGAGCACGACCACGAAGCCGACCGACTCGAGTCGCTGCGCTCTTACGCGCTCCTCGACACCGAGCCCGAGGACCTGTTCGACGACCTCGTCCTCATCGCCGCCCGGATGTGCGGTACGCCGATGGCGGCGGTGGCCCTGGTGGACGACGAGCGAGTGTGGTTCAAGGCCCGTTTCGGCATCCGGCGCACCGAGGTGCCGCGCGGCTTCACCTTCTGTGAGCAGGTCGTGGCCCGCAAGGAGCCCCTCGCGGTGGCCGACTCACGGCTCGATCCGCGATTCCGCGCCGCCGCCGACGACGGAGTGCTGGCGTACGCCGGCGTGCCCCTCGTGGGCCGCGACGGCCTGCCCATCGGCACGCTCTGCGTGTTCGACACCGTCGCCCGCCAGCTGCCGGACAAGTCCGTCGAGTGGCTGCGGATCCTGGCCGAGCAGGTCGTCGCCCACATCGAGCTGCGACGCACCGACCACCGAGCGGGTCTGGCCGACGGCTTCGAGACGTCCGGGCTGCTGCGACCCGAGCGGATCCGCGCCGCCCTCGACAACGGCGAGCTGTTGCCCTGGTTCCAGCCGGTGGTCGACCTGCACACCGGCCGGCGTTGCGGCGCGGAGGCGCTCCTGCGCTGGGAGCACCCGGAGCACGGACCGATCCCCCCGTCGGCCTTCCTGCCCGTGCTCGAGGCGACCGGGCTGATCCTGCCGACCGGACGCCAGGTGGTACGGCGCTCGCTCGCCGCACTGCGATCGGTCCTGGACACGGTCTCCAGCGGCTCCGCCGAGGGGCCCGGGTTCGGCGTATCGATCAACGCCTCGGCCGTCGAGATCGCCCAGCCCGGGTTCGCCCGGCGGATCATCGACGAGATCGCCGAGCAGGCCGTCCCGGCCGGCGCCGTGACGATCGAGCTCACCGAGACCGGAGGCCCGACGCCGATCGAGGTGCTGCGCCCCGAGCTGCAGCAACTGCGCGACGCCGGGCTGCGGATCGACGCCGACGACTTCGGCAACGGCCACTCGACGCTCCAGCGCCTGCTCGACCTGCCCCTCACCGGGATCAAGCTCGACCTGTCGATCATCAGCCGGGTCCCGCACGACGTCCGGGTGGCGCGGGTCGTGCAGTGGCTCGTCGACGGCGCCCACGATCTCGGACTGTCCGTCGTCGCCGAGGGCGTGGAGTGCGAGGAGCAGCGCCTGTTCCTGCGCGACGTCGGCTGCGACCGGGCCCAGGGCTACCTGTTCGGGCGACCCGCGCGCGATCTCGATCCGGGTCCCACTGGGTGAGTCGAGCGACTTGTCGTCGGTCCCGTGCACCGGAAGGCTCGCCTCCGTGACCCCGACGACCGCCGACCGGCTCGCTCTCGACGACCTCGTCCACCGCTACGCCCTGCTGGTCGATCAGCGCGCGTTCGCGGCGGTCGGTGACCTGTTCACGTCCGACGCGGAGCTGGTCCTGCCCGATCCGCCGTCCTCCCTGCAGCCGACCGTCGAGGTGCTCGGCCGAGAGGCCGTGGTCACCGCTCTCGGCCGGCTCGCCGGCTTCGCGGCGACCTTCCACGCCGTGGTCGGCCGGATCGCGGAGGTCGACGCGGATCGACCCGACCGAGCGACCGGTCGGGTCGCCTGCGAGGCGCACCACGTGAGCACGGCGGATGACGGCCGGGCCCGGGACCTGACCTGGTACCTGCACTACGACGACGAGTACGCGCTGGTCGACGGGCGTTGGCTGATCGCCAGGCGAGCGCTGACGATAGAGGTGATCACGACCGGACCGGTGCGCAAGGTCCGCTGAGTTCGCGCGACGGGGAGGCGGCGTCGCGAGCGTCGTGGCGCGCGCAGCAGGCGCCTCCCCGTCGCGCGAACCCTACGATCGAGACGTGAGCGACCCCTGGCAGACCGACCGGCTCGACCTGGCGGGCTACCTCGATCGTCTCGGCCTGACGGCGGCGCCACCGTCGCGGGCCGCGCTCGACGCGCTGCACCGGGCGCACGTGCGGACGTTCACCTTCGACAACGTCGACGTGCTGCTCGGCCAGCACCGCGGCGTCGGGCTCGACGTGCTCAGCGAGAAGTTCGTGGGACGGGGGCGGGGCGGCTACTGCTTCGAGCACGCCACGGTGTTCGCGGCCGCCCTCGACCGCCTGGGGTACGACGTCGAGCGGCACCTCGGCAGGGTCGGGGACCCGGCGACGGGTGACGTGCAGGGCCGCACCCACATGACGCTCGAGGTGCGCCTCGACGGGGAGCGGCTGCTGTGCGACCCCGGCTTCGGGATGAGCCTGGTGCGACCGGTGGTCCTGGCCGACGGCGCGGAGAGCGACCAGGACGGCTGGCCCTACCGGGTGGTGCGCACCGGCGGCGGGTGGGGCCTGCAGCGACTGCGGGAGGCCGGCTGGGAGCACGCGCACACCACGGACGAGCTGCCTGTGCTGCCGGTCGACGTCGTCATCGGGCACCACTACACGAGCACGTTCGCGACCTCGCACTTCCGCAACGGCCTGATGATCACGCGCCACGACGAGGGTCGCCACGTCTCGGTCACCGCCACCGCGCTGACCGTACGACGACCGGGCGAGCCCACCGCGCACCGTCCCTTGGCGCCCGGTGAGCTCACCGACTGGTTGCGCGCGCTCGCCGTACCGCTGACCCCGGACGAGGAGCGGCGACTGCTGGACCGGGTCGCCGGGCTCTGACCGGTCAGCCGGCGGCGAGGATCCCCTCGGCGATCTCGGAGCCGACCCGCACGGCGCCGTCGACGTGCTGGAAGCCGTGGCCGGCGACGTCGCTGCTGCCGAACTCGATCGGGCCGACCGGCTGGCGCAGCACGTGGCCCCAGCGGGTCAGGCCGCCGAGGTCGAAGCTGGTGCCGTAGGCGCCGCCGGTGAGCTCCTGGTGCTGCCAGTCGCTCTCGACGTACGCGATCGGGTGGCGGGCCTGCTCGCCGTAGTAGGTCGCGAGCGAGTCGAGGACCCGCCCGCGGCGCTCCTCCTCGGACAGCGGGCCGACCGCGTCTGCGTTGACGTCGGACACGAAGCCGACGACGACACCGCGGGACTCGCCCTCGGGGGTGTTGTCGTAGGCCTCGTGCACGAGCTCGTAGGGCCCGAACGCAGTGCCGTCGAGGCCCGCCTCGCGCCAGAACGGCGTCTCGTACATCGCCTGCACCTTGATCACGAGCCCGAACGACTGGTGCTCGCGGGCGATCCGGTGCTCGGCCGGCAGCTCGGGGGTGAACCGGACCCGGCGCACCACGGTCGGGGGTACGGCGAGCACCAGCCGGCGCGCGGCGTGCTGCTCGTCGCCGACGTGGACGACCGCGCCGCCGTCGTTCCACTCGACGTGGGTCACGTCCTGGCCGAGACGGACCCGGTCGCCGAGCCTGCTGGCCAGCTCGATCGGGACCGACTGCAGGCCGCCGACGACGCGGCGGTCGAGGATGATGTCGGCGTCGAGCAGGTTGCTGAACGAGCCGGCGCTGGCCGCCATCTGCACCGCCTGGAGCGCGGAGAACGCGTGGGCGGGCTTGGTCAGCATCGCGGGGCCCAGGTAGAGCGCGATGTTGTCGCGGGCCTCGGCGTCGTCGCACTGCTCCTCGAGCCAGGCGCGCAGCGAGATGCTGTCGAGGTGGCGGGCGTCCTCGAGCTCCCACGGCCGGGCCGGGTCCATCGCGGCGGCGAGCTCGTCGAGCTTCTTGGCCAGCTCGGCGATCGCGGCGTTGGTGGCCTCCGATACCGGCAGGTCGTCGGTGAAGCGGCGCGCGACGCGGTCGCGGCCGACGTACAGCGATTCGCCGTCGCGGTGGCGTGGGTACGTCGCCAGCCCGAGCTCGTCGACCAGCGCGATGAGCGCGTCCTGGTCGGGCGAGACCCACTGGCCGCCCATCTCGAACATGGCGGGGGCGCCCGCCTCGTCGGTGAGGTCGGTGCGCAGCCGGCCGCCGACGCGGTCCCGGGCCTCGAGCACCAGCACGTCCTGGCCGGCCTCGGCCAGGCGCCAGGCGGCGGTCAGGCCGGTCGCGCCGGCACCGATCACGATCACGTCGTGGAGGGTCATGTCAGTTCTCCTGGAAGGCGGGCTCGAGGGCGGGCTCGTCGGTCGGGTCGATCACGACGAAGCGCTCGTCGGGCCGGCGGGCGAGGTAGGTGAGGTAGTAGACGAGGGCGACGGCGAGGATGCCGCCGGTGATGGCGAGGTCGAGCGGGTCGGCGCCGACGAGGGCGTAGCCGACCGCGACGACGACGAGCAGCGGCGGCAGGGGCCACAGCGGCATCCGCCAGCCGGGGGCGGTGCTCATCAGGCGCACCCGGATCGCGGCGAGCGCGAGGACGACGTACATCGCGGAGATGATCACCGAGGTGATGCCGAGCAGGGCCTCGATGTCGACGCCCCACGCGAGGACCGCGCCGGGGATGCCGATCACGAGGGTGGCGACCCAGGGGGCGCCGTACCGCGGACCGAGGAGGCTCAGCGCGCGGTTGACGGCGGGCGGCCAGGCCCGGTCACGGCCCGACGCGTAGACGACGCGGCTGTTCTGCAGCACCATCACGATGGCGGCGTTGAGGATGGCGATCGCGATGCCGAGGTTGACCGCGACGGCGGTGGCGTCGCCGCCCCAGGCCCGGACGAACTCGGAGAAGTCGCCGGTCGCGAGCGCGCCGAGGTCGTCGACGGCCAGCACGGTGGTGACGGTCGGGACCAGGATGACCAGGCCGCCGAGGCCGAGCGACCAGAACACGACGCGGGCCACGTTGCGGCGGGGCTCGACGACCTCCTCGGCCAGGTAGGCCGCCGTACCGAATCCGCTGACGACGAACACGCCGACGGTCAGCCCGGAGACCAGCAGGGCCGCGGTGAACGGCTCGAGGCCGCTGTCGCCGAGGACGTGTGCGCCCAGCAGCTCGCCGGGACCGCGCTGGACGTGTGCCGCGCCGAGCAGTGCGACGACGGCCGCGGCGACGATCTCGAGCAGCAGGAAGATGCCGGTGACCAGCGCGTTGGCGCGGATGTCGAGCAGCGCGATGCCGGTGGCGACGAGCATGACGACCGCGCCGGTGAGCGCGCGGTCGAGGTTCACCAGGTCGGCGAGGTAGTCGGCGGTGCCGAGCGCGATGACCGGCGGGATCACCCAGAGCAGCACGCCGGACAGGGCGAAGGTCAGCCATCCGGCGCAGCGGCCGAGGGTGTGGGTGACCATGGCGTACTCGCCGCCAGCGCTCGCGACCCGGGTGCCGAGCTCGGCGTAGCAGGCGCCGACCGCGACCGAGATCAGGATGCCGGCGAGGATCGTGAGGACCACGCCGCTGCCCTGGCTGGCCATCATCTCGGGGACGATGATGAACAGGCTCGACGCCGGCGTGATGCACGACAGCACGAGCAGGACCGCTCCGGCCGGGCCCAGCACGCGAGCCAGCCCTCCCCCGTGTCCCGACTCGACGGGCGTGGTCTCCGCCGCGCTCGCGGTGATGGTTTCGGTCATTTCCCGGACTCCTCGGCAGTACCTCTCGACGCACTTTGAACGTCGTACAAAAGTTTGAACGACATTCAAAGTGACGTACGACACGGGTCCTCGTCAAGACCCCTGCACGATTTGTCCAGGCTGCGTCCCCACGTCGCCGCCGTCGCGAGCGGCGTTTCCGGCCGCTATGGCAAGGCGGCGGAGCGAAGTCGTGCTGGATCGCCCTTCGAGCGACGCCGACGCAGCCAGATCGAGTCGGAAACGTCGCGCAGCAGGCGGGGCCGTGGGGGCCGCGGCCTAGGGTGTGGGCGTGGCACGCACCCGATCGAACCGGCGCCTGGACCGGCCCCGCGAGCAGGTGCTCGCCACGACCCTCGAGATGATCGCCGAGCAGGGCCTCGGCAAGGTCACCATCGCCTCGCTGGCCGCCCGCCTGGAGACCAGCGGCGGGCACCTCCTCTACTACTTCGGCACCCGCAACGGCCTGCTCCTGGAGACGCTGCGCTGGAGCGAGAGCCAGTACGCCGAGCAGCGGGCGCCCCTCCTCGAGCAGGCCGCCGCGGGGACCGGCGACCTCACCACGGTCCTCGAGTTCGCCGGCGTCTTCCTGCCCGTCGACGAGCGCGACCCGCGCTGGATGCTGTGGCTGGAGCTGTGGGCGCGGGCGCCGTACGACGCCGAGCTGGCCGCCGCGCAACGCGAGCTCGACGACCACTGGCACGACGACCTGGTCGTCGTACTGCGCGCCTGCCTGCCCGGGATCGGCGACCCGGAGGGGCTCTCTGCCCGGCTGCGGGCGATGTGGGACGGCTTCGCGATCGCGATCGTCAACGGCGGCGGCACCGCCCAGCGCGAGGCCGCGATCGGCCACACCCGCGCGACCCTCACCCCCTGACCCGCGCGGCGATCCCGTCCAGCGGGACCCGCGGGTCCGCTCCCGGCGTGCCTCACCACAGTGAGGGCACCAACGACCAGGGAGGTTCCTCCATGACCACGGCCCACGACGTCTTCTCCGGCCGCACCGCGTTGATCACCGGCGCCGGCAGCGGCATCGGCAAGGGACTGGCCCAGCACGCCGCGTCCCTCGGCATGAAGCTCGTCCTCGCCGACATCGACGAGGCCCGCCTCTCGGCGGTGGCCTCCGAGCTGCCCGGCGAGGTGCTGAGCGTCGTCACGGACGTCGCGGACGCCGCCGCCGTGGACCGGCTCGCCGAGGCCGCGTTCGAGCGCTTCGGCAGCGTCGAGCTGGTCGTCAACAACGCCGGCGTGATGCGGATCGGCTACTCCTGGGCGATCTCCGCCCAGGACTGGGACACCGCGATCGACGTCAACCTGCGCGGCGTCGTCAACGGCGTCCGCGCCTTCGTCCCGCGCCTGGTCGCCCAGGGCACGGCGGCCCACGTCGTCAACGTCTCCTCGGTCGGCGGCTTCCTGCCGAGCCCGATGATGGCGCCGTACACCGCCACCAAGTTCGCGGTCCTCGGCCTCACCGAGTCGCTGGCCATGGAGCTCCAGATGGCGCAGTCGCCGGTCAAGGTCTCCGTCGTCACTCCCGGCCCGGTACGCAGCGAGATCTTCGCCCAGGCCCCCGCCACCGAGGACCCGGCGCTGCTCGGCTTCCACCAGTACCTCGCGCAGCAGAACGTCGAGGAGGGCATCCCCGGCGACGAGTACGCCCGGATCGTGCTCGACGCCGTCGCCGCCGGCGAGTACTGGGTGATCACCCACCCCGAGTTCACCGACGCCGGCCTCGCCGCCCGCGCCGAGATGATCACGACCCGGACCGCCCCGTCGGTCAGCCTCGGCTGACCAGCTCGTTGAGTTGCCGCATCCTCACCGTTGAGTTGCCGCATCCTCACCGTTGAGTTGCCGGAACTCACCGTTGAGATCGGCAACTCAACCGCGAGGACGGGGCAACTCAACAGGGAGAAAGCGGCAACTCAACCACGAGGACGGGGCGACTCGACGGGGACGTCAGCCGAACCGGGTCCACTGCTCCAGCACGACCAGCGTCTTCGTGCTCGCGACCGCACGTCCCGAGCGCAGGATGCCGACGACGCGGCGCAGGTCCTCGACCCCGTCGACCCGGATCCGCACCAGTGCGTCCGGGTCGCCGGCGAGGGTGAGCACCTCCTCGACCTCGGGGACCTGGGCGACGAACTCCATGATCTGGGCGAGGTCGAGGTCGTCGCCGAAGTGCAGCTCGGTCATCGCCTCGATGCCGGTCGCGATCCGGCCGTGGTTGATCTTGACGGTGTAGCGCTCGATCACACCGAGCTTCTCCAGGCGCGCGATCCGCCGCTGGACCGGTGCGACGGTCAGCCCGACGGCGGTCGCGATCTCGCGCAGCGGGCGGCGCGCGTTCTCCCGCAGGAGGTCGAGGATCGCGCGGTCGGTGGTGTCGAGAACAGCAGCATCACTCACGCAACGGAATCTACTCCTCACGAGTCTTCTGTTGCGCAACGAAGCGGCAGCGCACCGCCACGATTGCGGATCGACGCCAAACCGGGCGACAAGTCTTGTGACCCGGCCCACCAAGCCCCAGGCTCGTGCGCATGACGCTGACCGCCGCCCCCGCCGCCCCCGTCGACCTGGTCTTCGAACGCTCCGACGAGCTCGGGTCCGCCGGCCACGAGCAGGTGGTCTTCTGCCGCGACGAGGCCACCGGACTGCGCGCGATCATCGCGATCCACGACACGCGGCTCGGCCCGGCGCTCGGCGGCACCCGCTTCTACCCCTACGCCAGCGAGGCCGAGGCGCTCACCGACGTGCTGCGCCTCTCGCAGGGCATGACCCACAAGGCGGCCGCGGCCGGCATCCCCCTCGGCGGCGGCAAGGCGGTCATCATCGGCGACCCCGAGTCGATCAAGACGCCGGAGCTGATGGCGGCGTACGGTCGGTTCGTGGACACGCTCTCCGGGCGCTACTTCACCGCCGCCGACGTCGGTACGACGGCACAGGACCTCGACGCGGTCGCCACCGCCACCCGGTACGTCGTCGGCCACAACGGCGGCTCGGGCGACAGCGGCTTCTCCACCGCGTACGGCGTGTTCAGCGCGATGCGGGCGACCGCCGAGCACCGCTGGGGACCCGACGGCCTGCGCGGCAGGACGGTCGGCGTCGAGGGCATCGGCAAGGTCGGCACCCACCTGGTCGCGCTCCTCCTCGAGGAGGGCGCGAGCGTCGTCGTGTCCGACGCGTCCGAGGCGGCCCTGGCCCGCATCGTCGAGGCGCACCCGAGCGTGACCACGCGCGCCAGCGTGCTCGACGCCCCTGTCGACGTCTACGCCCCGTGCGCGCTCGGCGCGACGCTGACCCCGGGCTCGGTCGACGCGATCCGCGCGAGCATCGTCTGCGGCGCCGCCAACAACCAGCTCCTCGACTCGTCGGTCGCCCCGCTGCTGCAACAGCGCGGCATCACCTGGGTGCCCGACTACGTCGCCAACGCCGGCGGCCTGATCCAGGTCGGCGGCGAGATCTGGGCGCGCACGCCCGAGGAGCTGCGCGTCGAGATCGCCGCGATCGCCACCACCGTGCGCGCGATCCTCACCCGCTCCGACGAGAGCGGCCGGCTGCCCAGCGAGGTCGCCGCCGAGATCGTCGCCGAACGCCTGTCCGCCGCGACCCGCCCGACCGAGGGAGCCACCGCATGACCGAGCTGCTCGAACGACCTGCCGGCGAGCCCGCCGCGCCGTACGACCTCGACGACCGGTTCCGGGTCGACGCGCCGCCGACGCTGCTCACCGGCGTGCAGGCGATCGCCCGCCTCCTCGTCGAGCACCGCGCCCTCGACCGTCGCCGCGGCCTCAAAACCGCGTCCTTCGTGTCCGGCTACCAGGGCAGCCCGCTCGGCGGCCTGGACCGGATGCTCGCCGGCATGCAGGACGTGCTCGACGCCAACGACATCCGCTTCGTGCCCGGCCTCAACGAGGAGCTCGCCGCCACCGCCGTGTGGGGCAGCCAGGTCGACCTGCCGCTCGGCACCAGCAAGTACGACGGCGTGACCGGCTTCTGGTACGGCAAGGGCCCTGGCGTCGACCGGGCGACCGACGCACTGCGCCACGCCAACATGTACGGCGTCAACCGCCGCGGCGGCGCGGTCCTCCTCGTCGGCGACGACCCGGCGTCGAAGTCCTCGACCGTGCCGGCCGTCAGCGAGCGGTCCCTGGCCGCGCTCGGCATCCCGGTGCTCTTCCCCCGCAACTCCACCGAGATCGTCACCCTCGGCCTGCACGCGATCGACATGTCGCGCGCCACCGGCTGCGTGGTCGCGCTCAAGATCGTCGCCGACGTCGCCGACGGCGCCTGGGTGGTCGACAGCTCCGACGTCGCCCTGACCCCGGTCACGCCGACGATCGACTGGAACGGCAACCCCTACGCCTACACCCAGAGCCCGATCGTGCTCCGCCCGGCGATGATCGTCGGCGCGGAGGCCGAGCTCGTGGGCCCGCGGACGGCGCTCGTCCACGAGTACTCCGCCCGCAACGGCCTCAACGTCATCGAGGTCGACTCCCCGACCGCCCGGATCGGCCTGGTCGCCTCCGGCAGCTGCTACGACTCGCTGCGCCAGGCGCTGACCGACCTCGGCGTCACCGACGAGGCGCTGGTCGCGGCCGGCGTCCGGGTGATGCGGATGGGCATGATGAGCCCCGTCGAGCCCGAGGCCGTACGCCGGTTCGCCGACGGCCTCGAGGAGATCGTGGTCGTCGAGGACAAGACGTCCTTCATGGAGATGCAGGTCCGCGACCTGCTCTACGGCAGCGCGAACGCACCGCGGATCCTCGGCAAGCTGGACGCCTCGGGCCAGCGGCTGATCCCCGCCGACGGCGAGCTCACCGCGGGCCGGCTGCTCGCTCCCCTGCGCCACGCGCTCGAGGGCTGGCTGACCGTCGCCCCGCCCCAGCGACCCCGCACGAGCCTGCCGCTGCTCCCGGTCAACCGGTCGGCGTACTTCTGCTCGGGCTGCCCCCACAACCGCTCCACCGTGCTGCCCGAGGGCTCGATGGGTGGCGGCGGCATCGGCTGCCACGCCATGGTCACCATCTCCGACCGCCCGGAGGACACCGTCACCGGTGTCACCCAGATGGGCGGGGAGGGTGCGCAGTGGATCGGTCAGGCGTGGTTCACCGATGCCGGCCACATCTTCCAGAACGTCGGTGACGGCACCTTCTTCCACTCCGCCCAGCTCGCCGTGCAGGCCTGCATCGCGGCCGGCGTCAACATCACCTACAAGCTGCTCTTCAACGAGGTCGTCGCGATGACCGGCGCCCAGGACGCCGAGGGCGCGCTCTCCGTCGCGCAGCTGACCCACAAGCTCACCACCGAGGGCGTCGCCAAGATCATCGTCTGCGCCGACGACCCCGGCCGGCACCGCCGCCGCGACCTCGCCGCCGGCACCCTGCTCTGGGACCGCGACCGCCTCGACGAGGCCCAGCGGCTGCTGCGCGAGGTCCCCGGCGTGACCGTGCTGATCTACGACCAGCACTGTGCCGCCGACGCCCGCCGCCAGCGCAAGCGCGGCGCCCTGCCCGCCCGCACCCAGCGCGTCGTCATCAACGAGGCGGTCTGCGAGGGCTGCGGCGACTGTGGCGTGAAGAGCAACTGCCTGTCGGTGCAGCCGGTCGAGACCGAGTACGGCCGCAAGACCCGCATCGAGCAGACCTCGTGCAACACCGACTACAGCTGCCTCGACGGCGACTGCCCGTCGTTCGTGACCGTCGAGACGGCACCGAAGACCGCCCGGTGGTCGATGAGGTTGCGCAGCAACCGTCTCGAGACCCCCAGGACCGCCAAGTCCAAGCGTTCGTACCCGGCGCCGCCGAGCGTCGCGGCGAGCACCGCCGACCAGCCGGTCACCACGACCCAGAACGTCTTCATGGCGGGCATCGGCGGCACCGGCATCGTGACCGTCAACCAGGTGCTGGCCACGGCCGCGCTGCGTGCCGGGTACGCCGTCGAGTCGCTCGACCAGACCGGCCTGAGCCAGAAGGCCGGACCGGTCACCGGTCACCTGCGCTTCGCCGCCGGCGACCTCGAGCCGGCCAACCGCCTCACCCCCGGGTCGGCCGACTGCTTCCTCGGCTTCGACCTGCTCACCCTGGCCGAGGACCGCAACCTCACCTACGGCGACCCGGAGAAGACCCGCACTGTCGTCTCCACCAGCCGCACCGCCACCGGCGCGATGGTCCACGACCCGAAGGTGTCCCACCCCGACGAGGCGGGCCTGCTCGATCGGGTCCGCACCGCCAGCGTCGAGCTGTTCGACTTCGACGCGCTCGAGGCCGCCGACCGGATCTTCGGCAACACCGTCGCGGCGAACTTCCTGCTCGTCGGCGCCGCCCACCAGACGGGTGCGCTGCGGCTGCCCGCGGCCGCGATCGAGGAGGCCATCGAGATCAACGGCACCGCGGTCGCCGCCAACATCGCCGCGTTCCGCTGGGGCCGCGTCGCGGTCACCGACCCGGCTGCCTTCAGGGCCGCCGGCGCCGTCGCCGCGCCGACCGCTCCTGCCCGCGAGGTCGCCGTACCCGCCTCCGTGGCGGCCGCCGGCCTCGAGGGCGAGCTGCTCCGCCTGGTCTCCCAACGGGCCACCGACCTGGTCGGCTACCAGGACGAGAAGCTCGCCGACTCCTATGTCGCCCTGGTCGCCCAGGTCGCCGCCGCCGAGCGGGCCGCGACCGCCGAGACCCGGTTCAGCGAGGCCGTCGCGCGCAACCTGTTCAAGCTGACGGCGTACAAGGACGAGTACGAGGTCGCTCGGCTCCTCACCGACCCGGCCTTCCTCGCCTCGACGGGCGACGCCTTCCCCGGCGGCACGGTCGCGTTCAAGCTGCACCCGCCGGTGCTGCGGGCGATGGGCCGGAAGAAGAAGATCTCGTTCGGCCCGAAGTCGCACGGCTCGCTGCGCGCGCTGGCCCGGATGAAGTCGCTGCGGGGCACCCGCGCGGACGTCTTCGGCTACGCCCACCTGCGCAAGGTCGAGCGCGAGCTGCGCGACCACTACCGGACGCTGGTCACCGGCCTGACCTCCGAGCTGGGCGACGCGGCGTCGTACGACCGCGCGGTGCGGATCGCGGAGCTGCCCGACCTGGTCCGGGGCTACGAGACGGTCAAGCTGCGCAACGTCGAGGAGTACGTCGCCGCGCTGCGCGAGCTCGGCGTCACGCCTCCGGCGGTCGACTGACGGGCGGACGCGAGGGGTCGTGGGCCGCTGCCATCGCGGCCCCGACCCTCGCCGTCGGCCCGGCGACGAACACGTACTCGACGTTGCGCAGTCGCGAGACGGTCCCGACCTTCTTCCCCGAGGGACCGTGGATCCCGATCTGGGCGCCGACGTACCGCTTGCGGTCGAACGCGAGCATCCGCACGTCCTCGTGCCCGGCGTCGCGCAGCGAGTCCATCATCTGCTCGGCGGTGATCCACGACTCGTCGTTGTAGGACACCACGACGACCTCCGACCGGGCCCGTCCGACCAGGTCGGCGAACGCGGCCGGCATCGCGCGCTGGGTGTTGAAGACGCTCCTGGTCCCCGCGTCCCGGCTGTCGATCCGCTTGCACGCGACCCCGTAGTGCTCGGGTGCGTCCCAGCGGACGAGGGTCTCCCAGATGTGGTAGTTCGTGAAGTAGCGGTGCTGGTTGTACGGCGGGTCCAGGTACATCAGGTCGACCGGCGGCAGGTCGTCGATCGTGCGCATCGCGTCGCCGCGGATCGTCGTACCGGTGCCCGGGAGGAGCTCGGGGCGCCGCAACGCCAGGTCGTTGTGGGACCGCGGCGCCCACTGCTTGAGGTAGGCCATCTGCACGCCCGTCGTCGAGTCGACCCGGTCGGCCGCCAGCAGCAGGGCGGTCAGCAGGATCGGGTACAGCGGCGAGCCCCGATGGTCGCTCTCCAGCACGTTGCGGATCGCGTCGACCCGGGCGCCGTTCTTGGGCTGGAAGAACCGCGACCGCACGCAGAACGTCTCCGTGAAGTACCCCGGCTCCCCCGGCAGCGCCGCCAGCCGCTTCAGCTCGTTGTCCAGCTCCTGCTCGTCGACCTCGCGCGCGTCGGTCGCGATGAAGCAGTCGCTGAGGACCTGGCTGTACGTCGCCAGGTCGGTCGCGGTGACCACCAGCCCGCGCCGCTTGAACTCCTGCGCGACCCGCGTCGTACCGGTGAACAGGTCGACCGCGGTCCTCGCGCCCACCGCCTCCGCGATGTCGCCGAGCACGGGGACCAGGGTCCGCTTGGAACCCAGGTACTTGAGCACGGACCGAGGCTACTTCGCCTTCCGTCGCACCGCGGGACCCGGGCCGCGCGGCCCCACACCCCGCGGCGGGCACGGGTACGGCGAGTCTCGGGGGGATGATCGTCGCCGTACCCGGGCAGCCAGAACCCTAGGAGCCGGCCTTGACACGCGATCGGCGTGAGTGTGAAAGGTCGGACGTAGCCTCACAACGCGGAAGGCCGGCCTCCGTGGTTCGGAGACCGGCCTTCGTGCTCTGCGCGCCTGTAGGGATTCGAACCCCAAACCTTCTGATCCGTAGGGATCAGATGGGGTGACCGGCGCCGACCCGGCGCGCCTGTGGCCGACACCTCGATGTCGCCCAACGTAGCAGGTCAGAGGGCACTTCGCCGGCCCGTCGTCCTCAGTCGGAGCCGGTCGCACCGAGCCGTCCACCCTCCACAAAGGACTGTCCGAATGAGCCGAAAATGAGCCGGCTCCTTCCTCTCGAAGGCCGCGCGATCCGATCTACCGATGGTGCCTGGATCGCTACCTCGGACTTTCCCGACTTCGCGACGGCACCCCCTCGCACCTCTTGAGACCGATTCGGCATCCGCTCACGCTCGACGAAGGGTGCGGCCCCACGGCTTCTGCGTGGATGTGTCGGACCCCCATGGCACCATCCGAGGATGGACGTGTTCGACGCCGCCGACTTCAGCGATCTCCTGCCCAAGAAGCTCCTGCGGTGGATCGGCATCGGAGTAGTGGCGTTCGCCGCCCTGGCGCCGACTCGGTTCCAGGACTGGTACATCGGACAGGCACAGCAGCACGCCGAGCACCTCACCGAGGAGCTCGTCGACATCATGATGCCTTCCACCGACCCGCCCATCGCCCCCGCGAACGAGGACGGTGCTCCGTGAGCGATTTACGTCCGTGGTGAGAACACCTAGCGGACGAAGGTCACCTGCTGGTCGAGTGGCTCCCTGTCCGTCGCGTTCACGGCGATCGGGTGAGCCCGGTCCTCGTAGCCCAGCGAGATGCCGCACACGATCATCCGGTCGGCCGGAATGGCCAGGTGCTCCCGCACGGCCGGGTGGAAGTCCAGAAACGACGCCTGTGCACAGGTGGCAAGGCCACGGCTCCGAGCGCTCAGGAGGAGGGTCTGGATGTACGCACCGACATCGATGAGCGCGCTTGCTCGGGGGTTGCGGGCCGTGGTCACGATCATCCCGACGGGAGCGGAGAAGAAGTCGTAGTTGCGGCGGTGGTAGCGCTCGCGCTCCGTAGCGTCCTCCAGGCGCAGGCCGAGGGCGCGGCCATAGAGTCCCTCGCCGAATCTCTCTCGGCGCTCCTTGAACGGCGGCTCCCACGCTGCGGGATCCGGTTGGTAGTCGAACTCGCGCTCCGCCCGGCCGAAGGTGTCGTAGTAGCGCAGCACGTGCTCGGTCAGCGCCCGCCGCCGCGCGCCCGCGAGCACGTAGGTGTGCCAGGGCTGGACGTTGGAGTTGCTCGGCGCCCGGGCGGCGAGGTCCAGGATCTCGCGAACCAGCTGCGGGGGGACCGGATCGTCACGGTAGGCCCGCACGCTGCGCCGGCCCCGGACGATCGCGTCGAACGCGTCCACCTCGTCGTGGCGACACGACGAAGGCGCGCCCTGGCGCGTCGAGGTCATTCGACCGGAGGCACGATGTCGTAGGAGATGCGGCCCGCCGGAAGGTAGAACAAGGCGATGACGGCGCCGCCACGCACCTCCGGGTAGTGGTGGCTCGCCGGGTCCGGCGCCGTCCAGCCCCCGCCGCACCAGCCGCGTGGACCGGCGAGCTCGGCGCCCTCGTCGAGCGCGACGACGAGGTTCAGCTCGCCGTACGGGTGCTGGTGGTATTGGCCACGGAACGGCTCGACGCTGTCCATGTAGACGGCCGTGATGCTGAAGTAGTTCAGCTCGGCACTCGGCTCGGCGAGGCGACTGCGCCGGTAGTGCGGGCCGTCGATCTCGATGTTGGCCGCCCAGCCGTCCCGGACACCCTCGGTCACCAGACTCGCCACACGGTCGTAGAACTCCGAGCCGGGGCCGTGGGTCTGGTTCAACCAGCGCTCGAGGTCCTCCCCGGCGGTCCGGTTCTTCAACGCGTTCAGGAACGGGATGCTGGCGTCGATCAGGTCCTGCGGTGTGCTCATGGTCGGTCTCCTCGTCTCGTCCGGGCGCCCGCCCGATCCGGTTCTAATACAATACCGTATCGTAACGAAATCGGAAGAGGGGACTTGCGATACTGAGCCCATGACCCCCAGCGCACACGCGACGCCCGCTGCGGCCGCCGGGCCCGGCCGCCCTCGCGACGCCGATCTCGACACTGCGATCATCCAGGTGACCCGTGAGCGGCTGGCAGAGCAGGGCTACTCGCAGATCAGCCTGAGCGAGATCGCGGCCGCGGCGGGTACGACCCGGCCCACGTTGTACCGCCGCTGGCCGACCAAGCTCGATCTCGTCATCGCCGCGCTGGAGTGGGGGTTCCAGGCGCAGACCGACTCCTACCCCAGCGACGCCATCGCCGAGCTGGAGCCGCGCGAGGCCTTCGTCGAGGCGGTACGGCGCCTCGACCCGGCGTACTTCAACGAGGACGCCATGTTGCTGATGGGCAACTTCATGGGCGAGGCCCGCCGGACGCCGGAACTGCTTGCGATCGTGCGCGAGCGCGCCGTCAACCCACGGCTCGCCCAGCTCGAGGCCGTACTCCAGGCGCTGCAGCATGGCGGCGGGATCCGGCCGGAGGTCGACGTGCGGGCGGTCGCCACACTGTGCTTCGGCGCGTACTTCGCCACGTTCCTGCGCGAGGACGCCGACCACCACGCCGTCGCGGAGAGCGTCTGCGACACCCTGTGGCCCTCACTCGCCCCCTGACGGCGCCGCCGAACGGCACCGGGGGATCCACCGAATCAGCGCATCGAGCAGGTCCGCGAGCGCCTCGTCGTTCTCCGGGCTCGGAGAGAAGCGCCGTCCCGACGCCTGCTCCTCGATCCGAGCGCCGACCGACGGGACCACCACGGCCTCGCGCAGGGCGAGCGCCCCGACCGACGACAGCACCGGGCGAAGGGCGGCCGCGGCCCGGGTCCCGCCGGAGATCCCCCCGTAGCTGACCAAGCCGACCGGCTTGTCCGACCACTCATGGAAGAGGTGGTCGACGGCGTTCTTCAAGGCCGCATTGAAGCTGTGGTTGTACTCCGGGAAGACGATGACGAACCCGTCGGCCCGCTCGATCAGTCGACCGAAGGCGCGCGTGTGCTCGTGCTCGTACTGGCGCAGCCGGGGGTGCCTCGGCTCGTCGTAGAGCGGGAGGTCGACCTGGGCGAGGTCGACCTGCTCCACCGTGAGGGCCGGTCGGCCCTCCGCTTGCTCCGCCACCCACGCGGCGACGTGGTGGCCGACGCGTTGGCGCCGGGTGCTCGCCGTGATCACCTGGACCAGGGGCGGGTGCTCAGCCATCTCGACTCCTTCTTCTCGTTTCATTACAATACTGTATCGTAATATCATGCTCGTTGGCCTCATTCGAGGCGCCGTCCTGCGGCCCCCCTGGGCCGGCTCGGTCACCTTCGCGGTCTTCACCCCGCTGTTCGCCCTGATGGCCCTGCCCGGCGCCCGCGGGCCTGCCGCACTGCCGATGCTGGCGGCCCTCGTGCTCCTACCGCGACTGGTGGGCGGCATCGTCTTCGGCGCGCTCGGCGACCGGTACGGCGCCACCTGGGCCCTGCGGCACTGCCTCACTTTCGGCGCCGGCACGTCGGCGGCGACGGCCGCGCTCGCCGTGCTGCCCGGGCCGCTCGCGTCGAGCGCCGCGGTCCACGGCGCCCTGCTGAGCAGTGCCGCGATCGCGGCCGGAGGCGCCTGGCCACTCACTGCCGTCCTGTGCGCCGGCGGCGCGGAACCGACCCGCCGTGGCCGCGCCGGACTAGCACCTCAGCTGGGTGTGCTCGCAGCCGTCGTGGCCGGCGCCGGAATCGCCGTCGGATCTCGCCTGGCCGGGGTCCTGCTTGGCGTGGACGCGTGGATCGCCGGCTCTCACGTCGTGGTGGCCATGGGCCTGCTCCGGCTGTGCCGAGTCCACTGCGGGCCCGTGCGAGCCCCGCGACCGAGCTCCGCGGCGATCTCCCTGCGCAGCTGGCGCCGGGTCCTCCTGGCCGCAGCCGCCCTCTCCACCACCTTCACGGTGTTCACCATGGCGACCGCGCCCGTGGTCGCCCTGGGCGCCGAGAGCGCCGGCTCACCCCTGCCGGTCGTCGCGGCCGGCCTGGTCGTCGTCCTCGGCACCCTGGCCGGGGCCGGCAGCCTTGCCGCCGTCGTCTCGGACGCCTACTCCCGCCAGCACATCGTGCTGGCCGGTACCACCGCGGCCACCGGCGTGGCACTGTCGGCCGTCCTCCTCCAGCCGGGGCCGATCCTGCTGACGTCGCTGCTCGCCGTGCCCGCAGCCCTGCCGTTCGGCTGCGGCGCGGCGCTGCTGCCGACGCTGTTCCCCGCCGGCCACCGCACCGTCTGCGTCGCGATGGCCTCGGCCCTGGGCGCGGCCGGCGGGGCGGCGACCTATGCCTGGGCGACCGTGGGCACCGACCCGGCCGCCGCGCCGGAGCCCGCGCCGGCCGTGCTGGCGGCCGTCGGCTGCCTGAGCGCGCTGTGCATCCGCGCGGTGATCCGCGACACCCGCCGCGCCTGACCAGGGCCCCGCAGCGACCGCCGCCGCGCTGCCGTCAGCCGGCCGCCAGGTGGACCGTCTGGACCCGCAGGTACCCGGCGAGCCCCTCCGGGCCGAGCTCTCGGCCCAGGCCGCTCGCCTTCCATCCCCCGAACGAGAACGCGGGGTCGGGGACGTAGCCGTTGACGCCGACCGCGCCCGCATGCAGCCGCCCGGCGACCCGAGCACCGAGCTCGAGGTCCTCGGTCCACACGGTGCCGCACAACCCGTACGGCGTTGCGTTCGCGAGGCTGACCGCCTCGGCCACGTCGTCGTACGGCGTGATGGTCAGGACCGGCCCGAAGATCTCGGTCTGCGCGAGGGTCGAGGTGGTGTCGACGTCGGCGATCACGGTCGGCTCCACGAACCAGCCCGGCCCGAAGCGCTCACCCGGACCGCCGCCGACCACGACCCGGCCACCCTCGGCGACACCGGTCGCGATCAGCGAGGTGACCCGGTCCCGCTGGCGCTCCGACACGAGAGGGCCGACCTGGACCGTGGGATCCGACGGGTCGCCGACGACGAGCGAGCCGACGAATGCAGCCACCGAGCCGACCAGCTCCTCGTATCGCGAGCGAGGGACCAGGAGCCGGGTCGTCGCGTAGCAGGTCTGCCCGTTGTTGAGGAGCGCGGCGCCGAAGAGGTCACCCCAGCGCTGGGTCAGGTCGACGTCCTCGAGCAGCACTGCGGCCGATTTGCCGCCCAGCTCGGTGCTCGCCGGTCGCAGCAGGCGCCCGCACTGCTCGGCGATCGATCTCCCGACCTCGGTTGAGCCGGTGAACGAGACCTTGTCGACCCCCGAGTGGGCGACCAGGGCCGCGCCGACCTCCGCGCCTCCCGGAAGGATGCCGACCACACCGTCCGGGAAGCCCGCCTCCTCCAGAGCGTCGGCGAGGAGGAGGCTGTCGAGCGCAGTCTCGGGAGACGGCTTCAGCACGATGCCGCACCCGGCAGCCAGGGCGGGCGCGAGCTTGGTGAAGGCGAGCGTCTGCGGGAAGTTCCAGGGCACGATGCCGGCGACCACGCCGACCGGCTCCTCTCGGACCCGCGCGGTGCCTCCGTGCCGACCCGCACGCAGCGGGGCGAAGTCCTTCTCGCGGATCAGGTCGGCGTAGAACCGCAGCGTCGCACCGGGCATGGCGGCCTCCAGCTGCGCCGAGAGCTGGATCGGCATGCCGTTCTGCGCGGAGACCACTTGGGCGATCCGCGGCCCGCGCGTCGCGAGGGCGCCGGCCAGAGCCTCCAGCCGGTCGGCCCGATCGGCCGCCGACCAGGACGACCAGCCGTCCGGTTCGTCGAGGGCGCGCCGGACGCCGCGCACGGCGGCATCGACGTCCTCGGGCGTCGCGGCACTCGTCGAGCCGACGACCTCGAGCGTCGCGGCGTTGCGCGCCAGGATGGTGGCGTCCGTCGCCGGGCGCTGCCAGCCACCCGCGTAGTACAAGCCTCGCGGCTCCAGAGCTTCCATGGTCGACCTTCCTCACGTGTTGTATTACAGAGTTGATTCGTAACGTAAATGGCGGACGCCAGACGCCGCCGACCCCATCGGGCTCAGATCAGCTGAGGCTGCCGCTGGGCGACCTCGTCGAGCAGGACGCCAAGCACCTCGCCACGCATGCGGTCCGGCGAGATCTCCTCCTTGGTCGCCCCGACGTGGAGCGCGGCCACGATCCGGCCGTCCCAGCGGGCCACCGGAACGGCGATGGAGTGCTTGCCGGCCTCGATGTCGTCGGCCACATAGCTGTAGCCGTCGCTGCGCACCTCGGCGAGCTCGGCCTCGGTCAGGCCGCTCGCGCCGCCGAGGTAGGCGGCGGCCTCGTCCTCGGGCAGGTTCGCGACCAGGACCCGGCCGAGGGACGAGACCCGTGCCGGGGTGCGGAAGCCGATCCCGGTCCCGATCGCGATCAGGTGGTCGGGCACGAAGCGGGCCACGATCAGGGCGTCGTCCCGGTTCAGCACGGCGACGGAACAGGGCGCGTCGAAGCGGGCGCCGATCCGGTCGCACGACGGCTGGAGCACGGAGCTCACCGGGTTGGACCCCAGGTAGCGGCCGGACAGGGCCATCACCTGGGGCGTGAGCTCGTAGGAGCGGCCGTCGCTGCGGAGGTAGCCGAGGAACTCCAGGGTCAGGATCGCGCGCCGCACGGTCGCCCTCGAGACGCCGATCAGCTTGGCGGCCTCCGCCTGGGTCAGTCGGTCTCGGTCGGTGCCGAAGGCCTCGAGGACGGCCAGTCCGCGCGCCAGGGCCTCGGAGAAGTCGGCGGGGTTGACCCCGTCGGGGAGCGTGCGGGCGCGACGGGCCTGCTCGTCCTCAGGTGCTAGTCGACCCATCGGCTGGTCCTCTCCTCCCGAGAGTCTCGAGACAGCGTGCAGCGCATCAGTATGGCGGGAGCCGGCATCACGGCAGCCGAGAGCCTCGGTACACGGTCTGGGGCCGGGTCGCCGCGTCGAACGACGCCGAACCGCCGGTGGCCCCCATCCCGCTGGACCGGGTGGGCTCGTAGACCATGATCCCACCACGGCCCTGCCACTGGTTGAGCCAGACCAGCGCGACGGGGAGCTCGGCCGCCGCCGCCAGGTGCGCCTCGTCGTTCGAATAGACGGTGGCGCCCAGGCCGTACGTGCTCGCGGCCGCCTGGTGCAAGCCGGCCTCGAACGAGCTGACCGACTCGATCGCGACGACCGGCCCGAAGGTCTCCTCTCGCATCAGCGACATCGAGGCGTTCACGCCGGTCACGACCGTGGCCGGCAGGCGGTTCCCCGGACCCTCCGGTACGACGCCGCCCCGCACCACCCGCGCGCCCCGGTCGACCGCGTCCCGCAGCTGAGCGACCACCAGGTCGCGCTGACGGCCCGACGCCAGCGGACCCAGCGCCGGCATGGCGGCTCCTCCGTCGTCGAAGCCCCATGCCTCGACGGCCACACCCACCGCCTCGGTGAAGGCGGCGGCGATGTCCTGGTGGACGTACACACGCTCCATCGAGGTGCAGATCTGCCCGCTGTTCAGCAGCGAGCCGAGCGCGATCTGCGCGGCCACGCTCTCGACGTCGACGTCGCGGTCGACGACGACCGCATCCTTCCCGCCGAGCTCGAGCGTCGCACGCATCAGCTTCCGCGCAGCGGCGAGCGCCACCGCCCGGCCCGAGCCTACCGAGCCGGTGAAGCTCACCAGTCGGACAGCCTCGTGCGCACTGAGCAGGGCGCCCGTGCTCCCGTCGCCGTGGACGACGTTCATCACCCCGGGCGGCAGCGGCGAGATCGAGGCGAGGAACGCCACCGACATCGGGCACAGCTCCGACGGCTTGACTACCAGCGTGTTCCCGCTGAGCAGGATCGGCCCGCACTGCTCCAGGACGGAGAGCACCGGCGAGTTCCACGGCGTGATAAGCGCCGTGACCCCGAGGGGCCGCCGCTCGAGGCGGCTGGCGCCGTCTTCGTCGGCAGCCTCGACCGAGAAGGCATAGCGCTTCGCCGTCGCACAGGCCGAGCGGAGGGCCGCGGCGCCCTGGAGGATCAGCATCCGCCCGAGCCCCAGCGGCTGGCCCATCTCGAGGCGCTGCAAGGTCGCCAGCTCGTCGAGGTGCTCCTCGACCACGTCCGCGAGCTCGGCCAGGTGATGGATCCGGTCGGCCAGCCCGAGCGCGGCCCAGCCGATCTGGCTCGCGCTCGCCGAGTCCACCGCAGCGCCGACGTCGGATGCCGCGCCGATCGGCAGCGTGGCCAGGACCGACCCGTCGTGCGGCGAGAGGACCGGGCGGCCGGCGCCCCCCTCCGCCACGACGGGCCGACCGGCGACCCAATGGGCGATCGCGGTCTTGTTCATGGCCGTCACCCCAGCTTGTCGGCGAGATGCTCGCCGACCATGACGGCTGCGAGGTGGGTGTTGGCCCGCGGCACGAACGGGAGGACCGAGGCGTCCGCGACCATGACGCCACGGAACCCGTGCAGCCGGCCGCTGCTGTCGACCACGGCCCTCGGGTCGTCGCCGCGACCGATGCGGCACGTGCTCGTCGGATGCTGGGCGTCGGCGGCAGTCGCCAGAAGGAACTCGTCCAATCGGCGGTCGTCGTCGATCGCCGCGAACAGCTCGGCATTGAGGTCCGGCAGGTTGCCGGCCGAGATCGCCGCGACCGCGTCCGAGCGGCACAGGTCGGCGACCAGCCGGATGCCGTGGCGGAAGCGGGCCAGGTCCCTCTCGTCGTCGAGCATCCGCTGGCGCACGAACGGCTGGACCCGCGGGTCGGTGCTGACGATCGATACAGTGCCCTCGGCGTACACCCGGTTCACCCACAGGCCGACGGCGCCGGCGCCGAATCGGACGTCGGCCCGCTCCATGGCCAGCACGTTCTGGTTCCCCGACATGATCAGCATGTCGTTGAAGACCGAGCCTGGTCCCTCGCTCGTGTAGCGCACCGTGACGTTCGTGTGCCGCCCGTCCACGGACGTGACGGCCGACTCCTCGGTCAACGGGATCCGCACGAAGACCACGGGATGGTCCTGGAGCGCACGACCGACCGCGAGGTCCGCCCGGACCCGCACGCCCGCACGCTCGAGGACGTCCGCCGGCCCGATACCGCTGCGCTGCAGGATCGCCGGTGAGTGGATGGCGCCCGCCGACAACACAGTGAGATCGGCCCGGAACTCGGCAGGGACGCCGTCGACGACCGCGGTGACGCCCACGACCCGATCGCCGTCGATGAGCAGTCGGTCGACCAGGACGCCGCCGCGGATGTCGAGGTTCGGGTCTGCTCGCATCGGCTCCAGGTACGCATCGTTCGTGGTGACCCGCCGACCACCTCGGCTGTTGATCGGGTAGCGCGAGACGCCTGTCGCGCCCGGCGCGTTCACGTCGTCCTCCCACCCGAAGCCGGCACCGAGGGCGGCGTCGTGCAGGGCGCGGTCTACCGAGCCCCAGTCGGCCGGGTCGGTCCGGAAGACCGGGATCGGGCCGCCGCTGCCGTGGTACGCCGCGGCGCCATAGTCCTGGTCGTCCTCGAGGCGCGCGAAGTACGGCAGCACGCTGTCCCGGTCCCAGCCGTCGGCCCCGAGCGCTGCGTAGTCGTCGAAGTCCTCCAGCGGTGGCCGGATCGCGATCTGGCCGTTGACCGACGAGCTGCCGCCGACACCTCGGCCCCGCCAGTACGGCTGGGCCTCCTGGTGCTCCGTGCGCGTGGCCATCAGGTCACGCCACACCAGGCTCTTGGTGGCCTCGGGGTCGAGCAGCGCGCGGAGCGGGTTCGGCGAGCGCCAGACCTCCGGCATGTCACGCGAGCGGTAGTCGGGCCCGCCCTCGAGCAGGAGGACCCGGCGCCCGCCGGCCGCGGCGCGAGCGGCGAGCGCCGCACCTGCGGAGCCCGCGCCCACCACGATCAGGTCCCAGTCGTTCTCTGTCATACGTTCGCTCCTCGGGGCGTTGGACGTGTCGCGGCTGGTCGCCGCCGTCGGGTGGTGGCGGCGGCTGTTGCCACTGCCAGGAATTCTGCGATGTCGGCGGGGTCCGTGTCGTAGGAGCAGACCAGACGGCATCGTCCGCTGTCCTCGTCGTACACGTGGAAGTCGGCGATGTCGGCCAGGGCGGCCCGGATGCGGACGCTCAGGTCCACGAACACCAGGTTCGCCTCGACCGGGAAGGCGAGTCGCGCACCCGGCAGCTCCGCCAGCCCTTCGGCGAGCCGACGGGCGGCCTCGTTGGCGCGCTCGGCGTTGGCCTGCCACAGCCCGGCCTGCAGGTAGTGGTGGAATTGGGCGCCGATGAAGCGCTGCTTCGAGGCGAGCTGACCCGCTTGCTTGCGGACGTGTCGCACCCGGAGGTCCGGAACGCGTGCTCGCGAGGCGACGACCACCGCCTCGCCGAACATCATTCCGTTCTTGGCCCCGCCCAGGGTCAGCAGGTCGACGCCCGCGCCAATGCTGAGGTCGCGCAAGGAGGCCCCCTCGTGCACAGCGGCGTTGGCGAGCCGTGCGCCGTCCAGGTGGACGAGCAGATCCCTCGCGTGTGCCCAGTCCGCCAGCTCCCGGACCTGATCGGCGTCGTACACGCGGCCGGTCTCGGTCGCGTTGGCGAGCGTCACCACGGCGGGCCTGACCTGGTGCTCGCCGCGGACGAACGGGCGCAGCGCGGCCTCGAGGCTCCCGACGTCCAGCATCCCGTCGTCAGTCGCGACGGGAACGAGCGAGGCGCCGGCGAACCGGGCCAGCGCTCCTGCCTCGTCGGTGAGGACGTGACTGTCGTCGGCGCAGACGACCGCCTCGTGCGCGCCGGTCAGCGACGCGGCGAGGGCGACGGTGTTGGCACCGGTCCCCCCGAAGGTCGGATACACCCTCACGCCGCGGCCGAACTCGGCGCGGAAGGCCTTCGCCGCGCCGGCGGACCACCGGTCGGAGCCGTACGCCGGCGCGGGGCCGTCGTTGGCCGCCGCCAGGGCCGCCAACAGGTCGGGGTGGGTGGGCGACCAGTTGTCGCTCGCCAGGGCGATCCGGCGGCTCACCGCCCACCCCCAGGAGAGAGCCAGGCACGAGCCGCGGCGACCAGCGCGGCGACGCCCGTCGTGAGCGTCGGGCGCGGGCAGGGGGCGAACTGCGGCGAGTGGTTGGTGGGCAGCTGGTCGATCCGGTCCGCGTTCCGGGCGCTGCGGTACTCCTCCGGCTCGACCCCGCCCAACGCCCAGAACACCGAGGGCGCGCCGCACGCGCGACCGAGCTCGGGGAAGTCCTCGCTGCCCATGATCGGCTCGATCTCCTGCACCTGCGCGGCACCGAGAACGGAGCGATGCGCCGCGACCACCCGGTCGGTGGCGTCCGGGTCGTTGATCGTCGGCTTGAACCCGAACAGCTCACGGAACTCGGGCGGCCTCGGCGAGCCGGAGGCCGCGCACTCGGCCTCGACGATCCGGCGCAGGGAGCCGGTCACCCGCTCGGCGACGGCCTCGTCGAAGGTCCGCGCGCTGACGGTGAGGTCCGCATGGTCCGGGACGATGTTGCCGGCGACGCCGGCATGGAGCTGCCCCACGGTCACCACGACCCGGTCCGCAGGCGAGACCTCCCGCGACACGATGGTCTGGATCCTGGTCACGATCGAGGCGGCGAGCACGATCGGGTCGACGACCGCTTGCGGCTGCGAGCCGTGCCCGCCCCGGCCGTGCACCCGGATGTCGTAGGCGTCGGACGCGGCGAGGATGGGCCCGGACCGGTAGCCGACCGTCCCCGCCTCGTACGGGAACACGTGCTGGCCGAGGATCACGTCCGGGCGAGCGAACAGGTCGAACAGGCCGTCCTCGATCATCGCGCGGGCGCCGCCGGCGCCCTCCTCCGCCGGCTGGAAGAGCGCGACCAGGGTCCCACCCCAGGAATCCCGTTGCCGCGCGAGCTCCTCGGCCGCACCGACGAGGCAGGCCATGTGCACGTCGTGGCCGCACGCGTGCATGAGCGGTGTGGCGACGCCGCCCTCGCCGGTGACGACCTCCTGGCTCGCGTACGGGAGGCTGGTCTCCTCCTTGACGGGCAGGCCGTCCATGTCCGCGCGCAGGACGACGACCGGCCCGGGACCGTTCGCGAGGACGCCCACGACGCCCGTGCCGCCCACGGCCGTGGTCACCGCGAAACCGGCGGCGGCGACCCGTTCCGCGAGCACGCCGGCCGTGCGGACCTCCTGGTAGGCGAGCTCCGGGTGGGCGTGCAGGTCTTCGTACAGACGCTCGATGTCGTCGAGGTGAGCCTGGTCCATGACCGTCCTGTCTAGTTCGTTTATCGCACGTACGTGCGTCCTTCGGAACGATAGGTCGAGCAGCATCGCGGACGCAACCCCTTGCGGTCCACCAACTGTGGTCTTAGTCTCTCTTGTCAGCGCACGTACGTTCGTTAATCGAACAGGAGAATTAAATGGTCACACCCGTGATGAACCCGGTGGAGCCCAGAGGAGGGCAGATCACCCGCGGGCTTCTCACCATGGCCGGCATCGGCATGTGGGAGCGCTTCTCGTTCTACGGGACCCAGGTCGTCCTGCTGTACTACCTCTACTTCAGCGCCGACCAGGGCGGGCTCGGGCTCCAGCCGGCGGAGGCCGTCGCGATCGTCGGCACCTACGGCGCGCTGGTCTACTGCTTCACGATCGCCGGGGCGTGGCTGTCCGACCGGATCCTCGGGCCCGAGCGGACCGTGTTCGTCAGCGCGGTCGGGATCATGCTCGGCCACCTGGCACTCGCGGCGCTGCCCGGAACGGCCGGACTGATGGTCGGACTCGGCCTGCTGGTGATGGGCACCGGCGGCACCATCAGCAACATGCCCTCCTCGGTGGGGTTGCTCTACGACACCGACGACCACCGGCGCGACGCCGGCTTCATGCTCTTCTACATGGGCCTCAACGTCGGGGCCCTCGGCGGTCCGCTCCTCACGGGCCTGCTGCGCAAGGAGCAGGGCTTCCACGTCGCGTTCGGCGCGGCAGCCGTCGGCATGGCCATCGGCCTCGTCGTGTACACGCTTGGGCGCCGCAACCTCAGCCCCGAGGGACGTCGGGTCCCGAACCCGCTGGCCGCCGGGAACGCCGTACCGCGGCTGCTGGCGGTGGCCGCCCTCGCCGCGCTGGTCGTCCTCGCCCTCGCCTCTGACCGGCTCACCCCGTCCAACCTGCCCGACGTCACGGCGATCGCCATCGCCCTCATCAGCGCCGCCGTGTTCGCCACGATGCTCCGCAGCCCGAAGACGACGGCGCCCGAGCGGCGGCAGGTGACGGGCCTCATCCCGCTCTACCTCGCGGGCGCGGTCTTCTTCGCGCTCTACCAGCAGCAGTTCACGGTCGTGCAGGTCTACGTCGCCTCGCGCGTCGACCTGGAGCTCGGCGGCATCACCCTGGCGCCCGAGTTCTTCAACTCGGTCGTGCCCGCCTTCGTCATCGTGCTCGCCCCACTCTTCGCGCGGTGGTGGACCAAGCAGGGCACCCGCCAGCCTTCGGCCCCGGCCAAGTTCCTGGTCGCCCTGATCGGCATCAGCGCGGCGTTCTTCTGCTTCCTGCCTCTCGCCGGCCGCGAGGGCGCGACCATCTCACCCCTCGCCATCTTGGGCATCCTTTTCCTCTTCACCGTCGCGGAGCTCTTCATCGCCCCCGTCCAGCTCGCCGTCGCCACCCGGCTCGCCCCCGCCCACCACCAGACCCAGACCGTCGGCCTGATGTTCCTGTCGATCGCCCTCGGGTCGTCGCTGGGCGGCATCGCCGGCAAGTCGTACTCACCGACCGCCGAGACGGAGTACTTCCTGACTGTCGGTCTCGCCGCCCTGGCCTGCGCTGCCGTCTTCGCACTCTCGATCCCGTGGATTAGGCGGACCATCGCGGACGACGACCCACGCTGAGTCGGCTCTCCTCCATCGGTATGACCGCAGCTGGGCATCCGTCGTCGTTCTCGGCGAACGGAGGGTGCCCAGCCCGCGTGCCCGGGTCCGGTCGAGCGGGGGTCCTCTGACTCCCGCCTCACCGCCGGGAGAAAGCACGAGGCCCCAGGGATCCCCTGCGGCTTCTCATGTGCGCGAGAGGGGAGTTGAACCGGAGGAATTCGCTGCTCTGACAGCGAATTCGCCGTTCTGAGGGTGAAATCGGCCTTTTGCTGGCTCCGGTTGGGTCCCGATTTCCCAGGGTATGCACCCTGGCGGTGCACCAGCCGGTGTTTCAGTTGGGGCGGTGTCGGCCATCGGCAGTCACAGGCTATCCCCGACCGGCGAGCGGCCGGGCGCTCCCCCAGGGCGGCGACTTGCATCCGGTACCCGGGTCCACGTCAACCGTCGATCCGTGGACGTGTTGAGCACGCCAGCGTGCACTGTGCCGACCAGCGAACGGCCGCTGCGGCTGGCCGAGTTCGACGAGCTCTTCGCCGACGCCTTGGTCGACGTCACCCGCGAGGCGACCACCGCGATCCTCCGGCTCTCGGGGACGACGGGCCCTGTCGGCGCGGGTGCATGACCGCGCGGTACGCGAGAGCAGCTGCTGCTCGTTCTTCGCCTTCGACGTGAGCGGATCCGACGAGACATCGAGCTGCGGATCACCGTGCCGCCGGAGCATGCGGACCTGCTGGCGGCGCTGGTCGACCGTGCTTACGAGGCGCGACGGTGAGCCTGCGCGCCGCGGAGGTGCGGCGGCCGGGGGCGTGCACCGCGAGACGCTCCATTACTACGAGCGGCGGAGCCTGCTCGGCGACCCGGACCACAGTCCCGGCGGTCACCGGCTGTACGACGTGCAGTCGTGACGACTCTGCGGGTCATCTGAAGGCCGTCCGAGAGATCAGTTGGTGACACCCCGCGGGTGCCCGGACATATGGGCGAAAAGGCAATGAGCTTCGCGCTGAGCTTGCGACGGCAGCGGCCGTAATTGCGGCGCTGCCATCCGGACCAAAGCCGGCCGAGGGCTTCTGTGTTCGCGGTCCGTGGGAGGCGACCTCGGCATCGAGGACCCGGCTCTCGGCAGCGAAGAGCAGGGCCCGAACCTCCTCTCCTCTTAGGGCTTGGCGAGGTGGGGTGCGGTGCGGTCCTCGCATCATCCGCAGCCGTTCCGGGGCTGTCGGAGATGCGAAACGCACTGTTCATTTCGACGAGTGGTCGCGCGGCACGGGCCACAACTCACCCAAGAGCCGCGCCAAGACCGGCGAGGCATTGCGGGACATCGCGAGCTCGTACGGGGGCTTTCGCTACGACCCGCAGACCGAGACAGTGCAAGCCGGCCCGCACAAGTTCGGCCTATCGACCGCAGAGCAGGCGGCGTTCGGCTGTGTGCGGCCATCAACGAAGCTGCTCATTAGGCGGACCACCAGCAACGCGGCGCCCCTAGCTTCCGCGCTCCAGTCCAATGAGCGCGGCGCCCGCCCTGGCCCGGACCCGCAGTACAGGATGTGGCTGTGACCACGATGTCAGAGACTCGCTACACGCTGGCCCTACAAGAGGCTCGTCGTGGCTTCGACCAGCTCGCGCATGAAGTGTCCGTCGTACGAGACCGGGCTACCTCCATACTCGGCATGGGAGGTCTCGCCGCCTCGTTTCTCGGAGGACTGTCCATCCGCGATGGTGCACCCGTGACCGGCTGGACGTGGCTCGCCGTGATCTCGTTCGTGGCACTCGCCAGTTTGTGCGTAGTCGTCTTGTGGCCGCGCCGCTTTCACGTCTCTCAAGACCCGGCCAGCATGGTCTCGTGGGCGGAGCAACACAAGGCGACTCCGAACCAGATGGAGCGCGATCTCGCGCTCTGGCTAGGCATGAAGTACGACGAGAACCGAGAAGGAGTCGACCGGCTCGGTCGGCTCCAGTCCATGGCTTCGATCGCGTTCCTCATCGAGATCGCCGCCCTCATCCTCGACCTCCTCACCAGGTGACCCGATGACCGACAACAGTTCACAGCCCCCGCCGCGCCCCCAGCCGTCCTTGCCGGACCCTGGGCGCGAGCGGGAAACACGCAACGACCCGCGCCCAGCACCCCGCCCTAGCCGTCCCAACCCGCGGGAACGCTGAGCCAGCCGACGGTCCAGATCCGCTCGGCGCCGATCATCGACGCCATTTTCGGGTTGGGCTGACCCGGTTTTCGTTGATCGATGTTCTCAGCGGCGAGAAGACGGACCGTCACGTGTCCAGCCGTGCGAGCAGCCTGGCGCGCAGACCTCGAGGGGCGGGAACTCGGCTTCCGCCTGGGTCTGGATCTCATCGGCCATCCGGCCATCGGCATGGTCCAGGTCCGAGAGGCCAATGTTCCCTTCATCGACCGGCTCCTCGCCGACATCGAACACGGCCGCCGTCACGGAGCCTGCCCCGCCCGCGCCATGGCCGCTCCACCGCGCAGCTTCGGGTGGTTCTCGGGAGCGTGCTCAGTCTCGCCGTCTCAGAGGGCGCCATTCCCACCAACCCGATTCGCGACGCCGGCGTACGCGATCCCTGATCGCCCGTCCATGAGCCCGTCCCCAACGTCGAGCTCCCCACAGTGAAGGAGCATGGCAGGCACGCGTAAGTGTCGGACTCCCCTGTTAGAACTCTTTCCATGACGAAGCAGCCGGAGCCGTCGAGGTACTCGACGGTGAGCCAAGTGGCTCAGAGCATCCTCGCGCTCGGCGAATCGGATCGGTATGAGTTCAAGCGAGACGTTGACGTTGTCACGCCGAAGCTGCTGGCTGCGCTGGCGAACTGGGTGTCGCTCGACCCGACTCGCGAGGCCGCTCACCTTTTGGTGGGTGTCGATGAAGCCGAGGACGAAGAGACCGGGCTCGTCTATGGAGTTCCGTTTGGACTATCGAAGGGCCTCGACAAGGCGGTCGCACGTATCCAGGACATGGCGAGCAAGACCCGGCCGATCCCCGTCGACGTCCGCATCATCGAGGAAGGCGTCGACCAAGCTACGCCGTTTCTCCGAGTGGAGATCCGCCCGAGCATGGCACCGCATTTCGATGACGAGGGCCGGCGCCAGACCAGACAGGGACGTTCCACTCGGGCGCTCACCGACGACGAGCTCTTGGGCGTCTACCTCGACCGCGAGGCCGGCAGCTTCGCAGCTCGCTTCCGGCAGACCACGACGGAGCTGCAGTCCGCCGTCGGAGTAGTCGGCGGCCAGGTCGACCAGATCGCCGCGGGCATCGAGAAGAACATCGCTGAGCCGATCGCGCGCATGACGGCAACTGCAGAAGAGGCCGCGGACGCCGCGCACTCTGCCGCTTCAGCAGCCGACTCGGCCAACGCCGCGGCCGACACCGCCACCTACGAGGTCGAGCACGTACAGCGGCTGGTCAGAGAGCTCCAGGAGGTCGTGGACGACCTCGACGACGAGTCTCACCAGAGCCTGGTGTACCGCGTGGTGCAGCTCCGCCGGAAGGTGTGGTGGAACTTCGCCGTCGATACCCACCAGCGCACATCGGCATGGGCCAACAAACTCACCGACGAGCTTCGCGACCTACTGGCCGGCGATGTGTCGGTAGAGCCCGCCCGCAACAGCTGGGAGCTGGACGTCTGGCAAGACATGCTTCGGGACCGCGGAGAGCAGCGGCACTCCCGCGGAACACAGAAGTGGTGGGCGGCGGCGATCGAGGAGGTACAAGACTTCCTCAAGGACCCCGTGTACGCCGGCCCCGACCTGCCGGACTTACGGGCGGCGCTTCAGGCGGACTTCGATCACGAGGTGGACGACCCGGAGAGCGTGACGAACCAGTTCCGCGCCCTCCTCGATGACGACTGATCCCGCCCGGCCGACGGAATCTGTCGGAGGCTCGATCTAGCCTCGTCAGTGAACCAAGGAGGCGCGCCATGACCGACCGTCTGCAAAGAGCCCTAAAGCACCAGTACATCTACGTACCCTGGATCAAGGATAAGGACACATTGCCGCTGGGCAAGCAGCTCGGCCTGACGGTGGCTCGGCAGCACCGCACCCGACTGACGGTCCTATCAGTCTAGAAAAGCGGAGCCACACACCACCCAGAGCTTGCCAAGCAGACCATCGTGAGCGAGCGAAGCGGGTACATCGAGGACGGCGGAGTTGTCCTGGCCTGGTGTCCACGACACAAGACCATGGAGAAACTCCACCAACTGGAGAAGAGCGTCGTGGTGCTGGTCGAGTGGGTGCCTGGCCAGATGGCGGCATGGGCCAAGATCAACGAGGCATACAACATCCTGACCGGCGAGGTCATGGAGTCAGGACTCGATGAGGAAACCACCGAGCTGCTGGAAGGCATCGTCACCGAGGGATACAACGGCTGGACCAAGAGCATCGACGTCACACTGACGAAGAGCTACCTGGAGGACTTGTCGAAGGCTGGGCATACGACCGCGACCTTGTTTTGGCCTACGCCCGGCAGGAGAAGCCCGAGGCGAGCATCGAGCGGCTCGTGAAGATCTTGGATGACTTCGAGAAGACCCTGCCGACCGCGGCGGCACCCGGGCGGCTGGTGTTGTAGGCGACCGAAGCAGTTCGTCACTCGACAACTCTCCGGCGGGAGCTTCCACTTCCCTCCGGGAGAGCCTCAACCAGCCACTCCCGCATCTGACGGCCCAAACGACAGAGCAATTCAACCACCCACATCGGCGAAATGCGTCACGACCGTGTCACTCCACCAGGAGTAGGAAGGCCTCCGTCCTGCGTTTCCACAGTTCAGAGGCCTTTTAGAGCCTCCTGTCGTGTTCGAACCGACGACTTAACTATCTCGCTCAACGTGCCAAGTTGTTCGCGAACCGATGTCACCGGTGGAGTCCTTCGCGAGGTCGAGGAACTCGTTGATGGCGTCGGCGACGACTTCGTCGCGGCCTGGCAGGGCGTGGGAGTACTCGCGCAGGGTCGTGGAGGCGTCGCCGTGGCCGAGGCGGTCTTGGGCTTCGAGGATCTTGCCTTGGGAGACCAGGAAAGTTGCGACGCTGTGCCGCAATCGATGCAGGGTCGCAGTCGGGACGCCTGCCGCGTCGCGGATGTCGTCGAAACGATGGCCCAACGCTCCCGCTCCGAGGCGGCGATGGTGACTCGCGTCAGCGCTGAACACCCACGGCCCCAGTCGCGCCTCTATTTGATCGACGGCATTCACTTCCTGTGCCGTGTCTCTGGCGTCGCCGACGCGAATTGCCCATTCGTCGTGGAGACGACGCCACAGGGCGGCGGTGTCGGCGCCGAGTGTCAGCGTCCGGCCGTACCCGGACTTCGGAGTGGTGAGCTGCCCGGCGGATACGGCGCGCTGGATGTGCAGCCTCCGCCCCGTCAGGTCGTCGAACCGCAGCGCGGCCAGCTCGCCGCGGCGAGCACCGCTGTCGGCCGCCAGCCGTACCAGCAGCAGGCCCTGTTCGGCGACGCGTAGACGCCGCCACGCAGCCGACCTGGCAACGGCAGCCGCCGTTCTTGGCGTGACTGACGGACCACCGCGTAGATCTGGGCCGTCGAGGGCTGCCGTGGTTGGGGCAGGTGGGAGGTTGGCGTGGGCCTCGAAGACCCGGAACTCGGCGGTGAGGAGCAGGGCCCGGATCTCCTCGCTGGTCAGGGCTTGGCGGGGTGGGGAACGGTGGGGTCCGCGCATCATCCGCAGGGGGTGGGTGTCGAGGAGGCGTTCGTTGTAGGCCCAGGTCAGGCAGGCCCGCAGGACCCGGAACCTGGCCGCCACCACCGCGTCGGAGTCCCCGGCGGTCTGCCAGGCGGCGAGTCGGTGGCGGATCTCGTGGGGCGCAAGCGCGGCGGCGGGCCGCAGGGCGATCGGGTCGCGGGACAGGGCGCGGGCGTTGGCGCCGTAGCCGACGTAGGTCGAGGGCTTCCACGGATGGTCCGCGGCCAACCAGGCCTCCAGCAGGTACCCGACGGACACCCGGTGGGGTGGCGGCGTCACCGGGTGGCCGGCCGCGAGGAGCCGGATCCGGGCGGCGGTGGCGTCGGCCTCGGTGCCGTGCACGGTGACCGAGAGGTGCCGGGTCCGGCCGGTCGCCGGGTCGGTGTCGGTAGGGACCCGGACCTCCCAGGCCCCGGGACGGCGTTCACGTTGGGTGCCCTCACCACGCGGACGACGGCGTGGCACGCCCGGCGGGGCGGACGGCGAGCTTCGAGGAGGACAGCGGGTGAGGTCGATGATCATGTGACCACGGTGCGCCCGCATCTGCGGCGGGCTCAAGACCGCCCGGACGTCGCCTCGTAGTGGGATCCGTAATGGGATGACGGGACGAGGTGATCGATCCCGTTGCAGGCCAACCCGGCGTTGACCTGCGCAAACTGTTGCGCGCCTGTAGGGATTCGAACCCCAAACCTTCTGATCCGTATCTGGCGGGGTCACTGGTGCCGACCCGGCACGCCCACGGCCGACACTCTCCTCTCACCAAAGTAGCAGGTCAGAGCCCCTCCCACCGGCGCGTCGCCCCTAGTCGGAACCGGTCGCGACGAGCCGCACCTGCACCTCACCGAGGGCGTCGATGAGCCGAGAATGAGCCGAGCCCCACCACCACCCGACGCTCTTGGGGGACTTCCGGGCCGGACACCGCAGGTCACCTCAAGGTGTCACCTACCCGTGCAGCGGACCCGTTTCCCGAATGGAAAGGACGACCACCGGCCTTCGATGCCAAGATCTACAGGGGCCGCAACGTCATCCAGCGCTCCTTCAGCGACCACACGCAAAGGGGAGGCAGCGCCACCCGCTACGACAAACTCGCCACCGTCTATCGAGCGCCGTAGTCCTACGCGCTATCACCATCTGGCTCGCGAGCTAGGAGACGCGCCCTAACTGTTCGATCCCGTCGCAGGCCACACTAGCGGCGACCTGCGCCAAGCTGGATGGGCGGTTTTGAGGGCATGGGAGCACTAACCCGGCTACTAGGTCGTGCGCCGTGTCAGGGGGCGCCATGCGGAGCGGTGAGCCCGAGTTCCGCGAGTGGCGGGCCGGGGCCCAATCTTCGGCGCGGCCGTCAGATCGAGCGTCGCGATCCTCAGACAGACGCAGGCCGCCGGACCCCTCGCCCGCCGAGATCTTCAGTCATCGCAGTGACACGGATGGACAGAATGCAGAAGCCAGCGTTCAGACCCTCGTCCGAGACGGCGCACGGACGTTCTTGCGACGTCATCGAGGTCACGACCGCCTCGCAGGCTGATCCGGTGTAGTCACCGGCTTCGGGGTCGTACTCACGCAGGATAAGGATGTCGCCGACCTGATAATCACGGTCGTTACGGCGCAACTCATGGGACCGCTCCCCCGCCACGATGGGGCGGAAGAACTTTGACCAGCTCTTGATCTGGTGGACACGATTGTTCATTGCTTCTCCACCGGGGTGAAGTCCGAGAAGTCGAAGTTGAGGTGTCGCAGGCCGCTTGCATGTGGCGGGTCCAGGACGGGCTCGAGGGCGAGCCATGTGCTCGGGTCAGGCACGGGACGTCGACTCACGTCCGATCGACCATTGACCCAGAATTCGGTGTTGGCGATTCGTCCAGCGGTCGTGTTCGTGACTGCGGGCAGGGCGTCGAGCAGATTCTGTGTCATGCCGATCACCCGCCTCATCATCTCGTCCTGGCCGAATGCATCCTCGTCGTAACTATCAATGTAGATCACACCCAGGACATTCCGTCTTGCGTCGTCGCCTGGCTTGGTCGCCCCGAGGATAGGGATCGCTGCCACTGAAGCCACTGAAGCGGCCATGTCCTGCGAGGCCTCATTGAGCGAAAGTGCGTCCATGTCTGCTCGCAACTCCTCGCGCGTGGCGCCGTCACGACTCCGGACCACCTGACCCAGAGTGAAGGCTGCCCCGATCGTCCCGTTAGCGCTGGGGAACGTCCGCCCAGCCCGGCCGGTGTCGTTACCTGGACCTTGGTAGTCGCAGCATTGCTGCAGCACGACCTCATCTCCGGCGGCCAGGGTGCGGTGCAGGGTGACCCTCAGCCGTGCCGACGGCTCCGCGACACTGACGATGTATCCGGCAACAGCAGCACAGAACGTGGTGGCTACAGCTTCGGTGGGGCTCGGCAAGTACTCACGGCGCCAGTGCCCCCGGACAACATCCGTGGTCTGCGGTGTTCCGGCGCCCGTCGTCAGTTCACCCAGACCAGGCATGTCGAAGTAGCCCCCTGACCACGCCGGCGAGTCACCTTGTGTGTGTTTCTCAGGTTCGTTGAAGCATTGCTCCACCTCAGCACGGAGGGTGCCGTCGAGTACGGCGGTCAATCCGGCCTTCTTCTCTGTCCCGTGCCTGATGATGACCCGTTCGTGCGGGACGCCGTGCTCGCGCGCCAAACGGGCGAAGTCCTCGACGCCGTCGGCCGTCACCGGGGTGAAGGCACCGCACCGGTAAAGCAGGTAGGCGAGTAGCCGGTTCTGGAAGGAGACCCGTTTGTCGACGAACAGGTTCGCGAAGCTTGGGTTGCGCACTCGAAGGAGGACATCGGTGTCTTGTCGGAGCCGGGCCCGCAGCCGCTCTTGGACCTCTTCTGCAGACTCCGCTAGGCCCGGGTCCTCCCAGATCGCACCGAAGTCCTCGAACGAAGTGCCATTCGAGTCGTTCGTCTTCTTGACAGTCCGCAATCGTTCCAGAAGGTCGTCGCGACCGGAGAACAACTCCGCCAGGATCCGGTCCTGGCGGAAGTGAGAGATTCTCAGCCGGAACAGGTCGATCATGGCGCCGTCGCCAGAACCGGAGACGACGTAGGTGCTGCGCGCCTGACCCAGTTGCGGCTGAGCAAGGGTTTCGTTGCGCCAGTAGTAGGTGTGCGAGTCGGTCTCGAGCCCGAAACCCACTGCTAAGACGACAAGGTCGAACGTCGCTGACTCCCCCGACGGTGACGGCTGACCACCCGCTGGGAGGGCCGGCTCGGCTCGGTCGCGTTCTTCGCCTATCCATTCCACTTGCAACGTGGCGGCATCGGTGTTGCTGCGGATCAGGAGGTGCCGGGTGTTGCAAAACAACCGCAACCTCGGCGGGTCAGAGGTGGTGTCTTCGGGCGGAACCTGGTCGATGCCAGCCACGTCGCGCCACCCACTCAGGACTTGGACCACTACGTCAGAGGCGCGGCTCGCCGTCCAATTCAGGACCGGTAGTGCGGCGCTGTATGCCTCGCTACCTCGACTGGGCCAGTCGTAGATGTGGGGGTGGAGCCAGCGCGAATCGCTTCCGTGTTGTAGCGGCATGACGGTGTCGCGTCGCTCGAAGACATAGATGTCGGCGTTGACCCGCTTCTTCAACAGACCCGCCGCGACGGTGAGGCCGGCGAAACCTGCACCCACGATCGCGATGCGTTTGCGGGTGGGGTCGACAGCGCCTGCGACATGTCCTTCGGGGGCGGCGAGGGCGACTTCGCCGGCTTCAACGAGCGCCCACGCGAGGTTCAGGGCCCGTATCTGCTGGCTAAGTACGGTGATGCCTTTATCGAAGGTACCGACCATGTAGACAGTCGAGTCTGGCAGCTTGTAGGTCTTGAGGAGCTCCTCAGCTCGACCCGCCATGTCAGTCACGTCCACCCTCCAACCCTAGATTGTTTGAAGGCCGAACGGGTGCTGCGCCGTTGCGGACGGTGCCGGGTCCGACAGCTCTTCGCTGCAGAACCCTGTGCGGGTGGTCTAACCGCTGGGCCAAGCTCACGAGCGGGAGAGGTGGCGAACGGCGCTCAAGTCAGAGAATCGTTGTCGGTTTCGCCGCCACCAAAATCACGATCCAGCTCGAGTTCCGTCACCACCACTGTCCGGGGCACACGCCGAGCTCCGCGGCGAGGTCCTCCAGAAGATGGCCGTCCTCGGATGGGACTGCCAGCGGCAGCTGCGAGGGATGCTCGAGTCCGAACGAGTCGGCCAGTCCGAACGCATGTCCCCGTGCCGTGCCTTCGCGGTTCCCGCACGAGAGGCTGCCGGCGGGCAGAAGCTTGGCTACCAGGCGACCTCTGACGAAACTGGCAGGCGCGGCTTCTCCTCCGCCGCGGCGCTAAGAACCAGCTCCGCCGGCTGCCCTACCAGTCCCCCCGCCGCCATGACGTCGTCGAAGTCGATGCCGGCGTCGATCATGACTCTGCGTGCAATGCCTAGCAGTTGGGGTGCTTCGGCTACTCCGAGGTCACCAGGCTCCGGCCGCCCCCAGATTGAGAGTTGCTGGTTTGCACGTCGGTACGACGCTTCGGAGAGCACGCCGAGATGCCGAGCTCGGTAGACCAAAGCTTTCAGGCTTACGCCCCAGCTACGTTTGAGTTCGTGGAACCGTGCCCAGTCGATACGACGCGGCAGTAGATCGATGATTTGCTCTCGCGGCATGAGCAACTCGGCGGCGAACCGGTTGGCCTGCTCTTCGACGATCTTCGACCCTGGTTCCGTGTCAGGATGAAGGAGCAGGTGCCCAAGTTCATGGGCGGCATCGAACCTTCCCCGTGCCTTGTCGGCTTTGTCTGAGGCAAGAAGGACGATGGGATAGTTGCCTGCATCGGAGGAGAAGGCACTGACCTTCCGGTCGGTTTCTGGAGGCAGTCTGACAACGATGATCCCGTTGTTCTCCAGGAGTCGCACCACGGGCGGGAAGGGTCCTTCAGGGATGTCCCAATGCCTTCGCGCATGCGACGCGGCGGTTTCGATGAACGAGTCAGACAGGTTCTCTGGCAGATCCATCTCTGGAAGATTTCGGCGCGGAAACTCCACATAGCCGGCCATTAGGTCGGCCGTTGCGAGGCATAGCTCGCCGAAGGCGAGCGCCTGCTCCCGGCTTGCCGCGGGAGTCGAACGCAACGAACGAAAGTGGGCACTGTGCGCGGGCAGGGGTTCCACGACTCGCCCAGCGCCTAGGAATTCGCGAGGCACACCAAGCCGGAGCGCCAACTCAGCGACAACGGCAGCACTCGGGCGAACGTTCTTCTCGTACTGTCCGACCGCGGTGGGGGTAACACCGACCGCCCTCGCAAGCTCGGCTTTCGTCATGCGCCGGAGCCTGCGCGCCACTTGGAGACGGTTGCCGTCGAAGTTGGGCACGCCGGAAGACTCTCGAGTCCGGGGCGTCACTTGTGGTTCTCCTCGGTGGCCTTGGGCCTGAGGGTGACGGCTGGCTCAGGTACTTGGAGTTGATCGAAGCGAGTAAGACCCTCGGGCAACGACACTGCGGCGACGGGAGTGGCTTCGGGCTCTTCGTCGACCCAAAGCTGCTGTGCTCCGATCAATGGGTAATCACCGACTACGGGTGCGCCGAGCCACGCTGAGGTGAGGGGGGACCGCGGTTCTCCTGCGAGGACGAGAAGGTAGTCGCGGACTGGCCCGAACGTCGGGCCGGCGTCCTCGAAGAGCGGGTCGTCAACGCCAAGGATGCTCCGATAGCCCCCGAGAGCTGCAGAGTTGTTCGCGGCCATCTCGGAGCGCAGTTGGCTCTGCCCGTCCCATTTGCCCCACTGATCGGGGCGCAGTTTCCGCCCGTGCTCGTACGGGACCTTGAGTACGGAGATCCGTGCGCCACGGAAGTTCATGACGAAAGCATTGCCCGACCGAGTCAAGGAGAGGCCTTCGATGTTCCAGTGTGACTCTTCTGCTTCGCGTTCGTCGTGTGCGTGTCGTCGCTCTGCTCGGGTGATGAAGTTCTGGTGGGTCTGCAGACCGAGCGACATTGCGGTGTCGCCCAGTTCATCTGGCTCGTGGCGAGCGATGTTGATGGTCCACACCGTCTTGAACAGATCGCGACACGCCTTGACCAGTCCAACACTTTCGAGGTCTTCACACAGAAGCGCGACTGTCTCGCGCGCGCGTACCTCAGCCCGTCCCATAGGCTCTAGTGAAGCACGAAGAGACCGGAGCTTCCAGTCGAGTGAAGCCAAATGCGCAAATTTTGCGCGAAACTGAAGAATCAGGCTTGCGTCGTGCCCCAACCGCATGGCACGGTGAGTTCTGAGCACAAGAGGCCCGACCTGGGTCTCCCAGGCCGAGCCTCCTGCATCCGTTGCGATCCGGATTGCTTGAGATTAGTTGGTTTCGATCGTCCTGAACAGATCAGGCGGCCAACGACCGGCCCTGGGGTTACCTGCGTGCTCGGAAATTGGAGCCAAGCCCATGCCTGCTGAGATCACCACCAACCTCGAGGTCAGCCGCCAGACGGTGAACATCGACGTCGAGTCCATCGCGCCGGTTCGCCAGTTCGGTCCCGACTCCTACGACGTCGCGAACAGCACCATCACCGCGAACGTCAACGTCCCCTCCGACGACACCTACCGGCTCGTGCTCGCCATGGAGACCGAGCAGGACACCTCGGCGTTCGTCCGCTGCGTGTCGGCGACCGACGACGACTTCGACACGATCGCGAACTTCAAGCGCATCCCGAAGGGCCAGGTCAGCATCCTCAAGCCGGTGCTGGAGAAGGCCGGCATCCCGCTGGAGGCCGACCTGCAGGCCCAGCTCGAGCGCGAGGCCTCCAAGTACAAGGTCGCCGACATCGACCTGCCCGCCGGGCAGCACGTGCTCCGCATCCACGCCAGCCAGAAGCTGACGCCGGTCGACGCCACCAACAAGCGCTACCAGTTCACCATCTACGCACCCCAGCTGAGCCTGGCACCCACCGGCAACGTTCGCCTCGGTGTGACCGTCGTCTTCCCGATGGACTTCACCGCCACCATCGACGCGCCGATCGTCGAGGCGCTCCCCGGCCAGCCGCAGGTGGGGACCGACGCCCAGACCGACAGCACCGTCGGCATCCAGCGGGCCCTGGGTTGGGCGTTCCACGCCGACCCGAAGATCACCATCGCCTACACCTACGCCTGACCGACCAGGACGTCGCCGACGGCTCCGGACTCGACAGTTCGGAGCCGTTGGCGTTGGCGTTTGGCTGTCGGCGTAGGTCGCCGGGCATGCCGGCGGCCTGCTGCCAGCCGCTATCGTCTCGACACGCCATCGACTCATGGGTTCGAGTCCGCCGCCTGCGCACGCATCCACGACGCGTTCGTCCAAAGGAAGGCACCCGTGAACGTCGCCCTAGGGGGTGCCCGCTCGCCAGGTTGGCCGGAGGTCGTCACGCCCTCCAGGGAGCACGAGGAGCGCACCCGACACCGAACCTACTCAGAGAGGAGTCAGATCTCGTCGCGCTTCGAGCAGTCGCGCATCCTTGGGGTTGCGCCGATGTCGGAACCCGCCGATGACCGCCTGCTGGGTCTCCGGACTCCAGAAGATCTGCAGCTTGTCGCGAGCTCGCGTCACGGCTGTGTAGAAGATGCTGTGATTGATCTGTTCTTCGTGCTCGTCGGTGATGACGATCTTCACCGATTCGTACTCGAGGCCTTGGGCCTTGTGGATCGATACGGCGTAAGCGACCTGAAACGGCACCGTCGTGTGGAGTGAGTCATCGTCATCCTCGCTGAGGTCATACTCGTACACGAGGAAACGGACGGTTGTGTCGTCGACCCACACCAGGTCGTTGCCGAAGATCTGCTGCACCTCCACGGGGTCGAGAACCCGATCAACCTTGATGTCGAACTGGACTGCGCCGACCAGTCGCTCGATGCGTCGGATTTGTCCCTTCAGGCTGTTGTAGAGCAGGGGCCGGAACCGCTCCACTTCGCTGAACAGGACGGGGTCGCCGACCTTGTAAGTCGCCGCACCCCAGTCGACGGCGTATCCGGAGTTGCTCGCCTGCATGAACCGGTTGATGTTGTTGATGCCGTACAGGCCGTCGTAGTTGAGGCAGAGCACGATCTCGTCGTCGGACTCTCGCTGAAGCAACGAGCCGTCCAGCTGCTTGGCGAACCCGTTGCGAGCAATCGCTTCAGCGATGTCGGGCTCGATGTTGCGGACCTTGTCCCAGAACCCGAGCAGAGCTTGGTTGGTGGTCCGGTAGGGCTTGGTCAGCTCGAAGACCGCGTTCGCCGGGATGAACTCACGGATGAGGCTGAACCAGTTGCCGAACTGAATGGACTCGATCTGGTGGACGTCACCGACGAGGACGAGCAACTTGAAGGTGACGTTGTCGAGGAGTGCGAGCAGGTCCTCGTTGCTCACTGTGCTGCACTCGTCGATGACTAGGACGTCGCACACAGACGGGCTAGCGTTGATGCGGCCGCGGATGGTGTCGAACTTGCCGTTGGTGACGTCGACCCGTCGTTTCAGGTTGTCGACAGCCGTGTTGGTGTGCGCTACGAGGAGTATCGGTTTGCCGTGGAAGTAGCGGGCGATGAGGTCGACGAGGGTGGTCTTACCTGTCCCGGCTGCACCGTAGATCAGGGCGATCTTCGTGTGGACGAAGAGGTTCTCCAGCGCATGTCGCTTCGCTTCGTCCTCGATATCCTGGGTCGCCATCCAGCTAGCAGCGGACTGTTGGTGGCCCGGCACGCCCGACTGTGACAGTCCGCGGAGCCTCTTGATGATCGCGACCGTGTCGTCTTCGTACCGCTGCATGACGACGTGGCCCTTGTCGATCACGAGCCGACGGCCGGCGTGACGATAGAAGACCTTGCTGTTGTAGGTGGCGACGAGGTCAGCGACCGTTCCTGCAGTCTGTTGTGGCCCGATGGGCTGGTTGAAGTCGCCCAGCTCAACCAAGGGCGTGTAGAGCATGCCGTGCTGCTCGACGTTGTTCTTGATTCGGCGGGCCAACAGTTCATGGTTTCGTCCCGTAAGGCTGACGCTCTCCCTGAGATCAGCGATCGATGGGATGTGGCGCTTCGGGTTGGTGCACAACGGCATGGTCTCGAACGGGATGCACCCCCAGTCGAGATGGAGCTCTGAAAGTGGACCGCATTGGTCGCGCGCGTACTGCGACTTAACGATCCGATTCCTCATACGCAGCATGAGGTAACGGACGATGTTGCTGCCGGGTGCTCCGCTGCGCGTAAGCCGACGTGCCTCGTCGAGGATGGGGAAGATCTGGGGAGTCGCCAAGCTGGCAGTGGCCGCTTCTCGGATCGCAGCGTATTGATGCTCTGGTGCGTCGAGCAGGCCGAGGAGGTTCGCACGTCCAGCGGTCAAGCCGCGCATGACCTGGAGGTACTCGAGGCTGTTGGTACGAACCTGAACCCGTTGACCGAACAATCGGGCGAGGTTGTTGAGCTCCCACGGGCGGATCGACACTTCCCAACCGCGGATCACGATGATCGGCATTCGCCGGTCGAACACGTCGATCGAACCGTTCGCGAGCCAGAGCATCGACGAGTAGTTGTCCGTCACATCGATGTCGGTGAACGCAGTCACTCGATCGAACTTGCTGACCCTGTTGATCGCCGGGCTGAACGTCACTTCGTAGTAGATCTTGCCGTCGACGAAGAAGGGTCGCGTCTTGTCGATGTAGTAGCGGCGGGCTGTGTCATCGACAGGCAGCGAGTGCATCGCGTCGACCTGTGCGGCGATCTTGGTGTGGTACTCGCGTAGCGCGGGATCGAGGTCGACCGGGAACTGGTCCAAGTTGCGCAGGACGTGGATGCCGTACCGGTCCCGCATGAGGTTCTTGATGCGGATCATGTATTCGAGGTACTTCAGCATGAGCCGTTCCGACGAGTCACCGTCGACGGTGTAGTGGGAGGCACTGATTTGGATCAGGTTGTGGAACTTGCCGAGAAAGTTCAGTTGGGCCTGCGATCTAACGAAGGCTAGACCGGGCTCGATGGCTTGATAGTTGAACTCGTGTGCGCCTCCGACGTGGAGGCGAGCAGAGATGCTCTCGATCAGGGTGCGCAGCTGCGACACGATGTTCTGGGCGAGCAGGTCGCGTTGCCCACTCAATACCTCGATGTTGTGACAGATCGTCTGCTCGACGATCCTGATCTGCTCGTCGACGGTGACCACACGACCATCGTGTCAGTGCGGCCCGACGAGCGGAGGCAGATCGTCCGCAGAAGGCCGCGGCCGGTCCAACGTCCACGAGGAGACCGTCCGCTTCGCATCGTCGAGGTGCGGTTCTAGTCAGGGCTTCTCCTCTTGAAACGGCATTGGTCGAGGTGGTCATCGATGCGGTCGGCGATGTGGGTGTCGGTCCCGGGGATGACGTACGCGTACTCGCGCAGGGTGGTGGCGGCGTCGGCGTGGCCGAGGCGGGCTTGGGCATCGAGGATCTTTCCGTCGCGGACGAGGGTGGTGGCGACGGAGTGGCGGAAGCGGTGAAGGGTGGCGCCGGGGATGCCGGCTTCGTTGCGGATGCGAGCGAACCGGTGACCAAGAACTTCCGCACCGAGACGTCGGTGGTGGCCGAGGTCAGCGGCGAACAGCCAAGGGCCGAGGCCTCCAGGTCCTTCTGGATGAGGCTGGTCTTGGCGGCGGCAGTCCCAGGTCTCGACGAGTTGGTGCCACAGGTCGGCGGTGTGGGCGCCGAGCGTCAGGGATCGTCCGCGGCCGGCTTTGGGGGTGGTGATGACTCCGGCGGATATGGCGCGGTCGATGTGCAGGGTCCGGCCGTCGAGGTCGGTGATCTGGAGGGCGGCGAGCTCGCCGCGTCGGGCGCCGGAGTCGGCGGCGAGGCGGATGAGGAGGAGGTCCTGCTCGGCTCGCTGCAGAAGGATGGTGGGCTGGCCGGTGCGGTGGTTGGCGTGGACCTCGAGGAGGCGCATCTCGGCGGCGGTGAGCAGCGCGCCGACGGCCGTGTCTGGCAGCGGGCGGCGGGGTGCGGGTCGGCCGGGTCCTCGCATGCCCCGCAGCGGGTGCAGAGGGAGGATCCGTTCGTTCCACGCCCAGGTCAGCGCGGAGCGCAGCGCCCGGAGCCGACCGCCGACGACGGCGATGCTGGCGCCGTCGTGTTCCCAGCGGGCGGTGGCGGAGCGGACGACGTGTGGGGTGAGTCCGGCGGCGCGGTGCTGGCCGAGGGGGTCGGCGGTGAGGAACCGGACCACGGAGCGGTAGCCGACGCGCGTGGAGGGCTTCCAACCCTGCTCGGCGTCGAGCCATGCCTGCAGCAGTCGGGCGAGGTCGAGGTGGCGGGCGGAGGGCAGACGCGCGGCGGCCGCCTCGGCCAGGACCCGGTCGCGGTAGGCCTCGGCGTCGGCCTGCGTGCCGTGGACGGTGAAGGACCGCTGCCGTGGGGTGCCGGCGAGCGGGTCGCGGCCGACCGCGATCCGGATCTCCCACACCCCGGGGCGGCGTTCGCGCAGCGACCCGGTCGACCGCGCCGCTCCACTCGCCGCCGACGGTCCCGAAGGTTCCGGAGGCTGCGGAGGCTGCGGAGGTTCTGATGGTTCAGAGGCGTCAGCGGGGTGCGGCGGCCGCGCCGACGGTCCGCGACGGCTCAATCCGGCGGCGGCGGACGGGGCGAGGGGCTGGAGTGAGGGCATCACCCATCGTCAGTGGGCGGGTCACTGGGCGGCCAGTCGCGCGCCAGATCAGCCTCGCCATCCGTCCCGGATCCTCAGGGAGGGATGACGGTAGGGATGCGGGCCCGGAAATGACAGCAGGTCAGGCCCGGGACCCGGGCCTGACCTGCGAAGACATCTGCGCGCCTGTAGGGATTCGAACCCCAAACCTTCTGATCCGTAGGGCTCTGGCGGGGTCACTAGTGCCGACCCAGCACGCCTACGGCCGACAACCTCGTGTCGCCAAACTAGCAGGTCAGAGCCCCTCCCTCTGGCCCGTCGTCCACAGTCGGAGCCGGTCGCGGTGAGCCGGAGCTTCGCCTCACCGAGGGGTCAACTGAGCCAAGAATAAGCCGGGCACCCGCAACCACCGGCGCTCCTGGGCGACCTCCAAGCCGGACACGGTAGGTCACCTCGAGGTGTCACCTATCCGTGCAGCGCTCTCCCATTCGAATCACGGTGCGCGAGATGGGCAGGATTCGGCCGGGCAACTCTCCGTTAAGCCACTTGTCGCACGCGCGCTTGATCTCCAGGAGTTCGTCTACGAGGTCGTTGATGCGGACGGTGGCGTTTAGGACCGAGACGGTGCCTTTGTCGGTGTCAAGCCGACGAAGGAAGTTCGGCACGGCGGTGTCCACCTCGAAACGGAGCATGTCAGTCGGGCCGACGATCTGGTCGACGTAGGGGTGCTGATGGCTCTTCGCCAGCACGGCGTCCATCCGCTCGTCGAAGTGCTCGAACGAGTCCCGCACGCTACGGCTCTGGACGAGGGGGCTGGCCGTGATCTGCAGCGTGGTGCGCAGTTTCTCGCCGCGCGCCCTGCCGCGCGCTCCGCTGCGAGCGACCGGCCACAACAGCTTTGAGACCATTGCTGCCGCCGACAGCAGCGACTGCGCCGCAAAGAACAGGCGTTCATCTCGCTCGACGCTGTCTGATATTTCCCATGCGGCATTAAGGTCGGCAGCGGCGAAGCTGGCGTACCGGCACTGCTGACGGATCTCATCAACGAACAGGTCGGTGTGACTCTGCGCGAGCAGGTCGAGCTCGAGGTCGTCCATGTCTACGATTGTGCCGCTCAGGCCGCACCGGCTCACCCGCCTTTCTCGACACCGGAGCCGAGGAAGCCCCGGGGAGGTCGGGCCGAGGTCGACGGCCACCGAGACTGAGCTCCCGTAGGCCGGTGCCGGAGACGGACACCACGATCGCCCTGGGCTCGGGGGGTCCATTTAGGGTGCGGCATGGAGCAGCGAGGCGAGCTATCGCACCGCGAGGACTGGTTGGGCATCGCACCTAGCGAGCCGGTCCAACGCCCTTTTGTCACCTTCGCTCGGCTACGCCATCGGACCGAAGTACTGACTGCTACCCTGCGAGAACCACGCAAGCAACTGCCGTACTTTTTGCTTGCGCTCTGACGCCCTGGAGTTGCCCGTGAGTGACACACACACAGTTGCCCTCGCGAGGAAGGCCAAGAAGGACGATGTCGTCTCGGCGGCCCGCGACTTGGTTGAGGCAGCGTCAACGGGCTCAGTCGATCTCGACTTGTCGGAACTTTCGGACATCGACGCGACGTGGGGCGCGGTGCTTTCGAACGTGCTGGTCAGCCTTCGCGAGGCCCGCAACCTGATGGTGCATATGCCGTCCGCTCCGAGGGCACACACTCAGCTTGCGCGTTCTGGAATGTATTTCGCACTGGCTCGGCATCCGGGTTTCGACTGGCAACAAGATCTCCACGGCTGGAACGATCACCTGGCGCGTTGGCGACGGGACTGGCGGCCGGCGGACCTTCAGGACCCCTTATTCGACCTGGCTGGCGAGTGGGTCGCGCGGGAGGAGCCGAACCCGTTCGACGACCAGTTGGTTGCGTTCCTAAACCCGGACCGCACGCCGCGTGAGGATGCGCCCAATGATCAGGCGGCCGTCGTTTATCCGTGGCTCCGGCACCTAATGCGGCATGATGGTGAGGTCGATCCTTCAGAGGAGCTCGATCTTCACCGAAAGATCAGCTTGGTCACTTGGGAGCTGCTCGACAACATCCGTGAGCATGCCCATCTATCGCGAGCTGGTCAGTCCTCGTTGGCAACCTTCGCGACCAAGGGACGGCCAAATCATCTAAATTTGTATGTTATGGATACCGGGGTCGGCATCCCTGCATCGTTGCGTTCACGCCTAGGCGACGACCCTGGCAGCGACACTGACTCAGTCGCCGCTGCACTGAACGGCGAGCTTGCATTACGCGGGCGCTCGCGAGGAAATGGACTACGGCGGATCGTTTCGTTGGTTGAGTCGATGCCGGGCGCGAGCATGTTCCTCGCATCTGGGCCCACCACATCTCGTGGATCCGTTGTCGCAGAGCTGTCGGGTGGCTCGAAAGCAAGCAAGGCCGTCGATGCGCATACGGACGCCAGAGTCAGGGCTCGCGAAGTTCCTGTCTCGATGCAAGGCACGGTGGTTGTCGTGAAGCTGCCGTTCGGGATCGGTCGGAACGCTCCAGTCTCAATTCGACGTTCGCGCAAGACGCGAAATGGGCGTCTCGACGCGCGCCAGTTGGGGCTGCCTGACTCGCTGACAGGCTCGGCGGCTAGAACCGAATCAGGCACTGACGGATGATCATCGCTCCCTCGTCCGGGAGCGACTTGGGTGGCCGACAGGACGGCTACCTGCGAGTGCATTCCGGACGCCGCACGGTGTCGCGTGAATCGGCCGCGGCGGCCAACCACGCTGCACTGCTCTTCATCGATGTCGAAGACGCCGTCGAGGTCGAGGACGTCATCTCGGTCCTTCAGGAGGCTCCGCCTCGACTCGCTAACACGAGCTACGTGCTCGTGCGGATGCCGGACGTCTTGGCCGGGATGGAGAAGGACGAAGAGGAGGCGGAGCACGCGCGTGCAGCGCAATGGGCGTCGGCTCTCCTTGAGCGGGCTCCTGCGCTGAGCCCGACCAACGTCCACATCGGCGTGGTGCAGTTCGTTGTGGGACGCGAGCCGCGTCTCCAATGGGCAGAGGGGACAGGCCCACGGCAAGCGACCGACGAAGTGCTCTTGCAGCGTGCCTTGCGCGTCGAACTGCTGACATTGCTGGAGTTCGGCAAGGCGGTCTGGCGCCCTGACTCGTATCACTACCAGTTGCCTTCGGGACAGCACGCCGCGTCATTCATCCGCGTCGGCGACGCTTTCCGGAGCCCTCGTGATGTCCACGCGATTGCCACTTGGCTGACACCTCGACTTCGCGACGGTCAGGCGATCGTCGCGGACAGCGCGTCGCTGGTGCCGCTTGTCCTCGAACTGCAGTCGATGACGCGGCGCGAGGGATGGACTCGCGGTCCCGTGGAGATGTTGGACGAGTATCCGCGGACCCAGCTTGACATCAATCGAGTCGTTCGACCGCTGCGTAGAGGCGGCGGGGGTGCTCTCGCATTGATGTCTGTCAACTCTTCCGGTCGCTATCAAGACATGTTCATGTCAGCGCTGCGCGACCATCTCGAGCCGGGCGATTGGTCGATGGTTGTTCTCGTCAACAAGACGGACTCCGACAGTGACCGCGAGTACCTTCCGGCCGATGACGATCTCGTCGCGGATCCGGTCTCCACCTGGCTGGGCCTCGCCGACGAAGCCGGACGATCAGTTCCGCAATCCTCGTGCCCCTGGTGCAGGGACAACAGGAAGGCGCAGGTGGTGCGTATCGATCCGCGCACCTTCGAAGCGCTCGCATTGCCTGACGTCGACCTGTTGATGCCCTCAGTGCCAGCTGCGCGCAACTCCACCCGGTTCTGGGATCTGTGCAACAAGGCTGACGCTGTCGGCGTACGCGCGAAGCCGGCCGACAGTCCTTCCAACGTCTCCCGGCCGAAGTCAGGGTTGATGAGCGTCTACATCGACTTCGAGCGACTGCTGAACTGTCCACAGTTCACCGAGTTCGTCACCGAACGGATTGAGAAGGCTCGGGATGAGGCGAAGGCCGAGTCGAAGACCGGGCTCCCCACCTTTCGCTACGACAACTGCAAGATCGTACTGATTAGCGCCTACGAGGCCGAGAAGCCCGGGTTCGCCGAAAGGTTCGGGGAACTGCGCCCAATCCTCGGCCTTGAAGACGCACAACTCGTCCCAGTCACGTTTGACGAGAGCCCGCTGCCGATCGATATCACCGGACACGACGACGTCCTTGTGTTCTCCCTCGGCTCAGTCACGAGCTGGAACATGCGCCAACTGCTGACACGAGTTCAGGAAGCGTGGCGACCTCTCGCCGGCAAACGCATGCACGGCCTCGTCGTTCATGCCCGACCTCAGACCCTCCGCGAGTGGGAGAACCTGTTCAACTCATTCGAGAGACGTCTCCACGCGCTATGGCGCACTTTTCTGCCGTGGCGCGACCCTCTGGACGAGGAGGCGAAGGCGCTCAAGGAGTTGCCTACCGAAGGATTGACCGAAGCAGCCGCCGCCTATCTGCACCTTCGGAAAAACCTGTTAAATCCGCGGCTCCAGGCGTGGGCGCCGCGCGTCGAAGAGCACGACGCCGCTTGCGTAAGTCCCTTGTGCGCAAACACTGACGAACGGCCGAGCCAACAGCCCGAGGCGACGATCCCGGCAGGCTTGTGTGAAGACCTGAATCCCCGCTCCGTCCTGTGGGGCCTCCCGCCGTACGGCGGGAGCCGACAGTTACGACGGCAGTCCCTCTACGGGTACGAGGCCCGGGCGCTGACCGCTTATGCGGCCATCGGGGCAGCCATCCATGAACGTCGCCAGTTGGACTCCGACTACGACCCCCGTCGCCGCGTCTTCGACATGCCTTCGATCACGCGGTCGTACTACGACGCAATCATCATCGCGGGCATCTTGCGGTGGCTCGAACCTCAGGAAGCCTGGTGGGGCCACTCCGAGGGTGAAGCGACGAACGCGGTGAACGAGCTTCTAACGCGCACATCGGACCAGGCGGAACTCAGGGTTCTCGTGCCGGAACTGCTCTACGCGGCTTCGCAGGGCAAGATGCCGCGAGCTGCAGCCGAACTCCTGCAGGCAGAAGCCGAGGCATTGGCGGCGAATTGGGACCCGGACCATCGCGGTCCGACCGAGCTCGGCCTGGCCTTGTTGGCCAACGCCTGGGTCGACACCGCTTCCGGCAACTGACTGGCTAACTGCATCGGTCGGCGCCAGAGGCGCGCCGGCCTGAGAACATCAATCTCGATCTGCAGACGCGCTGTCCGCGACTCCAAGCCTGAGTGCGGACCACTGGTCACCGCACGGGTTCTTGAACGTGCACCACTTTGGATCGCAACATTATCGCCGAGGACGACGGTCTTCGCTGACCAAGGAACAGGCCGTCGCGCCGGGAGGAGTCAGGATGAGTACGAGACAATGCTTGTTCTGCCTCGGAGACTCGAGCTCGTCTGTGAGCGTGGAGCACATCGTGCCGGAGTCGCTGGGGAACACGACACTGGTGCTGCCTCGCGGGTTCGTCTGCGACAAGTGCAACAACTACTTCGCTCGCAAAGTCGAGGCACCGTTCTTGAACTCGCCGGCGATATTGGCGATGCGGCACTTGCAGGGTGTGGGGAACAAGCGTGGGCGGATCCCTGGGATGGACGTCGTTCTGGACAACGGGATGGCGGGTCGCCTGGAGCGGCGTCCTCGTTCGCCGATTCCATTCTCGTTGTAGGTGGATACCTCCGATCTCGCCCAACTCGGATCTGACATCGCGAGTTGGCCACGAGGCGCGACATTCGCCAGCCCGGACAGACCCCCGCCGACCCGGGACGTTGCCCGGTTCGTGGCCAAGGCAGGTCTGGAGCATTTGGTACACCGGAACCTCGGTTTCTCCGAGGGCTTGGAGTCCATCTTCGGTGCACCTGAACTGGAACTGTGTCGGCGGTTCGCCCGAAATGGCGAGGGGCCCAGGGAATGGGGAATACGTATCGAGCGCATCTATGACCCCAACCACCTGTTCGAGGAGAACCTTCCGAACGACCAACGGGTGTGGGAGATGGACCTCCTGATCCCGGGCGACCGAGCGAGCGCGTTGTTTGCAATGAGCATCTTCGGGCTCGAGTTCGCCATCAACCTCGTGGACCCGGATCTAGGCCCTTATGACCGGTGGCGACGACTGGCTAAGGCACCGTCGTTGCTGTATCCAGAGGGAGTTCCGCGAGACCTGCGACACTCGCGCTGACAAAACGGTCACTGTCCCTCCAGGTGCTAGTTATGGCGCGACAGCGTCCCCTGTGAGTGTGCTGGAGCTGCCGTATATCGCGGCGAAGTCGCGAACAACAGCCGTCCGTTGGGTCACACTGTCGACGTGACTCGGGCTTCCGCCGACAGCGCCGCCAACGCGATCCGGATCGTGGGTATCGAGTCCATGGCGCCCGAGTGGGTGGACATGGTCATCGAGCTAGGCGACGCCAACCGTAACCGCCTCGGCCCGATGCCCTACGCCGGTTTCAGAGAAGCGGCAGCGAACGGCAACATCGTGCTAGCCGTCCGAACCCACCCGGACGGGACCGAGGCCCTCGCCGGCTACTGTCTTTACGCCCCGACGGTTCGCGCGGACTGGTACGCACGGATCGCGCACTTGTGCCTGACCGACGACGCCCGAGCGTCCGGGGTGGCTCGACGGCTCATCGACGCCGTGATGGACCGTTGTCCTGATCGGCTCGGGCTTCGATTGAAGTGCCGCGACGACTGGGAGGCCGCGAAGATCTGGCCGAGTCTCGGATTCGAGCCTGTGCGCCGGCGAACTGGCCGAGGCAAGACCCAGGAGCCGATGACGGAGTGGGTGAAGCAGAACGAGTCGGTGGCGAACCTGCTGACGTTGCCCGATGAGGACCCTGACCAGCTCGAGGCTGGTGTCGACAACAACGTGTTCTGCGACCTGCATGGCACTTCCACGAAACGACGGCAGCGGTTCTCCGGTACCGTCGCGATCCTGGCTGCGTCCGAGCAGATTCGTCTCGCAAGGCCGTTCACACTGACCCAGGAGCTGAACAGAACGGCCGACCAACGGGAACGGGACGCTCTCCTGCACACGGCAGCTGCCAGCGGTATGAAGGTGCTCAACGGCGACCGCTCCGAGGTCCGAAAGCTCCGAGACAAGCTTCTGGCAGGGGTGTCTGACAACGTTCTCGCCAAGGACGAAAGCCTCAAGACTGATGCGCTCCTTCTCGCCGAGACCATCATTGGGGGTGCGGACCTGTTCGTTACCCGCGACAAGAACGTCGTCACCTACCTCGGACCCGCCGCCGCCGACGGTACGGACTTCGCGGTCTTGTATCCCGACGAGCTTCCGGCATTTATCGACCGCCGGGCCGACGCCGTCAGTTACCTCCCCGTGCAACTGGAGGAGACCCAGTTCCAGGTGACCCGTGGGGACGCTGCGACATGGAACCCGGAGAACCTCACCGATCTCCTCGACAACGAATCCGGCGAGCGAATTGTCTATTTCAGGGCCCTCATAAAGTCACTCGCGGAGACGGCCGCCGGGACCGACGACCGCCAGATGATGCTCACCCCCGCCGGAGAGGTGCTCGCGATCTGGGCCGGGCAGCCGCATGACACCGTCCTCGAGGTGCCGCTCCTTCGCATTCAGCGCGGACCGCTTCTCCCCACCATCGCCCGTCAGATCTCACCAACCCTGCGCCGCAGGGCGGCGGAATCAGCCCTCTCCGCTGTCCGACTCACCGATTCGCACCTTCCCGCCGCCATCGCCGCCGAACTCGATCGCGACGGCTTCAGAACCAACCCCGCAACTAGCAGCCCGACCGCAACCGTTCTCACGTCCATCGGCACTTGGGCTGAGGTCCGGTCGGCAGGCGAAGCGGTAACCGATTCCGGCCTCGTCCTGCCGACCCACCTCGGATCGACAGCCGAGACATCCGAGTTCGAACGACTTCTCTGGCCGGCCAAGATCCTCGACCCCGACCTGCCCACCTACATCGTGCCCATCCGAGGCGTCTTCGCCGACGACCTCCTTGGACATGTACCAACCCTTCTCGCCCGGCCCGCCGAACTTGGCCTGTCCCGCGAACACGTCTACTACCGCAGCGGGCAGAGCCGCCCCGCGGCCCCCGGCCGCATCTTGTGGTACTCCAGCGCCCGCGACCGAGAGCTGGTCGCCTGCTCCAGACTCGTCGAAAGTGTCACCGGCAGCCCGGAGGTTCTCCACCGAGAGTTCGCCAACATCGGCGTCCTGACTCTGGAGCAGGTCCGATCGGTCGCCGACAAGCGAGGCAAGGTGAACGCTCTGCGGTTCGCCGACACCGAGATCTTCGACCGTCCGATCCCGCTCGCGCGCGTCCAAGAACTGTCGAGGGGCACTGCTAGGTTGACGCTTCAATCGCCAGTGCCGGTCGACGCGGGGTGGTTCAAGCGACTGTACGAGGAGGGGATCTGTCGATGAGAGTCACCCAGGTCCCCCAAGGAGTGACCCAACTAGCGGCGAGAGCACTCGAAACCAGCATTCGAGCAACGACGGTGTCGGCAGCGAACGGACAGCGCGCGAAGAGCGCTGCGGAAGTCGTGGCAGCCGCCACCGCCGACCCACTCGAAGAACCTGAAGAGCGAGCTCTTTTCATCTCGGTGAAGCCACGGTACGCGGACGCCATCCTCGAGGGCACCAAGACCGTCGAGCTGCGCCGCACCCGACCAAATCTTCCCGACGGGTCCCTCGTCATCCTGTACTCCTCGACGCCCACCCGCGCAGTCGTCGGCTGGGCCCAGCTCGCCGGAGTGCGGATAGGTACCCCTACCGAGATCTGGGGCAAATACGGCACCGCGGCAGCAATCGATGAGCCCGACTATGATGCCTATTTCGACGGTACCGACCAGGCTTTCGCTCTCGAACTGTGCTGCGTCGTCGCCGCTGATCAACCCATCCCGCTTGACGTCATTCGCTCCATCGGCATCCAGCCCCCACAGAGCTGGCGCTACGTCGCCGCCGACATAACCACGCAGATTCAGGCGTCAGCGCTCGCCTAATCGCAGCAAACCTGACGACCGGCAGTCCTGATCGACGCCGCGATCAAGGCGCACTGAAGTAGCCCCTGCCGGACCGGTGGCCTGCTCCGTCAGGGTCGCTCATCGGTGAAGCGGCACTGGTCGAGGTGCGTATCGATCCGGTCAGCGACATCGGTGTCGGTGCCGGGGATGACGTAGGAGTATTCGCGCAGGGTGGTGGCGGCGTCGGCGTGCCGAGGCGGGCGTGGGCGTCGAGGATCTTCCCGTCGCGGACGAGTGTGGTGGCGACGGAATGCCGGAAGCGGTGCAGGGTTGCGCCGGAGACACCGGCCTCGTCCCGGATCCGGGCGAACCGGTGGCCGAGGACCTCGGCGCCGAGGCGACGATGATGGCTGAGTCGGCGGCGAATAGCCATGGCCCCAGCCCGCCGAGTCCCTCTGAATGCGCCTCGTCGCGATCGCGATGAGTCCAGGTCTCGGCGAGTTGGTGCCACAGGTCGGCAGTGTGGGTGCCGAGCGTCAGTGATCGTCCCTGACCGGACTTGGGGGTGGTGAGGACTCCGGCGGAGATGGCGCGGTCGATGTGCAAGACCCGGCCGTCGAGATCGCCGATCTGAAGCGCGGCGAGCTCACCGCGCCGCGCTCCGGAGTCGGCGGCGAGGCGGACCAAGAGGAGGTCCTGCTCGGCACGCTGCAGGACGATCGCGGATAGGGCGACCCGGGGCTGGTCGCCGTGGCCGTCGCGGTGGTTGGCGTGGGCCTCGAGGAGTCGCATCTCGGCGGCGATGAGCAGTGCGCCGACGGCGGCGTCGGGCAGCGGGCGGCGTGGTGCGGGCCGACCGGGGCCGCGCATCCCTCGTAGCGGGTGCAGGGGCAGGATCCGTTCGTTCCATGCCCAGGCCAGTGCGGAGCGCAGCACCCGGAGCCTTCCGCCCACCGCGGCGATGCTGGCGCTGTCGTGTTCCCACCGGGCAGTAGCGATGCGGACGACGCGCGGGGTCAGCCCGGCGGCGCGGTGTTGCCCGAGGGGGTCGGCGGTGAGGACACCGGACCACGGACCCGGTAGACGACGCGCGTGGAGGGCTTCCAGTCCTGCTCGGCGTCGAACCACGCCGTCAGCAGCCGAGCGAGGTCGAGGTGGCGGGCTGAGGGCAGCCGTGCGGCGGCGGCCTCGGCAGGACCCGGTCGCGCTAGGCCTCGGCGTCGGCCTGCGTGCCGTGGACGGTGAAGGACCGCTGCCGTGGGGTGCCGGCGAGCGGGTCGCGGCCGACCGCGAAGTCGACCGCACCGCTTCACGCGACGCCCGCGGCCCCGAAGGTTCCGTAGGTTGTGAAGGTTCAGGGGTGTCAGCGCAGTGCGGCGGCCGCGCAGACGATCCGGGACGGTTGAATCCGGCGGTGGTGGACCGAGCGAGGGCTGGAGTGAGTCGCGAACTCGCATCGGCCCGAGCACGCTCTTCGGGTGTCGGGGCGGCCTTGACCCAGGCGTAGTAGGACGACCGCTCGATCTCGACGCGCTCGCACAGTCGCTTCACCTCGAAGGTGGCGTCGTTATCGGCGACGAACTGGAACGACTCATCAGACCGTCTCCCCGGGCGAAATACTTGGCCGCCCGCTGAAGGATCTCCCGATCGGTCGTGAGCTTGGCGGTCTCGTTCTCGAGCTCGTTCACCCCCGCTTCGAGCCGGGCGATCTTCTGCTCCGGCGTCTCATCGGCCGGCACCAACGGGCTCTTCGTGGTGGTCTTGGGCTGCAGCGGGCTCGCGATCAGTGTCCCGTCAGCCTTCTTGCCGGTCCCGTAGACATCGAGCCAGTGACGCAGCGTGCCGCGCACCTCGGCGCCCGGTGTGGACTGGTACAAGTCGACGGCCTGAAGACGGAACTCCTCGGAGTAGTTCTTCCTGGCCATGGTTCTCGGATGATCTCGCTTCCCCGCAACAGGTGCTGGATTCAGCCCATCCAATAACCGGGGTCAGGCCCCATCGCGCTTCAGCGCCGAACGGGACCGCCCTCAGTACCCTCCGGCAGCGTCGCGGCCTAGCAAGCCCCCGCCTGCACCCCGGCGCGCTCAAGAACCGCGTCGGGCACGAAGAAGGGGACCGGTCTCCATCATGACCGGCCCCCTCCAGAGACAACCCTCCCGGATCAGGTGCGCCAACGGCCGAGATACTGCTCCACTCTGCCCAAGACTGCTGCCGCCAATCCGCCGATGAGAGCAATCACAATGACCGCTGCGAACACCAGCGCTGTCTCGAACTGGTTGGTTCCGAGAACAACGCGATATCCAAGGCCACTGCTGCCAGAAATGAATTCCGCCAACACGACACCCATGATCGCCTGCCCAATCCCGATACGGATTCCCGCGCCGATACTGGGGACCGAGCCTGGCAACACGACATTCCAGAGCATTTGGGGGATGTTCGCCCCGAACGACCGACTCATGGCCAATAGGGACGGTTCGATGGTTTCGATTCCAGCCCGCACACTCATGATGATCGGAAAGACCGCGCAGATGAAGACCACCGCACTCTTCGAGAAATCCCCAAGCCCGAACCAAATCACGAACAGTGGCGCAAATGCGATTCTTGGAGAGTTGTACAGGACCATGACGATCGGCGATGCAGCGATATCCAGCAGCCGGAACCATCCTAGGAGGATGCCGATCGGAACTCCGATCACAATTGATGCGCCGAAACCCCAGAAAAAGACAACACCACTGGCCGAGAGATCTGACCATCCTGCTCCGCCACTACCGAAATAGGTTCCGAACTCACGGATGATCTCAGTCGGGTAGCTGATGAACAGCGGGTTCACGACGCCGCTCGTCGCCGCGATTTGCCAGACGATCAGCACGGCCAGAACAGAAGCCAACTTGACCGAGAAGGCTCCTAGGCGGGTCAACGTCATCCAGTCGATCGCCCGTCGCACGGGGCTCTTCCTACGAACGGCAACTTCCGAGCCCTGGGCCCTGGGCGGTGCGACATTGACTTCGGCGTCGTCGACGCTCGTATCATTGACATCGGTGCTATACATGGATTAGCCCTCCCCCACAGTTAGCCGACACCCTTGATGAGGTCATCATTGATCACCTTGTCTGGCGTGAAGTCCTCAAAGTCCGCGACACCGTACTTCTGCAGGAGGTCGACGACAGCAGTCGCGTCATCGACCGTGTAGGGCCTCAGCGTGTACGACGACTTGAGCGAGTCATACTGACCCTGCGCGCTCTCCTCGTCGATACTCACGTACTTTGCAATCAGCGGAACGGTCTTCGAACTGTCGCTGAGCGCCATCTCACCAGCGGCTTGCAGGCACTTCAAGACACCGGTGGTGACGTCCGTCTTACCCAGCGCTCGATCGCTAGCCACCACAACCGATCTCGACAGACTGTCGATCTCAGCAATCCCAGAAGCGCTGTAGATGCTGTGAGCGCCTGCTTCGGTGAGATCCGCTGGAACCGGGGGGAGGTAGACGAAGGCGTCGGCCTTCCCAGCAACGAACAGGCTCATCGCGGCCGCCGCAGTCCCGCTGTAGACCGTTTTGACGTCAGAGCCAAGCTCGAGACCCACCGAGTCGAACGCGACATGTGCGACCACGTCGGGGAGAGATCCTTGGGCCGACGCAACAATTGTCTTGCCCTTCAGATCGGCGAGGCTGTCGATCCCCTCCGCGGCATAGAGCTCAAGGGGCAGCGAGCCGTACGACGCGATAGCAACCGTAGGCGACCCATTGTTGGCCGCAACAAGGAAGCCACTCGAGCCTTCGACAACATAGTCGATATTGCCGGACGACAGGCCAGCCGTGGCCGCGGGCAGTGCGAGTCCGGTGACCGTCGGGCGGACGCCATACTCTTCACACATCTCGGGGTCGGATTGTACGAGATACAGGCCACCCCACGACGCGGTGGGACCCGGCGCATATGCGATGTTGACCTTCGCAATGCCCGAAGCGTCGGCCTCGGACGATTCACTTGAACTGCATGCTGTCGGGAGTAGGGCCGCTGCCGCAGCAACCACCATGATGGCCGGTCTCGTAAGCTTTGTTCGCACTGGTCGCGTCCTTTGATGTATCAATGCTCGGAATGATGTGAGTGACAATGTGAAACGGTCGCGTCGTAGTTCGCTCGAACTACTGATCGTTCTCTTCGTCCTTTCGGGGTCGAGTCGGAACCTCCTGCTCATCCTTCAGAAGGTCCCAGATCTGGCCCACATACTGGTCGAATTTCGGATCCATGCGGGTTTCTGGAGTCCGCGGCCGTGGCAGATCGATGTCAATAACGTCCCTGATCACGGAACCCGGGCCACGGGATTGGATAACAACCCGGTCACCCAGGAGCACGGCCTCATCAATCTGATGCGTGATAAATATGCCGGCAGTGTTCGTCGACTCCCAGACCCTGAGCAACTCATTCTGAAGCGTCTGACGCTGCTGAGCATCGAGCGCCGCAAAAGGCTCATCCAGCAACAGAATGGCGGGATCGGTGACCAAGGCTCTGGCGACATTGACCCGCTGCTGCATCCCGCCCGAGAGTTGATAGGGATATGAGTCGGCGAATTCGATCAGCCCGACAGTCTTCAGGGCGTCACGCGCTCGCTCCTCGGCCACACGACGTTTCTCACCCGCTATCCGCAACGGATACGCCACATTCGCCAGCGCGGTCCGCCACGGCAAGAGCGAAGCCTTCTGGAATACGACCGAGACGTTCTTACTCGCCCCGACGACCGGCCGACCGAAGATTTCAATCGATCCCAGTTGGTAGGGTGTCAGGCCGGCGATCGCACCCAGCAGTGTTGACTTTCCGCATCCGCTTGGTCCGACCACGCAGACGAGTTCGCCCGGGCGAACGTCAAAGCAGGCGCTTCGCACCGCTACGAATTCGCGACCGCGCACTTGGTACTGCACCCGAACGTCACGGAGTGCGATCGGCGGGTTGGTCGGCGTCGTGGTTCGCGCCTCACGCTCCTTCATCTCAACTCCGCCCGTCACGTCGCTGCATGTCTGGCCGTTGCAGTCCAAGATGGTCGCGCAGCGAGTTGCCTTTGTACTCCATGCGGAAGAGTCCGCGGCGCTGCAGAATCGGGACCACCTCGTCAACGAAGATCTCGATACCGTCGGGGGTGTGGGCGGGCACCAGCATGATTCCGTCGCATGCCTCGTTCGTGAACCACTCCTGCAAAGAGTCGGCAATCTGCTCGGGTGAGCCAACCAAATTCCAATGCCCGTTGTGCGACAGGTGCGTCTCGATCATCCGGCGAAGTGTGTAACCCGGAGTGAGCGCCAACTCCTTAAACAATTGCGGTCGGCTTTGTCGCGCGACGAGCGCCGAGGTGTCTTCGGGGAGCCGATCGACCGGAATGGGTTCGTCGAGATCCAAACCGGAGAGGTCAACCCCGCCGAGTTCCTCCTGCAAGCCGATCAGGCCGTAGTCGACGTCCATCAGCGACACCGCCTCGTCCCGGATCCGGCAAGCTTCCTCCTCCGTCGATCCGATGAACGTGCTGCACCCCGGCAGGAGCTTGACCTGGCCCGGATCGCGACCGGCCGCGGCGATCCGCCGACGCATGTCGCCGTAGAACTCCTGCGCCGAGGAGATGTTCGGCGCTGCGGAGAAGATCACCTCGGCGTAGCGCGCAGCGAAGTCGCGCCCGGTCGCCGACGCTCCCGCCTGCACCAGCACCGGACGACCCTGGGGAGATCGACTCACATCGAGCGGCCCCTCGACATTGAAGTAGCCGCCCGAGTGGTTAATCGGGTGGACCTTGGTGACGTCGGTGTAGATCCCTGACGCCTTGTCCACGAGAAGGGCATCGTCTGCGATCGAGTCCCAGAGCGCGGTAGCTACCTCGATGAATTCCTCTGCCCTGGCGTACCGGTCCGGCTGGGCGGCCAGCGGCACGCCGTAGTTGCGAGTCCCGAGGAACGACGTGACGATGTTCCATCCCGCTCGTCCATTGCTGAGATGGTCGAGCGTAGCGAACTGCCGGGCCAGCGTGTAAGGCTCGTTGTAGGTAGTGGAGGACGTCCCCACCAGTCCGATTCGACTGGTCCGAGCCGCCAGAGCAGACAGGAGACCGATCGGTTCCAGCTTGGGTGCCTGTCGAGGCCGACTGGGCAGCTCCAGCACGGGCGCATCGGCGATGAAGAGCGCGTCGAGCTTTCCTCGTTCTGCGACCTGCGCGATCTCGACCCAGTAGTCCAGAGAGGAGAACTCGGCAGCCCTGCTCACCTCTCTCCGCCAGCCACCGAGGCTGTCCGGCTGTGTGATAGCCATCGCGATGTGCATGGCCCGTTCCGGTGAAGGCATTCTCTAGCCAACCTCTCGTCTGTAGTCGTTGTCGTTCAGCACGGCTGAAGTAGGGCTCGTGGCTCAGAAGTTGCTGCGGGACTCCGCGACCTGTCGCGGCAGATGTACGGCGGCGAGACTCTCGTAGGCGACCCAGGCCGCATCGGGCGCGAGGTGCCGGTCCATGCCCGCGCCGAGAGAGATCGCCACGCTCGCGAACGGGTTCACCAGCTGGCAGATCTTGATCTCCAGCAAGAGCGATGCGAGGAGGTATGCCTGCTCTTCGCTCTCACCCGTCGCTTCGCGGACTGCGGCGATGGCAACGGGCAACACGGCTGCGACGGCTTCCTCGACGTCCGCGCCGATGCCGATGACCCAGCACCGGTGCTTCGCCATGACGATGGGGTGAGGAAGTCCCCACGAGGCGAGCTTGGTGGCTACGAGGTCGACCTCCGCTTCCACCTCGATGCCGGTACCGCACAGCTCGCCGTCGCCGATCGCGGCGTGCACGTCGCCGCAGAAGATGCCACCGCCGGGTACCGCCGCCGGCGCCCACAACATGGCGCCGGCGCCAAGGAGCGGCACGTCGAGGTTGCCGCCATGGGGGCCGAGAGTTCGCGACTCCTTGGCACTTGCCGGCAGCACCCCCAGGGCGCCGAGGTGAAGCTGCGACGGCACCGTTCGACTATTCCTGCCGCCGGTCGACAACGTCTCGGTGTCGAAGGCGCGGCAGGCCAGCCATCCGGGGTTGCGAAATCCGAGGCCAGGTCGCGTCCAAACGTGGCCACGCGACGAGGGGCGTACGCCGATGACGGCAATGCCCAGCGCGTCGCCGATGTCGACGCCCGCGACTCCGACCGGGCCCGCCACCGGGAAGAGCCGCGCGGGGTCGATCGCGTCCACAGTCACGCCCGGACGCACTTGGTTGCCAGACGCGTCTGGAATGCTCAGAGAGAACACCTCGCCAAGCGACACGGTGACGACATGCGGGGTGTCGGGCCCGACGGAATACAGGAGGTCGTCGATGACCGGAGCGTTGCTCACGCCGGCCCCTGCCCGCCCGCGACCGTCTCGGACATAGCCGCGGCCGCCGCCTTCATCATTGTGACCCGCGCAGCACGGTCCTCCGAGGTCCACGCCGTCGAGGTGTTGGCGATCGCCGCAGCACCGAGGATGCGCCCGCCGGGATCCACCAGGGGGACCGCGATCGCAGTGACGCCGATGTCGACCTCGTCGACGCTGAGAACGTAGCCGTCCTCGAGCGTCTGGGACCGTAGCGCTCGCAACACCTCGGGGGACGTATGGGTACCGACCGTACGTGCGGCCAGCTCCCCGCCAAGGTAGAGCTCCACCTCGTCGTCGTCGAGGTGAGCCAGGATGCATCTTGCAGCTGCACCGATGTGCATCGGTAGGCGTCGCCCGATGTCACAGTAGAAGACCAGGCTGGCCCCGCTTTGGATCTTGTCGACGAAGATCGCTTCGTAGCCTTCTGCCTTCGCGATGGTGATCGTTTCGCCGAAGTGCGTGGCCACGGGCCGGAACGCCGTCCGTGCCGCGCCGCGCAGGTCGAAGCCGCTGCGCACCCGCGAGATCAGCTCCGTCACCTTCAGAGTCGCGACATAACCGCCGTGGAAGCCGTTGACGCGCGCATATCCGGTCGCGATGAGCGTGTTGACGATCCGATACGCGGTCGGTTGCGCGACCTCCAGCTCTGCCGCCAACTCTGCCAGTGAGACCGGCTGCGTTGCCTGGCACAGGTACTCCAGAGCCTTCAGCACGCGCAGTGCGGACTGCACCAGCGGTGTCTCGCCGGCGCTCACGAAGGAACTCCGTAAGATGAAGGTGCTCCCACTTCACGAACCCGCACGCGTCGACCTGATCTCGATCAAAAGGTTCCGGTAGCGAGCCTGGCCGAGGTTGGTCAGTGCGTGCAGCTCCCCCACCGGGTGCCATTCGAACGACTCGCCTTCTACATCCCGCTCGCGAGAGCCGTCAGCGTCCGCCACCCCCAAGTGACCGTCCGTCTGGTGCATCACCAGGTACGGCACCTCGTGCTGGTGCAGCGGCAGCTCCTCGCCGCCGTCCAGGTCGACCTGCCACACACGAACCTGCTCGTTCTCGAACAGGATCGCGTTACCTATCGGGTGTAGCTCACTCATTGCTCATCCGCCTTCTGTTGCGCGATATATGGGTTGCCAAGGACGTTGGTCTCAGTCGATCCGGAACGACCGGCCGCCAGCTACAGCGTTGGCCACAGGTGTGCCCAGGGCTGAATGCGTTCGAAGGCCGAGGCCAAAGCCAGCACCGTGGCGTCTTCGTGCCTGCGTCCCACGATTTGCAGCCCGACCGGCAGACCGTCTGCGGTCTGCCCTGCCGGCACCGAGATCGCCGGCTGGCCGGAGAAGTTGAACGGGTAGCAGGGCGCCCAGGCGAGGTGGCCGACCTGACGACCGGCGACCGTCGACGGGTTCACTGCTCCGAGTTCGAATGCCGGCAGTCCCACCGTTGGCGTCAGGAGAAGGTCGTAGTCGGTGAAGAAGTCGTTGAGGGTCGCGACGTTCTGCTGGCGCAGCCGAACCGCCCCCACGTAGTCGACCGCACTGGTTCTTTGGTGTGCCTCGGCGTATGCCACGAGCTCCTGGTCCATCAATGCCTTCTGCTCCGCTGGTCGACTTGCGTGACCACCGGCTTGGACGACGCCGTAGAGGATGTCGAGAAGCTCGGCCATCGAGTCGAGTCTGGGTGTGGCGTCCTCCACGGTGAGCACCAGAGTTGAGATGACGTGAACGGCACGAGTGACGATCTCCATCACCTCGCGCTCGACCGGCGTGTCGGCGAGCTTCGGTGCCCAGGCAACCCGTAGGCCGCTCGTCCCAGACAGCACAGCGTCATCTCCACCCGAGGGGTCGAGGGTGGAGAGTGGGTCCCGGGGGTCGTAGCCGCGGATCGCGCGGTACAGCAGTCCGCAGTCGTCCACGGTTCGGGCCATCGGGCCGACATGCGCGACCAGCTCACTGCCCCCCAAGGCGGGGTACTGGGCCACGTGCCCGAACGTGGGCTTGAGTCCGACGATGCCGCAGAAGCTTGCGGGGATCCGGATGGACCCGGCTCCATCAGACCCGACTGAGAGCGGCCCCATGCCGGCCGCGACGGCTGCCGCGGCACCGCCGCTGGACCCTCCGGCTGTCGTGGAGACGTTCCATGGGTTGCTGCACTCACCATGCAGCGGATTGTCGGTCGTCCCCCTCCAAGCGAACTCCGGCATACTGGTGCGCCCGACGACGATCGCGCCAGCGACCCGAAGTCGAAGCACTGTCGGTGAATCGGCGGGAGCGACGAAGTCCGTCATCAGGCGGGAGCCCGAGGTAGCGACGTCGCCCTGGTGCCAAAGATTGTCCTTGATGGACACAGGCACTCCATGGAGCGGGCCGAGCGGCTCCCCTGCGCCGATTGCGGACTCGGCCGCCTTCGCCTGCGCCAGAGCGCGTTGGCCGTGCACATCGACGTAGGCGTTCAGTGCGCCGTTGAACTGATTGATCCGTTCCAGGACGGCCTCGACGACCTCTACCGGCGAGACCTCATGGGTGCGAATCATCGCGGCCAGCCGCGTTGCTGGGATCTGCCAAAGTTCCTCTGCGCCCGACTGGGGCGCTCCATTGCTCGTCATCTGGGCTCTTTTCGTTGCTCGGAAAGCCGACCCTCGGAGATTTGAAGATTGATCAGTGGGACCACTGACGGAATCGTTTCGGCCGCATTCAGGCCTCGAGCACTGATCGCGCTACGCGTGCCGTTTTCACGCGCGATTCAGGCCCTGGGATAACTATCGGCATGAAATTCCTGCCCACACTTCACCCGACTCACGCGACCCGAGGATCGAACCGATGGATCTCGGTGCGGTCGAACCCCTGGATGAGCCGCGATACTTTCCTCGACCTCGGCCCAACTTTCGTTTTGTGAAAGTTAGCTTTCGCTTCTGCAGAATGCTATTCACTTCTCGGACTTGGCGTCAACCACTTCGTGCGCGTTCGTGACCTGGCGGCGGTCGGTCGGTCGGTCCGGTCGGTCGGGTCGGTAGAGACTTCTGCCGGTCACAACCCGCACAGTCGGGTTCGACAGGAACGACGTTGAGCAATAGGCATAGCCCAGAGCAGGGTCCGGCTATGTGTGACACACAGAATCGGACGCTTGCCGGCAAAGGACGCTGCCGGCGCCCGGCCACGAAGCGCCGACGTGCGACAGACCTCTCCCGTGGCATGGCGAGTCCGGCGGGATCGAGGCCGCGGAGGCCACGCGACTAACCGGTCCACGGGCGGGCGCGACGCTTACGCTGCCGCGGTTCGGGAGAAGACGCGCTGGAAGAGAGCATGTCGACGGGCCGCTGAGCCCGGGTGGCCGACGGGCGACCCGGCGCGCTGACCAACGTGTTGACGGTGTCGAGCCTCGCTACTCAGCCCGTGGTGTGCTCAGCGCCCTGTCTTGCCGGGTTCCAGGTGCTTCGTGGCTCGCCCACATCGGCGTGTTGTGGGCTCGCTCAATCTCGGCAGATGCTCGTGCGCAGGCCTGCAGAACTGCGTCGACGTACTCGTCCAACTCGGCGCGGCTGACCGGTCTCATGGGTCCCCAGGCCGTGAGTGCGAACGCGACAGATCCATCCGGGGCGAATACAGGACCGGCGAGGGAGCGCAGTTCGTACGACTCGCTTTCGGGAAACTCCGCTGGATTATACTTATCGGAGACTTCTTTGACCTCGGCGAGAAACGCCTTCCTAGTGATCGACGGATCGTTGTCATTGAGGCGTGTCCAGGTGTGCTCGAGCCTAGCCACCTCCTTGTGCCCGAGAGCGAGAGCGAACCCCCGTTCGCGCACACGGTCAGGAACCTTCGCATACTCATCTCGCTCGCCTGGAGAGATGGACGACCCGGCATTGCTGATCCAAATGTCCTGGAGCGCCGTCGGTCCCCAGGCTGCGAACACGCTTCCGAGTGGAGGCATGAACGGAAGCCGTTGGCCGACGCTGGTGGGCGTGACGGAGCCGCGGATGCGACCTGAAGTGGCCGCCAACACGAGTTCATCGCCAACGAGCGCCATCGCAGCGACTTCGGTGTCGAACCGGTAGGCGAGCTCGTCCATGTGGACTCGGGCGACATCAATGAACTTCAGCTGATTGACGAGTGCCGAGTCTTGGCTAGCCAGCGAGAGGGGCCGGAAGGACCCGTAGCCGCCTCGGAAGAAGAGCAAGGGGTATCCGCTGTTGTGGACCTCCATGGCTTCGACTCGCGCGACCACGATGTCGTGATCGCCCGCATCGTGGATGACGTCCACGATGCAGTCGATGTGCGCTACCGCGCCGTCCAGGAGAGGGTTGCCGAACTCGGTGAGGTCCCATCCGATGTCGCGGAACTTGTCCTCTTTGCGCGTCGCCACATTCCGACAGACGTCTTCCTGATCGGCTCCGAGGAAGTTGACGCAGTAGCGGTCGCCAGCTTCGCGCAACGAGTGCCACGAGCTTGAGGTCTTGCTCGGGAGAAACGCAATCAGAGGCGGATCGAGCGAGACCGACGTGAAGGACCCGACGGTCATCCCCAACGGATCACCCGTCGAGGAGATGGCGGTCACCACGACAACGCCGGTCGGGTACTGTCCCAGAACTTCTCGAAAGTGATTAGGCTCGAAAGAGCTCATGGCGTCTCCGCTCGTAGATGGTCGGGTGCTGATCGTCATTCAAAGACTCCTGCCGGCCCCGAGGGCCAGGGTGCGCACGACCGGGCCCCACGTTGCGAGCCACCGCTCGCGCGCCGGATCCTCTGCGTAGTCCCTGTCGATCTGGTACACCGACGGCGCTGGACAAGTGGCCCCGAGTTCGACCAGGACGGGCTTGAGCGTCAACTCCGGAGCAAGGGCATGGCGCCAATCCGCGCCGAGCATCAGTGGCACAGCCACAACGCCGCGCAGTCCCGTGCCGGTGTCGAACTGGTCCAGGAACAGCTTGAGCAGCCCGGCGTAGGTCCCTTTGAAGGTCGGGCTTGCCACGATTGCCAAGTCGGTGGCAGCGACCTGCTCAACGCGGGCACGGACCTCTTCATCGCCCCAATCCAATAGCCGAGGCGCAAAATCGACCACGTCGATCAAGTCTGGCTCGGCGCCAGTGAGGCCCGTCGCCAGACGCCGTGCCGCGTCCACCGTGCGCGACTGCGGCTTGGGGTTACCCGCCACGACAGTGACCCTCATCGGTACCACCGCCCACGGGTCGCGGCCCTTGCGCACGCAGACGTGCCCCTCTGAGGACAAATTCCTGCCGCATACGCCCCCGCGGCATATCTCCATAGTCGAGATGCCCCCGACTTGCCCCCGAGGTGCTCGCGCACACCGAAGGCCGCAAGCCGGCCGAGATACTCGACTGTGTCCACGCCGATCAGCGCACCGAGTGCCACGCGAAGGTCTTCCCCGCAACGTGCTTGCTCGCGTGAGCCGTCAGAGTCTGCCACCCCTAGGTAACCGTCGGTCTGGCGCATGACCAGGTATGGCACCTCGCACTGGTGCAGTGGCAACTCCCTAGCGTCCCGCACATCGACCTGCCACACACGTGCCTGCTCGTTTTCAAACAGGATCAGGTTGCCGATCGGATGCAGGATTTCCATACGCGTTCGCCTTTCTTGAGCCGACTGAGGACGCCGAACTACCAGACTCAGGCATGCACTCATGGCCGAGGGTCAGGCAGCTGACGACATTCAGTGGGGCCGACCTGACGCTTCCACTCCACGGCCAAGGCCTCTCGCTGAACTGGGAGCTCAGATCGAATCGCCGAACTTTCATTTCCTGAAAGTTATCTTTCTCAATGATGCAAGTTTAGGCAGTCACGCTCACGGCGTCAACGACTTCGTGCGCAACAGCGGAGCCACGAGATGGCTCAGATCGGTCTTCGCCAACCCGATTGCCTCACGACCGTCGCTTTGTGGCGATTACCTGTCCGCGATGCCTGGCACCAGTCCCGGCGCGCATTGATGCAGCAACAGCTATGCGCCGTTCCAATCCCTACCGAACCGCACGACCGCCTTCGGATCAGCATTAGACTCCGCCAAGCGGTCGATGGCGTCGAGGTGCTGGGTGCGCATCTCGTGGGTCGCGGACGCCGAGGCCCTCGGTGGGGGCGAGGCACCACCTGCCGGCATGCGGCACAAGACAGGCAACGAACCTTTCCGGTGCAGCGTCGCGCCCGGGACGCCAGCGGCGTCACGGAGGTGGTCGAAGCGATGGCCCACGGCTTCCGCGCCGAGGCGCCGTTCGTGGCTCGCATCGGCGCTGAACAGCCACAGCCCCAGAGGCACCGGCACCTGATTGACATCCCCGCTCTCCGCGCAGCGGCCCAAGGGTTGCCGATGCGGAGGGACCATTCGCCGTGGAGGTGATGCCACAGGTCGGCGGTATCGGAGCCGAGGGTGAGCGTCCGCGCGCACCCTGGTTTCGTGGTCGTGAGCTGCCCCGCGGACACTGCGCGTTGGATGTGTAGCACCCTTCCGGTCAGGTCGCCGAACCTCAGCGCGACCAGCTCGCCGCGGCGGGCACCGCTGTCTGTGGCCAGGCGCACCAGCAGCAGGTCTTGTTCTGCAACGCGCAGGCGCCGCCATGCCGCAGAGCTTGCGACGGCGTCGGCGGTGCGTGGTGCGTCGACACCAGCCGGCACGTCAATCGGGCTGGCGTCCGGACCGCAAGACGAGGCGTGGCAGGCGCCACCGGCCAGTCTGCGTCAGCTTCTCGGACCGCCCATGGGAGGTTGGCGTGGGCTTCGCGGACCCGGGTCTCGGCGGTGAGGAGCAGGGCCCGGATCTCCTCGCCGGTCAGGGCTTGCCGGGGCGGGGTGGGGAGCGGTCCGCGCATCATCCGCAGGGGGTGGGTGTCGAGGAGGCGTTCGTTGTAGGCCCAGGTCAGACAGGCCCGCAGGACCCGGAACCTTGGCGCCACCACCGCGTCGGAGGCGCCGGCGGCCTGCCAGGCGGCGAGTCGGTGGCGGATTTCGTGGGGCGACAGCGCGGCGGCGGGCCGTTGCGCGACCGGGTCGCGGGCCAGCGCGCGGGCGTTGGCGCCGTAGCCGACGTACGTCGAGGGCTTCCACGGATGGTCCGCGGCCAGCCATGCCTCGAGGAGCTGATAGGTCGTGAGCTGTAGCTGAGTGGACTCTGGACGGGTCCGTTCACAAGGAGGCAGCTCATGGGCATGTTGGAGGTTGCCCTGGATCCGGCGACGGTGGTCGTGGCCGTGGATCCGGGAAAGGTGATGAACAGGGTTTGGGTCAGCAACGGCGCCGGCTTGTTGGAGGAACCGGTGTCTTTTCCGGTCGCGCGGTCGGGGATCGCTGCTTTGGAGAAGATGCTGGCTGCGCACGCGGGCGAGCAGGTGATCGCGATCGAAGCGACAGGTGCACTGCATCGGGCGTGGGCAACCGAACTCGAGCGGCTCCATCCCGGTTCGTTGCGGCTGTTCGCACCTTCGGAAACGAAGGCAGCTCGTCAACAGCTGGGCTCTGGCCGGTTCAAGACCGACGACCGCGACTGCGCCGCGTTGACCTACCTCGCCCGCCAGGGCGCTGGTCGACGCTGCTGGGGTCAGGCCGAGGAAGCGGTGGTCGAGGAACTGCGCGCTGCGGTCCGACACCGCCGCGGGCTGGTCGCTGACCGGAAGAAGGCCCAGCAGCGGCTCTCCATGACCAGCTCAACGCGCTGTGCCCCGGCCTGTCCGCGCCCGTCGGGCACGGCCGCTCGCTGCCCATCGAGACGCCCACAGGACAGGCCGTGCTTGCGTGCGCCGTGGCGTTCGCCGGCCGGGCCCCGTCGACCCGGTCGCTGATCGCCAGATCGCCGGGCAGGCTGACTAAGGCCACTGCCGAACACTGGGTGAGCCGCTGGCGTGACTGCCTCCCGCCGCCACCGGACGCAGCGCCACGGGCGGAGCGACTAGGCCGCGACATCGCCCGCTACCGCAGCTTGCTGGTCGACGTTGCCGCAGTCGAGGACGAGATCGAGGTCCTCCTCGCTCGCACCGATGGCCAGATCCTGACCACTCTGCCGGGCGTGGCGACCAACCGGGCGGCAGCGTTCGCTGCACACAGCCTGCCGATCGCACGGTTCCCTGACGCCGAGCACTTGTACTCCGCCACCGGCCTGGCACCGGCGATGTACGAGTCGGCGACCATCCGCCGCCGTGGACGGATCTCTCGCCAAGGCCTGGCCGAGCACCGCGACGCACTGATGGGTATCGCCTGGGGTCTCTCGCTGTACTCACCCACGTTCGCCGAACGCGACGCCGAGCTGCGCGCCCGAGGCATGGCCCCGATCCAGGCCCGCGTCGCGCTCGCCCGCAACGCCTGCCGCCTGATCTACCGCATGCTCGTGACCCAACAACCTTTCGACGAAGAGGCGTATCGTCGAGGAAGGCTCAGCCGCGGACGGTGACGGCCACGTTAGCTATGCCGCTCGACGGCGCAACCTAGCTTGCCGCCCGTCCGCGCTGGGCCGCCGTCTACGGCGCACACGAAAGCCTGCCGACCACGGCGCCTGATCAGCCTGCCGACATCGGCGGCCCAAGCCGGACTCCTCGATGCCGCTCCGTCGCGACATCAGCCACGCCCAACGACGGGCCGTGGCCGCTGACGCGCGCCCATCCTCACTCTTGACTGGCGGCGCGAAAGCTAGCCGACGGGCACTTGGTCGGGCGGCAGCGTGACCGGGCGGCCGGCCGCCAGGAGCCCGAGCCGGGCGACGGTGGCGTCGGCCTCGGTGCCGTGCACGGTGACCGACAGATGCCGGGTCCGGCCGGTCACTCGATCGGTGTCCGCAGGGACGCGGACCTCCCAGGTCCCGGGGCGGCGTTCGCGTTGGGCGCCCTCACCGTGAGGTCGGTGGTCATCTGGCCGCGGTGCGCCCGCATCGGCGGCGGGCTCAAGCCCGCCCGGAGATCAACGGTAGTGGGATCCGTGGTGGGATGACGGGACGAGGTGATCGGTCCCGTTGCAGGCCACCCCCGCGGTGACCTGCGCAAACTCTTGCGCGCCTGTAGGGATTCGAACCCCAAACCTTCTGATCCGTAGTCAGATGCTCTATCCGTTGAGCTACAGGCGCTCGTCGCTGTGCGACCGCACGAGAATAGCCGAGGCGACGCGCAGATGCCGAATCACGGACGCCACCGGCACCGGACGGGCGTGTGGAACCATGACGCCATGACCTCCTACGAGCCCGCGGACCGGGCCATCTTCGAGGAGGAGGCGATCGGTCTCTACGAGGCGGTGCTGGCCGAGGGCGGGCTGGCGGCGGACGATCTGCGGCTGGTCGACGGGTCCGCCGTACGACGAGCGTTCGACCTGTTGGTCGAGCTGGGCCTGCTGCAGCTGGACGCCTCGCGGCAGACCTGGCGGCCGGTGGAGCCGAGCAACGCGCAGTCGCGCGTGGTGACGCCACTGGGGAACGAGGGGGCGCGGCTGCTCGAGGAGTCGGCGCGGTGGGCCTCGGCGTTCGCGCACCTGGCCCAGAGCTGGCGTCGTTCGCCGGCCGCGAGCGAGTCGGGGCCGTTCCTCTACCTGCACGGGGAGGCGATCAATCCGTACCTCGCGACCCTGGTGAGCGAGGCGCAGGAGGAGCTGCTGACCGCGCAGCCTCAGGCGACGCGCAGCGCCAAGTCGGTCTCGGAGGCGATGATCCGCGACGTGGAGGCGCTCAAGCGTGGCTTGGCGATGCGGACGCTGTACCAGCACAGCGCGCGGCGGCATCCCGCGACGCACAAGTACGTCGCCACGGTGACCGAGCAGGGCGCCGAGGTCCGCACCCTCGACGAGTTCTTCAACCGGATGATCGTGGTCGACCGCCGGGTCGCGCTGATCCCGGCGGCCGACAGCCTGGCGACCGCAGTCGTCGTACGCGAACCGGCGATCGTGGCGTACCTCGTCGACGTCTTCGAGCGCGCGTTCGCGCGCGGACGCCCGTTCGCCAGCGCGGGGCAGAGCGTCACGAAGGAGATCGCGTCCGAGCAGCGCTCGATGACGATCCGGATGCTCATCGAGGGCCACGCCGACGCGGTCAGTGCGAAGCGGCTCGGCGTCAGCCCGCGCACGTACGCCGGCTACGTCGCCGAGCTCAAGGAGGAGTACGACGCCGAGACGCGCTTCCAGCTCGGCTACACCATGGGGACGCTGGGCATCGCCGGTCAGGACGACGAGGGAACGTCGTCCTGACGCTGCGCCAGGTGCGCGGACCCGTCAGCGGTGGGCGTGGGGGACGACCCGCCAGGTCCAGCCGGTGTCGGCCTCCGCGGACGCGGGAAGAGAGACGATGCCGGCCGTGGTGATCAGCGCGGCGAGGACGAAAGCGGTCTTGCGAGCGAGCTTCTTCATGAGCATTCCCCTCACTGGTGGGCGGCCGAGCCCCGTCCCTCCGGATCTACCCGAACCGCTGGCGCCTACCCCCATGAGGACGCCCCCAAACATCTTCACGCATCGGGCCTGAATAAGCGAGACCCCCGGCAGGTCTGCCGGGGGTCTCGTCGTGCGGCGGAGGCGGAGGGATTTGAACCCTCGATGGGCGATAAACCCAAACCGCATTAGCAGTGCGGCGCCATAGACCGGACTAGGCGACGCCTCCTCCACTGCGCCGGTCAGGGACCGGCCAGCGTGCTCAGGCTACTAGGACCGCGCGCGCCTGTCCCAATCGGGCCCGACCCGTGGGTGGTCAGCCGGCGGCGCGCTTGAGGTGGGCCCGTACGTCGCGCGCGAAGTCGTCCTTGTCGCCGGCCACGAGCTGCACGGGGATGGTCGTGCTGCGCCCGTCGCGCAGCCGCAGCACGAGGCAGTCGATGCCCGAGGGAGCGGCGGCGACGGCGTCCTCGACCTCGGTCCAGCGGGCCTCGGTGGCGCCGGCCGCCCGGATCATCCGGACCTGGTACCCCGCCTCGGTCAGCCGTACGACGACCAGCCGGGCCCGCAGCCACCAGCCCAGCCCGATCAGCCCGAGCAGGCCCAGCCCGAGCACCAGCACCAGCAGGTCGGCGTTGAGCTCGGCGGCGACCACGACCACCGTGACGACGAGGAGCAGTACGGCGAGCAGGACCAGGTAGGCGCCGACGAAACGCGCCATCACCGGTGGGGCGAGGCGGTAGTCGGTGACCGGGGTGGGCTGCGCACTGCTCATGGACCGCATTGTCCCGGCCCGGCCGCGGACCGGCCAAAGCGGCGACGACGCCCCCACTAGACTCGACCTGGTGTCCGGCCGGCGCGTGCGTCGTACCGGGCCCAGGAGGGATGCCGGAGTGGCCGATCGGAACCGCCTTGAAAGCGGTCGTAGGGAGACCTACCGCGGGTTCGAATCCCGCTCCCTCTGCTGACGCGAAGCGCTCACAGCATCGGCGCGAACCGCCCCGGCTCGGGACGTACGGCCGCTGCCTGCTCCGCCACCCGGCTGCCGCGACCGCGGTTGCCGGTCAGGGCGAGGTCGAGGCGGATCAGGAACCAGCCCAGCACCAGCCCGACGGCCAGCCCGTAGACGACCGACAGCCCGGCCTCGGTGACCGAGACGGCCGGGTTGGCGAGGGCGGTGGCGGTGGGCGAGGTGGCGGCGACGCCGAAGGCGCACACCCACCAGCCCTGCCGGCGCCGGGCCCGCATGTGGCAGCCGTAGGCGAGGGCGGGTACGCCGAGCACGGTCGCGATCGGGCGCGGGAACGCGCCGAGGTGGTCACGGCTCCAGGCCACCCAGCCGAGCAGCTCGTCGACCAGGCCGGTCGAGCCGTACCGGCGCAGCATCTCGGCGTACAGCAGGGTCACGGCGAGCACGACGACCCCGATCGCGACGATGACCAGCCCACGCCGGCCGAGGCCGTGGAAGCCCGCGCCGAGGCGGTGGACCAGCACGATCGCGCCGAGGAAGGCGAGCCCGAGCCCGACGTACTCGAAGCGCTCCTTCTGGATCGCCGGCTCGAAGCCGACCGTGGCCATCGCGCCGATCCCGGCGACGACCAGTCCGACCACGCACTCGCGGGCGGCGGTGGCGATCCCTGCCGCGGGCACCGTGATCATCACGCCGAGCACCGCGGCGACGGCGGAGGTGCCGACCGCGGCGCCGGTGAGCAGCAGGTCCTGGTCGGTGAGCACCGCGACCAGCCCGCAGGCCAGCGCGAGCGGGGCGAAGACGAACGGGCGGCCACCGGTCCGGGCGGCCAGCCCCCAGGTGAAGGCGGTCGCGACCGTGATCGCCCCGGCCGTGCCGAGCCAGTCGGGCCCGACCGGCACCATCGCGCAGACCAGGGCGGCGGTGCTGGCCGCGACCACGACGAACCAGATCGTCAGCGGCCAGCGCGACGCCCCGAACTCACCGATGCGCTGCTCGAGCGGGACACGGGAGGGAGCGCGGGACACGGAGGAGCAGCCTACATTCGCCTGTTGAGCAGGGACGGATTGACGCGACGGGCCTCTTCCAGCACCGTGCGCTCGATCACGGCGCGGACCACCTCCGGCTGCTCGGGCGAGCCGGGGCCGGCCTCGTCCAGCACGTCGCCGTAGGGGTCGACGACGAGCGAGTGGCCGCAGTAGCGGCCGGCGGGCTGGCCGACGGCGGCGACGTACGCCGTGTTCTCGATGGCGCGAGCCCTCACCAGGGTGCGCCAGTGGTCGACCTTGCGCGGCCCGGCGACCCAGGCCGCGGGGAGCACGATCAGCTCGGCGCCGCGGTCGACCAGGGCTCGGGCGAGCTCGGGGAAGCGGAGGTCGTAGCAGGTCATCAGCCCGACCCTCCAGCCGTGCAGGTCGACCACGACCGGCTCGAGCGGGCCGGCGCTGAGCCGGTCGGACTCGCGGTAGCCGAAGGAGTCGTAGAGATGCACCTTGCGGTACGACGCCGTCGCCTCGCCGCGCACCAGCAGGGTGTTCCACGGCCGCTCGGGGTCGGGGCCCTGCTCGAACATCCCGGCGACGAGCGTGGTGTCGTGCGCGGCGGCGGCCTCGGCGAGGGCGGTGCCGAACGGGCCGTCGACGGGCTCGGCGTACGCGCTGACGTCGGAGCCGGCCTCGCCGAAGTCGCGGGCGAAGGCCTCGGGGAAGACCACGAGGTCGGCGTCACCGGCGTGTTGGGCGGCCAGCGTCGTCAGCGCCGCGCGGTTGGCGGCGGGGTCGAGCGCCGACGCGGCCTGCACCAGCGCGAGGCGGAGCGAGGGGGCTGTGGGGCTGCTCACGGTGCCAGCCTAGGTGGGTGCTTGAGAGGATCGGGAGGTGGTGATCGAGCTGGGACTGGCCGGATTCGCGGCGATCGTGCTGGCCGGCGGGCAGGGCTCGCGGCTCGGCGGCGTCGACAAGGCCTCGATCGAGGTGGACGGGCGCCCGCTGCTGGAGCACGCGCTCGACGCCGTCATCGACGCCAGCGAGGTCGTCGTGGTCGGGCACCAGGTGCCGACCGACCGGCCGGTGACCTTCGTGCGCGAGGAGCCGCGGTACGGCGGCCCTGCGGCGGGCCTGCTGACGGGGCGCGACGTGCTGCTGCGCTCGTTCCCGACGATCGCGGTGCTCGCGGTCGACATGCCCCGGCTCGCGCCCGGCACCTTCCGCCGCCTCCAGGAGGCCGCGGTGGGCCACGAGGGGGCCGTGCTGGCCGACGCTGACGGTCGCCGGCAGCTGGCGTTCGTGGTGGAGACGGCCCGGCTGGACGCCGTACGCCCGGACCACGAGGGGCAGCACGGCATGTCGATCCGGGCGCTGCTCGAGCCGCTCGACCTGGTCGAGGTCGCGCCGCTGGGCGACGAGGCGCGCGACATCGACACCTGGAGCGACCTGCGCGACATCGCCGGCGACGGCTGACCCCGCTGATCTGGACTGGTCCCGGAGTGTCCGGAAAACCTTGCACCCGCGGGGTCCTCGGGTGATTCTGGACAGGTGAACCTCCACGACTGGATCGATGAGTTGTGCGACGCCCTCGACATCGAGGCCGAGGCCGACGAGGGCCTGCTGGTCGACCTCGCCGGGATCGCGGTCGAGAACGTCCACCCGGCCGCGGGACTGGTGACCGCCTTCCTGCTGGGGTTCTCCGCGGGTGAAAAGGGCGCCGACCCCGACGCCGTGGAGCGGCTCGCCGCCCGGGCGCAGGCGCTGGCCGAGTCGTGGGACCGGCCCGCCGGTGCGGCCGACGACGAGGACGAGGACGTCGACTTCGAGGAGCTGGCCGACGCCGACTACTCCGACGAGGACTCGCTGGTCTGACCCGCCGCACCCCATTCGAATTGGTTGTCAAACCGCCGAATTCGGAACCAGAACGTAGGGGGTGCCGGGCACCAGACAGACTGGACCCATGCGTGCCGTCACCCAGTCCGCCCCGGGCGGGCCCGAGACCCTCGTCGTCACCGAGCTGCCCGACCCGGTCCCCGGGCCCGGCGAGGTGCTCCTCGACGTGGCCGCGACCGCGGTCAACCGGGCCGACCTGCTGCAGCGACAGGGCTTCTACCCGCCGCCGCCCGGCGCTTCCGGCGTGATCGGCCTGGAGTGCAGCGGCACGGTCGCGGCGCTCGGCTCGGGGGTCACCGGCTGGGCGGTCGGCGACCAGGTGTGCGCGCTGCTGGCCGGCGGTGGCTACGCGAGCCGGGTCGTCGTACCGGCCGGACAGCTGATGCCGGTCCCCGACGGAGTCGACCTGGTCACCGCCGCGGCACTTCCCGAGGTGGCGTGCACGGTGTGGTCGAACGTGTTCATGATCGCCGGCCTGCGGCCCGGGGACACCTTCCTCGTGCACGGCGGGGGCGGCGGGATCGGCACCTTCGCGATCCAGCTCGCCGCCGCGTCCGGCGCGCGGGTGTTCACCACCGCGGGCAGCGCGGAGAAGCTCGAGCGGTGCCGCGAGCTCGGCGCCGAGGTGGCGATCAACTACCGCGACGAGGACTTCGTCGAGGTCGTGCGTACGGCGACCGACGGGTCCGGAGCGGACGTCGTCCTCGACAACATGGGCGCGAAGTACCTCGCCCGCAACGTCGACGTGCTCGCCGACGAGGGCCGCCTCGTCGTCATCGGCATGCAGGGCGGCACCAAGGCCGAGCTGGACCTCGGCCGGCTGCTGTCGAAGCGCGGCGCGGTGATCGCGACCGCGCTCCGGTCCCGTCCGGCCGAGGGGAAGGCCCGGATCTGCGCGTCGGTCGTCGAGCACGTGTGGCCGCTCGTGGCCGACGGGACGATCCAGCCGATCGTCTCCGCCGTGCTCCCCCTCGACGACGTCGCGCAGGCGCACCGGATGATCGAGTCCGGCGACGCCGTCGGCAAGGTCCTGCTCACCCCCTGACCAGACCTCCGGTTCGGGCGATCAGTCGCTCCTCCTGTCGTCGAGGCACAGGATGTTGTCCTCGCTGTCCTTGAACCACGCGGCGTGGCCCATGTCGCCCATGGAGGCGACGTCGCCGTCCCAGGTGATGCCGGGCATGTCGTACTGCTCGAACGTGACACCACGGCTCTTGAGCTCCTCGACCACGGGACGCACGTCGGCGACGTGCAGCTGGGCGATGGTGTGCCCCGCCTGGCCGGCGTACTGCGTCTCGTAGAGGAAGAAGTCCGTCCCGCCGGTGCGGTAGATCAGCCCGCCCGGGTTCTCCTCGACCGGTTCGAGGCCGAGGATGTCGGCGTAGTACTTCCTGGCGCGCCCGATGTCGCCCGCGGGGATGTTCGCGGTGACCTGGCAGTTCTCCAACAGCATCGGACGGCTCCCGTCAGGCACTCTGGAAGTGCGGATTGTGGAGGTCGTGGAAGGTCGCGCCCTGCATCGCGTACTCCAGCTCCCGGCGTACGTCGGCCGGCGGCTCGATCCGCTCGCCCTCACGGGCCGCGTCCTCGGTGGTGAACGCGACGGTCTCGACGAAGGAGCCGTCGGGCTCGATGGCGAGGGTGCCGCCGAGGATCTCCGGGCGCATCTCGTGCAGCGTCTCGGTGTCGGCCATCATCGCCTTGAGCCGGCTCGGGTCGTCGACCTTGCCGGTGATGATCTGCACGAAGCCGGCCTCGTCGGAGCCGCCGTCCATGAAGAGAGTGACGTCGTCGCAGTCGTGGAACTCGGCGGGACCGTCCATGAGGGCCATGAACCGCTCGGCCCAGGCGCCCTGCTCGGCCCGGGCGGAGTTGGCCATCGCCTCGTCACGGGACGCGAAGCGCACGACGGCCATCAGCTGGTCGTCATCGGTGTAGCCATAGGTGCCGCCCAGCCAGCCGGTCGCACCGGGAGCCAGGTCCCGCCGCCACTCGTCGAGCATCGCGTCGGCCTCGGCCTGCCGGGTGCAGGCGGCCTGGATCATCTGGATGAACATGTGCTGCTCCTCGGTCGTCGGATCGGACGTGGATGTCCACAGGGATCGGTCGAGGCCGCACACACCGGGCCCCGGCCGGGCCCATCGGCAACGTACGCCGGCGCGGTGTCCGTGACATCGCCCAAGAGGGGGATGAGGGGATCCTCTAAGTTGGGGTCATGAGCGAGAACGCCTCCGGGAGCGAAGAGCAGATCGTCGTCATCGGTCCGGACGGGCAGCCGATCGGCACCGTCCCGGCGTCCGCCGTCGAGCAGGCCGGCGCCACCGCCGCCGACGACGGCGAGGGCGACGACGGTGAGCGCGCGCTGACCGACCTGGTCGAGCAGCCCGCGAAGGTGATGCGGATCGGCAGCATGATCCGCCAGCTCCTCGAGGAGGTGAAGGCGGCTCCGCTCGACGAGGCCAGCCGCAGCCGTCTCGCGGCGATCCACCGCTCCTCGATCGCCGAGCTCGAGCAGGGTCTGGCCCCCGAGCTCGTCGAGGAGCTCGAGCGGCTCTCGCTGCCGTTCTCCGAGGACGCCACGCCGTCGGAGTCGGAGCTGCGGATCGCCCAGGCCCAGCTGGTCGGCTGGCTCGAGGGCCTCTTCCACGGCATCCAGACCGCGATCTACGCCCAGCAGATGGCGGCCCGCGCGCAGTTCGAGCAGATCCGGCGAGCGCTGCCGCCCGGCATGAGCCTCGGCGGTCCGGGGGGTCCGGGCGGTCCGGGCGCCCACCCGGCCGAGCAGCCGGCTCCCGACCAGCCCGGTGGCGGCGAGCAGTCCTCGTCGGGCGGGATGTATCTCTAGCCGCGGGGGCGGCGGCCCAGCCGGGAGACCAGCAGCAGCCCGAGCAGGCCGATCAGGCTGATCGCGCCGCCGGAGGCGAGCACCCGGCTGATCTGGGGCGGGTCGCCCAGCGGGTCGGACGGCTGGTGGAAGCTGACCGGCTCCGGCTCCGGCTCGGGCACCGGTGGCGGCTCGACGACGGCGAGGTACTTCTTCAGCATCCCCGCGACCTTCGGGGTCAAGCCCTTGGGCAACAGCACCGTGCCCCCGCAGGCGTCGGCGACGATCCCGTCGACGGTGTCCTTGGTGAAGAAGAGGTACGACGCCCCCTGGCTCACGCCGGGCTGCGCGCCCACCGGCCAGTCGATGGTGACGGCGGCCTGCTGGCCCTTGGCGACGTCGCCCAGCCAGGCGTGCTCGACGGTGACGCCGTAGCCGACGCGACCCGAGCCGGTCACCGGCGCGGCCGCGTCGACCCGGCCGACGAAGACGTCGTCGGCCGCGGCGGCGCGCTGGTCGACGACCGCCTCGTCGGTGATGTCGATGGGGGCGCAGTCGGCCGGGAGCCCGCCGTACGCCTCCGCGGCGTCCGCGACGGCGGCACCCGGCAGCGCGACGAGCGCCACCGGCACCGCGAGCAGGGCAGCGCGGAGCAGTCGGGGGGACCTCACAGGTCCATCCCACCAGATCCGGCGGCGGGGAACCAGCGGCCGATCTCGACGGCGGCACCGTCCTCGTCGACGGTGTCGGTGACCGCGTCGGCGATCTGCTTCACCTCGTCGATGGCCTGGCCCATGGCCACGCCGCGGCCGGCCCACTGCAACATCTCGATGTCGTTGCGGCCGTCGCCGATGGCGAGCACGTAGGCCCGGTCGATGCCGAGCTGCTGGGCGACGTACTCCAGGCCGGAGGCCTTGGACACGCCGACCGGGGCGAGGTCGAGCCAGGCGGTCCAACCGACGACGTAGTCGGTGCCGTGGAGGCCCAGGTTGGCGGCGAGGGCGACGAAGTCCTCGGCGGTCGCCTTCGGGTCGCGGATGATCACGCGACTGACCGGCTGGGCGACCATGTCGTCGACGTCGGCGATGATCGTCGTACCGCCGAGCTCGCCGTCGGGGAACGGTCCGGACACGCGGTAGCCGACCCCGCGCTCCTCGACCGCGACCAGGGCCTCGGGGTGCTGGGCCAGGACGGCGGCGACGGCGGGGCGAGCGTCGAAGGTGACCTCGTGGACGACCTCGGCGGGCGGGTAGCGCAGCACGACGGCGCCGTTGGCGGCGACGATCCAGAGCTGCTCGCCGTGGCCGTGGAGGTCGAGCTTGTCGGCCACGACCGTCATGTTGTGGGGCGCCCGGCCCGAGGACAGCACGACGTGGGCGCCGGAGTCGAGGACCCGCTGGACGGCGTCGTGCACCGCGGGCGTGACCTCCTCGTGGCTCATGCCGAGCCCCGCCACCCACTTGAGCAGGGTGCCGTCGATGTCGAGGGCGACGAGGCGGGGCTGCCAGTCGCTCATCGGTTCACGGGCTCCAGCACCTCGAGGCCGCCCATGAACGGCTGCAGCGCCTTCGGGACCCGGACCGACCCGTCGGCCTGCTGGTGGGTCTCGAGCACGGCGACGATCGCGCGGGTGATCGCGGTCAGCGTGCCGTTGAGGGTGGCGATTGGCCCGGTCCTGTCGCCGAACCGGCCGCGGGTGTCGAGGCGGCGGGTCTGGAAGTCGGTGCAGTTGGAAGTCGAGGTGAGCTCGCGGTACTTGCCCTGGGTGGGGATCCACGCCTCGCAGTCGAACTTGCGGATCGCGCTGCCGCCGAGGTCGCCGGCCGCGATGTCGACGACCTGGTAGGCGAGCTCGAGCTTGTCGAGGAACTCCTTCTCCCAGGCGAGCAGGCGCTGGTGCTCGGCCTCGGCGTCCTCCAGCGTCGTGTAGACGAACATCTCGACCTTGTCGAACCAGTGGACCCGGATGATCCCCTTGGTGTCCTTGCCGTGCGAGCCGGCCTCCTTGCGGAAGCACGGGCTGAAGCTGGCGTAGCGGCGCGGCAGGCTGTCGGCGTCGAGGATCTCCTTGGAGTGGTAGGCCGCCATGGGCACCTCCGAGGTACCGACCAGGTAGAGGTCCTCGCCCTCGATCCGGTAGATGTCCTCGCCGCCGCCCTGGTCGAGGTAGCCGGTGCCCTCCATCGCCTCGGTGCGCACCAGCGACGGCGCGATCACCTGGGTGAACCCGGCGTTGCGGGCCTGCTCCATGGCGAGGTTGACCAGCGCCAGCTCGAGCTGGGCACCCACGCCGGTGAGGAAGTAGAAGCGGCTGCCGCTGACCTTGGCACCGCGCTCGAGGTCGATCGCGCCGAGCATCCGCCCGAGCTCGATGTGGTCGCGCGGCTCGAAGCCCTCCTTCGCGAAGTCCCGCGGCGTGCCCACGGTCTCGAGGACGACGAAGTCGTCCTCGCCGCCGGTCGGGGTCTGGTCCGCGACGACGTTGGGGATCGCCTTGAGGGCGGTGGTCCACGCCTCGTCGGCGTCGGTCTGCGCCGCCTCCAGGTCCTTGACCTCGGCCGCCAGCTGCTTGACCTGCGCGAGCAGCGCCTGCTTCTCCTCGCCCTGCGCCTGCGCGACCTGCTTGCCGAACGTCTTCTGGGCGGCGCGCTTCTCCTCGAAGGCGGAGATGGCGGCGCGTCGTACGTGGTCGGCCTGCAGGGCTGCATCGACCACGTCGGGAGACGCCCCGCGCTTGGCCTGCGAGGCACGGACGCGGTCGGGCTCGTCGCGGAGGAGGCGCGGGTCGATCATGCGGCTCAGGTTATCCGCCGCCCTCGACACACCGCGCATCGGTTTCGCTGGCTCCTCGATCCCCCGAATCGTTCGATCGAACGGTTCGGGGGAGTTTCGTGGCAGAAATCCCCTCGAACCGTTCGATCGAACGATTTGAGGGGCCGGAGATCAGTACAGCGCGATGGGTTCCGGCGCCGGGAAGAGCTCGTCCAGCTCGGCGAGGTCCTCGGCGGTGGGCACCCACCGGTCGGCCTGCGCATTGGCGGCGACCTGCTCGGGCGAGGTGGCGCCGGCGATGACCGATGCGACGGGCGACTGGGCGAGCAGCCATCCGATGGCGACGGTGACCTCCGAGATGCCGCGCTCGCGGGCGAAGTCCGAGTAGGCCTTGAGGGTCGGGGAGACCGCGTCCTCGAGCAGGTGCTGGCGGGTGTGCGAGAGACGGGAGCCCTCGGGGGCGTTGCCGGAGGCGTACTTGCCGGTGAGCAGGCCGTTGGCGAGTGGGAAGTACGGCAGCACACCGATGTCGAACGCGCGGGAGGCGGGCAGCACCTCGAGCTCGGCGCGGCGATCGGTGAGGTTGTAGTGGTTCTGGGCGGAGACGAACCGCTCGACACCGAGCTCGCGGGCGACGTACTCGGCCTGGGCGATCTGCCAGCCGGCCCGGTTGGAGTGGCCGAGATAGCGGACCTTCCCGGAGCGCACCAGGTCGTCGAGGGCGGACATCGTCTCCTCGATCGGGGTCCGCGGGTCGGGCGTGTGGAACTGGAAGAGGTCGATCCAGTCCGTGCCGAGCCGGCGCAGCGACGCCTCGACGGCGGTCCGGATGTAGCGGCGCGAGCCCCGGACGCCGAAGTCGGGGCCGTTGGCGCCGCGCATGTCCATGCCGAACTTGGTGGCCACGATCACGTCGGCCCGCCGCGCGCCGAGCGCCTTGCCGAGCCGCTCCTCGGACAGTCCCGGCGTGGCGCCGTACACGTCGGCGACGTCGAAGAAGGTGATCCCCGCGTCCAGCGCGGCGCCGATCACGCGGTCGGTGCCCTCCTGGGACTCCGTGGCGGCGCCGGGGCGGCCGAGGTTGTTGCAGCCGAGGCCGACGCGGGAGACGACGAGGCCCGAGCGGCCGAGGGTCACGGAAGAGGGGGCGGTCATGCCTCGACGTTATCCTCCACCAGTGCTCGACCGACCCCGCCGGACCCCGCTGCTGGCCTCGCTGATCCTGCTCGCCCTGTTCGCGGGGGTGGCCGGAGCCGTCGCCGCCGACTGGTCCTGGGTGGTCGATCTCGACAGCCACGGCGAGGCCGCCCGCAACTGGGCCGGCGACCAGGGCTGGCTGGAGCACCCCCTGCGGATCGTCGAGATCGTCTTCGGCACCGCCTGCATGACCGCGATCACCGCGGTGCTGGCCGTCACCCTGTTCGTCAAGGGGCACCGGCGCGCCGGGATCCTGGTCGCGGCGGTGATGGCGGCGACCGCGCTGGCGACGTACGGCACCAAGGTGCTCGTCGGCCGCGGCCGGCCCGTCTGGCAGGACCCCGAGTACTTCCTGCACTCCAACGCCTTCCCGTCGGGCCACACCTCCTCGGCCGCCACCTTCGCCGGCCTGGTCGTGCTGCTCGCCGTGATGCTCGTCCGACGACCCGGCATCCGCCGCCTGCTCTCGATCCTCGCGGTCCTGGTGTGGGCGCTGGTCGCCGCGGACCGGATCCTGCTCGGGCGGCACTACCCGAGCGACGTGGTCGGCGGCACGCTGCTCGGGATCGGGGTGCTGCTCCTCGGGGTGGCGCTCTACAACCCGCTCCCCCGCAGCCACGCGCTCAAGGCCGAGCCGCTGCCCCAGCCGTTCCCGTCGGCGCGCAAGCTGGCCGTCGTCCTCAACCCGATCAAGGTCGAGTCGGTCGAGCAGTTCCAGACCCTGGTGACCCAGATGGCGTTGGAGTCCGGCTGGAACGAGCCGCGCTGGTACCTCACCACCGTCGAGGACTCCGGCACCGGACAGGCCGAGCAGGCCGCCGTCGAGGGCGCCGACCTGGTCATCGTCTGCGGTGGCGACGGCACGGTGCGTGAGGTGTGCGCCGAGCTCGCCGGCACCGGCGTCCCGGTGGGCGTGGTCCCGGCCGGCACCGGCAACCTGCTGGCCCGCAACCTGGAGATCCCGCTCTTCATCCGCGCCGCCATCGACATCGCGCTCACCGGCCAGGACCGGGCCATCGACATGGTCGAGGTCGACGGCGACGGCCTCGAGCCCACCCATTTCATGGTGATGGCCGGCATGGGCTTCGACGCCGCGATCATGGAGGGCGTCAACGAGGACCTCAAGAAGAAGGTCGGCTGGCTCGCCTACGTCCTCTCCGCGCTCAAGGGCCTGATGTTCCCGGCGATGAGGCTGGAGATCTCGGTCGACGACATGCCGTTCACCAAGCACCGCGCCCGCACCTGCGTGATCGGCAACGTCGGCAGCCTGCAGGGCGGGATGAACCTGATCCCCGACGCCGCCATCGACGACGGCCAGCTCGACGTGGTGCTGCTCTACCCGCGCCGCTTCCTGAGCTGGATCCCCCTGGTGCTGCGCGTCGTGACCCGGCGCGAGCACAACGCCGGAGAGTCGGTCGCGCGGATGACCGGACGCAAGGTCGTCGTACGAGCGTCGGGAGAGGTGCCGCGCCAGCTCGACGGCGACACCATCGGCCTGGGCTCTGAGCTGCGGATGGAGTGCATCCACGGCCGGGTGCTGGTGCGGGTGCCGCGGACCGTGTGAACCGCGCCCCCTACGAATTGGTCCGAGATCGCGCCGATCTGCGACCAATTCGTAGGGGGCGCGGTCAACTCCGGGCCAGCCGCGCGTGGGCGACGGCCTCGGCCTCCTCGGGCGACAGCTCCTGGTCGCTGCTCCAGCCGGCGACCGACTTGGCGTAGGTGCGGGCCTCGTTGCGGCCCCGGATCGAGGTGAGCACGACCCCGTCGCCGGCGTCGTCGAGCAGCGCGAGCGACCACGACAGCCGCCCGCCCATCTCGTCGAAGGCGTCGTAGCGGACGACGGCCAGGTGGCGCAGTGCGCCGACCGCCTCGGCCCGCAGCGCGGCGACCTCGCGGCGCAGCCCGGCGGCATCGGCGGGGAGGTCGTCGGCGTCCGTCGTACGACGATCGCGACCGTTGCGGAGCGCCACGCCGAGGGCGGCGGCGGCCACGAGAAGGGCGAGGAGCGCGAGGACGACGGCCATGAGGGCGACCGTAGTCGGCGAGACGGGGCAGGGAGCGGCCACGCGCCGCCACTACCCTTGCCGCATGGCCCGTATCGCGTACCAGGGGGAACCCGGCGCCAACTCGCACATCGTGTGCAAGCAGCACTACCCGGACGCCGAAGCGGTCGCCTGCGCTTCCTTCGAGGACGTCTTCGCGGCCGTGGCCAGCGGTGACTGCGACCTCGCGCTGATCCCGATCGACAACTCGATCGCGGGCCGGGTCGCCGACATCCACCACTTCCTGCCCGACTCGGGGCTGCACATCATCGCCGAGCACTTCCTGCGCATCCAGTTCCACCTGATGGTGGTGCCGGGCGCGTCCACCGACACGCTGCGGACCGTGCACAGCCACGTCCACGCGCTGGGCCAGTGCCGCAAGGTGATCCGCGAGCTCGGGCTGACCCCGATCATCTCCGGCGACACCGCCGGCGCCGCCCGCGAGATCGCCGAGGCCGGCGACCCGACCCAGGCCGCGATCGCGCCGCCGCTCGCCGCGGAGATCTACGGCCTGGAGATCCTGCGCAAGGACGTCGAGGACGAGGACCACAACACGACCCGCTTCGTGCTGCTCTCCCCCGAGTACGTCATGGCGCCGCAGGGGAACGGCCCGGTCGTCACCAGCTTCGTCTTCAACGTCCGCAACCTGCCCTCGGCGCTCTACAAGGCGCTCGGCGGGTTCGCGACCAACGGCATCAACATGACCAAGCTGGAGAGCTATATGGTCGGCGGCCACTTCGCCGCCACGCAGTTCCTCGCCGAGGTCGACGGGCACCCCGACGACCCGGGCCTCAAGCGGGCGCTGGAGGAGCTGACCTTCTTCACCACCGACATCAAGGTGCTCGGGGTCTACCCGGCCGACCCGTTCCGCAGCTGAGCCGACCAGGCCCCGCGCGCGGTCGGATGTCCGGGATAACGCGAGTGTCCCGGACACGTTGTGACAGGTGTCTCCCGCACCGGCGTCGGGCGCACTAGGGTCGGCGGTGACAGTCGGGGAGAGAGAAGGTGAGCCCGGCGCGCTGCGTCGGGCACAGCGAAAGGGTCAGCATGGCAACGTTCTTCGAGCACTTCTCGCCTCAGGAGATCGCGCGGATCAGCGCGACCGGACGGCGGGTGAAGCTCCCTGAGGGCTGGTCGCCGATCTGGGAGGACACCCCGGCCGACAAGGCCTACGTCATCCTCGACGGCACCGTCTCGGTCCGCCGCGACGGCGCCGAGATCGCCCAGCTCGGCGCCGGCGACATCGTCGGCGAGGCCGCGATCGTCGGCCACAAGCTGCGCAACGCCACCATCGTGGCGCTCACGCCGCTCGACACCATCCACCTCACCGACGACACCCTGCGCGAGCTCGACGCCGAGTGGCCCGCGTTCCACCAGGCGCTCGTCGAGGTCGCCCAGTCGCGTCTCGGCGACGCCTGACCGAGCGCCGATGAGCACGGCCGAGGGCCCCGCCGGCACTGACGGCGGGGTCGTCGGCGCGCTCGAGGAGCACCTCCTCGGCGAGGCGCCCTGGCTCACCCAGGAGCAGGTGGCCGAGCGGGCCGGCGTACCGCTGGAGACGGCCAACGAGCTGTGGCACCTGCTGGGCTTCGCCCACGTGCCCGACGACGAGGCGGCGTTCACGTCCGCCGACGTCCGGGCGCTGCAGCTGACCCACGACCTGATCCGGCTCGGGATCCTCAGCCAGGAGCGGCAGGACGGCCTGGTCCGCACCTGGGGCCGCAGCTTCGCCCGGCTCGCCGACTGGCAGGTCGCACTGCTGGCCTCGGTCGCGGCCGACACCGGCGCCGACCCGACCGCCGGGCTGCTCGCCGTCTCCGACGAGGTGATGCCGCGGGTGGAGGAGCTGCAGAGCTACGTGTGGCGCCGCCACCTGCTCAGCGCGAGCGCCCGCCTGCTGGCCGAGCAGACCTCCGGCCCCACCGCGATGCTCGCCGTGTGCTTCGTCGACATCGTCGGCTACACCTCCCGCTCCCGCACGCTCAGCGACCGCGAGCTGGTGACCTGGCTGGAGTCCTTCGAGTCCACCGTGCTCGGGCTGACCGTCGACCGCGGCGGCCGGATCATCAAGAACATCGGCGACGAGCTGCTCATCGTCGCCGACTCGCCCGAGGCGATGGCCGACATCGCGCTCGAGCTCACCCGCCGTGGCGCCGACCCGGAAGACCCGTTCCCCGCTGTCCGCGCGGGCATCGCGTACGGCGAGGTGGTCACCCGACTCGGCGACGTCTTCGGTCCCGTCGTCAACATCGCCGCCCGGCTCACCTCGGTGGCCCGGCCCAGCTCGGTGCTGGTCGACCTCGGCGCCTACGAGGCGCTCACCGGGCGTGAGGACGACGAGTCCGACGAGCACACCGGCACCTACCGCTTCCGGCGGCTGCGGCGGGTCTCGGTGAAGGGCTACTCGCGACTCAAGGTCTGGGCGCTGCAGGCCCGCTAGCGGATCGTCACCTGGCGGTTGGCGAGGCCGTTGCGGGCCGATCGCTGCTCGGTGGTGAGGTCGCTGGTGTCGGCGAGGGCCGCGTCGAGCTTGACCTTGAACGCCGTGGCGGCCTCCTCGAGCGGCTCCGGGCCGGTGCCGACGGGCAGGTCCCAGACCGGGGCGAGCAGGCCGTGCGCGCGGAACATGCCGACGAAGCGGGCGTCCGGGACGATCACGTCGTCGCCGGACACGTGCAGCCGGGCGAGGGCGTCGAGGAGGGCGTCCTCGGGCTCGGGCATCACCCAGCGCAGGTGCTCCTTGGCGCCCATCCGGGTCCAGTACGCCGCGCTCACGCCGGTCAGCCGCGCGGTCGGGGCCGCCGCACCCTGGGCCTGCTCCAGCGCCTGGGCCAGCTCGGAGCTGGCGTCCATGTCGGAGACCCAGTAGTCGAAGCCCTCGTGCACCTCGACGGCGAGGTCGTCGCCGGTGACGAGGTCCTGCAGCCGCGGGCCGGGTCCCGGAGGCGCGGTCAGGCCGACCATGCCGGCGCCGGGCTCGGCGGCCAGGGCCTCGATGAGAACGGCGCCGAGGTCGCGGGCCGGGTCGCCGAAGTTGTGCTGGACCTGCAGGCCGAGCCACACCTCGCCGCTGTCGCGGACCAGCGCGGGCGCCGCCATCGGCAGCAGCGTGCAGAGCTTGACCACGCGGTCCGCGTACTCGCCCTGCAGGCTCAGCGGCACGGTCGCGGCGGGCACCAGCTCACGCAGCGCGACGATGTCGCACTCCGACGGCAGACCCTCGAACGGGCGCTTGACGAAGACCTGGCCACCGCCGGGCGCGCCGTGGCACGCCTTGTAGCGCTTGCCGGAGCCGCAGGGGCAGGGCTGCCGGGGGCCGACCTCGCCCGCAGGGGTCTCGGCAGCGGTCTTGGTGCGGTTCTTCTTCGCCATGCGCGGAAACCTACTCGGCAGGGCCGAACCGCTGCTCCAGCAGGTCGAGCATCAGCCGCGGCCGGTCGCTGATCACGGCCTTCACGCCGAGGCCGAGGCAGCGGTCGAGGTCCTTCTCCTTGTTGACCGTCCACACGTGGATGTCGCGTCCCGACCGGGCGATCGACTCGCCGACCCGGGGGTGGTCGCGCAGCATCTTGATGCCGGGGCCGACGATCCAGTCGCGGCCGATCACCCGGCGCAGCATCGGCCAGTAGTTCGGCTTGTCGAGCAGCTGGACCAGCTGGATCTCCGGCGCCAGCCGCTCGACGCGCTGCAGCGCGGTGAACGAGAAGCTCATCACCCGGACCGGAGCACCGGCCTGGTCCCAGCCGAAGTCGCGCAGCATGTCGACCAGGCGCTTCTCGACCAGGCCGCCGTACCTCGTCGGGTGCTTGGTCTCGATCGCCACCTCGACCCGGCGGTCGTAGTCGGCGACGGTCTCGAGCAGCTTGCGCAGGGTGAGCACGCCGCGCAGGTCCTGGTCCTCGTCGGGCGCCTCGTCGTCGAGATCGGCCCACGGGTTCTTCCAGGCCGCGAAGTCGAGCTCGGAGAGGTCCGCGAGGTCCATCGTCGACACGATGCCCTTGGTGGCGGCGGTACGACGCAGGTCGCGGTCGTGCACGCAGACGAGGTGCCCGTCCGCGGTGAGCCGGACATCGCACTCGAGTCCGCCGGCGCCGGTGTCGAGGGCCTCGAGGTAGGCGCCCAGGGTGTGCTCGGCGAGCTCGTGACTGGCGCCGCGGTGGGCGACCACCTGGGGTCGTACGGTGGGCACGGGTCGATTGTGGCAGGTCCGCCGACCCAGGGGTCTCAGGGTCGGATCCGGGTCGGACCGGGGTCGTTCCCCGATGTGTCGCGGCGGGCGACGAGGCACCGTTGAGGCATGAGCAACTACGACACCTACTCCAGCCCCCAGAACCCCGTCACGCCCCGGCGGCTGACCCGCCGCGAGCACGACAAGATGATCGCGGGCGTCTGCTCCGGGCTCGCCGCGCACCTCAACGTCGACGTGACCGTCGTCCGGCTGCTGATGGTCGCCGTGACCGTCTTCACCGGCGGCGCCGCGCTCCTCGTGTACCTCGCCGGCTGGTGGCTGATGCCGCGCGGCTGACACCCTGTGCGGGTGACCGACCTCGTCTCCCGGCTCCGTGCGGCGGGCTGCGTGTTCGCCGAGGAGGAGGCCGAGGTGCTGACCTCGTCGGCGACCTCGCCGGCGCACCTCAAGGAGATGCTCGCCCGCCGCGTCGCCGGCGACCCCCTCGAGCACGTCGTCGGCTGGGTCGGCTTCGACGGTGGCCGGGTGGCGGTGGAGCCGGGCGTGTTCGTCCCGCGCCAGCGCACGGCGTACCTCGTCGAGCTGGCGGCGCCGCTGCTGAGACCCGGCGACACCGTGCTCGACCTGTGCTGCGGAAGCGGAGCCCTCGGGCTCGCGCTGGCGCGCCGGGTCCCCGGCATCAGCGTGCGCGCGTCCGACATCGACCCCGTGGCAGTCGCATGCGCGGCCCGCAACCTGGCGCCGGTCGGCGGGTCCGCCGTCGCCGGCGACCTGACGGCCGCGCTGCCGCCGTCCCTGGAACGGAGTGCGGCGGTGATCGTCGCGAACGTCCCCTACGTGCCGAGCGCCGCCGTGGCCCTGATGCCGCCCGAGTCCCGCGACCACGAGCCGCGAGGCACCGTCGACGGCGGCGCCGACGGCCTCGACCTGCTCCGCCGGGTCGCCGCCCTCGCGCCCACCTGGCTACGACCGGGCGGGGTGCTGTTCTGCGAGGTCTCTCAGGACCAGGCCGCCGCCGCGACCGTCGCGTTCACCGCCGCGAGCCTGGTCGCCGAGGTCCACCACGACGACGACCGCGAGACGACCGCCGTCAGCGGGCGGTGGCCCGGCGCTGCAGGATCGCGTCGAGGCTGAACCGGCCCGCACCGGTCGCCGCGATCGCCAGCACCACAGCCCCGATCACCATCACCAGCTCCCCGCCGCCCTCGGCCACGAAGATGCCGGTCCCGCGGTGGCCGTAGTACCAGGCGCCGGCCATGTTGAGGGCGACCAGCAGCGCGGCCACCGGGGTGAGGAGGCCGATGATGAGCAGTGCGCCGCCGCCGAGCTCGGCGAACGCGGCGAACGTCGCCGCCGCCCGCGCGCCCGGCACTCCCATCACCTCGAAGCTCGCGGCGGTGCCGTCGAGCGTGTACTCGTCGAGCTTCTGCCAGCCGTGGGCGACCAGGACGACGCCCACGAGGACGCGCGCCACGAGGAGCGCCAGGTGCTGGCCGGTCGCAGGGAGGGGACGGAGGAGACGGTTCATGACACACCTTTCCGAGCACACGGCCCGGTCCGAGAACGGTTGCTGTGTCAACCTCATCAACCGAACCTGGACGCTCTCCCCCGCCCAGCCCCAGAGAACCCTGAGAATCCGCGTCAGTGGAGCACGACCGGGTCCCGCGGACCCTCCTCGTCGTCGAGGAGATGGGACTCCTCGCGCCTGCGCGGCAGGAACGCGACCGGGACCAGGGTGAGGATCAGGGCGACCGTCGCGACGAGGTACGGCGCCCGGAACGCCTCGGACGGGTCCACGCCGCTCTTCTGCTGGTTGGTCAGCACCACCGACATCACCGCGACGCCGACCGAGGCGGCGACCTGCTGCAGCACGTTGATCAGCGTCGAGCCGCGGGCGACCTGGTGGTCGCGCAGCGTCTTCAGCGCCGAGGTGAAGACCGGCATCATCGTGCCGCCCATGCCGAGGCCCATCACGAACAGGAACGCGATGATCTGCGCGTAGGACGTGCTCGGGTCGGTGCTGAACGCGAGCCCGCCGACGCCGATGATGATCCCCGCGAACCCGAACGGCACGATCCGCCCGACCGGGATCTTGTCGGCCAGCGCACCGGCGATCGGCATGGTCAGCATCGCGCCGAGGCCCTGCGGCGCGACGAGCAGGCCGGCCTTGAGCACGCTCTCGCCGCGGATCTCCTGGAAGTACGTCGGCACGAGCAGCAGCGCACCGAAGAACGAGCCCGCGAACAGGAACATCACGATCGTCGCGACGGTCAGGTTGCGGTCCTTGAACAGGCGCAGGTCGAGCAGCGGGTGCTCGGGGCGGAACGCCCAGGCGACGAACCCGACCATCAGCGCCAGGCCCGCGAGACCGGGGACCAGCACCTTGGTGGCGGCGACGGTGCCCTCGCCGGGGATCGACGAGACGCCGTAGAGGAACAGCGCGAGGCCCGGGGACATCAGGGCCATGCCGACGACGTCGAAGGTCTCGCTGGGCTCCGGGTTGTCGGCGGGCAGGGCGAGGACGCCGTAGATCAGCGCGGCGATGCCGAGCGGCAGGTTGATCAGGAAGATCCAGTGCCACGAGGCGGAGTCGATCAACCAGCCGCCGATGATCGGGCCGAGGATCGGGCCGAGGAGCATCGGGATGCCGAGGATCGCCATCAACCGGCCGATCCGGTGCGGCCCGGCGGCCTTGGTCATGATCGTCATACCCAGCGGCATCAGCATGCCGCCGCCGAGGCCCTGCAGAACCCGGAACAGGATCAGTGTCTCGATGCTCCACGCGGTCGCGCACAGCACCGACCCGAGCGTGAAGAGCGCCAGCGCGGTGAGGTAGAGCCGCTTCGTGCCGAACCGGTCGGCGGCCCAGCCGGTCGCGGGGATGACGGCGGCCAGCGCGAGCGTGTAGCCGGTGATGGTCCACGCGACCGTGGAGTAGGTGTTGACCCGGAACTCGGCCATGAACGTCGGCAGTGCGACGTTGACCACCGTGGTGTCGAGGATCGCCATGATCGAGCCGAGCACGACGACACCGGCGACCTTGAGGATGTCACCGGTGATCTTGTCGTCGTCGTCGATGGGCGTGGGGGCGCTGGTCATCGGGTTCCTTCCGAGCTGTCGACGGGTCGGGTGGTGGTCTCTCGTCGAAGGTACGCCTCTCCGCCGACGGCGGGGAGGCATACCTCCTCGCCCTCCCACCGCCGCCGCAGCCAACGGTCGTGCGAGGCGACGACCACCGCGCCGGGACTGGCGCCGATCGCCTCCTCGAGCTCGGTGACGAGGGCGAGCGAGAGATGGTTGGTGGGCTCGTCGAGCAGCAGCAGGTCCGGCTCGGTGGCGACCGCGATCGCCAGCGAGAGCCGGCGGCGCTGGCCGACGGACAGCAGCACGACGGGCTTGGTGTGCTCGCGCGGGTGCAGCAGGCCGAGGCTGCGCAGCGGCCGGCGTACGGCGAGGTCGGGCCCGACCGCGGCGTCGTACGTCGCCTGCGCGGTGGCCGTGAGGTCGGCGAAGAGCGGGTCCTGGGTGAGCTCGGCGACCCGCTGCGCACCGACCTGGACCGCCCCGCTCGTCGGCACGATCCGGCCGGACAGGACGCCGAGCAGGGTCGACTTGCCGGTGCCGTTGGCGCCGGTCACCAACAGGTGCGCGCCGCTGTCGAGGTCGAGGACGGGCAGCCGCAGCCGCCCCTCGACGGTGAGGTCGCGGACGGTGACCGCCCTTCCTCCGCTCGGTGCGGAGCCCGTCAGGCCGGTCGCGAGCCGCAGCGGAGCGGGCGGCTTGCGCACCTGGGAGCGCTCCGCCTCCTCCAGCCGTCGCTCCGCGTCACGCTTGCGCCGGGCGAGCGCGCGGTCGACGTTCGCGCCCTTGAACGCGTGGATGAACTTGTCGTTGTCGCGCGGCCCGCGGCCCGGTGCGACAGCGGACTTGTCGATCCGCGCCGCCTCGCGCAGCCGCTCGAGCTCCTCCTGCTGGGCGGCGAAGGTCTCCTCCCATCGGCGCCGGGCGGCGGCCCGAGCCTCGGCGTACGCCGTCCACCCGCCGCCGTACCGCCTCCCGCCGCGACCGTCGGTCCCCATCCCCACCGGGTCGAGGTCGACCAGGTCGGTGCAGACCTCGTCGAGCAGCACCCGGTCGTGGCTGGTGAGCACGACGACGCCCGGAAGGTCGCGCAGGAACGCGACGAGCAGCGCGACAGCCTCGTCGTCGAGGTGGTTGGTCGGCTCGTCGAGCAGCAGGCACTGTGGGCGCCGGGTCATCAGCGTCGCCAGCGCCAGCCGGGTGCGCTGGCCGCCGGACAGGCTGCCGACCCGCCGGTCCTGCGCGAGGTGGTCGAGCCCGAGCTGCTCGGCGGCCAGCAGTGCCCGCCGGTCGGCGTCCCAGGCGTCGTGGGCCAGGGCGAGGTCGAGCGCGGCGGCGTACTCCTCGGCGACCGCCGGGTCGTCGAGCAGGTCGGCCAGTCCCTCCACCGCTGCGACCGCGTCGCGCAGCGGCCGCAGCGCTGTCGCCAGCACGTCGGCGACCGAGTCGTCGTCGCGGAACGGCGGTTCCTGCGTGAGGAACGCCAGGTCGGCGGGCCGCTCGATGGTGCCGCTCACCTGCGCGCTGTCCGGCAGGCCGCCGGTGACCGCGCGCAGCAGCGTCGACTTCCCCGCGCCGTTCTCGCCGATCAGGCCGACCCGGCGGCCCGGCTGGGCGACCAGGTCGATCCCGTCGAGGACGGTACGACGACCGAAGGCGACCGTGAGGTCGCGGACGACGAGCGGGCCGAGGGAGGCGGTGGTGGGTGCTGACATGGCTGATCCGATCGGTGACGGGGTCGGACTCGCCGGGCACTGGTCAGGCACTGGTCGGTGGACGCAGGGACGGCCGCGGGCGCGAGTCGGGTCAGGCGAGGATCAGCATGATGGCTCGAGCCTACGGGACGGGTGGGCGCGGGCGCGACCGCTTATCGCGGCCGGCCCGCATCTCGCCCAGGACCGCCATTGCGCCGGACCCCACGCCTACGGTGCCCGGATGAACGACTCGTGGAGTCACCTGACACCCGCGCTGCCGGTCGTCGTTCCGCTCGTCGCGGGACTCGCCGGCCTCATCGGCCGGGTCAGGATGTGGCTTGCCGACGACAGGGTGGAGAAGGCGCTCGACAGGATGGACGACCGGCTTCTCGTCGCCGCGCGGCTCGAGCGGGTCGGCGAGGCGGCATGGGCGGAGGAGACCAGGAGAGAGGCGTGGCTGTGCGTCCTTCGGCCGCTCGTGCGATTCGAGTGGAATCGCCAACATCCGGTGAGGGCGATGTTGAGCTTCATCGTCGCCCTCGCCTACCTCGGCTTCGTCGGACTCGTGGCGCTGACCAGGTCGCAGCCCGCTCTGCAAGACGTGACGGCCGTCGCCCTTCTGCTGCTGACGGGCCTGGTGCTGGGTTTCGCCTGGTCGGGCGTGAGAGCCGCCCGCGACGTGCAGCGGGCGGCCGCGGCCAGGTTCGAGACCCACCGCAGGAACGGACACGTCGTGCCCGGGCCAGGCATGGCGCCGGGACTCGCCGCCGCGTCGGCGCCCTCGCCGCCGGGCCGGAGCCTCGCCGCTGCCCGGGCTCAGATCCCGCCGAGGATCCGGGCCCGGGTGGCGTCGTACTCCTCCCGGCTGACGAGGTCCCGCTTCAGCAGGTCGTCGAGCTCGGCCAGCCGCTCCGCCGGCGTCTTCTGGTCCGGCGGCCGGACGGCGACGCTCGGGCGGAGGGGCGCGACCGGCTCGGCGGCGTCCCAGTCGATCTCCCACTCGCGCGACTCGGGGTCGACGAGGACGGGGAGCTCGCCGGTGTAGAGCAGCGGCATCCGGAGGTCGGGTACGACGGTGCGGCTCTCCACCTCGAAGGGGGCGACGTCGTCGCCGTGGATGCGCAGGCGCAGCTTGAGCAGCGGCTGGTCGTTGATCCGGACGTTGGTGGAGTCGAAGGACAGCACCTGGCCGCGGGCGGGGCGGCCGTTGGTGCGCAGCCGGTGGAGCTTCTTCGCGGAGCGGTAGCGTCCGCGGCCGATCAGGACGCCGATGACCAGGTCGAGCACCGTGATGCTGACACCGATGGGCAGCAGCCAACCCGCGTCGGGCTGGTCGCCCATGGCGATGCCCATGACCAGGAAGATCGGGCCCACGACCCCGCAGACCAGCAGGAACAGCACGGGCGGCAGGTAGCTGCCGAGCAGGGAGGGCGGCCGCGGCACGTCCCGTGGGGCGACGGTCATGGGCGACAGCGTAAGAGGTTTCGCCATTAGGTGGCGTCGTCGCGAGCGGCGCGAGACGCGTGCGATGACAAGGCGGTGGAGCGAAGTCGTGCTCGTCCGCCCATCGAGCGACGCCGACGCAGTCAGCGTGCGCGTGTCGCGGCGCGCAGCAGGCGGCACCTATTGGCGGAACCCCTAGGTCCGCACCGCCGGCGGACGCGCGCTACTGGGGACCCTCGCCGGCCGCGACGTGCTGGGCGAGGTACTGCTGGACACCGATCCGGGCGATCGCGTCGAGCTGGCTCTCGAACCAGTCGGCGTGCTTCTCCTCGTCGCGGACCATGTCCTCGAAGACGGCGGCGGTACCGTGGTCACCGAGCTCGTGGCATTCCCTGGCGCCGGCGTTGAACTGCTCGACCGCGGCCCGCTCGCTCGCCAGTGCGAGATCGAGCATCTCCTCCGCGGTCTCGCCGACCTGGATCGGGTTGAGCCGCTGCACGTTGGGGTGCCCGTCGAACATGAGGATCCGGTTGATCAGGTCGTCGGCGTCCCGCATCTCGTCGATGGAGAGGTCGTAGAACACCTTCCCGAGCTTCGGAAGGCCCCAGTTGTCGAGCATCCGGGCATGCAGGAAGTAGGTGTTGGTGACGGTGAGCTCGAACGTGAGCGCTTCATTGAGGAGCTCGACGACTCGGGGATCGACTGGCTGCACGGCGTACCTCCGGCGGTGGGGACCCTTGCCGCCGATGCTGGCACACCACCCCCGGGTGAGGCCAGGCTCACCGAGCGCTCAGCTCGCGGCCCCGTCGGCGCGCAGGTGGGCGCACTCCTGCTCGTGGTGCTGCTGCACGAGCGCCTTGATCGAGAAGATGCAGGACCCGCAGTCCTGGGCTGCGCCGGTCGAGCGGCACACCGCGCCCACGGTCCGTGCCCCCTCGGCCAGGGCAGCGTCGACGTCACGGTCCGTGACGACGCGGCACTGGCAGACGATCATGATGCAAAGGTTAGCCGTACCTAAGTCAGATCGGGGAGCCGGCGTCTCACCCGGCGGGACCGGCGACCGCCTCAGGCCTGCGTGCGCAGGTAGCGCCCGAAGTGCGGCACCGTGAACGCGATCCGCCCCCGCTCGCCGGAGTAGATCAGTCCCTTCTTGAGCAGCGAGTCCCGCGCCGGCGAGAGCGACTGCGGCTTCTTGCCGAGCACCGTGGCGACGTCGGCGGTAGCGACCGATCCGACCGGGTCCTCGACGCCGTCGGCGGCGTCGGCGACCGCGGCGTCGGCCATTGCCCGCAGGTAGTCGCGCTCGGCCGGGGTGGCCCGCTCGTAGCGGGACCCGAAGAAGCCGACGGCCAGCTCCGTCTCGGCCTCGGGGCCCGCGACGGCGACGTCCTCGGCGGTGATCGGGGTGCGCGGGGCGAGGTCCCACACGGAGCGGCCGTAGGCCTGGATGAAATAGGGGTAGCCGCGGGTGGCGTCGTACATCGCGGCGAGCGCCTCGGGCGTGAACTCGGCCTCCTCCTCGGCGGCGGGCGCGACGAGGGCGCGGTCGGCGGCGTCGCGGGAGAGCCGGTCGATGCGCTGGTAGGAGAAGAGCCGCTCGGAGTAGGACTTGCTGGCCGAGAGCACGGCGGGCAGGTGGGGCAGCCCGGCGCCGACGACGATCACGGGCAGGCCGTTCTGGCTGAGCTCGTGGCAGGCGGCGCAGAGGGCGGACACGTCGTCGGCGCCGAGGTCCTGCATCTCGTCGATGAACACGGCCACGCCCTTGCCGACGTCGGCCGCCAGCCCGCCCACGTCGGTGAGGAGCTCGACCAGGTCGATCTCCACGTCGCCCGAGTCGGCCCGGCCGCGGACCACCGGGGCGTCGATGCCGGGCGACCACTTGTCGCGCAGCTTGGCGTCGGGGCCGGCGTCGCGCTGGGCGAAGGACCTGATCACGCCGAGGACGTGGTCGGCCTCCGCCGGCTCCGGGTGCCCGAGCTCGCGGACGGCCTGGTGCAGCGCCGAGGACAGCGGCCGGCGCAGCGACTGGTCGGGCCGCGCCTCGAGCTTGCCGGTCCCCCAGCCCTTGCGGACCGCCGCCGAGCGCAGCGCGTTGAGCAGCACCGTCTTGCCGACGCCGCGCAGGCCGGTCAGCACCAGGGAGCGCTCCGGGCGCCCGCGCGCGACCCGCTCGAGGACGACGTCGAAGGCCGTCAGCTGCTCGTTGCGACCGGCGAGCTCGGGTGGGCGCTGCCCGGCGCCGGGGGCGTACGGGTTGCGGATCGGGTCCATGATCCGACGCTATCGGGGTGTCTAGCGATCGCCTTAGACATCGCTAGCGTGTCGGATCGTCGGTGTGCGGCAGGTCGTCGAGGGCACCGTGCGGGCATGGACGCGGTGCACTTCGCGTGGTCGGTGGCGCTGATCGTCACGGTCGGCACGCTGCCCCCGGGCCTGGTCCGCGCGCTGGCCTACCGGTCCGGCTCGGTCGACCACACGCCGGGGATGCGGCTGGTCGCGACGGTCGTCCTCGGCATCGGGCTGGTCGGCCTGGTCTGCTTGCTCGCCCTCAGCGTGCTGCTGGCCGGGTGAGCGCTAGGTCAGGCGCCGGTCGAGGGCAGCGCGCCGGACGGAGCGCTCGCCGTGGCGGGCGCGACCGCGCCGTCGGGTACGACGACCGTCTCGATCACCGGCTGCACCTCGGTCTCGGCGAGCACACCCGCCGGCTGCGCAGGCTGCGCCGGTACGAGGAGCGCGGGGTCGACACCCTCCTCGATCGGCAGCACGCAGGCCGGCGTGGCGGGCTGGGCCGGGACCGCGATGAAGTCCTCCACCCAGGCGGGCCGGTCGACGACGTCGTGCGCCGCCATGACGACGACGTCGACGTCGGACCCAGGCAGCTCGGTCCAGCCGGCACCGGCCGGCGGCAGCACGGTGGCGGTGGGCGTGGTCTCCACGACCGGCGTACCGGGCCGGGTGGCGCCGGTGGCGGTGAAGCCGGGGTCGGGTGCGGTGCCGTCGGCCAACCAGACCCGCTCCTCCTCGGCGGCCGAGATCTCGGAGGTGGCGCCCTCGACCCAGCCGGCGCCGGCGGGCCGCTCGCCGACGGGCAGGTCCTGCTCCTCGGTGCTCGACGAGGCGACCCGGGTGCGGCCGGTGGAGGTCGAGCCGGCGGGCGGCGCCGTACCGTCTCCGACCCAGGCGGTCTCGACGTGGGACTGCTCGGGCTCGGCGGGTACGGCGGCGCGGTCGACGACCCAGACGTCCTCGGTGACGGCGGGGGTCACCTCGACGTCGCGGGTGCGGCCGGTCGGCGTCCACCCCTTGCCGTTGTCACCGGCGTTCCAGCCCTCGGGCTCCCAGCGGGTGGTGCCGTTCTGCTGCTGGACGTACTCCCACTCCGTCCGGGTCACCGCGGGCCTCACCACCCGGGTCTCGGTGTGCCCCTCCTCCGGAGTCCCCGGCTGGGCGGCCCGGTCCACCACCGTCCACGAGTACTCGCGCTCGACGACGTCGGTGGTGCGGGTCCAGTGCACGAGCACCACGGCGGCGACGGTCTCCCGGGTGAACTCCCGCTCGGTCGTCGCCGTCGTGCGCTGCCAGCGCCAGGCGGTGGCGGTGACCGCGGGGACGGTGTGCACGACCGCCGGGTGCTCGACGGAGCCCCACTGGGCCGGGATCTCCGGCTGGCCGCAGCCGCGCTGGTCGGCGGGGGTCATCGGGGAGCCGGGGGTCGCGGCGGCGGCCGGGAGCAGCCCCGATCCGGCGCCGATGACCGCCACGAGGGCAAGCGTGCCAAGGGTGAGGTGCCTGCTGTGCATGGGAGGGCCCTTCTGGAATGGGGGTGTGGGGGCTCCCGAGCGGCGCCGATGACCGACCAACGCGAGGCTCAGGAGCGAGTCATGGGAGGACACCGGAAACAGGACGAAGTCCCGGGTCCCCTGGTCAGGTCGGAGGAAGGTCCTAGATGAGTAACTCCAAGGGATCGTGCAAGCGAGCGGCGCTCAACGCGTGCGCTGGCAAGGCGCAGCCGCGAAGGCATGCTGGGCGCACGTCGAGCGTCTGCAACGCCGCCAGCGCGCGTGGTGAGCGTCGCGGAGCGTGCGAGCCCTTGGAGTTACTCATCTAGGCTGGGCGCGTGCCCGAGCTGCCCGAGGTGGAAGCCCTGGCCCTCGACCTGCGGGGCCGGCTGGACGGGCGCGCCATCACCCGCGTCCACATCGCCGCGTTCAGCGCGCTGAAGACCTACGACCCGCCGTTGTCGGCGATCGAGGGCACCCTGGTCGACGACGTACGACGCCACGGGAAGTTCCTCGACATCGAGGCCAGCGGCCTGCACCTCGTGCTCCACCTGGCCCGGGCCGGCTGGGTACGTTGGAAGGACGAGGTCCCGGCGCTGCCGCCGCGCCCGAGCACCAAGTCCACGCTGGCGGCGCGGATCGTGCTCGACGAGCGCGACGGCCTCACGCCCGGCCTCGACATCACCGAGGCCGGCACCAAGAAGTCACTGGCGCTCTACCTCGTGCGCGACCCGCTCGACGTCCCCGGCATCGCCAGCCTCGGCCCCGACCCGCTGACCGACGACTTCACCTCCGAGCGCCTCGCCGCGATCCTCGCCGACGCCGGGCGCAAGCAGCTCAAGGGCGTGCTGCGCCACCAGGGCACCATCGCCGGCATCGGCAACGCCTACTCCGACGAGATCCTGCACGCCGCGCGGATGTCGCCGTTCAAGCCGGCCGACAGCCTGTCGGAGGACGAGCTCGCCACGTTGTACGCCGCCGTCCGCGACACCCTCGGCGACGCGGTCGAACGCTCCCGTGGGCTCGCGGCCAGCGAGCTCAAGGCAGAGAAGAAGTCCAACCTCGCGGTGCACGGGCAGACCGGCAAGCCGTGCCCGGTGTGCGGGGACATCGTGCGGGAGGTGTCCTTCGCCGACTCGAGCCTGCAGTACTGCCCGACCTGCCAGACCGGCGGCAAGCCGCTGGCCGACCGTCGGATGAGCAAGCTGCTCAAGTAGCTCCCACGACGGCCGATCGGGGACCCATGGGCCTCAGGCCGCCTTCGCCGACTCCTGCCCGCGCTGCACGCCGCGCGGTGCTGACCGGCGCCGCCGCCGGCCTGGGCGCGGTGCTGGCCCGGCCCGGCGTCGCCCTGGCCGCGCCGGACGTGCGCGGCTACCCGGCCACCGCGGTCCCCGACGCACCCACCTGGCACGGCATCCGCCGGTTCACGGCCGGCTACACGCCCGCGCTCCGGGCCCAGGTCGAGGCGGCGGGCGGCTTCGACGCCTGGTTCGCGCGCCAGCTCGACGGCTCGTACGACGACGCGTGGTACGACGCGACCTCGCACTGGTGGCTCTCGATCAACGCCGACGACGCGACCGTGTGGCAGCGCGACCGCAGCGACGTCGAGTCGCTGTGGTGGGCCGACGCCAACTACCAGAGCTGGGCGATGGTCCGGCGCCTCGGCTCGCAACGCCAGGTGCTGGAGACGATGGCCGAGCTGTGGGAGCACCACCTCCACGTCCCGGCGCAGGGCGCGGTCGGGCCGTTCCGCACGGCGTACGGCAAGGAGGTCCGCAGGCACGCGCTCGGCAGGTTCTCCGACCTGCTCGAGGCGGCCATCACCCACCCGGCGATGAGCGTCTACCTGGGCAACGCGAACTCGACCAGGTCCGCCCCCAACGAGAACCTCGGGCGAGAGCTGCTCGAGCTGCACACCGTCGGCGTCGGGCAGTACACCGAGACCGACGTCAAGAACTCCGCACGGCTGCTGACCGGGTTCAAGGTGGGCATCTGGACGACCTGGGCCACGTCCTACGACCCGACCGCCCACTGGACCGGCCCGGTGCAGGTGCTGGGTTTCAGCCACCCCAACAGCAACCCGGACGGACGCGCGGCCGTGTCGGCGTACCTGCGCTATCTCGCCCGGCACCCCGCGACCGCCCGCCGGATCGCCCGCAAGCTCGCCGTCCGGTTCGTCTCCGACGCGCCCTCCGCCGCGCTCGTCGACGAGCTGGCCGCGGTCTACCTCGACCACGACACCGACATCACGGCCGTGCTGCTGGCCCTGGTCGCCTCCGCGGAGTTCCGCACGGCCGCCGACACCAAGGTCCGCACCCCGCCCGAGGACGTGGTCGCGACCTATCGCGCGCTCGGCGTCGAGCTCACCGGTCCACCGAGCGGTCTCGCCGACGAGTCGGCGGCCAACACGCTGATCTGGCAGGCCCAGCGGATCGGCGCCAAGCCGTTCAACTGGCCGCGGCCCGACGGGCGGCCCGACACGGCCCAGGCCTGGTCCTCGACGTCGCGCTTCCTGGCCTCGCTCGACATCCACTACACGATGAGCGGCGGCTGGTGGCCCGTGGACGGCGCCCGCTATCGCGCGCCGATCGACTGGCTGCCCGCCGCTCCCGCCGCTGCCGCCGGCGCCCCGGCGGCGCCCGCCGCCGACGAGGACCCGCTCGTCGTCGGCCGCCCGAAGAAGGACAAGAAGAAGAAGAAGAAGAAAAAGAAGAAGCGGAAGCCCCCGGCCCCGCCGCCGGTCAGCCCGCCTCCGCCGGACCCCGTCGTGCCCGATCCGCCCGACCAGCCGCAGCCGCCGACCACCCCGGTCGCGAGCATCCGCTTCGACGAGCTGGTCGACCACCTGTGCCGCACCATGCTCGGCCAGCCGGTCGCACCGACCATGCTGCAGGCGGCGTGCGAGGCGGCCGGCTGCGCGCCGGCCGACGTGATCACGCCGCAGCACCGGATCGTGGCGTGGGAGATGCCGCGCCTGATCACCGTCCTGCTCGACTCGCCCCTGCACATGACCCGGTGAGGTGCCGATGACTTCCTCGTGCTGCGACGAGTTCGCCGCCATGAACGGCGGATTGAGCGGTGGGTTGACCAGGCGTGGCCTGTTCCGCGGCCTGGCCGGTACGACCGCGGCGGTGACGACCACGGCCACGATCGGCGGAGCATTCATGTCGACGTCGTACGCCGCGGCGCCGAGCGCTCCCGCCGTGCTGGTCGTGCTCTCGATGCGGGGCGCGGTCGACGGGATGAGCCTGGTGGTCCCGCACGGGGACCCGGTCTACTACGCGGCGCGGCCGCGGATCGCCGTACCGTCCAGCAAGCTGCTCGCCAAGGACGCGTTCTTCGGCCTGCACCCCGGCCTCGCGCCGCTGCTGCCGTGGTGGAACGCCGGCTCCATGGCCGCCGTGCACGCGACCGGGCTCCCGGCGCCGAACCGCTCGCACTTCGCGGCCATCGAGGCCGTCGAGGACGCCGACCCGGGCTCGTCGGAGCGAGTCGGCTGGCTGAACCGGCTGATCGGCCGGGACACCGAGGACAGCCCGCTGCAGGCCGTGCAGTTCGGCGACTCCGTGGTGCCCGCGTCACTGCTGGGGCCCGAGCCCGCGGTGGCCGTCGACCGGGTCGAGTCGATGGTGCTGGCCGGCGCGGACCGCTGGGACACCCACGGCCGGCGCCCGCAGTCGATGAGCACCATGTGGGCCGACGCGGACGGGCCGCTCGGCGTCGGGGCCCGGTCGGCCATGAAGGCGATCGCCGACTTCGCGCCGGTCCGCACGTCCTCGGCGGCGCCGGCCAACGGCGCGGTCTACCCCGACGGCGACCTCGGCGAGAGCCTGGCGTCGGCGGCCCGCACCATCCGGGGCGACGTCGGGGCCGAGGTGATCACCATCGACACCGGGAGCTGGGACCACCACGTCGACCTGGGCACCTTGGACTGGGGCCAGATGCAGCGGATGACCAAGGAGCTGGCGGCCGCGCTCGCGGCGTTCCTCACCGACCTCGGGCCGCTGGCGTCGAAGGTGACCGTCGTGACGCTCTCGGAGTTCGGGCGTCGTACCAAGGAGAACGCGAACTACGGCCTCGACCACGGCTACGGGAACGTGATGCTCCTGCTCGGCGCCGGGGTCGCCGGCGGCTACCACGGCCAGTGGCCGGGCCTGGTCAACGACGTCGACGGCGACCTGCTGGTCACCACCGACTACCGCAGCGTGCTTTCCGAGGTGGTCGTCGGCCGGCTGGGCGCCTCGTCGGCGCAGGTCTTCCCCGGCTTCCAGCCGGAGAGCCTCGGCGTCATGCGGGCACCCTGATCCGCGCGCCGCGCGGTCTCTAAGGTGGAGGCATGATCCCCCAGATCGAGATCGACGCCGTCCCGGACCCGCTGCCCGAGGGCCTGGTGGTGCTCGACGTCCGCGAGGACGACGAGTGGGCCGCCGGCCACATCGACGGCGCGGTGCACATCCCGCTCATGGAGCTGCCCGCCCGGCTCGGCGAGTTCGTCGAGCTCGAGGCACCGCAGACGCTCGTGGTCTGCAAGGGCGGCGGCCGCTCGGCCCGCGCCGTGGCCTACCTCGCGCAGCAGGGGTACGACGTGGTCAACCTCGTCGACGGCATGCTCGGCTGGGAGCGGGCCGGGCGGGCGATGGCAGCAGACGGCGACGAGCCGCCGCACGTCGTCTGACGCCGCCGGGAGCCGTGGTCACGTGATCGATCGCTGGCAGCAGGCCGCCGGGCACGCCGACTGGATCATCGGCCACCGCCGCCGACTCCACGAGGAGCCCGAGGTCGGCCTCGCCCTCCCCGACACCCACGCGTACGTCGCCGCGGCCCTGGCCGAGCTGGGGCTGAGCCCGGAGGTGCACGAGGCGGCCGGGGTCACCGCCGTGGTGCGCGGCCGCGAGGGCGGCCGGACGGTGGTCCTGCGGGCCGACATGGACGCGCTGCCGGTCCACGAGGAGACGGGCCTGCCCTTCGCGTCCCGCCGTGACGGCGCGATGCACGCGTGCGGGCACGACCTGCACATGGCGATGCTGCTCGGCGCCGCCCGCTGCCTGGTCGAGGAGGCGCCCCGGCGCGACACCGTGCTCGTCTTCCAGCCGGGCGAGGAGAGCGACCGCGGCGCGGTGCCCACCCTCGCGCGGCACGCCCACCTCCGCCTCGACGACGCCGAGACCTTCGCGATCCACGTGCACGCGACCTGGCCTGCCGGCACGGTCTTCCACCGCCCCGGCGTGTTCATGGCTGCCGGCGACTGGTTCCGCATCACGTTCACGGGGCCGGGCGCGCATGCGAGCCAGCCCCACCTCGCCGGCAACCCGATCGTCGCCGGGGCCGACGTCGTCCACGGCCTGCGCCGCGCCGTCGCGGAGCTCGCGACGGACGAGCACCTCGTCGCCACGGTCACCGAGAGCCTGATGGGCAACACCGTCAACGTCATCCCCGCCGAGGGAAGCCTGCGCGGGACGCTGCGCACGCTGAGCAGGGAACGGCGCGCGGCCCTGGTCTCGGTGCTCCGCGACCTCGCCGAGCGGGCGGCCGAGGACGCCGGCCTCGCCGTGTCCGTCGAGATCGTCGAGGGCTACCCACCGGTGGTCAACGACGCGACATACGACGACCGGCTGGTCGCCGCGCTCCAGCACGCGCCGGTCGAGGCGCGGCCGATGGCCGCCCCCTCGATGGTGATCGAGGACTACGCCTACTTCCTCGAGCGGTGGCCGGGCTCGATGGTCTACCTCGGCGCGCAGGTCCCGGGCCACGACGCGTTCAACCACGCGGCCGACGCGATGTTCGACGAGGGCGTGCTGGCGCTCGGCGCCGGCCTCCACCTGCTGGCGGCCGACGGCTTGTAACTAAGTGTTACAGCACGAAAAGCGGTGCAACAACACCCGGGTAGTGGACATAACACGTAGTTACAAGGGCGCGCGAGCTCAGCCGGCGAAGTCGACCGGCACTCGCGCGCCGGCGAGCTCGGTGCTGCGTCCCGCGGCCCGGTTGGCCTCGGCGACGGCCTCGACGAGGTCGGCGCCGCCCGCGAGGGCGACGGCGAGGCAGCCGGTGAAGACGTCGCCGGCGCCACTCGTGTCGACCGCGTCGACCGGCTGCGCGGCGACGTGGCGCGCGGCCGCGTCGCGGGGTGCGACGTAGGCGCCGTGGGCTCCCATCGTCACCACGACGTCGCCCGCGAAGGCCAGGGTGGCCACACACGAGGCCACCTCCTCCGGCGTGCGCGGGGTGGGGCGACCGGCCAGCCGGCCGAGCTCGGCCTGGTTGGGCACGAGGACGTCGACGCGGTCGAGGAGCACACGTACGGCGACCGGGTCGGCAGGCATCGGGGCGGGGTTGAGGATCACCCGCGCCTCGGGGACCGCGCGGGCGGCCGCCTCGATGCAGGCCGTGGCGACCTCGAGCTGGGCGAGCACCACGGCGGGCCGCAGGTCGCCGACGGCCTTCTCGACCTCCTCGGCGGCGAGGGCGCCGTTGGCGCCCGGGTCGACGACGATGTGGTTCTCTCCGGCGTCGTCGACCACGACCACGGCCGTGCCCGTGGCGACGGTGCCGAGCCGTCGTACGCTCGCGACGTCGACACCGCAGGCAGCCAGCGCGGCGACCGAGCGCTCGCCGGCGTCGTCGCCGCCGACCGCGCCGACCATCGCGACCGACGTCCCTCGGCTGCGGCCGAGCACCGCGGCCGCCGCGGCCTGGTTCGCGCCCTTGCCGCCGGGAGCACGGAACGATCCGGTGGCGAGCACCGTCTCTCCGGGCCGGGGCAGGCTCGGCACGCGCAGGGTCGTGTCCTCGTTGAGCGAGCCGACCACGCAGACGAGCGGGCCGCCGCTCATGGCGCGTCCCCGAGCCGGTGCAGCGCGTCGATCACCAGGTCCCAGTAGCGGTCGGCGTCGAGCCGGACCGCCACCTGGGCGTTGACGGGCTGGTCGGGGTAGCGGCGGTGCAGGTCGACGACCGTCGTGCCCCTCGTCCAGGTGCCGTCCAGCTCGACCGCGACGAAGGCCTCCCGCCACTCGATCACCTCGGGATCGACGAGGGCGGCGATGGTGCAGGGGTCGTGGACCGGCGGGGAGTCGAACTCCCACAGCCGGTGGTAGGAGTCGCCGAAGAAGCCCATCCAGGCCGCGCAGGTGCGGCCGATCCCGGTCGGGATCGCGCGCATCCGCTCCACCACCTCCGGGGTGGCGAGCGCCTGGTGGGTGAGGTTGAGCCCGACCATCCGCACGGGCACGCCCGAGCGCAGCACGACGTCGAGTGCCTCCGGGTCGGCGTAGGTGTTGAACTCCGCGGTCGGCGTGTGGTTGCCGCGCTCGGTGCTGCCGCCCATGAAGACCACCTCGGCGATCCGGTCGGCCACCTCGGGGTGATCGCGCAGCAGCCGGCCCGCGTTGGTCATCGGCCCGGTCACCACGAGGGTCACCGGCTCCGCGGCCTCAAGCAGCCGGTGGCGCAGGAAGGCCACGGCGTCCTCGGCGACCGGGTCCGCGGCGGGCTCCGGCAGCGGCGGGCCGTCGAGGCCGCTCACGCCGTGGACGTAGTTCCCGAGGGCGACGTCGCCGACCAGCGGGCCGGCCGCCCCGACGGCCACGGGTACGTCGGCCCGACCGGCGAGAGCGAGGACCCGTTGCGCGTTGCGGGTGGCGTCCTCCACGGCACAGTTGCCGAAGCAGGTCGAGATGCCGAGCAGGCGCACCTGGGGCGAGCCGAGCGCCAGCAGGATCGCGACGGCGTCGTCGTGGCCGGGGTCGCAGTCGAGCAGGATCGACACCGGGCGGGGCTGGTCCGGGGCCATGCTCAGGCGCCGCCCGCCAGCCAGGTGATCATGCCGCCGACCACGGCGGGGAAGCCGTCCCAGGCCAGGAACTCCTCGGGGCACCAGTGCGGGCCGATGTCGGAGGTCCAGACCAGCGAGCGGCCCTCGCCCACGCTCGCCGTCGCGACCAGGACGTCGCCACCGACGGTCGCGACGACCTCGGCGTCCTCCTTGGCGAGGACGTGGTTGTAGCCCAACAGCTCGGGAGCGCCCGGCGCCCAGGACGCGGCGAGCGGGTGGCCGGTCGCGACCAGCTCGACGGCGGCCCCCTCCGGCGCCTCGACCCGGTCGTCGGACTCCCGCATGGTCACCGGCAGGACGTCGGCCAGCGGGCTGCGCGCGAAGTTCGCCCGTGCCTGGAAGCCCTGGAAGCTGAGGTAGCCGCCGGCCATCATCAGCCCGCCCCCCTGGCGGGTCCACTCGACCAGCGCGTGCAGCGGGTTGCCGCTGCGCTTGCCCTCCAGCCAGGTCTCGGGCGGGAGCACGAAGGAGTTGTAGCCGATGTCGGAGAGGATGACGACGTCGTACGCCGAGAGCCCGGCGACGTCGCGCGGGAACCGGTTCGGCACGTCGTGGGCGTACATCTGCTCGATCGTGATGCCCTGCTGGGCGGCCGCCTCGATGAACGCGTCCGCCCCGGTGTGGAAGGTCGTGCTGGTGAACTCGTCGAAGCCCTTCACGTGAGTGGCGGTCGAGATCCAGCTCTCGCCTGCGAGCAGTACACGGGTCATGGTGGGTGTCCTCCCTATCGGGTGAGGAGGCGCCGCGGGTTGTCGACCAGCAGCGTCTCGATGTCGGTTTCGGTCAGGCCGTGCCGGCGTAGGCGGGGCACGAAGAACTGGGGGATGTGGGCGTAGCCGGGGCCGCCGTGGCACCGCAGGAGCGACTTGAGGAAGACGTCCTGGCTGAGGAGCAGCCGCTCGCCGTGGCCGAGGTCGACCAGCCGCGCGATCCAGGCGGCGTTCTGCTCGTCGGACGGGCACTGCACGCCCTGGTCGGCGTAGAACACCTCCATGCCGACCATGTCGTACTGCACCCACGCGCCCCGCCGGAGCAGCTCGACCTGGTAGTCGAGGTCGTCACCGGAGGGGCCCATGTGGCACAGCACCACGCGGGCAGGATCGACCTGGAGCTCGTCGGCGAGGTCGAGCACGTCGCGACCGCGCCGGAACCAGCCGGGCAGGTGCACCTGGACCGGCAGGCCCGAGGCCCGCTGCGCCAGGAACGCGCCCCGCAGACTGGCCTGCTCGGCCGGCGTGAAGTCGGCCCCGACGCCGATCTCCCCGATGAAGCCGGGACGGATGCCGTCCTCGCCCTCCTCGAGGTCGGCCAGGATCCGCTCGGCGATGGCTTCCGGCGCGAGGCCGTGCACGTCCGCCGGTTGGGCGGCGTCGAGGTAGTAGCCGGTGCCGGCGACCACGTGCACGCCGGTGCGCTCGCTCACCTCCCGCAGTCGCGCGAGGTCACGGCCGAGACCGAGGCCCGTGGCGTCGAGGATCGTCCCGCCCCCGAGGGCGGCGAATCGCGCCACCTCCGCGACGCAGACCTCCACGTCGTCGAGCCGGCAGTTGTCGCGGTTGCCGAACGGGTCCTGCCGCAGCTCCCAGCCGAGGTCCTCGGTGACGGGCGCGTCGGCGTACGCGTCGGGGTCGATGCCCGGGAGCGTCGAGCGCTGCCACCACGAGGACACGTCGTTGAGCAGGTGCTCGTGGGTGAGCACGACCCCCAGCTCCGTGACCGGCACCGGGCCACGGACGGTCATCACCTCGCTCATCCGCGAGTCCCGACGATCCTGCCGAAGAGCTTGCTGTTGAGGAAGATCGCGACGATCAGGATCAGTCCCTGGGTGATCGGCACCCAGTAGACGTCGACCTTGGACAGCACCAGGCCGTTGTTGATGATGCCCAGGGTCAGGGCGCCGACGGCCGAGCCGATGATCGAGCCGCGCCCACCCATCAGGCTGGTGCCACCGAGCACGACCGCCGTGATCACCTCGAGCTCGAAGGCGGTGCCGGAGTTCGACGACCCACTGCCCAGCCGCGCCGCGGTGATCACGCCGGCCAGGCCGGCGAGGACGCCGGTGAGTCCGAGCACCGTGACCTGGATCCGCCGGATGTCGACGCCCGCCCGGCGCAGCGACTCGTCGTTGGAGCCGACCGCCGTGACGTAGCGCCCGAAGCGGGTGTGGTTGAAGACGTACCACCCCGCGATGACCGCGATCACCGCGATCCAGGTCGGCGTGTAGATGCCGGCCAGCGAGCCCTGGCCCAGCGGGAGCAGGAAGTCGGAGGTGATCGGGGTGCTGTAGCCGTCGGTGATCAGCAGCGCGACCCCGCGGACCGCCGTCAACGCGGCGAGCGTCACGATGAACGACTGCACCTTGCCGAACGCCGTGATCATCCCGCTGGCCAACCCGATCGCCAACGCGATCGCGAGCGTGCCGACCAGCGCGACGACGGGGTTGCCGCTCTCGGCGAACAGGCCGAGGGCGGCCGCCGAGAGACCGACGATCGAGCCCACCGACAGGTCGATCTGGCCGGTGGTGATGACGAAGGTCATGCCCACCGCGACGATCACGGTCGGCGCGACCTGGCGCAGCACGTTGACCAGGTTCGTGGTGGTGAGGAAGGCGTCGGAGGCCAGGCTGAAGTAGGCGAACAGCACGACGAAGACGACGCTGATCGAGATGACGCCGAAGTTCTTGGCGACGAAGTCGCGGCGGCTGTCGCGCCGGGCGTCGCGGTCCGGGACGGACGTGGTGGTGGCACTCATCGCTCTACTTCCCCATCATCGCGGTGACCAGTCCGGTCAGGTCGGTCTCGGCCGGGTCGAGCTCCCGGTGGTTGACGCCCTCGTGCAGGACGACGAACCGGTCGGCGACCTCGAAGAGGTCCTGCAGCCGGTGGGTGATCAGGATGACGCTGACCCCACGCTCCGAGACGTCGCGGATCAGCTGCAGGGTCATCTCCACCTCGCGGGCGGCGAGCGCCGCGGTCGGCTCGTCGAGGACGAGCACCCGGGGCTCGAACGCGACGGCACGGGCGATCGCGATCGCCTGCCGCTGACCGCCGGACATGTTGGCGACCAGCTGACGGGTGTCGGAGATCCGGATGTGCAGCTTGGCCAGGTCCTCGGCCGCCTCGCGGTGCATCCGCTCGTGGTCGAGCCTGCGGGTGAGCCGATGGTAGGGCTCGCGGCCGAGGAACAGGTTGCCGGCGACGTCGACGTCGTTGCACAGGGCGAGGTCCTGGTAGACCATCTCGATGCCGTGCGCCCGCGCCGCCCGGGGTCCGGTGCCGGTCAGCTCCTCGCCGTCGACGAGGATCCTGCCCTTGTCGGGCACGACGGCGCCGGCCAGCATCTTCATCAGGGTCGACTTGCCCGCGCCGTTGTCGCCGACGAGGCCCACGACCTCGCCACGCCCGACCCTCAGGTCGACCCCGCGCAGCACCTTGAGCGCTCCGTAGCTCTTGGTGATGCCCTGCATCTCCACGCGGGGCACGGCACCCGCCGTGCCCCCGTCCAGCTCCGCGGTCATTCGAAGATGGACCGGAAGTCGTCGACGTTGTCCTTGGTCACGATGGTGATCGGGACGTCGATGAAGCCCTTCGGCTCCGCACCTCCGATGACGGCCTTCAGCTCATCGACGGCCTCGACGCCCTCCTGGCGCGGGTCCTGCTGGACCACGGCGGTGACCAGGCCGGAGTCGATGCCGGCGATCACCTCGGCCGTGAGGTCCCAGCCGATGATCTTCGTCGTGCCGGCCGGGTCGAGGGCGGCGACGGCGCCCACCGTCGCCGGCTCACCGGTGGTGTAGACGAAGTCCAGGTCGGGCTCCGCGGTCACCAGGTTCTGCGCCGCCGTGGCGGCCTTCTCCTGGACGTTGTCGCCGTTGACGCTCTGCGCGTGCGTGGCGCCGGCGGCGTCGATGACCTTGCGGAAGCTGTCCTCCCGCTGGTTCTGGATGAAGGAGTTGCGAGCGTCGACGACGCCGTACTTGCCCTTGGCCAGGCCGTTGTCGACGACCCAGGTGCCGGCCTCGGCGCCGGCCGCGTCGTTGTCGACGCCCACGAAGGTGTCCGCGGCGCCCTTCTCGAGCTCGGCGTCGATGGCGACCACCCGGACACCCGCCTGCTTCGCGGCCTTCACGGCCGGCAGCACGCCGTTGACGTCGATGGCGACGACGATCAGGCCGGTCACCTGCTGGGTCACGAAGTTCTCGATGTCGGAGTTCTGCTTGGCCGGGTCGTTGTTGGCGTTGGCGATGGTGAGCTCGCAGCCGGCCTTCTTCGCCGCCTCCTCGGCGCCCTCGTTCATCTGGGTGAAGAAGGCGGCGGTCTGGTTGATCTGGGTCATGCCGATGACGCACTCGCCGCTGCCCGACCCGCCGGACCCGGCCTTGTCGTCACCGTCGTTGCCGGTGCTGCATCCGGCGAGCACCAGGGCCGCGGCGCCGGTCGCCGCGACGATGGTCCGATTCATCCTGGCCATGCGCGCACACTCCTTGGGTAATCGATTTCCGAGACCGTTTCCGTCGAGCGTAGGAAGTGACCCGAACCACGTCCAGAGGTCGGTAATCGATTTCCACGGATTGAGACGATCGTTTCGCACGAGCAGCCGCGCGACGGCAGGATCAGAGGGTGCGTCCCCGACCTCGACCCCGCTCACCGCGCATGGCGGACGTCGCCCGCGAGGCCGGCGTCTCCGTCGCCACGGTCTCCCGCGCGCTCAGCGGCACCCGCGCGGTCGACCCCGCCCTGGCCGAGCGGGTCCTCGCCGCCGCCGAGCGGCTCGGCTACCAGGTGAACCTGGTCGGCCGGGCCCTGCGCCAGACGCGCACGGCCACCGTGGGACTGGTCGTACCCGACCTCGACAACCCGTTCTTCTCCGCGCTCGCCCAGCACCTGGCACGGGTGTTCACCGAGACCGACGTCGACCTCTTCGTGTTCGCCGCCGACGGCTCCCTGGCGACCGAGCTGCGCGGCGTGCGCTCGTTCCTCGGCCGGCAGGTCGACGCCCTCGTGATGATCCCGGTCCACGAGGTCGACAGCGCCGACGCCGTCGAGCTGGCGGCCCGGGCGGTGCCCACCGTCCAGCTGGACCGGTGCGTGCCCTCCACCGCGGCCCACTTCGTGGCCGTCAACAACCTGCGTGGCATGGAGCTCGTCGGCGAGCACGCCGCGGCCCGCATCGACCTGGCCCGGCAGCCGGTCGTGTACGTCGGCGCCGAGCCCGACTCCTCCTCCGCCCACGAGCGGCTCGACGGCTTCCGCCAGGCGTTCGGCCCGGACGCCCCCGTGCTGCTGGGCTCCTTCTCCAGCGCGTGGGGCAACGAGGCCGCGCGGCGGCTGCTGGCCGACGGGTGGGAGCGGGCGACCGTGGTGACCGCGGCCGACGTGATCGCCCTCGGCGTGCTGTCCCAGCTGCTGCACGCGGGTCGCGCCGTACCGGACGACTTCCGGGTGATCGGCTTCGACGGGATCGGCGCCGGGACGCTGGCCCACCCGCCGCTGACGACCGTGCGCCAGCCGGTCGAGGAGATGACCCTGGCGATCCGCGACCTGATCGACGGTGGCGAGGGGCCCGAGCGCGACGCGCCCACCCACGGCCACCGGTTCGCCCCGGTCTTCATCGAGGGCGAGACGAGCCCGTGACGACGACGGCCCCGCCGACCGAGGTCGGCGGGGCCGTCGTACGGCACTCAGCGGGTCACTGCGACGGCAGGTCCGAGAGCAGGCTCTCGAGGTCCGTCGGCAGGTCCGACGGGAGGTCGGAGAGCAGGCTCTCCAGGTCCTCCGGCGAGGTCGGCAGGTCCGTCGGGACCTCGGTCGGCAGGTCCGTCGGGACCTCGGTCGGCAGGTCGGACGAGTCGCCCGAGTCGCCCGAGTCGTCCGAGCCGGTCGAGCCCGAGCACGTCTTGGCCTGGTACTCCGAGAAGGCCTCGACCTTCTTCTTCTCGTCCTTGCTGAGGTCGGCCTCGAACGGGTTCTCGTCGCCGCCCTTGGTGAGGGCCTCCTTGATGTCGTCCGCGTCGATGTCCTTCGCGGCGTCGAGCTGGATCTCGAAGCCCTCGCGAGCGTCGTCGGAGATGTCCTTCGGCGTACCGACCTTCTCGAGGTCGTCGGCCTGCTCCTTGACGAGGTCGGCGAGCTTGTCCCAGTCCTCGTCGGTGAAGGCCTTGGTGAAGGCGGCGTCGCTGCTCGAGCCGGACACGGCGTCGCAGAAGTCCTTGACCGAGGCGTCAGTCGGCGCGCCGCCACCGCACGCGGTGAGCGAGAGGGCGAGCAGGACGGCAGCACCGGCGGAGGCCAGCGGGCGCTTGATCGGGGTCATGTCAGTTCCTTTCCTGAGGGGGTGGAGCACGTCGGCACGCCCCTCGAGCAGGGGCGCGGCCGCACGGGCGACCACGCGGTCACCCTGCCCCCACCGGTCTCAGACTATTCACAGGGAGGACGAACAGCAGGTTGCGGTCCCGTGACCGGCGTGGTGCGACTGCGGAGTCAGCCGCCCCAGAGCGGGGCGGGCGGAACCTCCAGCAGGCCCTCGAGAGCCGCGAGGTACGACGCCCGCGGGATCTCGCGCACACCCAGCCCCATCAGGTGCCGGGTGGCCCACTGCACGTCGACCAGCCGGTTGCCGGCCGCGCCGTCGGCGTCCGCCGCGAGCCCGTCGACCAACCCGATCAGCGCGACCTTCGACGCGTCGGTGACGTGGTGGAACATCGACTCCCCGGCGAACAGCCCGCCGATCGCGACGCCGTACAGCCCGCCGACGAGGCGGCCGTCTCGCCAGGTCTCGACCGAGTGCGCCCAGCCGAGGCGGTGCAGGTCGCCGTACGCACGGGCGATCCGGGCGTCGATCCACCCGTGCGGTCGCCGCGGGTCGGCGCACGCGGCGACCACCTCGTCGAAGGCGGTGTCGACGCGCACCTCGAAGTCGCGCGCCGAGCGGCGCAGCGAACGGGAGACCCGCAGCTCGTCGAGGCGCAGCACCCCGCGGTACGCCGGGCTCCACCACCCGATCGCCCGCCCCTCGGGCATCGGGAACAGGCCGCTGCGGTACGCCGCCAGCAGGGTCCCGGGCGCGAGGTCGGCACCCACCGCCACCAGGTCGCTGCCGTCGTGGGTGCCGTCGCCCTCGTCGCCGTCGTCGTACTCCTCCGGGTCGTCGAGGACCGGCAGCGCCGCCAGCTCCGTGCGACTCGGGAAGACCCAGGGGCTGGGCTCGGGCTCGACGGGCACGAGCCGAGCGTATGCGGTCGAATGTGCACCGCGCCCCATGCGGATTGGCCGTGTTGTGACGCGAATCGCGACCAATCCGCATGGGGTGCGGCGCTCGCTAGGCTCGGGGACATGGCTTCGCTGAAGAAGGGACTGGCCCTGCGGACCGCGCAGCAGCTCGCGCCCAAGGTCACCCGGCTCGCGCCGGGGCTGACGCAGTCGTTCGTGCGCGAGGCGCTCCACCGCGCGTTGGTGGGGGTCGGACCGCTGCCGCCGGCGGCGGAGGCGGCGCGGGTGCAGCTCCACGAGCAGCGCGGCGACGTCGACAAGGCCGTGCGGGAGCTGGTCGAGAACCACGTGGCCTACGCCAGTGTGGAGGGGCTCGCGACCAACCTGGGCGGGCTGATCACCGCGACGATCGTGGCGCCGGCGAGCATCACCGGGCTGGCGCTCATCCAGTGCCGGATGGTGGCCGGCATCGCGCACCTGCGCGGCTACGACCTCGACGACCCGCGGGTGCGCAACGCGATCCTGGTCTGCATCCTCGGCGAGGACACGGTCAAGACGATGGTCAAGCGGCACCAGCTGCCCGCGCCGCCGATGGCGATCGCGACCGCGCCGCAGCACGACCCGAACCTCGACCGGACCGTGTCGACGGTGCTGGCCGGCGAGCTGATCGGCCGGGTGATCGGCAAGCGGATGGTGACGACCGTCGGCAAGAAGGTGCCGCTGGTCGGTGGCGCGGTCGGCGCGGTGGCCGACGGCTGGAGCACCTACCGGGTGGGGCGCTACGCCGGCCGGGAGTTCCGGCCGCTGCGGCGCCCCTGAAGCCCTACTGCTCCTGCGGCGTCCGGTTGCGGGCCTTGCGGTAGACCCCGAGCGCCTGGCGGCCCTTGCCGCTGCGCTCCAGCCTCTGCACGGTCCACTCCATCGAGCGCATCAGCCGCGGCGTGCGGGCCCGGACCAGCTCGCGACGGGCGGCCTCGAGCTTGCGGCGCAGCCGCTCGTTCTCGGCGTGCGCCTCGGCGTTGTCGAGCAGCAGCGCCTTGATCGCGTCGACCGCCGCAGAGGCGACCTGGCGCTCCGGCGGGTGGTCGGGGTCGACCCACTTGCCGGCCGGGGCGGGAGCGCCGCGCAGGTCCTCGAGGTCGCCGGTGACGTCGTACCCACGGCGGGAGAGCTCCGCGATCCAGCTCTCGGTGAGCTCGTGCACCCAGGGGTACTGGTCCGGCGGCAGGCCGAGGCGGGCGGACTTGGTGCGCTTGGAGAGGGTGCGGTGGGCGAGCAGCTCACGGACGAGCGGGCGGTAGTGCTGCGGCGGCAGGTCGCGGGCGGCGGTGCGGTTGATCCGGCGGATCAGCGCCGACTCGGGTACGCCGAGGCTCGGGTTCGCGCGCCGGGTGGTGAGCTTGAGGTCGAGCCCGTCGAGCCCGAAGGTGGTGCTGAACCGCTCCCACAGCAGGTCGGGTGGGCCGCCGGACGGCGGGACGGTGACCAGGTGGACCCGCTCGGGCGGGATGTCCGCACCCCAGCGGTCCAGGATGTCGGGGATCTCCTGCACGCCCCAGAACCACGCGCCGACGCGGTGCACGCGCTCGGGGTCCTGGATCAGCTCGAGGAAGCGGCCGTAGCCGAAGCGCGCGCGGTGCTTGACGTTCTCCTGCCACTCGGCCGGGATCTGGCGGACCAGGTCGCGCACGGAGAGGATCAGGTGGACCTCGGTGCCGCCGTCGCTGGTGTCGCCGCCGGGCCGGTGGCCGATCGAGGCGAGTGCGCGGGCGACCTGGCTGCGCGAGGCGGAGGCGAGGATCTCGTGGCTGATGATCGCGGTGCCGTCGTGGGCCCGGACCTGCTCGGCGAGCCGGTCCCAGGCGCCGACGGCCTCGGCCTCGAGCCCGCCCCAGCGCAGCCGCATCAGGTCGAGCGCGGCGAGGAAGTGCTCGTCGAAGCGGTCGGCAGGATAGAGCACGTCCTGCTTGAGGAGCTTGGCCCGGTTCTTGTAGAGGACGTCCTGGAGGTACGACGTCCCGGTCTTGGGCGTCCCGACGTGGAGCAGGACTCGCCGACTCACGATTCCTCCTTGGGCACGGTGACGGGGTCGAGGAGCAGGCCGAGCGCGAGGGCCAGGACCTCGGCGTCGACCGGTGCCACCGGCTCGGTACCGAGGGGGCGCGGCAACAGCTGGTCAAGATCGCCGAGCACAGGGTAGCGAGCCGCGGCGAGGTCGTGGCGGGTGCGTTCGGCCTGCGTGCTGAGCCAGCCGTCCCAGCGCGGCGGCAGCGTCGGGGGCGGTCCGCCGAGCCCGTCGAGGCGCCGGCCGAGGGTGTCGCGGAGCAGCCGCGGGCGGTCCTCGGAGGCGACCAGCAGGCCGAGCGGCTCGCCGACCCGGCGGATCAGGTCGACTGCGTGCGCACCGAGGCGCGGCGGACCGCCGAGCCGGGTCACGCCGAGCTCGTCGGCCAGCAGCCGGTCGTCGAGGACGACCCGGACCCGCTCGGCGCCGTACTTGTAGGCCGCGGAGCGCGCCATCCGCGCCAGGTCGGCGCGCGGCGGCAGGTGACCGGCACCGGCGTTGGCGCGCACGAAGCCGCGCCAGGACGCGCCGCCCTGGTCGAAGCTGCGCGCGGTCCAGGCCTGGACGAGGACGGTCTCCAGGTCGTCGGCGAGGAGGTACGCCGTGGGCCGGCGACCGCCCGGACGGTGACCCTGGACGGTGAGCTCGGCGCGGACGGCGTCGGCACGCCAGGGCATGCCGACCACGACGAACGAGCGGACCCACGGGCGTCGTACGGCGCGGACCTTGTCGACGAAGGTCGGCTCGGGCTCCGGGAGGGCGGCGGTCAGCGCGACGTCGTCGGCGATCAGGGCGCTCGCGACCCGGAGCAGCTCGTCGTCGCTCAGCGCGTCCGGGTCGACCGGACGCGGCCCGAACTGGTCAGGGGCGTCGTCGACCCCCACCAGTGCGAGCTCGCTGCGGCCGCGTCCGGAGACGCCGGCGGCGAGCACGCGCTCCGCAGTGGCGGCCGGGACGGTGCGCCCGGCCGCATGGGCGTGGGCGTTGAGGCGGCGCAACAGCGCGAGCTGCTGGGCTCCCGGGAGCTCGGCGCCGAGCGGCTCGCCCTCCCCCGATCCGTCGGCCGGCCAGTCGAGCCACGGCGTCGTCGCTCCGGCTCGCAACGCGGCCACCCATCCCCAGGCGCGTCGTCGACCACTCATGGCCCAACGTTAAGGGGAGGTGGCGAACCCGTGCCTGCCAGGGGCGCCTGCCGAGCTGCCGCACCCCATGCGTTCTGGTCGTCGATCCAGCGAATTCGCGACCAGAACGCATGGGGCGCGCGCAACGGTCAGGCGCCGCTGAGGGCCCGGACGACGGCCGAGGGGCTCGGCCGGCCGAGCTGCTCGGCCATCCAGGCGCTGGTCGCGACGACCGCGTCCAGGTCGACGCCGTGCTCGATGCCGAGCCCGGTGAGGAACCACACCAGGTCCTCGGTGGCCAGGTTGCCGGTGGCGCTCTTGGCGTAGGGGCAGCCGCCGAGGCCGCCCGCCGAGGCGTCGTACGTCGTGACTCCGGACTGCAACCCCGCGTGGACGTTGGTGAGCGCCTGGCCGTAGGTGTCGTGGAAGTGCAGCGCGAGCCGGTCGCACGAGACGCCGGCCTCGGCGAACGCGGCGACCAGGGCCTTGACGTGGCCGGCGGTGGCGACGCCGATGGTGTCGCCGAGGCTGAGCTGGCCGACGCCCAGGTCGAGCAGGCGGGTGCCGACGGCGACGACCTGCTCGATCGGTACGGCGCCCTCCCACGGGTCGCCGAAGCACATCGAGACGTAGCCGCGGACGTCCATCCCGGCGGCCAGGGCGGCCACGATGGTCGGCTCGAACATCTCGAACTGCGACTCGAGGGTGCGGTTGAGGTTCTTGTTCGCGAACGTCTCGGTCGCCGACGCGAAGACCGCGACGTGGCGCAGGCCGAGGCCGACGGCCCGGTCCAGGCCGCGCTGGTTGGGCACCAGGACCGGCAGCTGGCGGGCGGCGTCCCCGAGGTCGGCGGTCAGGCCGGTCATCAGGTCAGCGGCGTCGGCGAGCTGCGGCACCCAGTCGGGGTGCACGAAGCTGGTCGCCTCGACGATCGGGAGCCCCGCGTCGATCAGCCGCTTCACGAAGGCAGCCTTGACCTCGGTGGGCACCACGGACTTCTCGTTCTGCAGGCCGTCGCGCGGCCCGACCTCGTAGATCGTGACCTTCGCGGGCAGTCCCGGCTCGTCGATCACCATCGGCAGCCCGCTCATGCGCTCTCCCCCTCCACGACGAACAGCTCAGCGCCCAGGGCCACCTGCTGGCCGGTGCCGGCGCCGACGGCGGTGACCGTGCCGGCGTACGGCGCCTTGAGCGCCAGCTCCATCTTCATCGCCTCGACGACACCGAGCACGTCGCCCTCGGCGACCGTGTCGCCCACCGCGACCCTCACGTCGAGGACCGTGCCGGGCATCGGCGCGACGACCGTGCCGTCGCCGGCCGCCACGCCGTGGTCGGCACTTGCGTCGGGGCGGTCGAAGACATAGCGCTGGCCCTGGTGGGCGAGCTCGACGTGGTACCGGCTCACGCGGGCCACCGAATCGTTCGATCGAACGGTTCGGGGGCGGTCGGGCAGCACCACCGTACCGTCGGTGAACTCCACCACGACCGGGGCCGCGGGTGCGCCCATCCGGAAGCCGTCGCCGGCGAACGGACCGGTGGCCGCGGTGTTGGCGTCGAGCCAGAGCCGGGCGGCGACCGCTCGGGCCGGGGCCGGGTCGGGGGCCGGGACGTCGTGCCGGTCGAGCCAGGCGGTGTCGATGCCGCCGGGGACGGCGAACTCCTCGCCCGCCGCCAGCACCCGCAGGAAGCCGGTGTTGGTGGTCAGGCCGAGGATCGCGGTGTCGTCGAGCGCGGCGACCAGCGCGCGACGCGCGCTCTCGCGGTCGCGCCCGGAGACGATGACCTTGCCTAGCATCGGGTCGTACGACGTGCTCACGACCTGGCCGGACTCGAGCGCGTGGTCGACCCGGGGTGTCGAGGCTCGCTGCGCTCGCACCTCAACCACCGAGTCCGGCCAACGGACGACGGTCGCCGTACCGGCCTGCGGGAGGAAGCCGGCGAAGGCGTCCTCGGCGTAGATCCGCGCCTCGATCGCGTGGTCCCGGAAGCGCACCCCGGACTGGTCGAACGGCAGCGGCTCCCCCGCGGCGACGGCGAGCTGCAGCGCCACCAGGTCCGTGCCGCTGTGGATCTCGGTGACCGGGTGCTCGACCTGGAGCCGGGTGTTCATCTCCAGGAAGTAGAAGTCTCCGGTGCTGGCGTCGAGAAGGTACTCGATCGTGCCCGCGTTCTCGTAGCCCACCGACGCGGACAGATCGACCGCGGAGGCGTGGATCCGGGAGCGCAGCTCGTCGTCGAGCGCGGGGGCGGGCGCCTCCTCGAGCACCTTCTGGTGACGGCGCTGCACCGAGCATTCGCGGGTGCCGAGGTGGACGACGGTGCCGTGGCTGTCGCCGAGCACCTGCACCTCGATGTGGCGACCGCGCTCGACGTACTTCTCGACCAGGATGGTGTCGTCGCCGAAGGCGCTGGCCGCCTCGCGCTTCGCGGCGGCGACGGCGGCGTCGAAGTCGGCGGCCGCGCGGACCACGCGCATGCCCTTGCCGCCACCGCCGGCGGCGGCCTTGACCAGCACCGGGTAGGCGAAGGTGGCCGGGTCCTCAGCGATGTCGTACGACGGCACCACCGGCACGCCGGCCTCGACGGCCAGGTCGCGGGCCGCGTCCTTGCGCCCCATCTGCTCGATGACCTTCGGGCTGGGCCCGACCCAGGCGATGCCCGCGTCGGTGACGGCGGCCGCGAAGCCCGCGTTCTCGGAGAGGAAGCCGTAGCCGGGGTGGATCGCGCCCCCGTCGGCCAGGCCGGCCTCCTTCGCGGCGGCGAGGACGGCGTCGCCGTCGAGGTAGGACGGCACCCGCAGGGCGACGTCGGCGTCGCGGACGTGCAGCGCGTCGGCGTCGAGGTCGGTGTGCACCGCGACGGTGCGGATACCCAGGTCGCGGCAGGTGCGGAAGACGCGGCGGGCGATCTCGCCGCGGTTGGCGACCAGTACGGACCTGATCTCGTGGGTCTCGGTCATCGCGATCACATCCGGAAGATGCCGTAGTTGGGGGCGGGGGTCGGGACCGCGGAGACGACCTCGAGCGCCATGCCGAGCACCCGGCGGGTGTCGGCGGGGTCGATCACACCGTCGTCCCACAGCCGCGCGGACGCGTAGTAGGGCGAGCCCTGGGTCTCGTACTGGTCCTTGATCGGCTGCTTGAACTCCTCCACATCGGGGTCGTCCTCGCGACCGGCGACCGTCGCGAGCACGTTGGCCGCCTGGTCGCCGCCCATCACCGAGATCCGGGAGTTGGGCCACATCCACAAGAAGCGCGGGTCGTAGGCGCGCCCGCACATGCCGTAGTTGCCGGCGCCGAAGGAGCCGCCGATGACCACGGTCAGCTTCGGGACCACCGAGCAGGCGACCGCGGTGACCAGCTTGGCACCGTCGCGGGCGATGCCGCGGTTCTCGTACTCGCGCCCGACCATGAAGCCGGAGATGTTCTGCAAGAAGAGCAGCGGGATGCCGCGCTGGTTGCACAGCTCGACGAAGTGCGCGCCCTTGAGCGCCGACTCGCTGAACAGGATGCCGTTGTTGGCGACGATGCCGACCGGGTGACCGTGGATGCGGGCGAACCCGCAGACCAGGGTCTCGCCGTACAGCTGCTTGAACTCCTGCAGCCGGCTGCCGTCGACCAGGCGCCGGATGACCTCGCGGACGTCGTACGGCGTGCGGGTGCTGACCGGCACGACGTCGTAGATGCTCTCCGGCGGCTCGTGCGGGTCCTCGGAATTGATGCGGTTTGGGACCAAACCGCGCGAATTCGGCGCGGGATCCTGCGGTCTGTGCCCAATCGGCAGCGTGTCGATGATGCCGCGCAGGATGCGCAGCGCGTGGGCGTCGTCGTCGGCGAGGTGGTCGACGACCCCGGACCTGCGGGCGTGCACGTCGCCGCCGCCGAGGTCCTCGGCGCTGACGACCTCGCCGGTCGCGGCCTTCACCAGCGGCGGGCCGCCGAGGAAGATCGTGCCCTGGTTCTTGACGATGACGGTCTCGTCGGACATCGCCGGGACGTAGGCGCCACCGGCGGTGCACGAGCCCATCACCGCGGCGAGCTGCGGGATCCCGCGCGCGGACATGTTGGCCTGGTTGAAGAAGATCCGGCCGAAGTGCTCCTTGTCGGGGAACACCTCGTCCTGCATCGGCAGGAAGGCGCCGCCGGAGTCGACCAGGTAGACGCAGGGCAGGTTGTTCTCGGCGGCGACGGTCTGCGCCCGCAGGTGCTTCTTGACCGTCATCGGGTAGTAGGTGCCGCCCTTCACGGTCGCGTCGTTGGCGACGACCATGACGTTGCGGCCCTCGACCCGGCCGATGCCGGCGACGGCGCCCGCGGCGGGGACGGCGTAGTCGTCGCCGGGCTTGCCGTACATGCCGTACGCCGCCAGCGGCGCCAGCTCCAGGAACGGACTGCCGGGGTCGAGCAGGCCGTCGACCCGGTCGCGGGCCAGGAGCTTGCCGCGGTCGGTGTGCTTGGTGCGGGCGGCCTCACTGCCGCCCTGGCGCACCCGCGCGAGGCGCTCGCGCAGGTCGGCGGCCAGGTCCCGGAGGGTGGGCTCGGAAGTCTCGGACACGAGCACGAGGTTAACGATCATTAACCTTGTGCGCAATGGGGCGGCTCACCGGGCGATCGCCTAGGACACGCCCTAGGGTCACCCCATGCGTCGCTCCCCGATCCGACGGCTCGCCGCCGCGCTCGCCGTACCGCTCCTGCTGACGACGGCGTGCGGGTCCGGCGACGACGAGTCGTCCGCCCGACCCGAGGGCGGCAAGACCGTCGCGCCGGCGACCTTCTGCGACCTGATGCAGGAGGTGGACGCCTCGATCGACGACGCCTACGACCGCACCGGCGATCCGGAGGACGCGTGGGCACGGATCGGGGCGGCGTTCGACGCGATCGACGAGGCCGGTGTCCCGGCCACCTTCCCCGCGGCGGCCGTCGACGAGCTCGACCAGATCGAGCGGGCGGTCCGGGAGAGCGCGTCGCTCGCCGAGTACGAGGACGCGCTGGCCGCGGACCCGCCGACCGGCCGAGCCGTCGACAAGTGGTTGTCCGCCAACTGCACGTGAGCGCCGCTGAGGCTCAGCGGAGCCGGAGCAGCGCCCCGGGACCGAACAGCGGGCCCGCGACGTAGACGTGGTCGCTCACGTCGACCCCGCCCGGGTTCTTCAACCGGCCCGCGGCGAGCTCGCGCACCCGCGGCTCGGCCCCGCGGTCGCGGACCAGGGACAGGCCGCCCTCCTCGGCACCGGGCAGGCCCATCTCGAAGGCGAACCAGCTCTTCTTCGACAGCTCGAGGACGTAGATCCCCTTCGGTCCGGCCGCCAGGTCGGTGATCGAGGTGAAGCCGTCGGCGTACCTCTTGCAGGCGCCCTTGCGCGGGTGCGCCGGGTCGCAGGTGGCGTTCGTCGACCCCGGCCTGATCCGCCACACCTGCGAGGTGCCCGGGGTCGCCGGGAAGCCGCGCAGCTCGCCGACGTACCAGTAGCCGTCGGCGCCGACGGCCACCGACGTGGCCACCGCCTCGGAGACGATCGGGGTGCCGGCCGGCGGGAGCGGGCCCATCGGCGGGGGTACGTCGGGCAGCCCGGCCGGGACCGGCACCGTGCGCGGCATCAGCCGGGCGACCGTCCTGATCCTGCCCTTCTTCGGCCACACCCGGAGCAGGTCGTTGCCGGCGGCGTCGGAGACCAGCACGGTGCCGTCGTCCAGGGCCAGGACGCCGAACGGGTTGCTGTCGGCCGGGAAGCCCTCCTGATCCCACGGATCGGGGTCGGTCTTCTGGTACGCGCTGATGTCGGCGACCACCTTGGGTGCGGGCCAGCCGCGCTTCCACTTGAACAGCGTCGTCGCGGGCGCGGGCGCCGCGGCGCCGCGCAGGACCGACGGGCGCTGCTCCGGCGGCGGGCCGGAAGCCCCCGTCAGCAGGTAGATCGTGCCGTGCGGGCCCTTGGAGATCGCCGGCGGGAAGTCCGTGGGGAGGTTGCCGAGCGGGACCACCCGCGCCGGCTTGTGCTTGCGCTCCACGACCAGGCTGAAGGTGCCGCCGGTCTCCGTGACGAGGGTCCGGCCGTGGCCGAGCGCGTCGACGCCACGCGGGCCCATGAGCGGGGCGACCGTCTTCGGTGCCGCGCGCCCGCCGGCGTCCTGCGGGCCGGCCACCGCCGGCGCTCCGGTCGCCGCGAGGGCGAGCGCCGCCATCGCCGTACCGATCCTGATCGCTGCCTTGCCCATGGTCTGCTCCTCGGGTCGTTGGCGCGCACCGCACCGTCACCTGCCTAGCAGCGGCGTCGCGACGGCGTCATGACCCAATCTGGGTAGCCTTCGGGGGTGACCGTGACCGAGCCGACCCGCCGCGAGCAGATCCTGGCCACCGCAGCCGACCTGTTCGCCGCCCGCGGCTTCCACGGCGTCTCGGTCGCCGACCTCGGCGCCGCCTGCGGCATCTCCGGTCCGGCGCTCTACAAGCACTTCGCTTCCAAGCAGGCAGTTCTCGCCGAGATGCTGACCTCGATCAGCGAGCGACTCCTCGAGGTCGGCCGCGAGCGCGTGGCCGCCGGCGGCGGCGACCCGTCGGCCGCCCTGCGCGGCCTGGTCGACTGGCACGTCGAGTTCGCCCTCGGCCACCGCCCGCTGATCATCGTCCAGGACCGCGACTGGGAGTCGCTGCCCGAGGACGCACGCGAGCAGGTCCGCCGCCTCCAGCGCAGGTACGTCGACCTGTGGGCCGACCAGCTGCGCGCCCTGCGCGCGGATCTCGACAAGCCCCGCGCCCACGCCGCCGCCCAGGCCGCGTTCGGGCTGCTCAACTCCACCCCCCGGGCGGGTCATGCGATCCCGGATGCCGCGCTGCGGGACCTGCTCGCGTCGATGGCGCTGGGGGCGTTGGGGATCGTCGAACCGTAGTCCGATCGGGCCATCCCCCACAGCGGCGCACGAACCTACGTTGGCTTCATGTCCCGCATGTTCAGCCTCATCTTCATTCTGTCGTTGGCGATCGGCGGTCTCACTGCCGTCGCACCTGCCGGTGCCGAAGCGTCCACCGCCCGGGCGACGCCCCAGTCGGTCACCTTCCTGCCCACGGGCGGCGAGCAGACCTTCGCCGTGCCGGCGGGTGTCACCACCCTGCATGCGGTGGCCGTCGGCGGTCGCGGTGGCAACGGCGCCTCGGGCGGAGCGGGAGGCTACGGCGCCCTCGTGTCAGCCGACCTGTCGGTGGCGCCGGGCCAGATCCTCTACCTCGAGGTGGGCGGCAACGGCGTCGGCGCCCTCGGCGGCTTCAACGGCGGCGGCGCCGGTGGCAGCGGGTCCGACGCAGGAGGGGGCGGCGGTGGCGCCTCGGACATCCGGCTCGCACCGCGTGCGGCCGGCACGTCGCTCACCCTGCGGCTGCTCGTCGCCGCGGGCGGAGGCGGCGGGGGCGGCTCGACGCCGAGCCCCGGGACGACCAACGGCGGCGGCACTGCAGGCGCCGTTCCGACCGCCGGGCAGGGCTACGGCGGGGGCGGGCAACCCGGGACAGCCACGACCGGCGGGGCGAGTGGATACAGCTGTGACGGGATCGCGACGACAGGATCGCTGGGCACCGGCGCATCCGGCCGGTCCGGCGTCGGCTGCAGCTTCCCCTTCAGTGGCGGCGGAGGCGGCGGCGCCGGCCTCTACGGCGGAGGAGGCGGGGGCACGAGCTCCGCCGGAGACGGCGGCGGAGCGGGCTCCAGCGGCTCCGGCGCCGGGGCCACGAACACCTCCGTCGTCTCCGACACGACCGGTCAGCCGTCCATCTCGCTGACCTACGCCGCAGGTCCGAGTGCCTGCACGGTTCCGAAGCTGGTCGGCCACAGGCTCAAGGCCGCCCGCAAGCTGCTCGGCGCCGCGAGCTGCAAGGTCGGCAAGGTACGCCGAACCCATCCGGGCGCGCGCTGGGTCGTGCGCCAGAAGCCCAAGTCGGGGGCCGTGCTTCCTCCCGGCGCCGCGGTCAGGATCAAGCTCGGCGACCGCCCCCGCCGCGCCCACTGACGGTCCCTCGGCCACAGCGGAGGGTGCGGTCAGAAGCCCGGTTCGGTCCGCTCCAGGATCGGCGCGAGGTCGAGGCCGGCGGGCAGGGTGCCGAAGGCGCTGCCCCAGTCGCGGGCCAGGCGGCTGGCGCAGAACGCGTCGGCGACGGCGGTCGGGGCGTGACGGAGGAGCAGCCCGGCCTGGAAGACGACGGCGATCTGCTCGACAAGGCGGCGGGCACGCAGCTCGATGTCGTCGAACTGCGTCAGCTCCTTCTTGAGCGAGGCGACCGCGTCGTCGTAGCGCTGGTCGGCGCCGACGGCGAGCTCGGCCTCGGCGAAGAACGCGTCCAGGGACTCCGGCTCGCGGCCGATGGCGCGCAGGGCGTCGAGGGCGGCGACGTTGCCGGAGCCCTCCCAGATCGAGAGCAGCGGCAGCTCGCGGTAGATCCGGGCCATGTCGAAGTCCTCGATGTAGCCGTTGCCGCCGAGGCACTCCAGCGCCTCGTTGGCGAGGACCGGGCCGCGCTTGCAGACGTAGTACTTGGTCGCGGCGAGGGCGAGGCGGCGCAGCGCCGCCTCCCCGGTGTCGCCATGGATCGCCCGGTCGTTGGCGCCGGCGAGCCGCATCATCGCGGTGGTCGCGGCCTCGGACTCGACCGCCAGGTCACTCAGCACATTGCGCATCAGCGGCTGGTCGATGAGCAGCTTGCCGAAGGCGGCGCGGTGGCGGGCGTGGTGGGCGGCGTACACCAGCGCGGTCCGCATCCCCGATGCCGAGCCGATCACGCAGTCGAGGCGGGTCATGTTGACCATCTCGACGATGGTCTTGACGCCCTTGCCCTCCTCGCCGACCAGCCAGCCGACGGCATCGTCGTACTCGATCTCGGACGACGCGTTGGACTTGTTGCCGAGCTTGTCCTTGAGCCGCAGGAACCGGATCGGGTTGGCCTCACCGCCCGGCAGCACGCGAGGGAGCAGGAAGCAGGACAGGCCGCCCGGCGCCTGCGCGAGGGTGAGGAACATGTCGGACATCGGCGCCGAGGTGAACCACTTGTGGCCGACGATCCGGTACGTCCCGTCCGGCTGCGGCGTGGCGGTGGTCGTGTTGGCGCGGACGTCGGAGCCGCCCTGCTTCTCGGTCATCGACATGCCGGCGACCAGGCCCCGCTTGGTCTCGGGGTCGCGCAGGCCGAAGTCGTAGTCGCGGTTGGTGAGCAGCGGCTCGAACCGCGCGGCGAGGTCCGGGTTGGCGCGCAGGGCCGGGACGACGGCGTACGTCATCGAGATGGGGCAGCCGTGGCCGGCATCGACGTTCCACGCGTAGAACTTGGCCGCGCGGGCGACGTGCGCGCCGGGGCGGTCGTCGGCCCAGGGGGCGGCGTGGATGCCGTGGCCGACCGCGGTCTCCATGAGGCGGTGGTACGCCGGCACGTACTCGACCTCGTCGACGCGGCGGCCGTAGCGGTCATGGGTGTGCAGCCGTGGCGGGACCCGCTCGGCGAGGCGGCCGAGGTCCATCGCCTCCTGGGTCCCGGCGAGGCGGCCGACCTCCTGGATCTCGGCCAGTGCCCAGCCGGCACCCTCGCGCTCGATGCCCTCGCGCAGCGCCGGGTCGGCGGAGGTGTCGTGGCCGACGAGCGGCGGGACCTGGTTGAGGACCTCGTGGGTGCTGGTCATGTCTGTCATCCCTTGCGGTTGGGCTGGTTGGTGACGTTGCTGGTCGCGGGTCCGCCGTCGTCGTACGGCGCGCTGTCTCGTTCGCGCACCGCCTGCCGGAACCCGGCCTCGGCCGCGCGTTGCTGGAACGCGTAGCCCTCGCGGGTGTGGCGGGAGATCCCGTCGAAGACGGTGCTGATCATCTGGCTGTTCTGCACGCCTTGGGCGAGGAGGGCGGAGTTGAGCGCGAGCTTGACCATCATCAGCTGGTTGAGCGGCATCGCGGCGATGCGCTGCACCAGCTGCTCGGTGCGCTCGTCGAGGTCCTCGGGCTCGGGCGCCTCGATCGCCAGGCCCCACTCGGCGGCCTCACGGCCGGTGAGGGTGTCGCCGGTGAGGAGCAGGCGCTTGGCGCGCTGGTCGCCGACCCGGTGCGCCCACAGTCCGGCGCTGGGCACGCCCCACACCCGGGTGGGCGGGTAGCCGATCTTGGCGTCGGCGGCGATCACGATCTGGTCGCAGTGCAGCGCGATGTCGGTGCCGCCGGCGACGCAGAAGCCGTGGATCTTGGCCACGGTGGGCTTGTTCGCGTGCAGCAGGCTGGCGAAGCCCCTCGTGAAACGGCTCATCATCGCGTAGTCGACCATCGGGTCCCACGTGCCGGCGGGGTCGTGGTTGAGCATCTGGACGGTCGGGTCGAGGACGGTGCCCTCGCGTGGTACCGGGCCCACCCGGTGGTCGAGCTTGTCGAGACCCCCGTCCATCAGGCCCTCGGCGCTCGCGGCGAGGTCGTAGCCGCCACAGAAGCCCTTGCCCCGCCCACTCAGCACGATCACGTGCACCCGTGGGTCGAGGTCCGCGCGCTCGACGGCGTCGGCGAGCTCGACCGGTGTGTCCGGGGTGATCGAGTTGCCCTGCTCAGGCCGGTCGAAGGTCAACCGTGCGACGCGGCCGTCGACCTCGTAGGTGAGCGTCCGGTACGACGGCGCCTCGGTCGGCACGGCATCCAGGGCGGTACGGCGCCAAGGCGCTTCGTCGACCATCCCCCGATATTACGATTGCTTAGTCGGTTGTGTCTAGATCTGTAACGATGCGAAACTGTGCGCATGCCTGACCTCGCCCCTCTCTCGGCGCGCTCGGTCATGCTGAGCCTGCTGCTCGGGTCACACCCGGACCGGATGTCCGCCGCCGAGCTGGTCCGCGCCGGCGAGCACTTCGGCGTGCCGCCCGCGACCACCCGGGTCGCGTTGACCCGTGCCGTCGCGGCCGGCGACCTGCAGCGCGCCGACGGCGACTACGTGCTCGGCGCCCGCCTCGCAGCCCGGCAGCGCCGGCAGGACGAGGCGGTCCTCGACGCCGAGACCGCGTGGGACGGGACCTGGGAGATGGCCGTCGTCGTGGTCGCCGGCCGCACGGGCGCGGAACGGGCGGCGCTGCGCGACCGGCTGACGTCGTACCGGATGGCGGAGCTGCGCGAGGGCGTGTGGACCCGCCCGGCCAACCTGCGCCGGCCGCGGGAGTACGCCGCCGAGGTCGTGCTGAGCACCTTCGCCGCGACGCCCGACGAGGATCCGGCCACCCTCGCCCGGCAGCTGTGGGACCTCGGCGACTGGGCCGCGCAGGGCCGCTCGCTGCTCGCGCGACTGGAGGCGACGCCGGAGCCGGCCGCCCGGCTGGCGGTCGCGGCGCACGTCGTACGGCACCTGGCGAGCGATCCCCTGCTGCCCACCGCACTGCTCCCGGCTGACTGGCCGGCGGCGTCGATGCGGACGGCGTACGCCGCCTATCAGGACGAGCTGCGCTCGCTGTGGACCGTGGCGCGCTGACGCGACGTCGGCAGCTCCCACAACGGCCCGAACACGAACCAGAGGGCGACCACCACCCAGGCCCGGGCGACCCAGCCGAGCAGCACCGGGTCCTGGTCGGCGTCCGCGACGAGCAGGACGAGTCCGAGCAGCACGACCGAGGCGATCGCCGCGGCCACGACGACCCGGAGCCACTCGCGCCACAGCGCGGCCATCCGCTCCGGGCCGTGCTTCGGCGGCTTCACCGGCGCGGGGCCGCCGGCGAAGCGGTGTGCGAACCGGACGTCGGCCCACCGGACCAGCGCCGGCCCGAAGGCGACCGAGAAGCCGAGGTAGATGCCGGCGAGCCCGTGCGTCGTACCGGCGGCGGTGCCGCGGTGCAGGTCGACCGCGGTCGCCGCGACCAGGGCGACGTCGAGCAGTGGGATCAGCGCGAGGACGAGGGTGCTGGCGCGGCGCCGCCGCAAGACGTAGCGCAGGCCGAGGCCCAGGCCGAGCAGTACCCACAGGCCGACCTCGGAGGCCGCGATGAAGCCGGCGACGAACACGAACCCTCCTTGGTAGCGCGAGTGTGCTAATACGGAACGTAGCACAGCCGTGCTAACGTCCGGTCATGCCGCGCACCATCGACCACGACCAGCGGCGGCAGCGGATCGGTGAGGCGGTGTGGCGGCTGGTCCTGCGCGAAGGCGTGGGAGCGGTGTCGCTGCGGACCGTGGCGGCCGAGGCCGACCTCGTGCTGGGCTCGCTGCGGCACAGCTTCCCGACCAAGGCCGAGCTGCTGGCATTCGCGATGCGACTGGCCCACGAGCGCGCCGCCGCGCGGATCGGCCGGCACGCCGGGATCACCGACCCTCGCCGCCGTACCGTCGCCTGCCTGCGCGAGCTGCTCCCCCTCGACGACGAGCGGACCGTCGAGATGCGCGTCCACCTCGCCCTCATGGCCGAGGGACCGCGCCACCCGGAGCTGACCGCGCTCGCCGACGACGCGCATGAGGCCATCCGCGGGCTGTGCCTACGCCTGCTCGCCGACCTCCGCGACGCCGGTCGGGTCGCCCCCGACCGGCACCTCGGCCGCGAGACCACCGCCCTGCACGCCCTCGTCGACGGACTCGCCCTGCACGCCATGCGCGACCCGCGGCGGCGTCGGTCCGCCACTCGCGCTCTGGACGACCATCTCGACGCGTTGGCCCGACCCGGCTCGAAATGACGTCCTGAACCCGTCGACCCGGCAGAAAGTGTTCCGCAACCGACGTCGACCCGGCAGAAGGTGGTCCGCAACCGACGTCGACCCGGCAGAAGGTGGTCCGCAACCGGCATTGACCCGGACGGCTTCTGCCGGGTCGGCGCGATTCCCGGGCCACTTTGTGCCGGGTCGGCGCGATTTCCGGGCCACTCTGCGCCGGGTCGGCGAGAAGTCAGGGCCAGCTTGTGCCGGGTCGGCGTCAGAGGAGTCCGTCGGGCAGCTCGGCCCCCGCCTCGAAGAGGGCGACCAGCCGCTGGGCCCGGGCCGCGGCATCGACGACGAGCTCGACGTCGTCGGCAAGGTCGGCGGACACCGGCGGGTGTCCGGGGGCGCCAGGGGCCGGGGCGGTCCGGGCGTGCAGGTCGGCGAGCAGGTCGTCGCGCTCCACGCCACGCAGCCCGAGGAGCACCAGCGGGTCGGTGTCGACCAGCCAGCCCGCCTGGATCAGCACCGCGATGGCGTGCGGGCAGGGGTCGAGGTAGTGGGGGCAGGTGCAGGTCGCGGTCAGCTCGCCGCCGTACGGCAACAGCTCGACGCCGACCTCCTCGGCGTGCTCGACGAGGTCGTGGGGCAGGTTGCCGCCGAGCAGCTCCGCGATCCGTCCGGCCTCGGCCGCGACCGCCTCGACGAGCGCGGTGCGCGCGGAGGCCTCGAGCACGGGAAGGAGGACCTGGACGGTCCAGGCGTCGTCGCCGTCACGGCAGGCCGCGAGCAGTCCGCCCGGCTCGACGCTGATCGCGCCGACGTCGCCACGGCGGGCGTGGGTGCGGCCACGGCGCAGCTCCGCCTCGGAGTACGCCGCCTCCTCGACCGCACGCTGCCAGGCCTTGCCCCACCACGAGCGGACGCCGCGCGTGGGCTGACTCTGCCGGGTGAACGTGGTGCGCATCAGTCGCGCTCCTCAGCGGCAGCCGCTTCCCGCGCCTGGCGGCGCAGGGTCACCAGGTCGCGCAGCTCCTCGTTGCTCAGCTCGGTGAGCGCGGCGTCGCCGCGGGCCAGAACGGCATCGGCGAGCTGGCGCTTGCGGTCGAGCAGGCCCGCGACCCGCTCCTCGATCGTGCCGCGGGTGACCATCCGGTGCACCTGGACCGGCCGGGTCTGGCCGATCCGGTACGCGCGGTCGGTGGCCTGCTCCTCGACGGCGGGGTTCCACCAGCGGTCGAAGTGGACGACGTGGTCGGCGCGGGTCAGGTTGAGGCCGGTGCCACCGGCCTTCAGCGAGAGCAGGAACACCGGCACCTCGGCCGCCTGGAACCGGCGCACCATGTCCTCGCGCCGGTGGACGGGCGTGCCGCCGTGGAGGAACTGGTGGGGGACGCCGATCGCGGTGAGGTGCTGCTCGACGAGGCGGGCCATCGCGACGTACTGCGTGAACACGAGGACCGCACCGTCCTCGGCGAGCACGGTGGCGACCAGCTCGTCGAGCAGCTCGAGCTTCTCGGAGCGGCCGGTGAGCCGGATCGCACCCGACTGCTTGAGGAACTGCGCCGGGTGGTTGCAGATCTGCTTGAGGCCGGTGAGCAGCGCCAGCACCAGACCGCGGCGGGTCTCCTCGTCGGCGCGCTCGATCCGCTCCATGGTGTCCTTGACGAACGCCTCGTAGAGGACGACCTGCTCCCGGGTCAGGCCGAGCAGGTGGTCGGTCTCCGTCTTCGGCGGCAGCTCCGGGGCGATGCCGGGATCGGACTTGCGGCGACGCAGCAGGAACGGGCCGATCAGGTCGGCGAACTGCCGGGCCTTCGTGGGCTCGGCACCCGACTCGATCGGCGCGCCCCACACCCGGCGGAACGCCTGACGGCTGCCCAGCAGGCCCGGGACGCACCAGTCGAGGATCGACCAGAGCTCGGTCAGGTCGTTCTCGACGGGCGTGCCGGTCAATGCCACCCGCGCCCGGCTGGGCACACGGCGCAGCGCCCGGGCGGTCGACGTACGGGAGTTCTTGACGTGCTGGGCCTCGTCGGCGACCACGAGGTCCCACCCGACCGCGGCGAGGGTGTCGGCGTCGCGGCGCAGGGTGCCGTAGGTGGTCAGCACGAAGCCTCCGTCGAGGTCGTCCAGGGAGCGCGAGCCACCGTGGAACCTGCGGACGGGTACGCCGGGTGCGAACCGCTCGACCTCGGCCTCCCAGTTGCCGAGGAGGCTGGCCGGGCAGACCACGAGCGTCGGCCCGCCCGACGACCGGCCCGACTCGAGGCGGTGCAGGTGCAGCGCGATCAGGGTGATCGTCTTGCCGAGGCCCATGTCGTCGGCGAGGCAGGCGCCGAGGCCGAGCCCGGTCAGGTCGGCGAGCCAGGTCAGGCCGTGGCGCTGGTAGTCGCGCAGCCGGGCGGCGAGGCCCGCGGGCTCCGGGATCGGCGTGCGCGTCGCGGCGTCGAGGACCTGCTCACGGACCTTCAGCAGGCTGGCGCCGACGACGACCTCGGTCGTGGCGGGCTGCTCGTCGCCGGTGGTGGGGAGGTCCGTGACGCCGGTGAGCGCGGCGGCGAGGGCCTGGGCGCCGCTGGCCTTGCGGATCAGGCGCTTGCGGGCCCGGGCGGCAGTCGTCGGGTCGACGACGGTCCACGCGCCGCGCAGCTTGATCACCGGGCTGGCGGCCTGCGCCAGCTCGGCCATCTCGTCACTGGTCAGTGCCTCGCCGTGCAGCGAGATCTGCCACGAGAACGAGAACAGCCCCTCGGTCGAGAACGGGCTGTCCTGCAGCGGCAGCTCCTCACCGCGAGCCGGTCCGGTGCCCTCGCGGCGCCGGTCGAGGACCGCGCGCGTGGTCAGCTCGGGGCCGAGCGAACGCGGCCAGTGCACGTCGACCCGGGCGTCGCGCAGGGCGCCGACGCTGTCGAGCAGGCTGCCGATCTCGTCACCGTCGAGGCTCAGCTGGTCGGGTACGGCGAGCCCGAGCAGCCGGTCGAGCACCGGCCACGCATCGGCCGCCGCGCGCAGGGCGATGCTGGCGTGCACGCGGGCCCGGCTGCCGAAGCCGTGCTCGGCCGCGCCGGCGGTCCACAGCAGCGCGGCATCGCAGACGTGGAGCGGGTCGCGCTCATCGTGGACCTGGAGCACCACCCGGACCGTGCCGGCGACCAGCTCCTCCTCGTCGGCCTCGACCCGGAGCGAGACCCGCACCAGCTCCGGCAGCACGGCGTCGTCGCGCCGCTCGGCCATCCGTCGGCGTACCCGCTCGGCGAAGTGGTCGGGGGTGCGCTGGTCCTGCTGATCCTGAGGTTCCGCGGGTGCGGTGCGGCGCCCGGACGGGGCCGCGCGCGGCAGCGTGTCGGCGACCGCGTCGAGCATCCCGTGGACGAGCGCGTCGTCGACGTCGAACGAGCGGGCGAGCCGGTCGACCGCGTCCCGGTCGCGCGAGTCGAGCCGCCCGACCCGCCAGGCGCGACCGGCCTCGTCGGGCGCGACCTTGCCGGCGGCGACGAGACGTAGCCCGAGCAGCGCCGCGCCGCTGAGCAGGCGGACGCTCGGGTGGGCGTCACCCGACCGCGACCGGCTCAGGACGGGCAGCGCCGCACTGACCGGCAGCGCGATCCGGCGGGCGCCGTCGGCATCGGTGAACTCGATCGTCGCGGGGTCCCCGGGCCGGAAGGTCGCGGGTCCGGAGACGGGAACGAAGCTCACATGGGGACGTTAACGGGTGGGGCCGACAGGAGGTTCCCGGCCGGGGTCAGCCCGCCGCGGGTGCCGTACGACGACCGCGCAGCCGCGCGAGGAACGCACCGCCGAGCAGCAGCACACCGCCGGCGACGGCGGTGGTCGCCGCCCACCAGGTCGGGTGCTCCGCGGCCAGCGCGATCGACGCGAGCGGCGCACCGAGGGCCGGCATCGCGATGGCGAGCACCGAGAACCCGGAATGGTTCGAGACCGCGGCGGCCAGCGCCCACAGCACGGCGAGGACCCCGCCGATCGCGACCACCCACCACACGTCGGACTCGTGGAAGCCACCGGAGATGCTGACGACCGTGGACGACGCCTCGGCGTCTCGGCCGCCGCCCAGCCCGCTCTCGAGCATCGGGCCCATCTCCCCGAAGATCCCGCCCAGGAACCGCAGCACCGCGAACGACGCGAGGGTGCCGAGGATCCCGACCAGGCCGAACGCCCCGACCACGACCCCGGACACCGCCCGGCTCGGCAGCGCCCAGCCGAGGACGGTGACGGCGACGACGAAGACCGCCACCAGCGCCGCGCCCGTGACCTGCGGGTGGTCGCTGCCGATGCTGTCGGCGAGGAGGTCGTCGAACGCGACGCCGTAGACGATGGCAAGGCCGAGGATCGCCACGACGACGAAGGCGGCGCGGCGCGCGGCGACGTACCCGACCACCGCGAGCGCGGTCATCACGCCACCGATGAGGTAGGCGACCCAGCTGTCATCACGGTCGAGCCCGATTCCGATCATCAGGCCGGTGGCGAGGATCCCGACCGTGCCGGGCCAGGTGACGACCTCCTCGCGTGCCCGACCGCCGACCCGCCGGCCCGCGAGCGAGCCGAGGACGGCGATCACCAGCAGCACGCCGGTGGCGCCGAGACCGACGCCGTACGTCGACCAGTCGAGCCCGTCGTCGCCGCTGCGGCTGCGGAACCCGGCGATGACCACGGCCGCACCGAGCAGGCCGGTGCCGAGAGCGACCACACCGGCCGTCGTACCGGCGCGGGTGGCGCGGGTCGGCATCCCGGGCTCGATCGGTCCCGGCACGCCGGTGCCGGCCACCGGCGGAGGCGGCTGGCCCGCGCCACGGTCGTCGGCGGCCGGGCCGTTCGCGTCGTCCGGGTCGGTCACGATCGCCGACGCCGGTGGACGGATGACGGTGTCGGGTGCCGTCGACGCGGGCGGGGGCGGCCCGTCGGCGGGGTGCTCGGGGGTGCCGTTCGCGGGAGCGTCCTCGGTCATGCTTTCGACTCTATGACCGGGAGGCGCCGGATCGCGGGAGGCAGGCGTCGGTTCAGCCGCTCACCCCCAGCACCAGCGGGACGACGGCGGCCGCGCCCGCGGCGTGGAGCACCTCCGTCGCCAGCGTGACCGACCACCCGGTGACCAGCCGGTCGTCGACGAGCAGCACTCGGCGGTCCTGCACGGCGGCCGGGTCGTCGAGCCGGAGCGCGCACCGGCGGCTGACGGCGGCGACCCGCTGGGCGGAGTTGGTGGCGCCCCGGTCGGGCCCGACCGAGAGGTCGACGACGTCCCAGCGGCCAACGACCGGGACCTGCAGGAACCGGGACAGACCACCAGCGAGGTCGGCGGTCAGCTGGGACTTGCGCTCGGACCCGGCGACCACGATCGCGTCGACCCGTGGCTGCCAGTCGTGGAGCATGGTCACCATCGCCCGCGCCAGCGAGTCGGGCACCGGACCGTCGGGGGCGTCGACCGCGAACAGGCCGCGCAGCGCGGCGCCGTGGCCGAGGTCGGTGAGCCGCGCGATGGCCCGCCCCTCCTCGGCGGGCTGCTTGATCCGCCCCGACCGGCTGACCCCGATCGCGGCGAGCCCGGTGGGCCACAGCTTGCGGGGCTCTATCGGCACACCGGGGCGGGCGATGCGGTCGGCGGCCTCCTCGACCGCCGCGGCGGACACCTCGGTCGAGAGGACGAGGCCGCCGCAGTTGTCACACCGGCCGCAGCGCCACTCCGGGTCGGCGAGCACGGCCGGGTCGTCGAGCTGGCGACGCAGGTAGCGCATCCGGCACTCGTCGCTGCGCAGGTAGTCGAGCATGGCCTGCTGCTCGGCCTGCCGCGCGGCGGCGACCCGCTCGTAGCGCTCCGCGTCGTAGGACCACGGCTGCCCGGTCGCCTCCCAGCCGCCCTTGACCCGGCGTACGGCACCGTCGACGTCGAGCACCTTGAGCATGGTCTCGAGCCGGTTGCGCGACAGGTCGACGCGCGGCTCGAGCGCGGCCGTGCTCAGCGCCCGGCCCTCCTCGGCCAGCACCGCGAGGGTCTCGCGGACCAGCTCCTCGCGCGGGAAGGCGAGCGAGGCGAAGTAGGCCCAGATGTCGCGGTCCTCGACGGCCGGCAGCAGCACCACCGTTGCGTCGTCGACCGTGCCACGGCCCGCGCGGCCGACCTGCTGGTAGTAGGCCACGGGACTGTTGGGCGCGCCGAGGTTGACCACGAACCCGAGCGCAGCGTCGAAGCCCATCCCGAGCGCACTGGTCGCCACCAGCGCCTTGACCTCGCCGTCGACCAGCGCCTGCTCCAACGCGAGCCGCTCGGTCTGCTCGGTCTGGCCGGAGTAGGCCGCCACCTGGTGCCCCCGCGAGCGCAGGTAGTCGGCGACCTCCTGGGTGGCCGCCACGGTCAGGCAGTAGACGATGCCGCTGCCGGGCTGCTCGGCGAGGTGGTCGGCCAGCCAGGCCAGGCGTTGCTCGGCCGTGGTCAGGCGCACCACGCCGAGGCGCAGGGACGCCCGGTCGAGGCTGCCGCGCAGCACCAGCGCGTCACCTCCCAGCTGCTCCGCGACGTCGTCGGTCACCCGCTGGTTGGCGGTGGCGGTGGTCGCGAGCACCGGGATGCCGTCGGGAAGCTCGCGCAACAGGGTCCGGATGCGGCGGTAGTCGGGCCGGAAGTCGTGACCCCAGTCGGAGATGCAGTGCGCCTCGTCGACGACCAGAAGGCCGCAGGTCGCCGCGAGCCGGGGCAGCACCTCGTCACGGAAGCCCGGGTTGTTGAGCCGCTCGGGGCTGACCAGGAGCACATCGACCTCGCCCGCCGCGATCGCGCGGTGGACCTCGTCCCACTGCTCCATGTTGGTCGAGTTGACCGTCACCGCGCGGATCCCGGCCCGCTCCGCCGCGGCGATCTGGTTGCGCATCAGGGCCAGCAGCGGCGAGATGATCACCGTCGGCCCGCTCCCCTGCTCGCGCAGCAGGAGGGTCGCCACGAAGTAGACCGCGGACTTGCCCCATCCGGTGCGCTGGACGACGAGGGCGCGCCGCCGGTCGACGACCAGCGCGGCGATCGCGGCCCACTGGTCGTCGTACAGCGTCGCGTCGGGGCGGCCGACCAGCGCACGGAGGTGCTCCTCCGCACGGGTGCGGACGGCGGCGTCGGTGGGGGCCTGGGTGTCCATGCCCCCGTGTCTACCAGCGGCGCCCGACACGTCGGCCCGAGCATCCACAGGGAGGTTCACCACCCAGACCGGCAAGCGACCCTTGCGATCCGATCGGACACGGACTTCACCGTGATCGGGGAGGTGGCCGGGCTGCGCGGGCAGTCCCGGCTCGGCGGCTGAGATTCTTTACCGGCGATCCTGACGATTCCCGAGACGGTCCCACCACCGGCCCCGTAGAGTTCTACTCGCAGCCGCTGGTGACCCGAGACGCCAGCGGCTGCACCTATTTCCGGGCGGTCGTCCGGGGGAACCTTCCGGGCGGTCTCAGGCCAGGGACCACCAGATCCGGGCCAGCTCGAAGCGCGACCCGGCGTTCCAGCGCAGCAGTACGTCGCCGACGTGCTTCTCGACGCCCTTGACCGAGATGCCGAGCTCGCCGGCGATCTGCGGATTGGTCCGACCGGCGGCGACGAGCGCGGCGACCTCGGCCTGCCGGGGGCTGAGGGTCGGCGCACCCGGGGGCGCCTGCGAGGGGAGGTCGTCACCGACGGCGGCGAGCAGCCCGACCCGGGTGGCGACGCCGAAGGCGCAGAGCACGCGGGACAGGTGGGTGCGGACCGTGCGGGGCGAGAGGAACAGGGAGGCCGCGATCTCCTCGACCTCCTGGCCGGCCAGGACCGCGCGGGCGACCTCGGCCTCGCGTGCGGAGAGGGCCGCCCAGCCGGCTCCGGCCACCGGGGGCAGTCGGCGACCGGAGCCGGCGAGGGCGACGCCCGCGGCGCGGCGCAGTGCCCCGAACCCGGTCCGGTCGCTCTCGGCGACGAGGGTGCGCAGGCCGCGGGACGCCGTACCGAGGTCGGCGGCGAGGATCCGGGCGCGGGCGAGCAGGATCTGGCCCTCGCCCGCCTCGACCCGGCGCTCGTCGGCGACGCAGCGTTCGATGCTCGCCGTCAGCAGGTCGATGGCGGTCACGGCGTCGCCGGCCTCGATCGCCACCCGGGCGCGGGCGCGCTGCACGGTCGGCTCGGTGATCGGGTGGGCAGCGAGGTCCGCCAGGGCGGCGAGCCAGGCCGCGACCGCGCCCCGGTCCTGCTCGAGGAGCGCGGCGTGGAGGAACATCTCGAAGCTGATCGCGCGGTCGATCAGCGTGCAGTGGCTGAGCGCCTCGTCGGAGCCGGCACGGAAGGCGAGCGCAGCGGCCGTCGCCACGTCGTAGAGCGCGATCGCGCCGTACGACAGGAGTAGCAGCGCGCCGCGGTCGATGAAGTCGCGAGGCTCGGCGGGGACCTGCGCGGCGATCGCCTCCGCCACCCGGACGACCTCCTCGTCGCCGGCGTTGCCGCGCACGAGCACGGCCACCGACTCCACGACGGGCGCGACGCGCGAGCCGGCGACGACGGAGGCACGCATGGGTGCGAGCAGGGCGTCGGCTGCCTCGATCCGGCCGGAGAAGGCGGCGATCCGGGCCTGGCAGATCCACAGCACGGGTGCGAACGGGTGGCCCGTCCAGGACTCGCCGGCCGGCGGGCCGAGGGCGTCGACCTCCGCGGCGTCGCGGATCCGGGCACCGACGAGGGCCGCCTCCGCGGCGACGTACCGCACTGCCGACCACCAGCGCGACCCCGGCGTGTCGGCCGCCGCGAGCAGGTCGCGCAGGCCGGCCAGGTCGACGGGAGGTGCCGCCAGGTCGCCGCCCGCCGCGAGTGCGGCCGCCGCGCTGCACATCGCCCGGGTCGGGTCGTCCGCCGCCTCTCCGAGTCCGTACGACGCATGCCGGGTCGCGCCGGCGAAGTCGCCGAGCCAGAAGTCGGCGAGCGCGGCCAGCCCGTACGCCGCACCGCCGCCTCCACCGCCGCCCCCACCGGCTGCCGCGGCCAGGCAGGCTGCGCGCGCCACCTGCGGCGTCCCCTCCGCCAGGTGCCGGAGCACGTCGTCGAGCAGGGCGTCGCGGTCCATGACCCGAACGCTCCCACGGGCCGCACCGCCGCACGGCCGGATCCGGGATTACGACCATTCCCTACCGACGCGGCCCCGCCCGGTCGGGAAGAGTCGGTCGCCGCGAGACACGGAGGTGACCGGATGCGGTGGATGGGGACGATCGGCGGGTTGGCCGTGGTGGCCGTGCTGACGGCCGGGTGCAACGAGAGCGGCGACGGGGGCGACGCGGCGGGCGACGTACCGCCGCCCACCGGCACCTCGGCCACCGCGTCCGGTTCCGACCCGGCCGCCGCGGACCTCCCGATGTTCTGTGACCTGGTGACGGCCGACGAGCTCACCGCCGCTGTGGGGGCCGCGGTGAGCACGAGCACCGGCCCGTTCGACGCCTGCGAGTTCGACCAGGAGGATCCCCGCGCCCTCAGCGGCTCGCTCGGCGCGACCGACGTGCAGGCGGGTGGGGGCTACGAGACCTACCAGTCGGGGACGACCGCCGCGCTGGACGACCCCGCCCGGCACGACCTCGACGGCATCGGGGATGCGGCGTACGTCGACATCGGCACCATCGCCGGCGGCGAGAACCTGCAGGTCGCCGGCGGGGCACTCGTCGGTCACGTCGTCTACACGCTCAACCTCGCGCAGGGTGTCGGGCTGTCCGAGGACGAGCTCGTCGCGACCAGCGAGAAGCTGCTGCGCCTGATGGTCGAGGCCGCCCGATGAGCCGGGCAGCTCTGGCCGCCGTGGCCGTCGCGACCGGCCTGGTCCTGACTGCCGGCACCGGCGGCGCAGTCGCCGGCGCGATGATCACCGGCAAGCAGATCAAGAACAGCACCGTCACGACCAAGGACATCAAGAACAACAACCTCAATGGCGCCGACGTCGCCGACGGCTCCGTGTCGGGCGCTGATGTCGCCGATGCATCACTGGGTACGGCGGACCTGGGCCAGCCCGCACGCTACGAGCTGGCCGGCGCGAGGGCGTCGGGCCTGGTCAGCACCTCCGGCACACTGGCTCGGTTCCACGGCGCCCCGGGCGTGTCCGCCACCGTCGTGAGGCTCAGCATCGGCAAGTTCTGCATCAGGCTCAGCGGCACCCCGACACCGGTCGACGCGACCACCTCGGTCCTGGTCGCGACACCCAACTACGCCAACGACGCCACGAACGCCGGCACCGACGGCGAGGCGATCGTCGAGGTGTGGGCGGCGAACGAGCCCGACTGCGTCGGTGGCTTCGCCGTCTTCACCTACCAACGTGCCTTCGGCGGCGACATCTACCAGGCCGACCAGGGCTTCACGTTCCTGATCAACTGACCCGGCGAGCGCCACTCAGTCGTCGCGCCAGCTCTTGTTGACCAGGTCGGACTCGACGTTCCCCTCGAGGTCGGCCCACAGGGTGACTCCCCCGTGGTCGACCTCGTAGACCTTCAGGTAGATCCAATGGTCGTAGTCGGCGTCGACCGGCTTCTCGACGTCGTACCTGCTGTCGCTGATCCGCCCCTCGCTGCGGCTACGCGCGTCCTCGTCGACGTCGACCAGGACATTCGGGTCGACATCGTCGAGGTCGAAGGGCAGCTTGTCGCCCGCCTTCTCCCCGAGCCACTTCTCCAGGGTCTGGCCGTCCCAGCGCCACACCTCGGCGAGATCGCCCTCCTGCTCCGGCGGAACGGTCACCTGCATGTCGTCGGTGCCGTAGCCGCGGAGCTCGAGGATCTGGGTGCTCCCGGTCTTCTCGGTCAGGGCGTCGCCGAGCGCGTCGAAGCCCTGCTCGGTCGCGATCGGCTCGTAGGCGTCCTCGGCCGGCAGCGGTTCGGGGGCCTGCTCGCCTCCGCCGGCGACGGCGCGGACCACCCCGAAGACCGCCAGCACGACCACGGCCGAGCCCAGGCGCCGGCGTCCGCGACGACGCCGCCTGCTGGACCGCGAGGTCGGCGCGCGCCCCGCGGGCGCCGACGCCTCGGGCAGGGGACGGCCGGCTGCGTCGCGCGACTCCCGCTCGACGTCGTCGGTCCCCGGTCGCTGGTAGCGAGGCCACCGCCCCGGATCGCCCGAGCGTTCGCGGGGTCCCTCGGCGTTCACCAGATGCGCACCCGGTCCGCGGGATCGAGCCACAGCCCGTCGCCGGGCGCGGTGTCGAAGACCTCGTGGAACTCGTCGAGGTTGCGCACGATGTTGGCGCGGAACTCCGGCGGGCTGTGCGGGTCGATGGTGAGGTACTGCTGCTCCTGCTCGAGGCGGCGCTTGGTGCGCCACACGTAGGCCCAGTTGAGGAACAGCTTGGTGCGGTCCTCGAGCGAGGCGGCGCCGCCCTGCGCGATCTGGAAGGCGGTGTGGGCGATGGTGAGGCCACCCAGGTCGCCGATGTTCTCGCCGACGGTCAGCGCGCCGTTGACGTGCTCGCCGGGCAGGTTGCGTGGGGAGAAGGCGTCGTACTGCGCGATGAGGGCCTTCGACTTCACCTCGAACGCGGCCTTGTCGTCGGCGGTCCACCAGTCGTTGAGGTTGCCGTCGCCGTCGTACTGCGCGCCCTGGTCGTCGAAGCCGTGGCCGACCTCGTGCCCGATGACCGCGCCGATGCCGCCGTAGTTCTCCGCCTCGAGCGCGTCGGGGCTGAAGAACGGCCGCTGCAGGATCCCGGCCGGGAAGCAGATCTCGTTGGTGCCGGGGTTGTAGTAGGCGTTGACGGTCTGCGGGAGCATGAACCACTCGTCGCGGTCGACCGGGGAGCCGATCTTGGCGAGCTGGCGGTCGGTCTCGAAGCCGGCGGCCGCCTGGGCGTTGGCCACCAGGTCGTCGGGGACGACGACCAGCGCGCTGTAGTCGCGGAACCTCTCCGGGTAGCCGATCTTGGGCCGGAAGGTGGCGAGCTTCTCGTAGGCCCGCTCCTTGGTCTCCTCGCCCATCCAGTCGAGCTTGCTGATCGACTGGCGGTAGGCGGCGAGCAGGTTGGCGACCAGCTCGTCCATCATCGCCTTGCTGGCGGGCGGGAAGTGGCGGGCGACGTACTCCTTGCCGACGGCCTCGCCCATCGCGCCCTCGACGAAGGACACCGCGCGCTTCCAGCGGGCCCGCAGCTCGGGGGTGCCGGACAGGGTGCGGCCGTAGAAGTCGAAGTTGGTCTCGACGAACGCCTCGGAGAGGTACGGCGCCGCCGAGCGCAGCACCCGCGAGAGGAACCAGTCGCGCCAGGCCTCGAGCGGCTCCGACTCGAGGACACCGGAGAGGTGCTCGAGGTACGACGGCTGCTTGACCACGACCTCCGCGATGGTCGCGTGCTCGCCGCTGAGGTGGCCACCGAGGTTGGTGATGTAGGCGTCCCAGTCGAACGCCGGGCACAGCGCCTTCAGCTCGTCGGCGGTCATCAGGTTGTAGGTCTTCTGGACGTCGCGCGTCTCCGCGCGCTCCCAGTGGCCCTTGGCGAGCTCGGTGTCGAGGGCGAGGATCCGTTGTGCCGCGGCGTCGGGGTCGGCGTGGCCGCCGAGGGTGAGCAGCCGGGACAGGTACGCGACGTACGCCGTGCGGATGTCGGCGAACTTGTCGTCGCGGTAGTAGGACTCGTCGGGCAGGCCGAGGCCGCCCTGCACCACGTGGAACAGGTAGCGGTCGGACTGGCGGCTGTCGGTGTCGATGTAGGACCCGAACAGGCCGTAGCCGCCGATCCGCTCGAACTCGCCGAGGAAGGCCGCGACATCGCGGACGTCGCGCAGCCCGGCGACGGCGTCGACCAGCGGCTGGGCGGGCGCGAGGCCGGCCGCCTCGACCCGGTCGGTGTCCATGAAGGAGTTGAACAGGTCGGCGATCTTGCGAGCGTCCTCGTCGCCACTGGAGCCGGCCGTCTCCGCCAGCTCGGTGATGATGACCCGCACGTCCTCCTCCGCCTGGTCGGCGAGCTGGACGAAGGGTCCCCAGCTCGACCTGTCGGAGGGGATCTCGGACTCGGTCAGCCAGGTGCCGTTGACGTGGCCGAAGAGGTCGTCCTGCGGGCGGATGTCGAGGTCCATGCCCGGACGGGCGTCGTCGAGGATGCTCACGCGCCGAGCCTACGCATGGGGTGGCGGCCGCGTCTCGCCGTGGTGTGGCTCGCGAGGACCATGGTCCCGATTTCCGGGCGTGCACTCAGGACCCCGGCCCGGCCACCGATCAGCAGAACATGACCCGCCTGATCGCCCTCGTGCCGTGCCTCGTGCTCGGCCTGGGGCTGCTGGCACCGACCGCCGCCGATGCCGGCACGGGTACGACGACCGCCGCCCTGCTGCGACCGGTCGCCCCCGACGTGGCGCCGGCCCGCAGGCTGGTCCAGCGGGCGATGGAGGACCAGGTCGTCGGCCTGGTCAACGAGCAGCGCGCAGGCAACGGCTGCCGGGCGCTGAAGCCGTCGAAGCAGCTGCGCAAGGCCGCCCGTCGGCACACCGTCGCGATGGCGCAGGCCGGGGTGATGTCGCACCAGCTGCCGGGCGAGGCGACGTTCTCGACCCGGATCACGCGTGCGGGCTACCGCGGCTGGAACCTGGTCGCCGAGAACATCGCGCGCGGCTTCAGCTCCCCCGAGTCGGTGATGACGGCGTGGATGAACAGCCCGGACCACCGGCACAACATCCTCAACTGCCGGCTGCGGGAGATCGGCGTGGGCGTGGTGCTGCAGGACGACCAGCTGTGGTGGACCCAGGACTTCGGGGTCCGCTGACCCCGGGCCGTCGGCGCCCGGCGACGATCGCGGCTTTTTCCTAGCCCTTCGGGACTAGCAGGTCCCGCACGGAGCACCGACGCGGTGGCGCCGTCGGACGTCGGAGGATCGTGCGCATGCTCCTGCGCTGCACACGAATGGCCGCGACGGCCGTCCTCACGGTCCTGATCGCCCTTTCCGCGGCACTCCATGCCGCACCCGCGACCGCCACCACGACGACCGCGAAGGCGCCGGCGAACCCGGCGGCGGACATCCCGCCCCTGACCGGGACCCTGACCGACCTGCTCGCCGGGCTCCTGGCCGCGCTGCTCGGCGGGCAGAAGACGGTCCCCTCCCCGCAGCCGAGCACTCCCGGAGCCGCGACACCGGCCCCGATGCCGATGACGGTCGCCGTCGACCTGGAGGACCGCGTGGTGACCTTGGTCAACAGGCGGCGGGCGCGCGCCGGCTGCCGCGCGCTGCGCCCCAACGCGAAGCTGCGCACCTCGGCCCGCACGCACAGCGTGGGGATGGCGCAGTACCGCACCATGACGCACTACCTCCCCGGCGAGGCCGGCCTCGGCGAGCGGATCACCTTCGCCGGCTACCGCCGGTGGCGCCGGGTCGCCGAGAACGTCGCCATGGGCTACGGCTCGCCGAAGTCCGTGATGCAGGCCTGGATGGCCAGCCCCGGCCACCGCGCGAACATCCTCGACTGCCGGCTGCGGCATCTCGGCGTCGGCGTCGTGGTGCAGGGCGACCAGGTGTGGTGGACCCAGGACTTCGCACGTCGCTGACAAACGCACCCGGCGACCGCCATGATGCTCTGCGTGCGCTCGGCTCTCTTCCCCGCGGCCGTCCTCGCGACGGTCCTGCTGACAGCGGTCCCCGCCTCGTCACGCCCCGCCCCCTCGCCCGAGCACGGACCGGGTCCGGACACGGCGCGGATCGAGGTCAGGCTCCTCGCCCAGGTCAACGCCGTACGCCGGGACGCGGGCTGTCGTCGTCTCAAGCCCCGGTCCGGGCTGCACGGCTCCGCGACCGCGCACTCCGGCGCGATGGCCGCGCAGCGCAGCCTGACCCACCAGGTCGCCGGCGAGGCGGAGCTGCGCGAGCGGATCGCCGCGGCGGGCTACCCGGGCGCAGCGCTCATGGGCGAGGTGATCGCGATGGGACCGATGAGCGCCCGCCAGGCACTGCGCCGCTGGCTCGACAGCCCGCCGCACCGGGCGCTGCTGCTGGACTGCCGACTCCGGCTGGTCGGCCTCGGCGTGCAGTCCGTCGGCAGCCAGCTGTGGTGGACCATCGACCTGGTCCGCCGGCGCTGACGCAGGCTCGGGCTCAGCCTGTATTCACCGATTTGCGGCGAGTGGAGCGTCACCAGATGGGTGTGATGGCAAGGCGTCCGGCGCGAAGCCAGACTGGGCGTCTGTCGAGCGTCGGCAACGCAGCCAGCGCGCCCATGTGGGGGCGCTCCGCCGCTGGAAATCGGTGAATGCAGGCTCAGTCGCGCAGGCGTACGACGAGCTTGCCGAGCGCGGCGCGGGCGTCCATGTCGGCCAGCGCGCGACCGAACTCCGCCATCGGGTAGACCTCGCCGACGGGCGGCTTCACGACGCCGGACTCGATCATCGGCACCAGCTGCGCCCACTGCTGCTGCAGGTAGTCGGGCCGGGTGAACGCGTAGGCGCCCCAGCCGACGCCGCGGACGTCGATGTTGTTGAGCAGCAGCCGGTTGACCTTGACCTCGGGGATGCCGGCGCCGGCCGCGAACCCGACGACCATCACCCGGCCCTGCGGCGCGAGCGCCCGCAGCGAGTCGGTGAACGCGTCGCCGCCGACGACGTCGAGCACCACGTCGACGCCCCTGCCGCCGGTGAGCTCGAGTGCGGCGTCCTTGAACCCGTCGAAGAGGACGGCCTCGTCGGCACCGGCGGCGCGGGCGTAGGCCGCCTTCTCCTCGGTGCTCGTGACCGCGATGGTGCGCGCGCCGAGGCCCTTGGCCACCTGGATCGTGGCGGTGCCGACACCGCCGGCCGCACCGTGCACGAGCACCGTCTCGCCCGGACGCAGCCCGGCCCGCTCGTCGAGGGCGAACAGCGCGGTGAGGTAGTTCATCGGCAGCGCGGCCGCCTCGTCGAAGCCCACCCCGTCGGGCAGCGCGAAGGTGGCCTGGCGGGGGCCGGCGACCAGGTCGGAGGCGCCGCCGTACCCGCCGACGCCGACCACCCGCTGGCCCGGCTCGAAGCCCGGCCCGGACACCACGACGCCGGCGTAGTCGACGCCGAGGGTGAACGGCGGCTCCGGGCGCAGCTGGTACTGGCCGCGGCTGAGCAGCAGGTCCGGGAAGGACACCCCGACGCTGTGCACCTCGACCAGCACGTCGTCGGGCCCGGGCGTGGGGTCCGGCACCTCCTGGACGACGACGTCGGCGGGACCGGTGGTGGTGACGACCTGGACTGCGCGCATGGCTCGCAGGCTAGCCCGCCAGGAGCCGCTAGGGCGTGGCGGAGCGCCTGGCGTGCTCGGCGACCAGGTCGGCGTACCAGCTGAACGACCGCTTCGGGGTGCGCTTCTGGGTCTCGTAGTCGACGTGCACGAGGCCGAAGCGCTGGGTGTAGCCCTCGGACCACTCGAAGTTGTCGATGAGCGACCACGCGTAGTAGCCGCGCACGTCGACGCCCCGCTCGATCGCCTCGGCGACCGCGTTGAGGTGCAGCGCGTGGTAGTCGACGCGCAGGTGGTCGTCGACGATGCCGTGCTCGTCGGGCCCGACGCCGTAGGAGCAGCCGGACTCGGTGATCATGATCGGGGGTACGGCGGCGCGGAACCGTGCGCGGAAGGTGATCAGCCACTCGCGCAGGGCGTCCGGCACGACCGGCCAGCCGAAGTCGGTCATCGGGTAGCCGAGCACCTCGCGGAACTCGAACGGCAGCTCGGCGGTCTCGTCGGCGGCCGCGATCCGCATCGGGTTGTAGTAGTTGACGCCGTAGAAGTCGAGCGGCTGGCGCATCGTGGCGAAGTCGCCGTCGCGCACGTGGGGCTCGAGCAGCATCATCAGGTCGTCGCCGTAGCGGCCGAGGAGCATGCCCTCCATGTAGTGGGCGTTCCACAGCATGTCGAAGAGCTTCGCGGCGCCGACGTCGGCCGGGTCGTCGCTGGCCGGCCAGATCGGTGCGTGGTTGTTGGCGCAGCCGACGCTGGTCGCGCCCGCGGCCCGCAGCGCGATCGCGGCCCGGCCGTGGGCGACGAGCAGGTGGTGACCGACCGGGAGTGCGTCGAACATGAGTGCCTTGCCCGGCGCGTGCATCGCGACGGCGTACCCCATCAGGGTCACGACGTTGGGCTCGTTGACCGGCACCCAGTCGGTGACCCGGTCCGCGAGGCGCTCGCCGACGATCGCGGCGTAGTCGGCGAAGCGATCGACGGTCGCGCGGTTCAGCCAGCCGCCGTCGTCCTCGAGGGCCTGCGGCAGGTCCCAGTGGTAGAGCGTCGCCATCGGCTCGATACCGGCCTCGAGCAGTCCGTCGACGAGCCGGTCGTAGAAGTCGAGGCCCGCCTGGTTGACCGCGCCGGAGCCGGTCGGCTGGATCCGCGGCCAGGCGATCGAGAAGCGGTAGCCGGAGGCGCCGAGGGTGCGCATCAGGGCGATGTCCTCGGGATAGCGGTGGTAGTGGTCGCACGCGACCGCACCGCTCGAACCGTCGACGATGCGGCCGGGCTCGGCGCAGAAGGTGTCCCAGATCGACGGACCACGTCCGTCCTCCGTGACGGCGCCCTCGATCTGGTACGACGCCGTGCTGGTGCCGAACCTGAAGTCGACCGGAAGACGTCCGGCGAGCTCTCCCACCCTGTCCCCCACGGGACCAGACTCCCACGACACCGGCACAATCTGACACGTGAGCGTCGAGATCCGCAGGGGAACCGCCCGGTTCGTCGAACGAGAGCCCGGTCGACTGAGTCACCACGGCTTCTCGTTCGGCCCGCACCTCGACCCCGAACGGCTCTCGTTCGGTCCGATGGTCTGCCACGACGACCACGTCCTGGGGCGCGGCACCGGCTTCGAGGAGCACCCCCACGAGGGGCTCGAGATCGTGACCTGGGTGGTGTCCGGCGCGGTCGTCCACCGCGACGGCACCGGCGCCGAGGAGGTGCTCGCCGCGGGTGACTGCGGCGTGCTGTCGGCCGGCGCGGGGGTCCGGCACGCGGAGATAGCGGGGCCGGACGGGCCGGCGCGGTTCGTGCAGGTGTGGCTGCGGCCCGACGATCCCGGGCTCGCGCCCTCCTACGCTCGCTCCACCGTCGCGGCCGAGCCCGGTGACGGGCGGGTGCGGGTGGTCGGCGACGACGGGCCGCTGTCGGTCGGCGTCGCGGGCGCGGCCCTCGACGTGGTCCGCCTCGGGGCCGGCGAGACCGTCGCCCTCCCGGCCGCTCCGCGGGTGCACGCCTTCCTCACGACGGGCGCGCTGGTCCGGTCGTCGCTGGCCGAGCCGCTGGCCGCCGGGGACGCGATGTGCGTGACCGACGGGGCGTCGTACGAGCTGACGGCGGGGGTGCCGACCGAGATCCTGGTCTGGTCGTTCCTCTGAGCCTGGTCAGGCCTCCCCGAACACCTCGGCCGGCTCGGCGAGGGCGGTCGCGATCTCGGCGAGATTGCGCACCTGCGCGGGCGTGAGCCGGTCGAAGACGAGCTCGCGGACCTGGGCGAGGTGACCGGGGGCGATCCTCTCGAGCAGCGCCTGCCCCTCGTCGGTGAGCACCGCGAACTGGCTGCGCCGGTCGCTGGGACAGTGCGTCTTGGTGACCCAACCGCGCTGCTCGAGGACGGCGATGGCGTGGGTGAGCCGGGACGGGCTGGTCGCGGTGAGCCGTGCCAGCTCGCCCATGGTGAGCATCCGGTCCGGCGCGGCGGAGAGGTTGGCGAGCATCGCGTAGTAGGTGTGCGTGATGCCGGCCTCCTCGCGCAGCCGCCGGTCGATCGCCTGCGGGAGCTCCTGGACGAGACGGACCAGCGGCAGCCAGGCCGCCATCTCCTGCTCGTCCAGCCAGCGCGGCTCGCTCATGCCGACAGCCCGCCGAGGTCGAGCGTGTGGGCGGTGTGGTCGCGCTTGACGGTGAGGTACCGCTCGTTGGCGGCCGAGAGGTGCACCCCGGTCGGAACCCGCTCGTCCACCCCCACGCCGTACTCACCGAGCTGACGGGCCTTGTCGGGGTTGTTGCTGAGCAGCCGGATCCGGTCGGCGCCGACGGCACGGAGCATCTGGGCGGCGGCGCGATAGTCACGCTCGTCCTCACCGCGACCGAGCGCGACGTTGGCCTCGTAGGTGTCGAGGCCGGCGTCCTGGAGGGCGTAGGCATCGAGCTTGGCGTACAGGCCGATGCCGCGGCCCTCCTGGCGCAGGTACAGCAGGAAGCCGCCCTCGTCGGCGATCCGCTCGACGGCCTCGCGCAGCTGCGGGCCGCAGTCGCAGCGCTGGGAGCCGAACACGTCGCCGGTGAGGCACTCGCTGTGCGGGCGGACCAGCGGCGCCGAGCCGCCCTCGGCCAGCGTGTCGAGGCGCTCGCGCCATGCGCCGAGGCCGAGCAGCAGGTGCTCCTTGCCGTCGACCAGGCCCTCGAAGGTGACCACGTCGGCGGTGGTCGCATAGCCGTCGGGAAAGCGCAGCGGTACGACGACCCGGGTGCGGACCGCCGCCGCCGGCTCGGCGTACGGGACCGTCGGGAGGTCGCTCACGCGGTGCGCGCGGCGGACGCGGGTGGGGCAGGTCGTCATGGTCGCTCCATTATTTCAAACTTGAAATGATGGTGGCACAAGGCGGCCGGCCGCGCAGGTATTCCCGTCAGGTCGACCGGATCGGGCGGAGCACCAGGTCGTCGGGGACCTCGAGGCCCGACTGCGCCAGGGCGTCGACGAGCACCGCCACGACCTGGCGGGTGAGCCGCTCGACGAGCTGGCCCTGGGTCTCGTCGTGGTGGTCGAACCACCAGATGATGCTGGCGTCGACCATCCCCATCACGCCGACCAGGACACCCTCGGGCGGGTCGGCGGAGAGCGGGGTCTCGCTGAGGTACGCGCGGGCGGCGTCGGCGATCTCGCTGAGCAGCCGGGTGCGCCCGAGCCGCGCGCGATGCAGCGCCTTGGTCTGCTGCTGGGCCGCGAGGAAGCGGAACAGGTGGGGGTGCTCGGCCGCCCACGCGACGCACGGGGCGATCAGGCCGCGGACGATCTCGACCGGCGTACCGGGCGTCGACAGGTGCGGGCGCACCCGGCGCAGCAGCTCGGTCGCGGCGAAGCGGGCGACCTCGGCGTCGAGCTGCTCCTTGCTCGCGAAGTGCCGATAGACGTTGGGTCGCGGGATGCCGGCGCGCTCGGCGATCTGGCCCATCCCGACCTGCCCGCCGCCCTCCTCGATCGCGTCGACGGCGGCCTGGACGACCTGGGCGCGACGGGCGTCGCTCTCGAGCGCCTCCTTGGCGTTGCGCCGGCGCACGGTCGAGTCGACCCACTTCGCCACGTCCGCCACGTCGACCATGCGGCCGACGCTATCGCGGCCCGACGTCCGGATACACCTTGTATCCGGACGGTTCTCCGTGATACACCCTGTACCCATGCGCCGCTCACCCTGGATGAACACCGATCTCGACGACTTCCGCGACCTCGCCCGCACCTTCTGCGAGAAGGAGATCAAGCCCAACGTCGAGACCTACATCGCCAACAAGCAGGTCGACCGCGACCTGTGGAACAAGGCCGGCGAGGTCGGCCTGCTCTGCCTGTCGATCCCGGAGGAGTACGGCGGCGGGGGCGGCTCGTTCGCCCACGAGGCGATCCTCATCGAGGAGCAGGCCCGGGTCGGCGACAGCTCGTGGGGCGTCTCGCTCCACAACGGCATCGTCGCCCACTACATCCTCAGCTACGGCACCGAGGAGCAGAAGCTCGAGTGGCTCCCCAAGATGGCCAGCGGCGAGGTCGTGGGCGCCATCGCGATGACCGAGCCCGGCACCGGCTCGGACCTGCAGAACGTGCGGACCAAGGCGATCCGCGAAGGTGACGAGTACATCGTCAACGGCGCCAAGACCTTCATCACCAACGGCGCCCAGGCCGACGTCGTGGTCACCGTCGTGAAGACCAACCCGGAGGAGGCGGCCGCCGGCATCTCGCTGGTCATCGTGCCCACCGACACCCCCGGCTTCTCACGCGGCCGGGTGCTCGACAAGATCGGCATGAAGGGTCAGGACACCTCCGAGCTCAACTTCTCGGACGTCCGGATCCCCGTCACCAACCTGCTCGGCAGCGAGGAGGGCCAGGGCTTCATCCAGCTGATGGAGCAGCTGCCCCAGGAGCGGCTCATCGTCGCCGTCTCCAATGTCGCCGCGATGGAGCTCTGCTTCGAGGAGACCATGCGCTACGTCCACGACCGGCACGCCTTCAACCGGCCGATCTGGGGCTTCCAGAACACCAAGTTCAAGATGGCCGAGATCGCCACCGAGGCCCGGGTCGCCCGCTCGTTCGTCGACGAGTGCGTCGGCCTGCACCTGGACAAGCAGCTCGACATCCCCACGGTGGCCATGGCCAAGCTCTGGTGCTCCGAGCGGGCGCAGAAGGTCGCCGACATGTGCCTGCAGCTGCACGGCGGCTACGGCTACATGAACGAGTACCCCATCGCCCGCGCCTGGGCCGACCTCCGCGTCTCCCAGATCTACGCCGGCACCAGCGAGATCATGAAGGAGATCATCGCCCGTTCACTGCCGGCTCCTGTCTGACGCGACCCGGCTCGAACTGGCTCTGAGATCGCGCCGACCCGGCAGAAAGTGGCTCGGATTTCCCGCCGACCCGGCAGGAAGTGATCTTCCGCAGGACACTTTCTGCCGGGTCGGCTGTTCTTTCGCGCACTTTCGAGCCGGGTCGGCCGGAATTACGCGCCAGTTCGAGCCGGGTCGGCCGGAATTACGAGCCAGTTCGAGCCGGGTCGGCGATGACCAGGACCGCCGCGGGGAGCAGCTCGACGGTCAGCGGGTTCGCCGGGTCGGCGGAGAGGGGACCGAGGCGCTCGCCGTCGGCGCCCACGGGTACGGCGGCACCCCCACGGTGCTGCCCGGAGAGGCTGACCCTGCGGCCGGTGCGCACGGTCACCTCGGCCAGGTCGACATGGCTGCCGTCGTACACCTTGGGCAGCGAGCGGATCAGGTCGAGGTGCCCGGCGGCCTCGATGACGATCACGTCGAGCAGGCCGTCGTCGAGCGACGCGGTCGGTGCGATCGCCATGCCCTTGCCGTAGAAGCGGGAGTTGGCGACGACGACGGTCGCGGCCTGGTGCATGCTCCGGACGCCGTCGACCTCGAGCGTGCACTCGACGGGGCGGTACGTCGCCAGGGCGCGGACCGCGGCGTAGGGGTACTGCAGCTTCGAGGGCAGCCAGTGCGAGCGGTCCACGATCTCCGCGGCGCGGGCGTCGACGCCGGCGTAGACCGACCCCGCGACGACGTACGACGACCCGTCGGCCTGCGTGGCCCGGAGCAGGTCGATCGGCCGGGCCTCGCCGTCGAGCAACAGTCGCGCCTGGGCGGCGGTGTCGGTGGGGACCTCGAGCATCCGGGCGAAGTCGTTGCCGCGGCCGGCCGGGACGACGGCGAGCACGCCGCCGCGCTCGGCCACGGAGCCGGCGACCGAGGAGAGCATCCCGTCGCCGCCGACGGACACCACGACGGCGTCGCGGGCGACCGCGGCGTCGACGAGCGCGGGCGTCTCGGCGGCCGAGGTCGTGTAGGTGACCTCGACGTCCGCGCCGGCCTCGCGCAACGCCCGCGCCAGCGGGACGACCACCTTCGGCGCCGCACCTCCACCGGAGGCCGGGTTCACGAGGAAGGCGAAGGCCCTGCCCGCGGTCACGGGATCAGCACCCCGGGGTTGAGGATGCCCGCCGGGTCGACGGCCCTCTTGACCGCGCGCAGCACCTCGACGCCGACCTCGCCGATCTCGGCGGTGAGGTACGGCTTGTGGTCGGTGCCGACCGCGTGGTGGTGGGTGATCGAGGCGCCGGCGGCGACGATCGCCTCGCACGCCGCGGCCTTGGCCGGGAGCCAGGTCGCGAGGGGGTCCGCGCCACCGGGGGCGGCGACGGTGAAGTAGAGCGAGCAGCCGGTCGCATAGACGTGCGAGATGTGGCACAGCACCATCGCGCCCTCCCCGAGGGTCTCCTGCAGCGCGGCCCTCACCCGCGTGTAGAGGTTGTCGCGGTTGCTCCAGAAGGTGACGGTCTCGAGCGTCTCGACGAGAACGCCGTTGTCGAGCAGGCTGTCGCGGAGGTACGGCGCGTTGAACCGCCCGTGCGCCCAGGCCTCGCCCGGGCCGGGGCCCTGGGCGGTGCCGCCCAGCGCGGTCAGCGCCTCGGTGACGGCAGCCTTCTTGGCGGCAACGGCGGCGGGCGTGCCCTCGTAGCCGACGATCATCAGGCAGCCGCCCGATGATGCAGCGCCCGCACCGCCGGTCCCTCCGACACTTGCGGGGTCGGCGAGGTTGATCGCGGTCTCGTTCTCGTCGGAGAGCCGGATCACGGTGGGCAGCAGGTCGGACTGGGCGAGCGCGCGCATCGCGTCGGCGCCGGCGTCGAAGGTGGGCCAGCGCCAGCCCTCGTACTCCTTGACCTCGGGCAGCGGGCGCACCCGCACGGTCACCTCGGTGATCACGCCGAAGGCGCCCTCGGAGCCGAGGAACAGCTCGCGCAGGTCGGGGCCGGACGCGTTGGCCGGGGAGGCGCCGAGCCGGACCTCGCCGACCGGGGTGGCGACGCGCAGCGCGACGACCATGGAGTCGAACCGGCCGTAACCGGCGCTGGACTGGCCGCTCGAGCGGGTCGCGGCGAAGCCGCCGATCGTCGCGTACTCGAACGACTGCGGGAAGTGGCCGAGCATCAGCCCGTGCGCCGCGAGCAGCGCCTCGGCCTCCGGGCCGCGCAGGCCGGGCTCGAGGGTCGCGGTCGAGGAGACCGGGTCGAGCGCGAGCAGTCCGCGCATCCGGCCGAGGTCGAGGGACAGGACACCGGTGAGGCCGGCCGGGTCGGCGACCAGGCCGCCGGTGACCGCCGTACCTCCACCGAAGGGGACCACGGCGATCCGCTGCTCCTGGGCATAGCCGAGCACGGCGACGACCTCGTCGTGGTCGGCCGGGCGGACGACGACGTCGGGCGTGTCCCCGAGGTCGCCGGTGCGCTGGCGGAGCAGGTCGGGGGTCGACTTGCCCCTGGTACGCCGACGGCGCAGGTCGTCGTCGAGGACGACGTTGTCGTCACCGACGATCGCGCGCAGGCCGGCGACCCGGTCGTCGGTGAGCCGCGGAGCGGGGACGGTCACCTCGGCACGGGCCGGGGTGTCCTGGATCGGGAAGACGAGGCCGACGAGGTCGCGCACGCCGTCCGGCAGCCCGGTGGCGTGGGCCGGGTCGCCCCAGCGCGTCGGGGGCATCTCGGGCTGGAGAACGGAGGGGCGCTCGATCGTCATGTGTTACAGTGTTACACATGACGTCACATCGTCACAACGCCGAATCCGAGCAGAGCCCTCGAGACGCCTACCTCGACGCGGCGCGCGAGTGCATCCTCGACGTGGGCTGGCGGCGCACGACCCTCACCGAGGTCGCCCGCCGGGCCGGCGTCTCGCGGATGACGATCTATCGCGCGTGGTCCGACATGCCGGCGCTGCTCGGCGACCTGATGACGCGCGAGTGGGGGACGCTCGTCGCCTCCGGCGTTGATGTCGCGGCGTCGCCCACACCCGACGCGATCGCCGACGCCGTGGTCGCGACCGTCGGCGCGCTGCGCGAGAACGAGCTGTTCACCCGGATCGTCGAGCTCGACCCCGAGCTGATCCTCCCCTACCTGCTGTCCCGGCGCGGCCGCTCGCAGGAGCTGATCCTCCAGGTGCTGGCCACCGCGATCACCGTCGGCCAGGAGGCCGGACTGATCACCGACGGCCTCCCCCAGGCGGTCGCTCGCGGCCTGGTCCTCGCCGCCCACGGCTTCGTCCTGTCCGCCCACACCATGGTCGACGACGAGGTGGACCAGTCCGCGCTCGACGACGAGCTGCACGCCCTCATCTCCCGGAGCCTCGCGCCATGACCGCACACCAGCCCCACACCCGGATCACCCCTGGTCTCGCCGATCTCCCCACTGAGGTCGACATGGTCGTGATCGGCCTCGGCGTCACCGGCGCCGGCGTGGCCCTCGACGCCGTGTCACGCGGGCTGACCGTGCTGGCAGTCGACGCCCACGACCTCGCGTTCGGCACGTCGCGGTTCTCCTCGAAGCTCGTCCACGGCGGCCTGCGCTACCTCGCCTCCGGCCAGGTCGGCATCGCCCACGAGAGCGCGGTCGAGCGCGGGATCCTGATGGAGACCACCGCGCCCCACCTGACCCGGCCGCTGCCGTCGCTCATCCCGCTCTCGGCTGGCGTGAGCCGCCCGATGGGGACCCTCGCCGGCGCCGGATTCCTCGGCGGCGACCTGCTCCGCCGGGCCGCCGGCACCAGCGCCGACACGCTCCCCCGGCCCCGCCGTCTCAGCGCCGCCGAGACCCGCCGGCTCGCACCACCGCTGCGCACCGACGGTCTGCGCGGCGCCTACCTCGGCTGGGACGGCCAGCTCGAGGACGACGCCCGCCTGGTCACCACCATCGCGCGGACCGCGGCCGACCGGGGCGCCCACGTGCGCACCCACGCCCGCGTGGTCTCCGCCACCGGGGATTCGAGGCTCGCTGGCGCTCGCACCTCGACCAGCGAGTTCTCGGTGACGCTGAAGGACGAGCTCACCGGCGCGACCGCCACCGTCACCACCCGCACCGTCGTCAACGCTGCCGGCGTGTGGGCCGGCGACCTGGTCGACGACGTACGCCTGCGCCCCTCGCGCGGCACCCACCTCGTGCTCCGCGCCGGCACCCTGCCCGGCCTCGACGTGGCGGTCTTCGCCCCGATCCCCGGCGAGACCAACCGCTTCGTGCTCGTCCTGCCCCAGCCCGACGGCCAGTTCTACGTCGGCCTGACCGACGAGCCGGTCGACGGGCCGATCCCCGACGTGGCCGAGCCGACCGAGGTCGAGATCGGCTTCCTGCTCGACGTGGTGGCTGCCTCCTTCGCCCGACCGCTGCGGCGCGAGGACGTGGTCGGCGCCTTCGCCGGCCTGCGCCCGCTGCTCGACAGCGGCGACGACTCCACCGCCGACCTGTCCCGCAAGCACGCGGTGCTCACCTCCCCGACCGGCATCGTGACCATCGTCGGCGGCAAGCTCACGACCTACCGCCGGATGGCCGAGGACGCCGTCGACGCGGCGGTCGGCCACGCCCGCCTCACCGCCGGCCCCTGTGTCACCGCCACCCTGCCGCTGGCCGGGGCCGCGCCGCGCGAGACCCTGGCCGACCGCGCCGCCAAGGCCGGCCACCCGGGCGAGGCCCGCCTGGTCCGCCGCTACGGCGCCGACGCCGACCTCGCGCTCGAGGCTGCCGTCAGGGCCAGCGGCTGGGACCAGGACCAGCTCCTCGCGCCGATCGCCGAGGGCATCTCGACGGTGTGGGCCGAGCTCTTCTTCGGAGTCACCCACGAGGGCGCCGCCGACGTCGCCGACCTGCTCGACCGGCGTACCCGCATCGGGTTGATCCCCGACGACCGAGCGCTCGCCGTACCCGCTGCCGAGAAGGTGCTGGAGATCGTCCGCGGCGAGCGATGAGTTTTCCGCTCGCACCCGGTCACACCCATCAGGCAGACTGGCGAGACCACGGGGGTAGCGATGGGAATCACGGTGACCGAGACCGAGACGGCAGCAGTGGCGAGTGACGAGCTCGCCGACTTCGACACCCTGACCGGGCGCTACCAGCGCGAGCTGATGGCGCACTGCTACCGGATGAGCGGGTCGGTGCACGAGGCCGAGGACCTGGTCCAGGAGACCTTCCTGCGCGCGTGGAAGGCGTCGGCGAGCTTCCAGGGCCGCAGCTCGGTGCGCACCTGGCTCTACAAGATCGCCACCAACGTGTGCCTGACCAACCTCGAGGCGAAGCCACGTCGACCGCTACCGACCGGACTCGGTACGGCGGACTCCGCTCCCTCCGACGAGCTGCTCGAGGACCACGAGGTCCCGTGGCTGGAGCCGATCCCGGACGCCGCGGTCGAGGTCGCCGAGCGCGACACGATCCGGCTCGCCTTCGTGGCCGCACTGCAGCACCTGCCCGCGCGCCAGCGCGCGGTGCTCATCCTGCGTGACGTGCTGCGCTGGTCGGCCGCCGAGACCGCCACCGCCCTCGACACCACGACCGCGGCCGTGAACTCCGCGCTGCAGCGGGCGCACGCCCAGCTCGCCGAGCGCGGGCTGTCCCCCGACACCGTCGAGCCCGACCTCGACCAGGCCCAGCGCACCCTGCTCGACGCCTACCTGCAGGCGTTCTGGCGCAAGGACATCGACCAGATCGTCCAGCTCCTCAAGTACGACGCCACCTGGGACATGCCGCCGTTCCTCAACCACTACCGCGGCACCGACGCGATCGGCCAGCTCATCGGCACCAAGTGCCCGGGCGGGTGCAACGACATGCCGATGGTCGAGACCATCGCCAACGGGCAGCCGGCGTTCGGTCTCTACATGCGCCAGCCCGAGGGCCACTTCGAGCCCTTCCACCTGCAGGTGCTGCAGCTGACCGGCACCGGCGAGGACCTGCGCGTCGAGCACGTCACGGCGTTCTTCGACGCCCGGCTGTTCGCACGCTTCGGGCTGCCGGAGCGGCTGCCCGCCGACTACGTCCCGGCCTGAGGCCACCGTGTCCGCGCCCACGAGAGCGCCGGACGGGATGGTCGCCGGCCTCGACCTGCTGCAGCGCGCGCTCGACTACACCAGCGCCGCGCTCGGCACGATCACCTGCGCCGACGTCGACCGCCCGTCCCCCTGCGCCGGCTGGAGCCTCGCCGACCTGCTCGCCCACATGGAGGACGCACTCGACGCGTTCGCCGAGGCCGCGGACGGCTCGGTCGGGCTGAGCAGCGCCGCCCCGACCCCGCTCCAGACCCGGGTCCAGGCCCTGCAGCACAAGGCCTGCGCCCTGCTCACGGCCTGGCTGAGCGCCGACCAGCCGAGCGTCGACGTCGGCGGGCACCCGCTGCCCGTCGACGCGATCGCCCGGATCGCCGCGCTCGAGATCGCGGTCCACGGCTGGGACGTACGCCGGGCGACCGGCCACGCCGAGCCGCTGCCCGAGCCGCTCGCGGTCGCATTGCTGCCCTCGGCGCTGCAGATTGCGCTGGCCGGCGACGACCGGTTCGCGCCGCCGCTGCCGGTCGACGTCGAGGCACCCGCCGGGGTGCACGTGCTCGCCCTGCTCGGCCGGCGGTCCTGACCGGGCCGGGCCCGCAGCTCGTTCCTAGGTGACTGCTGAACATCCGCGCGGCTACGCGGCGTTCGCCCGTCTTGTTCAGCAGGCTCCTAGACTGCGGCGCATGTCGGAGCACCACGCCGAGCAGGCCGAGGAACGCGACACCGAGTCCGCGGTCCGCCACCGCACCCGCCGGATGTCCGGCCGCGATCCCCACGAGTCCGGCCGCGCGTCGACGCCGCTGGAGCTCTTGTTCGACCTCACGTTCGTGGTCGCCTTCGGCACCGCCGCCAACGAGCTCGCCCACGCGCTGTCCGCGGACCACATCGGCAGCGGCATCGCGGCGTTCGCGTTCGCGACCTTCGGCATCACCTGGGCCTGGATCAACTTCACCTGGTTCGCCTCGGCGTACGACACCGACGACTGGATCTACCGGGTCACCACCATGGTGCAGATGGTCGGTGTGCTGATCTTCGCGCTGGGCATCAAGCCCATGTTCGAGTCGGTGACCAAGCACGGCGAGACGCTCGACAACGACGTCATCGTGTGGGGCTACGTCGTGATGCGCGTCGCGATGATCTTCCAGTGGCTGCGCGCCGGTCGGCACGACCCGGACCGCCGGCAGGCCTGCCGCACCTATGTCGTCTCCATCGCGATCGCGCAGGTGCTGTGGTGCATCCTGGCCCTGGTCGACCTGCCGGTCGGCACCACCTTCGCGCTGATCATCGTGCCGTTCCTCGTCGAGATCGGCGGGCCCGCCCTCGCCGAGCGTGCTCGCGGCGGCACGCCGTGGCACGCCCACCACATCGCCGAGCGGTACGGCCTGATGGTCATCATCACCCTCGGCGAGGGGATGATCGGCACGATGGCCGCGATCAACGCGCTCGCGCAGGACGGCCTCGACTGGGAGATCGGGCTCTTCACGTTCGCCGGCACGGCGCTGACCTTCGGGATCTGGTGGTGCTACTTCACCATCCCGACCGGGGAGATCCTGCACGCCCGTCGCGAGCGCTCCTTCGGCTTCGGGTACGGCGCCATCGGACTCTTCGGCGCGATCGTCGCCATCGGCGCCGGCCTGCACGTGGGCGCGTACTACCTGGACCACCACAGCAAGCTGGGCCTGACCGCGACGGTGCTCACCGTCGTCGTACCGGTCGCGCTGTTCATCGCCGTCTTCTACGCCGGCTACTCGCTCCTCTCACGCTCCTTCGACGCCTTCCACGTGGTGCTCCTGGCCGTGACCGTCGTGGTCCTGGTGGTGCCGGTGCTCATGGCGCGCTCGGAGGTCGACCTGAGCTGGTGCCTGCTGGTGCTCGCGTTGGCGCCGTGGGTGACCGTGGTCGGCTACGAGACGGTCGGCTACCGCCACAACGTCGCGGTGCTCGAGAGCCTCACGGACTGACCGGCTCCTCCCGCAGCGGGTGGGCGAGCTCGTCGGCGGGCAGCCGCGCGCCGAGGATCGCGACCGCGGCCGCGGCTCCCGGAACCAGCGCGGCGATGGCGAAGGTCGCCTCCAGCCCGATCAGCCCGGCCACCGGTCCGGCGACCGCCATCGAGACCGGCATCAGGCTGATCGAGACGAAGAAGTCGAGCGAGGCCACCCGGCCGAGGAGCTCGGGCGGGACCCGGCGCTGGAGCAGCGTGCCCCAGATGACCATCGGCGCCGAGAACAGCGCGCCGATCAGGAACGCTGCCGCCGCGACCTGCCACACGCGGTCGCGAACCCGATCACCAGGAACGGCATGCAGCCCACGCCCCACATCAGGTTCATCCAGGTCAGGTAGCGCCGCGGCATCGGCAGCGAGCCGGTCACCAGCGAGCCGACCGCTCCGCCGATGCCGAAGCAGGCCATCACGACCGCGTGGTCCCCGGGGCCGCCGCCCAGCTCGTCCTTGATCAGGAACGGGACGAGGACCTCGAGCGGCCCCATGATCACGAACACCATGATCGACGCGAACAGCAAGGTCGCGAGCAGCCACGGCGTGCGCACCATGTAGCCGAAGCCCTCGCGCATGTCGGCCAGCGTCGTGCGCACCGCCCGCAGCGCGCCGCCCGAGCCACCGCCCGAGCCGCCGTCCGTGGCGACCGGTAGGTCGCGTCGTACGGCGGTCAGGGGGACCAGGAGCAGGACCAGCAGCCCACCGAGGTACGCCGCCGCGGCCACCGCGATCGCGGCCGAGGACGAGCTCGCGCCGACGACGCCGCCGGCGACGGCCGGGCCGAGCGCCTGGCCGATCGTCGGGCGCACCATGCCCTCGAACCCGTTGACGGCGAGCAGGTCCTCCTCGGGAACCAGCGCCGGCAGCCACGCGGAGTAGGCGGGGTAGTAGAACGCCATCGCCATGCCCGCGACGAACGCGACCGCGGCGAGGTGCCACAGCCGGGTGAGGTCGGTGAAGGACAGCGCCGCCACCAGGCTCATGCCGAGCAGCTCGACGCTCGTGGTCACGACGAGGATGAGCTTCTGCGGGACCCGGTCGGCGACCACCCCGCCGAGGAGCGCGGGCAGCACCACACCGACGGCGCCGGCGGTCGTGACCGCGGAGAGCGCGCCGGCGCCCCCGCCGATCCGGATCACCTCCCAGACCAGTGCCACGATCCACACCCCGCTGCCGAAGCTGGTCAGCACCAGTGCCGACCCGAGCCGCCGGTACGACGAGTGCCGGAACGGCGTGAGGGCGCGCGGGAGCCGCCGCGGTCCGCGGAGCCCGGGATCGGGCTCCTCCGGCACCGGGACGAGCGGGGCGAGCTGATCGGTCATGGCGGTCCTAGGGAGTGTGCCCGTGAGGACCGACACCGGCCACCGATTTCATCGGTGGCCGGCCGGGCTCAGGTGACCGGCAGCGCGACGTACGTGGTGTCGAGGTACTCCTCGATCCCCTCGAACCCGCCCTCGCGCCCGAACCCGCTCGCCTTCACGCCGCCGAACGGCGCGGCCGGGTTGGAGACCAGGCCGGTGTTGATGCCGAGCATGCCGGTCTCGAGGCGCTCGGCGAGGCGGATGGTGCGGGCCAGGTCGCGGGTGAAGGCGTAGGCGGCGAGGCCGTACTCGGTGGAGTTGGCCAGCCGGATCGCCTCGTCCTCGGAGGTGAAGGTGGTGATCGGGGCGACCGGTCCGAAGATCTCGTTGCGGACCGCATCCGCGTCTGCGGGTACGTCGGCCAGCACCGTCGGCGGGAAGAAGAAGCCGTCGCCGCCGGGAGCCTTGCCTCCGGTCAGCAGGCGGGCGCCGCGGTCGACGGCGTCGTCGACCAGGGCGGAGACGGAGGTGACCGCCTTGGCGTCGATGAGCGGGCCGACCTGGACACCGACGTCCTGGCCGCGACCGACCCGCAGGCCGCCCATCCGCTCGGCGAGCCTGGCGCCGAACTCCTCGGCCACCGAGGCCTCGACGAGGAACCGGTTGGCGGAGGTGCAGGCCTCCCCCATGTTGCGCATCTTGGCGATCATCGCGCCGTCGACGGCGGCGTCGAGGTCGGCGTCGGCGAAGACCAGGAAGGGCGCATTGCCGCCGAGCTCCATCGACATCCGCTGCAGCTGACCGGCCGACTGCTCGACCAGCGACCTGCCGACGCCGGTCGAGCCGGTGAAGCTCACCTTCCGCAGCCGCGGGTCGGCCTGGAGGGTCTTGGACAGGCCGCCGGAGTCGGAGGTGGTCACGACGTTGAGCACGCCGGCCGGCAGGCCCGCCTCGGCCAGCAGCGCCGCGAGCAGGAGCATGGTCAGCGGGGTCTGCGAGGCGGGCTTGACCACCATCGTGCAGCCGGCCGCCACGGCCGGGCCGATCTTGCGGGTGCCCATGGCCAGCGGGAAGTTCCACGGGGTGATGAACAGGCACGGGCCGACCGGCTTGCGGACGGTCAGCAGCCGGCTGCCGCCGGCCGGGTTCTGCATCCAGCGGCCGTGGATGCGCACCGCCTCCTCGGAGAACCAGCGCAGGAACTCCGCCCCGTAGGTCACCTCGCCCTTCGCCTCGGCGATCGGCTTGCCCATCTCGAGGCTCATCACCAGCGCGAGGTCGTCGGCGTGCTCGGTGACCAGGCCGAACGCCCGGCGCAGGATCTCCCCGCGCTCGCGCGGCGGGGTCGCCGCCCACGACTCCTGGGCACCGGCCGCCGCATCGAGTGCGGCTCGGGCGTCGTCGAGGGTGCCGTCCGCGACGTCGGTCAGCACCGACCCGTCCGCCGGGTCCAGCACGTCGATCCGGGCACCGCTGCCCGAGGGGACCCAGCTGCCGCCGACGTACAGCTGGCGACGCGACTCCGGGAGCAGGTGGGCAAGGCGTTCGCGGAAGGTCATGGGCCCACTCTGGCACTGCCGGGCAACGGCCAGAACCCCCGAGGACGTCGGGGGTGAAAAACGGAGAGAGCCCCTCATCGCATGGGGTCGACGAGGGGCTCAGTCGTATCGGTGCTCCCTCCGAAGTACGACTGATGCCACTCTAGCGCGCCGACGGTGAGGGACAAGACCTCACGCAGAGATTTCCTCCGGTCGTCCCCCACTGCCCGGGACCTTGGTCCCGGGGTGCATGGTCAGCGTGCGCCACGGAGGAAGGCCTCGAGCAGCGGACCCGCGGTCTGGGAGCCGGACTCGCCCGTCTCGACGTAGACCGCGACGGCGAGGTCACCCTGCGCGGCGACCATCCAGGCGTGGGTGCGGATGGTGTCGCCGTCGGCGTACTCGGCGGTGCCGGTCTTGGCGATCACCGGCGGTCCCGGGACGTCGGCCAGGCCGCGGCCGCTGCCCTCGGTGACGACCTGGCGCAGGATCGCGCGCAGCTGGTCGGCCTCGCCGGCGGCGAGCGGCGTGGCCTCGGCGGGGACGCTGACGTCGACCTGGTCGACGAGACGGGGTACGACGGTCGTGCCGGCCTGGACGCTGGCGATCACGGTGGCCATCGCCATCGGCGAGGCCAGCACCTTGCCCTGGCCGATCAGCGACGCCGCGGCCTCGGTCTCGCTGGCCGGGTCGGGGACCTCCCCGAAGAACGCCGGGAAGCCGAGGTCGTGGTCGATGCCCAGGCCGAGGGTCGCCGCCGCCGACGCGAGGTCGCCCTTGCCGAGCGCATCTCGCTGGCCGATCAGCGCGGTGTTGCACGACTGCGCGACCGCCTCACGCAACGGGATCGTCCCGAGCGCGGACGACGGGTAGTCGGAGTAGTTCTTGAACTGGCGGCCGTCGACGGTCACCGTCGGCGTGCACTCCACCGGACTGTCGGGCGTGAGGCCGGCGCGCAGCAGGGCCAGCGAGGTGACGATCTTGAACGTCGACCCGGGCGCGAACTGACCGAAGGTGGCGTAGTTCTGGCCGCCGGTGGCCGCGTCGTTGGCGGCCGCGAGGATCGCCCCGTCGCTCGGGCGCAGCGCCACCAGGGCCGCGGCCGGACCGGTTTTGGCGAGGACCTGCTCGGCGAGGGTCTGCAGCCGCTCGTCGAGGGTGATCGCGAGCGGCCGGCCGGGGGTCGCGTCGTGGCGGTAGACCTCACGCTTGTCGGCGCCAGGGTCCTTGCTGTCCGGCGCGGGGACCACGTCGACGACCCGGCCGACGCTCCCGCGCAGCTGGTCGTCGTAGCGCGCCTGGAGGCCGGAGAGTCCGGCGACGTCGCCGGAGCGGTAGGTGTCGGGGTGCTTCTCGACCATCTCGGCGGTCACCGGTCCGACCCGGCCGAGGATCGGCGCGGCGAAGTCGCGGCTGGGCGCGAGGGCGAGCTCGGCATCGACCGTCGTAGCGCCGACGATGGCGCCGAGCGCGTCGGCGAAGCCCGCCGGCTCCTCGCCGGAGCGGTAGGTGATCGCCTCGACGAAGGCGCGCGGCCCGGCGCCGCTGACCGCCTTGACGTAGGGCTTCACGTCGACGCCGACCAGCTTCGCGAGGGCGCGCGCTGAGTCCGGCGCGGCCGCGGCGTCGACCTTGGACCGGTCGATCCCGACCCGGACCACCGCGCGCTCGGTCACCAGGACCGTGCCGCCGGCGCCGGTGATGTCGCCACGGTCCGTCGGCTGGGTGACCGCGTCGAGGGTCTCGCCCTCGGCCAGGTCGGGGACGACGACGTCGGGCGCCCAGCCCACCGACCACTTGTCACCCTGGTGGCTCAGCGCGACGGTCGTCTCGTAGGCCCACGGGTCGGCACCGTCGACCACCGGCCAGGACCAGCGCAGGGTGGCGGTCGGCTTCTCGGCCTCCGCGTCGACCTTGCCGACCGCGACGGTGGGGACGACGCCGTCCATGTCGTCGACGATGGCGGCGTACGCCTCGGCCACCGTCGCGGAGTCGGTGCCCGTGAATGGGACCGAGGCGAGCGGGTCCGGGGCCTTGCTCGCCTCGCCGGCCTGCGGGGTCGCGGCCGCGGCCAGCGCGCCGGCCAGCTGCTTGGCCACGGCCTCGGCGCCGTCGGTGTCGCTGCCGGAGCACGCGCTCAGGACGCCTCCGAGCACGAGCAGGGAGGTGAGGGCTGCCGAGGTCCGCCGCATGGTGAAGGTTCTACCAGCCGGGTCCGCCACGACCGCGCGTCAGCCGCGTCAGTGGCCGGCGAGGAACCGGATGCCCTGGGTGGTGCCGTCGACGATGTCGGAGACGTGGGCCTGGAATCCGGGGCAGGTGGTGATGTCGTGCGCGCGGCACTCGAGCGCGTGCTTCGTCATGTGCCGCGAGCGCTCGAGCTCTGCCTGGCGCCGGTCGAGCTCGTCGAGGTGGGCGCGCAGCGCGTCGCGCCGGCCCTCCACGGACGCGTCGACGAGGGTGCGGATCTGGTCGAGGCTCATCCCCGACGCCTTGCTCGCGAGGATCGCGGCCACCCGGTACGCGTCGTCCTCGCCGTAGACCCGCCGGCCCGCGGAGTCGCGCTGCGGGTGCAGCAGGCCCTTGTCCTCCCAGTGCCGCAACACGTGGGTCTCGAGCTCGAAGCGTGCGGCCAGCTCGCCCACCGACCACCGGATGTCCCGGGTACTTGACTTCATGTTCACATGAAGTCACAGGCTGGGGCCCATGATCAACTCCACTTCCTCACCGACGCTGTACGACGTCGCCGTGGTCGGCGCCGGATCCGCCGGCCTCCAGGCCGCCCAGACCCTCGGCCGGATGCACCGCTCGACCGTCGTGATCGGCACCGACCGCTACCGCAACGACCCGACCGGCCACATGCACAACTTCCTCGGCCACGACGGCGCACCGCCCGCCGAGCTCCGGCTCGCGGCCCGCAAGGACGCGGAGGCCTACGACGACGTGCACTTCCTCGACGTCGTCGGCACCGGCGTCACCCGGATCTCCGGCGAGCTCGGCGACTTCCTCCTCGAGATCGAGGGCGAGGAGCCCGTGCGCGCCCGGCGGGTGCTCCTCGCCACCGGCGTCCGCGACACCCTGCCCGACGTCCCCGGCATCGCGGAGAACTTCGGCGACCTGGTGGCGCACTGCCCGTTCTGCCACGGCCACGAGTACGCCGGCACCCGCGTCGGGATCCTCGGCTCCGCGCCCCACGTGGCCGCGATGGCGTCGATGGTGCAGCCGATCGCCGAGGACCGCGTCGTGCTCACCGACGGCGCCGACCTCGACGAGGCGACCGCGGCGTCGCTCGACCGGACGGGTGCCGGCGTGGTGACCGACCGGCTGGTCGCCGTACGCAAGGAGGGGGCGGGCCTGGTCGTCACCCTCGCCGGCGGCGAGGAGCTCGCGCTGGGCGGGCTGCTCGTGAAGACCGAGTGGGAGCAGGCCGCGCCGTTCGCCGAGCAGCTCGCACTGGAGACCTCCGAGGTCGGCGCCGTGGTGGTCGACGCCTTCGGCCGCACGAGCGTCCCCGGCGTCTACGCCGCCGGTGACCTCGCCCAGGGCCCGGGCCTGCCGATGCCCATGGCGTCGGTACTGGTGGCCGCCGCCGCCGGGATGATGGCCGCGGCCGCGTGCGTGCAGGACGCGGCGTTGGCGCGGCTGGGCTGAGGGGCTGGCCTGGCTGCGACGCAACTACCGAATTCGTCGCGGAATCGGCGCCAGCACCGCAAATTCGGTAGTTGCGACGTCAACACCGGCCACGCGCAGCAGCAGGTTCAGTACCAGCCGGTGCGCTGCGAGTGCTCCCAGGCGCGTTGGACGTTGCCGTACCGCGCGGCGATGTAGGCCAGCCCCCACCGGATCTGGGTCTCGGGGTTGGTGCGCCAGTCGCTGCCGACGACGGCCATCTTGGTGGCCGGCAGGGACTGCGGGATGCCGTAGGCGCCGGAGCTGCGGTTCTCGGCGAGGTGGTTCCAGCCGGACTCGCGCTGCCACAGCGCGTCGAGGTAGGGCCACTGGTCGGCAGGGAAGCCGAACTCGATCATCTCGCGGTAGCCCAGGCCGCGGTTCGACGCGGGGTCGACCTCGGCCGGGACGATCACCGCCGGCAGCTTCTTCGCGATCCGCTCGGCCCGCCGGGCGAGCGCCGCCATGATCTCGACCGTGGGTACGTCGACCCGGGCGCCCGAGCGCGACGGATCCGCCTCGCGCGGGGTCGGCGGGGGTGCCGCCGAGGTGGCCACCGCTGCGTCAGCCGGCTCGGCAGCGGGAGCAGTGGTGCTGCCGCAGGCACTCAGCAGCAGCGCGCCCGCTGCGAGTGCAGCGGGCGCGGCCAAGCGACGCAGACCCCCCATGGGGTCCGAGGGTAGGTCAGTCGCGGGGCTTGCGCGAGCGGTTCGGCGGTCCGTAGTCCTTGGCCAGCTCGATCAGCTTGCCGCTGATCCGGGTGCTCTTGAGCCGCTCCCACTGGTCCTCGGTCAGCCGGGCCGGCAGCTCGACGATCGAGTAGTCGGGGCGGATGGTGATCTTGCCGAAGTCGCGGCGGTCGAGGCCGCCCTCGTTGGCGAGCGCGCCGACGATCTGGCGGGGCTCGACGCGGTGCCGCTTGCCGACCTGGATCTTGTAGGCCTGGAGGTTGCCGCCCGAGCGCGGGGCACGGTCCCGGCTGCCCCGCTCACCCCGGTCGCGGTCCCCGCCCCGGCGCTCGCCGCGGTCGCCGCGGTCGTCGTACTCCCGGCGCGGACGGCGCTCCGGCTCCGGCTCCTCCTCCAGCAGCAGCGGGGTGTCGCCCTGCAGCGCGATGGCCAGCGCCGCGGCGACGTCGGCCTCCGGCACGTCGTGCTCGCGGATGTAGTGGCCGACGACGTCGCGGAAGAAGTCGATCTGCGGCGACTCGAGGGCGGCGGTGATCTGGTCGTCGAAGCGGCTCAGGCGCGAGACGTTGATCGCGTCGACGCTCGGGAGCTGCATCTGCTCCAGCGTGGAGCGGGTGGCCTTCTCGATGTGCTTGAGGAGGTAGCGCTCGCGCGGGGTGATGAAGGAGATCGCGTCACCGCTGCGGCCGGCGCGGCCGGTGCGGCCGATCCGGTGGACGTAGGCCTCGGTGTCGGTGGGGATGTCGTAGTTGAAGACGTGGCTGATCCGGGGGACGTCGATGCCGCGGGCCGCGACGTCGGTGGCGACCAGGATGTCGAGCTTGCCGTCCTTGAGCTGGTTGACGGTGCGCTCGCGCTGGGCCTGCACGATGTCGCCGTTGATCGCGGCCGCGCTGTAGCCGCGGGCGCGCAGCTTCTCGGCCAGCGTCTCGGTCTCGTTCTTGGTGCGCACGAACACGATCGCGCCCTCGAAGTTCTCGACCTCGAGGATCCGGGTCAGCGCGTCGACCTTCTGCGGGTAGCTGACCATCAGGTAGCGCTGCTTGATGTTCTCGGCGGTGCGGGTCTTGCGCTCGATCGCGATCTCGACCGGGTTCTTCAGGTACTTCGCCGACAGCGACTTGATCTGCTTCGGCATGGTCGCCGAGAACAGCGCCACCTGCTTCTCCGAGGGCGTGTCGGCGAGGATCGTCTCGACGTCCTCGGCGAAGCCCATGTTGAGCATCTCGTCGGCCTCGTCGAGGACCAGGAAGCGCAGCTCGGTGAGGTCGAGGGTGCCCTTCTCGAGGTGGTCCATGATCCGTCCGGGCGTGCCGACGACGATGTGGACGCCGCGGCGCAGCGCGGACAGCTGGACGCCGTAGCCCTGGCCGCCGTAGACGGGGAGCACGTGGACGCCGCGCAGGTTGGCGGCGTACTTCTCGAACGCCTCGCACACCTGGAGCGCGAGCTCGCGGGTCGGCGCGAGGACCAGCGCCTGCGGGGTCTTCTGCGCGAGGTCGAGCTGGTCGAGGATCGGCAGCGCGAACGCGGCGGTCTTGCCCGTGCCGGTCTGCGCGAGGCCCATCACGTCGCGCCCCTCGAGGAGGTGGGGGATGGTCTCGGCCTGGATCGCGGACGGCGACTCGTAGCCGATGTCCTTGAGAGCCTTCAGGATGCGGTCACCGAGACCGAGGTCGGCGAAGGTGGCGGGCTGGTCCGCGGCGTCACTGGCAAGGTCACTCACCCGTCAAGACTAGTGCCGTCAAGCGTGCGAGGCGTGATCCTCGTCGCGGTGCGCTGGGTCACTGCCGGTTAGACCGGGTGCGATCTGGTAAGGACAACCTGTAATGCCGGACGGCCTGCAACCGCTGTCACCCTCGGCATACGGTCATGCTCCGCGACGAGAAAGATCTCCATGAGGCCCGACACCACCACCCGCCGCGTGCGGCACCTGCTGCTCGCGGCGATCGCCGTCCTCCTGTGCACCTCCGGCCTCGTCGCTGCGAACGCGTCGCCCGCGAGCGCCGCGCCCAAGCCCGCGAAGGTGAAGGGCGTCAAGCTCAAGAAGCCCCGCGTGGACGGCACGACCGCGTCGTTCAAGGTGAAGTGGAAGCGCGCGGCCCGCGCCACGTCGTACAAGGTGAAGTGGAAGGTCCCCGGCCAGAAGGCCCACAAGGACCGCACCCGCAAGACGTCATTGACAATCAAGAAGCTCGCGCAAGGCACGGACTACTGCGTGAAGGTGCGCGCCTACAACGGCAAGCGCAAGGGCAAGTGGTCCAAGACGCGGTGCCGTACGACGGCGCGGATCGACGCCGTGCAGCCCGTCTGGGTGGACCGGCAGGTGCAGCAGGGCAGCACCGTCGCGCTGTCCTTCCGGTGGAACGAGGTTGGCGGCGCGTCATCGTATGAGCTGGCCTACGTCCCGGGCGAGAAGAACATCCAGCAGCACAAAAAGAAGAGGGTCGTATCCGTCGGAGCGACGGGCACTGGCACCGTCGGGGCGTTGATCGGCGGGTTCGCGCCGAGCAAGACCTACTGCTTCCAGGTGCGGGCCCTCGGGCCGCGCGGCGTGGGCGCCTGGGGGGCGGCCGGTTGTCGACACACGGTTGCGAGCAGCCGAGCCGTCGGCGGAACACTGCACGTCAACATGATGACCTGGAACGTGTGCGCCAACGTGTGCGCCGACTGGGCCACGCGGGAGTCGCTGATCAAGGACCGCATCGCCGCCGCCGATGGCATCCGTCCGGACGCGGTCGCGATTCAGGAGGCGCCCAACGCCGACTACGACAACCTCGAGCCCGCCCCCGACTACGTGCGTGCGTGCAAGGTGGGCGACGGCGCGGGCAAGCAGTGGCGAAACCAGACCCTCTTCGTGCGCAACGACAAGTTCGACGTCACCGGCACCCCGAGCGGCATCCGGTTCGCCAACGTGACCCATGGCGGGTGCTGGATCCGGGTCAGGGACAAGGTGACCAACCGAGAGCTGGTCCTCGCGAGCCTGCACCTGGTCAACCCCGGGTGGGAGAACGGCTCCGGCACTGACGCCATGCGCCGCGACGAGACGGTCGCCTTCTGGGCAGGGGTCACCGCCTACGCCGGCGGGCTTCCGATCGTCGTCGCGGGTGACTTCAACTCGAACCGCAACACCGCGGACTCGCCCCGTGAGATCCTCAACGCGTACGGCTACGACGACGCCTTCGACGAGGCCGAGTCCTACAACACGCTGCCCTACCTCAACTCGTGGAACGCGTGGGCATTCCCCCCGCCGATCTCGTACCGCTGGGGCGGCCACGTAGATCGCGTGTTCGTCTCACCGGGAACCCGCGTGACGAGCTGGCAGATGGAGCAGCCGGTCCGCAACGGGGTCCAGGTGTCTGACCACTCGCCCGTCCGGGTGACCGTCGAGATCCCGTGAGCATCACTCCACGGTGACGGACTTGGCCAGGTTGCGCGGCTTGTCGATGTCGTGACCCAGCTCCAGGGCGGCGTGGTAGGACAGCACCTGCAGCGGGATCGTCAGCAGGATCGGGTCCAGCTCCCGCTCGTTGCGGGGTACGTCGATCCGGCCGGCCACGATCCCCTCGAGGTCGCCGAGGTCGACCGTTTCGTGGGTGACCACGACCAGCGGGCCGCCGCGGGCGGCGATCTCGTGGAGGGCCGCGACGTTGCGCTCGACGAGCTCGTCGTCGGGGACGATCGCGACGGTCGGCACCTCGGGTGAGATCAGGGCGAGCGGGCCGTGCTTGAGCTCGCTGGTCTGGTACGCCTCGGCGTGGCGGTAGGTGATCTCCTTGAACTTCTGCGCACCCTCGCGCGCCACCGGGAAGCCCCGCACCCGGCCGATGAAGAACAGGCTCTCCGCCTCGGCGAGCCGCTTGGCGACCAGGGCCAGGTCGGCCTCGGTCGCCAGCACCTGGTCGATCTGCTCGGGGATCCGGGTCAGGCCGGCGATCAGCCGCTTGCCGTCGGCGATGGACAGGTCGCGGACCCGGCCGAGCTGGACGGCGAGCATGCCGAACGCGAGGAACATGTTGGTCAGCGCCTTGGTCGAGGCGACCGCGACCTCGGGTCCGGAGTGGAGGTAGATGCCGCCGTCGACCTGGCGCGCGATCGCCGAGCCGACCACGTTGACCAGCCCGATCACCCGACCGCCCTTGCGCTGCACCTCCTGCACCGCGAGCAGGGTGTCGATGGTCTCGCCGGACTGGCTCACCGCGACGTACAGCGTGTCCGGCTCGACGATGGGGTTGCGGTAGCGGAACTCACTGGCCGCCTCGGCGTCCGCGGGGATCCGGGCCAGCTCCTCGAGGAGCGAGGCGCCCATCTGACCGACGTAGTACGCCGATCCGCAGCCGAGGATCTTGACGCGGCGGAACGCCCGCAGCTCGCGGGCGTCGAGGTTGAGGCCGCCGAGGTGGCCGGTACCGAAGCGCTCGTCGAGCCGGCCACGGAGCACCGCCTCCGCGCGGGCAGGCTGCTCGAGCAGCTCCTTGTGCATGAACGAGTCGTGGTCGCCGGCGTCGTACGCCTCGGGGTCGATGTCGACCTCCTTGGCGCGGCGGTCGGTGGCCGTCAAACCAGGCCGCCCGGTGGCCTCGATGCTCCCCAATGCATACGTCGTGAAGCCGGCGGCCGTGATCGTGGCCATCTCGCCGTCGTCGAGGTGGGCGACCGTGGTCGTGTAGCGGACCAGCGCGGCCAGGTCGGAGGCGACGTGCATCTCGTGGTCGCCGACGCCGATGATCAGCGGGCTGCCGTTGCGGGCCACGACCAGCCGGTCGGGGAAGTCGGCGTGGGCCACCGCGATGCCGTAGGTGCCCTCCACCCGGCCCAGCGCCTCGGCGATACGCTGCTCGAGCGTCTTGGCCGTGGAGCGCGCGACCAGGTGGGCGAGCACCTCGGTGTCGGTGTCCGAGACGAGCACCACGCCGTCGTCGGCCAGCTCGGCGCGCAGCGCGGCGGCGTTGTCGATGATGCCGTTGTGGACGACCGCCACGCGGGCCGCCTCGTCGGTGTGCGGGTGGGCGTTGACGTCGTTGGCGGGACCGTGGGTCGCCCAGCGGGTGTGGCCGATGCCGATCTTGCCGCCGAAGCGCTTCGGCAGGCCGTCGGACAGGTCGCGGACCCGGCCGGCCTGCTTGGCGACCTTGAGGCCGCTGCCGCCGAGGACGGCGACGCCCGCGGAGTCGTACCCGCGGTGCTCGAGCCGGGTCAGCCCCTCCAGCAGCAGCGGCGCCGCCTGCTGGGTCCCGATGTAGCCGACGATCCCGCACATGTCCGTCTCCCTCAGCCGTAGATGATGCGCCGGAGCTGGCGCTCCGACAGGTCAGGTGCCGCGACCACCGTGGTCCGCAGCTCCTCGCGCAGCCGGGCGAAGATCTCCTCGTTGCGCCCGCCGTGCAGCTTCAGCTCCGCGTGCCGCCGCCGGACCCAGCCCTCCACCGTCTCGTCGTGGAAGGCGAGGACGTCCTGGACCAGCCGGGCCGCCGCCGCCGACGCCAGCCCGGTGCTGTCCTGGACGTGCTGGAGGAGCCGCGGATCGACGTGCACCCGGTGAGACTGCACCCGTTTCCGGCCAATTCTCAACTTCCTGCCCGAAATCGGGCAGATCGACGGTCCCCTGCGTCGTACGGCCGCCCGCCACCGGCGGTGGAGGACGAAGCCCTCTCACGGCAACGCCCGGAGCACCGGAGTGGAGCGGAAGGGGCCGGAATCCGGCGTTCCGAGGCGGCGCGGTGGAGGACGTGCTATCTTGGTGAACACAAGGTGAACAGGAGGTGACCCATGACCGACACGAACATGACCGAGACGCATCTGGAGATGCGCTGGCTGCCCGTGACCGCTCCGGACGGACGCACCCGGATGGAGGCCGTCTGGGTCGAGGTCGGCCAGCCCACGGCCGCGCACTCGCACGCTGCCTGACGCAGGACCACTCTTCGGAAGCCACTCCCCGACTCGGGGGGTGGCTTCCGTCATTTCCGGGTAGCGCGCGACGCCTGGACTTCACCTGCTTGCCACGTATGTGACCCACGTCACCCCTTGCCACGGAATGGTTGCCGTGTCACCATTGGTTACGGTCTTTGAAAGTTCAACGAATCCGCCACCACAGGAGCCAGAACCATGAGCGAGTCCGCAGCCCTCACCGACATCACCGGCGACTACACCCTCGACACCGCGCACAGCCGCCTCGGCTTCGTCGCGCGCCACGCGGTGGTCACCAAGGTCCGTGGCCAGTTCACCGACTGGAACGCCACCGCCCACATCGACACCGCCAACCCCGCCGCGTCCTCGGTCACCGTGACCATCAACCCGGCCAGCGTCTCCACCGGGTCCGCGGACCGCGACGGCCACCTCACCTCGCCCGACTTCTTCGACATCGCGGCGTTCCCGGAGTGGAAGTTCGTCTCCACCGACGTCACCCGCGACGGCGACGAGTGGACCATCACCGGCGACCTGACCATCAAGGACGTCACCAAGCCCGTCACCATCGAGTTCGAGGAGAACGGCTCGGCCAAGGACCCCTTCGGCAACATCCGCGTCGGTTTCGAGGGCGACGTCACCGTCAACCGCAAGGACTGGGGCCTGACCTGGAACGCCGCGCTGGAGACCGGCGGCGTCCTCGTCTCGGAGAAGATCAAGCTCGAGTTCGACATCTCCGCCATCAAGAACGCCTGACGACGTTCGCCCGGGCCCTGCGACGCGGGGCCTGGGAACTCAGCGAAGGGCCAGTGGGAGCGACCGGCGCAGCCGGAAGCGCACCTGCTGGCCCTCGCCGTCCTCCGGGGTGCCGGTGTAGTCCAGCGCCAGCTCCAGGGTGGCCCGGGTGGCGTCGGCGGGAACGTCGAAGATCACCGTGCGCACGTCGTCCACCGTCATGTCGGCGGGACGACTTGCGAGCTCCCGGCCGTCATCGTCCAGCACGACGTGCGGCAGGGCTCCGTCGAGGAGGTACGACGGCTCGCCGTAGCCGATCTCGTAGCTCGTGCCCGGCCCGGAGCCACCGGTGAAGTAGGTGTTGATCGAGACGTTCACCTTCGCCACCAGCCAGGCCCGGCCCGGCGCTGCCCACCCGACCGCGGCATGCCAGGGGACCGCGGTGAGCGCGGCGACGCCGCACTCGGTCCCGTTGAACCGCGCACCGCCGCGCACGGTCGTGCGCGGCTGCTCGGGACACGGCACCTGCGAGCGTCGCGGTGGCGCGGCGGCGAAGACGTCGATCCCGCTGACCGGCGTGCCGAGGTCGGTGCGCAGCGTGCGGCCGTCGAACTCCACCTCGAGGGACAGGTCGTCAACGTCCGCCGGGACTGTGACCAGCCAGTCGAACCTCAGGTCGTTGTCGAGCACGATCCGCTCGTCGTCGGCCACGACGGTGAACACCGGGTCGGGCAGCTTGCCGCGGGCGCTGGGCTGCCACAGCGCCCACGCGTCGCCGTCGGTCTTCTCGGGGCGGTAGCCGATCTCGAGGAACTCCGCTCCCCGGGCCGGTTCGGCGGACCAGTGGTCGTCGTAGGCGCCCACCGAGTGGCGTGCCTTCGCCTGGGGCCGGCTGACCACGAACTGGTAGCGCAGGTTCGGCAGCTGGACCGTGAGTGGACTGCCCTCGGCCTGGCCGTTGAGCTCGAAGACGTCGCCGACCCGAGCGTGCTGCTCGTCGTCGCCGGTGACCTGGGAGCAGCCCGTGGCGGCTGTCGCGGCGACGACGGCGACGAGGACACGAGCACCGGTGCGGATCATGGCGAGGATCCTGTCCCGTAAATCCCGCGCCGACACCCGGGCCCGTCGTCCAGACTCACCCGGGTGTCCGCCATCTCGCTGCCCGCCACCCTGCCCGGGCTGACCGCGCGCCCGCTGACCCTCGACGACGTCGCGGCGGTGTTCGCCGTCGTCACCGAGCAGGAGCGGCACGACACCGGCACCGTCGAGGTCGAGGAGGCGGACCTCCTCGCCGACTGGGGGCGGCCGTCGTACGACCTCGGGGCGAGCTCGGTCGCGGTCCTCGACGGCGAGCGGATCGTGGCCTACGCCGAGCACCTCGGCGAGGAGAGGTACGACGCCGCGGTGGCGCCGTCGTACCGCGGGCGCGGGATCGGGACCTGGCTCGCCGGCTGGATCCAGCACCTGGCCCGCAGCCGCGGCGTCGCGATCGTCGGGATGCCGGTGCCCGAGGGCTCGGCCGGCGACCGGCTGCTCGCCGCGCTGGGGTACGACGTGCGGTGGACCAGCTGGGTGCTGCGGCTGCCCGAGGGGGCGCGGGTGACGCCGCGGCCGCTGCCCGAGGGCTACACGCTGCGCGAGGCGACGCCGGCCGACCGCCAGCAGGTCTGGACGGTGACCGAGGACGCCTTCCTCGAGTGGTCGGTGCGCGAGCGGGCGAGCCTGGCGGACTTCGGCGCCCAGGTCTGGGGCCGACCCGGCTCGGAGCCCTGGCACCTGCAGCTGGTGACCGGGCCGGACGGCACCGTCGTCGCCGCGGCCCACGCCTGGAACGCCGGCACGGACACCTTCGTCTCGAAGCTCGCCGTCGCTCGGGAGCATCGGCGCCGTGGCCTCGCCCAGGCCCTCCTCGTCGCGGCGTTCGCCGCCGGCCGCGAGCGCGGGGCCACCTCGTCGTCGCTGTCGACCGACTCGCGGACCGGGGCGCTGAGCCTCTACGAGAACGTCGGGATGCGGGTCGAGGCGACCTGGGTGCACCGGGCGGTCCGCCTGGACTGACGCCCGGGCCGGATAGGGTCGCCCGCATGGGCGAGGTGTTCGCGGGGCGCTACGAGCTGCTTGACCCGATCGCCGCGGGCGGCATGGGCACGGTCTGGCGGGTGCTGGACCGGACGGCCGGCGAGGTCAAGGCCGCGAAGATGCTGCGGCAGGCCGACGCGGCGATGCTGCTGCGGTTCGTGCGCGAACAGTCGGTGCGCATCGACCACACCCACGTGGTGACGCCGCAGTCCTGGGCGGGTGTCGACGACCGGGTGCTGTTCACGATGCCGCTGGTGCGCGGCGGATCCGTGTCCGGGCTGATGAAGCGCAACGGCGGGACGTTGCCACCGCGCTGGATCGCCGTGCTCACCGACCAGACCCTGCAGGCGCTGGAGGCCGTGCACCTCGCGGGGATCGTGCACCGCGACATCAAGCCGGGCAACCTGCTGCTCGAGCCGACCGGCCGCCGCCGGCCGCACCTGCGGCTCACCGACTTCGGCATCGCCGTACCGAGCGACGAGCCGCGGCTGACCCACGTGGCGATGGTGATCGGGACGCCCGGCTACATGCCGCCGGAGCAGTACCGCGGCGCCGACCCCGACCCCAGCGCCGACATCTACGCGCTCGGCGTGGTCGTGCTCGAGATGCTCACCGGCCGCCGGCCGCCCGCCGACGGCGAACCCGGTCCGATCGACGTCGCGGCGCTGCGCACGGGCGACCCGGAGCACGACGCGGTGCTCGAGCTGGTCGCCGCCGCCACGGCGTACGACGCCGCCCGGCGCCCCACGGCCACCGAGCTCCTGGTCCACCCGGCCCTACGTGGGCTGGTCGCCCGCTGGGACGACCCGGCGCTGGCCGACGGGCTCGAGGTGGTCGACGAGTACCCCGACGCCCCCGACCCGACGCCGAGCCGGGCGACCATGGCCTATCCGCCGCCCCCGCCACCCCCGCCGAGCACGCCGGTCCCCACCGCGGCCGCGACCGCCGCGGTGACGACGTACGGCGCACCGGTGGCCGCCAGGCGCCCGGTCGACGCGTTCGTGCTGCTGGGCGTGGGTGTGCTCGGTCTCGTGGTGGCGCTGCTGCTCCTGCTCGGCTGAGCGGGCTAGCGGCGGGCCCGGAGCCGGACCACCCCGGCGCCGAGGCACGCGAGGCTGGCCGCGGCGAGGCCGAGCCCGGCCCAGTGCCGGGTCGAGAACCAGCTGTCACCGCCGATCGGGCTGCCCGAGGCCACCGCGGCGAAGGTGTCCTCTCCGACGAGGAACGGGTGCTCCGGGGAGTAGCCGTCCAGGCTGGTCTTCTTGTCCTGCGAGACCACGACGCCGTCGTACGTGGGGGCGGCGCCGCCGTGGTGACCGATCGCCACGGTGACCTGCACCGGGACGCTGACCGCCTTGCGGTCCTCGGGGGGCGGGGAGACGGCGAGCGAGACCCAGTAGTCGCCGGGGAGCCGGTCGTCGACCTGGCGCACCGGGAAGCCGGAGCCCACCAGGACGGTCGGGTCGCGGTCCTCGGCCTCGGCGAGGTACTGGCCGGTCGACGAGTCCTCGGCCTCCGAGTCGGCGTGGACCAGCCGGCCGCGCATCGGGTCGACGAGGTGAAGGGTCAGATTCGGCCCGCTGTAGCCGAACGCCTCCTCGTCCTCGGCGGTGGCCACGTCGACGCGGACGACCGGCAGGTCGCCCCACGTCAGCGGCACCCGCCACAGCTGCTCGGTGCCCTCGGTGATCGTCGTGCTGACCGTGGCCGGCTCGTCCTGGGCGTCGATCTCCGGGGCGGTGTCGAACGACGCCGCGCCCTCCAGCCGCTCGGCCTTCCCCGCCTCCGGCCGGTCGTACGACGGTGCGTCGTCAGGCTCCTGGTCGCCGGTGCCCGACGACGGGGCCTCCTCGACGACCTTGATCACGTAGGGCAGGTCGGTGGTCGGTGAGCCGTAGCCGCGGTCGACCTTGATCTGCACGGTGCCGGCGTCGCGACAGGCCTCGCCGGTGCTGCCGTCCTCGCCGCCGACCACGACCCGGGCACCGATGACGGCCTGCGGGACGTTGCTCTCGGCGTTGTCGGTCTCCTCGCCGCAGCTCGTGGGGCTGCTGGAGCCTTCGGTGGCGACTTCGGCGAGGATCCGGATGCTGTCGCTGCTGTCGCCCTGCGGCGCACCGAGGACGCCGATGTGGACCCGGCTGCCGTTGATCCGGCGCTGGTAGCTGAAGTAGTGGGGGTACGACGGCCCGAGGGTCGTGCGCCACAGGCCGGGGGCCAGCGCCAGCGGGTCGGCCTCGTCGGTGCTCGCCTTCGCCGGCAGCGGCTCGCCGCCCAGGTCGACGCCGGGGGCGGCGGCTGCGGCGCCGTACCCGGTCGTCAACGCCAGCCAGGCCAGGCAGGTGGCGGCGGCGAGATGAGCGGGAGCACGGCGCGGACTCACGCCTGAACCCTATGAGATCCACCGCCGGGACAACCCGAGCGGCACCTCGCGCGTCCTTCTCTGAGCACCACATCGACCGACGCACGAGAGGATGGCCACCATGGCGCTGCGCGGATCTCGGGGCCCGACCGACGAGGAATTCGTCGAGCTGGTCCACGTCGCCTGGCCGGGCCTGTACCGCACGGCACTGCTGCTGGTCCGCGACCATGCGCTGGCCGAGGACCTGGTCCAGACGGCGCTCGCGAAGACCTACAGCCGCTGGTCGGGGATCCGCGACGTCGGGGCCGCGCGGGCGTACGCACGGCGGGCGCTGGTCACCACGGCGACCAGCTGGTTCCGGCGCCGCTCGTTCCACGGGGAGCGGCCGACCGCCGAGCTGCCCGAGCCGGACACCGACCACGACCCGCGCGGGCCCACCGGTGACCGGATCGACCTGCTGGCGGTCCTCGCGCAGCTGCCGCCGCGACAGCGGGCGGTCGTGGTGCTGCGCTACTACGACGACCTCTCCGTCGAGGAGACCGCCGACCTGCTCGGCATCACCGCCGGCACCGTGAAGAGCCAGACCTCGGCCGGGCTCGCCAACCTGCGGCGCCTGCTCGGCGACGGCGTCGAGCTCCCCGACGCGACCCCCACCACCCTCACGACCGGAGGCCACCATGGCTGAGCGCCTCACCGACCTGCTCCACCACACCGTGGACGACGTGCCCGTCCCCCACCCCGACGCGTTCGCGATCGCCTCCGCCGGCCGCGCGCGTCGTACCCGGCGCCGGGTCGGGACTGTGGCTGCCGCGGCCGCCGTCGTCGCGGCCGCCGGGGTGGGCGTCGCGGTCGTCGCCGGCCTCGACGACGGGCCCGCCCGCAGCTCGCAGGTCGCGACCCAGGACCCGGCCGACGCGGCGTACGCCGAGCTCGGCGCGTTCTCCGTCGGCGGGCACGTCTCCGTCGGCGACGCGACGGCCGACCTGTCCCCGGCGCCCCACCACCTCGCGCAGACGTCGGTGGGCGTCGTCACCCAGGCCACCCTCGGCTCCGACGGCTCCGACGGCCGGGCCTTCGGACTCGTCCGGCCGGACGGGACCGCGACCCGGCTGTCGATCCCCTCCGACGCATGGAGCGTGACCGGCGACCCGCACGAGCCCCGGGTGGCCTGGCTGGTCCCGCTGAAGAACGAGGGCTGGATCCACGTGTGGGACGTGGCGGCAGACCGGGAGCTCGCCACCTTGCGGGTCGACCTGCCGGGCGACACACCGGAGGGCGGCAAGTCGGGCCTGCGGGAGGTCCAGCTGGACGGCGACTTCGTCTACGTCGGGACCGACGTACGGACCGTCCACCGGGTCGACTGGCGCACCGGCGAGGACCAGGAGCTGCCGTTCTCGCCGGTCGACGTGCACGACGGTGTGGCGACCTCGTTCGACGACGCCGGCCGCTGGACGCTCGTGGACGCCGCGACCGGCGACGTCATCCGCGACCTCGGCCCGCGGCTCGAGACGGTGAAGCTCGCGCCCGACGGCGACCACGTCTTCGTCGTGCGCTTCGACGACGACGGGTCGCGGGCGAGCGTCGAGCCGACCAGGGGCGGGACGTCGGTGGACCTGCCCGGGTTCACCGGCCTGAGCAGCTGGACCGTCGGCGGCCGGGTCGTGGGGCAGCTCGACGAGGGCCCGGCGACGCTGCGCCGGTGCGACGTCGACGGCACGTGCCAGGACACCCCACTGCCGTGGGTCGACCAGGAGAACCCGATCGCGCTTCCGGCGGACTACCTGATGGTCGGCTGAGCCCTGATCCACCGATGGGTGGCGTAGCGAGCGTCATCCCAGTGGTGCGATCGCAAGGTGCGGGCGCGACGACGTGCTCGCTCGCCCTTCGAGCGTCCGCAACGCAGCGAGCGCGCCGCTGGGGTGACGCGTAGTAGCCAGCCATCGGTGGATCAGGGCGAAGCTAAGCCATCACCTCGCGCGCGAGCAGCGCCACGTGCAGGGCGAGCACGTTCTCCGGATCGGCCAGGTCGATGTCGACGACCTGGCCGATCCGCTGCAACCGGGCGTAGAGCGCCGGTCGCGAGATGTGGCAGAGCTCGGCGGTGCGCACCTTGTTGCCGCCCGTGCGGCAGTACGCCGCCAGCGTGGTCGTGAGCTGCTCACCGGTTCGGGCGTCGTGGGCCAGGAGAGTGCCGAGCTCGCGCTCGACGTACTGCTGCACGCGGGGGTCGTGGCGCAGCAGGTGGAGCAGGCCGCGCAGCCGCAGGTCGTAGAGGCGCACCGCCCGCGGCGGGTCGGTGGGCGCCGCCGAGTCGGCGACGACGAGCGCCTCGCGCACGCTACCGCCGGACCCGGCGACGTCGTCGACGGCCGAGCCGACGCCGAGGACCAGCCGCGCGCCGGTGCGGGCCAGCCGCTCGACCAGCCGGTCGGTGAGGACGTCGACGGCGCCAGCGGCGTGCGCGACCAGCGCGACCACCCGCTCGTCGTCGACGGGTCCGACCAGGCCGCTGGTACGTCGTACCCGCAGCTCGTCGAGCAGGTCCGAGGCCACGCCGCGCAGCTCGTCGGCGCTGCCCGGTCGCGGCAGCCGCACGACCAGCCCGGTGACGTGGCGGCCCTTCCAGCGCAGCCCGAGCGAGGTCAGCCGGGCCGCGAGGTGGGGCACGTCGACGCCGGCGGCGAGCTCGGTCAGCAGGGTGCGGTGGGCCTGGAGCTCGAGGCTCTGGGCGTCGCGGTCGATCAACCGGCCCATCGCAAGCGCGGTCGCGCCGCGCTCGAGGAGCATCCGCTGACGCGCGGTCAGCTCCCCGTCGGCGGCGTCGGCGAGCAGGACCAGGCGGCCGAACCGACCGGGCTCCGGGCCGACGTCGACCGCCGCGTCGGTGCCGAGCATCCGGGCACTGCGCGAGCGCCGCTCCCAGTCCCCGATCACGGCGTCGTGGTCGCGGCCGGCGGCGTTGTAGGCGATCACGTGGTGGACCAGGTTCTCGAAGACCACCGGCCGGTCGGCCATCTCGGCCACCAGGTCGACGACCTGCTGCGGACGGGCGCGGCCGAGGGTGAGCCGGGTGAACGCGCGGTGCGCCTCCTCGGAGGCCTCCAGCTCGGTCATCTGCGCGTTCACGACGATCTGGTGGACCGCCTGCGTGACCGCCACGAACGAGGTCTCCCGGCGGAACGCGATCAGCGGCAGGTCATGCTCCTCGGCCGCCTCGACGAGGACGTCCGGGAGCCGGTCGGTGTAGCGCCGGCCGAGCTCGATGGCCAGCCCGGCGAGCCCCACCTCGGCGAGCCCCGCGACGTACTGGCGCAGGCCGCGGTCGGTCGACGGCAGCAGGATGCCGGTGTTGAGCAGCAGCTCGTCGCCCTGGAGGAGCGGCGCGATGTCGGCCAGCTCGGCGACGTGCACCCATCGGATCGCCCGCTGCAGCCGGCCCGCGCCGGCCAGCACGACCGGGTCCCCGCGTCGTACCTCCGGCAGGGCCAGTACCTCGGCCAGCGTGGGCAGCATCCGCGTCCTTCCAGTCTGTAAAGTCGTTGGCCGATATCGTGACAGGTTGATGCTACTCAGCGGCCGGTCCGGGCGCCTACCTTCGGGCCATGAGCACGATCAGCCACTGGATCGACGGCGCCGCTGTGGCCGTCGCCGACGCCCGCACCCAGCCCGTCTACAACCCCGCCACCGGTGAGGTCACCGGCGAGCTCCAGCTCGCCGACACCGCCCTGGTCGACCGGGCCGTCGCCTCGGCGTCGGCCGCCGCGGCCGCGTGGAGCCGCTCGAGCCTCGCGCGTCGTACCCAGGTGCTGTTCGCGTTCCGCGAGCTGGTCCGCAGCCACGCCGACGAGCTGGCCGCCGCCATCACCGCCGAGCACGGCAAGGTCCTCGACGACGCGGCCGGCGAGGTCGCCCGCGGCCTCGACAACGTCGACTACGCCGTCGGCATCGCCGAGCACCTCAAGGGCAGCTACTCCTCCGAGGTCAGCACCGGCATCGACGTACGCACCGTGCGCGAGGCGCTCGGCGTCGTCGTCGGCATCACGCCCTTCAACTTCCCGGCCATGGTGCCGCTGTGGATGTGCACCACGGCGATCGCGGCCGGCAACGCGTTCATCCTCAAGCCGAGCGAGCGCGACCCCTCGGCGTCCCTCCTGCTCGCCGAGCTGTGGAAGCAGGCCGGCCTGCCGGACGGCGTGTTCACCGTCGTCCAGGGCGACGCCACGGCCGTCCAGTCGCTGATCGACCACGAGGACGTCGCGGCCGTCAGCTTCGTCGGCTCCACCCCGGTCGCGAAGTCCGTCTACGAGTCGGGCACCCGCGCCGGCAAGCGGGTCCAGGCCCTCGGCGGCGCCAAGAACCACATGGTCGTCCTGCCCGACGCCGACCTCGGCATGGCGGCGGACGCGGCCGTGTCGGCGGCGTACGGATCCGCGGGCGAGCGCTGCATGGCGGTCTCCGTGCTGGTCGCGGTCGGCGACGTCGCCGACCAGCTGATCAAGGAGATCACCGTCCGCGCCAACGACATCGTGATCGGCGACGGCACCGTCGCGGGCACCGGGATGGGCCCGCTCATCACCGAGGCGCACCGCGACCGGGTGGCCGGGTACGTCGACGCCGGCTCCGCCGCCGGCGCGACCGTCGTCCTCGACGGCCGGCAGTCCGAGCTTCCGGCGTCCGGCTTCTTCCTCGGCCCCTCGCTGATCGACCACGTGTCGGAGGACATGTCGGTCTACCGCGACGAGATCTTCGGCCCGGTGCTGTCGGTCGTGCGGGTCGACACCTTCGACGAGGCGATCGCACTGATCAACCGCAACGAGTACGCCAACGGCGTCGCGCTGTTCACCCGCGACGGCGGCGCCGCCCGCCAGTTCGAGCGCGAGATCGAGGTCGGCATGGTCGGCGTCAACGTGCCGATCCCGGTCCCCGTCGCGCACCACTCGTTCGGCGGCTGGAAGAACTCGCTGTTCGGCTCGCACCACATGTACGGCCCCGAGGGCCTGGCGTTCTTCACCCGCGCCAAGGTCGTCACCTCCCGCTGGCCCGACCCGGCGACCTCGACGGTCGACCTCGGCTTCCCGCGGAACCGGTGACCGCGATGACCCTCCTCGACCCCGCCACCAGCTCCTCGGCCGACTCGCCGGCCGACTCCCTCGCCGCGAGCGTCGTCGCCGACGACCGCGCGCACGTCTTCCACTCCTGGTCCGCGCAGGACAGGATCAGCCCGCTCCCGGTCGCCGGCGGCGAGGGGTCGCGGTTCTGGGACTACGAGGGCCGCAAGTACCTCGACTTCTCCTCGCAGCTGGTCAACCTCAACCTCGGCTACCAGCACCCCGCGCTGGTCGCGGCGATCCAGGAGCAGGCCGCCCGGCTGTGCATGGTGCAGCCGGCGTTCGCCAACGACGTACGCGGCGAGGCGGCCCGGCTGATCGCCGAACGCGCGCCCGGCTCGCTGAACCACGTCTTCTTCACCAACGGCGGCGCCGAGGCCAACGAGAACGCGATCCGGATGGCGCGGCTGCACACCGGGAAGCACAAGGTGCTCTCGACGTACCGCAGCTACCACGGCGCGACCGCCGGAGCGATCGCGCTGACCGGCGACCCGCGGCGCTGGCCCTCCGAGCCGTCGATCCCCGGATCGGTGCACTTCTGGGGGCCCTACACCTACCGCTCGGCCTTCCACTCCACCTCGGAGGCCGAGGAGGGCGAGCGTGCCCTCCAGCACCTGGCCGACACGATCATGGTCGAGGGGCCCGCAACCATCGCGGCGATCATCCTCGAGACGGTCGTCGGCACGAACGGCATCCTGGTGCCGCCGCCGGGCTACCTGGCCGGCGTACGCGAGCTGTGCGACCGGCACGGCATCGTGCTCATCGCGGACGAGGTGATGGCGGGCTTCGGGCGCTGCGGCGAGTGGTTCGCGATCGACCACTGGGGCGTCGTACCGGACCTGATCACGTTCGCCAAGGGCGTGAACTCCGGGTACGTGCCGCTGGGCGGCGTCGTGATCTCGGAGTCGATCTTCGACACCTTCCGCGAGCGCGCCTACCCGGGCGGACTCACCTACTCCGGCCACCCGCTGGCCTGCGCGGCCGCCGTCGCGTCGATCCGCGTCATGTCCGACGGGGTGCTCGACCACGTCACGGCGATGGGTCGCGACGTGATCGGGCCGCGGCTGGCCGAGCTCGCGGAGAAGCACCCCTCGGTCGGCGACGTACGCGGCCTCGGCATGTTCTGGGCGATCGAGCTGGTCCGCGACCGCGCGACCCGCGAGCCGCTCGTCCCCTTCAACGCCGCCGGCCCCGACGCCGAGCCGATGGCCCGGTTCACCGCCGCCTGCAAGGAGCGGGGACTGTGGCCGTTCGTCCACTTCAACCGCACCCACGTCGCCCCTCCGTGCACCACCTCGCGCGAGGAGCTGCTCGAGGGGCTCGCCATCCTCGACCAGGCGCTCACCGTGGCGGACGAGTACTACACCGGCTCCTGAGGTCCGCCGACCCGGCGCGAAGTGCCGCCGAAAACGGGCCGACCCGGCACAAAGTGTCTTTTCGCAAAGACACTTCGCGCCGGGTCGGCGTTGTTTTCACGGCAGTTTGTGCCGGGTCGGCGTGGATCAGGCGTCAGTTTCGGCCGGGTCGGCGGGGTCCTCGGGGTCGGTGGCCGGGGTGGGGCCGTCGGCGAGGATTCCGTAGAGGCTGCGGCGGGCCTCGACGAGTACGTCGACCGCGGCCCGGCGCTGGGCGTCGGAGCCGGCGGTGACGATCTGCCAGACCGCGCCCATGACCTGGCCGATCTCGGCCTTCAGGTCGGCATGGCCCTGGTCGGCGGGGCCGGCCTGGGCCTTCTCGCGCGAGCGGTCGAAGGGCGCCCAGACGGCGGCGAGCTCGTCGGCGTGCTCCTCGCACCAGGCCGCGCCCGCGGCGGTGAGCCGCATCGCGCGGCGACCGCGGGCCTCGTCGATCTCGACCAGGTCCTCGTCCTGGAGCTGCTGGACGGTCGGGTAGACCGAGCCGGGGCTCGGCTTCCACACGCCGCCGCTGCGGTCGGTGATCGCCTGGATCACCTGGTAGCCGTTCGGCGACTCCTCGCGCTGGTTGGCGTCGCGGAGCACGTCGAGGATGGCCGAGCGGACGTCGCCGCGGCGTACCCGCGGGCCGCGGCCCGGCTCGGGACGGCCCATGCCGAACAGGCCGGCGAGCCACGGCGGCGGCATGCCCGGTCCGCCCGGACCGAAGCCGGGGCCTCCGTGGCGGCCCCGGCCGCGGCCGGGCTCGCCCCACTCCCAGCCGGCCCAGGCACCGCCCCAGGGCCCGGGGCCGCCGCCGCGGTTGCGGCGCTGGAAGCCCCGGGGCTCGGAGCGACCCCAGGGGTCGCGGTCGTCGTACGGACGTGAGTTCTCGTGGTGGTGTCCCATGGCGGGACCTCCTTCGGTTGCGGGGACCTCGTGAGCCCCGGTTCGGTTCGAGATATCGCGAGAACAGTTCGTGTTCGTATCGCGATATATCGCAACCGTACGCGATGAAGGAGTCCGGTTCAAGGGCTTTCAGCACACGACGGCCACCACCGTCCCGCGTCCGCCCTGGTCGAGGGAGCCGTACGACGACGTCCGCACGACCACGATCCGGGCGATCGTGCCGGTGATCGTCGAGCCCGCACTGGTCACCCTGCTGGTCACGAGGGTGCCCATGTAGCTCGGCACCGTGGCCGGCGGTGCCCCGCTGTTGCCGGGCTTCGCGGCATAGGTGAACGTGCCGCCGCAGCGCGGCGGGTTGCCGGGCGCGGTCGCGAAGCCCTTGAAAGCGCTCGGGGCCAGCCCACCGCTGAGGCTGTTCACCTGGTTCCAGGAGGGGTCGTAGAACCGCACCGCCGCACCGGTCGTCGTACCGCGGTCGCCCACGACGAACCCACCGCGACTGGGGAACGCGAACAGGATCGTGTCGGCGGCGTCGGTCGAGGCGAGGTAGTACGGGTCCTGCGCGAAGCTCGCCGTGATCGTGCCCGGGCCGAGCGGCTGCGCGACCGAGCCGATGTCGCACGCGGCGGCGCCGGTCGCGTCGGTGAGCCCGGTGCAGGTCTGCGCGCTCGTCGCGCTGCCGAGGGTGAACACGACGCTCCGGCCTGCCAGCACGGGAGCCCCGTCGTCCTCGGTCAGCCGCGCCGACGCGTGGGCGGTGCCGCCGTTCAGGATCACCGTGTCGCCGGTGTAGTCGAGCGAGGTCTGCTCGCGGGTCACCGTGAAGGTCGTGCTGTCCGCGCTGGGCTGCGTGCTCGCGTCGCCGTCGTAGGCGGCGCCGGCCGCGTAGGCCCCGGCCGCCTCCTGCGGCGTGATCGAGCAGGTCGCCCGGCCGCTCCCGTCGGTCGTCGCGTCGCAGTTCTCGCCACCCATCGTGAGGTGTACGACGGCACCCGCGACCGGCGTGCCACCGGTGGTGCGGGTCAGCGTGGCGCCGAGGAGGGCGGGGTCGTGGAAGTCACCGCTCGTCGCGCCGTCGTACCTCAGCGTGGTCCGGACCCGCTCGACCGTCTGGTCGACCGAGCCCGCGCTGCCGTTGAAGCGGTCGTCGCCGGAGGTGTAGGAAGCGGTCACCGTGTGCGTGCCGACGGCGAGGCCGGACGTCGAGACCGAGGCCCGGCCCGAGCCGTCGACGCCCTGGGGTACGCCGATCGGCGAGCCGTCGGCGCTGAACTGGACGGTGCCACCGGGGTTCCCGGCGCCCGGCGCCACCGCCGTGACCTGCGCCGTGAAGGTGACGGACCGCCCGAGCTCGGACGGGTTCGCCGACGACGTGACGCCCGTGTGCGTGTCGGCGGCCTGCACCACCTGGCCACCGGCCAGGGTGCCGTCGCTGCCGAGCGTGTCGGCGTTGACGCTGGTGAAGGTCGCGGTGATCGCGTGCGCGCCGACCGCGAGCGACCCGGTCGCGACGGAGGCGTGCCCGGTCGCGTCGACGGCGACCGGTCCGCCGACGTCGGCGCCGTCCGCCCGGAACTGCACCGACCCGGCCACGGCTCCGCCGCCCTGGCGGGCGACCGCGGCGGTGAAGGTCACCGACTGCCCGAAGCGGGAGGGGTTCACGGAGGAGCCGATCGCCGTGCTGCTGGGGCTGGCCGGCGGTGGGTTGACGTGCTGACCGACGCTCGGCGGGATCGGGCAGGGTCCCGACGGCCCGACCAGGACGGCGTACACGTCGTGATCGCCGACGCTCAGGTCGCTGGTGGTGAACTCGACGTCGTTGTTGTCCTTGGTCAGCTCGGGGAGGAGGACGGCCGTGCCGAGGACGTGCCCCAGGACCGGAAGGCCGTCGAAGAAGGTCACGAGTCCGGACGGCGACGGCGGCACGTCCTCGGGAAGCCGGGCCGCGGCGAAGAACCGGAAGGTGGCCGGCTCGCCGTACATGCTCGGGTTGGTCCTGGCCTGCAGGGTGCAGTCGGTGGTGGGTCCACTGGCCGACGCCGGCGGGGACAGCGGGCCGGTGACGAGGGCGCCGCCGAGGAGCAGCGCGAGCAGGATCCTGATCGGGGAGAGCAGCCGGTTCGGGGACATGTCTCGATGGTCGGCCGGGTCGCGGGGACCTGGAATGGTCAGGACGGACTAGGCGCCGCGCGCGTGCTTGTAACTAAGTGTTACAGCGCCGATTTGGGGCCAATGGGGCGCAAGTGGTGGATAACCGTGCCGTAACACTTAGTTACAAGGGGCCGCCGCATCACCGCGCCAGCCACGCCGCGTACGACGTGAACGAGCTCGGCCGGCCGAGGAAGTCCGCGACCAGGTCGGCCGCGTCGCCGGAACCGCCGGGCACGAGGACGGCGTCGCGGTAGCGCCGCGCAGTGTCGATGGCGGCGGGGCTGAACAGGTCGCCTGTGCCGTCGGGGTCGAAGGCGCTGAACATGTCCTTCGCGATCACCAGCGACCACATGTAGGTGTAGTAGCCCGAGCTGTAGCCGCCGAGGTGGCCGAAGCTGGCGAACATGTGGGTGCCGGGCAGGTACGGCAGGGCGGCGTACCTCGCCTGGAGCTGGATCATCCGGTCGGTGAGGTCGGGAGCGTCCGCGCCGTGCACGCGGTCGGCGTGGAACCAGTACGACATGGCGGCGTAGAACATCTGGGTGCGGGCGTAGATGCCCTTGCCGTAGTCGTCGGCGGCGCGCATCGCGGCGACCAGGTCGGCGGGGATCGGGTCGCCGGCGGCGTCAGTGGCGAAGGTGCGCAGCACGTCGGCGTGCCAGGCCCACTCCTCGAGCATCTGGCTCGGCGCCTCGACGAAGTCCCACTCGGTGGCGACGCCGGCGAAGCGGAACCAGTCGCCGTGACCGCCGAGGACGTGGTGCAGCAGGTGGCCGAACTCGTGGAACAGCGTGACGACGTGGTCGTGCTCCATCAGCCCGCGCGCGAAGTTGCACACCAGCACGCCTTCCGGCAGCTGCTCGCCGCGCACGCCGTCGGTCAGCGTGAACTGTGCGGCGTGCTTGTACTTGCCCTCGCGGGGGTGCAGGTCGAGGTGGATCCGCCCGATCCGGGTTTCGAGGCTCGTCGCTGGCGCTCCTCGCACCTCAACCTCCGGGGATGCGGTGCGGAAGACGTCGTACGCCGTGACGTCCTCGTGCCACACGGGTACGTCGACCTGCTCGTAGCGCAGGCCGAACAGCCGCCCGGTGACGGCCAGCAGCCCGTCGCGCACCTTGGCGAAGTCGAAGTAGGTGCGCACCCGCTGGGAGTCGACGTCGTACCTCTCGGCGCGGACCAGCTCGGCGTAGTGGTTGTAGTCGTAGCCGGGGACCTCGGTCGCGTCGGGGAAGTCGCGGCGATAGCGCTCGAGCAGCTGGGCGAGGTCGCGGCGCATCGGCTCCTCGGCGGCCTCGACGATCCGCTCGATGAACGCGGGGATGGCGGGGCCGTCACCGATCATCTTCACGTCGGCGTCGTACGACGGCCAGTCGGCGTACCCGACGGTCGTGGCGAGCTCGTGGCGCAGCGTGAACAGCTCGGTCAGCAGCGGTTCGGTGGTCGGCCAGCCGCGGTCGAGGAAGGCGATGGTCACCTCCCGGCGCACGTCCTGGTCGCGGGCGAACATCCGCACCGGCACCGAGTCGGGGTAGTCGGTGGTGACGGTGACCATGCCCTCGTCGTCGACGGGGTGGGCGGCCAGCCAGTCGTCGGGCATGCCGGCGAGGTCCTGGGGCGTGACCCGCACGGTGCGGACGTCGTCGCGGATCACCCGGCTGAACTCCTGGTCGAGCTCGGTGATCCGCTCGCGGACCTCGGCGATCCGGGCCCGAGTGGCCTCGTCCTTGTCGACGCCGGAGCGGCGGAAGTCGTCGCGCACCTTCGCCAGCACTCGCGCGGCCAGCGGGTCGTGGGCGACCGCGGCGTCGTCGATCGCCGCGAACACGTCGTACAGCTCGCGGTCCAGGCCCCAGGCGGTGCCGATCCGCTGCGCCTCCTGCTCGGCGGCGTCGGCGAGGTCGCGCACCTCGCCTGCAGGGTGCACGTTGCCGAGAAGGGATCCCGCGGCGGCCGCGTTGCCGAGGTGGCCCGCGGCCCGGTCCCACTGGCGCAGTACGGCGACCGGGTCGGTCGGCGGGTCCGCCCGGAGCGCGTCGACCAGCTCGGCCGCCCGCGTCAGCTCCGACTCGGTGCGCGCCCGGAACCACGCGGGCCAGTCGGCGGCGGACGTGGGCAGGGCGAGGGGAGTCGGCGTCATGACGCCAGCCTAGGGAAGCACTGATCAATGGCGCCGTCGCGAGCGTCGCGAGGCGCGCGCGATGGCAAGGCGCAGGCGCGAAGTCATGCTGGGCGCACGTCGAGCGTCTGCAACGCAGCCAGCGTGCGTGGATCGCGGCGCGTAGCAGGCGGGATTGATCAGTGCTTCCCTAGGTGTGATGCCCAGCCAGGTTGTCCAGCCTGGTGATGGGTGCGGCCTTCCCGATTGCTGAGTGGGGCCGGTGGTGGTTGTACTCGTGGATCCATGCTGGCAGAGCGGCGAGCCGGGCTGACTCGGAGTTGTAGAACTTCTTGAATGCCCAGCCTTCGGCCAGGGTGCGGTGGAAGCGCTCGATCTTGCCGTTGGTCTGCGGACGGTAGGGCCGAGTCTTCTTCGGCGTGATGCCCAGATCGGCACAGGTGTCGCGCCACAAGTGGGACTTGTAGCAGCTGCCGTTGTCGCTGAGCACGCGCTTCACGACGACGCCGCGTTCGGCGAACCAGGCGACCGCGTTCTTGAGGACCTCGGCCGCGGTCTCCTTGGTCTCGTCGTCGTGAGCCTCGACGTAGGCCACGCGGGAGTGGTCGTCGACAACGGTGTGCAGGTAACAGGTCCCGATCACCGGGTTGCGCCACTTGTTGCGAGGCACGCCTGTTCGCGCGACTGTGGCCGACCGGTTCTTCTCGCCCTGCTGACGCCCGACGTAGCGCCAGCCGCCGCCGTCGGGGACCTTGCCGAGTTTCTTGACGTCGACATGCATCAGGTCGCCGGGCTTCTCGTGCTCGTAGCGGCGGATCGGCTCGCCGGTGGCGCGGTCGATGTGGGAGAGGCGGTTGATCCGGCAGCGGACCAGGACCGCGTGCACGGTCGAGGCAGGCATGTTGAGGCGGTCGGCGATCTCGACGGGGCCGAGTCGCTGCTTCCAGCGCAGGTGCACGATCTTGCGCACGATCGGCGCCGGTGTGCGGTTCGGCTGCCGATGCGGGGCTGAGGACCGGTCGAGCATTCCGTCCGGTCCCTCGTCGCGGTAGCGATCGGCCCACTTCTTCGCTGTGCGCCACGAGACGTCGTAGCGCTCGGCAGCTCGAGCTGGCGGCCAGCCGTGATCGACGATCAGGCGCGCAAGACGTAGGCGCGCACGTGGGGTCAGGGCTGCGTTGGCATGGGTAGCGTGTGACACGAAGGCCTCCTGCGGTGGGAGCGGTTCCTAGACAGCTCCACTCCACACCCGGGAGGCCTTCGTCCATCTACAGCTCAGACCGTGTCGTCACACGATCTCGACCAACGTGCCTGGGCATCACACCTAGGGAACCCACCGGGGCGCTCGTGGCGAGCTGTGCCGAGCTGTGGAGACCTGTGGCGAGCTGTGGCGGTACCGGGGAGGTCGTGCGGGCTTCTCGTGGATCGGCTGTGGATCGCCGGCGAGCAGAGTTCTGGTCATCACCACCACCGCTGCTCACGACGAGCACGACCCCCACAGGAGAAGCCCCGCCATGCGCATGTCCCGCAGGATCCTCGTCCCGCTCGCCACCCTGTCCGCCGCCGGCGCGATCGCCGTGGGCTCCGGCGCGACGTTCACGTCGCAGTCGGGCAACACGATCAGCGCGGTGACCTCGGGCACCCTGGCGCAGGCGAACTCCAAGGACGGCGGCGCGATCTTCGACCTGACCGGTCTCAAGCCGGGCGACACCCTGACCGGCACCCTGTCGCTGACCAACACCGGCAGCCTGCCGGCGTCGTTCAGCCTGACCGAGACGTCCTCGACCAACGGGTTCACCGGCGACAACCTGACCCTGGCCATCACGAACACCACGACCGGCGCGACCGTCTACAACGGCACCTTCGGCGGCCTGGTCGACGGCGCGAAGACCGACATCGGCGTGATCCAGCCGAGCGCGGTCGACACCTTCCGGTTCACCGTGAAGCTCGCCGCCACCGCGCCGAACGCCGACCAGGGCAAGGCCGCCTCGGCCGCCTACCAGTGGGACTCGGTCCAGCTCAACGGCGACAGCTACACCAACTGACCATGGCCGCCACCCGTCGCGTCGCCAACGGCGCCGCCACCCTGGCGCTCGTCGCCGTCGCGCTCGCCGCGGTCGCCTTCGTGCTGCCGTCGGGCCTCGGGTTCCAGCGCTACGTCATCACCGGCGGCTCGATGACCGGGACGTACGACAAGGGCTCGGTGGTCTTCGAGCGCGAGGTCGCGGCGGCCGACCTGGAGGTCGGCGACGTCATCACCTACCAGCCGCCGGCCGCCTCGGGCGTCACCACGCTGGTGACCCACCGGATCGTCCGGATCACGCGGGACGACCAGGGCAGGCAGGTGCTGCGCACCCAGGGCGACGCCAACCCGGACCCCGACCCGTGGCGGTTCTCGCTCACCTCGCAGCAGCAGCCGGTGGTCACGTTCTCGGTGCCATACGTCGGGTACGCGCTGCTCGCGCTCGCCGACCGGGACACCCGGATGCTCGTGATCGGCGTACCGGCGGGACTGGTCGCCCTGCTCAGCCTCGGGCAGCTCGTCGCTGCCCTCCGCTCTCGTCCGGACTCGACGCTGGGGGGCCGAGTCCGGACGGCCTGACGGCCACGGCCGTCGACTGGGGACAGCCGGGTCCGCGTCTGTGGGAACGCGGGCCCGGCGCCCCTCGTTTTGTGGAGATCGCGTGACCTGTCCGTGGATCTCCCGTGGCGTCGTCCTCCCTAGCGTTGAGGACGAGCCTCACCCCGTAGCCCGACCCGTCACGAAGGACGCCCCATGCGACTCCCGACCGCCCTGCGACTGGCCGTCCTCGGCCTGCTCGGCGCGTGGCTGGTCCTGGCGTCCACGACGTCCTCGGACGCGACCTTCGTGCGCTCGACGACGAACACCGCGACAGTGCGGGCCGCGGACGACTGGACGCCTCCGGCTGTCAGCCTCGCCTCGCCGGGGACGCCGGTGCAGGGCACCGTGACGCTGAGCGCGACGGTCACCGACGCGGAGTCGGCGATCACCTCCGTCGTCTTCCAGTACCTCGCGCCGGGCGCGAGCACCTGGACCACGGCCTGCACGACCGCCGCCGCGCCGTACACCTGCGCCTGGAACACCCGCGCCAGTGCCGACGGCGGCTACGACCTGCGGGTCCGCGCGGTCAACGGGGCCGGCTACTCGTCCGTCTCGGACGTGGTCAGCACGACCGTCGCCAACAACGTCCTCGTCGTGCTCGGCGACCCCGGAGACGTCGTGCGCGGCAGCGTCGCGCTCAGGTCCACCGTCTACAACGGCGGCCTGCTGCCGTGGCTGGTCACGGTCCAGTACACGACCAACGGCGGCACCAGCTGGAAGACGCTGTGCAGCGGGCTGAGCGCGCCGTTCACCTGCACCTGGTCGACGACCGGCTTCGCCAACGACTCCTTCGACCTGCGGGCCGTCGCCACCTCGGGGCTGTCCTCGGCCACCTCGGCCGTCGTCAGCGACGTGCTCGTCGACAACGCCGCGCCCACGGTCGCGATGGTCGACCCCGGCACTCCCCTCAGCGGTACGGCGACCTTCGCCGCCACCGCGAGCGACGCGGGCTCGGGCGTGCAGCAGGTCGTGCTGCAGTACGCCCCGGCCGGCGGCGGCTTCCAGAGCCTGTGCGTGCTGACGGTGGACCCCTGGTCCTGCCGCTTCGCGACGACCTCGCTGGCCGACGGCAGCTACGCCTTCCGGGCGGTGGCGACCGACGTGGCCGGCAACATCGCGACCTCCGCGGCCGTGACCGGCCGGGTCGTCGACAACACCGTCTCCTCGGTGTCCCTCGACGACCCGGGCGCCTTCCTGTCCGGCCGGGCGACGATCACGGCCCAGGGCAGCTCGACCGCGGGCGTGACCTCGGTCCGGGTCCAGTACGCCGCGACCGGGACGTCCACCTGGACCGACATCTGCACCGCCGCCGCGGCGCCGTACTCCTGCGCCTGGGACACCACCGCGGTCCCGAACGGCTCCTACGACCTGCGCGCCGTGCTGACCGACGGCCGGGGCGCGACGGTCACCTCGGCGGTGCTCAGCGCTCGCAAGGTGGACAACAGCCGGCTCCGCGCCGTCGACGTGCAGAGCGCCAACGGCGAGGGCACCGCCGGCCGGGTCGACGCCGGCGACACGCTGACCCTGACCTACAGCGACGTCGTCGCCCCCGGCACCATCAGCGCCGGGTGGACCGGCGCCGCCCTTCCGGTGACCCTGCGGCTGCGCGACGGCAACCTGCTCGGCGGCACCAGCAAGAGCGACGCGATCGACGTGCTCCGCAACGGCTCCACCGTGCAGCTCGGCTCGGTCGGACTGCGCGAGGACTACGTCAAGGGACGCAAGACCGCGCTGTTCAACGCCACGATGACCACGACCACACTCACCGTGGACGGGGTGGACCGCACGGTCGTGACGATCACCGTCGGGTCGCTGGCGAGCGGCAACGGCCTGCGCACCGTGACGACGCCCTCGACGATGGTGTGGACGCCGTCGACGGCGGTGCTGGCCACGACCGGCGGTGCCTGCGCGGCGACCCCGGTCTCCGAGTCCGGCACAGCCGACCGGGAGTTCTGATGGGTGCACCCACCCGTGGCTCGTGGACGGCGGCGGCGCTCACCGCGGCGCTCGGCCTCGGCCAGGCGTGGTGGGCGCTCGGCGGCGACCACGTCGCGACGAGCGCGCTGGTCCTCGCCCCGCTCAGCCTGCTCGCCGCGGCCGCGCTGGCCCGGGTCAACTGCCTCGAGACGCGGCTGGCCGTGGTCCTCGTCGTGGGCGCACCGCTGCTGCTCACCGCCCTCGCGCTCACCATCGGGCTGCCGGGGCAGCCGCGGCACGACCTCGACCCGGCCGCGCTCGTCGGCATGGCGGTGCCGCTCGCGGTGCTGGCCGCGATCGACGCCGACCGCCGGATCCGCACCCACCGGGCGCGGGTGGCCGGTGCGCGCGACGACGACCCCTATGCTCGGTGAGGTGCCTGTGCGCCTGCTGATCGTCGAGGACGACGACGCCATCGCCGCCCCGCTCGTGCGCGCGGTCCAGCGCGAGGGGTACGACGTCGACCGGGTCGCGGCCGGCCGGCCGGCGATCGACCGGGTCGCCGGCGGCGGCATCGACCTGCTGCTCCTCGACCTCGGCCTGCCCGACATGGACGGTCTCGACGTGTGCCGTCAGGTCCGGGCCGACGGCTTCGAGGGCGGCATCGTCATCCTCACCGCGCGGGCCGGTGAGCTCGACCGGGTCGTGGGCCTCGACGTCGGCGCCGACGACTACCTGGCCAAGCCGTTCAGCCTCTCCGAGCTGCTCGCGCGGGTGCGGGCCCTGCTGCGCCGCTCACACCGGCCCGCGGTGGTCGCCGACCCCGACGTGATCGCGACGCCCGCCCCCGGCCCCGCACCCACTGCGCCGGCCGCGGAGACCTTCCGACTCGACCGGGACGCCCGCCGCGCCTGGGTCGGCGGGAGCGAGCTGTCCCTGACCGCCAAGGAGTTCGACGTCCTCGCCCTGCTCGACGATCGCCGCGGCGCCGTGGTCACCCGTGAGGACCTGATGGCCCGGGTCTGGGACGAGAACTGGTTCGGGTCGACCAAGACCCTCGACACCACGGTCGGCCGGCTGCGCCAGAAGCTGGTCGACGGCGACGCCCCGATCCGGCTCGACACCGTGCGGGGCGTCGGGTTCCGGTTGGAGGAGGACTGAGCACCGATGCGTGACCGGCTGGTCCTCGCGTTCGTCGGCCTCACGATCGCCGTGATCGGCCTGTACGGCGTACCGCGGGCCTACTTCCTCGCCGACCTGGTCCGCGACCAGGCCCGCAGCGGCCTGACCGGCAGCGCGGCGGTGCTCGAGGACCTGGTCGCCGAGAGGACGCGCGGCGGCGGCGAGGTCGACGAGGACCTGCTCCGCGGGGGACTGGTGGCCGCCGACCGGGTCGAGCTGGACCGGCCGTCGGGGACGCCGATCGTGGTGGGCGACCCCGCGACCGACGCCGAGGACGTCACGGTGACGCGGCAGCTCGCCGACGGCAGCACCCTGCGGTTGAGCGTCACCGGCGATTCGATCGGCGCGAGCATCCGCGAAGCCCTGCTGCCCCTGGTCGTCCTCGGCCTGGCGCTGGCACTCGCCGCGGGGGTGCTGGGCGTGCTCATCGCCCGCCGCCTCTCGCGCCCCTTCCAGGACCTCGCCGGGTTCTCCCGCGACCTGGGGCACGGCCGGTTCGACATCGACGTGCCGACGTACGCCGTCCCGGAGGCCGACGCGATCGGCACCTCCCTGCGCGGCGCGGCCACCCGGCTCGACGACCTGGTTCGCCGGGAGCGCGAGTTCGCCGCCAACGCCTCCCACCAGCTGCGTACGCCGATCACCGCCCTTCGCCTCAACCTCGAGGACCTGACCCTGTGGCCGGAGACCGACCCCGCGGTCGCCGTCGAGCTGGAGCGCGGGCTCGGCGAGCTCGACCGGCTCAGCGGCTCGATCGACCAGCTGCTCGACCTGGCCCGCGGCCGCCGGATCGAGGCGCAGCAGGTGGTCGACCTCGTCGCCGTGGTGGAGGCGAGCGCGGCACGCTGGTCGCGGCGGCTGGCCGCGGAGTCGCGGGAGCTGGTCACCGGGCAGGTCGGGCGACGCTCGCGGACCCGGGTGCCGATCGGGCCACTGGAGCAGGTGCTCGACGTCCTCATCGACAACGCCCGCAAGCACGGCCACGGCACGATCAGCGTCGAGGTCCGCGACGCCGACACCCACCTGGAGGTCGTCGTCGGCGACGAGGGCACCCCGCAGCTGGGCCCCGAGGTGTTCCGGCGCGGGGTGAGCAGCGGGACCGGCGGCTCCGAGGGGATCGGCCTGGCCGTCGCAGCGGAGCTCGCCGAGGTGTGCGGCGGCCACCTGTCGCTCGACCCGGCCTCGGCCACCACGCGGTTCGTGCTGTGGCTCCCGCCGCGCGACCGGACCGTCACCCGGCCAGCTGTCCCCGCTTCCTGAGCAGGAAGGCGCGCTCGGCCTGGTTGTCGCACACGGCCAGCGCGGCGTCGTACTGCTCCCGCGCGGCGGCGCTGCGACCGAGCCGGCGCAGCAGCTCGGCACGGGTGGCGTGCCAGGCGTGGTAGCCGTCGAGCGGCAGCCGCTCGACGATCGCGAGCGCGACCTCGGGGCCGTCGAGCTCGGCGACGGCGACGGCCCGGTTGAGCGCGACGATCGGCGACGGGTCGATGCGGGCGAGCTGGTCGTAGAGCGCGACCACCTGGGACCAGTCGGTCGCGGCGGCGGTCGGGGCGTCAGTGTGGACGGCGTTCACCGCGGCCAGGATCTGGTAGCGCCCAGGCCGGTTGGCCGCCAGGCAGGCCCGGACCAGGTCGTGGCCCTCCGCGATCAGCGCCCGGTCCCAGCCGCCGCGGTCCTGCTCCTCCAGCGGGACCAGCTCGCCGCCCCGGACCCGGGCCGTACGACGGGCCTCGGTGAGCAGCAGCATCGCCAGCAGGCCGGTGGCCTCGAGGTCGGTGGGCAGCAGCTGGTGGAGGATCCGCGCCAGCCGGATCGCCTCGCCGGTGAGCTCCGCGCGGACCGGGTCGCCGTCGCCGGAGGAGAGGTAGCCCTCGTTGAAGATCAGCAGCAGCACCGCGAGCACGGCACCCACCCGCGAAGGCAGGTCCTCGTCCTCCGGCACCCGGTAGGGGATGTTCGCGCCCTTGATCTTGGCCTTGGCGCGGGTGATCCGCTGCGCCATCGTCGTCTCCTGGACGAGGAAGGCGCTGGCGATCTCGGCGACGGTCAGGCCGCCGAGCAGGCGCAGGGTGAGCGCGATCCGTGCCTCCGGTGCGAGCGCCGGGTGACAGCAGGTGAAGATCAGCCGGAGCCGGTCGTCCTCGATGACGCCGGTCGGCTCGTGGGGTGTGTCGTCCTCGATCATGACGGCTGCCTGGTGCTTGCCATCGCGGAGCTTCTCGCGGCGGATGCGGTCGATCGCCCGGTTGCCGGCGGTGGTGGTGAGCCACGCGCCGGGATTGGGCGGCACGCCGTCCGCCGGCCACTTCTCGAGTGCGGTGACGAGCGCTTCCCCGGCCGCGTCCTCGGCGAGGTCGATGTCGCCGAAGCGGCGGACCAGGGAGGCGATCAGCCGGCCGTACTCGTCGCGGAAGATCCGTTCGACGGCTGCGCGGGGATCTCGTGACGGTCGCTGCGCGACCTCCTCGATCTCCGCGTTCATTCGGCCTGGAAGGGACGGACCTCGACCTTGCCCTGGCAGGCCTTGGACCCGGCGGCGGCGTACCGCATGGCGGTGTCGTGGTCGGGGACGTCGATGATCCAGAAGCCGCCGATGTGCTCCTTGGTCTCGAGGTAGGGGCCGTCGGTGACGACCGGGGCGTCGCCGGTGCCGTCGACGACGGACGCGGAGGTGACGGTCTCGAGCCCACCGCCGAACACCCAGACCCCGTCGGCCTGCAGCCCCTGGTTGAACCGGTCGGTGTCGGCGAACATCTGCTGCATCTGGTCCGGGGTGATCTCCTCGTAGTCGTCCTCGTTGCCGTGCACGGACAGCAGGTACTGCGTCATGGGGATCTCCTGATCTCGGTCGGTGTGGGACGGCCCCGATGGCCGCCACCCACCCCCTCCACGAACGAGGGATGCTCGATACGACAGCCTCGCAACGATTTCTCTCTCAGGCCAGCCGCTCGGTCAGGTGGACCTCGACGGAGTCGCCGGCGCGCTTGCCCGACTCGACCCGCAGCGCGTTGGCGACCGGCAGCTTGTGGGTGCCGTCGCCGAGCGCCATGAAGGAGGTCTCGAAGGGCGTGCCGTCGACGGTGCCGCGGACCTTGACCCGGCCGCGGGTGCCGAACCGGTCGACCGACTCGGGCCAGATCACGTAGGTCCAGCCGCCCTTGGCGTCGCTCTCGCGCAGTGTCTCGGTGAAGGTGATGTCGAGCGGTCCGACGCCGCTCCGCTCTGGTGTGGTCATGGTGGTGTCGACCGTCGCGGTGGGGCCGATTCATCGGCGCGGGCCCACGCTCCGTAGCCTGCTCCCGTGGGAATCCGCGGGATGCTGGCCGACACCCGGCCGCTGCAGAACCCGCACTTCCGGCGGCTGTGGTCGGCCAACATCATCACCGTCGTCGGTGCCCAGCTCACGGTGGTGGCGGTGCCGGCCCAGATCTACGCCGACACAGGCTCGTCGGCGTACGTCGGCCTGACCGGTGTCTTCGGCCTGGTCCCGCTCGTGGTGTTCGGCCTGTGGGGCGGCGCGCTGGCCGACCACTTCGACCGGCGCACGATGCTGCTCGTCACGACCTGCGGGCTGATCGGCACCGCGGCGCTGTTCTGGCTGCAGGCGGCGCTGGGGATGAGCAATGTGTGGCTGCTGCTCGGGCTGTTCTCGGTTCAGCAGGCGTTCTTCGCGGTCAACCAGCCGACCCGATCGGCGGTGCTGCCGCGGCTGCTCGACGCCGAGGTGCTGCCGGCGGCCAACTCGCTCAACATGACCGTGATGCAGGCCGGCGCCATCGGCGGCCCCCTGATCGCGGGCATCCTGATCCCGTTCACCGGCTTCGCGTGGCTGTACGCCGGCGACGCGGTCTCGCTGCTCGCGACCCTGTGGGCGGTGGTCCGGCTGCCCGCCCTGCCGATCGAGGGGATCGCCACCGGGACACCCGGGCTGCGCTCGGTCATCGAGGGCATCGCCTACCTGCGCGGCCAGCCGGTGCTGATGATGTCCTTCGTCGTCGACATCATCGCGATGGTCTTCGGCATGCCCCGGGCGCTGTTCCCGGAGATCGCCCACGAGAGCTTCCTCGGCCCCGACGAGGGCGGTCTCGCCTTCGCGCTGCTGTTCGCCGGCATCCCCGCGGGTGCGGTGCTGGGCGGCGTCTTCTCCGGCTGGGTCTCGCGGATCTCGGCGCAGGGCCGGGCGGTCGTGTGGTGCATCGTCGTGTGGGGCCTGGCGATGGTCGGCTTCGGCCTCGCGGTGCTCGGCGCGGACGCGACCCCCGGGGCCGCCCGCGGGTGGCTCGTGGTCGCCGTCCTCATGCTCGTCGTCGGCGGCGCCGCCGACATGGCCTCGGCCGCCTTCCGCACCTCGATGCTGCAGACCGCGGCCGCCGACGAGGTCCGCGGACGGCTGCAGGGCATCTTCGTCGTGGTCGTCGCCGGCGGCCCGCGGATCGCCGACGTCGCGCACGGCGCCACCGCCGCCATGGTCGGTACGGCGACCGCGGCAGCGGGCGGCGGCGTGCTGGTGGTCGTGCTGGTGGTCGTGGCGGCGCTCGCCGTGCCGACGTTCGTGCGCTACCGGATCACGTCGGCGGGCGGGTCCGCGCCGCGTATCTGACGAATGGGCTGCGAAATCCGCCGGATCTCGACCCATTCGTCAGATGCGCGGGGAACAGCCCGACCACACGCACACCGTCCGCTACCGGATCACCTCGACGACCGCCTGAGGTCCGCCGACCACCCAGGCCCGCCAGGGTGAGCGCGGGGTGACCCGGTGGTCCGGGTCGACGCCGACGATCCGGCCGCCCGGCAGGGTCAGCGTGACGTGCCGGTCCTCCTCGTCGAGACGGGCGTGGGCGGCGAGGTCCGGTGGGAGCCGCCAGGCGCCGGCGTCCCAGTCCCAGGCCGACGAGTGGCCGTGCACCTGGCTGAACGGCAGTGTCCTCCCGGCCCAGGAGATCGCCAGCTCGCTCGCGGCGGCGGCCCACAGCGGACCGGCCAGCGGGTCGGGGTCGCGGCCCTGCATCATGGCGCCGGCGCGGAACAGCGCGGGATCGTCACCGAGCGCGCGGATCGCGGCGACCGCCTCCGCCACGCCGTCGGGCGCACCCAGCACCGACCGCCAGAACGCCGAGGTCGCGCCGGCGTGGGTGACGAGGAGCTGCTCGCCGTCGACGGACAGCCCGACCGACGGGACCATCAGACCCTCGCGCCACCACGCCTGCACGCGGTCCGAGGCTCGCGGGTCCAGCGTGGGCGACCACTGGAAGGCGGCGCGGCGGACGTACTGCGCCTCGTGGTTGCCGATCAGCTGCACCCACTGCCCGGGCTGCTGGCGCAGGTAGCCGTCGACCTGGCGCACCACCTCCTCAGACTCCGGCCCGCGGTGGACCAGGTCACCGACCTGCACGATGCTCAGGCCGGGCGGGAGCGGACCCCGCCCCTCGTCCGGTACGCCGAGCCGGGCCAGCTCGGCGCGCAGCTCGCCGAGGTGCCCGCCGATGTCGCCGATCACGGCCACCCGCGGTGACGGCGCGGTCATCGGCCCCAGCGCTCCGGGTCGTCGTACAGCGCGATGTTGTCCATCCGCCGCTGTACGGCGGCGATCTCGCGGACCGCTCGGGTGATGATGCTGCGGTCGATCGCGGAGACCGCGTGCAGGTCGACCAGGTCGCTGGGGGCCCGGCCCTGCTCGACCTGGCGCAGCTGGTGGCGCAGCCGGACCCGCTGCAGCGTCTCGAACACCTCGACCAGGGCGAGCGCCTGCGGGGCCGGGAGGGCGGTCGTGCCGGAGGCGGCGCGGAGCCGCTCGGTGGTCGGCAGCGCGGACGACCCGACGCTCAGCGCGGCCCACCGGGCGAGGTTGACGATCGGCAGCAGGGCATGGGTCTTGAGGTCGAAGTGGTCGCGGCCACGGCCGGCGACGAGGTCGCGCAGCGAGCGCATCCGGGCCCGCCGCGACAGGGACTCCTGGAGCAGCAGCCGCATCGTGCCGGGGTGCCCGCGCATCCCGGCAACTACCTGCGCCACCGCCGGGAGGCCGGGGTCGCCGTAGATCGGGCGGCCGTCGACGAGCAGCGAGGTCATCATCGCGCCGTTGTTGCGGTCCGGCGCGGCCAGCCACTGCTCCCCCGCCGCGCGCCAGGCCGCGTTGGTGCGGGAGAAGGCGTCGCGGGCCGCCGTGGCACCGTGCTGGTCGCCGGTGAGACCGGCAGCGGCGAGGGCGTCGGCGATCTCGCCGAAGACGTGCCGGTAGCGCACGATGTCGTCGGCCGTCACCGCGTCGTCGAACGCGGCGGCCGAGTCGATGTCGGAGCTGGGGACCGCCTCGCCACGGCCGTTGCTGCCCAGCGAGAGCCAGGTGAACGCGTCCGGGTCGAGGGCGGGATGGCGGGCGAAGGCGAGCTCGATCATCCGGCGCACGGTCGTGTCGAGCATCGCCGTGTGCACCCGGATCACCTTGCCGGACGCGAGCCCACCGTCGAGCAGCGTCGCCAGTACGCCGGGGATCCCCCGCGCCCGCTCCTGCAGCTCCTCGACACTCGCGGCCCGGCGCAGCTGCTCGTGCAGGGACACCCCCGCGGTCGTCGACGACACCACGAAGTCGCGCGGCTCGACCGAGCCGCGCAGCGTGCCGTCACGGTCGACGACCAGCACGTAGTCGGCCTTCCGGTCGAGCAGCAGGATCAGCGCCTCGGCGGCCGAGGACCCGCTGACCACCTGGTGCGGGGTCTCGCCGGAGACCAGCTCGCCGACCGCCGTGCCGGCGGCGACGTCACCGGCCAGCACCCGCTCGCGCAGCACCCGGTCGGTCACCATCCCCCAGCCGTGCGGCAGCCGGACGGCGGCGTACCCGTGCCGGGCGGCGGTCATCGCCCGCGCGACGTCGACCACCGGCTCGGTGGGGTCGACGACGACCGGCTCGCTGACGACGAGCTCGTCCACGACGACGTACGCCGGGGACTCCGAGGCGGGCGGCCCCGCCAACCGGTCCGGTACGACGACCGGCCGGTCCCCCGCCAGCAGCTCCGAGACCCGGGCGGCCGGGAGCCGGATCACGGTCACGGCGCCGGCGGCGACCGCCAGCGGCCCGATCGCCCGCCCGGTCAGGGTCGCGTCGAGGCCGAACACGTCGTGCGGCCCGAGCACGAAGTCGGGTTCCTCGGGCTCGCCCTCCGGGTCGACCCACAGCGCGACCTCGCCCGCCACGACGACGAAGACGTGCCGCGGGGTGGCCGTGAACGCGTCGAGCAGCACCTCCTGGTCGGCGTGCTCCTCGACCTTGGCGGCGCTGCCGAGTGCGGCCACCTCGGCGTCGGCGAGCTGGTCGAACGGCGGGGTGGCCCGCAGTGCGGCGAGCACCTCGGGCGAAGGAACCGGCACGGGTGCGGGATCAGGCCGTGCCGGGCTTCGGCGGGTCGGGGATCTCGTAGCCCGAGTCGCCGACCGACTGCTTCAGCGCGGCCTCCCAGGAGCCGTCGTCGACGTACTGCTCCAACGCCGCGTCGACCTGGTCGACCAACTCCTGGTCGCCCTTCTTGACCCCGATGCCGTAGCGCTCGTCGGTGAAGCCGTCGCCGACCACCTTGAGCTTGCCCTTGTACTTCTCCTCGCTCGCATAGCCGGCCAGGATCAGGTCGTCGGTCGTGACCGCGTCGACGCTGCCGTCCAGCAGCGCGGCGACGCACTCGGAGTAGCGCGGGTACTCCTTGAGCGTGATGTCGCCCTTGTAGTTCTCGCGCACGTAGTCCGACGACGTGGTGCCCGTGACCGAGCACAGGGTGCGCCCGTCGAGGGTCTCGGGGCCGGTGATCTCCGTGTCGTTGCGGCGGATCAGCAGGTCCTGGTGGGCGACGAAGTAAGGCCCGGCGAAGTCGACGTCCTGCTTGCGCTCGTCGGTGATCGAGTATGTCGCGACGACCAGGTCGGCCTTCCCGCTCTCGAGCAGCTGCTCGCGCTCGCCGGGGTCGGCCCGCACCCAGGTGATGTCCTTCGCGTCGACCCCGAGCGCCTTCGCGACGTAGGTCGCCGTGTCGACGTCGAACCCGCTGTAGGTCTCGCCCGACCTGAACCCCACGCCGGGCTCGTCGAACGAGATGCCGATGGTGAGCCTGCCGCCCTCCTGGGCGCCCTTCACCAGGTCGGGGGTCTTGATCTCGCCGTCGCCGCCGCAGCCGGCGAGGGTGGTGGCGAGGACCGCCAGGACGATCGCGATGCCGCTGCGCACGGGTGTCCTCCTCATCCCTCGACCCCCTCGACTCCGTCGACACTGCCGCCCATCGGGAGTGGCTCCTCGTCGGCGTACCGCGGACCGTCGTTGGTCCACACCGACTGCATCCGCCCGCCGGTGTCGGCGGCGACCTTCGGCCTGACGGCTATCCACCCGATCCACAGCACCAGCGCGATGACGGGGATGCCGATCACGACGACGAGGAAGGTCGTCTTGTGCCAGAAGTACGGCGAGCTCTGCCACCCGGAGACGGCGAGCCCGACGATCACCAGGGCCAGGAAGACCAGCCCGATGATCGACGTCCACGGCGACCATGGCGCCTGGAAGGGACTCGGTGGGACCACCCCTCTGTCGGAGAGCTGCCGCAGCCGGATCTGGCACAGGAAGATCGAGGCCCAGGTGAAGACCACGCCGATCGCGGCGGCCTCGAGCGCGATCTCGAAGGCGTCGGGGGCCAGCGCGTTGAGCAGGGCGCCGAAGACGTAGACGATCGAGGTCATCGCGATGCCCGCCCACGGCACGCCGGACTCGCTCATCTTGAGCGTGAACGCCGGCGCCTGCTTGGACATGCCGAGGCTGCGCAGCACCCGGCCGGTCGAGTAGAGGCCGGAGTTGAGGCTCGACATGGCGGCGACGATGAGGATCACCTGGATCGCCGCGCCCATCCAGTTCAGGCCGAGGCGGTCGAAGACGGTGACGAACGGGCTGATGCCGGGCTTGAACTCGGAGGTCGGCAGCATGCAGACGAGCAGCAGGATCGAGCCGCAGTAGAAGACCGCGATCCGCATGATGACCGCGTTGACGGCCTTGGGCACCTCGCGATGCGCGTCCTCCATCTCGCCCGCCGCGACGCCGACCATCTCGATCGCGGCGTACGCGAACACGACGCCGGACATCACGAGGATCGGGCCGTACCAGTAGAAGCCGTCGGAGGCCGGCCAGAACCCGCCGGGGTTGCTCCACAGGTTGGAGACGCCGGCCTCGTGGCCGCCGATGTCGAAGGTGCCGATCACCACGACCAGGCCCACGACGAGGAACACGACGATCGCGGCGACCTTGAGGATCGCGGCCCAGAACTCGAACTCGCCGAACGCGCGGGCGGAGAGCAGGTTGATCGTCAGCACGACCGCGAGCGCGACCAGCACCGTCGCCCAGGCGGGCAGGTTCGGGAACCAGTACTGCATGTAGAGCCCGACCGCCGAGAGCTCGGCGATACCGGTCAGCGCCCAGTTGAGCCAGTACATCCAACCGGTGACGTACGCCGCCGCCTCGCCGTAGAACTCGCGCATGTACGACACGAACGCGCCCGATGTCGCGCGGTGCAGCACCAGCTCGCCGAGGGCCCGCATCAGGAAGTAGGCGATGACGCCCACGAACGCGTAGCTGAACAGCAGTGCCGGACCGGTGCTGTGCAGCCGGCTGGCCGAGCCCAGGAACAGGCCGGTGCCGATGGCGCCGCCGATCGCGATCATCTGGACGTGCCGGCGGCCGAGCGTCTGCTTGTAGCCGACCTGCTCCGCGTCGAGCGCCGACTGCGCGCCACTCACCTGGGTCATCCGCGCCCCTCCTTGGTCCGGGCCTGCCCCCGAGTGGGCCGGCTCACGATCCGCGTCTGGGCATCGTGCACCCGCCGGGGGTGCCCTGACCAGTACTACTGAGGGTCGGGCGTGTTGCCGGCAAGGACCGCCAGGGCGGCGCCGGCGACGCCGAGGGCAGCGAGGACGACGAAGAGCCCCGTCACGCTGCCCGTCGCGGCGATGACGGCGGCGCCGAAGGCGGGCGAGAGCGCGGCGGCGACGCCGACGGGTGCGTTGTAGACGCCGTTGAGCGCGGCGTACCGCTCCGGTCCCCAGTGGTCGCTGACCACCGTGGCGCCGACGAGGGTGAACAGGCCGCGGGCGGCACCCGCCAGCACCGCGACCACGATCAGCAGCGGCACCGGCCCGGGCACCAGCGCCAGGGCGAGGACGAGCACCGCCAGCAGCTCCATCACCAGCGCCGCGCGCGGGTTGGTGGGGAGGCGGCGCTGGAGGGGGGCGTACAGCAGGCGGCCGACCACCTGGCCCGCGCCGCTGAGCCCGAGCGCCCACGCGGCCAGCTGGACGCTCATCCCGCGGTCGAGGAGCAGCGGCACCAGGTGGACCAGCGAGGCGAACATGACCAGCGTGGTCAGCGCGCCGGACGCGCACACCAGCACGAAGGTGCGGCTGGCCAGGACCTCGCGGTCGGTGCGGGAGCGCTCGTGGGTGCCGTGCTCGAGGGCGGCGGGCCGCCAGGGCAGGCGCAGCACCAGCGCGTGCGCGGGCCCGGTGAGGACGAGCATGATCGCGCCGAGGACGACGTACGTCGCCCGCCAGCCCCATTCGGCGTCGAGGAAGGCGACCAGCGGCGCGAAGATGGTCGAGGAGAACGCCGCGGCCAGGGTCAGTGTCGTGATCGCGCGGACGCGCTGGTCGCCGTACCACTGGGTGAGGGCGGCGAATGCCGGCGGGTAGAACGTGCCGGCACCGGCCGCGCCCGCGATCAGCCAGCCGAGCGTGAACACCGGCAGATTCGGCGCGGCGGCGATGACGACGACGCCGAGCGCGCCGAGGACGCTGCCGGCGGTCATCACGACCCGCGGGCCGCGGCGCTGGATGACCCGGCCGGCCAGGACGCCGGCCAGCGCACCGGCCAGGCTGCCCACCGAGAAGACCGTGGTGACCGCGGCCGTGGACCAGCCGGTGTCGGCGCTGATTCCTGGGGCGAGGACCGTGAAGGAGTAGTAGAGGACGCCGTACGCGACGGTGACCGTGACGCAGAGCGTGACCAGGACGCCGCGAGCGCGCGGGTCCACGGTGCTCTCGGTCATGTCCCGGCCATTCTCGGGCACGCGTGAGCGGCCGGTTCGGCAGGGTGCTGCACGATGGGAGGCGTGACGGTGACGTCCCTGCTCGAGTCCGACCTGCCCCTCGCGGCCGCGCCCATGGCCGGCGGCCCCTCCACCCCCGCCCTCGAGGCGGCCGTGACCGCGGCCGGCGGGTTCGCGTTCCTGCCGGCCGGCTACCTGTCGGCGGATGCCTTCGCCGACCGGCTGACGGCCGCGCACGCGACCGGGTCACCCTTCGGGGTCAACCTGTTCGTGCCCCAGCCGGGGGCGATCGCGCCCGACGCCTACCGCGCCTATGCCGAGGCGATCCGGGACGAGGCGGAGGCGCTGGGCGTCGACCTCCCCGCCGAGCCGCGCCACGACGACGACGCGTGGCGCGAGAAGGTCGCGCTGCTGGTGGCGCACCCGGTGCCGGTGGTGTCGCTGACCTTCGGCCTCCCATCCGCTGCCGACATCACCGCGCTGCGGGCCGCGGGCTCGCGGGTGCTGGCGACGGTGACCACCCCGGAGGAGGCACGCGCCGCCGAGGACCTCGGCGTCGACGGGCTGGTCGTGCAGGGACCGGCCGCCGGTGGGCACAGCGGCACCTTCGACCCGCGCCGCACCATCACCGACGCCGCGACCGCCGACGTGGTGCGGGCGGTGGCCGGCGTGACCCGGCTCCCGCTCGTCGCGGCCGGCGGGGTGACCGGGCCGGTCGACGTACGGGACCTGGTGGGGGCGGGCGCCGAGGCGGTCGCGGTCGGCACGCTGCTGCTCCGCGCCACCGAGGCCGGTACGACGGCCACCCACCGCGGCGCGCTCGCCGACCCCGCCTTCACCACCACGGTCCTGACCCACTCCTTCACGGGGCGACCGGCGCGGGCGCTGCGCAACGGCTTCGTGGAACGCCACCACGCGCACGCGCCGTACGGGTATCCGGAGCTGCACCACCTCACCCGCGAGCTGCGCCGGACCGCCGCCACGACCGGCGATCCGCACCGGCTGCACTTGTGGGCGGGCACGGGCTGGCGCAGTGCGGAGGAGCGGCCGGCAGGGGAGATCGTGCGGGACCTGGCCGCTGGGCTCTGAGTCCGGCCGGCCGCCCGGCATGTAACACGCTGTCCACCCGACTACCCGGTGGTTCTCAGCAGCGGGGCCGGCGTGTCGTCGGCGTGTCGCGCTGAGAACCGGCGACCAGTCGGGTGGACAGCGTGTTACTTGAGCGCAGGGGCCGAGGCGCGGATCAGCCCGCCAGCAGCCCCTTCACGTACGCCGCCTGCCCGGCGTGCTGCGCACAGTCGTCGACCACGCTGACCAGCCGGACGCCGAGCGTGACCGGCGGGTCCCAGCGGGTGTCGACGACCCGGTCGAGGTCGTCGGCGCCGACCGCGCCGACGAAGCCCAGGGTGCGCGCATGGGTGGCACGGTAGTAGTCGAGCAGCAGCCCGGCAGGCGCGAGGACCGTACCGACCTGGGCGCTGGTGTGGCCGTAGCCGATGTCGCGCGGGTCGAGCGGCAGGGCGAACCTGTCGGCGAAGCCGTCGTCGGTCCAGACCTGGCCCGTCCCGGCGACGTGGGCGACATGGTCGTCCTGCACCCGGGTCAGGTGCCAGACCAGCCACGCGATGCTGTTGGCATCGGGGCCGGGGCGCTGGGCGAGGAGCGCGTCGTCGGCGCCGTCGAGAACGGTCTCGACGACGCCGAGGACACGGGAGAAGGCATCGGTCAGCAGGTCGGCTGGGGTCATGCCACCGACGCTACGCCGAGGCCGCCGGCGGCTGAGGGACGAAGCCGCGGTCAGGGGCCGAAGGTCGAGGAGCGCCGACGAGCTCGCGCCGCGAAGCAAGCGAGGTCGTGGCACGTCACGAGACCAGGCGAGGCGCTGTCGGGACTGACGGCAGACAGTCCCGGCAGCGCGGTCAGACGTCTCGTGACGGTTGTTGCGCAACTCCTCGACGTCCGAGGTCTCGTGACCCCCTCGACATCGGTGCGTAGCACTCAGCGGATGAGCTCGTCGAGCCGGTTGTAGACGTCGGCCGAGCCCTGGAGCACGCGGCTCTCGCGGCCGTCGATCGACACCGGGACGGGTCCCTGCACGGTGATCCGGCGTACCTCGCGCAGCTGGGTGTCGAAGTCGGCGGTCGCGTAGTGCTGCGTGGCGCGGTTGTCCCAGATCGCGACGTCGCCCTCCTCCCACGTCCAGCGGATCGTGTTCTCGAGCTTGGTCACCCGGTCCTGGAGCAGGTTGAAGAGGGTCGAGGACTCCTTGGAGTTGAAGCCGACGAAGTTCTTCACGAAGTGGCCCAGCAGCAGCGCGCGCTCGCCGGTCTCCGGGTGGATCCGCACCACCGGGTGCTCGGTCTGGTAGACCGTCGAGGCGAACTCCGCGCGGCTGAACTGGGTGTTGGCCTCGCCCTCCTCGGTGTAGTGGTTGGCGTAGTCGTAGTCGTTGGTGTGCACGGCCCACAGGTCGTCGACGAGCGCCTTGAGCTGCGGCGGGAGGGTCTCGTACGCCGTCACGGTGTTCGCCCAGACCGTGCTGCCGCCGTACGCCGGGATGGTCACGCCGCGCAGGATCGAGAACGCCGGCACCCGGTCGACGAAGGTGACGTCGGTGTGCCACGAGTTCGCGGCCATGCCCTGGGTGGCCTTGAGGGCGAGCACGCGGGCGCTGCCGGTGTTGACCGTCGGGTGGGCGGTGGTGAGCGGCCCGAGCAGCTCGCCGAACGCGATCTGCCCGTCGTCGTCGAGGTGGTCCTGGCCGCGGAAGAAGACGACCTTGTGCTCGCCCAGGGCCGCGCGGATCTCGGCGACGGTCTCCGGCGCGAGGTCGCCGCCGAGGCGCACGCCGTCGATGCGGGCGCCGATCCGGCTGCCCAGCTTGCTCACCGTGATGGTCGTGGGAGCGGCGGTCTCGCGGTCGAGGCTGATGGTCATGAGGCGTCCTTCGGGTCGCTGGGGAATCACTCGGAAGTCGAACGAGGCCCAACGGTGGGGACGAATCCCGCGCCGGACAAGGCTTTCGCTCACCGTGAGCCGAACCCGCCCGGATCGCGGGACGCGGTTGCACGGCCCCCGCCGTCATGATCTACAGTTTGTCGAGTAGATTGATAGACATTGCAGATCGGCGACCCGGAGGAGGTACGGCATGACGCGCTCACCGATCATCACCGTGTCCCGGGGCCGGTTCAGCTCCACGGCGACCCAGGTGCTCGAGCAGGTCCGGGCCGCGGGCCGCGCCTCCCGCGACGAGATCGCCGCCGCCACCGGCCTGAGCATCGCCACCGTCGGCCGCACCGCCGCCGTGCTCGTCGAGCGCGGCCTGCTCCGCGAGCGTCCCGACCTCGCCCGGCCCGGCGCGACCGGCCGGCCCGGCGTGCCGGTCGAGATCGACCCCGACCACTACGTCACCATCGGCGTCCATGTCGGGCGCCGGATCGCCACCGTCGCGCTCGGCGACCTGACCGGCCGGGTGCTGACCTCGACGACGGTACGACGCCCGCTCGGCAGCGAGCCCGACCTCGAGCAGCTCAGCCGGGAGGCCGCGACCCTGCTCGGCTCCCACCCCGGCCGGGTCCCGCTCGCGGCCGGGCTGGTCGCCCCCTGGCGGGAGATCGGCCTGCTCCCCACCGGGCGCGAGGCCGAGCTGCACGAACTCACCGGCCTCCCGGTCCGCACCGGAGACCACATCTCCGCGGTGGCGGCGGCGGAGTTCCTGCACCGCCGGCAGGGGCAGCAGGGCCGCGACAACGGCGGCCTGACCCTCTACCTCTACGCCCGCGACACCTTCGGCTGGTCGGTCGCCGTCGACCGCGGCGTGCAGACCGACGTCACCCGGGCCGCGAGCCTGACCCACTTCCCCACCGGCGCGGACGTCCCCTGCGCGTGCGGTCGCAGCGGCTGCCTCGCCGCGGCGCTCGACGTACTGCCGGACGTCGGGCGGGCCCGCGTCCTCGGCGCCGCGGCCGGCTCGGTGCGCGACATGCTCTCCCCCGACCGGGTGGTCCTGGTCGGCCAGGCCTTCACCGGCGACCCCGGCCTGCTCGACGTCATCGTCACGGCCTACGAGGAGCACACCGGCCTCGACCACCGGGTCCCCGTGTCGTTCACCCGCTTCGGCAGCGACATCCAGGCGATCAGCGCCTGCACCGTCGCCCTCGGTCCCGTCCTCGACGACCCGCTCGCCTGTGTCGAACTCACCGGTGTCGAGGCGGACGGCGCGTGTCGACCCGGCGCCTGACCACCCCTGCCCGCGACCGGGTCTCGTGACGGTCGCTGCGCGACCTCCTCGACCACCGACTGAAAGGAACACCTGTGTCCAGCTCTGCCCCCGCGCACCCGCGCCGGCGACCCCGACGCCTCCGCCGCCTCGCGGCCGCACTCCTCGCCGCGACCACCCTGCTGGCGGCGACGGCGTGCTCGTCGGCAGTCGACGAGCTGAAGGCCGGCTCCGGCGAACGGCAGGAGGGCGGCACCCTGCGCGTCGGTGCCCTCAACGACATCATCCCGGCGCGGATCTTCACGAACTCCAGCGACTCCATCAACCTGCTGATCGGCAGCGTCTACGACTCGCTCATCGACTACCCGCTCGACGAGCTCGAGCCGCAGCCGTCGCTGGCGACGTCGTGGGAGCTCTCGCAGGACGGCACCCAGCTCACCCTGCAGCTGCGCGACGACGTGAAGTTCCACTCCGGTCGGCCGTTCACCAGCAAGGACGTGGAGTTCAGCATCAAGACCTGGGCGGACCCGGTCTGGACGGTGCAGCTGCAGCGCACCGCCGCAGCCATCACCGGCTTCGACACCAGCGACGAGCACGCGATCACGCTGACCTTCGCGCACCCGCTCAGCAACATCTTCGACCTGCTCGACATGCTGCCGATCATCGACAAGGACACGATCGACCAGCTCCGTGAGGGCAAGGCCTTCGTCGGCACCGGCCCGTTCGAGTTCGCGTCGTGGAGCCCCGGCGCCAAGATCAGCTTCACCCGCAACGACGACTACTGGCGCGGCAAGCCCGCACTGGACGGCATCGACGTCAGCGTCATCCCCGACCCGCAGGCCCAGGTCGCCCAGCTCCGGTCCCACCAGCTCGACCTGATCCTCGGTGCGTCGTACCGCGACTTCGAGAGCCTGGGCAAGGACGACCAGTTCCACGTCAACCAGTGGGACGGCGCCGAGAGCCAGGTGTACGTCGGCACGAACGTCACCAACCCGGCGCTGTCCGACGTGCGGGTGCGCCAGGCGATCGCCTACGCGCTCGACCGCAAGCGCGTGGTCGAGGAGGTCTTCCGCGGTGCTGGTGTCCCGATCAGCCTGCCGTGGCCGAGCTACTCGCCGGCGTACGACGAGAAGGCCAACGCCACCTACGACTACGACCTCGACAAGGCCAAGACCCTCGTCGACGAGGCGAAGGCCGACGGCGTCGCGATCCCGAAGCTGCCGCTGACCTACCCCTCGGAGAACCCGATCTACGGCGCCATCGCGCAGATCGTGCAGGCGGACCTCGCGAAGGTCGGCATCGAGGTCGAGCTCGACCCGCAGGAGCAGGCCCAGGTGATCCAGCAGCTGATCGGCGCGAAGTTCCCGGCGCTGTGGATCCTCAGCCACGCCTACGCGCACTACACGCCATCGACGCTCGCGGTCTCGGCGTACCCCTTCAACGCCGACCACAACGCCTCGCTGTACGTCGACGCCGACTACAAGGCGGCCGCCGAGAAGGTCTGGAAGCAGAAGGCCGGCGCGGTCGACCCCGCCGACTACGCCGCGCTCGACGAGCAGCTGCTCAAGGGCTCGTTCCTGCTGGAGATCGCGATCACGCTTCCGCAGGACGCGAGCAGCACCCAGGTCCACGACATCGGCGAGACCAAGCGTGGCGAGCCGCTGTTCTACGACACCTACCTGACGAAGTGACCGGAGAGTGAGCCCACGATGATCCGCTATCTCCTCAGCAGACTGGGCTCGGCCCTGTTGGTGACGGTGCTGGCCTCGATCGGCATCTTCGCCCTGATCCGGCTGGTGCCCGGCGACCCGGTCTCGGTGCTCGCCGGGCCGGACGCCACGCCCGAGTCCCGCGCGGCCATCCGCGCGGAGCTCGGGCTTGACCAGCCGTTCTGGAGCCAGTACGTCCACTGGCTCGGTGACCTGGCGCGCTTCGACCTCGGGCCGTCGTACAAGCTCGGCGGCGACGTGGGCGACCTGATCGCCGACGGCGCGCTCAACACCGTGGTGCTGACCCTGTTCGCGCTCGTGCTGGCCTCGGCAGGCGCGCTGGTGACCAGCACCGCAGCGCTCGTGTGGGACAAGCGGTGGCTCAACTCGCTGCTGTCCGCGCTCAACACGGCCGCGGTGGCGGTGCCGACCTTCGCGACGGCGCTGGTGCTGGTGCTGGTGTTCGCGGTGCGCTTCCCGGTGCTGCCGGCCGGAGGTACGCCGCCGGGCGGGTTCTTCTCCCACCCGGACATCGCCTTCCAGTACCTCCTGCTGCCCGGCCTGGCGCTCGCCCTCCCGGCGTGGGCGGCCCTGACCCGGTTCCTGACCGAGGGGCTGCGCACCCAGCTGCAGCAGCCGTACGTCACCACGGCCCGCGCGCTCGGCATCCCGCGCCGCCGCATCGTGCTCACCCAGGCGCTGCGCAACGCACTGCCGTCGTCGATCACGGTGCTGGGCATCCAGTTCGGCACCCTGCTCGGCGGCGCGATCCTGGTCGAGGCGGTCTTCGCCTGGCCCGGCCTGGGCCGGCTGATCGAGCAGGGGATCTCCTCGCGCGACTACCCCGTCGTCCAGGTCCTGCTGCTGCTCTCGGTCGTCGTGTTCGTGCTCACCCAGCTCGCCAGTGACCTGATCCACGCGTGGCTCGACCCGCGCGTGCGGCTGAACGGAGTCTCCTGATGACCGACATCGCCGTCGCCGAGCCGGTCGTCCCGGTCCCGGTCGGACCGGTCCCCGGCGACCCCGCGCCCGCCCGGCGCCCGGGACTGCTGCACGCCCTGCGCCACGGCCGTGGCCTGGTCGGGGTCGTGCTCGTCGGCGCGGTCGTGCTGCTCGGCGTGCTCGGGCCGCTGCTGGCGCCGTACGGGCCCACCGAGCAGGTGAAGGGCGCCAACCTGCTCGGCCCGACGGCCGGGCACTGGCTCGGCACCGACGAGCTGAACCGGGACATCCTGTCCCGCACGCTCCACGGCATCCGCGCCGACCTGGTCGTCGTCTTCGCGGCCGTCCCGGTCGGTGCGGTGCTCGGTGTCCTGCTCGGGCTGGTCACCAGCTGGTGGTCGGTCACCGACGTCATCGCGCAGCGGGCCTTCGACCTGCTGCTCGCCTTCCCGGCACTGATCCTCGGCATCCTGCTGACCGCCTTCCTCGGCCCCGGCCTGCTGACGGTCGGCATCGTGATCGTCGCGCTCGAGATCCCGGTGTTCGGGCGGCTGGTGCGCACCGCGGTGCGCACCGTCCGCGAGATGCCGTTCGTGGAGGCGTCGCAGGTCGTCGGCGCCGGACCCGCGTGGGTGCTGCGCAAGCACGTGCTGCCCAACTCGCTGGAGCCGCTCACCGTCCAGCTCGCCGTCTCCATGTCGGTGGCGGTGTTCGTCGAGGGCGCGATGAGCTTCCTCGGCCTGGGCGTGCGGCCGCCGCACCCCTCGCTGGGCTCGCTCATCAAGGACGGCGTCCGTCTCCTGCACGACGCCCCGTTCTTCGCCGTGGGCCCGCTGGCCGTCGTGGTCGCGCTGGTCCTCGGGCTCCTGCTCATCTCCCAGTCGCTGTCGGAGGCCCGCCGTGCTTGATCTCCACTCCACCGAGGAGGTGCTCTCGATCGAGCACCTCGCCATCTCCTTCGCCCACCCGCGGCCCGCCGTCGAGGACGTGTCGGTGGCGCTCCACCGCGGCGAGATCCTCGCCCTGGTGGGCGAGTCCGGTTCCGGCAAGTCGATGACCGCCCGCGCCGTCCTCGGACTGCTGCCGCCGGGAGCGAGGGCCACCGGCTCCATCCGGTACGACGGCGAGGAGATCCTCGGCCTGCCCGAGGCCGACCTCAACCAGATCCGCGGCGCCCGGATCGCGATGGTGTTCCAGGAGCCCCAGACGGCGCTCAACCCGGTCCGCACCATCGGCTGGCAGCTGCGCGAGGCGCTGAGGGCGCACGGCACGAGGTCGCGGAAGGCCGCTACGGAGCGGGCGATCGAGCTGCTGCGCGCGGTGGAGATCCCCGAGCCGGAGCGCCGGCTGTCGTCGTACCCGCACCAGCTCTCGGGCGGCCAGAAGCAACGCGTCGTGCTCGCGCTGGCGCTGGCCAACGAGCCGGACGTGCTGCTCGCCGACGAGCCCACGACCGCCCTCGACGTCACCGTGCAGGCCGAGATCCTGCGGTTGCTCGACCGCATCCGCGAGCGGACCGGCACCGCGATCGTGCTGATCACCCACAACATGGGCGTGGTCGCGGAGATCGCGGACCGGGTCGTCGTGCTGCAGGCCGGCCACGTCGTCGAGGAGGGTGAGACCCGGGCGCTGTTCGCCCAGCCGCGCGAGCCGTACACGAAGACGCTGCTCGCCTCCGTGCTGCGGCTGCCCGAGCGCTCGGACGTCGAGGAGGTCGCGGAGCGACCGTCACGAGACGCCCCGGCTGGGGTCGTGCCGGCCGTGGAGTTCCGCGGCGTCCACGTGCACTACGGATCCAGCCGCCGGGGGCGCGCCTTCCCCGCGATCTCGGACGTCTCGCTGTCGGTGGCACCCGGCGAGGTGGTCGGCCTGGTCGGCGAGTCCGGCTCGGGCAAGACCACCCTCGGCCGGCTGGCCGCGGGCCTGGTGCCGCTGGCCGACGGGCAGGTGCTGCTGCGCGGCGAGGACGTGCTCGCCGCCCCGCGCGCCGAGCGGCGCCACCTGCGCCGCGGGCTGGCGTTCGTGCACCAGGACCCCGAGGCCTCGCTCGACCCGCGCTACGCCGTGGGCGCGAGCATCCGCGAACCGCTGGACATCCATCGCGTCGGCACCCCGGCCGAGCGGGATGCGCGGGTGGCCGAGCTCCTCGAGGCGGTCCAGCTGCCGGTGTCGTACGCCGAGCGCCGCCCCCGCGAGCTCTCCGGCGGCCAGCGGCAGCGGATCGCCCTGGCCCGCGCCCTGGCCCTGGAGCCCGCCCTGCTGGTGGCCGACGAGCCCACCAGCGCCCTGGACGTGTCGGTGCAGGCGCGGGTGCTCGCCCTGTTCCGCGACCTGCAGGAGCAGCTCGGGTTCGCCTGCCTGTTCATCAGTCACGACCTCGCGGTCGTGCACCAGGTGGCCGACCGGGTGGCCGTGCTCCGCGCGGGGCAGCTGGTCGAGATCGGCCCGGTGGGCCGGGTGTTCGCGCAGCCGGAGGCGGACTACACGCGCCGGCTGCTCGACGCCGTCCCCGTGCCGGATCCGGCCCGTCGCGGCGGCCGCCGGGTGCGCGAGCTCGCGTCGTGAGCGGAGCCTGCTGCCACCCGGTGGTCGAGGAGGCCGCCCGCGGCCGTCTCGAGACCTCCGGGCCCGAGGCCGGGGCGCTCCCACGGGGAACCGCCCAGCACCTCGGCCAGAGGTCTCGAGACGGCCGCAGCCCGACCTCCTCGACCACCGGGGGGAAGCAGAAGCCGGTCCCCGGCGGGGCTTTCGCGATGGGCGACGCCTTCGGCGACGGCGCGTCCGGCGACGGCGAGGGCCCGGTGCACGAGGTGGCGCTGGCGCCGTACCTCGTCGACGAGACGGCAGTGACCAACGTGGCGTTCGCCCGCTTCGTGAAGGCGACCGGCTACGTGACCGAGGCCGAGCAGCTCGGTGTCTCGGCGGTCTTCCACCTCGCCGTCGAGGCGAGCCGCGGCGACGTGCTCCACCGGCTCGACACGACGCCGTGGTGGGTCGCGGTGAAGGGCGCGGACTGGCGGCATCCCGCGGGTCCGCTCTCCTCGATCGGCGACCTGCCGCACCACCCGGTCGTGCACGTGACCTGGCACGACGCGCACGCCTACTGCCGCTGGGCCGGCAAGCGGCTGCTGACCGAGGCCGAGTGGGAGTTCGCCGCACGCGGCGGGCTCGAGGGCCGGCGGTTCCCGTGGGGCGACGAGCTGCACGACGGGCGCGCCTGGCGGCTCAACGTCTGGCAGGGCGACTTCCCCGTCGCCAACGACCTCGACGACGGCTACCTCACCACCGCCCCGGTGAAGTCCTACCGGCCCAACGGGTACGGCCTCTTCCAGACCGTCGGGAACGTCTGGGAGTGGTGCGCGGACTGGTTCGATCCGACCTACTACGGCCGCTCCCCCGGTTTCGACCCGCACGGGCCGGACCACGGCACCCACCGCGTGATGCGTGGCGGCTCGTACCTGTGCCACGACTCCTACTGCAACCGCTACCGGGTCGCCGCCCGCACCGGCAACACCCCCGACTCGGCCTCCGCCAACATCGGCTTCCGGTGCGGCAACTCCCTTCCCCGTCCCTCCTGATCACCGAACGGACCCCCCCCCCGATGACCGACCGCACCCACCTGCCCTTCCACCGCGACCGCGCCCCCTTCGAGGCCCAGCTCGACGCCCGCGACCAGGTCGCGCCGCTGCCGCTGCGCGAGCGCCTCGACGCCCCCGAGGGCGCGCCGAACGTGCTGGTCGTCCTGCTCGACGACATGGGCTTCGGCGCCCCGTCCGTGTTCGGCGGGCCGTGCCGCACGCCGGTCGCCGAGGAGCTGGCCGAGGACGGCCTGCGCTACACGCGCTTCCACACCACGGCCCTGTGCTCCCCCACCCGCGCCGCCCTGATGACCGGCCGCAACCACCACGCCGTCGGCGTCGGCACGGTCATGGAGATCTCCACCGGTGCGCCCGGGTACGACGGCCAACGGCCGCGCAGCGCCGGAACCCTCGCGCAGATCCTGCGCGGCAACGGGTACTCGACGGGTGCGTTCGGCAAGTGGCACCAGACCCCGCCGTGGGAGCAGACCGCTGCCGGGCCGTTCGACCGGTGGCCGACCGGCGAGGGATTCGACCGGTTCTACGGCTTCCTCGGCGGCGAGGCCAGCCAGTTCGAGCCGACCCTCGTCGACGGCACCACCTTCGTCGACCCGCCGCGCACCGCCGCCGAGGGCTACCACTTCTCGGAGGACCTGGCCGACCGTGCGATCGCCTGGACCGGCGACGTGCGCCGGCACGCGCCGGACAAGCCGTGGTTCTGCTACCTGGCCTTCGGCGCCACCCACGCGCCCTTCCAGGTGCCGGCGCAGTGGCGCGACCGCTACCGCGGGGAGTTCGCGCACGGCTGGGACCGCCAGCGCGAGATCACCCTCGAGAAGCAGCGCGCGCTGGGCGTCGTACCGCCGGACGCGGAGCTGGCTCCCTGGACGCCCGGCGTACCGCACTGGGACGAGGTCTCCGACCTCGAGCGGGAGACGGGGCAGCACCTGATGGAGCTGTACGCCGCGTTCGCGGAGCACACCGACGCCCAGGTGGGGCGGGTGGTCGAGGCGCTCCGCGAGCGTGGCGAGCTGGACAACACGATCGTGCTCTACATCCTGGGCGACAACGGAGCCTCCGCCGAGGGCGGCGAGGCGGGCACGCTCAACGAGGGGCTGCACTTCAACGGGATCGAGGAGTCGCCCGAGCGGATCGCCCGGTTCATCGCCGAGCGGCCCGGGGAGCTCGGCGGCCCGGACACCTACGCGCACTACCCCGCGGGCTGGGCGGTGGCCATGGACACGCCGTACCAGTGGACCAAGCAGGTCGCCTCCCACTACGGCGGCACCCGCAACGGGCTGGTCGTGCACTGGCCTCGGGGGATCAAGGCACGGGGCGAGGTGCGCCACCAGTGGCACCACGTCAACGACGTGCTGCCCACGCTGCTCGAGGTGGCCGGCGTACCCGTGCCCTCGACGATCGACGGCGTCGAGCAGGCGCCCCTCGACGGCGTCTCGTTCGCCTACTCCTTCGACGCTCCCCAGGCCGCCGAACGCCACACCACCCAGTACTTCGAGATGTTCGGCAACCGCGGGATCTACCACGAGGGCTGGACCGCGGTCGCCGCGCACAAGGCGCCCTGGCACCCGCGGTTCGAGGAGACGCCGCGCTTCGAGGACGACCGCTGGGAGCTGTACGACACCACCACGGACTGGACCCAGGCGCGTGACCTCGCGGCGGTCGAGCCCGAGCGGCTCGCTGCCCTGCAGGCGCTCTTCCTCGACGAGGCCCGGCGCAACCACGTGCTCCCGATGGACGACAAGCTCGTCTTCGCCCGCTCCGCGGGCAGCCGGCCCGCACCCCCGGAGTCGATCGTGCTCGGCCCGACCTCGGGACGCCTGCGCGACGACGCCGTACCGATCGTCCGCAACGCCTCCCACCTGGTCCGCGCGGTGTTCTCGGGCGGACCCTCGACCCGGGGCGTGCTGGTCGCGCAGGGAGGGTACTTCGGCGGCTGGTCGCTCTACGTGCGCGACGGCGTGCTGACCTGGGCCTACAGCTACGCCGCGATCGACTGGACGCACGTACGCTCGTCGGTCCTGCTGGCCGAGGGGGAGCACGTGGCCGCGCTCCGGTTCGCGTACGACGGCGGCGGGCTCGGCAGGGGCGCATCGGTCACGCTGGTCCTCGACGGGTCGGTCGTCGCCGAGGGCCGGCTGGAGCGCTCGCTGCCCGGCATGTTCTCGATGGACCAGACCCTCGACGTCGGCATCGACCGCGGCACGCCGGTCACCGACGACTACGGCACCCGCGACGGGTACCGGTTCACCGGGACGATCCGCACGGTGGAGATCGTCACCGGCGACGACGCGCTCACGCCGCCGCTGGAGGACCAGGTGCAGGCGGTGCTGGTCACGCAGTAGGGGGCGGGTCGGCCACCGCTGCTGTAACACGCTGTCCACCCGACTGGTCGCCGGTTCTCCGCACGACACGACGACGACACGCCGGGTGTCCTGCTGAGAATCGTCAGGTTGTCCGCTGGACAGCGTGTTACAGCCGACCGGGCACCAGACGCGTCACTCCCGGCGCTGGAACAGCCGCACGACCACCCGCAGCGCCAGCGTCACCCCGCAGAACCCGAGCGCGAGCCCCAACAGGCCGAAGAGCGAGAGCTCCTCGGTCAGCCGGGGCCCGCCGCCGTTCAGGCCGAGGACGACGGCGAGGATGCAGGCGGTGATGCCGAAGGCGGCGGCCAGGCCGTTGTTGACCTGGTCGCGCAGCCAGGCGCGGTCGTCGGCGTCGCCGAAGGCGCGGGTCCGGACGGTGAAGGTCCCCTCGCCGAGGGCGCTGGTGAGGTGCTCGACGCGCTCGGGCAGGCGGCGGGCGATGGCGGCGACGACGCCGGCCTGGCTGACGGCCTGGGCGGCGACCCGCTTCGGCCCGGCCAGGCGACGCATCAGCGCGGGCAGCTGGGAGCGGGCCGACCGGAGCAGGCTGCTGCCGGGGTCGAGCAGGGTGATCGCGGCCTCGACCGAGGTGAGGGTACGGAAGGCCGCGGCCACGTCGCCGGGTACGCCGATGCCGTGGCGGCGCAGCACCGCGAAGATCCGGGTGAAGGTGTCCCCGCCGATCGTGGACTGCAGCTGGAGGGCGGCGATCTCGCGGCCCAGCTCGCGACGCAGGAGCGGGACGTCCAGGTGGTCGGGTACGTCGAACGCCAGGGTCAGCGCGTCGACCGCGGACACCGCGTCGTCGCTGAGGATCGCGAACAGCAGCAGGGCGAGCAGCTGCCGGGTCTCGCTGTCGAGGATGCCGACGGCGCCGAAGTCGAGCAGCCCGATCCGCCCGTCGTCGAGGACCAGGATGTTGCCCGGGTGCAGGTCGGCGTGGAAGACGCCGGCGACGAAGACGGTGTCGAGCAGCGCGCCGATCAGGGTGTCGGCGAGCTCGACCCGGCGCTCGGCGGACAGGGCGGCGACAGCCGGCTCCCCCGCCGAGAGCGGGGTGCCGTGCAGCCGGTCCATCACCAGGACGCGGCGGGTGCTGAGCGCGGTGTCGACGGCCGGGACCACGATGTCGGGGCGATCGCGCAGCGTGGCCGCGCCGGCGTCGGTGTTGCCCGCCTCGATCCGGTAGTCGAGCTCCTCGCGCAGCGACTGCGCGAGGCCGGCGGCGAGCCGCGACACCGCCATGTCGCGCGCCCACGGCCAGCGCTGCTCGGCGGTCCGGGCCAGGCGCACCAGGATGTCGGTGTCGACCTCGACCTGCCGGCGGGCCTTGCTGCGCTGCACCTTGACCACGACCTCCCGGCCGTCGTGCAGGGTCGCGGTGTGCACCTGGGCCACCGACGCCGCAGCGAGCGGCGAGGTGTCGAAGGCGGCGAACAGGATGTCCGGCCGGTCACCGAGGTCGGCCTCGATGGTGGCGGCCACGGCGGCGTACGGCTCCGGATCCGCATCGGACTGCAGGGTCGCGAGCGCGCGCGTGGTCTCGGCGGGCAGCAGGTCGTCGCGGGTGGCGAGGATCTGGCCGAGCTTGACGAAGGTGACGCCCGACTCGTTGAACACCGACGCGAGGGCGGGCCCGAAGGAGGCCGACCCGGGACCGCGGCGCAGCACCGTGCCGAGCCCGGAACCGGTGGCGGCACGGCCGATCTGGACGTAGCGACGCGTCCGCCGCAGCCACGCGCGGAACCGGCCGACAGCCTCGCGCGGCCCGGGCACCGTGCCCGACGGGACCAGCACCTCGAGCAGCATCACGACGGCGAGCGCGGCCGCGAAGACCCACAGGCAGGCGACCAGCAGGAACGCGACCGCGGTGCCCTGGGACGTGGTCAGCCTCCCGGCCTCGGTGCCGACGCCGGCCTCCACAGCGAGCTTGCCGGTGATCGGAACGCCCACCAGCAGCGCGATCCAGGCCACCAGCAAGGTGCGCAGCCAACCCACCCGGGCGCCGAGGATGCGGCGGATCACCGCCCCGAGGCCGGCAGCCAGGACGAGGGTCATCGCGGCGGTGTACGCCCAGACGAGTGCTCCCACGCGCCCCACCGTAGGCGGCGACCGACGCCGCGAAGGGGAGGCTCAGGGCCCGACCGGGGACGGGTCAGGGGGAGGTCAGGGCGATCACCGGTGCGACGAACCGCTCGACCAGCCGCCGTTCCTCGGCCACGTCGCCGCCGGGGACGGTGAGGAGCGAGACGATCACCCGCACGAGCCAGCGGGCGGCCTCCGGGTCCGGCGCCATGGTGAGCCCGAGCGCCTGGACGACCTCCGAGCCCTGGGCGAGGTCCGCTGTCCGGGCGGCGTCAGGCTCGCGGAACCAGGCCGCCAGCGCCGGTGCCGCCCGGACGTGGCGCAGCGTCGCGAGGACGCCGTCGGTCACGGTGGCGGGCGCCTCGGCGGCGACCGAGGCCCCGACCCGGACCGCCTCGCGCTGCACGAACGCCAGCTGGAGGGCGGGCCGGTCGGGGAAGTAGCGGTAGAGAGTCGCCCGCGAGCAGCCTGCGGCGACGGCGATCTCGCCCATCGCGACCGCGTCGACGCCGCGCTCGGCGAAGAGCCCGCCGGCCGCGTCGAGGATCCGCTCCACCGCCGGCGTACGACGGTCGACCCAGCTCACGAGACCACCAGCGGAACCGAGAGCGGACGGCGGACGTACGGCCCGGGCGCCCACGTGACCGCGTCCTCGTCGATCGTGAAGTCGGGGATCCGGGCGAGCAGCTCCTCCAGGGCGACGGTGATCTGCAGCCGCGCGGCGGCCGCGCCCAGGCAGTGGTGGTGGCCCTGGCCGAAGCTGAGCACCTGGCTCGGGCGGCGGCGTACGTCGAGGAGCTCGGCGTCCGGTCCGTACCTGCGCGGGTCGCGGTTGCCGGCGCCGTACAGCAGCAGCACCTTGCGTCCCGCCGGGATGTGCACCCCGCGCAGCTCGACGTCGCGGGTGGTCGTGCGGGCCAGGCCCTGGACCGGGGAGGTGAGCCGCAGGAACTCCTCGACGGCGTCCGGGACCAGCCCGGGGTCGCGGGCGAGGAGGGCGCGCTGGTCGGGGTGTGCGGCGAGCAGCTGGGCCGCGCCGCCGAGAGCGCCGGTGGAGGTGTCGTTGCCACCCGCGACCATGGTGAACACGAACGCGAGGATCTCGAGCAGGTCCGTCCGCGCCATGACCAGCTGGGAGACGGTGTCCTCGCCGGGCGCGCTGCGGCGGCGCTCGACGAGGTCGGCGAAGTACGTCATCAGCTCCGTCGTCGCGCTCGCCGCCTCGGCCGCCGCCAGCACGCCCTCGCCCGCGACGTTGGCCGCGACGATCGCGCTGCTCCAGTCGTCAAACCGTGGCTGGTCCTCGACCGGCACGCCGAGGTAGTGCCCGACGACCAGGCTCGGCAGCGGCTTGAACAGCTCGGCCACGACGTCGCCGCCGCCGGCCGCGCGCAGCGCGTCCAGCCGGTCGGCGGCGAACGCCCGCACCACGGGCTCGAGGTCGCGCACCTGGCGCGGCGTGAACCCGCGCGCCACCAGCCGGCGGAAGGTCGTGTGGACGGGCGGGTCGGTCATCACGAACGGCGGGTTGTCGACCAGCCCGATCCGCTCGAGCTCGTCGTACTCCACGGTCAGGCCGCCGGTGCTGGAGTACGTCGCCACGTCCACCGCCGCCGCCAGCACGTCGGCGTGCCGCGACAGGACGTAGTGGTCGTGCTCGGGGTGTCGCCGCGGCACCACGTGGTGGACCGGGTCGTGGTCGCGCAGCCAGGCGTAGGACGCCCAGGGGTCGCGCCACGCCGCGCCGCCGCCCGGCCGGTAGCCCTGGGACAGTTCAGCCGACATGCCACAAGCGTGAGACAAGTTGGCCGATCTGTCCAGTGCCGCCAAACCGTTCGATCGAACGGCTTGGGGGACTTCTTGCTACAACAACCCGCTCGAACCGTTCGATCGAACGATCTGGTCGCGCGGGGAGGCTCAGGCGATGATCGCCTCCGGCACCGACCCCTCGGGCGCGCGACGCTCGGCGTCGGTCAGCCAGGCCAGCTGCTCGAGCCGGTCGAGGATCGTGTGCAGCAGGTCGGCCGTGGTCGGGTCCGCGGCGTCGACGGCGTCGTGGACCTCACGGACGGTGCCGGTGACGGCGTAGATCGAGGCGACGATCGCGTCGATGGCCTCACCGGTCGCGACCTCGCCACCCGGGAAGGCGGGGAGGCTGGACTGGGCGGCGGTGCGGGCCGAGGTGCCGTCGGGGACGACGTACAGCGCACGCATCCGCTCGGCGACGGCGTCGGTGAACTCCCGGGCGGCGTCGACGATCTCGTCGAGCTGCAGGTGCAGGTCGCGGAAGTTCGGGCCGACCGCGTTCCAGTGCGCCTGCTTGCCCTGGAGGGCGAGGTCGTTGAGGTCGACGAGGACCCGCTGGAGGTGTCCGGCGAGGGCCGCGTCGGCGCGGAACGCGGGGTGGGAGACGTGCTGGGTCGAGCGGTGACGGGTCACGGTGGTGGCCACGGGTGGTGCTCCCTTCGAGTGGATGTCGGTGGACCCAGCCTGACATCTTTTCTGGAACGATTCCAGAAAAGGAAGCCTTGCCTAGGATCGCCCAGCCTTGCCTCACCGACGATGAGTTCGGCTGTCGGTGGCGGTCCCTACGGTCGAAGCACACCGACACGGGTACGACGACACGCAGGGACGGCGATGAGCGAACCGATGATCAGCGCGACCGGACTGGTCAAGCGCTACCAGGACGTCGAGGCCCTGGCCGGCCTCGACCTGGCCGTGCCGGAGGGGAAGGTGCTGGCGCTGCTCGGGCCCAACGGCGCCGGCAAGACCACCGCGGTGCGCTGCCTGACGACGCTGCTGCGACCCGACGCCGGCGAGATCCGGGTCGCCGGCGTCGACGTGCTGGCGGACCCCTCCGCGGCCAAGGCGAGGATCGGGCTGTCGGGGCAGTACGCCGCCGTCGACGAGCACCTCACCGCCGCCGAGAACCTCGTGATGATCGGCCGGCTCTACCACCTCGGCCGCGGACCGGCCCGGGCCCGGGCGGGCGAGCTGCTCGAGCGCTTCGACCTCACCGAGTTCGCGAGCCGCCCGACCAAGACCTACTCCGGCGGCCAGCGCCGGCGCCTGGACCTCGCTTGCGCCCTGGTCGCGGCGCCGCCGGTGATCGTGCTCGACGAGCCGACCACCGGGCTCGACCCGCGCAGCCGGCAGCTGATGTGGGACGTGATCCGCGAGCTCGTGGCCGACGGCGCGACGCTGCTGCTGACGACGCAGTACCTCGAGGAGGCCGACGTGCTGGCCGACGACATCGTGGTGATCGACCACGGCCGCCAGATCGCCCACGGCACGGCCGACGAGCTCAAGGCGCAGACCGGCGGCCAACGGATCGAGGTCGTTCTCACCAGCGCCGCCGACACCGAGGCCGCCGCCCGGGTGCTCGACCAGGTCGCGGTCGGCGAGGTGCAGGTCACCGGCGGCGGGCGCGAGCTCGCCGCGGCCGTCGGCGACGAGGCCGCGGGCGACCTGCTGCGTGTGCTGCAGGGCTTCGAGCGCGACGCGGTCAAGGTCCTCGACGTCGGGCTGCGCCGCCCCACCCTCGACGACGTCTTCCTCACCCTGACCGGGCATGACAGCCATGACGGCACCGAGACCACGGAGGTCGAGCAGTGAGCACCCTGACCCAGGCCGCGAGCGACGGCTGGGTGGTCGCCCAGCGCAACCTGATCAAGATCGTGCGGGTGCCCGAGATCCTGGTCTTCGTGCTGATCAGCCCGATCATGTTCGTGCTGCTCTTCGCCTACGTGTTCGGCGGCGCGATCGAGACCCCCGGCGTCAACTACCGCGAGTGGCTGATCGCCGGGATCTTCGGCCAGACCATCGTGTTCGGCGCGACCTTCACCGGTGCGGGCCTCGCCGAGGACATGCAGAAGGGCATCATCGACCGGTTCCGGTCGCTGCCGATGTCCAGCTCCGCGGTGCTGGTCGGGCGCACGTCCTCCGACGTCGTCTACAACGTGCTCTCGCTGGTGATCATGGCGCTGACCGGGCTGCTCGTCGGCTGGCGGATCCGGGAGGGCTTCGTCGACGCGATCGCCGGCTTCGCGCTGCTCCTCGTCTTCGGCTACGCGATCAGCTGGGTGATGGCGTGGGTCGGCCTGATGGTGCCCAGCGTCGAGGTCATCAACAACGCCTCGTTCATCGTGATCATGCCGCTGACCTTCGTCTCCAACGCGTTCGTGCCGACCGCGTCGTTCAACAAGGTGCTCAAGCCGGTCGTCGAGTGGAACCCGGTCTCCGCGGTCACCCAGGCCAGCCGCGACCTGTTCGGCAACACCGGCGTCGGCCCCGGCTCGGACGCCTGGTCACTGCAGCACCCGGTCGCCTACACGCTGATCTGGGTGGTGGCGATCATCGCGGTCTTCGCCCCGCTGTCCGTACGGCGCTACCGGCTCACCACGAGCCGCTAGCCCCGATGTTTCGTGTCTAGGCGCGCCCACTGGCCACACGGTCGCCGCCGGTGAGCACCGGCAGCGCCTCGACGCCGTAGACCGCCGACAGCTTGCGGAAGTCGAGCTCGGAGATGTCCGCGGCCATGGTGAGGTCCGGGAACCGCTCGGCGAGCATCCGCAGCGCGGTCCGCAGCTCCATCCGGGCCAGCTCGGCGCCGACGCACCGGTGCATGCCCCACCCGAAGGCCAGGTGCCGGGTCGGCTCGCGGGACGGGTCGAACTCGTCGAGGCCGGGGGCCAGCCGCGGGTCGCGGTTGGCGGCGAGCAGGGAGACGCCGACCGCGTCGCCCTCCTTGATCTGCACGCCACCGACGACCACGTCCTGCTTGGCGAAGCGCAGGAAGGCGAGCTGGACCACGCACAGGTGACGCAGCAGCTCCTCGACGACCTGGTTGACCTGCTCGGCGTTCTCCGAGCGCAGCATCTCGCCGGCCTTCGGGGTGGTCGCGATCAGGTAGGCGCCCAGCGCCAGCATCGATGCGGAGGTCTCGTAGCCGCCGAGGAACACGCCGTCGGCGATGCCGCCGAGGGTGACGTCGTCGAGCTCGTCGCCATGCTCCTGCAGCAGCGCGCCGATCAGGCCGTCGCCCGGGTTCGCCCGCTGCTCGCGCACGGCGTTGATCAGGAACTCGCGGGTGTGCGCGGCCGCCCCGAACGCGCCGGCGCCGCCCTCGGTGAGGTCGAAGCGGGCCACGCCGAGCTCCAGGAACCGAGCCCGGTCGTCGACCGGGAGGCCGAGCAGGTCGCAGATGACGTCGAACGGTACGGCGAACGCGAACTCCTCGACCATGTCGACCGGACGCCCGTCGCGGCCGGCCTCGGCCATCGCGTCCAGCCGCTGCTCGACGATCGCCTCGATGCCGGGCTGCAGCCGGGCGAGGCGGCGCATCGTGAACTCGGGGGTCAGGTAGCGCCGCAGCGCGGTGTGCAGCGGGGGGTCGGTCATGCCGAGGCCGCCGATCTGCTCCTCGTCGGAGCGGCCCTCCTGGGACACGAACTGCCCGAGGTCGTTGGACCACACCTCGGCGCCGCCGGCGAGCACCTCGCGCGCCTCGTCGTACCCGCTGACCATCCACACGCCCTTGCCGAACAGGTCGGCGAGCTTCTTGACCGGCTCGTCGGCCTGCGCCTTCACGAGCTCGGGCACGGGGTCGAGCCCGTCACGGCGCAGCGGGAGCGTGAACGCGTCCGGAAGGAAGCGAAGCTTGCGCAGGTCGATGCCGTTGCGCATGGTCCGGTTGAGCAGCCAGATGCCGATCCGCTGCTTGGCGGGACCCAGCACGGGGTCCAGGACAGGCCGGAGCAGCGAGTCGAAGAGGGGGATGCGCATGAGCCGTATTCCATCAGACGAGACGGCTCGACATATCCGGTGTGACCCGGATCGCGTCCCTGACCCGACCCTGAGGTCCGCCCCGTTAGCCTGTTCGGGTGCCTCGGACACCTGTGGACTGGGATGCGTGGGATGCCGTGCTGTTCGACCTCGACGGGGTGGTGACACCGACGGCCGAGGTCCACATGCACGCGTGGGCGGCGATGTTCACCTCGTTCCTCACCGCGCGGTCCGCGGCTGACCACGTCGCGTACCCGCCGTACACCGAGCAGGACTACTTCACCTACGTCGACGGGAAGCCCCGCTACGACGGGGTCCGCTCCTTCGTCGCCTCCCGCGGGATCACCCTGCCGGAGGGCACGCCGGACGACCCGCCGACGGCGGAGACCGTGTGCGGGCTGGGCAACCGGAAGAACGAGTCGTTCAACCAGATCCTCGGCTCGGAGGGCGTCGCGGCCTACCCCGGCTCGGTGGCGCTGATCGTGGAGCTGCACGAGGCCGGCAAGCCGATGGCGGTGGTGTCGTCGTCGCGCAACGCGCCCGCAGTGGTCGCCGCGGCCGGGCTGACCGACTACTTCGCGTTGATCATGCACGGCGGTCTGGCCGCCGAGCTCGGCCTGCGCGGCAAGCCCGCGCCGGACACCTTCACCCACGCCGCCACCGCGCTGGGCGCGACGAACGCCCGGTCGGTCGTGCTGGAGGACGCGATCAACGGCGTCGCCGCCGGGCACGCGGGTGAGTTCGGCCTCGTCATCGGGGTCGACCGCGGCGCGGGGGTCGACGCGCTGACGGCGGCGGGCGCCCACCTCGTCGTACCCGACCTCGCCGACCTGGTCCAGGCCGACACCGCGGAGGAGCAGTCATGAACGCACCGGAGGGCCCGTCCCACAAGGCACCGCCCGCCGGCGACCCGCTCGACCGCAGCCGGTTCCCCGTCGACGAGTGGCGGCTGGTCGAGACCCGGTTCGACGGCAGTGACCTCGGCACCACCGAGTCGCTGTTCACCGTCGGCAACGGCTACCTCGGCCTGCGCGGCAACTACTCCGAGAGCCGCGACGCGCACCTCGACGGCACCTTCATCAACGGCTTCCACGAGACCTGGCCGATCTCCCACGCCGAGGAGGCCTACGGCTTCGCGCGGATCGGGCAGACCATCGTCAACGTGCCGGACCCCAAGGTGATCCGGCTCTACGTCGACGACGAGCCGCTGCAGATCTCGGTCGCCGACCTGATCGAGTACGAGCGGGCGCTGGACTTCCGCACCGGCGTGCTCACCCGCGACCTGCTCTGGCGCACGCCCGGTGGCAAGCGGGTGCGGGTGCGCAGCACCCGGATGGTGCCGCTCGAGCAGCGTCACCTCGCGGTGCTCACCTTCGAGGTCACCCTGCTCGACCAGCGCGCGTCCCTGGCGATCTCCTCCCAGCTGGTCAACCGGCAGGACGAGCAGCGCGAGGCCGGTCCGCTCGACCAGAGCGGCGGTGGTACGGCGGACCCGCGCCGCGCCGAGGCGTTCGACCGCCGGGTGCTGGAGCCGCGGATCAAGGCGGCGAGCCAGGTCACCGGCCGGCTCTCGCTCGGCTACCGGGCGGCGCAGAGCGGGATGACGCTCGGCGTGGTCGCTGACCACCTGCTGGAGACGGCGTCGCCGTACTCCCTGGAGGTGCACGCCGAGGACGACCTCGCCAAGGCGATCTACCGGGTCGCGGCCGAGCCCGACGTACCCGTGAAGCTGACCAAGCTGGTGTCCTTCCACACCGCGGAGACGGTGCCGCCGCGCGAGCTGATCGACCGCTGCGAGCGCACCCTGGCCCGCACCCGCGAGGAGGGCGTGGCCCACCAGTACGCCGCGCAGGAGGCCTGGCTCAAGGCCTTCTGGGCGCGCGCGGACGTCGAGGTCCCCGGCCAGCCGGCCCTGCAGCAGGCGATCCGGTGGAACCTCTTCTCGATCCTGCAGGCCTCGGCGCGCGCGGAGGGCCAGGGCATCGCCGCCAAGGGGGTGAGCGGCTCCGGGTACGGCGGCCACTACTTCTGGGACACCGAGATCTACGTGATGCCGTTCCTCACCTACACGATGCCGTGGGCGGCGCGGAACGCGCTGCGCTTCCGCTACAACCTGCTCGACAGCGCCCGCGCGCGGGCCCGCGAGCTGTCCCAGAAGGGCGCACTCTTCCCGTGGCGCACGATCAGCGGCCAGGAGGCGTCCGCCTACTACGCGGCCGGCACCGCGCAGTACCACATCGACGCGGATATCGCCTACGCCCTGAGCCAGTACGTCGGCGCCACCGGTGACGAGGAGTTCCTCGCCCGGGAGGCGGTCGACATCTTCATCGAGACCGCCCGGATGTGGGCCGACCTCGGGTTCTGGCGCGACGAGTCGCGGCGCACCTTCCACATCCACGGCGTCACCGGGCCCGACGAGTACACGACCGTCGTCAACGACAACCTGTACACGAACGTGCTCGCGCGATTCAACCTGCGCCGTGCCGCGCGCGCGGTGTGGGAGCTGCAGCGCGACGCCCCGGAGGCGTACGACGACCTGGTGCGTCGTACCGGACTGACCGCGGACGAGCCGGACGAGTGGGCCGAGTGCGCCGACGGGATGTCGATCCCGTTCGACTCCTTCCTCGGCATCCACCCGCAGGACGCCCACTTCCTCGAGCGCGAGATGTGGGACCTGGAGAACACCCCGCTCGACAAGCGGCCCCTGCTGCTGCACTACCACCCACTGGTGATCTACCGGTTCCAGGTGCTCAAGCAGGCCGACGTCGTGCTCGCGCTCTACCTGCAGGGCGAGGAGTTCACCGCAGACCAGAAGCAGGCCGACTTCGAGTACTACGACCCGATCACCACCGGTGACTCCACCCTGTCCGCGGTGGTGCAGTCGATCGTCGCCGCCGAGGTCGGCTACTCGGACCTCGCGGTGCGCTACTTCCACGCCGCGCTCTTCGTCGACCTCGCCGACCGCCACAACAACACCGCGGACGGCGTCCACGTCGCCTCGACCGGTGGCGTCTGGAGCGCCCTGGTCAGTGGCTTCGGCGGCTTCCGCGACCGCGGCTCCGGGGCCGGCGACCAGCAGTGGCAGCTCGACCCGCGGCTGCCTGCGTCGTGGTCGTCGCTGGTCTTCCGGGTCACCCTGCACGGCACCCGGGTCCGGGTCACGGTCCGGCCGGCCGAGCTGGAGCTGTGCGTCGAGCACGGGACCGGGCCGGTCACCTTCGCGGTGCGGGGACAGCTGGTGAAGGTCGGGCCGGGTGATCCCGTGGTCGTCCCGCTCGAGGACCAGGGTCCGCGCCTGGACGGCGAGCCGCCGTACCCCGCCGGGATCCAGCGCGCCGACGGGACGGTGATCTCGGCGATCGTGCCGAGCGGGGACTGAGAGGCTGCATGAGTCCCCGGTCGGCCGGGGACTCATGCAGCCGGTGGCCTCCACCCGACCCGGTTGGCGAGCCCGACGGCGGCGAGCTGGGAGGACACCTCCAGCTTGGCGAGGATCCGCTTCACCTGCGTCCGTACGGTGCTCTCGGACACGACGAACGCGGCCGCGATGTCGTGGACGGTCTCGCCGCGCATCAGGTGCCCGAGCACCACGGCCTCGCGCGGGGTGAGCCGCTCGAACCGCACCCGGATCTCCCGGTGCTCCTTGCCGTTCTCGCGGGCGAGGGCGATCAGCTCGGCGCGCTCGGTCTCGTCCATCACCGGCCCGCCGCGCGCCAGGGAGGTGATCACGGCGAGCACGGCGTCGAGGGAGCCCGCCTTCGACAGCACCCGACGCGCGCCCGCGGCGAGGCACTCGCCCCACCGCACCCGGTCGGTGGTCGCCGTGAGGACGAGGACCGGGACCCCGGCGCGGGCGAGCGGGGCGATGAGCAGGCGGCCGTCGCCGAGGGGCCCGAGGTCGAGGTCGAGCAGCACGATCCGCGGCCGGAGCTCGCGGACCCGGGCGAGGAGTGCGGCCGGCGAGGCGAAGTCGTCGGGCGTGAGGACCCGCACGTCGTGGTCCTCGCGGGTCAGCGCGAAGTCGAGGGACTGCGCGAACAGCGCGTGGTCCTCGACGATCACGACCCGTAGCCGGCTGGGCACGTGATCAGCCGGCCTGCGGTACGGCGCCCGCCCGGGGCAGCTCGACGGTGAAGGTGGCGCCCTCGCCGGGCTCGGAGTCGACCCGGACCACGCCGCCGTGCAGGGTCACGACGCGGTGCACGATCGCCAGGCCGAGGCCGGCACCGGGGCGGCGGCGTACGGCGTGCCGGCGGGATCGGAAGAACTCCTCGAAGACCCGCTCACGGTCGGCGGCGTCGATCCCGATGCCGACGTCGCTGACCGTCAGCACCACGCCCGCCGGCCCGGCGACGACGCGGACCAGGACCCGGCCGCCCGGCTCGGAGTACTTGACCGCGTTGGACACCAGGTTGGCCACCATCCGGTCGAGGTCCTCGGGATCGCCCTGCAGCGTGGGCTCGTCGACCACCTCGACGACCACCGTCACGTCCCGCCGGCGGGCCTCGGCGGCGTGCAGCGCGACCGCCTCGCGGGCCACTCGGCCGAGGTCGGTGGTGAGCGAGCGCAGCGGTACGTCGGTCCGCCCGAGCTTGGCGAGCGCGGCCATGTCGTCGACGACCGACCGCAGCCGCTCCACGCCTCCGTGCACGACGTCCAGCCCGGCGGTCACGGAGTCGCCGAGGCCCGACTCGCCGCGCAGCGAGTCGATGGTGTGCGCGATCGCGGCCGCCGTACCGCGCAGCTCGTGGGAGAGCACGTCGATGATGCTGCGGCGGTACTCGGCGACCGCGTGCTCGTGCTCGACGCGCAGCTCGAGGTCGTCGCGCTCCAGCGCGGTGACGAGCGCCCGCTCGGCGAGGCGGACGTACATCTGCAGCGTCGCCCGCTGCTCTGCGCCGGGCCGGCGACCGTCATCGGGCAGGTCGACCCACAGCACGCCCCGCAGCTGTCCGGCGTGGTCGTGGAGCAGCCCGCAGAGCAGGTCGCGGGAGTCCCACGCGTCCGGGTCGTCGAGAGGTGCGACGTCGGGCACCCACAGGTGCTCGTCGAGGTGGCCGCCGGAGCGGTCGGCCGGGACGAAGTGCAGCGCGCCCCACACGTCGGCGTTGGCGAGCTCGCGCTCGAGGAGCTCGACGGGGGTGCGCTGGTCGAGCAGCTGGGCGGCGGCGGTGTCGTCGCCGACCACGGCCACCGTGTGCAGCAGGCCGTCGAGGGCCAGGCTGACGGCAGCCACGCGGAACCCCGCGAACTCGATCACGCCCTCGGCGAGGAGCTGCAGGGTGCGGGTCAGCGATGCGTCGACCTCCACACCGACAACGATGCCCGAAGTCGGGCGCGTTCAGACCCCGGTCGGCGCAGGCCGGCCGGTCAGGCGCTGAACAGCGTCGGCGCGATCCAGTCCGCGACCCACGAGACCGGGGCCCGGCCCGGGCCCACCTCGGCAAGCTCGCGGGCGGCGAGCTCGAGCAGGAGCAGCCGGGCGACGCACCGGGCCTCGCCGACCACCCGGCCGTGCCATCGGGCCAGGATCCGCGGCGCCTCCTCGACCAGAGCGGTGCCGGCGCCGTACCAGCGCAGCTCGCCGCGCAGCTCGTCGAGGCGGAAGTGCAGCGCGTCGAAGCCGATGGGCCGGTTCAGGCCATAGCGGTCCCACTCCCGCACCAGCACCGTTCCGTGCGGGCCGGCCGCGACGGTGCGGCGCGACCAGCTGCCGTGCCAGGCGCCGCGGGGCAGCGCGTCGAGGTCGTGGCGGTTGCCGAGCTGGTCGAGCGCCGCGAGCAGCTGGTCCCCGAACGCCGAGGCCGGCAGGTCCTGGAGCCGGGTCCGCAGGCCACCGGCGTAGGAGTGGTCGAGGTCCGCGATCGTGGCGAGCTCGACCACCACCCGCTCCGCGTCGTAGCGCGCCGGACGGGTCGGCACCCGGCCGGGGTACGGCGACGCGCACCACTCCTGGACCAGCAGCGGGCGCCCGGACCAGGTGGTCAGGGCGAGCAGGCGGGGCGCGACCAGGCGGCTGTTGCGGTGGTGCGCCTCCAGCGTCGCCAGCGCGCCGGCACCGTCGAGCAGCCGCCGGGACCCGGTGTCGTCGTCGGCCCACCGCACGACGGCGACCCGGCGCGCCTGCTCGTCGTACACGTGGCACTGGGTCTCCCCCGGCGGGCCCGGCTGCGGCAGCAACCGGACGGGGCTCTCGAGCGCGGCACCGACGAGGTCGGTGAGGTCGTCGAGGGCTTGCGGGCTCAGCTGGTTCATGCGCGGTCCCTCCTGTGGTCCGGCGCGCCCCCCAGACGCGCCGGATGTCCAGCGTCGGGGACGACGCGACGCAGGTGGAGGGTTGTCGGACGACGTCCCCAGAATTCGGTAGAGCCCGACTCGCCCGGTCCCCATCACGTCTCATATCACGAGATCCCTGTCTCATTCCATGGACACTGGTGCTTGACTGGTCCGGTGACCTCCACCGCCGCCCCGTCCCCGACGCAGGCGCGGACGGTCTCCGCCGCCCGGCGCTGGGCGATGCTGGCCGCCGGCACCGGGGCCCAGGCCGCGACGGCCGCGATGGTGACCGCACCGAGCTTCCTCATCCCCGAGCTGCACCGCCCCGTCGCGGAGGGCGGCTACGGGATGAGCCTGGCCGAGGCCGGGCTGGTCGCGTCGGCGTCGATGACCGGGATGATGTTCACCCTCGTGCTCTGGGGCCTCGTGGTCGACCGCCGCGGCGAGCGGTTCGCGCTGCTGGCCGGCCTGCTGGTCACGGCGGCCGGCGGCGGCGCCGCGGCCGCGCTGGCCTCACCGTGGCCGATGGCCGCCGCGCTCGGCTTCGCCGGCATCGGTGCGGCGGCGACCAACTCCGCCTCGGGCCGCGTCGTCGTCGGCTGGTTCCCGCCCGAGCGGCGGGGGATCGCGATGGGGATCCGGCAGACCGGGCAGCCGCTCGGCGTCGGGATCGCCGCCGGCACGGTCGCCGTCATCGCCCACCACCACGGCATCGGCCCCGCCCTGTGGGTACCGACCGCGGCCGCCGTCCTCGTCGCGGTCCTCGTCGCGCTCGTCGTCCTCGACCCGCCCCGGCCTGCCGCGGCCGCGGGCGTCGCCGTCGCGAACCCCTACCGGGAGGACCGCTACCTCGCCCGGATCCACGCCGCCTCGGTGCTGCTCGTCGTCCCGCAGTTCCTGGTCTGGACCTTCGGCCTGACCTGGCTGGTCGACGACCTCGGCTGGTCGCCCGGCATCGCCGGCCTGGTCGTCGCCGGCACCCAGGTCGCCGGCGCCGCTGCCCGGATCGGCGCAGGCTGGGCCTCCGACCTGGTCGGCAGCCGGATGCGGCCGATGCGCGCGGTCGCCTTCCTCGCCGCCGCCACCATGGCGCTGCTCGGCCTTGCCGCCGCGGGAGCCGACGGGTCCGGGCCGGTGACGGCGCTGGCGGTCGGGCTGCTCGTCGTCGCGTCCGCCGTCACCGTGGCCGACAACGGGCTCGCCTTCACCGCCGTCGCCGAGCGGGCCGGGCCGTTCTGGTCCGGCCGCGCCCTCGGCCTGCAGAACACCGCCCAGCACCTCGCCGCCGTCGCCGTGCCGCCCGTCGCGGGGCTGACCATCACCGCCTGGGGCTACGGCGCGTCGTACGCCCTCGCGGCGGCGCTCCCCCTGCTCGCGGTGGCCGTCGTACCGATCGCCGGCGAGCGCCGGGTCAGCTGAGAGCGCCAGGTCAGCTGAGGTCGTAGTCGACGACCACCGGGGCGTGGTCGCTCATCCGGACTCCGAGGTGGTCCCGGTCGACGACCGCGGACACGGCCGCGCGGGCGAGCCGCGGGGTCGCGAGGTGGTAGTCGATGCGCCACCCCCGGTCCTCGTCGTAGGCCCGGCCGAGCCAGCTCCACCAGGAGTACGGCCCGGCCGTGTCCGGGTGCAGGTGCCGCACCACGTCCACGAGCGTGCGCGGTGAGAGCTGCGCGGCCAGCCAGGCCCGCTCCTCGGGCAGGAAGCCCTCCGTCTGGTTGCTGCGCTTGTAGGCGGCGACGTCGAGCTTCTGGTGCGCCACGTTGAGGTCCCCGGTGAGCAGGAACTCCCGGCCCTGCGCCGCCGCGGCCTTGCGGGCAGTCGCGAGGTGGCGGGCGAAGCCGGCCATGAACGCCATCTTGCGGTCGTACTTCGCCCCGCCGTCGGGCGCCTCCCGCATCCGCTTGGGGTCTTGCAGGTGCGCGGGCAGGCCGCCCTTGGGGAGGTAGAGGCTCGCCACGGTGAGGGGTACGTCGGCCAGGTCGACCTCGACGTAGCGCCCCTCCGTCGCGTGCTTGCGCAGCGCGCGGTGCAGCGGCCGCTCGGGGTCCGGCACCGACCAGCTGCGGACCGCGGCGGCCGGCTCCCGGGTCAGTACGGCGACGCCGTTGCGCCCGGCGACCTCCCCCGCGTCATACGCCACCTGGTAGTCGCCGAACGCGCCCTCGGGCAGCGCGGCGACCGGGCAGCGCACCTCCTGCAGCGTGACGACATCGCACCCGCGGGTGGCCAGCCAGTCGCCGAAGCCGCGTCGGTGGGCAGCACGGATGCCGTTGATGTTGGCGGTGGCGATGCGAAGCACCGGGCGATGCTAGTGGTCCGTCGCGGGCGAATCGTCGGGCGGCCCCACACCGAAGACGTCCATCACCAGCGCGAGCGTGGAGTAGTAGCCGACCAGCACGACGAGCTCGAGGAGGTCGGCCTCGCCCAGGGCCGCCGCAGCCGCCGCGAACTCGGCATCGGACAGTGCCCGCTCGCGCACCAGCCGGCCGGGGACCTCGCCGCACCAGCGCTCCCGCTCCCCGACGCCGGCGAAGGTGCCGCCGGCGATCGCCGCGAGCTCGTCCGGCTCCATCCCGATCGTCGCGGCCACCCGCTCGTGCGCCCAGGCCTCGAACGCCGAGCCGGTGGCGGCGGCCACGGCGAGGATCGCGATCTCGCGCTCGCGGTCGCTGAGGTGGCCCCGGTAGCGGATCGCGGCCCCGAGGTCCTGCAACGCCGAGCCGACACCGGGCTGCAGCAGCATCGGACCGAACGGGCCGTGCAGCGAGCCGTCCGGTGCCGCCAGCGGGAACGGCTGGTCGCCCGAGGCCCGTGGCCCGGAGGTGATGGTGTCGTAGAGGTGCCGGGCCGCTGCGTCGAGGTCCTCGGGACGGGGGGAGCGGAACCGGTCGCCGGTCACCGTCGAGCCCGCCACCGGGCCAGGAGGTCGGCCTCCCGCTCGGTGGTGATCCCCGTGATCCGCGCCGCGGGATCGGCGTCCAGCCAGGCCCGGGTGTCGCGGGTCGTGGCGCCGACCGCCCGCGGCTGCAGGCCCGCCGCCAGGGCGGCAGCGGCGTCGTGGGCCAGCATGCCGTCGTACGCCGGGCGCGGGAGCCAGAGCGGGATGCTGTCGGGCCCGGACCAGGCCTCGACGCCCTCGGCCTCGAGGAAGTCCTGGGCGACCCAGACCAGGTCGGCGTCGGGCAGGGCGGCGGCGAGGAGGTCCGCGATCGGCTGCGCGGGGCCGACGGCGTCGTACGTCCCGCCGGTGCGGTCCTCGGCCAGGGTGACGACCCAGGCGGCGAGGTCACGGACGTCGATCACCTGCACGAGGTCCTGCGGGTCGCCGGGCGCGAGCACCTCGCCGGTCGCGGTGGAGCGGCGCGCCCAGTACGCGAACCGGCCGCTCGGGTCGCCTGGCCCGACGATCAGGCCCGGGCGCACGACGGCCGCACCGGGTGACGCGTCGAGGACGAGGCGCTCGCAGGCGACCTTCATCCCGCCGTAGTTCTCGACGCTGGCCATCGGGTCCAGGTCGTCGGCGATCGCGTCCCGGAGCCTCCCCTGGCCGGGGCCCGCGGGGTCGGCGTCGTCGGCGTAGACCGAGATGGTGGAGACGAACACCCAGTGCGCGTCCTCAGGTGCGGCGGCCAGGGCACGCCGCACGTGGGAGGGGGTGCGCGCCACGTCGACCACGGCGTCGTACGGATCACCGTCGGTGAGCTCGGCCGGCGCCTGCTCGTCGCGGTCCCAGCGCACCGTCGTCACACCCGGTGGCACCGTGCCGGACCGCCCCCGGTTGGCGCACACCACGTCGTGCCCGCGGCGCACCGCCTCGGACGCGACCGCGCGGGACAGGAACTGGGTGCCGCCGAGAACCAGGAGCCTCATCCGCACAGCATGCCCTGCCGGTGGCTGGCCCTCAGATGAACTGGGTCGGGTCGAACTCGTCGATCGGGATGATCCGGACCCGCGGCAGGCGCTCGTTGAAGGCGTTGACGTCGTACTCGAGGTCGAAGAAGTCCAGGCCCCGTGTGGTGAGCTGGGCGAACGCGCTGTTGCGGAACTCGGTGAACCCGACCAGCCCGACCCGCCGCCCGTCGAGGACGTCCTCGATCTGCTCCACGAAGTCGCCGTCGTTGCTGACCAGGACGACATCGGCCTCGCGGCTCTTCAGCTCCGCCAGCGTGCGCTGGATGGCGATGTCGACGACCTTCTGGTTGGCGCCGCCCGACAGCGGGATCGGCCGGTAGCCGATCGCCAGCAGCGCCTGCACGAACGACATCGGCAGCTCGCTGTTGGCCGCCAGGAAGAACAGCCCGTTCGTCGGCTGCCCCCACTGCCGCTCGACGAACTGCAGGAGCCGCTCCCACCGCGGCCGCTCCTCGGGCCGGGGCCGGCGGCCCAGGATCGACGTACCGAGGGTGGCGTCGATGTTCTCCCCGTCCACCAGGACGTGGGTGGTCCGCGCGGTCTCCATGACAGGAGGCTAGCCGGGCGGCCGGGAGGCGGCGGGTCAGCCTCGCTTGACGGTGCGGAAGGCGGTCCAGTCGCCCTTGCGCTTGTAGAACCCGGCGACCGCCTTGAACCGGTAGCGGTCGGCGGGGCTGGCCAGGCACGCCTGCGGTACGACGATGCGGACCCGGTCGACGTCGAAGCGCCACTTCGCGCGGATCCCGGAGCACTCGACCGGGGTGCCGCCGAACTCCTGGTCGGTCGGCTGCCACAGCTGGGTGACCGGAGCGGTGCCGGGGCGGTGGCCGGTGTAGGCGATGAAGCCGTCGTCGGTGGCCGGGTCGGTCCCGATGAAGACCTTCGTCTGCGCCTTGCGGGTCTCGGTCAGGTCGCGGAAGGTCAGCCTGAGCACCACCCGGTCCGCGCGGTTGTCGATCCTGACCCGCACGATGTCCATCTGCGCGGGCAGCGCGGGCTCGGCGCCGTCCTCGATCACCTTCACGGCCGCACGGGCCGGGGCGGGCACCGCGAGGACGGCGGCGAGGGTCGCGACGACGAGGGTCAGCAGCAGCTTGCGCATGGGTCGACCCTACGTCGGCGGCACGCGTGGAAGGCTGCGTGGAAGGCTGGCCGCGTGAGGAGACTGGCCGCGATGGCGGCGGTGCTGGCGCTGGCCGGCTGCGGCGGTACGCCGGACGCCCGTCCGGCACCGACGACCTCGGCGCCGTCCACGACCACGGCACCACCGGCGACCACCCCCACGCCGACCCCCGTCCCCACGCCCGAGCCCACCTCCACCCCCGAGCTCGCCGAGGGCATCGACGCCTCCCACCACCAGGGCCCGATCGACTGGGAGCAGGTGGCCGGGGCGGGCATCCGGTTCGCCTACCTCAAGGCCAGCGAGGGCACCGGGTTCACGGACCCGCGGTTCGCGGCGCACCGGGCGGCCGCCGAACGCGCTGGCGTCTCGGTCGCGGGCTACCACTACTTCCAGCTGTGCAGCAACGGCACAGCCCAGGCCGAGCACTTCCTGCGCGTCCTCGGCCCCCACCCCGCACCCGGCCAGCCGCCGGCGCTCGACCTCGAGCTCGCCGGCAGCTGCACCGACCCACCGTCGCGCGCGGCCCTCCTCGCCGAGGTCCGGGAGTTCCTCCAGCGAGTCGACGAGACCCTCGCCACGACCACGCTGGTCTATCTCTACCCCGACTTCGAGGACCGTTTCGGGTTCGCGAAGGACCTGGCCGACCACCCCCAGTGGGTACGTCGCCTCGGCGAGCGCCCACCGGCCCGCGACTGGGCCGTGTGGCAGTACGACGACCGCGGCTCCGTGCCTGGCATCAGGGGCGGCGTGGACCGCAACCGGGGAACATTTCCGATCGAGGGACGTTGAGGAATGACATGTCCACCATCGACCTGACCGCCGGCAACTTCGAGCAGACGGTCCTCGACAACGAGATCGTCTTCGTCGACTTCTGGGCGTCGTGGTGCGGCCCGTGCCGCAACTTCGCCCCGATCTACGAGGCGGCCGCCGAGGAGCACGGCGACCTGGTCTTCGGCTCGGTGAACACCGAGGAGGAGCAGCAGCTCGCCAGTGCCGCCCGGGTCACCTCCATCCCGACCCTGATGGCGTTCAAGAAGGGTGCGCTGGTCTTCTCCCAGGCCGGTGCGCTGCCCGCACCCGCCCTGGCCCAGGTCATCGCCGCCGTCCGCGACTTCGACGTCGACGCCGCGAAGGCCGAGCAGTGAGCGAGCTCGTCTTCGGGCTCGACACCTTCGGCGACGTCACCGTCGACGCGGCGACAGGAGAACGCCTGGGCCACCCCCAGGTGATCCGCAACATCGTGGAGCAGGCCGTGCTGGCCGACCGGGTCGGCGTCGACGTGTTCGGCATCGGGGAGCACCACCGCGCGGACTTCGCGGTGACCAGCCCGGAGATGGTGCTGGCGACGATCGCGGCCCGCACCGAGAGGATCGGGCTCGGTACAGCGGTCACGGTGCTCAGCTCCGACGACCCGGTCCGCCTCTACGAGCGCTTCGCGACCCTCGACGCCCTGTCCGGCGGCCGCGCCGAGATCACCATGGGCCGCGGCTCGTTCACCGAGTCGTTTCCGCTCTTCGGGTTCGACATGGCGCACTACGACCAGCTCTTCAGCGAGAAGATCGACCTGTGGGCCGCGCTCCAGGGCGAGCAGGCGGTCACCTGGGACCGCGGCGAGCTGCGGCCGCCGCTGCGCGACGCGCGGGTCTTCCCGACCACCGAGCGCGGCTCGATCCCGACCTGGATCGGCGTCGGCGGCTCGCCGGAGTCCGTCGTACGCGCCGCCAACTACGGCTTCCCGCTCGCGATCGCGATCATCGGCGGCGAGCCCGCGCGGTTCGCACCGTTCACCGACCTCTACCGCCGCGCGCTCCAGGAGTTCGACCGACCGGCGCTGCCGATCGCGGTCCACTCCCCCGGCTTCGTCGCGGACACCGACGACGAGGCGCGCGAGGCGCTCTACCCGCACTTCACGGAGAGCCGCAACCGGATCGGCGCCGAGCGCGGCTGGGGCCCCGCCACCCGCGCCCAGTACGACGCCGAGGTCGACCACGGCGCGCTCTTCGTCGGCTCACCGGAGACGGTCGCGCGCAAGATCGCGGCGGCCGTTCGCGACCTCGGGATCCAGCGCTTCGACCTGAAGTACAGCAACGGCGCGATGCCGCACGAGCAGCTGATGCGCAGCATCGAGCTCTACGGCACCGGGGTCGTCCCGCGGGTCCGCGAGCTGCTCGCCGAGGCCCCGGTCACGGCCTGAGCTGAGCCTGAACCCACCGGTGGGTTCAGGCTGACGAACAGCTCGACGAGCACGTCGACCAGGCGGTCCCGCTCGACCTCGATGTCGCCCTGCAGGGCGGCGCTGAGGGTGTGCGCGACGCCGCCGATGAGGAACTGGGCCCGCAGCCGCACCTCGACCGGCAGCCCGTCAGCGGGCCCGGCCGGGTCGCCGGAGGACGCGGTCGCGGCGAGCATGCCGGCGAAGCGGCGCGACTCCTCGAGGACGCGCGGGCCGAGCACGGGTGAGGTGATCGACTCCAGCAGCGCGATCCGGCCCTTGCGCGGGTCCTCGAGGAACAGGTCGACCATCTCGGCCAGCACCGCCCGGGTGCGGGCGGCGGGGTCGTCGGGCGCGCCGGCCAGGGCGCCGAGCGAGCGGGCGGCGGCCTCGCCGGCGATCTGCTCGAAGACGGCGAGCTGGAGCGCCTCGATGCTCGAGAAGCTCTCGTAGAAGTACCGCGCGGCCAGCCCGGACTCCTCGGCCACGCCGCGCACGGTCGCGCCGACGACCCCCCGGGTGCCCATCAGCTCCAGGCCGGCGGCCAGCAACCGCGTGCGGCGCTCGGCGACCCGCTCCTCGGCCGCGCGGCCGCCGTACCGTCGCGCGCTCTCCGTCACCGGCACATCGTGACACGGGCGTAGATCGATACCGCCGGCGGCGGACTGTGACGCGGGCACAAATCCGGCGCGCCGGTCTGTCCCTGGGCACGAGCGGGGGCGCCGGCGCCCGCCGCAGACTCGGTGAGGTCGAGAAACCCACCCGAGGAGCCCGCGATGCGCGACCTGTTGACCCTGGTGCCGATCTTCGCCTTCATGCTGATCCCGCTGTGGATCCCGCTCGCCGCGATGGCGTTCGGTGCGCTGCACGACGTCGTGGCCGCCCCGGGCCGGCTCGCCCGGCGTACCGTCGCCCAGCCGGCGCACCGGGCTGCGATCAGCCCTGTCGGTCCTCGGGTCCCCGCGGCAGGAACTGCTCGGTGAAGGCCGGCCAGGCCTCGTCGATCAGCTCCTCCATGTCGAGGTGGGTCGCCTTCCGCACGTAGTCCTTGGCCAGCTCGGTGTCCAGCACCTTGAGCAGGAACCGCCGCAGCTCGGCGTCCAGGCCCGCGACCTTGCGCAGCATCGCCCCGCGCCGGGTGTCGGTCTTGAGCTCGAGCCCGATCTGGTCCTCGGTCGGGGTCTTCAGCTCGAGCCGCAGCCTCAGCGGTGCCTCGGTGTGGACCACCAGGACCAGCGGTACGACGACCTCGGCGTTGAACGTCAGCCGGTCCATCGGCAGGCCCAGCTCGAACACCACGCTGATCGGCAGGTCGATCGCATAGGTCAGCAGCTCGCCCGGCACCAGCTCGCCCGTCGTGGGCCGGTAGGTCCCGACGAAGCTCACGCTCGCGAACGCTCGGCCCGGCCCGGCGCCGATCGGGCCGAGCGCGATCTGGTCGCCCAACACCTCGTCGATGGTGCGCAGGATCCGCTCCTTGTGGAGCACCCGGCGGATCCACGCGACGCCGAACTCCTCGTAGCTCGTCTGCGTGGCGGCCTCGTCGACCACGGCTCCCTCCAGCACGGTTCCCCCCAAGTTTCGTCCCGGATCCCCCACCAGGACTGACGATTCTCGTACACCTCAACGACCGTCCCCGCGACGGGTCCCGGGTGTCGGCACGATCGGTCATGATGGGCCCATGCCGAAGCCTGCCGGGTCGCATCCCGCCGACAGCCACGACGTCATCCGGGTGCAGGGCGCCCACGTCAACAACCTCCGGGGCGTCGACGTCGACATCCCCAAGCGCCGCCTGAGCGTGTTCACCGGCGTGTCCGGATCGGGCAAGAGCTCGCTGGTCTTCGGCACCATCGCCGCCGAGTCCCGACGGCTGATCGACGAGACCTACTCGACCTTCGTGCAAGGGTTCATGCCCAACCTGCCCCGTCCCGAGGTCGACGTGCTCGAGGGCCTCACGACGGCGATCATCGTCGACCAGGAGCGGATGGGGGCCAACCCCCGCTCGACGCTGGGCACGGTGACCGACGCCCACGCGATGCTGCGCTCGCTGTTCTCCCGGATCGGCGAGCCGTCCATCGGCGGCCCGACCGCGTTCTCCTTCAACATCCCGACGACGACCGTCGGCGGCGCCTCCGTGACGGAGTCGGGCAAGAAGAACGTCATCAAGCAGCAGGTCTACCTCGGCGGCATGTGCCCGCAGTGCGAGGGGCGCGGCACCGTCTCCGATCTCGACCTCACCCAGATCGTCGACGAGAGCAAGTCGCTCGTCGAGGGCGCGATCCTGGTTCCGGGCTACACGGCCGACGGCTGGATGGTGGCGCCCTACAAGGTGGTCGTGCCGCCGGACGTGCCGATCGGCAAGCTGACCAAGGCGCAACGCGAGGACCTGCTGTACGCCGAGCCGCGCAAGGTGAAGGTCGAGAAGATCAACATCACCTACGAGGGGCTGATCCCGAAGATCCGCAAGTCGATGTTCGCCAAGGACGTCGACTCGCTGCAGCCCCACATCCGGGCGTTCGTCGAACGGGCCGCGGCCTTCGGCACCTGTCCGTCCTGTGAGGGCACCCGGCTCAACACGTCCGCGCGGTCGGTCACGATCAAGGGTCGCAACATCGCCGAGGTGACCGCGCTGCAGGTCACCGACCTCGCCGAATGGCTGCGCACCATCGACGACCCGGGCGTGGCCCCCCTCATCGGCACGCTGCTCCACCTGCTCGACGCCTTCATCGAGATCGGGCTCGGCTACCTCTCGCTGGACCGGCCGTCCGGCACGCTCTCGGGCGGCGAGGCCCAACGCACCAAGATGGTGCGCCACCTCGGCTCGGCGCTGACCGACGTCACCTACGTCTTCGACGAGCCGACCATCGGTCTCCACCCGCACGACGTCGAGCGGATGAACAAGCTCCTGCTGGAGCTGCGCGACAAGGGCAACACCGTGCTCGTCGTCGAGCACAAGCCGGAGACGATCGCGATCGCCGACCACGTGGTCGACCTCGGTCCCGGCGCCGGCACGGCCGGCGGCACCATCTGCTTCGAGGGCGACGTCGCCGGGCTGCAGGCCTCCGACACGCTCACGGGGCGCCATCTGGCCTATCGCGCGGAGCTCAAGGACACCGTCCGCGAGGCCACCGGCGCGATCGAGGTCCGCGGCGCCTCCAGCCACAACCTGCGCGACGTCGACGTCGACGTACCCCTCGGCGTGCTGTGCGTCGTCACCGGTGTCGCCGGGTCCGGCAAGAGCTCGCTCATCCACGGCTCGATCGCCGGGCGCGAGGGGGTCGTGGTCATCGACCAGGGCGCGATCAAGGGCTCGCGGCGCAGCAACCCGGCGACCTACACCGGTCTGCTCGAGCCGATCCGCAAGGCCTTCGCCAAGGCCAACGGCGTGAAGCCGGCCCTCTTCAGCGCCAACTCGGAGGGTGCCTGCCCGACCTGCAAGGGCTCCGGCGTCATCGTCACCGAGCTCGGCTTCATGGACACGGTCTCCACGCCGTGCGAGGACTGCGGCGGCAAGCGGTTCCAGGCCGCGGTGCTCGACTACCGGCTGGGCGGGCTCAACATCGCCGAGGTGCTCGCCCTCCCGGTCGAGAAGGCGCTGGAGCTCTTCTCCGCGCCGGAGACGAAGGTGCCCGCGGCTGCCGACATCCTGGGCCGCCTCGAGGACGTCGGACTCGGCTACCTCACCCTCGGCCAGCCGCTCAACACGCTCTCCGGTGGCGAGCGGCAGCGGGTCAAGCTCGCGCTGCACCTGAAGGAGAAGGGCGGCGTCTACGTCCTCGACGAGCCGACCACGGGTCTCCACCTCGCCGACGTCGCCAACCTGCTCGGCCTGCTCGACCGCCTGGTCGACGCGGGCAAGTCGGTCATCGTGATCGAGCACCACCAGGCCGTGATGGCGCACGCCGACTGGATCATCGACCTCGGCCCCGGCGCCGGCCACGACGGCGGCACGGTCGTCTTCGAGGGCACGCCCGCCGAGCTCGTCGCCAAGAGGTCGACGCTGACCGGCGAGCACCTGGCGGCGTACGTCGGGGAGTGAGTTTCACCGGCCGGCCGGTGAAACTGGTGCTTGGACGAGGAAGCATCGTCGTCCAAGCGCCAGTTTCGTCGTCCAGGCTCGTACGACGTCTGCGGGCTCGATCACTCCCAGGCGGTCACCGCGTCCGGGTCCCCGGCCACCCCGAGGTTGCGGGCAGCCGCCGAGATCCGCTGCGCGAGGTCGAGGTCGGCCGTGGTGAGGGTGCCCGTGTCGTGGGTGGTCAGGTGCACCGCGAGTGACGGGTAGCCCAGCTTGAGGTCCGGATGGTGGTTGGCCGCCTCCGCCAGCTCACCGATCGCGTTCACCAGCTCCAGGCCGGTGGCGAAGCCGCCCGTGCGGAACACGGCGTACGCGTCGACGCCGAGGACCCGCCAGTCCGCGACGCCCTCGGCCTGGCTGAACTCATCCGCGCTGATCTGTTCGTAGCCCATCCTCCGACCGTACGCCGGACGCGGCCGGCTCGCCTCGGCCCGCCCCGTTGCCGCCCGCCCGCATTGAAGTAACACGCCGTCCACCCGACTGGTCGCCGGTTCTCAGCACGACACGCCTGCGATACGCCGACGCGCGTGCGGACAACTGCCGGGTAGTCGAGTGGACGGCGTGTTACTGCGACGACTCGCCGGTGCCGAAGAGAAGGACCCGCGCCATCTGCGGGATCAGGCTGCCCTCGCGAGCACGAACAGCTTGCCTCGCCAGCCGGCCCGGAGCCCCTCCAGCATGGCGATCGACGCTGCCCGTGCGGGCTCTCGGCCGCGACCCCGCGGTAGACCGACGGCGCGCCGAACAGGGTCAGCAGCAGGACCACGGTGGCGAGGGGTTGAGCAGCCCGGCGGCGAGGAAGGCGATGCCCGGCTGGTAGCCGAGGGAGGAGAGTCGTCGACGCCGGTCAGGCACGTGACCCGCCACCACGGACGCGGACGCCCGCTCGCTCGCTGAGGCATTCACGCCCAAGCCGATCCGCGCCGCCGCCACTCAGCGAGACCCCTAACACGTTCCTGACAGCCGTTAGGCCCTGTCAGGCTGCCGTTAGGAACGCGTCAGGACCCGCGCCACCCGGCCCGGCCGAGCGAAGACTCCGAGTCATGACACCCGTCCACCTCCTCCACCGAGCCGGGCAGACGGCCGAGCCGCGGCTCCTCGAGGAGCCTGCCGTCCGGTTCGGCCTCGGCGGCTTCGCGCTGTTCGTCACCGCCGGCGTGATCACGGCCCTCGACCTGCCCGCACCCCTCGGCACCGCCGTCGTCCTCCTCGTCACCGCCGCTGCGGCGCTGCCGCTGACCCGCGCCCTCGCCTGCGGGACGGGCATCGCCGGCTGGGCGTTCGCCGAGGGCTTCGCCCTTCACGCGTACGGCGAGCTCGGGCTCGCGCCCGCCGACCTCGCTCTGCTCGCGGGGTTCGTGCTGCTCGCCCTCGCGGCGGCCCGGAGGACCTCATGAGCGCTGAGAACGTCGCCGCGCTGGTCATCAGCGCCCTCCTCCTCGGCTACCTCGTGCTGGCCCTGATCCTCCCGGAGCGCTTCTAGATGAACGACACCCTGGCCGGCCTGCTCCAGGTCGGCGCGCTGATCGCTGCCCTCGCCCTGTGCTACCGCCCGCTGGGCACCTACATCGCCCACGTCTTCACCACCGATCGGGACCTGCGCGTCGAGCGTGGGATCTACCGCCTCGTCGGGATCGACCCGCGGGGCGACCAGGCCTGGCGCACCTACGCCGTCTCCCTGCTCGCGTTCTCCGTCGCGGGCCTGGTGCTGCTCTACGCGCTCCAGCGGCTGCAGGACCACCTGCCCTGGTCGCTCGGCTTCCCCGACGTCGCGCCGGACCTGGCGTTCAACACCGCCGCGTCGTTCGTGACGAACACCAACTGGCAGGCCTACTCCGGTGAGACCACGATGGGCCACCTGGTCCAGATGGGCGGCCTGGCCGTCCAGAACTTCCTCTCCGCCGCCGTCGGCCTCGCGGTCGCGGTGGCGCTGGTCCGCGGCTTCACCCGCTCCCGCACCGGCCGGCTCGGCAGCTTCTGGGTCGACCTGACCCGCGCCACGGTCCGGGTGCTGCTGCCGCTGGCCGTCGTGGCGGCGGTCGCGCTGATCCTGCTCGGCGTCGTGCAGAACCTGTCCGGCGGCGTCGAAGCCACCACGCTCACGGGCGGGCACCAAACGATCCCGGGCGGCCCGGTCGCGTCCCAGGAGGCGATCAAGGAGCTCGGCACCAACGGCGGCGGGTTCTTCAACGCCAACGCCGCGCACCCGTTCGAGAACCCCAACCCGGTCAGCAACCTGTTCGAGGTGTTCCTGCTGCTCCTCATCCCCGTCTGCCTGACCCGCACCTTCGGCGTGATGGTCGGCGACGTCCGCCAGGGGTACGCCGTGCTCGCGGCGATGGCCGTGATCTGGGTGGTCATGCTCGCCGCCGTCTGGGCCATCGAGGCGGCCCACCCGACCGCGGCGTACGACGTCGCGGGGTCGGCGATGGAAGGCAAGGAGACACGGATCGGCGTACCGGGCTCGGCGCTGTTCGCGGTCTCCACCACCGGCACCAGCACCGGCGCGGTGAACTCCTTCCACTCCTCGTTCTCGCCGGTCGGCGGCGGCCTGCTGATGCTGAACATGGGCCTCGGCGAGGTGGCACCCGGCGGCGTGGGGACCGGTCTGTACGGGATGCTCGTGCTGGCGATCCTCACCGTGTTCATCGCCGGCCTGATGGTCGGTCGCACCCCCGAGCTGCTCGGCAAGAAGCTGACCGCCCGCGAGATCAAGCTGGTGGCGCTCAACATCCTCACCATGCCGCTGCTCGTCCTCGGCCTGACCGCCCTGGCCCTGTCGCTGCCGGGACCCCGCGAGTCGATCCTCAACACCGGACCGCACGGGCTCAGCGAGGTCCTCTACGCCTACCTGTCCGGCGCCAACAACAACGGCTCCGCGTTCGCCGGCCTGTCCGCGAACACGCCGTTCTACAACATCACCATCGGTCTGGCGATGCTGCTCGGCCGGTTCGTGCCGATCGTGCTGGTCCTCGCGCTGGCCGGTTCGCTGGCCCGGCAGGTCCCGGTCCCGCGGACCGCGGGGACGCTGCTGACCCGCGGCCCGCTGTTCGTCGCAATGCTCGCGGTCGTCACGGTCATCGTGGCCGGGCTGACCTTCTTCCCCGCCCTCGCCCTCGGCCCGCTCGCGGAGGGCCTGTGAGCATCCCACACACCTCCAACGCACCGGAGACCTCCATGCTGCACACCCTCCTGAAGTCCCTGCCCGACGCCCTGCGCAAGCTCGACCCGCGGGTCATGGTCCGTACGCCGGTCATGTTCGTCGTCGAGGTCGGCGCGGTCCTCTGCACCGTGCTCACGATCCGCGACGGCTCCGGCTTCGGCTGGGCGATCACCGCCTGGCTGTGGCTGACCGTCGTGTTCGCCAACCTCGCCGAGGCGGTCGCGGAGGGTCGAGGCCGCGCCCAGGCGGCCACCCTGCGCCGGGCGAAGACCGAGACCCTGGCCCGTCGCCTGGAGGCGGACGGCGACCTGCTGCCGGTCCCCGCGACCGAGCTGCGGATCGGCGACCGGGTGGTCGTCGAGGCCGGCGAGGTCATCCCCGGCGACGGTGATGTCGTCGAGGGCATCGCCAGCGTCGACGAGTCGGCGATCACCGGCGAGTCCGCGCCGGTGATCCGCGAGTCGGGCGGCGACCGCTGCTCGGTGACGGGCGGCACGAAGGTGCTGTCCGACCGGATCGTCGTACGGATCACGACCAACCCGGGCGAGTCCTTCATCGACCGGATGATCGCGCTCGTCGAGGGTGCGAGCAGGCAGAAGACGCCCAACGAGATCGCGCTCAACATCCTGCTGTCCAGCCTGACGATCATCTTCCTCGCGGCCACGGTGAGCCTGAAGCCGCTGGCGGTCTACTCCGGCGCCGACCAGTCGATCCTGGTGCTCGTCGCGCTGCTCGTCTGCCTGATCCCGACCACGATCGGCGCGCTCCTGAGCGCGATCGGCATCGCCGGCATGGACCGGCTCGTGCAGCACAACGTGCTCGCCATGTCCGGGCGCGCGGTCGAGGCCGCCGGCGACGTCAACACGCTGCTGCTCGACAAGACCGGCACCATCACGCTCGGCAACCGCGAGGCCGCGGAGCTGATCCCCGCCGACGGCGCGGGGGTCGCAATGCTCGCCGACGCCGCCCAGCTGGCCTCGCTGGCCGACGAGACGCCGGAGGGCCGCTCGGTCGTCGTGCTCGCCAAGCGCGAGTACGGCCTGCGCGAGCGCTCGGCCGGCGAGCTCACCGACGCCCACTTCGTGCCCTTCACCGCACAGACCCGGATGTCCGGCGTCGACCTGCCCAGCCGGGAGATACGCAAGGGCGCGGCGTCCGCGGTCGCCGCCTGGGTGCGGGAGCTCGGCGGCAGCCCCTCCCCCGAGGTCGGTACGACGGTCGACGCGATCTCGTCCGCCGGCGGCACGCCCCTCGTCGTGGCCGAGCGCGTGGCCGACGACCCGCCGCGGGTCCTCGGCGTCATCCACCTCAAGGACGTGGTCAAGGAGGGGATGCGCGAGCGCTTCGAGGAGATGCGCCGGATGGGCATCCGCACCGTGATGATCACCGGCGACAACCCGCTCACCGCCAAGGCGATCGCCGAGGAGGCCGGGGTCGACGACTTCCTCGCCGAGGCGACGCCCGAGGACAAGATGGCGCTGATCAAGCGGGAGCAGGAGGGCGGCCGGTTGGTCGCGATGACCGGCGACGGCACCAACGATGCGCCCGCCCTGGCCCAGGCCGACGTCGGCGTCGCGATGAACACCGGCACCTCCAGCGCCAAGGAGGCCGGCAACATGGTCGACCTCGACTCCAACCCCACGAAGCTCATCGAGATCGTGGAGATCGGCAAGCAGCTGCTGATCACCCGCGGCGCGTTGACGACCTTCTCGATCGCCAACGACGTGGCGAAGTACTTCGCGATCATCCCCGCCATGTTCGCCGGCGTGTACGGCGGCCTCGACGCGCTCAACGTCATGCGGCTGTCCTCGCCGGAGTCCGCGATCCTCTCCGCGGTCGTGTTCAACGCGCTGGTCATCGTCGCGCTGATCCCGCTGGCCCTGCGCGGGGTGAGGTACACGCCCTCCAGCGCGTCCGCGATGTTGCGCCGCAACCTGACCGTCTACGGCCTCGGCGGGCTGATCACCCCCTTCCTCGGCATCAAGCTCATCGACCTGCTGGTATCCGGCCTCCCCGGCATCGGCTGAACAAGGAAGCGACGCATGTCTGTCACCTCCACCCTGCGCGGCGGCCTCACGCAGCTCGCCGCCGCTGCCCGCGTCCTCGGCGTGCTCACCGTCCTCCTCGGCCTCGCCTACCCGCTCGCGCTGACCGGGTTCGCCAGGGCCGTCGTACCCCAGCGGTCCGACGGATCACTGGTCGAGCGGGACGGCGAGGTGGTCGGCTCGGCCCTGATCGGCCAGTCGTTCGCCGGGGAAGCGGCGTACTTCCAGTCCCGTCCCTCCGCCGCGGGCGAGGGCTACGACCCGCTCTCCAGCGGGGCGTCCAACCTGTCGCCGCAGAACCCCGAGCTGCTCGCCGCGGTGCGGCAGCGGATCGCCGACGTCGCTGCCTTCGACGGTGTCGACCCCGCCGACGTGGCGCCGGACGCCGTGCTGGCCAGCGGTTCCGGGCTTGACCCGCACATCTCGCCGGAGTACGCCGCCCAGCAGGTCGCCCGCGTCGCCCGCACCCGCGACCTCCCGGCCGCCACGGTCCGGCGGCTGGTGGAGGACAGCACCACCGGCCGCACCCTCGGCTTCCTCGGCGAGCCGCGGGTCAACGTGCTCGAGCTCAACCTCGCGCTCGACGGGCTGGAAGACTGAGGACATGAAGCGAGGTCGGCTGCGGGTCTACCTCGGCGCCGCTCCCGGCGTCGGGAAGACCTACGCCATGCTCGGCGAGGGCCGGCGCCGGCTGGACCGCGGCACCGACGTGGTCGTCGGATACGTCGAGACGCACGGCCGCAGCCACACCGCGACCATGCTCGACGGGCTCGAGGTGGTGCCGCGCAGGACCGCGCGCTACCGCGGCACCGACCTGGAGGAGATGGACCTCGACGCCGTGCTGCGGCGCCGGCCGAAGGTCGTGCTCGTCGACGAGCTGGCGCACACCAACGTGCCCGGCTCGCGCAACGCGAAGCGCTGGCAGGACGTGCAGGAGGTCCTCGACGCCGGCATCGACGTCATCTCCACCGTCAACGTGCAGCACCTCGAGTCGGTCAACGACGTGGTCGAGAAGATCACCGGGGTCCGGCAGCAGGAGACGGTGCCGGACGCGGTGGTCCGCGCCGCGGACCAGGTCGAGCTGGTCGACATGTCCGCCGAGGCACTGCGCCGCCGGCTCGCGCACGGCAACGTCTACGCGCCCGACAAGATCGACGCCGCGCTCTCCAACTACTTCCGCGAGGGCAACCTCACCGCGCTGCGCGAGCTGGCGCTGCTCTGGGTCGCCGACAAGGTCGACGACGCGCTGCTGGGCTACCGCCGCCGGCACGACATCACCGGCACCTGGGAGGCCCGCGAGCGGGTCGTGGTCGGACTGACCGGCGGTCCCGAGGGCGAGCAGCTCGTACGACGGGCCGCGCGGATCGCCGCCCGCTCGGGCACCGGCGACCTGCTGGCCCTCCACGTCAGCCGCTCCGACGGGCTCACCGGCGCCGACCCCACGCACCTCACCCACCAGCACCAGCTGGTCGAGTCGCTCGGCGGCACCTATCACCAGCTGCTCGGCGACGACGTCCCCGAGACCCTGCTCGCCTTCGCCCGCGCGGAGAACGCGACCCAGCTGGTCCTCGGGGACAGCAGGCGCTCGCGGTGGGCGGCGTACGTCCTGCCGCCGGGGATCGGCGCCCGCACCATCCGCGCGTCCGGCGACATCGACGTGCACATCGTGTCCCACACGCATGCCGGGCAGGGCCGCCGGCTCCCGGTGGGCCGGGGCGCGCTGAGCCTGCGCCGGCGGATGCGCGGCTACGCGCTCGCGGTGCTGCTGCCCGCGCTGCTCACCCTCGCCCTGCTGCCGGTCGACCACGCGCTCAACCTGGTCAGCGACGTGCTGCTGTTCCTGCTGCTCGTGGTCTCCGTCGCGCTCGTCGGCGGCGTCGGTCCGGCCGTGGTGGCGGCGCTGTTCGGGTCCTTCCTGCTCAACTACTTCTTCACCGAACCCGTGCACACGCTGACGATCGCGAGCACCAACAACGCGCTGGCGCTGGGCGTCTACCTGCTGGTGGCGGTGATGGTGAGCTCCGTGGTCGACCTGGCCGCCCGGCGCACCCGACAGGCGGCGCGCGCCGTCGCCGAGTCCCACGTCCTCGCCAGCCTGGCCGCCACCCCGCTCACCGGCAGCCACGACCTGGCCGTACTGCTCGAAAGGTTCCGGGAGAGCCTGTCGCTGGAGTCGGTCGCCTTCCTCGAGAAGGAGGACCGGGCCTGGCGTCTGCTGAGTGCGGCGGGGCCGGACCCGGCGACGAACCCGGAGGCGGCGGACACCGTCGTACCCGCGGGCCCGGACACCTCGCTCGCTTTGCGCGGTCGCGGCCTGGCGCCCGAGGACGCCCGTGTCGCCGCGGCGTTCGCGGCGCGGACCAGCCAGGCTGTGCACCAGATCCGGCTGGCCGAGGAGGCCGCCCGGGCGGGAACGCTGGCCGAGGCCAACAACGTGCGTACGGCGCTGCTGGCCGCCGTCGGCCACGACCTGCGCACCCCGTTGGCGGCCGCGAAGGCCGTCGTGTCGGGGCTGCGCGCCGAGGACGTCACGCTGACCGCCGAGGACCGCCGCGAGCTGCTCCGCACCGCCGACGACGCGCTCGACACCCTCGCCGGGCTGGTCGACAGCCTGCTCGACCTGAGTCGGCTGCAGGCCGGTGCGCTGCCGGTGCACCTGTCGCCCACCCTGGTCGAGGACGTGATCGCCGGCGCCCTCGACGACGTCAGCATCACCGGCCCGGTACGCCTCGACGTCGCCGAGGTCCTGCCGCCCGCGCTGGTCGATGCCGCCCTGCTGGAGCGGGTGGTGGTCAACCTGCTGACCAACGCCCACCGCTACGCCCCCGAAGGCGCCCCGCCACTGCTGACCGGCAGCGCCGTGCTCGACCGCGTCGAGATCCGGGTCGTCGACACCGGACCGGGCATCCCGGCGGCCGAGTACGAGCGGGTGTTCCTGCCGTTCCAGCGGCTCGGCGACCACGACAACAGCACCGGCGTCGGCCTCGGCCTGGCCCTGTCCCGCGGCCTGGTCGAGGCCATGGGCGGCACACTGGAGCCCGAGGAGACGCCCGGTGGCGGGCTGACCATGGTGATCTCGCTGCCCGTCGCGGCCGGCGAGCCCGCCGGAGGAGACCTCGGCATCAGGGAGCGGGTGGGATGACGCGGATCATGGTCGTCGACGACGAGCCGCAGATCGTGCGGGCACTGTCGATCAACCTCCGGGCGCGCGGCTACGAGGTCACCACCGCCGGCGACGGCACCGAGGCCGTCGCGGTCGCCGACCTCGCCCCGCCCGACCTGGTCATCCTCGACCTCGGCCTGCCCGACCTCGACGGCGTCGACGTGATCACCCGGCTGCGCGCGCGATCCGCCGTCCCCATCCTCGTGCTGTCGGGTCGCAGCGACAGCGCCGACAAGGTCGAGGCCCTCGACGCCGGCGCCGACGACTACGTGACCAAGCCGTTCGGGATGGACGAGCTGCTCGCCCGGCTGCGGGTGATGGAGCGTCGTACCGCTCCCGACGACGACGGCGGCGCCGCCACGGTGGTCGCCTTCGGCGACGTCACCGTCGACCTCGGCGCCACCCGGGTCACCGTGCGCGGCGAGGAGGTCCGGCTGACGCCCACCGAGTGGCACCTACTCGAGGTGCTGCTGCGCAACCCCGGCCAGCTGCTCAGCCAGCGCCAGCTGCTGACCGAGGTGTGGGGGCCCGGCTACGAGAACGCCCACGGCAACCTGCGGCTCTACGTCGCCCAGCTGCGCCGCAAGCTCGAGGCCGACCCCGCCCGGCCGGTGCACCTGCGCAACGAGCCGGGGATGGGCTACCGCTTCGAGCTGTGAGCCGTGGTCCTGCGAGGATGCCGGGCGTGGGCAAGGTCTTCGAGTGCGAGATCCAGGCGCGACTGCGCGACATCAACCTCGGCGGCCACGTCGACAACGTCGAGGCGATCCGGGTGCTCGACGAGGCCCGGCTGCTGTTCTTCCGGCACGCCGATCTCGGTGATCCGGACGGCCGCCGGGGCCTGCTGCGCGACCTTCCGTCCGGCGTGACCGAGCTGGTCGGCTCCCAGCACGTCGAGTACCACGCCGAGATGCGCTTCGCCGCCTACCAGCCCTTCTTGGTGCGGATCTGGGTCAGCCACGTCGGCCGCTCGTCGTTCGCGGTCTCGCTCGAGCTGCGCGTGGGCCTCGACCACCCACCGGCGGTCGTCGCCGAGACGAGCGCGGTGTTCTGGGACACCGCGGCCGGTTCGTCGTGGCCGATCTCCGAGGCGGTGCGGGCTGCGCTGGCGTCGTACACCGGTCCGGCGGTGGCGCTCAGGCCCCGACCGGGTCACTGACCTCGGGCGCGAGCCGCCAGGCGACCCCGAGGACCCCGACCGACGCCGCGAGGGCGAGGATGCCCGCGACCGCGGCGTGGAAGGCGGCGTCGTGCCAGCCGTGGTCGAGGTGCAAGAGGCCACCGGTCACCGAGATCGCCGTGGCGGCGGCGAGACCGGCCGGCAGAGTGGCCGCGGGCAGCCGCCGGGGCCGGGGGCGCGACCCGTGGCGAGCGCCGGACGTGCCGGAGGATCGCCCAGCCCACGACGAGCAGGCCGAGGACGCCCGACGCGAACTGCGCCCACTGCTGGCCCGGCAGCGCGCCGTGGGTCTGCTCCAGCCAGGCGACGTGCCGCACACCCCAGCGGCCCTGGTGGGTGAACGAGTCCCACAGCGTGTGGGTGAGCGAACCCACGACAGCCGCGAGTGGCGCGAGCAGCCAGGCCCGGCGCCCGATCCGGGCACGAGCGGGAAGGCGCCCGCGGACGAGGTCCGGGGCGGTGTCGACGAGTGCGTCGCGACCCGACAGGTCCCAGAACGCCAGCAGCGCGAGGGTCAGGGCGAGGTCGATGCTGACGACGCCGGCCAGGCTGTGGCTGAACCCGTAGAGCCCCCAGGTCTGCACCAGCACCGGCAGGTCCGGGGCCATCGACCCGATCACCGATGCCGACAGCGGTAGACCGAGACCACGCAACGGCAGCACCGCCGCCGGGTGGGCCAGGGTGACCGGCACGTCAGGACCTCGGCGCCAGCTCCAGGGTCGCGGTGAGCCGCTGCCCGACCTCGATCCCCTCGGCCCGTCGTACGGCGACCTTCAGCGGCACCAGGTAGCGCCCGTCCTTCGGGAAGAGCGCGGTGCGGAAGTCGGTGTCACCGATGCGCACCTCGACCGCGACCTGGCCCCAGTACTCCTGCCCGCGCGCGGCCTCCTTGATGTCGTCGCTGGTCTCGGCCGGCACCTCGAGGAACACGAACGGGGCGGGCCCGCGCCACTCGATCGCGGTGCCGCAGAAGACGAAACCGGGGTCGGGGGACACGGGCACCCGGCCACGGTAGTCCCCGGCCCCGATTCACCGCACCCCATGCGCATCGGCGCGGAATCAGGCGAATCCACGACCAGAACGCATGGGGTGCGGTCCAGGGTCAGCGGCGCAGCAGGTCCGCGATCTCGTCGTACCCGCGTTGCTCGGCGTGCTGCAGGGGCGTGACACCGCCGCGGTCGGCGATGGACGGGTCGGCCCCGGCGTCGAGCAGGATCCGGATGATCTCCTGGTACGGCTCGCTCCCGTTGCCGAGGATCACCGCCTCCAGCATGGAGGTCCAGCCGAGGCCGTTGACGTGGTCGATGTCGACGTCGGTCTTCACCACCCGGCGGATGTAGTCGACGTGGCCGCGCTCGCCGGCGGGGATCGGCGAGAGGCCGCCGTACCGGTTCTTGATGGTCAGGTCGGGGTTCGCCGGCAGCAGCGCCTCGAGCATCGCGACGCTTCCGGTCACACCGGTCACCAGCCACGGGGTGTCATGGCGGTCGTCGAGGGCGTCGGGATCGGCGCCCATCGCGACCAGGACGTCGGCGACCGCGACGTGGTCGTACGTCGAGGCGAGCAGCAGGGCCGTGCGCTCGTGGTCGTCGCGGGCCTCGATGTCGGCGCCGGCACGCAGGGCGACAGCGACGGCGTCGGCGTCACCGGTACGGGCGGCGCGCAGCAGCGCGGCGTTCGCGTCGGCCGGCTTCTCCGCTCTGTTCGTCACCTTCCTCAGGATCCTCTCCAGTCCGTCGTACCCGCGTTCACGGGCCATCTGCAGCGGGGTCAGTCCCGCCGACGGCGAGACCTTGTCGAGCTGGACACCGCCGGCGGCGAGCACCCGGACGGTCGTGGCGTACGACGCCGTGTCCTCGCCGAGCCAGACCGCCTCGTGGATGGCCTGGTAGCCGATCCGGTTGACGTGGTCGCGGTCGATGCCGGCCCGCAGCAGCTCGCCGACGACCAGCCCGTGGCCGCGCTCGGCGGCGCGGATCAGGCCGGTGCCGTTCCAGCTGTCCTTGTCGTCGACCGTCGCGCCGTGGCGCAGCGTGAGCCGGAGCAGGTCGAGGTAGCCCTCGCTGGTGGCGATCAGGTACGCCGACTGCTCGGTCTCGTCCTTCGCGTCGACGTCCGCGCCCCGCTCCAGGAGGGAGCGGGCGCGCGGGACGTCGTTCCTCCAGGCCGCGTCCCGCAGGCGTTGGTCGAGCCGGGCCTGCGGGACGGCGGGCGTCTCCGACGGCCTGTCGGCGGGGCTCGTCGACGGCGCGGCGTCTCGTGGCGGTCGCTGCGCGACCTCCTCGACGTCCGGCCCGCACGCGCCCAGGACGAGCGCGAGCGGGAGGGTGGCGACGACGAGCCGGCGGTTCATCGGGTCGGGTCCGCGATGATCTCGTACGGCCCCGAGGCGACGGCCTCGTCGAACTTGCTGTCGACGTACAGCACGTCGCCGCGGAACTCCTTCGCGGTGGTCAGCACCCGGTTGGCCGAGGACGCGCGCTGCCGGACGAGCTTGGCCTTGCGGCCGTCCTCGGACAGGCGCAGGGTCGCGATCTGCTTCTTGAAGTTGCGGACCACGGTGAGGCGGTTGTTCTGCAGGACCAGGCCGTCGGCGTCGGTCAGGTCGGCGCCGCCGGTCCTGACCTCGGTGACCTTGCCGGTCTTGAGCGCGAAGCGCCACAGCCTGCCGGTGTTGCCCTGCGCGACGACGAGCGCCTTCTGGTCCTTGGTCACGACGATGCCGCCGAGGTTGAAGCCGGGGGCGACCGCGATCTCGGCGCTGGCGTCGGAGAAGAGCTTCACGCTCCAGCCGTCCTTGCCCTTGGCGACCTTGTAGACCTCGGCGTCCTTGGAGTTGGTGAAGTAGGCCGCACCGTCGGGGCCGATCGCCACGTCGTTGAGGAAGACGGGCTTGCCGGGGATCTGGAGGGCGGCCAGCAGGTTGCCCTTCTTGGAGTAGACCCACAGGTCGGGGCGCGAGGGGTTGTCGGTGCCGGGGTTGGCGATGCCGTTGGCGCCGGCGTCGTTGATGCCGTTGGGGCCGCCGGCGATGTAGATGCGGCCCTTGTCGTCGACCGTCACGCCGCGGGCGGTGTAGCGACCGTCGGTGCCGTTGCCCGCGAGCCACTCCTGGGTCTGCGAGACGCCCGCCTTGCCGCGGTGGATCTCGCCACCGGTGACCTCGCTGACGTAGAAGCGGCCGCGCTTCTCGTCCGCGCCGATGCCCTCGAACTTGGAGCCGGCGTCGCCCGGGTTCACGACCGGGTCGCCGGTCAGGTTGTAGACCGCGGCGTGGCCGTTGCCGGTGTCCTTGCCGGCGAAGGCGGGGGTGGCGGTGCCGAACGCGGCGCCGAGGGTGCCGACCGCGGTCGCGGCGAGCAGCGTGCTGGCGATGGTCTTGCGGTTCATCGTCTCTCCTGGAGTGGGGGGATCAGGTTGATGTGCTCCACTCTCGCCCGGCGCCGGGCCACCGGACGTCGGGCAGCCGGCTACCCCTCGATAGCCAATCGGTTGATGCCGCCGACCGCCGTTCCTCCCTAGGGTGGGCGCACCATGTCCCTGCCCTCCCTGTCCCCGCGACGGCCGGTCTCGCTCGACCTGCGCCGGCCCGGCGAGCACGGCATCCTCGCGCCGGCCGGCCGCCTCGACCGCTGGCTGCTCGTCGTGCTCGTGGTCATGCTCGTCACCTGCGCGGTGCGGTACGTCGACCGCCACGCCGTCGACGCGACCGGCGTCGCGGTGCTGGCCGGTGCCCTGGTCCTGGGCCTCGCGTACGCCACCCGGGGCCTGCTGGCCGACCGCAGCTGGTGGCCGACGGTGTGGGTGACCGGCATGGTGGTGCTGTGGGGCGCACTGACCGCGGTGGCGCCGTCGTTCGCCTGGTGCGCTGTCCCCGTCGCGTTCGCGGTGATGCGGGTGCTCCCGTTCGCCTGGGCGGTCGGCACCGTCGTAGTGATGACCGTGCTGCTCACCGCCGCCTGGCAGCGGATCACCGACGGCTTCGACCCGGTCCAGGTGGCCGGCCCGATCGGCGTCGGCCTGGTCACCGTGCTCGCCTACCGTGCGCTCGACAACGAGTCGCGGGCACGCCAGGACCTGCTCGACCAGCTGGTCGAGGCGCAGGCCGAGCTCGCCGAGGAGCAGCACCGCACCGGCGCCCTCGCCGAGCGGACCCGGCTTTCCCGCGAGATCCACGACTCCGTCGGGCAGGGCCTGTCCAGCATCAACCTGCTGCTCCAAGCCGCCGAGCAGTCCTGGTCCGCGCAGCCGACGACCGCCCGCGAGCACGTCCGGACCGCGGCCGCGACGGCCCGTGACGGCCTCGACGAGGTACGCCGCGTCGTACGCGACCTGGCGCCCGCCGACCTCGCCGGCGACGTCACCGGCAACGCCCTGCCCGACGCGCTGCGCCTGGCCGCCGACCAGTGGGCACAGGCGTCCCCCGGCATGCGGGTCGAGGTCCGCGTGGACGGCGAGCCGGTCGTCGTGTCCCCGGACGTGGCGGCCGCGCTGGTGCGCACCGCCCGCGGAGCCCTGGCCAACGTGCGCGAGCACGCCGGCGCGCAGCGGGTCGCGCTCACCTTGACCTACCACCTCGACGAGGTGGTGCTGGACGTCCGCGACGACGGTCGCGGCTTCGAACCCGCGCAGGTACGGCCCTCCGGCACCCGGGGCCGCGGCCTCGCCGGCGTCCGCGACCGGGCGGAGGCCCTCGGCGGGCGCGCCGACGTCGAGAGCGCCCCGGGCGAGGGCACGACCGTGTCCGTCCGCTTCCCCCTCTCCGAGGAGACATCGTGATCCGGATCGTGCTGGTCGACGACCACCCGGTCGTCCGGGCCGGGCTGCGTGCCCTCGTCGACGGGCAGGAGGACCTCTGCGTGGTCGGCGAGGCCTCCGGTCTCGACCAGGCGGTCGCGGTGGTCACCGCGGACCGGCCCGACGTGGTGCTCATGGACCTCAGCCTCGGTGACGGCGAGGCCGGTGGCGCAGAGGTCACCGGCGCGCTGCGGGCGCTGTCCACGCCGCCGGAGGTGCTGGTGCTGACGACGTACGACACCGAGTCCGACATCCTGCGCGCGCTCGAGGCCGGCGCCCGCGGCTACCTGCTCAAGGACGCCCCGCCCGACGAGCTGTTCGCAGGCATCCGCGCCACCGCGCGCGGGGAGACCGTGCTGGCTCCGTCGGTCGCCGCGACCTTGGTCCGTCGTACGACGCCCGGCGCGGTCACCATCACCGAGCGCGAGGTCGAGGTGCTCGAGCTGCTCTCCCGGGGCCTCGGCAACAAGGAGATGGCCCGCGAGCTGTTCGTGTCCGAGGCGACCGTCAAGTCGCACCTCTCGCACATCTACACCAAGCTCGGCGTCGACACCCGGGCCGGCGCCGTCGCCGCCGCCATCGAGCGGCGGATCATCCGCGCCTGAGGAGGCACTGTCATGACCATCTCCACCGAGGACCTGCGCCACCTGGCACGCTGCGTCGAGCTCGCCGAGACCGCCGTCGGTCTCGGCGACGAACCGTTCGGCTCGGTCCTGGTCGCCGCCGACGGCACCGTGCTGCTCGAGGACCACAACCGGGTCAGCGGCGGCAACGGCACCCAGCACCCCGAGCTCGCGATCGCCCTGTGGGCCGCGGCCAACGTGCCGGAGGGTGAGCGCCCGGCGCTGACCGTGTACACCTCCGGCGAGCACTGCGCGATGTGCTCGGCCGCCCACGCCTGGGCCGGCCTGGGCCGGATCGTCTTCGCGACGTCCACGCCCCAGCTCGTGCAGTGGTACGCCGACCTCGGCCTCCCCGCCTCCCCCGTCACCCCGCTGCGGATCACCGAGGTCGCGCCCGGGATCCCCGTCGACGGGCCGGTGGAGGAGTTCGCCGAGCGGCTGCGGACGCTGCACGCCCAGCACCACGGCCGCTTGTAACTAAGTGTTACAGCACGGTTCTCCACAACATGCGTCCCATCAGTCCCAATTGCGCGACGTAACACTTAGTTACATGAGATCCCCAAGCGGCACCGCCGGGTCCCTGACCGCCTCCGTGGCCGGTCGACCGACGACCGCACGCAGCGGGCCGATCGCGTCCCAGTCGTTGAGGTGCATCCCGGCGGCCACCCGGTCCTCGCGCAACCACAGCACGCTCGCCTGCCGGGCGGCCAGGTCGCCGCGGACCACGAGGTCGTCGTACCCGGCACCGTGGCCGACGTACTCCATTCCGAGGTCGTACTGGTCGGTGAAGAAGTACGGCAGCCGCGTGTACGGCTCGTCGCTGCCGAGCATCACCCGCGCCGCATGGCTCCCGTGGTGGATGGCGGTGTCCCAATGCTCGACGCGGACGTGGGTGCCGAGGGTGGGGTGGTCGTGGTTGGCGACGTCGCCTGCGGCGAAGACATGGGGGTCGGGGGTGCGCAGCCAGGCGTCGACGAGGATGCCGTTGTCGACGGCGAGACCCGCGCGGGCGGCGAGCTCGTCGGTGGGCGAGACACCGACGGCCACGACGAGCAGGTCGGCGACGACGGGGTCGGCGCCCTCGACGTGGACGACTGCCTCGCCGTGCTCGTTCTCGACGCCGGCGACCCGGACGCCGAGGCGCAGGTCGACGCCGTGCTCGCGGTGCAGGTCGGCGAACACGGTCGCGATCTCGTCGCCGAGCACGCGCTGCAGCGGCAGCGGCGCCGACTCGAGGACGGTCACCGAGGCGCCCCGCTGGCGGGCTGCCGAGGCGACCTCGAGGCCGATCCACCCGGCGCCGATGATCGCGATCCGCGCGCCCTCGCTCAGCCGCTCGCGCAGGGCGAGTGCGTCGTCGAGGGTGCGCAGGTGGAGCACCGGCGCGCCGGAGCCGTCCGCCATCGGCAGGTGTCGCGGGGTGGCGCCGGTGGCGAGGAGCAGCCGGTCGTAGGGCAGCTCCCCGGACCTGAGCTGCACCCGCCTGCGGTCGAGGTCGATCGCCGTCGCCACGGTCCCCTCGCGCAGGTCGACCTGGTGCTCGTCGTACCACTCGCGCGGGTGGATCTGGGCCTCGTCCGGCTCCGACGAGCCGAGGAGCAGTCCCTTCGACAGCGGCGGTCGCTCGTACGGCGGGTGCGGCTCGCCGCCCACGACGACGATGTCGCCCGTGTGCCCCTGCTCGCGCAGCTCGCCCGCGGCGTTGGCCGCGGCCAGCCCGCCACCGATCACCACGACGTTCATCGCCGCCCCCTCGTCAGGTCGAGGAACTCCGCACGGCTGCGGGCGTCGTCGCGCAGCTGCCCGAACATGGCCGAGGTCAGGGTCCGGGAGCCGGTCGCCCGGGCTCCGCGCAGGCTCATGCAGGTGTGCTGGGCGTCGATGACGACGCCGACGCCACGCGGCTCGAGCGCCCGCTGGAGGTGGTCCGCGATCCGCTTGGTCAGGCGCTCCTGGGTCTGGGGCCGGCGGGCGTGGTGGTCGACCATCCGGGCGAACTTGGACAGCCCCAGGATCCGGCCGCCGGGCAGGTACCCGACGTGTGCGACGCCGACGAACGGCAGCATGTGGTGCTCGCACAGCGACTGCACCGGGATGTCCTCGACCAGCACCAGCTCGTCGTACGCGTCGTCGTTGGGGAACGTCGTCAGCTCGAACTCCGGCGGCGAGGTCAGCTCGACCAGCGCGTCGACCATCCGGCGCGGGGTGTCGGTGAGGTGTTCGACCGTCAGGTCCAGCCCGAGCGCGGTGAGCAGGTCGACGGCCGCGCGGCGGGCCTCGGTGCGGTCGACCGAGGGACCGTCGGTGACCACCCGCGGTCGCCACTCACTTTCTAAAACTGTCACGCTTCCTATTTAGAGGCTGTGGAGGGCCGTCTGTCAACAGTCGGACCCTGCCTCCACACTCCTCCCATGGCTGAGCGACGACACGGAACCCCGACCCCGCCGACCGACACGGAGGTCGTCGCCGAGCGCTGGGACGGCGAGGACCTGTCGGGCCGGAGCTTCGAGCGGGTGGCCTTCGTCGACGTCGACCTGACCGACGTCGTCGCGCGCGGCGCGACGTTCGAGGAGTGCAGCTTCCGCGACTGCGACCTCAACGGCGCTCGGTTCACCGACACCGGCTTCCTCAACTGCACCTTCACCAAGTCCGCCTTCTTCGGCGCGCGGTTCGAGGGCTGCAAGCTGGTCGGGTCGATCTTCGACCGGTGCCGGTACGGGCCGGTCGAGGTGGTCGGCGGCAACTGGCAGTTCGTCGGGCTGCCCGGCGCCGACCTGCGGCAGGCCACGATCCGACGCGCGAGCTTCCGGGAGGCCGACCTCACCGGCGCCCGGCTCACCGGCGCGACCCTGCACCACGTCGACCTCGGCGGCGCCTGGCTCCACGAGGCCGACCTGTCCGGGGCCGACCTGCGCGGCTCCGACCTGACCTCGGTCGACCCGGTCGCCGCCTCCCTCGGCAAGGCCGTGATCGACCTCGACCAGGCCGTGGTGCTGGTGCGCGCCCTCGGCCTGAAGGTGGAGGAGGCGGTGCCGATGGAGTCCTGACAACTCCACAACGGACCGGTCCGGCGTGCCGCCGGATCAGTCGAGCCCGGCCACCGCGGTCGCGGCCCGGTGCAGCTCCTCGCGTACGACGGACGCCGGCACGCCGTTCGCCACGAGGTCGGCCGACGACCGGACCAGCCCGGCCACGAGCAGCGCGCGGACCCGCGCCTCCTCCGGCGTACGGGCGCCGCCGGCCCGGAGGATGTCGCCGAGCGTGGCGTACAGCTCCCGGTGCCGCTGCCCGAAGTGGGCGACGATCTCGGGCGAGAGCTCGGGCGCCGCGGCGCTCGCGTCGACCAGGGCGCCGTGCGCCTCGTCGGTGACGAAGTCGAGCTGCACGTCGAGCCAGGCGTGCAGGCCGGCGGCCGTCGGGCCGAGCTCGTCGACGACCGCTTGCGCGCGGGCGAGGAGCGGGTCCATCTCCCGGTCGAACCAGACCTGGAGGATGTGCCCCTTCGTCGGGAAGTAGCGATAGAGCGAGGTCCGGCCGAGCCCGACCTCGGCGGCGATGTCGCCGAGCGAGACCGCCGCGACCCCGCGCTCCGCGAACAGCCGCTGGGCGGCCTCGACCACGGCGGCCTCCTGCGCGGCGACATGCTCGGCGATGTTCGCGCCGGTGATCCGCGGCATGGCTCTCCTCCCGTGGGTCGGGTCGGGCGATCAGGTCCTGCTCTCCACCCGGACCACACCCTGGCTGAGGTGCAGGTGGCGGTCCGCCCGGGCGGCCTGGTCCGGGTCGTGGGTGACCACCACGGTAGCGGCGCCGACGCGCCGGGCCTCGTCGAGGAGCAGGTCGAGCACGGCCTGACCCCGCTCGGGGTCGAGCGAGGCGGTCGGCTCGTCGGCGAGCACGACGCTCGGCTCGTTCATCAGCGCGCGAGCGATGCCGACTCGCTGGCGCTCGCCGCCGGACAGCTCGGCGGGCCGGGCGTCGAGGCGGTCGGCCAGGCCGACGCGGGCGAGCAGGTCGACCGCACGGGCCTTGGCGGCGCTGTCGAGGCTGCCGGCGATGTGGGCGACGATCTCGACCTGCTCGCGGGCGGTGAGTGCAGGCAGCAGGTTGGGCGACTGGAAAACGATCCCGACCTGGTCGCGGCGCAGCCGGACCCGGCCGCGGTCGGAGAGCGCGCTCGCGTCGCTGCCACCGAGCAGCACCCGGCCCTCGTCGGGGGCGCGGAGCAGGCCGGCCACCGCGACGAGGGTCGACTTGCCGGAGCCCGAGGCGCCGGTGACCGCGACGGTCTCGCCCGGCTGGACCTCGAGGTCGAGCCGGTCGAGGAGGACGCGGCGTGTGGTGCCGTCCGGGACGGCGACGGTGATGTTCTCCAGGCGCAGGGACATGGGGTTCTCCTTCAGCTCGGTCGAGGTCAGTCGGCGCTGCGCAGCGCCATGGCGGGGTCGACGGACACCACGTGCCGGATTCCGGCAAGACAGCCGAGCAGGCCGGCGACGACCAGCAGCCCGAGGGCGGTCAGGGCAGGTCCGGCCGCGAGCCGGAAAGGCACGGCGGTGTTGCCGATGAGCGCACCGACGCCGAACGCGACCAGCCCGCCCAGCGCCGTGGCGCCGAGGAGCACGACGACCAGCTGCCCGACGGCATCACGGGCCACGTACGCACGCGAGGCGCCGAGAGCCTTGAGCAGCGCGATCTGGCGGGCCCGCTGCATGGTCCACACCACGAAGAAGGCGCCGACGATGAGCGCGGAGATGACGAGCAGGAACCACTGGATCATCGACATGGTCTGGGTCTCACCGGCGTAGCCGGGCGAGCCGGCGTAGGCCTGCTCCTTGGTGACGGTCGCGGTGCCGGCGTCGGCGTCGATCCGCGCGGCCGCGGCCGCGACCGCGTCGGGGTCGCCCTTCAGCGCGATCGCGGAGAAGCGGCCGCGGGCGTTGTCGCCGTACAGCAGCGACTGCCAGGTCTCGAGGCCGGTGAAGGCGATCTCGACGTGGCCGTACGAGCCGGCGTAGGTGAAGCCGAGGACCGGGACCAGCTCGTCGACGCCGACGATGGTCAGCTCGTCACCGACCTCGATCCCCTGCTCCTCGAACTCGTGGCTGAGCACCAGCCCCGGTGGTCCGGCGAGCGCCTCCTCGGCGTCGTGGCGTGGGGCGAGGAAGGAGCCGGCGGGTACGCCGAACAGCGCGATGTCGACCGTCGTACCGCCCTCGGTGCGGGCGTTCACGAAGGAGACGCCGAGCGGCGAGGCCTCGATGCCGTCGACGCCCGACCACCGCTGGAGGTCCTCGTCGTTGAGCGTGGAGCGGCTGAAGGTCTCCTCCGCGCCTGACTGGAACGCCAGGTGGGTCATGTGCAGGCGGCGCAGGCCGGAGATGCCGTCGTCGACGAGCCCGTTGGCCAGGCCGGACAGCATGGTCGCCAGCATCGCCACGAGGGCGATCACCGACCCGACGAGGACGAACCGCCCCCGAGCGACACGCAGCTCCCTCAGCGCGAGGTACATCTCCACCACTCCCTATTTGCAGACACTGTGTCGACATCATAGCGACATGGTGTCTGCAAACAGAGGATCGAGACCTTCAGCCCTTCTGGATCGCCGCCAGGACGGCGTCCAGCTTCGTCTTCAGCTCGGGCACCTCGTCGAGCAGGACGAGCTTCTCGTTGAGGTCGCCCAGCAGCGCCTGCACCTCGCCGAGCACCACCTTGGTCTCGGCCAGCGTGGTGTCGACGCTGGTCAGCTTGCCGTCGACGTCGGCCAGCGTGGTGCCGACGGTGCCGAGCGTGGTGTCGACGTTTCCGAGCGCGGTCTCGGCGCTCTTGAGCACCTTGTCGGCGCGCTTCAGCACGTCGGCGACGGGATTCAGCCCCATGGATCCTCCTTCAGCACACGAACAGTGGGCTCACTCTGGCAGGCGGGCCCTCAGGCCAGGCGGCCCAGCACGGCCTCGGACTCGACGAGCCCGGCGTCGCTGGGCGCCTCGCCCCGCCCGAACACCGACTGGCGCTGCTTGGCGCGCCAGGCCAGGTGCGCCTGGGCCGGCCGGTCGTACCCGTAGCGCTCCTGGGCCTGCACCGGCGTCAGCAGCTCCGGGGTCACCGGGGCCACGCCGAGCAGGACCGGCGCGACCACCGGGACGGTGCTGGGCGAGAGCAGCCCGAGGATGCGCAGCTGGAGCCGCTTGCTCACCGAGATCGCGGCGAAGGTCGCGCGCAGCACCGGCCGCGCCAACACGTCCATGAACCGCGGCTGGGTCACCTCGCCCATCTCCCGCATCCAGTGCGGCAACGTCGCGATCACGCCGGCGCGGAAGAACCGCCCGACGACCCACTGCGCCGGGCGCAGCACGAGCGGCACCTCGACGAGCTGGTCGATGTCCATCAGGTGCTTCATCGCCCGCTGCGCGATGGGCGAGCCGGACATCACCGGCCGCATCCGCTCGTAGTAGGAGTGCAGCTCGGCGCGCGAGCGCGGTACGTCGTCGGGCGAGCAGGTCTGCAGCTCGGCGGCCCGCGCGCACTCCTCCCAGTACTGCGCCTCCTCGGCCTCGGACAGTCGCCCCGGCCCGTACATCTCGTACGCCTTGAGCACCGAGTGCCAACCGGTGACGAGGATCCACAGCTGCGAGTCGGGGTCGTTGGCGTCGTACTGCCCACCGCCGTAGGGCTCGGTGCCGATCGCCTTGCTGTGCACCTTGACCAGCACGTCTGCGGCGCGGGCCGTGGCCCGGCTGCCGCCGAAGGCGACCAGCGCGAAGTAGTGGATGGTGCGGTCGTAGCGGGTCTTCGGCCGCCTGTAGATGTCCTGGGTCCGGTCGACCGAGGCCACCAGGTTGGGGTCGAGCTCCTCGGCGACGACCGCCCGGCTGAAGCCGATGGTCAGCGAGGTCGGGTAGCCCCAGACCTTCCAGGCCACGGACTCGGGGCCGAAGAAGCCGTAGTCCTCGGCGGGCGTGATCTCACGGGAGCGTTTCAGGATCGCCATGGTCCCAGAATGCTACGGTCGTGTAGTAAATGGAAGCGGGAGTTCGACCTAGGGTGGGCACATGTCCGAGACCGCCCGCAAGCGCCGCCCGTACGCCGCGCGCGTGCCGATGGCCGAGCGCCGCGAGCAGCTCCTCGACGCCGCCCTGACGATCATCGACCGCGACGGGTACGACGGCGTCTCGATCGACGCCATCGCCCGCGAGGTCGGGGTCACCCGGCCGGTGGTGTACGGCGCCTTCGACGGGCTCGGCCCGCTGCTGACCGCGCTCCTCGACCGGCAGCAGCAGCGCGCGATCACCCAGCTCTACGGCGCCCTCCCGCTCGCCGCACTGGCCGGCACCCCGCTCGCGATCGTCGAGCAGGGCATCCCGGCGCTGCACGCGATGGTGCTGGCGGACCCGCTCACCTGGCGCGCGATCCTCCAGTCGCCGGGCAACGTCCCGGACCCGGTGCGCGAACGGATCGAGGGCGACCGCGGCCGGGTGCTGGGCACGATCCGGATGATGGTCGCCGCGGTCCTGCCGGGCGCGGACGCGGAGGTGCTCGCCCACGCGATCCTCGCGCTGCTGGAGCACTTCGGCCAACAGGTGCTCGCCGACCCGGAGCGGTTCACAGCCGAGCGACTCACTGCGGCCGCCCGGGCGATGATCGGGGCGTGGCTCCCGTGACCGGCCCCGCGCCCAGCCCCGTGACGGTCCGGCTCGCGGCTCCCGCCGACGCCTTCGTGGTCGGCGGCCTGCTGTTCGACTTCAACACCGAGTTCGCGTCGCCGACGCCGAGCGCGGCCGACTTCGGCGACCGCTTCGCCACCCTGCTGACGCGACCCGACGTCCTCGTCGTGCTCGCCGAGGACCCGGCCACCGGCGACGCGACCGGGTTCGGCTACCTCACTCTGCGTCCCACGCCGTACGGCGACGGCCCGCTCGCCCAGCTCGAGGAGCTCTACGTCGTCCCGCCACTGCGTGACCGGGGCATCGGCACCGCCCTGCTGACCCGCGCGGTCGCCGAGGTCGAGCAGCGCGGCGCGATCGAGGTGCACATCAACGTCGACGAGGTCGACACCGAAACCCGGCGGTTCTACGAGCGGCACGGGTTCACGAACATCGAGCCCGGCGCGGACTACCGCATGCTCTGCTACCTCCGCGAGCTGACGTGACGCGGCTCAGGCCGGCCCGAGCGGGCGAGGCCGCCCTGCTGTCGGACCTCGCGCTGCGGTCGAAGGGCCATTGGGGCTACGACGCAGCCTTCCTCGAGGCCTGCCGCGACGAGCTGACGATGCGCGACGAAGAGCTCGCCGCGCGTCGTACCGTCGTCGCGGAGCTGACCGACAGCCGGGGCGGCCGGGTCGTCGGCTTCCGCACCCTCGAGGGCGAGCCGCCGGTGGGGGTGCTCGGGATGATGTTCGTCGACCCGGACGCGATCGGCCGCGGCGTCGGCGGCGCGCTGGCCCGCCACCTGATCGAGGAGGCTCGCGCCACCGGCTTCACCCGGCTCACCATCGACGCCGACCCCAACGCGGAGGCGTTCTACCTCGCCCAGGGCGCGGTCCGGGTCGGCGCGACGCCGTCGGGCTCGATCGCCGGCCGGGTGCTCCCGCAGCTGGAGCTCGATCTCTCAGGCCCGGTGGTCTCGTGACGGTCGCTGCGCGACCTCCTCGACCTCCGGCGCCGGCTCCGCGCTGAACTCCCCCGGCGTGACGCCGGTGACCGCGCGGAAGTCCCGCGTGAGGTGGGCCTGGTCGGCGTACCCCAGCTCGACGGCCACCCGCGCCAGGTCGACCCGCTCGCCGGCGCGCAGCAGGTCCGCCGCGTCGTGCAGCCGGCGGCGCTGCACCAGCCACTTCGGCGAGAGCCCGATCCGGCGCCGGGTCAGCCGCTGCAGGGTCCGCTCGCCGATGTCGAACTTCTCGCACACCTGGGAGACCCGCTGCACCTCGCGCTCGCCCTCGATGTACTCGACGATCGCGTTGACCAGCCGCCCCTCGTCGTCGACCGGCACGAGTACGGCGAGCGCCTCGGCCACCAGCGCGCACGCCTCCTGCTGGCGGGCGACCTCGGCGGGATCGTCCCCGAGCGCCTCCGCCACCGCGCCGACCAGGCCCGCCGCGTCCAGACCGGCGACGGACGCCAGCGGGCGACGCTGGTTGGTCAGCTCCGCCACCGGCCCGCCGACCAGCGCCAGCCCGGCGGCCGGCTGCATCATGGCGCCGACCACCCAGCCGGACCCGCTGAGCTCCTCGGTGCTCAGCCCGGCGTGCGGGCCGACCAGCTGCGCGCCGTCCGGGCCGACGACGACCTGGCACACCGGGTACTGCAACACCCGCTGCACCGAGGTCTCGCCCGGCGGCAGCGACCAGACCGGCACCCAGAACCGGCGTACGGCGTCGGCCAGGGACGGCGGCGGGGCGTAGCGCCGCAGCGACGGGGCGAACCCGCGAACGTCGCGCAGGGCTGCGGGCTCGACGACGTCGAGCGGTCCGTCGGGCGTCCAGCGCATGTGTCGGATTCTTTCAAGACACTGTCGGTGCCCCGAGGGAAGGTGGGGACATGACTTCTCCCGTGACCGAGCTCATCGCCTTCACCATCGACTCCGCCGATGCCGCGGCGCTGGCCCGCTTCTACGCCGAGCTGACCGGCGGCGAGGTGACCGGCGACTACCCGGAGTACGGGTACGCGTCGGCCTCCGTCCTGGGCGCGACCTTCAACTTCCAGACCGTGCAGGACTTCTCCCGCCCGCAGTGGCCCGGCCAGGCGCACCCGCAGCAGTTCCACCTCGACTTCCGGGTGCCCGACCTCGAGGCGGCGACCGCGCACGCCCGCTCGCTCGGCGCGAGCGTGGCCGAGACCCAGCCGGCCGCGGAGGTGGGTGGCGCGTGGCGGGTCATGCTCGACCCCGACGGCCACCCGTTCTGCCTGTGCCCGCCGCAGGAGGCCTGAGCGCGTTCGCCCGAACCGGTGACAGCCCGGCGCACCCCGGCCCATGATGGGGCATGCGCCGGGTGCACCAACCCCTCCCGAGCGCGGGCGCGGCCTACCTCGACGCCCGCGGGGACGGTCGTGCGCTGAGGGTCAGCTGGCACGCGGAGGCCGAGGTCGTCGTCCTGTCCCTGTGGCGCGACAACGTCTGCACCGGCAGCTTCCAGCTCGCGCTCGAGGACGTCCCGGGCCTGGTCGACCTGCTCGCGGCCCGGTACGGCGACGCACCTGACGAATGGGCCGTTTATCCCCCCGATACGGAGCCCATTCGTCAGGTGCGTGGTGGAGCCTGAGCCGGTCAGCCGACCGTGCGGATCAGCTTCTTGTTGACGAACTCCTCCATGCCGTAGCGGCTCAGCTCACGGCCGAAGCCGGAGCGCTTGATGCCGCCGAACGGCAGCTCGGCCGCGTCGAGTCCGACGCCGTTGACGAACACCATGCCGGCCTCGATCTGGTCGGCCACGCGCTGGGCCTGGGCGGCGTCGGTGGAGAAGACGTAGGAGCCCAGGCCGTACGGCGTGTCGTTGGCGATCTGGACCGCCTCGTCCTCGTCGGCGGCGCGGAACACCATCGCCACCGGGCCGAAGAGCTCCTGGCGGTAGGCCGGGTTGTCGGTCGTGATGCCCGAGAGCACGCCGCTGGGGTAGAACGCGCCGTTGCGCTCCCCGGCGGTGGCCAGCTGCGCGCCACCCGCGACGGCCACCTCGACCTGCTTCGCGAGGTTCTCCGCGGCGGTGACCGAGGACAGCGGCGAGCCGCCGGAGGCCGCGAGCAGCTTCTCGGTGAACTTGGCGACGAACTCGTCGTACAGGCCGTCGACCACGATGAACCGCTTGCCGCCGTTGCAGACCTGGCCGGCGTTGTCCATGCGGGCGAAGACGGCGGCCTCGACGGTGGCGTCGAGGTCGTCGGAGGACAGCACGATGAACGGGTCCGAGCCGCCGAGCTCGAGGACGACCTTCTTCAGGTTGCGCCCGGCGATCTCGGCGACGGCGGCACCGGCACGCTCGGAGCCGGTGAGCGAGACACCCTGGACACGCGGGTCGGCGATGATGTCGGCGACCTGCTCGTTGGTGGCATAGATGTTGACGTAGGCGCCCTCGGGGAAGCCGGCGTCCTTGAAGATCTGCTCCTGCAGCGCGGCCGAGCGCGGGCACTGCGGCGCGTGCTTGAGCAGGATCGTGTTGCCGATGATCAGGTTCGGACCGGCGAAGCGGGCGATCTGGTAGACGGGGAAGTTCCACGGCATGATCCCGAGCAGGACACCGACCGGCATCTTGCGCACGACCGCGGTGCCCTCGCCCTCGCCGAGCTCGATCGGCTCGTCGGCGAGGAAGCGCTCGGCGTTGTCGGCGTAGAACTCGTAGATCGCGGCGGAGAAGTCGACCTCGCCCTCCGCGTCGGCGAGCGGCTTGCCCATCTCCTCGACCATCGCGGCCGACAGCTCGGCGCTGCGCTCGCGGTGCAGCTCGGCGACCCGGCGGATCAGCGCCGCCCGGTCGGCGACAGTGGAGGTCCGGCCCCAGGAGCCGTACGCCGCGGAGGCCGCGTCGATCGCGGCGGCGATGTCGGCGTCGGTGGCGGTCGGGAAGGTCTCGACCAGCTCCCCGGTCGCGGGGTTGCGGACGGCGTACTCGGTCATGGGGGTGGTGCTCCTTCTGGATGGGGTGTCGGTGGGTGCAACGGGTGGATCAGCGGACGCCCTCGACGTCGGAGGACAGCCGCTGCGCCAGCCAGACGGGGATGATCGAGAAGACGATCAGGACGACCGCGACGACGTTGACCACCGGGGCCTGGTTGGGGCGGAACATGTTGTTGAGGATCCAGATCGGCAGCGTGGTCGCCCCCTGTCCGGCCGTGAACGTGGTCACGATGATCTCGTCGAAGCTCAGTGCAAAGGCAAGCATGCCACCGGCGAGAAGCGCGGAGCGCAGCTGCGGGAGGGTGACCAGCCGGAAGGTCGTCAGCACGCCTGCGCCGAGGTCGGCGGAGGCCTCCTCGAGGCTGGTGCCCATCCGCCGCAGCCGGGCCTGCACGTTGTTGAAGACGGTCACGATGCAGAAGGTCGCGTGCGCCACGACGATGGTCCACAGCGACAGGTCGACGCCCATGATCCCCTTGAAGCCGTTGTTGAGCGCGATGCCGGTGACCACGCCCGGCAGAGCGATCGGCAGGATCACGAGCAGGTTGACGGCGTTCTTGCCGAAGAACGAGTAGCGCTGCAGGGCCAGGGCGAGCAGCGTGCCGAGGAGCAGTGCCAGCGCGGTCGCGATCACCGCGACCTGGAGGCTGGTCACCAGCGCCTCGCGGGCCCCGTTGCTGTGCGCGGCTCGGCGCCACCACTCGAAGGTGACGCCGTCCGGCGGCCAGGTCATCGACTGGCTCGGGTTGACCGAGTTCGCGACGACGACCAGCAGCGGCACGTAGATCAGCGCGAGCACGCCGAAGGTGAGGCCGGCCAGGACGCGCCGGGAGAGCGGGCTGAGGGTCATCGGAAGATCTCCATCAGAGGTTGTCCAGCGCGCCGGTACGACGGATCGCGGTCAGCAGCACCAGCATCACCACGATCGGGATCATCGCGATCGCCGCCGCCAGTGGCAGGTTGTTGGCCGCGCCCGCGTTGATGTAGACGAGGTTGCCGAGCATCTGGTTGGCTCCGCCGACGATGTTGACGGTGATGTAGTCGCCCATCGTGAGCGAGAAGCTGAAGATCGCGCCGGCCACGATGCCCGGGACGAGCAGCGGAAAGACGATCGAGCGCAGCACCAACCCGCTCGGGGCGCCGAGGTCGCCGGCCGCCTCGAGCAGCGAGTCGGGGACCCGCTCGAGCGAGGCGAAGATCGGCAGGATGACGTAGGGCAGCCAGATGTAGGCCTGGGTGATGATCACGGCGGTCAGCCCGTAGCCCGGCGAGCCGAAGCCGGTCCAGTCCGCGAGGCCGCCCTCGGAAAGCACGACCCGCCACGAGAAGACCTTCACCAGGTAGCTCGCCCACAGCGGGGTGAGCACCGCGACCACCAGCATCCGGCGCACGCGCGGCGAGGCGATCTTGGCCATGTAGAAAGCGATCGGCAGTGCGATCGCCACGTCGATGACGGTCACCGCGATCGCCACGCCGAGGGTGCGGAGGGTGACCGTGCGGTACACCTCGTTGTCGAGCAGCGTGCGGAAGTTGTCGAACGTCCACGTCCGGTCGATCTCACTGGTGAGGCTGTCCACCGACCACAGCGAGGTGATCAGCAGCGCCGCCAGCGCGACGACGTACACCAGGAGCATCCAGGCGAGCGGCGCGGAGAGCAGGAGCGAGAGCCGGAGCCACACCATGCGGTGCAGCAGCCGGGACCCCGGCCGGGCCACCGGTCCCCGCGGTGCGGGGTCGGTGGCCGGGCCGGGCCGGATGTCGCTGGGCGACGGGGACGCGGCGGACATGATCAGCCCTTGATCTCCGTCCACGCCTCGGTCCACTGGGCGTAGTCGGTGCACTCGACGTCGGTGCGCCCGTCGAGGCACTTCTTGACCGGCGTACGCCAGAACCACAGCTGCTTGGCGTACTCCTGGTCACCCGCGTGGAAGGTCGCGCAGTGGTCGGGGTCGGTCGTCTTCTCGCAGGCCTGCGGGCTGTTGGGCGCCTCGCCGAAGTACTCGGTCGCCTGCGCGTTCGCCTCGGGCGAGAGGATGTAGTCCATCCACTTGTAGGCGCAGTTGGGGTTCTTCGCCTGCGACGACAGCATCCAGGTGTCGTTCCACGCGGTGGCGCCCTCGGTGGGCAGCGTGACCTCGACGTCCTTGTTCTTGATGTTGTTCTTGATGACCTGCCAGGTCGTGCCGACGACCGAGTCGCCGGTCTCGAAGGCCTGGATCTCCTTGAGGTAGTCCGACCAGTACTCGCCGACGTACTGGCGCTGCTCCTTGAGCAGGGCGACCGCGGCGTCGAGCTGCTCCTGGTCGAGCGCGTAGGGGTTCTCGATCTTCAGCTCGGGCTTGGTCTTCATCAGGTACAGCGCCGCGTCGGCGATGTAGATCGGCGAGTCGTACGCCGTCACCTTGCCCTTGTTCTTCTCCAGCTGCGCCTTGTCGAACACCGCGCCCCACGACGTCGGCGCCGGGTTCACGTTGTTCTTGTTGAACATCAACAGGTTGGCGCCGTAGCCGTGCGGGACGCCGTAGTTCTTGCCGTCCACGGTGTTCCACTCGGTGTTCTTGAGGAAGTCGTAGACGTTGGCGTAGTTGGGGACCAGGTCGGTGTTGATCGCCTGGGCCTCCTTCGAGGCCACCAGGCGCAGCGACAGGTCGCCGGAGGCGGCGATCACGTCGTACTCACCGGACTTGGCGAGGTTGAACGCCTCGTCGGAGGTGCCGTAGCTCTTGCTGGTGACCTCGCAGCCGGTCTCCTTCTCGAAGGCCGAGACCCAGTCGACGGCCGGGTCGTTGCTGCCGTCCTCGACGTAGCCGGGCCACGCCAGGATGGAGACCTTGCCCTCGGTCTTGCCGAGCTTCTCGACGGCCTCGGTCTTCTTGTCGTCGTCACCGCTGCCGCAGGCGCTCAGCACGGAGACCGAGAGCAGGGTCAGACAGGCCGCGGCCACACGGCCTTTCCGGAAGGTGTTCTTCATCGGGTTCTCCACTTCTTGTTTGGGCGCAGCCTCGTTGGGTTGCAGGGAGCATTCATGAGCTGAGGGGTACGACGTCCGCGCGCGCGAACCGGACGGTGACGTCCTCGCCGCGGTGCTCGCGGGTGTCGAGGGAGCCGGTCGACTGCTCGAGCGCGACGAGCTCGATGCCGTCGGGGGTGCGCAGGTGCACCCGGTTGCCGGTGCCGAGGTAGATCGTCTCGACGACGACCGCCTCCAGGCGGACCTCGCCGTCGCGGGCGGCCTCGGTGTCGGTGCCCGGCGAGAGCCGCAGCCGCTCGGGACGCACGGCGTGCTCGCCGGCGACGCCCAGCACCCGCTGGGAGGTCTCGGCGTCGAAGAGGTTGGTGGTCCCGACGAAGCCGGCGACGTACGCCGAGGACGGGTTCTCGTAGATCTCGCGCGGGGTGCCGAGCTGCTGGATGCGGCCGGCGTCGAAGACCGCGATCCGGTCGCTGAGCGTGAGCGCCTCCTCCTGGTCGTGGGTGACGAACACGAAGGTGATGCCGAGCTCGCGCTGGAGCTGCTTGAGCTCGACCTGCATCTGCTCGCGCAGCTTGAGGTCGAGGGCGCCGAGCGGCTCGTCGAGGAGCAGCACCCGCGGTTGCAGCACGATGGCCCGCGCGAGCGCGACCCGCTGCCGCTGGCCGCCGGAGAGCTGGGCCGGGCGGCGGGCGCCGAGGTGGCCGAGGCGGACGGTGGCGAGCGCCTGCTGGGCCCGCTCGCGGCGCTCCTTCTTGCCCGTCTTGCGCACCCGCAGCCCGTAGGCGACGTTGTCGAGGACGCTCATGTGCGGGAAGAGCGCGTAGTCCTGGAAGACGGTGTGCACGTCGCGCTCGAACGGCGCAGAGCGGGTGACGTCGACGCCGCCGAGGGTGACCGTGCCGGCGGTGGCCTGCTCGAAGCCGGCGATCAGCCGCAGCACGGTGGTCTTGCCCGAGCCGGACGGGCCCAGCATCGAGAAGAACTCGCCGTCGGCGATGTCGAGGTCGACGTGGTCCACGGCGACGACGTCGCCGTAGGTCTTGCGCAGCCCGCGGATCGAGATGGCGGGGGTGCGGTCGACGGCAGCGGCCTCAGCGGGAGCACTGGTCGAGAGAGACATCAGATGTGCCTTTCGTCACGTTCGGATTGGCGCTAAGATATGACTTCATAGTTCAAAGCGCAAGAGGCTCAGGTGGGTTCGGGCAGGATGACCCCGGACATCGGGGACGAGGAACGGGAGACGAGACGGTGGCCGTGCCGTTCTACGGGCGAGCATCCGCGGCGGTGTTCTCACCGCTGGAGTCGCTGAGCCGTTCGGAGCTCGTCGTACGACGGCTCACGGACGCGATCGCACTCGGCCTGCTCCCCGACGCCGAGCAGCTGCCCGGCGAGCTCGACCTCGCCGGGATCTTCGGAGTCTCGACCGTCACCGTGCGCGAGGCGCTGTCGGTGCTGCGCTCCGAGGGGCTCATCGAGACCCGGCGCGGGCGCGGCGGCGGCAGCTTCGTCCGGACGCCGGAGGACGGGATCAGCCACCTCGCCCGGCGCCGCCTCGACGGGTTCAGCCTGGGCGAGCTGCGCGACCTCGGCGACGTGTACGCCGCCATCTGCGGCGCCAGCGCCGCGCTCGCCGCACGCCGCTCCAGCCCGGACGACGTCGACCGGTTGCAGCGCGTGGCCGACGCCCTCGAGCACGCCGAGAAGCCCGACGCCCGGCGCCGGGCCGACGCGCAGTTCCACATCGAGGTGGCCGCGTCCGCCCAGTCCCCGCGGCTCTACCACGAGGAGGTCAGCCTCCAGGCCGAGTTCGGGACCCTGCTGTGGCTGGCCTTCGGCGACGACGACAGCCACGCCCAGATGGTCCGCAGCTGCCGGGGCGTGGTCGCCGCGATCGCCGCCCGCGATCCCCACGCCGCCCGCGAGGCGGCCGAGCAGCGGGTGGCCGACTCCACCGCCCGTCTCATCGACTACCAGCTGAGCGAGGTCCGCGTATGAGCTCCTCCCCCACCCGCCTGTCCCCCGCCGACACCGCGCCCGTGCTCGCGGCGGTCGCCGAGATCGCCGACCACGCGTTCGGCGTGGCCGCGTCGATCGCCACCACCGTCGAGCGGGCCCTCGCCGGCCGGGCCGCGGCGCGTCGTACCGACCTCGCGGCGGTGGAGCCCCTCGTCGTGCCCGTGCTCGCCGACCTCGGCCAACCCGTCCAGGGGGCCGGCTTCGTCGCCGCGCCCGGCGTCCTCCAGGACGCCGAGTGGTGGCTCGAGTGGTTCGCCCGGGACACCGAGGGCCGGCCGCAACGGCTGGTCACCCACTCCGAGCCGCAGGCGATCGGGTTCTACGACTACGAGCACCTGCCGTGGTTCGTGGTGCCGCGCGAGACCGGGCGGCAGCACGTGACCGGGCCCTACGTCGACTACCTGTGCACCGAGGAGTACACCCTCACCTTCACCGTCCCGGTCCTCGTCGAGGGCCGGTTCTGCGGGGTCGGCGGCGCGGACGTGGCGGTCAAGAACGCCGAGCAGGCGCTGCTCCCCACCCTGCGCGCGAGCGCGCACCGGATCGCCGTGGTCAACGGCTTCGGCCGGATCCTGTCGAGCAACAGCGGGCGCCACCTGTGCGGCGACCTGCTCGACGGGGTCGCGTTCGACGAGCTCCCCGCCGGCCAGCGGGTCGGCGACCTGCCGCTCGCGGTGGTGGCGCTCGACTAGGTCCGACTCCGCCGGTACGTCAGGTGGGTGACGTACGGCGTCGCCCGGGTCGCCACCGGCTCCAGCCCGAGCGGGCCGACGCCGTCGAACATCCGCGAGCCGCTCGTCAGGCCGGCGACGTACGGGACGACGTGGAGCCGCAGCTCGTCGAGGTGGCCGGCCGCCAGGCAGGCATTGATGGTCGTGGCGCCGCCGGCGACGGCGACGTTGCGCTCGCCTGCCGCGGCGCGGGCCCGGGCGAGTGCCGCGTCGAGGCCGTCGGTGACGAAGTGGAAGGTGGTCCCGCCCTCCATCTCCAGCGACGGGCGCTCGTGGTGGGTCAGCACGAACACCGGCGCGTGGTACGGCGGGTCCTCGCCCCACCAGCCCCGCCAGTCGCGGTCCCACTCGCCCCGCCCGGGCGTGAACATATTGCGGCCCATCACGAACGCGCCGGCATCGACGATCGCCGCGACCTCGGCCGCGTTGTCGTCACCGTGCTCGAACATCCAACGGTGCAGCTGGTTCTCGTCGAGGGAACCGAACGGGTGCTCGCGCGACTGGTCGGTCGCGGCGCCGAAGCCGTCGAGGGTGATGCTGATGTCCGCGGTGACGATGCCCATGGCGGTGCTGACCTGGATCGAGGCGCCGACTCATCGCGGTGCGTGGGAGAATTCGGTCCGTGCTGGGGATCACCGACCTGTCGACGTACCTCGTCGGCCTGGTGCTCATCATCCTGCTGCCCGGCCCGAACTCGCTCTACGTGCTGTCGGTGGCCGCGCGCCGCGGCGTCCGGCCGGCGTACGCCGCGGCGGCGGGGGTGTGGACCGGCGACGCGGTGCTGATGACGCTGTCGGCGGCCGGGGTGGCCTCGCTGCTGCAGGCCAACCACGTCGCGTTCGCGATCGTGAAGTGGGTCGGCGCGGGCTACCTCGGCTACCTCGCGTTCACCATGCTGCGCGGCGCGATCATCATGTGGCGGGCCCGGCGACGGGCGGTCCAGGCTGTCGAGGAGGGCGCGCCGCCCCCGGTGCCCGGCGAGCGACCGTACCGCCGCGCGCTGGTCATCAGCCTGCTCAACCCGAAGGCGATCTTGTTCTTCGTCGCCTTCTTCGTGCAGTTCGTCGACCCCGACTACGCCCACCCGGCCCTGTCGTTCCTCGTCCTCGGCACGCTCGCCCAGATCGCCAGCGTCGCCTACCTGAGCGCTCTGATCTTCGGCGGCACCCGTCTGGCCGCGGCCTTCCGCCGGCGCCGGGGGCTCTCCGCCGCCGGCACCTCGGCCGTCGGCGCGATCTTCCTCGGGTTCGCGGTCAAGCTCTCCCTCGCGCACGCCTAGGGTCCCCGCCGCGTATCTGACGAATGGGCTGCGGATCCGGCGAATTCACAGCCCATTCGTCAGATGCGCGGCTCACCAGGTGACCGCGTCGCAGGCCGCCGAGCGGTGGCCCTCGATCTGCAGCGTGGCGTGCTCGATCTCGAACCGCTCGCGCAGGAGCACCTGGCCGGCGCGCAGCACGCCGGAGCCGTCGGCACCCTCGACGAGGACGAGATGGGCGGTGGCGACGTGCATGCCGGAGGTGAGGGTCCAGGCGTGCAGGTCGTGGACGTCGCAGACGCCCTCGATGCCGCCCAGCGCGCCGGCGACGGTGTCGATGTCGACGCCGGCGGGGACGTGCTGGCCGAGGACGGCGAGCACCTCGCGGCCGAGCATCACCGCGCGGACCGCGACGAAGGCGCCGATGAGGAAGGCGACGACCGTGTCCCAGACCGTGTCGTCGGTGGCGAGGATCAGGCCGCCGGCGACCATCACGCCGACGCTGCCCGCCGTGTCGGCGACGACCTCGAAGTAGGCGCCCTTCACGTTGAGCGACTCCTGCGACCCGCCGCGCAGCAGCGCCATCGCGATCAGGTTGACGACCAGGCCGAGGAAGCCGACGACCAGCATCGGGCCGGTCGCGACGTCGGGCTCGCTGCCCATCCGGCCGATCGCCTCGACCACGACGTAGACCGCGACGCCGAGCATCATCAGCACCGCGAGGCCGGAGGCGAAGACCTCGGCCCGGTACGACCCGTAGGTACGACGACCGGTGCTGTCCGCGCGGGTGGCGATCTTGGTCGCGACCAGGGCCGCGCCCAGCGTCACCACGTCGGCGGCCATGTGGCCCGCGTCGGAGATCAGTGCGAGCGAGCCGCTGACCAGCCCGACGACCAGCTCGACGACGAAGAACGCGCCGATCAGGCCGAACGAGACACCCAGCCGCCAACGGTGCCGGCCGCCGGCGTGCCCGCTGTCGCCGCCGTGTCCGTGTCCGTGCCCGACGCCCATGGTCATTCCCGCCCGCAGGGGCCGCCGGTGACCGCGACCAGCCGCTCGGCGGCGCGGACCACCTCGCGGATCAGCTCGGGCTGGGCGAGCGAGATCAGAGAGGCCCGGCCGCTGGGCCGGGAGACGACGAGGCCGCAGTCGCGCAGGCAGGCGAGGTGCTTCGACACGGTCGACTGGGCGAGCCCGAGGTGGGCGGTGAGATCGACGACGCGGTGCTCGCCGAGGGTGAGGTGCTCGAGGATGGCCAGCCGGTTGGGGTCGCTGAGCGCGTGGAGCAGGCCCGCGACGTCGGCCAGGGCGTCCACCTCGCTCGGCGCCTCGGGCAGCGCGCCGTCCAGCTGATTCATCGCCATATAGCGATGTAATCACCGTGGGGCGACGCCGGTCAAATGGCCCGCCACCTATGCTCGGGGCCGTGATGATGCGACCGGCCGAGCTCGAGGGCGTGCGCGCCGGCACCATCGACCTCGCGTTCCGGCGCTGGGACCGCCCGCGGGTCAAGGTCGGCACCCGGCTGCGCACCGCGGTCGGCGTGGTCGAGGTGACCAGCGTCGAGGAGGTCGCGCTCTCCCGGCTGCGGGCCGAGGACGCCCGTCGCGCGGGAGCCGCGTCGCTGAACGCGCTCAAGGACGCCCTCGCCGCGCGGGCCGACCGCCCGGTGTTCCGCGTCGGGCTCCGGTACGGCGGCACCGACCCTCGCGAGACGCTCCGCGCCGCCATCCCGGGGACCGCCGAGATCGTCACCATCCTCGCCGGGCTCGACCGGCTCGACGCGGCCTCGCCGATCGGGCCGTGGACCCGCACCACGCTGCGGATCATCGACCGCAACCCGGAGGTCCGTGCCCCCGACCTCGCGGCCGAGCTGGGCCGCGAGACGCCCGACTTCAAGAAGGACGTGCGCAAGCTCAAGGAGCGGGGCCTGACCGAGTCGCTCGCGATCGGCTACCGGCTCTCGCCCCGCGGCGAGGCCGTCCTGGACCATGTGGACGGCCCGCGCGAGCGCGCCCCCCGCCGCGCCGGGACCGCGCTGCCGCGCACCATCGGCGCCCCGGCCACCCGCGCGCTGCGGGCGGTCGACGTCCACACCCTCGAGGCCGTCAGCGGCTGGACCCGGGCCGACCTCGCCGCGCTGCACGGCGTCGGGCCGATCGCGCTCGACCGGCTCGAGGCGGCGATGAGCGAGCTCGGCCTCGGCTATGCGACCTGACCTGCTCCGGCGGCTGCTCGTCACGATCGCCGCGCTGGCGGGGCTGTTCGCCATGCACGGCATGGCCGACCACGGCGTGGCCTCCGCCCCGCTGCCCGCCGCAGCCGTCACCCATCACGACGCGGCCCCGCCCGACCACGGCGGCTCCACCGGCCACGACCTGACCGGGCTGTGCCTGGCCCTGCTGGTGGTGGCGGCCGGCCTGGGTGTCGGTCTGCTCGCCGTACGGCGTCCGCTGGTCGCCGCCCGCGAGGCGCCCGCCCGCTGGCAGGTCCTGGTCGCCCGGGCCGCGCGCTTCCGCGATCCACCTGATCTCCACCGGCTGTCGGTGCAGCGCTGCTGAGGAGCCCCCGCTCCCACCCGCAGACGCACACCGAACAGACCAGGAGAACGACGTGCACCGCACCACCCTGCGCCGGCTGGCCTCCGCCACCGGCGCGATCACCCTTGCCCTGGGCCTCGCCGCGTGCGGCGACGACGGCGGCGACAGCAGGCCCGCGGCGGTCGAGACCGCCCGCAACGGGGACGTCTTCAACCGTGCCGACGTCGACTTCGCGACCGCGATGATCCCGCACCACGCGCAGGCGCTGCGGATGGCACTGCTGGCCCAGGACCGCCCGCTGCCCGACGAGGTCCGGGCGCTGGTCGACCAGGTCCAGGCCGCCCAGACCCCGGAGGTCGAGACGATGACGACCTGGCTGACCGACTGGGGCAAGGACATCCCGGCCACCTCGATGGACCACGCCAACGCCGGCCACGACATGGAGGACATGGATGACATGGATGACATGGATGGCATGGGTGGCTCCGCGATGCCGGGGATGATGTCCGGCGAGCAGATGGAGGAGCTCGAGGGCTCCTCCGACGCCGACTTCCCGAGGCTGTGGATGACGATGATGATCGAGCACCACGAGGGCGCGATCACCATGGCGAAGGCCGAGCAGGCGGACGGGAGGTTCCCGGACGCGATCGCCCTCGCGGAGTCCATCGCCGAGAGCCAGGCGGCCGAGATCGCCACCATGGAGGACCTGCTCGGGAACGGCTGATCAACGCGGCATCAGGGGGCTGACAACACCCGGTCGCCGTCCTAGGGTCGGGCCATGCGCCACACCACCCTGCACCGGATGCTCGGGGTCGCTGCCGGCTCCCTGATGCTCGCCGTACCACTCGCGTCCGCCGTGCCCACGGTGGCGAGCGCCGGCGCCGCCTCCCCGGGCGTCGCCGACTGCCGGGACGGCTCGGCCGCCCGGGTGGCCGAGGGTTCGCACGCCGCCGAGCCGGAGCTGTACCCGAAGAACGAGGCCAAGAAGTACGGCGTCATCAAGGACTCGCCCTACCTCGGCAACGGCACGGTCACCGTCAAGACGGTCTTCCACGTGATCACCGACGGCGCCAGCCAGGCCGACCGGGACCGGCTCGCGAGCATGGTGCACGCGCAGATGGACGTGCTCAACGCGTCCTACTCCGGGCAGACCGCGGCGGACGCCGCCGACACCCCGTTCCGGTTCGCGCTCGACTCGATCCGGTTCGTCGACAACCCGGCCTGGCGCACGGTGACGCCCGGCAAGACCGAGCGCGACATGAAGCAGGCGCTCCACACCGGCGACTCGACGGTCCTCAACGTCTACACGGCCGACATCGGCGACGGCCTGCTCGGCTGGGCGTACTTCCCGAAGGGCTACAACAACGGCCGCGACTACATCGACGGCGTCGTGATGCTCGACGAGTCGATGCCGGGCGGCACCGCCGGCAAGTACTCCCTCGGCGACACCCTGACCCACGAGGTCGGGCACTGGCTGATGCTCGAGCACACCTTCCAGGGCGGCTGCTCGGCGTCCGGCGACGGCGTGGCCGACACCCCGCGCGAGGCGACCGCGCAGTTCGACTGCCCGGAGGGCGCCGACACCTGCTCGGCCCCGGGCCTCGACCCGATCCACAACTTCATGGACTACACCCAGGACTCCTGCATGAATATGTTTACGAGGGGCCAGGCCCAGCGGATGAGCGATGCGTGGGTGGCCTTCCGCGCGAAGCCGTAACCCTCATCGGTGATCGGCTGTCACACCCGGCACCCGGCCGGTGTCTTGATGGCATGACCACCTCAGGAACCCGCATCCCCGCCGCCCCGATCAACGGCCTCTTCGGTGCCGTCGTCAAGAGGTTCGCCGCCAAGATGTTCGGCAGCGTGCCGGAGTCGCTCGGTGTCATGTGGCACCACCAGCCCGCCCTGAAGGCGAGCATGTCCTACGGCCAGAAGCTGCAGAAGTGGGACGAGTGCGACGAGACCCTCAAGACCTACGCCCACATGGCCGTCGCCTCCCTGGTCGGCTGCTCGTGGTGCCTCGACTTCAACTACTTCATGGCCCGTGACAAGGGCCTCGACCTCGACAAGGCACGCGAGGTCCCGAACTGGCGGGCCTCCACGGTCTTCTCGACGCTGGAGCGCCAGGTGCTGGAGTACGCCGAGGCGGCCAGCCAGACTCCGCCTGCGGTCACCGACGAGATGGTCGAGCCGCTGCTCTCCGCCCTGGGCCCGGCCGGCCTGATCGAGCTCACCACGGTGATCGGCTTCGCGAACATGACCACCCGGTCCAACACCGCGCTGGGCATCGAGTCCGAGGGCTTCGCCTCGGCCTGCGGCATGAAGCCGCTCGCCGAGCGGCCCGCCGTAGGCTCGCCGGCATGAGCGATCCCTTCGTCGCCCACCGCAACCTGCTCTTCACGGTCGCCTACGAGATGCTCGGCTCCGCGGCCGATGCCGAGGACGTCGTGCAGGAGACCTGGCTGCGGTGGGCGGACGTGGACCAGGCGCAGGTGAACGAGCCGCGCGCGTACCTGGTCCGGATCGTCACCCGACAAGCGCTCAACCGGCTGCGCACGCTGAGCCGGCGCCGCGAGGACTACGTCGGCGAGTGGCTCCCCGAGCCGCTGCTCACCGCCCCCGACGTCGCCGAGGACGTCGAGCTCGCCGACAGCGTGTCGATGGCGATGCTCACCGTCCTCGAGACGCTGGGGCCGACCGAGCGCGCGGTGTTCGTGCTGCGCGAGGTCTTCGAGCTGCCGTACGACGAGATCGCGACCGCCGTCGGCAAGACGTCGGCCGCGGTCCGCCAGATCGCCACCCGGGCCCGCAACCACGTCGCGGCGCGCCGGCCGCGGGTCGACGTCGACCGCGGCGAGCAGCAGGCCGTCGTCGCCAGCTTCCTGGCCGCGGTGCAGGGCGGCGACCTCCAGGCGCTGCTCGACTCGCTGGCGCCCGACGTGGTGCTGCTGGCCGACCACGGCGGCGTCGCCCAGGCGATCCGCAAGCCCCTGCACGGCTCCGAGCCCGTGGCCCGGCTGCTGGCGAACTTCGCCACCTTCGCCCCGGACGGGGTCATCGAGCCGGTCTGGATCAACGGCTCGCTCGGCGCCCGGATCGAAGCGCGCGGCGAGGTCACCGCGATCAGCCTGGAGGTCGAGGACGGCCGGATCAAGCAGATCCTCGTGGTCCGCAACCCGGCCAAGCTCACCTCGCTCACCGAGGAGATCGTGCTGAGCCGCGACGCCTAGATGAGGTCGGCGACCGAGCCCACGACGGTGCCGTAGACGTCGCCGATGGTGGCCAGCGCCGCGGCATGCAGCTGCGCGGCGGGCACGTCGCCGGCGGCGCTCGGCAGCGAGCGGGTCGCACAGGCGTCGGCGACCACGGTGACGTCGTACCCGCGCAGGAGGGCGCCCTCGGCGGTGAACGTGACGCACATGTGGGTCATGAAGCCGGCGAGCACGACCTGCTGGTTGCCGGCCGCCTCGAGGAGGTCCGCGAGGTCGGTGCCGTGGAACGAGTTGGGCGCACCCTTGGTGACCACCGCCTCGCCCTCGACCGGGCGCACCCTGTCGTGGATCGAGCCGATCCCGGCGGAGACGTCGTAGAGGCTGCCGGGGCCGTCGTCGTGCTGCACGTGGACGACGGTCGCGCCGGCCGCGCGGGCCTTGCCGAGCAGGTCGGCGGCCCGGTCGAGCGCGGCGTCCCAGCCCTCCAGCTCCATCGCGCCGGTCGTGTAGGTGACCTGGTAGTCGATGAGGACCACCGTCGCGTCGGCGAGGGTGGCGGGGACGTCGGCAGCGCCGCCGAGGGTGCGGAGCGGGGTCGAGGTCATGGGGTTTCCTTTCCAGCGGTGGGGTGCTTCCATGGTGGCTGACCCGAAACACACTCAACAGGTCGAATCGGGTCGCCTGTCATCGACATCGGCCGGAGGTACGACGTGGCGCCACCGCGGGTCGCCGTGATCGCCGTGGAGGGGATCAGCCCGTTCCACCTGTCCGTGCCGTCGCTGGTGTGGGGCGCCGAGCAGCCGGTCGGCGAGATGACGCCGTGGCCGATCGAGCTGGCCGCCGTACGCCCCGGTCCGCTGCGGACCTCGGCCGGCTACGCGATCACCGTCGAGCATGGCCTCGACGCGGTCGCGCGGGCCGACATCGTCGTGATGCCGTGGTGGAACGACCCCGAGCGGCCCGCCCCCGAGCCCGTGCTCGCGGCCCTGCGCGCCGCCCACGACCGCGGTGCCCAGGTGGTCGGGCTGTGCCTCGGCGTGTTCGTGCTCGCCGACGCCGGCCTGCTCGACGGCCGCGCCGCGACCACCCACTGGCAGTGGGCCGACACCTTCCGCCGCCGGTTCCCGGCGGTCGAGCTGCGCCCCGAGACGCTGTACGTCGACGAGGGCTCGGTCATCACCGGCGCCGGCGCGACGGCAGGGGTGGACACCTGCCTCCACGTCCTGGCCCAGCGAGCCGGACAGTCCACCGCCACCCGGGTCGCGCGCCGGATCGTCGCGGCGCCCCACCGCGCCGGCGGTCAGGCCCAGTACATCGAGACCCCCGTCCCCGAGGCCTCCGACGACGCCGTCGCCCGCGCCATGGCCTGGGCGGCCGGCTCCCTCGACACCCCGCTCGGCATCGACGCGCTCGCCGGCCATGCCTGCATGAGCCGCAGCTCCTTCACCCGCGCGTTCCGGGCGCGCACCGGCTCCAGCGTGCACCCCTGGCTGGTCGCCCAACGGGTGGCCCGCGCCCAGGACCTGCTGGAGACCACCGCCCTCGGCGTCGACGAGGTCGCCCGCCGCGTCGGCTTCGGTACGGCGGCCCGGCTGCGGACCCACTTCACCGCCGCGCTCGGGGTGACCCCGACCCGCTATCGCTCGGACTTCGCCCGACGCGTCGACGCGGCCGGCTCCGTGCCGAGCAGCACCGGCATCAGCTCGCGGACCTGGGCGCGCAGGTCGTCGAGCACGCCCTCCCTCTCGCAGAGGTAGCCGAGGAGCGCCTGCTGGAACAGGCCGTCGAGCAGGCCGTAGGTGACGTGCGGGGTCATCGCGGCGGGCCGCCCGGCGAGCTCGGCGTAGGTCGAGACGACCCGCCAGACCATGTCCTCGAGCGTCTGGTCGATCTGCAGGACGGCCTCGCGCAGGCTCTCCTCGAACATGCTCTGGGAGCGCAGGTCGTACCAGAGCCGGTGCATCGGCGCCTCGTCGACGATGGTCTCGGCGAGCTTGTCGGCGAACGCCTCGACCAGGCCCTCGGGGGTGGTCGCGTCGGCGACGACGCCGTCGTAGCGGTGCACGCAGGTGGCCTTGTACTGGCGCACGCAGTAGACGATCAGCTCGAGCTTGTCGTGGAAGTAGTAGTGGACGACGCCGTGGGAGAACTCGGAGTTGTTGGCGATCTCGCGCAGGCTGGCGCGCGCGTAGCCGAGCTCGCCGAGGGTGCGCAGGGCCGAGTCGGCCAGGGCGCGGCGCCGCTCGTCGTGCTTGTCGGCGGGCGTACGACGCGCGGTCGCTGTCGTCATGGGGCCCGACCCTACCGCCTCCGGCGCCATCTCTGGACGATCGCCCAGATATTTCTTGACGATCGTCCAAAAAAGTCTTGACAGTCGTCAAGGAAACGGAGTTGTGTGGCCCACGTCACCCACGAGCACGACGAAGGAGTCGCACACCATGACCGAAGCAGAGCTCGCCGGGCGCACCGCGCTCGTCACCGGCGGCGCCCAGGGCCTGGGCCGGAAGTTCGCGGAGCACCTCGCCGCCGCCGGTGCCACCGTCGTGGTCGCCGACCTCCAGGACGCCAAGGGCAAGGAGGTCGCCGACGCGGTGGGCGGCCACTTCGTCCACCTCGACGTCACCCAGGACGACTCCTGGGCCGCCGCCGTCGCCGCCGCGGTCGAGCAGGCGGGCGGCCTCGACATCCTGGTCAACAACGCCGGCATCGAGATCGCCGGACTCTTCGTCGACCTCGATCCCGACGTCGTACGCCGGATCCTCGACGTCAATGTCGTCGGCACCTCGCTCGGCATCAAGCACGCCTTCCGCACCATGGGCCCCGGCGGCGCGGCCGGCAAGGGCGGCGTCGTCATCAACATCGCCTCGGTCGCCGCAACCATCGCCTTCCCGGCGCTGTCGGCGTACTCCGCCTCGAAGTCCGCGGTCGACCGGATCACCCGGATCGCCGCGATGGAGAGCGGCAAGCTCGGGCTCGGCGTCCGGGTCAACTGCGTCTACCCCGGCCTGGTCCCCAACGAGATGGGCGCCGGCCTGGCCAACGAGATGACCACGCTCGGGCTGTTCCCCTCACCCGAGGAGGCGGTCGCGGGCGTCGTCGCGCTGACGCCGTCGGGCCGGTTGGCCACCGAGGACGAGATCGCCGACGCGGTCGCCTTCCTCGCCTCCGACCGGGCGCAGTTCGTCAACGGCGCCGGCCTGCCGGTCGACGGCGGAATGGGGATGTGAGATGACCACCACCGACAAGCCCGTCGTCGTCTACGGCGCCTCCGGCTACACCGGCCGGCTGATCTGCGAGTACCTGCGCGAGTTCGGCGTCCCCTTCGTCGCCGCCGGCCGCTCGGCCGACAAGCTGAAGGACTCGATGGACGCGCACGTGCCCGGCATCGAGACCGCCGACTACGACATCGTCGAGGTCGGCCACTCGGTCGACGAGCTCACCGAGCTGTTCGGCGGCGCGTCCGTCGTGTGCAACACGGTCGGCCCGTTCAGCAAGTACGGCCCCGAGGTCGTCGAGGCCTGCCTCGCCGCCGGCACCCACTACCTCGACACCACCGGCGAGCAGGACTGGCTGATCACCTGCGACGAGCGCTGGGGCGCGGACTTCGCGGCCGCCGGCCTGCTGCTGTCGCCCGGGATCGCGCAGATGTACACGACCGGCGAGATCGCGGCCGAGCTGTGCCTCGAGAAGCCCGGGCTGGACACCCTCGACATCGCGGTCTTCTGGGGAGGCTCCCCCACGATCGCCTCCACGCAGACCATCCTGGTCAACGCCGCGACGTCGAGGGCCCACTTCCTCCAGCAGAACCAGTACGTCGAGTTCGATCCCACGCAGGGCCTGGTGCCGCTCGTCGTACCCGGGCAGCACGAGCTCGCGCTCTCGCTGCCGTGGGGCGGTACATCGCACCCGGTCTGGTACCGCAAGGACCCGCGGGTCGCGAACTGCAAGGCCCAGGGCGGGGTGTTCAACGCGGCACTGATGAACGGCGTCCCGCAGATCGTCGCCGGCGCGCTGGAGGCGACCAAGGACATGTCGGAGGCCGAGCGCGACGAGGCGCTGACCGCGACGGCGGCTCAGGTGATGAACCAGATGCCGCCGCGCGAGAACCCGCGGCTCAACAAGTCGCTCGACTCCGTGCACGCCTCGGGCCCGCTCGGCCGCGCGCACTGCGTGATCCACGGCAACCAGAACTACAAGCAGACCGGACTCCTGCAGGCCTACGCGGCGTACTCGCTGCTCCAGCAGCCACCGCTGCGGGTCGGGTTCGCGTCGGGCTGCAAGGCGTTCGGCCACCGCGCGCTGCTCGGCCAGCTGCGGGCCTTCGGCCTGGTCGCCGAGCCGGTGCTGACCGTCGAGGGCTGAGCGGATGCGGCTGGTCGACTACCTGGACAAGGGCGCGTCGCTGGGGGGCGATGCGGCCTGCCTGGTCTGCGACGGGCGGACGTGGACCTACGACGAGGTGGGAGGCCTCGCCGGACGGATCGCGTCCGCCCTCGCAGGACGGGGCGTCGCGCCGGGCGACAAGGTGGCGATCCTCGCCTCGAACGACCCGGTGGCGTTCACCTGCGTGTTCGGGATCAGCCGCGCCGGCGCCGTGTGGTGCCCGGTCAACCCGCGCAACGAGGCGGCCGAGAACCGCGAGCTGCTCGACCTGTTCGAGTGCACCACGCTGATCTTCCAGGCGTCGTACGCCGGGCTGGTCGACCAGATCCGCGGCGACCTGCCCGCGGTGACCACGCTGGTCTGCCTCGACGGGTCGTTCGACTGGGCGCTCGGGTGGGACGACTTCCTCGCCCGCGGCGTGGAGGTCGTCGACCGCCCGGCCGACGACGACCTGGCGATGATCGTCGGCACCGGCGGCACCACCGGCCGGCCCAAGGGCGTCATGCTCACCGGCACCAACCTCGAGACGATGACGGCGCTGACCCTGATCGGCTACCCGTGGCCCGCCGCACCGGGCCGGCCGACGTACCTCGCCCTCGCGCCGCTCACCCACGCGGCCGGCGTGCTGTGCTTCCCGGTCCTGGCGTCGGGCGGCTCGATCGTGGTCATGCGGACCCCCGACGTGGGCGGCTTCCTGGCGGCCGTCGCCGAGCACCGGGTGACCCATACCTTCTTGCCGCCGACGCTGATCTACATGGCCCTCGACCACCCGGACCTCGACACGACGGACCTCTCGTCCTTGCAGTGCTTCTGGTACGGCGCAGCGCCGATGTCGGCCCGGCGGCTGGAGGAGGCGCTCACCCGGGTCGGACCGGTGATGGCGCAGCTGTTCGGCCAGACCGAGGCGCCCATGATGATCTCTACGATGGCGCCGCGCGACCACTTCCGAGACGACGGGTCGATCGCGGTCGAGCGGCTCTCCTCGGCGGGACGCCCGGCGCCGCTGGTCACGGTGGCGATGATGGGCGACGACGGGACGCTGCTCGCACCCGGCGAGCGTGGCGAGATCGTGGTGCGCAGCTCCCTGGTGATGCGGGGCTACTACAAGAACCCGGACGCGACGGCCGAGGCGTCGGCGTACGGCTGGCACCACACGGGCGACATCGGGTTCCTCGACGACGAGGGCTTCCTGCACATCGTCGACCGCGCCAAGGACATGGTGATCACCGGCGGCTTCAACGTCTACTCCACCGAGGTCGAGCAGGCGCTGATGGCCCACCCGGCCGTCGCCGACTGCGCGGTGGTCGGGCTGCCCGACGAGAAGTGGGGCGAACGGCTCACCGCCGTCCTGCAGCTGCGGCCGGGTCGGTCGGTCACGCCCGAGGAGGTGCGGGCGTTCGTGAAGGAGCGGATCGGCAGCGTCAAGACGCCCAAGCAGGTGGAGGTCTGGGACGACCTGCCGCGCTCCCGGGTCGGCAAGGTGCTCAAGACCGAGATCAAGCAGCAGCTGACATGAACGCGATCCCCGAGGCCACGATGAGCAGGACGGCGTCCGTGCTCGTGGTCGAGGACAACCCGCTGCTGCTCCTCGTCCTGGCCGAGCTCGTCGGGAGCACGGCGCCCCTGATGCTCGCCGGTTCCGCCGCCGATGCCGTCACCGCGCTCCAGGTCAGCACCGGGGCGCGGCTGGACGCCGCCATCTGCGACATCCACCTGCCCGACATGAGCGGCCTCGACCTCATCCCGCGGCTGCGGGCGGACCACCCCGAGCTGGTCGTCATCACCTACAGCTCAGCGGACCTGGACCCCACCGTCCGCGCCCGGGTGGGCATCGACCGGGCGTTCGACAAGGCCCACGCGCCGTCCGACGTCGTCACCGCCCTAGCCCAGCGGCTCCACGCCGGTTGAGCCGCGCGTCACCGCTCCGGGTCGAGGAGCGGCGCGCCGGTCAGCTCACGGACCTTCGCGGCGTCGATGCCGGGCGCGACGTCGACGAGGACCAGGCCCTCGGGGGTGACGTCGAGGACCGCGAGGTCGGTGATGATCCGGTCGACCACGCCGGCGCCGGTGAGAGGCAGCGTGCAGCGCTCGACGATCTTGGGCGTGCCGTCCTTGGCGACGTGGTCGGTGATGACGACGACGCGGCGGGTGCCGGCGACCAGGTCCATCGCGCCGCCCATGCCCTTGACCAGCTTGCCGGGAACGGTCCAGTTGGCCAGGTCGCCGTTGGCGGCGACCTGCAGCGCGCCGAGGATGGCGATGTCGACGTGGCCGCCGCGGATCATCGCGAAGCTCGTCGCGGAGTCGAAGAAGGAGGCGCCCGGCGCGGTCGTGACCGTCTGCTTGCCGGCGTTGATCAGGTCGGCGTCCTCCTCGCCCTCGTAGGGGAACGGGCCCATGCCGAGCAGGCCGTTCTCGCTCTGCAGCAGCACGTTGACGCCCGGCGGCAGGTGGTCGGCGACCAGGGTCGGGATGCCGATGCCGAGGTTGACGTAGTCGCCGTCGTTCAGCTCGCGGGCGGCGATGGACGCCATCTCGTCGCGACTCCAGGCCATGTCAGGCACCCACCTTCTCGCGCACGACGCGCTGCTCGATGTCCTTGGGCCGCTCGCTCGCCCGGACGGTGACGTCGACGAAGATGCCGGGCGTGATCACCTCGTCCGGGTCGAGGAAGCCGTCGAGGACGTGCTCGGCCTCGGCGATGCAGACCCGACCGCTCATCGCGACCAGCGGGTTGAAGTTGCGGGCGGTCATCCGATAGCGCAGGTTGCCCTCGGCGTCCGCGGTGTGGGCGTGGACCAGCGCGAGGTCGGCCACGATGCCGCGCTCGAGCACGAAGGTCTCGCCGTCGAACACCTCGTGCGGCTTCCCCTCGGCCACCTCGGTGCCGACGCCGGTGCGGGTGTAGAAGCCGGCGATGCCGGAGCCGCCGGCGCGCAGCCGCTCGGCGAGCGTGCCCTGCGGGCAGAACTCCACCTCGAGCGCGCCGTCGAGGTACTGCTGCGCGAAGAGCTTGTTCTCGCCGACGTACGACGCGATCACCTTGGCGACCTGGCTGTTCTCCAGCAGCACGCCGAGGCCCTTGCCGTCGACGCCCATGTTGTTCGACACGATGGTCAGGTCGCGCACGCCGCTGTCGCGCACCGCCTCGATCAGGTCGCGCGGGATGCCGCACAGGCCGAAGCCGCCCACGGCGATCGTCATTCCGTCCCGGACCCGCTCGGCCACCGCCGTACGGGCGTCGTCCACCAGCTTCCTCATGACAGCCATCACCGCCGAGAACCACCGGTCCCGTCAACGAAGTGACCGGTGCGCGGATGCTCCCGGTCGGACGCGTCCACTGAGTGGACGCGTAGGATCTCCTCGTGGAACGCGCACCGGGCGTCGTCGAGAAGGTCGCCGCCCTGCTCCGCGCCCTGTCCACCGCCGAGTCCGGTACGACGACCACCGCGCTCGCCGCCCTCACCGACCAGCCGCGCGCGACCACCCACCGGTTGCTCGAGTCGCTCGCCGCCGAGGGTCTCGCCGACCGCGACCCACAGACCGGGCGGTGGTTCCTCGGCCCCGAGGCCTACGTCCTCGGCATGGCCGCCGCCGCCCGCTACGACCTCACCAACGAGGCCCGGGCGAGCGTGCTGCGACTGGCGAAGGAGACCGGTGAGAGCGCGTTCTTCTCGGTGCGCCGCGGCGACGAGACGGTCGTCCTGCTCCGCGAGGACGGCGACTTCCCGATCCGTTCCTACGTCCTCTACGAGAGCGCGCGCTTCCCCCTCGGCGTCGTGTCCGCCGGCATCGCGATCCTCGCCCACCTGCCCGACCGCGAGATCGACGACTTCCTCGCCCGGGTCGACCTCACCGCCGAGTGGGGCGAGCAGCACTCCGCGGCGGCGATCCGCCGGCGACTGGCCGCGACCCGTCGTACCGGATGGTCCGTGAACCCCGGCCACGTCGTCGAGGGCTCCTGGGGCATGGCCGCCGCGGTCTTCGACAAGTCCGGGCGCCCGGAGTGGGCACTGACCCTGACCGGGGTCGAGCAGCGGTTCCGGCGAGACCGGCAGCCGGTGCTCGGCAGGCTGCTGCTCGAGGAGGCGCACCGGCTGTCACGGCTGGCGTGACGCTCGAGCGTGCACCGTCAGGCGTCCCGGTCGTGGGGAGCTACCGCGCGTTGTGCTGAGGGCTCGCGAGTCCGAGCCGGAGGTGCTCGGCGTGGTAGATCGCCTGGTCGAGCAGCTCGGCGACGTGGTCGTCGTAGAGCTCGTAGACGATGCTGCGCCCGTCACGGTTGCCGGTCACGAGGCCGAGGTTGCGCAGCACCCGGAGCTGCTGGGAGACCGCTGGTTGCTCCATCCCGATCGACTCGACCAGCTCGGAGACCGTCGCGGGCCCGCGGCGCAGCCGGTCGAGGATCAGCAGCCGGCTCGGGGTGGCCAGGGCCTGAAGGGTCGCCGCGATCGACTTCGCCGCCGCGGCGTCGAGCTCGCGCGGCGCGCGGTGGCGCTCTCCGTGTCCCACGCCTCGCATCGTAGTGTCCGCGATTCCGCACTTGCATGCACATATGAGCATGTCTCAATATGGGGACATGGCGGAGCACCACGACCACCACCACGGGCTGACAGCCCGGATCCGGCACACCGTCCTACCGCACTCCCACGACGCGGCGCCCGGGATCCGCGACGCGGCCGAGAGCAGCGGGGTCGGCATCCGTGCGGCCTGGATCGGCCTCGCCGGGATGATGGCGACGGCGGCGGCCCAGCTGGTGATCGTGGCGATGTCGGGATCCACCGCACTGATGGCCGACACGGTGCACAACCTCGGCCACGCGGCGACGACGATCCCGCTGGTGGTGGCGTTCCGGATCGGCCGGCGACCGAGCACGCGCCGCTACCCCTACGGGCTGCGCCGCGCCGAGGACCTGGTCGGCCTGTTCATCGGCCTGGTGATCGCGGCATCTGCGGTGTGGATCATCGTCGACGCCCTCGACGCACTCGTGCATCCCCGGCAGATCACCAACCTGGGCTGGGTGTTCGCGGCCGGCGTGGTCGGCTTCCTCGGCAACGAGGTCGTCGCGGCGTACCGGATCCGGGCTGGGCGCCGCATCCACTCGGCGGCGCTGATCGCCGAGGGTCAGCACGCCCGCGCCGACGGGCTCAGCTCGGTCGCGGTCGTCGGCGGCGTGATCGGCGTCTGGTCCGGGATCGCCCGCGCCGACGCGGTCGTCGGGCTGCTCATCGGCCTGATGATCCTGGTCGTCCTGGTCGCGACCATGCGGACCGTCGTACGCCGGCTGATGGACGGCGTCGAGGACGGGGTCATCGACGAGCTCACCACCGCGGCGAGCACGGTGCCCGGGATCGCCGGTGTCGACAGGGTCCGCGCCCGCTGGACCGGGCACCGAATCGAGGGCGACCTCGTCGTCCGGGTCGCGCCCGACCTGAGCGTGGGCGAGGCGCACGCGGTCGCCGACGACGTCGAGCGGTCGCTGCGGCTCGCCGTACCCCACCTGGAGACGATGGTCGTGCACGTTCACCCGGCCGCCACCTGAGCCTTGTTGAATGGCGTGGTGACGAACCAGCCCCACCCCGTCGGAGACGACGTCATCCCGCTGCGGGAGGCCACCCGGGCGTGGTTCCAGATCTCGCTGCAGACCTTCGGCGGACCGGCCGGCCAGATCGCGGTCATGCAGCACAAGCTGGTCGACGAGAAGCGGTGGATCGGGCAGAAGCGGTTCCTGCACGCGCTCAACTTCTGCATGCTGCTGCCCGGACCCGAGGCCCAGCAGCTCGCGATCTACACCGGCTGGCTGCTCAACGGCATCCGCGGCGGCCTGATCGCGGGCAGCCTCTTCGTGCTCCCCGGGATGCTCGCCCTGCTCGCGCTGTCGGGGATCTATGTGGGGTACGGCGAGACCGACGTCGTCACCGCGCTCTTCGCCGGGGTCGCGCCGGCGGTGATCGCGATCGTCGTCCAGGCCGTGCAGCGGGTCGGGAAGCGCGCGCTGCACCACCCGGCACTGGTCGCCATCGCGGTCGCCTCCTTCGCCGCGCTCACCTTCTTCGCCGTGCCGTTCCCGGCCGTGGTCTTCGCCGCTGGCGTGCTCGGCTGGCTGGTCAGCCTGCGCTTTCCGGCCCTGCGCGAGCCACCGACGCCCGCCGGTGAGGACGGGCCCGAGCCGCTGATCAGCGACGACGCGCTGCACCACGAGCTGCCGACGGTGCGGCGCTCCGGGAGCGTCCTCCTGGTCGGGGCGGTGCTGTGGTTCGCGCCGGTGGCCGCGTTCGCCGTGCTCACCTCCACGACCGGCACCTCCGTCTTCGTGGACCAGGGGCTGTTCTTCTCCGGCGCCGCGGTCGTCACCTTCGGCGGTGCCTACGCCGTGCTGTCGTACGTCGCCCAGCAGGCCGTCGGAGTCTTCCACTGGCTGGCTCCGGGCGAGATGGTCCGCGGCCTCGCGCTCGCCGAGACCACCCCCGGGCCCCTGATCATGGTCGTCCAGTTCGTCGCCTTCGTCGGCGCCTACCGCCACCCCGGCTCGCTCGACCCGTGGCTCGCCGCCGTGCTCGCCTCCCTGCTGGTCACCTGGGTGACCTTCGTGCCGTGCTTCCTGTTCGTCCTGCTCGGCGCGCCGTACGTCGAGCGGCTGCGTGACAACCGCAGCCTCGGTGCCGCCCTCACCGGCATCACCGCCGCCGTCGTCGGGGTGATCGCGAACCTCGCCGTCTTCTTCGCCCTGCACAACCTGTTCGGCCGCAACCGCACGGTCGAGGCCGGGTGGGTGCACGTCGACGTACCCGTCCTCGGGTCGTGGGACCCGGTCGCGTTCGCGATCACCGCCGTCGCGCTCGGCGTGATGTTCGGGCGCGGGTGGAGCCCGCTGCGGACGCTCGGGCTGTGCGCGGCGCTCGGCATGGGGACGTTCCTCGTGGGCCTGGTGGGCTAGAGCGGGCTCGCCGGCCCGGTCCTCTCGTCGTACCCGGCAAACGGGTTGCCCTTTCGCCCGAGCGACGACCCATCTGCCGGGTACGACGGGGCTACCGCCTCGGCCAGGGCCGCCGCCGCGCAGCGCAGCGCGCACGCGGCGGCAACCCGGACCACGTCACGAGCGGTCACGACGACCGTCCGCGGAGCAGCACGGCCGAGGCGAGCGCACCCACCGCAGCCACGACGGCGGCACCGACGAACGCAGCCGAGTAGCCCTCGGTCAGTGCGGCGACGTCGCCGAGCCGGTCGGCGCCGGCGGCCGCGGCGATGGCGGCCATCACGGCGAGGCCGAGGGCCGAGCCGATCTGGTAGCTGGTGTTGACGATGCCCGAGGCGAGGCCGCCCTCCTCCGGCGGGGCGGCGGAGATCGCCGTACCGAGGGTGGGGATGAAGGCGAGCGACATGCCGAGGGCGGCGACCAGCGAGGCGGGGAGCACGTCGACCGCGTAGCTGCCGTCCGGGTCGATCATCGCCAGCCAGGCCATGCCGGCGGCGAGCAGGACGAGGCCGGTGACGGTGGCGGTGCGTACGCCGACCGCGGCGAGCACGCGGGGCGCGAGCACCACCATGCCGACCATGATCAGCAGCGTCATCGGCAGCAGCGCGGCACCACTGGGGAAGGCGGTGAAGCCGAGCACCTGCTGCAGGTAGAGGTTCAGGAAGAACCACATAGGGATCCACGCGGCGCCGAGCAGCAGCTGGGCGAGGTTGGCGGCCGCCAGGTCGGGCGCGCGGAGGATGCCGAGGCGGACCAGCGGGTCGCGACCCCGGGCCTGCTGGGCGACGAAGAGCGCGACCAGCACGACGCCGGCACCGAGCACCCACCAGGTGCGCGCGGCACCCCAGCCGACCTCGGGAGCCTGGACCACGGCGTACACGAGGGCGGCGAGGCCCGCGGTCACCGTGACCGCACCGACGACGTCGACCCGGCGCGAGCCGCCCGAGCGACCGGCCGGCATCGAGGACGGCACGAGGGCGAGGATCAGCAGCGCGATCGGGAGGTTGATGGCGAACACCCACGGCCAGCTGAGGTACTCGGTGATGACGCCGCCCAGGAAGACGCCGGCGGTGCCGCCCGCAGGTGCGGCCGCGCCGTACAGGGCCAGGGCCTTGGTCAGCTCGCGCGGGTTGCCGCCGAACAGCATCATCAGCAGCGTCAGCGCGGACGGCGCGATGAGCGCGGCACCGGCGCCCTGGATCGCGCGGCCGGCCAGCTCGGCCTCGACGTTGCCGGCGAGCGCGGCGACGAGCGATCCGGCGGCGAGGACGACCCAGCCCGCGGCGAAGACGGTGCGGGCACCGAGCACGTCGGACACCTTGCCACCGAGGAGCAGCAGGCCACCGAACGCGACGACGTACGCGTTGAACACCCAGGACAGGTTCTCCGGCGTGAAGCCGAGGTCGCGCTGCATCTCGGGCAGGGCCACGCCGATGATCGACGTGTCCATGATGACCATGAACTGGGCGGCGGCGATGACCGCGAGCCCGAGCCAGCGCCGGTTCCGGCGGCCGGTCTCCGATGGGACGAGGACTGACATCTCGATCTCCTTCTTGACGAATTGGTACCCTAGGGGGGTACCGTAATCACGAGATCGGGACGGTAGCACGGAATACCACACGGGGGTATCCTGTTCGGGCAGGCAGATTCCCCAGACGCGAAGGACACAGGGCCATGGCACACAGCTACATCGCCAACCGCACCAAGGACGACTACCTCAAGCGGCTGCGCCGCATCGAGGGTCAGGCGCGGGGTCTGCAGCGGATGGTGGAGGAGGAGCAGTACTGCATCGACATCCTCACCCAGGTCTCCGCGATGACGAAGGCCCTCCAGTCCGTGGCCCTCGGCCTGCTCGACGAGCACATGGCGCACTGCGTCGTGAACGCCGCCCAGGAGGGAGGTGACGAGGCCGCCATCAAGCTCAAGGAGGCCTCCGACGCCATCGCCCGCCTGGTGCGTTCCTGACGCGTCCCGATCCGACATCCAACCCATCCAGCGAGAGGAATCTCCGATGAGCACCACCCAGACCTTCACCGTCACCGGCATGACCTGCGGCCACTGCGTCGCCTCCGTCACCGAGGAGGTGCAGGAGCTCGCCGGCGTCGAGGGCGTCGCCGTCGACCTGCCGACCGGTGCGGTCACGATCACCAGCGCTGCCCCCCTCGACGAGTCCGCCGTGAAGGCCGCCGTCGAGGAGGCCGGCTACCAGCTCGCATGAACACCCCGACGCGGCTGGCGGGCTTCGGTGCCGTCGCCGCGGTCGTGTTCGGCGCCGCGCTCCTCGCCGGCCGGGCCATCGGCCCGGTCGACGTGGAGGAGCCGACGGCCCACGACACGCACCAGAGCAGCGGCGGCGCCGGGACGACGACCGAGATCCCAGGAGGACTCATGACGTCGCAGGACGGCTACACCCTCACCCTCACCGACAGCCAGGCCGAGGCCGGCGACGCGGTGCCGGTGAGCTTCACCATCACCGGACCCGACGGCGCCCCCGTGGCGTCGTACGACGTCCAGCACGAGAAGCAGCTCCACCTGATCGCCGTACGACGCGACTTCAGCGGCTTCCAGCACGTCCATCCCACGCTCGACGACGGCACCTGGTCGACCGACCTCGCGCTGACGCCGGGGACGTGGCGGCTGTTCGCCGACTTCAAGGCCACCGGTGGCGAGGCACTGACCCTCGGCACCGACCTCGCGGTCGACGGTGCGTTCGACGCGGCAGCGCCGGCGCAGGAGACCCGCACCGCCACGGTCGACGGCTACCAGGTCACCCTGGACGGCGACCTCACCGCCGGTGCCGACGCGAAGCTCACCCTGAGCGTCAGCAAGGACGGGAGGCCGGTCACCGACCTGCAGCCCTACCTCGGCGCCTACGGCCACCTCGTCGCGCTGCGCGGTGGCGACCTCGCCTACCTCCACGTCCACCCCGACGGCGAGCCCGGCGACGGGAAGACCGAGCCGGGACCGGAGGTCGTCTTCTACGCCGCCGTCCCCAGCGCCGGCACCTACCACCTCTACCTCGACTTCCAGCACGACGGCGTCGTCCGCACCGCGGCGTTCACCGTCACCGCAGGGGGTACCGGGGACGGGGAGAAGCACGGAGAGAGCAGTGAGCACGGACACTGACCAGCCACGGAGCGAGGTCGAGCTCGCCCTCACCGGGATGACCTGCGCGTCGTGCGCCAACCGGATCGAGCGCAAGCTCAACAAGCTCGAGGGCGTCACCGCGACGGTCAACTACGCGACCGAGAAGGCGAAGGTGACCTACGCCGACAGCGTCTCGACCGACGACCTGGTCGCCGCCGTCGAGGCTGCCGGCTACGGCGCGTCGCTGCCGAGGCCCGCGGCGGCCGAGGGCGACGCCGCAGCAGCGGAGGTCGACCCGATCGTCACCCTGCGCCAGCGACTCGTGATCTCGGCGCTGCTGACGGTGCCGGTCATCGCGATGGCGATGGTCCCGGCCCTCCAGTTCGACAACTGGCAGTGGCTCTCGCTGACCCTGGCGGCGCCGGTGGTGGTGTGGGGCGCGTACCCGTTCCACAAGGCGGCCTGGACCAACCTGCGCCACGGCACGTCCACGATGGACACGCTGATCTCGCTGGGCACACTCGCCGCGCTGGGCTGGTCGCTGTACGCGCTGTTCTGGGGCACGGCCGGCATGACCGGCATGAAGCACCCGTTCGAGCTGACCATCGAGCGCAGCGACGGTAGCGGCAACATCTACCTCGAGGCCGCGGCCGGCGTGACGACGTTCATCCTGGCCGGACGCTACTTCGAGCAGCGTTCGAAGCGGCGGGCCGGGGCGGCGCTCAAGGCGCTGCTCGAGCTGGGCGCCAAGGAGGTCGCGGTCCTCGGACCCGACGACGTCGAGGTCCGCGTCCCGGTGGGTGAGCTGAAGGTGGACGACCGGTTCGTCGTCCGCCCGGGCGAGAAGATCGCCACCGACGGCGTGGTCGAGCGCGGCAGCTCCGCGGTCGACGCCTCGATGCTGACCGGCGAGTCCGTGCCGGTCGAGGTCGGCGAGGGCGATGCGGTGGTCGGTGCGACGGTCAACGCGGGCGGCCGGCTGGTCGTCCGCGCGACCCGGGTCGGCGCCGACACCCAGCTGGCGCAGATGGCGCGGCTGGTCGAGGACGCCCAGAACGGCAAGGCCCAGGTGCAGCGCCTGGCCGACCGGATCTCCGGCATCTTCGTGCCGATCGTCATCCTGCTCGCGGCCGGCACGCTCGGCTTCTGGCTCGGCACCGGCAACGGCCTGGCCGCGGCGTTCACGGCGGCGGTCGCCGTACTCATCATCGCCTGCCCGTGCGCCCTGGGCCTGGCCACGCCGACCGCCCTCATGGTCGGCACCGGTCGGGGCGCCCAGCTCGGCATCCTGATCAAGGGTCCCGAGGTGCTGGAGTCGACGAAGGCCGTCGACACGGTCGTGCTCGACAAGACAGGCACGGTCACGACCGGCCGGATGACGCTGCGCGACGTGGTCGCCGACGAGGGCGAGGACGCGGCGGAGGTGCTGCGGTACGCCGGCGCGCTGGAGGACTCCTCGGAGCACCCGATCGCCCGTGCCATCGCCGACGCCGCCCGCGAGGCCGGATCGCTGCCGGCCGTCGATGACTTCGCCAACGTCGAGGGCCTCGGCGTGCAGGGGGTCCTGCTCGACGGCGACGCGTCGCACGCGGTGCTGGTCGGCCGGCCCCGGCTGCTCGAGGAGTGGTCACAGCACCTCTCGCCGGCTCTCGGGTCTGCGTTGAAGGAGGCCCAGCGCACGGGAGGTACGGCGGTCGCGGTCGGCTGGGACGGTCGCGCCCGCGGCGTGATCGTGGTCGCCGACGCGGTCAAGCCGACCTCGGCCAGCGCCATCGCCCAGCTCCGCGCGCTGGGGCTGCGTCCCGTGCTGCTCACCGGCGACAACGCCGTGGTGGCGCGGACGGTGGCGGCGGAGGTCGGCATCGACGAGGCCGACGTGATCGCCGACGTCCTGCCGGCCGACAAGGTCGACGTCGTCAAGCGGCTGCAGGACGAGGGTCGCGTGGTCGCCATGGTCGGCGACGGCGTCAACGACGCAGCCGCGCTCGCCCAGGCCGACCTCGGTCTGGCCATGGGCACCGGCACCGACGTCGCGATCGAGGCCAGCGACCTGACCCTGGTGCGCGGCGACCTGCAGGTCGCGGTCGATGCGATCCGCCTGTCCCGGCGGACCCTGGCCACGATCAGGGGCAACCTGTTCTGGGCGTTCGCCTACAACGTCGCCGCCCTGCCGCTCGCCGCCGCGGGTCTGCTCAACCCGATGCTGGCCGGCGCCGCGATGGCCTTCTCTTCGGTGTTCGTGGTGTCGAACAGCCTGCGGCTGCGGTCGTTCAAGGCCGCCCGCGGCTGAGGGGCGAAGCGGTCAGGAATCGAGAAGCAGCAGTGGCCGGGTCGGCCCTAGCGTCAGGGACATGAACACGAACTCCCTGGACACCATCACCCTCGAGGTGGCCGACCCGGCCGCCGCCCGCGACTTCTACGCCCGGGCGTTCGGCCCTGACCTCCCGCTCGACTTCCGCGCCTCCGACGCCCCGAGCGACGGCTTCCGCTCCTTCCACATCTCCCTCACCCTGGCCCAGCCCGCTGACGTCGACAGCTTCGCCGAGACCGCGCTGGCGGCCGGGGCGACGGCGATCAAGCCGGTCGCCAAGTCCTTCTGGGGCTACGGCGGCGTGCTGCGGGCCCCCGACGGCGCGATCTGGAAGGTCGTCAGCTCCTCGAAGAGGAACAAGGGCCCGGCCAGCCGCGACATCGAGAGCGTCGTGCTGCTCATCGGCTGTGACGACATCACCGCCACCAAGCAGTTCTACGTCGACCGCGGCTTCGCGATCGCCCGCAGCTTCGGCAAGAAGTACGTCGAGTTCGAGCCCGGCTCCGGCGCGGTGACCCTCGGCCTGCTGCCCCGCAAGGCGCTGGCCAAGGATGCCGGAGTGCCGATGGAGGGCAGCGGCTCGCACCGCGTGGTCCTGGTCGGTGGCGACACCGCGGCGACCGACCCGGACGGGTTCGTCTGGGAGGCCGCGAGCCTCAGCGGACCGCGAAGCCGAGCCACGAACCGAGGATGACGGTCGCGACGACCACCTCGACCCGGCGGGCCAGGCGCGAGGGGTAGATCCGGTCCTCGAAGTAGTGCGCGATGAACCCGCGCTCGTTCATCCTCGGCCTGCCGGCACCCTCCCGGCCCCAGTCCTCGAGGCGGGACAGAGGGCAGGCGGCGTCGGTCGCGGCCATCCGGCCGCCCCACGCGGCGGCGGCGAGGTGCGGGATGAACACCCACGGCATCAGCCAGGCCACGAATCCGCCGATCACCGTGAAGCCGACGAACAGCACGTGGACCACGAAGGCTCCTGCTGCGACGACCCGGTGCATGGGCACGATTCTAGGGACACGGTGTCGCGGGTTCTGCGGCAGGTCGGTGGCCGGATCCCCGGCGTCAGACCAGCCCCGCCGCCGCGAACGCCCGCGCGTAGATCTCCCGCACGACCCGCTCCTTGCGAGCGTTGTACTGCATGCCGTGCTCGCCGGCAGCGCTCGACGCGGCGGAGGCGGCGAGCTTGGCGGCGGCGTACCGCTCCCGCTCGTCGGGGTTGCCGCGCAGCCAGTCGCGGAAGATCCGGTGCTTGACGACCTCGGGGCTGTCCGGGCCGAAGACGTGCACGTGCGAGACCGGGGAGGCACCACGCAGCAGGCGGTGCTCGAACCACCAGGGCTCGCGCACCCGGAGGACGAAGCCGAGTGCCTCCAGCGCGGGGACGTACGACGACTCGTCCGCCGGGTCGGCGACGACGAGGTCGACGTCGATCACGGGCTTGGCCGGCAGGCCGGGGACGGCGGTGGAGCCGACGTGCTCGACGACGAGGGCCCGCCAGCCGAGTCCTTCTCGCACCAGCGCGGCGACCTCCGCGAACCGGTCGGGCCAGGCGGGATCGGCCGGGACCACCGCCACGTCGGGGGACGGCCCACCGCCGTCGACCCAGGGCGAGGCGCCGGGCGGGACGGGCGGGTCGTGGAAGGTGACGATGTCGTGGCGGCTCGGCATCAGCCGACCAGCCCGTGCTCGTGGGCGAACACCACGATCTGGACGCGGTCGCGCAGCCCGAGCTTGCGCAGGATCGCGCCGACGTGCGTCTTCACGGTCGACTCGCTGAGGAACACCTGCCCGGCGATCTCCTGGTTCGACAGCCCGCGGGCCACGGCGGCGAAGACCTCGCGCTCCTTGTCGGTGAGGCCGAGGTACGACGCCGGCGGGGCGGCCACCGCCCGGAACTGCTGGTCCAGCAGCGTGGACAGATCGGCCGGCGCGAGCACGGCGTTGCCGGCGTGCACGGTGCGGATCGCGTCGCGCAGCATGACCGGGGTGGTGCCCTTGAGGAGGAACCCGCTGGCGCCGTACCTGATCGCGGTCGCGGCGCGGTCGTCGAGGTTGAAGGTGGTGAGCACGACGACGCGGACCGGCTTCTCGCGGCGGGCGGCGCGGTCGGGCAGGAAGATCTGCCGGGTCGCCTCGACGCCGTCCATCTCGGGCATCCGGATGTCCATCAGCACGACGTCGGGCGTGAGCTCGTCGACCAGGCGCACGGCCTCGACCCCGTCGCCCGCAGTGCCGACGACCTCCATCCCGTCCTGGGCGTCGACGATCACCCGGACGCCCTCGCGGAAGAGCTCCTGGTCGTCGACGAGCAGGACGCTGATCGGCTCGCTCACCGGTTCCTCACCGGCACCCAGGCGGTCGCCGTGAAGGTCGGCGGATCCGCCCGGCGGCGTACGTCGAGCCGGCCGCCGACCGCCTCCAGGCGGCGCCGCATCCCGTCCAGTCCCTGTCCTCCACCGGGAGAGTCCCCCGGAAGTACGGCGTTCTGGACCTCGATCCGCAAGTCGCCCTCCCAGTGCCGCTCGACGTGGACCGGCTGGTCGCGCCGGCCGTGCTTGATCGCGTTGGTCAGCATCTCCTGCAGGACCCGGAACGCAACGACCGCGAGCTCGGGCGGCATCGGCTGCGGCGTACCGACCTCGGTGGTGACCACCTCGTGCCCGCTCGCCCGCACGCCGTCGACCAGGCTGTCGAGGTCGGTCTGCTGGGCCGCCTGGGTGGTGGTGTCGGACGTCGAGGAGAGCACCTGCCGGACGTCCTCGAGCGAGGAGCGCGCGGAGCCCGCGATGTTGGCCATCGTGGTCTTGAGTCCCTGGGTGTCGGCGTCCTCGAGGTACTGCGCGGACTCGGCCTGCGCGAGGATCACCGCCAGCGAGTGGCCGACGACGTCGTGCACGTCGCGCGCCAGCTGGGCCTGCTCCTCGCGCAGCCGGGCGATCTCCTCGGCCTGGTCGCGCTGCGCCTCGGCCGCGACCTGCGAGCGGCGCGAGTCCTGCGACCGGGCGGCGAAGCGGAGCGCCAGGCCGAGCAGCCACGGCGTCGCCAGTAGCGCGAAGCCGACGAGGCCCGCGGCCAGGCGCCAGTCGTAGCGGCTGTAGGAGTCGATGGCGAGCCGGTCGACGCCGAGCAGCCGCAGCGCGTCGTAGAACGCGTACGGCGACCACATCAGGACCGCGATCACTGCGCTGAGGGGGATAGAGAGGCCGCTGAGCCAGACGGTCGGCGGCCAGCCCCAGCGCGCGCAGCCGAACGCGACCACCGCGAGCAGCATCTCGGTGAGCATCGGGTCGACGCCGACCGCGACCTGCACGATCCCGGTGCCCCAGGCGACCGCGAGCGCGGCGGCGGGTAGGCGCCGGGACAGCCCGACCGCGACCGCGACGCCGATCACGACCACCAGTGCGGGCCACCGGCTGGCGTCGTAGGACCGCCCGATCTCGAGCAGCCCGATCACGAAGGCGGCCGCCCCCGCGATCACGTCCGGCAGCCAGCGCTCGGCACGGTTCACGCCGGTCCTCCTGCCGTTTGTGTCGGTTCAACTACCGATCTTGTAGTCAAACCGTCCCAGACACGACAAATCCGGTAGTTGAACCGCGGCGGACAGAACCACGCCCTCATCGGTGGGCGGAGCGGACGAGCTCGTCGAGGAGCTCGGCGTACGTCATCCCGCCGGCGGCGAACATCCGCGGCGCCTGCGAGTGCGCGGTCATGCCGGGCATCGTGTTCACCTCGTTGAGCACCGGCCCGTCGCCGGTGAGGAAGAAGTCGACCCGTGCGACGCCCGCGCAGCCGAGTGCGTCGAACACCTCGGTGGCCGCGTGCCGCAGCGCCTTGGCATCGACCTCGTCGAGCTGGGCCGGGAGCCGGAAGTCCGCGTGGCCGCCGTACTTCGCGTCGTAGTCGAAGATCCCGTCGGCCACGATCTCCAGCGCCGGCGGGACGAACAGGCTGCCGTCTGCTCGCTTCAGCACGGCCACGTCGACCTCGCGACCGACCACGACGTCCTCGACGAGCACGCGGTCGTCGAGCGCGAAGGCGGCGTCGAGCGCGGGCTGCAACGCATCGGGTACGTCGACCCGGGTGACGCCCTGGCTCGAGCCGGCCGCGACCGGCTTGACCACCACCGGCCGGGTCCAGCGCAGGTGCGCGGCCGTTGCGGCGGTGACGAGCACACCGGGGGCGACGGCGATCCCGACCGCCCGGGCGACCAGCTTGGTCGCCCACTTGTCCATCGCGAGGGCGCCGGGTCGGATGCCGCTGCCGACGTACGGCAGGCCGGCGAGCTCGCACAGCGCGGCCAGTGCCCCGTCCTCCCCGCGCGGTCCGTGCACGACCGGGAACACCACGTCGCAGCCGCGCAGCACCTGCGCCGCGCCACTGAGCCCGATCGGGCGCAGGCCGCGGTCGCGCCAGGTGCCGTCGCGGCCGATGGTGAGCGGAACGACGTCGTACGTCGCCGGGTCGAGCGCGCCGGCGACCGAGGCCGCGGAGGCGAGGGAGACGTCGTGCTCGCAGTTCTGCCCGCCGCCGATGACGGCCACCCGGGTCCTCACGCCAGGCTCCGCAGGTGGGCGGCGGCGCGGGTGAGCCGCGGGACGCGCGCGCCGATCCCGGTGACCACCTCGTGCTCGATGGTGCCGGCCCACGCCGCCCACTCGGCGACGGTCGGCTCGCCACGCGTGCCCGGGCCGAAGACGGTGGCGATCTCGCCGGCCCCCGCTCCGTCCGCGCCGAGGTCGACGACCACCTGGTCCATCGAGATCCGGCCGACGACGGGGCAGCGGACTCCGCGGACCAGCACCTCGGCGCGGTCGGACGCGACGCGCGGCAGGCCGTCGGCGTACCCGAGCGGGATCAGGCCGAGGTGCGTGGCACGGGCGGTGCGGTGGGCGTGGCCGTAGCCGACAGGGGTGCCGGCCCGGACGCGTCGTACCTGCACCAGCGGCGCGGTGAGCGTCAGCGCCGGCTCCAGCACGGTCGTGCGGGACGGGTCGATGCCGACCAGGCCGGCACCGACGCGGCTCATCGTGTGGTGGCTGCGCGGGTCGGTGAGGGTCGCGGCGGTGGCGGCCAGGTGCCGGACGCGGGGCCGCAGCCCGGCGCCGCGCGCGACCTCGACGGCCCACGAGAACCGGGTCCGCCCGCGGGCGTTGCAGGCGTCGGCGGGGTCGTCGGCACAGCCGAGATGCCCCATCACACCGACGACCTCGACCTCGCCGCGCTGCTCGGCGCGACGAGCGGCCCGGCACAGCGCGGCCCACTCGGTGGGCTCGGCGCCGTCGCGCGCCATGCCGGCGTCGACATGGAGGTGGATCCGCGCCTTGCCGGGCGCGGCGGCGACCGCAGCGAGGTGGGCGAGGCTCGGGACGGCGACGTCGACGTCGTGGACGACGGCCGCGGGGAAGTCGGCGTCGACCGGGTTGAGCCAGCTGAGGACAGGTACGACGAGGCCCGCCTCGCGCAGCGCGAACGCCTCGGCGAGGCTGGTGACCCCGAGCCGGGTGGCGCCGTGGGCGAGCGCGGTCCGGGCGACGTCGGCCGCACCGTGGCCGAACCCGTCGGCCTTGACCACGGCCATCAGCTCGCCGGTGGTGCGGGCCGCGAGGGTACTGGTGTTGCGCGCGACGGCGGCCAGGTCGACGGTGAGCCGGGGCGTCGTGGTCATGGCCGCACGCGGGGCCACGGCGAGCCCGCTCACGCCGCGACCGCCGACGCGAGCGGGCCGTACAGCGCGTGCGGCGCGTCGGTGAGCAGTGCCCAGTACCGGTCGCCGAAGCTCCAGTGCCACCACTCCGTCGGATAGTTCACCAGCCCCTGGGAGCGCAGCACCCGCGCCAGCAGGGTGCGGTGGGCCCGCGCGTCCTGGCCGATCCCCGCGGCCGCGAACCAGCACCGCCCGTCGCTCTCCTCGGGGGTCGCGTCGATCGGCGTACCGAGGTCGAGCTCGTCGCCGGTGATGTCGACCAGCGTGAGGTCGACCGCCGCCCCCGCCACGTGCGGCGCCACGTCGACCGGCGCCACGAACCGGCTGGTCAGCCGCTCGAGCGCCTTGTCCCCGATGCCCGGGTGCAGCGCGGCCAGCTCGGCGCCGTACGACGCCACGATGGCGCGCTGCTCCTCGACCGGCCGGAACCCCTCGACCACCCGCAGCCGGATGCCGGCCGGCAGCAGCCGGTCGGCCGCGACCAGCCGGTCCGCCAGGTCCGCGCGGACCAGGGCGCCGGCGGGCGAGAGGTCGTGCGGGACGCGCACCAGCGGCTCGCCGCACTCGGCCACGGGAACCGCACGGACGCGGGGATCGGACAGCAGGATCGTCATGTCGTCCACGCTAGGAATCGGCCGCTCCGGCCGCCTCCGCCTGAGGTGCCGGGTCGCGGTCCTCAGGTGCCGGACGGGTCAGTCCGTGGACGTGGGGCAGGGCAGGTCGGGATCCAGGGCGATCGTGCCGGTGCCCTCCAGCGCGTGGTCGGCCCGGGCCCGCCCCAGGTTCCACTCCAGCCAGTCGTCCCCACCGACCTCGCGGCCCGCGAGCGCGCAGACCCGGTCGTTGCCGGTGAGCTCGGCGAGCACCGGGACGGCGTCGTCGGAGAGGTCGCGGAGGTAGAACCAGTCGACGCGACCGGTCTCGTCGTACCGGTCCAGGTTGTGGCGGGCGATCCAGGCGTCCGGGTTGACGAGGGCCAGACCGAGCAGGCCGACGACGCCGCTGATCAGCGCGAACCGGGCGAGCCAGGCGCCACGCAGCCCGATGCCGCTGACCACGACGGCGAGCACCAGGACTCCGAGCCAGCCCTCGAAGACATCGACGAGCAGGCGCAGCCGGGTGAAGCCGTAGGCCTCCTGGTAGACGTCCATCCGGTACAGCGCGGACGCGACGACGACCAGGGTCTCGGCGCACAGCGCGCCGAGCGCGACCCGCAGCCAGAGCCGGTCGGAGGCCGTCTCGCGCGGGGCCTTGCGGCCGGCGACGGCGATCACGAGCAGGGTGAGGGCGGTGGCCACGGTGAGCTGGGCGAAGCCCTCGTGGACGTACTCGGCGTACGTCAGGCCGGTCGTGCGCTGCAGGTAGGCGTGCCCGCCGAAGACGACCGTCGCCTGCGCGACGAGGAAGACCGCGAAGACGGCGACGACGACGAGGACCGGGGCGAGCCACTCGTAGCGGCGCGCCACCGAACGGGGGCCGGTGGTGGCGCGGTCGACGCGCGGCGGGTTGAGGGAGAGGTACGCCGCGGCGAGCACCGTCCCGCCGACGGCGACGGTCACGAAGGCCCGCAGCACGAAGGTGTCGATGGTGAGGTCGGGCAGCAGCGCGTCGACCCACTCCGCGACGAGGGCGTCGGCGGAGGCGAACAGCGCGCCGAAGACGACCAGCCCGAGCACGGACCAGACCAGTGTGCGCAGCAGCGCCGCGCCGTGCCCGACGACCGGGATCGCACCGATCGTCCGCCCCAGCCACGGCATCCCGCGCAGCCCGGCGACCGGCCACATCAGGCCGGACAGCAGGAACCCGCCCAGGCTGCGCCCGCGGGTCACGCCGATCACGCACACGCCGCCCCCGGCGAGCAGGCAGAGCACCACCACCCATTCGGCGGCGCGTACGACGGACGTCGCGGCGAGCAGCACGCACAGTCCCGCGCAGGCCACCGTGAACGGGTCGCGTCGGTCGCGGCTGGCGCCGAGCACGACGGCACCGGCGGCGAGGAGGACCAGGAAGGTGCCGATGCCCAGCGCCCGCTCGGGCAGGACCAGACCGCCGAGCAGGCCGGCACCGAGCGCGCCGAGCAGCAGGGCCGGGCGGGCCGGGACACCGCGCTCGGGCCAGAAGCCGCCGAGCAGGTCGTCGGTGATCGACGGGGGTGGGGAGACCGGGGCGGGCGACGGGGCGGGCGATGGGGCGGTGGGAGTGGACACGGGTGCCTCCTGGATCGGTACGGCGGCCGGTCGGGCCGCGGGTTCGAGCGGCAGGTCGACCCGGACCCGGGCGCCGCTGCTCCCGTCGGCCGGGTCGAGGAAGCCGATGGTGCCGCCGTGCAGGTCGGTGACCCACCGCGCGATGGCGAGACCGAGCCCGGTGCTCCCCGTCCCGGCGGACGCGGCGAGGGTGCCGAACGGCTCGAAGACGCGCTCGCGGTCGGCCGCGGGGATGCCGGGGCCGGAGTCGCGGACCTCGATCCGGTACCGCTGCCCCGCGACCTCGGCCCGCACGACGACGGACCCGCCGGAAGGACTGTGCCGCGAGGCGTTGTCGAGCAGGTTGGCGACCAGCTGGTGCAGGCGGGCCGGGTCGGCGGTGACGACGAGCCCGGGTGGGGTGACGCGCACGTCGTACGTCACGCCGCGCCCGAGCGCCTCGGCCTCCGCGACCGCGTCCATCAGCAGCGTGGCGAGCGGGACGGGGCGGGCTGCGAGCGGCGCCCGGCCGGCGTCGACCCGGGCGAGGTCGAGCAGGTCCTCGACCAGCCGGCTCATCCGCTCGGCCTGGGTGAGCGCCGTGGCCAGCACCGCCGGATCGTCGGGTGCGACGCCGTCCACCACGTTCTCGAGGACCGCCCGCAGCCCGGCGAGCGGGGTGCGCAGCTCGTGGCTGACGTTGGCGACCAGCTCGCGCCGCTGGCGGTCGACGCCGGCGAGGTCGCGGGCCATCGTGTTGAACGCGCGGGCCAGCTCGCCGACCTCGTCGCGGGCGGTGTCGGGGACGCGGACGGCGTAGTCGCCGGTCGCCATCCGCCGGGCCGCGGCGGTCATCTGCCGCAGCGGAGAGGTCATCCCGACCGCGAGCAGCTGCGTCAGCGCCAGCGCGAGACCGATGGTGACGGGGATCGTCAGCCAGGTGGGGACGCCGTCGGAGCGGCCGAGGGCCGCGACCAGCGCGGCGACCGTGGCGCTGGCAGCGACGAGCAGGCCGAGCTTGACCTTGATCGAGCGGACGCCGACCAGCGGCTGTGCCCTCCGTTCGCCCGCGCCCCCTACGTATTGGTCGCTCATCGGGCTATTCCTCGACCAATCCGTAGGGGGTGCGGAACGCCGGCACCTCGAGCGCATAGCCCACCCCGTGCGCCGTACGGACCAGGTCGGCGCCGACCTTGGCCCGCAGCCCCTTCACGTGGCTGTCCACGGTGCGGGTCCCGGTCGCACCGGCCCACCCCCACACCTCGGCGAGCAGCTTCTCGCGGGTCACGACGGCACCCGGCGTCGCCGCGAGGCACAGCAGCAGGTCGAACTCGGTCGGCGTGAGCCGCACCTCCTCGTCGCCGCGCCACACCCGCCGGGCAGGTGCGTCGACCCGCAGGTCACCCAGCTCCAGCGCCTTGCGGCCGGCCAGCTCCGTGGCGCGGTCCACGCGCCGCAGCAGCGCAGCCACCCGGGCGACCAGCTCGCGCATCCGGAACGGCTTGGTCAGGTAGTCGTCCGCCCCGACCCCGAGCCCGACCAGCACGTCGGCCTCGTCCGCGCGGGCGGTGAGCATCAGCACCGGCACCGGCCGGTCGGCCTGGATCCGGCGGCACGCCTCGTGCCCGTCGTAGCCGGGCAGCATCACGTCGAGCAGCACCAGGTCCGGCGCGTGCTCGGCGTGCGCCGCCACCGCGCCGGGACCGTCGAAGGCGCGGACGACGTCGTACCCCTCGGCCTGGAGGCGGTCCGCGACCGCCTGGTTGATGACCGGGTCGTCCTCGACGACGAGGACCAGGCGGCGCACGCTCTCCATGTCTCCGAGGCTAGGGGCCTCGGCGGGCGGGATGCGGGGACGACGTGTGGAGGTTTCGTGCAGATCAGCCGGCGAGCTCGTCCTCGACGTACCGGTCACCGGTGGCGTAGAGCCCGCACAGGTAGAGCGGCACGCACAGGCCGAGCAGCAGGAGCACCGACGGAGTCCAGGTCCCCGTCGCGGCGTGCAGGGCGCCGACGCCGAACGGGCCGGCGGCGGCCATCAGGTAGCCGGTGGACTGGGTGAAGCCGGACAGTGCGGCGGTGCCCTCGGGAGTCCGGGCACGCAGCCCGATCATGGTCAGCACCAGCGGGAAGGTGCTGGTGCCGCAGCCGATCGCGAGCGCCCACAGCCAGCCGAGGGGTCGCGGGTCGGCGAGGAAGCCGAGGTACCCGACCGGGTAGCAGGCGATCAGGGCGGTCAGCAGCCAGCGCTGGTCGCGCATCCGGCCGGCGAGGATCGGGATGAGCAGCGAGAGCGGGATGCTGGCACCGGTCACGACGCCGAGCAGGATCCCGGACGCCTCCGCGGAGTAGCCGGCGTCGCGGCACATCTGCGCGAACCAGCCGAAGATCGCGTACGCCTGCAGCGACTGCAGGCCGAACGCGCCCGCCATCGCCCACCCGAGCCGGGTGCGGGCGATGGCGCCGACCCCGAGCGAGCGGGTACGACGCCCCTCGTGGAGGTCGTGCCGGATCAGCCCGATCCACGGCAGCACCGCGATCCCCGCCGTCACCGACCACGCGACCAGGCCACGGGTGTAGTCGACCTGGTCACCGCTGCCGGACGCGATCGGCACGCTGAGCGCCGACGACGCCGTGAGCCCGACCGCCATCGACGTCGTGTAGACCGCCGTGACCTGCCCGACGCGGGCGGGGAAGTGCAGCTTCACCAGCGACGGCATCAGGACGTTGGCGGTGGCGGCGCCGGCGAGCGCGGTGAAGGAGAGGACGAGGAACAGCCAGCCCTGGTGGACGTGCCCGCGGGCCCACAGGCACCCGGTGAGCAGCAGCAGGCCGATCAGGGCGACCCGGTGCAGCCCGATCCAGGACGCCAGCCTCGGTGCGGCCCCGCCGACCACGGCGAAGCAGATCACCGGCAGCGTGGTGAGGATCCCGGCCTCCGTGCTGCCGAGTGGGACGCCGGCCCGGATCTCCTCGAGCAGCGGGCCGACGCTGGACGCGGCCGGACGCAGGTTGAACGCGAGGACCACGATCCCGAGGACGACGAGCAGGCGCTGGAGGCGGCTGTCCTGGGCGGCGTCGGCGGAGGTGGCTGTCACGGAGTCATGGAACACCAGGCGTCGGATGTCCATTCCGGCGGGTTCACCTGCCGTACGTCGCCCGCCGCACCAGCACCTCGAACCGGACCGCGGTCGGCGCCGCCCCCTCCGTTGGTCGGTGGGCCCCGGCGTCCCTCAGCCCGCATCAGGCGATCAGTCCGGGGGTCTGGGCGACCGCGGCCTCGAAGCGGCGCTGCACGTCGGCCCAGTTGACGATGTTCCACCACTGCTGGACGAAGGTGGCCTTGTCGTTGCGGTACTGCAGGTAGTAGGTGTGCTCCCACATGTCGAGCATGAGCAGCGGGACCATGCAGATCGGCACGTTCCCCTGGTGGTCGAAGTGCTGGATGATGTAGGGCCGCTGGGCCAGCGTGTCCCAAGTGAGGACCGACCAGCCGGAGCCCTGGACGCCCAGCGCGTTGGCCTGGAAGTGGGCGCGGAACCTGTCGAAGCCACCGAAGTGCTCCTCGATCGCCTGCGCCAGCTCGCCGGTCGGCTTGTCGCCGCCGTCGGGTGACATGTTGGGCCAGAACACGGAGTGGTTGACGTGGCCGCCGAGGTGGAACGCCAGGTTCTTCTCGAGCGTCGAGAGGCTGCCGAAGGACTCCTGCTCGCGTGCCTCCGCGAGCTGCTCGACGGCGGTGTTGATGCCGGTGACGTAGGCGTTGTGGTGCTTGCCGTGGTGCAGCTCCATGATCTCGCCCGAGATGTAGGGCTCCAGGGCGGCGTAGTCGTAGGGCAGGTCGGGCAGCGCATAGACGGACATGTCGCAAGCCTTTCGCTATTGCAAGTTATTTGCAACAATCGGACCGGGACTTGCTACCCCTGCGGGGCGTCCCCCACCACTCGCCCGGGCGGGCACGAGGTGGGGGCGCCCCGCGTCCGTCCAGAACCCCCGGAGCGGCCGGGAGCGCCCGTGCTAGCGTCCGCCCTGCCAGTCGTGCTCACGAGCATCGTGAGTCAGGGAACCCGGTGGAAGTCCGGGACTGACGCGCAGCGGTGAGGGTGACGGGCGGGGCAGCACGCCACTGGCGACGCACGGCAGACACTCGGCCGGCGTTGCTGGGAAGGCGCTCCGTCCGGTCGATCCCGAGTCCGAAGACCTGCTGGCCGTGGATCCTCCAGGGTCCGCGTCACCCACCCACACAGGCTTCGCGCAAGAGCCTCGGACCGAAAGAGTGACCGTGACGTTCCGTCGTACCCGCTTCCTGGCTGCCCTCGCCGCACTCCCCCTGCTCATCACCGCCTGTGCCGGCGCCCCCGAGGCACGGGAGAGGATCGCCACCGCCGCCGGCTTCCCCGTCGAGGCGAGCGGTTGCGGCTTCACTGCCACCGTCGCCGCGCCGCCCGAGCGCGCGGTCACCATGAACCAGGGCGCCACCGAGGTGATGCTGGCGCTCGACCTGTCCGACCGGATGGTGGGGACGGCGTACCTCGACGACGCGGTGCCGGAGAAGTGGCAGGAGACGTACGACGCGGTGCCGGTGCTGTCGAAGGAGTACCCCGACCACGAGACGCTGCTCGCCGCGAAGCCCGACTTCGTCTACGGCTCCTACGCCAGCGCGTTCGCCGCCGAGTCGGCCGGGACGCAGGACGAGCTCGCGGACCTCGGGATCGGCTCCTTCCTGTCCCTGTTCGGCTGCGGCGAGAACCGGCCGAGCGCCGACGTCTCGTTCGACTCGGTCTGGGACGAGATCGAGACGGTCGCCGACGTCTTCGGCGTTCCCGAGCGGGCCGCCGCCCTCGAGAGGGAGCAGCAGGGACAGCTCGACGAGCTGGCCGCGACGAAGCCGGGCGCCGGCCTGGACGTGTTCTGGTACGACTCCGGCGACAAGACGGCGTTCGCCGGCACCGGCGACGGCGGCCCACAGCTGATCCTCGATGCCGTCGGCGCGACCAACGTCTTCGCCGACGTCGAGGGCGGCTGGGCCGACGTCAGCTGGGAGGAGGTCGTCGCGGCCGACCCCGACGTGATCGTGGTGGCCGACGCGGGCTGGTCGAGCGCCGAGGAGAAGATCGCGCTGCTCGAGAAGGACCCGGTGCTCAAGAGCCTGCGGGCCGTCCAGGCGGAGGCGTACGTCGTGCTGCCCTTCTCCGAGACCACGCCCGGCGTCCGGCTCGCCGACGGTGCGGTGTCGGTCGGCACGCAGCTCGCCGAGCTCGGCTGATGCTGCGGCCGGTCCGTCCCGCGCGGAGCCGGCCGGGCGCCGGCCTCGTGGTGGGCACCGCGCTGGCCGCGCTGCTCGCGGTGTCCGTCGTCGTCGCCGTCGGCATCGGCTCGGTCCACGTCCCATCCGGCGACGTCGTCGACGTCGTGCTCGCTCGGCTGGGGCTCCCGGTGGACGGCGTGACGGTGATCGATGACCGGATCGTGTGGCAGCTGCGCCTGCCCCGGGTCGTCGGCGCCGCCGCCACCGGGGCCGGGCTCGCGATCGCCGGCGCGGTGCTCCAGTCACTGACCCGCAACGACCTGGCCGACCCGTACCTGCTGGGCATCTCCGGCGGCGCGACGGTCGGCGCGGTCAGCGTGATCGTGCTCGGCGTGAGCGTGGCCGGACTGGCAGGAGGTGCCGCGCTCGGCGCCGGCGCCTTCGTCGGCGCCCTGCTGGCACTGGCGCTGGTGCTCGTGCTGGCGACCGGCCGCACGGGCGACCTGCCGCCCCCACGCACCGTGCTGGCCGGTGTCGCGATCGGGCAGATCTGCGCGGCGTACACGTCCTTCGTCGTGATGGTCAGCGGCGACCACGACTCCGCCCGCCGCGTGCTCGCCTGGACGATGGGCTCACTCGCCGGCGTCCGCTGGCAGAGCGCGACCCTCCTGCTCGTGGTCGCCGTCCTCGCGCTGGTCGCGATCCTCGCTTGCTCCTCGGACCTGGACGCCTTCGCGTTCGGCGACGCCGCGGCATCGTCGCTGGGTGTCTCGGTGCGGCGCGCGCGCTGGCTGCTGATGGTCGGTACCGCGCTGCTGACCGCCTGCCTGGTGGCCCACACGGGTGCGATCGGCTTCGTGGGACTGGTCGTCCCGCACGTCGTACGGCTGGTCGTGGGGCCGCTGCACCGCCGGCTGCTGCCGCTCAGCGCGCTCGCGGGTGCCGTGCTCCTGATCTGGGCAGACACCGCGGCCCGCTCACTGCTCGACGGCCAGGAGATCCCGATCGGCGTGGTGACGGCGGTCCTCGGCGCACCACTGTTCGCCTACCTGCTGCGCCGGGAGTCGAGGTCGCAGTGAGCCTGCGCGCCGAGGACCTGACCTGGGGTGTCGCCGGCCGGACGATCGTCCACGACGTCGACCTCGACTGCCCCGAGGGCACCGTGACGGGTCTGCTCGGACCCAACGGATCGGGGAAGACCTCGCTGCTGCACGTGCTGGCCGGCCTGCGCCGACCAGGCGGCGGCACGGTCGAGCTCGCCGGCGAGGACGTCCACCGGATGCCGGCCCGCTCCCGTGCCCGGCGGATCGCCTTCCTCGAACAGCACGCCTCGACGACGCTGCCACTCACCGCCCGTCAGGTGGTCGAGCTGGGCCGGATCCCGCACCGCGGCCGGTGGCCGGCGGCACGCGACGAGGGCGCAGCCGAGATCGCGGCGGCGATGCGGCTCGGTGGGGTGGCGCACCTGGCCGAGCGCACCTGGTCCACGCTCTCCGGCGGCGAGCGGCAGCGGGTCCAGCTGGCGCGGGCCCTCACCCAGCGACCCGACCTGCTCGTCCTCGACGAGCCGACCAACCACCTCGACCTGGCCCACCAGATCGACCTGCTCGCCACCGTCCGGGCGCTCGGCCTGACGACCATCGCAGCCCTGCACGACCTCGACCTGGCCGCGGCGTTCTGTGACCGTCTGATCGTGCTGCGCGAGGGCCGGGTGGTGGCCGCGGGGCCGCCGGCCGACGTACTGACCGCGGAGCTGGTCCGCGACGTGTACGGCGTCGAGACCACCGTCGCGCGCCACGACCACTCGGGCCGGCTGCACGTGGTCTGGCACGACCCGCGGGCGGCCCGCGTCAGGGTGCCGTGACCTGAGCAAGCACGTCGGGGTCGGTCCAGGTGTCGACGCCGACGATCCGGCCCTCGGCCACGGTGAACGCCATGACGCTGAACAGCTCGTCGTGCAGCGTGATGACGACGCCCGCTCGCCCGTTGACGAGCACCGGGTGCACGAACCGGTCGGGGTGGGCGAACATGAGGGCGTTGCGGGCGATCGTCTCGGCGCCCTCGTAGGTCACGACGCCGCCGCGCAGTGCACCCAGGTCGGAGTGCAGCACCGCATCGGGGGCGAGGATGCCGAGCAGCCGCTCGAAGTCGCCGGCGTGTGCCGCGGCGAAGAACGCGTCGACCACCTCGCGCTGGCGCGACGGGCTGTCCGGGCGGACGGTGTCGGTGCCGCGGACCCGGCGCCGAGCGCGGCTGGCGAGCTGGCGGGTCGCTGCGGGGGTGCGCTCGACGATCGGCGCGATCTCCTCGAACGGGACGCCGAACAGGTCGTGGAGCACGAACGCGATCCGCTCCGCCGGGGCCAGCTGGTCGAGCACCACCAGCAGCGCCAGCCCGACCGAGTCGGCGAGCAGGGCCTGCTCCTCGGGCAGCGCGCCGTCGTACGGCGTCACGACGGGATCGGGCAACCGCTCGACCCGCTCCTCGAGGGAGTCCTCGCGACGGGTCGCGCGGGAGCGCAGGGTGTTGAGCGCGATCCGGCCGACGACGGTGGTGAGCCAGCCGCCGAGGTTGTCGATCTCGGCGGCGTCGGTGCGGTGCAGTCGCAGCCAGGCCTCCTGGACCGCGTCCTCGGCCTCGGTGGCCGAGCCGAGCACGCGGTGGGCGACCGTGAGCAGGTGACGGCGGTGCTGCTCGAAGGCCGCGGCCAGGGTGACGTCGTCGTTCACGGATGGTCCTCTCCTCAGGGGTCGTCTCTCTGACCCCGAGCGGGCCGTGGATGTGACAGCCCCGATCTTTTCGCAGTCTCTCGCGGATCCCGGTCACACTCGGCCGCCGCCGCGGGTCAGGGAGGCGAACAACCCACCACGATCCGAGGAGAACACGATGACCACCATCGAGCCCCGCATGGCCAACCCCGCCCAGGTCCTCCCCGACGCCTTCAAGGGCATCGGCAGCCTGCTGACCGCCGTCGCAAAGGGCGGCGTCCCGACCTCCACCCTGGAGCTGGTCGCCCTGCGTGCCAGCCAGCTCAACGGCTGCAGCGCCTGCGTCCAGGGCCACCTCGACGCGCTCCAGGGCGCCGGCGAGTCCGTGGACCGCATCGTCGGCGTCGCGGCCTGGGGCGAGTCGCCGTACTTCGACGAGGCCGAGCGCGCCGCCCTCGCCCTCACCGACGCCCTCACCCGGCTCGCCGACAGCCACGACCCGGTGCCGGACGAGCTGTGGCGCGAGGTGACCAAGCACTACGACGAGAAGCAGGTCTCCGCACTGCTGCTGCAGATCGCGACGCTCAACCTGTTCAACCGGGTCAACGTCGCGGTCCGCGAGCGGGCGGACGCGCCGAGCTGGAAGCAGGCCGGCTGAGCAGGCTCAGCCGAGGTCGGGCGGCACCGTCTCCGTGAGCCGGGGATCGGGGTCGCCCGACGCCATGCCCAGCGCCCCCGCCACGACGCGGCCGAGGGTGAGCAGGTCGCCGGGCTTGCGCTTGTCGAGCCCGGCGACCAGCTGCTTGAGGATGGTCAGCTGGTCGAAGTAGATCCGCTCCGCGACGAGGTTCTCGTCCTCGTCGAAGACGAAGTACGCCGTCATCCGGGTCCGGTGCGCGGACCCGGTCGGCGGCATCCTCCCGAGCGGGCCGAGGTGGGTTCCCGTCAGCCAGAACTCCACGACCACAGCGTCGTGGGTGTGCCGCAGCGCGATGATCTCGTGGTCCTGGTCCGGAAAGGCGACCCGCGTGTCGTGGTAGTAGCCGCGCACCTCGTCGTCGCCGTCGTGGACCGTCATCGACGCGATCAGCTCGTAGTGCGGGTGCGGGAAGGTCGACAGGGTAGCGTCCCAGTCCTGGCGCACCTCGTCGTGGAAGTGGTCGAGCACCAGCTTCTCGCGGGCCTCGAGGACCTCGACGGGCGGCAGTGTGAAGCGGGACATCGGCGACTCCTGGCGGTCCTGGGCGGCGGGGCGGTCAGCGTACGCCGGTGCTCCCGACCGAAGAGGCCAGCAGCCGCACGACCTCGCGCGGCTCGTCGACCCAGAACCCCACCCGCTCGGCCACCCGCGCACCGCGGTGGGCGACCAGGGTGGCCCGCCGGTCCGTGGGGTGCTGTTCGAGGGTTCTAGGGTCGGGCCCCATGAACCTCGTCGTGTGGATCGCCACCGGCCTGTTGGCCGCGCTGTTCCTGGTCTCGGGTACGTCGAAGCTGGCCCGGTCGAAGGAGCAGCTCGCCGCCGATCCGCGGATGGGCTGGGCCGAGTCGACGCCCGCCGGCCTGATCAAGCTGATCGGCGCGAGCGAGGTGCTCGGTGCCCTCGGCATGGTCCTGCCCGGCGCGCTCGAGGTCGCGACCGGCCTGGTCCCCGCCGCCGCCATCGGCCTGGCCGTGATCATGCTCGGCGGCATCGTCGTCCACGCCCGCCGCGGCGAGCCGCAGAGCATCGCGATGAACGTCGTCCTGCTCGCCCTGGCCGTCTTCGTCGCGGTCGAGCGGATCGGCCCGCAGGCCTTCTGATCACCCGGCAGGCGCCTGGAAGATCACGCTGACGTAGACGACCCCGCGCCCGTCACGCCACGCACCCACCGCCGCCTGGCGGTACGACGGCCGCACGATCACCTCGTGGTGCGACGGCGAGTTCATCCAGGCGCGGACCACGACGGCCGGGTCACCGAAGCCCTTGCCGCGCGCGATGATCTCGCCGACCCGGCGCCCGCCACAGTGGCCGAAGACCTTGCCCAGCCCGGGGTAGTGCACCATCTCGTCACGCACCGCCATCCTCCGCGACCGCGACTCGGCGAGGTCGTCGACGCAGTCGGAGGCGGTCAGCCCGTGCAGTCCGCGGCGTGCCCGGCGCCGGTCGATCGCCGCCAGCACGGCGGACTCGTAGGCGTCCCCCATCGGTCGCACCTGCCGGTCGGGGGCGGACGCCGAGGCCTCCCGCGGGCCGGCGGCGACGAGCGCGCTCGTGACGATGAGCAGCGCGAGGACCGCGCGAACCGCGCGGGCGATGGCACGCATGGGGACACCTCCGAGTCGGTGTGGTCCCTCCACGCTGGTGCTTGACCACCGTCGGCGTCAACCGCGGCGTCCACGCTCGCGGCGACGGGATCAGGGCTTCATCGCGAGGATCTGGACGAGGTTGCCGCAGGTGTCGTCGAGCACGGCGACGTACGCGTTGCCGATGTCGGTGGGCGGCTGCGTGAACCGCACCCCCAGCGCCGTCAGCCGGGCGTGCTCGGCCTCGACGTCGTCGACGGCGAACTGGGCGAGCGGGATGCCGTCGGCGACCAGCGCGTCGCGGTACGGCTTGACCGCCGGGTGGCCGGACGGCTCGAGCAGCAGCTCCGGCCCGTCCGGGGCATCCGGCGAGACGACGGTGAGCCACGCGGCGTCGCCGAGCGGGATGTCGTGGCGGACCTGGAAGCCGAGGACCTCGGTGTAGAACTTCCGCGCAGCGGCCTGGTCGTCGACGAAGATGCTGGTCAGGTTGATCCTCATGGGGTGTCCTCCGGGTCGGTCGGGGTGGCGGCCCAGCGCTCGGCGATGGCCGCGAGCGGGGTGCGGTCGAAGTGGTGCAGCTTGGTGCGGCCCTGGCGCTCGGTGGTGACCAGGCCCGCCTCCTCGAGCACCGCGAGGTGCTGGGAGATCGCCTGCCGGCTGGACCCGATCCCGTGCCTCATGGCCAGGACCGTGCAGATCTCGAACAGCGACCGGCCGTCACGCTCGGCCAGGGCGTCGAGGATGAGGCGCCGGGTCTCGTCGTCGAGGGCCCGGAACACGTCGGCGGTCATGGCGCGACGATAGGCAAGTCATTGCTTGCATGTCAACGCCGGTCATCGGCGCAGCGCGACCGCCCGGACCCGGCCGCCGCGACCGGGGATCATCGTCACGTTGCGGTGGATCGGCCGTTCCGGCGCGGGATCGTCGAGGACCAGGTCGGCCCGCCGCACGATCTCGGGTACGACGATCCGCAGCTCCTCCATCGCCAGCGCAGCTCCGAGACAGCGGCGCGTCCCGCCACCGAACGGCAGCCACTCGTGCGTGCCCGGCCTGCGGCCACAGAACCGCTCGGGCGCGAACCGGAAGGGGTCCGGGTAGAGGTCGTCGCGGTGGTGGAGCAGCAGGATCCCCACCAGCAGGCGGCTGTCAGGCGGCACCACGACGTCCCCGAGCTGCCACGGCACCCGCACCCGCCGCCCGATCAGGGGAACGACGGGGCGCACCCGCATCGACTCGGTGATCGTCGCCTCGACGTACCCGTCCGGGTCCTCGCCCGAGCGCACCACGTCGCGCAGGCGGTCGTCGGCGGCCGGCGTCCGCAGCAGCCGCTCGAAGGTCCAGGCGATCGAGTTCGCCGTCGTCTCGTGGCCGGCGAGGACCAGGGTCAGCAGCTCGTTGCGCAGCTCGAGGTCGGTCAGCGGTGCGCCGTCCTCGTCGCGGACATCGAGCAGCAGGCCGAGGATGTCGTGCCGGGCGCCCGGCTCGTGGGCCGCGCGACGCGCCGCGATCACGTCGTACATCGCCGTGTCGAGGCGCCGCACGATCCACTTCTGCGGCCCGACCGACTCCTCGCGGTCGAGGTTGAGCAGCTCGGCGAGCTGGGCGAGCGGACCGACCGAGAGCCGCAGCGTCTGGCGTACGACGTGCCGCAGCCGCGCCTCCTCCGGCGCGGCCCGATGGTCGATCCCGAAGACGCCGCTCATGATCACGTCGAGCGTGATCGCCTGCGTGGTGGCGGCCAGCGGGAAAGCCGTAGCCGTGGTCCAGCGGTCGAGATGGCGCCGGGTCGCGGCCTCGATCTCCGCTCGGTAGCGGGCGATCGCGTCGCCGTGGAAGGACGGCATCATCAGCTTGCGGCGGCGCCGGTGCTGGTCGCCGACGGCGGTGAGCACCGACAGCCCGAGGATCGGGCGCACCGGCGACTCGCCCGCGAGCGAGGGCGCCACGTCGGGGTGGGCGGCGAACAACGAGCGGACGTGCTCGGGGTGCCGGGTCACCACGACCGGTCGCGGGTCGAGCAGGCTGGCGAACGAGAACGCCTCGCCGAGGCCGGCGCCGGCGAAGAGCTCCCCGCCGAGGTCGGCGGTGATCCGCAGGCTCTGCCGCAGCCGGTTCGGGTGCCCGGTCGGTACGGCGGCCGGGCCGGTGGCGCCGGGCGCCAGCGGCCCCGCGGTCGAGGACTCCGGTGGGACGGGGTCGAGCGCGCCCCCGGTGGCGGGCCGTGCGTACCAGGGATCCGGACGGCCGCGGCGCATCAGTCCGTCCGCCCGGCCCAGTCCGCGCGCAGGATGCTGTAGGAGTAGCAGTCGTGGAAGGCGCCGGCGCGCCACTGGGCGCCGCGGACCGTGCCCTCGCGGGTGAAGCCCGCCTTCTCCAGGGCGCGCTGCTCGGCGAGGTTCTCCACGTCGGTGCTGGCCTCGACGCGGTTGACGTTGGTGTGCCGGAAGAACAGGTCGACCAACGCCCGCTGAGCCGCCGTCCCCGCGCCGCGGCCGCGCGCCTCCGGACGCAGCCCGATGCCGATCATCGGGTTACGCGACTCGGGCATCGGGCTCCACTGCTGCCAGATCCAGCTGACGCTGCCGAGCAGCAGGCCGTCGGTGTCGCAGACGGCCATCCCGCCGGGCTCGCGCAGCACCGGGGAGTAGGGCTCGGTGCGGGGCACCCGCGGCCCGAAGTCGTCGAACGGTGCCTCGCCGACCGCCAGCAGCGGCAGGTCCTCGGCCACGACGGGCCGCAGCACGACCTCCATCTCATCTCCTCCGGGTCGTCCGCCACAGCAGCACCGCCGCGACCACCTGCAGCACGCCGATCACCACCGCGAGCAGCCTCACGTGGTGGTCGACGAGCGCGCCCGCGACGGCACCGCCGACGAGGGCACCGATGCCCTGCACGGCGGCGAACACACCGTACGCCGTCGCCCGGCGCCCGGCCGGGACCAGATCGGCGACGTACGCCTTCACAGTGGAGTCCTGCACACCGGTCGCCGCACCCCACACCACGACGCCGGCGAGCACCAGCACGAGCTGGTCGGCGAAGACGCACAGCGGCACCGCTGCGACCAGGACGGGTACGACGAGCAGGACCCGCCCGCCCCAGCGGTCGAACATCCCGCCGGTCGCCAGCGCGGCCAGCGCCTCGACACCCATCGCGAGCGCGTAGACGAGCGGGACCGCGGCCGCGGCGACCAGGCCGGCCTCGACGAAGCGGTAGGACATGACACCGAAGGTCATCAGGCCGGCGGTGGTGAGCGCCGCCGACAGCGAGAACAGGTGGAAGGTGCGCGGCAGGTCGGCGCCGACCGCGGCCGCACGGACCTCGGCCCAGGCGCTGCGCGGCTTCCCTGCGGCCGGGAGGTCGGCGGCGTCCGGGTCGGCCCGGGTCGCGATCGGCGCCCGGCGACGCAGCTGGGCGAGCAGCAACATCGCCAGCGCACCGGGGACCGCGAGCACCGCGAAGCCGGGCCACAGCAGCCCGGTGAGGGCGGCGATCCCGGCCAGCAGCAGCGGTCCGGTGAATGCGCCGACCTGGTCGAGCGCCTTGTGGACCGCGAACCCCTTCCCGCGCCCGGTCGAGGTCGCCATCCGCGCCAGGAGCGCGGACTTGGCCGGGCTGCGGACCGCCTTGCCGGTGCGCTCGAGCACGATCAGCGTCGCGGCGACCGCGAGCCCGGCGCTCCCGAGGAACGGCGTGACGGCCAGCAGCGGCACACAGACCGCGGTCATGGCGTACCCGACGACGGTCAGCCGCCAGTGCCGGTTGCTCCGGTCCGCCCACGGCCCGGTGACCAGGCGGAACATCAGTGCCACCGCCTCGCCGGCGCCGGTGACCAGGCCGACCGTCAGCGCCGACGCACCGAGGCTGCCGAGGAACGGGCCCGCCATGGCCCGCATGCCCTCGTAGACCATGTCGGCCGCGAGGCTGACCAGCCCGAACGCGAAGACGGTGCGCCAGGGCGTCCAGACGGGGCGATCCCGCAGGGTGGACCTCACCCTCAGATCCAACCAGCCCCACTGGCGATCAGCACGAGGCCGAAGAGCGCGAAGAGCGCGGCGGCGCCGTACGTGATGACCTTCTCGGGCAGCTGCCTGCCGAGGACCGCACCGACGCCGATGGCCAGCGCGTCCGCCGCGACCATGCCGAGGGTCGAGCCGAGCCAGGTGCCGAACCAGCCCTCCTGGGTGGCGAGGGTGATCGTCGCCAGCATGGTCTTGTCGCCCAGCTCGGCGAGGAAGAAGAACACGGCGACGACGAGGACGGCGCGGCCGGTGGCGCTGGCGGCCTTGCGCTCGTCGTCCTCGGTCAGCTCGTCGCCGCGCAGCGTCCACAGCGCGAAGCCGAGGAACGCGATGCCCGCGCACACCTCGATCGTGCCCTGGTAGTCGGCGAACGCGTCACCGATCGCGTAGCCGATGCCGACCGACACGAGGTGCACGACGGCGGTCGCGGCGGTCAGGCCGATCAGCACGTCGCGGGCGCGGTAGCGGGTGGCGAAGGTCATCGCCATGAGCTGGCTCTTGTCGCCGAGCTCGGCCACGAAGATCACCGCGGTGCTCAACAAGAACGCGTACATCAGGTTTCCTCTCCGGCACCCGGCCGAGGATCCCGTCGCGATGACGTGCCTTCGACCAGGCACGTCCGTTTCACAACAGGTCGCACAACTGGTCGAAAGTCTCGTCCGCCACCTTTCGGTGGCCTGCTGTGCCGGGCCCGCACGCGGTCCAGTGTGTCGACACAGCCGTTGAGGACTACTCCCCTTCGTGCCTCCAGCCTAAGGGGGCGCCGGGCCGCCCGACGAATCCGGCTCGCCGTCGGAGCCCTGTCGGAGCCCTGTCGGAGCCCTGTCGGAGCCCTGTCGGAGCCCTGTCGGAGCCCTGTCAGGCGGCTGTCGGGTGGGTGGCGGGCGGGTGGCGGGTGCCTGTCGTGGTCCCCGGCCGCGCGGTCGACCACGGTTGAATCTCCACGACCGACGCACGAAAGGCGATCGAGATGAACGAACCGAGGATCCGGGACCTCCGCACCGCACGGGGCTGGAGCCAGGAGCGGCTGGCCGAGGCGAGCGGGGTCGCCGTACGCACCATCCAGCGGCTCGAGGCCGGCAACGACGCGAGCCTCGAGACGCTCTCGCTCGTCGCGACCGCGCTCGAGGTGAGCGTGCGGGACCTGTTCGCGTCGGTGGAGAGCGACCGGCTCGGCATCGCCGTCGACGGCCTCGACCAGCGCATCGCCGACGAGCGGGCCGCCCGGGCGAGGGCCGAGCGTGCCCAGCGCGGCTGGCGCTACCTGTACGTCGCGCTCGGGGTCGTCGTCACCGCCGTCGCGATCATCGCGGTCGGCTCGCCGTCGAGCTCGGGCGAGGTGATCCTGCTGGTGCCGGCGTACTGGATCGGCGGACTGCTGGCCCTGCGGTTCCTCGAGCGGTCGGTGCTCGGACCGCGCCTCGACGCCCGCTTCCCGCTGACGGCGCGCGAGGCGCACGGGGCGCACGGGCAGGAGCGCTCGTGAGCGCGCGAGTACGTCGCGCCGCCGGCACGACCGTCCCCGTCGCGCTGCTCCTGTACGCCGGCTGCCGTTGGCTGGACGGCCGCGACCACCACCACGGTCCGGGGCTGTGGTGGAACCTGGGCCACGCCGCGTTCCTGGCCTCGTGGGTCGGGTTCGCGATCCTCGCGGTCGCCATGGCGAGGCCGTCCCGGCCGTCCGGGCGCGCCCGCGGGGCCGGTATCGCGACCCTCGCAGGCATCGGGGCGTTCACCTGGGTGACGCTCACCGACCTGTTCCCCGGCCTGCCCGACCTGCCGGACCCGCTCCGCCTCGTCGGCCCGCTGCTCTTCCTCGGCGGGCTCGTCACGCTGCTCGCCGTCACGGCCCGAGCGCAGCAGCACCGCCGGTGGTGGGCGTTCCCGCTCCTGGCCGTCGCCGCGACGCTCACCGTCTCGGCGAACCTGGACCTGCTGCCCGTCGCCGCCGTGCTGTTCGGCGCGGCGCTCCTGCCGGCCTGGCGCTACCGCCGTCAGCTGCCGACCGGCGCCAGCGCGCCCGCCAAGGAGCGCAGCGCCTCGGGGGCGACGCGGTAGTAGGCCCAGCGGCCGCGCTGCTCGCGGGTGGCCAGGCCCGCGTCGACCAGCAGCTTCATGTGGTGGGACACGGTCGGCTGGCTCAGCCCGACCGGCTCGGTCATGTCGCAGATGCACGCCTCCCCGTCGGGGGCGGCCGCGATCAGCGACAGCAGCTTGACCCGGGTCGGGTCACCCAGCGCCTTGAACATCCGCGCGAGCGTCGCGGCGGCCTCGTCGCTGACGCGTCCCCCGGTGACCGGGGAGCAGCAGGCCGCGAGGTCGTCGGGCTGGAGGACCGGCAGCGATGAGGTCATGGCTCCATTCTGCATCACCCATTGACATCTGTCGATGAATGCCTAGAGTGATCCCATCGAAGAACATCGATGGACCATCGATGGAACAGGATCGAGGAGTGACGATGAACGAGCTGCCCGTCGTGGTGATCGGCGCCGGCCCCCAGGGCCTGGCGGCCGCGGCCCACCTGCTGGAGCGCGGCCTGGAGCCACTGGTGCTGGAGGCGGGCGCCGGCCCGGCTGCGGCGGTCGCCGAGTGGGGTCACGTGCGGCTGTTCTCCGCGTGGCCCGAGCTCGTCGACGCCGCCTCGGCACGACTGCTCGCACCGACGGGATGGACGGCCCCGAGCACGGGCTACCCCACCGGCGCGCAGTGGATCGAGGGCTACCTCGCTCCGCTTGGAGCAGCACTCGGCGACCGGGTGCGGTACGACGCCCGGGTCACCGGCGTCTCCCGCAAGGGCCGCGACCGGCTGGTCGACGCCGACCGGGACGCGCAGCCGTTCACCGTCCACGTCACCGACGCGACGGGCCACGAGTCCCGTCTCGAGGCCCGCGCGGTGATCGACGCGTCCGGCACCTGGCGGCTGCCCAACCCCGCCGGCGCGGACGGCATCCCCGCCCTGGGCGAGCGGGCCGCCGCGGACCTGCTGACCTCGGCCGTGCCGGACCGCGCCCACCCCGAGCGGTACGCCGGCCGGCACACCGTCGTCATCGGGTCCGGCGACTCGGCCTTCAACGCGATCCACGAGCTGGTCCAGATCGCCGAGGCGCACCCGGGCACCCGGATCACCTGGGCGATCCGGCGCGCGGTCGGCACCGGCACCTTCGGCGGCGGCGCCGCCGACCAGCTCCCCGAGCGCGGCGCCCTCGGCCAGCGAGCCCGGCGTGCCGTCGAGTCCGGAGCGGTCGAGCTCGTCACCGGCTTCCGGACAGCCGAGATCAGGACGCAGGACGGGCAGGCCATCGTCCTCGCCGAGGACGGCCGCGCCCTGCCGCCGGCCGGTGCGGTCGTCGTACTGACCGGCTTCCGCCCCGACCTGTCCTTCCTGTCCGAGATGCGCCTGGACCTCGACCCCACCCTGGAGGCCCCGCGCCGGATCGCGGCCGAGATCGACCCCAACATCCACTCCTGTGGTTCGGTGCAGGCGACCGGCGCCGCCGACCTCGCCCAGCCCGAGTCCGGCCTCTACCTGGTCGGCATGAAGTCCTACGGGCGGGCGCCGACCTTCCTCGCCCTGACCGGCTACGAGCAGGTCCGCAGCGTCGTCGCGGCGATCGCGGGCGACCACGAGGCGGCCGCGCGGGTCGAGCTGGTGCTGCCCGACACCGGGGTGTGCGGCGGCGCCGGGGTGTTCGACGACCCGGCGAGCGCGGGCGGCGGCTGCTGCGCCCCGGCCGCCCCGGCCCCGGTCGAGCTGCTCGAGATCGGCCGGGCTCCGGCCGGCGCCTGAGCGGAGCGCTCCTCGCCATGGGTACTGCCCGGCGCAGGACCGAGGTCCCTACCGCCACGGCGGTCCGGCGAGGAGCCTGACCTGTGTGAGCGCACCGACCGAGTACCACGTCCACGCGACGACGAACACCGACCGGGCCCGCGTCACCGTGGGCGGCACCGACCTCACGGTCGACGCGAGCTGGCCTCCCGGCGAGCCCGGCACGCCCGGACCGGCCGAGCTGCTGGCCGCGGCCTTCGCGACCTGCCTGCTGAAGAACCTCGCCCGCTGTCGCGAGCTCGTCGGGTTCGGGTACGACGAGGCAGAGGTCGAGGTGACCGCCCGGCGCCAGGACGCGCCGCCCAGGTTCGTCGAGGTGCGCTACCGGCTCCGCATCGTCACCGACGAGCCCACACGCCGGGTGGACCTCGTGCACCAGAACCTGCGGAAGTTCGGGACGGTCTACAACACGCTCGCCGCCGTGTGCGACGTGGACGGCACGGTCGAGGCCGTCGGCGCGCCGGCCTCGATCTGAGCCCGCCGCGCGGTCAGGACGGCCGCGCCAGGAGCGGTGCGAGGACCTCGACCCGGCGGGCGAGTTCGTCGTGCGCGAGGTCGAACGCGGCCCGGGTGCCCGCGGCCACGGGGTCGGGGACCGACCAGTGCAGCGCGGCGTCGGTGCCGAGCTCCTCGTGGGCGAGGTCGCAGACGGTGACGAGGAGGTCCTCGCCACCGGTCGGCGTACCGATGGCGGAGAGGTGCTGGGGCGCGACGTCGGGCAGGTCGAGGTGGTGGCGGCGAGCGGTCGCGCGCGCGGCGGCGGCGACCCTGGTCGCGGGCCGGGTGCCGGCCGAGGTCACCGGGATCGCGCTGGCGCGGCGCCACAGGGCGGCGGCGAGGTGGGAGCGGGCGGTGTTGGCCGTGCAGACGAACACGACACGTCCCGGGCGGGCGAGCGACGGCCCCGGCGCGGGTACGACCGTCCCGGGGACCAGGCGCCAGTAGCTGCGGCGGCCGTCGCCCTCGGAGCGGTGGCGGGTCACGACCCCGGCGCCCTCGAGCACCTTGAGGTGGTGGGCGAGCAGGTTCGAGGGCGTGCCGAGGCGCACGGAGAGCTCCGACGACGCGGCGTCGCCGACGCTCAGCAGGTCGACGACCCGGAGCCGAGTCGGGTCGGCGAGCGCGGCGTGGACCGCGACCCGGCGATCCAGATCGAGACTTTGCTCAATGTTCATTGTCTCAAGTTTGACTGAGTGATCTCGCCGCGGTCAAGATGTGCGACGTGAACCTCCCCCCTCTGGCCCGCCGCGCCCTCGCCGAGCTGCTCGGTACGGCGTTCCTGGTCGCGGCCGTGATCGGGTCCGGGATCGCCGCGACCCGCCTCTCCCCCGGCGACACCGGCCTGCAGCTGCTGGAGAACAGCCTCGCCACCGGCGCCGCCCTGGTCGCGCTGATCATCGCGTTCCAGCCGGTCTCCGCGTCGTTCAACCCGGTCGTGACCCTGGTCGAGCGCGCTCTCGGCCGGATCGGCAGCGCCGACGCGACGGCGCTCGTCGGCGCCCAGCTGGTCGGCGGCTGCCTCGGCGCGGTCGCGGCCAACCTCATGTTCGACCTCGACGCGGTCGACATCTCCGGCCACACCCGCGACGGCGGCGGCGTGCTGCTCGCCGAGGCGGTCGCCACGTTCGGCCTGGTCCTCGTGGTGTTCGGGGCGCTGCGCTCGGACCGGATCGAGACAGTCGCGTACGCCGTCGGCGGCTACATCGCGGCGGCGTACTGGTTCACCAGCTCCACCAGTTTCGCCAACCCGGCCGTGACGATCGCGCGGACCCTGTCCGACACCTTCGCGGGCATCGCGCCGTCGTCGGTGCCGGCGTTCGTGCTGCTCCAGGTCGTCGGTGGCGCCCTCGCCGCGCTCGCCCTCCACGTCCTCCACCCCGCTACCGAGGAGTCCCGATGACCGCCACCGTCCCACCGACCGTGCTGTTCGTCTGCGTCCACAACGCCGGTCGCTCGCAGATGGCCGCCGGCTTCCTGCAGCACCTCGCCGGCGACCGCATCGAGGTGCTGTCCGCCGGGTCCCAGCCGGCCGACCAGGTCAACCCGGTCGCCGTCGCGGCGATGGCCGAGGAGGGCATCGACATCGCGGCCGAGCAGCCGAAGGTGCTCACCGAGTCCGCTGTCCGCGAGGCCGACGTGGTGATCACCATGGGCTGCGGCGACGAGTGCCCGTTCTTCCCCGGCAAGCGCTACGAGGACTGGGTCCTCGACGACCCGGCCGGCCAGGGCATCGACGCCGTCCGCCCGATCCGCGACGAGATCCGGCGCCGGGTCGAGGCGCTGGTCGCGGAGCTGGTCTGACTCAGTCGGGCACCGGGCTCGACCACACCGGCGCGTGGTCCTTGTCGACCAGCACCGACCGCACGCCCTCGACGAAGTCGGCGCTGCGGATCATCTCCGCCGCGGTCACCAGCTCGGCCCGCAGGCACTCCTCGAGCGAGCGGCCGCGGCCCTCGACGAGGAGGCGGTCGGTGATCGCCAGGCTGTACGGCGACGCCGCCTCCAGCGCCGCGAGCGTCTGCGCCGCCCAGGCCGACGCCGCCCCACCATCCCCGACCAGCCGCGCCAGCCGCTCGGAGATGCCGGCGAGGTCGGGCGAGCTGAACACCCACTCCAGCTCGGGCCGCACCGGCGCCAGCGACCCGGCCGGTCCCGGGGAGGAGGGTGCCAGCTCGCGCAGCAGCTGCTCGAGCGGGCCGTCGTACGCGGCGATCAGGTCGGGAAGGCGGGCCAGGTCCGCGGCCGAGCAGGCGTGGGTGGCGAGGCCGAGGGCGAGGGCGTCCGCCGCGCCGATGCGCGCACCGGTCAGGCCGAGGTAGCGGCCGGTGTGGCCGGGGAGGCGGGGCAGGAAGTGGGAGCCGCCGACGTCGGGGAAGAAGCCGATCTTGGTCTCCGGCATCGCGAAGGAGGCCTGCGGCGAGACCACGACGAAGGTGCCGTGCACCGACAGGCCCATCCCGCCGCCCATGCAGATGCCGCCGACCAGCGCCACGACGGGGACCGGATAGCTGCCGAGCAGCGCGTTGACGGCGTACTCCGTCTCGAAGAAGCGCATGCTCTCGTCGTGCCGCTCGGCCAGCGAGTTCTCGCGGACCCTGCGGATGTCGCCCCCGGCGCAGAACGCGCGGTCCGAGGCACTCTCCACGACGACGGCGCGCAGCCCGGCGTCACGCCACTCCTCGAGCGCGGCGTGGATCCGCTCGACCATCCCGAGGGTGATCGCGTTGAGCGCCCGCGGGCGGTCCAGCACGATCCGGCCCACCGGCCCGAGGCGTTCGATGCGTACGTCGTCAGTGTCGCCCTGCTGCACGTCCTCGAGTCTCCCAGTGGGAGGCTGGACCCTGTGAACGGGGAGCAGCTGGCGGACTGGCTCGAGGGGCTCGGCCTCGCCGACCACCTGGCCGCGGCCGGGCTGCCGACCTTCGAGCGCGACCTCGGTGGCGTGGTGCGCTGGCACGACCCGGCCACCGGCGCTCCACTGAGCGCGGAGCAGCTCACCGACCTCGACCGCATGCTGCACCAGGACGGCGACGACCCGGCGCACGCCGTACCCCTGGCGCTGGTGCAGCTGCGCCGCCAGGCCCAGGTACGCAGCAGCCTGCTGGCCTCGCCGACCCACACCTACGCGAGCCTCGCCGAGGTGCGCGGGGTGTCGGAGAACGCTGCCCGGTTCGCGGTGCACAAGGCGGCCGAGCGCAGAGCCCTGCTCGTGGTGCCCCACGACGGCGCCGTGCTGGTGCCGGCGTTCCAGCTGGCCGGCGACGGCGAGCTGCGGCCCGAGCTGGCGGCCGTCCTCGAGCCGCTGCTCGCCTCGACGATGGACCCGTGGCAGGTGTGGGCATGGCTCACCCAGCCCGCCGGGCTGCTCGGCGGACAGATCCCCCACGAAGCCGCGCGGGACGACGACGAGGTCGCCATCGTGCGGCACGCCGCGGTCCGCCTCGCCGAGCGCGCGAAGGCCTGACCCGCTCCGGTCAGTGGCCCGCGAGGTGCCCGGTCAGACGATCGTGGAACGCCGCGCTCACGTCGTTCAGGCCCTCGATCTCGACCACCGTGCCCTTCCGGGCGTACTTGGTGCTCACGGCGTCGAGGGCGGCAACGGTCGAGGCGTCCCACACGTGGGAGCCCGACAGGTCGATGACGACCCGGTCGGGGTCCTCGGCGTACGCGAACTGGGAGTAGAGGTCGTTGCTGGAGGCGAAGAAGAGTTCGCCGCTCACCCGGTAGCGGGCGGTCGCGGTGCCGTCGGCCGACTCGACGAGCTCGCGCTCCACGCTCACCAGGTGCGCGACCCGCCGGGCGAAGAGCACCATCGCGACCAGCACACCGACGACGACACCGATCGCCAGGTTGTGCGTCGCGACCGTGACCACGACGGTCGCCAGCATGACGGCAGTCTCGGACCTCGGCATCCGGCGCAGCATCCGCAGCGAGTGCCAGTCGAAGGTGCCGACCGACACCATCACCATGACAGCGACCAGCGCCGCCATCGGGATCAACGCGACGACGTCGCCGAAGCCGACGACCAGCACCAGCAGGAACACGCCGGCGAGGAAGGTCGACAGCCGGGTGCGGGCGCCGGAGACCTTCACGTTGATCATGGTCTGGCCGATCATCGCGCAGCCGCCCATGCCGCCGAAGAAGCCGGTGATCACGTTGGCCGCGCCCTGGCCCAGGGCCTCGCGGGTCTTGTCGGAGTGGGTGTCGGTGATGTCGTCGACGAGCTTCGCGGTGAGCAACGACTCGAGGAGACCCACGACGGCCATGGCGAGGGCGTACGGCGCGACGATGCGCAACGTCTCCACCGTGAAGGGGACGTCGGGGACGAACCAGGCGGGCAGGCTGTCGGGGAGGCGTCCCTCGTCCCCGACGTCCGGCACGTCGACCGCCGCGACCAGCGTGAAGGCGGTCAACGCCACGATCGCCACGAGGGGTGCCGGGACGACGGAGCTGATCCGCGGGAAGCCCACGATGACGGCGATCCCTACGGCCGTGAGCGGGTAGACCGCCCAGGGCACGTCGAGGAGGTGGTCGAGCTGCGCTTCGAAGATGAGGATCGCCAGGGCGTTGACGAAGCCGACCATCACCGAGCGCGGGATGAACCTCATCAGCCGTGCCACGCCCAGGCCGGCGAGCACGAGCTGGAGCACACCACCGAGCAGGACCGTGGCGATCAGGTAGTCGTAGCCGTGGTCGCGCATCACCGGGGCGATCACCAGCGCCACGGCTCCGGTCGCGGCCGAGATCATGGCCGGGCGGCCGCCGAGGAACGAGATCGCGACCGCCATCGTGAAGGACGCGAACAGCCCGATCCGCGGGTCGACGCCCGCGATGATGGAGAACGAGATCGCCTCCGGGATCAGGGCCAGCGCCACGACGAGACCGGCGAGCACCTCGGTGCGCAGCAGCCGCGGCGACCGGAGCGCGGCACGGACGGACGGGGAGTCACTCACGGTCGCCGGACTCTACTCTCACGTTACGTGAGAGTAGGCATCGTGGGACCGTGCGGGAGGATCGGCGCATGATGCAGATCGGCGAGGTCGCCACGCGGACCGAGCTCTCGCTGCGCAGCCTGCGCCACTGGGACGAGGTCGGGCTGCTCCGCCCGTCGGGCAGGTCCGAGGGCGGCTTCCGGCTCTACACCGAGGACGACGTCGAGAAGATCTTCGTGATCCGGCGGATGAAGCCGCTCGGCTTCACGCTCGACGAGATGAGCGCCGCGATGCGCGACCTCGAGGTCCTGCGCGACCCGGGTGCCGCCGGCCGTCACGACGCCGCCCGCGCGCGCCTGGACGCGGTCCTCGCCGACGCCACCGCGCGCCGCGCCCGCCTGGAGACGCAGCTCGCGATGGCCGACGAGTTCCTCGACCAGCTCGCCCGGCAGCTCGGCTGAGCTCGAACCTCACTCCGGGGCGAGCGATCCCTCCGGCTGCAGGTGGGTGGTGATGCCGGACATGTTCCAGGTGTTGATGGTGCCCACGGCCACGATCAGGTCGGCCCGCCGCTCCTCGCCGAGCAGCCGGCCGGCCTCGGCCCACAGCTCGTCGTCGACCGCGTCGATGCCGCCGGTGAGCCGCTCGGTGAAGGCGAGGGCCACCCGCTCGGTCTCGTCGAAGAACGGGCTCTCCTGCCAGGCGGCGACGCCGTGGAGCTTGCGGCTCGGCGTACCGCGGCGCTCGAGGTCGCTGGCGTGCATGTCGACGCAGTACGCGCAGCCGTTGAGCTGCGAGGCGCGCAGCTTGACCAGGTCGTAGAGCACCGGGCCCAGCGACTTCTTCAGCCGGTTGTCGAGGGCGAGCAGCGCCTGGAAGGTCTCCGGGGACGCTTCGTGGGTGCGGGTGCGGGTCATTGGTGTTCCTTTCATGGATATCTATTGTCCAGTTCTGGGCAGGAGCGAACGGCGCTCAGCCTGGATCAGGCTCAGGTACGGGCGAAGTGCCGCCGGGCGTCGGCTGCGACGCTGCGCGGCGTCGCGGCCGCGAGGTCGAGGACCGAGGTGGCGGCCAGCTCGCGGCGCCAGGCGAGCTCGGCACCGCGCATGGCGTGGGCGATGCCGCAGGGCTTGGCGAACTCACGGGCCGGGCGGTCCTGGTTCATCCCGCGCTGCCGGATCTCGGTGCAGGCGAAGGCCTCGTCGGGGCCCTCGATCGCCGCGACCACGTCCATCAGGGTGATCCGGTCGGCCGGTCGGGCCAGCCGGACGCCGCCGTTCTTGCCGGGCACCGACTCGGTGATGCCGGCCCGGGTCAGGGCCTGCACCTGCTTGACGAGGTACGGCGCCGGCAGCTCGTAGGCCTCCGCGAGCCGCGCGACCGGGACGGGCGCGGGACGTCCCTCGTCGCCCTGGAGCCAGTGCAGCAGCACGCAGACGTGGGCGGCCCACTCGACGCCCTCGTTCATCCGCACGACCGTGCCTCCTTTATCTGGATACAGAATATCCATGTATCGGTCCGCGAGGCAACCGGCGGTACGGTGCCGACGTGGCGTACATCAGGGCAGCGGACCGGCAGGAGCAGATCGTCGCGGCCACCATCCGGGTGCTGGAGGCCGGCGGCGTGTCCGGTACGACGATGCGCGCGGTCGCCGCCGAGGCCGGCATGCCGCTCGGCACCCTGCACTACACGTTCCCCTCGCGCGACGAGCTGCTGCGCACCGTGATCACCCGGGTCGTGGACGACACCTCCGCCGCCCTGCGGGAGGCGCTGGACCTCGAGCAGGGCGTCGAGCACGCGCTGCGCCAAGGCGTCAGGACCTTCTGGGACAGGCTGCTCGACGGCGGGACCGGCGTGCAGGTCATGCAGTACGAGCTCGCGATGTACTCCGCGCGCAGTGACGCCGGCGGTCTCGCCCGTCTGGAGTTCGCGCGCTACACCGACCTGCTCACCGAGCTGTGCTCCGAGGCCGCGGCCTTCGCGGGCGAGGAGTGCGCGGTACCTCCCGACGTGCTGGCCCGACTCGTCCTCGGCGTCGTGGACGGCCTGGTCCTGCAGCACATCGCGAACCCCGACCTCGCGCGCTCGGAGCGCGACCTCGCGCACGCGCTCGACATGCTCGTCGCCCTCGCGGCACCCCGGCGGCGCTGACCTCCCTCTTGCGCGACGGCCCGGGGAGGCCTACCGTTGCCCGAAATTCGGACGGACGTCCGAGTGGGATGCGAGGAATCATGGACGCACAGGTCGTGGTCGTCGGAGCAGGACTGTCCGGGCTGGTCGCCGCGCGCGAGCTGGTCCGCGGCCCTCGGCTCCCGCCTCGACCTCGGCGGCACCTGGATCGGCCACGACCACCACCGGATCCGCGCCCTGGCCGAGGAGCTCGGAGCCACCCCGTTCCCCATGCACACCGGCGCCCTCCCCCTCCTGGCCGACGGCGAGCGACGGCTCTCCCCCGCCGGCCCCTGGTTGGCCCCCGCCCTCGCCGCGCTGTCTGCCCTCGCCGTCGCAAGCCGGCGCCGGCGCCCGCACCCCAGCCGCCGTCGTACGACGCTCGCCGACCGGCTCCGCCGCGTCCCGGGCCGGCGCTCCCGGCGGCTGCTCGAGGTGCTCGCCGAGGTCTCCTGGACCACCGACCCCGACCGGCTCTCGACCAGCACCGTCGGCGACCTGGTCCGTCTGCAGGGCGGGCTGCGGACCATGCTGTCGACGAAAGGCGGCGCCCAGGACACTCTCGTCGTCGAGGGCATCGGCACCCTCGTCGAGACCCTCGCCGCCGGTCTGGGCGACCGGGTCCGGATCGGCTGCCTGGTCGAGCGGGTCACCCGCCGCGCCGACGGAATCACCCTGGACACGACCATGGGCCCGGTCCGCACAAGCGCCGTCGTCATCACCGCGCCGCCGCCAACTGCCGCCCGGATCGTCCACGAGCCCCCGCTCCCCGCCGCCCGCACCGCCCTCGAGCAGGGCACCGAGATGGGCACCGTCCACAAGGCGGTCGCGGTCTACCAGCGGCCCTTCTGGCGCAGGAGCCGCGGCGGCGAGCTGATCCTGCTCGGCAGCCCCGGCGGCGCGGTCTTCGACACCTCACCGCCCGACGGCCCCGGGCACCTCACCTTCCTCGCCGGCGGTGCCGACGCCCGTGCCCTCGACGCGCTCGACCCGGCTGCCCGTCGTACCGCGATCCTGGACGCGCTCGCGCCCCACCTCGGCGAGGAGGTACGCCGACCGGCCGGGTGGCACGAGAAGTCCTGGCACCTCGACGAACACGCCGGTGGCGGGTACATCGCCCTGCCGCTGCCCGGCACCACCGTCGCCTGGCCGACGGCGACGCCGGCGCTCGGCGGCCTGCACTGGGCCGGCGCGGAGTCGGCCGAGGAGCACCCGGGCTACCTGGACGGCGCGGTCGAGTCAGGCCTGCGCGTCGCGGCGGAGGTGCTCGACGAGCTCAGCCCGACCGCGGCGCGTACATGATGATCGCCACGCCGAGCAGGCAGACCAGGGCGCCCGCGACGTCGTACCGGTCGGGCCGGAAGCCGTCGAGCGCCATCCCCCACAGCAGCGAGCCGGCGACGAAGACGCCGCCGTACGCCGCCAGGATCCGGCCGAAGTGCGCGTCCGGCTGGAGGGTCGCGACGAAGCCGTAGAGCCCGAGCGCGATCACGCCGGCGCCGATCCACAGCCAGCCGCGGTGCTCGCGCACGCCCTGCCAGACCAGCCACGCGCCGCCGATCTCGGCGACCGCGGCCAGCACGAACAGGGGGATCGAACGAACCAGGTCCACGCGCCCGATCCTCGCAGGAAGTCGGGCGATCACTTGTAACTAAGTGTTACAGCACGGTTTTCCACAACATGAGCCCCACCTGTCCCAAATCCCGTACGTAACACTTAGTTACAAGCGAGGCTGGGTCGCCAGGACCTGCCGCGCCAGCGCGATCGCCTGCTGCTCGAGGGCGGCGGCTGAGGAGCCCTCCCGCTGCACGAACACCACGACGCCGAGGTTGCGGTCCCGGACCAGGACCCGGGCCGCGCTCCAGAACCGGCTGACCCCGTCGTCGCGCAGCAGCCAGGTCTTGTCCCAGCCCTGCACGCGCGCCTGGTCGCCGAGTCCCGGGACCGGGGCCTGGCGGTCGGCGTACCCGGTGGCGCCGGCGGTGTAGCGGAACGCCTGGCGGGCCAACCGAGTGCCGGGGGTGCCGGACAGCGTGCTCGACGGCACGGCGTACATCCCGATCTGGACAGCATCGTTGTCGCCACTGCCGTCGGGAGCCTGCCACGCACAGCCCGCCACCCGGCGCTGGTCGTCGGCGCCGGGTCGCAGGTCCCTGCCGCGCAGGCCGGAGACCGCCGACGAGGTCGCGAGCACCTTGCACAGGTCGGGGCGCGGTCGCAGGGCCGGGGTCGCCGGCGCCTCGACGGCAGGGCCGCTCGCCTCCAGGCCCGCCGCGTCCAGGACCTCCACCACGGCCGCCCAGGCGCCGTCCTCCAGGCGGTAGGCGGCCAGGGAGCCGCTGGTGTCGGTGGCCCGGGCGGTGACCTCCACGTCGACGTGGACGACGACATTGGCGACCCGGACCAGCAGGCTGACGTTGCCGTCCCGACCGCCGATCCCGGCGCCCTGGACGAGATAGGCCTCGTCGCCGACGCCGGGGAGCTCGGCCTCGCGCTTGGCGAGCGGCGCGTCGGGGTCGTAGTCGCCCGCGACCATGGACTTCTCCCGGATCACCTTCACCCGCACCTGCGCCTGCTCGGTCGCGGTCGCCTTCTCGACGTCCCCGACGGCCTTGGTCGGCGTACCGACGTAGGTCTCGATGTGGAGCTCACGGTCCGTGCCTCGGGGCTCGGCCCGCTCGACCCAGTCGCAGCCGGCGGGACGCGGCAGGTCGAGGCGGTGGAACCCGAGCGTCGTGAGCGTCTCGTCGCTGACCGGGCAGTCCTCGACGTCGTCAGGACGGACCTCGCCGTCCTGCCAGCCGTCCTCGTCGATCTCGCTGGGGTAGGCCGGGTCGTCCCAGGAGAGGTCGACGTCGCCGGAGACGTGGGGGCCCTTCCCGGGCGCCGGGAGGCGGTACGCCGCCACGCCGGTCTCGGTCGACGCGAGCAGCAGGTCGCCGACCGTGCCCAGGACGCTGCGCCCCTCGATCCGGCCGAGCACCTCGACGTCGGTGACGTCGTCGGGAGCGTGCCGGGTCACGACCGTCGGCGTGGGACCGTCCACGTGCATCAGGTCGCTGGCGACGACCAGGCCCTTGTCGAGGCCGACGAGGCTGCCGCTCTCGGGGAAGCCGCTCCACAGCGTCGGGGCGCCCGCCGGGTCCAGCCCGGCCGCCCGGCCGGTGGTCGCCCCGAGCGGGGTCGGGTACCCGTTGCCCAGCACGATGACGCCGTCCACCGAGCCGAGGGAGCGCAGCTCGCTCCTCCTCTCGTCCGGCAGCTGTCCCCCGGTGGGCGCGATCAGCTCGCCGGTCGCCGGGTCCACCCGCCAGGCCAGCCGGTGTCCCTTCACGGAGAGCTCGATCACGAGCGGGTCGGCCGAGAGGATCTGCCCGAGATCGCCGTCGGTGAACCGGCGCCGGAAGGCCCGCTCGCCGGTGTCGGCGTCGTACAGCGTCAGGAACGAGCGCGAGCCGAAGTCCGGCGTCTCGAGCTGCGCGATCCACTGCCCGTCGACGGCCCACCGGTCGCAGGAGAACCCGTCACTGCCGACGACCTCGATCCGGTCGAGCGGCTTGCCGGTGCGCAGGTCGTAGCGCCGCATCGGACCGCACACCACGGGCTTGACGCTGACCGTGCTGTCGCCGACGGCGACCAGCCGGTCCCAGACCGGCGAGCGGCTCCCCACACCACCGATGCGCCGCTTCCAGACCACCGCGCCGGTGGCGGCATCCACAGCCGCCAGGGTGGGGCACCGGTCACTGCCGGTGTCCTTGCCGCCGGGCTTGTAGCCGATCACGAGCAGCCCGTCCTGCGCCCGCTCGGGGAAGGCGCACACCGCCGCAGCGGGCACTCGCCACCGCTCCTGGCCGGTGGCCGCGTCGAGACCGACCAGCCCCTTGCTCTCCGGCTGCCTGCTCTCCACGACGACGACGTCGTCGGCCCGCAGCAGCCCGCCGTTGCCGACGCCCCGGACGGCGTCGCTGGTCCAGGCCTGCGCGAGAGCGGGTACGACGGGCCCGCCGGCCGGCTTGCTGGCCGGCTCCTCGTCGCTGCTGCACGCCGCGAGCGCGCCCAGCGCGAGGCTCGCCGCCAGGCCGCTGATCCAGGTCCTCCGCCACGTCGTCACGACAGGGGCAGTTCCCCCGCGGAGGGCGGCCGAATCCCGGGCGGGGCTCACCAGTGGGTCAGCGGTGGCTCAGAAGTAGCCGCCGGGCCGCTCGGCGGTGTCACCGGGACGGATGCCGTCCTGCCAGTCGATGATGGTGCTGCGCGCGTCGAGATCGACGTCGGGGTTGGCCCGGATGAACTCGTGGACCACCCGCTCCGGGTCGACCCGCTCGCGGTTGACGATCAGCCGGCCGTAGGCGACCAGCTCCCGCACCGTGAACGTCCGCACCACATCGCCGTAGCCCTGAGCCCGAGTCATGGCAGCACGGTACCTCCGGTCCTCGCCGGACCGTCACCGAGCGTCGTACGACGGCTCACCAGAAACTTCTCCGGATTCGGGCTTGACCTTGACGCAACGTCAACCCCGCACGCTTCTTGCATGACCAACGCAACCACTCCCCCGCAACGCCACGCGGCGGCCATCCGGGTCACCGGCGTGGAGAAGTCCTTCGGCGACCTCGCGGTGCTCCAGGGCGTCGACCTCGAGGTCGCGCCGGGCAGCATCTTCGCGCTGCTCGGCTCCAACGGCGCCGGCAAGACGACGCTGATCCGGATCCTCGCGACGCTGCTGAAGGCGGACGCCGGTACGGCGAGCGTGCAGGGCTTCGATGTCGCGACCCAGCCCGACCGGGTGCGCGAGTCCTTCAGCCTGACCGGGCAGTTCGCCGCGGTCGACGAGATCCTGACCGGCCGCGAGAACCTCGTGCTGGTCGGCCGGCTGCGCCACCTCCCCGACCCGGGGAAGGTCGCCGACGACCTGCTCGCCCGGTTCTCGCTGGCCGACGCCGGCGACCGTCGCGCGAGCACCTACTCCGGCGGCATGCGCCGGCGCCTCGACATCGCGATGAGCCTGATCGGCGACCCGCCGGTCATCTTCCTCGACGAGCCGACCACCGGGCTGGACCCGCAGGCCCGGATCGAGGTGTGGCAGGCGGTGCGCGACCTGGCCGCGAGTGGCACCACGGTGCTGCTCACCACCCAGTACCTCGAGGAGGCCGAGGAGCTGGCCGACCGGATCGCGATCCTGCACCGCGGCCGGATCATCGTCGAGGGCACCCTCGCCGAGCTCAAGCAGCTGCTCGGGCCGGCCAAGGTCGAGTACGTCGAGAAGCAGCCGACGCTCGAGGAGATCTTCCTCGCGCTGGTCGGCGACAAGCCCGTCTCCCCCGCCGGCACGGACAAGTGAGGACCCCATGAGCACCCACGTCGTCAGCGACACCCGTACCCTGCTCGGCCGGTCACTGCGCCACATCCTGCGCAGCCCGGACACCATCATCACCACCGCGATCACCCCGATCGCGATGCTGCTGCTCTTCGTCTACGTGTTCGGCGCGGCGATCGACAGCGGCGACGGGACCTACGTGAACTACCTGCTCCCCGGGATCCTGCTGATCACCGTGGCGTCGGGGATCGCCTACACGTCGTACCGGCTGTTCCTGGACCTGCAGGGCGGCATCTTCGAACGCTTCCTGTCCATGCCGATCGCCCGGTCCGCGGCACTGTGGGGCCACGTGCTGACCTCGCTGGTGGCCAACGCGATCTCCGTCGTGCTGGTCGTCCTGGTCGCCCTGCTGATGGGCTTCCGGTCCGGCGCCGGGATCCTCGCCTGGCTCGGCGTGGCCGGCATCCTGGTCCTGTTCACGCTGGCGCTCACCTGGCTCGCGGTGATCGCCGGGCTGGCCGCCAAGTCGCCCGACGGCGCCGGCGGGTTCGCCTACCCGATCATCTTCCTGCCGTTCGTCAGCTCGGCCTTCGTACCGACCGAGGGTATGCCCGGCCCGGTGCGCTGGTTCGCGCAGAACCAGCCGGTCACCTCGATCGTCGACACGCTGCGCGGCCTGCTCACCGAGCAGGCGGTCGGCGACGACGCGTGGGTCGCGCTGGCCTGGTGCGTCGGCCTGCTCGTGCTGGCCCACGCCCTCGCGATGCGCGCCTACCGCCGCCGCTTCGCGTGACAGGCTGATGCGGTGCTGACGATCGGACAGCTGGCGTCGTACGCCGGGGTGACCATCCGGACGGTGCGCCACTACCACCAGGTCGGGCTGCTGCCGGAGCCGGAGCGGGACCGCTCCGGCTACCGGTCCTACGACGCCGCCGCGGTCGTGCGGCTGATCCGGATCCGCACCCTGGCCGACGCCGGCGTACCGCTGGCCCGGGTCCAGGAGCTGCTCGACGCCGACATCGACACCTTCGGCGTCGCGGTCGAGGAGATCGACCGGCGGCTGCGGGCCGAGATCCGAGAGCTGCAGCAGCACCGGAAGCGGATCGCGCAGCTCGGCTCGGGCGACACCCTCGCCGTACCGGAGGAGGTGGCGGGCTATCTCGCCCTGGTCCGCGCGATCGGCGTCCCCGAGGAGATGCTGGAGGCCGAGCGCGACGCCTGGATCCTCATCGCGGCGCGCTACCCGGACCAGATCGGCGCGTTCATGGCCGACAAGCGGGCCCAGCTGGAGGACCCCCGGACGGTCCGGTTCTACCAGCTCATCGGCGAGCTGCTCCGCGGCTCCGACACCGAGGGCGAGCGCCTGGTCCACGAGATGGCCGACCTGCTGGTCGAGCTGTTCGAGGAGGCCGCCGCCACCGGCCAGCTCGAGCAGCAGGACCTGACCATGGACGACTCGGCCTTCATCCAGCTGCTCGACTCGATGGCCGAGGGGCACCCGATGGTGACCCGGCTGCGCGAGCTCCTGGCCGAGCGCGGCTGGGCCGGCTGGACCCGGGTCGAGCGGGCCTGAAGCCCCTCTGGGTAGCCTCGCCACATGGAGATCCAGCGACTCGTCGAGGCGCTCGCGCCACTGCTGCGCGAGCCCGTGGCCGAGGGCGACTTCGCCTACGGCATGGCCGACCTGCCGGCCGCCGGCACCGACGTCATGGTCAACGTGGACCCCGAGACCGAGGACCGCGACGACGTCGAGGTCAATGACCTCGTCGACCGGGTCGCTGCCTTCCTCGCCCTGACGCCCGAGCAGTGGACGGCGATCGTCGACCGGGTGGTCGCCGAGATCGAGGAGGCCGTCGGCGACCAGCCGGTCGCGGAGACGACCGCCCTGCGCGACGACCTGTCCCTGACCTCGTCGGTCGTCTTCGTCGACGCGGTGCTGCTCTCCTTCGTGGCGCCGCTGCAGCTGCCCGACGCCATCGTCCGGGTGCAGCTCGACGACGAGCACCGCTTCGAGGACCTCGAGGTCGAGATCGAGGGCGTCGAGTCCGTCACCTTCGAGGGCCTCGACGACCTGCTCGACGACCTCAGCGAGGAGCCCGGCCCGAGCGCTCCTTGATCCCGGCGAACATCGCCTGGAGGTCGGGCGAGATCTCCGCGAGCTCGACGTACGACGCCCCCGCGGCCGCCGCGTCGAGGTAGGCGAACCGCATCAGCCCGCCGGCCATGGTGCCGGCCTGCACCACCGAGAAGCCGTCGCGCTCCGCCCGCTCCAGCGCGTCGTCCATCGAGGCGACCTCGCAGCACACGTGGTGCAGCCCGGGGCCGCGCTCGGCCAGGAACTCGGTGTAGATCGACGTACCCGCGACCGGGCGGATCAGCTCGAGCTGCAGGTCGCCGGCGTAGCTGAGGGAGATGTCGGCGGTGAAGTCCGCCGGCTCGCCGCGCAGGGTGCAGGCGTCGGGGCCGAAGTGCACACCCGGCATCCGGGTCCACCCCACCGCACCGAGGGTCGCGCCGAGAGCCTGCTCGGTGGCGTCGAGGTCGTCGGTGACCCAGGCGAGCTGGGTGACGGGTCCGTAGGACGGGCTCGGCGGCATGCGCCGAGGCTAGATGAGTAGGTCGAAGGGCTCGCACGCTGCGCTCGCACGATCCCTTCGACCTACTCATCTAGTGGTGCGTCGCCGCCAGCGATGAGTCCGTGCCGTCGTACCGGTCCGTTCCTGCATGGCGAGCCTCGACGACGTCCGCCCCCTGGCCGACGAGCTGGAGCGGTCCTACCCGGTCTACGTCCGCAACCGGCTGAAGTTCCGGGTCGGCCAGATCGTGTACGCCGCGTTCTCCCTCGACGAGACGATCATGGGCTTCGCGTTCCCGAAGGAGGAGCGGGACGCGCTCGTCGCCGGTGAGCCGGACAAGTTCCACCTGCCGGCCGAGTCGGACCTGCGGTTCCACTGGGTGCACGCCGTGCTCGCCGCCCTGGAGCCGGCCGAGGCGCGCGAGCTGGTGGTCGACGCGTGGCGGATGGTCGTGCCGCAGAAGGTGTCGCGGGCCTACGACCTCACGCACCCCGAGGGACCGGGCGAACCCTGAGGATCCGCTCCCGTTCAGCGCTTGCCGTCGATCAGCGCCGCCAGCCCGTCGAGGGTGCGCGCGAGGCCGAACCGCCAGGCCCGGTCGGCGTTCCACGCACTCCCCTGGGCCTCGCCGGCGGCGGCACCGACCCGGACCGCCCGCGGGTAGGCCTCGGGGTCGAGGGCGCGCGCCAGGATCGGCTGGTTGGCCGCCCACCAGTCGGCGTCGCTCATCGCGCTGTCGGTGCTCGCGCGGGCGGCGTCGTGGGCCGCGCGGCAGTGGGCGTGCACGAAGCCGAGCAGGTAGGTGAGCGCGGCGTCGGTGTCGACGTCGCCGAGCCCGGTGCCGTCGTACGCCGCCAGCTCGTGCTCGTACTTCGCCAGCACACCGGGGCCGAGCGGCGGCCGGCTCAGCGCGGCGACCTCGGTCAACCACGGATGGGTGAGCAGGAGGTCGCGGTTGGCCTCCGCGACGCGGGTCAGCCGGGTCCGCCACGACCGCGCACGCCAGGCCGGTCGTGGCATCGCGAGGTACACCGCGTCGACCATCAGGTCGAGCAGCTCGGGCTTGCCGGGCACGTAGGTGTAGACCGACATCGCCGAGATCCCGACCTGCTCGGCCAGCGCACGGGTGGTCACGGCGGCCAGTCCCTGCTCGTCGGCGAGGCCGAGTGCGGCCGTGACGAGCTGCTCGACGCTCACCGAGCGGCCCGGTCCCTTGCGTCGGAGACCTGCCGACGGGTCGCCCCACAGCAGCGCCAAGGTCCGGCTGGGCTCTCCTGCTCCGGTGCTGATCCTCGCCACGGGAACAGTTTCGCATATCTGTACGTTGTACACTGTACAGTGTATGAAGAAAAGCACCCGAGGAGGACCATGAACATCACCGCCACCGCCGTCTCCCTGAACGTCACCGACGTCGAGGCCTCCGCCGCCTGGGCCCGGCGCCACCTCGGCTTCACCGAGGCGATGGCCGCCGACGGGTTCTGCTCGCTCGAGCACCCGCAGTCCGGGATGAACCTGATCTACCTGCGCACCGGGTTGGCCAGCTTCAAGCCGGCCTCCGCCGCCGGGCACGCCGACGGCCTGCTCGTCGTGTTCACCGTCGACGACATCGACGCGGACCACGCCCGGCTGCGGTCCGAGGGGGTCGAGATCGTGACCCCGATCGAGACAGAGCCGTGGGGTGAGCGCTACTTCCAGATGGCCGACCCCAACGGGGTGATCTACCAGCTCGTGCAGTGGGTCGCCCCGACCGACCCGCAGTACGCGGGCTGACTCCCTCGGCTCCACGCGGCGGGGGTGGTGGTCACCGCAGCCACTCCCGCCGCAGCAGGCCGAACACCCACGAGTCCGACACGACACCGTCGACCACACAGTCCTCGCGCAGCGTCCCCTCCCGCACGAACCCGACCTTCTCCAGGACCCGCGCCGAGGCGAGGTTGCGGGTGTCCGTCTCGGCCTGCACCCGGTTGAGGTCCCAGGTGGCGAACGCCCAGGCCAGCACCTCCCGGACCGCCTCCGTCGCGTACCCGCGGCCCCACGCGGCCTCGGTCAGGCAGTAGCCCAGCACGGCGCTGCGGTACGCCGGGTTCCAGCCGCTCACGCTGCACCAGCCGAGGAACGCCCCGTCCTCACGGCGCTCCAGCGCCAGTCGCGCCCCGGTCCCGTCCGCCGCCAGCTGTCTGCTCCGCTCGACGAACGCGACGGCCCGACCGGGATCGGTCCACGGCGGGGAGTCCCAGTAGCGCAGCACGAACGCGTCGCTGTGCAGCGCGAACAGCTCGTCCGCATCGGCCTCGGCGACCGGGCGCAGGATCAGCCGCTCGGTGGCCAGGGTCGGTGTCGGCAGCAGCGGGCGCCCGGGGGTCACGTGACCACCATGGCCGACGTCGCCGCGTCGGCCGCCGCCGCGAACGCCCGGACCAGCGGCGAGCTGCCCGAGGTCCGCCACACCAGCGCCCAGCGCACCGTGGGCGCGCCGTCGAGCGGGAGGTAGGCGACCCCCGGCCACGGGAAGTAGCGCCGCCCCTCGTCGGGCACGGGGCACACGACCGCGCCGGCCGCCACCAGCGCGAGGATCTCCTGGTACGTCGAGGCCGCCGGCCCGCGCGGGACCTCTCGTCCGGCCGGCGTCCGCTCCGGCAGGACCGCCTCGAGCCACGACTGCGGCGCGGGCCCCCGGACCGTGGGGACCGCGTGGTCGGCCAGCGCCTCGATGTCCACCCGGCCCGCCGCGGCCAGCGGATGGTCCTCCGCCGTCATCACCCGCAGTGGCTCCGCTCTCAGGACCGGCCCGACCGTCAGGTCCGGCTCCTCGACCGGGAGCCACGAGGTGAGCACGTCGACCGCGCCGGACCGCAGGGCGGTGAACGGATCGCTGAACACGACCTCGTGGAAGCGCAGCTCGACGCCGGGGTGACTGGCCCGGAACCGCTCCAGCACGGGCTCCAGCTGGTGCACCTGCGCACCCATGAAGCCGAGCGTCAGGGTGCCGGACATCCCGCGCGCCGCGACCGCCGCCGCGGTGATGGCGGCGCCGATGCCGTCGTACGCCGGCCGGAGGCCGTCGCGGAGCACCTCGCCGACCGAGGTGAGCTCGACGCGCCGGCTCGTACGGGCGAACAGCGCCGCCCCGATCGCCCGCTCCTGCTTGCGGATCGCCTGGCTCACCCGCGACACCGAGACGTGCAGCCGCTGCGCCGTACGACCGAAGTGGAGCTCGTCGGCGAGGGTCAGGAAGATCTCGATCTCGCGCAGCTCCACGTCCACCCTCCGCGTTCTCCGCCACGTGAGGCACGCCCGATCGTGAACCTCACGGTGAACGATCGTAGCGGGATCGCCCGTTGTTCCGGACCGGGGCCGACAGCAGGCTGAACCGCGTGAGACCCCACCCAGCACAGGAGAAGCTCGTCCCCTCACCCGCCGGTGTCGACCGCGCCGTCCCACGCAGGCACGGGCTGCCCCGATGCACGAGGCCGAGGCGACGCGTGGAGACCGCGTCGTGCTCGACCCCGGCGAAGCGATCCGTCCCCGCCCGACCGAGCGGCGCGGTCGCTGCGTCGTCATCCGGCGAGGGGGTTCCTCGAGAACGCGCGAGCGACCGACGGGCGCAGGAGCCCGAGGGCGACGGGCAGGAGCAGGACCCCGAAGCAGGCCTGCTCGACCTTCATCCAGGCGGGATAGCCGGAGTCGGGCGAGACGACCAGCGCGGCGATGCCGAGCGGAGCCAGGATGCCGATCAGCCGGATCCGGACGAACGCCGAGCGGTCGGCTCGGCTGCGCGCCCGCCGCACCAGGGCCACGAGCCACAGCCCGCCGAGTGCATAGAAGGCCGAGCGGACCCAGACCACCCAGTTGACGAGGTCGGACCCGGCGATCTGTAGGACGGCGGCCGCGACGAGCGTCAGCGCGGACACGCCGGCGAGGAAGGCGAACACGCCGCCGGCGTACCGCATCACGGCGTCGGCTCGCGGTGGCAGCGTCGATGTTGTTACTTGCATGAGTAAGTTCTTACCTGTACAAGTAAGATCGGTCAAGTCGCCCTGGCGCCGGCCGGGCACCCGAGCCTGCGAGGATGACGCCATGACCAGTGGTCGTCGCGAGCGCATCCTCGAGGCCGCCCTGGTCGTCGTGGCCCGCGAGGGGTGCCACGGCCTGTCCTTCGCCAAGGTCGTGGAGGAGGCCGGCGTCAGCAGCACCCGGCTGATCTCCTACCACTTCGGCTCCCGTGACGACCTGCTCCGGGAGGCGTTCGGCCTCGTGCTCGCCAAGGCCGGCGCGTTCATGGGGCCGCGCATCGCCGCCGAGTCCTCGATGCGCGGCAAGATCCGGGCCTACGTCGTCAGCAACCTGCAGTTCCTCGAGGAGAACCCCGTCGACGCGCGGGCGGCCATCGAGCTCGCGAGCGCCCTCCCGAGCGACCCGGGAGGCCTCGAGCTCCTCGAGAGCGGGTTCCGGGACGGCCAGAGGTCCGGAGAGCTGCGGGACTTCGACGCGCACGTCATGGCCGTCGCCCTGCGGGGGGCGATCGACGCCTCGGTGCTGGACATCGTCGACCACGGCGCGGACGCTGCCCGGGTCGGCGCCGAGCTCGCCGAGCTCTTCGACCGAGCCGTCCGGGCCTGAGGGCGACCGGGGCTCAGCCTGCGACACCCGCCGGAAAGGAACCGACATGACCACACCCGTCACCGATGCACAGATCAGGGACCTCGCCGCGACCGCGGCACCAGCCACCATCGGCGTCCTCCACTGGACCGCGGACCGGCACCAGGACGGTGCCGCCGAGGTCGAGCTGGAGCACCAGCGCCGGATGGTCACGCTGCGTGCCGAGGGCGTCATCGCGGTCCTCGTCCCGGTCCTCTCCGACACCCTGGCCGGCCTCGCCGTCATGACCGTCGGGGTCGACGAGGCCGCCGCGCTGTTCGCCGAGGACCCCTGCGTCCGGGCCGGCATGATGACCTACGAGGTCCACGCCTGCCTCACCTTCCCCGGCGACGCGGTCCCCGGGGGCGCGTGACCTCTCGGCTCAGCTGCCTTCGCGCAGGTAGAGGTCACGCAGCAGGCCGATCTCACCACCGTGGTGCGCGACCTCGTCGAGCGCGTGCAACGCGAGCTTCAGGTAGCGCTCGTCGGCCCAGCCTCCCGGCCCGCGGCCCATCGGCGCCAGCAGGCGCTCGTCGCCGAGGGCCGCGATGCGGGAGACGAAGCGCTCCCAGTCCTCTGCGAGCGCTCGGACACCCTCCTTCGCGGTGCCCGGCCACGCCAGGCGGTCGCCGAAGTCCGGTTCGTCCTCGAAGAAGTGGATCACGTAGCCCCGCAGGCAGCCGGTGCCGATGTGCATGATGCGCCAGGCGATCGTCGTGACGGGATCCGGCACGTCCGGGACCGACGCGGGGAACAGCTCGTCGACACCGAAGGCGCCGTCCTTGCCGGGCCTGACGGTGAGGCAGTCGTCGGCCGGCTCCCACAGGTACTCGGCGTCGGTCAGGCCATCAAGGCGACCGAAGAGACGCCGCCGCACGCCTTCGAAGGCCGCGAGCAGGTCGCGGGTGACGGGGTCAGGCACTTCGGCTCCACCAGCCTCAGTGGGCCATGTCGACGAACCGGCTGTAGTGACCCTGGAAGGCGACCACGATGTCGCGGGTCGCGCCGTTGCGGTGCTTGGCGACGATCAGGTCGGCCTCGCCGGGGCGGGTCGACTCCTTCTCGTAGACGTCGTCGCGGTGGAGCAGGACGACCATGTCGGCGTCCTGCTCGATGGAGCCGGACTCGCGCAGGTCGCTGACGGCGGGGCGCTTGTCGGCGCGCTGCTCGGGGCCACGGTTGAGCTGGGAGAGCGCGATGACCGGGATCTCCAGCTCCTTGGCGAGGAGCTTGATCTGGCGGGAGAACTCGGAGACCTCGAGCTGGCGGGACTCGACCTTCTTGCCCGAGCTCATCAGCTGGAGGTAGTCGATGACCATCAGCTTGAGGTCGTGCTTCTGCTTGAGCCGGCGCGCCTTGGCGCGGATCTCGGTCATCGTCATGTTGGGGGAGTCGTCGATGAACATGGGGGCCGCGGAGACCTTGGCGACGTGGCGGGCCAGGCGGTCCCACTCCTCGGTGCCCATCTTGCCGTTGCGGATGTGGTTGAGCGGGATCCGGGCCTCGGCGGAGAGCAGGCGCATGACGATCTCGCCGCGCGTCATCTCGAGGCTGAAGAAGGCGGCGGTGAGGTTGTTGTGGATGGCGGCGGCGCGGCAGAAGTCGAGTGCCAGCGTTGACTTGCCCATGGCGGGACGCGCGGCGACGACGATCATCTGGCCGGAGTGGAAGCCGTTGGTGAGCTCGTCGAAGTCGGCGAAGCCGGTCGGCACGCCGTAGATGCCGGCCTCGCGGTTCTCCATCGCCTCGATCTCGTCGAGGACGCCGTCCATGATGTCGGACAGGGGCGCGTAGTCCTCCGACTTGTTGCGGTCGGTGACCTTGTAGATCTCGGACTGGGCCTCGTTGACGATGCCCTCGACCTCGCCCTCGCCCGCGTAGCTGATCTGGACGATCTTGGTGCCGGCGTTGACCAGGCGGCGCAGGATCGCCTTCTCGTAGACGATCTCGGCGTAGAAGCCGGCGTTGGCGGCGATCGGCACGTTGGCCGCGAGGGTGTGGAGGTACGGCGCGCCGCCGATCTTCTGCAGCTGGCCGCGCCGCTGCAGCTCGCCGGCGACGGTCACCATGTCGGCCGGCTCGCCGCGGCTGTAGAGGTCGAGGATCGCCTCGTGGATCTCCTCGTGGGCCGGACGGTAGTAGTCGTTGCCGCGGATGACCTCGACGACGTCGGCGATGGCGTCCTTGGAGATGAGCATCGCGCCGAGCACCGACTGCTCGGCCGCCATGTCCTGCGGGGGCGTGCGACCGCCGGTCGGGGCCTCGCCGGGCTGGTACGGCGCGGGGCCGTCGCCGTACGCCTCGGGCGGCTCGGCGGTCCAGGCCGGCGGGTCGTCCGTGAGGCTCACGGTTGTGGTCCCCTTCCTGGTCGCGGTCTGCTCGGTCGTCCGGTGCCCAGCGTGCCGACCGGGTCCGACACAATCGTCGGGCGGTGGCCGGAACGAGCCACGGTGCGGCAACCTACGGGGCTGACCGGGGGCGCCGAAAGGGGCCTATCCACAAGGGTTGGGGATAACCCGGGGCAGGACGTGGACGACACGCGGACATGGTGTGCACGGGGTGGGGAGGAAGCTGTGGAGAAGGTGCGGTCGAAGTGGCCCGAAGCGCCTCTGACCTGCACAAACGCCGTCCGTGTCTTGTGGAGGGCAAAAAACTCGGGTGTGATCCCGTTCACCTTCTGGCCACCGGTCGGTCGGACCGGGTCCGCCGCGGCGCAGCCGCGGGCTACCACACCGGGACCCGAGTTTCCACAGCAGGACCCCACTTATCCACCGGCCCGTCGGGCAGCTGCTGGCGGCACCCGGTGACCGGCGGCCGCGCCCTCGACCGGGAGATCGCCCGGCTCGCGTTCCCCGCCTTCCTCGCCCTCGTGGCCGAGCCGCTGTTCCTGCTCGGCGACGCCGCCGTCGTCGGCCACCTCGGCACCCCCGAGCTGGCCGGCCTCGGCATCGCCGGCACGGTCGTGACGACCGTCGTGGGCCTGTGCATCTTCCTGGCGTACGGCACCACCGCCGGGGTCGCGCGCCAGATCGGCGCCGGCCACCGCGACGCCGCGCTCGCCCAGGGCCTCGACGGCCTCTGGTTGGCCGTGCTCATCGGCCTGCCGGCCACGGCCCTCACCGCGCTCGCCGCCGACCCGCTCGTCGCCGTGTTCGGGGCGTCGCCGGACGTGGTCGAGCCCGCCACGACGTACCTCCGCGTCGCCGCCCTCGGCCTCACCCCACTGCTGCTCATCCTCGCCGGCACCGGCGTCCTGCGGGGCCTGCAGGACACCCGCACGCCGCTCGTCGTCGCGGTGCTCGGCAACCTCGCCAACCTCGGGCTCAACGTCGCCCTCGTGTACGGCGCCGGGCCGGCCCCGCGCCTCGGCATCGCCGGCTCGGCGCTGGGGTCGGTGCTCGCCCAGACCGCGATGGCGATCGCGCTGGTGCTGGTCGTGGTCCGCGCCGCCCGGGCCGAGGGCGCCACGCTGCGTCCGCACCTGCCCGGTGTCCGGGCGGCGGCGCGCGCCGGCGTACCGCTCATCGTGCGGACGCTGACACTGCGCGCCTCGCTCCTGGTGACGACGTACGCCGTCGTCCTGACCGCCACCGGGGGCGCGGCCAGCAGCGCCGCCGTCCCGGTGGCCACCCACCAGCTGGCGATGACCCTGTGGGGCTTCCTGGCCTATGTCCTCGACGCCATCGCGATCGCCGCGCAGGCGATCACCGGGCGCTTCCTCGGCGCGGGCGACGTCGCCGGCACCCGCGCGGTCACCGGCCGGATGGTCGCCTGGGGGATCGTCAGCGGCGTCGTCACCGGCCTGCTGCTGGCCGCCGCGAGTCCCTGGCTCGGCGCGTTGTTCACGCCCGACGCCGGGGTCCGGGACGCCCTGGTCCCCGTGCTGCTCGTCGCCGCGCTCGCCCAGCCGGTCGCCGGCGTGGTGTTCGTCCTCGACGGCGTGCTGATCGGCGCGGGCGACGGCCGGTACCTGGCCCGCGCCGGCGTGGCCGTCCTCGCGGGCTACGCTCCGCTGGTGCTGCTGACGAGTGCGCTGGGCGCCGGGCTCCCCTGGCTGTGGGCCGTGTTCTGCGCCGTGTTCATGGGCGGACGGCTGATCACGCTGGTCCGCCGCGCCCGCGGGGACGCCTGGCTGGTGGCCGGCGCGTGAAGCCCCTCTACTGGATCGCGATCGGACTGGCCGTCGTCGTCTTCACGGCCGCCCCCGACGACAAGTACGACGTCTCGGAGGTCCTCGGCTGCCTGCTGGTGCTGGTCGGCTACGTCCGCCTCGTCCGGGCCGCGCCCGACCTGCCCCTGCGCCTGACGCTCGGCTACCTCGCGGTCGTCGCGCTGATCGTCGCCGCGGCGCTCAGCCCGCCCGACGCCCGCGCCTGGCTCGACGACGCCGACCCGGCGGTCGTGTGGGCGTCCTCACTCCCGGCACTGGGCTTCCAGGCGGCGCTGTGCCACGCCCTCGGCGCCCGCTCCCGCGAGGCCGGGGCCCGCAGTGGCTTGTGGTGGTTCGTCGCCGAGGCCGCGATCCTGGTCTCGCTCGTCGCCAACGTGCTCTACAACGGCGCGGGCTGGCGCTGGCTGTACGGCGTCGGCACGGTCGGTCTCGCCGGCGTCCTGCTCGTCATCCTGCTCTGCGCGCTCCTGGGCTCGGCGCCGTGGGCCGGGGCCGAGCCGTCGGAGTCCGAGCCGTCGGGGGACCTCAGCCCTTGATCGCGGCCAGCACCTTCTCGGCCAGTCCGACGGACTGGTTGAGCGGGTCGCCCTCGTACTCGACACCCTCGTCGTAGTCGAGGTCGATCTGCAGCAGCACCGCAGGCGTGCAGGCGCGCAGCTCACCCTCGAAGTCCGGCGGGTTGCTCACCTTCCACCAGCCCTTGGTGGCACCGGCGATGTCGTCGGCCGGGTCGACGATGCCGTCGTCGTCACCGGGCTGGGGGCAGCCGAAGGCGCCCTTCGTGAAGTCCTCGGGGCCGGTCAGCTTGACGGTCACCTCGGCGAGGCCCGGGGCCTCGAACGAGCAGTCGTCGCTGGTCCAGGCCAGGCCGCCCTCGGTGTGGTCGTCGCCGCCGACCTCGGGGGCGCCGAACGGCATGCCGTAGGCCTCGGCCAGGTCGTCGGCGCTCACGACATCGCACGCGCCGGGCAGGCCGGCGGCCGCGGACGTCGCCGGCTCGGTGGGCGCCGTCGTCGCAGCGCTGGTCTCCTCGGTCGGCGTCGACGCGTCGGTCGCGCTGGACGCGTCCGTGGGGGTGTCGGTCGCGTCGGGCTCGTCGTCTCCGCAGGCCGCGAGGACTGGGGTCAGCAGCAGGAGGGCGGCAGGCCAGAGCCGTCGTACACGCATGGGAACTCCTGGGTCTAGGGGGAAGGAAGGAGTGCCCCAAAAGTAGCGGCGTGGCCGGCCCCGAGGGGACCGGCCACGCCGTCGTACGTCGATCGGGTCAGCCCGGGATGACGTTGAGGGCCACCGCGGCGGACACCTCGTCGTGGAGCTTGACCGACACCGCGTGGTTGCCCAGCGACTTGATCGGGTTGCCGAGGACGATGGTCCGCTTGTCGATCGCCTCGCCGGCGGCCTCGCCGAGCGCGGCGGCGATGTCGGCGGGGGTGACCGCACCGAACAGGCGGCCGCCCTGGCCGGCCTTGACCTTGACGTCGACCGGCGAGCCCTCGAGCTTCGCCTTCAGGTCGGCGGCGTGGGCCTCGTCGCGGACGGCACGGGCCGAGCGGGCGGCCTTGATCGAGTCGGCCTGCGCCTGGGCGCCCCGGGTCCACCGGATGCCGAAGCCGCGGGGGATGAGGTAGTTGCGGCCGTAGCCGTCCTTGACCTCGACCACGTCGCCGGCAGCGCCGAGGTTCTCGACCTCCTGCGTCAGGATGATCTTCATGAGTTCAGCTCTCCTTCTCTGACTCTGCTCAGCGACCGGCGGAGGTGTAGGGCAGCAGCGCGACCTCGCGGGCGTTCTTCACCGCGATCGCGACGTCCCGCTGGTGCTGGACGCAGTTGCCGGTCACCCGACGGGCGCGGATCTTGCCGCGGTCGGAGATGAACTTCTTCAGAAGGGCGGTGTCCTTGTAGTCGACACCGGTGGCCTTCTCCTTGCAGAACTGGCAAACCTTCTTCTTGGGCTTGCGGACGACTGCCTTCGCCATTGTGGTGCTCCTCCTCAGAGCCCGGCCGCGTCAGTCAGAAAGCGGCCGGAATGGTTGGTTGTATCGGTGGTTGAGGTGCGAGCCTGCGAGCCTCGAGACCTCAGAACGGGGGCTCGTCGTTGGACGAGACACCCGGCGCGGCCCACGGGTCGTTGGCCGGGGCGCCGCCCCCGTAGTTGGAACCGCCACCCTGGTTGCCGCCACCGGACGGGGCGCTGCCCCACGGGTCCTGACCCGCGGGACGGCCGCCGCCACCCTGGTTGCCGCCACCCTGGTTGCCGCCGCCGTACCCGCCGCCACCGCCGGAGCGGCTCGCGCGGGTGACCTTGGCGGTCGCCCAGGTGAGCGACGGGCCGATCTCGTCGACCTGCAGCTCGTTGACGGTGCGCTTCTCACCCTCGCGGGTCTCGTAGGAGCGCGACACCAGACGGCCCTGCACGACGACGCGCATGCCCTTCTGGAGGGACTCGGCGACGTTCTCCGCGACCTGGCGCCAGACCGAGCAGCGGAGGAACAGGGTGTCCCCGTCCTTCCACTCGTTGGTCTGCCGGTCGAAGGACCGCGGCGTCGAGGCCACCGTGAAGTTGGCGACAGCCGCGCCCGACGGGGTGAAGCGAAGCTCCGGGTCGTCGGTGAGGTTGCCGATGACGGTGATGACGGTGTCGCCAGCCATGGTGGTCTCCTGTGCGGTGGGGTTCGAGTGGCCCGCCCGGGCTCAGTCCCGGGCAACGGACCCCATGGTGTCCCGTGGTGCCGACAATGAACAGCCGGCATCCACAGGCACGGGGCCCTGGCTTCCTCAGACGGTGGGTCGCAGGACCTTGGTCCGCAGGACGGACTCGTTGAGGGTCAGCTGGCGGTCGAGCTCGTCGACCGTCGCCGGGGCGGCGGTCAGCTTGACGATGGCGTAGATGCCCTCGGCGTGCTTCTTGATCTCGTACGCCAGGCGGCGCTTGCCCCACACGTCGACGTTGTCGACCGTGCCGCCGTCGTTGCGGACGACGTTCAGGTACTTGTCGAGCGACGGCTGAACCGTCCGCTCGTCGAGGCTCGGGTCGAGGATGACCACGACTTCGTAGTTGCGCAAAGCGGTCTCCACCTCCTCTGGACTCAGGCGGCCGCGGACTTTCCACGGCAGGAGGGCCTTGCTTGTCTGGCTGGTTCGGCCCAGCAGACGGATACGGTGCCAGCGGCACCGGACGGGACAGGCTAACAGCGCCCGCCCGCCCGGACCGAATCCCGCCCGGCTACCCGAACAGGACCGGGTTCTCGATCCGGGTCCCGTCGATGACCAGCGTCGCGATCGCGGCGGAGAGCCCCTCGGGTACGTCGAGCGACACCGTCGCGCAGACGTCGTCGGAGCCGAGGTCCCACGACCCGTCGAGCGAGCCGATCAGCTGGCCCTGGGGGTCGGCGAGCTCGATGGTGAACGGCGTGCCGTCGGGCAGCCCGCTGACGGCGAAGTGCGCGTACAGGGTCGCCGGGAGGCTCACCCCGCTGAGCACCTGCGGGTCGTCGAGCGTGCTGGTGGTCGAGCAGGCGCCGCTGCCGTCGGTGGACCAGCCCTTGGGCGAGGCGGTGGCCTGGCCCATCGGGTCGGCCGGGGTCTCCGGCACGTCGTCGAGGTACGGCGACACGTACTCCGGGTCGCCGCCCTTCTTGGCGATGTCGACGATGTCCTCGGTCAGGTTGACCGGCCGGATCCGGGCGGAGCCGCCGGTGAACGCACCGCCCTCGCCACTGCTGCCCACGGTCGACTCGGTGACGACGGCGCTGTTGATGCCGACCAGCTCGCCGTCGTCGTTGATCGAGGCGCCGCCGGAGTTGCCGGAGCCGATCCGGATGTCGCTGTCGATCCAGGCGCGGTTGCCCGGGACCGCGGCCTCCTTGAGGAAGGTCGACACGACGCCGCGGGTCACGGTCAGCGCCCGGTCGAGGCCGTCGTCGGAGGCGACGTGGGCGACGGCCGGGAAGCCGAGCGCGGTGAGCTCGTCACCGGTGCGCAGGTCGTCGCTGTCGCCGAGCGGCACCGGCGGCGGCAGGTCGAGCTCGTCCTTGCCGATCTCCTTGCCGTCCTCGTCGGCGGTGATCTTGAGGACCGCGAGGTCGAGGACGCCGTCGGCGACGATCGCCTCGGCGGAGTACGACGGCGCGGCCGGCTTGTCGTCCTCGGCCGAGGTGAGCGCGACCAGGAGCCCGGCGGGGTCCTCCTCGTCGCCCTGCTGGCCGGGCGCGCTGGGCTTGCCGACGTGGGCGTTGGTGAGGATCAGCCCGTCGTCGCTGATGATCGTGCCGGAGCCGGTGTAGATCGGCTCGCCGTCGTCGTCGACGGCGATGATGAGGACGCTGGCGAGCTTGGCGCGGTCGAGCTCCTCGGTGCTGAGACCGGCGGCCTCCTGCGAACCGCCACCGCTGCCGCCGGACTCGTCGTCCCCGCCCAGCAGCACCGCCGCCGTGACGCCGCCGCCGACCAGGACCAGCGCCGCGACGATGCCGCCGACCAGGGCGGCGGTGCGCCTGCGCTTCTTCTTGGCGATCGACTTCTGCGCGACGCCGGTCGCGACGATCGGGACCACCTCGACCTCGGCGCCCGCGGTGGGGTGGCCGAGCATCAGCGTGGTCGGATCCTCGAGCTTGCGCTGGGTGACCCGGTCCTCCTCGAGGAAGGTGCCGGCGGTCGACCGGTCGACGTACCACCACCCGTCGGGGCGCCCCTCGACCACGCCGTGGAGCCGGGAGACCGACGGGTCGTCGACGACGACCTCGCTGGCCGGGTCGCGGCCGATGCGGACGACGACGCCCGGCGGGAACCTCTTCGAGACGCCGCCGGCGCGCACCAGCAGCCCGGGGCCGCTGACGTAGCCGGGGCCGGCGGGGCCGACGCCGGGCAGCACGGTCTGCTGGAGGCCCGCGGGCGGCAGCGTCGCCGGGTCGGGGGCGGCGGGGCGCGAGACGCCGGCCGGCGTCAGCTGGACCTCCTCGCCGTTCACGCCACCGAACCGCACCGTCGTCGGCCCCGTGACGCGGACCTCCGTCACGCGGTTGCCGTTGAGGAAGGTGCCGCCGCTCGAGCCGGTGTCGACGAGCACCCAGCCGGAGCCGTCCGAGCGCAGCTGCGCGTGCTGGCGGGACGCGGAGGGCGCCGTGAGGACGATGTCGGAGCCGGTGTCGCGTCCGATGCTGACGACGCGCGGCTCCTCGAACGACCAGGTACGGCCGCCGCTGGAGACGTGAAGGGTGGTCACGCGAGGAAGGTAGTGCCCCGGCGCCCGATCCACGAGTGTCGCCGCCGGTCGATACGGTGACGACCATGAGCGAGCTGCGCATCGGAGCCCACGTCGACCAGACCGACCCGATCGCCGAGGCGGCCGCGCGCAACGCCCCGCTCGTGCAGTTCTTCCTCGGCAACCCGCAGTCCTACAAGGGCCCCGTGCTGTCGTACGATGGCGGCCCGGCCGCCCTCCGCGCCGCCGCCGAGGCCGCGGGTGTCGACCTGTACGTGCACGCGCCGTACCTGATCAACGTCGCGACCACCAACAACCGCCAGCGGATCCCGAGCCGCAAGCTGTTGCAGCAGCACATGGACGCCGCCGCCGAGCTCGGCGCCAAGGGGCTCATCGTCCACGGCGGCCACGTCACCGACGAGGACGACCCTGCCAAGGGCTTCGACAACTGGCGCAAGGCGGTCGAGGCGACCGACATCAAGATCCCGCTGCTCATCGAGAACACGGCGGGCGGCACCAACGCGATGACCCGCTACCTCGAGCGGATCAAGGGCACCTGGGACGCGATCGCGTCCGCCGAGGGCGCCGACATGGTCGGCTTCTGCCTCGACACCTGTCACGCCCACGCCGGCGGCAACGCCCTGGAGACCATCGTCGACGACGTCCTCGCGATCACCGGCCGGATCGACCTGGTCCACGCCAACGACAGCCGCGACGCCTTCGACTCCGGCGCCGACCGGCATGCCAACTTCGGCGCCGGCCAGATCGACCCGGACCTGCTCGCCCAGGTCGTCCGCGACGCCGGCGCGCCGGTCGTGTGCGAGACGCCCGGCGGGGCCGAGGAGCACGTCGCCGACTTCGCGTGGCTGCGCGAGCGCCTGTGACCGCGTCCCTCAGCCGAGCGCGATCCGCTCGACCACCCGCGACCTGAGGACCAGGTCGTCCATGGTCTCGGTCAGGTGCACCTCGTCGACCCGCAGCGGTACGACGAGCCGTTCGCGGTGGTGCGCGACGAGGCTCCGCAGACCGTCGTACGCGGCCGCCGTGACGTCCTGGCGCAGCTGGACGAACCCGGCGAGCAGCGGCCGGAACGGAGCGCCCACGTGGGTGGCGAGCGCGGCGAGCGCGGCAGTGGTCGCCGCGTCGGCAGGCTCGACCGGCAGGTAGATCCGACCCCGGTTGTAGCGACCCACCCACGGTCCGCGGACCACCATGTCGAGCGGCCTCCTGGCCGCGTCCGGGAGCACGCCGCCGACGTCGCTCACCCCTGGTGCGAGCGTCGCATGCATCCGGTCCGCGCGCGCCTGGATTCCGGCGAACCAGACCGCGGGCGCCGCGGCGCTGGCCGCGAGGTCGGCGAGGAACGCCCGCACCGACGGCGCCTCGAGCAGGCTCTTCGGCAGCGGTACGACGACCGAGCGGACCGGCGGCCAGAACTCGCCCGGTCCCAGCGAGCGGGGACCGAGCGGCGGGCGCGGTCGGTCGTGGAGGAGCGGCAGCTGGCGGGTGCGGTACCGCTCGTCCAGGGTGAGCGCATCCCGCTCGGCCCACGGGAACGCGTCGAGCATCCCGGCACGGTAGCGAACCGCTCTTGCGCTCTTTCGGATCACGCGTAATCTGAATTACATGATTACAACCGACCAGCGCGACCAGATCCGCGGCTGGTTCGCGGGACGCCTGCCGGAGGACCTCTTCGAGTCCGAGGTGGAGGTCACCGTCGACCGCGAGGAGATCACCGTCATCGGCCGCATCGCGGCCCCGAAGCTCGCCGAGGACGCCTCGGCGACCGAGCGCGAGGCCGCCGCCCAGGGCCGCATCCAGGAGTTCCGCGGGCGCACCCGCGACGCGCGGATCGCCATCGCCCGCGAGGCCGAGCGCCAGTTCGACCAGAAGGTCGCGTGGGGCGTCGAGTGCGACGGGACCAGGGCCCTGTTCACCCACCTGGCCGTCCCCGTCATGACCCGGCTGCGCCAGCCCGAGCGCGTCGTGCTCGACACGCTCATCGCCGGCGGCGTCGCCCGCAGCCGCAGCGAGGCGCTGGCCTGGTGCGTCCGGCTCGTCCAGCAGCACGCCGACGACTGGCTGGGCGAGCTGCGTGACTCGCTCGAGCACGTCCAGCGGGTCCGCGCGGCGGGCCCGGACGCCTAGATGTGATGCCCAGCCAGGTTGTCCAGCCTGGTGATGGGTGCGGCCTTCCCGATTGCTGAGTGGGGCCGGTGGTGGTTGTACTCGTGGATCCATGCTGGCAGAGCGGCGAGCCGGGCTGACTCGGAGTTGTAGAACTTCTTGAATGCCCAGCCTTCGGCCAGGGTGCGGTGGAAGCGCTCGATCTTGCCGTTGGTCTGCGGACGGTAGGGCCGAGTCTTCTTCGGCGTGATGCCCAGATCGGCACAGGTGTCGCGCCACAAGTGGGACTTGTAGCAGCTGCCGTTGTCGCTGAGCACGCGCTTCACGACGACGCCGCGTTCGGCGAACCAGGCGACCGCGTTCTTGAGGACCTCGGCCGCGGTCTCCTTGGTCTCGTCGTCGTGAGCCTCGACGTAGGCCACGCGGGAGTGGTCGTCGACAACGGTGTGCAGGTAACAGGTCCCGATCACCGGGTTGCGCCACTTGTTGCGAGGCACGCCTGTTCGCGCGACTGTGGCCGACCGGTTCTTCTCGCCCTGCTGACGCCCGACGTAGCGCCAGCCGCCGCCGTCGGGGACCTTGCCGAGTTTCTTGACGTCGACATGCATCAGGTCGCCGGGCTTCTCGTGCTCGTAGCGGCGGATCGGCTCGCCGGTGGCGCGGTCGATGTGGGAGAGGCGGTTGATCCGGCAGCGGACCAGGACCGCGTGCACGGTCGAGGCAGGCATGTTGAGGCGGTCGGCGATCTCGACGGGGCCGAGTCGCTGCTTCCAGCGCAGGTGCACGATCTTGCGCACGATCGGCGCCGGTGTGCGGTTCGGCTGCCGATGCGGGGCTGAGGACCGGTCGAGCATTCCGTCCGGTCCCTCGTCGCGGTAGCGATCGGCCCACTTCTTCGCTGTGCGCCACGAGACGTCGTAGCGCTCGGCAGCTCGAGCTGGCGGCCAGCCGTGATCGACGATCAGGCGCGCAAGACGTAGGCGCGCACGTGGGGTCAGGGCTGCGTTGGCATGGGTAGCGTGTGACACGAAGGCCTCCTGCGGTGGGAGCGGTTCCTAGACAGCTCCACTCCACACCCGGGAGGCCTTCGTCCATCTACAGCTCAGACCGTGTCGTCACACGATCTCGACCAACGTGCCTGGGCATCACACCTAGATGGGCAACTAGGGCGTGTCGCGGCCCGGGCGGTCGCCGAGCCAGCCGAGGTTGGTCGCGACCTGCTCGAGCGAACCGAGCAGTGCGTCGTACTGCTCCGGCGAGAGGCCCTCGGCGGCCCGCTCGGCGACCGCCTGAACCGGGCCGTCCTGGACCTCGCTGACCAGCTCGCTGCCGGACTCGGTCAACCGGTACTCGCCACTGCGGTGCTCGACCAGCCCCGCCGCCACCAGTCCCTCGGCGGCGGGGAGCAGCTCGACGGCGACGTCATCGGCGACGGCGCCGTGCTCGAGGCGCCCGAGGGCGTGCCAGTCACGACGGCTCAACCCGCGCTCGGCCAAGGCATCCGCGACCTGGTCGTCGAGCAGGCGGTCGAGCGTGGTCAGCCAGTAGCCGAGCGGGCGCGGTGCGGTCATGGCCCCGCGGTACCCCGCTCGCCGGGGCTCACCCCGCCGCACCCGTCCGATAGGCCCGATAGGCCCGATAGGTTGGTCCCCATGCCCAGCGTGCGCCCGATCAGCCCGACCGAGCACCGCGACCACCTCGCCACCCTGCCGTCCGCGAGCTTCCTGCAGACACCCGGCTGGGCGCGGGTGAAGAGCGAGTGGCGCAGCGAGTCGCTCGGCTGGTTCGACGACGCGGGGAAGCAGGTCGGCGTCGCGCTGGTGCTCTACCGCAAGCTCCCCAAGCTCAACCGCTACCTCGCCTACCTGCCCGAGGGGCCGGTCATCGACTGGGGAAGCGACGACCTCGGCGCCTGGCTGGACCCGATGGTGCGGCACCTGAGGAAGCAGGGCGCGTTCGCCGTACGGATCGGGCCCCCGGTGGTCACCCGGCGATGGACGACGGCGCAGGTCAAGGACGGCATCGCCGACCCGGCGGTCCGTCTCCTCGGCGAGATCCCGCCCGCCGAGCGCACCCCGGCCGGCGCGCGCGTGGTCGCCCAGCTCCACGAGCTCGGCTGGCGCCACCAGGGCGTCGAGGGCGGCTTCGCCGCGGGCCAGCCGCAGTTCGTGTTCCAGGTCCCGCTCCGTTCTGCCGACGGCACCCAGCTCAGCGAGGACGAGGTCCTCAAGGGCATGAACCAGCTGTGGCGCCGCAACATCAAGAAGGCCGCGAAGGAGGGCGTCGAGGTCACCCGCGGCACCCGCGAGGACCTGGCGGCGTTCCACGAGCTCTACGTCCACACCGCCCAGCGCGACCACTTCACGCCGCGTCCGCTGAGCTACTTCGAGACGATGTACGACGCCCTCTGCGCCGACGCCCCGGAGCGGTTCACCCTCTGGCTGGCCCGCCACGACGGCGACCTGGTGGCCTCGACGATCGCGATCCGCGTCGGCGAGCACGCCTGGTACTCCTACGGCGCCTCGTCCACCGAGAAGCGCGAGGTGCGCGGCTCCAACGCGATCCAGTGGGCCATGATCCGCGACGCGATCGCCGCCGGCGCGGCCGTCTACGACCTGCGCGGCATCACCGAGACCCTCGACGCCGACGACGCGCACGTCGGGCTGATCCAGTTCAAGGTCGGCACCGGCGGCGAGGCGGTCGAGTACGCCGGCGAGTGGGACCTGCCGGTCAACCGGGCGCTCTACAAGGCCTTCCAGGTCTACCTCCAGCGAAGGGGCTGACCGATGAGCCTGACCCTCACCGTCGACGGGCCCCGCTGGCGCACCCACCTCGAGTCGGTCGCCGACGCGCAACCCGGGCTGGTCCCGGTCGCGAAGGGCAACGGCTACGGCTTCACGCTGGGCCGCCTGGCCCGCAAGGCGCAGTGGCTGGCCGAGCGCGGCCACGACGTACGCACCCTCGCCGTCGGCACGTACGACGAGCTGCCGGAGGTCGCGCAGCGCTGGCACGGCGACCTGCTGGTGCTCACCCCGTGGCGGCCCTGGGTGCCGCTCCCCGACGCCGCGACCGGCCGCCGGCTGGTCCACACCGTCAGCCGCCTGGCCGACCTGCGCGACCTGCTGCACGCCGACCCGGCCGCGCGGGTCGTGCTGGAGCGGATGACCTCGATGCGCCGCCACGGCATGGCCGCACGCGAGCTGTGGGAGGCCGGCGACCTGCTCCGCAAGCACCCCGGCGCCCGGGTCGAGGGCCTCGCCCTGCACCTGCCGCTCGGGCAGGGCACCCACCTCGGCGAGGTGACCCGCCTGGTCAACGACTTCGTCGCCGCCGAGGTCCCCACCCGCGGCACCCCGGAGGTGTGGGTCAGCCACCTCACCGACGCCGAGCTGACCACCCTGCGCAGCCAGTACGGCGACTTCACGGTCCGCCCCCGGATCGGCACCGGGCTCTGGCTCGGTGACCGCGGCGCCCTCCGCGTCACCGCGACCGTCCTCGACGTGCACCCCGTCGAGCGGGGTGACGCGTTCGGCTACCGCGGCCGCACCGCCCCGAAGTCGGGCCACGTGCTCGTCGTCAGCGGCGGCACCGCTCACGGCATCGGCCTCGAGGCGCCCACCGGCGAGCAGTCGATCAAGGCGCGGGCGGCGACGCTGGCCCGCGGTGGCCTCGACGCGGTCGGGTTCGTGCGCTCGCCGTACGCCATCGACGGCAAGCAGCGCCTGTTCGCCGAGCCGCCCCACATGCAGGCCTCGATGCTGTTCGTGCCCCACGGCGCGCGGGTGCCCGAGGTCGGCGAGGAGGTCGACGTCCGGGTCCGCTACACCGCCACGGAGTTCGACCGGGTCGTCGTCTCCGGCTGATCCCCGCGCCCCATGCGTTCTGGTCGCTGAATCGGCCGATCAGCCGCCAATTCGAAGGGGGCGCGGTTCCACGGCCACCCCCGGCTCGACCCGCTCCAGCGCGGCCGGGTCGTGCGCGGGCCGGTAGAGGTCGCGCACGATCACCGCGGCGAGGTAGAGCTCGCCGAGCACCCGGACGACGATGCCGACCCAGTAGAACCCGGCGTCCCCGCCGCCGGCCGGGGCGAGGTAGCCGCCGAGGTACCACCACACCGTGCAGAAGTAGAAGACCTCGCTCGCCTGCCACACGATCTGGTCGCGCCAGCGCGGCCGGGCCAGGGCGGCGAGGGGGAGCAGCCACAGGACGTACTGCGGCGAGTAGACCTTGTTGACCAGCAGGAAGCCGACCACGATCAGGTAGCCGAGCTGGGCCAGGCGGGGGACCATCGCCACGGGGCCGCGGCGCCCGGCGGTCATCCCGATCGCGAACACCCCGAGGCACCAGGCGCCGAAGAGCACCCACGACCACACGTTGACCGTGTGCGCCGAGATGCCGAGGTCGCCCGCCTGGTCGACGAGCAGCCACAGCGAGCCGAGATCGGCCTTCCGCTCGGCGTTGAACGACCAGAAGACCTTCCACTGGTCCGGACCGGAGAGGTACGCCGGCGCGTTGGCCACCACCCAGGCGACCACCGCCCACAGCGCGGCCAGCGCGAACCGCCCGACCCGACGCTGGCGCAGGCAGATCACCAGCAAGCCGCCGAGCAGGAACAGCGGGTAGAGCTTGGCGGCGGTGCCGAGGCCGATCAGCACGCCGGTGAGCACCGGCTTGTCCCGCGACCAGGCCCACAGCGCCCCGGCCACCAGAGCGACGGCGAGCAGGTCCCAGTTGATCAAGCCGGTCAGCAGCAGCGCGGGGGAGAGGGCGAACGCGGCCGCGTCCCAGGGCCGGGACCGGTTCGCGCCCGCCAGCAGCCAGGTCGCCAACAGCGCGAGCGCGGCGAAGCCGACGGCGTTCACGAGGAGGAAGAGGTTCTCCTCGTCGTTGACCTCCGGGTCGCCGTACAGGTCGGAGACGGGCGCCTTGTAGCGCGCCGCGACGTCCGGTGACCCGTTGAGCCAGTGCGTGACCCACGCGGTGCCCCACGCCCAGTAGGAGATGCCGACCGGGTACTCCATCACCTGGTACCGGGCCCGGGTCTGGTCGTCGTCGGAGTACGGCCAGGCGTGCTCGGCCATCCCCCGCGGCACGTACAGCGGCTTGAGGTCGGTGTAGCACATGTGGGAGTAGACCCAGTTCTGGTCGTGTCCCTGGGCGAGCGAGCACGGCGCCTTCTGCACGAGCCCCGCCGCGAACACCACCGCGGTGAGCAGCAGCAGGACCCGCGCCGGCGTCCACCACCGGTGCGGTCGCGCGTGGTCGCCCATCGGGCCGCCGACGACCTCGCTCAGCGCCGTGACGACCGCGTCGTCACGGGTGGGGTGGACGTGGGTCACCGGTCAGGGCCGGACGCGGGGGTTGTTCCCGTTGCCCGGGTTCCCGATGGTCGACCCGGTGGGGAACGTCGGCTGCGTCGGCTGCGTCGGCTGCGTCGGTGTCGGGGTCGGCGGTGGGACGAAGGTCGGCGGCGCCGTCGGCGGAGGAGTGACCGGAGGCGGAGCCTGCTCGGTCGTCTTCTTCTCCTTCGGCTTCTTGGACTTCTTCGGCGGCGGGGGCGGCGGCGGGACGTACTCGTGGCCCTCGGTCGGCGCCTCACCCTTGACGTACGCCGCGCCCGGCAGGTCCTCGACCTCCTCGCCGTCGAGGGCGCGCAGCATGACCGCGGTCCAGGTCTTGGCGGGGTAGGCACCGCCGAAGTACGACGGCAGCCAGTCCTTGAGCTGCTCGTTGCCCTTGCCGCGCACGTACATCACCGCGGTCGCGAGCTGCGGCGTGTAGCCGACGAACCAGGCCGAGGAGACGTCACCGTTGCCGTTGGTGGCGGTGCCGGTCTTGCCGCCGGCCGGGCGGTGCAGGCCGAGGGCCGCCGTACCGGATCCGGACTTGACGACCTGCTGGAGCGCGTAGCCCACGTCGTCGGCGATACCCTCGGGGACCGCGTCGTGGGTGGCGACCTTGTGGTCGAAGCGCACCACGCCGTCGCGGTCGACGACCTTCTCGATGATGTAGGCGTCGGCGGCGACCCCGCGGTTGGCGATGGTGGCGTAGCCGTTGGCCATGTTGATCGGGCTCACGGTCTGCGAGCCCAGCGAGACGCCGGTGTTGGGCTGCAGGCCCGGGCTCGAGGTCGGGATGCCGTACGCCGGCGTGGCGGCCTCGGCCGGCGGGATGCCCATCGCGTTGGCGGTGGTGATGATCTGCTGCGGGCCGTCGGGCATCGCCAGCGTCATGTCGATGAACGCGGTGTTGATCGAGTCCTCGGTGGCCTTGATCAGGTTGACCCGGCCGTAGCTGTGGTCGCCCTGGTTCTCGATCTCGCCGCCGCCCTCGAGCTCGTAGGGCGAGTTGCCGTCGAAGGTGTCCTTGAGCTCGAAGCCGGACTCGATGCCGGCGGCCAGCGCGAACGGCTTGAACGTCGAGCCGGCCTGGCCGCCGGACACGGCCCAGTTGATCTGCGACTCGAGGTAGTCCTGGCCGCCGTAGAACCCGCGCACCGCCCCGGTGCCGGGCTGGACCGAGGCGACCGCGACGTGCAGCTGCTTGGGCCCGAAGCCCTCCGGACGCTGCTCGGCGACGCCCTCGGCGGCCGCGGCCATCGCCTTCTTGGTGAAGGTCGTGGTGACCTGGAGGCCGCCGCCGTTGATCTCCTGCTCGCTGAAGCCGAGCCGGGTGAGCTCCTTGTGGACCATGCTCAGCACGTGGCCCCGCTGGCCGCCGTACTGCTCGCTCTGCTTGATCTGCGGGAACTTCGGCAGCGCCTCGCGCGCCTGGGAGACCTCGCCGGCGGGGGCCGTGCCCATCTTGGCCATCGAGTCGAGGACGTACTGGTAGCGGCCGAGCAGGCGCTGCGCCACGTCCTCGCCGTCGGCCGGGTCGAGGCCGTTGGGGTTGTTGAGGATCGCGGCCAGGGCGGCGGACTGCTTGAGGTTGAGCTGCGCGGCGTCCTTGGCGAAGTAGGCCTGCGCCGCGGCCTGGATGCCATAAGCGCCACGGCCGAAGTAGATGGTGTTGAGGTAGCCCTCGAGCACGTCCTGCTTGCTCAGCTGGTTCTTCACCTTGAGCGAGAGGATCGCTTCCTTGAGCTTGCGCTTCCAGGTGCGCTCCTGGGTCAAGTACAGGATCTTGACGTACTGCTGGGTGATCGTCGACGCGCCCTGGGTCGCGTTGCCCTGGGCGTTGCTGAACGCCGCGCGCAGGATGCCCTTCGGGTCGAGGCCGTTGTCGGTCCAGAAGGTCTGGTTCTCGGCGGCCACGACGGCGTCCTTCACCGTCTGCGGCATCTCGTCGTAGTCGATCGAGTCACGCTTCTGCACCGCGAACTGGCCGAGTTGGCTCTTGCCGTCGGAGTAGTAGACCTGCGTGGTCTCGGTAAGGAAGTCGGCGTTGGGGTCGGGGATGTCGATCGACCGGTAGGCGACGAAGAAGCCGGCGGCACCCAGCAGGGCCATCACCATGCAGGCGATCAGGCCCCAGATCGTGTACCGCTTCAGCCGCTGCTTCCAGGTCCGCGGCGTGCGGTCCTTCGAGCGGCCCTTCGAGCGCGCCTTCGCCCTGGTGGGCGACGCGCCGGACTTCCGTTTTCCCTGAACCACGCAGGACAGGGTACGGCGCGGGTGTCAGCCGACCCGATTTTCCGAGATCTGTCCACGCAGGGCCGCCAGCGCTCGCGACGACTGGCTCTTGACCGTGCCCTCGGCGATCCGCAGCTCGGCAGCGGTCTCGGCGACCGACAGTCCGAGCCAGTGGCGCAGCACCACCACCCGGCGCTGCATCGGCGGCAGCGCGCGGACGGCGGCGAGCAGGTCGGTGCGCTCGCCCGGCTCCAGCCCGGGCCGGGCCACGGGGTCGTGGCCGTCCAGGCCCGGCCGCTCACGACGCCACGGCCGGCGCCGCTCGTCGAGGTCCGCGTTGACGATGATGCGTCGTACGTAGGCCAGCTCGGCACCGGCGGCGTGCAGCCGCGGCCAGCTCACGTAGAGCTTGGCCAGGGCGGTCTGCAGCACGTCCTCGGCCCGGTCCCACTCGCAGCCGCACACGGCGTACGCGATCCGGCGCAGCCGGACCTGGTGGGCCTCGACGAACGCGGTGAAGGCGGCGTCCCGCTCCTCGCGGCTGCTCATCGCAGTCCCTGGCCCGAGGCGATCCGCGCGCGGGCGTAGGACAGGAACGCCGCGTACGTCGGCTCGGGCAGCACGCTGACGTCGACCGGGATCGCCTCGGACGGGCCGCCGGGGGAGCGGCGCACCAGCACGAACGAGGTCAACCCGTCAACGAGCACCTCGGCGACCGCGGTGTCGTCACCGGGTGCGGCGAAGCCGGGGACGTTCGGGTCCGGCCACTGGCGCAGGATCCGCACGCCCACGCCGGGCACCAGGTCGGTGCCGCCCTCGGCGAACGTGACGTACGCCGCCGGCTCGCTCCCACCCGCGAGGTCGACCATGTCGGCCAGCCACTGCTCGAAGCGCGCGTGCATCGAGCCCGCCGGGTCCCACGTCGCCCCGCCGCCGTCCGCGGTGTCGTCGAGGAGGTACCAGTACCTCTCCTCGCCGTTCGTCACCACCAGCCCGACCGACGCCTCGGGCGCGACCCGGTGCAGCGGGTTCGGCACCTCCCGCACGATCCGCCAGCCCCGCCGCAGCACGACCGCGCCCTGGTCGTCGTACCCGACGTGCTGGCCGGGGACCAGCACGTCGGAGATCCTCTGCTTCGGCCGCACCGTCGCCGTCTCGACGGGAGTCGGGGACGGCTGCTGGACCACCGGCGTCGGGTCCGGGGTGCTGCGCGGGCCGGCGCCGTCGGGGAGCAGCGCGACCGTCGTCGCCGCGGCCAGCACGACCGCCCCCGCCGCGCCGTACCGCAGGCGGCGGTTGCGCTGCCGCCGGCGACCGCTCGTGACGTACGCCGCCGCGGGGCGCGGGGCCGGCTCGTCGTCGTACCCGGCCTCGAGAGCGGCCGCCACCTCGTCCCACACGTCCGTGCTCATGCTCCCTGTACGTAGCCGGTCGCAGATCCGTTGCCCCGCGAGTTTCACCGGTCGGCCGGTGAAACTCGTGCTGGGACGAGGAACCTTCCTCGTCCAAGCGCCAGTTTCGTCGTCCAAGCCCCCCTGTTCGACACTCCCGATCCATCGGAAGTTCACGTCCCGCGGATATATCGCTACGATAGATCGCATGGCACGGCGCGGGGACACCATCGAGCTCGCAGTCCTCGGACTGCTGCACGAGGGACCCATGCACGGCTACGAGCTGCGCAAGCGGCTCAACCTGATGCTGGGCTGGGGCCGGCTGCTGTCGTACGGCTCGCTCTACCCCGCGCTGAAGAAGATGCTCCGTGGCAACCTCATCGAGGAGACCGTGCCCTCGGGTCCCCAGACCCGCCGGCAGCGGATCGTCTACCAGGTGACCGACCTGGGCACCGAGGAGTTCTCGCGCCTGATGTCGGAGGTGGGTCCGACCGCGTGGGAGGACGACACGTTCGACATCCGGTTCCGGTTCTTCTCCTCCACCGACATGGAGATCCGGCTGCGCGTCCTCGAGGGACGTCGCTCCCGGCTCCAGGAGCGGCTCGACCGCGTCCAGCGCGAGCTGGCCATGACGCAGGCCGAGGCCGACCGCTACGCCGCCGAGCTGCAGCGTCACGGGGTGGAGTCGGTCGAGCGTGAGGTCCGGTGGCTCTCGGAGCTCATCAACGCCGAGCGCAGCGGCCAGCAGGCACCATCCGGACCGGAGACGCCGACGTCAGCAGCACCGTCGACGCCGTCCTGACCGGCACCGCACAACGGTTCAGGTCAGCACCTGATCATTCACGAGATGTCATGAGTACCAAGGAAGGAAACCCCATGGGTTCGGTTCGAGTAGCGATCGCCGGCGTGGGCAACTGCGCCACGTCCCTCATCCAGGGCGTGCAGTACTACCGGGGCGCCGATGCCGCGAGCACCGTCCCGGGGCTCATGCACGTCCAGTTCGGCGACTACCACGTCGGCGACGTCGAGTTCGTCGCCGCGTTCGACGTCGACGACAAGAAGGTCGGCAAGGACCTGTCCGAGGCCATCAACGCCTCGGAGAACAACACCATCAAGATCAGCGACGTCCCCACCCTGGGTGTCGAGGTCCAGCGCGGCCCGACCCTGGACGGTCTCGGCAAGTACTACCGGATGACCATCGAGGAGTCCGCGGCCGAGCCGGTCGACGTCGTCCAGGCCCTCAAGGACGCCCAGGTCGACGTCCTCGTCTCCTACCTCCCGGTGGGCTCCGAGGAGGCCGACAAGTTCTACGCCCAGTGCGCGATCGACGCCGGCGTGGCCTTCGTCAACGCGCTGCCCGTCTTCATCGCCTCCGACCCGGTCTGGGCCAAGAAGTTCGAGGACGCCGGCGTCCCGATCGTCGGCGACGACATCAAGTCGCAGGTCGGCGCCACCATCACCCACCGCGTGATGGCGAAGCTGTTCGAGGACCGCGGCGTCGTGCTGGACCGCACCTACCAGCTCAACGTCGGCGGCAACATGGACTTCAAGAACATGCTCGAGCGCGAGCGCCTGGAGTCCAAGAAGATCTCCAAGACCCAGGCCGTCACGTCGAACCTCAACGGCCCGCTGGCCGGCGTCGGCGCCGACGACCGCAACGTCCACATCGGCCCGTCCGACTACGTCGCGTGGCTCGACGACCGCAAGTGGGCCTACGTGCGCCTCGAGGGTCGTGCCTTCGGTGACGTCCCGCTCAACCTCGAGTACAAGCTCGAGGTCTGGGACTCCCCGAACTCCGCCGGCATCATCATCGACGCCGTCCGTGCGGCCAAGATCGCCAAGGACCGTGGCGTCGGCGGCCCGATCATCCCCGCCTCGGCGTACCTCATGAAGAGCCCGCCGGTGCAGATCGAGGACACCGAGGGTCGCGCCCAGCTCGAGGCCTTCATCAAGGGCGTCTGACGCTCCCAGCTCCACCGGCTCCGGCCCGGCTCGCACCCGCGAGCCGGGCCGTTGCATTCCCGGTGGTCGAGGAGGTCGGGCCGCCGCGCCCCGGTGGTCGAGGAGGTCGCGCAGCGACCGTCACGAGACCCCTGGCCATGCTTCCGGGACTGTCCGCACGCAGTACCGGCAGCACCTCACCCGGTCTCGTGACGCGCCTCTCAGCAGGCGGGCGGCGGCTGCAGCTGCATCCGGGTCCACACGGCGCGGTGGTCGGACACGGTGGAGAAGAGGACCTCGGCCTGGACGGGGGTGAACCAGCCGTCGTGGAGGATGAAGTCGATCCGGCTGCCGGGGCGGTCGGCGGGAACGGTGGCGCCCTTGCCGGAGCCGACGGCCCAGGAGTCGCCGAGGCCGGAGCCCTTGAGGATGGCGATGGGGCGGGAGTCGGGACCGGTGTTGAGGTCGCCGCCGAACAGCTTGGGCAGCGGGTCGGCGGCCATCAGCTGGACGACGGTCTTCGCCTGCACCCGGCGGGCCTTGCGTCCGCGGTGGTCGAAGTGGCTGGCATAGACGCTGACAGGTACGCCGGCCACGTCGAGCTGGGCGTGGAGCAGTCCGCGCAGCTCCTTGCCGCCGGCCATCGGCAGGTGCGTGTTGGTGGCGGAGGTGATCGGGAACCGGGTCAGGATCGCGTTGCCGCGCGGGCCGGCGCCGGTGTTGCGCGAGTTGCCGCCGTACACGTGGTTCAGGCCGGTCCTGGTGCCGAGGACCGCGGCCTGGTCGAGGTTGCCGCTGACCGGGCGGCCCTTGTCGACCTCCTGGAGCAGGACCACGTCCGGCTTCCAGCCGCGGATCTCCTCGGCGATCCGGTCCAGCTCGACCCGGCCGTTGTGGGCGGTGCCGAAGTGGATGTTGAAGGTCATCACCGTCAGCTGTGCCGGCGCGGGGGTCGGGCAGGTCGGTGGGGCCGTCGGCGGTGGCGTCGGAGTCGGCGGCGGCGGCTCGGTCCGGGTGGGGGTCGCGCCCGAGGAGGGCGGCGGGGGCACCGTGGTGACCGGCTCGCCCGGACCGGCACCCGGCGGCGGCCGGGACGGCCCCTGCACCAGGAGCACGACCACGACGGCGACGAGGACCACCGCGGCAACCGCGACGGTGGCGACCTTCGTCGCCCGGCTGCCCTCGGTCACGCGCCTATGAGACCAGACCCGGGATCAGGCTCAGGCCTCGGCCTCGGCCTTGATCCGCTCCAGGGTCTGCCGGATGCCGCGGCGCAGCTCGTCGGTGAACGGCTTCTGGCCGCCGAGGACCAGCTTGGTCAGCGCCATCGACAGCCCGGAGATGCCGTCGGGGGTCTCGCGGCGCTCGGTGAGGCGGGTGCCGCCGTCGGCGGTCGGCGCGAGCTCGAAGGACCACACGGTCCGGTTCTCGCGGATCCGGAACGCGAAGTCGCCGGGCGTCGAGGCGGTCGGCGGCTGGAAGCGGATGACCTTGCCGCCGGTCGGCCAGCGCTTGATGCCCTGCTTGTTGAGGTTGCTGAAGACCGCGCCCTGCTTGACCACGCCGCCCTTGACGGTCGACTTCACGACCTGCGGGCTCCGCTTGGACATCGCCGGGATGTCGGTCACGAGCGACCACACCTTCTCGGCGGGGGCGGAGATCTCGATCGAGTCCTCGAGCAGCTTCTCGTACGTGTCGGCCATGGCGGTGCCTTCCGTGGGAACAGGGCGGTCCCCGGCAAACTACCCGCAGGTAGCAGACCGGCGGTATGTGACGCCGCGCACACGATGCGACGTCCGATTGCCGCCAGACCCGGCCCGCCCGGTCCGAGCAGGCTGGACGCATGACGACAACGAACACGAAGCCCACGACGAACGAGAGGGTCGCCCTCGTCACCGGCGGCAACCGCGGTCTCGGCCTCGCCACCGCCAGGCGCCTCGGACGCGAGGGCGTGACGGTGGTGATCGGCGCGCGTGACGAGACGCGAGCCCGGGCCGCGGTGCTCGGGCTGCGCGAGGCGGGGGTGTGGGCCAGTGCCGTGCCGCTGGACGTGGACGACGACGCGAGCGTGACGGACGCGGCCGAGCGGATCCGCCGCGAGCACGGCCGGCTGGACATCCTGGTCAACAACGCCGGGATCCTGCCGGAGGCGACCGCGACCGACGCGGTCGATCCCCTCGACCCCGACCTCTTCTGGCGCACCTTCCGCACGAACGTGCTCGGCGCCGTCGCCGTCACGGCGGCCGTGCTCCCGCTGCTCCTGGAGTCCGATCGCGGCCGGGTCGTCAACGTGTCGAGCCGGATGGGCTCGCTGAGTGATCAGCTCGACCCCGCCTCGCCGTACCACTCCCTGGTGGTGCCGGCCTACCAGTCGTCGAAGGCGGCGCTCAACGGACTGACGATCGCGCTGGCCAAGAAGCTGGCGGGTACGACGGTCAAGGTGAACGCGGTGTGCCCCGGCTGGGTGCAGACCGACCTGGGCGGTCCCGACAACCGGGCGGCCGCGCCGACGCCCGCCGACGAGGCGGCCGAGGTCGTGGCGCGGGCGGCACTGATGGGCGAGGCCGGTCCGTCGGGCAGCTTCTTCGACGCCGACGGTCCGGTGCCCTGGTAGCGACCGGTCAGCCGCGGGCGGCCCACCAGTCCCGCAACGCGGCGGCGGCGTCCTCCTGTGACATCGGGCCGTTGTCGAGGCGCAGCTCGAGCAGGAACCTGTACGCCTCGCCGACCTCGCGGCCCGGCCCGATGCCGAGCAGCGTCATGATCTGGTTGCCGTCGAGGTCGGGCCGGATCGAGGCCAGCTCCTCCTCGGCGGAGAGACGGTCGATGCGGGCCTCCAGGTCGTCATAGGTACGACGCAGCCGGTCGGCCTTCTTCTTGTTGCGGGTCGTGCAGTCCGCGCGGGTGAGCACGTGCAGTCGCTCGAGCTGGGAGCCGGCGTCGCGGACGTAGCGGCGTACGGCCGAGTCGGTCCACTCGCCCGAGCCGTAGCCGTGGAACCGCAGGTGCAGCTCGACCAGGTCACCGACCGCGTCGATCTGCTCGTTGCTGAACTTGAGCGCCTTCATCCGCTTGCGGGTGAGCTTGGCGCCCACGACGTCGTGGTGGTGGAAGGTGACCACGCCGTCGTCCTGGAAGCGGCGGGTGCGCGGCTTGCCGACGTCGTGCATGAGCGCGGCGAAGCGGGACACGAAGTCGGGGCCCTCGGGGGCGCCGGCGCGCGCGGCCAGCCGCGGCTCGAGGTCGATCGCCTGCTCGAGCACGGTCAGGGTGTGCTCGTAGACGTCCTTGTGGCGGTGGTGCTCGTCGCGCTCCAGCTTGAGCGCGGGCAGCTCCGGCAGCACCCGCTCGGCGAGGCCGGTCTCGACGAGCAGCTCGAGGCCGAGCCGGGGGTGGGGCGCGCAGACCAGCTTCACCAGCTCGTCGCGCACCCGCTCGGCGGAGATGATCTCGATCCGGTCGGCCATCTCGGTCATCGCCCGCACCACGGCCGGGTCGACCGCGAAGCCGAGCTGAGCGGCGAACCGGGCGGCCCGCATCATCCGCAGCGGGTCGTCGGAGAAGGACTGCTCGGGGGTGCCGGGGGTGCGGATCACGCGGTGCGCGAGATCCATCACGCCGCCGTACGGGTCCTCCACCTCACGACCCGGCAGCCGGACCGCCATCGCGTTGACGGTGAAGTCGCGCCGGCCGAGGTCGCCGGCCAGGCTGTCGCCGTACTGCACCTCCGGCTTGCGGGAGTCGGGGTCGTAGGCCTCGGAGCGGTACGTCGTCACCTCGACCACCCAGTCGCCCTTGCGGCAGCCGATGGTGCCGAAGTCGCGGCCCATGTCCCACCAGGCGTCGCCCCAGGCCTTGAGGATCCGGTCGGTCTGCTCGGGGCGCGCGGAGGTGGTGAAGTCGAGGTCGTTGGACCGGCGGCCGAGCATCGCGTCGCGCACGGGGCCGCCGACGAGCGCGAGCTCGTGGCCCCCGGCGGCGAAGAGCGCACCGAGCTCGTCGATCACCGGGGAGATCCGGTCGAGCTCGGCGGCGACCGCGGCCTGGACGTCGACCAGCCTCAGCGGGGCACTGGTCGGCGTCTGGTCGGGCGTGTCGGTCACGGGCGGAGAGTCTAGGCGGAGGCACTCAGGCGGCCCTACTACCCTCGGTCCGTGGTCCGCCGTCGTTCTCGCCTGCTCGCAGGTCTGGCGACCGCTCTCGCGCTGGGTGTCGCGCTGCCCGGTGTCGCGCTGCCCGCGCACGCGATCCCGGACGCTGCGCCGAGGCACGCGGAGTACGACCCGCCGCTCGAGATCAGCATCGACGCGCTCACGCCCGGGCTGCTGCCCACCAGCGGCCCCCTCGTCGTCAGCGGCACGGTGACCAACGTCGACCTCGAGACCTGGCAGCGGATCAACCTCTACCCGATGTTCGGCTCGACCGCCCCGGCGATGACGACCGAGGAGGAGCTCAGCTCCGCGGTCGCCACCGACCCGGAGGCCGAGGTCGGCCAGCGCTACACCGACGACCTCGCGGTCCGCGCCGAGGTGGACTCGCTCGGGCCGGGGGAGAGCACCGACTACACGATCCGGATCCCCCAGCGGGTCCTGCGCCTGATGTTCGCGACACCCACCACCGGCGTCTACTGGTTCGGCGTGCACGCGCTCGGCGAGAACGCCGACGGGCGCGACAAGCTGGCCGACGGACGGGCCCGGACCTTCCTGCCGTACGTCGCCCCGGGCGCCGGCGAGCCCGTCGACACCGCCGTCGTGGTGCCCCTGCGCGGCCGGGTCGCGCACTCGGCCGACGGCGAGCTGGGTCGCACCTCGTGGTGGGAGGAGGCGCTCGCGCCGGACGGCACGCTCGGCGGGCCGCTCGCGTTCGGTGCCGCCGGCAACACCCGGCCGGTGACCTGGCTGGTGGACCCCGCGCTGCCGGACGCGGTGAGCCAGCTCGCCGCCGGCAACCCGATCCGCGAGATCGCCCCGGTCGCCCCCGTCGACGAGCCGTCCGAGAGCGACAGCCCGTCGCCCAGCGAGTCGCAGAGCGACGACGCCGGCGAGGGCGGCGACGACGGGGCCGAGGTCGGCGGCGCGACCCTGGAGCCCGACAGCACGCTCGTGCGGGCCGCCCAGACCTGGCTCGACAAGGCCGGCTCCGTGCTGCCCGACGACACCGTCGCCCTGCTCCCGTACGGCGACCCCGACCTCGCCGCCGCGGCGCACGCCCTGCCGAGCCTCTACGACACCGCACGCAAGCACCCGTCGCCGACGCTGGCCGCCTGGGGCATCGAGGGCACCCCGGTCGTCGCGTCGCGCAATGGCTACCTCGACGCCGGCGCGATCGAGAACGTCGACGACGACGCGACCGTGCTGCTCGGCGAGCAGATGTTCGGCGCCGAGGACTATCCCGACGGCCCGCCCGTGGGCGGCCTGGTGGGCAGCCGGCCGGTCGTACCCACGAGCACCGCCACCGCCAAGGGTGGCCCGGGACCCGACCGGGCGCTGGCTCCGGTGGCGCTGCGCCAGCGGCTGCTCAGCGAGGCGGCGATCCGCATGATCGCCGCCCACGGGGGACGGCCGGCCCCGATCGTCGACGTCCTCCCGTCCGGCATCGACGCGGCCGACGCCTCCGAGTTCTGGTCGCAGCTGGACCCGGCGCTCGTCTCGCTGGTGTCCCTGCCGACGATCACGCACACCAACGACCTGGCCGCGGGCGCCGACGGCGCCGGGCGCCAGATCGACCCCGACGACCTCACCTACCCCGAGGGCCAGGTCGCCGCGCAGCTCGACACCAGCGTGTTCAGCGAGGCCGGCGCCTTCATCCGCGCGGGACGCTCGCTGCAGAGCATCCTGGGCGAGGGCTACACGATCGGCGACACCGTCGTGGGCGAGGCGCTGGCCGGCACGTCGTACGCCATGCGCGACGACTCCGACGCCGCGCCGCGGCTGGGCCGCTCGCGCGACTGGGTGACCGGCCAGCTCGACATGGTGACCCTCGACGCGCCCCAGGGGGTCACGCTGTCGAGCAGCTCCGGCAGCTTCAACGTCGCCATCGCCAACACCCTCGACCACGCCGTGACCGTGCGGATCGAGGCGGCCACCGACTCCGAGGCCACCATCAGGGCCGCGAACCCGATCGTGCTGGCGGCCAACAGCCGCTCGTCGGTCCCGATCAGCGCCGACATGCACGGCACCGGCGTCCACAACGTCCGGCTCCGCCTCACCGACGCCGACGGTACGCCGATCGGTGCCGAGGACGAGCTGCCGATCCGTTCGGGTCAGGTCGGGGTGGTGATCTGGGCGATCATCGGCACGGGCGCCGGCATCCTCTTCGTCGCCATCGGCATCCGCCTGGTCCGCCGCTTCCGCTCGCGCGGCCAGGGCAGCGGCCCCGGCGAGCCCGGCGAGGTCACTGCGTGAGCGAGACCGACGACGCGGCCGGCGGGGAGCAGAGGAGGATCCTCGCCAACACCGCCGTGATGGCGGCCGGCACGATCGTGTCGCGGTTCAGCGGCTTCATCCGCTCGACCCTGCTCGCGGCCGCCCTCGGCATCTCGCTGCACGCCGACATCTTCACCGTGGCCAACACGGTGCCGAACATGCTCTACATCCTGCTCGCGGGCGGCGTCTTCAACGCGGTGCTGGTGCCGCAGCTGGTCCGGTCGATGAAGAACGACCCGGACGGCGGCGCGGCGTACGTCAACCGGGTGATGACCCTCGCCGCCTGCTTCCTGGGCCTGGTGACGGTGCTGCTCGTGGTCGCCGCGCCGCTGGTGATGCAGGTGCTGGTGCCGAGCTACAACGCGCCGCACCTCGCCGAGCAGCGGCAGTCGGCGATCGACTTCGCGCGCTACTGCCTGCCGCAGGTCTTCTTCTACGGCATGTTCGTGCTGGTCGGCCAGGTGCTCAACGCGCGCGGCCGGTTCGGCCCGATGATGTGGGCGCCGATCGCCAACAACATCATCTCGGTCGGGGTCCTGGTCGCCTACCTGGTCGCCTTCGGCCCGGCGACGCCCGCCGAGCAGCGCGGCGCGTTCACCCCCGGTCAGGAGGCCCTGCTCGGCATCGGCTCGACGGTCGGCATCGCCGCCCAGCTGCTCATCCTGGTGCCCTACCTGCGCGCGGCCGGGGTGCGGGTGCGACCGCGGTTCGACTGGCGCGGCGTCGGGCTCGGCCACACCCTGCACCTGGCGATCTGGACCGTGCTCTTCGTCGTCGTCAACCAGATCGCGTATGTCGTCGTGGTGCGCCTCGCCTCGGGCGGCACCGCCGCCGCCGAGGACGGCACCGGCATCACGATCTACTCGAACGTGATGCTCGTGACGATGGTCCCGCACTCGATCATCACCGTCTCCCTGGCGACCGCGATCCTGCCGCGGCTCTCGGCCGCGGCCGCCACCAGCGACATGGGCCGGCTCGCGACCACCCTCGGCGCGACGCTGCGCACGGCGCTGTCGGTCGTCGTACCGTTCGCGGCGCTGCTGCCCTCGATCGCGCTCCCGTTGGCCCAGGTCGTGTGGGGCCACGGGGCGACCGCGCCGTACGTGCACCGGTTCGAGTCGTCGATGGTGCTCTTCGGCTTCGCGGTCGTCGCGTTCACCGTGCACTACCTGGTCCTGCGCGGGTTCTACGCGCTCGAGCTCAACAGGCTGGTGTTCTTCGTGCAGTGCGCGATCGCGGCCACCAACATCGGCCTCGCGGTGCTGTTCGTCAGCCGGGTCGACCCGTGGGACACCTCCCCGATGCTGGTGCTGGCGTACGGCGGCGCGTACACCGTGGGCGCGACCCTCTCCTCGGTCGTGCTGCTGCGCACCCTGCGTCGCGGCGGCATGCCGCGCGGCGCGGTGTGGCACCGGCGCGGGTTCCTGCTGCGACTGCTCGCCGCGAGCGTGGTCGTGTTCGTGGTCGGCCGGTTCCTCGACATCGTGGTCACCGACACCGTCGTCGAGCTGGTCGGGCCGGACCCGCACTGGCTGTGGGCGGCTCTGGAGGTGGCGATCGTCAGCGCCGGTGCCGGAGGCGTCCTGCTGGCCCTCGCGCGCCCGCTGGGCCTCGACGACGTGACGTCGGTCGCCGACACCGTCAGCAGGCGGCTGAGCCGCCGCTAGTTCCGGCGCCGGCCGGACTAAGGTGACCGCAGGGACCACGAGGGCGGATCGGCAGGGGGACGAGGTGGCGACGTCGACGCGGTCGGGCGATGTCCTCGCCGGCCGCTACCGGTTGATCGACCTGCTCAGCGAGAGCGGCGGGGGACGGTTCTGGCGTGCCCACGACCGGGTCCTGGAGCGGTTCGTCGCGCTGCACGTCATCGCCCAGGACGACCCCCGCGCCCACGAGCTGATCGAGGCGGCCCGCACGTCCGCCCAGGTCCTCGACCCGCGGATCCTGCGCGTGCTCGACGCCGAGGAGGAGGACGGGCGCTGCTTCGTGGTCAACGAGTGGGGGACCGGGATCTCGCTCGACATCCTGGTCACCCACGACGGGCCGCTGACGCCGCGCAACGCCGCCTGGCTGGTCGCCGACGTCGCCGACGCCCTCGCGCGGGCGCATGCCGCCGGCGTCACCCACGGGCGGCTCAACCCCGAGAACGTCCTCATCGACAGGTACGGCGCGGTGCGCATCATCGGGATGTGCGTCGACGCCGCCCTGCACGGCCTCTCGCCCGGCGACGTCCAGGGCGACCTCGAGGACCTCGGCGGCCTGCTGCACTGCGCGCTGACCGGCACCTGGCCGGGCCCGTCCGGCTCGATCGTGCCGGCCGCACCTCGCGAGAACGACACCACGCTCAGCCCCCGCCAGGTGGTGGCGGGCGTGCCGCAGCCGCTCGACGTGCTGTGGCGCGAGCTCGACCAGCGCAGCGGCGCACCCCGCTGGCGCCGGCGCAGCGCCGACCACCCCGACGTGTCCTCGGCCGCCGGCATCGCCGGCGAGCTGCTGGCGTTCGTCGGTGACCCGACCGGGGCACCCACCCGGCTGGCCCGCGCCATCCCGCCGATCAACGAGCTGCGCCCGGTGTGGCTGCCCGCCCTCGCCGACCCGCTGCCGCATGACGCCTCCCGCGACGACATCCCCGTCGTAGCGCCGGCCCCGGAGCCGGACCCCGAGCCCGACCCCGAGCCCGACCCGGAGCCTGAGCCCGAGCCGGACTCCGAGGACGAGCCGCCCATCCCCCTGGTGACCGAGCTGCCCACCGAGGCCGGGATGCCGGTCTTCGGCGACGACGAGGACGTCACCTGGCTGCGCACCCGCAGCACCCCGCCGCCCCCGCCCCCGCCCTTCGAGGACCTGCCGGAGCGACCGCTGTTCGCCCCCGACCCGCCGGGCGGCGGCCGGCGCCGGCTGCCCCCGGTGCCCTCCGAGCCCGAGCCCGGCGCACCGCCTCCGGGCGTCACACCCACCGGGTTCTGGCCGTGGGACACCGACACCGGTCCCGACGAGCACGACTCCACCGACAGCCTGGAGACCGTGCCCGGCCGCAGCTGGCTGCGGCTCGCCATGGCCGTCGCGCTCGCGGTGCTGCTGCTCGTGGCGGTGGCGATCGCGTTCAACCTCGGCCGCGGCCGCACCGCCCTCGGCGGCGACCCGAAGGACACTCCGAGCACCGCCGAGACCAGCGCGGGCCGGGCCGCGGCCATCGACGGGGTCCGAGTCAGTGCCTTCGACCCGCTCGGCACCGACGGCGACGAGAACGGCTCGCTGGCCGAGGCCGTGGTCGACGGCGACACGCAGACCGGCTGGCGCACCGACACCTACTTCGACCAGCTCGGCCCCACCGGCCTCAAGACGGGCGTCGGCCTGGTCCTCGACCTGGGACGGACCCGCACGGTGGCCTCGGTCGACGTACGCATGATCGACGAGGGCCTGATGAGCCCCGACCAGGTCGGCCTGTACGCCGTCGACGGCGCCACCGCACCCACCGAGGCACCCATCGGCAGCCCGCTGGCGACCGCGAAGGGCGGCGGCCGGTTGACCCTGTCGCCTGCGGCCTCGGTGAGGGCTCGCTACCTTGTCCTGTGGTGGACGGCCCTGCCGGAGGTCTCCGGTGGCTTCCGGGCCGAGGTCTCCGAGGTGGTGGTCCGTGGTGAGTGACGAGGTGCTGACCGATCACGAGCTGCTCGCTGCGCACGTCGCGGGCGACGCCACCGCCTTCGGCACCCTCGTCACCCGGCACCGCGACCGGCTGTGGGCCGTCGCGCTGCGCACCTGCGGCCACCCCGAGACCGCCGCGGACGCCCTGCAGGACGGCCTGGTCTCCGCGTTCCGCCGCGCCGGCACCTTCCGCGGCGACGCCGCCGTGACCACCTGGCTGCACCGCGTGGTGGTCAACGCCTGCCTGGACCGGCTGCGCGCCGAGAAGGTACGCCGAGCCGAGCCGCTCCCCGACGACCTCGACGACCTCGAGCCCGGCCGCCGGCACCGCGAGACCGCCGGGCACGCGACCGACCCGGCCGAGCACGGTGTCGTGGTCGAGCGCCGCGAGCGGGTCCTCGACGCGCTGCGGACCCTGCCCGAGGAGCAGCGGGCCGCGATCGTGCTGGTCGACATGGAGGGGTACCCCGTCGCCGAGGTGGCCCGGATCCTCGACTGCGCCGAGGGCACCGTCAAGAGCCGGTGCTCCCGCGGCCGGGCCCGGCTGGCAGTGCTGCTGGCCGACGTCCTCGAGCCCGCCGACGACGACACGGTCCCCCCGCCGCACGCCGCCGGGAACCCGACGGGCGCCCCGGACGTCGGATCGGTGACGCCCCGCGGACCACCCGCCGGGACCGCCGTCGACTGACCACCCACCCGTCCCTCCGCGACGCCCTGCCAGGAACCCCCACATGAACGACGCCCACCAGCCGCTGACCTCCGCCGAGGAGGACGCCGTCCGGCGCGCCCTCGCGGACGCGGGCGGCCCGGTGCCGATGCCGGCGGACGTCGCCGACCGGCTCGACGGCGTGATCGCCGACCTGGCCGCCGAGCGCACCTCCGGCACCCGCCCCCTCGGCGGGGTGCACGAGTCGCATCCCGAGGCGGTCGTCGTACCTCTCGACCCGGCCGCGCTGCGTCGCCGGCGCCGGGTCCGGGTGCTGTTCGCCGCGGCCGCGGCGGTCGCGGTGGTCGCCGTCGGCGTCGGGATCGTGTCCGACCACCAGTCCGGGGAGGACCTGTCCGCGGCCAGCGAGGCCGCCAAGGACGACTCGGCCCGCGGCACCGCCACCGGCGAGGCCGGCGGCACCGCCCTCAAGGAGGCGCCGGAGGCCGCAGCCGTCCCCAGCGGCACCACCGCCGACTCGAGCGGACCGCACGTCGAGGCACGCCGGGTGCCCACCGACGAACCGCTGCGCGAGGTCCGGATCGCCCACCTGCGCGAGGACCTGGTCGCCCTCCAGCACGTCACGCTGCCGCACCCCAGCAGCGCCGACTACTCCGGCGCCACCCTCGCGGCGCCTGACGGCTTCGTGTGCGACCCGGCCTCCTTCGGGCCCGGCCACCTCGTCGGCATCGAGTACGACGGCAAGCCGGCCGTCGTCGCCTTCCGCGCCCCGGTCGGCTCGACCCAGGTCGCCGAGGTGCTCGCCTGCGGCACCGGTGACGTGCTGCACTCCACCAGCCTCGCCGCGACCGGCTGACCCTCTGCTGGACCGGGACGGGCGCCCGGGAATCCGGCGGCCTACGATCTCGTTGTCGAAGTTGTCCGTCGTACCAGATCCAGGTCGGGAGTCCCATGTCCGAGTCCGCCACGTCCGAGCCCCGCAACGTCATCGTCATCGGGTCCGGGCCGTCCGGCTACACCGCCGCGATCTACGCCGCGCGGGCCCAGCTGAACCCGCTGGTCTTCGAGGGCTCGGTCACCGCCGGCGGCGCGCTGATGAACACCACCGAGGTCGAGAACTTCCCGGGCTTCCGCGACGGCATCCAGGGCCCCGCCCTGATGGACGAGATGCGGGCCCAGGCCGAGCGCTTCGGGGCCGAGCTGGTCGCCGACGACGTGGTCGAGGTCGACCTCACCGGCGACATCAAGATCGTCAAGACCGCCACCGACACCTACACCGCCCGCGCGGTGATCCTGTCCACCGGCTCCGGCTACCGCAAGCTCGACCTCCCCAACGAGGAGCGGCTCTCCGGTCGCGGTGTCTCCTACTGCGCGACCTGCGACGGCTTCTTCTTCCGCGAGCAGCACATCGCGGTCGTCGGCGGTGGCGACTCCGCCGTCGAGGAGGCCACCTTCCTCACCCGCTTCGGCTCGAAGGTCTCCCTGATCGTGCGCCGCGACGAGCTGCGCGCCTCGAAGATCATGCAGGAGCGTGCCTTCGCCGACCCCAAGCTCGAGATCGTGTGGAACTCCGTCGTCGAGTCAATCAACGGCGAGGACTCCCTCGAGTCCCTCACGCTCAAGGACACCGTCACCGGCGAGACCTCCGAGCTGCCCGCGACCGGCCTGTTCATCGCGATCGGCCACGAGCCGCGCTCCGAGCTGCTGGTGGGTCAGGTCGACCTCGACGACAACGGCTACGTCCTGGTCCAGCCGGGCTCGACGGCCACCAACATCCGCGGCGTCTTCGCCGCCGGTGACCTGGTCGACCACACCTACCGCCAGGCGATCACCGCCGCCGGCACCGGCTGCGCCGCCGCCCTCGACGCGGAGCGCTTCATCGCCGAGCTCGACCACGCCGCCGCGACCGCCGGGAATGTCCCGGCCGGCGCGTAGGTTCAACTACACAGACTTCACGTTCACCAAGATCCGAAGGAGCGCCCCCGTGGCCGACAACATCTCCGCCGTGACCGACGCCGAGTTCGACGCGCAGGTCCTCAAGTCCGACAAGCCCGTCCTCGTGGACTTCTGGGCCGAGTGGTGCGGCCCGTGCCGCCAGGTCGCCCCGATCCTCGACGAGATCGCCGGCGCGCACGGCGACAAGATCACGTTCTTCAAGATGAACGTCGACGAGAACCCGGTCACCCCGGCGTCCTACCGCGTCACCGGCATCCCGACGATCAACGTCTACCAGGGCGGCGAGGTCGTGAAGACCATCGTCGGCGCCCGTCCGAAGGCCGCGATCCTCAACGAGCTCGCCGACTTCATCGCCTGACATCCCCCCGCAAGGCCCCCGGTCCTCGGACCGGGGGCTTTCGCATTCCCCACCGGGTTCGGTCCGCAGCGCCCACAATGTCCTCGCTCCCGACCGAAGACCGGAGGACTCATGGGGAACCACTCGTCGGTACGACGGCGCCCACCGGACCTCAGGCAGGTGCTCGCCCGGGTGCTCGTCCGGGTGCTCGCCGTGCGGCTCGTCGCCGGCACGGCCGTGGTGCTCGGGCTGCTGCTGACCGGGCGGGGCGTGCCCCCGCCGGAGGTCACCGGGCCGGTGCCCAGCGCCGGGACGACGCCGGTCGCCGTACCCGTGCAGGTCGGGGACGAGGAGCGTGCTGCCGTGCTCAGCCTCGCCGCGACCGCCACGGCGCAGATCCTGGACCGGACCGCCGACCCGAACGCGCTGATGACGCCGCGCTACGCACGCCTCTACCGGCGGGCCGTCGACGACGGCTCGGTTCCGGTGGCGGCCGCGACGGTCGTCGGGACCGGGCTGATGGGCATCGACCGCGACGAGGCCGACGTCCTGGTGCTCCTCGACCGGGCGCCCGCCGAGCCGGCGGACATCGCGCTGCACCTGCGCCGCGACCGCGGGAGCTGGCGGGTCGACGACCTGGGCCAGGTGACCGCCGCGGTCTCCCACCTCGACGAGCCGGACCCGGAGCGTCAGGACGTGCTGGCAGCCGCCGGTCAGGCGGTGCCGGGGGAGGTGCTCGCGGCCGGGCTGGCGTCGTACGGACCCTCGGCGGCGAGCGTCCTCGTCACGACCGACGGCGGTCGGCTCCGGGTGAACCTGACCCTGGTCGACGGGACCTGGCAGCCGAAGGTGTCCGAGCTGGAGCCGGTCAGCGCCGGCTGACCGGCGTCGGGGCGTGCTTGGGCCGTCGTACGACGCCGACGAGCCGCTCCCACGCCGCCTCGACCTCGCCGCGCCAGGTGACCAACGAGCGCATCTCCATCCGCATCCGCGGCGTGACCGGGTGCGCACGCTGCGTCTTGAACCCCACCCGGGCCAGGAAGTCCGCCGGTACGACGCAGTCGGGGACCCGGCCGGGCAGGCGGCGGCCGGTGCTGGCGAACGCCTCCACCGCGCGGATCCCGTCGCGCCCGACGAGGTCGCGGGCCATGCCCTGCACGAGCAGCCGGCCGATCCCGCCGCGGCGGTGGTCGGCGCGCACCCACGCCGTGGTCAGCAGTACGGCGTCCACGGACACCGGGGCGGTGGGGAAGGCCGCCGCACCCGGCACGTACGAGGCGGGCGCGTAGACGAGGTAGCCCGCCGGCTGGCCGTCGACGACCGCCACCCGGCCGCAGGAGCCCCACTCGCGCAGCAGCTCGGAGACCCAGGCCTCCTTCTCGGCCGCGCGCTCCTCGGCGTCGAGGCGCTGGCGGTGCACCGGCTCCCGCTCCCAGAACAGGCAGGAGCGGCACGGCGCGTCCGTGTCGTCGAACAGCGCGTCGAGCAGGTCGAGCGTGAGGGGGACCGTGGTCCGGGCCACTCCTCGATCCTACGTCGGTGAGCGAGCCGGAAACCGGTGGCGCGGACCTGAGAGAATGCGGTTCGTGCGCAAGATCCGCCAGAGCCAGAAGCTCCGCAACGTCCGCTACGACGTCCGGGGACCGATCCTCGTCGAGGCCCAGCGCCTCGAGGCCGAGGGTCACAAGATCCTCAAGCTCAACATCGGGAACCCGGCACCGTTCGGCTTCGAGGCACCCGAGGCGATCGTGGCCGACATGGTGCACAACCTGCCCGAGGCCCAGGGCTACTCCGACTCGCGCGGCATCTACTCCGCCCGCACCGCGGTCGCGCAGTTCTACCAGTCGCGCGGCCTCAAGGACACCGCCGTCGAGGACGTCTTCATCGGCAACGGCGTCTCCGAGATGATCTCGATGGTCCTGCAGGCGTTCCTCGACGACGGCAACGAGATCCTCGTGCCGGCGCCCGACTACCCGCTGTGGACGGGCGCGGTGTCGCTGTCCGGCGGTACGCCGGTCCACTACCGGTGCGACGAGGAGAACGGCTGGATGCCGGACCTCGAGGACATCGAGTCGAAGATCACCGAGAACACCCACGGCCTGGTGATCATCAACCCCAACAACCCCACAGGTGCGGTCTACAGCAAGGAGATGGTGGCCAAGCTGGTCGACATCGCCCGGCGCCACGACCTGGTGGTCTTCGCCGACGAGATCTACGAGAAGATCCTGTTCGACGACGCCGAGCACCACCACGCGGCCGCGGCCGCCGGCAACGACGTCCTGTGCCTGACCTTCAGCGGGCTGTCCAAGGCCTACCGGGTGTGCGGCTACCGCGCCGGCTGGGTGATGATCTCGGGTCCCAAGGAGCTCGCCGAGGACTTCCTCGAGGGCCTGACCACGCTCTCCAACATGCGCATGTGCGCCAACGTCCCCGCCCAGCACGCGATCCAGACCGCGCTGGGCGGCTACCAGTCGATCAACGAGCTGATCGTCCCCGGCGGCCGGTTCTACGAGCAGGCGATGCTCGCCGACAAGCTGCTCAACGAGATCCCCGGCGTCTCCTCGGTCCGCCCCCGCGGCGCCCTCTACTGCTTCCCGCGCCTGGACCCCGAGGTCTACCCGATCGACGACGACGAGGCCTTCGTCATCGAGCTGCTGCGGGCCAAGAAGATCCTGGTCACCCACGGCACCGGCTTCAACTGGTTCGCTCCCGACCACTTCCGGCTGGTCACGCTTCCGGACGTGGAGGTGCTCGAGGAGGCGATCGGCCGGATCGCGGACTTCCTCGCCGCGCGGCGCTGACCCTCCCGCACCTCAGACGCCCTCTGGGCCGGCCCCCGCCCGCCTGTCAGACTCTCGTCATGCTCGACATCACCTACCCGCCCGTCATCGTCACCGCCAAGGTGCTGTTCAAGCTGATGCGGCAGAAGGTCGTCGTGTCGGGCTCGGAGAACGTGCCGCGCAAGGGCGGCGCGCTGATGGCCATCAACCACACCGGCTACATCGACTTCATCTACGCCGGCGCGGGTGCCGAGCCGCGCAAGCGGCTGGTCCGGTTCATGATCAAGAAGGAGATGATGGACGCGCCGGGCGTGGGTCATCTGCTCCGCTCCTTCCACCACATCCGCGTCGACCGGTCCTCGGGCCTGCAGGCCATGAAGGACGCGCTGGCCTACCTCAAGGCCGGTGAGGTCGTCGGCATCTACCCCGAGGCCACCATCTCGCGCTCGTTCGAGATCAAGGAGCTCAAGTCCGGTGCCGCGCGGATCGCTGCGGACGCCGGCGTACCTCTCATCCCGGTCATCGTGTGGGGCGCCCACCGCTTGATGACCAAGGACCACCCGAAGGACTTCTCCCGCTCCGCCAAGACGATCATCGTCAAGGTCGGCGAGCCGATGTATCCCACCGGCGAGGACACCGACGCCGAGACCGCCGAGCTGCGGGTCGTGATGCAGCGGATGCTCGACGAGGTCATCGCGGAGTACCCCGAGGCCGAGAAGGCCCCGGGCAGCTGGTGGACCCCGGCCCGGTTCGGCGGCTCTGCCCCGACCCCGGACGAGGCCGACGCGCTGGACAAGGCCGAGCTGCGGGCCCGGGCGGCCAAGCGGGCCGCCAAGGCCGCCGAGAAGAAGGCCGGCTGAGCGGTCCCGCCGTGGACGCGCCACTGGTCCTGCTCGTCGAGGACGACGACGACCTGCGGACGACGACCCGCCTGGTCCTCGAGTCCCGCGGGTTCCGCGTCGTCACGGCCGCGGACGGCGAGGCCGGTTGGACGGCGTACCTCACCCAGCCGGTGGACCTCGCCGTCGTCGACGTCGTGCTCCCGAAGCTCGACGGGCTGCGGCTGACCGAGCGGATCCGCACGGACGGTGAGCTGCCTGTGCTGCTGCTCACCGCACGCGACCTGCCCCGCGACCAGGTGGTCGGCTTCGACGCGGGTGCCGATGACTACGTCGTGAAGCCGTTCGACGGCGACGTGCTGGAGGCCCGGCTGCGCTCCCTGCTGCGCCGGCGCGGTGGGGCCGCGCCCTCGCGGGTGGTGGAGCGCGACGGGCTGCGGATCGATGTCGACGGGATGACCGTGGAGCGCCACGGCGTACCCGTGGACCTGTCGGCCACCGAGTTCCGGCTGCTGACGGCCTTCCTCGACAACGCCGGCATCGTGCTGGGCCGCACCCGGCTGCTCGAGTTGGTGTGGGGGAGCACCACGTGGGGCGACGCACACGTCGTCGACGTCACCGTGCAGCGGCTGCGCGCGAAGATCGGGGCCGAGCACGTGGTCACCGTGCGCGGGGCGGGCTACAAGATGCTGCGGGACTGACGGTGCCGTCCGCGCTGTCGGGCTGGCGCCACTCGCTGCGCACCCGGATCACCCTCGCCGTCCTCGGCGCGGCCCTCGCGACCCTGCTCGGCGTCGGGGTGGTCGTCGACCACCAGTCGGCCGTGGACGCCCGCGACCGGCTGCGCACGCAGGCGCTGACCGAGCTCTCCGCCGGGATCGCGGTGCTCGAGGTGACCTCCACGCTGCGCTACGACCTGTCCCTCGACCCCGTCCGGCTGCCCGCCCCCCTCCGGACCTCTCTGCCCGCGGCGGGGGAGGATCGCGCGGCGACGTACTACGCCGACGGTCGGATGTGGGCGGCCCGCCGCCTCGGACCGGACCGGGTCGCGAGCGTGGCACTGGACGACGGGCCTGTGCGAGCCGCGCGGTCGTCGCTGCGTCGGCGCATGCTGCTCGCGGCGGGCGCCGTGCTACCGCTGACCGCGCTACTGGGCCTCCTGGTGGGTGCCGGACTCAGCCGGAGACTCCGCCGGGCCGCGGCTGCAGCCGAGGTGATCAGCCACGGCGGCACGGCGCGCTGCACCGTCACCGGCCGCGACGAGGTGGCCGCGCTCTCGCGAGCGGTCGACGACATGGCTGACGCGCTCGAACGAAGGTTCCACGTGGAACAAGCGTTCTCCGCCGACGTCGCCCACGAGCTACGCACCCCCGTCGCCGGGCTGGTGAGCGCCAGTGAGCTGCTCCCGCCGGGCGAGCCCACCGACCTGCTCCGCGGCCTGGTCGCCCGGCTGCGACATCTGGTGGAGGACCTTCTCGAGGTGGCCCGCCTGGACAGCGGCACGGAGGAGATCGCCCTGTCCGTGCACCACCTCGGTGCCCTGGTGCCAGGCGCGGCGGTCGAGCGCGACGCCAAGGTCCTCGTCGACCCTCGCCGCGTCGAGAGGATCGTCACCAACCTGGTGGCCAACGCCGAGCGGCACGGCGGCGGGGTCACGAGCCTGGTCGTGGACGGGCCACGGGTCGTCGTACGCGACGGGGGAACGGGCTTCCCGGCCGACATCCTGACCGCCGGCGCGATCAGGTTCCGCAGCACCGGGCAAGGCACCGGCCTCGGGCTCACCATCGTGCACGGCCAGGCCCGCACTCTGGGCGCCACGGTCACCATGGCGAACCTGCCGGCCGGCGGCGCAGAGGTCGTGGTGAGCTTTCAGGAGCCGGGGCCCAGCTCCGGTTCCACCGGGTCGACCGTCTGCAGCGGGTAGGTCTGCGTCGCCAGCATCCCCTCCGGCACCTTCCCCTCGACCGTGATGGTGATCGTCCCGTACGTCGCCGATGCCTCACCCTCCACGATGTCGGACACCACGACCTTTGCCGGCACAGTCACGTCGGTGCCCTCGGCGCAGCTCGGGTCGCAGTTGTTGGCAACCAGCTTCCCGATGGCTGTGGCCTCGTCGGCACCCCAGTCGCTCCACGCGAGGTCGGTCAGGCTCTGGTTCCCGTCGGCGCAGGCCACGGTCACCGACGCCGGGCTCGCCACCGGCTCGCCGACACAGTCGAGGAGGTAGGTCACCGCGGCCCGGGCGGCGATCGCCGGGTCGGTGGCCGTGCCCGTCGTACCCGATCCGGCGCCGGGGGTCGCCTTCACCGGCGCTTCGTCCTCGACACCACAGGCAGCGAGCGCGCCGAGGGAGAGGACCAGTGCCCCGGCGAGGGCGGCGGTACGGCTGTTACGGCTGGGGTTCATGATCGTCCGTTCTGCTGGGAACCGGCGGATCTCACCGGCCTGAGCAGCGTCACGTCCCAGCCTCACACGAGCCCGGCACGAAGGTCACAGCAGCCTCACAGATCATGTATCACTTTGGCGATATATCGCTTTCTCGATCTATCTCTTTGTCGACAAAAGGAGTGCGTGCAGGTCAGAGCACCAGCTTGAGGCGGGGAGCCGAGGTGCGCACGAAGCCTGCGCGCTGGTAGACGCCGAGCGCCGCGACCGTCGCGCTGAGGTCGACCCGGTCCGCACCCACGCTGCGCGCCCAGGCGACGACGTCGTCGACGAGCCGGCTCGCATGTCCCTCGCCTCGGTGCTCGGGCCGCGTGACGACGTTGACGAGCCGGACACTGCGGCCGGTCGGGCAGTGCGGATCCGGAACGCCGACCTCCAGGTTCCCGGTCGCCGTCGCCACGACGACACCACCAGCATCGACGACCACGACCCGGGCACGCGCCGGGTCGTTCGAGGCGGTCCGCAGCCAGGCTGCCGCGTGGTCGCGCCATCCGCCGATGCCGGACGCCTCACCGGCGGAGATCAGGTCCCACAGGCTCAGCACCTGCTCCGCATCCTGCGGTGTGGCGGAGCGGAGCACAGGCTGGGGGCGGCGGGTCATGGCCGGCAGTCTCGCAGTGCGCGGTTCGTCCTGTCCGGGGCCTGGTGCCGTTCCACGTGAAACAGGGCGCGACCGGCGTAGCGGTCGCGCCCTCTCGCGCGTTCCGGTGACCGGATGATCGGTCAGATCGGGCGATCGTTCCGGTTGCGCGGGTCGATCAGGTCGACGATGCGCTGCAGGTCGCCGGTGTTGGCGAACTCGATCGAGATCTTGCCCTTGGCCTTGCCCAGGTCGATCTTGACCCGGGTCTCCAGCCGGTCGCCGAGCCGCTCGGAGAGCTCGCCCAGGCCGGGCGCCTGCGGCTTCGCGCGACGCGGGCGGGGCGTCGTACCGCCGGCGCCGTCGCCGACCGCGACGATCTCCTCCAGGCCCCGCACCGAGATGCCCTCGGCGACGACCCGCTGGGCCAGGCGGTCCTGCTGGTCGGCGTCGCCGACGCCGAGGAGCGCCCGGGCGTGGCCGGCGGACAGGACGCCCGCCGCGACCCGGCGCTGGACGGCGGGGGAGAGCTTGAGCAGGCGCAGCGTGTTGCTGATCTGCGGGCGCGATCGACCGATCCGCTGGGCCAGCTCGTCGTGCGTGCAGGAGAAGTCCTCGAGCAGCTGCTGGTAGGCCGCAGCCTCCTCGAGCGGGTTCAGGTTGCTGCGGTGCAGGTTCTCGAGCAGCGCGTCGCGCAGCATGTCGGTGTCGTCGGTCTCGCGCACGATCGCGGGGATCGTGGCGAGGCCGGCGGCCTGGGTGGCACGCCAGCGGCGCTCACCCATGACCAGCTCGTAGCTGTCAGCGGCCGTCCTGCGGACCACGACGGGCTGGAGCAGGCCGATCTCCTTGATGGAGTGGACCAGCTCGGCCATCGCCTCCTCGTCGAAGACGGTGCGAGGGTTGACCGCGTTGGGGGAGATCTGCTCGACCGGCAGCTCGGCGAAGTAGGCACCGTCGACGGGCGCCAGAGCCGAATCCGCGATCTGAGCGCCGTTCTCCGACCCGGTGGACCTGGGGTCCGCCGTTGCGCTGGAAGTCGCTCCAGCGGCAAAGTCCGAATTCTGAGCATCCCGGTTGACATCCCCGTCCGCGACCGGGGCAGGTACGGGCGTCGGAGGGGCGGTCGGGATGAGCGAGCCGAGGCCGCGACCGAGGCCGCGGCGGGGGGCTTGAGCGTTCACGAGAGACTCCCTCGGACGACGATCTCGCGCGCCGCTTCGAGGTAGCTGAGCGCGCCCGGCGAACCCGGATCGTAGGTCATCACGGTCTGGCCGTACGACGGCGCCTCGGACACCCGCACCGACCGAGGGATCGCGGTCTTGAGCACCTGGTCGCCGAAGTGCTCGCGCACCTCGGTGGCGACGCCGGCGGCGAGCCGGGTGCGGGCGTCGTACATCGTGAGCACGATGGTCGACACGGCGAGCTCGGGGTTGAGGTGCGCGCGGACCATGTCGACGGTCGCGAGCAGCTGGCCGAGACCCTCGAGCGCGTAGTACTCCGCCTGGATCGGGATGAGCATCTCCGCTCCCGCGACGAGCGCGTTCAGGGTGAGCAGGCCGAGCGAGGGCGGGCAGTCGATGAAGACGTAGTCGAACCGGTCCTCGCCGACGGACTCGGCGGTGCCGATACGCGGGTGGGCGTCGAGCGCCTTCTTGAGGCGCTGCTCGCGAGCCACGACGCTGACCAGCTCGATCTCGGCACCGGCCAGGTCGATGGTCGCCGGGACCACCCACAGGCCGGACGCGTCGGGGCAGGGCTGGGAGATGTCGGAGATGGCGACCCCGTCGACGAGCAGTTCGTACGACGAGGGCGTGCCCTGCCGGTGCTCGATGTTGAGCGCCGTCGACGCATTGCCCTGCGGGTCGAGGTCGATGACCAGGACGCGCTGGCCGAGCTGGGTCAGCGCGGCCGCCAGGTTGACCGTGGAGGTGGTCTTGCCGACGCCGCCCTTCTGGTTGGCGACCACGAAGATCCGGGTCTCCGACGGGCGACTCAGCTGCTCCTGCGGGATGCCGGCGCGGACCATGACCGTCGCCTGCGCAGCCCGGGCCAGCGGAGTGAGGTCGTCCTCGAAGCCGGCTGCGCGCTCGGCGAGCTGGGCCGCGGTGAGCGGGCCGGTGGCTACAGCTGGGCCTGTTTCACGTGAAACGTGGTCCTTGGTCATGCCAGCCCCCTCTGACCCAGCCTGTGGATAACTTCCGGCGTTCTGTGGAGACTCACGCTCAGCACCCGCCTCCGGACCGGTGGAAAACCCGGGACCAGGACCCAACGAGTCGCTCACGACTTCCTCCTCTTCCTACGCGACGAGCCACCACGCGATCCCCGAGAACCGCGCTGGCCACGAAGCGGCAACGATACGCGGGCCGGATCGGCCCACGACAGACGGACGATGCGGATCGGCTCGACGGCACCGTCGGCCGCGAGCTCCGCGCCCAGCTCCTCCACGACTGCTGGGGCACAGCCCAGCCGGCGGGTGATCTCCTCGGCCTCCGCGACCTCCTCGGCCGCGCTGCTGCCCTTCATGGCCAGCAGGGCGCCCTCCGGTGCGACCAGCGGCATGCACCAGGCCGCCAGCTTGTCGAGGGCGGCGACGGCGCGTGCCGTGACGACGTCGTAGGTCGCCACCCCGTGTACCGCGTCCGCTCGGCCACGGACCACCGTGACGTTGTCGAGGCCGAGGCGCTCGACGGCCTCCTCGAGGAAGGTCGTACGCCGCAGCAGGGGCTCGATCAGCGTCACCTGTACGTCGGGGCGGGCGATCGCGAGAACCAGGCCGGGCAGGCCCGCTCCGGACCCGACGTCGGCAACGCTGGCGTCGGCGGGCAGGGCGGCGGCCAGCAGGCCGCAGTTGATCAGGTGGCGCTCCCAGAGCCGGGGGGTCTCGCGGGGGCCGATCAGGCCACGGACGACACCATCGGTCGCCAGCAGGTCGGCGTACGCCAGCACGAGATCGAGGCGGTCGGCGGAGAAGACCTCCGCCAGGACCGCCGGGGGAGTAGGGAGGGCAGCACGCAGCACCCCCGGGTCCGCCCGGCCCTCAGGGCCGGGGGACACCGGGGGTGTGGTGCCGTCGTCGTGTTTCACGTGAAACGTCGACAGGGGGTGGTCACGCCGGCAGAACCACGACGTAGCGCCGCGGCTCGACACCGGCGGACTCCGAACGCAGGCCCGCGGCGGCGACCGCGTCGTGCACGATCTTCCGCTCGAACGGCGACATCGGCTCCAGCGAGACGGGCTCGCCCGACTTCGCGACCTCGGCGGCCGTCTCGGCACCGAGCTGGGTCAGCCGGGTCCGCTTGTCGGCCCGGTAGCCGGAGATGTCGAGCATCAGGCGCGAGCGCTCACCGGTCTCCCGGTAGACCGCGAGACGGGTGAGCTCCTGCAGCGCCTCGAGGACCTTGCCGTCGCGGCCCACGAGCTGGGAGAGCTCGCCACCGACGATCGACACGGCGGCCCGGTCGGCTTCCACGTCGATGTCCAGGTCGCCATCGAGGTCGGCGATGTCGAGGAGCTCCTCGAGGTAGTCGGCCGCGATGTCGCCCTCCTGCTCGAGGCGGGAGATGCGGTCGCCCTCGCCGGCGGGGGCGTCGGCCTGGTCGGTCTCGACCACCGTCTCCTCGGTCTCCTCGGTCTCGGTCACGACCTCGGTACCGGTCTCGGTCTCGGCGCTCACTTGCTGTCTCCCTCGCTCTTCTCGGTTCCGGCCTCGGGGTCGTTGCCGTCCCCGTCGGCCGATGGGTTCTTGGCGCCGGCGCCGGCGGCAGTGCCGCCCGGCTTCGGCGTGGTGGTCCTGCGCTGGGCCCGGGTCTGCCGCTTGGGCTGCTGGCGCGTGCTCGGCCGCTGCTCCGGCTCCGGCACGGCTTCGGTGATCGTCTCGGTCGCGCTGTGGCCGTGGCGGGCCGCCTTGGCCTTGTCGCGGTCCAGCTTGGCCTGGAACGCGGGCGTGCCCGGCGCCGGGTTGTTCCGGATCACGTAGAACTGCTGGCCCATGGTCCACAGGTTCGAGGTCGTCCAGTAGAGGAGCACGCCGATCGGGAACGCGATGCCACCGAGGCCGAAGGCCACCGGGAGGATGTAGAGCAGCATCTTCTGCTGCTGCGCGTAGGGACCGCTCATCGCCTCGGCCGGCATGTTCTTGGCCATCAGCTGACGCTGGGTGGTGAAGGTGGTCGCCGTCATCGCCAGCACCAGGATCGCTGCCACGATCATCACGCCCGCGTGCGGCGTGGGGCCCCACGTGCGCGAGGCCCAGAAGTTCCCGTCGATCGGCAGCTCGCCGAAGATCTTCGCGTGGCCGAACTCGTGGGCCTTCGCCGCGGTGAGGAAGCCGTGTGGCTTGTCCGCCTTCGCGGCCTGCGAGAGCAGCCGGAACAGGGCGAAGAAGATCGGCATCTGGAGCAGGATCGGCAGGCAGGACGCGAACGGGTTGGTCCCGGCGTCCTTGTAGAGCTTCATCGTCTCCTCGGCCAGCTTCTGCCGGTCGTGGCCGTACTTCTTCTGCAGCTCCTTCACCTTGGGCTGCAGCAGCTGCATGTTGCGGCTGGACTTGATCTGCTTGACGAACAGCGGGATCAGCGCCGCACGGATCACCAGGGTCAGGCCGATGATCGACAGCGCCCAGGACAGACCGCCCTTGGGGTCCAGGCCGAGGATGTCGAACAGCTTGTGCCAGCCGAGGAGCACCGCCGAGATGATGTAGTACAGCGGCACCATGATGAAGTGGCCGATGTCGCCGATGATGCCCACGAATCAGGCTCCTTGCTGGAAGGGGTGACGCCCGGCGGTCGCCGGGCGGAGTTCGGAGTCGCGCTCAGCGCGCGTGGGGGAGAGGGTCTCGTCCGGCCCGTGATCGTGACCGCGTCGCGGCGGGACGTGGTCGACGCCGCCGGGGGACCAGGGGTGACAGCGCAGCAGCCGCCGCACCGCCAGCCACGTGCCACGCAACGCCCCGTGCACCTGGAGCGCCTGGACGGCGTACGCCGAGCACGACGGGTAGTAGCGGCAGGTCGGGCCCAGGAACGGACTGACGACGAGCTGGTAGCCGCGCACCAGGCCGATCAGCAACCACTTCATCGCGCCTCCTGACCGGCCGGGTGACCCTGCGAGGTCACGCGGTCCAGACAACGTGCGAGGTCGCCCACCAGTTCCGGGTACGACGCCGCCGCGGCCGCTGCCTGCGCACGCACCACGAGCACGGAGCCCGCGGGCAGACCCTCGAGCGCCGGTCGTACAGCGTGCCGCAGCCGCCGCTTCACGCGGTTGCGGACGACGGCGTTGCCGACGGCCTTGCTGACCACGAAGCCCGCTCGCGCGGGATCGGCCGGCTCCACACGGACCCCGGACATGCCGACAACCTGCAGCTCGTCAGGGAGCAGCAGGTGGGCGACGAGGGTGCGCGAGCCACCACGACGACCCTTGCGACTGGCGGTCCGGAACAGGTCCGGTTCGGTCAGCCGGTGGTCGGCGGCAAGCACGTCAGCCCCACGGGAACCGCTGGGCGGACACGCTGGTCCGTCCTCAGACGGACAGGCTCGAGCGGCCCTTCCGGCGACGGTTCGCCAGGATGGCGCGACCGGCGCGGGTGCGCATGCGCAGTCGGAAACCGTGCACCTTGTGGCGACGACGGTTGTTGGGCTGGTACGTCCGCTTGCTCACGATCGGCCTCTCAGGATGATGCAGATGTCGGGAAGGGTCTCCGGCAGCCGGGAGCGAGCTCCGATCGGGAGCCGCGCAGCATGTCGGCCGGCACCGCGCAGCCACGATGACCGGGGGATCCCGGGGCTTCGTGGACATGCGGCACCGGTCGACGCCGGTTGACCAATCAACGGTACGCGGACGCTGGATCGGGGGTCAAACCGGCGACGCCCGGACCGCCGCCGGGCGCGTCGGATGAGAGCGACATCAAAACCTGTGGATAGCGGGTTGATCCACAGGCACCTGGCAGTTAGGTTCGACGGATCCGGGATTCCCCGCCGGTGCCGGCCGCCTCGGTCGACGTACGTCGCACAGCAGCTCCGTCCTTCTCGGGAAAGTGCCGCTGACCTGCGCAAACAGTCGGCTCAGGACGATCCGGACCGGCCTCGG